>NZ_CP125377.1:880000-3280000 GCF_034008315.1 Pseudomonas sp. P8_241 | reverse complement strand
TTGGCCTGCGCATCCGGTACCAGAACGTATTGCGCCTGACAGCCATCGATGATGTTGCCGAACTTCCAGCCACCGGTGGCCCTGAAGCCGTGCCGGGTATCGGGACCATCCTGCGAGCCGCAGCCACACAGACAGGCGTAGCTATGCCCGCTGGGGGTTATCGCGCCGGCAATCACCCGCTGCCCTTCGCTGAAGCCGCGCACTTGCGAGCCAAGCCGTTCGATGATGCCTACGGGTTCGTGGCCAACAGTCAGCCCCTTCGCTACCGGGTACTCACCACGCAGGATGTGGACATCCGTGCCACAAATGGTAGTGGTGGTGATTCGGATCAATGCGTCGAGTGGGCCCACCTCGGGAATGGGCTTGTCCTGAAGTACGATACGGTTTTTTTCGATGAAGACAGCCGCTTTCATGGTTGCCATGCTGATCGCTCCTTGTTCGAGTGTGCGATCAAGTGCAGCACGAAATTCACGCTCTGTTGCGTTAGCAGATCAAAGGTAGCGATCAGCAGATATAAAAGATCGACGCTCATAAACGAAGCGAAAAAGGCATTTGAAGAGCAATAACCTTATAGCCACTGAAACATTATGGTGCCGCAAATTGCCTCTTCATAACTTATGCACCAAAATTACGCAAAAACGTAATATGTGTCGGTCATGATACTTTCGATATATACCCTGCCCTTACCCTTTGCCTGCCAATCAAACTAGCCTGAAGTGACTGCAGCCATTTCGGAAAGTTTAATTTGTCCGACAAAAATATTACGACCTTCCAAATCAATCACTTACACCACCAAAAACTCGCAATTCGATAAAAGGCATCCTTTTTGACTCTTGGTGTTTGACATGAGGGTTAGAGTAGTCGATAACTATAACCGCCCATGTGAATACCTAATGAGTTCAATCTAATCCTGGTATTGATAGATCCGGGCAACAACTGAAACAACTTCTTCCCAGGGCGCCAAGTGCGCACCGTGCGGTAGCTTTGCCTTAACGAAAGTGAACGGCATATCAACAGAGAGAGATAAGCACTTCTCGGAACTGATTCAAATTTGAAACACATCTATTTCATTTTTGAAACACCCACCCCTGCCAATAACAACATTCGAGCATCTGGGATTGTTCTTTTAAAGGCTTGAATAAGCCTACTACCTACTAGCAAGCATGCTGTCTGCTCAACCCTGCCATCAGGCTTTGCATGCTTAAAAATGCGCTAAGTACGGAGTTTTCCTGAATGCACACCCCTACCCCCAATACTTCCAGCTGGTATCTATTGCAGTGCAAGCCCCGCCAGGATGAACGGGCCAGAATCAACCTTTTGCAACAGAACTACGTTACGTTTTGCCCTCAGCTCGTCAGTGAACGACTGGTTCGCGGCAAACCGCAAAGGGTGCTGGAATTCCTCTTTCCCGGTTACCTCTTCATTCAATTGAGCCGCGAGGATCACTGGGCGCCCATCCGCTCAACGCGCGGCGTCAGTCGCATCGTCGAATTCAATCACGTACCGGCAATCGTGGCCGATCAGGTCATCGAGCATTTACGCGTGCGCTGCCTTGAATCCCTGGACCCCGATTCAGTCCAGGTACTCGAACCCGGTGAAAAACTGCAAATCGTCCACGGTCCGTTGTCGCCGCTGGAAGGCGTCTTTCTGTCAATGCTGGGTGCGGAGCGAGTGATGCTCCTGCTGCAGTTTCTCAATCGACAACAACATGTTTGCGTTCCCCTGAGTTATCTCGAACGCCAACGATCCTGACTTCAAGAAAATCCTGCCTGGCTTATCAATTTTCGGGAATCACGATATGTCCCTAAAGTCGCACTGTCCTTTTGCGCTACTCATGGCTTCTTTGTACCCCGGCATGGCCTGGAGTCTCGATCCGCAGTCGATTGATATCTATGGATTTCAGTTCGTGCCCACGTTTGGCTTATCAGAAAGTCACGACGACAACATCAGGGAACTTGAACACGATGTTCAGTCCTCGATGGTGACCAAACTGGCGCCCTCTTTCGAACTCAAGGCTGAGGACCGCAATAGCGCCACGCGGATTCTCTGGCAACCGAGCCGCTACATCTATCACTCGGAGTCCGATGCATCGTACACCTCGCAGCGCCTGCGCGCTGACAGTGTCATGGAGTTTACCGACCGCCACCGCCTGAAGCTTGAAGCCGAAGCACGCAAATATGAACGCACGACGTCGACGGCAGTGGACGGTATCAACGACAAAATTGAAAGCCAGCGTGCCGGTGGCATTTACACCTACGGTGCCAAAAGCGCCGATAACCAGATCGACATCGGCGCCAATTACGCACGACTGCGTTACGACAATGCCGATGGCATCAACGACGACAAGGAGCGCGATACCACGGGTTTCACCACCACCTGGTATCACCGAATCGGCAGCAACACCCGAGGTTTGCTTGAATACGATCACACCCGCTTCGACTATCTGCAGTCCAACAGCCCGCGCAGCAGTAAGTCCGACGCGCTTTTGGGTGGCGCTGAATGGGATCTGTCAGCGCGCACGACCGGCAAGGTCCGGATCGGTTACGAGAAAAAAGACTTCGATGAGAGTACGTCGAAGAATCTGGACAACCCGACCTGGCAAGTCGATCTGAAATGGAAACCACGCACCTACTCGACCTTTACCTTCCTGGCCCGTCAGGCACTGGCCGAAGGTGACGATGGCGCCGATGCCGTGAAGTCGACCTTCACCCAGGTGGGCTGGCGCCATGGCTGGACTGAACGGATCACCAGCGTGGCCGAGGCCGGTTTCGGGCAGTACAAATACGAAGGCCAAAGCCGCACCGACGACCTTCAGGACTACAACCTCGCTGTGATCTACAAGATGCGCCGCTGGCTGGATATCGAGCTGGGTTATCGGTACCGCGATAACGACTCCGATGCCGACAACGAAAGCTTCACGCGCAACGTCTTCCAACTCAGCTTCAACGTCAGCCTGTAAGAGGATTCGCCCATGAACTCGCGCCTGCTTGGCCTGTTGTTATGGCTGTTTCTGGCTTCGGCCACTCACGCAGCCGACCCCGCTGTCGATTACAAACTTTCGGCTGGCGATGTGCTGCGCATTACCGTTTTCGGCGAGCCGGAACTGAGTGTCAAGAAAGTCCGACTCAACGACGCCGGGACGTTTTCCTACCCATTCCTGGGTGAAATCGTCGCCAAGGGAAAGACCCCGAATCAGGTGGAAAAGACCATCGTCGACGGCCTCAAGCAAGGTTATCTGGTCGACCCCAAAGTCAGCATCAGCCAGATCGAATACCGCCCCTTCTATATCAACGGTGAAATCCAGAAACCCGGCAGTTACCCCTTCGTGCCCGGGCTGACCCTGGAAAAGGCCATCGCCCTGGGTGGCGGCCTGACCGAGCGAGCTTCGATGAAACGCGTGACGATCCTGCGCGGTGATGGCAGCCCTCCTCTCGAAGACGACGTTTCCAAGACCACCGTCATTTCTCCCGGTGACACCATTTCCATTGCACAAGGCTTTTTCTAATCATGGACAACAGCCCCAGCACCTACGTCGAACGTCCCCTCCAGGCGCATCTGCATCATCAGCAGCAGCACAGCGAAGAGTCGGACACCATTGATCTGCTCAAACTCTGGAGAATCATCTGGCGCGCCAAATGGAACATCGGTTGGTTTGTCATCCTGTGCTGTGCGCTTGCGGTGGCAGCGTTGTCGTTCATCACGCCGCAGTACATTGGCAGCACTACGTTGCTGATCAAGGAAAAAACCCCGCCGGTGCTGACTTTCCAGCAGGTGTCCGATTCCGGTGCCAGCACCACGGCGGACTATTTGCAGACGCAACAGGCGCTCCTGCAATCGCGGGATCTGGCGGAACGGGCGGTCAGGAAACTCGGCCTCACCACAAATCCATTGACCGATCCTCGCCAACAATCGCAATCGTGGTTTACCCCGCGCAAGTGGCTGGCCGACCTCAATGGCGGACAATGGCTGCCATGGCTCGGCTACCTGACCCCGGAAAAACCGGCGCCCACTGAAGAGGATGTGTTCAATCAGGTCACCCAGGACCTGATGCTCCACACCACCGTCAAATTCGTCGGCAAGAGCCAGTTGATCGAAATCGCCGTCGAGTTGCCGGACCCTGACCTCGCCGCGGCGGCGGCCAATGCCCTGGCCCAGGGCTACATGGACAGTCAGCTCGACTCAAGCCTCAAGTCATCGCAGAACACCAGCAGTTGGATGAACACCCGCCTGGTCGAACTGCGTGACAAGCTGCGTGTGGCTGAGAACAAACTCCAGGCTTATCGCGAAGAACAAGGTCTGGTCGATGTCGATGGTGTGGCGACCATCAGCGCCAACGAGTTGCAAATGACCGGTAACCGCATGATCGACGCGCGCCGTAACCGGGCGGAAGCCGAAAGCCAGTACCGCCAGGCGCAATCCTTGAGCAATGGCGACATGAGTCGACTATCCAGCGTACCGGCGGTGCTGAGCAACCCGTTGATCCAGCAATTTCAGGCGGATACGGCCAAGGCACAAGCCAAGGTCGAGGAGCTGCAAGGTCGGTATGGACCCAAACACCCATCGCTGATTTCCGCACAATCGGAACTGCGTACCGCGCAAACCAGCTTGCGTCTGCAAGTGCAGCAGGTAGTGGCCGGTATCGAACGCCAGTATCAGCTCGCGGTGGCCAGCGAAGGTGCGCTGCAGAAGTCGTTCAACACCAACAAGGCGCAGATCCAGAACATCTCTCGCAAAGAGTTCCAGTTGCGCGAATACCAGCGTGAAGTCGACAGCACCCGGGCGTTGTACGAAACCTTCGTCACCCGCTTGAAAGAAACCGCCGCCACCTCCGATATGGATTCGGCCAAGGCCCGCATCGTCGACCCGGCGATTGCACCGATAGAGGCCAGCAAGCCGCGCAAGACGCTGATTGTGGCGATTGTCGCGGTTGTGGCCGCCGTGATCGGCGTAGCGCTGGCCTTCCTGTTCGAAACCCTGAGCAATACCTTCAGGACCGAGGAGACCATCGAAAGCACGCTTAACGTCCCATTGCTCAGCGTGGTGCCGCTGGTCCTGAAGAAAAGCCGTCGGCAACTGGCGCGACTGTTCGAGGACAACGACAACCCGCGATTCTCCGAGACCATCCGCAATCTGCGCACCTGGCTGATGCTGCAAAGCACCGAAGCACCGTCGCAAGTGGTACTGGTTACCTCAACCGTCCCCGGCGAGGGCAAAAGCACCATTGCCAACAACCTCGCCTGCTCGCTGACCCCATTGGAGCGAGTGCTGCTGATCGATGCCGACCTGCGCCAACCCACGTTGTCACTGAACTTTGACTTCCCGCCGGACAGCCCGGGGTTCGCCAATGTGATTGCCGGTACGGCAAGGCTGGAGGATTGCATCCGTACCGTCGGCAATCTCGACATGCTGTCGGCCGGGAGCGTGTCGCCACCCTCGATGGATTTGTTCAACTCACCCCGTCTGCCCTCCCCCGGCGATCCACTCGATTCGCCACGCCAGCCACCGGCGCAGGATCTGCTGAGTTCACCGCGAGTCGCACGGATGCTGGAAGTCCTGAAAGCCCGCTACCGGCACATCATCATCGATTCGCCTCCTGCCGAAATGGTCAGCGATGCGCTGTTGCTGGCCAAGCATTCGGACGCCGTGATCTATGTGGTCAAAGCCGACAGTACACCGGTGGGCCAAGTGCAAAAAAGCCTGGCGATGCTCCAGCAAAGCCAGGCGCCGGTGTTTGGCGTGGTGCTCAACCAGGTCGACATGCGCAAGGCACGCAAATACGGCCATAGCCACTCCAAATCGTTCTACGACTATGACTTCGCCCCCAGGTAAATCCGGGTAGCGGCCATCGCTGCCTTACCTGCCTCACTACCAGCGTGTGTACCGAAGCCGGGCGTCCGAGACGGCTTCGAATGGCTACCTATGCCCAGAGATTGAGCCGATGACTCCGCTATATACCGCACAAATGGCGCACCGCCGTGGCGTCACGTTCTGGGGCCAGTGGTTGAGTGCAATGGCCCTGGTCAATCTGTTGCTGGTCCTGCTGGTGCAATTGCGCGTCGGCAATCTCACCAGCGAATACCGTGTCCTGATGATCCTGACGGTGCTCGGTTCCGTGCCGATCTACAGCCTGATGGATGTCTATCACAAGCGTCATGGCCTGTTGATCGGACTCAGTCGGTTACTTGCCGGTTGGTTGATCCTGCTGAGTGTGCTGATCACCATCGCCTTCGTCACCCAAACCAGTGCGCTGTTTTCGCGCCAGGTGATTATCGTCTGGGCCGTGACAGGGTTCCTGGTCCAGGCTGCCAGTTTCCTGCCCTTGCATTACTTCGCTCGACTGTATTCGCAAGTGGTGCGCAACGAGCGCCGCTCGGTGATCATCGGCACGTGTCCGACAGCGCATGAACTGGCGAAAAAACTCTCCCGCCCCAACCGCGCCTTGCTACTGGGTTTTATTGCGGCCAGGCAAAATGCCGGCCCGGCACCGAGCATTCTGCCGCTGCTGGGCCACGTCGACGACATCCGCGAACTGATCACCCGGATGGAAGTACGGCGCGTCTACATCGTGTTGCCGATGGTCGACGCCGCCACCATCGAAGCGTTGTACATCGACCTGCTGGACATGAATGTCGATGTGGTCTGGATCCCCGATTTCGGCAGCATGGTGTTGCTCAATCACTCGATTTCCGAGATTGAGCGCATGCCGGCGATCTATCTCAACGAAAGCCTGATCACCTCCCATCCGGGCAGCCTGTTCTGCAAAGACCTGTTGGAACGCAGCCTCGCCGCCGTCGCCATTATGGTGTTGAGCCCATTGCTGCTGAGCGTGGCCCTTGCGGTGAAGCTGACCTCTGCGGGACCGGTGCTGTTCAAGCAAAACCGTCACGGCTGTGACGGTCAGGTGATCAGGGTCTGGAAGTTCCGCTCGATGCGTGTCCACAACGACGGCGAAGTCCGCCAGGCCACGCGTGACGACGACCGCGTGACACCACTGGGGCGTTTCCTGCGCCGCAGTTCCATCGATGAGCTGCCGCAGTTGTTCAACGTGCTGTTTGGCCAGATGGCCCTGGTCGGTCCACGCCCCCACGCGGTCACCCACAACATCTATTACACCGGCAAAGTCCACGCCTACATGGCCCGTCATCGCCTCAAGCCCGGGATTACCGGACTGGCCCAGATCACCGGGCACCGCGGCGAAACCGAAACCCTGGAAAAGATGCAGCTGCGGGTCGCCCAGGACCTCAACTACATCAACCAGTGGTCGCTGTGGCTGGACATCAAGATTCTGCTCAAGACCCCCTTCACGCTGTTCTCGAAAAACATCTACTGACCTTGTGCCCGGCCCAGTGCCGGCCCCACGACACACTGAGGTTCTCCCATGAATGTGAGTGTATTTGGTATCGGTTATGTGGGACTTGTACAAGGCGCAGCGCTGGCCGAGGTGGGTCACAACGTCCTCTGCGTCGACGTCGACGCCAACAAGGTCCTGGCGTTAAAGGAAGGCATTCTGCCCATTTATGAGCCGGGTCTGGAGAATCTGGTTCGAGACAATCATAAAAGCGGGCGTTTGCAGTTCAGTACTGACCTGGTCAGTGCCGTGCATCACGGCGATGTGCAGTTGATAGCCGTGGGTACACCGCCCGACGAAGATGGCTCGGCCGATCTGCAATACGTATTGAGCGTGGCGCGAACCATCGGCCAGCACATGCAGCGCCATCAAACCATCGTCGATAAATCCACTGTCCCGGTGGGCACTGGCGACCTGGTGCGCGAGTGCATCGCTCAGGCGCTGAGCGAGAGCGATCGCAGCGAGCTGACTTTCGATGTGGTTTCCAACCCGGAGTTTCTCAAGGAAGGCTGCGCGGTCGAGGACTGCATGCGCCCCGACCGCATCATCATCGGCACCAACAGCCAGCGCGCCGAAGACGTGATGCGCGAACTGTACGAGCCATTCAATCGCAATCGCGAAAAAATCATCGTCATGGACGTTCGCAGCGCCGAGCTGACCAAGTACGCCGCCAACTGCATGCTGGCGACCAAGATCAGCTTCATGAACGAAATGGCCAACCTTGCCGAAAAAGTCGGCGCCGATATCGAGATGGTTCGCCACGGCATCGGGTCGGACCCGCGCATCGGGTATCAATTCATCTACCCCGGTGTCGGTTACGGCGGCTCATGCTTTCCCAAGGACGTGCAGGCGTTGATTCATACCGCCAACAGCCTGGACTTCGATGCGCGAGTGCTCAAGGCCGTCGAGTCGCGCAACAACGAGCAGAAAACCACGCTGTTCAAGAAGATTTTCGATCACTTCAACGGCTCGCTCCAGGGCAAGACCTTCGCCCTGTGGGGCTTGAGCTTCAAACCCAACACCGACGACATGCGCGAGGCCCCCAGCCGCGTATTGATGGAAGCGCTATGGCGCGCCGGGGCGAGTATCCAGGCGTTCGACCCCAAAGCCATGGAGGAAGCCCAGCGTCTGTATGGTGCTCGCGATGACCTGGCACTGGCCGGTACCAAGGAAGCGGCGCTGAAAAACGCCGACGCGCTGGTCATTGTCACTGAATGGCAGGCCTTCCGTGCGCCGGACTTCGAACTGCTTGCGCGGCAACTCAAGCAACCGCTGATTTTTGACGGGCGCAACCTGTTCGATCCGCAGCGTTTGGGCAAGCGCGGCTTCACCTACGTGTCCGTGGGCCGCCAACCCCAACAAGCCATGGCGCAAGGAGTCGCGCCATGATCCGGCTCGAGTTGATGGGCCAGTACTCGCCAGCCTTGCTGGAATCCAACAAGGCGTTCTCATTCATCAACTTCGCCTCGATCGGCAGCTTCATCCAGCAACCGCCCGATGCGCTCGCCTATTTTTGCGACGGCATGCTGATGTCGAGCTTCATGTCGAAAGTGACCGGGAGAAACATCGACCGGGTCAGTTTCGACTTCACGTCCATCGCCGACCCGGTGTTCAGCGATGCCGAAAAACAAGGCAAGCGGGTGTACATCGTCGGGGCCACGCAAAACGAACTGGAAATGTTCATCCGCAAATTGCGGGTGCGTTATCCACGACTGGCGATTGCCGGTTATCACAACGGTTATTTCGATGCCACGCAGGCGGCGGCGATCAAGGCGGACATTTGCCTCGGCCGATCCAACATCCTGATCGTGGGCATGGGCGCCGGGTTGCAAGAGAACTTCGTCCTCGGCGCACTGGATTCAGGCTTCACCGGAGTGGCCTTTACCTGTGGCGGTTTCATCCGCCAGGAAGCCATGGCCAACGGCTTTTACTACCCCGAAATGATCAATCGCCTGCACCTGCGGGCGTTCTATCGCATGTATCGCGAGCCACACACCATCAAGCGTTACCTGCTCGACTACCCGAGCAATTTCATACAGCTGGCGGCAATGATTCTTCGCCACAAAGTCGCGATCAACATTACTGCGCCCTGAGCGCCGGGGACATGACCATGCACATTCTTTTCACGCTCAAGGATTTCAAGACCGGCGGCGGTGTCGAGCGCGTCCAGCAACGGCTGGCCAGCGAGTTTCTCAAGGATGGGCGACGCGTGAGCTTTTTCGTCATGAACGGCGAAACGCCCGATGTCGACGGGGCGAACGTCCTCGACGGCGGCGGCAGCGGCCTGTTCGGCCTGTTCAAATCCATCGTGCTGCTACGCCGCAGCATTCGTCGAGAGGGCGTGACGCACCTGATTGGTGCCAAGGAACAAGCCAACCTCTGCACCTGGTTTGCGACCCTCGGCAGCCGCTGCCAGGTCATTTATACCCGGCATACGTCACTGGACTGTTCGGAACAAAAGACCGGCGTCCATAGCCTGCGTTTGCTCTATGCGCTGTACCTCTGTGGCAGCGGCAAAGTGGTGACGGTGTCCCATGGATTGCGCCAAACCCTTGTCGACCTGATGCCGTGGGGGCGCAAGCGAATCACCTACTGCCCCAATGCCGTGGTGACCGAGCAACTGCACAACGCCTCCCGCGCGCCCTTGCCGCAAGACATTCCGAGTGAATACTGGATCAGCGTCGGCCGACTGGTGGACCTCAAGGGATTTCATATCCTGCTCGACGCCTACGCCCTGGCACTGCGCGAAGGCAACCTGCCCTACCTGGTGATCGCCGGTGATGGGCCTCGCCGTGAAGCCCTGATCGCACAGGCACAGCGGTTGGGCATCGAGCGCCGCGTGCACTTTGTCGGCCACTTGAGCAATCCGTACCCGCTGATCCGCCATGCGCGACTTTTAATCCTGAGCTCACTGCATGAAGGCTTGCCGACAGTGTTGATCGAAGCGCTTGCGCTTGGCACGCCGGTGCTGTCCGCAGATTGCCCCAGCGGGCCCAGGGAGTTACTGGACAACGGACGTCTGGGGCAACTGGTGAAGGTCGATGATGTGCCGGCACTGGCGCTGGGTATGCGGCAAAGCCTGAAGCTCAAGGAACACACGAAAGTCTGCGCCGACGCCGTCCGCCCGTACACCAGTCGGCAAGCCGCGCAGGCGTATTACCAGGTGTGGGACCAATGAAACGTTTACTGATCATCCTCCACGACCTCAACGCCGGTGGCGCCGAGAAGATGATGGCGCGGCTTGCCGGTGCGCTGGTCGACGCCGGTAACGATGTGACGCTGCTGATGCTGACGGGGGGCGGTGTCAACATCGCGCTGCTCGACCCACGGGTCAAACAGGTCGAACTGAACAGTTCACGCAGCGCCAATGCGGTGCCGGCATTGGCGCAGTACCTTCGGCAAAACCGCTTCGACGCCCTGTTGGCCGCCCTCACCCACGTCAACGTGGTGGCGATTGCCGCCGCTGTGTTGTCCGGGACCCTGGCGCGGTTGCACGTCAGTGAGCGCAATGCGTTTTCCCGGGACAAGCACGTCAACCCGTCGTTGCGCGTGCGTTTGGCTTATCTGCTGGCGCCGCTGTTGTACCGGCTCATTCCCAACCCGGTGATTTGCGTTTCCCAAGGCGTGGCTCAAGACCTGGTCGAGACCACAATTGCCCGTCGCCAGGACGTCACCATTGCCGACAATCCAGTGCTGGACAACGACTTTCGCGAAAAGACACCGAGCTGTCCGACCCATCCATGGCTGCTGGAAAAAACCGCCCCGGTAATTGTCGCCTTGGGGCGCCTGGCTGACCAGAAGGGTTTTGACACCCTGATCGACGCCTTCGCCCGCTTACCGGACCGCTCTACGCGACTGATCATTTTTGGCGAAGGCAGCCTCAGGTCCGCGTTACTGGAGCAAGCCGCCCGCCTCGGGGTTGCCGAGCGCTTCGACTTGCCGGGTTACGCCAGCGACCCCTTGGCCCAAGTGGCCGCCGCCGATTGTTTTGTCCTGTCGTCACGCTTCGAGGGCAGCCCCAATGCCCTGGTCGAAGCGCTGTCCACGGGCACCCCGGTAGTGGCCACCGACTGCCCTTATGGCCCGCAAGAGATTCTCGGCGACGGTGCGGTGGCCCCATTGGTCGACGTCGACGATCCCGAGGCACTGGCCCTGGTCATCACGGCGGAACTGACCCTGCCCAGGGATCGCTATCGCCAGATCCGCATCGACGCCGCCGCCCGCTACATGAGCGGGCGCGCCGTACAGACGTACCTCGCCGCGTTACTCGGGAGTCAATCGTCATGAGCCAGTTGCACGTCAGGTATTCGACACTGCGCGACGCCTTCACGCTGTTCGGTGTGCTGTTCTACTTCCAGTTGATTTCGTTTTTCCTCGGCCTGGGCAATGTAGCGAGCATCGGCGATGTCGATAAAGACCTGGAAGGCAACGCGATCAATCAGGTCTGCGGTCTGATCACCTTGCTGGTGCCATTGTTCCTGTTTATTCGCCACAAGGTGTTCCTCAGCAAAACCTTTTATCGCGGCAATTTCTTTTTGTTGGTGTTCCTGTTCTGCGTGGCGGCATCGATCGGTTGGTCTTCAGACCCGATGCTGAGCTTCAAGCGCTTTATTGCGTTGCTCAGTGTGGTGTTCTTCGCCGGGTTCATTGCGTACAACTACAGTGTCGAGAAAATCGCCTTCATGCTCGGTTGCATCATCGGTGCCGCCGCATTGATGGGGCTGATATTCGCCCTGATCAGGCCCGACATAGCGTTCATTGCCGGCGGGATTCGCGACGGCGCCTTCAAAGGCATTTTTCCCGAAAAAAACGGCGGTGCCCGGCTCAATGCGATCGGCATCCTCTTGCTGTTGCCGATGATTCGCCAGCGCAACCCATTGGCGATGGCCTATGCGCTGTTCTCGCTGATCGCCATCGGGCTGGCGCAGTCCGCTACGGCGATTGCCTTGATCGTCAGCGGCGCGGCGAGCTACTGGTATTTCCTGACCCTGGTGCGATTGCGGGTCAACCGTTCGCTGCTGGCGTTCTTCGCTGCCACGGCGGTCTACGTGCTGATATGCCTGTTCCTGTACGGCAACTATACGTTGCTGCTCGAACTGCTCGGGCGTGATCCCTCGCTGACCGACCGCACGCTGATCTGGGAACTGCTGACGCCATTCATCGATGAACGCTTGCTCAAGGGTTACGGTTTCGGGGCGTTCTGGGCCAGCGCCGATGCCGACATCTTCATCAAGCGCTGGGGCTACATCGGCAACGCCCACAGCGGTTATCTGGAAACCCTGCTCAACGGTGGCCTGATCCAGCTGACGGCGCTGATCCTGATGCTGGCCCAGGCCATGGTCAAACAGTACCGGGCGATCACGTCCGCCCAGTCGGCACAGGTTCGCGCCTGTGCGCTGGTGATCGTCGGCCTGTTCATCGTCACCAACTACGTGGCGTATGTGATCCCCAACTATCGCAGCGCCGAGTTTCTGGTGTTCTGCACGCTGGCCCTGTCCTTTCGACACCATCGCGCACCGCGCCCCGAGCGCTCACCCACAGCCGTGCAAAACCGCTCCCCCGGCAGGGCAATCCCGCGTAATCCGGCCCAAGCGTATCACAAGGAGAAAACCCCATGGTAAATCAAGCCCCCCCATCAACCAGCACAGTGTGCGTGCTGATTCCGATGTACAACGGCGCCGACAGCATCGAACAGACGCTGGGATCCTTGAGCCAGCAAACCCGTTTGCCCGATCACGTCATCGTGATCGACGATGGCTCGACCGATGACGGGCCGCAACGGGTCAGCAACTTTGCCGCACCGTTTCGCCTGACGCTGTTGCATCAGGCCAACGAAGGTCAGGCCAGCGCCCGCAACACAGGGTTGAAACACACGGAAGAAACCTTTGTGGCGTTTCTCGATGCCGATGACCGATGGCATCCGCAGAAACTGGAAAAACAACTGGCACTGTACGAAGACCTGCTTCGCCAGGGACACCCGGTGGGGTTGGTCGATTGCAACGTGTTGGTCGAGTACAGCGACGGCAGACGTCACCAGGAAGGTCGATACAAGAACGGTCGACACTTCTACGACTTCATCCATGCCAATGTCGTCAACGGCGTGTCGGCTGTGCTGATCAAGCGAGACGTGATCACTCGGCTCGGCGGTTTCGACGCCAGTCTGCGCTATTCCGAAGACCGCATGATGTGGGCCAGGATCGCCGAACACTGGGAAATCCACACGGTCCCCGAAATGCTGATGAGTCGCACGGTCAACGGCGGCAACATCACCGCCCAGCCGCTGAAGTACTACTCGCACAAGATCCGGTTCATCGATTTGTACCTCGCCCGCTACAGCGATGTGCTGAGTAAACAACAACGGATCGATTTTGTGCTGGGTAACCTCGCCGAGTTTCTCCGGTCGTTTTCGCGCAGCGCCGAATATGGGCAGGTGATCAACGTTTACCGGCGAATGTTCGAGTACTCCTGGCAGGCGCTGGTATTCGCCCAGGGCAAACCAACCTTGCGATACCTCAACGCCCGCATCCGCAGCCTGGGCAAACCCTCCACCGAATCGACTACTGCTCACTGAACCCGGTGCCCGCCATGGCCAATCATCGTCTGGTGACATTGATCTGGATCTTCACCGAGAAATTCGGTCTGATCTTCCTGTCGATGATCACGTTTGTCGTCTTCGCCAGGTTGCTGACTCCCACGGAACTGGGGATCGGCACGGTGATCATCGCGATCGTCGAGATCGTTGGCATGCTCTACTCGTCGGTGCTGGAGGATCCGCTGGTACGGATGGAGCGCCTGGAGGCGAAGCATATCAGTACGACATTCTGGTTCGCCGTGCTGATCAGCCTGGCGTCCATTGTCGTAATCTCCCTCGCCGCCGTGTTGTATACGCCGTCACCGGCGTTGCAATGGATGACGGCGGTGGCCTCGGTAAAGATCCTCTTCACCATGATGGCCCGGGTATATGTCGTGGAGATGCGGCGCACCAGCAACTTCAAGAGGCTGGCCTCGCGCACGCTGCTGGGGAAAATTGCCGGGGGCGTCGGCGGGATCGGTGTCGCGCTCCTGGGGTATGGCCCGTGGGCGGTCATCGCGCAGGCGTTGATCATGGATTTTGTCTGCGTGGTCGTACTGATGCTCGCAGACCGGCGCCGCATTGCCTTTTGCATTGACGGCCCGATCCTGCGAGAACTGCTCAAGTCCGGGACACCAGTGGCGATCAACGTGCTCAGCTCGCAAACCCTGCAGCGCGGGGTCAACGTGGTACTCGGCATGACGGCCGGCGCCCATGCGGTCGGCATGTTCAATCTGGCCATGCGCATCATCGACTTGCCGCGCACAGCGATCTACAACGGCCTGATGAGTTATGCGCTGCCGGTGTTCGCCCGTCGCATTGGCGATCCACCGCGACTGATCGGCATGATCAGTGATTCGACGGCGATCAGTGGGTTTCTGCTGACGCCGTTTTTCCTCGGAATTGCGTTGACGGCCGAAGACATCATCCTGCTGATTTTCGGCGCCAAGTGGGCTGCTGCCGTACCCCTGCTGCAAGTGCTGGCCGGCACTGCCGCACTCGGCAACCTCGCCATGTATGCGACCACGGCGTTGGTCGCGGTCAACCATACCCGCGTCACCCTCAAGGCCGAAGTGATCACCACCCTGCTCGCCCTCGCGCTGGTGTACGCCATGGGCCCTGTCTACGGCGGCATGGGCGCAGCGTTGGCCTTGCTGGTGCGCATGCTGATCATCACGCCCCTGCAGGTCCGAGGCCTGAACACTGCGATCGGTTACGGCTGGGATGCGTTTTTCGAATCCAGCTATCGCAGCGTGATCGCCTCGCTGGTCATGGCCACCGCTGTGTTGTTTGCGTCTTCGCATCTGGCCTTGCAGGGCTACCTGCACCTGGTGGGCAACATCGCCATCGGTGCCGTCACCTATGCGATGGCCTACAGCGTGCTGCATCCGCGCTGGCCCCAGGAATTCAAGTTGGTTTTCACCGCTCGCTGACCCTGACTTCTTGAAACAGGAACGACCGCCATGCAAAAAACCACGCTGATCACGGGTGGGGCCGGTTACATCGGTTCCCACACCGTCCTGACCCTCATCGACGCCGGCCATCAGGTTCTGGTGCTGGATAACCTTTGCAACAGCTGTCACGAGTCTATCGAGCGCCTGGAGCACCTGGCCCATACGTCGATCGAATTCATCGAAGGCGATATTCGCGACACGCCGTTGCTGGAGGAAATTTTCAGCCGCTACGACATTGATGCCGTGGTGCATTTTGCCGGCCTCAAATCTGTGGCCAACAGCGTGCAGCAACCCCTGGATTACTACGCCAACAACGTCGTCGGCACGCTCAACCTGTGCCAGGTGATGGCGCGGTACAACGTGTTCAAACTGGTGTTCAGCTCCTCGGCAACGGTGTACGGCGAGCCTTCGCAGATTCCGATTTTCGAAGACCTGGGCACAGGTGAACCGGCCAGTCCTTATGGCCGCTCCAAGCTCATGATCGAACAGTTGTTGAGCGATCTCGCACGGTCAGAACCGCGCTGGAGCATCGCGTTGCTGCGTTATTTCAACCCGATAGGCGCTCACGAAAGCGGATTGATTGGCGAGGATCCGACCGGCAAGCCGAACAATCTGCTGCCCTGTGTGACCCAAGTGGCGATCGGACGCATTCCCGAGCTGACGGTATTCGGCAACGACTACCCCACCGTCGACGGCACGTGCGTGCGTGACTATATCCACGTGGTCGACCTGGCCGAGGGGCATCTCAAGGCATTGCACCTCTTGCAGGGCGATCCCGGCATTCATGTCTGGAACCTCGGCACGGGGATCGGGTACAGCGTCCTGCAGATCATTCGCAGTTTCGAGGATGTCACCGGGATCAGCGTGCCTTACCACATCGCCCCGCGCCGTGCCGGCGACATTGCCCAATGCTGGGCTGATGCGAGCAAGGCCCGGCGGGAACTGGGCTGGTGCGCCCGGCGCAACCTGCCGCAGATGATCCTCGACAGCTGGCGCTGGCAATCGAGCAACCCGTATGGCTATCGCCACACATCGCAGCCCATGGCCAAAGTCGCCATCCGGTGACGGGCTGCTCGACTCTCCATTGCCGGCAAGGAAATTCTCATGATCAGGGACTGTTTACTGGGTGTTCTGCTGCTCGCAATGGCGGGTTCGGCGTGGGCGGCAACTGCTCGCCCGACCGCCGAAGGCCTGGTGCTCTGGCTTGATGGCGCCGACGCGACAAAAATGACGCTTAACAGCCAGAACCGGGTGCTGCGTTGGCGCGACAAATCGGGCAAAGCCAACGATCCCAGCCTAGATGACCCGGCAGCCCAATCCCTGCCGCTGCGTGTCGACAACGCCTTGAATGGTAATGCCGTGGTGCGCTTCGATGGCACTTCAGCCTTTCTGGGCAAAGCGATCCGCACGGCCAAAGGGCCGGTGAGTGTGTTTTTGGTGTACCGCCGGTTGCCCGAACAGGCCGGTGGCGATACCTGGCAACGGGTGTTCAGTTCGCGTCCGGTACTGGCCGATAACGATAACGTGCCGCCGAATTTCGCCATCAGCCTGGAGCAAATCACTGCGCTGGAGCCGACGCTATCGTTTCTCGAGCTCAGCGATGTACCCATCGGCCCATACGCGGTCGCACGCAATGTTGTAGGCACCACTGAAATCTTTCGCGGTGACATCGCTGAAGTGTTGATCTATGACCGCCCCTTGGTGACGCAACAGGAGCGTCAGGGCGTGTTCGAATACCTGGCTAACAAATGGTCGGTGAGCATTCCCAAACAAGCCGACACCTGGACCCGGGTCGGCCCGCTGGGCAGCGTGCCGCAACGCACACATCCCGACCTGCCATTGTCGGACCAGGCCAATGCCGGGCGCTGGGTACTCGACCCGCAACTGTCCGATGACTTCAATGGCAGCCGTCTTGATGAGGATCGCTGGCATGTCAACAATGCCATTGGCAACGAGTCCCTGGGGCGCAAGCCGGCGTTGTTCATGCGCGAGAATGCAACGGTCGGCAACGGCAATCTCAACATCGTTTTTCGCAAGCAGACTTTGCCGGAAAAGTACGTGCGTCTGGGGTTCAAGGACTACTCCTCGGCGATGGTGCGCACCAACGAGCGCGGCTTCTACGGCTATTACGAATCCCGCGCCAAACCGATGGCATCGGCAGGCTCCAGCGCATTCTGGCTGGCATGGACCGGCCTGGAGGACAACGCTACTGAAATCGATATCTTCGAGATCACCGGCAATACCAAAAGACCCGGTATCGACCGGACGTACAACATGAACGGCCACATCTGGGCCACACCGCAAAGCAAAGAGCACGTAGCCAATGGCAGCACCTGGGTCGCGCCCTGGCGATTGGCGAGCACTTTCCATGTGTACGGATTTGACTGGCAGCCGGACACCCTGCGCTGGTACGTCGACGGTGTGTTGGTCCGTGAGTCGAAAAACACTCACTGGCATTTCCCGATGCAGATTGTCTTTGACAGCGAGGCGTTCTGGGAATGGTTTGGCGTAGTGGACGACGCCGACCTGCCTTCCACGTTCAGAGTCGACTACATCAAGGTCTGGCACCGAAACCCTTGAGGCACGTCAGACTTTGACTGAATGGCCACTATTGCCTACGCAGCCCGGCCTGTGCGCTCTAACTCACTGCGCCACCGCGCAGGCGCCATCGGCTGCACGCAGTTTGCGGGTGCTCGACAGTCGCATCGAAAACCGTGATCAGCTTCTGATGTCCCACGGCGCCGCCGGGCAATTCACCTTGGGCAACCGCAGCACCTGCGACAACGCCAACCCGCACCCGCTCAAGCGTGCCGCGGGTTAGCTGCCGAAAAACTCCGGGCCGCTCTTGAAGCCAATGGCCAGGAACACCGCTATTTCCGGGTCGGTCCGCAAGCGCGGAGCATAAACTCAAGCATGATGCGGATTCCCTTTCAATGACGGTCAAAGATCCTTGGGTTCTTGTGCGGGGGCCGTATACCACTTGTTCTGGGGCACCCACTTCTCCTGTTGCGGATCGCCCAGGTAGTGCGGCGACATGATCTGTACGCCGTACTCGTTGAACACGTCCTGGATGTTGGCATGGAGCATGCTGAGTAGCACCGCGCGCGGTCGTGGCTGGCTTGGAATGGCCTGGGCCACCAGGCGGTATTCCGGGTAGAAATCCGACAATGCCGTTTGAAACACTTGCGCCGGCGGTGTTTCGAGAATGCCGGGCGTGCGCCTGGCGGCTTCCAGCAACATCCCTTCCACTTGCCGCCAAGGGGTGTCGTAACCGATGGTGACCACGGTGTCGACCACATAACCGGGGCCTTGCACCACTCGTGAATAGTTCTTGGTGACCGTGCCGGTGATCATCGAGTTGGGCAGGGTCAAGACCTCGCCCAGACCGGTGCGAATGGTGGTGGTGAACATGCCCAATTCGGTGACCGTCCCTTCGTGGTCGCCGATGCGCACGAACTCACCGGGGCGCAAGGTGCGGGTGTACGTGAGGATGAGCCCGGCAGCGGCCTGCCCGACCACGCTCGACGCACCCAGCGAGATCATCAAGCCGACCAGCACCGACAAGCCTTTGAATGCATCGGTCCCCGCGCCCGGCAGATAGGGATAGGCCATGGCCAAGGCAAAAAGCCAGATCGCCAGCGACGTCAGGCGTTGGGTCGGCTGCAGGGTTTCATGGTTGAGCCAGCTGAAGGTGCCGGGCATAGCCATGCGACGCACGATCCGGCGCATGAACGCCGTAGCGCCGCGGGCGATGAAAAAGATCGCCAATGCCACGCCCAGGCCGGGTATCGCGCCGAGGATGCCTTGGAGTAAATAATCACCGACTTCCAGCAGATAGTTGTTGAGGCTTTCGCCCCACGGACGGGTATAGGGGAAACGCGACAGCACAAACCCCAGCCATTCATACGTCAGTAACACCACGATGACCCAGCGCAGAAACTCAAGCAGACGGCTGACCAGCGGAAAAAGAAACTTGGAGTCGAACAACGGCACCCGCCCGACCTTGATCGCTTGCGTGTGCTTGTGCATCAGTTCGGGCAGTCGCTTGAGCAACCGTCGGCGCAGAAACACCATGCACAACAGAAGCCCGAGGTAGACGCCCGTGGCGAGCAATGCCGCCGCCACCGACCGAAGGATCAACCGCAGGCTGCGGCCCTCCTGGACTTCGCCGACGACCTGACGAAGTTTTTCCGCCGCCGCTTCGGCCGCCTGTTGGGCCGATTCGTACTGGGTTTCATCGAAATCCTTGGGCGACACGATAAAGGCACGACGGCTCCCCAACAGCACCATGTAGCTTTTCAGCACAGGATCGACGGTGACACGCAGGTCATCCGCTTCATCCAGGGCTTCGCCGATAACCCCTTTGGCCCGTTTGACCCGCGAGGCCGGTGCTTCGCCAAGAATCGTCGCATGGAACACCATGATGCTGCGGTTGGCGATTTTCAGTTCAGCAGGCGCATCGATTACTTTCGGTGATTCATCGGCCCATGACAGCGCTGACCAGAACAGACCGAACACAGTCAACAATACAGCGAGCACCCCGCTCCGCATCGGTCAGTTCCTTACTTCACAAAATTCAGCTCGAAGGTTTGTATCGCAGCGTAGTTCAGCGATGAACGGTTGTCAGATTTCGCAGAAGACGGACTGGGAGAGAACGCAACGCTTTGTTCACCTCTAATTAGCCACGAGCACGGGCTCGTATAATTCGCAGGACGTGGAAAATCCAAAGATTGAACGAATTGATCAAGGGTGCGACCAGTGGATTTCGCCCTTTAGTTCCATCTAAAACAGCTCTGCACGACTGGCGGACATGGGTAAACCGCACACACCGTGCGCTTTGTTTAAGGAGCAAACAGACAACTTTTACGGGACTGTAGGACTCAAAGAAGAACCCTCCATGCATCGAACACGGGAAGTCAGTCGATGACCGAACACATCGTGCATTTTCACTGCCAGATCGATCAGGCAACGACCGAGCGCTTCAGGGACTGTTGTCTTGAAGCCATTGATCAAGGCGCAACGTCGCTGCTCTTGAATCTGTCCACCAGCGGTGGCAGCACCAACTTCGGGTTCACGCTTTATACCTTTCTCAAATCATTGCCGGTACCGTTATGCGCGATCAATACCGGCAACATAGAGTCGATGGGCATCATCATGTTTCTGGCGGCGGGCTTGCGCATCACTTCGCCGCATTCGCGCTTCTTGATTCACCCGATGAACTGGTACTTCAGCCAGAAATCGGTCGATCATCAACGGCTGCGCGAATACCTGTCGAGCCTGGACAACGACCTCGCGCGCTACGTGCAAATCTTCACCCTCGAAACCGCTGATGCAGCGACCAAACTCGACATTTTCCATTGCCTCTCGGCCGAGGAGAAAGTCATCGCCGCCCACGAATCCCTGGCCTACGGCATTGCCCACGAAATGAAGCAGATGGTATTCCCTGACGATGTCAAACACTGGAAAGTCAGTGGCAGTTGATGACACTGCGCTTTGGTCAAACATCCACAGGCAATGAATTTTTAGGTCAAACAGGAAGGTTTGGGCATTCCTGCTATGGTGCAATCACCGTTCATTGACGCAGGTCTGAACTCTGAACGGTCATATCCTGATAATGGTTCCCCCCGAATTTCCAGGCAGACGTTCGATGACCTCCCAGCTCTTTCAAGTTCACGGCTTAGTGAGTTTTACCCTTGCGATTCTCTTGCTTTTCCTGGGTAAAACCCTCGTACAGCACAACACTTTTCTGCGTCAGTACTGTATTCCTGAATCGGTCGTGGGCGGGTTTGTCTGTGCGGCGGTAACGACCCTCCTGTATTTCGGCCTGAATGTTCAGATCGAATTCGATTTGCAGGTTCGCGATACGTTACTGCTCTACTTCTTTGCCGGCATTGGCTTGAAATCGGACATGCGTCAACTCATCAAGGGCGGGCGTCCGCTGCTGATTCTACTGTTGCTCGCCAGCGTGTTCATCGTTGTGCAAAACGCGCTGGGCATGGGTGTGGCCCAAGCCTTTGGGTTCGATCCCAAGGCGGGTTTGATGGTGGGCTCGATTTCCCTCACGGGTGGGGTCGGCACTACCCTGGCCTGGGCACCGATTTTCGTCGAAAAGCTGGGAATCAGTAATGCCCACGAACTGGGGATCGCCAGCAATACGGTCGGCCTGATTGCCGCCTGCGTGATCGGTGGCCCAATCGCCAACCAGTTGATACGCCGTTATCGTCTGACGCCTTCCGGAGATGCGGCGCTGGAAGTCGGCATTCTCGAGCAACAACCGAGCAAGGGTCTGGACTACTACGACGTACTCTGGGCCTGGATGTGGCTGAACCTGACGCTGATGCTCGGCTATGGACTCAACCTGCTGTTGGTCGATGCCGGCATTACCTTGCCAAAATTTGTCAGTTGCCTCTTCGCGGGCATCGTCATTCACCACATCGTACTGGCAGTGCTGGGTGATCAGCGGCTGAAATCCTGGAGTGGCGCCAGCCTGGGCCTGTCACTGATCTCCGATATCTGCCTGGGCATGTTCTTGACCATGGCCCTGATGGGGCTTCAGTTATGGCAACTCAGCGGCGCGTTGATGTTCATTCTGTGCGCCTTGACCCTGCAGATTCTGTTGACGGTCCTCTACACCTATTTTGTGGTCTTCCGCTTTATGGGTCGCGATTACGAAGCCAGCGTTATTGCTTCCGGGTTCGGGGGCATTACCCTAGGTTCCACGGCAACGGCCATCGTCAACATGACGACTGTGACGCAGAAGTACGGTGCGGCCCACCAGGCCTTCCTGATCGTGCCGTTGGTATGCGGCTTTTTCATCGACCTGGTCAACGCGGTGATCATCGGCATGTTCAGTGGTCTTTAGCCCCGGTATTGTTGACCTGTAGGAGCCGGCTTGCTGGCGAACCGGGCTATGCGGTGTGTCAGGCTGGACGCCTTCGCTGGCAAGCCAGCTCCTGCAAAGTATGCAGCAGACCTCGATCCTGTAGGAGCCGGCTTGCTGGCGAATCGGGCTATGCGGTGTGTCAGGCTGGACGCCTTCGCTGGCAAGCCAGCTCCTGCAAAGTATGCGGCAGACCTCGATTGCGTAGGAGCCGGCTTGCTGGCGAAGGCGTCATCACGCCCGGCCTTGCAACCCCCCTGAACAAAAAGGCCACTCGATCGAGTGGCTTTTTTTTGTTATTCAATCGCTCGTCTAGGCCAGCTTGATCGTTCCGCCCTGGATCTCATCCCGCGCCATTCGCAAGTCATTGGCGTCCTGATGCAACTGGTGAATCAGGTTGAGCAACCGTTGACGCAGCACTTCGTCCTTGAGTTGCTCAGCTGCGCGCATCACATCGAGCGCCGCGGCCTCATTATTGGAGGCGACGGAGTCGAGCAATTTACGCATGCTTCTTGATGGCCGGTTCATCTCTGGTTTGCCCTCGCTTTTTGATGAGGGGGATCATAGGGGTTGAATGTTTCTCCTATGTTTCAGATGGATAAGAACCACACCGGGCGGGATGCGCCAGACGGGAAAATGGCGGAAGGCAGCCGGAGTCGAACCTGCCCGGGAACGGACGCCGTCCCCAACCGGGTTTGAAGCCCGGCCGCGCCACCGGGCGCGATTGCCTTCCTTGAAGTCAGGGCTCGGTGTGTTGAGCCAGTGCACTGTCCAGACGAATCTGTCGACGATCACCCATGCGTCGAGTCAAGCCGATACGGTCGAAGTATTCCAGAATCTGAATGCTGCGCTTGCGCCCCAAACCGATTGCATCGCGAAACGCCGCCACTTGAATCACCGGGTCGACGGCCGCCAGTTGCACAAGCATAGCCGCCAATCGGCGGATCATGCTGTCGGTGTAAAACAGGTCACGTACCACTTGATGCAGCAGACCCAGGCGCGCCATTTTGCGCAGCAGCGTGCGCACTTTCGATTCGTCATGCCCCAGGTTGCGCACCCATGGCGGGTCGAAACCGGCCTGTTCGAACAACGGCTGCAACTGTAGCCACAAGGCTTCGTCCGCTTCACTCAAGCGCACCTGATGCTTGGGCAGGTGCAGCCATGGCCCGCTACTGACGATGACGCCGCTGGCCAACAACTCGTCGAGCAGACTGATGAAGGTCGGGCGGTCCAGCGCCGTACCGGTAAAACGCCGGAAGCGGTCGCGGTCCGGGCCCATCTGGTCCGGTTCCGTTTGATGGAAGCGAGCGAGGTGCGCGAGGAGTGGCGCTTTTAAAGCTTCCCAACGCGTGGCGCTATACAGCAACGGGCCTTGGCGGGTTTCGATAAGACGAATGTCGCCGGGCAATACCCAGGTGCTGCGCAGTCGATTGAACTGACGCTCCACGCGCTGCGGGTCCAGTCCGGTGTCGCTCAAGGCCAACAACACAGGCAAGGTATCTTCGGGTTTTTCGCTGTTCGCCAAGGCCTGTAGTTGTTCCAGGCGTTCGGGGCTGCGCCGCTGCCGAGTGGGCGCAAACGGATCGAGCACCCGGCCGCCGCCGAGGGTGCGCTGAGCACTTTGGTCGCGCAGGATCAGCCGATCACCCTTCACGCTGTGTACAGGTGAATTGAGTAAGAGCTGCGCAAACATCCTCTCTCCGGGTGCCAGGCTGGAACCTTCAAGCAGAGCCACTCGCCCGGTCACGTCCTGCGTGCCGAGGTGAACATGAACCGGTTGAAAGTGCTCGAAAGCCCGCGTTTCGCCCGCGAGTAACTGCAGGTCGATATCCAGGCGCTGGGTTGGCGCGTAGAGCCACTCTGCAAGCAACCAGTGACCGCGATGAATCTGCTCCAGCGCCAGGCGTTCGGCGCTCAGGTTCAAGGCCACGCGTTGACCGGCAAACGCGGTGACCGCAGCCTGGTTCTGTGCATGCAATCCGCGAATGCGCACCGGCCTGCCTTGCGGTCCCAGTATCAGCGTATCGCCCACCGCCACCTGCCCGGACAACGCCGTACCCGTGACCACGATACCGGCGCCAGCAATGCTGAATGCCCGATCAATCGCCAAGCGAAAACCGCCTTCGGTGCCGCGCTGTTGCACTTCTCGTTGGGCTTGTAACAGCTGTTGGCGCAAGGTTTCGATGCCTTCGCCGGTGATGCTCGACAACGCAATCAGCGGCGCTTGGGCATAGGGCCCCGGCGCTAGTAGTGTGCGAACCTGCTCTCGGACGACCTTCATTCTGTCGCCATCGACCCGGTCGCATTTACTGATCGCAACGATTGCTCTGGGAATGCCCAGCAGTTCGACAATCGCCAGGTGTTCGCGGGTCTGTGGCATCACCCCGTCATCGGCGGCCACCACCAGCAACACCAGATCAATACCCTGGGCGCCAGCCAACATGTTGTGGGTGAAGCGTTCATGACCGGGTACATCAATGAAACCGGTCAGGCCCGCGCCCGGCTCCAGCGCCGCGTAGAGGTAACCCAGGTCGATGGTCATGCCGCGTTCGCGTTCCTCCCGGCGGCGGTCGCCAGCCTGGCCAGTGAGCGCCTGAAGCAAAGCGGTCTTGCCATGGTCAATGTGCCCTGCGGTGCCGACAATCACCCTGCCCGACCCTCTAGGTGCAGCTGGTCGAGCTGTGCCAGCCACGCTGGTTCGTCATCCAGTTGCCGCAGGTCCAGCCACAGGGCGTCATCGTCAATACGCCCAAGCACGGCAATCGGCAGACCTCGAAAAGCCTCCTCAAGACTCAACAAGGTGCGCCCTCGTAAACGTTTTGAGGTGAGTGGGCGCAGACACAGCGCAGCACTGGGCAGTCGTGCCACCGGTTGGCTGCCGCTGCCGATCATGCCTTGAGCCGGTAAAGCACTGACCGCCCAAGCGTCACCCAATACCTGGGCGAGCGCCGGTCGCAGGCGTTCAGCCTGGGCAAGAATTTCTTTTTGCGGACGGGTCAGCAGGCGCAGGCTCGGCAACCGCTCGGCCAAACGGTCCGGGTTGCGGTACAGGTTCAATACAGCTTCAAGGGCGGCAAGGGTCAGTTTGTCGACGCGCAGCGCGCGTTTGAGCGGGTTTTTCTTGATCTTGGCGATCAGCGCTTTGCTTCCGACAATCAACCCGGCCTGCGGCCCTCCGAGCAGTTTATCGCCGCTGAAGGTGACAATGTCCGCGCCATCGAGCAGTGCCTGACGCACCGTCGGCTCGGCAGGCAAACCCCAACGGGTCAGGTCCAACAGGCTGCCGCTGCCGAGATCTTCGAGCAGTGGCAACCCATGTTGATGGGCCAGTTGTGCCAGTTCAGCAGTCGGCACGCTCGTGGTGAACCCCTGAATGCTGTAGTTGCTGGCGTGCACACGCATGATCAAGCCGCTGCGCGGGCCGATGGCCGCTTCATAGTCGCGGGCATGGGTGCGGTTGGTGGTGCCGACTTCGTGCAGCTTTACCCCGGCACGGGCCATGATGTCGGGGATGCGAAACGCCCCGCCGATTTCGATCAGCTCGCCCCGGGAGATGATGCCTTCCTTGCGCGCCCCCAGGCTGTTGAGGGTCAGCAGCACGGCGGCGGCATTGTTGTTGACCACGGTCACGGCTTCGGCGCCGGTGAGCTCGCGGATCAGGCCTTCGATCAAATCGTCGCGGTCGCCGCGCTTGCCGCTTTGCAGGTCGAATTCCAGGTTGAGCGGATAGCGGGCAGCCATTTGCACCGCATCTATCGCTTCCTCGGGCAACAACGCTCGTCCGAGGTTGGTGTGCAGGACGGTGCCGGTGAGATTGAACACCCGCCTGACATGGCTGCGATGTTGGCCGGCCAGTCGCTCGCCGACTCTGCCCGCCAGCACCTCGGGCGTGACTTCAGCCGGTGCGAGCACGCGCTGCTGAACATCTTCGCGTAGCTCGTCGAGCAATTGACGCAGGGCCGCGAGCAACGCGTCGCGCCCATAACGCTCGGCCAACGGCTGGCACGCCGCGTGACGCAACAGACTGTCAATGGAAGGCAAACGCAGGGGATGGCTGGCACCGCTGGCGGACATCTGACACTCCTGAAATCGAAAGACCGACGCGCCAGAGTGTAGACCCTGTGATCATTCGTCTCCCGGTGCCAGCAACAGATTGGGTGCCAGGCGCTGATAGCCGTCCTGGGCCAGGCGCATGTCGAGTATCAGGCTGGACAGATCCGCTGACAGCGCTTCGGCATGGGCGTCGTTTTCCAGGTACAGCAATTTCAGATACGTGTTGCAGCTGGGGCACATCTCGGCGCGCAACGGCGCTTGATTGGCGGCGTGGCGATCGTCCTCAAGGCTGAGGTAGTCCAGGCCCTTGCTCTGTTCGCAGTACACGCATTTGACCCGCACCACATGCCATTCGCAGGCACACAAGGAACAGACCAGATAGCGCAAACCGTTGTGTTTGCCCCGATTGCGGATCACCCCGGCCATGGCCGGTGAACCGCAGGCCGGGCATTGGCTGAGGCTGTCGCCGGGCTTGAGTTGCAGGTTGGGCGTGCTCAACAGCCAGTGGCTCCAGGCGGTTTGCAGGGCCGCACCGAGAAACGGCACCAACACTGCCGGTACTAGCGAATACTGGCCGCTGACCGGGTGCGGGCCGCCCGGGCGCGTCGCTGACCGGGGCTCGCTTGGTCCAACGCTGCCAGGGCGTCGGCCACAGCGGGTTGCATCGGTGCCGGGTAGTTTTCCAACAGTGCATCGAGATACGGCTGCCAGTCCTCCTCGCGGACCAGACTGTCGGCCGCGAATGGGGGCAAGCCGTGCTGCTGGCACACCTCGATGCGTTGTTGATCCAGCGGTTCACTCGGCGGCGGGTTGTCCAGCACGTGCTGTTGCACCCGGCACACCCCGGCGATGAGGCGCAGATAATCGGCCAGTGGATGCCCCTCGGCCAGGTGTTCGAGGCGCTGGGCGCGCAGATCAAAAAGTGTGTGCGGCGGCAGGTGCAGAAACGGCGGCGAACTGGCCGCCGCTTCAATTTGTCCGGGTTCGAGGATGGTTGGCAACGGTCAGCCCTTTTTCGTGATCGGTGGTTTCGGTGCCTCGTCACGGGTCACCTCGCGGTACCAGAGTTCATGGTGCTTCTTCGCCCAATGGCGGCTGACCCAGCCGTGCAGCATGGCGTGGACCGAATCCTTTGATCTAGCGACCCGGCGAGATATGCACGATGATGCTCAGGGATCAGCACAAACCCCGCCAACGCATGCAGCAACATGGCCCAGCGAATCGCGGTGATGCCGAAGTACTCGCTGAAATAGGCGCGCCAGATCACCAGACCGCTGAACAACAACACCAGCATGCACAGCAGTAAAGTCCAGAACAGCAGCTTCTGCCCGGCGTTGTACTTGCCCACCGGTGGCACGTCCTCCTCGTCGTTGGCCATCACCCGGTCTATGCGCCTGAGCCACAGGCGATCATTGGCAATGAAGAAGTTGGCGCGCCAGAAGCTGAACACCAGACCGAGGAAAAACACGAACATCAGCACGCCCATGAACGGGTGCAGAATGCGCGTCCAGGGCCCGCCACCGAACAGATTGCTCAGCCAGAACAGCGCCGGATGAAACAACGCCAGCCCGGACAACCCGGCCATGAAAAACAGAATCGCCACCAGCCAGTGATTGGTGCGCTGGTTGCTGGTGTAGCGCAGGATGGTCTTGTTACTCATGGCCTGCCCTCCCCGCGTGGATCAAAGGTGTGTACCGCCGGATCGACCTCATGCACCGAAGTGTCCAGTGGACTGGGGTGCTCATCTTCTTCGACCCGGTTCGGTCCGATGCGCACGTAGTGGAAGAACCCGGCCAGCACCGCAGCGCCCATGGCCAGCAGCGCCAGGGGTTTGCTGATGCCTTTCCACAATCCCACCAAGGGGCTGATCGCCGGATGATCAGGCAGCCCGGCATAAATCCGTGGCGTGTCGGCGTGGTGCAACACATACATAACGTGGGTACCACCGACGCCTTCGGGGTCGTACAAGCCAGCATTTTCAAAGCCGCGACTCTTGAGGTCGACGATGCGCTCGGCAGCGTGTTCCTTCATGTCGTCTTTGGTGCCGAATACGATGGCGCCGGTCGGACAGGTTTTCACACAAGCAGGCTCCAGCCCCACTGCCACGCGGTCCGAACACAACGTGCATTTGTAAGCCTTGTGATCTTTTTGCGAAATGCGCGGAATGTTGAACGGGCAACCGGTGATGCAGTAACCGCAACCGATGCAATGATCCTGATCGAAATCGACGATGCCGTTGGCGTGCTTGATGATCGCCCCCGGGCTGGGGCACGCCGCCAGGCATCCGGGTTCGGCACAATGCATGCAGCCGTCCTTGCGGATCAGCCACTCCAGGTTGCCGGCGTCGGTTTCGTGCTCGGTGAAGCGCATCAACGTCCAGGTTTCCGAGGTGAGGTCTTGCGGATTGTCGTAGGTGCCATGGTTATGGCCGACCTCGTCGCGCAACTCGTTCCATTCCGAGCAGGCGACCTGACAGGCCTTGCAGCCGATGCATTTGGTGGTGTCGATCAGCTTGGCGACTTCGGCCACGCCGCGCACCGAGGGCGCGGGTGTGGTGGTGGCCGAGCGGGCGATGATGTCTTGGCTGGCCATTTAGACTTTCTCCACGTTAACCAGGAATGACTTGGATTCCGGGGTCTGTGTGTTGCCATCGCCGAGGAACGGCACCAGGGTGTTGGTCAGGTAGCCGTGTCGCGTGAGGCCGGTAAAGCCCCAGTGCAACGGGATACCGATCTGGTGCACCACCTGATTGTTGACCTGCAGCGGACGAATCCGCTTGGTCACCACCGCCACCGCTTCAATGAAGCCACGCTTGCTGCTGACCCGCACCCGGTCACCGGCGACGATGCCTTTTTCCTTGGCCAGCACCTCGCCAATTTCAACGAATTGCTCCGGTTGGCTAATCGCGTTGAGCTTGCAGTGCTTGCTCCAGAAGTGGAAATGCTCGGTCAGCCGGTAACTGGTGGCGGCGTATGGGTAATCCTTGGCCACGCCGAGGGTCTCCCATACCGAATCGAAGATTCGCGCTGCCGGGTTGCTGGTGGCTTTCTTGTTTTGCGGATGCAGCGGGTTGATGCCGATTGGTGTTTCGAACGGCTCGTAATGCTCGGGGAACGGGCCTTCGTTCATCTTGTCGACGGCGAAGAACCTCGCCACGCCTTCGGGGTTCATGATGAACGGATTCATCCCCGCTTCCGGCGCCACGTCAGCCTTGTAGTCCGGCACATCGGTACCGCCCCAGGCCTTGCCGTTCCACCACACCAGGCGTTTTTTCGAATCCCACGGCTTGCCGGACAGGTCCGCCGAAGCGCGGTTGTAGAGAATCCGTCGATTAGCCGGCCAGGCCCATGCCCAGCCTTGATGCTGATGCATGCCGAACGGATCGTTGTTGTCACGGCGCGCCATCTGGTTGCCCATCTCGGTCCAGCTGCCGCAAAAAATCCAGCACCCGGATGCCGTGCTGCCGTCGTCCTTGAGTTGACCAAACCCGGCCAGTTGCGCGTTGCCCTTGATGGCGGCGCCAGTGACGTCGGTGAAATCCGTCGTGGCATAGCCGTTGATTTCCTTGGCCAGTTCTTCAGGCGAAGGCTCGTGAGCAATCTTGTACGGCCACGACAGTTTCAGCATCGGATCGGGGTATTTGCCGCCCTCTTTCTCGTAGCGCTGGCGCAGACGCAGGAACAACTCACTCATGATCCGAATGTCAGTGCGCGCTTCGCCAGGGCCATCGGCACCCTTCCAGTGCCATTGCAACCAGCGACTGCTGTTGACCAGCGAACCGTCCTCTTCGGCAAAACAGGTGGTGGGCAGGCGAATGACTTCGGTCTGGATCTCGGCACTGTTGACGTCGTTGTACGGACCGACCTTTTGCCAGAACTCCGAGGTTTCAGTGGCCAGCGGATCCATCACCACCAGCCATTTGAGCTTGGCCAGCGCCACCATCACCCGGTTCTTGTCGGGCAGCGCGGCGATGGGGTTGAAGCCCTGGCACATGTAGCCGTTGACCTTGCCCTGGCCCATCAGGTCGAACACCTTGAGGATGTCGTAGTTGGGAATGTCCAGCTTCGGCAAATAATCGTAGGCCCAGTTGTTCTCCACCGTGGCATTGGCGCCGTACCAGGCTTTCATCAGGCTGACATGGAATTTTCCGTAGTTCTGCCAGTAGGACAGCTGCCCCGGCCGCAACGGTTTTTGCGTACGCTTGACGATGTAGGCGTTGTAATCCTGCTCGGTATCGGTAGGCAGCGTCAGGTAGCCGGGCAGTGAGTTCGACAGCAAGCCCAGGTCGGTCAGGCCCTGGATATTGGAGTGCCCGCGCAAGGCATTCACACCTCCGCCCGGCATGCCGACGTTGCCCAACAACAGTTGCACCATCGCCGCGCTGCGAATGATCTGCGCGCCAATCGAGTGCTGGGTCCAGCCCAGGGCATAGAGGATCGTCATGGTCTTGCCCGGTTGCGAGCACGTGGCGATCTCTTCCCAGATTTTCTGCATCGCATCGACCGGCATGCCACAGATCTGGCTCGCCAACTGGATGTTGTAGCGGCTGTAATGCTGCTTCATCAGTTGATAGACGCAGTGCGGGTCTTGCAGGGTCGGGTCGACCTTGGCAAAGCCGTCCTCGCCCAACTCATAGCCCCACCCGGACTTGTCGGTGTACGTGCGCTTGGCGGCGTCATAGCCGCTGAAGATCCCGTCCTCGAAGCCATACCCGGCTTTGACGATGAACGACACATCGGTGTAGTTGCGCACGTACTCGTGCTGGATCTTGTCCTCGGTCAGCAGGTAATTGATCAGCCCGCCCATGAAGGCGATGTCGGTGCCGGTGCGGATCGGCGCGTAATAGTCGGCCACCGAAGCGGTCCGGGTAAAACGCGGATCGACCACGATCAGCCGCGCATTGTTGTGCGCCTTGGCTTCGGTCACCCATTTGAAGCCGCACGGATGCGCTTCTGCTGCGTTGCCGCCCATCACCAGAACCAGATTCGCGTTAGCGATATCGGTCCAGTGGTTGGTCATGGCACCACGGCCGTACGTCGGGGCAAGACTTGCCACCGTCGGGCCGTGTCAGACACGCGCCTGGTTATCAAACCCCAGAATGCCGAGACTGCGAATGACTTTGTGGGTGACGTAGCCCGCTTCGTTGGATGCCGCCGAGGCCGCGAGGAAACCGGTGGTGAGCCAGCGGTTCACCGTTTGGCCCTGGGCGTTTTTCTCGATGAAGTTGGCGTCGCGATCGGCCTTCATCAGGTCGGCGACGCGATCCAGTGCTTCATCCCAGGAAATGCGCGTCCATTCGGTGCTGCCGGGCTTGCGTACTTGCGGGTATTGCAGACGACCGGGGCTGTGAATGAAATCCAGCAGGCCTGCGCCTTTGGGACAAAGGGTGCCGCGGTTGACCGGGTGGTCGGCGTCACCTTCAATGTGAATGATATTTTGCGCGACATTCTTCGCATCATCGCCCTGGCTGTACATGATCAAACCGCAACCGACCGAGCAATACGGGCAGGTGTTGCGGGTTTCATGGGTGTGGGCGAGCTTGAAATGACGCACCTGTTCGGCAAAGGCTGCCGTCGGGGCCATGCCCAACGCGCCCAGGCTAGAGCCTGCAAGGCCGATACCGGCGACCTTGAAGAACTGACGACGGCTGAGATCCATCGTGCACTCCTGATCAGGTGGAACCCGGTACATGGCCGGGTCTTTTTGAACAACCACGGTTGCGGCAGTCTGTCTGCCGACACTTGAACTTTAGCCAATGCTGTCGAATTCACCATGACAACCGACCGTCGGACAAAATCAGCTTGCTGCGAAGATCCTTGTTGGAGCGAGCCTGCTCGCGATGGTGTCTCAGTTGACACCACCGTATCTGACCCACCTTCGCGAGCAGGCTCGCTCCTACAGTAGGTTGGCGCTTATCATTGGCGCATGTTCAACCCCGCTTACGAGACCGCGCATGACTTTCGATTTTGATCAGGTGTTCGACCGCCACAACACCGGCAGCACCAAATGGAGCCGCTACCCGGCCGATGTGCTGCCAATGTGGGTCGCCGACATGGATTTCGCCGCGCCGTCGGTGATTGTCCAGGCTCTGCAAAAACGCCTGGAGCACCCGATGGTCGGCTACAGCGTGGCTCAGGACGATCTGCGCGAAGCAATCGTCGCCGATCTCTGGAACAAGTACGCCTGGCGCGTCGAACCGCAAGAGCTGATCTTCCTGCCGGGGGTCGAGTCGGGTTTCAACATGGCGCTCAAGGCGCTGGTACAGGCACAACAGAATGTCGTCGTGCAGGTTCCAAACTATCCGCCACTGCGCCACGCGCCAGGTCATTGGGGGCTGAACAAGGTCGAGCTGAGTTTCGATTCGCAGCCGGACGGCACCTATGCCACACCGTTGGCGACGTTGAGCGAATCCTTGCAGGGCGGCGGCGCGCTGCTGCTGAGCAACCCGCACAACCCGTTGGGCAAAGCCTTTCCCCGGGAAGAACTGCAAGCCATCGCCGATATCTGTCTGGAGCACGATGCCTGGATCATCTCTGACGAGATTCACGCCGAACTGTGCTTCGACGGCCGCACACACATTCCGATGGCCACGCTAAGCCCGCAAATCGCCCAGCGCACCATTACGCTGATGTCCGCGAGCAAGGCCTACAACATCGCCGGTCTGAAAACCTCGTTCATGATCATCCAGGACCGCCACGTGCGCGAACGCGTCAACCACGCCCGTTGCGGCATGGTCGACAGCGTCAACCCGTTGGGCATGGAAGCCACTCGAGTGGCTTACAGTGAGGCGGCTCCGTGGTTGGCCGAGTTGAAGAACTACCTGCAAGGCAACCGCGATTATCTGGTTGACGCCGTGGCCACCCGTTTGCCGGGCATCACCATGAACGTGCCGCAAAGCACCTACCTCGCCTGGCTGGATTGCTCGGCGCTGGGGCTCGACGACCCTCAGCAGTTCTTCCTGGAACAGGCCAGGGTCGGCTTGAGCGCCGGGCTGGACTTTGGCGATGACTGCAAGCAGTTCGTGCGCCTGAACTTCGGCTGCCCGCGTTCGCTGCTGGAGGAAGGTATTGCGCGGCTGGAACGTAGTTTGCGTGACCTCAAGGGCTGATTTCTTTGCAGGAGCTGGCTTGCCAGCGAAGGCGTCCAGCCTGACACACCGCGTCGCCCGGTTCGCCAGCAAGCCGGCTCCTACAGATCGAGTTTTACCCACAATCCTGCACACCGCGCTTCCTACAGGGTTCAGAACATTTTCGGATTGTCAGAATCCAACCGAACTCCGGACAAAACGCCAGGGTCAACCCTTTGACTCCTCAGCCTTGAATCCGGAGATTGATGATGAACGACTATCCCAAACCGCCCTTCCCCAGGCAGCAGCAGCCGGTTCCCGGTGACCAGCAGAAAATGGACCCCTATCCCGACTGTGGCGAGCAAAGCTACAAGGGTTCCGGTCGGCTGGAGGGCAAGATTGCCTTGATCACCGGCGCTGACAGCGGTATCGGCCGCGCCGTGGCGATTGCCTTCGCCCGGGAGGGTGCCGATGTGACCATCGCTTACCTCAATGAACACGAGGACGCGAAGGAAACCGCGCGCTGGGTCGAACAAGCAGGCCGTCAATGTTTATTGATATCCGGGGATCTAGCGCAAAAGGAGCATTGCCAGGCCTTGGTCGAAAAAACCGTCGAACGTTTCGGTCGCATTGACGTGCTGGTCAACAACGCCGCGTTCCAGATGACCCACGAAAACCTCGAAGACATTCCCGACGAAGAATGGGTGATGACCTTCGACGTCAATATCACCGCCATTTTTCGAATCTGCCAGGCCGCGCTGAAGTATATGAAGCCCGGCAGTTCGATCATCAACACCAGCTCCGTCAACTCCGATATGCCCAATCCGACATTGCTGGCCTACGCCACAACGAAGGGCGCGATCGCTAATTTCACCGCCGGTCTTGGGCAAATGCTCGGACCAAATAACATTCGCGTCAACAGCGTGGCTCCAGGGCCGATCTGGACACCGTTGATCGTCTCGACCATGTCTGAAGAAACCATACAAAACTTCGGTGCCAACACATCGCTGGGGCGCCCGGGCCAGCCTGTGGAAGTCGCCCCGATCTACGTGCTGCTAGCCTCCGATGAAGCCAGTTACATCACCGGACAGCGCTACGGTGTTACCGGGGGAAAACCGATGCTGTAACACCGCCGAAAAATTTGAACCGGTGATGGCTTCCAGTGCTCAACACCGTATAGGTCCTGATACCTGGAGGTCGTCATGTCCGCACCCCTTGTCAAACTGTTCACTCAACCGAACTTCGCCTGGACGGATATTCGCAAGGAAGAGGAAGCGCACCCGCGTCATTACCTGGCACATTTGCTGATCCTGGCGCTGATCCCTGCCGTGTGTCTGTATATAGGCACGACTTACGTCGGCTGGAGCCTGGCCGAAAACGAAACGGTACGGCTCAGCCCCCGTAGCGCCTTGCACCTGTGCGTCATGTTGTACCTGAGCATTCTGGTGGGCATCGCGGTAATGGGTCTGTTCATCCGCTGGATGTCTCGCACCTTCGAGGCGCGGCCGACGATCAATCAATGCATTGGCTTTGCCGCCTACACCGCCACGCCATTTTTCCTTGCCGGAATTGCGGGTCTGTACCCCAGTCGATGGCTGGCAATTGCAGTACTTGCCGCGGCATCGGCGTATTCGACGTTCCTGTTGTTTATCGGCTTGCCGACCTTCATGCACGAGCGCAAGGAGCAAGGTTTGCTCAATTCGGCGTGTGTCTGGGGCGTTGGTTTGTTGGTCCTGGTGACGATATTGGTGACGATGATCCTGATGTGGTTCAACGTGCTCACCCCTGAGTACTTGCGCGCTACCGTCGGATAATGGGCTTCACGGCCTGGGTGGCGGTGCTGGGTGCGGTGTTGCTCACCCTTGCGCTCACATCGTCCTACCTGCGCTGGATGCCGGTGACCACCTCGGCAGTGTGTCTGGTACTGGGCGTGGTCATCGGACCGGCCGGGCTGCAATTGCTCACGCTCGATATCAAGGATGCGGCTTTCTGGATGGAGCATCTGTCCGAGGTCGCGGTACTTTTTTCACTGTTTGTCTGCGGTTTGAAACTGCGGCTGAACCTTCGCGACCGCCGATGGAGGGTTGCATTCACGCTGGCCGGGCCAGTGATGGTGCTGACCATTGCCGGGGTCAGCGTGTTGCTGCATTTCACTTTTGAATTGCCGTGGGGGCCGTCGTTGTTGATCGGGGCAATACTGGCGCCTACCGACCCGGTGCTGGCGTCACTGGTGCAGGTCAACGACGCCAAGGATTATGATCCGGTTCGATTCGGATTGACGGGTGAGGCAGGCCTCAACGACGGCATTGCATTTCCCTTTGTCATCCTTGGTTTGCTGTTTATGCAATCCAGCGGCAGCCCGCAGGCATGGCTTGATGACTGGGCATTGAAACGGCTGTTATGGGCAGTACCCGCAGGCTTGCTGACGGGCTACTGGATGGGGCGCGGGATCGGCCGTCTGACCCTGTTCATGCGCATCAAAAATGCTGACAGCACGTTCTCACCCAATGATTACCTGGCCCTCGCCCTGATTGCTTTGGCCTATGTCGTGGCCGAAACGATCCAGGGCTATGGATTTCTTTCGGTGTTTGCCGCTGGCCTGGGGTTGCGTCAGGCCGAGGTCAGTTCGTCGGGTGACGCCCACACTCCGGCTGAGCATCTGGTTCAACCCGTCGTCGGTCATCAGAATGTCGAGCCTGAAGCCGCTGTGCACGGTGATGTGGAAAACCTCGAAGACAGTCAGGTCGCAGCCGGGATCATGATGGGCGACATGTTGTCGTTTGGCGGCTTGGTGGAGCGATCCATGGAAGTGTTTCTGGTCACGTTGCTGGGCGTGGTGCTGATTGCACACTGGGATTGGCGGGCACTGGTGATCGCGCTGGTGTTGTTTGTCGTGATTCGCCCGCTGGTTGTGCTGCTCATGCCGTGGGGCCGGTTGATCAATGGCCCGCAGCGCCTGCTGATTGGCTGGTTTGGTATCCGTGGCATCGGTAGCTTTTATTACCTGTTCTATGCCTTGAATCATGACCTGCCGCCTTCGGTCGCCACGTTATGTGCCGACATCACGCTCTCGGTCGTAGCGCTGAGCATTTTGGTGCATGGCATCAGCACCCAGCCGATGCTTGCTCGCTACGAGCTGCACAATCGCCCTGTCATTTCATCGCCTGGGCAATGATCTCCACCAGATTGAGTTGCGTGAACGGTTTTGAAAGCCGAGGCAGATCGGCCGCAAACCCCTCAAGGCGTTCGGCGTAACCGGTCGCGAGGATGATTGGCAACGCTGGTTTCATCAGACGGATGGCGTGGGCCAATTGCTCACCACTCATCTGCGGCATGGCCATGTCGGTGATGACCAGATCGATATCGGTTTCGCTGGCGAACACTTCGAGCGCCCTGGCACCGGAAAGGGCGCTGATGACCCGGTGTCCCAGGTCTTCCAGCAACAGGCTGGTGCTGGTCAACACCAGGCTGTCATCGTCCACCACCAGCACGCACAGGCGTGGCACCGTGACGGCAGCTTCCAGTGCCGCGGGTTTGGCGACTGACTCACTGGTAGCGACCGGCAACCAGAGTTCAGCGGTCGTCCCCAGGTCTTTCTGGCTCTTGAGGATGAAACGCCCACCCAGTTGCTCTATGTAACCGTGGACCATTGACAGTCCGAGCCCTGTGCCTTTGCCGACACCTTTTGTGGTGAAGAACGGGTCCATCGCAGAAGCCAGCGTCTCCTCGTCCATGCCCTCCCCGGTATCGGCAACACTCAGACAAACATAACGTCCCACCGACAGCGAAGACACACGGCTGTCTGCAGCGTCTTCCGTTCGGGCACTGATCAGGATTTTCCCGCCGTGGGGCATCGCATCCCGGGCATTGGTCACCAGATTGAGAACGGCCAGTTCCAGCTGATTGACGTCAGCGAGCACTTGCTCAAGATCCCGTGGAAAGCGGGTTTCAACTGTCACAGATGGCCCAAGGGAGCTGCGCAACAGGCCGGAAATGCCTTCGATCAACGCTGGCAGCTTTACCGGTTCGGATTTGAGTTCCTGACGTCTGGCGAAGGCCAGCATTCGCTGGGTCAGGGACACACCTCGCAAGGCACCCTGGGTCGCATTGTCGATCAATCGGATGATTTTCGAATCGTCCGTGACCCGTTTGCGCACGATTTCCAGGTTGCCGAGGATGACCGTCAGCAAGTTGTTGAAATCGTGTGCAATCCCGCCACTGAGTTGGCCGATGGCTTGCATTTTCTGCGACTGGAACAACGCTTCGCGCGTTTTCTCCAATGCTTGTTGAGCTTGCGTGACTTCGGTGATGTCCCGGGTAATCTTGGCAAACCCGAGCAAGGTCCCGGTTTCGCCCCAGATCGGGTCCACGACCACATGGGCGAGGAACCGAGTACCGTCTTTACGCACACGCCAGCCTTTGTTTTCAAATCGACCTTCGCGAACGGCGACCTCCAGGGTGCGTTGCGGCTCACCGGCCTCGCGATCTTCGGGGGTGTAGAACATCGAAAAGTGCTGGCCGATGACTTCCTCGGGGAAATAGCCCTTGATGCGCTGCGCCCCCGGGTTCCAGTTGGTCAGGCGTCCATCCGGGGCAAGCATGTAGATCGCATAGTCCGTCACGCTTTGCACCAGCAGGCGAAACTGTTGCTCACTTTGCTTGAGCACTTCTTCGGCCATTTTCCGGTCGGTCAGATCCCGGGTGATCTTGGCGAAGCCCAGTAACGTGCCCGACGAGTCGCGTATCGGGTCAATCACCACATGGCACCAGAAATGCGTGCCGTCCTTGCGCACCCGCCAGCCTTCCCCCTCGAATCGACCTTCGCCAAGCGCGGTGTCCAGCGCCCGTTGAGGCAACCCGGCACGGCGGTCGTCTTCGGTATAGAAACGCGAGAAATGCTGTCCCAGAATCTCGGCTTCCTCATAACCCTTGAATCGCCTGGCGCCCGCGTTCCAGCTGGTGATGATGCCGTCCGGATCAATCATGTAGATCGCGTAGTCAATCACTGCATCGATCAGCAGCTTGAAACGGCTGTCGTCGATGGCGGCTGCCTTGGATCGATCTTCACTCATTGATTGCGTCGCCTGGATGTTTGTGTGAAGTATGCGACAAACCGCTGATTTGGAAAGTGCGAATAACGACGTACAGAACCTGGAACGGCAATTTTAATCCTTGTTGTCGCGGTCACTCGGTGTCTAGACAGAACGTTGAACAGCTGACGTTCGGTATGTTTTAAAAGCCCTTTACATCGCGGGATAAAGAAGCGTCGGTGCGATTGACCACCAACGGGGCAATAACTGCTTGACCTTGCCTTCTCCAAACCGGTCGTCTATCAACATCACCACCCCTTGATCCTGCTGCGTCCGGATCACCCGACCTGCAGCCTGAACCACTTTTTGCACACCGGGATACAGGTAGGTGTAGTCGTATCCTGCACCAAAGATCGCCGCCATCCGATGCTTGAGCTGCTCATTGACCGGATTGAATTGTGCCAGACCAAGCGTTGCGATAAACGCGCCGATCAGCCTCGCGCCGGGTAAATCGATGCCTTCACCGAACGCGCCGCCAAGCACCGCGAAACCGACGCCCTGGCCATCGGCGCTGAACTGGTCGAGAAATTGTTGGCGTTGCTCTTCGGCCATCCCTCGGGACTGCGACCATGCCTTGATGTGTGGATGAGTTTGCGCCAACAACTGCGCCACTTGCTGCAAATAATCGAAACTACTGAAAAATGCGAGGTAATTACCGGGAAGTTCGGTGAATTGCCTGGCGATCAGTTCCACAATCGGCCCGAGGGATGACTCGCGGTGAACGAAGCGTGTGGAAATCTGGTTAACGATGTGCACTTTCAGTTGATCGGCGTGAAAGGGCGATTCCACATCGATGCATACCATGTCCGCTGGGGTCCCCAACAAATCCGCGTAATAGTGCCGGGGGCTGAGGGTCGCGGAAAACAGCACGGTACTGCGCGCAGCAGTCAGGCGTGGGCGGATGACGCCGGCGGGCACCACATTGCGCAGGCACAGCGTCGAAAGTGGGCGCTTGCGCTCGAGATCGCGCTTGCTGATATCGAACAGGAACTGCTCATCGAACAACTCGGCCACCCGGCCAAATTGCAGCATGTCGAAATAGAAACTTTGCAGGGCGCTGTCGAGCCCTTGGGGGTGATCGTTCAGATAGTCGCCAATGCTGGCGCTGCACGAGGACAATGCCTGCAGCAGTTTTTCCGGGGCCTTGTCATAAGCCTGATAGGTGCCGGTTTGCTGGTTATGCAGCGCATTCCATTCGCGATTGACCCGCTGCAACGGCTTTTTAAGCACTTCTGGCGCGTTTTTTCGGACGCCATTCAAGGTCCATTGATCAAGGCTGGCGCTGTACATCTGGCGGCCGCGCTCTACCAGGTTGTGGGCCTCGTCGACCAGTACCGCGACTTTCCAGTTATTGGCCTGCGCCAATCCGAACAGCAATGCGGTGAAATCGAAGTAGTAGTTGTAATCGGCAACCACGACGTCTGCCCAGCGTGCCATTTCCTGACTCAGGTAATACGGACAGACATCGTGCGCCAGGGCAATCTTGCGCAATCCATTGTGGTTCAACAGGCTCAATTGACTCGCCGCCTGACGCGCCGCCGGCAGACGATCATAAAACCCGCGGGCCAGTGGACAGGATTCGCCATGACAGGCTTTGTCCGGGTGTTCGCAGGCCTTGTCCCGGGCAACCATTTCCAGAACCCGTAACGGTGGTGCGCCGGCGCCTTCAAGGATGACCTGCGCCGCGTCCAGGGCCAATTTGCGTCCGGGAGTTTTCGCCGTGAGGAAGTACACCTTGTCCAGTTGCTGTGGCGCCAGGGCCTTGAGCATCGGAAACAGCGTGCCCACGGTTTTGCCGATCCCCGTCGGGGCCTGGGCCATCAGGCAGCGCCCGGTACTGACGGCCTTGTACACCGATTCAGCGAGGTGACGCTGCCCCGGTCGAAAGTCGGCATGGGGGAACGCCAATTGTTGCGCGGCCCGATTGCGTCCTTCGCGATGGATCATTTCCTGCTCGGCCCACTGCAGGAATCGCGCGCAATGCGCCTCGAAAAACTGTTGCAGCTCATCGGCACTACAGGCAGCGACCAGGCAGGTTTCCTTCTCGCTGACGACATCGAAGTACACCAGCGCCAGATTGATCTGTGGCAGATCGAGTTTGCGGCACATCAACCAGCCATAGATTTTTGCCTGGGCCCAATGCAGCTGGCGGTGGTTGTCCGGTTGTTTGCTCAAGTCGCCACGGTAAGTCTTGACCTCCTCGAGGCAGTTTTGCGCCGGGTCATAGCCGTCCGCCCTGCCCTTGACGGTCAATGTCTGAAAATATCCTTCCAGGGAGACTTCGCTTCGATAGCCTTCACTGCGACGTGACGCCACCGTGCGATGCCCGACAATGCCTTCCAGCGCCGTCGGTGAAGGGGTGAAACGCAGATCGAGGTCACCGGCCTTGGCGGTGAATTCACACAGTGCCCGTACCGCAATGCTGTAGTTCAAGCGCCTGGCTCCGACCATTGCACATAGCAGACGGCGATAGGCATCTGGTGTTCATGGCAAAACTCAAGCCAGCGAACCTGGTTGTCCTGCAATCGATCACCAGGCCCCTTGACCTCGATCATGCGGTAGGTCTTTTCCTGCGGCCAGAACTGAATCAGGTCCGGCATGCCGGCGCGGTTGGCTTTGATGTCCTGCAACAGGCGGTTGAACCAGTGCTTGAGGTGCTCGGCGGGCAAGCAGTCCAGAGCCTGATCGAGCAATTCTTCGCTGAGCACGCTCCAGAACACGAACGGTGACTGCACGCCCCACTTGCCGGTGTAGCGTTCGCGTATGGTCTGGCGGTAGCGCCCGTCGTCGAGTTCAGCGAGACATGCCTGGAACAGTTGCGCCCGGCGCTCATGGAAGTCTTCATTGAGCAGGTCCACGGGCCCGCGCTGGAACGGGTGGAAAAAAGCCCCCGGCAGCGGCGCGAAAATCGCCGGCCAGCACAGCAACCCGAACAATGAATTGATCAAGCTGTTTTCGACGTAATGCACCGGCGCCATTCCTTGCGACAAATGCGCCTGAACATGGAACTCCACCGACAACGCGGGCTCACTTCTGGGCAACTGCAGATCCAGGCGTTGCATTGGCCGAGGTGAGGCGCGTTTGATTGGCGGCCCACCGAGCTTGCGTCGTAATCGGGGCAGTACACGGAGCAATTGCTGGTGTTCGGCGGCACTTTCCGGCGCTTGCTCGGCCAGCGTCGCCTGTTCCAGGGCCAACTGGAACTCACCGCAGCGTTCCAACACCCGAATCAGCCGTGAACGCGCCCCGGGATAGCTGCACTTGCGGTACAGGTTGAGGGCCGTGGAGAAGTCCGCGATGCGTTCACAGTGTTGGGCCATCTGGAACAGCAGCTTGGCGCGTCGTCGTTGCAGCCATGGGTTGTCCAGCACCAAACCTGAAATCCGTTCAACCACTTCGTCCAGCGCTGCTCCTGACTCGAACTGTTGCTGATATTCGTGCAGCAGGACACAGGCATCCACGTCCGCGCGGTTACGCAGGCCCCTTGACTCGGCACAGAACTCGACTTTTTCGTAGATATAGACACCAAGGTCGGCGAGCACGAACTCTGACCAGTCCTGATAAAGATTGCCAAAAAACATCAAGCGCAGGCGATCGCACAGGCTCATGATGGTCAGGCTGAACAGGCGCTCCTCGAGTGTCGGGCACCAGTCGGTGAAACGTTGCGCCTGCGGGAACCGTTCGCTCAGTGCCGGCAGCCAATCGCTTTTCCTTCCTTTGGGCTGGTCGATGGCCATGCTGAAACACTGAAGGATCTCGGCCTTGAGTAGCACCTCGAACAGCGTTTCCATCGATAATGGCGTGTGTTCATCAACCCACCCCATTTCGAGCAATGGTTCGACCGCCGTAGCGATATCACCGATTTCGTCGTAATGCAGTTTGCTCGCCCTGAAGTGAATGCCCTTGCGCATCACCATTCTGACCAGCAGTGCACTCGTCTCACGGGGCAACCGTTTGAAGTCGCGAAGGAAGGACTGCTCCTCGACGCTCAGTACATCGGCGTAACGATGCTCAAGCCAATCAAGCACTTGCATGAAGTTATTGAGGTAATAGAAAGGATCATCAAGAGGATGTGCGGTCACGTTTGATCGGGCCCAAGGCTTACAAGTACTGGCTATCCATACAGATACCAGTTTCCCCCCGCCCGATGCAAACGGAAAAGGATCAATGGCAGCACAGTCCGCTATATTTTCAGGACGGTAGAACTTTCTGCCAATCCGCCGCACCAATCGCGATAGCGGTGCAGCGGATCGGACCGATCCCGCTGTTTCCTTAACGCATGCGAGGTGAACATGAACATCAAGACTCTGGGCTTGCCCTTGGCGGTAGCGGCTTTTCTGGCACTGGCCGGATGCTCGACACCCACCGTCGTGACCCTGCAGAACGGCACCCAGTATTTGACCAAGGACATCCCGAAAACCAAGACCAAGGACGGTTTTTACGAGTTCGAGGATATTTCCGGCGCGAACGTAAAAGTCCGGGCCGATGAAGTGGCCACGATTCGGCCGGAAGAATGAGGCTACGGGACGCAGGTGAAGCCCAAATGATAAAGCCATTTTTGGCCTCCCTCCTCGCCGCCACAGCGTGCGCGACAGTGAGCCTTTGTGCGGTAGCCGCCAAGCCTGCGCCCACCTTCAAGACCAGTTTCGACTGCGCCACGGCCCGATTACCCGTGGAAAAGCTTGTGTGCCAGGACGCTCGACTGGCACAGATGGATCTCGAACTGTCGCGCCTTTATCTCCTGGCGCTCACGGACCAACGTTCCGTACCGCCACCGGACAAGGTTGAGGTAGATCAGCGGTTCTGGATTGCTACCCGCAACCAGTGCGGTTTCGAGGCAGATCCCAAGGCTTGTACGATTCGCAGTTATGCCGAGCGGGCCCATAAACTGCGCCAGGGTTCGGCCATTGCGCGAACCAAGGACCCCAGCAGGCTAACCGAGGGTCCCCTGGCCTTCCGTTGCGCAGGTTTGAACGCACTCGTTGCAGCGACATTCTTTACGGTCCAACCGGGCGTGGTGTTTTTGGCATGGGCGAACAACTCGATCGCCCTTGCCCAGGCACCCGGCGACCCGGGTGGCCAGTTCACGGGGAAGGATGCCAGGGGCATTTACAGTTTCTGGCAGAACGGCAGCGACGTACTGTTGCAGATACCCGGCTCAAGGCCGATGAGTTGTACGGTCGAGCCCACGGGCTGATCGAATTTCAGCACCAGTAACAACGGGACGTCCTGTCCCTACAGACTGATATAGCGTTTCAGCTACCTGTGCGAATCTTGTTCCAAACCCGCGTACGAACCCGGTCGATATTCAGCGGCATCGCCTCAAGCGCAAACAACTTGCCCATCATTTCCGGACTTGGATACACCTTGGTGTCATTCTTGATCGCCGGGTCGATCAGGCTGTCCGCCTGTTCGTTGCCATTGGCGTAGTGCACGTAGTTGCTGACATCGGCCATGACGTCCGGGCGCAGCAGGTAGTTCATAAACGCGTACCCGGCCTTTTCGTCCGGTGCGTCAACCGGCATGGCGACCATGTCGAACCAGATCGCTGCGCCTTCCTTGGGAATCGCATAACCGATCTCGATGCCGTTTTTGGCTTCCTTGGCGCGGTTTTCCGCTTGCAGGATATCGCCGGAGAACCCGACCGCCACGCAAATGTCACCGTTGGCCAAGTCACTGGTGTACTTGGACGAATGGAAATAGCTGACATACGGCCGCACTTTCATCAGCAGGGCTTCAGCCTTTTTATAGTCTTCCGTTTTTTTGCTGTGATGTGGCAATCCCAGATAGTTCAGCGCGGCGGGCAGCAGTTCCGGGCCGTTGTCGAGGATCGCTACGCCACACTTCTGCAGTTTCTCCATGTTCTCGGGCTTGAAGATCAGGTCCCAGGAATCCACCGGTGCGTTGTCGCCCAGCACCGCTTTGACTTTGGCAATGTTGTAACCGATGCCGGTGCTGCCCCACAGGTACGGGAAGCCGTGCTCGTTACCCGGATCGTTGGCCTGCAACGCCTTGAGCAACACCGGGTTGAGGTTCTTCCAGTTCGGCAATTGGCTCTTGTCGAGTTTCTTCAGCGCCCCGCCTTCAATCTGTCGGGCCATGAAGTGGTTGGACGGGAACACAACGTCGTAACCGGATTTGCCGGTCATCAATTTGCCATCGAGGGTTTCGTTGCTGTCGTAGACGTCGTAGGTGAAGGCGATGCCGGTTTCTTTCTGGAAGTTTTTCGTGGTGTCTGGCGCGATGTAGTCCGACCAGTTGTAGATCTTGACGTTTTCGGCCGCTTGACTGATGGAGGCAGCCAGCATCAATGGGGCCAGTGTCAGTGTCTTTCGGATCATGAGTCGATTCCTGAAGGGGTTGTTGTTATTGGCAGGCAATCAAAAGATCAAAAAATCAAAAAATCAGGACGTAGGTCTTGCGCACGGTTTCCTGGATATCCCAGATGCCGAGGCTGTTGGCCGGCAACATCAGCGCGTCGCCTGCTTCGATAACCAGCGGCTCCCCGCCATCAGGGGTGAAGGTGCAGCGACCTTGAATGAAGTGGCAGAATTCCTGGGCGACGATCTGCCGCCGCCAGCGCCCCGGAGTGCATTCCCAGACGCCGGTTTCGACGCCGTCGTCGCGTTCGACGCTAGTGGTCGAGGCCACAGCCACGGGCGTGCCGAGCGGTACGGCGACGGGGTTCGATTCTTCCAGTTTCAGGGTGGCGGTGTTCTTGAATTGCGTGATGCTCATGGCAATACCTGTCGAGAAATTAAACCGTTTAGTGCATGAAGCCTTCCATGAAGCCCGCGACGCCGCTGGCCAGCTTGCGCCGCCACGGTGCGGTAGCCGGGTTGGCCAGGGTCTGGTCTTCGTGGACAAAGCTGCGGATGATCGCGTTGTAGCCGAGCCAGCGCACGGGCTCCGGCTCCCAGGTCCTGAGTGCGTCGAGACCACCCTCGGGGATGACCCACGGCTGACGAACCAGCTCGCTGTCCTGCTCGAGAATCAGGTCGGCCAGGGTGCGTCCACCGAGATTACTGGCCCCGACACCCTCCCCTCCATAACCACCGGACAAGGCGATGCCGTTGGCCCGGTCGCAAAGCATGTGCGGTTTGAAACGCCGGGACATACCGAGGTTACCGCCCCAGGCATGGGTGATCTGCACGTTCTTCAGTTGCGGGAACAATTCGCCGAACAGATAGCGGCGCAGTTCTTTTTCGTCGGTGCTCAGGTCAAAGTCGTGACGAAGCTTGCCAGCAAATTGATAGCCACCCCGGGCACCAAAAATCAAACGGTTGTCTGCCGTGCGCTGCCCATACGTCACCTGTCGACTGGCTTCGCTAAATGCCTGACCGCGGCTCAGGCCGATTTCGTCCCAAGTCGCGGCCGACAGCGGTTCAGTCGCGACGATCAGGCTCTGCACCGGCAACTGATAACGCCCCAGCGGCGGCAAAGTGACGGAGTAACCTTCGACCGCCGGCACTACCCAGCGACTGCGCACCGAGGCTTTTGCCGTGCGCAGGCTGCCTGACTGCCAATGGGTGACCGGGCTGTTTTCGTAGATCCTGACTCCCAGGCGTTCCACCGTTTGCGCCAGTCCGCGCACCAATTTGGCGGGGTGAAGGGTCGCGACGTGTGGTGCGTAGATACCGCCATAGGGTTTGGCGATCCGAATCTGTTGTGCCAGTTGCTCGGGGCTGAGCCAGCGGTAATCGCTTTCGTTGAGGCCCTGGCGATAAAGATCATCCAGGTAGTGGCGCAGGCTGACTTCCTGCTCGGGATAGCGAGCTGCGCAATACAGCGCACCACCTTTGCGATAGTCGCAGTCGATGCCTTCACGTTCGATGACAAGTTCTACTTCATCGGGAATGCTGTGCAACAAGTCGTAGGAAGCCCGGCGATCCTGCGGTGATAAACCGGCAAGCAGGCGATCCTCACCCAGCAAGTTTCCCATCAGCCAGCCGCCGTTGCGTCCTGACGCGCCGAACCCGGCGGTTTGCGCTTCAACGATGGCAATGCTCAGGCCTGGTGCCTGGCGCTTGAGATAGTACGCTGTCCAAAGACCGGTGTAGCCCGCGCCGATGATCGCGACGTCGACATCCAGATCCTGTTCCAGCGCCGGTCGCGCCAGCAAGGGCTCGTCGAGCTGGTCCATCCACAAACTGATAGTGCGCCACGCCGACATGCAAGACTCCGTCACCTGAAACTTCGATGGCGTTGATCCTAGTGCGTGGCTTCAGTCACTGTCTTGCGCGCGTGCACGCAAAGAAATTTGTTTCACGTAAGCCTTGGGTGACTGACCGGTGTGCTGACGAAAGCAGCTGTAAAACGCCGAGAGCGAATTGAAACCCGCCGCGAAGGCCAGGTCATCGATACGCAACGGCGGCGTTGCGGCATCCAGCGCCGCGAGCAAATGTTGCAAACGCGCCTGGTTGACGTAGCGGTAAAAGCTCTGGCCCAGCACCTGATTGAGCAGATAGGAAATCTGATTACGGCTGTAACCGCACTCCTTCGCCACCCGCTGCAGGTCGAGGTCTGGATCAAGATAGGGTTGCTGGCGCTGGAAATATTGCTGCAGATCGTCCGCCATGAAACTCAGTTGGCGCGGCGACAAGCCCAGTCGGCTGACGGCCGGACGCTGATTGCTGGTGTGCTTGCTGACCGGTTGTTCATGTACGAGAGAAGCGTACTCATTGACCCGCCAGATCAGCCCGTCCTTGACGGTGATCGCCTCGCTGGCGCGGAACGACACCAGCCCTTCACCGCCGCGCAAGGTAATTCGGTACTGAATGAAGGCGGTGTTGCCATCCAGCCGAATACGGTCGGAGTGCTCCAGCGCTTCGTCCGGGTCGCGTGGCATGCTGTTGCGTACGTATTCGCGCAAATCGCTCAGGCCCATGACGCGATTCTGAAAAAAGTCGTTGTACTGGATGTCAGGGTGATAGAGCGCCATGACACCGTCCAGGTCGCGGTGCTTCCAGCGCAAGTGGTAGCGCATGACCGTTTCGCCCGTCGCCTGGGTTTGCAGGGGGCCATCATCATCGGCGTGCATAAGGGTCTCAACGGAAAAAGTCGAGCTTGCCCAAGTTCCGCCACGGCTTCAACGACTAAACAGAGGTCTGTGGCTGCGTAGTGCCGTGATAGCGTGACCTGCATCAAAAAAATCGCAGCAATCGCCAAACGGCCTGAAAATTCCACATTTTTTTCACACACCGGTGCTACTTTAAAAGACTGTCACTGGTTGAACCAATGAAGGTTCTTCCCCCCTGGCATGGGCTAAAGGAAGCGCTCGATGAGGAAGGTGGGCAACACATGAATAAAGGGTTCAGTAAGGTCACGTTTCCAAACGCCTGTCAGCTGATGCGCTGGCATTTTCATCCCATGGGATTCGAGGCGAACATGGATGCGCCGGGCAGCATGATTGCCCGACTGTTTGACCGAGCCACTGGCGAGACCATGATCGCCATTGCCGGAATTCCTTGCGCGACAGTCATGAATGCCGCGGACGTGGAGCGAATAATTGAAGCGGTGGAGGACGAACTCGAAGCGTTCATTCCTCCGCAGGCGCTTAGGAGCTATGCCTGAGGACTGACTTTTCAATAAAAAACCCACTTGATGTGGGTTTTTTATTATCCCGCGCAAGGATCGCAGCCTTCGGCAGCTCCTACGCGGATTGTACCTACCCCCCCGTAGGAGCTGCCGAAGGCTGCGATCTTTAGCGGTTCACCCCGACACCTTGCCCTGCCGATGATCGGCAAAATACGCCTTGCCCTTTCCAACCCGGTCAGACGCCTTGGGCATGTTGGCGGCCTGATTGTCCTGTGAATCGACGTACCAATAACAATGACTGACTGCCCGGGTAATACCAACGTAGGCCAGTCGCAGGATTTCGTCCTTTTGGGCGTTGTCGTATGCTTCACTGTCGCCAGCCTTCCCCAGACCCGCCATGCGGTAAACCTGATTTTTGTAGGGCGAACTGGTCAGGTGCTGGCAATCGCCGAGCAGAAACACCGCGTCGGCCTGAAGGCCCTTGGCGCTGTGGTAGGTCAACTGCTTCAACCTTCGAGACTCAAAGGGCAAGCTAGAATCCACATTAACTACAGGCTGAATATGCTGTTCTATCAATGACTTATCGCTACTTTTTCGATAAAGCATTAAGATTGAATCTCCCTTCCTGTAGTGCTCCATCAGACGCTGAGCCATGCCTTGGTCATCCCGATCAAGCACATTCACCGGCAGCAGCGCCTTGGGCTCGCCACTGGCCTTGGCCTTTTTCCCGGCAATCGCGGGCGCTGCACGAACAATATGCTCGGCGGCATCGATGATGTGCTGGTGACTGCGGTAGTTATCACTGAGCATCACCTTGGTGGTACTCGGCGACGGGAACTCCTTGTTGAACTCCATGAAATACGTCGGAGAACTGCCGCGCCAACCGTAGATGGATTGCCAGTCATCCCCCACGCACAACAACGACGAGCGCTGGGCACCCCGACCGACATGCATCGCCGGCCCACGACGACGGATCTCCGCCAGGCTCGCCCTGATCCAGGAGACGATTTGTGGCGATACGTCCTGAAATTCGTCGATCATCAAGTGTGACAATGGTCTAAGCAGTTCATCGCTCAAAAGCTTGAGGTTTTCCGGGGAGTGCTCGCTGAACAACGCGAACATGCGGTTGTACGTCATGACAGGCGGTTTCTGATCAAGCAAATGATCTTCCAGTGCCCTCCAGTAGAGACTCAAGGCTTCGAAGAAAAACCGGTCAGGATCGTCTTTGGCAAAGCTCATCTGCCCCACTGCAGCGGGCACGTCCAGTCCCAGGTTTTCGATAAACCCGGCGGCGGCGACGAAACAGTCCAGCAAGGGTGCAGATGCTAGCTCGCCCTTGACCTTGTAATCGAAGCCCGGCCCTGCACTGGCGTCACCAGCCAGTGAAGCTAAAAGACGGTCAGATGATTCGTAACTATCAAGCCATATCAATGGCTTACGACAGAAAGCTTGAAATAGGGTTCGCTTGACTGCCCATTCTGCGCGCACTGTCAGCTTGGCATTTGGGCGCGTGACCTGGGGATTTTCCCGCGGATCGAAACCCAGTACCACCCAGACATCCAGTGACGGAATGTAACCGTGACAATGAAATTTCGCGCCGTTGATCTCGAACGATTGGCGGTTGGGCTCGATGCCTTTGATTGGCCACGCGCCAGCACGCAACCACAAATCTTCGACGACATCGCACAGTTCTTCATCACGCCTGGCAGCCAACTCCGTGACGCCAATCCGCTTTTGCACATCCGGGTGATCACGCTCCAGCTCTTTGAGCTGCAACGCATGGCGGGACATCGGTTTGATCAGCTCGCGAAAACGCTCGTCCCTGCTATGTAGACGGTGATAACAGGCATTGAGCTGCTGGCGCTGAGCGTCATTGATACGCAGGTCGAACGGATTGCTGTCGACCTCTTCATCACTAATTTGGGTTCGAACGCTGAGGTTCTCGAAGGCTTGCAGCCGCTCGAAGCCCGGCAAGCTTCTTACCATCGGCAGAATCCGCGAGTGGAAAGTGCGCACCAGATCACGCGCTTCCTTGAAGCTGATCGCCCGCTCCCAGAGCGCAAACAGTTCGATCAGCTTATTGATGAAGTCCTTGCGCGACTCTCGGGTGAACGTCACGACCGTCATCGAACTCAGCTCAAAGCCCAGGTAATGGGTCAGGAGCAATATACGCAGTACCAGCGTGGTCGATTTGCCCGCGCCGGCACCGGCGATGACCGAGGTGGACGGTGTATCGCTGAAGATCATCTTCCACTGCGCAGCGCTGGGTTGTGCGTGTGACGCGAGCAGGCGCGCGACATCGGCTTTCATGCGTTTCTTCAGTTCGGCGCTCAATGGCAGGCGCCAATCGTCGAACAACAGGTCATCGACATTGGGCGCACGATGCTCGGTGCTGCGCGAGTCTCGGATCAGCAGGACTTGTCGACCCTCCTCCAGACCTTCGAGCCGGCCTTCCTTGTAGCCGTAATCCACACCAGCGCTGTGACCACTGCGGAAGCCGTCGGCCTGACCGTGCAACCACGATGCGCGGTGCTGGGCATGCAAGCGCGTGAGACTGTAACCGAAGAAACGGGCCAGCATGCGCTTGATCAGCGGCATCTCGCCCAGGGGACGAAGTTCAGGAGGAAGATCGGAGGTGTGTTGCGGCACGCGGACTGACTCCAGGGTGTGAGGCTGTTGGGCGCTATGGTGTCTGCATTTGCCGTTGAGTTCTAGTGAAATGCTTATAGCTCATTGGCTTATGCGATGAATTGAATGCTGTATGAGAGTTTTTTGAAACCTCTATACATCTATTTATTCGATGATAATGCCGCACTTTTTACGCTTTTTATCGATGAATTACTGATGGATGATGGCCGTCATCAACCACCGGTCTCGCTTCGTGGCTCACGCGCTTTGCCCCATGACGAACCTTTCAGGAGACGATCATGCTTGAACTCAGACCCTTCAACTCCCTCGGTGGCGCTCACCATGGCTGGTTGGATGCCCACCACCATTTTTCGTTCGCCGAGTACTACGACCCAACGCGCATGAACTGGGGCAACCTGCGGGTATGGAACGACGATGTGATTGCCCCAGGCACCGGATTCCCGCAGCACCCGCACCGGGACATGGAAATCATCACCTATGTCCGCGAAGGCGCAATTACCCACCAGGATAACCTTGGCAACAAGGGCCGTACCGAGGCGGGTGACGTTCAGGTCATGAGCGCCGGCACCGGGATCGCCCATAGCGAATACAACCTTGAATCGACCGAGACGCGAATTTTTCAAATCTGGATCATTCCAAACGAGTCCGGCCTGGCGCCGTCCTGGGGTGCCAAACCATTCCCGAAAGGTGAGCGCGAAGGTTTCGTAACCCTGGCGAGCGGCAAGCACGGTGACGATCAAAGCCTGCGGATTCGTGCCGATGCGCGATTGGTGGCAGCGAACCTGAAGGCTGGGGAGTCGGCCGAATACCGTCTGGACAATGGTCGTCGTGCCTATCTCGTTCCGGCCACGGGCATCATTGAAGTCAATGGCTTGCGTGCACAAGCTCGAGACGGTGTCGCGGTTGCTGACGAACCCGTATTGCGAGTCACCGCGATTGAGGACAGTGAGATTGTTTTGGTGGATCTGGCTTGAGTTGGTGACAGCGAGATAAAAAAGGGGCAACCACCATGGTTGCCCCCTTTTTTTTGGCGACGGTACTCACGTCTTCGCTGGCAAGCCCGCCCCTACAGAGTCAGCATTCCCTGTAGGAGCTGGCTTGCCAGCGAAGGGGCCTTCATTTACTTCGCAGAAATGGCGCCATCCACGAGCGTTTGCGCTTCAGCCACCAACTGTTTGAGGTGATCGTCGCTGACAAAGCTCTCGGCATAGATCTTGTAGATGTCTTCCGTGCCCGATGGACGTGCCGCGAACCAGCCGTTTTCGGTCATGACCTTCAAACCGCCAATCGCCTGGTCGTTGCCTGGCGCATGGCTGAGGATGCTCTGGATCGTTTCTCCGGCCAGTTCGGTCGAGGTCACCTGCTGCGGCGACAGCTTGCTCAACAGAGCCTTTTGTTCAGGATTGGCCTTGGCATCGACTCGTACAGAGAACGGTTCGCCCAATTCATCGGTCAAAGCGCGGTAGGCCTGACTCGGATCACGACCGGTGCGGGCGGTCATCTCTGCGGCCAGCAGTGCCGGGATCAGCCCGTCCTTATCGGTACACCAGACACTACCGTCCTTGCGCAGGAACGATGCGCCGGCGCTTTCTTCGCCGCCAAAACCAAGAGAACCGTCGAACAGGCCATCGGCAAACCATTTGAAGCCAACCGGTACCTCGTACAGACGACGCCCCAGACGCTTGGCCACACGATCGATCAAGCCACTGCTGACCACGGTTTTACCCACGGCAGCATCGGCACGCCATTGCGGGCGATTCTGGAACAGGTAATCGATGCAAACGGCGAGGTAGTTGTTCGGCGCCAACAAGCCACCGGACGGGGTCACGATGCCGTGACGGTCATGATCCGGGTCACAGGCAAACGCCACATCGAAGCGCGACTTCAGACCGATCAGGCCTTGCATGGCATGGCTGGACGATGGGTCCATGCGGATCTGACCGTCCCAGTCGACGGTCATGAACCGGAAGGTCGAATCGACTTCTTTGTTCACCACGTCCAGGTCCAGACGGTAATGTTCGGCAATCGCCGACCAGTAGCGAACCCCTGCTCCACCCAGCGGATCGACGCCCAGTCGCAACTTGGCGTCGCGGATCGCATCGAAGTCGATCACGTTGATCAGATCGGCCACATAGGTGTTCACGTAGTCGTGACGATGAGTCGTGCTCGCCTTCAGCGCCTGCTCGTAACTGATGCGTTTGACCCCAGCGAGCTTGTTGGCCAGCAGTTCATTGGCCTTTGTCTCGATCCACTTGGTGATGTGGGTATCGGCCGGGCCGCCATTGGTGGGGTTGTACTTGTAGCCTCCGCTTTGCGGCGGGTTATGGGACGGTGTGATGACAATGCCATCGGCCAGGCCGGTGGTGCGTCCACGGTTGTAGCAAAGGATCGCGTGGGAGACTGCCGGCGTCGGGGTGTATTCGTCACCTTCGGCAATCATCACCGTCACGCCGTTGGCCGCCAGCACTTCGAGGGCACTGGCACCGGCCGGAGTGGACAGCGCATGGGTGTCGATACCGACAAACAGTGGGCCATCAACACCTTGAGCCTCGCGATACAGGCAAATAGCCTGGCTGATGGCCAGAACGTGCCATTCATTGAAACTCAGGTCGAACGAGCTGCCACGGTGCCCGGAGGTGCCGAACGCAACGCGCTGGGTCGATATGGCGGCATCAGGCTGGCCGGTATAATAGGCCGTTACCAGTCGCGGGATGTCGACCAACAATTCTGCCGGTGCCGGTTTGCCCGCAAAAGGACTGAGTGTCATGCAAAACCTCTGGGATCGAGTGGTTCAAGAGTTGGGGCGCAGTTTACTGGCAGTTTGACCACAACGCGATGGGATCGATCCAGGACGTTAGAAGTTGTCATTGCGCCCTCCTCAGTCCATCGCCTCCAGACGCAGCGCATCGCCCAGTAAACCCAAGGCGGCAGCGAGGTCATATTCTCCACCGAAGGTGTGACTCAACCGCAGATTCTGCGCGTGCAACCCCTGAAGGCTGAACAGTTCGCCTGGAGCAATGACCACATCCTGCGTCAACAGGCGCTGAAACACCCGGCGAACATTCACCCGGCGCAGCGAGCGTACCCATACGGTTGCGCCGCCCTGAGGTTCGACGACGAGCAAGGCGTCACCCAGGCGCTCGCGCAACAACTGGGTCATCTGCCCCTTTCGCTCCTTGAGCAGTCGTCGCAGTACTTGCAGGTGTTGATCGATTCGGCCATTGCTGTACAACCGGGCAATGGCTTTCTGGCGGATCGGTGACAGGCGGAAAGAACGCAACATGAACTGCCGTTGCAGTTGCGCGCTGAAATGCCTGGAAAGCAGATACCCGAAAGGCGCTTCCGGGCCGATGATTTTCTCGAATGAGGAAAACACCATCAGGCGTTCCGGGGCGAGCAGATCGCGAAACCGCGGGCGACCCGCCTCAAAGGCCAGTTCCCCATAGCAGTCGTTCTCCAGTACCCAACTGCCGTGTTGTGCCAGCAATCGAGCGATGGCCTGGCGGTTGTCATCTGGCGCCAGGCTGCCGCGCGGCATGTTCAAGCCCGAGGACACCATGACCAACCGAACCGATTCGGTTTCCAGCAACATCTTGAGCCGTTCGAAGTCCAGACAACTGTTTGCCATCACTGGCAACTCGATCACCCGCACGCAAGAGGCTTGGAACAAGCGCAATATTGCCCAGTCGCACGGCGATTCGACCACCACTGCCGCGTCGTTCAAACCCAATACAGCGATGATTATTTCCAGCACACCTCGAAGGTCGGCGCCGACGAAAACGTCATCGGCATGCCAGCATCGAACCGGCGACGTGGTGTAGCGTGCCGCCAGGGCGGTGCGCAATTCCAGTTCACCATAGGGTTGCGCGAATGGTAGCGACTGGCGCGGGTATTGACGCAGCAGTTCACGCTCCAGCAGCAGCAAGGGACTGTCGAGCGGCTGCAACAAAGCAGGCTCATCGGCACTCAGGACCAGCACCCCCGGACGTCGGGCATTGACGTAGACGGTTTCGAGCAAGTCGTTGCTGCTGTGCATCAAGTCGATCGAGGACGCCGGTACCGCGAAATAGCCAGACTTGGCCACGGAATAGACCCGCCCTTCTTTTTCCAGCAACGCATACGCGTACTGGATGGTCGAGATCGACACATTAAGGCGAATCGCCAGGCGCCTCAACGAGGGCAAACGCAAACGTCCATGCCCGAAGGACTCGTTGATCAGAGTGGTGAGGTATCGGTAGACCGCCTGATAGGCGAAATCGGCGTCTCGTGGACCCTTCATCGCCACCGGCCAATCGCGCATCCGCGCAACCCACGCACTGTCAACGACCCACAGACCATTCATCTGCCATAGCGATACCGGCTTCTGGAGAATCCGCGCCGTCACTGGCCGTTTCGGTCCTCTCGCCCGGAATATCGGGCACCAACTCCATTCGATACAGTCTGCCGATCAAGCTGACCGGCAGCCCGCTGACTTCAACCATCCACTGCATGATCTGTTCGGCGACGGGATGCCCCTGCATGGCCCGGTGCAGGTCGGGCATGGCCACCAGCATGCCCGGGTGACACAGTCGTAAAAAGCGCTCGAGGCCGGCCCCCTTGTCGATAAACGGCGCAAACAGCAGGCAAACAAGCTGCGCTTCATTCAGACCGAGGATCCTGTGCGCATCAGCCGTAGTCCGTTGACGCTGCTGTGCCAGCGTTGCCGGATTGCCAAAGGCTTCGATCAATTGTTCACACATCTGATCGGGTAACTGCTTGCGACGCATCATCACCAAGGCTCGCTTCAAGTGTTCGACGACCACTGCCTCGTAACTGCGACCTTGCTGCAAACAGGCCTGCAATCCGCACAGGTGAGCCGCGACCGCCAGGCTGACGAACTCGTTGTCTCTGATCTGGGCACTCGGTGCATCAGGCTGGAATCCAAGAAACTCGTTCAGTAGGGGCCAGCGCTCTTCTGCGGGACTGACCAACATGTCGTGAATATCAATGCAGGTCGCGCGGCGACAGGTTTCAAAGCGTTCTGCCGGACGCCATTGCGCCCGATCCTGATCGGCGTAGAACTCGCGGTAACTGTCACTGCCCAGTTCATCGAGCAACGTGAACAGCCCCGTGTTTGCAAATTCGCCGATGTCCGGCAAGTCCAATCCCGCTGTCATGGCGGCGCGATTCAAACCGTCGATAAACTGTTTCTGCTGTCGCGGCGTTTCGTTGCTGAGCAATGCATCGACGCCCCCCTCCCACCGAGCGATCTGCCCATAAAACTCGCCAGTGGCCAGATAGCCGCTACGCCCGGCATCAAGCGCCTCGCTGTAGTGTCGGCGATGGCCGAGCAACAGCAGATTCAGCCGGTTTGACTCAGTGCCGGCGTTGGAATTCGGTGCCTGATGATTGAACGGCAACACCTCCCGATCATCCACCATCAACACCTCAACCCGAAGATCGTCATAGATGAACAATGCACTGTTGGTGCGGTGCATGTTTTCCAGGGCTGTCGCGCTGTTCCCGTTCAATCTCAATGAGGCGATGCGCAGTTTGAATGTCGTAGGCGAACGAGTTGCGATCGTCAACTGAGCCGCCCGAAGCAGCGCCAGGCTATAACAGTTGTCGCGAGTTCCTGTCTGGATCGCCAGCACCTTGAAATCACCGATGTTTTCCATTCCCCCTGCCGCTACCGCCAGGCGCTGGATCAACAATTGCAATGCCGTGCGTTCGGCTCGAGAAAAAAATCCGAGCAATCTGTGCAGTACCTGTTGATAGACATTGTTCATCGCTTGATCATGAATGCTGGTCATCTTTATTTACCTGGTACTTGTAAGTTCTATAGTGCACCAACAGTCCCGCACAACGAGCGGACTGCGCGGCTATAAGTCATGGAAATTACGGTCAAATACTAGCACTCGAATTCAATGGCATCTTTTTCGAGCATTCTTGGTGGGCCTGTGGAGACAGCATCAAGAACAGACCTATGCCGTTGTTTTTAAACCATTTATTTAGTTTGCCCGGCGCTCCTAGGAAATATCCCACAACGTCCCACAAACGTTTAACACAGGAAATAAGGAAAGCAGTTATCGCCGCGCTTACAGTATCTACGCAACAACATGTTCTTTTTGATAAATGCACCCAAGGCGCACATAGACAAGTATCAGCCTGACACACAGACATGACTCATTCCTTGAGATGAAAGTAATCATTCAATTATCAGGGCTTAGTGACTGATTAGAAGCCACAGATTGAGAGCAAAAACCAGTTCAGTTGTGGATACCGACTGAGATCATGCCGTTAGGAGCGCTTGTTTTCGGAGGGATAAATGCAAAAAAGTCCGTGGTACACGGACTTTTTTTAACGCAGGGAGGATGGATTACGCCGGTTCGACCTGAAGAGCAACCCGTTCACGACATGGGCATTCGTCCATGTAGCGATGCGCCTGGACAAACTCGGCAAACGGGAAGACCCGAGTCTTGAGCGGCAGGAGCACACGATCAGCTGTCATCTGGTTGATGTCACGCAAGGCGCGTTGCAACGCGACCTGATCCTGGATGATGCCCAGTTCGGGCTTGCCGGTGAAATTGCCGATGCAGTGCACGAAGAACTGAATATTCTTCTGGAACGCTGCGCACGCCGGGAACGGCGTCTGATTGCCGCCCTGCAGGCCGTACAGCACCAGGCTGCCGCGAGGTGCGAGCACGTCACCCAATAACGACATCTGCGGACCGCCCAGACCATCGAACACCACATCCACGCCGCGGTTGTCGGTGATCTTGTTGATCCGCATCAGCAGATCTTCCTCTTCGGTGACGATGACCTTTTCGGCACCGAGCGACAGCAGGTATTCGCGCTCTTGCGCTGTCTTGGTCGCGGCAATTACCCGTACACCCAGGGCTTTGCCCAGTTGCACGAAGGAAGGCCCCGCGCAGTGACTGGCGTCGGTGACCAGGACAAATTGCCCGGGTTTGACCCGTGCCAGATCGGTATAGGCGAAATAGGCGATCAACAGCGGCGTGTAGTGCACGCTCGCTTCAATCGGACTGAGCACATCCGGGTAACGGGTCAGGGCCGAGCGCGGCAGAACAATCTGCTCGCCGTAGACAGGATAATCGTTCGGGCTTTCGGCCGGGAAACTGGCCACCTTGTCGCCGACCGCCAGGTCTTCAACACCTTGACCCACGGCAGTGACGACGCCGGCCATTTCCTGGCCAAGACCGGAAGGCAAACGAGCATGGGAAGGTGCCAGGTTCTGGCGCCACAATGTGTCATACCAGCTGATGCCAATCGCCTCGACGCGCACCTGCACTTCGCCCGGTGCAGGCTGAGCGGCCGCATGCTCTTCGCATTTGAGCACCTCGGCTGGACCAAACTTGTGAAAACGGATCGTGCGGGACATCGCAAACCTCGCCAATTGAACCTCTAATGCCATGAACTCTAGCTGGGCTTTTAACCCAAGACTATCTGTGGCTATTAATAGTCGACATGCCTGTCATTGATTTCGCCCTTTCGGAAACATCGCCAGATGCAGTATGAATCCGACGTAGCCTTTGTAGGAAATCTGAATTTCTCGGTGCAGAGTACCAGCCTTTACCCGTAAGATTCCCGCTGGCCATTGTTCTCATATGGCCGCCCACGTCAAGCTTGCTGACTCTGCCAGGACTCCAGATGAATCGTAATGACCTGCGTCGTGTCGACCTGAACCTGTTGATCGTTTTCGAAACATTGATGCACGAACGCAGCGTGACCCGCGCGGCGGAAAAACTTTTTCTCGGCCAACCCGCTATCAGTGCAGCGCTCTCGCGCTTGCGCGGTCTGTTCGATGACCCGTTGTTCGTGCGCACCGGCCGCAGCATGGAGCCGTCTGCACGGGCGATCGAAATCTTCGCCCTGCTCTCTCCGGCACTGGATTCGATTTCCACGGCGGTCAGCCGGGCAGCCGAATTTGATCCGGCCACCAGTACCGCAGTGTTTCGCATCGGACTGTCCGACGACGTCGAATTCGCCCTGCTGCCGATGCTGCTCAAGCGCCTGCGCGCTGAGTCACCGGGTATCGTGCTGGTAGTGCGACGAGTCAACTACATCCTGATGCCAGGACTGCTCGCTTCCGGGGAGATTTCCATCGGTGTCAGTTACACCACCGACCTGCCGGCCAATGCCAAGCGCAAAGTGCTGCGCCGCAGCCAGCCTAAACTGTTGCGGGCCGACACCGTCCCGGGGCCATTGAGCCTGGATGACTACTGCGCACGACCCCACGCACTGGTATCGTTTGCCGGCGACCTCAGCGGTTTTATTGATGAAGAGCTGGAGAAGCTCGGTCGTAAACGCCACGTGGTACTGGCCGTGCCGCAGTTCAACGGATTGAGTACCTTACTCGCCGGAACGGACATTGTCGCCACGGTACCAGACTACACAGCCGATGCACTGACCGCCGCGGGCGGTGTTCGTGCCGAGGATCCACCCTTGCCGGTGCGCAGTTTTGAACTGCACATGGCCTGGCGTGGATCACAGGATAACGATCCGGGTGAGCGCTGGTTGCGATCGCGGATTCAGATGTTCTTCGGGGATCCGGATAGCCTGGCCTAACCGGACACCTGTTCATCGATGCGAACAATTTGCGATATTTGGGCTTCTTCGAGTGTTCGAGATTAATTTGACCACTCGAAGAACATTCCACGTCACGAGCAAGTATGAGGCAAGGCGTATTTCACGATATAACGCTCTGCCTGCACCTCCATTTCAACCTCTGCGCCCATCATCAGCGGGTAATTGTCTGGGACATGCCCGGCCGGAAAAGCAAATATTTTAGGGATTTTATATTTTTCCGTAATCTGATGGATCAAGTTATAGGCAGTTTCGTCGAAATCCGACTTCGTGCCGCCCATGTCTCGCATGGAACCTATGATAATACCTTTGATTTTAGCCAATGCACCCGACGTTTCCAGTGTTTGCATTTGTCGATCGATTCTATAATAAGCATTTTCTCCAACATCTTCCAAAAACAATATTGCCCCCTCATAATCGAAGTCGTAGCGTGTTCCGGAAAGTGCCCCCACAATAGTCTGGTTTCCGCCAACCAGTCGCCCCTTGGCTTTGCCTGTTTGATTCAGTTTATGTGAAATCATCTCGTACGCAGGCGCACTGCCTTTCAAAATATCAAAGATCTTGCCGTAGGCAGACGCCGGCGGAGCAACGCCATTACTCAGCGTTCGCACAACGTTGTGCCCATGGATCGTAGCGATACCGTGGCGGTTGAACGCACTGTGCAGGTAGGTGATATCGGAATAACCAATCAGCCATTTGGGATTTTTACAAATCCCACTCAAATTCAACCCGTCGAGCAACTGCACACATCCATAACCACCGCGGGTTAACCAGATAGCTTCTATATCCGGGTCATCGCATGCCCATTGTAAATCTGCCAACCTTTGCTGCGGAGTTCCTGCATAGGCGTAATGATTGTCGTATCTCTCAAAACAATTTTTTGAATATACAGAAACACAGCCCTGTTCTTTGATCATCGCAGCAACGTGATCCAGAAAAGCAGGATTGGTCAAATAACCCGCCGGTGAAACTATAGCAATTTTGCTTCCGCCTTTAAGTGGGTTTGGAAATCTCGTGTACTTCATAAATACCTCTCTAGTTGTCGAACATTGATTCAACATACCAGAGCCACTTGAAAACCACTTTCATGAGTTATCGATAAATTATTTCGAAAACTTCACCCTCTCAACTTCAGCAGTTAATCAACAATCCAATGCAACACTCATTAGCCTTGAATGAGAAATTCTTCGGCGAACTACCGGCCCTGCTCAATGGCCAACTGGCTGCCCCCACCTGAAGACGCCGAATTCTCACTGTACTTCCGAGCCTATTGGCCACAAGCTGACGCCCTCGACGGCGCTTGGCCCCACCGGCCGTGGAGCAAAACAATTGATAAGGACTTCGACGATGAACGCAGCCAGCAAAACGCTGACCGCACTGGCATTGGCCGTTTCGGTCAGCCTCGGCGCCCAGGCCGCCACGCATTATGAACAACTGGCCGACCTGCCTTTCGCTGGCGGTTATCCAACCCTGGAAGGCGTGGCTCAGCTCAAGAACGAGCTGTTTTTCCAGCGCGCCGTGCAGTCCTACATCTGGGCACTGCCGGCACTGAACATGTACGCCATGAAGGAAGGCTCGGAAAAAACCTTCGGCGCGGGCTACAACGTACTGCCGATCTGGAAAGACCGGCTCAACGCCAAGACCCTGGTAACCACACCGAACTCCGACGTGATCTATGCCATGGGTTATCTGGACCTGAAGCAGGACGGCCCGATGGTGATTGAAGTGCCGCCGGGAATGCAGGGCATTCTCGACGACTTCTTCCAGCGCCCGATCTGCTCCGAAGGCCCGATCGAAGGCCGCCATTGGTGCGGCGATGTCGGCCTGCCCGGCCCGGACAAAGGCAAGGGTGCCAAGTATCTGGTGCTGCCACCGGATTACAACGGTGAAGTGCCTCGTGGCTACCTGACCTACCGTTCGCGCACTTACAACGTGTTTGTGTTCTGGCGCGGTTTCTTCAAGGACCCGAAACAGCTGGAAGCCCCGGTCAAGCTCATGGAGCAGACGCGCATCTATCCACTGGGTAAAGAAGCCACAGCCAAAAAGATGGAGTTTCCGAACGCCTCGAAAACGCCGATCAATATGCTCTATCCCACCGATGGCAGCGCGTTCGACATGCTTTCGCGGTTTATTGACCATGAATATGTCGATTCGCAAGACATGGAAATGCGCGGCATGCTTGCCGCCTTGGGCATCATCAAGGGCAAGCCGTTCCAGCCAGATGCAGCGACCCGCGACCTGCTCGACAAGGCCGCTAAAACCGCGAGCAAGATGGGGCACGCCACCTCTTACACACCCCAAACCATCGTCACCAATGGCACGTGGTACCCGGACCGCAAGTGGCTGAACGTCTTCCCGGGCAATGCCACGTTCACTGCCGACACCTTCAACTACATCGACCCGCGCACCGGTTTCTTCACCAATGCCTACTCGGCCAGCCCGGGCATGGCGGTAAACATGGAGAACGTCGGCGCCAAGTACCCGGCCACCTTCGTCGACGCCAAGGGCGAGTTCCTCTCGGGCAGCAACGCCTACACACTGAACCTGCCCAAAGGCATCCCGGCAGCGTTATTCTGGTCGGTGACGGTGTATGACTCGATCACCGCGTCTGGCGTGGACAACGGCCAGCCGTTCCCGTCGTTGAACGCGATGGACAAACCTCTGGTGAATACCGACGGCTCGATTGACCTGCACTTCGGGCCGGATTCACCGGGTGAAGGCAAGAACTGGATTCGCACCTTGCCGGGCAAAGGCTTCTTCGTGATCCTGCGCCTGTATGGCCCGACCAAGTCTTTCTTCGACAAGGAGTGGAAGCCTGGAGACCTGCAGAAACAGTAACCATCAATGCAACTTGGCGATATGGGCGCAGGCGCGCTCATATCATTTCTGAGTCAAGGACTGCGCAAAGATGCCTTCTGGTTATCGTCAGTCGCAAAACTGTCACTAGCCGACCAGCTTGCCGATCCAAACCCCTGCACGCCCAAGGCAGACAACGCGTTGGGCGCGCCAACGTCCTAGAAGTCCGAGCAGCCATTCATGTTGTGCTCATACAGCCAGGTGTCCGGGCGCTCGCGCGTCCAGTCCGGCCGCGCATCCACTGCACCAAACAGGTTGTAGGCTGCTGCAGGTAAAGGAAGTGATTGTCACCCGCGGTCGTCGCCAGCCCCGCCGCGCTGGCGCAGTTACCACCGAATGCACAGCCATAGAGATTGGCCAGACGCCCGGAGCCGAGCAGCCCGCCACGGTTCTCGCCAATCCAGGTGTTGGCCCAGATTTGCCAGAAGGTGCTGGCCGAGATCGTTTGCCCGACGCGGTTCTGCAAGCGCCCTCCCGTCACCAGGACGCAGCCATTGCGCGAGATGGCTAGCAGTTGCTATGAGGTCAGTGTGCCGCTGTCGCCCTGGCTGATTTGGCTGCGTTTGTGATTGCAGGGTGCAATTGTCATCAGCCTGCTTGATGGTTTTTCAGCAAAAGGCGCAGGCTAGGCGGCTTGATCACGTCTTATATCATTCCGAATGATAGTTACCTTCGCCCCATTCGATTCGTGACATACCAACCCTCCGCGCATCATTCGCCAATCTCAACACATTGGCGGATGCATCCATGGAACAGTCACTCAAACATTTGCGCTTCCCGTTGGCCTTGTTGGCCGTACTGGTGATGAGCGCTTGCGGCAAGGCGCCGGAAACTGCCGCCACAATGCCGGCCGCCAAGGTCAGTGTGGCCAGGGTGCTGGAGCAACCGGTCAACGAGTGGGATGAATTCACCGGACGCCTCGAAGCACCGGAAACCGTTGAGATTCGCCCACGGGTCTCCGGCCAGATCGATGAAGTGGCGTTCACTGAAGGCGCACTGGTCAAGAAAGGTGACCTGCTGTTCCAGATCGATCCTCGCCCGTTCCAGGCTGAGGTCCGCCGCCTCGAAGCACTGGTCGCCCAATCCCGCGCCAACGCCACCCGCAGTGAAAACGAAGCCCAGCGCGGTGAGCGCCTGCGCACCAGCAATGCCATCTCCGCGGAGCTGGCTGATTCGCGTACCAGCGCTGCACAAGAAGCACGCGCCGCTGTAGGCGCCCTGCAAGCGCAGCTGGATCTGGCCAAGCTAAACCTGAGTTTCACCCGCGTCACCGCACCGATCAGCGGCCGGGTCAGCCGCGCCGAAATCACCGCCGGCAACCTGGTGACCGCCGACACCACGCCACTGACCAGCGTCGTCTCCACCGACAAGGTCTACGCCTACTTCGATGCTGACGAGCGTGTGTTCCTCAAGTACACACAACTCGCTCGCCAGGGCAAACGCGGCGCCACCACCCCGGTTTACATGGGGCTGTCCAACGAAGATGGCAACCCGCACCAGGGCGTCATGAACTTCGTCGACAACCAGGTCAACCCGAAGACCGGCACCATCCGTGGGCGCGCCGTGTTCGACAACAGTGATGGCAGCTACACCCCGGGCCTGTACGCACGCTTGAAACTGGTGGGCAGCGGCACCTATAGCGCCATGCTGATCAACGACGAAGCGGTCGGCACCGATCTGGGCAAGAAGTTCGTGCTGGTGATGGACAGCGACAACAACACCGCTTACCGCGCAGTAGAGCTGGGTCCGAAGATCGAAGGCTTGCGCATCGTACGTAACGGTCTGAACAAGGACGACACCATTATCGTCAAGGGTCTGCAACGGGTACGCCCGGGTTCACCGGTCACCCCTGAAGTGATTCCGATGGCCAGCGAACAAACCCTCGCGGCCCTCGCACAACAACGCCAAGCGCTGGAAGCCAGCAATCTTCCCCAAGTCGCGCCTGCCAGGGTCACGCCGGGTACGGTTGTGAAACTGGCTGCCACGACCCCACGCGATTAAGGGATTTTTACGATGAATTTTTCCCAATTCTTTATTTCGCGGCCGATCTTCGCAGCGGTACTGTCGCTGCTGATCCTGATCGCCGGTGCGATCTCGCTGTTCCAGCTGCCGATCAGCGAATACCCGGAAGTGGTGCCGCCGACCGTTGTAGTGCGCGCCAACTTCCCGGGGGCCAACCCTAAAGTCATCGGTGAAACCGTGGCCGCGCCACTGGAGCAAGCCATCACCGGCGTCGAGAACATGCTGTACATGTCCTCGCAATCCACCGCTGACGGCAAGATCACCCTGACCATCACCTTCGCGTTGGGCACTGACCTGGACAACGCTCAGGTACAGGTGCAGAACCGCGTGACCCGCACCGAGCCGAAGCTTCCCGAGGAAGTGACGCGCATCGGTATCACCGTGGACAAGGCCTCGCCCGACCTGACGATGGTGGTGCACCTGACCTCGCCGGACAAACGCTACGACATGCTGTACCTGTCCAATTACGCGATCCTGAACATCAAGGATGAGCTGGCGCGGCTGGGTGGCGTCGGTGACGTACAGCTGTTCGGCATGGGCGATTACTCGCTGCGTGTGTGGCTCGACCCGAACAAGACCGCGTCGCGCAATTTGACCGCCACCGATGTGGTCACCGCGATTCGTGAACAAAACCGTCAGGTGGCGGCCGGCGCACTAGGTGCGCCCCCTGCCCCGAATGCGCAAAGTTTCCAGCTGTCGGTCAACACCCAAGGCCGTCTGGTCAACGAGGAAGAGTTCGAGAACATCATCATTCGCGCAGGCGACAACGGTGAAATCACTCGCCTCAAAGACATCGCTCGCGTTGAGCTGGGTTCCAGCCAGTACGCCTTGCGTTCCTTGCTGAACAACCAACCCGCCGTGGCAATCCCGATCTTCCAGCGTCCTGGCTCCAACGCCATCGAGATCTCCAACGAAGTTCGGGCAAAAATGGCCGAGCTTAAAAAGAACTTCCCGGAAGGCATGGACTTCAGCATCGTCTATGACCCGACGATCTTCGTGCGCGGCTCCATCGAGGCGGTGGTTCACACCCTCTTCGAAGCACTGATCCTCGTGGTGCTCGTGGTGATCCTGTTCCTGCAGACCTGGCGTGCCTCGATCATTCCACTGGTGGCCGTACCGGTTTCCCTGATCGGTACCTTTGCCGTGATGCATCTGTTTGGCTTTTCGCTCAACGCCTTGTCGCTGTTCGGCCTGGTACTGGCGATCGGTATCGTGGTGGACGACGCCATCGTGGTGGTGGAGAACGTCGAACGAAACATCGAACTCGGCTTGACCCCGGTTGAAGCCACCAAGCGCGCCATGCGTGAAGTGACAGGTCCCATCATTGCGACAGCTCTGGTGCTGTGTGCGGTGTTTGTTCCGGCGGCGTTCATCTCCGGGTTGACCGGGCAGTTCTACAAACAGTTCGCCCTCACCATCGCCATCTCCACCGTGATTTCGGCCTTCAACTCTCTGACCTTGTCGCCAGCCTTGGCCGCGGTGCTGCTCAAGGGCCATGACGCACCGAAAGACCGTTTCTCCAAAGTGCTGGACAAGATGTTCGGTGGCTGGTTGTTCCGTCCGTTCAACCGCTTCTTTGAAAAGGCCAGCCATGGTTATGTCGGCACCGTCGCCCGCGTGATCCGCTCCAGCGGCATCGCCCTGCTGCTGTATGCCGGCCTGATGGTCCTGACCTTCTTCGGTTTCTCCAGCACCCCGACCGGTTTCGTCCCCGGCCAGGACAAGCAATACCTGGTGGCCTTCGCGCAATTGCCGGACGCTTCGAGCCTGGACCGTACCGAAGACGTGATCAAGCGCATGTCTGACCTGGCGCTGAAGCAGCCTGGCGTGGAAAGCGCGGTGGCCTTTCCTGGTCTGTCGATCAACGGTTTCACCAACAGCCCGAACGCCGGCATTGTGTTCGTGACGCTCAAACCGTTCGACGAACGTAAAGACCCGAGCATGTCCGCAGGGGCCATTGCCGGTGCCTTGAACGGCCAATTCGCGGACATCCAGGAAGCCTACATGGCGATATTCCCGCCGCCGCCGGTACAAGGCCTGGGCACCATCGGTGGTTTCCGCCTGCAAATCGAAGACCGGGGCAACCTGGGCTACGAAGAGCTGTACAAAGAAACCATGAACATCATCAACAAGAGCCATAACGTGCCGGAACTGGCCGGGTTGTTTACCAGCTATACGGTCAACGTGCCTCAAGTCGATGCAGCGATCGACCGCGAGAAAGCCAAGACCCACGGCGTGGCCGTCAGCGACATCTTCGACACCCTGCAGATCTACCTGGGTTCGCTGTATGCCAACGACTTCAACCGCTTCGGTCGCACCTATCAGGTCAACGTTCAGGCCGAGCAGCAGTTCCGCCTCGAATCCGACCAGATCGGCCAGCTGAAAGTGCGTAACAACAAAGGCGAGATGATCCCGCTGGCAACCTTCATCAAGGTCAGCGACACCTCAGGCCCCGACCGCGTGATGCACTACAACGGCTTCATCACCGCTGAAATCAACGGCGCGGCCGCCCCCGGCTACAGCTCCGGCCAGGCCGAAAAAGCCATCGAGAAACTGCTCAAGGAAGAACTGCCCAACGGCATGACCTACGAATGGACCGACCTGACCTACCAGCAGATCCTGTCCGGCAACACCGCGCTGTTCGTGTTCCCGCTTTGTGTGCTGCTGGCGTTCCTGGTACTGGCGGCTCAATACGAAAGCTGGAGCCTGCCGCTGGCGGTGATCCTGATCGTACCGATGACGCTGCTGTCGGCCATTACCGGGGTGATTGCTTCCGGTGGCGACAACAACATCTTTACCCAGATCGGTTTGATCGTACTGGTGGGGCTTGCCTGTAAGAACGCGATTTTGATCGTCGAGTTTGCCAAGGATAAACAGCTGGAAGGCATGAACCCGCTGGCTGCGGTACTGGAAGCCTGCCGTCTGCGTCTGCGGCCGATCCTGATGACCTCCTTCGCGTTCATCATGGGTGTTGTGCCACTGGTTTTCTCCAGCGGTGCCGGTGCCGAAATGCGTCATGCCATGGGTGTGGCGGTGTTCTCCGGGATGCTCGGGGTGACTTTCTTCGGTCTGTTGCTGACGCCGGTGTTCTATGTACTGATCCGTAACTTCGTCGAGCGCGGACAAGCGCGCAAGGCCGCCCGCGCCCTGAAGCTGGAGTCGCAACAATGAGTCTGAAAGCCTTTCTGCCGAGCCTGTTGGTACTGGCGCTGAGCGCCTGTGCCGTCGGACCGGACTACAAGACCCCAGCCACCGAGCCGGCCAATATCACCACGGCCACCGACGGCGCCGCTGGCCAGAAAAACTTCGACCGCTCGCGCTTTGAAGGCATCTGGTGGCAGCAGTTCGAAGACCCGACCCTCAACCAGTTGGTGCTCGAGTCGCTCAAAGGCAACCGTGATTTGCGCATCGCCTTTGCTCGCTGGAAAGCGGCACGGGCGATCCGTGACGACGTCAGCAACGACGCCATGCCGACCATTACCAGCCGGGTCAGCAGTGACTTGGGCAAGGGACAGATTCCGGGTCAGACCACCGACCGGGTCAATAGCGAACGCTACGACCTGGGTCTGGACATGGCCTGGGAAATCGATCTGTTCGGCCGTATCCAGCGCAACCTGGAATCGGCCAACGCCGAACAGCAAGCCTTCGAGGCCGATCTGTACCAGCTGCAAGTCACGATGATTGCCGAGCTGGTGGACGCTTACGGTCAACTGCGGGGCGCACAACTGCGGGAAAAAATCGCCCTGGCCAACCTGCAGAACCAGCAGGCCTCACGCAAGATCACCATCAGCCTGCGCGATGCCGGCGTGGGCGATCAGCTCGATGTCGAGCGCGCCGATGCGCGACTGGCGTCGGTTGAGGCCAGTGTGCCGCAACTGCAGGCCGAACAGGTTCGCCAGAAAAACCGTATTGCCACCCTGCTGGGTGAACGTCCGGACAAGCTGACCGTGGACCTGAGCCCCAAAGACCTGCCGGCGATTGCCAAGGCCCTGCCGATTGGCGACCCGGGTGAACTGCTGCAACGTCGTCCGGACATTCTCAGCGCCGAACGCCAACTGGCTTCGGCGACGGCGCGGATCGGCGTGGCCAAGGCGGATCTGTTCCCTCGGGTGAGCCTCAGCGGGTTCCTTGGGTTCACCGCCGGACGCGGTTCGCAGATCGGCTCCTCGGCGGCCAACGCCTGGGCGCTTGGCCCGAGCATCACCTGGGCGGCGTTTGACCTGGGCAGTGTGCGCGCCCGATTGCGCGGTGCCGATGCCGATGCCGAAGGCGCTTTGGCGACCTACGAGCAACACGTGTTGCTGGCCCTGGAAGAATCGGAAAACGCTTTCAGCGACTACAACAAACGCCAACAACGCCTCATTTCGTTGATTCGTCAGAGCGAGTCCAGCCGGTCCGCTGCCGATCTGGCTGAAATTCGCTACCGCGAAGGCACTGCCGACTTCCTGGTGTTGCTCGACGCCCAGCGTGAACGCCTGGCGGCCGAAGACACGCAAGCCCAGGCCGAAGTCGATCTGTATCGCGGCATCGTCGCGATCTACAAGGCCCTCGGCGGCGGCTGGCAACCGGAGACGGTGGCCAGCAAGTAACAGCTTTTAAAGTGCTCCGTTGGTTGGCCGCAACCCACCAACTTCTTTGCCCCGCGCCTTATTCGGTCGCGGGGTTTTTTTTGAATGGCACAATCCCCTGTAGGAGCGAGCCTGGTCGCGATGGACGTCAACGATGACGCGGCAAACCTGATTCACCTCGTCGTCATCGACATTTTCGCGAGCAGGCTCGCTCTTACAGGGGTTAGCGACGGTTTTCCTGGACAGTCACCGTGGCCGTAGTTCCCGCCCTCAGTTTGTCTTTACCCGCGTAGTCGGCATCGATCTCAATCCGCACCGGCACTCGCTGCGCCAGTTTCACCCACGTATAGCTGGGATTGATGTTCGCCAGCAGGCGCCCACCCGGCAGGTTCTCCCGATCGGCAATGGCAAAGGCGATGCTTTGCACAGTGCCGCCGAAGGTTTCGCCGCTCATCAACTCGATTTTGACCCGGTCGCCCTGCCCGATGCGTGGCAGCTTGGTTTCTTCAAAATAGCCGCTGACATAAAACGAGTCGCTGTCGACCAGCGCTAGCAACGGTCCACCGGCAGAGGCATAGTCACCCTCTCGGGTCAACAGGTTGGTGACAAAGCCCGTGACCGGAGAAATCACCCGAGTACGCTGCAAATCGAGTTCGGACTGGGTCAATGCGGCGATGGCCAACTGCACATTGGCCTGTGCCAGCACCAGATTGGCCTGATTGCGCAGCAAGTCCGCCTGGGCGACTGACACATCCGTGTTGGCTTTCTCCCATTCTTCCCCGGAAATCGCCGAGCGATCCTTGAGCGTGCGCCGGCGCTGCTCCTCGCTCTGGCGTTGCTTGAGCAGCGCGTCACTGGCCGTAATCGAGGCCTGGGCCTGCCCGAGCGATGCTTTCGCCACTTCCACCCCGCGCCTGGCATGTTCTACGGCAAGGTTGTAGCGCGCCGGATCGATTTCCAGCAGCAACTGGCCCTTGTCCACGTGCTGGTTGTCCTGCACGGCAAGGCTGACAATCCGCCCCGAGACGTCTGCTGACAGGGTCACCACATCTGCTCGCACTCGCGCATCACGGGTCCAGGGTGCGCGGGTGTAATGCTCCCAGGCAAACCAGCCCAGTACAAACGCCAGCACCACCACTGCTACGGTCGTGAGTCGAGAAAGAATCGTCTTCAATGGCTCAAGCTCCCATCAACAGAATCAAGGTTGCACAGACACTTACGTACAACGCACCTTCGAACAGCGCTTCATGCCAGACAAATTGCAGCACACCGAGGCGGCGCAATCCCCAGTCCAGCAGCAGGAAAATCGGCAGCGCCAGAAGAAGCGCCTGGGCTATCGGTGGTAAATAAACGCCTCCTATTTCCAGATCAATGGGCAAGTGCTCGCTCTCCTTGGGCAGGTGCTGGTTCAAAATAGCGGCGATAGCGCTCCACAAACGACACCACGATCAACAGCGCCACGCGCATGCGAAACACTGACCATAGATGCTCATGCACACTCGAGTGCAATCCATCCAGTTCATCGCCCAGGTTACGCAGGTTTTCCAGCACCTGGTTCGCCTCTACACCCGGTCGTCCGGCAACCAGCCTGCCCGTTTGCCTGACCGTCGCAAACAGGCGGCCTTGAACGTCGGGGCTGAGCAAATCGTTGTTCTGTCCCTGCTGCCTGAGCTGATTCAAGGCAATGCCCAGTGCCATGCTACCCAGGCTGACCTGGAACAGTTCCCGTGACTGCGGGTCCTGGGTCGCTGGCAGAAGCCCCAGCATCATGGTCAGGCGATCGACCATTCGGCTTTCGAATGCAAATTGCTGTTTATCGGTGGCCGAGGTCTTGAGCAAGGCGTACACCTGTTCGCCGTTCTCCTGGTGCAGACGGCGCAGTCGCAGATCAGGCCTGAACGGGAAGATCAACGAGTAAACACTCAGTGCCAATACCGTGGCACAGGTATAGGCCCCGGCAAATTCGAACCACTGAAGGGCGGTGTTTTGGCCAAGTCCGACGTTCTGTGGGCCGAACAGCAGAAATGTCGTCAATCCCAACCCGATGCCAGTACCCGTGGTGGACGGACTGGAAAGCCCGACCGCGACCGCGTAAAGCAAGGGCACCAACAGCAAGGCCAATAGCTCGAAGTTGCTGATCATCGGCACAAGCATGAACTGAAGGAGCGCCGAGACCAGCAGCGCCAGTCCGTATCCTCGGGCGTAGCTCTGGACGGCCAGCAACGGTCGTGGAAATGTGGCCATGAGCGAGCAAAGAATCCCCACCAGCACCATCCCGCCCCGTGCACCGTCCCAGCCGGTTTCGATCCAGATCAGACCGGCCACCAGCAAGGCGCAGAACGCACGAACAGCGTTCATGGTCGCCAGGGTGAAATCCAGGTGCAGCGGATTTTCCTGCCCGCGAAACATGCTGCTGGCGGCGCGTCCGCTCTGGATTGCATCGCTCAACTCGAGAATCTGTTCAAGCTGCTGCAACATCCGCGCCTGCTCCCAGCGCAATGACCAGGCCAGCGAGCGCAAGGTCGCCGGCATCGATTCGGTGAGTTGTTCGGCTCGGTAGGCCAGTTCATCGAACCGCTGTTGCAGGGTCGTGAAACGGTGGCGCTTTGCGGCTGACAGCGAGCGCCCCTGCTGTGCCAGTTCATCGAGAAAGGCCAGTTCTTCGGTACGCAGCTGCTCAATTTCCTCAGGCAACTCGCCCTCCCAGCGCTCGGTCAACAGCAGCCGCTGGTGGCGCAATGCGGTCAGTCGCGCGGTCAACAAAACCAACTGATTGGCGAGCAACTGCACCAGGCCATTGGCGCTGCGCAAGCGCGGCGCATCGAAATACAGATGCCGGCGCACGCCCTCCAGCGCACTGATCTGGCCCAGCAACTGCATCTGCCGACGTTGAAAATCCTCTTCACTTTCTTCGGTGCGGATCACCGCGCTTGCATGGGTTGCCAGCAACCGGGTGATTTGATCGATTTTTGTAAAGTAGTCCCGGGCAACGGATTCTGGTCTGGCCGTGAGCAAGCTGACCACGCAAACGCAAGCAACGGCCAGCAACGTCTCGGTGACCCGGGTCACGGCCAGCAAAAAAATGCCGTCCTGATCCGGCACAGCCAGTAACGCCACGACCACCGCGGTGTAGCCACTGAGCACAAACGCCTGGGAGCTGGTGTAGCGCAGCAACGTGCCGCCGGCGGTGCACAGCGCCAGCCACAAGGCCAGCGTGGTAATGAACGGTAACGGTGCCTGGGGAAAAATGGCCATGATCACCACCGCCACGACCGCCCCCAAGGTTGTACCGACCACCTGGCCAAAACTGCGCGCCAGCACCATCCCACCCAAAGGCTGACTGATGATGACCACGGCCATGATCGACCATTTGGGTTGTTCAAGGTCAAACACAAAGGCCAGGTACAGCGTCAGCAGCCCGGCGACGACGGTTCGCAGGGCGAACAGCAACACCCCGCGCCCGGGTTTGATCATCATTTTGAAATACTGCAACAACGCTTGCATGGGCATGCTCGTCAAGTGATCTCCAGCAAGCGTAGTCACTGCCTTGATGCCTCGACAGGTTTCACCGTGGACATCACTGGCAGAGCGATTCCTTATCATCTGGAGGGCCGTGCGCGGCGATCAGACGTTTTTGCCAACGCAAGGGTTTGACTCACAGCCCGGCCTGACCGAAGCTGGCGTCTTTGCAAAAGCTTTCCAGCTCCCGGATTCTGCATGCCCAAGTCCCGCCGCTATCTGCTCATCAGCCTCGGTGTCCTGTTTGTCATCGGCCTTGCGTGGCTCTCCCTGCGCAGCACTGCCCCGGTCATTCCCGACGTGATCAAGCACGGCTACAGCGAAGCGTTGGCCAAAGCCAAAGCCGGTCAACCTGGCGCTGCACGCGTGCTCTACCAGCAACTCGCTCGCCCGGACCTCAAGCCCAAGCGTCGCGTGTGGCTGCATGCCGAACTGCCCAACTACCCAAGCTCGGTCGCCTTGAAGCTGGCGGATGCCGACTTGCAGCACGAGGCGCCCGAGGTGCGCATCGCAGCGATCAAAAGCATCAGTGGCCTGGTGCCCAACGGCCAACGCAGTCTGCTGCTCGGGCCGTTGCTCGACGACAGCGAGCAAAGCGTGCGCCTGGCAGCGATCAATGCATTGTTGGGCTTGTCACCCGATGACCTGGGTTTGTATTTCGGACCCTTGGAGCAGGCTATCGACGCGTGGGAGCAAGTACTCAAGAACGCGCCGAACAGTGCCGAAAACCAATATCAACTGGCCCGACTGCACCTGCACAACGCCGAGTTGAAGGAAGCACAGCAGGCCCTGGACAACACACTGCGTCTGGATCCGGCCAATTTGCCCGCACTGGTCATGCAGATCGATGTGCTGGACCGGCAAGGGCAGAACGATGCCGCCCGACAGCTGTTGGCCAAGCAACTGCGAGCCCAACCTAACTCGGCCTATCTGCAACATGCGCTGGGGCTTTGGTTGCTGCATCACGGCCAAAGCGAATTCGCCCTCCTCGGCCTGTCCAAAGCCGTTGAGCTGGAGCCGGACAACAAGGATTACCGCTACGACCTGGCCACCACGCTGCATGGCGAACAGGAGCTGGAAGCTGCACAAAAGCAGTTGCAGGAAATCGTTCAGCGCCACCCTAACGACCGCAAGGCGCGGGTTCTGCTGATCAACTACTGGAAGGAAAGCGGCCAACTGCAAAACGTGCAGATACTCCTGGCGCAACTCGAACAGCTCAATCCCGATGATCCGGCCCTTCAGCAAGGGCTTTGATACTGCGTAAATTTCGTTGAACCGTCGTCTCGGCCAACGGTCAAGAGAACAGGCAGCCACTCAGTTTGGCTGCCTCGTTTCCCCTGGTCATGAGAGGGCAGTACTTGTCTACATTCAACGAGTTGACTCGTGTAAAAGCGGCCACCGGTATCGAAGGCCTTGACGATATCCTTGATGGGGGCCTGTCGCGCAGTCATGTGTTTTTGCTGGAGGGTGAGCCGGGTACCGGCAAGACCACCGTCGCGCTGCAGTTCCTGATGGCCGGTGCGCGAGCCGGCGAGCGGTGTTTGTACATCACACTGTCCGAAACCGAGCGCGAGTTGCGCCAGGGCGCCCGCTCCCATGGCTGGGAGCTGGACGAAAATGTCCACATCTTCGAACTGACGCCCCCGGAAAGCCTGCTCAACGCCGAGCAGCAACAGACGCTGCTTTACTCCTCCGACCTGGAACTGGGAGAAGCCACCCGCCAGATCTTCGAAGTGGTCGAACGGGTCAAGCCGACGCGCGTGGTCCTCGACAGCCTTTCCGAAATTCGCCTGCTGGCCCAGAGCTCACTGCGCTATCGCCGGCAGATTCTGGCGATCAAGCACTATTTCGTGCGCTACGACGCCACGGTGTTGCTGCTCGATGACCTGACCGCCGAATCCCTGGACAAGACCGTACACAGCGTCGCCCACGGGGTCATTCGCCTGGAAGAACTGACGCCCAATTACGGCGCGGAACGGCGCCGGATCCGCGTGGTGAAGTACCGGGGCCAGAAATACCGGGGCGGTTATCATGATTTCACTATCATGAGCGACGGCGTGCATGTGTTCCCGCGCCTGGTCGCGGCCGAGCACCGCGGGACTTACATCCGCCAACAGTTGACCAGCGGCATCCGCGAGATGGACGCCCTGCTCGGCGGCGGCATCGAAACCGGCTCCAGCACACTGATCCTCGGCCCGGCGGGCACCGGCAAATCCTTGATCTCGATGGTCTTCGCCGCCGCAGCCGTCGCACGAGGCGAAAAAGCCGCTTTGTTTATCTTCGATGAAGAGCTGGGGCTGCTGTTCGAGCGCATGAAAAACATCGGCATCGACCTCAAGGCATTGCAAGACACCGGTAACCTGCTGATCGAACAAGTGGACGCTGCGGAGCTGTCACCCGGCGAATTTTCCCATCGGGTCCGACGTTGCGTGGACGAAGGCAAAATCAAGACCGTGGTGATCGACAGCATCAATGGATATCAAGCCGCGATGCCGGAGGAAAATGCCCTGGTGCTGCACATGCATGAGCTGTTGCTGTACCTCAACCGTCAAGGCGCGGCGACGTTCATGACCGTTGCCCAGCACGGACTGGTTGGCGATATGCAAGCTCCGGTGGATATCACCTACCTGGCCGACACGGTCATCCTGCTGCGTTACTTTGAGGCGTTGGGCAAGGTTCGCCGGGCGATTTCGATCATCAAGAAACGCACCGGCAGCCATGAATCGACTATTCGCGAATACCGCATCAGCGCGCAAGGCATGACCGTCGGTGAACCACTGGAAGCCTTCCAGGGCGTCTTGCGTGGTGTGCCCACGTATCTGGGCGCGAGCAATCCATTGCTCGAGGATGAAACCCGGTGACGGCTGTGCAAGCAACGTCCGAGCGCGCCATCATTCTCGCGCCGCTGGGTCGTGACAGCCAGATAGCCTTGATGATGCTCAAGGAAGCGGGTTTCGACGGGGTAATCAGTGGCGACCTGCTCGGCCTGTGCGCCGAACTGGAATACGGTGCCGGTCTGCTGCTGATCTCGTCCGAAGCCTTGCTGGGCCGTGATGTCGAACCACTGGTGCGACTGATCGAACAACAACCGGCCTGGTCGGATCTGCCAATCGTACTGATGACCCACCACGGCGGTCCGGAGAACAACCCTGCGTCCCGTTTTGGCCCGCAATTGGGCAACGTCACCTTTCTCGAACGCCCTTTTCATCCGGTCACCCTGATCAGCCTGATCACTACCGCCCTGCGCGGACGACGACGACAGTACGAAGCCAGGGACCGGCTGATCGACCTGAGCCAAAGCGAGCTGCGCTTGCAAAACACGCTTGAAACCCTTGAGCAGCAGGTGGAAGAGCGCACGGCTCAATTGCGGCATAACGAAGAAGTATTGCGCCAGTCGCAGAAAATGGAAGCGGTCGGACAATTGACCGGCGGCATCGCCCACGACTTCAACAACATGCTGACCGGCATCATCGGCAGCCTGGAACTGCTGCGTCGCCGCCTGGCCCGTGGACGCACTGAAGACCTGGACAGCCTCATCGATCTGGGCGTGACTTCAGCCAACCGCGCAGCCGGCTTGACCCATCGCCTGTTGGCGTTTTCTCGTCGCCAGTCGCTCGACTCCAAACCGGTAGAGATGAACACCCTGGTGATCGCCATGGACGAACTGCTGCAACGCAGTATCAACGAGAGCATTCGTCTGGACATGCAGCTCAACGATCAGCTGTGGGTTGCCGAAGCCGATCCCAATCAACTGGAAAGCGCCCTGCTCAACCTGGTGATCAACGCCCGTGATGCCATGCCCAATGGTGGAAATCTGCTGGTCAAGACCTGGAACCAGCAACTGGACAGTCAGTTCACCGAAGCGCACAGCAATCTCGAACCGGGGGATTACGTCGTGCTCAGCGTCACCGACACGGGATGCGGCATGCCGCAAAGCATCATCAACCGTGCCTTCGACCCCTTCTTCACCACCAAGCCAATTGGCCAGGGCACCGGCCTCGGGTTATCGATGATCTACGGCTTCAGCAAACAATCGGGTGGTCACGTCGCCATTCAGAGCGCGGTTGGAGAAGGCACTACGGTGAATCTGTATCTGCCGCGCTTTGGAGGCGACCTGCCCCAGGATAACCCGATCAATATCCAGCACGCCCCCTACGCGCAAAATGGCGAAACCGTGTTGATCGTCGAGGACGATCCGGCGGTGCGCGTGCTGGTGGGAAGTGTGTTGAGTGACCTGGGTTACGCCTTTGTAGAGGCCAGCGATGCCGACAGCGCGGTGCCGATCCTGGATTCGACCCAGCGCATCGATCTGCTGATCAGCGACGTCGGCCTGCCGGGCATGAATGGCCGGCAACTGGCGGAGATTGGCCGCCAGCTGCGGCCTGACCTGCGGGTGTTGTTCATCACCGGCTATGCCGAACATGCGGCGGTACGCGGTGGGTTCCTCGATCCGGGCATGCAGATGATCACCAAGCCCTTTACCTTCGATTTATTGACGGCGAAGGTGAGGGAGATGATCAGAGTTTGATGCTTACGAAAGCATGTCGTGCATCAGCTCTTGCAGCTTGTCCAGATCAAATGGTTTGTCGAGAATCGGCGCCTTGCGCGTGATCGGGCTGTCGGTCTCGCGGATTTCCTGGGCGTAGCCGCTGATGAAAATCACCTTGAGTTCCGGTCGTAGCTTCACGGCAGGCTCGGCGATCTGCACGCCGGAGATTCCACCCGGCAGGCGGAAGTCGGTGATCATCATGTCCAGGTGCGGTTTGCTCGCGAGGATTTCAAACGCCTGTTCACCGTTTTCGGCCTGCAGGACGCGGTAGCCCTCGCCCGATAGATAAGCCGACAACACCATCAGAATCGATGGATCGTCCTCGACAACGAGTACTACATCTTGCGCATCTTCACTCATGGGGAAGCCTTTGTTCAGTCAATTGCTGCTGATACGACCCTGCGGGCGCTCAGAGGTTGCGTTTATCGGGCTGTTTTCCTACAGCGGCAGACAAACGCGAAACAAGGCGCCTTCGCCAATCCTGCTCTGGACGGTAATAGTACCGCCATGGGCGGTCACAATCTGTTCTGAAATAAACAAACCCAGCCCCAGCCCGACGACGGCATGTTTGGCCGACACTCGCTCGAACTGCTGGAAAATCCGCTTCTGGTTGTCTTCGCTGATGCCGATGCCTTGATCCTGCACGTCCACCACCGCCTGCCCCCCTGTACTGTACACCCGCACCGCGATCGGGCTCTTGGCCCCGTAACGCAACGCATTGGTCAACAGATTGGAAATCACTTGTTCGATCCGGAATTCATCCCAGCTGCCGATTACCGCTTGCGCGGCGTCAAGGCTGACCGAGGCTTCAGCGGCTTCAATCTGCTGGGCGAAATTCTGCAACAGGTCGCGAACCAGCACTGCAAGATCAAAGTGTGTGGGCCGGATCGACAACTTGCCGGTGCGAATGCGCGACACGTCGAGCATGTCCTCGATCAAGCGGATCAGGCTTTTGATCTGCCGCTCGTCGCGGTCGACCATGGCGTGCATTTTGTCCAGGGTGAACGCGTCGGCATTGTCCCGGGCGAGGTGCATTTTGCGCAGCTGGGTCTCGAGGATCAGACCATTGAGCGGGGTGCGCACTTCGTGGGCGACGATAGACATGAAGTCATCGCGCATACGCACCGCCTGCTCCAGTTCCAGTTGAGTGTTCTGCAACTTGACCAGTAACGCTTCCTGCTCGCGGCGGCTTTGCTCCAGGGCGAGGACCTGCTCTTTCATCGCCTTGCTCTGGCGATAAAGTTCGACGAACACGTTGACCTTGCTCTTGACCGCCTGGATATCCAGCGGTTTGTGCAAAAAGTCCACGGCGCCACTTTCGTACCCCTTGAAGGCGTAGTTCAACTCACGGCCGGCCGCGCTGACGAACACAATCGGGATGTTTTTGGTCTTTTCGGTACCGCGCATCAACTCGGCCAGCTCGAAGCCGTTCATGCCGGGCATCTGCACGTCGAGAATGGCCATGGCAAATTCGTGCTGCAACAGCAGCGACAAGGCTTCATCGGCAGACAACGCCTTGAACACCGTACGGTCTTCACGCTTGATCAGCGCTTCAAGCGCCAGGAGATTCTCCGGCAGATCGTCAACGATCAGCAGTTTGGCCTGGATAGTACTTAGCATGCGATTTGTTCCAGCTCGACAAGCAGACGGCCGATGCCGCGTATAGGGAGAATGTGGTCCGGCTGATGCATATCCAGCGCCGCCAGCGGCATGGTGGCGACATGCGCCTCTTGAGGGTCTTGCACAATGGTCAGCCCTCCATGCTGTTTGACGTGCGCCAGCCCGCTCGCGCCGTCGCGGTTGGCGCCGGTCAGCAGCACGGCAGCCAGGTGCACACCGTAGACATCGGCAGCCGACTCGAACAGGTAATCGATGGCCGGGCGCGAGTGATGCAGCCGGGGCTCCAGGCTCAGGGAAAAACTGCGATCCTGCTCCACCGACAAGTGATAACCGGGCGCTGCGAAATACAAGGTGCCGGCGTCGACCGGCGTTTTGTCGCACGCCTCCAACACCGGCAAGGCGACCCTCCTGGCGAACACTTCGGCCAATTGGCTGCGGCGCTCATCGGGCAAGTGCAGAACCACGATGATCGGCAAAGTGAAGCCTTCGCGAAGCGGGCCGAGAATGCTCAGCAGCGCTTCGACGCCCCCGGCGGAGGCGCCGATCACGATGGCTTCGATAGCAGGTAGCCCTGATGCGCTGTTCATGATTTACGGTAGATCCGTTCCTGTTTGACCAAGGGCTCGAACTGATCGCCGAAGGCCGAAAAATCCGGAGTTTCCTTGCTTCCCAACACCAGGAATCCGCGATGGCAAAGGGATTCATGGAACAAGCCGAATGCCCGGTCCTGAAGCTTTTTATTAAAATAAATCAATACATTACGACACGATATTAATTGTGTTTCTGAAAATACGCTGTCGGTTGCCAGGCTGTGATCGGCGAAAGTCACATTCTCACACAATGACTTGTCGAAAATCGCGTACCCGTACGCGGCGGTGTAGTAGTCGGCAAACGAATGCTGGCCACCGGCCTGCTGATAGTTAGCAGTGTAGGCACGGACGTTCTCCATGGAGAAAATCCCTTGCTTGGCTTTTTCCAGTGAGCGCGGATTGATGTCGGTGGCATAGATGATGGTGCGGTCCAGCAACCCCTCTTCACGCAGGAGGATCGCCATCGAATAGACCTCTTCTCCCGTACTGCAACCGGCGATCCAGACCTTGATCGAGGGATAGGTGCGCAGCAGCGGCACCACTTCCTTGCGGATCGCCAGGAAGTGCGATGGGTCTCGGAACATTTCGCTAACCGGGATCGTCAGCAATTGCAGTAACTGCATGAAGGCTGTGGGGTCGTGCAGGACTTTTTCCTGCAACGCCGAGATGGTGTTGCACTCGAACTGGCTCAACGCATGAGTGACCCGGCGCTTGATCGACGCGCCGGAGTAATCACGAAAGTCATAGCTGTATTTGAGGTAGATTGCCTCGATCAACAACCGCAATTCGATTTCGCTATTTCTCTGCACTTAGATTCGTTCCATTTTCGGTAACCACACGCGTATCAAGGAAAACAGCCGATCCAGGTCGATGGGCTTGGCCAGGTAATCGTTGGCGCCGGCCTGCAGGCAGCGCTCCTGATCATCCTTCATCGCCTTGGCCGTCACGGCAATGATCGGCAGCTTGCGCCAGCGCGGATCCTTGCGGATCTCGAGAGTGGCCTCGAAGCCATCCATCTCCGGCATCATCACGTCCATCAACACCAGATCGATGTCTTCGACTTCATTCAATTTATCGATCGCTTCGCGCCCGTTTCGACCAATCACCACCACCGCCCCCTTGTGCTCCAGCGCACTGGTCAGGGCAAAGATATTGCGCACATCGTCATCGACCAGCAGTACCTTGCGCCCTTCGAACACTTTGTCGCGACTGCGTGCGACCTTGAGCATCGTCTGCCGCTCATGGGACAGCCGCGATTCGACTTTGTGCAGAAAAAGTGTCACTTCATCAAGCAGACGCTCGGGTGAGCGTGCGCCCTTGATGATGATCGAGCGCGAGTACTTGCGCAGTTCGGCCTCTTCGTCCCGGGTGAGATTGCGTCCGGTATAGACAATCACTGGCGGAAACGAGCAAATGTCCTCGGTCGACATGCGCTTGAGCAAATCGTTGCCGAGCATGTCCGGTAACTTGAGGTCGATGATCATGCAATCGAAAACCGACGCACGCAGGAGGTCAAGCGCCTCTTGTGCAAGACCAACGGCGGTGATTTCGATGTCATCGTCGCCGATCAGGCGGGCAATGCTGTCGCGTTGCAAATCGTCGTCCTCAACCAGCAGCACACGTTTGACCTTCTGGGTCAGCTTGGCCTCCAGTCGGGCAAACACGTCCTTGAGTTCGTCGCGAGTGGTCGGCTTGACCGCATAGCCAATGGCGCCCATGTGCATTGCGGCTTCGACGCGGTCCTCGACCGAGATCACATGCACCGGGATGTGCCGGGTTTCCGCGTGTTCTTTCAAGCGTTGCAGCACGGTCAAACCGGAATGGTCAGGCAGGCGCATGTCCAGCAGGATGGCGTCGGGAATGAACGCCCTGGCCAGGTCGTAGCCCTCATCGGCACCATGGGCTACCAGGCAGTGGTAACCCAGTTCGTGGGCCAGGTCATAAAGGATATGGGCGAAATTAGATTCATCTTCCACCACCAGAATGCAGCGGCTGGAAAACGGCCCCTTGTGTCGATCATCATCAAAACGCGGAATGTCGACCTCGGCAATCAGCGGTGATAGCACTATCGGTGTAACGCTTACCGGCGCCGCGACCGCAGCAAGTCGCATGGGCTCGACCGGCACTTCCCCCGGCTCCAGATATTGTTGCGGCAACACCAGCGTAAACACACTGCCCTGGCCCGGTGCGCTGCTGACGCTGATCGAACCGCCCAGCAAAGTCGCCAGGTCACGGGAGATCGACAGGCCCAACCCGGTGCCGCCGTAACGGCGGTTGGTGGTGCCATCGGCCTGGCGGAATGCTTCGAAAATGCTTTCTTGCTGGTCCCCGGCAATGCCGATTCCGGAATCACGGATATTGAACGCAATACCCTCGTTTGGCGCCCGGTCGACCGTCAGGCTGACGCTGCCTTTTTCAGTAAATTTCACCGCGTTGGACAGCAGGTTCTTGAGCACCTGCTCCAGACGTTGGCGATCGGTGAACATCATCTGCGGCGCACCGTCCTGCAAAATGATCTGGAAATCCAGCTGTTTGTCCGTGGCCAATGGCTGGAACATCCCGCGCAAGCCATCCACCAGACGCGCCACGCTGGTATTTTCCGGACGAATCTCCAGCTTGCCAGCCTCGACCTTGGAAATATCGAGAATGTCGTTGATCAGGTTGAGCAGATCATTACCCGCGGAGTAGATCGACTCGGCGAACTTGACCTGCTCGGCGCTGAGGTTTTCCTGTGGGTTTTCCGCCAGTAACTTGGCCAGGATCAACGAGCTGTTTAGCGGCGTGCGCAGTTCGTGGGACATGTTGGCGAGGAATTCGGACTTGTACTTGCTCGAACGCTGCAATTCGTCGGCGCGGTCTTCGAGCTGGAGCTGCACCTGATTGAGTTCGGTGTTCTTCTGGTCCATGGCGTCGCGTTGTGCGGCCAGAACCTCGGCCTGCTCGGCGAGTTGTTCGTTGGTTTGCTCCAGCTCCACTTGCTGGGTTTCCAGGTGCGCCTGGGATTCCTTGAGAATCCGCGACTGCTCTTCAAGTTCTTCGTTGGCGGTCTTGAGCTCTTCCTGTTGTACCTGCAACTCTTCGTTGAGTTGCTGGGTCTGGGCCAGCACTTCCTGCAAGCGCTGACGGTAACGTGCGGCCTCGATGGACGTGCCGATGTTACCGGCAATCAGCTCCAGCAACTCGATGTCACGGTCGCCCAGAGCACGCAGGAACCCCAGTTCGATGACGCCGTTGACCCGATCGTCGTCGCTGGTCGGCACCACCAGCACACTGCGTGGCAAGCCTTCGCCGAGACCCGAGCTGACTTTGAAGTAATCGCCTGGAACCTCGTCCAGACGCACCAGGCGTGCCTGCTGCGCCACTTGCCCGATAATGCCCTCGTTGCTGTCAATCTGTTGGTCGAGGGCCTCTTGCTCACGGGAAAAACCGTAGCATGCAACGCGCTTGAGGTCGCCGTGCTCTTCGCGCACGTAGATTGCACCCACGGCCATGCCAAGGTACTGCGCGCAAAACTGCAGAATGTTGCGTCCCAACAGGTTCAGGCTCAGTTGTCCCAGCACTTGCTCGGCCAGTTCGGTCTGGCCATTACGCAGCCATGCCTGCTGCTCCAGACGCAAGGCGCTGGCTTTTTGCGCGGCGAGGTTGGTGCTGTAGCTTTGCGAAAGGTTGAGCAAATCCCGGCGTCCGATGTAGGACAACAAGCCACTGACCCCGGCGATAAACAGTAGATAAAGGCTGATGCTCATGATGGTGGTGCGACGGACTTCCTCGTTGCGTGCGGTGCGCAACTGCTGCTCGGTGCCGATGACGTCTTCATACTGCTTGCGAATTTCATCGGTCAGCCGCTTACCGCGTCCCGACCTGACCGCGCTGCGATAATCGCCGCTGGCGCGCTGCAGATCGATCATGGTTTGCGCGTAGTCCGTCCATTCCTGCTGCAACGCCTTCAAACGGCGCAAACGGTCGGTCTGCACCGGATTGTCAGCGGTCAGTTCGAACAGCGTATCCAGGGCAACGTTGATGCGCGGCTTGGCAGTCTCGTAAGGATCGAGGAAATGCTCGTCGCCGCTGAGCAGGAAACCGCGCATGCCGGTCTCCAGGTCGACGGTCAGCTTGACCGCTTCGTTGGCGTTATTGATCACCCGATCGGTATGTTCTACCCATTGAATCGTCGTTAACAGATAGGTAATCAGCGAAACGAAGAACACGGCGCTGATGACGCCCAGGCCCAACGGCAGGCTGATGTTGCGGCTCAGGAGTTTACGAAATCGTTGCTCATCAACCGAAGAACCGGAGGTCATGGGGCAGGCCTTGTCGAACTGTCAGAATGCAGCGAGTTTGCCCCAAAAACGGCCTCGGGATCCAATTTTCTGACATGTTTTCGCGCAAAGTCCTACGTTACAGTGCTACCGCTCAAAGCGACGGGTTATCCTTGAGAGCATGTACCGCTGTTCTTTTTTTACGCCGTAGGGAACTTGTCGGGATGCGCCACTTACTGATGCAAGAGGCCGGCGATTTCGACCGGACCGACCAGCCATTTTTTCAGGAATGCCCACTATGCCCTCCTCCCCGTCCACTATCCTTGTCGTCGAAGACGACAACATCGTGCGCATGCTGATTGTCGACGTACTGGAGGAGTTGGAGTTCAGGGTGCTTGAGGCGGACGGCAGCGAGCAGGCGCTGGAAACTCTCGAGGATAAAGACCGGGTCATCGACCTTATGATGACCGATGTCGGGTTGCCGGGGATGGATGGCCGCGAGTTGGCTAACCGGGCGCGGGCACTACGCCCCACGCTGCCCATTTTGTTCGCCAGCGGTTATGCCGAGAGCATCGATGTACCCGCTGACATGCACGTGATCGGCAAACCGTTTTCCATTGATCAGTTACGCGACAAGGTAAAAAGTATCCTCGACTGACCCACCTGCCTGATGTGGTTAAATGACGCCTTTTTTCAGGCCTGCCCTGTGCCCGCGTCAAGGAACCCTTTTCATGAGTCAACCCCACCCTACCAAAGTCCTGGTCATTGGTTACGTCTGGCCCGAGCCTCGCTCCTCGGCCGCCGGTGGGCACATGATGCAAATCCTCGACATTTTCCTGCGCCAGGGTTGGGACATCACGTTCAGTAGTCCGGCTGGCGACGGTGAACACCCGGCCGATCTGTCCGCTGTGGGCATTCGCCAGGTTCCCATCGAGCTCAATAGCAGCAGCTTCGATACGTTTGTCGCTGAACTGGCCCCGGATATTGTTCTGTTCGATCGTTTCATGATGGAAGAACAGTTCGGCTGGCGTGTAGAAAAACACTGCCCGGATGCGTTGCGGGTGCTTGAAACGTCGGACCTGCAATGCCTGCGCGACGCTCGGCATCACCGGCTCAAGGAGCGGCTGAAGGCCAGCGACGACGTAAACGACTTCACGGACCTTTTTGCACCCGCGTTACGCGAAGAGTTTCAGTTGATGGCCGATACCGACGTGGCCAAACGGGAAATCGCGGCGATCTATCGTTGCGACTTGAACCTGATGATCTCTGAAGTGGAAATCGAACTGCTGGTAGAACACTTCAAGGTGCCGCGCGAGTTGTTGCACTGGAACCCCTTGATGGTGGACTTGCCGACAGTGCCACCTGCAACGTTCGAAGATCGGGCGCACTTTCTGCATATTGGCAATTTCCGCCATGCCCCTAACTGGGATGCCGTGCTCTGGCTGAAAACCACGATATGGCCAATGATCCGGGAGCAAATTGCGGGGGCCCAATTACATATCTACGGCGCCTACACACCACCAAAGGCGACGGCGTTGCATAACCCGGCCCAAGGCTTCCATGTCATGAACTGGGCAGAAGACGCGCTGCAAGTCATGTCCGCCGCGCGGATTTGCCTGGCGCCCTTGCGTTTTGGTGCCGGCATCAAAGGCAAGATCGTCGATGCGATGCTGTGCGGTACGCCGAATGTCACGACCCCGATCGGTGCTGAAGCGATGCATGCTCAAGAGCCATGGCCAGGTGCCATCGCTCTTACAGCCAGGGAGTTCGCCGACCGCGCCGTACAGCTTTATACCGACAAATCGCAATGGCTCAGCGCTCAGACACAGGGGCAGGCGCTACTGGCCGGTCGTTACCTGCAAGCCGCCCACGGCCCGGCATTGATCGAAAGGCTGGTTGACTGCCAACAACACCTGCCGCAACTCAGACGAAACAACTTTACCGGTAGCATGTTGCGTCACCATCATCACAAAAGTACCCAGTACATGGCGCAGTGGATTGAAGCGAAAAACCGCCATCAAACCTGAGTTCGCCGCAGGCTATGCCGTTAACACAGGCAGTGCCCAGACACGCGATATATAACTACCGCCTCTCGCCGAATCTGTCCGAATAACCTCGCCCACTTCAATCAACCCTCTCACGAGTGAGGGGGTAATAAGAGAAGGAAAAGGCGATGGCAGACAATGAAATCAGGCAGTTCGACAACAGTGCATGGATGAGCAGCGTTCCGGGCATTGACAATCTAAAACTCATAGACATCGTCTGGCCCGGCGCCCATAACGCCGGGATGGATAAAAAAGCCCCCAATCATGATGCGGCAGTCGGCATTTGGACGAACTGTCAAAACGACTCTTTCTCCTGGCAGCTGGTCAATGGTGCGCGTGCCTTCGACATTCGACTGGGATATGCAGCAAACCGTAAGCAGCCCTTTTACTTTCATCACAACGGTTTTCGGTCCCCTCGCGAGCTCAATGAACTGATCGACGCAGTCATCATGTTTCTGGCTCGAAACCCGGATGAATTCATCGTGCTGGATTTTCATCAGTTAGGCGATGGCGCTAAAGATTTCGACTACAAGGCACTCAGTGAACTGTTGGTACACCGACTTGGACCTCGTGTCCTGCGCCGGTCCGATGCCGCAAAAACACTTGGAGAAATCAAACGATCAAGTACCCTTCGCCGAATTATCATGGCCGCACTCGTCCAACCGGAAATGGACATTGATTACTTCTGGCCACCCATTCCGCACAAGTGGCACAAAAGCTCCTTCAGCAGTGTTGCCGAGGTTCGGCGGCTCGTCGCTAAAACGGTAGAGGAAGCACCCTATCGAACACCTTTTCTATGGTCACTTTCGGTGACCAGCTATTCCGTGATTGGTCCGGTTCGCATCCCGAGCGTTATCGATAACTGGTTTAGTCGCACACAAGACGTAACGTCGCGCTGCAGCATCATCAATACAGACTTTTTCGACGAGTCAGACATCGTTCGCCATTGCGCGGATGCCACCCGCATCAAGGCCGCTCGAGATGATGACTGAACAGGTAAAAAACCTGGCTGGTCTACCTGACATGAAAGCGGCATGATCAACCGCGATAACAGTAAAGGAAGCGCCTCGTCAGGATCTGGACAGCCAGAGTGGCCGATTCATTTTGCGATACGCTATGAGCAACCTGTCGCGACCCTTTGAAGAGCGAGCAATTATGTATCTGGTGTGTGGCGAAGCGCTGTTCGATTTCTTCAGTGAAAACGACCCCGGCGACCTGGCTTCAACAGTGAATTTCAAGGCCATTGCCGGCGGATCGCCATTCAATGTGGCGGTGGGCTTGCGACGTTTGGGCGTGGATGCCGCGTTACTTGCCGGATTGTCGACCGACTATCTCGGGCGTCGCTTGCTGCAAGTATTGCAAGATGAGGGTGTACGCACCGACTATTTGATCGACTTCGATGTGCCGAGCACCCTGGCCATGGTTGCGGTTGGGGCCAACGGTTCGCCGCACTACAGTTTCCGGGGCGAAGGCTGCGCGGATCGACAGTTGCAACTACAACATCTGCCGACGCTGGGGCCTGAGGTGAGAGGACTGCACATCGGGTCATTTTCCCTGGTAGTCCAGCCCATTGCCGACACATTGCTGACGCTGGTGCGTCGGGAAAGCGGTAAACGCCTGATCAGCCTCGACCCGAACGTTCGACTCAACCCTGAGCCGAACATCGAGTTATGGCGCTCGCGCATTGCGACGCTGGTGGAGTTGGCCGACCTGATCAAAGTCAGTGACGAGGACCTGGATTTTTTGTACCCCGGACAGGACCCGGCGGGTGTCATCGAAGGCTGGATGCAGCACCGCTGTCAGTTGGTATTCCTGACGCGTGGCGGCGACGGTGCAACCGTGTTCAGCCGGGCTCACGGGTCATGGTCGGCTCCCGCCCTTTCGGTGAAGATTGCCGACACCGTAGGCGCTGGTGATACCTTTCAGGCTGCGCTGATTGCCTGGTTGACCGAGCATCAGATGGATTCGGTGGAAGGCATGATGCAGCTCAGTTGCGATCAGATCGACACGATGCTTGGGTTCGCGATCCAGGCAGCGGCGCTGACGTGCAGCAAGACTGGACCGGATTTGCCCCATCGGCATCAAATAGATTTGCGTTGACCCTGTGAGAGCCGGCTAGTCAGAGAAAGCGGTCTGACCAGCCGACAGGCGGCGTTCAGGCGGGTTAACCATTTCTTAACTTTGCGGTCCAACACTTCACTGGACCGCACGCCTTCAGTTTTCTCTGACGCCCAGTGCGGCAGGTTCGACTACACGTCGAACTGTATTTCCGACCGCACCGGAGATCGTTCATGAACACGCACTCATTGCTGCTGGCCTTTGCGTTCACTTGCACCGCGTTTGCCGGCCTGGCTCAGGCTGACGACACCTCAACCTCACAAGCCGTGCCCTATCACTACGGCATGCCATTGCACGTCAGCAAGGTTATCTCGCTGACAGAGCCCTCTACCCTGGAGTGCAAAGTGGTAAAGGCCGACATGAAGTATCTCGATGAAAACGGCAGACCTGCGGAAATTTCCTACCGCAAGCTTTCCGACGCCTGCGAGAACCAAGGCTGACCGAGCTTTCGACTGTGGATCAGCCGCTGACGTGCGATGGGTCTGGACTTTTTCAGCCCCATCGCACTTTAGTGGCGTTTGAAAACCGCGTTAAAGTGCCTTATCCAGCGACGAATAGCGTTCGACTTCGACGGGATGCTGTTGAGAGCGCAAACCAGCAATCAGATCATTGATTTCCCTACAGCCATTTAGCTGCGAAGCATCGATACCTGTCACCGAGAAATCCAGTTGATCGGTTCGCCCGTCGGCAAATACCTTGATGGTCAGCTTGAGGTCAGGAGATAGCGAACACTGGCAGCGTTTGGGCAAAAAACTGCTTTCGATGATGTTGCGAAGTTCCAAGGCAGATAAAAACATGGCGACCGGCTCCTTTGTTTGATTGCCAATGATTAATAACGCCCGCTCGTGTGAAATTGCGGCGAACTTAAGAACAGCTACAGCATAAAACATGCCCGGATTTTCGCCGTGCAGCTCATCGTTAAATCAAAGGTTTAGACGAAACGCCCGCGGTTTCGGCCGTGCAATTTGCAAGAACGGCCTGTCTGGGTCCGGTACTTTGCACGCTGACCGCGCAGGATTTGCATTCGCTGCTCACCGCGGTAAGAATGCGCCCATTCATCACCAGCAAGGAGGCAACATGGGTTCTTTGACCTTGAACGCAACAATCGGGTTGCTCGCTGCGGGGCTGACCAGCCTGGTGCAAGCGGCGAAACTGGAAACAGTCGCGCCCTTCCCCAAAGCCGAAAGCGGTTTCACCCGTCAAGTCATTCACCTGGCCCCGCAAACACGAGAAGACGATTTCCAGGTTGAAATCCTCGCCGGCAAGACAATGACCGTGGATTGCAATCGACCACGTTTGGGCGGAATGCTTGAAGAAAAAAACCTCGAAGGCTGGGGCTATCCGTTCTACCGTCTGGAAAAAGTCATTGGACCGATGAGCACTCTGATGGCCTGCCCGGCCGGCACCAGCCAACAGGGCTTCGTCCCGGTGGTCGGCGACGGTTTCCTGCTGCGCTACAACAGCAAACTGCCGATCGTGCTCTACGTTCCCAAAGACATCGAAGTGCACTATCGAATCTGGTCGGCGTCGAGCAAGGTCGAGAAGGCCGTTCAGGAATAACCGGCCATTGTGCAACGCCGACACCCGCCACCTGCCCTCACGCCAGAGCGCCGCATAATGCGGCGCGCTCGGCCACATATCCCAGACTATCGAAATTGATGTTGGCACCCGAGTCGATGGCCACCAGCGTCTGACCTCTGACCCCGGTCCGGTCCACGTATTTTTTAATGCCTGCAACTGCCAATGCGCCGGACGGCTCGGTGATCGAGCGGGTATCGTCGTAGATGTTCTTGATCGCCGCGCAGAGTTCGTCGTTACTGACGGTTACCACTTCATCGACACAGAACCGGCAAACCTCAAACCCATAAGCACCGATTTGAGCGACGGCCACACCGTCGGCAAAGGTTCCTACGCCGGGCAGGACGACCCGCTCGTCCGCCAGCAACGCCGCGTAAAGGCATGCAGAGTGTTCCGACTCAACGCCAATGATCCGCACTTCAGGCCTCAGGTACTTAACGTAGGCCGCGATTCCCGCGATCAAACCGCCGCCGCCTACCGGCACAAAGATCGCGTCCAGTGAACCTTGGTGCTGACGCAGGATTTCCATGGCGACTGTTCCCTGGCCTGCGATGACATCCGGATCATCAAAAGGCGAAACAAAAGTACGACCGGTTTCCCGGGCGAGGTCCAGCGCATAGGCCAGCGCAAACGGGAAACTCTCGCCATGCAACACCGCGTCGGCGCCTCGGCTGCGAACCCCGGTCACTTTCAATTGCGGCGTCGTACACGGCATGACGATGCAGGCATCGATTCCTAATTCCCGTGCGGCCAGTGCCACGCCCTGAGCATGGTTGCCGGCAGATGCGGTGACCACGCCACAGGCCTTTTGCGCATCGCTCAATTGCACGAGCTTGTTATAGGCCCCACGGATCTTGAAGGAAAAGGTGGGCTGCAAATCTTCGCGCTTGAGCAAAATGTGGTTACCCAGGATTTGCGACAATGCATGGGCAGGTTGCAGCGGCGTGCGCACGGCCAGTTCGTACACCGGCGCGGCGAGGATCTTTTTGACGTAGTGCTCCAGCAAGGCCTGTTGTTCGGATGTGCAATTCATCGTCGTCTCCTGACTTTTATCGGGACCCAGGAGACAGAAAATGAAAACCCGCCTCCAGGGCGGGTTGGGTGCTGCAGATGTGAGCTAGCCCGCCAAATGAGGAATGGCGGTAATAATGCTTGGCTGGCAGCGCAATACGTGAGTAGTCATGGCACGAAATTAGCCGGACGCTGATAGCAAGTCAATGGCAAGTTTTTCGTGGCGCCAGTAGGCTGGTCGTCATGATCATCACCCCAAGGACGGAAACCATGAAAACCATTGCCCTGCCGTTGATTGCCCTGATTGCCTTTGGCGCCTACACCGTTTCGGTAATGCTTCAAGCCGAACAATCGCTGATCGACTTCGGCATCAGCCTTATGTCGAGTCCGGATACGGCGCAAGTGGTCATAGACCTGTATGTGCTGGCCACAATGGCGGGCATTTGGATGTACCAGGATGCGCGCAAACGTGGGCAGTCGGCGTTATCGGTCGCGCCCTATTTGCTGATCACCGCCATTTTTGTGTCCATTGGGCCGTTGTTGTACCTGGTGGTCCGTGGGATTCACAACCACAAACAACGGGTGAGTGCGCCTCAGCAAAGCTGATCCGCAGGCCCACCGATTGTTGAGTCGCTTACTGTTTCAGACCGACTTTATAGAGCCCGCCCTTCTCTTCATCGGTGAGCACATACAAATACCCGTCCTGCCCTTGGCGTACATCGCGGATGCGCTTGTTCAGATCGCCGAGCAAGCGCTCCTCGTGCACCACCTTGTCACCCTCAAATTCCAGGCGGATCAGCTCCTGGCTGACCAGCGCGCCGATAAATACGCTGTGTTGCCACTCCTTGAATCGGTCGGCGTCGTAGAACGCCATGCCGCTCAAGCCCGGGGATTTTTCCCAGACATGGTACGGTGCAAGGGTGCCTTCGGCGGTTTGCCCTTTGGCTTCGGGTATCGGCTGGCCGGAATAGTTGATGCCGTGGGTCGCCAACGGCCAGCCGTAGTTTTTCCCGCGTTCGATGATATTGATCTCGTCTCCACCGCGCGGGCCATGTTCGTTTTCCCATAGCGTACCGTTCCAGGGATTCACTGCAGCACCTTGCGGGTTGCGTTGCCCATAGGACCAGATTTCCGGCCGCACATTGGCCTGACCGACGAAGGGATTGTCTTTAGGCACTTTGCCATCCGGGTAGATGCGCACCACCTTGCCTTGCAGCTTGTCCAGATCCTGAGCAGTCGATCGGTCGTTGTTTTCCCCGAAGGTCACGAACAGGTACCCGTCGCGGTCGAACACCAGCCGCGAACCGAAATGGTTGCCCACCGACAATTTGGGTTCCTGGCGCAGGATCACGTGAAAGTCCTTGAGCGCCGTGAGGTCTTCGGACAACCGACCGCGTCCGACAGCTGTACCGGCCTTGTCGCCCGAACCGCCACCTTCGGCGTAGGACAGATAAACCATGCGGTCTTGTTTGAAGTCGGGTGACAACGCCACGTCGAGCAATCCGCCCTGGCCTTTGGCCCAGACTTCGGGCACGCCATTGAGTGGCGCTGACAGTTTGCCATCGGTCGTCACCAACCGCAGGTTCCCGGGCCGCTCAGTCACCAGCATCCCCTGGAGGTCAGGCAGAAACGCCAGTGCCCAGGGGTGTTCCAGCCCTGTCACGATCGGGGTGACCTCAAGGGTTCCCTGCTCACTTTTGAATGTTTGGACAGGCTGCGCCAACGCAGCGGATGTGACGGTGAGCAGTGCGCTGCCACACAAGGTAGCCAGCAGGGTTTTACGCAACATGCACGATTCCTTTTCTCGTCAGAGTGGCAAACAAGGCATGTGCCCTGGCGTTCAACGGTTGCTGCCGGAATCTCGGGGAGGCGGATTCGGGATGAATTTCGGTGGGCTTGAGGGCGTTGTTTGAGCAGGATAACGATTGCCGATTCCGCCGTTATCCAGGGTCGGCGGGCGCGGCGCTGGCACGGTGTTAGGGCTGCGGATAGCCGGGGCGCTGGGTTGCGTACCCTGCATGCTGTTGGGGTTTGCCCGGTGAATCGGGCTGTTGTAAGGATTGTTGCTGGCAGCGCCCGGCAGATTCTGAGCCACCAACAATGACGCAGTGGCATCGGCCTGGGCTGCGGCACTCAATGCACCACACAAGACCAGCAGCATCGCAGCGGGAAGGAATGAGTTCATGGCGGCCTCTCTGCATCAGCGTGAACAAGAACTTCGATACCACGCTACGCCCGGGGTTCGGATTTGTTAACCAAAACCGCACTGGCAAGATGTAACACGAAGTTGAGCGACACCTGGTGACTTACCGAAAACAACGGAAACTTTTGTCCAGCGCGGTGGGTCACCTGAACACATCACTTTGCGAGTAAACCACCATGGCTCGGGCAATCTGGAAAGGTGCAATCAGCTTCGGATTGGTACACATTCCTGTGGCGCTGGTCTCGGCGACGTCGTCCCAAGGCGTGGATTTCGACTGGCTCGACAGCCGCAGCATGGACCCGGTGGGTTACAAGCGCGTCAACAAGGTCACCGGCAAGGAAGTCACCAAGGAGCATATCGTCAAAGGCGTCCAATACGAAAAAGGCCGGTACGTGGTGCTCAGCGAAGAGGAAATTCGCTCGGCACATCCGCTGTCGACACAGACCATCGATATTTTTGCGTTTGTCGACAGCAGTCAAATCCCGTTACAGAACATCGACACACCCTATTACCTGGCACCGGATAAACGCGGGGGCAAGGTCTATGCGCTGTTGCGCGAGACCCTCGACAAAACGGGCAAGGTCGCCCTGGCCCGAGTGGTGCTGCATACCCGTCAATACCTGGCGGCGTTGATGCCAATGGACTCGGCCATGGTGCTGGTGAAATTGCGCTGGCCGGCGGAAGTCCGCAGCCTGGACGAACTCGCTCTAGGCCCGGACGTCACCAAGGCTCAGCTGACCAAAGGAGAACTGGACATGGCCAAACGCCTGGTGGCCGACATGAGCGTCGAATGGTCGCCGGACGATTACCGCGATGAGTTTGAAGACAAGATCATGGCCCTGGTGGACAAGAAAGCCCATGAAGGCAAGATCGAAGACGTGGAAACCGCTACTGGGGAGCAAGAGCGTAAATCCGCCGATGTGATTGATCTGACGGAACTGCTCAAACGCAGTCTGGGTGGCAAGGGAGCAAGTAAGGCAACGGCCAAGCCCAAAGCGGCGAGCAAGCCGGCTGCGCGCAAAAAAGCCAGCAAGTAATGGATTGAATGTCGCCCACGTCCCGCGATGACACCGACAGCCCCGACGGCCTCAAATCAGCACGAAAACCGCGACCAACCCGGCAAAAATCGACCATTTTTGCAGGTAGTAAAGTTTGCGATTTCGCTTTTTCAATTGCTTGCCATGCAGCCGAATCTTGTAGATTTTGCCGAACAGTCGATTGATGCCCCCGACTTTGTCACCTGCCTCGTTCGGCGCACCGGCCGCCGACATCACATGGCGGCTGAACCAGCTGTTGAAGAAAGCTGCCCAGCGATACTTCATCGGTCGCTCGACATCGCAAAACAGGATGATGCGATTTTGCTGCGTGGTGTTTTCGGCGAAATGTATGAAGGTTTCGTCGAACATCACCGCCTCGCCGTCTCGCCAGTGATAATTCTCGCCATCGACATTGATGTAGCAACCGGCATCGTTGGGCGTTTCGAGGCCCAGGTGGTAGCGGTAGGACCCGGCATACGGATCGCGGTGACGCACCAGTTTGGCACCCGGTGGCAACTCGGCGAACATGGCAGCCTTGATTGAACCGATGCTTTGCACCAGTTCCGTCGTGCGTGGGCAAAGTTTCATGGCTGACGGGTGACTGTCGCCATACCACTTGAGGTAGAAACGCTTCCAGCCCGTCTTGAAGAAGGAATTGAAACCGACATCGTCATACTGGTTCGAACGCTTGATCTCCCCGGCCCGGAGCAAATGCTGACCTTCGGCGCGGATCTCTTCCCAATGCGCTTGCAATGGACTCAGATCGGGAAAATCCGCGGGATTGAGGTAGGGCTTGTTGGGGATTTTCGAGAACATATAAAGGAAGCAATTGACCGGTGCCAGAAACGTCGAGTGATCGCTTAGCTGACGCCCCAGCTTATGGCGTACTCGTCCCCGCAGATGTACATACGCAATCGATACAACGTAGATAACGGCAATGATGAGTTTCACAGAAATCGCCACACCTCAGGTGAACACACTGCGGCCCTTGTTGGCCTGAATGCCATTGGGTCATGTGCAGCGTCTGAATTCGCAAGTGCGTCCAGCGGTACACCATTGAGCCCCGCCGCTATTCGGCACCGGACTGATGGATGGCATTTTAGCCACAGTTTGTAACCAATAGTTAACCCGAAAATGTGAAAATCTGTCCATTCATACAGGCAAAGTGTCGCACAGGCCTGAACGCCCTATCGTTTAAAGAGCCAGACCAGTACAATCGCCGCCAAACTTTACGCGCACCCTTGGTTGATCGCGGGAAACAATCCCGTCTCAGCACGCTTTGACTCGGGTCAAGCGCTCCACATGCTGCTGTCCACTTGATGCCAGATGGATCTTCCGCTTCTGATCGGGATGCACATCCCATGGATCGAACAGCGGGAACGGGTACTGAATCGGTACTGCCGCAACCCTAGCTACTCTGAATGCTTCGCAGGAAAAACCTTTGATTTCTACAGCTAACATCACGATGCAGTTCGGCGCCAAGCCGCTCTTCGAAAACGTTTCGGTCAAATTCAACGGTGGCAACCGTTATGGCTTGATCGGTGCCAACGGTTGCGGCAAGTCGACCTTCATGAAGATTCTGGGCGATGACCTCGAGCCTTCCGGCGGCCAGGTCATGCTGGAGCCAAACGTGCGCCTGGGTAAATTGCGCCAGGACCAGTTCGCCTACGAAGAATTCACCGTGATCGACACCGTGATCATGGGTCACGAAGAGCTGTGGAAGGTCAAGGCCGAGCGCGACCGCATCTATTCGCTGCCGGAAATGAGCGAAGAAGACGGCATGGCCGTGGCCGAACTGGAAACCGAGTTCGCTGAAATGGACGGCTACACCGCTGAATCCCGCGCCGGCGAACTGCTGCTGGGCCTGGGTATTCCCATGGAACAGCATTTCGGACCGATGTCTGAAGTCGCTCCAGGCTGGAAACTGCGGGTGTTGCTGGCTCAAGCCCTGTTCTCCGATCCGGAAGTGCTGTTGCTCGACGAACCGACCAACCACCTGGACATCAACACCATTCGCTGGCTGGAAACCATTCTCAAGGCGCGTAACAGCACCATGATTATCATTTCCCACGACCGCCACTTCCTGAACAGCGTCTGCACCCACATGGCTGACCTGGACTACGGTGAGTTGCGCCTGTTCCCGGGCAACTACGACGAGTACATGACCGCGGCCACCCAGTCCCGCGAGCAGTTGCTGTCGGACAACGCCAAAAAGAAAGCCCAGATCTCCGAACTGCAGACGTTCGTCAGCCGCTTCTCGGCCAACGCCTCGAAAGCCAAGCAGGCCACCTCCCGCGCCAAGCAGATCGACAAGATCCAGCTGGCCGAAGTCAAGCCATCGAGCCGCGTGAGCCCGTTCATCCGATTCGAACAGACCAAGAAGCTGCACCGACAGGCCGTGACCATCGAGCAGATGTCCAAGGGCTTCGACGGCAAGACCCTGTTCAAGAACTTCAGCTTCACCGTCGAAGCCGGCGAGCGCCTGGCGATCATCGGCCCGAACGGTATCGGCAAGACCACCCTGCTGCGCACGCTCATGGGCGAACTGACCCCGGACGCCGGTTCGGTGAAGTGGACCGAAAGCGCGGAACTGGGCTACTACGCCCAGGACCACGCCCATGACTTCGAAGACGACGTCAGCCTGTTCGACTGGATGGGCCAGTGGACTCAGGGCGAGCAGATCATCCGTGGCACCCTGGGCCGCATGCTGTTCTCCAACGACGAGATCCTCAAGTCGGTCAAGGTCATCTCCGGTGGTGAGCAAGGTCGCATGCTGTTCGGCAAGCTGATTCTGCAAAAGCCGAACGTTCTGGTGATGGACGAACCGACCAACCACCTGGACATGGAATCGATCGAAGCGCTGAACCTGGCGCTGGAGAACTATCCGGGCACGCTGATCTTCGTCAGCCACGACCGCGAGTTCGTATCGTCCCTGGCCACCCGGATCATCGAGTTGAGCCCGAATGGCGTGACTGATTTCAGCGGTACTTATGACGATTACCTGCGCAGCCAAGGCGTAGTGTTCTAAGCGTCAGCTGTCATTGAAAAGCCCTGTCCATGTGACGGGGCTTTTTGCTTTCAAGATCAAAAGATCGCAGCGTTCGGCAACTCCTGCAATTGACGGTGTATACCGTCTTGAGCCTCACTGCGCAAATCGCCTTGTACATGGAATCATGCAGCTACGCGGGCTCTTCGTAGGAGTTGGCTTGCCAGCGAAAGCGGTGTGTCAGTCACCATCGATGTTGGATGTACCGACCCCTTCGCCGGCAAGCCGGCTCCTACAAGGGATACTTGTCGAGCACGGATTCTGTGTGCACTGAAGACCACTGTAGCTGCCGAAGGCGGCGATGTTTTAATCGTTAGCGTGCTTTCTTTTATTGCAACGCCGCGCCATGATGGAACTCTCCCACCGCCGCCCGCGAACGAGCCCTCATGTCTGTGCAGCAATTGCCTCCGCAAAGCTCCATGGCGATCACCCTGCAGATCGTCTCCATCGTCTTCTATACCTTTATTGCCTTCCTCTGCATCGGCTTGCCGATAGCGGTATTGCCAGGTTATGTCCACGAACAGCTCGGGTTCAGCGCCATTGTCGCGGGGCTGACCATCGGTTCCCAATACCTCGCCACTTTGCTGAGCCGCCCCATGGCAGGTCGCATGTCGGACAGTATCGGAACCAAGCGCGCCATTATTTATGGCTTGTCAGGGATCGTGTTGAGTGGCGCGCTGACATTGCTCTCGACCTTGCTGCAAAGTTTTCCCCTGCTCAGTCTGTTGATCCTCCTCGCCGGGCGCCTGCTGCTCGGGGTCGCTCAAGGGTTGATCGGCGTCGGCACCATCAGTTGGTGCATGGGCCAAGTGGGCGGGGAACACACGGCGCGGTCGATATCCTGGAACGGCATTGCTTCATACGGAGCGATTGCCATCGGCGCGCCGCTGGGCGTGGTGATGGTCGGGCAACTCGGGTTTGCCAGTCTCGGGATTGCGCTGTCGCTGCTGGCCCTGGCTGCGTTGCTACTGATTCGCAACAAACCGTCAGTGCCTGTGATTCGTGGTGAGCGCCTGCCCTTCTGGGCCGTGTTCGGGCGCATCGCGCCGTTTGGCGCGAGCTTGAGCCTGGCCTCCATCGGCTATGGCACCCTCACAACATTCATCACCCTGTATTACGTCAGTCGTGGCTGGAGCGGTGCGGCTTATTGTCTGAGCGTGTTCGGCGTGTGCTTCATTGTGTCGCGGCTGCTGTTCATTTCCAGCATCAGCCGCTTCGGCGGCTTCACATCTGCCATTGCCTGTATGTGTATCGAGACGGTTGGTCTGGTCCTGCTGTGGCTTGCACCTTCAACCGGTTACGCCTTGCTTGGCGCCGGGCTGACCGGTTTCGGCCTGTCGCTGGTGTATCCGGCACTCGGCGTCGAAGCTATCAAGCAGGTCCCCAGCGCCAGCCGCGGTGCGGGGCTGAGTGCCTATGCCGTGTTCTTTGACCTGGCACTGGCAATTGCCGGCCCGCTGATGGGCGCCGTTGCGCTGAATCTGGGGTACTCGTGGATTTTCTTCAGCGCAGCGTTGTTGTCGGTGACGGGGTTGGGTTTGACGTTGTGGCTCAAACGGCGCGCCGAAACTTGAAGAGCAGAAAATCAAAAGATCGCAGCCTTCGGCAGCTCCTACGGTAAATGTGTAGGCGCTGCCGAAGGCTGCGATCTTTTAACTACTGATCCGCCGTTTGCATCCCGGCCCGGGTCGACCGGCCCAAGGTGCGAGTGAAGAAGCTGCCGGCTTCGGAAATGAGACTGCGGTGAATGTCTTCACGGTCAACGCCATCGGCATCGGTGCACAGCGCAGGCATGATCACGATTTGCTCATCATTGCACGGCGCCATGAACACGAAGTGCCCTGCCCCGGCCAATAATTTGAAGTCTGGCGCTACAGGCAGTTTGCGCGCAAGCGCGGCGGCATTCTTATCCACCGCCACCAATTTGTCGCCATCGCCACTGTAAAGCAGCACCGGCACGTGCACGTCGGCCAGGGTTTGGCGGCCAAACTTCAGGCTCAAGGGTGCCATCAACATCAGGGCGTGGACCCGTGGATCTGCGACGGGTTGCAAGTCATCGCGATCGACAATCAGCTCGCCTTTGGTATTGCAGGCATCGCGATCATCCGGGCGCTCTTCGCAATAACGCCGCAGGCGATCCAGATCCGGCGTCGCGCCGGACAGAATCAGCGCCGTCTCGCCCCCTGCCGAATAACCAATCACGCCCACTTGATCGGCATTGACGAACGGCGCGAGCATGCGGTCTCCCAAGGTGGCGGTGATAGCTTCGGAAATCTGTATCGGCCGACCATAGAGGTTACTCAATGTACCGAGTCGGCTGTGGTCTTTGGAGTTGTCACCGGGATGGATCACCGCCACCACCACAAAGCCTTTGCGCGCCAGCGATGTCGCAAGGTCGTGCAGGGCCAACGGGGTGCCGGTGTTGCCGTGGGAGAGCATGAGCATCGGAAAGCGGCCGATGGCGACTTTGGTGTCTTCCCCGGCTTCGACGGTGTACCCCTCTAGCTTGCTGGTGTGCTCCCGGTCGCTGGAAGGATAGAACGCGATGGCGCGCATCGGTTGCAGGTCCAGCGGATCAAGAAAGCTCATTTCATGGAAGCCGACGCTCCAGCGAGGATGCGAAGCAGGTGCAGCGTGCACAGTAATCAGGCTGCCAAGCAGGCAAATCAGCAATGTTGCACAAAGACGCACCATGGGATGCCCCACCTTGTTACCGGACCGGAGACGCTAACCCTCGACTGCATAACTCGGGCCACAATCTGTAACGACCAGAAACAAAAAACTCCGCATCTGGTACTTGCGCATCCAGAATACAGAGTTTTTTGAGGCTTTACCTGAGCGGTTGAGCTTCTTTACGCAGGGCTTACGCTGCAGCGAACAACTGCTCGCTGATTCGCGTGTGAGCGTCGCTCATTGCTTTGTTGCGCACTTCATCACCATAAGCCAGGCCCTCGGCACGGACGATTTCAACGTCGGTGATGCCGATGAAACCGAACAACAGCTTCAAATATTCTTCGTGGGCAACACCAGTTGCCTGACCGGCGTGTATGCCACCGGAGGTCGAAACAATTACGACTTTCTTGCCACCGCACAGGCCTTCAGGACCCGCTTCGGTGTAACGGAAGGTCTGGCCGGCAACGGCAATGCGGTCGATCCACGCCTTCAATTGCGTCGGGATAGTGAAGTTATACATCGGAGCTGCAATCACAACGGCATCGGCGGCGAGGAATTCGGCCAGGGTCTGGGCACTCAGGTCGGCTTCGTGCTGTTGAGCGGCGTTGCGCAATTCAGCGGTAGTGCCAGCAGCAACCAGGGTTGTGGCAGAGAAATGGCTGATGGCATCAGCGGCCAGGTCGCGGTAGGTCACTACGGCGCTTGGTTCGGCGGATTGCCAGGCTTTAACGACTTCGCCGCTCAACTGACGGGAAGCCGAGTTGTCGCCAAGAATGCTCGAATCGATATGCAGCAGTTTCATGTGGGATCTCCAAGTGAGGATCGCAACCGGGCGACCTGATGGAAACAATCCTACAGATGAAACCAATGGCTGATTAGATGGCAACAATGCGATAGTTTGTCTCACACATAGAACAATCAGGTAACCCTCATGCAAGACCTGAACGACCTTTATTACTTCGCCAAGGTGGTGGAAGCCGGTGGCTTCGCGGCGGCCGGGCGTTTGCTGGGGATTCCCAAGTCGCGACTGTCGCGTCGAATCGCCGAGCTGGAGGAACGCCTGGGCGCTCGTCTACTGCAACGCACCACCCGCCAGTTGAAGCTGACGGCCGTAGGCGAACGCTATCTGCGGCACTGCCAAGCCATGCTGCTGGAAGCGGAAATGGCCGACGAGGCGGTGGCGAGCATGTCCAGCGAGCCCCGTGGACGTCTGCGGGTGTCCTGTCCGGTGGGACTGGCTCACGAAATTCTGCCGGGTGTGATCAGCGACTTCCTCGAGCGATTCCCGCAGGTGCAACTGGAAGTCATGCTGCTCAATCGCCGCGTCGACCTGGTGAACGAAGGTATAGATGTCGCATTGCGGGTGCGCGAGTTGGGTGATGAAGATCCGCTGCTGGTGACCCGACGCTTGCGTCAGGCGCAGATGTTGTTGGTTGCCAGCCCGGGGTTCCTGCTTGGCCGTGAGATCAATCACCCCGAAGACTTGAAAAGCCTTCCGGTGTTGGGCGCCCTCGAAGCCGATCGGTTGATGCATATCCGCCTGCTGGACCAGCAAGGCAAAAGCTTCGAGCTTGCGATGGAAGCTCGCCTGGGCATCGATGACTTTATCGTTCGCAAGGCCAGCACCCTCGCCGGACTCGGCTTTACAATGCTGCCGATGATGTATTGCGAACAGGAACTGGCCAGCGGTTCACTGGTGCAATTGCTGCCCGAGTGGTCGCTGCCTGGCGGCTGGTTGCAGGCGGTGTACCCTCATCGACGCGGCGTGATGCCGGCCGTACGCGCCTGGATCGATCATCTGGTCGAATCCTTCAATGCCTGTGGAGAGCGATTACTATGAAGGCTGGACGCATGAGCGAAGAGGATGTCGCGGTATTCTGCCTGACCCTGCCCGGTGCGCGGGAGGATTACAAATGGGGTGGCGTGCGAGTGTTTTCGATTGCGGGGAACAAGATGTTCGCCTTGCAGGGACTAAGGGGTTCGTCCCTGGCGTTCAAGGTCGATAAGGATCTGTTTCTTGGCCATTGCGACCGTCCGGGAATCCATCCGGCGCCTTATCTGGCACGCGCCCAATGGATCATCATGGAACTGCCCTACCCGTTGGGCCGTGAAGAGCTGCAAGGCTTGTTGCAGCGCTCCCACCAATTGGTGGTGAGCAAACTGCCCAAGCGCACCCAGGTGGGGTTGTTGCTCGATTGATCAGAACAACGCGAACAGGTGTGCGCCGAGGAACAACATGTCGATCCAGAACACCTGGTGCAACAGCACGATGATCCAGAACACCAGTTGAAACGAAACCTTGCGGGTTTTGTGCCGCAATACTTGCTGAGCCAGTAAAGCGCCCGGCCAGCCACCCGCGAATTCCAGCGCATGCAGCACGTTTTCCGGCGTGCGCCATTGATCCGCAACTGCCTTGCGCTTGTCGCTCCAGTACAGCGCTAACGTCACAACACTGATGATGCCGTAGGCTGCCAGGGGAATCAGCGAAACCCCGCGCAGCCATAACGACATCGAACCCCACAACGGCAACGCACATAGAATGACGAACACCAGCCATTTCAGCCGGGGATTGCGGATCTGGCCTCCGGGCTGACGCCCGGGATTATTGCGCGTGCGGGAGTCACTCATGGTTTGGCGGCAGTCCAGTCGACCCAGCCGAATTGCCAGGTGGCCAGGATCAGCAAGCCGAACCCGATGCGATACCAGGCAAACACCGCATAGCTGTGACTGGCAATGAATTTGAGCAAACCACGCACCGCGATCATCGCGAAGATAAACGCGGTGACGAAACCAATCGCAAACACCGGGAAATCCGCAGGCACGAACAGGTGACGGTATTTGTAACCCGAATACACCGCGGCACCGACCATGGTCGGCATCGCCAGGAAGAACGAAAACTCGGTAGCGGTCTTGCGCGACAACCCGAACAACAGGCCGCCGATGATGGTCGAGCCCGAGCGCGATGTCCCCGGAATCATCGCCAGGCACTGGGCAAAGCCGACTTTCAGCGCGTCTTTCCAAGTGATGTCATCGACCGTTTCGGCATGGACTTCATGCTGACGGCGTTCGGCCCACAGCATGATGATGCCGCCCACGACCAGTGCACTGGCCACGGTGATCGGGTTGAAAAGATACTCGTGGATCAGATCGGCAAAAATTACGCCCAATACCACGGCGGGCAGGAAGGCAATCAACAGGTTTGCGGTAAAGCGCCTGGCGCTTGGCTGGGTTGGTAAACCGATGACCACGTCGAAAATCTTTCGCCGAAACTCCCACACCACCGCCAGGATCGCCCCAAGCTGAATGATGATGTTGAAAGCCATGGCTCGCTCACCACCGAAGTCGAGCAAGTCGGCCACGATGATCTGGTGCCCGGTACTGGAAATGGGCAAAAACTCGGTCAGCCCTTCTACAACCCCAAGTATCAACGCCTGAAAGGCAGTCCAAAGATCCATCAATCCCCCAAAAAGCTATGCGCGTCGGCATGCCCCGTTAGTATTTTTCAAAACGTTGACTGCGATCAGCGTAGCTGAAGTCCCACGCGTCTTTCTCCCCGCAGAACCCTGAATATCCTGTGAAATTCAGGTTTTCGGATGCGGGGCCGAAATCCTATCAGACAAGTCCGATTAACGCTGCGGCGTTATTCGACGCAGGTCGCATAGGCCCATCGGACAAGGTGTGGTTGGATGCTGGCGTGGATTTATTACAAGAACAAGAAAAGGGAGTAAACGGGGTATGAACAGCTTGCGCAATATGTCGATCAGCCGTCGCTTGTGGGTCATCCTGATCGTGGCGGTGATGATGCTGCTGACCTTGGGCCTGTTGATGCTCAAGCAAATACACAATGACCTGTACCACGCCAAGGCGCAGAAAACCCAGCATGTGGTGCAGACCGCCAGCGGTATCCTCAGTTATTACCATAACCTCGAAACGTCCGGCACACTCAGCCGTGACGCGGCACAGAAACAAGCCCTGACTACCGTTCGCGGGCTGCGTTATGACCAGAACGATTACTTCTGGATCAACGACCTGACGCCCGTGATGATCATGCATCCGGCCAACCCTAAACTCGATGGACAGAATCTTTCGGCGATCCGTGATCCGGACGGCTTTGCCGTGTTCAACGAAATGGTCGCGGTGGCCAGGTCCAACGGGGCTGGCATCGTCAATTACCGCTGGCCGAAGCCCGGCGCTGATGCCCCGGTGGAAAAAACTTCCTACGTGAAGCTGTTCGAACCCTGGGGCTGGGTGATCGGTTCGGGCGTGTATATCGATGACATGCAGGCCGAGTTCTACGCTCAGGTCTGGAAAGCGGCGTCGATTGGCCTGGCCATTGCGCTGATCATGGCGCTGCTGGTGATCCTGATTGCCCGCAGCATTGTTCACCCCCTGCAGGAAGCCGTGAACGCCATGGCCAACATTGCCACTGGCGAAAGCGATTTGACCCGCAGTCTCGATACCCATGGTCAGGACGAAGTCACGCAATTGGCCCGGCACTTCAATGCCTTCACCGCTAAATTGCGCCGCGTGGTCAGCGAACTGCAGGAGTCCGCCAGTGCACTGGGTCAGTCATCCAGTGAGCTGGGCACCGACGCCGCCCAGGCGCAACAACGCAGCCAGCAGCAATCAGAGCAAATGGAGTTGGTGGCCACAGCGATCAATGAAGTGACCTACGGCGTGCAGGATGTGGCGAAAAACGCCGAGCACGCCGCCAGCGAAATGCGCGACGCCGAGGCACAGGCGCAACAAGGCCAGATCAATATCGATGGCAGTCTGAAGCAGATCGACACCTTGTCCTCCACCATTGACCAGGCCGTGGACGTGATTCGCACCCTGGCGACTGAAAGTACTCAGATCGGCAGTGTTCTGGAGGTCATCCGCTCGATCGCCGAACAAACCAACCTGCTGGCCTTGAACGCAGCGATTGAAGCGGCCCGGGCTGGCGAGCAAGGCCGTGGTTTCGCCGTGGTGGCCGACGAAGTCCGCTTGCTGGCCCAGCGCACGCAGAAATCCACGGCAGAGATTCAGTCGATGATTGAACGGCTGCAAAATCATTCCGAAGCAGCAGTCAAGGTGATTGGAGACAGCAGCCGTGCCTCTCAATTGACCATCGAACAGGCGGGACTGGCCGGCGCAAGCCTGAACGCCATCGGTCAGGCACTACGCAACCTCAATGGCTTGAATGCATCCATTGCCAGCGCGACCCTGCAGCAGGCCCATGTGGTCGAGGACATCAACCAGAACGTGACTCAGGCGGCCGGGTTGTCCCACAGCACCGCATTGGCCGCTGAGCAGTCAAGTGCGTCGAGCGTTCGCCTCAAGGCGTTGAGCGAACAGTTGAACGGCTTGCTCAAGCAATTCCGGGTGTAACTCCTCTCTGTACTGTAGGAGCGAGCTCGCTCGCGATGGTCGTCAACGATAACGCGTGTTTGCAGGCTAAACGCAGCGCGCTTGAGGCCTTCGCGAGCAGGTTCGCTCCTATAAAAATCCGATATCCCCCCCGCCCAGCCATCCCCACGTCATTTTGGGTACAATCCGCCCCCCTCTTCAATTTCACCAAGGAACCTCCATGTCCGGGCTTGAACTGTTTGCCGCCACTCTCGGCGTCATTGCCGTCTGGTTGACGGTCAAACAGAACCCCTGGTGCTGGCCGATCGGCCTGGTGATGGTGCTGATCTACAGTTGGATCTTTTTTGAGGTGAAGTTGTATTCCGACATGCTGCTGCAAGTGATCTACGCCGCGTTACAGCTCTACGGCTGGTGGCAGTGGACCCGCGCAGGCGAGGCGCACCAAGGGCGGGAGGTCAGCCGTCTGGGTGGACAGGCCGTCGCATCGGGGCTCGCACTTGGCGCGATTGCCAGCCTGTTGTTGGGCGCTGCCATGGCGCACTGGACCGACGCGGCCCAGCCCTGGCTCGATGCCGCCCTCACCGCCTTCAGCCTCGTCGCACAAGGGTGGATGGCACAAAAACGCGTGCAGTGCTGGCCGTTGTGGATCGTTTTGGACGTTATTTTCGTCGGCCTGTTTTTGTACAAAGGGATGTACCTGACCGCTGCCTTGTATGGTTTGTTCGCCCTGCTTGCCGTAAAGGGCTGGCGTACCTGGCGCAGCGATCCGGTGTTTTGCCCATGAAGGTATTGGTATTGGCAGGGCCGGAATCCAGCGGTAAAAGCTGGATCTCGAGTGAGATTCACGCCAAATTTGGCGGCATATTGATCGGCGAGTATGTTCGGCACTTCATCGAACGTGAAGCCCGACTAACCTGCCTCGACGACATTCCGTCCATCGCACAGGGGCAGCTGGCCTGGGAAGATGAAGCACGCGCCAAACAGCCACCACTGCTGATTCTCGATACGCACCTCTTGAGCAATATTTTGTGGAGTCGCACGCTGTTTGGTGCTTGCCCGGCGTGGATCGAACAAGCATTGCTGGCACGGCACTACGACCTTCACTTGCTGCTGAGCCCTGAAAACGTGCCTTGGCATGACGATGGCCAGCGCTGCCAACCGCAACTGTCAGAACGCCTGGCGTTTTTCGAGGCAAGCCAACACTGGCTTGAACTGCACCACCAGTCATATCGGGTACTGCAAGGTGACTGGGTACAGCGCAAGGACGCAGCCTTCAAGGCAGTGAAGCAATTGCTGGAAGCCTGACAGGGCGCCCACTCCAGCAAAAATGTCCATTTCTGATACATCCACCTCTACGCAAACCCTCGATTTAGAGCCTCCCAAACGCTCCCGCACGAAACTGTTAAGTCACTGAAACACCCTGCCTTCCCCCCTCTTAACGAGCAACGCCGCCAGCATGGAGGGGTTTTTTGCGTGGCTCTGTCTCAGCGACGTTACAAGACTTTTTTGATCAGCCTGGCACTTGAAGGCAACCCACTGTTTTTACAAGAAAAACAAAAAGCGGCACACCTTCTGCTCTCTTATCCGCAGCGCTGATAAGGGCCAGCGTTTCACTTACAGAAGGAATTGCCGTCGTGGGGAAACTTGATAACAGCATCTTTAGCCTCTTGCTGACCGGATGCGCACTGGGCTCGGTTGTCTCGCTGCCCGTACAGGCTGACAACGGCATCATCACCATCAAACGGGATGTCCAGACGCGCAACGCAGTAGTCCCGCCGCTCATTCCCGACCCTAGCCCAACCACCGTCAACGCCAACCCCTCGAAACAGATCCTCGCTCAGACGAACGAGTTGAGCGACGGTGATTTTGCCAATGTCGCCAGTGGCGCAGGCATCAGTCGACTGGTCACCCAAGGCACCAACAACCTGGGCGGCAATATCACCAACCAGACCCAGCTTTCCAACATGCCAGCCGGACGTTCGGGAAATTCCGGCGGCGGCATTGCGAACATGGTCAACTCAAACATCCAGCAAGGCCTGGGTGCGCTGAAACTCATAACGGGAGACCGTTAGGATGAATCGCAAGTTACTTATTGTCGCCATGTTCTGCAGTGCACCGTCCTTTGCCCAATCTCCCGTCATCAACAACGCCGACATCGACGGTTCGGGCACCCAGTACCAGGGCAACCTCTCGGTCAACCAGGCTGCCGGCGATCAGCAGCAACAGGCAAACGCCAGGGCGATTGCGATTGGCCAGGGCGCCAGCGCAACCACACAGATTCGCCAACGGCTGCGCACCCCTGGCGATCCCGCGAACGATGCCCGGACCAGTATCCAGGGCGACTCCTTCAGCAACGGCAACGGCATTCTGGGCGTCAACCAGAGTGCAGGTGCCAACAACCAGCAGGCCAACGCACTGCGCATCAGTGTCGGTAGCCAGCCGCAAAGTCTCGACGACAGCGTCCTCATGCAACAGAACGTGGCGCTGCTCAACAACTCCGATCCAACTGCCTCAGCACCCGGCTATCGCCAGGTCACTACCAGTGATCAGGCTTTCACAGGTAGCCGTGGGGTGATTCAGTTGAATCAGAGCGCCGGGGTAGGAAACCGAACTGCCAACACCCTGAGCGTACGGGTCGTGGATTGACCCATATAGGTAACAACAACACTTAACCTAAAATAAGTACGGAGAATCACCATGAAACCTTCGATGGCAATCAAGCCTCTGGTTTTCGCAATTGCTGCGGTCATGGCTGTTGCTGTACAAGCTGGGCAAAACGATAGGCGCGACCATGGCCACCATAATGGCAATGGAAATGGCAATGGCAATGGCAATGGCGGTGGGCAACAACAAACCCCTCCTCCTCCAACAAGAATCAACGTCAACGCAACGGCCAATGCGAACGATACGCAACGCAACACCGGCAATACCATCCGCAACGAAGGCACTCAGAACTCAGCCGAGATGAGTAGCTCTGCGACTGGCACCAGCGGCAACGTCGGCGTCAACGTGGCTGCAGGCGCGGGCAACCAACAGGACAACGCCGCTGCCATTGCGAACGCTGGCTCCGATCCTAGTCAGGATAATGCCTTCGTGTTTGGCACGGCCAACGCCACCTCCCAAGTAACGCAATTCAGCAACAGAAACCGGGTCGACAACTTCGGCAGCACTAACTCTGCCGTGATGAGTGGTTCGGGCAACAGCGGCAGCGGCAACATGGGTGTCAACATTGCTGGCGGTGACCTGAACCAGCAGAAAAACACCATGGCGATTGCCAACTCCAATGCGCCACTGGGTAGCGCAACGGCGACCGCCTCTGCCAACCAAAATGGCCCTGGCCTGGTCGTCAATAACAACGCCGATCGCACCTATCGTGTAGATACGATCACCGTTACCAACACCGCCACCGGTAACTTCTCTCGCGAAAGTGCGTTTGAACTCAGCGGCAGTCAAAGCGCTTCTTCGGGCTGGAACGCCGCGGGCGCCAAAAACTCCAGTGCCAGCGGATCCGCTAGCCTTGCTGTAAGCGGCGCCAACAGCAGCAGTGCGAGCGGTTCCAACAATAGTGCCTCGAGCAACACTCACAGCAGCAGTGCCAGCGGTTCTAACAGCAGTGCTTCGAGCGGCACCAACAGCAGCAGTGCCAGCGGTTCCAACAGCAGCAGTGCAAGCGGTTCTTCGAATGCTGCTTTGAACGCTTCGTTGAACGCTAGCCTGGACGCTTCGGCGGCGACTGCCAACTCCAATACCTTTGGCAATCGCACCCGCAGCAGCAGTTCCGAGGCATCTTTGAACGCTTCGCTGGGCGCAACGCTTGACGCATCGGTAAGCACTTCGTTTGATCGGGCCAACGACTCCGCGTTCGACAGAGCACGTGATTCCTCGTTCGACAGATCGCGCGAATCCTCGTACGACAGAAGCCGCGACTCCGCTTCCAGCAATACGCACGAATCGTCGTACGACCGCTCGAAAGACTCGTCCTTCGAAAAATCGCTCGATGCATCGTACGAGAAAGCGAATGCCTCCGCGTACGAAAAATCGGGCAGCAAATCGTCCGAGTCTGAGTTCGCCAAAGCAGGAGGCTTCAGTGAAAGCAGCGCTTATGATTTGAGCACCAGCTACTCTTATCAAGTGCTGACTCCAACTGGCTGGGCCAACCCTGTGACCAACACTGCAACCCTCAGCGGTTCGGTGAATGGCGGCAGTGGCAACCTGGGTGTCAACGTAGCGGCTGGTGTGGGCAACCAACAAAGCAACTCGCTGGCCATTTCCAATCAGTCGTTCTAATGCTGTCTGTGGAGGCCCCCTTCCTGGGGGCCTTTTTCAACACAAACAAAAGGCATCCGCCCATGCGCATCATCGCCTTGGCATTTTTGCTTTGCGTGGCCAGTGTGGTCGAGGCTGCACAAATGCCACTGTCCGTCCTGCCGGGCGGCGCTGTGGTGTACAAGCCGATCCAGAGCATACGCGAGCGTAAATTTTCCGACCTGGTGCAACAGAAAACCGACTTCAGTTGCGGCGCGGCTGCGCTGGCGACCGTATTGCGCCAAGCCTATTGGCTTGACGTCGACGAAGAACAGATCATTGAAGGCATGCTGGCACACTCAGATCATGATCTGGTCCGTGTCCAGGGCTTTTCCATGCTCGACATGAAGCGTTATGTGGAAAGCATCGGCATGCGTGCCCGTGGCTACCGGGTAGCGCCACAAACGTTGAACGAAATCAAAATTCCGGTCGTGGTACTTCTGGACATCCGTGGCTACAAACATTTTGTAGTCATGCAAAGAGTCCATAACGACTGGGTCTACATCGGGGATCCGGTCCTCGGTCATAAACGCTACAAAGTCGAAGACTTTGTCAAAGGCTGGAACGGTATCGTCTTTGCCGTCATCGGCCAGGGCTACGACAAGAACAATGCGTTGCTCGACCCGCCCCTGCCACTGACCGCCAGGAACCGCGTCAACGCTTTCAGCCCGGTGCAAGACTCAGAGTTGATGGACTTCGGATTCATCCAAAGCGACTTTTTCTAATAATAAGGAGCACGACGCTCCGGGAGCATTCAATGAAGACTCCAATCTGGCTAGCCTTAATCTGCGCGGCCGCCAGCCTGCCGATCCATGCAGAAACGTTGAAACCCATTGAGCTGAACGATCAGGAACTGTCACTCCTGCGCGGCCGCTATGTCATGCCGGGACGGATTATCAGCTTCGGCATCGCCATGACCAGCACCTGGCAAAATGCCAACGGTGAAGTGATCGGGGCTACGTCCTCGATGCAAATTCAACAATCGACCATCAAGCCCCAGTTCTATGTGTCGATGATCGACGAAAAAACCAATGGCTCAGCGCGCTCGCAAGGTCCCGTTACGGGCACAGGTACCGTTACTGGCGGCAGCGGCCTCAATACCACCGAAGGCGTCACACAAGTGGTGCGCGCTGCCGGTGACAACAACATTGCCTACAACGATGTTGATATCAACGTCACAAAGGCCAGCCAAGCGCCAGCGGTACAACCGCAGGGTCAGGCATTGACCTCAAACTCGACGCTGGTCGGCGCCAATGGCGCGGGCTCGCTGAGCGTTTCTTCGACCGGTACCGGCGTGCAACTCAACATCGTCGCCAACAACAATCAGGGCAGCACCGTACAACGCCTGGCCCAGGGTGGGCTGATGCAGAACACGACGTTGCTCGGCGGTGGCAACCAGGTCCGCAACCTTACGTCCCTCAACGTCGTGCTGCGTGACAACGTGCCGACCGGCGGATCGCTGAACGGCAATCTGGACCAGCTTAGAGGTCTTCGCACTTCCGGATTCTGATCTACGCTCAGTCTCATCATATGTAGTCAGAAGGGACGGCTAACACATGCACCGATCTTTTACGTTCAGAGCTATCGTTTGTTTGAGTAGCCTGGCCCCGGCCACATTGCTTTACGCAGCAACGGACCCCCAGGTCGAAGCACTAAAACAAGAACTCATGGAGTTGAAACAGCGTTACGAAGCACAACAGAACGCGCTGATGGTACTTGAACAGCGCGTTCGGCAAGTCGAAGAGACACCTGCGACACCCGCTCCCAAACGCCTGACCAAATCCCCTGCCGAAACAACCGGAGGGGGCCAGGCGGTGGCCGCCGGTGCGCCGGGAACCACCGGCAGTTCATACGGCCAGTCGCTCAAGGATGATTCGGAACCGGCGCAAAGCGTTTCCAACCTGTACGACGAAGCGAGCGGCTTCTTCGGTGGCGGCAAGTTCAGCGTCGAAACCGGCCTGAGCTACACGCATTACGATACTCGCGCGCTGACGCTCAATGGCTTCCTGGCGCTGGACTCTATTTTTCTGGGCAACATCAACCTCGACCGCATCAAGGCCGACAACTGGACGCTGGACCTGACCGCTCGCTACAACGTGGCGCAGCGTTGGCAGTTCGACATAAACGTCCCTGTGGTGTATCGCGAATCGACGTATTCCTCCGGCGGTGCCGGTGGTGCCGGTCCGGTCACGTCAGACGCAAGCGTTACCCGCGACCCGACCATCGGCGATGTGAACGTTGGCGTTGCCTACAAGTTCATGGATGAGTCGACCAATTGGCCCGACGCGGTCGCGACCCTGCGCGTCAAGGCGCCGACCGGTGATGACCCTTACGGCATCAAACTGGTGAGTGACCCGACCAACGACAACCTCGCGGTGCCCGAAGATTTGCCTACCGGCAATGGTGTCTGGGCGATCACCCCAGGTATCTCGCTGGTCAAGACCTTTGACCCGGCCGTGCTGTTCGGCAGCCTGGCCTACACCTTCAACATGGAAGACTCTTTCAGCGACATCAGCCCGCAGGTCAACTCCAAAGTGCCCGGGGACGTGAAGCTCGGCGACTCATGGCAGGTCGGCGCCGGCATTGCGTTCGCCTTGAACGAGAAGATGAGTATGTCGTTCTCGTTCACCGACCAGTTCGCCCGCAAGAGCAAGATCAAGCCGGACGGTGGCGAGTGGCAATCGATTTCCAACAGCGATTACAACTCGGCCAACTTCAACATCGGCATGACCCTGGCGGCCACCGACAACCTGACCATCGTTCCCAACCTGGCCATCGGCCTGACCGACGATTCGCCGGACTTTTCCTTCAGCCTGAAATTTCCATACTACTTCTAGTTCGGAACCCCAAAAAAAACCCGCTTTTGAGCGGGTTTTTTTATCCTCCAATCGTTCAACGTATCTGATGCTTGTGCAACAAACGGTAGAAGGTAGGCCGGGAAATCCCGAGCACTTTGGCCGCGATGCTCAAATTATCACTATGACGGTTGAGTACATCGCACAAAGCCTGCCTCTCTGCCCGGTGCTTATAGTCTTCCAGCGTACCAATCGGCGTGGCAACCGCCTGATGGCTGATCAGCCCCAAGTCTCGTGCTTCGATCTGACGGCCTTCGGCCAGCACCAACCCCCGACGGACGCGGTTGGCCAGCTCGCGAACATTACCCGGCCACTCTTGCTTGGCCATGGCAAGCAACGCGTCCTCACTGAAGCTGCGCGGACGGCGCCCGGTTTCATGACTGTAGAAATGGGAAAAGTGGTTGGCCAGCATTAACAGATCACCATTGCGCTCACGCAGGGGTGCGGTCGCAACCTGCAACACGTTCAGGCGATAGTACAGATCTTCGCGGAAGCATTTTTTCGCGATCGCGGCCTCCAGATCAACGTGAGTCGCGGCCAACACCCGCACATCCACGGGAATCGGTTGACTGCCACCCACCCGCTCGATGTGCTTGTCCTGGAGGAAACGCAGAAGATTGGCCTGCAGTTCCAGCGGCAGGTCGCCGATTTCATCGAGAAACAGTGTGCCGCCATTGGCCGCTTCAATCCGCCCGACCTTGCGCTGGTGCGCGCCGGTAAAAGCGCCTTTTTCATGACCAAACAGCTCGGACTGAATCAGATGTTCGGGAATCGCGCCGCAGTTGATCGCGACAAATGGTTTGTTGTGACGCTGGGACTGACGATGCAAGGTTCGCGCGACCAGTTCTTTACCGGTGCCGCTCTCACCCCGAATCAATACCGGAGATTCAGTGGGCGCCAGCTTGCTCAGCAGTTTACGCAATTCACGGATAGGCTTGCTGTCGCCCAACAACTCGTGCTCTGGCTGATCGATGTGAACCGTACCCTGCCCCCGCAACCGCGCCATCCCGAAGGCCCGGCCCAGTGTGACCTGTACCCGGGAGACATCGAATGGCAAGGTATGAAAATCGAAAAACCACTCGCAAACGAAATCCCCGACATTTTGCAGGCGCAAGACTTCCTGGTTAAGTACAGCGATCCACTCGGTATTACTCCGACTGATCAATTCTTTGACGGCATCCGGATGCTCGAGATGAAAGGGTTGCAGACGTAACAACCCTACGTCGCACGTGCGGTCGGCCGCGTGTTCCAGCGTACAGCTATCTACATCCCAACCCACCGAGCGTAATCCCGGTAACAAACGATGGCAGTCGTCGCAGGGATCCACTACTAACAAACGTCGTAATGCAGGCGCGTCGCTCATGACTGTTCCTTGGCGCCAAATTTTCGAAAATATATAAAAAACAGTCATTTGGCGGACCTGGCTGTAACGTTAGCAAGAATTTGACGGCGTCTTGTACCGTTTGACTATAGAGGTCTTACAAAAACAGTTATAAGAAATCAAAAAATGTTAGTTAGCTAAGTAGGTCCTTCCTTTCGTTTAGCTTTCACTATCAGCCCAATACCCTGATTAACGAAAGAAAGATGAAATTTCTTTAAATTATGTGTGACCCGCCCCCCGGTTGCGGGCATCAGTACAAGTAACCAGCCGAACGGTAAGCCCAACCGACGGCGCGGCACTGATTGGGCATACAGAGAGAAGACCCTATGAACGCCCCGCTCCGTATCAACGAAGCTCTTTTGATTGCCGACCGCGCATTTAAACCATTCAAATGCGTAGCCTGGGCTCCCCAGGACGGGAATGGCGAACTCACGCTAACGGTTATCGACCGCACGAGCACCAGCATCGGCCGCAAGCAGATCCCTAGTAGCGCCTACACCGATCCTGCGCAACTGGAGCACCTGCTGGAACAGGCTCGCGCCGAGTTAAGCGAAGAAGGATATACACTGCTGTCCTGGTCAATGCCGCACTAACTTGTCTTGCGGATTACTTTGGAGTAATCCGCACCCTCCCTCTTCATTTATTAGCTGAGTTTTCAGCTATTGGTTCCCGTCTGATCGAAGTTTCGCAAACCTGCTTTCTTGGCAAGCTTGGCATTGGTTCGCAAAGACATTGTTGTGGCACACAACGACTCTCCGTCTGTTTGTTTCGACAGTTGTGCATCCGGTCATTCAAGGATTGAATGTTTTCCTTATAAGTCGCCACCAAACTTCCGGAACCTGGACGACTCGCAAGGAGATGCGTGCATGTCAATCCAGTCTGCTATTGCACTTCCGATCACACTTCAGAATGCCGGGCAACTCGATACAACCTTTGCCGGCAACGGCAGAACCCAGGTCTATTTCGCCGGCAGTCTATCCAGCATCGCCAATGGGGTCGCGATTGATGCACAAGGACGCCTGCTGGTGGCCGCGAAGGTCGGCATGCGGAACGGAAGCCATTTCGGCCTGGCCCGCTTGCTCGACGATGGTTCGGCGGATCTGTCGTTTGGCAAGCAAGGCAGTGTCATAGGGCAGTTCGAGGCGGGCTTCGAAGCCATGGGCGCCAAGGTTCATGTACTGCCTGACGGAAACCTTCTATTGGCCGGCCTGCAGTACGAAAACGCCCACCGTACACTCCCGGCCCTGGCATTGATCGATCAGCAGGGGTGCCTGGTACAGCGTTTTGGTGACAACGGCCGCCGTGTCGTGCGTTTGCCTGGCGGTCTTTCCCTGGGCATGCGCGATGCCTGGCTGCCACCAGGTGTACCTGGCGCAGAAGCCTGTGATGTTGGCGTTCAGGAAGACGGTCGAATCCTGCTGCTGGCCAACCATCACTTCGAATTGGCCGACCACGTCGGTCTGTTGATACGGCTCGACGTCGAAGGCTCGCTGGACAGTTCGTTCAATGGGCACGGGTTTGTCATCGTCAGGCACTTGTTGATGAATACCTGGCTCAGCAGTTTGCGGGTACAACACGACGGCCGAATTCTGGTCGCAGGTTCAATCAACTTTCCCCAGGAAGGCCTGCTGGCGCGTTACGACGCAGAGGGTCGCCTGGATGAGAGTTTCTCGGTGGATGGTTTCCTGACCTTCGAGGCGCAAGGTCACAGCGCGCAAGTCAGTCAGGTGGTGCAGCAGGATAACGGTGATGTGTTGTGTTTTGGCAGTAGCCGTGACCCGATGCACTGCCTCACGTTTAAAATTCACAGTAACGGTCGTGCTGACAACCATTGCAACGCCGGCCAGCCTCAGCGCCTGGAAATCGGCCACAGCGGCTGCCAGTGGACCTGCGCCCAAGTGCAACCGGACGGCACCGTATTGACGGCGGGATCCACCATTGGCGGTGTCGAGGCCGATTTCATTGTTGGTCGATACCTGCCCGACGGATTGCTCGATGGCGACTTTGGCGACGGCCGCGGCTGGACACGGACCCGTTTGGGCCGCAGCCTGGACACGGCCACCGCCATCACTGCGCAGGCCGACTCAAACATCGTGGTGGCCGGTTATTCCCTCGATGGCACCTACAAAGCTGTCATCGCACGTTTTTTTGGATAAATACCGACACTGCACGTTCGCTTGATCTTCTGAGCCGCTTGCGGCAACTTGCGCGCTTCTTAAACAAGGAGCAACCGATGTCCGGTTCAATGGCCCAGGCGTTCGCGCACAATTTTCTCGGGAACTCACCGCGCTGGTACAAGGCCTGTATCGTCGGCTTCCTGATCCTCAACGCCCTGGTACTGTGGACCGTTGGCCCGGTTGCTGCAGGTTGGCTGCTGGTGCTGGAGTTTATTTTCACCTTGGCCATGGCGCTCAAGTGTTATCCGTTGATGCCTGGCGGTCTGCTGTTGATTGAAGCCCTGCTGCTGAAGATGACGACGCCCCAGGCACTGTATGACGAACTGCTGCACAACTTTCCAGTGATCCTGCTGCTGATGTTCATGGTGGCCGGCATTTACTTCATGAAAGACCTGCTGCTGTACCTGTTTTCGCGTCTGCTGCTCGGGGTTCGCTCCAAGACGCTGCTGGCATTGATGTTCTGTTTCCTGTCCGCGTTCCTGTCGGCGTTTCTCGATGCCTTGACCGTAACCGCCGTGATCATCAGCGCCGGCGTGGGCTTCTACTCGGTGTATCACCGCGTCGCTTCGGGCAACGATCCGCGCCAGGACAGCGAGTACAGCGACGACCAGCAATTACCCACGCTGCATCATGGCGACCTCGAACAGTTCCGGGCATTCCTGCGCAGCCTGCTCATGCATGGCGCGGTAGGTACCGCGCTGGGCGGTGTCTGCACGTTGGTTGGCGAACCCCAAAACCTGCTGATCGGCCATGAGATGGGCTGGCACTTCTCCGAGTTCTTTTCCCAGGTTGCACCGGTTTCCCTTCCCGTACTCGCCGCCGGCCTGGTGACTTGCATCCTGCTGGAAAAATTGCGTTGGTTCGGTTACGGCACACTACTGCCTGACAACGTGCGGACAGTGCTGGGCAACTACGCGGCCGAAGACAATGCCGAACGCACTACACGCCAGCGAGCAGCGCTGATCGTGCAAGGTCTGGCGGCGTTGATACTGATTGCCTGCCTGGCGTTTCACATCGCTGAAGTAGGCCTGATCGGATTGATGGTGATCGTCCTCATCACCGCCTTCACCGGCATCACCGACGAACACCGCCTGGGCTCTGCATTCAAGGACGCCATGCCGTTCACTGCCTTGTTGGTGGTGTTTTTCGCCGTGGTGGCAGTCATTCACGATCAGCAACTGTTCACGCCCTTGATCCAGTGGGTACTGGCACTGCCGGCGGACCAGCAACCGGGCATGCTGTTTATCGCTAACGGCTTGCTGTCGGCCATCAGCGACAACGTGTTCGTGGCAACCATTTACATCACCGAAGTCAAGCGCGCCTTCCTGGCAGGTGAAATGACCCGCGAGCATTTCGAGACCCTGGCCATCGCCATCAATACCGGCACCAACCTGCCGAGCGTGGCGACGCCCAATGGTCAGGCGGCATTTCTGTTTTTGCTGACGTCGGCGATTGCACCACTGGTGCGTCTGTCTTATGGGCGGATGGTGTGGATGGCGCTGCCGTACACCGTGGTGATGGGTACATTGGGCTGGTATGCAGTGAGTTACTGGTTGTAACCCCCTCTAATTCAACGGTAGGAGCAAGCTTGCTCGCGATGGCGGCGGCACATTCAACATCATCGTTGACTGTCATTGCCACATCGCGAGCAAGCTCGCTTCTACAGGGGGATGGGTGTTATCCGAGCCGATGCCAGGCACGACCGTCACGAGCCAGCAACTCCTCACCGGCCCGGGGACCGTTTTCACCCGCCGCATAGTCCTGCACGCTGGAGTCCTGCTGCCAGGCGTCGAGAAACGGCTGAACGGCGCGCCAGCCGTTCTCGATGTTGTCGGCACGCTGGAACAGCGTCTGATCGCCCGTGAGGCAGTCGTAGATGAGGGTTTCGTAGCCGGTGGACGGCTGCATTTCGAAGAAGTCCTTGTAGGCAAAACCCAATTCGATGTTGTCCATCTTCAGGGCCTGGCCCGGCCGCTTGGCCAGCAGGTCAAACCACATGCCTTCGTTCGGCTGGATCTGGATGCGCAGATAGGTCGGTTGCAACTCATCCACCTCGGTATCGCGGAACTGCGCATACGGTGCCGGCTTGAAACAGATGACGATCTCGGTATCGCGCACACTCATGCGCTTGCCCGTGCGCAGGTAGAACGGTACGCCGACCCAGCGCCAGTTATCGATCATGACCTTCAGGGCCACATAGGTTTCGGTATTGCTGTCAGGCGCCACGTTGTTTTCCTGGCGATAGCCCGCCAGAGTTTTGCCATCGAGCCCTGCGGCGGTGTATTGCCCGCGCACTGAATTGGCCTTGGCCTCCTCGACCGACCAGGGACGAATCGCACCCACCACCTTGGCTTTTTCGCCACGCACCGCATCGGCGCCGAAAGCGGCAGGCGGCTCCATGGCCACCATCGCCAGCAACTGGAACAGGTGATTGGGCACCATGTCCCGCAATGCACCGGTGTGTTCGTAAAAACTGCCACGGGTTTCCACACCGACGGTTTCGGCGGCGGTGATCTGCACGTGGTCGATGTAATGGTTGTTCCAGAACGCCTCGAAAAGGCTGTTGGAAAACCGGCTGACCAAAATGTTCTGCACGGTTTCCTTGCCCAGATAGTGGTCGATTCGGTAGATCTGTTTCTCCGTCATTACCTTGAGCAAACAAGCATTCAAGGCTTCGGCCGTGTGCAGATCGGAGCCAAATGGTTTTTCGATCACCACCCTTCTGAAGGCTTCTGGGGTTTCCTCCAGCAAGCCTGCGCTGCCGAGACGGCGCACCACTTCACTGAAGAAACGCGGCGCGGTGGCCAGGTAGAACACCGCGTTACCGGTTCCGCTGTCGGCGATTTTTGCCGCCAGCGCTTGATAAGTGCTGTCGTCCAGAAAGTCGCCCTGGACGTAGCTGATACCCTTGGCGAGCTTGGCCCACACCGCCGGATCAAGGGCTTGATCGCCCTTGCCGGTCTTGGTGGCCACCTCGTTGCGAATGAAGTCTTCGAGCTTTTTCGCAAAGCCTTCATCACTGATGGCGTTGTGGTCAACGCCGATGATCCGCAGTCCATCCCCCAGCAAACCGTCGCGACTCAGGTTATACAGCGCCGGCATCAGCAAGCGCTTGACCAGGTCACCATGGGCGCCGAACAGGAACAGCGTGGTCGGCGGCGCGGGTTCAGGCCTGGATTTTCTGCGGATCGGGTGGGTCATTTTTTCGCGGTCTCCACGTGGCCGCCGAAGCCGAAGCGCTGGGCCGAGAGCACCTTGTCGCCAAAGGAGCCTTGGCCACGCGAACGGTAGCGGGAGAACAGCGAGTTAGACAGTACCGGCACCGGCACCGCTTGCTCCATGGCGGCTTCGATGGTCCATTGACCTTCACCGCTATCGGCCACGGAACCGGAGAAACCGTCTAGTTTCGGATCGCTGGCCAAGGCATCGGCCGTCAGGTCGAGCAACCACGAAGACACCACGCTGCCACGACGCCAGACTTCGGCGATGTCAGCCACGTTCAGGTCAAAACGCTGGTCTTGCGGCAGTTTTTCGCTGTTTTTGGTCTTGAGGATGTCGAAGCCCTCAGCGAAGGCCTGCATCATTCCGTACTCGATGCCGTTGTGGATCATCTTCACAAAATGCCCGGCGCCCGCTGGACCGGCATGGATGTAGCCACGCTCGGCACGATCGTCGTCGGATTTGCGGTCCTTGGTTCGAGGGATGTCGCCCATGCCCGGGGCCAGACTTTCAAACAGCGGGTCCAGACGCTTGACCGTCCCGGCGTCACCGCCAATCATCATGCAATAACCACGCTCCAGACCCCAGACGCCGCCGGACGTACCGACGTCGATGTAGTGCAGACCTTTTTCCGCGAGGGTTTTCGCCCGGCGAATGTCGTCCTTATAAAACGTGTTGCCGCCGTCGATGATGGTGTCGCCGGCTTCGAGCAAAGTGCTCAAGGTGTCGATGGTCTCTTCCGTCGGCGCGCCGGCCGGCAGCATGACCCAGACAGCCCGCGGTGCGGTCAGACCGGCGACCAGGGCTGGCAGGTCTGGCGCACCGGTTGCGCCCTCGGCGGTCAGGGTTTCGATGAAGGCGGTATTGCGGTCATAAACAACGGTCGTGTGTCCGTTGAGCATCAGGCGCCGCGCAATATTGCCGCCCATACGGCCCAGTCCAATAATCCCGAGTTGCATGTGCTGATGCTCCCTACTACAAATAAAAGTGTGTCAAAAGGTATAGCCCAACGCGACTAATGAAGCTTAGTCCAGAGCGCCGGGATGAAGTTTCCGGGCATTGTGCCCGATTCAGACTGATAACGTCGGGAATCAAGCCCAAGACACAACGACATTGAAAAATAAAAAAGTTCCCTTCAGGGGCAAAAGAAATCAAAATTGGCGCCGATAGTAGTTCAACCGCTGATTTCGAGGCGGTTCTACAGTTGAGACACGCCATTTGCGAGGTGAGCAATGGGCACAGTACACACCGCACTGCCAGCACAAACCCTTTACGTCACCATCCGTCGCGATGAACTGCGCCAGTTGAAAGACGAGCGCGACCAGTTGAAGCAGGAACTGGCGCAATTGCGATTGCTGCTGCAAGGCAACCAAAACCAACCTGTAATTGTGATTCAAAGCGCCCCGCACGCCTGATCCCGCCGATTGATCCGGAAGCAGCCTACGCTGCTTCCCTCCTGCACCTGCGCTGCCGCTTACGGCAACTCACGAAATTTTTACATCTGTTTTCCGATACTTACGTGTTTATGGTCGTTCGTCTATCGTACGACCCCTATTCCTCGTCCGCGAATTTTAACGTCCGGCGGCGGAAGTATTTTCTCGGCTGGAGCGCTGAATGAATGTGTTTAAACGCAGCAAGACGACTGCGAAAGGTTTCGATTGGGCCGGATTAATCTGGTTGTTCGTGTTCTTCTGGTATTTCTCCGGGATCACCCAACTGCTGATTCAACTGACGGGCACTTCCGGTTTCACCGGCTTCCGCCAGGCCTTCGTGATGAGCGCCATCTGGCTGGCACCGATGCTGCTGTTCCCCAATAAAACCCGTGTCATGGCGGCTGTCATCGGGGTCGTGCTGTGGGCCTGTTCGATGGCCAGCCTGGGTTACTTCTTCATCTATCAGCAGGAATTCTCCCAGAGCGTGATCTTCATCATGTTCGAGTCGAATGTGTCTGAAGCTGGCGAGTACATGACCCAGTACTTTGCCTGGTGGATGGTGTTCGCGTTCCTCGCCCACACCGCATTTGCATGGTTCCTGTGGACTCGCCTGCGCCCGGTTTACCTCCCACGAGGCAAAGCGCTGCTGGCTGCGACAGCTATCGTGGTGGGTGTGGTCGGTTACCCGCTGGTCAAGCACACGATGCGTACAGGCAGTCTTGCCGAGGGTTTCGAGAAGTTCGAAACACGTATCGAACCGGCCGTGCCTTGGCAGATGGCCGTGGCGTATCACCGCTACCTCGACACACTGGCCAACATGCAGGACATGCTCGCCAGTGCCAGCAAGATTGCCCCCTTGCACAACCTCAAAAATGCGATGGCCAACCAGCCCGCAACCCTGGTGCTGGTGATCGGTGAATCCACCAACCGTCAGCGCATGAGCTTGTACGGCTATCCACGTCAAACCACGCCGGAACTGGACAAGCTCAAAGGGCAGCTGGACGTTTTCGACAATGTCATTACCCCGCGCCCGTACACCATCGAGGCGCTGCAGCAGGTTCTGACCTTTGCCGACGAGGAAAAGCCGGACCTCTACCTGTCGACGCCGTCGCTGGTCAGCATGATGAAACAGGCCGGTTACAAGACCTTCTGGATCACCAACCAGCAGACCATGACCAAGCGCAACACCATGCTCACCACCTTCTCCGAACAAGCCGACGAGCAGGTGTACCTGAACAACAATCGCAACCAGAACGCGGCCCAGTATGATGGCGACGTGATCGAGCCCTTCAACAAGGCCCTGGCCGATGCAGCACCGCGCAAGCTGATCGTCGTGCATCTGCTGGGTACGCACATGAGCTATCAGTACCGCTATCCTTCGAGCTTCGACAAGTTCACGGACCGCACGGGTGTACCGGCCGGTGTGCGTGACGACCAGGTGCCGACGTACAACAGCTACGACAATGCCGTGTTGTACAACGACTTCGTGGTGTCCAGCCTGATCAAGGATTACGCCAAGTCCGATCCGAACGGCTTTTTGCTGTACCTCTCGGACCACGGCGAAGACGTGTTCGATTCCGTTGGCCACAGCACCCTGGGTCGTAACGAGAGCAAGCCGACAGCGCCGATGTACACCATTCCATTCATCACCTGGGCCTCGCCGAAATGGCGTGAAACCCACGGCTGGAACGTCACCGGCGATGTTTCACGCCCTTACAGCAGCTCGCACCTGATCCATACATGGGCAGACCTGGCAGGCCTGAGCTTCGATGAACTTGATCGCAGCAAGAGTCTGGTCAGCGATAGCTTCAAGGTACGGCCGTTGCTGATCGGCAACCCTTATGAGCGCCAGCAGCGAGACTTGATCGACTTCAGCCTGATGAAGCCCAAAGTTGCACCTGCGGTAGTTCAGCAGTAATCCTTTCAGGGGCCGGTTCCGGCCCCTTTTTCATGCTGTCTGCAGGCGCTGGCTTACCAGCGAAGGCATCAGCCATATCGAGGCAGGACTTAAAGGTGCCTTCGCCGGCAAGCCGGCTCCTACGGAGGACTTTGTCAATTAATTCCCATTTCACGGAATCGGCGGATAATGCCTTTTCGACACTGATCATTGGTTCATGGACGAAAGGCATCCGACACCTGTAGTGGGAGGCAAACCATGAAACGCACTACATTGATTCTCGCCGGCCTGATGGCCTTGAGTTCAACCAGCGCTTTTGCCGAAGGTGGCGCAGAACGCATGCGTTATTACTTCGAAAGCCTGCGACTCGCCCAGCAGCAAGCCCTGGGCCATCCCGTCCAAAGCAATGAACTGAAGGTCCCGGACGATCAAACCGCGCAAATGACTGAAACCTATCGGCCGAAGTGAACCTGGGGCCTTGTGTAGGAGCGAGCTTGCTCGCGATGGACGAAAGAACGGTGTTTAATCAGTAAGCACGCGTAATCATTAATAACCATCGCGAGCAAGCTCGCTCCTGCAGACGCCGGGCGCTAATTCAGAGGGCCTTGGTCCAAAACAGCATCCGGCCATGGGCCGGGTCGAACATGCCTGCTGCAAAACCGGCTTTTTCGTAGGAGGCCTGGGCCACGGCATTGCCTTCCAGCACTTCCAGGGTGAGCTTGCAGCAACCGCGTTGACGGGCAATTTCCTCGACCTTTTGCAGCATGCGCTGGCTCAAGCCCAGGCCACGAAACTTCTTCACCACCGACACATCGTGCACGTTCACCAATGGGCGACAGGCAAACGTCGAAAAACCTTCGAAGCAATTGACCAGTCCGGCCGGCTCACCACCGACAAACGCCAACACACTGAAGGCATGGGGTCGTCGGGCTAGCTCGCCAGGCAACTGCTCCAACACATCGGCCGGCAAGGCTTGGCCGCCGCCCATCGGATCCTCGGCGTAGTGGTTCAATACCAGGCAAATCGCTTCGGCGTGCACAGGATTTGTGTAGCTGGCCTGAAGCACAAGAATTTCTGCGCAATCCATTTCCATCCTCGACAACACATGAAGTAGCCCCCGACGCGCAGGTCGTGCCGGAGTGCCGCGCGACCATAACGCGAGCGCGGTATGGCCGACAATCAGCTGCGCTGAAAATAATTGACGCTCAAGCGCCCCAGATCAATGTTTCGGTCCAGCCCAGCTCGGCAAAGTCAGCCGCCCGCAGGTGCGATTCACCGGCACAGAAAAACTCATCGAGTTGTGGCGGTTTCACCGAAGTACCGCTGAGCATGGCGTGAACCTGACCACGATGATGGATCTGGTGTTCGAATAGGTGCGACAACAGGCGCAAACGGCTGTCGTGTTGCGGATTATCACGGGCGATCGTCACAATTTTGCCGAGGTCGGCATCGCGCATTTGTTCACAGTAGGCAATCAGGCGACGATCAACCTGGGCCTGTTCACGCGCAAGGTCCGAGGCCTGGGTAAACGGCTCGTCTTCCCTGAAAAACACGTAGCAATCAGGATGCGGATCGTCCCCGCGCAATTCACGCTCCAGCGCGTCCACATAAAACCAGTCGCAGGAAAGGATGTGATTGAGGGTGGCGCGGATGCTGGGGAAGAAGCTGACCCTGGGCGCTGCAAGCTCCTGGGCACTCAACGGTTTCCAGGCCTTGGCCAGACGATGATTGGCCCAGGCGTTCTGATAGGCCATGGTCAGCAAATGGTGCGACAGAGGCTGATTCATCTTCCCTCCCGCGGATCACGCTTGGGCGAACCGTTGCAGTTGCATTTCCTGTAGCCGACTCAGGGTGCGGCGGAACGGAAACTCCAGATAACCCTCGGTGTAGAGCGAGGCCATCGGCACCTGGGCTTCCAGGTACAACGGCACCTTGCGGTCATAGCACTCGTCTACCAGGGCAATGAAGCGCCGCACACCGTCGTCATGCACCGACAACTGCGGCAACTCGCGATCCCCCGCCTCCACTCGTTCGACAGCGTCCTCAGTCCCACGGGCAATGCGTCCGGCACGTTTTTGCGCACTGAGATTGGGAACCTCACTCAACAGGATAGCGCTGTAGGTGTCGCACAGGGCCATGAAATCCATGGCGGCGAAAGGTTGCTCGCAGAGATCGGAGTATCGGGTCCATAGAACACTGGGGCTGGCCTTGATTACATCGAGCGAGCGATAACCAACCTTGATCGGCTCGCTGGACAACGTCTGGCCGATGGTCAGCGCCGCGAACACCTCCTCCAGCGCGCAATCCTGCCCAGGCTCTGCCACCCAGTAACGTTGCGAACCGGCGCCAGGGTGCAGGCGATGGTCTTCCCCGCCGTCCACCGCGATCACCTGCATGTGCTGCTTGATCGCGGTGATCGCGGGCATGAAGCGGTCGCGGTTGAAACCGTCGGCGTACAACTGATCCGGCGGCAGGTTCGAGGTGCAGACCACTACCACACCCTGCTCGAACATCACCTGAAACAAGCGCCCGAGAATGATTGCGTCGCCAATGTCATTGACGAACAGTTCGTCGAAGCACAACACGCGCACATCTTCACTCAATTCCCGGGCCAGTGCCTTCAGGGGGTCGGCGATGCCGGTCAGCTGGAACGAGCGTCGATGCACCCAACCCATGAAATGGTGAAAGTGCTGTCGCCGGGCCGAGACCCGCAGGCTTTGGTAGAACTGATCCATCAGCCAGGTCTTACCGCGCCCGACCGGGCCCCAGAGGTAAACGCCAGCGATAGGCGAGTGTCCGGCATGCAAGGCTTCGTGGCATTTGTGCAGCGCCCAGACGGCGTGTTCCTGAGCTTCGTCCTGGACGAAGCCGTTCTGTTCGATGGCCTGCTGCCAGGCGCTGAGGGGGGAGTCGATAGTCATGGGCGGCAGTATGCCATCGCCCATCAACACAAGTGCAACACCGTGCCGGTTGTACCTCTGTCAGCGCCAGTGGTCGGGTGCGTGACGAAGCGTCTTGACGGAATATATTATACGCATAATATTTAATACGTGTCGCTAGGCATCTAAATCAATCCCTATCCCCAGGAGCCATCCCATGCATTACAAAGTGTTCGGCCGTAAGACCGGTTTGCGTGTTTCCGAACTGGCGCTGGGCGCCGGTAACTTCGGCACCGGTTGGGGCCACGGTGCCGAGCGCGACGAAGCCAGGCGCATTTTTGAGGGTTATCTGGAAGCAGGAGGCAACTTCATTGACACCGCCAACGGCTATCAAGGCGGGCAATCGGAGACCATGCTCAGCGAGTTCATCGCAGAAGAACGGGATAGCCTGGTGATAGCTACCAAATACACCCTCGGGACGACTCCCGCAGCCGGTATTTCCCACACAGGCAATAATCGCAAGAATATGATTCGCGCCGTCGAAGAAAGCCTCAGACGTCTGAAAACTGATCACATCGACTTGTTCTGGGCGCACATGAGCGACGGCGTTACGCCGATGGACGAGATCCTGCGCGGTTTCGACGATCTGGTACGCGCCGGCAAGATTCATTACGCCGGGCTGTCGAACTTCCCGGCCTGGCGCATCGCTCGCGCCGACTTGCTGGCCGAAGTCAAAAGCTTTGCGCCGATTGCCGCCATCCAGGTTGAGTACAGCCTCGCCGAGCGGACCGCCGAACGGGAGCAACTGCCGATGGCCGAAGCCCTGGGTCTGGCCGCCACGTTGTGGTCACCACTGGGTGGTGGCTTTCTCACCGGCAAGTATCGCAACAGCGAAGGCGATAACCGCGCGACGAAACTCGGAATGCTGATCCACGCCGAAAAAGGCGCCCGTGAAACCGCCCTGCTCGACACCTTGCTCGGCGTCGCCGCCGAACTGGACGCCAGCCCGACCCACGTCGCCATCGCCTGGCTTCGAGAAAAGGCCAAACGCTCGACCACGGCACTGATTCCGATCCTGGGTTCGCGCACCCGCGAGCAACTTGACGCGACGTTGGGTGCGCTGGATGTACAGATGAGTATTGAGCAATTGGCGCGGCTGGATGCGGTCAGTGATGTGGACCAAGGTGTACCGCATGAATCCATCGCGGGTTCGGCGGCGCGATTCAGTGGAGGGGTCACTCTCGATTTGCCGTTGATTCCAGTGGCCTGACAACCATCAATCCTGTGGGAGCGACTGTGCTCGCTCCCACATGTAGACCGAGTCTTACCGATCGACCTTGTGTTTAGCCGCGTACAAACACAGCATCTCCATCGCCAAAGTTGCTGCTGCAAGTGACGTGATCTCCGCGCTGTCGTAAGCGGGCGCTACTTATATCAAACGTCAGATACACCGGGTTGTCCCCGACCCGCGCCCGAATCGCCTCGACAATCGCATCGACACCGCAAGCTGTGTTCGGCGCGCTCGGAACAGGTCGAAGGCACCCTCGCATTCATTCTTTCCGGCAAGCATGTCGGCTACGTGCCCAGTCACTTCCCAGGGGATGCGCAGAAGGCATTCGAAGAGGATTTGCTGGCGGCGTTTATCTGAAGACACCGCGGTCCAGGCTGAACCCGTGCCGGAATTAGCCATGCATAAATGCACAGACAACCTGCACTTATCCGGGTTGTACAAGGCAAATTTGCACTGATACGATCCGCTATCGCTCGCGCGCGGGCTTAAAAACAACAAAAGCAGGGAGTTAGTGATGACTGCTCAGGTTCTATCGAAGGGGGCGCAGTCCATGGATGCCACGCAAAATGAAGTGCTGGCCGAAGTTCGCAACCACATAGGTCATCTGACCCTCAACCGCCCCGCCGGTCTCAACGCCCTGACCCTCGACATGGTGCGCAACCTGCACCGTCAACTCGACACCTGGGCTCAGGATTCGCAGGTGCATGCAGTGGTTCTGCGCGGCGCAGGTGAAAAAGCCTTTTGCGCTGGCGGCGATATCCGTTCGCTGTACGACAGCTTCAAAAGCGGCGACACCCTGCACGAAGATTTCTTCGTCGAGGAATACGCCCTCGATCTCGCTATCCATCACTACCGCAAACCCGTGGTCGCCTTGATGGACGGTTTTGTCCTCGGCGGTGGCATGGGTCTGGTCCAGGGCGCGGACTTGCGGGTGGTTACCGAGAAAAGCCGCCTGGCGATGCCGGAAGTCGGCATCGGCTATTTCCCGGACGTCGGCGGCAGCTATTTCCTGCCGCGCATCCCCGGTGAGTTGGGGATTTACCTGGGCGTCAGCGGCGTGCAAATCCGTGCGGCCGATGCGCTGTATTGCGGCCTGGCCGACTGGTATCTGGAAAGTGACAAACTGGGCACGCTGGACGAGCTCCTCGATCAACTGCAATGGCACGACACGCCGCTCAAGGACCTGCAAGGCCTGCTGGCCAAGCTCGCCGTACAACAACTGCCCGATGCACCGCTGAGTGCGTTGCGTCCGGCCATCGACCACTTCTTCGCCCAGCCCGACATGCCGAGTATTGTGGATCAATTGCGCCAGGTCACGGTAGCCGACAGCCGTGAATGGGCGATCACCACCGTCGAACTGCTGGCCACCCGTTCGCCGTTGGCCATGGGCGTGACCCTGGAAATGCTCCGTCGCGGACGCGAGCTGTCCCTTGAACAGTGCTTCGCCCTTGAGCTGCACCTGGACCGCCAGTGGTTCGAGCGCGGCGACCTGATCGAAGGTGTGCGCGCCTTGCTGATCGACAAAGACAAGCAGCCACGCTGGAACCCGCCGACCCTCGACGCGCTGGACGCCGAGCACGTGGCGAGTTTTTTCAGCGGGTTTGACCAGAGCGGGAGCTGAGGCATGCACGATATCGAATTGAGCGAAGAGCAAGTCATGATCCGCGACATGGCCCGGGACTTTGCCCGTGGCGAAATCGCACCCCATGCCCAAGCCTGGGAAAAAGCCGGCTGGATCGACGACGCGCTCGTGGCAAAAATGGGCGAACTGGGTCTGCTGGGCATGGTGGTGCCCGAGGAATGGGGCGGCACTTACGTCGACTACGTCGCCTATGCCACAGCGGTGGAAGAGATTTCCGCCGGCGACGGCGCAACGGGCGCGTTCATGAGCATCCACAACTCCGTCGGCTGCGGGCCGGTGATGAACTACGGCAGCGAAGAACAGAAAAAGACCTGGTTGGCGGATCTGGCCAGCGGTCAGGTCATCGGCTGCTTCTGCCTGACTGAACCCCAGGCCGGTTCCGAGGCGCACAATCTGCGTACCCGCGCCGAACTGCGCGACGGGCAGTGGGTGATCAACGGCGCCAAACAATTCGTCAGCAACGGCAAGCGGGCGAAATTGGCGATTGTGTTTGCCGTGACCGACCCGGATCTGGGCAAACGCGGTATCTCGGCGTTTCTAGTGCCGACGGACACCGCCGGTTTCATTGTCGATCGTACCGAACACAAAATGGGTATCCGCGCTTCCGATACCTGCGCCGTGACCCTGAATAACTGCACTATTGCCGAGGCCAACCTGCTCGGCGAGCGGGGTAAAGGCCTGGCCATCGCACTGTCCAACCTTGAAGGTGGCCGCATCGGCATCGCCGCACAAGCGCTGGGCATCGCACGGGCGGCATTTGAAGCGGCGCTGGCCTACTCTCGCGACCGCGTGCAGTTTGGCAAACCGATCAACGAACACCAGAGCATCGCCAACCTGTTGGCCGACATGCACATGCAATTGAACGCTGCACGGTTGATGATCCTGCACGCCGCGCGCCTGCGCACGGCCGGCAAACCATGCCTGTCGGAAGCCTCACAAGCCAAGCTGTTTGCTTCGGAAATGGCCGAGAAGGTGTGTTCGTCCGCCATTCAGATTCATGGCGGATACGGCTATCTGGAAGATTATCCAGTGGAGAAGTACTACCGGGATGCGCGGATCACGCAGATTTATGAAGGGTCGAGCGAGATTCAACGGATGGTGATTGCCCGCGAACTGAAGAATTATCTGGTGTAAACGCAAAAGATCGCAGCCTTCGGCAGCTCCTACAGAGTTACGCGTTCTCCTGTAGGAGCTGCCGAAGGCTGCGATCTTTTGATGTAATCCTATTACTTGCCTTGGAACTCCGCCTCGCGCTTGGCAATAAACGCCGCCATCCCTTCTTTCTGATCCTGCGTCGCAAACGCCGCATGGAACACCCGGCGTTCGAAACGCACGCCTTCGGAAAGGCTCACTTCGAATGCACGGTTGACGCTTTCCTTGACCATCATCGCAATCGGCAACGATTTTTTGGCGATCAATGCCGCGACTTTCAGGGCTTCGTCCAGCAGCTCATCGCTCGGCACGATACGCGCGACGATGCCGCAGCGTTCCGCTTCCACCGCATCGATCAAACGTCCGCTCAGGCACATTTCCATGGCCTTGGCCTTGCCCACAGCGCGGGTCAGACGTTGAGTGCCGCCCATGCCTGGCAGCACGCCAAGGTTGATTTCAGGCTGACCGAACCTGGCGTTGTCGCCGGCCAGAATGAAATCGCACATCAGCGCCAGTTCACAGCCCCCACCCAAGGCAAAACCGTTGACCGCCGCGATGATCGGTTTGCGGCGGTTGGCCACGCGATCGCTGTCGCTGAACAGGTCATCGAGGTAGATCTGCGGGTAAGTCAGTTCAGCCATTTCCTTGATGTCGGCGCCGGCGGCGAAGGCTTTCTTCGAACCGGTGAGCACGATGCAGCCGATGTTCGAGTCGGCTTCCAGGCCATCAAGAGCGTGGTTCAGTTCGCCGATGATCTGCGCGTTCAACGCGTTCAGCGCTTGCGGACGGTTGAGCGTGATCAGGCCGACGCGGCCATGGGTTTCCAGCAAAATCGTTTCGTAGCTCATATAAATGACTCCTGATAAACATTCAATCCCCGTAGGAGCTGCCGCAGGCTGCGACCTTTTGATCTTGAAAGCCAAAGTCAAAAGATCGCAGCCTGCGACAGCTCCTACGGGTGTTCCAATTTAGAGATTGCGCGAAATGACCATGCGCTGAATGTCGCTGGTGCCTTCATAGATCTGGCAGACCCGGACGTCGCGGTAGATCCGCTCCAACGGGAAGTCGTTGAGGTAACCGTAGCCGCCGAGGGTCTGCAGCGCCGAAGAGCATACCTTCTCCGCCATTTCCGAGGCGAACAACTTGGCCATGGAGGCTTCGACCAGTGCCGGTTTGCCGCTGTCACGCAGCGCTGCCGCGTAATGCACCATTTGCCGCGCCACGGCGATCTGGGTCGCCATGTCGGCCAGGCGGAACGCTACAGCCTGATGCTCGATGATCGGCTTGCCGAAGCTCTCGCGTTCACGGGCGTAATCGCGGGCTGCTTCGAACGCGGCGCGGGCCATACCCACCGACTGCGAAGCGATGCCTACGCGTCCGCCTTCGAGGTTGGCCAGGGCGATCTTGTAGCCTTCGCCCTCCTCACCCAAACGGTTGACCACCGGCACTTTTACGTCTTCGAAGAGGATCTGGCAGGTGTCGGAAGCGTGCTGGCCGAGTTTGTCTTCGATCCGCGCAACTTTGTAGCCTGGCGAATCGGTCGGTACGATGAAAGCACTGATCCCGCGTTTCCCCGCACTCGGATCAGTCACCGCAAACACGATCACCACCCCGGCGTTTTGGCCGGACGTGATGAATTGCTTGCAGCCGTTGAGCACGTAGTGGTCGCCGTTCAGTCTGGCTCGGGTTTTCAAACCACTGGCGTCGGAACCGGCCTGGGGCTCGGTCAGGGCGAACGCGCCGAGCATCGCACCGCTGGCCAGCGGCCTGAGGAAGCGTTCCTTCTGATCGTCGTTGCCGTAGTGCAGGATCGGCACGCAACCCACCGAATTGTGCACGCTCATGATCGTCGAGCAGGCACCGTCGCCCGCGGCGATTTCTTCCAGGGCCATGGCGTAGGCCAGGTAACCGGTGTCGCAACCGCCCCACTGTTCCGGCACCAGCATGCCGAAAAAACCCAGTTCGGCCATTTCACCGATGGCTTCCTTGGGGAATCGGTGCTCACGGTCCCACTCGGCAGCGAAAGGTTTCAGGCGCTCCTGGGCAAAATCCCGGGCCGCGTCGCGAATCTGCTGTTGTTCGTCATTGGGAAGCATGACTATTCCTTAACATTATTTTGGACCCTGTAGGAGCGAGCATGCTCGCGATGGACGTCAACGATGACGCGGGAAGCCTGATTCCCCGCAATGCTCTCGAGTTCATCGCGAGCATGCTCGCTCCTACAGAAATCGTGTCAGTAGAGGCATTCCACGGCCATGGCCGTCGCTTCACCGCCGCCGATACAAATCGCCGCCACGCCGCGCTTCAAGCCTTTGTGCCGTAGGGCCGAGAGCAGGGTCACAATAATCCGCGCACCGGAGGTACCGATCGGATGACCCAGGGCACAAGCACCGCCGTGCACGTTGAGTTTCTCGTGAGGGATTTCCAGCTGAGTCATTGCCACCAGGCTGACAACTGCAAACGCTTCGTTGATCTCGAACAGGTCGACCTGATCCAGCGACCAACCGGTTTTCTTCAGCAGTTTCTTTATCGCACCGATGGGCGCCACCGGAAACAGGCTCGGGGTATCGGCAAACGCCGCGTGCCCGTGAATCACCGCCAGTGGCTTCAGGCCTTGTTTCTGCGCTTGCGACTGGCGCATCAACACCAGCGCCGCCGCGCCGTCGGAAATCGAACTGGCATTGGCTGCCGTCACGGTGCCGCCCTCGCGGAACGCCGGTTTCAGCGTGGCAATCTTGTCGAGCCTGGCTTTCGGTGGCTGCTCATCATCGCTGATCGTCACCTGCTCTTTGCCGACGGTCACGGTCAGCGGCACGATCTCGTCCTTGAAACTGCCATCCTTGATCGCCTGCTGAGCGCGGGTGGTCGAGGCAATGGCGAAGGCGTCCTGGGCTTCACGGCTGAAACCGTGGGTTTCAGCGCACTCCTCGGCGAAGGTGCCCATCAGGCGGCCCTTGTCGTAGGCGTCCTCCAGACCGTCGAGGAACATCGAATCCAGCACCCGGCCGTGGCCCATGCGATAACCCGCACGGGCGCGGTCCAGCAGGTATGGCGCGTTGGACATGCTTTCCATGCCGCCGGCTACCACCACGTCGGCACTGCCGGCGAGCAGCATGTCGTGGGCCAGAATGGTCGCTTCCATGCCGGAACCGCACATTTTGTTCAGGGTGGTGCAGCGGGTCGATTTATCCAGCCCCGCGCCTAGCGCCGCTTGACGCGCCGGGGCCTGGCCGAGTCCGGCAGGCAGCACGCAGCCGAACAGCACCTCATCGACAGCATCACTGGCAACACCGGCACGCTCCACCGCCGCCTTGATGGCCGCGGCACCGAGTTGCGGCGCGGTCAGGCTTTTCAGTTCGCCCTGGAAACCACCCATCGGGGTGCGCACGGCGCTGACGATGACAATTGGATCATTGGATTGAGTCATGACAAATCCTCCTTACTTGGCCGCCATGCGCAAGGCACCGTCGAGACGGATTACCTCGCCGTTGAGCATGCTGTTTTCAATAATATGCCTGACCAGCCCCGCGTACTCGGCCGGTTTGCCCAAACGCGGCGGGAATGGCACGCCAGCGGCCAGAGAATCACGCACTTCCTGTGTCATGCCGGCCATCATCGGGGTTTCAAAAATGCCCGGTGCGATGGTCATCACACGGATACCGAAGCGCGCCAGCTCACGGGCGGCGGGCAACGTCAGGCTGACAATCGCGCCTTTGGACGCCGCGTAAGCCGCCTGGCCGATCTGGCCGTCGTAAGCCGCCGCCGAGGCGGTGTTGATGATCACACCGCGCTCGCCATCGGCGTCCGCTTCGGTTTCCGCGATTGCCGCCGCCGCCAGACGCAGCATGTTGAAACTGCCGATCAGGTTGACGTTGATCACCTGGCTGAAACTGGACAGCGCATGCGGGCCGTTCTTGCCGAGGATCTTCTCGCCGCGCACGATACCTGCGCAGTTGACCAGACCGTTGAGACCACCGAAGGCTTTGACCGTGGCCTGCACCGCTGCTTCGGCGGCCGCTTCGTTGCTGATGTCAGCGACAACACTCTGCGCACCCAGGCGCTGGGCCTGTGCCGCGACCGCTTCGGCGTTCATGTCCACCAGCATCACCTTCGCGCCGGCTGCGACCAGCACTTCAGCGGTGGCTGCACCGAGGCCGGAAGCCCCGCCGGTGACGATAAAAACCTTGTTCTCGATCTGCATCACTGTTTCCTTGAATTCATGCTGAAACGTTCTTCGCGGCGGCCTCTTGAGCCTTGGCGATTTCCTGATTACGCAAAATAAAGCGCTGCAATTTGCCGCTTGGGGTTTTCGGCAGTTCGCTGACAAATTCGATTTCACGGGGGTACGAATGCGCCGCCAGACGCTTGCGCACGTGTTGGCGCAGTTCTTCGGCGAGCTCCGGTGCAGCGCGGTATTGCGGGCTGAGCACGACGAAAGCCTTGACCAGTTCTGTACGTTCCGGATCTGGCTTGCCGACGACGGCGGCTTCGACCACGGCCGGGTGTTCGATCAGCGCACTCTCGACATCAAACGGCCCGACGCGATAGCCGGAAGTGGTGATCACATCATCACTGCGCCCAACGAAACTGATGCTGCCATCCGGGTTCCACTCGACGGTGTCGCCGCTCAGGTAATAGTTACCCACGAAGGCCTTGGTTGGCCCGCCTTCATAACCCGCGAACCAGCACATCGGCGACTGGCTGCGATCGATGGCCAAAATGCCCGGCTGGCCGACACCCAGTTCCTTGTAGTCGTCATCCAGCACCACGATGCGGTGACCGGGCGAAGCAAAACCGGCGGCGCCCATATGAATCGGATGCTCCAGGCCATGGTGGTTGCACAGCACCATGCCCAGTTCGGTCTGTCCGTAATGGTCGTGAATGACCACGCCGAGGTTGTCGGCGAACCAGCGAATCACTTCCGGGTTCAGCGGCTCCCCCGCGCTGCTGACAATGCGCAGTTTGCCCTTGATCGATTTGGCGAATTCATCGCCGCCGGCAATCAACAGACGGTACGCGGTCGGCGAACCGGTGAGGTTGGTAATTGCGTATTTGTTGATCACCCGGCACGTGCTTTCGAGGGTGAACGGACCATCGTAAAAGGTGATCGGATGCCCCATGGCCATGGGACCTGTGACACCAAAGTAGATGCCGTAGGCCCAACCCGGATCGGCGACGTTCCAGAACGCGTCTTCGGGACGCAAATCCACGGCGTCGCGTGTGTAGCTCTCGAAAGCGACAATAGCCTTGAGCGGTACCGACAGCGCTTTCGAAGGGCCGGTAGTGCCCGAGGTAAACATCAGCAGGAAGGGGTCTTCGCCGCTCAGCAGCACCGGATCGCAAGTCGCAGGATAATTGGCCAGTTCGGCCCAGAAACTGAAATCACCGCGCACGATGCCCTGCCCTTTGGCGCCAGCGACGGTGACGATGGTCGGGCAATCGGCGACTTCGGCGAGTTTCGAGCGGTTGACCGCGTCGGTGACCACCACTTTGGCGCCAGAGCTGCTCAGACGGTGCTCAATGGCTTTGGGGCCAAACGCGGTAAACAGCGGTTGATACACCGCACCGATGCGCCAGGTGGCGAACACGGTGATCAGCAGTTCGATATTACGTGGCAGGAGACCGGCAACCTTGTCGCCTTTTTTCACGCCTTGCGCGAGCAGGAAATTGGCGAAGCGTGCAGCCTTTTCTTGCAGGTCGCTGAAGGTGTAAGTCGCGCTGGCGCCGTCGCGACCTTCCCAGAACAGGGCGATTCGGCCCGGCAAGGCATGGCGATCGCAACATTCGACACAGGCGTTGAGGGCTGTCAGATCACCGGCGAGTGCAGCATCGACGGTGTGTTGATAGTTGAACTGAGAAGTAGCAGACAAGTAATCGCGCATTGCCAGAATCCCTCTGTGTTTTTTATTAGGTTGGGGGAACCGTAATCAACAGGGAAATACTCGCTCTGCGCGGGTTGGCGGGCAATGGTCTAAGTTATCAAGTTGTCTGACTGGTTTGGCCAAAGCCCGCAAGGCGTCAGGAGATGAAGCGAACCCCGGGTTTGGCGCGCTCGTCGACGGTGAGCTCGAACACGTCCGCACGCGCGTAATGCCCGACCACGTCGTAGTCGTATCGAGCTCGGACGAGGTCATCGGTATCGATTTCGGCGGTAAGCAAACCGGAGCCATCGCGCAGCGGTCCGGCCAAAATGTCGCCCATTGGGCCGACGATGACGCTGCCGCCGGCAATCAGTGGCCGGTCCGCCGGCCAATTGGCGATGTCTAGCCCCAAGGCTTGCGGCGAAGCCTGAACCTGACAGGCGCTGACCACGAAGCAACGCCCTTCGTGGGCAATGTGGCGCATGCTGACTTGCCACATCTCCCGCTCGTCCACTGTCGGTGCGCACCACACCTCCACGCCTTTGGCGTACATCGCGGTACGCAGTAGCGGCATCATGTTTTCCCAGCAAATCACAGCGCCGATTCGCCCGACCTGGCTGTCGATCACCGGTAACGTCGAGCCATCGCCCTTGCCCCAGATCAACCGTTCGGTGCCTGTGGGCATCAGTTTTCGATGTCTGGCAACCAGCCCGGCCTGTGGATCGAAATGCAACGCGGTGCAATACAAGGTGCTGCCTGCCCGTTCGATCACACCCACGACCAGATTGGCCCCGGTGCGCGAGGACAGCCCGGCCAGCACCTCGGTTTCGATGCCGGGAACGTCAATGGCATTGGCGAAATATCGGGCAAACGCTTCACGCCCTTCGGGCAGTCGATAACCCAGTTGCGTGCCGAAGCCTTCACCCTTGGGATAGCCGCCCAACAGGGCTTCGGGCATCACCACCAGACCGGCCCCGGCTTCGACGATCGCGTTTTCATAGGACAGGATCTGGTCCAGGGTGTCAGCTTTACCGCCCGGCGAAGCACCGATTTGCAGGGCGGCAACAATGGATGTGGGCATCTTGGAAAACTCCGTTGGGATCAGGTGTTGCTCATTCTCCGGCGCCACTGGATCATGAATAAAGCCCTGATCACTGCTGAATGATATGAGCCACATGAATATCACCGACATCGACCTCAACCTGCTCAAAGTCTTCGAAGCCCTGCACGAAGAATCCAGCGCCAGCCGTGCGGCCCTGCGCCTTGGCGTGACGCAGTCGGCGGTCAGCGCAGCCCTGCGCCGGTTGCGCGAGGTGTATGGCGATCAACTGTTCGTGCGTACGGGCCGAGGGCTCGCGCCATCGCTCAAGGCCAATCAGCTGAAACCGGTGGTCAGCGAAGCCTTGAACAAATGCCGCCAGAGCCTGGCGATGGTTGATCCGGCCGCGACTGTGTACGACGGACGCTCGGTCATCGTAGGCCTATCGGATGATTTCGAAATTGCCTACGGGCGACGCTTGATCGAAGAAATCGCTCGGCGGGCACCGAAACTGCGCCTGATTTTTCGCCAGACCCACAGCCAGATCGTCGGCCAGGCATTGATGGAGCGCGGCATCGACCTGGCGATTACCGCTGGCGGATTCGCCGAGCGACTGCTCAGCCGGCAAGTATTGGGCGAAGGCGGTTACTTGTGCCTGGCGGACCCTGCGAGTCTGGCCGAGGGGCAGCAACACATCAGCCTCGAGGAGTTTGTCGCCCGCGAACACATTCTGGTGTCGTCCGGCGGATTTATCGGCATCACTGATGAAGGGCTCGCGGCGCTGGGGTTGAGCCGACGGGTGTGTGCCTCGACCACGCATTTCGCGGCGTTGCCGCATCTACTCAAAGGCAGTCACGCCGTGGCGACCATTCCCGCTCATGCAGCGCGAAGCATCGCGACAATCACCGGGCTGGCATTGCTGCCCTGCCCTTTGGCGCTGCCGCGCTATCCGATCGAACTGGGTTGGCGCACCAGCACCCAGCTCGATCCGGTGGTCGTTAAAGTGCGAGAAGCGATTATCTCCATCTTCTAGTAGGAGCTGCCATCAGGCTGCGATCTTTAAAAAAAGATCAAAAGATCGCAGCCTGCGGCCGCTACTACTTGGCCGCCATCAGGCGATTGACTTCACTGCGCACCATATTGGCGAATTCCGGCGGCGACATGCCGTCCAGCTCGGATCGCACCCATTCGGCCCATTTGCCTTTGCGCTTGGCCCGCTCGCCAAACAACCGCGCGGCTTCGCCCTTGGCTTTGCCCAGGTTGTTTTGCCAGAGGTCGAACAGACGGGATTTCTCGTCTTCAAGCGCTGCGCGCTCGGCAAGGGATTTGTCGGCCAGATTGAAGCTCATGGGAATTTCCTGCTGCGTAAAATTGGCGACATCTTACACTGTAGGACGAAACGTCCTGCGCCGGTTTACAGCAAAATTGCGTCCCCGTGACGATTGGACTGCAACTTTTGCACCGGCGGCAGACTCCATTGTTCACTGTCCACTCACCTGCAAGGAGTACCTCAATGGCCCGGAAAACCGCCACGCAAGTCGCTGATGAACAAATCAAGGATCAGGCCTTCAGCGAACTGTCGACGCTGATAGAAGAATCGGAAAAACTGCTCAAGAGCAGTGCATCTCTGGTTGGAGAGGAAGCGGAGACCCTGCGCGAGCAAATCTCCTTGAAACTCCAGCAGGCCAGGGATTCAGTCAGCAGCGTCCGCGACCGGACATTGCCTGCGGTCGAAGCCACGCAAACCTACATTGGCGGACATCCATGGCAAACCGTTGCGATTTCCGCCGGATTTGGCCTGGTGGTTGGCTTACTGCTCGGCCGTCGCTAAACCCATCATTTGCACTCACCGAAACCCCTGTAGGAGCGAGCCTGCTCGCGATGGACGCAAGAACGCCGCGTTTACCCAGTAAGCACGGGTTTTCGTTGACGTCCATCGCGAGCAGGCTCGCTCCTACAGTTTGAAAATTCAGATTCCGCCCAACTCCCGCAGATTCGCCATTGTTTGCGCATCCAGCGTAATGCCTCCAGCCTTGGACTTGGCACGCTGCTGATGACGTCGATCCCCCGGCAGCCGCTTCAAACCGACTCCGTGCATTTGTCGCACCAGCTCCTTGCTGCGCTCGGCAAAACCTTGTCCGGCAGCCTTGCTCGGGTCAATCACGATCAGTAGCTGGCCGGTCCACGGCGTTTTAGCGCCCGGGTGGTTTTTCCAATCGAACTCGAAGGAAAAATTGCCCCCGGTCAGCGCCGCCGCCAACAGTTCGACCATCATCGACAACGCCGAGCCCTTGTGACCGCCGAACGGCAGCAATGCACCCCCTTCAAGAATCGCTTTAGGGTCGGTGGTCGGTTGACCGAGGCTGTCCACACCCATGCCCTCCGGCAAGCGTTCGCCCTTGCGCGCGGCAATCTGGACATCGCCATGGGCAATGGCGCTGGTGGCGAGATCAAAGACAATCGGTGCACCGTCGGCCCGTGGGGCGGCGAAGGCAATCGGGTTGGTGCCGAACAACGGTCGATCGGCACCATGGGGGACCACGCAGGTCATGCTGTTGACCACACTCAATGCCACCAGTCCCTCGTCCGCGAAAGGCTCGACGTCCGGCCACAATGCGGCGAAATGGTGCGAATTGCGGATTGCCAACACCGCGATCCCGGCGCTGCGAACCTTTTCAACCAGCAAGGGACGCGCTGCCGCCAGCGCGGGTTGTGCAAAACCATTGCCGGCATCGACACGGACAAAACCAGACGCAACATCTTCAATCACCGGAACAGCCTGGCCATTGACCCAGCCGCTTTGCAGCGTCGACACATAACCCGGAATCCGGAACACGCCATGGCTGTGTGCACCATCGCGCTCGGCGCCGGCGCAATTGAGCGCCAGGGTTCGGGCGACCTCGGCAGACGTGCCATGGCGGACAAAAATGTGTTCGAGCAGTAGAACGAGCGAGTCGAAATCGAGCGTTTGTTCGGCCGAACTGACTGCCATTTCAGGCGATGCGGTCATCAGAAGCTCCAGTGTTTTTTATTGTTAAGCACGTTGACTCGCCGATTAAGCGCTTTCTTGTGGGCTCGCTGTCAAGTCTTCACGACGGGTTTCGGGTGAGCAATATGTACCGCACCAGTGCAGCGCATTGATCGTACCGTTTTTCCTCGAACCAAGATCAATCGCAACATTTCGAGGAAACACCATGACTGATTCATTCATACCGTATTTTTTCGACGAGGCTGAACGCGCCTCCAAGGCAAAACAACCCGGTGACCGGGAAAAAGCGCTGGGTTTCACAACAGATGATCTGAACTGGCTGCAGGCGGTTTATCTGCCTACCGATGCGACCCGAAAGGCCAATGTCAAACCCATGTCCGTCCACCAGTTGCTACTGGACTTGCCTGACTCGATCAAAACCCCGCTAGCCGGTGCCTTTGCGATGAGCCGGCCCGTCGAGGGTGACGTTGTGCTCTACACACCCTGGAAAGGCCTGGTCAAATACGCCGACATGGATGACCTCAAGACCGACCTCAAAACCTGCTTGACGCAGGACACCGGCAAACTCGAACTGCTTCGTTACCTGTCGGTTCAACGGCGCCATGTCGTGCTCGCAGGCGATACGCCAGACATCTCCGTCGAAGTCGTTGAAGGTGCGGTCTTCGAGCACCAGCAAACCACCCTCGAACTCAATCGCACGCAAAATGTCGAGGCGATGATGGCCGAACTGCGCAAGACGCCTACGTTGCAATCGATGCTGGATGAGACGCTCAACATTGCATTCTTCAGTTCATTCCCAAAACTGGATCAACGCCGCACCCGCCTGGAATGTACTCGCCCTGCTGTCGGTACAATCGAAACTCCCTCCCCAACCACGTCACTGTCCTTGAGCGAAGCCTTGTTGCAGCGCTACGCGAGTAGCCCCTGGCCGGCCGACGAAACAAGGACCTTTTCCAACCCTAAACATGGCGTCAGCAACAATGCCGACAATCAGACCTGGGAAAGCACCCTGACCGATATTGCCGGAGGATTTACACCTCGCCTGCAAAGCCAGATCGAAACGTTCTGGAACACCGAGCTCCGCAAAGGTGTGTCGCGCGAGGCATTTTTTACCGAGTGCTTGCGCGACGCCTTTCACCTAAATCTGTTGCTCAAGCGCCAGGAAGGGGTTTTGACAACCGAGGAATATCTACGCCTGGTCAAGGTCAGTCTCGCCTCTGTTGCGGACAACCCGCTTCGCATCGAAAAAGTCCGCATATCCGCGCCGTTCAAACACTATGTCGACCTGGCCTCGACACTGATGATCGGCGAAAGCGGTACACCCGGTTTTCTGTATACCCAAACCAGGGGGATCGAAGCGACGACCGACTTGCCTGCACTGCAGAAAATCGTGCTGCTGATGCTGAAAAGCGAAGGCCACGAAGACAATTTGTTGAATTACATGTCACTGGATGAACGCCGTACTTTTCTCGACCTGGAGTCAGACAAGCGTACCGTTACCGGCGTACCGATCCCTCGTCCCGTATTTGAGCATTTGATGGCGGACATTCTGGCCAAGCAGCAGGAGAACCTCACGTGTGCATTGAGAGCCTTCCTTGAAAGCGAAGGCAAGCATGACCTTCATGGGTTGGTGGGCAAGGCACTGGATGTGCGTGGCTACATTGATGATCGATTGCTGGCCATCGATGGCGACGAGCGCTGGAATGCCCAGGCAGTGCACCAATGGGCCGCACAGCCGGCCACCGTGCGTGCCGAAACAGCCAAAGCCCACCTGGCCTTGCTTAACACGCTCACGCAGGCTCTGGAGCACAATCTGCAGAGCCACCCTGCGATCCCCGCCGCCACGCTGACCGTGGCGGACGCAAAAAAGACGGTGGACGCGTCCGTGAAAAAACTGCAATCGGACTTTGCGCACCTGCTTGGCCTGGGGTTGAAAAGCGAACTGGAACTTCGAATGGTCGACCGCACGCTGAGCGCGACGGAACAGGCCATGATCAAAGCAGTGCTCGACAACCCGGTGCGCCTGCAAAGGGCCGCGCTCAATAACAATATTCCCGATATTTGCTCCCTGGCGCTCAAGGCGAACGGTTCCGACACGTTGTTGAAATTGTCCAGTTGCTTCGTGCTGACTGAACGACGCGATACGGACCCGACGAAATCGGGTAAGGCGATTTTGTGGACTCCGGCGTTGGGGTATGAGCCCTTCCCTTCATTGCCGGCGTTAAAGACAGAACTGGATCAGCGCCTGCTGGAGCACGATAAACGCACGTTTCTGCTTGAGAATCTAAGTCGAAGCGAACGGTCACCCACGCGAAGTTACACGCTGGCACCACTGCAGCAAGTGAACGAAAACTTTCTGGACCAAGTGCAAAGGCCTTTTGTCCAACTGGACGAAACGAGCGTCACAGAGGCACTTGCCACGACGGCGTCCACCGCAACGCGCGCCCGTCTTTTACACCAGATAGCCTTGCGCCAGCCTCAGACCGGGTTACGCCGGGCAACCGACATCGCCAAGGCTCTGACCACCCGACAAAGCCTTCCGGCATGGCTCGCCAACGCGTCCATTGAAGATCAGGTCCTGCATGCGGAATTGCTTCAACAGTACCTCGACTGCGTCAAAGATGATCAGGATTGCCTGAGTGACATTCCCTCGCTGGCGCGCACGGCGCACCAGGAGCTTCAGAAACTGCTCAAGGCGGACACGTTTGATCTTGATCCGGACAAGATCGAGTTGAAATTCACCGCGCCCCAAGTGTCGACACAAATTCTTACGGCGTTTGCACTCAGTCATTTCGATGATCTGGATGCCGCCCGATTCACCGTCGCATCGCTCGACACCACCCCGATCCCTGGCAAAGTCGACGCAACCTATGTCAAAGACCTGATACGAAAACTGAACCTTGGCCAACGCCATCAAGAAGTACTGAAGCAGTATTTTGCGCCGACCCATACTGACGCCCCGGCGCGCAGAAAGCGTTTTGTATCGCAGGTACCCTGGCAACTGATGCACTACGCCCACACGCAAAAGTTGCGTGAGCGCCTGAGCGGAAGCGGCTTCGACCTGATCAAGCAAATCATGGACATGCCCGACGCCACTGCACGGGCAACTGTGAACGATGCAAACGCGATCATCCGGCCACTCGAATTTGCCGGCATCAAGAAAGACCAGACAATCCAGATACCCGGTGTCTATCTGATCGGGACCCACGGCAACGATTCCGGCAGACAGGTTCTGGTGGCGCCTTACAGCCCCAGGCACGGCCTCAAGGAGTATGAAGATCAACACGCCTTGATGTCCGAACTAAAGGCCCCGGGCATGCTGCGCCACTGGGTTCTCGGTCGATTGCCGGATTCCGACCGGACACTCTGCAAAGAGCGGTTTTCACTCGACAGTCAGGAAGCTGCGGTCAGTCTTGCTTCCAATCCGCTGAAGGGAAACGTACTGGTGCAGTTGTTCAAGGATAATGCTGTGCTGCTCGGCCAACTCTTGGGTTGCCAGGCCGACACTGAAGCCCAAAGTGAATGGGCAACCGTCAAACACGTGTTGGGCGAAGACTTGCGAGAAATGTTTTCGTTCTGCATGGGCAAACTGGCGTATCCAATTACGGTGTGGCGCAGTTTTCGTCAAATCCAGGCGTCTGCCGAACACTTGCAAAACCATCACTGGACAGCCGCGGTCTCCGGATTGGTCAGCGGCCTGGCGCAACTCGCCTCACTGCGTGGCTCGATGGTCACGAAGAACGCCCCTTCTGCTGCCGTCAGTACGCTGCCGACAGAAACACCCGACACTCCATTCAACTGGAAAGACATTGCGGTCACGGCACTTGAGCGCACGCAATTGAAGCAACACGAAGCCAGCGACGTAGAGCTGCATTCAATGGCATTGGACACGGCACTCGGGCTCTATAAGCACGCCGCAACCCAAAAGACCTATGGTGCCGTTGAAGGCAAGGTGTATCCGGTCGAAAAGAAACGAACGCGCTGGCGCATCGTCGGTAACAAAAAACCGGGGCCCTATTTGCGTCAGAGTGTTACCCGGCAATGGATCATCGACCCGCCACCCGCATTACCAATGGCCCCAAGCCAGGGCGTGCTCAAACGGGTGGAAACTGTAATGGCCGTCTGGGAAGGCATGAATGTCGACGCAAACGGTATGCCGCAGATCCGTGTGCGATTCCCGGTCAAGGCACGGGAGATAGAAGAAGGCCTGAACCAGGCGACCACCTATGTCTGGAATGCCTTTCGCAACCTGCAGTTGCTCAAAGAAACCGGTGATGCAGTCACACCGGTCCATCAACTCATCATGGACTTCGCCGACGTGCCGAAAGTGGAGCCCATCCACGTAACCATGGTGGAAAAGGTCATTGCAGAGATTTTTACTGCCTTGCTGGACCCGACACTAAGAGCACCGAACAGCAAACGTTTTGCGGTTGGACGCGTCCTCGCGGACCCGGAAAACACATTCGGTTTCATCGTTCCGTCCGACCCCAAACGAAAAATCTATCTGGCGGAGCAGTTCTTCCGGCCTGTCTTCGATTACTACCGCAACTACATGTCGGATGCAGCCTTTCCGATCCGGGCTCACACCCGCGCCGCCACGTTGATTCATGAGCTCTCGCACATCGTATGCAACACCGAGGACATCGCCTATCTCGACTCCGGCAGACCGTTTCACACGCTGATTGAAACAACGAGCGTGCGGGCCAGGGCGCTGAAGGACGCACTCAGCAATCTGCACAAAAAGGGATTGTCGAGCCAGACACCTTTGCCCGAGCTGTTCTCTCGTTACAACGACGATCTGCAAGTCTGGGAGGACCTGGGGCAAACATACTATGAAGAAACCGACCGTCCCCTTTTGCAGGTTTTGCGACTGACCGGTGACAAAACCCTCAGTGACGCACGCGTACGCTTCAAAAGAGACCCATTGGTCAGACTGGCTGTACAACTGGGCAATGCTGACAGCGTGACGTTACTGATCACCCAAATGGGACGCCAACTGCATGTCAGCACCCCTTGAATCCGAAAATAGGTGCGCGTTTGATGGGTAATTGCCATGATCGATGTTCTCGCCGGCTGCCTCCAAGGTTAGAATGCAGGAAATCAGGATGGGCCAATGACCGAACAAACGCTCTCGGAAGCCGAATACGACGCCATCACCGATGCCGCTGCGCATTGGTGCATGCGTTTGCACGCCAATGACTGCACCGAGCAAGAGCGCCTGGCGTTCGTGCAATGGCGTGATGCACATCCGCTGCATGCGTTCGAGTACGAGGCCATGCTGGAAATCTGGGACGTCGCGGGGGAGTTGCCTCGTCCGGACACCGTCGTGCCAATGCTTCGCGTCAAACCCGCCACCCCGTGGCGCACCCTGGGCATTGCTGCTGCGGTGTGCGCCCTGGCGTTGCCACTGGCGGCCTATAGCGGCTGGCATCTGGGTTGGGTTCCAAATTCGTACCAGCACTTTGAGGCGATCGACAATGTCCGTCATGTGACCTTGAACGATGGCAGTCAGGTCGAGCTGAACCTGGGCAGCGAGCTGACGTTCAGCAACTACAAGAATCAGCGGCAAGTCACGCTGGACAAAGGCGAGGCGTTCTTCAGCGTCAGCCATGACACCCGCCACCCCTTCGTGGTCAAGGCTGCCGAAGGTCGAATTCGGGTGACAGGCACAAAATTCAACGTCTGGATGTATGAAGACCAGGTGAAGGTCAACCTGGTCGAAGGTTCGGTGCTGGTCACCGGCAACGATGACCTGCCCGGTGACGGTCTGCGCCTGGGACCTTCGATGCAGGCGAGTTACGGCAGGGGTGACTTCACTCCCCGCATCAGCCAGACCTATGACAGCGACACAACGCTGGCCTGGCGACAGGGCAAACTGGTGCTCGATGACCTGGCTTTGAATGATGCGCTGCCACTAATCAATCGCTACCTGGACAAGCCATTGATCGTTGCCGATAACAGCACCGGTTCGATCCATATTGGCGGCATCTACAACATCAAGGACATCAATGGGCTGGTGAAATCCCTTCCACGGGTCTTGCCGGTCTATTTGACGCGTAACCAGAGCGGCAATCTGGTGGTGAATTCGATCCCGCAAAAACCTTCAAAAAGCTGAAAAGACCGCAACCCTTTCGGGATGCGGCCTTTTTTGTTCACACATATTCACTTAGTGCGCCGCCACCTTGCCAGGCTTGTCTTCCTGTTGTCGGATGGTCTGCACCTGATACTGCGGATCGGAAGTGATCTGCTGTTCGGTAAACGGCAATACACCCAGTTGCTTCTGCGAAAAGGCCGATGTCTGGTCCCGAGCGTACTTTGACGCCGGGTCACTGGACAACGAGAACGCTAAAAGTCCTTTGGCTTGCGGCCCGTTGTCATCGAACGTCACCACTTGCAGGTAGCTGGTGCCGCTGACCACTTCGCGCTTGCCGTCGGTTCGCGGCACGCTTTGAATGGCGTTGTAGACACCCAGCGCTCCCGGCCCGCCATGAATCGGTGTCTGCTGACCGCCGCTGCTGACCACCTGAATATCGCCCCAGCGGCTGTTGGCTTTGAGCCCGGACTCAGTCACCTGTTCAACTGACGCCAGCATCGCCCCGCGCAACGCCTTCGCCACCTCGGGACGATCGACCGCGAGGCCGCGTGGGGTGTGTTGCGGGTCATTTGGATCGAACGCCACACGCCAGGCATCCGGGAATTGCTCCAGCGCCTCCATGACATTCTGGAAGTGCACGAAACCCAGGCCGCTGTTGAGGTTTGCATGGCGGTCCCAGGTCGTGAGGCTGACGCACAGCGGCGCAAGGTTTTTTGCATCGGCACTGAGCCCCGTCGCGCAGAACTGCAACAAATCCGGCATGACCTGCTCAGCCTGATAGACCTGATCGTCCATCACCATGTGTTGCAAGTCTTGCGCGCCGATTTTGCCAGCTTTGGTCAGCGCACTCAGACGCGCCAGCGCAAATCGCGAACGCAGCCCCAGCGGCTGACCGTCCTGACTGATCAACGGCGAATAGCCCGTCAACGGTTGCGCCGGGTTGGCCATCCATGCCGAGTCGTTGGAGTGCTGGACAAAGTCCTTGCGCAGCAATTGCGGCAACTGGCTGGACGCGTAGATCCCTTTTTGTGCGGCCTGCGGGTCGATGTCCCAGGCGCAGGCGCTGTTGGAACCGTCCAGAATGATCATCTGCAAGCCGATTCGCGGATCGCTGCATTTCGCGAGTTTGTCGGCGCCCACGTTCGGCACCACCGACAGGTTCATGTAGAGGGTCTGCCCCTGATCGTCCGCCGCCAGCGTGTTGACCCACGGAATGCCTTGAATGGAGTGCACCGACTCCTGGAAGTCCTTGAGGTTGCCAGCACGGTTCATTGCATACCACTGCTGCAGCACGCGATCGTTATCCAGATTGGCATCGCGCAGGCTGAACGCGTGCTGATTGTCCCAGTCGAGCTTGCCGGGCCATTGCACGATCGGACCGAACTTCGAACTGTAGACCTCATGGGTAATTGCCTTGATCTGCCCGTCCGCCAGCTTGACGTTGACGGTCAAGGTCTGCTTGTCCAGCGGCAAGGACTCACCATCCAACAGGTAACGCGTCGAATCCTTGGGGTCCAGTTGCAGGCGATACAAGGTGAAGTGCTTGGACGAGTCCACCGTGTGGGTCCAGGCCAGGTGTCGATTGAACCCGATGTTGATCACCGGCAGACCGGGCAACGCAGCACCCATTACGTCCAGTTTGCCGGGAATGGTCAGGTGCATTTGATAGAAACGCATGCCGCCGACCCACGGAAAGTGTGGATTCGCCAACAGCATGCCGCGACCGTTGAAAGAACTGTCGCTGCCGACCGCCACGGCATTGCTGCCCCGGTCCAGCGCGAAACGCTGCATACGTGTAGTCGCGACCTGGAAAGCGGCGTGGTCATTCGATGCCTGGGTAACCGACTTGGGTGGCGTAGCACCGGCCAGGGCTTCGGCGAACTGCCCGACTCCACCCTCGACGAGCAGGCGACGGGTCAACTTGACCAGGTCCAGCACCGTGATGTCCCGCACCCAGTCCCCCTGGCATTGCACCGGCAAACCCTCGGCGCGACGCTCCGCCAGGGCACGGTTGTAACCCGCGACATAACCTTTAATCAGTTCGCGGACTTCAGGCGTTTGTGCCTGCCAGAAACCCGCGACAGCCTGCGGGTTGTTCAGCCACATGAAGAACAGATCGCTGGTCAGGTTTTCACGTTCTTCGACGGTGAACTGGTCCGGCCCGAAATACCGCGAGCGCTCGCCGTTGACCGTGGTGATTTCGTTGGCCAACAGGCACAGGTTGTCCTGGGCGTAGGCATAACCGATGCCGTACCCGAGACCACGTTCATTGTCTGCACGAATGTGCGGCACACCGAAACTGGTCCGGCGGATCTCGGCAGTCGCCTGCTCGGGTTGGGTGCGCGCGTTCGCTGCAAGGCTCAACCCCAGAAACACGCCTGCCAGGCTCAACCTGGTTAACTGGCTGGAAATAATCACGCTCGCTCCTGATCGAAAAAACGATGGCCACAGTCCTGCGTACAGATACGCACTGCGCCTCCCTTTAGGGACGAAGCTCACAAAATTAATTTAGGGTTTACGCGGCACAGGACCGAGTGCTTACAACCCGATCACACAGCTTCGACAAAATTTCTACATTCAAGTCTTCATGATTTGGGCTGCTCAAACGTCTAGTTATACAAGAGCGCCCATTTTTTCCTGATCAGGCTCTGAAAAGGAGTTTTGCAATGTACAACTCGCAACTGCCAGCGGACGGTAGCAACGCGCCAAAGGGTACTTCCATGGGAGTCGGCGTATTCGAGCCGCGTACCGAACGCCACGGCAACGAACGGATCAGGGTTCTGCTCAAGAACTTCGGTTTGCGAACCAGTCTGATTCGCCTCAAAGTCATCGATGCCCTGCTCACGGCCGCCGAAAGCGACCGCAGCCTCGGGGTGCGTGGCGTGCACAGCCATTTGCTGGAACTGGATATCCCGCTGTCTTTTCTAAGCGTTCGCGAAGTGCTGAAGCGCCTGTGCAGTGAAGGTGTGATCGTCCTCAATCCGGACAAAAGCTACAGCCTGCACCCCAAGGCTGCCGCCATGCTCCACCAGTAAACAGGACCGGGCCCTGGATCAGGGCTTGACCTTACGGCGCATCACGCCATTGATGACCACCACGATCACCGCCACGCCGATGGCGATGTACTGGAACATTTTTTCGCTGATAGCGCCGGTGTTCTGCAGCCAGGAAAGGCCAAACATGATTCCCAGTACGACGAGGGAGATCAGAATCGAGTATTTCAAACGTTGCGACTGGGTCATTGCGGTTTCCTGAAACTGAAAGATGTATCCGACTTGGCGGGGCCTCATGTTACAGCCGATGAAACGTTTTGGCTTCATCGCGGCGATATCTTGAGGGTTTTCCCCTTGAGCATCAGCACCGACGCTCAAGAGACCACCTGACAATGTTGTAATGTCCCCTTCATCCGGCTGACAGCATTGATCTACCATGATCTGGCTGGCGCACTCTGTAGCACTTGGAAACAATCCTCGAATGCCTGACCGATAAAACAGGTCAGAATGCGTTTTTTTGCCCGTTAGCCGAGACCAATGCCCATGCGAACCCACCTGCGCCTGATCGCCCTGAGCGCCCTGTTTGTTTCCTCCCTGGCTCAAGCCGCCGACCTGATTCCGATCGAAGTCCACCGCGACGCCAATTGCGGTTGCTGCAAGAAGTGGATCAGCCATCTGGAGGCCAATGGTTTCAAGGTCGAGGATCACGTTGAAGCCAACATGAGCGAGTTCAAAAAGGAGCATGGCGTACCGCCGCGTCTCGCGTCATGCCACACCGGCCTCATCAATGGCAAATTTGTCGAAGGTCACGTACCTGCCGATCAGGTGCTGGCCTTGACCAAGCGCAACGATCTGCTGGGCGTCGCCGCTCCCGGCATGCCAATGGGTTCGCCCGGCATGGAAATGGACGGCATGAGTGATGCTTACCAAGTCATCGGCTTGAAAAAGGATGGCACTGATGTGGTGGTTGCGGACTATCCGGCGCATTGATACCCGGGGCGTACATCGGCCTGTTTTTTGCCGCATTCGGTGCTGCGACGTTGCTGCCTTTGCAGTCCGAAGCCGTACTGGTGGGATTGCTGGCCAGCGATCGGTACGAGATCGGGTTGTTGCTGGGTGTGGCAACGCTGGGCAACGTCCTCGGTTCGCTGCTTAACTGGTGGCTGGGACGCGGTATCGAGCGGTTTCGCGATCGGCGCTGGTTTCCGGTCAGTCCTGAACGCCTGGAAAAAGCCCGGATTTATTACCAGCGTGGGGGCCATTGGTCGTTGCTGCTCAGTTGGTTACCGGTGATCGGCGATCCGCTGACCCTCGTGGCCGGGGTGATGCGCGAGCCGTTGGGGCGGTTCCTGTTGATCGTCACCCTCGCCAAAGGTGCCCGCTATAGTGTGCTGGCACTCGCGACTTTGGGCTGGATGGGTTGAACCAACAAGGGCGGCGATTGCCTGCTTAATGTCGCCCTAATCAAGCCGATCCAGGATCGGCGGATTTTTGATGGAGTTAACCCATGTCGCTGCCCTTACCCCGCTGGCTTCCCCGACTGCTGCTGACCACCGCCCTGCCCCTTACGGCCTCGGCCCAAGGGCCTGTCTATGGTCCCGAGTTGCAAGGTTTCGAGTATCCCTACACGCTCAAGCACTTCGCCTTTGAATCTCAGGGCAAATCCCTGCAAATGGGTTACATGGACGTCGCCGCGCAAGGCAAGGCCAACGGTCGCAGCGTGGTGCTGATGCACGGCAAGAACTTCTGCGGCGCTACCTGGGAAAGCTCAATCAAAGCCTTGAGCGACGCTGGTTACCGGGTCATTGCCCCCGACCAGATCGGATTCTGCACCTCCAGCAAACCGGACAACTACCAATACACCTTCCAGCAGCTGGCCAGTAACACCCAACAGTTGCTCAAAGCCCTCGGCATCCAGAAAGCCACGCTGCTCGGGCACTCCACCGGCGGCATGCTCGCCACCCGTTATGCCCTGCAATACCCCGAAAACGTCGAACAACTGGCGATGGTCAACCCGATTGGCCTGGAAGACTGGAAAGCCCTCGGCGTGCCCTATCGCACGGTAGACCAATGGTACGCGCGCGAACTCAAGCTCAGCGCCGACGGCATCCGCACCTACGAGCGCAACACGTATTACGGTGGCCGCTGGAAACCGGAGTTTGATCGTTGGGTGGACATGCTCGCCGGCCTGAACACAGGCTCTGGACATACCCAGGTCGCCTGGAATTCGGCGCTGATCTACGACATGATTTTCACCCAACCGGTTTACTACGAATTCCACAACCTGAAGATGCCGACCCTGTTGTTGATCGGTACGTCCGACTCCACGGCCATCGGTAGCGACATTGCATCGCCCGAGGTCAAGGCGAAAATCGGCCATTACGACCTACTCGGCAAACAGGTGGCGAAGCTGATCCCTCATTCGACGCTGATCGAGTTCCCCGGTATGGGCCATGCGCCGCAAATGGAAGAACCGGAAAAATTCCACCAGGCCTTGTTGACCTGGCTGAGCAAATCCAGTCCGACGGGTAAATGAGGAGCGGCTGATGGCGTTGCAGATTGCAGTGATCGACGATTGGCAGGACGTGGCTCGGGGCGTGGTGGACTGGTCGGTGCTGGATGCGGTTGGCCAGGTGAGTTTCCTGCATGACTACCCTGCTGATAACGAGATTCTGGCGCAGCGCTTGGTTGATTTCGAAGTGATCTGTGTGATGCGCGAACGCACGCGCTTCGATGAAGACCTGCTGCGTCGCCTGCCAAAACTCAAGCTGCTGGTCACCGCAGGCATGCGCAATGCCGCCCTGGACCTGAAGGCCGCCGCCGCACTGGGCATCCAGGTCAGTGGCACTGACAGCTACAAACATGCCGCACCGGAATTGACCTGGGCGCTGATCATGGCCGCGATGCGCAATCTGGTGAACGAGGCCAACGCCCTGCGTGCCGGAAAATGGCAACAAGGCCTGGGCGGCGATCTGCACGGCAAGACGTTGGCAATCCTCGGCCTGGGCAGCATTGGCCAGCGTGTTGCGCAGTTTGGCCAGGTGTTCGGCATGCGGGTGATTGCCTGGAGCGAAAACCTCACCGCCGATCGTGCTGCCGAAGTCGGCGTGACCTATGTCAGCAAGCAGCAACTGTTCGAACAGGCCGACGTGCTGTCGGTGCACCTGGTACTCAGCGACCGCAGCCGGGGTCTGGTAGACGCCCAGGCGCTGGCCTGGATGAAGCCGACGGCGTTGCTGGTGAATACCGCGCGTGGGCCGATTGTCGATGAGACTGCGTTGATCAAGGCGTTACAGAAACAACGACTTGCCGGTGCAGCGCTGGATGTCTTCGAACACGAGCCGTTATCGGAGCATCATCCGTTCCGGACCCTGGACAACGTGCTGGCCACGCCCCATGTCGGCTACGTCAGCGAGCAGAACTATCATCAGTTTTTCTCGCAGATGATCGAAGGCATCCAGGCATGGGCGGCGGGGCAACCCGTTCGCGTGCTGGGCTGAGAAAAACCTTCGACTTTTGCAATCCCACCGATGTCTCAACCTTGCGCTATAAATTGCAAGGACGTAACCCGATCCGAAACGCATCCACCTGTGGAGCATTGCCCATGAAAGTCCGTTTCGCTATGTTGGCTTCCCCATTGTTTCTGGCTGTTGCGTTGTCCAGCACCCTCGCGCTGGCGAACGGTGACGATGAGGATGACGTCCCCGCCAAACCCAATTGCCCCAAGGGCCAGGTTTTCGACACCAAGTCGCAGAAATGCGTCAAGCAAACCAGCAGCCTGGTGCCTGACGAAGACCGCACCCGCTACGCCTATCAGTTGGCCAGGGACGGGCGCTATGAAGAAGCCCTGGCCCTGCTCGACACCCTGAAAAACCCGAACACTGCCAAGGCCCTGAATTATCGCGGCTACGCCACGCGTAAACTGGGGCGCACCGACGAAGGCATCGGTTACTACCTGCAATCGGTAAAACTCGACCCGCAGTACGCGCAAGTACGCGAATACCTCGGCGAGGCCTATGTGATCAAAGGCCGGCTGGACCTGGCGCAAGAACAGTTGCAGCAGATCAAATCCATTTGCGGTAATACCCGTTGCGAGGAATACCGTGACCTGGCCGAAGCCATCGACGGCTCATCGAAGACCTGAGGCACACTCATCGTCGGCCGGGAGTTTCAAGAGCTGTTGTGCGCTCGGAAACTCTCCCTGCCGCGCCTGGAGCGTATATCGCACCTTATCGCCAACCACAAAGCACTGACCGGCCGTGGTGATGCCCGCCCCTAACCTGATCGCCACACAGGCGCAAAGTCCATCCTCAGGTTTGATCAGCGCAAAACACGTGGACGTAGAGTCAACCCTGACATCCCTGAATGCACTGATCGTCCCCTGACCGCATTTTGTTATTATTGGTGCGCTCATTCCGGCCTCCTTACCCTTGTCTTCCGCCTGACTACACACGGACAGTGAAACGCACAAGTTGCCGACATGACTACTGTAAAACATGACAGTCAGTACATTGCGGCGGGTCAGAAAGGCTGCCGTTCGTCCAATTCAGCCCGTTGCAGGCAACCACAACCTGAAACGCGCCCCACCCAACGGCGAACCTTCGACCGTCAGCGTCCCGCCTTGGGCTTCCAACGCCCGTCGACTGATTGCCAATCCCAACCCGAACCCGCCCGTGGCCCGATCACGACTGCGATCAAGGCGGTAGAAGGGTTCGAAAATACGCTCGCGCTCGTCTTCGGGAATGCCGATGCCGTCATCATCCACCCAGATCTCGCATCCGCCGGCGTAGACCTGAACCCCGATCTGGATGCGTTCTTCGCAATAACGCATGGCATTGCGCAGCAGGTTCTGCAGGGCACGGGCCGTCAAGCGTGGGTCGAGACTGAAGCGTTCCAGTTGACCGTGGAGCAACACGTCGATGACGATGTCCGGTGACTGCTCTTCATCGACACTGCCCAAAATGCTGTCGATAAACTCATCCAGCGACACCTCGACCTGTTCCGGCAGTTGCGCCGGGTTTTGCAGGCGGCTGTAGGAAAGCAACTCCAGCACCAGTTCATCCAGTTCGCGAATGTGTGCCACCAGGCTCTGCAACCGCTCGCGACTGGCGGTCGGCAAATCCTCGGACAGGGCCAGCGCCAGGCCGAAGTCCAGGCGAGTCAGCGGTGTGCGCAGTTCATGGGACACTGCATTGAGCAGATCCCGCTGCTGATTGAGCAGGTTCTCGATGTCACCGGCCATGGTATCGAACACATTGGCCAGACTGCCGATGTTGGAACTGGCGGGGATTTTCGTACGTTCGCTCAAATATCCTTTACCGAAGCGTTCGGCAGTGCCTTTGAGGCGCTCCAGATCGCGCCAGTGCGGGCGCAGCCACAGCAACAGACAGGCAAGCATGGTCGCGCCGATCAGCACGTTGATGCTCCAGTACAGGAGGTTGACGTCCATCGGGTCCGGCGGCACAACCATTTGCACGACCATCCGATCATCCAGCGGCGCCACCGCCAGTGTGCGCCAGCCCCAGTCGCCGACGCGTACTACATTCTCGCCGAACTGCAAGCGTTGCTGTTCTTCAAGCGTCAAACCGACATCGTCGTTGCCGCTGAGCACGATATGCAGCGGGCTGAATTCTTTGTCCATTTGCTCGGCCAAAGCTGGCCACTGCTCGGCGGGCACGCCATGAAACTGTTTGACGATCAGGGTCTGCAACCCGCGGGAGTAATCAAGGTTGTAGGTGACAAAACGCTCCTGGAAAACCCTGACCACCAAGTCTGGCACCAGATAGATTGCCGCGCTGTACGAAACAATGGTCACGACATACAAGCGAAAGAGGATTTTGAACATCGGCTCAGCATTCCCACTCGGAGCGGCTGAACAGATAACCCTTGCCCCACACCGTCTTGATCTTGCGTGCCTCGCCGGCGTGGTCGTCGAACTTGCGCCGCAATTTGGAAATCGCCACGTCCACGGAACGGTCGGTGCCGTTGAATTCGATACCGCGCAGACGTTGCAGGATCTGGTCGCGACTCAGCACTTCGCCCGCATGCCGGGCCAGCACCACCAGCAGGTTGTACTCGCCGCTGGACAATTCGACCAGCTGCTCGCGCCAGGTCACCGTGCGTTCGGACAGATCGATGCACAGGTTGCCCATCAGAATGCGATCGTTGGCGGTTTGCGGTTCGCTGAGGCTGCTGCGCCGCAACAAGGTTCGCACCCGGGCCAGCAACACTCTCGGCTCACAAGGCTTGGTCACGTAGTCGTCAGCGCCCATCTCCAGGCCGAGCACCTGATCGTGGCTGTCATCGCGCGCAGTGAGCATCAGGATCGGCAACGTTGCCGAGTCAGCGCGAAGCAAGCGGCAGACTTGCAAACCGTCGAGGCCGGGTAGCATCAGGTCGAGGATCACCAGGTCCGGCGGACTGGTCCGCGCACGTTCGCGCACGTGGTCACCGCGGCCGATCACGCTGACGGAGTAGCCGTTGCGTTCCAGGTAGCTGGCAATCAGTTCGGCCAGAGCGGTGTCGTCTTCGACCAGGAGAATGTTGGGCATGGGGTGTTTCCAGAAAGTGCAGTGGCGTCTGTTCCGGCCCTATCGCTGGCAAGCCAGCTCCTACAGGTCGTGCGCTGAAAATCCTTGTAGGAGCTGGCTTGCCAGCGAAGGCGGCCTGACAGACGCAATAAATTTCAAGAAGTGCAGGATATACGCCCTCCCCCCCCCCTGAGTAAAACCCTTACACAATTTCACACAGCACCAACAAAGCTTCACCGCTACCCTCGCTGTCGCCCAGTAGGATGCTGGGGGTCTTTATTGGGGTATTTCATGTCAAAGAATCTGCTTGCCAGGCTCAGCCTGATCGCATTGGCGTTGGCGCTGGGCGCCTGTGACAAGTCCTCGAACGCTGAAGAGCCGGAGCCACTGGCCACCGTGCGCATCGAGACCCTCGAAGCCCAGCCGCTGACCATCAGCAGCGAACTGAGCGGCCGGATTGCCGCACCACGTATCGCCGAAGTGCGCGCACGTGTTGCGGGCGTGGTGTTGCAGCGCACCTTCCGTGAAGGCAGCGACGTGAAAAAAGGCGACGTGCTATTCCGTATCGACCCGGCGCCGTTCAAGGCTGACCTGGACAGCGCCGAAGCCGTCCTGCGCAAGGCCGAGGCCAATGCGTTCCAGGCCCGGTTGCAGGAACAACGCTACGCCCAGTTGATCGACGACAAGGCCATCAGCGGTCAGGAGTATGACAACGCCCGTGCCAACGCCCGGCAGACCGCCGCCGAAGTCGCTGCCAGTAAAGCCGCCGTGGAGCGAGCGAAACTGAACCTCGGTTACGCCACGGTTACCGCACCGATTTCAGGGCGTGTCGGCCGTGCACTGGTCACCGAAGGCGCACTGGTCGGACAGAACGAAACCACACCGCTGGCGCTGATTCAGCAGCTCGATCCGATCCATGCCGACCTGACCCAGTCCACTCGCGAACTCAATGACCTGCGCCGAGCTTTTCGTTCCGGCCAGTTGCAGCAGGTCGGCCAGGGTCAGGCCAAGGCCACGTTGATTCAGGATGACGGCAGCCTTTATCCACTGCCGGGCAAACTGTTGTTCAGCGACATCACCGTTGATCCGGGTACGGGGCAGATTATTCTGCGCAGTGAATTTCCCAATCCGGATCTGGATTTGCTCCCTGGTAGCTTCGTGCGGGTACGCCTGGAGCAAGCGGTCAATCAGCAAGGTCTCAGCGTGCCGCAACGGGCGGTCCAGCGTGACAGCGCCGGCATCGCCCAGGTGCTGATGCTCGACGCCGAACAACGGGTCGCGCAACAGCCGGTCGAGTTGGGCGCCGTGCAGAATGATCGCTGGATCGTCACCGGCGGGCTCAAGCCAGGCGACCGTATTGTCGTTGAAGGCCTGCAACACGCCCGCCCTGGCGAGAAAGTGCAGATCGACGACACTCCTCTTCCACTGGCCCAGATGTCTGGCCAATAAGCAGGACGCTTGTTTATGCCGCAGTTCTTTATCGACCGCCCAGTGTTCGCCTGGGTGGTCGCCCTGTTTATTCTGTTGGCCGGTGCGCTGGCCATTCCACAGTTGCCGGTGGCGCAATACCCCGACGTCGCACCCCCGCAGATCGAAATCTACGCCGTATACCCGGGTGCTTCGGCGCAGACCGTGGACGAGAGCGTAGTCAGCCTGATCGAGGAGGAACTCAACGGCGCCGATCACCTGCTGTATTTCGAATCCCAGAGCAGCCTCGGCAGCGCCACCGTGAAGGCCACGTTTAAACCGGGCACCAATCCGGAGCTGGCCCAGGTCGATGTGCAGAACCGCCTTAAAGCCGTGGAATCCCGTTTGCCGCAAGCGGTCATTCAACAGGGCTTGCAGGTGGAGAAAGTCTCCTCGGGCTTCCTGCTGTTGATCGCCCTCACTTCCAGTGACGGCAAGCTCGACGACGTGGCGCTCAGCGATTACCTGGCACGCAACGTGATGAACGAGATCAAGCGTCTGGACGGTGTCGGCAAAGCGCAGTTGTACGGCGCCGAACGGGCCATGCGGGTGTGGATCGATCCGCAGAAACTGATCGGTTTCAACCTGACCCCTGCCGACGTCAACGCCGCCATTGTCGCGCAGAATGCCCAGGTTTCAGCGGGCAGCATCGGTGACTTGCCGACTCGCACCACCCAGGAAATCACTGCGACCATTCTGGTCAAAGGCCAGCTCTCGACGCCGGAAGAATTCGCCGACATCGTGCTCAAGGCCAATCCCGATGGCTCCACAGTGCGAATCCGCGATGTGGCGCGGGTCGAGATCGGCAGCCAGGAATACCAGTTTTCCACGCGTCTGAACGGCAAGCCGTCCACCGCTGTCGCCGTGCAGTTGTCGCCCGGCGCCAATGCCCTGAACACCGCAACCCTGGTGCGGGCGAAGATGGACGAACTCAAGCGCTACTTCCCGGCCAACGTCGAGTATTCGATTCCGTACGACACCTCGCCTTTCGTCAAAGTCTCGATCACCAAAGTGGTTTACACCCTCGGCGAGGCGATGTTGCTGGTGTTCGCGGTGATGTTCCTGTTCCTCCAGAACATCCGCTACACGCTGATCCCGACGCTGGTGGTGCCGGTCGCCCTGATGGGTACGTTCGCAACGATGCTGGCGCTGGGCTTTTCGATCAACGTACTGACCATGTTCGGCATGGTACTGGCCATCGGTATTCTGGTGGACGACGCCATTGTGGTGGTGGAGAACGTCGAGCGGATCATGGCCACCGAAGGTTTGTCGCCCAAGGACGCCACGCGCAAGGCGATGACACAGATCACCGGCGCCATCATCGGCATCACGCTGGTGCTTGTGGCGGTGTTCATTCCAATGGCGTTCATGCAAGGCTCGGTAGGAGTGATCTACCAGCAGTTCTCGCTGTCGATGGCGACCTCGATCCTGTTCTCGGCGTTCCTCGCCCTGACCTTGACCCCGGCGCTGTGCGCCACGCTGCTCAAGCCGATTGCCAAAGGCGAACACCACGAAAAAACCGGGTTCTTCGGCTGGTTCAACCGCCGCTTCGAGCAACTGACCGACCGCTATCAGGGCTGGGTCGCCTATGCGTTGAAACGCACCGCACGCTACCTGGTGATCTACGCAGTGCTGCTGGTGGGGCTGGGTTTTGCCTTCAGTCGCTTGCCCTCTTCGTTCCTGCCGGTGGAAGACCAGGGTTACACCATCACCGACATTCAACTGCCACCGGGTGCGAGCAAGAACCGCACGGTGCAGGTGGCCGGGCAAATCGAAGCGCACAATGCGACCGAGCCAGGTATTCGCGACAGCGTGGTGATCCTGGGTTTCAGTTTCTCCGGCAGCGGCCAGAACGCGGCGCTCGCCTTCAGCACGCTAAAGGACTGGTCGGCGCGCAGCAGCGATGATTCGGCCAGCGCCATTGCCGATCGCGCCAACATCGCCCTCAGCCAGATCAAGGACGCCGTGACCTTTTCCGTGCTGCCGCCACCGGTGGATGGCCTCGGCACGTCCAGCGGCTTCGAGTTCCGCTTGCAGGATCGCGGTGGTCTTGGCCACGTGGCACTGATGGAAGCCCGCACTGCGTTTCTGGCGGCAGCCGAGAAGAGTCCGATCCTGATGAACGTACGAGAGAGCTCGCTGGCCGAAGCGCCACAGGTCGAGTTGATCGTGGACCGCAAGCAAGCCAACGCGTTGGGCGTGTCTTTTGCCGACGTCGGTAACGTACTGTCCACCGCTGTCGGCTCGGCCTACATCAACGACTTCCCCAACCAGGGACGGATGCAGCGGGTAATGGTACAGGCCGAAGGTGATCAACGCAGTCAGGTGGACGACTTGCTGAAGATCCACGTGCGCAACACCCATGGGAAAATGGTGCCGTTGTCCGCCTTCGTCCAGGCCAAATGGACTCAGGGTCCGGCGCAACTGACCCGCTACAACGGCTACCCGGCAATCGCCATTTCCGGCGAGCCTCAAGCGGGTCACAGCACCGGCGAGGCCATGGCCGAAATCGAGCGTCTGGTAGCACAAGGCCCGGCGGGGTTGGGCCAGGAGTGGACCGGGTTGTCGCTACAGGAACGCTTGTCCGGCAGCCAGGCGCCGATCCTGCTCGGTTTGTCATTGTTGATCGTGTTTCTGTGTCTGGCGGCGCTCTACGAGAGTTGGTCGATCCCGACCTCGGTGTTGCTGGTGGTGCCTTTGGGCGTGCTGGGTGCGGTGTTGGCGGTAACGTTGCGCGGGATGCCCAACGATGTGTTCTTCAAGGTCGGGCTGATCACCATCATTGGTCTGTCGGCGAAAAACGCGATTCTCATCATCGAGTTCGCCAAGAGCCTGTACGACGAAGGCCACGACCTGATCGATGCGACCCTGCAAGCCGCACGTTTGCGGTTGCGGCCGATTGTCATGACTTCACTGGCGTTCATCCTCGGTGTGGTGCCCTTGGCGATTGCCACCGGCGCCAGTTCGGCGAGCCAACAGGCTATCGGCACCGGGGTGATTGGCGGGATGATCACGGCGACACTGGCGGTGGTATTTGTACCCGTGTTTTTTGTGGTGGTGATGAAACTGGTGCGCAAGCGCTAACCAACACCACACCCCCTGCAGGAGCTGCCGAAGGCTGCGATCTTTTGATCCAGATCTTCGGCAGGCAACCTGAACATCAAAAGATCGCAGCCTTCGGCAGCTCCTGCATAAGCAGTGCTATGGTGCAAGGACGCCTCTGCAAAGCGAATCTCCATGCCCTTCCTTCCCCGTACTCATCCTCGCCTGTCTGCCGCCATCCTGCTCGGCATCGCAGTGGGCATCCTGATGCCGGCCGACTCGGTCATCAGCAAGATCCTCTTCGGTTGGAACGCCGGGGTCTGGACTTACCTGATTCTGATGTCCTGGCTTGTCGTGCGCTCGAAAGCCCCAGACGTGAAACGCATCGCCGAAATCGAAGACGAAAATGCCGGCCTGGTGTTGTTGGTCGTGTGCATCGCCGCGATCGCCAGCCTGGCGACGATCACCTTTGAACTGGCAGGCAGCAAGGATCTGGAAACCACCCGCAAGCTGCTCCATTACGGTTTCACCGCCTTCACAGTGCTTGGTTCCTGGCTGTTGATCGGGGTGATTTTCAGCGTGCACTACGCCCGCCTGTTTTATACCTGGGAAGGTAAAGAGCCCGCCTTGCGCTTTGCCGAGGGACTGGACACGCCCAACTACTGGGACTTCCTGTACTTCTCGTTCACCATCGGCGTGGCCGTGCAGACTTCTGATGTCGGCGTCGCGACGCGCGACATGCGCAAGATTGTGCTGGCGCAATCGCTGATCGGTTTCCTGTTCAATACCGCCATCCTCGGTTTCTCGATCAACATTGCGGCTGGCTTGTTCAATTGATGGCTGCACAAACCTTCTAGCCATTGCTCGGGTTACAAGCGTTAAATGGAACGGCCATCCGCTTCACAGGTGCAGCATGACCACTCACAACTGGCTCGATCTGGCCCAGGACGCTGACACCGGCATCGAGACCCTGCGCGCGCATTTCCAGGGCCACGCCTACGACCCGCACTGGCATGACAGTTACCTGGTCGGTGTCACCGAGCAAGGCGTCCAACAGTTCAATTGCCGCCGGGCAAAACATCAAAGCACGCCTGGGCAGGTTTTTTTGCTGGAGCCGGGTGACATTCACGACGGCGAAGCGCCGACCGATGAAGGCTTCACCTACCGCATGCTGTACCTCGATCCGCAATGGTTACAGCGTGAGGTCGGTGCTGTATTTGATAACGCGCCGCACAACAGTGAGTTGAGTTTCGCCATTACCCTGGCCAGCGATGCGCGACTGGCCCACGCTGCCAGCCTCGCATTCGAAACCCTGCACGTTGGCGAACTGAAAATCGTGCGCCAGGCAGCCCTCGACGGTTTGGTAGAACGGCTGACCCATCACCTGCACTGGCGCACCCGCTATGGTGAAGACCCGCGCCTGCCCCTGGTTGCGCAAAAAGCCCGGGACTATCTGCATGCCAACGCGCAAGCCGACATCGGCCTCGATCAATTGGCCGCCGTCACCGGTGTCGACCGCTTTCGCCTGACCCGCGCGTTTAAAGCAGCGTATGGCATCGCGCCCCACGCGTACCTGGTGCAATTGCGTCTGGCCACGGCGAGACGAATGCTGGCCCGTGGAGAACAACCGGCGACGGTGGCCATGGCCCTGGGCTTTGCCGACCAGAGCCATTTGGGGCGATGGTTCGTACGCGCCTACGGCCTGACGCCAGCGTTGTACCGCAAGCGCTGCTCAAATCTTCCAGACAGGTAAGCCACCGATTGTGAAGATCCACCTTAATGATCTTCACCGGAGTTTGCCTGCGATGCTGTCCTCTTTCCCGACGTTGCTGCCCTTTGTGCTGTTCGCCTTCGTGGCATCGATCACCCCTGGCCCGACCAACATCCTGGTGCTGAGCAACAGTGCCCGTTTCGGTATGGCCGCCGCCGTTCCGATCATCCTCGGCGCCTGCGCCAGCGCCGCAATCCTTGTATTGCTGGTGGGTACTGGTGCCGGTTCAGCATTGATTCAATGGCCCTTGGTGCAAACGCTTATGCGGTGGGCGGGCGTGACATGGCTCAGTTACCTGGCATGGCAGATTCTCCGGGCCCCCGCCGCGGGTATTTCTGCCCGGAACGACGAAGAGCGCCTCAGTCTGCTCGGGGCAGCCAGCCTGCAATGGATCAACCCCAAGACCTGGATGATGGCGTTGGCGGTGGTCAGCGTGTTTGCTGACGTGGGCGAAGATCGCCTTGTGCATGTGATCTATCTGTCCCTGGCATTTTTTCTGATTTCCTTGCCGTGCCTCGGGGTCTGGGCGTTGCTCGGCGCGGGCTCCAGCCGCTGGTTGCGTTCGCCCTGCGCCATGCAACGTTTCAATCGTTGTACGGGCCTGTTGCTCTTGGGTTCAGCCTGGTTAAGCCTGCTGGCCTGATTTCCATTTGTCGGTTTTTATCGAACGCTGCGCCATCGAGTGCTTGACGGCGGATTCGTTTCTGGTGTCTTCTGAAACCGGTTTCAGCGTTACAGCGCTCAGCCTTATAAATCCAATAAGAAGGTTTCAGACCGTGAACGATTTTTCCGCCGCCCAGCGCAGCCGCGTGACCATGCTTGACGTGGCCGAACACGCCAAGGTCTCCAAGGCCAGCGTCTCGCGGTTCATCGGCGAAGACCGCGCCTTACTCTCCGATGCCATTGCCCAGCGCATCGAGCAGTCCATTGCCGAATTGGGCTATCGCCCGAACCAGATGGCCCGGGGTCTGAAGCGCGGGCGCACGCGCCTGATCGGCATGCTGGTGGCCGACATTCGCAACCCTTATTCAATCGCCGTGATGCATGGGGTGGAAACCGCCTGCCGCCAGCACGGTTACAGCCTGGTGGTGTGCAACACCGACCGCGATGATGAACAGGAACGCCAGCACCTGGCCCTGCTGCGCTCGTACAACATCGAAGGCCTGATCGTGAACACCCTCGGCCATCACCGCAACGAATTGCACGAACTGCACCGGGAAATGCCCCTGGTACTGGTGGATCGCAAAGTCGAGCATCTTGAAAGCGACATGGTCGGACTGGACAACCCCGCAGCGGTGGCCATGGCCCTCACCCATCTTGAAGAACGCGGCTACCGCGATGTATTGATGGTGACGGAGCCGTTCGACGGCACCAGTTCGCGGATCGAGCGGGTCGACAGCTTCAAGGCTCAGGTCGAACATCGCCCGGCCCTGCGCGGCACGTTGATCGAAACCGGCAGCGATTTGACTGCACGGCTGAAAGACTTTCTTGAATCGCCAGGCCCCGGCCCAAAAGCGCTGTTTTGCGCCAACGGAGTTGCGGCACTGGCCAGCACCTATGCGTTGCGTGATCTCAAGTGCAAGCTGTTTGAGGACGTGGGTTTGATCGCCCTGGATGACCTGGATTGGTATCCCCTGGTGGGCAGTGGCATTACCGCCCTCGCCCAGCCAACCAGCGCAATTGGCGCCAGTGCGTTTGAGTGTTTGCTCAAGCGGTTGCGCGGGGATGACGGTGCGGTGCGGACGCTGGATTTTTCGGCGCAGTTGATCATTAGAGGGTCGACCCTTGGGATTTCTCAGTGAGTTTTCTGCCCTCATCGCGAGCATGCTCGCTCCTACAGTAGATGAGCGTACGCAGAGCCATTGTAGGAGCAAGCTTGCTCGCGATGAGGCCGTCACCAGCGACGCCTATTTTTTTGAACAAAAATGAAACCGGTTTCAGAGGTAGAAAAACAATGAACAAACCACCCGTTTCCATCAGCCTCTCAAGCTACGGCGCCGACCTGGTGCGCCAGCGAGGCCAGGGCAGTTTCATCGAAATATTGGCCGCCGCCGGCGCCACTCACATCGAATGGCGCGAAGAGCTACTGACCACTGAAGCCCCCGCGCAATTGGCTCAAGCCACTCAAGCTGAGGGCCTGCAAAGTGTGTACTCCTCGCCGATGGAGCTGTGGCTCGCCGGCCAATCCAAACCCAATCCCGAACTGGTCAGCGCCCTGCAGCGCGCCCAGGTATTCGGCGCGAAATGGCTGAAAGTGTCGTTGGGGTACTTCACAGACAACAGTGACCTGCAAACCCTGGCCCGAATGCTTATAGCGAGCCCCCTGCAGCTGCTGGTTGAGAACGATCAGACCCTGCAGGGTGGCCGCATCGAACCTTTCCAGCGGTTTTTCGATGAAGTCGAACGGCACAGCCTGACAATCAAAATGACTTTCGATATCGGCAACTGGCATTGGCAGGATCAGTCCGCTGCCAGCGCCGCACAGTTGCTCGGCCGTTATGTCGGTTATGTGCACTGCAAAGCAGTCACTCGACGCGCCGACGGCAAACTGGTCGCCATCCCACCCGCCGCCAGCGATCAGCAACAGTGGGAACACCTGCTGCGGCACATGGCCCAAGGCGTTATGCGGGCCGCGGAGTACCCGCTGCAAGGCGACGATCTGCTGCAACTGACCACCGAACACGTCGCCGCCCTCGCCCAACTCGGCCAGTCGCAACGGGAGAGCGCTCATGTCTGAGATCGATATCCTCTCGTTCGGCGAAACCATGGCGATGTTCGTCGCCGAGCAAACCGGTGACCTGGCCAGCGTCAACGCTTTCCACAAACGCATAGCCGGCGCTGACAGCAACGTCGCCATTGGCCTGTCGCGGCTGGGCTTCAACGTCGCGTGGCTGAGCCGGGTCGGTGCCGACTCTCTGGGTCGGTTCGTGATCGACACGCTGGAAAAAGAAGGTCTGGACTGCCGCCACGTCGACATCGACACCGCCCATCCCACCGGCTTTCAGTTCAAGTCCCGCACCGATGACGGCGGTGATCCCGTCGTCGAGTACTTTCGCCGGGGTTCGGCGGCCAGTCACTTGTCGGCGCATTCGATCGTTCCAGGGCTACTCAATGCACGGCATCTGCACGCCACCGGCATTCCACCGGCGCTGTCGGAAACGGCTCGGCAGATGACGTTCGAATTGATGAGCCGCATGCGTGATGGTGGGCGCAGCGTGTCCTTCGATCCCAACCTGCGCCCAAGCCTGTGGGCCAGCGAGCAACTGATGATCACTGAGATCAACCGCCTCGCCGCCCTCGCCCATTGGGTGTTGCCGGGGTTGAGCGAAGGTCGGTTGCTGACCGGTTTCGTCGAGCCGGCCGACATCGCCGCGTTTTACCTCGACCAGGGCGCCGAGGCCGTGGTGATCAAACTGGGGGCGCACGGCGCTTATTACCGCACGCACCTGGATTGCGGTTTTGTTGCCGGCGTGCCCGTGCGAACGGTGGTCGATACGGTCGGTGCCGGCGACGGTTTTGCTGTCGGCGTGATCAGCGCGCTGTTGGAAAACCACAGCATTGTCGACGCCGTGCAGCGTGCCAACTGGATTGGCAGCCGAGCGGTGCAGAGCCGAGGAGATATGGAGGGGTTGCCGACCCGTACCGAAATGCTCGCTGAATTTGAGACCGCCATCGCGAGCAGGCTCGCTCCCACATTAGAACGCGTTCCCCTGTAGGAGCGAGCCTGCTCGCGATGAGGCCCGCACAGTCACTGAAGATTCGAACCCGTTACCTGCTGCGACAAAAACAACAAGCTCAGGAGCACCACTCATGAAAACCGCAACGCTCGCCACCCGCCGCTGGTGGTACATCATGCCCATCGTGTTCATTACCTACAGCCTGGCGTATCTGGATCGTGCCAACTACGGTTTCGCCGCCGCTTCAGGCATGGCCGCCGACCTGATGATCACCCCGGGCCTGTCATCGCTGCTCGGCGCGCTGTTCTTCCTCGGATACTTTTTCTTCCAGGTGCCGGGGGCGATCTACGCGCAAAAGCATAGCGTGAAGAAACTGATTTTCGTCAGCCTGATTCTCTGGGGCAGCCTGGCAACGTTGACCGGCATCGTCTCCAACGCCTACTGGCTGATCGTCATCCGCTTCATGCTCGGTGTGGTCGAAGCGGCGGTGATGCCGGCGATGCTGATCTATCTGTGCCATTGGTTCACCCGCGCGGAACGCTCGCGGGCCAACACCTTCCTGATTCTCGGCAACCCGGTGACCATGCTCTGGATGTCGGTGGTCTCGGGCTATCTGGTGCAGCACTACAGCTGGCGCTGGATGTTCATCGTCGAAGGTTTGCCGGCGGTGCTCTGGGCATTCATCTGGTGGCGGCTGGCCGATGATCGTCCGGCCCAGGCCAAGTGGCTCAGCGAGCAGGAAAAACAGGATCTGGAAAGCGCCCTGGCCGCCGAACAGGTCGGCATCAAAGCGGTAAAAAATTACGCCGAAGCGTTCCGCTCGCCCAAGGTGATCATCCTGGCCCTGCAGTTTTTCTGCTGGAGCATCGGCGTATATGGTTTCGTGCTGTGGCTGCCGTCGATCCTCAAGGCTGGCGCGCAAATGGACATGATCCAGGCCGGATGGCTGTCGGCATTGCCTTATCTGGCGGCCGTCATCGGCATGCTGTTGGTGTCGTGGGGTTCGGACAAACTGCAGAAACGCAAGCGCTTCGTCTGGCCGCCGCTGCTGATTGCTTCGATTGCCTTCTACGGTTCCTACGCCCTGGGCGCCGAACATTTCTGGTGGTCGTACGCCCTGCTGGTGCTCGCCGGCGCCTGCATGTACGCGCCGTATGGCCCGTTCTTCGCGATCATCCCGGAAATCCTCCCGGCCAACGTTGCGGGTGGCGCCATGGCGCTGATCAACAGCATGGGTGCGCTAGGTTCATTTGGCGGCTCTTATCTGGTCGGTTACCTGAACAGCTCCACCGGTTCGCCCGGCGCATCGTTCCTGTTGATGAGCGGCGCATTGATGCTTTCGGTGGTGCTGACCGTACTCCTCAAGCCCGGTGCCAGCGACCGTGAGCAGACCACGATAGCGCGTACCGCCACCGCCCATTCCTGAATTGAAGTCGAGATCACCCAAATGAAAAAGCAGGTCGTTCTGTACAAAAAACTTTCGCCGCTGCTCATGGCTCGCCTGCAGGAGCAGGCTGAGGTCACGCTGATCGACAGCCTTGATGCACAAGGCATGGCAAAACTGCGTGACAGCTTGCCCCGCGCCCACGGTCTGCTCGGCGCCAGCCTGAAACTGGATGCCGAACTGCTGGACCGGGCGCCGCACCTCCAAGCCATCGCCAGTGTCTCGGTGGGCGTCGACAACTACGACATTGACTACCTCAACGAGCGTCGGATCTTGCTCAGCAACACCCCTGATGTGCTGACAGAAACCACCGCCGACACCGGTTTCGCGCTGATTCTCGCCAGCGCCAGGCGAGTGGTGGAATTGGCGAATCTGGTTCGCTCAGGCGAATGGAAACGCAACATCGGCCCGCCGCATTTCGGCAGTGACGTGCACGGTAAAACCTTGGGCATCATCGGGATGGGACGTATTGGCGAGGCCTTGGCGCAGCGTGGGCATTTCGGTTTTGGTATGCCGGTGATCTACCACAGCCATTCGCCAAAACCGGCGGTGGAGCAACGTTTCAGAGCGCAGTACCGCGGCCTGACCGAGCTGTTGCAGCAAGCGGATTTCATATGCCTGACGTTGCCGTTAACCGCCGAAACCGAAGGCCTGATCGGTGCCAAAGAGTTCGCGCTAATGCGGCCCGACAGCATTTTCATCAACATTTCCCGAGGCAAGGTGGTCAATGAAGCAGCGTTGATCGATGCCTTGAGCACGGGTCAGATTCGTGCGGCGGGGCTGGATGTTTTCGAACGTGAGCCACTCAATCCTGATTCGCCGTTGTTGCGGCTGAACAACGTGGTGGCGACGCCGCACATCGGCTCTGCAACCCATGAAACACGTGAAGCCATGGCCAAGTGTGCGGTAGATAACCTGTTGGCGGCGCTGGCGGGTGAGCGGCCGGTGAATCTGGTGAATGCCAGGGCGTGGAAAGCTTGAGAACCTGATCGTTCGCGGGCAAACCATTGTGCGAGCGAGCCTGTTCCGGGCGGCGTGCGACGATGGACTTGCCAGCGCCGGGTTTATCCAGCATGCACGCGGTGTCGTTAACGACCATCGCTGGCAAGCTTGCTCGTGCAATCGCGATGAGTGGCGCCAGAAGACTGTGTTATCCCCGATATCAGCAAATCCGCCGCACACAACGCCATGCGTCGACAGGCATCCGCCAGCCTGGTTTGATCCACCACCAGGCCGATGCGGATGTAACCCGCCGCACTCGGGCCGAACGCTTCGCCCGCCAGTACCGACACGCCATACCCTTCGAGCAGCCGCTCGGCGAAGTGCTGGGCGGACAATCCGGTCTTTCGTACATCGACCATCACGAACATCCCGCCATCGGGCCGAACAGGCCTGAGGCTCGGACACAGGCTCAGACTTGCGCACACCAGGTCGCGCCGCTGGCGATACTCCTCACGCATGCAGGCGACTTCCGGCAGGTCTTGATCCAGCGCCAATTGCGCAGCGTTCTGCACGAAGTCCGGAATCCCGAACAGCATCGACAGCGACAGATTCACCAGGTGTTCGGCCATGGGTTTGGGGCCGATCACCCATCCCACCCGCCATCCACTCATGGCATGGGATTTGGAAAGACTGTTGATCGTCACAGTGCGCTCGGCCATGCCCGGCAGACTGGCCGGGCTGATGTGCTTACCCTCGTACAACAGATCGCTATAGACCTCGTCACTGATCAGCCACAGATCATGACGAATGCACAGCGCAGCCAGCGCTTGCCAGATGGGGAGCGACAGGCTGGCGCCGGAAGGATTGTTCGGACTGTTGAGTAAAATGGCTCGAGTCTTCGGTGTGATCCGAGCGGCGACATCGGCCGGATCCACGCGAAACCCGTTTGCCGAACGAACGGGCACCGACACCAGTTTGGCTGCACACGCGCCGATCACGCCTTCGTAGGTCACATACATGGGCTCGGCGATGATCACTTCATCGCACGGGTCCAGCAGGCATTGTGCGACCGAGTACACGGCGCACTGCGCACCCGGAAAGACGATGACATGGTCTGCATCGACGGGTTGACCGCTGCGCTGGCGATGTTGACGGGCGATGCTGTTACGCAACCCTCGATTGCCCCGTACTTCGGGGTAATGAGTGTCGCCAGCCAGCAGACTGGCGATCGCGGCCTGAACAATGGGTTTGGGTGTCTCGAAGTCTGGATCGCCGATCGAGAGCAGCAGGACATCGGCCCCCTGCTCGCGCAGCTCCAGCGCTCGATCATGAATCTGCCAGGCCGCCGCTCCTTCTCCCGCGATTCGTTGGGTCAAGGCTGAATAGCGCATGTCGTTCTCCTGTCGCGCGAATTCCTAGCCTCAACCCTATCTCAATTCATGAAACACGCCACCCTTCGAATGCGCATCGCAGAAACTATCCGCGTGTACGGCTGGCCATCCACCAGACCCGGGCAATATCGGTGGCTCGCTCACGCAACAGGCGCGGCGCCTGGGTACACGCCTGGTCCAGGCTCATCGGCCCGCTCGCCAGGGCAAACGCTGCATCGATGCCGTGGTCGTACAGCGCTTGATAGCCCTTGCCCAGCGTGCCGGCGATCACAATGACCGGCACACCTTGTAGTTTTGCGATGCGTGCCACGCCGTACGGCGTCTTGCCGCGAAGGGTCTGTGCATCGAAACGACCTTCGCCCGTGATCACCAGATCGGCTCCAGCGACCGCTTCGGCCAGGTTCACCAGTTCCGCCACCACTTCGACCCCGGCCTTGAATTGCGCGCCCAGGAAGGCCTTTGCGGCAAATCCCAAACCACCCGCCGCACCGCTGCCGGGCTCGTCGCGCACATCCCTTTTCAAGGCGCTTGCACAATGCCCCGCAAAATTCGCAAGGGCGCAGTCCAGTTGTTCGACCTGCTCGGGTGTAGCGCCTTTTTGCGGGCCGAAAATCACCGAGGCGCCATGCGGGCCACACAGCGGATTGTTGACGTCGGCGGCGATGTCGAAACGCACGTGTGCCAAACGCGGGTCGATGTCGCGCAGGTCTATCCGCGCGAGTTGCGAGAGTGCCAGGCCACCCGGCGCCAAGGTCTGCCCTTGGGCATCGAGCAGCTTCACGCCCAAGGCTTGCACCGCGCCCGCACCACCGTCGTTGGTCGCGCTGCCGCCAATCGCCAGAATCACCCGTTGCGCGCCGGCGTCGAGGGCCGCGCGAATCAATTCGCCGGTGCCAAAGGTGCTACTGATGCAGGCATCGCGCTGATCCACGGGCACCAACTGCAAGCCACTGGCCTCGGCCATTTCGATGATCGCGGTGTGGCTTTGCGGCAACCAGCCCCAGGCGGCGTTGACCGTTGCACCCAGCGGACCGCGTACTTCATTGCGGCGCAGCTCGCCTTCACAGGCAGCGAGAATCGATTCGACCGTCCCTTCCCCGCCATCGGCCATCGGGCATTTGATCAATTGCGCTTCGGGCCAGACTTCAGCCAATCCCAGCGCAATGGCATCGGCCACGCCTTGGGCGCTGAGGCTGTCTTTGAACGAGTCGGGGGCGATCACGATTTTCATGGGAATTCTCCAGTTCCAATGCCTACATGCTGCCAGCCGCCACACACAATAACGCCGGTCCGCTGCACAAGTGGTTGTGAGGATTATTGTTCATTTCCACAAAACCCGAGATACACACGCTCACTGTAGGAACTGCCGCAGGCTGCGATCTTTTGACTTTGATTTTTCAAGATCAAAAAATCGCAGCCTGCGGCAGCTCCTACGGGGTATGTATATCGGTCTGCGGCAGTAGCTGCACGCCCAGGTACAACGCCAACATGCCGTCGAGGCGCAATGGGTCAACTCCACTGAGTTCGGCAATCCGCTCCATCCGATAGCGCAGGCTGTTGCGATGAATCCCCAAGGCATCGGCGCAAGCCTGGCTCTGACCGTCGTGTTCGCACCAACTGCGCAGAGTCGCCAGCAACTGACCGTTGTTGTCCTTGGTGATGACCTTGCGCAGCGGATTCAGCAACTCGTCGAGGGCATCGTCATTGCGGTGACGCCAGAGCATGACCGGCAGGCGATAGCGATGGAGCGTCAGCAATCGAGAACCGGGCAGCACATCGCGGCCGTAGGCCAGCAAGTCGCCAACCCGGCGATAGCAACGGCGCAAGCCGCTCAGTCCATCGGCCTGCCCGCCTACGGCCAGGCGCAGGATGTTCCAACCCAGGGCGTCGAGCTTATCCAGCAAACGGTCATTCTCGATGGATTGACTGGCCGGTCGGCACCAGAGCAGCGAAGACTTCGCCGAGTTCACGCACCAGCTGTCGGGATAACGGGTCGTCAGCCAGGCGTTGAGTGCCTCGGCGGTTTGCCCTGGTCCGTGCTCCATGCCTAACTCGAACAGGTACGGCACACGGGTCAATTGCGGCTTCAGGCCCAATTGCTGAGCTTCGTCGATCAACCGCGGTGAACTGCCGGCGTCGCTGAGCAATAACGCCAACAGGTCATCGCAACGCTGGCGCCGCCATTGCTGTTCGGCCTGCTGATTGCGCTGGCCCACCAACATTTCAGCGGTCATGCGCACCAGTTCGGCATAGGTGCGCAGTTGCTCGGGTTCACCGGTGATGCCGAGTACGCCGATCAAGCGCTGATCGAGCATCAGCGGCAGGTTGATGCCCGGCTGCACGCCCTTGAGATGGATCGCCGTTTGCGCGTCGATCTCCACCACACGACCGTTGGCCAACACCAGTTGCGCACCTTCGTGTCGGGTGTTGACCCGCTCAGGTTCGCCGCTGCCGAGGATCAGGCCCTGGCTGTCCATGACATTGACGTTGTACGGCAGAATAGCCATCGCCCGGTCGACGATGTCCTGGGCCAGGTCGTGATCGAGTTCGAACATAGGCGTAATCCTTGAAGAGATTTGAAGGAACGGGTTGTTCACCCGCACAGGGTGGGTTCGCAAACCCTGTGCGCCGGCACAAAGACAGCAACCGTTAGGGTGGTCGAGACTCTCAGGGCGATCAACGTTACCCTTTGCATCGCAAAAAATCATAATAAAGAGAGAGCCGCCATGTCACAGAGCGCCGTAGCGTCCCAGGCCATCGCTGACGATAAAAACGCCGTCTATAAACGCATTACCCTGCGTTTGATTCCGTTCATTTTCATCTGCTACCTGTTCAACTACCTCGACCGGGTGAACGTTGGATTTGCCAAGCTGCAGATGCTCGACGCGCTGAAATTCAGCGAAACCGTGTACGGCCTCGGGGCCGGGATCTTCTTTATCGGCTACGTGCTGTGCGGCGTACCGAGCAACCTGGCCCTGACCAAATTCGGTCCACGGCGCTGGATCGCGCTGATGATGATCACCTGGGGCACGCTGTCGACCTGCCTGCTTTTCGTCACCACACCGACCGAGTTCTATACATTGCGCCTGTTCACCGGCGCGGCCGAAGCCGGGTTCTTCCCGGGTGTGGTGCTGTACCTCTCGCAGTGGTTCCCGACCTTCCGCCGTGGCCGCATCATGGCGTTGTTCATGTCGGCGATCCCGGTTTCGGGTTTGCTCGGCAGTCCCTTCTCTGGCTGGATTCTCAATCACTTCGCCGCAGGCCAGGGTGGTCTTGCCGGCTGGCAGTGGATGTTCCTGCTGCAAGGTATTCCGACCGTTGTGCTCGGCGCACTGGCTTACTTCCTGCTCAGCGACAGCTATGCCAATGCCAAATGGCTGACCCCGTTCGAGCGCTCGGTGCTCGAAGCCGACCATGCCGAGGACCTTGCCAGCAAACCGAAAACCACCACCGATTCGCTGCTGGCGGTGTTCAAGAACCCGGCGATCTGGGCCTTCGGCCTGATCTACTTCTGTATCCAGAGCGGTGTCTACGCGATCAACTTCTGGCTACCGTCGATCATCAAGAACCTGGGCTTCAGCGATAATCTGATGATTGGCTGGCTCAGTGCGATTCCGTATCTGCTGGCGGCGGTGTTCATGTTGATCGTCGGACGCTCGGCAGACCTGCGCAAGGAACGTCGTTGGCATTTGGTTGTACCGATGCTGATGGGCGCGTTGGGTCTGTTGATCGCCGTAAACTTCGCCGCCAACCCGGCCATCGCCATCCTCGGCCTGACCATCGCAACCATGGGTGCCCTCACCGGCCTGCCAATGTTTTGGCCAGTGCCGACCGCGATGCTCAGCGCCGGTGCGGCTGCCGGTGGTCTGGCGTTGATCAACTCCATGGGGCAGATGGCCGGCTTCCTGAGCCCCTACCTGGTGGGTTGGGTCAAGGACAGCACCGGGTCGACCGATGCGGCGCTGTATCTGCTGGCGGGTGTCATCGTCTGCGGTAGTTTGCTGGCGTTGCGCATGACCCGAACCCTGCGCGCTTAAAAGCGAAAATCAAAAGATCGCAGCCTGCGGCAGCTCCTACAATGTGAATGTCATTTCTGTGTAGGAGCTGCCGCAGGCTGCGATCTTTTCGTTTGCCATATCCAACAATTCTGATATCTGATTGAGCCTTTCCCACTGGTAAAAGGATTTGCTCATGAGCTATCGCACGCTGGGTCATTCAGGTCTTCAGGTGTCCACCCTGACCCTGGGCACGATGATGTTCGGCGAACAGACCAGCACCGAAGATTCCTTGCGGATCATCGACAAGGCCTGGGACCAGGGCATCAATTTCATCGACACCGCCGACGTCTACACCAACGGTCGCTCCGAAGAAATCGTCGGTGAAGCGATTGTCCGTCGCCGGCAGGAATGGGTACTCGCGACCAAAGTCGGTTTCGGCCCGGTGGACGGCGTTCCGAACCGCAGCGGTTTAAGCCGCAAGCACATCTTCAATGGCATCGATGCCAGCCTGGTGCGCCTGGGCACCGATTACCTCGACATCTATTACCTTCACCGCGAAGACCACAATACGCCGCTGGAGGTCACGGTATCGGCCATTGGCGATCTGATTCGCCAGGGCAAGATCCGTTACTGGGGCTTGTCCAACTATCGTGGCTGGCGCATCGCCGAGGTGATTCGTGTAGCCGACAAGCTGGGCGTCGACCGGCCGGTGATCAGCCAGCCGCTTTACAACATCGTCAACCGCCAGGCCGAAACCGAGCAGCTCAGCGCCGCGCAAAACTACGGACTTGGCGTGGTGCCTTACAGTCCGCTCGCGCGCGGCGTACTCAGCGGCAAGTACGCGCCGGATGTGAAGCCGGACGCCAACAGCCGTGCCGGGCGTGCGGACAAGCGAATTCTGGAAACCGAGTGGCGCGTCGAATCCTTGCGCATCGCCCAGCAAATCCAGCAGTACACCCAACAGCGCGGCGTTGGCATCGTTGAGTTCGCCATCGCCTGGGTGCTGAACAACAATGCGGTCACTTCAGCCATCGTCGGGCCCCGCACCGAAGCGCAGTGGGACGCCTACACTATGGCGCAAGCGGTGAACATCACTGCCGAAGACGAAGCGTTCATTGATTCACTGGTGACGCCGGGGCATGCGTCGACGCCGGGGTTCAATGATGTGAGCCATTTTGTGTCGGGCCGTAAACCACATGATGTCTGACGAAACTCATCTTCTGTAGGAGCTGGCTTGCCAGCGAAAAGGGCGCGCCTGACGTACCGCGTCGTCTGGTTCACCGGCAAGCCGGCTCCTACGCAGGAAGGTGTTGATCAGTGGGTCAGTATTTATCGCTAAAACCACGTATCCTCCGCACCCCGTTTCACCGTCAACCTCGCGAGGACAGCTTGTCTAAAGGTATCGCTCTATCGGTTTCAGCCTCGGTGCTGTTCGCCGTCATGTATTACTACACATCGTTGCTCACTCCCCTGAGCGGCGTGGAAATTTTTGGCTGGCGCATGCTGCTGACCGTGCCGTGCATGACCGTGTTCATGATCTGGTCCGGCGAATGGAAACGTGTCGTCGAGATTGTCCGGCGCGTGATCGCCAAGCCAAAACTGATCGCAGGTCTGTTTGCCTCCTCAGCCCTGCTGGGCGTACAACTCTGGCTGTTCATGTGGGCACCGCTCAACGGCTACAGCCTGGATGTCTCCCTCGGCTATTTCCTGCTGCCGCTGACCATGGTCTTGACCGGGCGCATTGCCTATGGCGAACGTCTCTCGTATCTGCAAAAAGTCGCCGTGGTGTTCGCCTGCCTCGGAGTGATCAACGAGTTGTATCAGGTTGGTGGTTTCTCCTGGGCGACCTTGCTGGTATGCATTGGCTACCCGACCTATTTCGTTCTGCGTAAACGCCTGAAGGCCGACAACCTCGGCGGCTTGTGGCTGGACATGGCGCTGACGCTGCCCGTGGCCTTCTGGTTCGTGCTGAGTGGCGCGCAAGGCTTCGGCGTGTTCGAGCAGCATCCGTGGCTGTCGCTGTTGATTCCGGTGCTGGGCGTGATCAGTGCGTCGGCACTGGTGGTTTACATCATTGCCAGCCGCTTGCTGCCCTTCAGCCTGTTCGGGTTGTTGAGTTATGTTGAACCGGTGCTGTTGCTGGGCGTGGCATTGTTGCTGGGGGAAAGTATCAAGGCCGGCGAGTGGCTGACGTACATTCCGATCTGGATGGCGGTGCTGGTGCTGGTGTTTGAAGGGTTCAAGCATCTGGTCCGACAGCGCAGACCCTAAAGCAAAAGATCGCAGCCTGCGGCAGCTCCTACAGAATCAACACCATTTCTCTGTAGGAGCTGCCGCAGGCTGCGATCTTTTGATCTTCAAAAAAACCGGTCACAAAGGACCGGTTTTTTACATTTACATCCGCTTAGTCAGTGGTCAGCACACCACGGCGTACCTGATCCCGCTCGATCGATTCGAACAGCGCCTTGAAGTTGCCTTCGCCGAAACCATCGTCGCCCTTGCGCTGGATGAACTCGAAGAACACCGGCCCCATCAGGGTTTCCGAGAAGATCTGCAGCAGCAGACGCTTGTCGCCCGACTCGGACGAACCGTCCAGCAAAATGCCCCGAGCCTGCAGTTCGCCCACCGGCTCACCATGATTCGGCAAGCGACCTTCGAGCATTTCGTAGTAGGTTTCCGGTGGCGCGGTCATGAAGCGCATGCCGATGCTTTTCAGGTGATCCCAGGTCTTGATCAGGTCATCGGACAGGAACGCAACGTGCTGGATGCCTTCGCCGTTGAACTGCATCAGGAACTCTTCGATCTGCCCGGCGCCCTTGGACGATTCTTCGTTCAACGGGATACGGATCATGCCGTCAGGCGCGGTCATCGCTTTGGAGGTCAGCCCGGTGTACTCGCCCTTGATGTCGAAGTAACGAATTTCGCGGAAGTTGAACAGCTTCTCGTAGAAGTTGGCCCAGTAGGCCATGCGACCGCGATACACGTTGTGGGTCAGGTGGTCGATGATCTTCAGGCCAGCCCCGGCCGGGTGACGGTCAACGCCTTCAATGAACACGAAGTCGATGTCGTAAATCGAACTGCCTTCGCCGAAACGGTCGATCAGGTATAGCGGCGCGCCGCCAATGCCTTTGATCGCCGGCAAATTCAGCTCCATAGGGCCGGTTTCAATGTGAATCGGCTGGGCACCCAGTTCAAGCGCTCGGTTATAGGCCTTTTGTGAATCCTTGACACGGAATGCCATGCCGCACACCGACGGACCGTGTTCGGCGGCGAAGTACGAGGCCACGCTGTTGGGCTCGTTGTTGAGGATCAGGTTGATCGCGCCCTGACGGTAGAGGTGGACGTCTTTGGAGCGGTGGGTCGCGACCTTGGTGAAGCCCATGATCTCGAAGATCGGCTCCAGCGTGTTCGGAGTCGGGGAAGCGAGCTCGATGAATTCAAAGCCCATCAGGCCCATTGGGTTTTCGTATAAATCTGCCATGGTCGGCGCCTCATCATTTTTATCAATTAACAAAGGTTATTTGCTAGCAATGCTGAGACCGGTGGGTGGCGCGCAGGAGATACCCCGCACGCTGCGTGCGAGGAAGTCACCGTAGATCAGTTGAAACCCGAATATCTTCATTGTCGACCCAAGGCTCTTGCGGGCGAGGCTTCTGCTGCTGCCAGAAGACGATTATTATTGTATGCGTAACCCGATTCTACACAGCGTAAAACGGTTTGTCCGCCTTCTGTATAAAATCCCCTTTTTTCCTGAGCGCGCAAGGGGTTTATTGCGCAGATAAATCCCTGCCAGAATCACGCCCCCTGCAGGTGCACGCCACGGCTGACAATATGACGGCAGCGTAACCGCCCAGGGCCAACTATCATGGCCTATACCCGAACTCTTTATGGGAGGCGTATTGCCCTACCAGCATTTGAGAGCCTAATTTCATCGCAACAGGTTTCGCGAATGCCACTGAAAGTCAAATCCCGCCAACGCAGACTCAGGATGGCGATCACCTTGATCAGTGGTTTGATCCCCATCCTGCTGGGATCCGTCATTCTTTATATGCAGGCGCAGCGAACACTCCAGCAAAGCTCGGCACAAACCGCCCTCGAAGCAATTCACCAGTTCGACCTGATGCTCGACAACACGGCCCAGGCAGCTCAGGCGTTACTGCCACTGGCCGGGCAGAATTGCAAAGACGTCACGCTTGCCCTGCGCGAACAAGTGACCCGTCGTCCTTTCGTGCGCTCGACCAACCTGGTGTGGGACAACGATCTTTACTGCAGTTCGCTGTTCGGTGAGTTTCACGAAATAGTCAATCCCGGTGACTACACGCACGGCGGGTTATGGTTGATGAATGGCAACCCGGTGACCCCCGACACGGCACTGCTGGTATATCGACTCAGTGAAGGCAAAAAAGGCGCACTGACGACCCTGGATGGTTATCACTTGAGCAACATCCTGCGCCTGATTGGCGGCAAGGCTGCGTTGCTGCTCCAGGTCGGCCCCGACTGGTTGTCGGCTGACGGTAAAGTCCATACGAGCGCGCGGCCTGAATTGCCCGTCGCCCAAAGCACTGAGCTGTCGAAAAAATACGCTTTTAAAGTATCGGCAGGTTTCCCTGAAGGCGAAGCCTGGCGATACATACGCAGCGAATACCCACCGCTGTTCAGTTTGCTGATCTTTTTCGGTGTGATCGCCGGTGCCATCGTTCACTTCCTGCAAAAGCGCTCAATGTCGCCGACCCATGAAATGCAAAGGGCGCTGGAAGCATCGGAGTTCATTCCATACTTCCAGCCCGTTGTGCATGGCGACAGCAAGCGCTGGGCCGGGTGTGAAGTATTGATGCGCTGGAAACATCCAAAGGAAGGCCTGGTGCGCCCAGACCTGTTCATTCCGTTTGCCGAACACACCGGTCTGATCGTGCCGATGACCCGCTCGCTGATGAAACAAACCGCCGCCCTGCTCGCCCCGCAATCGGACTCCTTCAGCGAGCCCTTTCATATCGGTATCAACATCACCGCCAGTCATTGCCAGGATCTGGAATTGGTCAACGATTGCCGTGAGTTTCTCGATGCATTTGTTCCAGGCTCCGTTCATCTGGTGCTGGAACTGACCGAGCGGGAACTGATCGAACCCACGGCCATCACCCTGCAACTGATCGAACAACTCCATGGGTTGGGCGTGAAATTCGCCATCGATGACTTCGGCACCGGTCACTCAAGCCTTGGTTACTTGCACCAGTTTAATGTCGATTTCTTGAAAATCGACCAGAGCTTTGTCGCCATGATCGGCGTCGATACCCTCTCCAGTCATATTCTGGACAGCATCATCGAACTGGCGGGCAAGCTCGAGCTGGCACTGGTTGCCGAAGGCGTGGAAACACCACGACAAAGTGACTACCTGAGCGCTCAAAGTGTGAACTTCCTTCAGGGTTATCTGTTCGGCAAACCGATGTCTGGTGCAGAGTTCATTAGTGCATTAAGTGACCATTAACTAACGGACTTAACCGACAAGACAACGTGTACAGGCACCAAAGTGAATCAAATTACTACTCTAGTTACATGAAGAAAAAGTCAGGATTTACTCTTGGCCAATTAACTACTACAATTTTCATGCCCGCGCTAAATTGGCAGGTGAGCCATTATCACCGAGTCGCTTCAAAGCTCTTGGCTTATAGCTTTGTTTGCGGTTGGTATCAACCAAACACACTATTGGAGTAAAGATATTGTCCAGACTCGCTGAATTTCGTGCAGCCGAAAAGGCCCTTCAAGAACAGCTCAAGCAGCTCGAATCCCTGAAGAACGATGCCGGGCTCAAGAAAGAAATCGAATTCGAGGAGAAGCTCCAGGGTTTGATGAAAACTTACGGCAAGAGCCTGCGCGACATCATCGCCATTCTCGATCCGAACCCGAGCAAATCCGGTCTTCAACAGGCCACCGCACCTAAAACCCGCCGGGCTCGCGTGGTCAAGGTTTATCAGAACCCGCACACTGGCGAACTGATTGAAACCAAGGGCGGCAACCATCGCGGCCTGAAAGCCTGGAAGGAACAATATGGCGCCGCCACCGTTGACTCCTGGCTTCGCGGCTAACATTTGTACCCACAGAAAAGCCCTGCCAATGCAGGGCTTTTCTGTGGTGTCATTTAAATCCGCGTAAAGGTAGCGCACGCTTACCTAACTGCCGATCAACTTTGTGCTTAATCCGTTTGGGTATCTAAAATTTTTTCTTGTGTCGAGACCGCACACCGGATTACTAAAGTTTCAAGCTGTTACGCGCTGCCTCTACTTCCCCCATGCTCGCCTTGTAAGCCTCGGCCTGTCCGGCGTAAGAAAGAACATAGGCTTTATCGGCATCCATCGCGGCGACCAATGTTTGTGAAAGCACATGCCTGCCGTTCTGCGTGATAGTGCAGGTTGTCTCAAGCGCCGCCAATCGACTCAACGTAGTGGAGTGGATGCGTGTGCAAACACTTTGATAACCGCTCGCAAAAAAGTCCTTCTGCACCGACTTGCGCATTTCCAGCAGTACACCTTCCAGGTTTACCTGGTGATTGCTTTCGACCTGACTCATCGTCAGCTCCATCACCATGACCGGCGCGCCGCCCTGATCATTTTTCACTGCTCGCTGGCGGCTCACACCGACATCGACTTCGGGAACGGCTTCAACCTGCCAGCCTTGTGGCCACGTCACGACGGGGGCTTCAGCGAACGCAAGGCTAACGCCCGACAGCAAAGCTAACAGAACGAATAACGAATGACCGAATCGAAACATTGCACTCAGTACTCACAAATTGATCAACAAAGTCTGAGCCCGGACCGCCCGGTCAGGCAATAGCTGAGCGTTTGCGTTTGGCGATGTCAGAGCCCTTGCGTATCATTGTCGCCATTCGTTAGCCCACATATTTTCCGGAGGGTCCATGAGCCTGCACGAATTGAACAGCTTCCCGGGCGTCACCGCCCAACCAGACACCGCCACCCAGAAGTTCGTCTTCAATCACACCATGCTGCGGGTCAAGGACATCACCAAATCCCTGGATTTCTATACGCGCATCCTGGGCTTCACCCTGGTAGAAAAACGTGACTTCCCGGAAGCCGAGTTCAGCCTGTACTTTCTGGCGCTGGTCGATAAAAGCCAGATTCCCGCTGACACCGCTGCACGTACCGAATGGATGAAGTCGATTCCGGGCATTCTGGAGCTGACCCACAACCACGGCACCGAAAACGACCCGGACTTTGCCTACCACAACGGCAATACCGATCCGCGCGGTTTCGGCCACATCTGCATCTCGGTGCCGGACATCGTCGCCGCGTGCGAGCGTTTTGAAGCACTGGGCTGCGACTTCCAGAAACGCCTGAGCGACGGCCGCATGAAGAGCCTGGCGTTCATCAAGGATCCGGATGCCTACTGGGTCGAGATCATCCAGCCAGCGCCGCTCTAAATCAAAATCAAAAGATCGCAGCCTTCGGCAGCTCCTACAAGAACGAGGTTTGCATTGACTTGAAATGCTTTTCTCCCGTAGTAGCTGCCGCAGGCTGCAATCTTTTTCAACACACACAAAAACCCCATGATCACTCATGGGGTTTGTGTTTTCAGCGCCGCCTTTTATGCCGGGGCCGAAGTCCGGATCAGATGATCAAATGCGCTGAGCGAAGCCTTGGCACCCTCACCTACCGCGATCACGATCTGCTTGTACGGCACAGTCGTCACGTCACCTGCTGCGAACACGCCCGGCACCGACGTTTCACCACGCGCATCGACAATGATCTCGCCACGAGATGACAGCTCGATGGTGCCTTTGAGCCAATCGGTATTGGGCAGCAAACCGATTTGCACGAAGATCCCTTCCAGTTCCACGGTGTGCTGTTCGTCCGTCTGGCGATCCTTATAGCGCAATCCGTTGACCTTCTGACCGTCGCCAGTCACTTCAGTGGTTTGCGCACGGGTGATCACGGTGACGTTCGGCAGGCTGTGCAACTTGCGCTGCAATACGGCATCGGCACGCAACTGCACGTCGAACTCCAGCAGCGTGACGTGCGACACGATACCGGCCAGGTCGATAGCCGCCTCGACGCCGGAGTTGCCACCGCCGATCACCGCCACTCGCTTGCCTTTGAACAGCGGACCGTCGCAGTGCGGGCAGTACGCCACGCCCTTGTTGCGGTATTGTTGCTCACCGGGGACGTTCATTTCACGCCACCGTGCACCGGTCGCGAGGATCACGGTTCTGGCCTTGAGCTTCGCCCCACTGGCGAAGTGGACTTCATGCAGCTCGCCCTCTTTACCCGTGATCAATTTGTCTGCGCGCTGCAGGTTCATGATGTCCACGTCGTACTGCTTAACGTGTTCTTCCAGCGCCACGGCCAGTTTCGGCCCTTCGGTTTCCTGCACGGAGATGAAGTTTTCGATGGCCATGGTGTCGAGCACCTGACCACCAAAACGCTCTGCCGCGACGCCGGTGCGAATGCCTTTACGCGCTGCATAGATCGCGGCCGATGCACCCGCCGGGCCACCGCCGACTACCAGCACGTCAAAGGCTTCCTTGGCGCTGATCTTCTCGGCCTGACGCTCGATGCCGCTGGTGTCGATCTTGGCGAGAATTTCTTCCAGGCCCATGCGGCCCTGACCGAAGTTCACACCGTTGAGGTAGATGCTCGGGACCGCCATGATCTGGCGCTCATCGACTTCAGCCTGGAACAACGCACCGTCGATAGCAACGTGGCGGATGTTCGGGTTCAACACGGCCATCAGGTTCAGTGCCTGGACCACGTCCGGGCAGTTCTGGCAGGACAGCGAAAAGTAAGTCTCGAAGGTGAACTCGCCTTTGAGCGAGCGAATCTGTTCGATCACTTCAGCACTGGCTTTCGAAGGGTGGCCACCGACTTGCAGCAGCGCCAACACCAACGAAGTGAATTCGTGGCCCATCGGGAGGCCGGCGAAACGCAGGCTGATATCGGCGCCCGGGCGATTGATCGAAAACGACGGCTTACGCGCATCATCGCCGTTGTCGAGCAAGGTAATCAGGGTGGAAAGACTGGCAACGTCTTTCAAGAGTTCGAGCATTTCCTGGGATTTCGCACCGTCGTCGAGGGAAGCAACGATCTCGATCGGCTGGGTGACCCGTTCCAGGTACGATTTCAACTGGGCTTTAAGATTGGTGTCCAACATACGGGCGATTTCCTTGAATTCTTGAGACAAAAAAAACGCCCGAGCGAATCTCGCCCGGGCGTTTTTGTTGGGCGGTGCAGCTTGCTTAGAAGGTGCGGATGTCCGCCCTGATGAAGCGCGTCACAGACTTAGATCTTGCCGACCAGGTCCAGGGACGGAGCCAGAGTGGCCTCGCCTTCTTTCCACTTGGCCGGGCAAACCTGGCCTGGGTGGGCAGCGACGTACTGGGCAGCCTTGATTTTGCGCAGCAGCTCGGAAGCGTCACGGCCTACACCGCCATCGTTCAGTTCAACGATCTTGATCTGGCCTTCAGGGTTGATCACGAAGGTGCCGCGGTCAGCCAGGCCAGCTTCTTCGATCAGTACGTCGAAGTTGCGGGAGATGGCGTGGGTCGGGTCGCCGATCATGGTGTACTGGATCTTGCCGATGGCTGGCGAAGTGTTGTGCCAGGCAGCGTGGGCAAAGTGGGTGTCAGTGGAAACGCTGTAGATCTCGACGCCCAGCTTCTGGAATGCGTCGTAGTTGTCAGCCAGGTCTTCGAGCTCGGTTGGGCAAACGAAGGTGAAGTCGGCTGGGTAGAAGAACACCACCGACCACTTGCCTTTCAGGTCAGCGTCCGAGACTTTTACGAAGTCGCCGTTTTTGAAGGCGTCAGCTTTGAAAGGTTTAACTTGGCTGTTGATGATAGGCATCGTTGACTCTCCGTCAGGGTTAAGAAGTTGATGGAAAGAACTTTACCTATCCAATCGCTCGATAGCTCATTGGCAAATCTGATGCTGCTGATTGGCTTTGGCTATTAGCCACCGGAATTAATAGAAGAAAACTGAATTTACAGTGCGATTGGTGTTTCCAGGCGCGTCATGCCCAGAAACGGGCTGGTCTCGATGTAGCGCATCGCGGACTTCATGTCCTTCCAGCCCACGTAGCTCATCAACGACTTCAAGTCCCATCCACTTTGATGCGCCCACGTGGCGAAACCACGGCGCAGCGAGTGGCTGGTGTAATGCTGGGCGCAGATACCCGCGCGCTCCAACGCCTGACGCAACAATGGAATCACGCTGTTGGCGTGCAAACCTTCTTCAGCTAAATGCCCCCAACGGTCGACGCCGCGGAAAACCGGCCCGCGCACCAGCGCCGCTTCAGTGATCCAGTCGATATAGGCCTGCACCAGGCACAATCGCTGCAATGCCGGGGTTTGGTAGGTTTTGCCGAGATTGTCGCGATCACTCTTGCTACGCGGCAGATACAGCGTGATACCGGCGGCGGCGCTGGCCTGCACGTGTTCAATTTGGAGCCGACACAACTCATCACTGCGAAAGCCGCGCCAGAAACCCAGCAGGATCAATGCTGTATCCCGTTTGGCGCGCAACAGAGCAGGACGGTCATTTTTGGCTTTCGCTGTTTGCGCTTCCTGCGCCAGCCATGTCACCACTTGTTCCAGATGGCGAAGCTGCAAAGGCTCGGCCTGTTTCTCCTGGGCCGGGTGCAGCGCCCGTATGCCTTTAAACACCTTGCGTACCACCGGCGCTTTGGTTGGATCGGCAAAGCCCTGGCTGTTGTGCCACTGCGCCAACGCCGACAAGCGCAGCTTCAAGGTGTTGATCGACAACACCCCGGCGTGGGCAACCAGATAACGCGCCACGCTATCGCTTGTCGCCGGCAAAAAACCGCCCCACACCACCTCGAAGTGCTCGATGGCCGCCCGATAGCTGCGCCGGGTGTTGTCGCGTGTCGCGGCTTGCAGGTAACGCTCGATATCACTCATTCAAATCACCTTCACCACCTGCAGGAGCGAGCATGCTCGCGAGGGATGTTAACGATGACGCTCGCTGCCTGGCTGTGCGGAGCTCTCTGGTTTTTCGCAAGCGCGCTCGCTCCTACAGGGGTTTTGTGTACCGAAATTGCGCCACTGATGCTGAAAACCAGCCTTCATACGGGGTAATACCAGTATATCCCGTGTTAATAACATTCAGCATTTAACTTTTTATTATGAATGGTACAATGTGTAATGTAGTGGTATGTACCACAGCAATAAATCGTAGGAGATCTCATGGCTCGTGGCGGCGTAAATAAAGTGGTAGTGCAGGCTGCCCGGTTGGCGATCCTTGCTCGAGGGGAAAACCCCAGCATTGATGCTGTGCGAATCGAGATGGGCAACACGGGCTCGAAAACCACGATCCATCGCTACCTCAAAGAGCTGGACGACCGGGTCGAAAACACTGAAGAAACGTCGGAACCGATTGACGATGAACTGTTGGCGCTGGTCGCGCGACTGGCGCAACGGCTCAAGCAGCAGGCGCAAGAGCCTGTCGACCAGGCCCGCGAACAGTTCGAGCAGCAACGCAAAGCGCTGGAGATTCAGCTGACCGAGGCGCAAGACAACAACACCGAATTGCAGCAGCAATACGAATTTCAAAGCCTGGCGCTGACCCAGGACTCCGAGGCCCTGCAAGAAACCCGTGCCATGCTGCAAGCGGAGCAATCGCGCAACGCCGGCCTGAACCAGGCGCTGACCGATTTCGAATTGCGCCTGCAAGACAAGGACGAGCAGATCCGCTCCCTTGAAGAGAAGCACCTGCACGCTCGCGAGGCGCTGGAGCACTATCGCAACGCGGTGAAGGAACAGCGCGAGCAAGAACTGAGTCGCCACGAAGGCCAGGTGCAACAACTTCAGGTGGAATTGCGTCAGGCGCAGCAGAGCGCGCTTGTCCGTCAGGACGAAATCACCCAGCTGCACCGAGACAACGAGCGCTTGCTGACTGAGAACCGCGGCACGCTGCGGGAGCTGAGCCTGATGCAGGAGCAGCTCAAGCAAAGCAATACCCGTCAGGATCAACTGCTGGAGCAGACAACCCGCGTAGACAGCGAGCGCACCCTCCTCCAGGAACGCTTGCGCATCGCCCTGCTGGAAAGTCAGGCGCTCAAACAGAATGTCGATGAGCAGTCGCAGATCAACAAATCATTGGAATTGGAATTGACCAAAGCCCAGGCAGACCTGGAGGAAAGCGTGCGTCTGGCGGCCGTCGTTACGACGGCGCCAGACTCAGCCAAAGACGATTAACCGGTGACCGGCGTACGCATGGTGACGAACTCTTCGGCGGCCGTCGGGTGCACGCCGATGGTTTCGTCGAAGTCGCGCTTGGTCGCGCCCGCCTTCAAGGCAATCGCCAGGCCCTGAACGATCTCCCCGGCCTCCGGGCCGACCATGTGGCAACCCAGCACCTTGTCGGTTTTGGCATCCACCACCAGTTTCATCAAGGTGCGCTCCTGACATTCGGTCAAGGTCAGCTTCATCGGGCGGAAGCGGCTCTCGAAAGTCTGCACCTCATGGCCAGCTTCGCGAGCCTCCTCTTCGGTCAAACCGACGGTGCCGATATTCGGCAAGCTGAACACCGCCGTCGGGATCATCTTGTAATCCACCGGACGATATTGCTCAGGCTTGAACAGGCGGCGCGCAACGGCCATGCCTTCAGCCAGCGCCACCGGTGTCAGCTGCACACGACCGATGACATCGCCCAAGGCCAGGATCGACGGCTCGGCGGTCTGATACAAATCATCGACCTCAACAAAGCCCTTCTTGTCGAGTTTGACCCTGGTGTTTTCCAAGCCAAGGTTGTCGAGCATCGGACGCCGACCGGTCGCATAGAACACACAATCGGCTTCCAATTGACGTCCATCCTTGAGCGTAACTTTCAGGCTGCCATCGACCTGCTTGTCGATGCGCTCGATGTCCGCGTTGAATTGCAGGTCCATTCCACGCTTGGTCAGCTCTTCCTGCAAATGCTTGCGTACGGAACCGTCGAAACCGCGCAGGAACAACTCACCACGATACAACAGCGTGGTCTGCGCGCCCAAGCCATGGAAAATCCCGGCAAACTCGACAGCGATGTAACCACCGCCAACCACAAGAACTCGCTTTGGCAGCTCCTTGAGGAAGAACGCCTGATTGGAACTGATCGCGTGTTCATGCCCCGGAATCTCCGGGATCTGCGGCCAGCCGCCCGTGGCGATCAGGATATTTTTAGCGGTAAAACGCTCGCCATTCACCTCGACTTGATGCGGATCGATGATTTTCGCGTGTCCCTCATGCAACAACACACCGCTATTGACCAGCAGATTGCGATAAATGCCGTTCAGGCGATTGATCTCGCGGTCCTTGTTGGCGATAAGCGTCGCCCAATCGAACTGCGTTTCATCCAGCGTCCAGCCAAAACCAGACGCCTGCTCGAAGTCTTCGGCGAAATGCGCGCCATACACCAGCAGCTTCTTCGGCACACAGCCGACGTTCACACAGGTCCCGCCCAAATAACGGCTCTCGGCCACCGCCACTTTCGCGCCAAACCCGGCCGCAAACCGCGCCGCCCGCACACCGCCGGAACCGGCACCAATCACATAAAGGTCAAAATCGTAGGCCATTTTCAATCTCCTCGGCAGGCCGACAGCATATCACTCGACCCACTTGCCGCCACAAGGCGGCACCCGATAGCCCCTCACGCCTCAGCGTCATGTGCACACACTCGGCAACGTATTAAAAAGGCCGCTCAGAGCCAAGCCTTGGCCTGCCCTGAGCGGAATCCACTGATGCGCGCCGCAGAACGAGCGGCCTTGAGGATTCGTCGTCAAGCCGGCTCTCGCTCTTGCTGGGTAGCGAGCTCAGCCTCGCGTTTGGCGATGGCGGCTTCGAGTTTCGGGGAGGGTTTGGCCCATTGTTCCGGGGGGAGTGGTTTGGACCATTCGATGATGTCGGGATAGAGCAGGTCAGGCGGTGGGTACAGCTTTTTCCTTTGCAGATAGGTGGCGAGAGGAGCATTGAAGATGAATACGCCGAACACGCCCTCCCACAACAGCGTCAAAATCCAACCGCGCTCTTTGGCCTTGTCGCTCATGTAATCGATGTAGTAGCGCAGGTTCGCTCCCGAGTTGAGCGCAGCCGCCTCCGGCGCTGCTGCCGGCCCGATCTCCATGTAGCTGCGCATGCACTCCCACAACGCCATCGCCGTGGTGCCGCCGCCGCAGTGGAAGCCCAGCGAAAAGTGCTTGTTGTCTTCCTCGGCGTGGGGATCGGGATTCTCGAAGCCGATGACCAGCAAGCCCATCGTGTTGCGGCCAGCCTGGCTGACGGAAGAGTGCTGAGTGGCGGCGGCGGTCACGCTTTCCCAGGGGACGAGCCAGTATTCGCCGTTATCGCGTGGGACGCAGACTTCGCGGCGTTGGCAGTTGAAGCGTATGGGTAAGGGGACTTCGCGGAAGAGGCCTTGGATTACCAAACAGATAGGAATGGCCATAATAACTGCGCCCAATATCAAAATCTCTTGACTGAAGTCAGAATTGAGATTTCGAGTAAAAAAAGACATGGCTAAAAACAACATCACCATCGGCCATAGCACCATTACCGCCGAACCAATGCTGTAGTTGCCGACATCCAAAAACACCTCATTCTTGCGCCAAATGATGTTGAGCACATCACACGGCTTTTCTCCCGTAGGGATGGGCAGCGGCGCCAAATAATCGTTGCGCGACAACAGCCGTTTTTGTGGTGCCTGCCTCGGGCGTGCTCATGGTTTGTCCTTGGGTTGCAGGTAAGAGGCGCCGGGATGATCTTCGCCGAGCCGGTATCGCGGGACACGATCCAGCTCAGGCGTCGGGTCGTTCCGCAGCGCGATCACGCCGGTGCTGTCGCTCAAGGTAAAGGCCAGCCCTGCTTCGCCACCGATGAAGGTCTGGGCACCAAGCATGGCGAGGAGTGGCGTGCGATAGCGCAACCGCAGGGAAACGCTGCTGGACAACCGGCCTTGAGGATTCGTCGTCAAGCCGGCTCTCGCTCTTGCTGGGTAGCGAGCTCAGCCTCGCGTTTGGCGATGGCGGCTTCCAGTTCCGGGGAGCGTTTGGCCGATTGTTCCGGGGGGAGTGGTTTGGACCATTCGATGATATCGGGGTGGGTCAACGCGGGTGGCGGTGACAATTTCCACGCTTGCAGCATCATTGCCAGCGGTGCCCCGAACAGTACGGCGCCGATGATAAGCCACAATGCCTTGTCAATTTCCCAGGCTGCCAGATGTTGTCTGATGCCATTCAAGTAGTCACAGAAAACACCCCAGAAAACATTCCTTCCACGCAGTCTCTCTCGCTCCCCTTCAAAATCATTGGTTAACGGGAGAACTTGCAGCCCGATCTCCATGTAGCTGCGCATGCACTCCCACAACGCCATCGCCGTGGTGCCGCCGCCGCAGTGGAAGCCCAGCGAAAAGTGCTTGTTGTCTTCCTCTGCATGGGGATCCGGATTCTCGAAGCCGATGACCAGCAAGCCCATCGTGTTGCGGCCAGCCTGGCTGACGGAAGAGTGCTGTGTGGCGGCGGCGGTCACGCTTTCCCAGGGGACGAGCCAGTATTCGCCGTTATCGCGTGGGACACAGACTTCGCGGCGTTGGCGGTTGAAGCGTATGGGTAGGGGGACTTCGCGGAAGAGGCCTTGGATCAGAAACAGCGCTGGGATGCCAGTGATGATTGAGCCAGCTATCAATATGTCTTGGCTAAAATCTCCAGAGGCGATATTTCGTGTGAAGTACGCCATGATTAAAAACAGCATCACCATCGGCCATAGCACCATTACCGCCGAACCAATGCTGTAGTTGCCGATATCGATAAACACCTCATTCTTGCGCCAGATGATGTTGAGCACATCACACGGCTTTTCTCCGGTAGGGATGGGCAGCGGCGCCAAATAATCATTGCGCGACAACAGCCGTTTTTTTGTGGTGCCTGCCTCGGGCGTGCTCATGGTTTGTCCCTGGGTTGCAGGTAAGAGGCGCCGGGATGATCCTCGCCGAGCCGGTAGCGCGGGACACGATCGTTCAGGGTAAAGGCCAGCCCTGCTTCGCCGCCGATGAAGGTCGGGACGCCGAGCATGGCGAGGAGTGGCGTGCGATAGCGCAACCGCAGGGAAACGCTGTTGGACAACCGGCCTTGAGGATTCGTCGTCACGCCAGCTCTCGCTCTTGCTGGGTAGCGAGTTCAGCCTCGCGTTTGGCGATGGCGGCTTCCAGTTCCGGGGAGCGTTTGGCCCATTGTTCCGGGGGGAGTGGTTTGGACCATTCGATGATGTCGGGATAAGGCAGATCAGGCGGATGTGAAAGCTTCAAATTCTGAACTTTCTCCGCCAGGTACGTCCCCAAAATCGTAATGCAGAATATCCCCCATAAAACACCTATGAGGTCCCCCTTGCGCAGGTCAGAAATGATCGAACCGATTTGCGTTTCTTCGTAGGGTGCAATTCCTACTCGGCTATCAGGTACAGCCTCCGACCCTACTTCCATGTAGCTGCGCATGCACTCCCACAACGCCATCGCCGTGGTGCCGCCGCCGCAGTTGAAGCCCAGCGAAAAGTGCTTGTTGTCTTCCTCTGCATGGGGATCCGGATTCTCGAAGCCGATGACCAGCAAGCCCATCGTGTTGCGGCCAGCCTGGCTGACGGAAGAGTGCTGAGTGGCGGCGGCGGTCACGCTTTCCCAGGGGACGAGCCAGTATTCGCCGTTATCGCGTGGGACACAGACTTCGCGGCGTTGGCGGTTGAAGCGCACAGGGAGCGGTACTTCGCGGAATAGGGCCTGGATCAAGAGAACGGTAGGCACACCAATAATGATGGTGGTCATCACCGCAAAAAGGTGCATTTCATCGTGATCATTTCTGAACAGATAACCCATAAATGCAAACAGTACCACCATCGGCCAGAGCACCATCACCGCTGAACCAATGCTGTAATTGCCGATGTCGAGAAACACCTCGTTCTTGCGCCAGATGATGTTGAGCACATCACACGACTTTTCTCCCGTAGGGATGGGCAGCGGCGCCAAATAATCATTGCGCGACAACAGCCGTTTTTTTGTGGTGCCTGCCTCGGGCGTGCTCATGGTTTGTCCTTGGGTTGCAGGTAAGAGGCACCGGGATGATCTTCGCCCAGCCGGTAACGCGGGACACGATCCAGCTCAGGTGTCGGGTCGTTCCGCAGCGCGATCACGCCGGTGCTGTCGCTCAAGGTAAAGGCCAGCCCTGCTTCGCCGCCGATGAAGGTCGGGGCGCCGAGCATGGCGAGGAGTGGCGTGCGATAGCGCAACCGCAGGGAAACGCTGCTGGGCAACCGGCCTTGAGGATTCGTCGTCACGCCGGCTCTCGCTCTTGCTGGGTAGCGAGTTCAGCCTCGCGTTTGGCGATGGCGGCTTCGAGTTTCGGGGAGGGTTTGGCCCATTGTTCCGGGGGGAGTGGTTTGGACCATTCGATGATGTCGGGATAGAGCAGGTCGGGCGGTGGGTACAGCTTTTTCCTTTGCAGATAGGTGGCGAGAGGAGCATTGAAGATGAATACGCCGAACACGCCCTCCCACAACAGCGTCAAAATCCAACCGCGCTCTTTGGCCTTGTCGCTCATGTAATCGATGTAGTAGCGCAGGTTCGCTCCGGAGTTGAGCGCAGCCGCCTCCGGCGCTGCTGCCGGCCCGATCTCCATGTAGCTGCGCATGCACTCCCACAACGCCATGGCCGTGGTGCCGCCGCCGCAGTGGAAGCCCAGCGAAAAGTGCTTGTTGTCTTCCTCTGCATGGGGATCCGGATTCTCGAAGCCGATGACCAGCAAGCCCATCGTGTTGCGGCCAGCCTGGCTGACGGAAGAGTGCTGAGTGGCGGCGGCGGTCACGCTTTCCCAGGGGACGAGCCAGTATTCGCCGTTATCGCGTGGGACGCAGACTTCGCGGCGTTGGCGGTTGAAGCGTATGGGTAGGGGGACTTCGCGGAAGAGGCCTTGGATTACAAAACAGATAGGGATACCCATGATGATCAACCCTCCTCCCCAGATCAGGGGGTCGGGATTGATGTAGTTCATTAAAATAAACAACATCACCCCCGGCCAAATGGTCATCACCGCCGAACCGATGCTGTAGTTGCCGACATCCAGAAACACCTCGTTCTTGCGCCAAATGATGTTGAGCACATCACACGACTTTTCTCCCGTAGGGATGGGCAGCGGCGCCAAATAATCGTTGCGCGACAACAGCCGTTTTTTTGTGGTGCCTGCCTCGGGCGTGCTCATGGTTTGTCCCTGGGTTGCAGATAAGAGGCACCGGGATGATCTTCGCCGAGCCGGTAGCGCGGGACACGATCGTTCAGGGTAAAGGCCAGCCCTGCTTCGCCGCCGATGAAGGTCTGGGCGCCGAGCATGGCGAGGAGTGGCGTGCGATAGCGCAACCGCAGGGAAACGCTGCCGGGCAACCGGCCTTGAGGATTCATCGTCAAGCCGGCTCTCGCTCTTGCTGGCTAGCGAGTTCAGCCTCGCGGTTGGCGATGGCGGCTTCGAGTTTCGGGGAGCGTTTGGCCCATTGTTCCGGGGGGAGTGGTTTGGACCATTCGATGATATCGGGGTGGATCAGGTCCGGCGGCGGGTTTAGCTTCCAACGTTCCAGCACGTCGATCAGTAAGGTATTGAAGATAAAAATTCCGCAGAATCCCTCCCACAAGGCAGTTACCAGCCAACCCCTGAGCTTCGCGGCCTTTACCAGATCATCCAGATAGGTTGCCCAAATCCCTTTCGAGCGGTCGAAACGTGCTGTCTGATCCTCGACAACGTCCGGCCCGATCTCCATGTAGCTGCGCATGCACTCCCACAACGCCATCGCCGTGGTGCCGCCGCCGCAGTGGAAGCCCTGCGAAAAGTGCTTGTTGTCTTCCTCGGCGTGGGGATCGGGATTCTCGAAGCCGATGACCAGCAAGCCCATCGTGTTGCGGCCAGCCTGGCTGACGGAAGAGTGCTGAGTGGCGGCGGCGGTCACGCTTTCCCAGGGGACGAGCCAGTATTCGCCGTTATCGCGTGGGACACAGACTTCGCGGCGTTGGCGGTTGAAGCGTATGGGTAGGGGGACTTCGCGGAAGAGGCCTTGGATCAGAAACAGCGCTGGGATGCCAGTGATGATTGAGCCAGCTATCCTGCCATAAAATCTCCAGAGGCGAATTTCGTGATTTCGAAGTACGCCATGATTAAAACAGCATCACCATCGGCCATAGCACCATTACCGCCGAACCAATGCTGTAGTTGCCGACATCCAGAAACACCTCGTTCTTGCGCCAGATGATGTTGAGCACATCACACGGCTTTTCTCCCGTAGGGATGGGCAGCGGCGCCAAATAATCATTGCGCGACAACAGCCGTTGTTTTGTGGTGCCTGCCTCGGGCGTGCTCATGGTTTGTCCCTGGGTTGCAGGTAAGAGGCGCCGGGATGATCTTCGCCGAGCCGGTAGCGCGGGACACGATCGTTCAGGGTAAAGGCCAGCCCTGCTTCGCCGCCGATGAAGGTCGGGGCGCCAAGCATGGCGAGGAGTGGCGTGCGATAGCGCAACCGCAGGGAAACGCTGCTGGGCAACCGGCCTTGAGGATTTGTCGTCACGCCAGCTCTCGCTCTTGCTGGGTAGCGAGTTCAGCCTCGCGTTTGGCGATGGCGGCTTCCAGTTCCGGGGAGCGTTTGGCCCATTGTTCCGGGGGGAGTGGTTTGGACCATTCGATGATATCGGGGTGGGTCAGATCCGGCGGCGGGTTTAGCTTCCAACGTTCCAGCACGTCGATCAGTAAGGTATTGAAGATAAAAATTCCGCAGAATCCCTCCCACAAGGCAGTTACCAGCCAACCCCTGAGCTTCGCGGCCTTTACCAGATCATCCAGATAGGTTGCCCAAATCCCTTTCGAGCGGTCGAAACGTGCTGTCTGATCCTCGACAACGTCCGGCCCGATCTCCATGTAGCTGCGCATGCACTCCCACAACGCCATCGCCGTGGTGCCGCCGCCGCAGTTGAAGCCCAGCGAAAAGTGCTTGTTGTCTTCCTCGGCGTGGGGATCGGGATTCTCGAAGCCGATGACCAGCAAGCCCATCGTGTTGCGGCCAGCCTGGCTGACGGAAGAGTGCTGAGTGGCGGCGGCGGTCACGCTTTCCCAGGGGACGAGCCAGTATTCGCCGTTATCGCGTGGGACGCAGACTTCGCGGCGTTGGCGGTTGAAGCGCACAGGGAGCGGTACTTCGCGGAATAGGGCCTGGATCAAGAGAACGGTAGGCACACCAATAATGATGGTGGTCATCACCGCAAAAAGGTGCATTTCATCGTGATCATTTCTGAACAGATAACCCATAAATGCAAACAGTACCACCATCGGCCAGAGCACCATCACCGCTGAACCAATGCTGTAGTTGCCGACATCCAGAAACACCTCATTCTTGCGCCAAATGATGTTGAGCACATCACACGGCTTTTCTCCCGTAGGGATGGGCAGCGGCGCCAAATAATCATTGCGCGACATCAGCCGTTTTTTTGTGGTGCCTGCCTCGGGCGTGCTCATGGTTTGTCCTTGGGTTGCAGGTAAGAGGCACCGGGATGATCTTCGCCGAGCCGGTAGCGCGGAACACGATCCAGCTCAGGCGTCGGGTCGTTCCGCAGCGCGATCACGCCGGTGCTGTCGCTCAAGGTAAAGGCCAGCCCTGCTTCGCCACCGATGAAGGTCTGGGCGCCGAGCATGGCGAGGAGTGGCGTGCGATAGCGCAACCGCAGGGAAACGCTGCTGGGGGTTGTGCCCAAGACATCGCGTAGCGACTTGAAGGGACCACTCAAGCGCAGACCCTGACCGTCCTTGAACGGTATCCACTCGCAAACGCTGCTGACCAGCCAGTGCGGCGTCATGTCCCGCCAGGGACGCGGCGGCTTGAAATGTTGGTTGGGGCTGTTCTTGATCAGATGGCGGTAAGCCTGGGTATCCACGGGATCACCGATCATGCTCAGCTCCAGGTAGGCACTGCCGGGCTCGGCCCCCGGTAAATCGATGGTCAGGGCCTCGATGGCGCTGACGAAGGCAAGGCCCGACGCGCCACTACCCAGGGTCGATTCCGTGCTGCTTTGCATGCTGACCCGAGGTGCATACAGGATGAAGTACAGCCTATCGAGTTCTTCCTCCTGGGCTTTGGCTGCGATGGGGGCCAGGTCGAGCGCCCGGGCTTTTGACCAGCAACAGAAGTTGAGGAAGTTTTGCAGCGGGGTTTGCTCGAAGACCCAAGTGATCAAGTGCAGCACGCCCAGCACGGCAATCAGCCAGTTCAACGGCCCCAGGTACAGCGTATAGCGCAAGATGGCGGTTTCGACAGTTATAGATCCCGCCAAGGCTTTCATTGTGTAAGTAGCCCCCAACAATGCCTGGGCGCCAAAGGCCGTGATTTGTCCACCAACCACAGTCTGGCGCATGTCCAGCCATGGATCGATTCGGCTCTGGGCATCTTCTAGTTGCTTTTGTAGCGATCTAAACTCCTGATACGCGGCACCTGCAGACAACCCGCCAATCACCCCACCAAACAGAGTCAACGTCGGGGCCATTGTCAGTCCCTTCCCAACTTCCTTAATCCCCAACCCCTTCCGCACCTGATGATCAATCACCGCCACCAACGCCGCCCCCGCATACAACGTCGCCGACACCGTGTCATACATCCGTCGACTGTCCATCCCCTCCACCACCCCAGCCTCGCTCAAATAGTTCTGCGCATTCAGCACGTTCAACAACAACGCCGCCACTGGCACCACGCCACCGCTGTTGGCCACCGCCGGTGAGTTGACGATCCGCTCCACCCGCCCGGCCCCAATGGCCTTGCCGGTGGTTTTCACCCAGCCGTCCAACGCGTCGGCCTGTTGTCCCAGCAGTTTCCACAGCTGCCGGCTCCCTTCGACGCCGAACTGCAAGCGCGCATCGCTGCCCAGACGCGCGGCGACGAAAATGCCCAGCCAGGCATTGCTGAAGGCTTTATCGCCTTTGAGCACCAGCAAGGCCGCCGCGAGCCGCTTGACCAGCACGCTCCACGCGCTGCCGACGTCACGGGCCATGGCCGCGATGTCGTGCAGGATCGGCTTGCTCAATGGCGCCAGCGCCAGGTGCGTGGCATTGAGGTTGTCGTCGGCCAGTGCCGCCATCAGTTCGCCCAGGCGGCTGACGTTATTGACGGCGGCGTCGATCGTGGGTGTCCAGGCGTTGAACAGGTGCGTCAGCGCACCACCGTCCGCCGCGCGCACATAGTCGGCGTACTGTTCGGCCCCCTGGGCGCGGATGCATTGGGCGGTCAGGCAGCCGGTGGCGAGTTCGGTCAGCCACTGGCGGGTCTCCAGGTCGTCGTAATCGACAAACCAGGTGCCGCTGCGCGAGCGTTTGAGGTACTGGCCGCGGTCGGCGAACAACGCGGTGTGACGCTGCTCGATCTGCTGGTAGTGCGCCGGCGCGGTCTCTTCGAGCCAGGTGTTCATCGCCTTGAGGTCGATGTACTCGCTGACTTTATCACTCAAGAAATGGTTGTTGAGGTTGGCGTGCTTTTGCGCGCGGTACTCGCGGACGACGAATTCCGCTTCGGTGTACAAGTCCGCCGGAATAAACGCCCGCACCGGGGCGACGATGGCGGCGATGCGCGCATCGCGGGCGGCCACCTCGGCCTGTGTGGGCTGGCCGCCGTACTGGCGGGCACGGGTTTCGGCCTTGAGTTCCTCATCCAGCCGGTGCTGGGCCTTGAGCATCACCTCGCCCTGCTCGGGCGTGAGGCTGATGTCGCGATCCTTGTATCGGTAGCTGAGCGTGCCGGCCAGCTCGGCGCCGTCTTCGCTGATCAGGCTGCGAATGAACCCCCAATGCTCAGGCGCAGGTTGTTGTCGCCCAGCCACTGTTCGTGACGCGCCTCCAGCCACTCTTGCTCATGGTTGATGTCCCGCAGCACGCCCAGATCGTCGTCCAGGCAGGCGAACACGCTGAACAAGGGCCCGGCCTGGGATCTGGCGCGGTCCAGCCAGTCCCGGGTGCCCTGCCCGTCCCACGGCTCGGCACTCCACTGACCCGGCGGCTGATCGCTGGCGTCGGGGTACTCGGCGAGGATACGTTCGCGCTCACGGGCGCGGTGCATGGCGTCGGTGTAGGCCTTGATGTTGGCCGGGGTCGGGGCTTTCATCGCCGCGGCGCCCAGCGCGCCGGTGTCTTCACCGCCCTGTTTTTGATCCGCTTTCATCGACCGGGCATAGGTGTCCGGGATGAGTTCGGCCAGCACTTGATCGGCGCTCGCCAGCGGCGGGCAATGGGGCGCTTGCAGCTCGTCGGCCACCGTGCGCAAGGCCACGTGGCGCATGTGCGCTGCGCGCTGGGCATGGCTGTCGCTCAGCGACTGGCAGTGCTCGGCGTTCAGCGGGAACTCGCTGTAGAGCATCCAGGCGTCGTGGATTTTTTCCAGGGCCAGCCCCGCCACGTTACCCTTCTGCAAGAGGGTCGTCTCGTCCTCCAGCGCTTGCTCGCTGAGCAAACCATCTGCCGCGACCGCATAGCGTTTCAACGGACCGTTGTTTTGCCACAGGTAGAGAAAACCGGCCCGCAGGCGCCGTGTCGCCAGGGGATGACTCTGCGTGCCAACCCCGGGCTGGCAGCAGGCCTGGGTGGCGTTTTCTTCCCCCAGGGCATAACGCACCGGCACCACGAACAGTACCGGCTGGTGGGCCGGGCAAGGGGTCAAGGGGCTATTGATATCTTCATGCGGCATCGCCTTGGCGGCACGGTCGGCCTGTGCCAGGCGATCGACCATCGCCAGTCTATCTGCGCTCATACAGCTCCTTTTCGGCAATGTTGGCCGGCGCGAACCAGGTTTGTCCTGAATCTCTGAAAGGAGACAAACACAATGCCCAAGCCATACCTAGCCTGATCAAGTTCGAATTGCGGAGCACGCTAACAAAGCGGAAAAAGATTTGATGTAGGACAGATCTGAAAATGCAGATGGCTGAAATGCTTTGCCTTTTGGCTCGCACAAAAGCAAACGCCCCGAACAAGTCGGGGCGTTTGCCTGGGCCTTCATCCGTCTGGTTTTAAACAGACAGTGGAGGCGAGTTCAACACAAGCAACTCAAGCGCTATCAGTAAGCCTTGCCTGTCTTGTAGAAGTTCTCGAAGCAGAAATTGGTCGCGTCGATGTAACCTTCAGCGCCGCCGCAGTCGAAACGCTTGCCCTTGAACTTGTAGGCCATCACGCAGCCGTTCTGAGCCTGTTTCATCAACGCGTCGGTGATCTGGATTTCGCCGCCCTTGCCTGGCTCGGTCTGTTCGATCAGGTCGAAGATGTCCGGGGTCAGGATGTAGCGGCCGATGATGGCCAGGTTCGACGGTGCGTCTTCAGGCTTTGGCTTTTCAACCATGCTGTGGACACGGTAGATGTCGTCGCGGATCATCTCGCCGGCGATCACGCCGTACTTGTTGGTCTCTTGCGGGTCGACTTCCTGGATGGCCACGATCGAGCAGCGGAACTGCTTGTACAGCTTGACCATCTGGGTCAGCACGCCGTCACCGTCGAGGTTGACGCACAGGTCGTCCGCGAGCACCACGGCGAACGGTTCGTCGCCGATCAGCGGACGACCGGTCAGGATCGCATGGCCCAGGCCTTTCATTTCGGTCTGACGGGTGTAGGAGAACGAGCACTCGTCGAGCAGCTTGCGAATGCCGACCAGGTATTTTTCCTTGTCGGTGCCCTTGATCTGGTTTTCCAGTTCATAGCTGATGTCGAAATGGTCTTCCAGGGCGCGCTTGCCACGACCGGTGACGATGGAGATTTCGGTCAAGCCCGCATCCAGGGCCTCTTCAACGCCGTACTGGATCAGTGGCTTGTTCACCACCGGCAGCATTTCTTTAGGCATGGCCTTAGTCGCTGGCAGGAAGCGAGTACCGTAACCGGCTGCTGGGAACAAGCATTTCTTGATCATAAAAGTCCTTGAAAGGGCTGTGTGTACGAGTTTCGGCGCAGTCTAATCAGCCAGTGAGCACCTTACAATGCCCAGCGCTGGCTAACCGATGCCAACATAGAGAAATATTTGCTCGGATAGTTCCCCGTGGGTTACGCAGTCAGCTGCGCAGCTCTTAGGGATAGCAGAGACTCGCAGAATTGCACGCGCCCCACCGACATAAACCCCGCGCCTCAACCTCATCAGCACCGATTGCGTGCATTTGGCGCTATCATGGCGCAATTGAACCAGCCAACGAGGCAAATAGATGTCGGCAGCAAAAAGCGTCAACGGGTACCTGATCAACAAGGCTAAAGATGGCCAATGGTGGGTCGACAGCGTCGGCGGTGAAAATATCGCCGGTCCTTTCCCTTCCGAAGCGATGGCAATCGAAGTGGCATCGGTGTTGCAACTGGAACATCCGGAACCCAAGCGACGCGGCAAGGACAAGAACTGATCGTCCCGTGCACGATCGTAGCCCTGCCATCGTGCAGGGCTTTTTTGTGAGCGCCCGCGAAGAAGTGGCCTTTCGCTATAACCTTTTGCCTGCGGCGCTGTCATAACCCTGGCCTACCCCCTGACGACGACCACGACATGACAAAATTTTTGCCTTTGATCGCATTACTGGCCCTGACCGGCTGCGCGACCTCCGAACAAACGTACCTGAACAATGGCGAGCAAGGCCTGGCAATTGATTGCTCTGGAGAAGCCAACTCCTGGGCCGCTTGTTACGAAAAAGCAGAAGCCTCTTGCGCGGGCACCGGCTACCGGATTGTCGGCACCGATGGAACGCCTTCACTCAAGGAAAGCGAAAAGACCCTTGGCGCCGACGTAGGGAACTACAAGAACCGCAGTGTCGTGGTGGTCTGCAAGTAAGGCGCCCTGCCCTACATGTGAATCTCGGCGAATTTGATCCCCAGACCGCGTATGGTCTCGATCAGCTCGTCGAGACTGACGAAGGATTCGACTTCGTCGTTTTCATCGACCAGAAAAAAACTGCGACCGGCGCTTTTTTTGAAAAACACGATCCATTCGCCGGGGTCAGCCGGACTCTGAATCACATGGGTCGCAGAGATCAGACCCTCTGCATGGCATTCCCGTACCCGCTCTCGCTTCATACTCGACTCCATAAATGACAATGCCGCCCAAACCTCGCCCGGACGGCATCGATAACGCTCGACAGTCTATCAGCCGGAAATGCACGCGTTCACGGCATCGCTGACATCTCGGGGACGTACCGGAACGTTGGACATGCTCTCATGCAACTTGATGCTGCTGCCGCCAGAGCGTTCTTCGATATCGATGACGGCGGCCGGCCCCGAGGAAAACTTCTGCGGCACAATCACTCGCTCGCCGTCCTTGTGGGGTTCGATTTGCAAGGCGCCTCGGCTTTCGGCCAGCTTCTGGCTCAGGCACTCGGAATACTCATGGGGTTTCTTGCCTGAAATCACGTTCATGGTCGGCAGCGACTCGTTGATATCGGTGACACTTGCACAACCACTCATCGCCAACGCCCACGGCAGAACCCAGTAACCCCACTTCATACAAAACCTCCGATAAAGACTGTCGGACAGCGCAATGGCGTTTTTTCTCCGGGATATTGCGCTTCGAATGCACAATTACTGCTTTTATTGCCTTCAGGACCCTTCCCGGCCGGATAATTAGCTGTACGGGCTGATAAACTGCGCGCCATTGACCCATGCTATCGTTTTGATTTTGTAGAAAAAGCCCTTCTGGAGGCGCCCCATGAAATTTATCCATCAGCGCGAGCACCTCAACGAAGACGACATCGTCGTCATTCAATGCTCCCAAACGTGCAACATCCGTTTAATGAACGACGCCAACTTCCGCAGCTTCAAAAATGGCGGTCGTCATACCTATCACGGCGGCGCGTTCGATACATTCCCGGCTCGCATCACGGCGCCGAGCACCGGTTTCTGGAACATTACGATCGACACGGTCAACCGCCGCCCCATCAGTGTTACCCGCAAACCCACGCTGACTCATTCGATCAAAATCATCCGTCGCTCCAGCACTAAACTGAGCTGAGAGACAGACCGATATAAAGAAAGGCAAATGAACGTGGCTCAAACGACCAAATACGTCATCAAATACAAACTCAATGGCGAACGCCGCTTCGAGTTTGCGCAACTGGAAAATGGTACGGCTGAAGAGGCCAAAGCGGCGCTGGACGCTCTCCACGGTCCTGGCGACGATGTCATCAGCGAAATCAGCGTCAGCAAAGCGCTCTAATCAGCGCTTTGAGTGAACCCGACGCCTGAGTTCGACCGCAAGTGTCAGAGTGCGCAAGCCATTCCCACCTCTTAAGCTGGTCACCTCAAGCATCGAGGATCGGCAATGAGCGAGCGCTACCTGGACAAGCTGGACTGGCCCGGGCTGGAACAGCAGCTGGACGAGGATGGCTATGCGCTCATCCCGTCTCTGTTGAGCCGCAAGGCGTGCGATGAAGTGAGCGCCTTGTACGGTCAATCCGAGCCATTTCGCTCAGAGATCGTGATGGCTCGCCACGGTTTCGGTCGTGGCGAGTACAAGTATTTTGCTTATCCGTTACCCGATCTCGTAGCCCGCTTGCGCAGCGCGCTCTATACACGACTGGTCCCTATCGCCAATCGCTGGCATGCGCAGATGAGCCTGCCTTCGCGCTTTCCTGAATCCCATCAAGACTTTCTTGATCAATGTCATGCCGCCGGTCAGAAGCGTCCGACACCCTTGTTGCTGCAATATGGGCCAGGGGACTACAACTGTTTGCATCAGGACTTGTATGGCGAACACGTCTTCCCACTGCAAGTGGCAGTTGTGCTGTCAGACCCGGCACAGGACTTCAACGGTGGCGAGTTTGTAATGACCGAACAGCGCCCGCGCATGCAGTCACGTCCGATGGTCATTGGTCTGAAAAAAGGCGACGGGCTGATATTTGCCGTCAACCAGCGACCGGTCAAAGGCGTTCGCGACTATTACCGGGTGACGCTGCGTCACGGCGTCAGTCGCCTGCACAGCGGAAAACGGCATACCCTTGGAATCATCTTTCACGATGCGCTATGAGCTTATGAACCCGCATACGTTCGACCTGTTCACCGATGCCGAGCCAGAACAACAGCCCAAATGCGTGAAGATCGGCGAACAGTCCTGCGTGCTCAGAGGGTTCGCCTTACCCTGGCTGGACCGCGTGTTGCCTGCTCTGGAAGACGTCCTCATCGCGGCTCCGTTTCGCCAGATGGTCACGCCGGGCGGCTTTACCATGTCAGTTGCCCTGAGCAGTTGCGGCACGCTCGGCTGGACCACTGACCGCAGCGGATACCGGTACACCCGCCACGATCCGCAGACGGGAAAACCCTGGCCGGCGATGCCCGAGGTGTTCTTGCAGCTGGCACGATCGGCCGCCTGTGAGGCCGGATTTTCGGACTTCGTGCCTGACTCCTGCCTGATCAATCGATATATTCCCGGGGCGAAGATGTCTTTGCATCAGGACAAAGACGAACATGACTATGGGGCGCCCATCGTTTCGGTATCGCTGGGTCTGCCGGCGATGTTCCTGTTCGGCGGTTTTGAGCGCGGCGATAAAAGCCAGCGCATTCCATTGCTGCACGGCGACATCGTGGTGTGGGGTGGTGTCGATCGCTTGCGTTACCACGGCGTGCTGCCGATCAAGGCGGGAACCCATCCGCGACTGGGTGAGCAACGCATCAACTTCACGTTCCGCACTGCAGCCTGAACGCTGCGAGTTCGACCGCAAGCGCCGGAGTGCGATGCCACTGTCACGCGGGTTAACGTTCAGTAAATCCCTCAACGGACATGAGCCATGAGCAGTCAATCGAACCCGATCAACGCCGAAACCGATCCGCGCTGGGCTGCCGTTGTCGCCCGCGATCCCAAGGCAGACGGGCAGTTTGTCTACGCGGTGAAAACCACGGGCATCTACTGCAACCCCAGTAGCCTGGCGCGTTTGCCCAAGCCGCAGAACGTCGAATTTTTCGATACCGCCGAACAAGCGCAGGCTGCCGGATACCGACCGAGCAAGCGTGCTACGAAGGATCAAAGCGATGTCGCAGCGCAACATGCCGCCACTGTCGCTGCCGCATGCCGCCACATTGAAAACGCACCGACGCTTCCGGCATTGAGTGAACTGGCTGATGCCGCAGGACTGAGCAGTTTCCACTTCCATCGGGTGTTTAAAGCCGTCACCGGCCTGACACCCAAGGGTTACGCGACGGCTCATCGTTCCCGCCGGGTAAGAGAACAGCTGGCCCATGGCAGTTCAGTGACTGACGCTCTTTATGAAGCGGGCTTCAATTCCAACAGTCGTTTTTATGAAGCAGCGGATCAATTGCTCGGCATGAAGCCTGGCGATTACCGCGCAGCCGGTCAGAACAACGACATTCGTTTCGCTGTCGGCCAGTGCTCGCTGGGGGCGATTTTAGTGGCGCAGAGTGAACGTGGCGTGTGTGCGATCTTGCTGGGTGATGATCCGCACCAACTGGTGTGCGATCTGCAGGACAAGTTTCGGCGCGCCAACCTGATCGGTGCCGATCATGAATTCGAGCAACTGATCGCCAGGGTCGTAGGGTATATCGAGGCTCCGGCAATGGGCCTGGATTTGCCGTTGGATGTCCGCGGTACGGTGTTCCAGGAGCGGGTCTGGCAAGCGCTGCGCGAGATTCCCGTCGGCAGCACCGCCAGTTACGCCGACATCGCTCAGCGCATCGGATCGCCCAAAGCTGTTCGCGCCGTGGCTCAAGCCTGCGGCGCAAACAGTCTGGCAGTGGCGATTCCGTGCCATCGCGTGGTGCGCAGCGATGGCAACTTGTCGGGCTATCGCTGGGGCGTCGAGCGCAAACGTCTGTTGCTGGAGCGCGAGTCGCAATAATCAGCGATTCACATCCACCACGACCCGCCCGCGCAACTGGCCGGCAAGCAAGCGCGGAGCGGCGTCGATGGCTTCGCCCAAACCGATTTCATGACTGATCAGCGACAACAGATCGAAGTCCAGATCCGTGGCCAAACGATTCCAGGCTTCGATCCGCTTGGCTTTCGGCTGGGTCACGCTGTTGATGCCGGCCAGGGTCACACCCCGCAAAATGAATGGGGCAACGGACGCCGGGAAGTCCATGCCTTGCGCCAGGCCACACGCGGCGATGGTGCCGTTGGCCCTGGTGCTGGCACAGGCGTTGGCGAGGGTATGACTACCGACTGAATCGATGACCGCCGCCCAACGTTCCTTGGCCAAGGGCTTGCCCGGTTCGGACAGCGATGCACGGTCGATGATTTCGCGGGCGCCCAGTCGTTTGAGGTAGTCATGCTCCGACGGGCGCCCCGTGGATGCGACCACCCGATAGCCAAGCTTGCTCAGCAAAGCGATGGCGAAACTGCCTACGCCGCCGTTGGCCCCGGTGACCAGAACCTCGCCTTGTTCCGGCGTCACACCGTTATGTTCCAGTGCCAGGATGCACAGCATCGCCGTGTAACCTGCCGTGCCGACCGCCATCGCCTGGGCAGCGGTAAACGCCGTGGGCAGCGGGATCAGCCAGTCACCGTTCAGGCGAGCCTTCTGCGCCAACCCACCCCAATGTCCTTCACCCACGCCCCAGCCATTGAGCAGGACTTCGTCACCGACCTTGTAGTCCGTATGCCCGCTGACTTCGACCGTCCCTGCCAGATCTATCCCCGGCACCATGGGGAATTTGCGCACCACCGGGCTGCTGCCGGTGATCGCCAGGCCATCCTTGAAGTTCAGCGTGCTGTACGCAACACGCACGGTGACATCGCCCTCGGGCAGTTGATCGTCATTGATCTCTTGCAGTGTGGCCCGGTAACCGTTGTCGTCTTTGTCGATCAAAATACCTTTGAACATTGCGGCCTCTCAATGGAATCAATCAGGGGGGGGCATTTGAAATAACACAAGGCAACGTTTTGCCGTACTCGAGTTTAAGCCAACCGGCGAAAACGCCGGGCGATTCGAACAACGGCAACTATGCTTTTTTTTCGGTCTTTAAAAGCCGATAGTAGCGGTCCCGTCGATGGAGCTGACAATGTCTGGAATGCGCTTGTTCACCGCTACACACCCTGGACAGGCTGGACGTTCGGTTTTGGTTTCGGCTGGAGTTGGGGTGGCAGCACGGTCGCCGTGGGTTGGGGTTGGGGTGCCTACCCATGGTGGGGCAATTACGGTTGGGGTTATGCCTGGGGTCCGCACCGCTACCCCGCCCCGATGCCTTGAGGTGGTGCAGCTTACGGCTATCGCGGAGGCGCCGTTGCCTGGGGACCGGGTGGTTGGGCGGGAACCACCGGTAACGTCTACCGGCAGTGGGGCGATCGCGCTTCGGTCCGCCGCTATGGCGCTGGGTACAATGCCTGGACCGGCAATCGCTGGGTCGGTGAAGTCGGTGCTTCCTGTAATTCACGGACCGGCATCGCGGCGGCGGGTCAACGTGGCGCGGTGCACAACGTTTACACCGGCAACTATGCGGCAGGTCGCAGCGGCGCGCTGAAGGGTCCTGAAGGGGGGGCAATGGCCGACCAGCACGTGACGGCAGGCAACGCGCGCAACGGGGCCCAGGTCACCGCCAATCGCGGAGCGGTTTACACCCCGAACACCGGCAACACCACCCAGTATGGCGGTATCCATAATCGCAACTGCGGCATCGCTCACGTCGGCAACGATCGATTCAACAACTATCACTCCTCATCCCAGTTGATGAATCACTCTTTCGGTGGCGGTGGATTCCATCGACGCTGATAGCTGACACGCGAAGCGAAAAGACGACTGGCCTCGCACCAGTCGTTGCGTTACAAATCTGTCCTACCGTCCCGCCCCGGATTCACCGTCGGAGAACACTGCACATGAACCAATGGCCAGATACCCGCATTCTTGATTTGCTCGGAATCGAACTGCCGATTATCCAGGCCCCCATGGCCGGCGCTACGCTGTCGTCCATGGTCATCGAAGCCAGCAACGCCGGCGGCCTGGGTTCAATGCCGGCCGCCATGCTGAGCACCGAACAGTTGCGCGAGGAATTGAAAACAATCCGCCAACACACCCAGCGTCCAATCAACGTCAACTTTTTCTGCCATCGTCCCTCGGCACCTGACGAACAGCGAGCACAGGATTGGAAAAACCTGCTGCAACCCTACTATCAGGAGCTGGGCGTCGACTTTGATGCGCCGACCCCGGTTTCCAACCGCGCGCCTTTCGATAATGCCGCGTGTGAAGTCATCGAAGAACTTCGCCCCGAGGTCGTGAGCTTTCACTTTGGCTTGCCGGAAAAAGCTTTGCTCGATCGCGTGAAGGCTACCGGGGCAAAAGTACTGTCGTCGGCCACCACCGTAAAAGAAGCAATCTGGCTGGAACAACACGGCTGTGACGCCATCATCGCCATGGGCTATGAAGCCGGGGGGCATCGAGGAATGTTTCTCAGCGATGACCTGAGCAGCCAGGTCGGGACTTTTGCATTGGTTCCTTTGATTGTCGATGCGGTGAATGTGCCGGTGATAGCTGCTGGCGGCATCGCTGACGCACGCGGAGTTGCCGCCGCATTCATGCTTGGCGCTTCGGCGGTGCAGGTGGGGACGGCGTATTTGTTCACGCCGCAAGCGAAGGTCAGCGCGTCCCATCACAAGGCATTGCGCACTGCCAGGGAAAGCGAGACGGCACTCACCAACATTTTCACTGGCCGTCCGGCGCGCGGAATCCTTAATCGGGTGATGCGTGAACTCGGGCCGATGAGCGCCAAGGCGCCAGCCTTTCCGCTTGCCGGCGGCGCGCTTACGCCATTGCGAGCCAAGGATGAAGCGGATTTCAGCAACCTTTGGGCCGGGCAAGCATTCAATCTGGGCGTAGAACTGTCCACCGCTGAACTTACCAAACGCCTCGCCGAAGAGGGTTTGGCGAGGTTACTGCGTCGCTAGATCTCACACCTTTCGCCGCTGACACGGCTCGGTCAGCGGCGACAAAGTTTCGACTGGCAAATATTCGGCGTTCCGTTTGCATACAATTCGCTATATATTTCTGTACATAGCGAATTACCCCCAGTTGCATTTGCCTACGACGGAGCCGTTTCATGAACCTGCGTGCCTCACGTTTCGCCCCTACCTGCCTCGCATGCCTTGTTACCGTATTCGCCCTCGGCTCCGCCCAGGCGGACGAAGTCCAGGTAGCCGTGGCCGCCAACTTCACCGCGCCGATCCAGGCCCTCGCCACCGACTTCGAAAAAGACACCGGGCACAAACTGGTCACCTCCTTCGGTGCGACAGGCCAGTTCTACACCCAGATCAAAAACGGCGCGCCGTTCGAAGTGTTCCTCTCGGCAGACGAGAGCACACCGAAGAAACTTGAAGCAGAAGGCGATACCGTCAAGGGCTCGCGCTTCACCTACGCGGTCGGCACTTTGGCACTGTGGTCGGCTAAAGAAGGTTATGTCGATGCCAAGGGCGAGGTACTGAAAAAGAATGAGTACCAGCATCTGTCCATCGCCAATCCGAAGGCCGCGCCTTATGGCCTGGCAGCGACTCAGGTGTTGGCCAAAGAGGGCCTGACCGAGAAGGTCAAGGACAAGCTTGTTGAAGGCCAGAACATCACCCAGGCCTACCAGTTTGTCTCCACCGGTAACGCAGAACTCGGGTTTGTCGCGCTGTCACAGATCTACAAGGATGGCAAAATCACCACCGGCTCTGCCTGGATCGTACCGGCCAGCCTGCACGACCCGATCAAACAGGACGCCGTAATCCTCAACAAGGGCAAAGACAATCCGGCTGCCAAGGCCCTGGTCGATTACCTCAAAGGTCCAAAAGCGGCCGCTGTCATCAAGTCCTACGGTTACGAGATCTAAATGTCCCTCACGAGTGCCGACTTTTCCGCCATTTGGCTGACCCTGAAACTGGCGTCCCTGACGACCGTCATTCTGTTGATCGTCGGCACTCCGATTGCCTTGTGGTTGTCGCGCACTCAATCCTGGTGGCGCGGCCCGGTTGGCGCGGTTGTCGCCCTGCCCCTGGTGCTGCCGCCCACGGTGATTGGTTTTTACTTGTTGCTGGCCCTCGGACCTCACGGGTTCATCGGACAGTTCACCCAGTCACTGGGACTGGGGACCCTCACGTTCAGTTTTGCAGGATTGGTGATCGGTTCGGTGCTGTACTCGATGCCGTTTGTGGTGCAGCCACTGCAAAACGCCTTTTCCGCAATTGGTACCCGACCACTGGAAGTGGCCGCGACGTTGCGCGCCAATCCATGGGACACTTTCTTCAGCGTGACCCTGCCTTTGGCTCGCCCCGGATTCATCACGGCGGGCATTCTCGGTTTCGCTCACACCGTCGGCGAGTTCGGCGTGGTCTTGATGATCGGCGGCAATATTCCCGATAAGACTCGCGTGGTGTCGGTACAGATCTACGATCATGTCGAAGCCATGGAATACGCCCAGGCTCATTGGCTCTCCGGGGCGATGCTGGTGTTCTCGTTTGTTGTTCTGCTGGCGCTGTACTCCAGCCGTAAAAGCAAAATCGGCTGGAGCTGATCGATGATTCACATGCGCCTGAAACTGGCTTATTCGGGTTTTGCCCTGGATGTCGATCTGCAACTGCCAGGGCGTGGCGTCACGGCGCTTTATGGTCATTCGGGTTCGGGCAAGACCACTTGCCTGCGCTGCATCGCCGGTCTTGAACGCGCCGATGAAGGCTTTATCCAGGTCAATGACGAAGTCTGGCAAGACAGCGAACAGAACATTTTCGTGGCACCACACAAACGCGCCTTGGGTTATGTGTTTCAGGAAGCCAGTCTGTTTCCCCATTTATCGGTACTGGCCAATCTTGAGTTCGGTCTCAAACGTATTGCGAAGCACGAACGACGTGTCGACATGGCGCATGCCACCGAATTACTGGGAATCAGCCATTTGCTGGACCGGCATCCGCAGCACCTTTCTGGCGGCGAACGTCAACGTGTCGGGATGGCCCGTGCCCTGCTCACCAGCCCAAAACTATTACTGATGGACGAGCCACTGGCCGCGCTGGACGCCCAGCGCAAAAGCGAGATCCTGCCCTACCTGCAACGGTTGCACGATGAACTCGACATCCCGGTGCTGTACGTCAGTCACTCCCAGGACGAAGTGGCGCGGTTGGCCGACCATATCGTCCTGCTCAGCGACGGCAAGGCACTGGCCAGTGGCCCCATCGGCCAAACCCTGGCTCGCCTCGATTTGCCGCTAGCGCTCGGGGACGACGCCGGCGTGGTGATCGAAGGGTGCGTCAACGCGTATGACACCCACTATCAATTGCTGACCCTGCAAATGCCCGACACCACGCTGAGTATTCGCGTGGCCCACACGCCACTGGAGGTCGGTCATACATTGCGCTGCAAGGTTCAGGCACGAGATGTCAGCCTGAGCCTGCACAATGTCGAGCAAAGCAGCATCCTCAATCGCTTGCCAGTCACCGTTGTCAGCGAATTGAACGCCGACAATGCCGCTCATGTCTTGATACGCCTTGATGCCGCAGGCACTCCGTTACTCGCACGCATTACGCGCTTTTCGCGGGACCAGCTAGGTATTCATCCCGGCCAGCAACTCTGGGCGCAGATCAAAGCGGTGGCGGTACTGGCCTGAAATTCTCGGCACGAGCGCAGCGGCGTGGGGTCAATGACAATAACGGCCCCTGATTCCATAACAAGGACTATCGCCATGTCCGATGTATTGCCTCCCGACCTGCATTATGTCGATGACACTCAGCCCGGAATCAGCCGTAGAAAACTGCGGGGCAAATTCTGCTATTTCGACCCGACAGGGCAGCGAATCACCGACGCGGATGAGATTAAACGCCTCAACGCGTTGGCGGTGCCTCCGGCCTACACCGAGGTCTGGATCTGCGCCGATCCCCGAGGGCATCTGCAAGCCACCGGTCGGGATGCCCGCGGGCGTAAACAGTATCGCTATCACGCACGCTGGCGGGAGGTGCGAGATGCCGATAAATACTTGCGCCTGCGGGATTTCGGACTGGTTTTGCCTAAGCTTCGCAAACAGCTGGAAGCGTTGTTGGCGGCGCCAGGCTTCAGTCGCGACAAAGTCATGGCCACGGTCATCACCCTATTGGATGCGACCCTGATTCGCATCGGTAACAGCCAATATGCACGGGACAACCGCTCCTACGGCCTGACCACCTTGCGCAGCCGACATGTTGAAATCAACGGCAGTGCGATCCGCTTCCAGTTCCGCGGCAAGAGTGGCATCGAACACCAAATCACGGTGAAAGACCGACGCCTGGCACGAATCGTCAAACGTTGCCAGGAGATCCCCGGGCAAAACCTCTTTCAGTATTTCGATGAGAACGGTGAGCGGCACAGCGTCAGCTCATCCGACATCAACACTTACCTGCAATCGCTCACAGGTGCCGATTTCACCGCCAAGGATTACCGCACCTGGGCCGGTAGCGTGCTGGCGCTGGCCACCTTGCGGGAACTGCGCTGGGAAACTGAACCGGACGCCAAGCGCCATATGGTCGAAATGGTCAAGAACGTTGCCACGCGATTGGGCAACACCCCAGCCGTTTGCCGCAAGTGCTACATCCACCCGGCCGTGCTCGACGCTTTTGTTCTGGGAACCCTGGTCGAGCTGCCCAAACCACGCGCCCGTAAAGGCCTGACGCCCGAAGAAGTCGGACTGGCGATGTTCCTGGAAACGATGCTGACCGCGCCTCAACCGACGAACTGACCTGTCTATTTTTTGCACGATTGCCAATGGCTTCTATAGTTGATCTGATACAAATCAACTACGGAGACGCCATGGAAGACATTTTCGTCGTGAAGCGTTGCAACAAGATCATCATCCATGGTCGCAGAGACGGCGAAACCGATCACCCGCCACCGGATGCCGCCGTCTGGTACCGAATCACCGACACCCGTACCGAGGGGTTCATTGGTGATGGCTTTGATCTTGAAGCAGACGCCCAACAGACGTGCGATCAGTTGAATGCAAGATCACAAGTGACAGCACGACAAGGGTAAAGGCGTTTCATCATTTTTTAACGGGTCTATACTGAAATAGCTGAAGGCCCCGTGACCCAATCAGCAGTCAGCTCGCTCCCTGCGGGCTTTTTGCTGCCCTGCCAGGTTTCTTGAACGGAGGTGTTTCCCATGTCCGAAAAAGAGTCCATCACCACCCTGCTCACCCTCCTTGATTCGCGTCAGGCTCGCCTGGCTGCAGCTTGCAAGGAAATTGCCGATTGGGTTGACCATCAAGGCGGGCATCCAACCGCCCTGAGAATTCGTGATCGCCTGAACGACATCGAAAAAGACACACCGCTGATTCGCCACACACTGTCTTCTCTGCAACCGGTTGATCGGCCCCTACCTCGGTTCAGATGATCAAATCTGCACACAAGGCAGGAAGACCTGGCCTGAACCCTGGCGCATGGTCGGTGTTTCGACGGTCTGCAAGCGTGCGTGCACCTGAACAAAAATTACGACTGCCTCCAACCCAGCCTGGTGCTGGGTTTTTTGTGAGTTCAATATAAACGAACGTCTGCGTGGGCTTGAGGTCAAACGATCACACGTCGCAAAGGAGACGTTCCGATGGTAACTCACTTCAAAATCAGTGGGCATCTGGCCTGTGGTCACAAAGGTAATAACCTCACCTCCACACGTGAACTCAATCGTGTGAAATGCAGAAGTTGTCGCAATACAGACGCTTACAAGGAGGCGCGCAAAGCCGAGCGCAACGCTGTCCGGCGCGCGGCACGCAAAGCCAAAGCTGTTCAAACGGTTACTGACTGGCGTTCAGCATGGACAGAACGGCTGACTGCGATGGCCGGCCTGCAGCGATTGCCCCGCGGCTTTTCCGGTCAACCTTTCGTTTAATCGCGATACTCAGGGGCCCCGTGGGAAGAAAATGCCATGAACAGAATTATTCTGCTTGTCATCGCCAGCCTGGGGCCCGCCGAGGCCAACGCTCAAGGATGTGATGTCCTGACGCGCTCGCAAAGTCCATCTGTGCCTGTAATTGTGTCGCACACTTGTGTCGCACACTTGTTATGAATATGAAGGTATGCCGGTCGACGCTATAAATTGGTCCTGCAGCAATGAGAGCAAGGAAATGCTCAGCAATACGAAAAAACCCGTTGCGCAATGTGGCGATCATTACCAGGCGGCGTGTCTGGCAACTTTGACTCAAGAGTCGCTGGCCAACCCGCAGTCCACCAGCAAGGACAACAGCAAATCAATTAACATTCCCGACAATGCACGGATCATCACGTTCTACTACAACGCGGAAAACCTGGCACAGGCAAAAATTGATTGTGAAACGGGCGGGGGCGAATGGAAGTCGAAGTAACCGCAAAGGATTACTGAAGATCGGATTCAACGATCGCCGGCGCCATGATTTCGCGCAACGACATGCGTTTGAACGCTTCAACCAGACCGCGCCCCTCCTTCGGCTCGCACGTGATGGCCAGCCGCATCGTCGCCTCACCCAGGTGCCAGATCAGAAAAGCAGCTTCCTCAACCTGTTGCGCATCACGACCTGGATAAACGCGAAGCATCGCTTGCGCCAAAAATTTTCCCGCTACCCGACTTTCCTCCAACTCCAGTTGCAACAATTGCTTGTCAGCCTGCATCGCGGACCAGATGTCTCGCATGACCGGTGTCGCAAAAACAATCTCGTAGTACTGGTCGAGCAACCCTGCATACGCCTTGCGTAACCCTTGAGTATCCTCGACCGCGGATAATGCCTTTTCGATACAACGACGACTCTCAGCATTGTAGCGTTCGGCCAGCGTATGGATGACAGAACTCTTGTCGGGGAAATATTGATACAGAGAGCCAATTGAAATCTCCGAACGCTGAGCAATTTCGCTCATCTTGAGTTGGTCGCTGCCCTTGTTTGCAATCAACTGCGTTGCTACCGCAAGAATCCGCTCTTGTCGCTCGCGGCTGCGTTGCTGCGTGGGGCGGCGTCGAGTCATTTCTGTGGGCCGTTGCGTTGCTTCGATTGTTTTCCTGGGCACGAGCGTACTTCTCGATCAATAACGTGACATGTACTCACCTTAGCACCTCACACCAATGTTCCCAAGTGATGTCCATCCATCGGGAGACTGGATTTGCACAGTTGACGAAAAAACATGAGCATCTATCATATTTAAACGTGAGTATAACTCACATTAATCGATGGAGGTGAATGTCATGAATTCTCTTCAGGAAACCATTCTGGTCCTTGGCGCGACAGGCAAAACCGGAAGACGGGTCAAAGAGCGCCTTGATGCTGCTGGTGTTTGTGTTCGTCTCGGCTCCAGAGAGGCAAATCCACCCTTCGACTGGGAGGACCGATCGACCTGGGTAGCCGTGCTGGAAGGCGTGCACGCGGTCTACCTTTGCTATCAACCAGACCTCGCCGTGCCCGGTGCCCTGGAGACCGTTCAGGCGTTCACTGACCTGGCAGTCAAACTCGGCATCCGCAAATTGGTGTTGCTGTCCGGTCGCGGTGAGATTGAAGCGCAACAGGCTGAACGCGTCGTGCAGAACAGCGGTGTCGACTGGACGATCCTGAGAGCGAGTTGGTTCTGCCAGAACTTCAGCGAGGCGCACTTTCTTGAGCCGATCCTGCAAGGCGAACTGGCGCTGCCCGTCGGCAACATCGCCGAGCCCTTTGTCGATGCAGAAGACATCGCGGAAATCGCCGTTGCAGCTCTGACCCAGCCCGGGCACAACCATCGACTCTACGAACTGACCGGACCGCGTGCCCTGACCTTTGCAGAAGCCGTTCAGGAGATCGCACGCGCAACACACCGTGACATAGATTTCGTAGCGATCCCGAGCGAAGCCTATCGTGAAGCGCTGGAACAGGAGCAAATCCCTTCACAATTGATCGATCTGGTGTTGTATCTGTTCACCACGGTGCTCGATGGCCGCAACACTCTGGTGGCCAATGGCGTGCAGCAAGCACTCGGTAGACCCGCGCGAGACTTCTCCGATTACGTGCGGCGCACCGTCGGTTCAGGAGAATGGGCAAACGCGCGCTGACATCCATCGCCCAGCATTGGCGACCTTCAGCTTCCTCGACTAGGGTCTCTGTCGTATCGATCGGCACCACCTCAATTGGCGGGAGTGTAATGAAGGAGGAAACAATGTCACCCATTCGTAGTGCCGAAACAACCTACCGCCAGTGGTCCAGCCCGATCCTGCTTGAACTCAAGGAACGAGAACATCAATTGCAACCGTGCGACCGACAGGCTTTGCAAAATATCCTCCTGGAACGACGGTTGATTAACGAGGGTAACCCTTGCGGCGAAGAGCGACGCAATGTTGATGCGGGTCCAGATAGCGACTCGCGATAACCTTGAGGGACGGCGCTCAAAAGCTATTTTTGATAATTATTAATTTCCTGACACCTCGCCCACCAACCTTAAATGCGCTGGGGGGACCATTTGGTTTTTCCACGTTCAAACGGGGCAAAACCACACACGGAGGGATTCCAGGATGCTGATAAAAATCGAAAAAGCGGTCACACCGGAAGGCTGGAACGTATGGATGGACGCGTGGTGCGTTAAATTTCGCAGCTATGCAGAAGCTTTGGCATTCGCGGACAAGCTGGAATATCGGATCAACTCACCACATCCCTTGCCTTTCAGCGTGGATATCCTTGAGTTGGAACTGGCATAGCGTCGCTTGCAGGGATTGTCTTCTTGTTTAGGCTCGGGTTTTGCTTTCAACGGGTACGCCGTGCAATCCATCTTTGATAATTATTAATTTCCTTACTTACTTCGCTCAGATTTAAATGCCGCTCGAGGAGGGTTGGTTAAGGTGGGGTTTACAGGTGACGCCTTTAACGGACACTTCGAATGCAGCCCAGTTTGCATTTGAAGCATGCTGACTCTCCTCTCCATGTGTACGACTTTACCCCGCATCTTCCCCCAGGAGATGTGGGGTTTTTTTTGGTATCGGGTAGCTGACGGTTCTAGAACCACCCACTACGATTGTCTTCGAGTTCTTGGCGACATTGCTTGAGTTGAGCGTTATAAATCTCTGACTGCTGCTGCACTTTACGGGCTACCTGCATCAGCCAGGGTTTACTGCGATAGGTGTTTCGGCTATAGCCTCCACGTCCTTCGTGGTAAGCCAGATATTGGTTGTAAGTATCCCACTGGGAGATTCCGAGCTGACGGTAAGTGCCGCTGGCGTACCAACCGATAAACATGATCGCGTCGTCGAAGCTGTCGCGAGAACCACCGTTACCCGTTCCCTTCTTGTATTCACCCCATACCGGATCCTGAGCCTGCGCATAACCGTACGCAGAACTGACGCGCCCCCATGGAATTACCCAAAGCAGGTAGTCACGAGGTGGCAGTGCGTCGGCCACGAAACTGCTTTCCTGCTTCATGATGGCCAAGGCCACATGCAAAGGTGTCCCATAATCCTTCTGCATTTCCAGCGAATCTTCGTACCAGTCAGGATACTCACGGTAGATGCTGCAGATGTTGCCTTGATCACTGGGTGGTGTGGTAACACAACCCGACAAGAACATAAGCAATACGGCCAATAGAAAAATCGGTCTTGGTTTCATTCATTATCCTGAGGAAATAAGGGCAAAGAGGCCCCGGATTTGCTGCAAGGAACCTGAGTGAGGCAGGCGCAGACAAAAACGTCAGAAGACATCAATCTCGACAGAGTCACCCTTTTAAGAGGCTGCTTTTGTAAGTCACTGTTGCGGAAGTCGCCGAGCCAACCAACGAGAGCGCAATTAACCATTGCACTTGCAGTGAAAAAGGAGGACCCACAGCGAGGATGGAGAATCACGTCCGCAATTGCGATCCCAAAGAAGCAAGGTTTCACACCAGCTGTCGTCCGCAAACCCTTGGACTTTCGATGGCAACACGGGAACCTGGCTAGCGCGAATTATTTGCAGATTTTTGGGGGGGGAAATCGCAGACTTCTATGATGATGTACCCATCACTTGCGTCGCCTCCCTCACCGGGCTTCCCTGGTCATGGCATCAACGCTCGCAAGGCAACAGTGACAGAGCTCATACCGAGCTTTTGAAACAATCCTGATACGAGTAGGATGCATACGCCTTAAATAGCGGCCAACTGACACTTGGAATAATGCCAAAAATGACGTCCTCTGCTGAACAAGCCATCAGGCTAGCGCCCCACGATACCACTCACCCGAAGTATCGCCCCGACATCGATGGCCTGCGTGCCATCGCTGTGCTGTTGGTGGTCCTGTATCACGCAAAGTTCCCGGTCCTCGGTGGGTTCGTCGGTGTAGACGTGTTCTTTGTTATTTCGGGCTACCTGATCACATTCATTCTGCGCAGGGAAATTCTGACAGACCGGTTTTCGTTTCAGTCGTTTTATGTTCGACGGATAAAACGTCTTCTGCCTGCTTACGCTTTCATGCTGTTATGTTTGTCGGCCTACTGCTATCAGTACCTTATGCCGGACGATCTGTTGTCGTACGCCAAAAGCGCCCTTTATTCGATGGTTGCCGCCAGCAATATCTACTTTTTTTCGGGAACTGGCTATTTTGGATCTGCCAGCACAGAACCTCTTCTGCACACCTGGTCAATCGCAGTAGAAGAACAGTTCTATATCGTGTGGCCTGTGATTCTGTTGGGACTGGCGTGGGCAGGAAGCAAGAAGACCGCCCGATGCGTAATTGCCGCGATCTTTGTCGGGTCTCTTGTAGCTTCTGAAATTTATGCGGTCGACCATAAAAACGCGGCCTATCTACTTCTGCCATTTCGGTTCTTTGAACTGATGATCGGATGCACTCTGGCGCTCTATCAGCACCGGGTCGCACGACTGATAAGCGCTCCTGGTGCACTCTCGATCGTCGGCTTGATCCTTATCATCGGTAGCGCTTTACTGATGAATGAATCTTTTTCCTTCCCGGGACTCAACGCATTACCTGTATGTCTGGGTACAGCGTTCGTGATCGCGGCCGGGTTCAAGTCGCAAACCGGCATTGGTACCAAAGTTCTCGGCCTCGCGCCGATTCGCTACGTTGGCAAGGTGTCCTATTCCTTTTACCTGTGGCATTGGCCGGTGCTGGTCCTGGCTCAGTACCGCGGTATCGAACTGACCCACTTCAACGCGGCAATTCTGATGGTGTTTGCTTTTGCAGCCTCTGCCATCAGCTATCACCTGGTTGAGACGCCATTTCGGTCAATGCGCGCAAAAGGGTTCAAAACGATCGTTGCCACCATGTATCTGGTACCACTCGTGGCCATCGGCAGTATGACCTACGTGATCATTGAGAATGACGGTTTTCGTGCTCGAGCTGGCGAGTTGGTGGCAGAACTGGAAGAGACCAATACGTCGCACGTGCAGCGCGCCCAATGCATTAGCACTTTGCAAGTGGGCAATACCGACGAGTGCCACTTGGGTGTGACCAAAATGGCAATGGACGGAATGCTGATAGGGGATTCTTTTGCGAACGCCTATGCCCCTTTTGTTGATGTACTGGCAAAGGACGCAGGCTTGATGATTCACGACACCACGGCAGGCTCTACACCTGCAATACCAGGTGTGTTCGTGATGGATATGCAGAACAAAATATCCAATGAAGAATCACTGAAAATTGCGACATACAACACATTGCGTTTTGAGATGGCAAAAAAACAAAAAATCGTCATTTTATCTAACTTCTGGAACAGTTATGCCGATTGGCAAGTCAGATTTAGAGTCCACAACTCAAATATTAGCGACATCAATGACGACGTTGAAGAGCTACAATTCAATACCGTTAAAGCTTTCCTGGATTCTGGTGTAAAGGTCGTAATACTTGCTCAACCCTTCGCCGAAATCGGTCGGGCAACCGTCAGTAAAATGCGAGAGATGAAGCTGCACCACACAGCCCTTTCCACTGTCCTGATTCCACCGGTACAAAAGAAGACAGACAGAATTGAATACAAAATAAAGGAACGCTTTCCAGAGGTCATATTGATTGATCCAAACGATGTCTTGTGTGAACAGACTTGCTCACCTGTCGTTAACGGGAAAATCATATTCCGGCTGGATGGCTCTCATTTGAATGCGCCAGGCGCAGCTGCACTAGGAAATGAGTTCATCAGTAAAAAAGGAAACCCTCTTAAGTCTCTTTGAGCGGTCAAGGGCGCAACGACATGCGCCCTCTCCCTCGATCAAACCTTCATCTTTCCACGGCAGCGTACTTGTCTCGTCCGCCGACAGCCTTGAAGCGATTGGCGATGATGAAAGCAAGCGCTTGGTCGAACTGCTGCTACCGTCGCCGATGGTGGATCTGGCTACGAATAGTGCCGTGATCCCTGCTACGACGGGACGGGATAACTGACCGACCGCGTCCACGCTGAGTCATCATGAACTCAATCGATGCAGGCCCCATACAGACGTCGAGCCTATCACTTGTTCCTCTGAATCCACCCAATCAGCAACAAGGTGCAGCCTGAGATGAACAGGCCAAAAGCCAGGTAACCGAAGGCTACGTCCCTAAGCAAATGGTTCAGACCAACGCCTAGTCCGACAATCGCCATTGGTATTCCAGCGGCAAACATGGGGTTTCGAAACGCGTTTTCCATCTCTGCTTCTCGCTCAGGATCTAACTGCATTAAACGATAAGCCTCTCAGCTAACTGCTGGCGAGGAGTATTTTCTGAATACCGCACGCAACGCCCCCCCACGAGGAGCTAGTCGAGCTCATTCTGCGACCAAAAATCAGAGTGCTGACCGGCCCGGACAGAGTTCTGCGTACTGACCAGCCAAGGCCTGCTCCTGAAAATTGTCGCAGGCGAAGTCGAAACGAAATATTTCGTTCAACCGGATCCGGCCTTGCAAGCAATGTTGAGCGCTCCGCACCTCACGATCACCCTCAAACAGCCGGTACACCAGCCCTTGACGTCGGCACCAAGTCTTTGCGAGGTAAAGTTTCCCTGCTCAGCGGCGCCCTTCTTAGCCTTCACCCACTTTGATAATTTGAAGGCATACCACTCGTTTGCGAAAAACTCGATTTTCTTGACCGCGCGGAGGACCGGCGGCTCGCTTCTCTTCACGTTTTACCGGGGATCTGTACCCTTGACCACAAGCGTGCTCACCTGATGGTGTCCGGTACGCGAAGCACGCCATCAACCACCAAGGTGTTTGGAGATCGCCAGACGTTTGAAAAGACGTCGATCTTACGCAAAAATGGCCGTTGGCCATCATCTTGATGCGACCGAAATTAACAGGGAAAAATGGAATGAAGTTTAAGATCGCAGTCGCATTCAGCTGCCTCCTCGGCTTTTCGAATGTTGCGTATGCTCAGCTGGACTTTCAATACCAGGAGCTGCCCAAGGATAGAAATAGCAGGGAATATGGCGTTCAAATTAAAGCTTTGGAAAAAGTGATAGACGGTTACAAGTGGGTCGCTGATAACGGTTTTGGCTTCATCATCACTTTAATTCCAAATCCAATACCCACCGCCACAAGTGACAGAGCTGTAAACGGGCTTTACTTCGGAATGCAACGCTTCTATTACAACAAGGAACAAGTTCGGACTATTCCATACGAGCTTTATGCCAGGCAGAGTGAGCGCTCGGGCTATGTAGAGCTTTGGGACGATGAAAGCTCTCGATCAATGCACGTAAAAGTCATTGACGACGACACCCTTGAAGTTTTCAACGACGCAAAGGAGAGAAACGAAAAGGACCGCCTGATTTACAAAAAAGCAGCGAAATTTGAAAACAACCCTCAAGAAGACAGGCTCGAAAGCGCGGAAGAGTCCGGCGTTTTTCACTAGCTTCACTTTTTATTAGAGGCTACGGCCGTAGCCTCACCCCTTAGAGCCCGGCGCAACTTAGTATTCACTTGAGGTTCTAGGCTTCGGACCAAACTCAACCAATCTCTCACTCGGTGCCAGAATTCGCACCGACTTCGTTTCTTTTGTCTGCTTTTCCATATCGCGATTGACGAGAATCTTCCCCGGTGGCACGTGGCCAATCCTCGCCGATGAGAATTGAAAAGAATTCGCTATTTTTGAGTCGGTTAAGAAATTTACGAATCTTGCCAATCACGATTCTACAACTCATTGAAGGCAGGCCACTATAGTGCCATACCCTATGCACATCAAAACCCCTGGCACGCTGAAAAAATCTTGAAAATTAAAGCTTTTCGCTGCTACTTCTGGCGATAAGGCAGGTCAGATTCTCATCTTTAAGAAGAACGGCGCCAGTCACATCGTCAAGGTGAATGGCAGTCCAAGCGTCACCGCGATGGCGGTGACCACGGTCGTATGTTTGAGCCTCAGAAACCCGCATGCACACCACGCAATGCTATCTAACATGGGACGACGCCAAACAAACCCGGAGCAATCGCCCGCATGATGAAAAGATCTGCTACAGCCTTCGACAGGCGTGGCAACTGGTAAGCCAGTAATGCAGGCGTATATTGATATTGTCGATCCAGGTAGTTGAGGCGATGAAAGATCGCCAATGGTGGGACAAGCGAAAGTGCTGGGGGCGCTAGTGGATAACCCAGAACGTTTGGAGGTGTCACATGAGACAGTATCAACGACTCTTTCTGATCGCAGGTCCAACCATGCGTCACTCGCCGGCGATGGAGCGGGCAATCGCACTGGCCGACGCTACAGGCGCAGCGCTGCATATCGCGGTGTTCATCGAAGACTTCGACCTTATGCGGTTAATGAGCAACAGTGAACCACTTCGTGAAAGTTGTCGGCAGGAGAACCTGCAGTGGTTGGCGGATGAGGCCGAACTCATGCGCAGGAAGGGCATCGATGTGACCACCGAAGTTGCATTGAGCCGTGACCCGCTGCAAGAGATCCTTGGGCATGTGGCTGAAATGCAGCCGGACCTGATTATCAAGGACGTACATCATGAATCAGCGCTCAAACGTGTATTCGTCACGCCCTTGGATTGGCAGTTGTTGCGCGAATGTGCGCCCCCCATACATCTGGTCAGCGAAGTCAGGTGTCCGCTTCCTCGGGTGATTGTCGCGGCGATTGACCCATCGCATCCAGAGGGTCAAATCAGCGGAATCAACGACAGCATCATTCAGGCGGCTAACGAAATGGCGGCGCAATGTGATGCTGAGTTGCACATGCTATATGCCTATGAACTGACACACACACATTTCTCTGATGCAGGTGCTGGCGCCGTGACGATGCCAGGCTTCAGCAACGAAGTGCGCCGGTCTCTTGAAAAGTGCTTTGTTGCCTTGGCAGGACGGTACGACGTGCCAGTTGAGCGACAACACTTCATCGCAGGGCCGCCAGCCAAAGCGATGGTTGACTTTGCCACTCATTCTCGAGCAGACGTCTTCGTAATGGGAAATACCCATCACAAAGGGGTAGAAAAACTGATTGGCAGTACCACGGAGCATGTTCTGTATCAGGTGCCCTGCAGCGTTTTGGCGATCAAGGGAGAAGCGGATCACTGACCGAAAAACCGCCACTATCGCAGCCGGTTGTTGGTGCTGATGTGGTTATGACCCAAACCGCTGACTTCAGCTGAACCTTAGGCGGTCTATGAAGACACGCATAAGACCCTCGATTACCGAGTATTCAGGTAGGTCAGTCCGGATCAAAACTGCATCAGCGCCAACATCTGTTAAAGCCAGCAACAGTACTGAAAACTTCAACCTCCACACCTCAAATCAGTATGGCCTCCTGGGGCATTGTGTCTACTGTCATGGAGACACAGTACCTGCCGTTGTTCAAGACGGGTTTAGTCTTGGGAGTGATCAGACCGCAAAGACTTCAGTACCAATGGGTGGCGTAGCACTGACGCTCTACATTTCTATCCCCTTACTGAAAATAAGCTAGAAAAGCTCGCCATCGGCTTTTTGGGGGTTAAGCGCCGATACGTGAGGGAGCGGATCAGCGCGAAGAAGAGGTCGCCAGATCCTCTTCGACAAAGCGCAGCATCGCCTCCGCCAGCGCCTCGCGCGGATAGGCATTCTGTGTCACCAATAGTGAAGCGAGGGTTGAATGCGTCCTGGCGATCGGCACTGCCAGTGCCCAATGATCGGCGTTGATATAGCCCATCAGGCTGCTGCCAGGCACAATCTGATCGTAGAAGATCATTTGGCTGTCGTTGCGGGCATCGATGCGCGCCAGCTTGTTGTAACTCGATTTCAGCACGGCCGAGATGTGATCCGGCTGCGGGAAGGTAACGAGCGAATAGAAGTTCAGATCGGACGGCAGCCGGTTCTGCGCCAGCCAGCTCTTACGCGTTGCGGGTCGCAGGCTGTCGATCGCGCCACCGTCACCCGAATCGCAAGTCGCACCGGGAAAGTACCGCAACAGGTCAGCCTGGTACTGCTCGGCATCGTTGGCCAGCGCCGAGCCGCCGACCGAGCCGGCTGCGCTGATCACTGCCGCCACGCGGGGGCGGATTTCCGGGTAAGCGACCATTGCTTCGAGAACGTCGGGCGCGCCTTTCGAATATCCGATCAGGACGAGGCGCGGCGGTCCGGCTTCGGCTGGCATCGCCATGATCGCGTCGCGTATCTGTCGTGCGTTCTTTGCGGAGCTCGATAAGGCGTCGACCTTCATCTGCACCAGGTCATATCCGAACTGACGCAGATGAGTTGCTACGCTGCCGGGCGCTTGCAGCCATTGCTCGAAGCATTCGTAGCCGACGCCGGCTACCACAGCGCCGATCAGACGGCGTTTCGATTGACCGAGATTAACGGGTTTGCCAGTGCCACCAGGTTCGACTCCGACGCGCGTCAGTGCCTCCTCGCAAGGGCGGCTATCGGGCAAGGCACTTCCTCGCTTGTCGAGGATCGAGCAGAAAATCTCGCGAAAGCGCGCCCGCTTGTCCTTCACGCCGGCCTGCGACGCAGGGACCAGCACAAGCGGTGGTGTATCCGTCGAGTAGGCAATCAGCGGCGCGGGTGTGCAGGCAGTGAGCGCATGACAACCTGCTATCAGCAGCCATACCATTCCCGCGCTGCACAACAATGGGTGGGCACCGCACCAACGGCTGGCTTTGTCATCCGGCCGGCTGAACAGGTCACTTGCGGGCATCGTCGACCTCCTTGCGTGCAGGCGATTCGCGCCAGTCCAGATACGGTTCCCAATCGAGCATCTGAACCTGTGACAGGCTGAGCGGCCGCGTCGCAAAGAACATGACCGCACGCAGACCGTCGCTGAAGTAATGGGCGCCGCTGGACGTCGTTCGCGGTTGTGCCTGGGACGTGGGACCGACGCCGGTGACGAACCCGAGCTTGTCCAGACCGGCCGAATACATCATGTCCTGGATCAGGAAATTTCTCGCCTCATCGACGTCCTCATGCAAAACGAGGTTTTGTGCCTCGCGCGGTGCAAAGCGTCCGCCGGTCGGTCTTGCGACCTGCGCGACATAGACGGAGTGACCTTCGAAGCGCATAGGCGTGATCCACACACGCACCCAAGTCGCCGGCGCTCCGGCTTGCGATTGCTTGCGAACCACGGCATCGGGCATGCGGCCGAATGCACGTTCGGCCGCATCTACGGGGTGCGCGGCACGCCGGTAGCCGCGACGCACAAATGCGGTGGCGATATCGGCGAACTCGCCGACGAGAATCGCATTGAACGGATCGCCGCTCGTCCGGCCGTTCGCGTCAGCGGCGCAGCAGGGAAGGCGCTCCAACGCAGAACGCAACGCGGCCAGATCGTCATAGTCCTTGATCTCGGAACCCTGATGCTGAAACAAGCCTTCGGCAAACCATTTTTCCCCGGCATCGTCGGGTACCCGCAAGAAGAGGGAGAACGGGATCAGGGTCTTTCTCTGCAGCAGATCGATATTCAGCAGCCGCGTAACGCGCTCAGGGTTGATGAACAGCACGCCCGCCTTCGTTTCACCTGGCAGGACGGGATTTTTGAACCCCAGTTGGTCCAGGTGTGCATTGATGCGCGCGTTCGCTGCCGGGGCGAATGTGCCATGCATGGACCAGGCGACTTCGAGTGGCGAGAAATAGTCGGGATCGGTTCCCGGCTGCAACAACAAGAGCGGTTCGACAGTCCGGTTCTGGACTTCGACCCACACGGGCTGCACGCGTGTCTTGTCCAACTCTAACCCCAGCATGCGCCGCCTGTCTTCGGCACTGAGCACGGCAGCGCTGACGCGTATCTCGTGCCTGGTGGCCGTCTGCGCACGTTCACGCAACTCGGCAGTACTGAAATCAGCAGGTGCCTGCCAGGTCGAACAAGCAACGGCGAGCGCAAGAACCGCTGCACAACCCACGGTGCACAAGCAGCGCATTGCACATCGCAGAGTACCCCAGCCGCATGGCGTCGATGTCAAGCGGCTCATGGCTTGACCCGCCCCGGTGATTGTCCGCCATTCTCGTAGATTCCCTTTGACAGAAAGAATTCGATTTGCGCCAGGGAAGTGTGCGTGTGATCGAACACCAGGACACAGCGCAGGCCATCCGTGTAGTAAGGATCGGTTGTCAGGTTCTCGCGCGGTGCGCTCTTGGTAGCGGCACCCACACCCTTCACAAATCCGAATTTGGCCAGCGTCACCGAATACGCCATATCCTGTGTCAGCGCACTGCGCGCTTCATCGACGTCAGGGTCGATCTTGTGCGTCGTCAGCGTCGCAGAATGCACGGTCAACCGGCTGCCGATATCACGGCTGATCTGTCCGACCCACACCTTCTTGCCGTGATATTGCATCGGACTCAGCCACAGCCTCAGGTGATTGCGCTGGTGGACGTTGTCACGCGCCTTTTGCAAGGCAAGGTCCTGAGCTCGGCCGAATAGATAGAGATCGCTCACCGGAGCATAGGGATAGCGTTCGCCGGCAAGCGCCGAATTAACCATTTTCATGATCGACCCCGACCACTTTTCCTCGGTTCCTCGCCAGCCGCGACGCGCGAATGCGGGGAAGGCATCATCGAGGCCGCCGACGATCACCAGGTTCAGCGGATCGCCGTTTCTGGAGCCCTCTTCGTTGGTGACGCAGCACGGAAGCGCCTCCAGCGCCGCCTGGAAACTGGCGTCATCCGTGTAATTCACAATGTCTTCTGGAGGATAGATGCCCTGTCTGAACACTTCGCTGATGTGGTAATCGGTGCGCAGTCCCGGCACGATGGCCAGGACAGAGAAATGTCTCGCCCGCCCGTCTGCCACCAGATCGAGGTTAACGAACTTGAACCCCTCGTCGAGATTGGTCAACACGAAGCCCGAGGTTGTCGTGCCAGGTGCGACAGGATTGCGAAAGGCCAGCCGACGAAAGTGCCGGTCGAGCGCCGTCCGCTCGTCCAGCGGAACACCCGGAAAAAACGCTTCGGCCGCCTCGGATGCAGGGAAGAAATTTGGATCGAGGCCCGGCGAAAGCAGATAGTAGGTGCGGTCTTCCCGATTTTTGACTTCGATCCAGACTGGCTGTATCGATGTATTCGCCAGAGGCACGCCGTAGACCGCCTCGCTTTCTGCGGCCGACAGTACGGCGGTCGACACGCGCAAGCCGCCATCGCTGCGCGTCACGGCGCGGCTCTTGTAGTCAAGGCTCGTTGTTGCCGGAGGCTGGGAGGCACAGCCGGCGAGCGCGGCTGCGATGGCTGTTACTGCGAGAACATGTCTCACCATGCGATGCATCGCGTAACCTCATCAAGTGAGCTTTACCAATCTCGCTGGCCTGCCTATGTAATCCGTGGCTACTACAAACATTAGTTTCTACATCGCAGCTTTTCATTATGAACCGCCCCGGGAACTCTGGAGGCTTTTTGGTATGAATCACGCCGCCATGGCAGAATAGTCGAACTATCGATAGCAGGCCGCTTCGGCCTTTGCAGGTAATACGTCACCGATGGGCTCCAGCGCCATCGATGGCTGCCCTTCCCCGCCCCGCTAGCAGAGTCTGATTTCGCCGATCAACGTTTTACAATGCTCCCTCCCGGCGAATGAGCCGATTGAAATGGACGTCACTCATGTTCGAACGTAGCAAACTGGTTCCGGAATTAATGGTCACTGACCTGGATAGCAGTCTGGCTTTTTGGGATTCTTGCCTTGGATTTGAAGTGGCCTATCAACGCCCAGAAGACGGTTTCGCTTACCTGGACTATAACGGTGCACAAGTAATGCTTGAGCAGGTTGACCCGCACGCCAGCCAATGGCTAACGGCCCCCCTGACAAAGCCGTTTGGAAGAGGAATCAACATCCAGATTGACGTTGTGGCTGTCGCACCCATCATCCAAAAACTTGGTCAGGCTGGGTTTCCACTCTATCTAGAGTGCAAAGACACTTGGTACCGGGCTAACAATGTAGAAGTCGGCCAGCGCGAATTCATCGTCCAGGATCCCGACGGCTATCTCGTTAGGTTGGTAGAGCGTTTGGGTGAGCGACCGGGCGACCTTTCTAGAGAAGTTACCTGCAAGAAATGAAGCGACACGGCATTCTAAGGAACGAGTTCAGCCTAGCGGACAACGAGAATTGTCTGTCGACAGGAATGGCTTGACGACACATTGGCATCAAAAAAACCGAGGCCGTGGCCTCGGCTTTTTTCGCAACCTAAGACTTATGGTCTGAATTGAATAGGCTTATTACCGCCGAAGTTCTTTTTTTCGATACCAGCTTTCGCGTAGGCCATGAGTTCTTCAGCATTTTTTCCGTCAACGGATTGCGCAAAAGATTTACCCTCTTCAGCGACGCCTAGTCCCATTGCTTTTGTCACTGTCGACGAGAACTCACGCTGCTTATCGGCAGGAAGGCTCTTCATCATTGCCTGAACCGATTCACCGAACGATTCGTACGAGCTGCCATCAATCTTTTTTTCGCCGCAGCCAGCGAGCATGCCCAGTGCCAGGGTCAGTGCAGCCACGCCAAAAAAATTAACTTGTTTCACACAATTATCCTTATCGATGTCGAAAACGAAGCATCACCGAGCATATCAGAGAGGCTTTTAATTACAGGCCGGCTGCGTTCAGCATTGGATTGCTGCTACCGCCAGCGGTGCCATTTGCCTTGTAGGCATTGGCCAGCACGCCTGCTTTGCTCCACTCGAAAACGGTCGACTCCGACTTGTTCTCACCGACGAAAGGGATAGCGGTGATCAGGGTGTAGTTGTACGTCCAGATTTCCTTGCCACTGATCTCGTTACGAGCCGGCGGGTAGCCGATTGCGGAGATCACGTCGGCCTGGCGGGTCTTGCCCTTGACGAAAGTAGCCAGCTGTTCAGGTGATACGTAGGTGCCGGTCTTCATGTCCAGTTTGTCTGCGACTTTCTGCACGCCAGCGCAGCCGCTGAGTAGTGCGACAGACAGAGCTGCTGCTGCGAAAAAGCTTACTTTGTTCAAACTGAATTCCCTATATTACGATCTAGTACGCTTGATGGCTCAGTGACATCTTCAGCGCTCAGATACTAGAACGTTTTCAGTGCGAAGTCACCCAAGATGGTCATTCTAGAGCGGCCGGCCTTTATTCGAACAAACCTGAACTGGAGCAGAAAATGTCCCGTCTCGCATAATTCCGTGCACTTGAACAACAGCTCGCCGCCCAGTTGGCCGAGCTCTAAACCCTGAAAAACGACGACGGTCTGAAGCGCGAAATGGAATTCGCGCAAAAGCTTCGCGACCTGTTGGGGTAGTACGGCTACAGGCGGCCATGGAACGGATCGAGTTACCTGCCACCACTGCACGCGAAATCTCTTCGCGCTCAGCCAACGTCAGCGCCAATCTGGACCTGCGGCGTACAGCGGGTCTGATACCGAATGTTTGCGCCAAGATGCGTGTATCGATGAATGGTTTCGATCAAATAGTTGGGCTATGTGCTGGAGAGAGTCACCTTTGTGCCAGTGATCCAACATCAGTTTTTTCTGGCTTTCGATGTAATAGATCCGAGGTCTCTGTTTCATCTGCAACACTCCTTCTGCTTACACAGAATTTAGTTGTGTTGCATCGACCGGTTGAATCCACAAATTGATGCTGACCATCACCCTACCCTTGCACCGCCGCATGAAGTCGGCCATGCGCTCATAGTTTTCGAACGGAAAATCCACCCCGTAGCCTGTGGTCTGCCAGTACAGGGGATCCATGTAATGGAAGGTGTGCGCCCGGTCATAGCGCTCGGCGCATTCCAACCACGGCAGGTTTTCCACGTAGGTACCGGCCAGGCGTTGCCAAGCGTTCGAGAGGTTTTCTTCGATACGAAGTAGGTTGATCGACGGGGTGGTGGTGGCGGTGCCGAAGGTTTGCCCGGAGACCTTGCCCGCGAAGGCATGGTGCTGCAGGTAGAAAAATCGGGCGGCGCGCTGTCGGTGAGTCTTCGACGTAGCATTCATCGGGTGGAAACAACGGAATGAGGCGATCGGCCAGGCGGCGTTTGCCACCCATCCAAGGGATGATAGGTGCAGACATGGATAGCAAGGACCGACTCCACCAGGTATGCCTGCTGCGCCGGGCGTCGGGTCAAACGTTCCTGCGCGGCCCAGCGAAACGCCGTCTGCCGGCGCAGTTCATCGAAGGCTGCCGTGTCCAGGTTAAAGTAGAAAGGCCGTTCATTGACCTTCAGGGGGTAGAGAATCAGTAGGTGCGGGAACGGCTTCACCGCGTCGGGAATCGGCGACATGTCGCCGGCAAACCACTCGGTGGGGAAGATGTTGCCCAACGCGGCAGGCGCAAGTCAGCACCGGTCCGAGCGAATCGAGAAAAGGCGCTGCTGAGCGCAATATGGAACTACGCCAGAGACAAGGGTTACACGTCATTGGCCAACCCCTGCGCTGGTGTCAAGGGTAATAAAGAGACCGGTCGGGATACTTACGTCGAACTGCTCAAGCGCGTGCACGATAAGGCTGATACCGGCCTGCAAGATGCCATGGACTTGGCCTATCTGACCGGACAACGAGTGACTGACACACGACTGATGGACGAGCGCGATGTCCGCGACAGCCAAATATGGTTACTTCAGGGGAAAACAAAGGCTAAACGACGAATCGAGGTAACTGGTGAGTTGAAGGTATTGATTGATCGAATCATGACCCGAAAGTCGGGGCACAAGGTCCGCTCGACGCGGCTGATCGTGTCAGAGGATGGCGCACCGATGACGGTGGCGATGTTGCGCAGGAGGTTTGACATGGCCAGGGAGGCCGCTGGTGTTTCCAAACCGGAGTTTAAAATGCGCGTTTTGCGAGCAAAAGCCGGTACGGATAAGGCAGAATCCAGTGGTGACATGATGCAAGCCAAAGATCAACTTGGGCATACCACCGTTGTTATGACGGAGCAGTACATCCGCAACCGTAAAGGCAAAAAATTTTCGCCAACCAAGTGAATTCCGGACCAACTCCAAAACTGCGGACCAGAAACAAAAAAGGGTTTGCATCAGCTTTCGCCCGCAAACCCTTGATTTTAAATGGTGCCCGAAGCCGGAATCGAACCGGCACGCCCTTACGAGCGGGGGATTTTAAGTCCCATGCGTCTACCAGTTTCGCCATTCGGGCGGTAGCGCGGTGAAGCCGTCTAAAACTTGCCGAAATACACTCTGGCCGTCCTGACGCATTTGCAGCAGAGGTGGGAGAATATACATCCCGCCCCGGTGAAGCAAGTTTACAAAACCCCTTTTCAAGACTAAATCTTGCAAGTATTACAAATAAAAAAGCTCCGTAAATCATAGATCTACGGAGCCTGTTTATAAGTGGAGGCCGAGGTCGGAATCGAACCGGCGTAGGCGGATTTGCAATCCGCTGCATAACCATTTTGCTACTCGGCCTCAAAACATTTGCTGTCAGTAGCACAACATCAAATGCGTAAAAACTTGGAGCGGGGACAGAGAGTCTAATTAACACCCTATCTCCTTGAAAACATTGAGCTTTTTTAGCCGTCAGTGCTTTCGATGGCGTGAATTATGTACTCATTTTTTGAGGCTGGCAACCCCTTGATTTCAAAAAAAATTCCGCTCGCGAATCGGATAACCCCATGAAGGTCCTTCCTCCGTTCGCGTACACCCGACGACAGGGCGTTTCGCCATCAAAACATTCTTTTTACTGCGAATGCATTAAAGCTTCGATTTCCAGGCTTGCCGCTGAGTATTGAGGCTTAAGCCAATAACGCGTGCTTCAACACCGAGTCGGTAGTGGTCTGATAATGGCTGGACAACAGTTCGCACGCCTTGTCGATGTCCTTGGCCAGCGCCGCATCCATCAGCTGTCGATGTTCGTCGGGAACATCACGCTGGCTGCTCTCTTTGTAATGCATCGAAAGAAAGCGATAGCGCGCGGTCTGATCGCGCAGTGATGTGCACAAGCGCAGGAGCGTTGGTGAATTGCAGCTGGAAATCAACGCCTGATGGAACAGTTCGTGGGCGTTTTCCCATTCCGGCTTGAGCAAGCGCTCCGGGCCTTCGACGATGGTCAAGCGATCGAGCCTGTGATGAGCGGCGAGGACCCGACTCTCCCACTCCACATCACCCTGACGAATGGAGTCGGCCAACGCTTTGCATTCAATGTGCAATCGTGCAGCGGTGATGTCGGCGATTTCCGCTGCGGAAATTCGCCCGACACTGAAACCCTTCTGATCCGCCGCCGAAACGAAGCCGCTGCTGGCCAGGCGCGACAAGGCTTCACGCAAGGGAATCACACCCACGTCATAGGCGTCGGCCAGCTCCTTGAGGCGCAGGCGACTGCCTGGGGCCAGTTGGCCATTGATGATGTCCTGGCGAATCCTGGCTTCGAGTTGCGAGGCCATCGTGCGTTTTTCCGCGACGTCTACGGGTTGCCAACTGATCTGAGGGGAATTCACGCTCGACTCCTTACGCCTTGTTCTGCTGAATCATACACAGAAGGCAAAATTTCTCACATCTGCAGGAATATATATTTTTTGTTGACGATATATTTTATTGGTTTTAGCTTAGTGACTACGCGATCGGCTGCCTTTGAGCGCCGCCCCTTTTCAAATCCAACAAGAGAAACCGTCATGCGCTACGTCCGCTTCCTCAATCAAGGTCAACCTGTCCTGGGTGTCGTCACTGCCGAAGGCGTGCGCGTGCTCGGTACCGAATCTCTTGAATCGCTGCTGGCCCGCGGCGTCGACTTGACTACCCATGGTGCCGAAGCCAACGGGGCGCTGGTCGACATCGCCGAAGACGCTTATCTGCCATTGATGGCGCGCCCTACGAAGATCGTTTGTGTGGGTCTGAACTACGCCGACCACACCAAAGAGTCGCCTTACGCTCAACCAAGCTACCCAACCCTGTTCCCGCGCTGGAACTCCAGCCTGACGGCCCACAACAAACCGCTGGTGCGTCCGCGCGTTTCCGACACCCTCGATTACGAAGGTGAAATGGCCGTGGTCCTGAAAAGTGGCGGTCGTCACATTCGCAAGGAAGATGCGCTCGAACACGTTGCCGGTTACGCACTGTTCAATGAAGGCTCGGTACGTGACTACCAGTTCATTTCGCCGCAGTGGACCGTCGGCAAAAACTTCGATGACACCGGTGCATTCGGCCCGGTCCTGGTCACCGCCGACGAATTGCCAGCAGGCGGCAAAGGCTTGCTGCTGGAAACCCGGGTCAACGGCAAGGTCGTGCAATCGGCCAACACCGACGACATGCTGTTCGATGTCGCCACTATCATCTCCACGCTCAGTGAAGCGGTGACCCTGGAAGCCGGCGACGTGATCGTCAGCGGCACCCCGGCCGGCGTGGGTTTCGGTATGAATCCAAAGGTGTACCTCAAGGCCGGCGACGTGGTCGAAGTGTCCATCGAGGGCATCGGCAAGCTGGTCAACCCGGTAGTCGACGAAGCCTGACAACACCGTTCAAAACTCGTGCAGGGCTGTCCTCAAGCCCTGCACGCTACAATTACAATAATTAAAAATGGAGGCAATCATGAGCGTGTCCCATGGTGTGCATTCAATTGATCACTACGCGCTGAACGTTCCGTCGCTGGACGAAGCCTGCCAATTCTTTGAAAGCTTCGGGCTCGACGTAGAACGTGGCTCGGACCAACTTCTCCTGAGGGCGGCCGACGGACATGTGTGGGCGAAGATCCTGCCGGCTGCCTCCAAATCCCTGGCCTACCTGAGTTTCAATTGCTACGAACAGGACTTCGCTGCGCTGCGTCAGCAGATCGAAGCCGCGGGCGGCCGTTTTGAAGATCGTCCAGGTGCCGGCATCTGGTTCCGTGATCCGGACGGCAATCTGTTGCAGGTCAAGGTCGGCGAAAAAACCATGCCCGACCACAAGACCGCCCACCGCAGCAGTGACACCCCCGCCAATAGCCGTGGCGCAACAACGCGTGATGCCCTGGCACAGGTCCGCCCTCGCCGCTTGTCCCATGTGCTGTTGTTCACCCCGGACGTGCTCGGCGCCCTGCACTTCTATGAACACGCGTTGGGCTTGAAGCTCTCGGACAAGTCGATGGACGTCATCGCCTTCAGTCACGCCGCTCACGGCTGCGATCACCATTTGGTGGCGTTTGCCAAAAGCAGCGCCAAGGGCTGGCACCACGCGGCATGGGAAGTCGACAGCATTGATGAAGTCGGCTCCGGCGCCGCGCAAATGGCCGCAGCGGGACACACCAAAGGCTGGGGCACTGGCCGTCATTGCCTGGGCTCGAACTACTTCCATTATGTGCAGGACCCGTGGGGTTCCTTCTGCGAATACTCGGCAGACATGGACTACATCGCCGAAGGCAGTGAATGGCCCGCTGGCGATTATCCGCCGGAAAACTCCCTGTACCTGTGGGGCCCGGACGTTCCGGACAACTTCATTTTCAACACTGAAGCGCACGCTCCGGCGCCCACCTGAGCCACCTCTAAAAAACCTGACTTCCTGCATCGCGCGATTCCATTGAACCGCGCGACGGGCCCGGCCATGTCCGGAAATCATTGCGAAGTACACGAGGTACAGTCATGAATCAGCACACCACAGTCGATGTCGCCATTGCCGGTTACGGTCCCGTCGGCCAGACCCTGGCCATTCTGTTGGGCCAGATGGGTTACTCCGTAGCCGTCTTTGAACGGTGGCCGGCGCTTTATCCCCTGCCCCGCGCGGTTTTTTACGATCATGAAATCCGCCGTATCTTCCTCTCCATGGGGCTTGGTGAGGAGCTGGCAAAAATCTCCCAGCCATCGGCGCGCTACCAGTGGTTCAACGCCGACTGGAAAGTGCTGGTGGAGATCGACTGGTCAGCCGAATCCATCAGCGACGGTCCGTTCGGTTACCTGTTCAACCAGCCATCCCTGGAAGCTGTACTGGATCGCAAGGCCAAAAGTATCGGCAACGTGCAGATTCATCAGGGCTGGGAAGCTACCGCGCTCAAGCAAGACGCCAATGGCTGCGACATGATGCTCAATCGGGTGATTCGCGAAGACGGCAACTTCTCGCTCGGCGAAGAGCAGCAAAGCGTCCGCGCCCGCTATGTGATCGGTGCCGACGGCGCCAACAGTTTCGTGCGCCAGTCACTGAATATTGAATGGCAAGACCTGGGGTTCCAGGAAGACTGGCTGGTGGTCGACCTGCAGCCCAAGCCGGGTGTGGAACTGGATGTGCCGGACATCGGCCAATGGTGCAACCCCGAGCGTCCGACCACCATGGTCCCTGGCGGCCCCGGTTATCGCCGCTGGGAGTTCATGCGCCTGCCCCACGAGACCCTCGAAGACCTGCAAGACACCGACAAGGTCTGGTCGCTGCTGTCGCGTTGGGTCACGCCGGACACCGCCGACCTGGTGCGCCACGCGGTCTATCAGTTCCGCTCGCGCATTGCCGCGAACTGGCACAGCGGCCGGGTGATGCTCGCCGGCGATGCGGCCCACGTGATGCCGCCGTTCATGGGCCAGGGCATGTGCTCGGGGATCCGCGATGCATGGAATCTCTCCTGGCGCCTCGACCTGCTACTGCGCGGCCTGGCGGACAACAGTTTGCTGGACAGCTACACCCTGGAACGCAAGCCACAGATCCGCGCCGTGATCGAAGCCTCCATGGCCATGGGCAAAGTGGTCTGTGTGTCCGATCCGGTGAAGGCTGCCAAACGTGACACGGCGTACCTGAGCGGCAACGTGGCGCCACTGCCACCGTTCCCGGGTTTGACCGACGGTCTGTTGCAGGAGGAAGGTCAATTGCGCGGCATTCTCGGAGTACACGGTTCGATCGAGATCGATGGCAAGGTCAGCCGCTACGACGACGTCATCGACCGCGGTTTCCACCTGCTGGTCAGCGGTGACGAAGATCCGCTGACACTGCTCGATGCACAGCAACTGGACTTCATTCGCGCCTACGGCGTGCAGGTCGTGCGACTGGCAGCGCAGGCCAACAGCGCCAAAGGCATCTACCGCGACGTCTCCGGCAAGTACCTGCAGTTCATGGCAGAAGCCGGGCTCAAGGTCCTGGTCGTGCGCCCGGATTACTACTGCTTCGGTGGAGTAGCGCAACTGTCGGCCCTGCCGAAACTCCTCGACTCCCTGCGCCGGCAATTGCAGCAGAACGCCCCTGTCGCCAGTGGCGCCCGGGCCTGTCACGTCTGACACCGGTTTCTCGGGGGCATGGATGCCCCCCCTTTCAGCACTCTGACAACAAAAACAAGAGACAGACAATGCACAACATCAAGGTGAAAACGCTTGGTGCGGTTTTGGCCGCCTTCGCAACGCTCAATAGCCACGCCGCCGAAAGCCCCGAGACAGGCGAAGGCACGCTGTTTCGCAGCCTTTTCGGCGACACGCTGGAAAAGGACTACGGGATTCAGGTCTCAGGTCTGTTTGACGCCGCCTACTCACGCAACAACCGCTCAACCCACGACGAGCGCCAGGACGGCCTGAGTAACCTGCCCGTGGTCGGTTTCGCCGACGAAGGCCTGGAATGGGGCAGCCTGCATCTGTTCGTCGACAAGGCACTCAAAGGCGACATGGTGCCGCGCATCACACCCCTGCCCGGCCCGAAACCGACTGAAGCCTCCTTCGGTTTTACCTTCGAAGCAAACTACGGCCGTAACGCCCAATTCGCTCGCACCCAGGGCTGGGACATGCATTGGGACGTCAACTCCCCCGGCGATGACGACCTGGCCAAAGCCCAGCGGGACAAACAGAAGTTCCTCGCCGTGCCGAACATCGCCGCGACCGCCTACTTACCCTACGGTCCTGGCATCACCGCCATGGCCGGGGTATTCGGCCCGGCACTGGGCTATGAAATCCCGCCCAACATCCGCGCCGCGCGCAATCCCTTTGGCAGCAAGAGCTATGCCTTCGTCAGCGAGCCCGGCACCGTCGGCGGCGTATTGCTCGGCACCCGCCTGTACAACGGTGAGTCCGGGATTCTCGGTGCGGAGTTGGGCGTTGTGCAAGGCTGGAACAACCTGCGCGACAACAACCGCAAGGCGATGCTGGGCGCCCTGCGCTGGCGCACGCCCGACATGAACACCTGGATCGACTATGAGTTTCTCGTTGGCGATTCACAAAACGACAGTCGCAGCGACATACAAACACCCCGCGGCCGCGTGATCTCCGAAGATGGCCAATTCAAGCAACAGCACTCGCTCAATGGCTGGCACAAATTCAATGAGCGGTGGTCGATGGGCGGCGAAATGGTCTACGGTCGTCAATCGGGCGATGGCAATGCATCGACCGTGGACATCGTCACCGGTCCCGGTTTTGATGGCGCGCATTGGTGGGGAGCCAACGTCGTGTTGACTTACCAGCAACGCAAGGACTTGTCGTTTTCCGTACGGGCCGAGCATTTCGACGACCCGGACGGCTACGTTCTGTTCCCCTCTTCCATTGCTCGTGGCGCGCTCAATGCGCTGACCACCGGCCTGCGCTACGACTTCAACAAATACCTGTCGCTGCGCCCGGAACTGCGCTACGACTGGTTTAATGGTGACGGCGATGCGCGCCCTTTCGGCCAGGGTGATGCACGAAACCAGCTGACTGGAACCGTGGAAACACTGGTGTAATTCTGACATGAAGTTTTGAATGCTCCGGGGTAACGAGCTCCCGCTGCCCCTCCTGAATGACCGTCGATGTTTGAGCCAGACCGCTATGGGCAGATCACTACGCTTTGATCAGGGCGTGCCCGACTGCGCCACCGACACCGCTACCGATGATCGTGCCAATGGTTTCGCCCGCCAGGGACTACCGGGAGAACGCTCAAACACCCTCGAATTACACGTCTCGCTCGACCCTGTACGGATGATCCGAGGTTTCACACCGGCTGCAGCATTGGTTTTCAGACTGATCGGTCGCCCAACCATTGATCGAGCCTGGGCCACATCCGTTTGACCGCGGCCGGCCCCGCCACCAGGCTGACATGACCGCCCGGCAGCATCAGCTCCTCCTTGTCGAGCGAACTCACGCGAGCCACCAGCGGTTGTGCGCAGTCCGGTGGCACCAGGGAGTCGTATTGCGCGATCACGTGCAGTAACGAGACTTCGATATTTTTCAGATCAACCTCTTGGCCACCGATGCGCATGCCGCCTTCGCAAAGTGAGTTGTTTTTACCCAGTTCGTGGTAAATCTGCCGCAAATATTCGCCGGAAAGCGGCAAGGTCTCGGCACTGAAACGCGCCATCATCCGGTAACCCCTGACGTAGTCCTCGTTCCACAAGTTGTCCAGGAGGCGGGCCTTCCCGGCAATACGGCCCGCGGGGCGATGCAGCTCAATTGCTTTGATGATGGTCTCCGGCGGGACAAGGCCTGTCGCATCGATCAAGCGCTCGATGTTGATGTGCCGTTGTTTGGCCAGGGGCATTTTCGTCCAGTCGATGGGGGTGGTGAAACAGACCAGGTTCTTCAGCGGGCCGCCGGGATGCAGTGCGGCGTAAATTGTCGCCAGGACACCGCCCATGCAGTAGCCAATCAGCGTGACGTCTTCCACACCCGTGTCTTGTTGTACTCGACGGATACAATCGGGAATGAAGTCGAGCACATAGTGTTCGAGCTTCAGGTGGGACTCTTCCCGGGTGGGCGCGATCCAGTCCATGACATAGACGTCGTAACCCCTTGCGAGCAAAAACTCGATCAGGCTCTGCCCCTTGGTCAGGTCGAAGATGTCAGCCTTGCTGGTCGTCGCCATTACGAACAACAACGGCACGCGGTAAATCTCGTCCGCTGTTGCGTGATAGTGGTAAAGGCACAAGGTCCCGCGGCGGTGCAGCAGGGTCTTGGGCGACAGGCCTACGGCCGGTGGCGGGGTGCCGAGATACTCAATGCCCTTGAGGCCGCGCTGGACCATCATGCCGAGCTCCGAGCGCAATCTGCCAGCCAACGACGAGTCGGCGACCTTGTTGTCATTCGGCCGAGTCATCTTTGATCCCCTCCTTTTTTTTTCGTTTGGAGGCCGGCTTGAGAAGCGCCGGGCCTGCTTCCGCCAGTGGACCTCGCGTGCGTGGGGGGCGAGGTGCAATTGCCGTGCTGGTGGGCGGCGCAAGCAATCGGTCAAGCTTGTCTTCAACCCGCCGCAGGGACGCGGCAAGGGCGTCGATTTCGCCACGGCCTGGCACGTCCAGACGCTTGTACAAACGCTCCAGCGATGTTTGCGTCAGGTGCTGCAAGCCAAGCGAAACCCTGGTGTATTGGTCGATCACGAGACCCAGTTCTTTCGAGTCGATATTTCGCGCGGCCAAGGCATTGACGCCGTTTTCGAACCGGGTGACAGCCTCACGATACAGTTTGAACGGATCAGGCAATGCCATGATGTACTCCTCGATCAAGGGTTCACAGTGCAGTTTTTTTCTGTTGGCCAGGTTTGCCGAGCAGCCATTCGATCAAGACTGCAAATGGCTTTGCGCCGCATCATGACGGTCGGCAAGCACCACGGCTTGATCAACACCTCGCAGGCTCTGCTCGCCTTTGGCGACAGCAGGCGTAACAAGGCGATGCCCCACCGTTCGGTGACAACCCACGTGGTCAATGTAGTAGTCGCGAGCTCGTCGGTGACGGTACGCAGGCGCGAAGGCTTGCGTGGCAGGCAGTCAGCGATTTCAATCGTCCGGTCCGCCGCCGGTTGCCGCGCGAATGCGCCCTTCAATGCATTGCCGATGCGCTGCAGCGCATCGCGGCTGGCACCGTTGACCGAATCGAAATTGAGGAAACCATGGAACTGACCGCTGTAGTGCAACAGTTCCACCGGCACGTCATCAGCGCGCAGGCGGGCGGCATAATCCAGGCCATCGTCGCGGATTGGGTCGAAACCGGCACTGACGATAACGGCCGGTGCCAGGTCGTGCATATCGGGGTTGCGGCGTGGCGAATACCAGGGATCGAGCAAGTCCAGTGTGGCGAGCGAGGGTGCCAGGGTTCGCTCGATCCATTGCACCGCATGATCGGTCAGAAGGGTCCGCCCGTACGCGTTCTCCGCATAGGAAGGGAACCTATCCACCAACTCGGTTGCCGGGTAAACCAGCACTTGCAGACTCAGGGCCGGGCCGCCGCGACGCAGGCTTTCCTGAGCGACGGCCGCACAGAGATTGCCGCCGGCCGAGTCGCCACCAATTGCCAGGCGAGTCGTATCAATTCCTAGTTGCTCGCCATTTTTTGCCACCCATTCAAGCGCCGCGAGCGCATCGGCACGCCCCGCAGACAGATCGTGCTCCGGCGCCAGACGATAGCGCACGGCGATCACGATGCAGTTGGCTGCCAGAGCAATGCTGCGGCAGATTCCATCGGCGGTGTCCAGATCGCCAATGATGAACCCACCGCCGAAAAACCACATAAACGCAGGCTGCAGCTGCGTGGCCTCGTCAGGTTTGAAGATGCGCAAAGCGATTGCACCGCCCGGTCCCTTGATCAGTTGCTCAGTCACCGACCTCACAGGCGGATTGCGCCCCAGAGCAAGTGCCGTCAATCGCCAGCCCTGGCGCAACCTGGGCAGCGAGTAGTTCTCTGCCGGGCGAAGGCTGGCGGATAAGTTGGCCAGGCGCAGGAACGCACGGGCCTCGCTATCGGGTTGGTGTGCGCGCAATACGCGAGGCATGCCGACAGCCGATGGCTCAGGGACCACCCGTTGTTTTTGATTGTTTTTCATTGCCACTCCACTCGCAGGGCTTCCGTATGCCGTGCACGAGCAACAGCTTACTGAGCGCCACGGTTGCAGTGGCTACCCTCAATGGGGGGGGTAAGCTTTTTTTCAGGCCGGCAGACACGATTTCAACCCGCTCACGGCTTTGGCATCTTTCGAACTGACGAACAGATACACGCCACACTCAATGAAGTAGCACGCCCCGTATACGCAATGCTCATACCGAACGCCTGGGCTCGTGCAGCCACTGCTCTGCCTATACGGCCCAAACCGACGATGCCCATTCGTGCGCCAGACACCCGCGCAGTCATCGGAAGGCGGCCGGCTGTCCATTCAGATCATCCCAATATGGCGGATCGCCAATCGCACTGATGAAGTAATCCCACACCACGCGAACTTTCTGAGAGCGGAGTCGATTCTCGGAGGAAATCAAATGGATCTGGCTTGGCGTCTGCTCGACCGCCCCCTCCCAATCCGGCAAAAGCTTAATGAGCTGCTTGTTTATTAAACTCTCTCTACTGAAGAGCCAAGAAGGAAAAAACACAATCCCCCGCCCCGCGAGCGCCGCCTCTACCAGTACCTGGCCATTGTTACTTCTGAGCGGGCCATGCACCTCGATGATTTTCACCTTGTCACTGGCCGGTTTCCTAAAATACCAGCGCTGCGGGCACCGGTTCCCTTGTAGACCTGACATGCGTGGCTCTGCAGATCCTCTGGCGAAACGGCTTTCCCATACTTCGCCAGGTATTTTTCGCTAGCGCATAAAACGTATTGTTGGTTGCAAATTTTCCGGCCAATCAATCCGGAGTCCCCCAAGTGCCCCACCCGAAATATGATGTCTGCGCCCTCTTGAACCGGGTCGATAAAGGCATCGGTGACCGTCAGTTCAACAGTCAATTGCGGATACTTGTCATACAGACCATTCAACAGTTTCACGATATGCAGACTGCCGAACGCAACCGGCGCGTTGATCCGCACAAGACCACGGATCTCGCCTCCCTTACCAGTGACGTCCTCATCGGCGGCATCCAGCAACTCCAATACTTCGCGGATCTGCACGTAATAGCGCTCGCCCGCTTCCGTCAGCTTGACTGTGCGAGTATTGCGATACAGTAGCTGCTGGCCCACCTCCCTTTCAGCGCTGCGATAAAGCGTGAAACGGACGACGCAGGGACGCGAAAGTGTCGCGCCGTCGCCGAGAAGTTGCCGGTCACGGCAACCATGGCAAAGTACCGGTGCGCTTTGAGGTGCATAGGGGAATTCTCCAACAGAAGGCGCGGTGGATCTGTACTAAAACAGAACGGCTCCTGATTGTCCTCTTGGACTCGCCGCCCAGACCTGTTTGCATCAGACATGAAAAGGCAGCCGCACCAAATACCGGTGACGGCTGCCAATAGCTCAGGAACTGGAACCTTGCCAGGTCGCGATTGCTTACCCTTGATGAGGCGCGTAATCGACATAACCTGCGGCCCAGCCGCCGTAGAAGGTTTCGCGCTTGGCTTCTGTCAGAGGCCAGTTGTTCTCCAGGCGCGCCACCAGATCGGGGTTGCTGATGTAAGCGGTACCAAACACAGCGAGGTCGATGAGGCCGTCATTGATCAGGTCTTGCGCACGTTGGCGCGACATGCCGCCAGCCAAAATGAGCGCCGTGTCAGACAATTTTGATTTCAGGGTCGACAGCAAATTGATAAAAGGCGCTTTCGGTCGCAGGTACGACACTTGCAGGGCTGTCAGATTGGGAAGAAAGAGACGAAAGCAAAGGTACTGATCCGACTGTTTGAGTGACTGGCCAGGACTCAGAATAAGTCCATGAGTCAAAGCTGGGGCCACCCTTTAAAACCCACCGGTAAGGCACAGCCATATACCTGGCAACCAGGTGCATAATCGGTATGGATAGCTCTTGGCGGCTGGTTAAAGATTGCAAGGGCCGCCAGGATAAACAGGCAAAAGACTACCGTGGTGAAGAGCATTTTTTTTATATTCATCACTGAGCTCACGCAGGGATTTAAGGAGCTATTACACAAATTTTCCGAACACAAAAAACCTATCTTTAGAAAGCAGCTCACTTTCTTTTCACATCAGGTCTCAAGACTTGAATGACATGACTAAGACAGCTATTCGCCCCACTGCTGTTCAAAGAAACGTGCAAGACCTGCGATGGCTTCAAGAGCCTCCTCCAGTTGGTCCACCATGCCTTGGAAGACGTGGATCATGCCCGGCCAGACATCCAGCACCACTTTCACATCAGCAGCTGCTAAGCGCGCCACCAGCTGGGTCGAGTCGTCCAACAGACACTCGCTACTGCCCACTTGAATCAATACTGGGGCGAGGCCGCGCAGGTCTGCCAGGACGGGCGATGCCAGCGGGTGGCGAGCATCCACACCGTTCAGATAGAGGTCGGCCATCGAAGGGCCTTGACCGAGGCGGCCTAGCATAGGGTCTACCGCGCGTTTGTTAGCCCAGGATGCGCCACTCTGGGTCATGTCTACCCAGGGTGACATGACTGCCGCAGCAACCGGCTGCGCTAGCCCGGCGTCGCGAATTGCAAGCAGCAGCGCCATGCTTAACCCACCACCCGCACTGTCTCCCGCCACCGCCAGACACTGCGGATCGATGCCACTGCCAAGCAAGCCGCGATAAGCGACCACCGCGTCGTCTACAGCGGCTGGAAACGGATGCTCAGGTGCCAGCCGGTAGTCGATGGTGAGCACGCGCGCTTCACAAGCTGCCGCCAGATGGCTGGCCAACGAGCGGTAGGCATTGGCACTTCCGACGGCGTAACCACCGCCATGCAGATAGAGCAATACCCTGCCCGCTTTGACGCGTTGGGGGTGCGCCCACAATCCGGGCACACCACCCACCTGCGCCGGCTCGAAACTGCAACCTGGGGCGATAGAACCTTTTGATAACAGTTGTTCGGTTAGTTGTCGCTGCTGTTCGATGGGCAGCGTGCCCAGCGGCGGCATTTGTTCCAGCATGGCGACGATCGCCCGCAGTTCCTGTTGGCTCATAGCCTATCTCTCGAGGCGAATGACGTTTTACCGTGTTTGAGCTCGTTCGGCTTAACGCCCAGGCACATGTATTTGATTTCCAGGTAATACTCGATGCCGTACTGCGAGCCCTCTCGGCCAGGACCCGACGCCTTGATGCCGCCAAACGGCGCGACTTCGTTAGAGATCAGGCCGGTGTTGATACCCACCATGCTGGCTGTTGTTGCGGTATTTGGAGAGACCCATGCGCCGTCGATAAAGGCCTGCTGACAAAACAGTGAGGCGTCTTGCAATTGCATTGGTCACTCCAACGAGCCCGCCGAAACGGGCCCAACTCAATGGGGAAGGCTGTCCAGAACGCGCTGGCTCAATGGGTCATTATCGCTGTGCTTGCTGGCTTTGTGCCGCGCGGACGACGCTATTGGCCGCAGCGCCGGCTTGAGCAAAAAGCTGGCGAGCGCCGGGAGCAGGATCAGCGCGCCGAGCATGTTCCAAAGGAACATAAAGGCCAGCAAAATGCCCATATCGGCTTGAAATTTGATCGGCGAGAACACCCAGGTGGCCACACCAATTGCCAACGTGGCACCGGTCAACAGCACCACCCGCCCGGTAAACAGCAACGAGCGGTAGTAGGCCTCGGACAACGACTCACCATTGCGCATATGCACCAGTAGGATGCTCAACACGTAGAGTGCGTAGTCGATACCGATGCCGACGCCCAGGGCGATCACCGGCAAGGTGGCCACCTTGACGCCGATGTCCAACCACACCATCAACGCCTCGGCGAGAATTGAAGTGAGTACCAACGGCAGGATGGCGCAGGTCACCGCGCGCCAGGAGCGGAACACCAGGAAGCACAACAGGACCACGGCGCCATAAACCCAGAACAGCATTTCGCGGTTGGCCTTTTTCACCACGATATTGGTGGCTGCCTCGATGCCCGCCGTGCCGGCGGCCATCTTGAACTGCTGCTCGGCACTGTTGTTTTGCGCGGCAAAGTCTTCGACTACCTTGACCACACCACCCAGGGTTTCGGCTTTGTGGTCGGTGAGAAAAACCCGCAGCATCGACACATCGCACACCTGGCTGACCAGCGTCAGCGGCGCGTATTTCACCAGATTATTGATCACCGCCTGGTTGGGCAGCAAGCCAATCCACTTGGGATTTCCCTCGGTCAACTGGCTGGTCATGATCTTGATAAACGAGGCAAACGAGTCGGTCGCGGCCACACCTGGTTGCTGACGCAGTTGCCATTCGAGGCGGTCGATTTTCTCCAGCAGCGCGTAGTCCATGCACTGCCCCTCACGCGAGTTGACCATGACAATAAACACGTCGCTGGCGTTGCCGAAATGCGAGGTGATATAGGCGTTGTCCTGATTATAGCGCGAGTCCGTGCGCAACTCCGGCGCCCCCGGATCGAGGTCGCCGATTTTCAGGTTCAGGCTGACCGTAAAACCCACGAGACCCAACACCAGCGCCGCCACGAGCGTGGGGCCGGCCACCTTTCGCTTGGTGAACTGGTCAAGGAAACGCCAGAGCGGATGGCGAATGCCGCTGCTCATGTCGGCCTGTTCGTTACGCAGGCTGCGCACGGCGGCCTTGTGCCCTACTCCCACATAGCTGAGCACCACAGGCAACAGAATAAGATTGGTGAAGATCAGAAACGCCACGCCAATACTGGCGGTCGTTGCCAACTGGCGGATCACTTCAATGTTGATCAGCAGCAACACGGCAAAGCCGACTGCATCGCACGCCAGCGCGACCAGCCCGGCCATAAACAAACGGCGGAAAGTGTAGCGCGCGGCGATAAGCTTGTGCGTGCCGCGGCCAATGTCCTGCATGATGCCGTTCATTTTCTGCGCGCCGTGGCTCATGCCAATGGCGAACACCAGAAAAGGCACTAGGATGGTATAGGGATCCAGGTCGTAGCCCAGCAGCGGCAACATACCCAACAGCCAGCTCACCGACACCATCGAACACAGCAGCACCACCAGCGTGCTGCGAGCGCAGCGGGTGTAGTTGTAGACCAGTACGCCGGCGATCAGAATGGCCACGGCAAAAAACACTAGTACCTGGCCCAGCCCGGCAATCAGGTCACCCACCACTTTGGCAAAGCCAACGATGTAGATGCCGGTCGAATCACTCTGGTATTTGTCGCGGATGTGTTCGAGCTTGGCGCTGAACGCGCCATAGTCAAGGGGTTTTCCCGTCTCGGTATCGATATCGAGCAATGGCACCAGTAGCATGCTCGACTTGAAGTCCGGCGCCACAATGCTGCCGATTTCGCCGGAGCGCTCGATGTTCAGACGCAAGCGGGCCAAGGCCTCGGCAGAACCGTCGTAGTTGGAGTCGATAACCGGGCCGGCCTCGATGCCTACTTCGGTAATACCGCGCCACCGCATGGTCGGCGTCCACAGCGACTTCATATACGGCCGGTTAACGCCAGCGAGCAGGTACACCTCATCGCTGATCTTTTGCAGGGTGGCCATGTAGTCGGCATCAAGGATTCTACCCTTACGGTTCTCCACCACGATGCGCACAACGTTGCCCTGCCCGGCCAGATCATCCTGGCGGGCGGTGTAGTTCTGAATGTAGGGGTGGTCGTTGGGGATCATCCGCAAAAAATTGGCGTTGAGCTTCAGGCCGTTGAATTGAGCGACGAAGAACGCCGTCAGAAACAGGCAGAACAGCAACACCCACAGTCGATGGTTAAACAGCAGCCGCTCCAAGGCGGAACCGGAGCGCTGATCAAAGTCCTTGAGGTCGGCAATGACAGGCGCTTCTTCGTGAATAGAATGCATGGGTATTACTCCTCGGAAGCGGTATTGGCCAACGCAGCCGGGGGAATCTGCACAACACCGGCCAGGCTAGACAACAGAATGCTGCCGCTGGTGGTTTCAACGGCGCCGGTTAATGGCGCGCCCCACTCGAATGCCAAGGTGCGGAAACTGCGTCCCTGGTCATGGCTAAGATGAATACGACCGGACTGATCGAGCAGCAACACATCGCCGTTGCTACGGCGAAGGGCGGCGTTGAAGGTGGCGTTGTGGCTGCCCGGCACCTGGGCCTTTTGCCAATTGTCACCGGCATCATCGGAAACAAACGCGTTGCCACGCAGACCATAGGCGAGCACCTTGCGCTGGCCTATTGCGAGCAAACCGAAATAGCTACCGTCATAGGGTGATGGCTGCGCCGCGAGGGTTGCCTGGGCGCCTGCGGACTTGAGCACTAATCCCTGCTCGCCAACCGCTAGCAAGTTGCCGTCGACTTTTTCCAAGGCATAGACATGCATGCCATTGGGGTTGTCGAGTGCTTGGGAAAAGCCCTGCCAGGTGGCGCCGCCATCGGTACTGCGCAGCGCCAGATTGAAGGCGCCGACCACGGTCACGGTGCTCGAGTCTTCAACCAACAGGTCGAGAAACGGCTTGTCCGGCCCGTCGTTTACCAGACTTTCGGCGCGGTCCAGCAGGTCTTCACGAGCGCTCTCGTCGAGACTCGCCGCCTGTTGCCGTGCCTGAGTCAGCAAGGTGCTGGCAGCACCGATGCCATCCAGCTGCTTCTGCCAGCTTTCGCCCGCATCCGCACTGTGCAGCACCACGCCCATTTGGCCGATGGCCCAACCCTGACGCTCATCGGCGAAGGCGACGGCGGTGAGGTTGACGTCCACCGGAACCTTGGCACTACGCCAGTGTTGGCCGTCATCGTCAGACAGCGCGATAACACCGTGCTCGCCAACCGCCACCAGGCGTTCACCGGCTCGGGTTATCGCCAGCAGCATGCTGTGATGCACCTGCGCAGCGGCCGGCGCCGGTCGTTCAAGCGGCGTAGCGGACGCCGATGTTTGCGTGTTCTCTGAGGAACTGTCAGCAGCCATGCTGGGGGTCGCGAGCGCGGCCCCCATGATGACCGCACCGACCATAAACCACTGGAGGTCGAGGCGTTTCATAAGCGTTACCTGTATTGAATTCAGCGGACGCCTGAGCGCTCGAGTTGTTGCGGTGTGAACATCTCCGGCGGCAGCACCTTGAAGTTCACTTCGCCGCTGTCGTTCAACGTGTTCATAAAGGTGTAGTCACCGGCTTGCAGGTTGTAGACGATCATCGGAATCGTCATGTTCACCGGCGCCTCGGGGAAGGTCATAGGCGGAAGTTGAAAGGTCTTCCACAGCTGGCCTTTGGCGTCCCACAGATCGCTGCCGACGATGGTCCAGCTATCTTCGTCGATGTACATGCGGCGTTTAGGTACCACGTGCCGTGCGCCCGGTTTCAGATTGGCTTCTACCACCCACACGCGGTGCAGTTCCCAACGAATCAGGTCAGGGTTGGCGAACTTTTCGCCGACCAGATCGCTGGATTTGGCATACGCCATATTGTTGCCGTTGTAGGGCACATAGAATTCCTGACGGCCCATCAGTTTCCAGGTGTAGCGGTCGATCGCGCCGTTGAAGCCCCAGCTGTCATCAAAGTTGGTCAGCCCCGAACTGAAGTTGTTCGGCACGTCGTACTGCACGTTGGGCGCCTTGCGCAGACGGCGCTGGCCGGTCAGATAAGCCCAGGCATTTACCGGGGTGATCATGCCCTGGTCCGGGTTGGCATGGACCAGTTGCTTTTCGCCTGCCGAATAGGCCGGAGCAGTGGCCGTCACCAGGGTTGGGCCCCAGAGTTTGCCCTGCCAGGGATCGGGACGGTTGTCGGGGTAATGGAACGGCGTAGTCACCTGCAGGATATTGCCCGCCGTCAGCGCACGCTTGCCGCTGGAGGACACGAACCAGGTGTTGGCGTTCACCGTGCTGTCCGTTGCGCGCCAGTTCCACTGCACGTTGAAGATCGCCTGCTCGCCATCCTGCGGAATCGGGAACGGCACACCACCTGCATAGGTGTTCATGTCCAGAATCTGATTGGTCAGCGTGGTGCGGGTGGCGTTTTTCAGGGTGCGGTCATAGATGTACTGCGGTGCCGCCGCGGTGCGGTGGCTGGGGTATACGTCGATGCGGTAGCCGGGGTAGTTTTTCAGCAGCTGCTGCGAACCGAGGAACAGCTTGTCGGCGTATTGCGCGACATTACTGCCACTGATGCTGAACAACGGTTTTTCGTCGGCGAACAGCTTGGGAGGCAGCTTGGGGTCTTCGCGCGTTACGCCCTCGGTCAGGCCGCCGGTCCAGGCCGGAATCGAGCCATCGGCATTAGCGGCCTTGATGGCGCCAAACGGGGTCAGTTCACCGCCCAGGCGCGCAGCTTCGGCGGCGCTGACCGCTGCCAGGGTGTGCAAGGGCAAAGCGGCGGCCACGCACAGGGTCAGCAAGGCGATCTTGTTGTTGTGTTTCATGCAGCGTCTCCAGTCAGAACGAGTAGGCGAGGTTCAGCAGAACGAAGTCGCGATCGTGATAAGCGTTGTTGTCATCGGAGCCGAGGTACTTCGTGTAGCTGATGCCACCTCGCAAGTTGCCGGCGTATTTGAAGTTGAGGGCGGTGGTCACATCGCCGCCGTGGGCAGCACCGGTGTTGTTGAAACCGGCATCCACCGACGACCTGCCGGTGAAGTTGTAACCCAGGGTGATTGGGCTGCTGAGGTCGATTGACGGCAGCGCCTGGTACCAGGTGGGCTCGAAGATCGTGCGCAAACCACCGGCGGTGCGCACGGTGTTGTCCTTGTCCCGGCGCTCCTCGTTCTCGGTCACTTTGTAGAGGTGGTTCAAGCCCAGCTCGCCGGTCAACTGCGAGGTGTCCCACAGCGACACGCGCGGCAGCACCCAGATGGTGGAAATCTGCGCATGGATGGTTTGCCCGACTGCATAGCCGGCATTGCTGCCGCCGTTGATTCGTTGATCGTCGACCACCACCAATTGGCTGGAATCACTCACCAGAGGCACGTTGTCGCGGAAGGAGATTTCACCGGCGACGTTGGCATCGCCGACCTTCGTCGAGGCGCTCAGGCCGTACAGCTTGATGTCTTCGGGATACACAAACAGGTACTCGTCGGGCACCGCGACGCCCGGTGCAACCGTGGCCATGTGAAGGAATACCTGCGGGGTCTTGGCGTGGTAGCGCAGGAAATAAGCGCCGTAATCCCAGTCGTTGTCGAAGTCTCGGTACTTCATGGCCAGGCCCCATTGGCCACTGTGTTCGCGGGGTTCTATATCCCGACCGCGAGGCACGCCAAAGCCTGGCGCCAGCAGCAGGTTTTCACCACCTTTGAACACCATGTCGCCGGTGCTCCAGTAAGTACCCGGTGCGGCGACGCGCGTCTGTTGGTACTCGAACTGGTAGTAGCCTTCGACCGACAATTTGTCCGTCAGCGACAGCGCTGCCGACAGCTGATTGACCGGCAAAAACACTTCCTTGGCCAACGTGCTCGGCACCGAGAGGGCCTTGTAGGCATCGTTGGGTGCTTGGCCGTGGGCAATGCCGTTGGTCGCCAGAAACAGGCTTTCGCCCCACAGCAAGGTGTGCTGGCCCAGACGCCAGGACAGGTAGTGACCGTTTAGATCGATGCCGCTGTGAACAAAGGCGTCGAGCAATTCGATATCGCGTCCGGCCTGGTCTTTGGCCTGGGCGGTGAACTGGTCATTGTCCACCGTCGACATGTTGTAGCTGGCCGCGGGAATGCTGCGATGGTCACGGTTGTAGACGTTGTCGTACCAAGCCGCCGCGCTAATGCGCACGCCACTGTTGGCCGCGTCTTTCAGGTTGAAGTCGAACTCGGTGAGAATATCGAACCGGTTGGTAATCAGATCGTGCTTGTTGAACGCTTGGGTACCGTCGTTGGTGTTGATGTTGCTGGTGTTGTAGTTCGACGGTGCTTCGGTGCGTTGGCCAATCTGGTACTTCACCGTGTTGTCCCAGCGCAGTTGGTAGTCGTCGGTGTCCAGCAACTGGGCGGCCTGGGCCAAGCCCATACCGCTGGCGGAGATGGCGGCGATGGTGGCAGCGAGGGTGGCGCGGCAGACTCGTTGTTGTTGTTTTGTCATGTTGTGTTTCTACCCCGGTGAGATGTGCTCTTTTTCAGGCGTGTAGAGACCCTGCACGAGCACGCAGAGCAGCTCGCGGTTAGGCGTTGAAACAAGAATGGAAGGCGGGCTAGATCGAGCCGGGCACTTCTGGCGCCGGCACCTGAAGCCCGATCATTGCAGGCGGGGAAGATCTCCCGCCACGAACGGGTGGGACGGCGGCACGGGTTGGCGGATACGCATTCATGTCCTGTTTTTTCCTTGTAGTTTCCGGACAATCCAAACGCTGAGGTCTGGAGATGCTTGCGCTTCGACGAGGAGTCCGAAGAGGAGCACGACCTCACATTCCCGCAATCTCTGCCAGGGTTCTCCTATCGAAAGATAGAGCGAAGATAGTTGGCGGCAAGGGGGCACTGCCGCCGGTGCTCAGCCCTGCTCGATCAACCGCTGCGCCAGCCAGCTGCCGGCCCGGCCGGGGGGTGTGTCGACGCGGTGGATCAATGTGAACGACTGCTCGCCCAGCTGACGAATCGGCACCGTCAGACGTACCAGCCGTCCCTGGAGCAAGTCGTCTTCAACTCGGTGCAGCGGCATATGCCCCCAGCCAAGACCGGCGCGCAACAGGGCCAGCTTGGTATCGAAGTCGGTTACCCGCCAGGTGCGTACGCCACTGATGGCCAACGAACGTCCCTCGGTCAGCCCGCTGGCATCATCCAGAATCAGCTGCAGGTGCTCGCGCAGCATGGCCATGGACAACGCTTGCGGTTGCGCCGCCAACGGGTGGCTGGGTGCCGCGACAGGCACCATCTGCAGATGGCCGAAATCACGCGCCTCGATATGGTCTGGCCAATCGTAAAACAGGCCGCTGACACCCAGCACACAGGTACGCGACTCCACCAGTTGCTGTACCCGGCCCAGCGGTACGCTTTCCAGGCGCATCGCCACTCCCGGAAATTCGGCCGCGAAGTGACCCAGCACGGTAGCCAGGCGCTCAGACGGGTAAAGCACATCCACCGCCAGGCCGATCTCGCCTTCCAACCCCTTCACCAGGTTTTCCACCCCGGCCTGCAACTCATCGCTGAGCAGGCACATACGCCGCGCATACGCCAACACCGCCGCCCCGCTCTGGGTAAGGATCGGCCGGCGCTTGCCGCGCTCAAATAGCGTAAGACCCAGCAGCGCTTCCAGGTTGGCAATGCTGTAGCTGATCACCGGCTGCGTGCGCCCCAGACGGCGCGCGGCCGCCGAGAACGAACCGCAGTCCACCACTTCAGTCAGCACCCGTAGTTGATCGAGAGAAGGCGTCGCCATGTATAAAACTTCTGAATACTTTAAATAGCTTTTACCCGGCTTATGCCTATAGATCCAGCCCCCTATGATTCTGCTCAAGCGTGCCCCAACCGGCCGCAATAACAACAAGCGGAGTCCCGCATGACCAGCTATTCCGTCCTACCTGCCGGCGTAACGCAGGAACACTTTGCCCTCGCCATCAACGCCTTTCGCCATTTGCTGGGTGATGCCCAGGTGATCAGCGAACCCCAGCGCCTGGCGCCCTACCGAAAAATCATGTTGCCCCACGATGAGAACGACTACGCCGCCTCTGCCGCGCTGTTGCCGGATTCGGTCGAGCAGGTGCAAGGCATCCTGAAAATCTGCAACCGCTTCAAGGTGCCGTTGTGGCCCATCTCCACTGGCCGCAACTTTGGATATGGTTCGGCAGCGCCCGGCGAACGCGGACAGGTGGTTCTCGACCTCAAACGCATGAACCGCATTCTCGAAGTGGATGCGCAGCTGTGCACGGCGTTGGTCGAGCCGGGCGTGACCTACAAGCAACTGCAGGACTACCTGAAGGAACGCAATATTCCGTTATGGCTGTCCTTCCCTGCCCCCGGCCCGATTGCCGGCCCGGTTGGCAACACGCTGGAACGTGGCGAAGGCAACACCCCCTATGGCGATCACTTCAACAATGCCTGCGGCATGGAAGTGGTGTTGGCCAATGGCGAGGTACTGCGCACCGGCACGGGCGGTCTTCCGAACTCCAACTCATGGCAGATCTTCAAGTACGGCTTCGGCCCTTATCTGGACGGACTCTTCACCCAATCCAATTTCGGCGTGGTGACCAAGCTCGGCCTCTGGCTGATGCCGGCACCTGCCGGCCACCGTACAGTGCTGGTGCAATACGACGAGGCGCAGCTGGAAACCGCCATCGATACACTGGCCCCGCTGCGAATCGCCGGGCTCATTCCCAATGTCGGCGTAATGGCCAACGCCGCCATTGCCCTGACCTCGGCCAAAACGCGCCACGATATCTACCAGGGCACCGGCCCGGTACCGCAAGACATCATCCGCAGCGAAGCGAAGAAGATCGGCCTGGCCGACTGGAACATCATCTTCACCCTGTACGGCAGCGAAGAGCGCATTGCCGCCGACTACAAATTGGTCAGCCAGGCGTTCGAGCGCTCCGGCGCGCGGGTGATCCCTGATATTCATGATCCGATGCAGGTCAACGAGCTGTCGCTGGACGCCTTTCGTTTGTACAACTGGCGCGGCGGTGGCGGCTCCATGTGGTTCTCGCCGATCTGCCCGGCGCGTGGCCGCGACTTTGTCGAGCAAACCCGCCTGGCGCGCTCGATCTACGAAGAGTTCGGCTTCGACTATATGTCCGCCCCGGCCCTCAGCGGCCGCGCTCTGCACCATGTGATGCCACTGGAATACGACCGCACCGACGCTGAAGAAACCCAGCGCGCGCACCGTTGCTTCGAAAAGCTGATGGACGAATTCGCCAAACGCGGGCACGCGGTTTACCGCACCGGCATCGGCTATATGGACAAGCTGGCGGACAGTTACGGACCGGTAAAAAAAGAGGTCAACCGAGCGATCAAACGGGCGCTCGACCCGAACGGCATCCTCGCGCCCGGCAAGTCCGGCATTCGCCTGTGAGGCCCCCTGACATGACTATTTCCCCACTCGCTATTTGCCGCCCGCGGCGCAGTGTTTTGCGTTTTTCACCGCTGCTGCTCACCCTTGCTACCGCCACCCTGCCCGCCCACGCCGAGCGCAGTGCGCAACAGGTCTGGGCCGACACCTGCACCTACTGCCACAGCAACGGTATTGGCCCGGAACTGCGTGGCCGGCAACTGCCGCCAGCGATGATCCAGGCGTTTGCGCGCTTTGGTGTAAGGCAGATGCCGGCATTTCGCGACAGTGAAATCAGCGACTCGGAGTTGGCTACCCTGGCCAACTGGATCAGCCAGCAACCGGCGACAACTGCCGAGGAGAAACCCCATGTGGCGCCGTGATGTGTTGCGTGGTTCGCTGCTGATGGGCGGTGGCGCGCTGCTGGCCGGCCTGCCGCTGGCCAGCCCGGTATGGGCGGGCCCCGTCGAGATGCGCCTGATTGTGTTGCTCGAAGGCGACACCCGCATCGACAGCTTGATTGCCACATTGGGCAGAACGCCTGATGAAATCTGGCGTCTGCCCGCCGGCCAGTGGCTTCAGCCGGACGACTATGTTGCCCGCCTGGCCGGCCGCACCGGAAGTCGCTTATGCAGCTCGCTGGGCGCCGCCAACCATTGCCTGCTTCTCGATGCTTTGCGCGTGCAGGGTGCCGAGTTGCATGATGAACAACGCATTCTTTCAGCTTCAGGTGTCCCCTTATTCACGCTGCAGGCCGTTCTCTAAGGAGCCTTACCGATGATCAACAAAGCTATAGGTGCCGCGCTGCTAAGCGCCTGCCTCAACGTTCAGGCTGCGCCGCTTAGCAACAGGCAGGTGGTACTCGAGTTTATTCACCTGACCTTCACCGAGAAACAACTGCGCCCAGCCTTCGAGCGTTATGTGGCGCCGAGCTATATCCAGCACAACCCCAACGCACCGGATGGGACCGTGGCCGCCATCCAGTTTCTCGAAGGCTTTCAGCAACAGTTCCCCGACGCGCGCTACGACGTGCAGCGCGTGGCCAGCGAAGACGATCTGGTGTTTGTACACGTCCACGCACGCACCAGTGCCGATGATCCTGGCATCGCGGTAGTGGATATTTTTCGCCTGGAAAACGGGCGAATTGCCGAGCACTGGGACGTGCTTCAACCGGTGCCCGAGAAGTCGGTCAGCGCCCACCCGCTGTTCTGAATAAGTAGGTAAAAGGCGCCAGCATTGCGCTGGCGCCTTGAGTCTCTACGCACTCCCGACCGGTAACTGCGCTACCGCCCGCGACCACACCGGCAGCAAAAACAAGCTACCGCCCCAGGCCACCAGCAGAATGAGCAGAAAGTAACTCCACTGCCCATACGCCAGCGCGGCAAAAAACAGCGGCGCCGATAGCGTGGCGCCAATGCCGGTGATCTGCCCGACCATCCCGGCCGCCGTACCCGCCATACCCGGATCGGGCAACGCACGCGGCAATAATGCGTAGGCCAGCGCAATAAAACCACCTACTGCCAGCTGCTGCAAAATCGCCCCACACCAGGCCAGCGCGGCCCAGCCCCAGGGCACATAGAAGGCCACCCCGCCGGTCAAGGCGACGAATACCAGCAGCCCCCCAATCGGCAGCCCTGCCCACCCTCGCGTCAGCATCCAGCCAACCACAAAGCTGCCCGCCACTCCGGCCAAGCTGGCCAACGCCATCATTTGCGCGCTACGGGCCAGCTCAATGCCATGCACCTGGTTGAGGTACAGCGCTCCCACCGCGCTGGTGCCGATGCCCGCCAGCGCCGACATACTCAGGCTCAGGCCAAAGCGCAGCACCCGCACATTGCGCAGCACGGCAAAGCCGGTGCCCGCGCCAACCCGGGCACGCACGGCAGGTAGCACGACCACCGTCAATGCCAGCACCAGTAACACACCGGCATGCAGCAAAAAACCGCCCTGCCAGTGTGCCCCTCCGGCGAAGGGCGCTACCAACAACAAGCCAAAGGCATAGCCGACCGGCATTACCGTCGACCACAGCGTCAACGCTTGCACCTGACGGCGCCCTTCGGTGCTGATCATCAGCAGCGTCATGCCCGAGGTCAGCACGGCCACCAGCGCTATACCCTCTAGCAACAGGGCAACCCGCAACAGCCCAAAGCTGCTCACCAAGCCATTGGCCAGGCTGCAGGCGGCAATGCACAGCACTCCCACACCCAGCAACAGGCGCGGTCCGACCCGGTCAATCAGCCAGCCGACCGGAATGCCGGCAAACGCCAACGGCAGCAATTGCCCGGCGATGGCGATGCCCACCAACGAACTGGGCACCGTAAAGGCGCGGCCGATATCTGCGGCCAACGGGCCCATCATGCCGAGGGCCGAAGTGCCGGCCAGGCCGAATAGGTAAATCAACAGGATTGCAGGCCATTTGATCGTCATAACGAGCTCCTTAATCGGCGTGACCAAGCAGTGCGCCACCGTCGATGACGATCTCGCTGCCGGTGATAAACGATGAGGCGTCAGAGGCCAGGAGCAGCGCCAGGCCCTTGATCTCCTCGGGCTCGGCAACGCGCTGTTGCGGGTTGGTGGTTTCCAGCAGGCGGCGCATTTCGGGGTCTCGCACATGGCCGCCAGCGATATTGGTGGCGAATGCACCCGGCGCCATTGCGTTAACCTGAATGTTGTAGCGCGCCAGTTCCAGAGCTGCCTGGCGCATCAGGTGCGAAGCGGCGGCCTTGGCGGCGAAATAGGAGGTTCCCACCCCGCCGACGTTGCACAAGCTGGCGACCGACGTGGTAACGATGATCTTGCCGCTGCCGGCCGGCTTCATATGCCGCGCCGCCTCTTGTAAGGTATGCAGCACGCCACCCAGGTTGATGCCCAGGTAAGTGTGCCAATGCTCCTGGGTGATGTTCTCCAGCGCGCCCTCGACACTGCGGCTGCCGTCACGGGCAATAAAGCCTTCGCCGACGTCCACCCCGGCATTGGCAAACACCACATCGATGCGTCCCTCGCGGTGGGCGACCGCCTCGAACGCCGTCGCCAACGATGCCCGTGAACTTACGTCCACTGTCTCGCCGGACACCGCCACCCCCCGTGCACGCAGCCGCTCTACCACCGCCTCCAAGCGGCGAGTGTCTATATCCATCAACACCACCCGCGCGCCGTTTTCGGCCATGGCTTCAGCGCAGGCCAGGCCAATGCCACTGGCCCCACCGGTCACTACACACACCTTGTTGCTTACCTCGAACAATTGCGCAGCGTTCATCGCCTTCCCTCATTTTCTTGTTATGGAGAAAAGGCAGCAGAGCGTCGGGCCTGGCGCGAATCACCTATCTATCGACTGCGTGGGGCCTGCGCTATCCAACGATAGGTGCCCTACTCACTCACCCGACCCAAGCTCCTGGCTCGCAAACCCAGACACAGCCTCAGGAGCCCACAATGTCCAACAACAGCTTCGGCGACGCCCGCGTCGATCACAGCGGTTTCGACCGCCACGAGTACCTGATCAACGGCTGCCCCACCGTGGTGTACAGCGCAGGCGACGGCCCGCCACTGGTATTTCTGCACGGCGGCGGCACATGGCACGGCATCGATTTCGCCCGTGCCTGGACCGACCGTTTTCGCGTGATCCTGCCTTATCACCCAGGCTTCGGGCAGTCTGCGGACAACCCCAACATCGACAGCCTGCAAGACTACCTTCAGCACTATCAGGAGCTGTTCGAGGTCATGGGTCTGGCGCATTTCAATCTGGTGGGTTTTTCCCTCGGCGGGCGCATGGCGGCCGAGTTCGCGATTCAGCACGGCCAGCAGATCGACAAACTGGTGCTGATTGCGCCGGCCGGTCTGGACGTGAAAGAGCACCCTCAGCCGGACTTTATGGTTATTGCGCCGGAAGAGATTCCGTACTATCTGGTGCATGACATCGTCACGCTGCTGCCATTCTTGCCCAACGGCCCGGACGAAGAATTCGGCGCCATGCGCATGCGTGAAGGCATGTCCGTGGCACGTATTTCCAACAACGGCGTGATGACCAATCCCAAGCTGCCGAACTGGCTGCACCGCATCCGCATGCCCACCCTGCTGCTGTGGGGCAGCGAGGACCGCATCGTGCCGCCGGGCCAGGCCGAGCACTGGCAGCGCCTACTGCCGCACGCACAGTTAAAAATGTTTCCCGCCGCCGGCCACCTGGTGCTGGACGAGGCGCCCCAAGCCCGCGACGCCGTCGCCGGGTTCCTGCTGTAACTGCTAACGATGGGCCATCGCGCCCATCACTGCGGCCGCGAAAACGACCCTGATTGGCAGTACGGCCGCACTATCTTTCGGCAGGTGATTGGCACCTCCCCCGAGCACAACCTGCTAGCACGACACAGTGTTCCAGCAGCACGCCAGCCTCGGGAGTACCACCGCGCTATGCAGCCTTTCATCTACAACGCACTACCATCACGAGTCATTTTCGGCTTTGGCACCCTGGCCCAAACGGCCGACGAAATCCGCGCCTTGGGTTGCTCACGCGCACTGGTGTTGACCACGCCACAACAGCGCGACGCCGGCGAACGCCTGGTCGCGCAATTGGCTGAACTGGCCGTCGGCCTTTACGACAACGCCACCATGCACACGCCCGTGGAGGTCACCCAAGACGCCCTCACGGTGGTCAAGCGCTGCGGTGCCGACTGCGTTGTGGCACTGGGCGGAGGCTCGACCATCGGCCTGGGCAAAGCCATCGCGCTGCATACTGATCTGCCACAGATCGTGATTCCCACCACCTACGCCGGCTCCGAAGCGACGCCCATTATCGGCCAGACCGAGAATGGCCTGAAGACCACCCAGCGCACCCTCAAGGTGTTGCCGGAAGTGATCATCTACGACGTAGAACTCACCCTCAGTCTGCCGGCGCAGATGACTGTCACCAGCGGCCTGAACGCCATCGCCCACGCCGTGGAGGCGCTGTATTCGAAAGACGCCAACCCGCTAATTTCCTCGCTCGCCGAACAGGGCATCGCCGCCATTGGCCGCGCCCTGCCCCATATCCACGTCAACCCGCAAGACCGCGAAGCACGCTCCGATGCGCTGTTTGGCGCCTGGGCCTGCGGCACCTGCCTGGGCGCGGTGGGCATGTCGATTCACCACAAGCTGTGCCACACCCTGGGCGGCAGCTTCAACCTGCCGCACGCCGAAACCCACACGGTGATTCTGCCCCACGCCACGGCGTACAACGCCGCCGCCGCACCCGAGGCCATGGCCCGCATCGCCCGTGCCTTGGGCGTGGAAAACGCAGCGCAAGGACTGTTCGATTTGGCGTTCAAGCATGGCGCACCCACCCGCCTGGCCGACATTGGCATGCAGGCGAAAGACGTAACGCGCGCGGTGGAAATCGCCTGTGCCTCGCCCTACTGGAACCCTCGGCCCATTGAATCGGCGGCCATTGGTGAACTGCTCGACAACGCTTTTAACGGCACCCGTCCGTAACACGCCAACGCGCAGCGAATGCTCAACCACAAGGAGAACGTCATGGAACTCAACCCGCACATCTTGCGTCACCACCACATCACCCTTAACGTCGGCGGAGCCCAGGAAGACTACGACTTCCACACCCAGGTACTGGGCCTCAAAAGCGTAAAGAAAACCGGTCTGTATGACGGTACTGACCCGATCTATCACTTCTACTACGGCAACGACATCGGTGAAGAAAGCACCCTGATCACCTGCTTCCCTATGCGCCAGTCCGGCCGTAAAGGCCGCCCTGGCAGCGGGCAGATCAAGACCCTGGCGCTCTCGGTACCAGTGTCGTCGTTGAGTTTCTGGGCCAAGCACCTGGAAAGCCACGGCTTCAAACCGCAATTCCAGGAACGCTTCGGCGAACAGCTGCTGCACTTCGCCCACCCCTGTGGCATTTGCTACGAGCTGGTGGGCATTGCCGATGATGACCGCAAGCCTTACTCCAACGGCGTAGTGCCATCCGAATTCGGCATTCGCGGCACCCACGGAATTACCGTCTCCGTGCGCGACCTGGAGAACTCGGCCGAATTCATGCACTACGGCTGGAGCGGCAAACTGCGCAACACCGACGGCGCATTTAGCCGCTACGAAGTGGGTAACGGCGGTTCGGGCACCATTATCGACTTCCAACTCGAACCGGACCTGGCGCAAGGCTCCTGGGCCTATGGCGAGGGCACCGTGCACCACTGCGCATTCGAGGTCACCGATCTGGAGATCCAGAAGAGCGTCAAGCTGCACCTCGAAGGCCTGGGCTACACCGACGTGTCCGACCGCAAAGACCGTGGCTATTTCGACTCGGTGTATGTGCGCACGCCGTCTGGCGCGCTGTTTGAAGCGGCGGTGTCGAAACCCGAAGGCTTCCTGGTGGACGAGGCGCTCGAAGACCTCGGCAAAACCATCCAGATTCCGCCGCAGCTCGGCCCGCGCGCCGAGGAAATCGCTGCCTACCTCGAACCCCTGAAATACTGAGGGGCTGCCGGGATGAGTGCGAACCCGCATCTGCAGTATCCCACCCTCGCCTCGGGGCCCGCCCCCGAGGCCCAGGGCGGCGCGGCCATTCTGATTCATGGCCGCACACAGAGCCCGGCAGACATGCTCGCCATCACCGCGCGCATTAACCTGCCGGACATCCCCTATTTCGCCATCCAAGCCGCACAACACTCCTGGTACCCGGACAAATTCATGGCGCCGCTGGAGAACAATCAGCCGGCGCTGGACTTTGCCCTGGCGCGCCTCGAGGCTGCCGTCGTCGAGCTGGAAAATCGCGGCATCGCGCGTTCGCGCATTGTGCTGATCGGCTTCTCTCAAGGCGCCTGCCTGGCCTGCGAATACCTCTATCGCCATCCGCATCGCTGGGGCGGGTTGATCGCCTTTACCGGCGGTTTGATAGCGCCTCCTGGCACGTCCTGGCTAACGCCTGACAAGCTGGCCGGCACGCCGGTGTTCTTCGGCAATAGCGAAGCCGATCCTTGGGTCCCTTTGGCGCGTACCGAGGAAACAGCCGAAGTGTTTCGTCGTATGGGCGCCGAGGTTGAGCTGCAGGTGTACAACGGGCGCGGCCATGAGGTAGGTGACGAGGAAATCGCCCTGGGGCGAGACCTTCTGCAACGCACCCTCGGGCTGTAACGCCGCTCCGTAAGCAGGGCCATGCGGCCCTGCTTGCACTCACGCCGCTTAACCCGCTGCCAACGCCATCAGGTGCCCGGCATCTGCGGCCTTATCCAACGCCCAGAGTCCGTCCAGCAATGGCGCCACGGCACAGCCTGAACGGCCATAGGCCGCAAGCTCACGCAGCTTGGCTTCCAGTTCAGCATCACTCAACGGCAGCGCCAAACCACCGCGTGCGGTCTCCACCCGATGGCTCACCAGCTCGCCGGATTGCAGCCAGATGTGCACCTGCGCCGACTCCACCGAATAGCTGGGGTCATCGCGCATGACCAGCTTCGGGTACAAGGCTCGCAAACGTTCATCGGCCACCGCTGCATCACTGAACGAGGCGAGCCCCGCTTGCCCGGTCAACAGGCTGACAGCCACCGCATGCTGGGCACTGACCTGCGATTCGCGTCCCAGCCCAATAGTCGGCCGGTCCGTGCGCTCGCGCAGCAGCGGGTGACCGATCAACTCAATACGATCGATGGGCTCCCGCGACCAGTCCCGCTGCTGCGCCAATGCCAGACAAGCCTCGATCACAGGGTTGAGCACCACCCCGCACGGATAGGGTTTGTAGGTATTGGCCGCCAAAGACCACTGCTCGCCGAGCCCTTCCTGCAACGCCGCGTAACGGGGTTGCTCACCCATCACCCGCAGAAAGCCACGCTCACCTTCCAGTGGTTGCTCGGGCCCGGCAAACCCCTGCTCGGCCAGCAAGGCCGACAGCATGCCGTTGCGCGGTGCATTGCCCACACTCAGGCTTTTTGCCGCGCTACCTAACGTTTCCACCAACCCCGACGCCTGCGCGCTGGCGTTGCCCAGCGCCCAGTGCAGTTGCCGGGCATTCAACCCCAGCACGTTGCCCACCGCCGCTGCGGCGCCAAAAACACCACAGGTGGATGTGATATGCCAGCCGCGCTGGTAGTGCCAGGGGTGCAGTGCCATACCCAGGCGGCACTCCACCTCGATGCCCAGCGCCAACGCCAGCAGCAGTTGCTCACCACTGACCGGCCGGGTTTCAGCCAGCGCGAACAAGGCCGCTGCCACCGGCGCCGTAGGATGGATGATGGTCGGAATATGGGTATCGTCGAAGTCATAGACATTGGCACTCATCGCATTGATGGCTGCCGCGTCGAGCATGTCCAGGCGTTCGCTGCGCCCGATCACCCGGCCCTGGCCACCGCCGCGCAGGCACCCTTGTAGCGCCAGCACCTTGCCAATATCCGGGTCGTCGCAACCGGCCAGGGCCACCGCGAAGTAGTTCACCAACGCACGTTTGGCTTCGTGCTGAATGGCCGTGGGCAGATCGCTCCACCGTGTGTTTTCAATAAAACCGGCCAGTTGCCGGGTCACAGCAGGGGCGGCGGGAATCGGGTTTTCAGTGGGGCGCATCGACATCTCCTCGAAGGTGGTGCCGCCGATAGATACGCGCGCCACCCCTGGCGCGCACCTATCCATAGGCAGGCGCGGCGCCAGTGCCCCTCACTATCTTTCGGCAGGTGCCTTGGCAGGGGGCAGGCGCAAAGCTGGCCCGGCACTTCAGACAGCCCAGAGGAAACCCGGCATGGCCCCCTTTATCGAAAACCGCCCCCTGCACGGCAAACGCGCGCTGATCACCGGTTCCGCCGCTGGCCTTGGCCTGGCGATTGGCAAGGCGTTGGCGAAAGCCGGTTGCGCGGTGGTGTTGCATGGCCGGGCGCCCGCAAACACCATGGCGGCCCCCTGCGCTGAACTAAGCGAGCACCATGCTGTGCCCGTGCATTACCTGAGCGCCGATCTGTCTAGCGCCGAGGGTGTAACGGCGCTGGTGGAGGGCGCCCGCGAGGTGCTCGGCGGCGTCGATATTCTGGTAAACAACGCGGTCACCCGGCACTTCGCCCCGGTACACGAATTTCCGCTAGAGGCTTGGGACCTGGCCTTGGCCGTCAACCTCTCGGCGGTGTTCCAGGCCACCCGCCTGCTGCTGCCGGGCATGCGCGAACAGCGCTGGGGCCGGATCATCAACCTGACCTCGATCTACGGCATGCGCGGCACACCGAACCGGGTAGATTACGTGACCACCAAAAGCGCGTTGCTCGGCTTCTCCCGCGTCGTGGCGCTGGAAAACCTCGACCACGGAATTACCTGTAACTCCGTTTCCCCCGGCTCCACCCTTACCCCATCGATTGCCGCCCGCGTCGAGGCGTTACGCCAGCGCGACGGGCTCGACGAAGAAGAGGCCGTGCGCCGCTTCCTGGCTGGCAAGCAGCCATCGGGACGCTTCAACCAGGCCGAACACGTCGGCGAACTGATCACCTTCCTGTGCGGCGAAGCCGGCACCGATATCACCGGCGCCATGCTGCCGGTTGATGGCGGTTGGCTGGCGAGCTGACAACTCACCCGGAGAACTCCAGATGTCCAATCCAAGCATCGGCTTTATCGGCCTCGGCACCATGGGCGAGCCCATGGCCACCCGCCTGGCGCAAGCCGGTTATGACCTGACCGTATCCGACCTCAACGAGGCCGCAGTCGAGCGCCTAGTCGCCCTGGGCGCCAAGCGTGCCAGTAGCCCGGCCGCGGTGGCCTCGCAAGCGGAGATCGTCTTCGCCAGCCTGCCTACTCCAGATGTGGTGGAGAAGGTCGCACTGGGCGACCAGGGCGTTGCCGCTGGCAGCAAGGTGCGGGTCTTTGTCGACTTGTCTACCACTGGCCCGCGTACCGCCAAGCTGGTGGCGCAAGCGCTGGCAAAAAACGCCGTTATTGCCGTCGACTGCCCGGTGAGCGGCGGTGCTGCCGGCGCGCAAAAAGGCAGCCTGGCACTGATGGTGTCCTGCCCGACGCCGACCCATGACGAACTGCTGCCGATCCTCCAGCACCTGGGCAAGGTGATCTTCTGCGGTGAAGAACCGGGTCTGGGCCAGACCATGAAACTGGTGAATAACCTGGTGTCGGTCACCGCCCTGGCCGTGTCCTCCGAAGCGCTGGTGATGGGCGTAAAAGCCGGTCTCGATCCGCAAGTGATGCTCGACGTGTTCAACGCCGGCAGCGGTCGCAACAGCGCTACCGCCGACAAGCTACCGCGCGCCGTGCTACCGCGCACCTTCGACTTCGGTTTCAGCACCGCCTTGTCACTCAAAGACACCCGACTGTGCCTCGATGAAGCCGAGGCCATGGGCGTGCCCATGCCGGTTGGCAGCGCCGTACGCCAGGTACTGAACATGACCCGCGCAGCCTTCGGCGATAACGCCGACTTCACCCGCATGGTCTGCCTGATCGAACAGTGGGCCGGTGTTGAAGTGCCTACCGTCGCCAAAAAACAAGGAAACCACCATGGATAACGCACTGTTCGAAAAAGGCTTCACCAACCGCAAGACGGTACTGGGTGCCACCCATGTGGAGAAATCCTGGGCCAGCGCCGATGCCTTCAACAAGCCCATGCAGGAACTGGTTACCGAGTACTGCTGGGGCGCGATCTGGGGTGACGAAACCCTGCCCTTCAAAACCCGCAGCCTGCTCAACTTGGCCATGCTCACAGCCATGAACCAGCACCACGAACTGGGCGTACACGTCAAAGGCGCGCTCACCAATGGCGTGAGCGAAGAAGAGATTCGGGCGGTGCTGATGCAAGCGGCCATTTACTGCGGCGTGCCGTCTGCCTTGGCGGCATTTCGCGTGGCCAGCGAAGCGATCAAGGTGTGGGAGGCCGAACACCAGAGCTGATTGCCACTCCTGCTGCTCCCGGCCTGCCCCGGCGGGCCACTCTACAAAAACAAGACCGGAAGCCGCCGATGAACAACCCACCCTGCTACGAAGTGTTTGCGCTGCGCTACGCCCATGTGGCGCGTCGGCGTCGTGACAATTTTATGGAAATTCACGACGCCCACGATCTGCCCATGCCCATGGACTATTTCGTCTGGCTGATTCGCGGTGAAGGCCGCACCTGGTTGGTCGATACGGGCTTCAATCAGGCCGCCGCCGACGCCCGCGGCCGCACGCTGCTGCGCTGTCCGATCAAGGCCTTGGAAGTCCTGGGCCTCAGCCCGCAGGACATCAGCGACACCGTCATAACCCATATGCACTACGACCACGCCGGCAATACAAACCTGCTGCCCAACGCACGTTTCCACCTGCAGGAAACGGAGATGCGGTACGCCACCGGGCGCTACATGCTCTATAAACCGCTGCGCCAGCCGTTCAACGTCGAAGACGTGGTCAATATCGTGCGCGGTGTTTATCAGGAGCGCGTGGTGTTCCACGACGGTGACGTCGAACTGGCCCCTGGCATTCAACTGGTTCACGTCGGCGGTCACACCCAGGGCTTGCAAGCGGTGCGCGTCCATACCGCGCGGGGCTGGGTGGTGCTCGCCTCGGACGCCAGCCATTACTACGACAACATGGAGCACGAGGCGCCCTTCCCGGTGGTGCTCAACGTCGGCGACATGCTCGACGGCTACCGCAAACTGCTGGCCCTGGCCGACTCGGCGCAGCACCTGATACCCGGCCACGACCCCTTGGTACGCGCGCGTTATCCGTTCCACGGCGACCCGTTCGACGACGTGGTTGCCCTGCACCTGCCGCCCCATGCCAGTGCTGGACAACCGCAGCCCTTTGCGCCATAAGAACCCACCTGCCGTGACCGGGCTACTCACCCGGCACGCGTTGTTCAGGCATATCAACAAGAGGTCGAGTTATCGACCCAGATGTATAGAGGCGACGTGCATATGCGCAGTAGAACCGCTTCCGACTCCCAGGAACCGACTCAAGTCTTCCTGATCGGCTCCCGACTGCTCCCCCCGGCAGAAACCGCCAACCTGATTGCCCGCCCACGCTTGAACAAGCGTTTCGGCGAAGCCGGTGAAGCCGTGCTCGCATTGGTTCAGGCGCCCCCCAGTTACGGCAAAACCTGCGTGCTCGCCCAGCACTACCACCTGCTGCAGCAGCACGGCCAGCGCGTCACCTGGTTGTCGCTGGACGCCAGCGCCCAGGAGTTGCCGGTATTTGTCGCCTACCTCAAAGGCGCGATTGAACTGGCCGACGTCGAAGGCCTGGCCCACGAACAGCTCACCCGGGTCGGTGAAAACAACCTGCACCGGGCCTTCAACGCGATTCTTGGTCTGGTGAAAACCCAGGCCGGCGCGCCGTTGTATGTCTTCGTCGACGACGTTCACCATCTGGCCGGCACTGACTCAGTGCGGGTGCTGTCGATGCTGATTGACCATGCGCCACCGGGGCTGCATTTCATTCTGTCGTTCCGTGGCGAGCCCTGCCTGTCGGTGGCCCGTCAGCGTATGCACGGCCAGGTCTATGACCTCGGCAACCAGGACCTGCGCTTCAGCCATGGCGAGACCGTGCAGTTGATGGAGCGCCATGGCGTCAGCGGCTTGGATCAGGCGCAACTGAACATTCTCGAAGCCCGTTTGGAGGGCTGGGTAGGCGGTCTCAAACTCGCCGCCATGTTGCTGCGCCGCGACCCGGAACTGCTGCACGACCTGGCGAACTTCTCAGGTGAACGCCGTCAGTTCGCCGACTTTTTTCTGCAGGATGTGCTGCTGCGCCAACCCGACAACATTCGCCGTTTTCTGCAGTACAGCGCCGTGCTGGACCGCCTGTGTGTGCCACTGTGCAATGCGCTGACGCAGAGCCATGACGGCCAGGACATGCTGCGTGAGTGCGAAGCCCGTGGCCTGTTTCTACTAGCAATGGACGAAGAGCAAAAGTGGTATCGCTACCACCCGCTGTTCGCCGAGTTCCTACGCCGCCAGGTGCGCGAGAGCGACCCTGCGCTGTATCAACAGCTGAACCGCCGGGCCAGCGACTGGTACTCCGACAATCAGTTGCATACCGAAGCCTTTAACCACGCCCTGGCCAGCGCTGACACGCTGCGCGCAGCGGAAATCATGGACGCCAACTGCGAACAGATTTTCAGCGCCGACGAGAACGCGGTAAGCCTGGTGGAAAAATTGCCGGCCGACATGCTGGAGCGTTTTCCGCGCATGCTCCTGGCCAAAACCTGGAACCTGTTGATGGGCTGGCAGTTCGAAACCTGCCGCCACTTGCTGGTGACTGCCCGCCAGAGCATCGACCGCCTGGAGCAGGCCGGAGAGGTGTCGGAAATGGAAATTCGCAACCTCAACCATCAGATGATGCACCGCGAAATGATGCTGGCCATGCTCGCGGACGAGATGCCCCAGGTCGAGGACAAGGCGCGCACCCTGGTCGACGAATACGATGACGCCCACCCCCTGGTACGCGCCAGTCTCTACACGGCGCTGATCTATGCACGACGCGAGCACTACAAGCTCGGCGATATCGAGCGCCTGCATACCCAGGCGCTGGAGTATCTCAACCGTGTCGGCAGCCCGCTGGGCACTGTTTTTCACCAGGCGGTGCTGGGCCCTTCACGCTTTGTCGCCGGGCGCGTGCACGTGGCGCTGCATTCGCTCAACGAAACGCTGAAATCGGCTGAGCGCATTGCCGGTAAAGGCTCGCCACTGGCCGCCGTGGTGGCCATGCACCTGGCGAAAATCCACTACGAGCGTGATGAGCTGACGCTTTCGCGCAACATCCTCGAACAGTACCTGCCGCAGATCAGCTACAAGGGTTTTGTCGACCAGGCCATTGCCGGCTGGCTAACCCGAGCACGGCTGTCGATGATCGACGGCGACGTTTCCACCGCCTTGCGCATGCTCGATGAGGCCGACGTGTTTGCTCAGGAGCACGACTTCGAGCGGCTGCGCCTGTTCACCCTCGCCGAACGACTGAAATGGCTGCTGCGTCAGGGCGACACCGACTCGGTAATTCGCCTGGGACGCAAGCATGACCTGCGCCGGCCGGCCAACCTGTTCACCCCGCACCACGGCATCACCACCCGCGACGAGGCCCGCGCGTTGTCCTGGGTACGGGTCGCCCAGGCCGAAGACCGCCTGCCTGAAGCGTTGGGTCTGGCCAAGCAATGGCACCGCCATATGAGCGCGGCGGATGCCATTCGCAGCGTGCTGCGCTGGGACCTGATCATCGCCCACCTGTCGCTGCTGTCCGGCGACAAGCGCGCAGCATTGCGAATCGTGCGGCGGGCCATGTTCCAGGCCGCACCGGGCGGTTTTATTCGCGTATTTCTCGATGAAGGCGCTTGGCTGCACGGCTTGCTGCGCGAGCAAATGCAGGCCGCCGCGCTGGAAGGTGAGCCGGCCGATGCCTTTGCCACGCAGTTGCTGCAACGCTTTCGCGGTGACAGTGCCATTGCCGCCAAACCGGCCTTGCCGGCCAGCGAACCGGTGGCCATTGCCGGCTCATTGAACAGCCGCGAGCTGGACATTCTCAAGATGGTTGCCGCCGGCATGCTTAACCGCGAAATCGGCGACAAGCTGGGCATGACCGAAGGATCGGTGAAGTGGTACCTGCAGCAGATCTACGACAAGATCGGCATCCGCCGCCGCTCCCAAGCCGCCGAACGCGCCCGGCAGTTGGGCATTCTGCGTTGACCCCTGGTGCGCGCCTATCCATTGATAGGTGCCGCGCCCTTCCTTAGGCTCGCCAGGCCACCGATCAAACCGGCGAACTATTCTCGCAAGCAGCCAAAAGGACAACAAGGTGCCGCCGTTCCTGAACGGCCTGGTCGATCTGCCCGTTGGCCGCAAACTCTGTCGAAATTGCCTCTGCCCTGTTGCAGCTGCTACTGGCTTTGCGTGACCGCGAGTACAGCTATCGCAACGTTTACAGGAGTGGGGACGAGTCGATGCAGGACGCCGCGGCGAACGATCACATAGCGGCCTCCAGCGCTGAACTGGCACGTCAGGGTGGCGAGCAGCAACTGGTGAAGCAATTTCGCACCTGAGCATCGCTATCTTTCGACAGGGTTATTGCGCAGATGTCGACGCCACACTAGCCCTCAATCCGTACAGCTTATGCGTAACAGCTGCAAGACATTCGGCCCTCCCATGCCGCTGAATTTTTAGGGGTGACCGTGCTGAGACTGGGCGGTCGCCCCTTTTTTTGCAGCGGTTGACAGGGCGCGCTGCGCCACTATCCATGGATAGGTGCTCAGCCGCGTCGGCATTTCTAGCATCAGCCCCATTGGGCAGTTACCCACCGACAGGAACAACAGGAATCATCGACATGAGCAACTCCTACGACATCGTCGCCGTGGGCTCCGGCCACAACGGCTTGGTCGCTGCCGCTTACCTGGCTGCCGCCGGTAAAAAGGTTTTGGTACTGGAACGCAACGCCTGGTTCGGTGGCGGCGTAGTGACCCGCGAACTGACCGTGCCGGGTTTCCGTCATGACCAACACAGCGTCGGGCACATCTTTATCCAGGCCAACCCGCTGATCCGCAACGACGAACTCGGCCTGCTGAGCAAATATGGCCTGACCTACATCTACCCCGAAGTACCGCTGATCTCGGTGTTTGAGGATGGCAGTACCCTGAGCCTGTACCGCAACCGAGAGAGGAACTATCAGGAGCTGGCCAAGTTCTCGCAAAAGGACGCCGAGGCCTACCTGAAGTTCTCCGAAATAGCCGCTCACTACCTGCCCATGTTGCTTGGCACCCTGTACTCGGCGCCGGTACCGATGGGCGCGCAGTTCGCCATGATGGACCAGAGCCCGGAAGGCCGGGCCATGTTCGCCACCATGATGAAAAGCAGCTGGGAAATTATCTGCGAGTGGTTCACCCACGAAAAAATTCGGCTGCACTTTGCCCGCATGGTCGGCGAGAACCTGGCCAGCCCCGAGGAACTGGGCTCCGGTATTAGCCTATTTATGTTTCTCGGTTTTATGGAGAAGTACGGCGTCGGCATTCCGATCGGCGGCAGTGGTGCGCTGACCGATGCGCTGATTCGTTGTATTCGCGATCACGGTGGCGAGGTGCTCGCCTCGGTCGACATCGCCAAAATCGAAACTCGTGGCGGTCGCGCCAGCGCCGTGCGCAGCCATGATGGCCGTGTGTTCGAAGCCAAGGATGCAGTCATTGGCGGTATTCACCCGCACCTGTTGCGCAATTATCTGGACGATGCAGGAGTAGCCCCGCAGGTATTCGAGCACGCGGAACGTACCCAGACCTCACCCTGTGCCTGCATCACCATTCATGCCGCGCTCAGTGAAAAGCTGCGTTTCAAGGCCGGCGACCACGTCGACCAGGCCGCGTTTATCGAACTGTTGGCGGTCGATCTCACTCGCTTCCGCCGCTCCTTCGACGACGTACGCTATGGCGAACTGCCGCGCGACCCGCTACTGGCCCTGGTCTCGCCGACCAACCTGGACCCGACACGTGCACCTGCCGGCCGCGCCACCATGCATGCCTGGGCGTACGTGCCATTCCAGATCGGCCAACGCCCGCCGGAGTATTGGGATGAAATCAAGGAGAGCTATGCCGAAGAGCTGCTGGCCAGGATGAGTCCGTTTTTCCACAACCTTTCCAGCGACTTGATCATCGCCAAACACGTCGACACTCCGCTGGATATGCAACGCACCTCGCCCAGCTTTCAGCGCGGCGATCTGCACGGCATCGCCGGCTACCAACACCAATTCGGCGCCCACCGCCCGACCCCGGAACTGGGCCGCAACACAGTGCCCGGCGTCGAGCGCTTCTACCTGGTAGGCCCATTCCAACACCCGGGCGGCGGTGTATTCGGCGCCGGCCGAGCGACAGCCATACGCATGTTCGATGACCTCAAGATGAACTTCGGAAAATTCAACAAGGTGTCCTAATGAAGCTCTTTTCCCCCGATGGCAGTGAACTGATGAAAATCGAAGCACTTGAGCGTGATGGTGAGTTGCTGCTGCTCAAGGGCACCGCCTTTGGTGCCATGCCGATCACCGCCCAACTGCGCCCGCAGGAAATGCGCGGCGGTTTCAGCCTGTTCAATCTCAAGCTGTTGTGCTTTGTCATCAGCATGCTGTTTCGCCGCTGAGAGGTCGCCATGCACACATCCGCCAACAAGCAACTAGTGCTCAACTACCTGCGCCATATGGAGGACGGCAACAGTCCCGCCGCCCTCGCCCTGGCCAGCGATGACGCCCGCTTCTGGATGCCCGGCCCGGGTGAACTGAGCAAGCACCAGGTAGCCGAGTTTTTTAAGCAGGTCGGGCCGCTGATACTCAGCATGCGCTTTACCATCCACGGCGTGATCGAGGAAGGTGAGCGCATCGCGGTCGAGGCCAGCGGGCTTGCGCAACTGGCCAACGGCAAGCAGTACGCCAACGACTACCACTTTCTGTTTGTCGTTCGCGAGGGTCAGGTCACGGCCATGAAGGAATATGCCGACACCGCGCCGGCGGCGGTGTTCTTCGAAACCAGCGCGCAGCACAACGCTGACGGACCGCACAACGATTCCATCATCCGCCCCCAAGAATAAGATCCACGGAGACTCCCTATGAGCAATAAAGGTAAACGCATCGTTATCGTCGGCGCCGGCCCTGCTGGTCTGGTTACTGCCTTGGGCCTGGCACGCCAGGGTGCCCAAGTGACTGTCATCGACCGCGAAGACGACATTCTGCGCTGGCCGCGCGCCATGGTTTATTTGCCTTCGACCCTCAAGGTTCTCGACGAAATCGGCCTTTTGGACAAAGCCAAAAGCGTCGCCGCCTGGGGCTACGAATACAACCTGCGCTTCCCGCTGACCGGTAATATCGGTCGCCTGGACTACCACTTGATAGAAGACCTGACACCCTACTCCTTCAACCTGCATTTCGGCCAGGATGTGCTCGCCGAGATGATCCTTGAAGAGTTCCTCAAACTGCCCGGCGCGCAAATGCGCTGGAAGACTTCATTCGATACCGTCGAGCAAGCAGAGGACTGCATCCAAGTAGCCCTGCATACCCCCGACGGCCCGCGCACCATTGAGGCGGACTGGCTGGTTGGTGCCGACGGCGCGCGTTCCAGCGTGCGCAAGGACATCGGCGTGGCGTTCGATGGCTTCACCTGGGACGACACCTTTATGGCCACCAACGTCCTCTATGACTTCGACCAATACGGCTACGCACCATCGACCATGATTGCCGACCCCGACCACTGGTGCGTGATCGCCAAAATCGATGACAAGCAGCAGTGGCGCATCGCCTATGGCGAGGACAGCAGCCTCACCGAAGAGGCTCGCCTGGCCCGCATCAAGGAGCGGTTCAAGCAATTTCTGCCGGACGCGGACGCCCCGCTCGAACTGCTAGCGGCTAACTCGTACCGGGTGCACCAGCGTTCGGCTTCCACTTACCGGGTCGGCCGGGTGTTCCTCGCCGGTGACGCTGCACACGCCACCAACCCTATCGGAGGCATGGGCTTTACTTCAGGTGTGCAGGATGCTCACGCGCTGATCAAGTACCTGGGCGGGGTCATCAACGGTACCCTGGCCGAGGATGCCTTGGACTGGTATGCCCACGAACGTCGCCGTTGCTTCCTGCAGATCGCCAACCCGACGGCCATCGAATTCAAGCGCCGCACCCAGGAGCGTGACACCGCCAGGCGCATGGAGGATGAAGCCAATATGTTCGCTCTGATGGCCGATCGCGAGATGTCGCGCCAGGCGATGATGTCAATCTTTAACTTGACCGGTCGAGGCTACCAGGAAGATTGGCAAACCACGCTGCTGGTTGAAGATGAAGCAGGACAGACGCCCGCTCTCGGTGCCCACGGCGGGGTCAAACTCAAGGCCTGAGTGCCCACCGCTGCTTCCCGAACGACCGTGCTGGAGAGGCTCGTCAGCACGGTCCCGCAATCCTCCGACTCCGCGAGCAAAGCCCATGATCTTCACCGTCGCCCAAGTTTTTCGCCCCACTCAGATCGCCTATGACCCCGACGCCCAGGAACTCCACGTACAGTTCTGCAACCCGCACCGGGCCAACACCGGGAGAACTTTGCAGGTGCGTTTTGCCACGCCGGCGCTAAAGGAACTGCTGCTGGAAATCCGCCGTTTGGAAGCCGCTCCAGACAAGCCGTTGGAGCGGTTGTTCGCCGACTGATTCAGGCCATCACGAACGTGCCCGCCGATCAGGCTCGGCCTCATCGAGCACGGCAGGAGGCGGTGCGTCCTCTGCCAATGAATGACGCAGCTCCTTTATCGCCGTACCGACGTCCGCACCCATCCCGCGCAAGCGCTTGCCGCCGAAAAACACCAGCACCAGGACCAGTACCAGGCCCACTTTCCACAGACTCAATCCTGCCAATCCCATCGCGACCTCCACCTTTCGAAAATGAACTGATCCGACTCGGCGCACAGCACTACTCGAAGCCAGAACAAGAGCCAGCATGGCAGGTAAGCCAAGGTGAAAACGCTATCTTTGGGTAGGTGATCGGCGCTATCGGCGACCTCGACAATCAATCCTGTCTGCTTGTCCGCCCTGCTATCGCGGCGGCTATAAGAACAAACAATAACGCCGCAGCAAACTTGTGCGCCGGCGGAATTCGATCGGGGAAACCTAATGAATAGACGCAACTTTCTCAAGACCAGCCTGGCCGGCGCGGCGATCCCCGCGCTATCCGGGGTCGGTCAATTCAGCCTGGCCGATACGCTCTCCACGTGGGGCGGCGGCCTGCCCGAACTGGCCGTCTCCGACTCGCGCTTTGCCGCCTGCCAGCGCTTCGGCAGTACCGCAGAAAAAGCCGGTCTAGCCCATAGCGCCATATACGGCGATATCACCGCGTTGTGGTTTGAACACCTCGACCCGCAGTGGCGCAAAGGGCCGACAGTAATCGCCGGGATAACCGCTCGCCAACCGCTGTTCGTGTTGGAGCGCCTGGCCTGGGACCGCGGCATGCGCGTGGTGCTGCGGGTGGAGCATGACTGGAATGCCGATGGTAGCGTTAGCCACACCTTGGATGCACCCGCGCATCAATTGCCGGATCTGACGGCGCTGTTCAACGGAAATGCTGACTGGAGCGAACGCTTCGCCCGGCTCAGCGCCAATTGCTCGTGGAATCTGGCGCGCACCAGCTGCGCTCAGCGTACAGCCCAATCCCCGGCCTATGCCAGCAACGACCAGCAAGCGCCCTTGGTGAGCTGGGTGATTGCCCCTACTCAGCGAGCCTGAGCCTTTATCCCGCTTAGCGCACGACCCAAACAAGAAAAAGGAACCCGACATGCGCCAACCCCCTGGCATCAGCAGCCACGATTTCGCCGAAGTCATCCGCCTATTTGGCGAGGTGGTCGGCAAGGAATGGGTCTTCATCAGCGAAGAAGACTTGCATCTGTACCGCGACGCCTATTCGCCCTACTGGGGCGAGCCTGAAGAGCGCATCGCCTCAGCAGCCGTGGCGCCATCTTCCACCGAGGAAGTACAAGCGCTGATGCGCATCGCCAATCGCTTCAAGATTCCCATGTACCCCATTTCCACTGGCAAGAACCTGGGCTATGGCGGGTCCGCCCCCGCCTACTCGGGTTCGGTGGTACTTGACCTCAAACGCATGAACCGCGTTTTGGAGGTCAACGAGAAACAAGCCTATTGCGTGGTGGAACCGGGCGTCAGCTACTTCGATATGTATCGCCACCTGCAAGATAACAACATTAAGCTCTGGATCGATGTACCCGATCCGGGCTGGGGAAGCATGCTCGGCAATGCCGTCGACCGCGGCGCTGGCTATACCTCCTCGCAGTTTCGCAACCACTTCGATGCGCACTGCGGCATGGAAGTGGTGCTGGCTGACGGCACCCTGATGCGCACCGGCATGGGCGCCATGCCGGGTTCGGACACCTGGCAAATGTACAAGAGCGGTTTCGGCCCCTGGATTGATGGCATCTTCAGTCAGTCCAATTTCGGCGTGGTGACCAAGATGGGCTTCTGGCTGATGCCCGAGCCGGAGGCGTTTCTCAAGGGCGTTGTGCACCTGTCGCGCTACAAAGACATGATTCCCTTGGTCGATATCATGACCCACCTGGAGAACACCAAAGTGTTCACCGGCTACCCGGACATCAATAGCCCGGTGCTCGGCACCCCCAGCCTGGCCGGACTGCACGACTTCCTCGCGCATGGTCCGCAACCGCGTGACGACGAATATATGCAGCTGTTGAAGCGCGGTGCCGCGCCAGAGGAATACGAGGCCTACGGCAAGCGCAACAAGATCCCCTTCTGGAGCTGCGCCTTTACTTTTTACGGACCGGAGAAGGTCATTCGCGCGCAGTGGGAAAACGTGCAGGCACGCTATCTCCAGGCCCTGCCCGACGCCACCTTTGAAGAGCGGGAGTTCTACAACCTGCCGTTAAGCGAGGAGCAGAAAAAACAGGTGCAATATCCGGCGCAGTTCGGCATCCCCAACCTGCGTACCTTCGCCATCGGTGCTCGCTCAAGCTGGAACCCGTCGCCGCCCTCTGACGGCCACGCCTGGTTCTCACCGATCATTCCGCGTGATGGCGCGGCCATCCTCAAGATCAACGACGTGCTCGGCAAAGCGGCCAAAGCGCTCGGTGTACCACTGGTGTTCGCCATGAACGTACCGGTGCCGTCCTGGGAGCGCTGCTTCGTCTTTATCATCCCGTTCTATATCACCAAGGATGCGAAGCGGAACAAGGAAATCCGCGACGCGTTCCGCAAGCTGATCAAACTCGCCGCCGAAAACGGCTGGGGCGAATACCGCACGGCAGCGTCCTTTCAGGATGACGTGATGGACACCTACTCGTTCAACGACCACGCCCTGCTGCACTTCCACGAAACACTGAAAGACGCGGTCGACCCCAACGGCATCCTGTCGCCGGGACGCTATGGCATCTGGCCTAAACACCTGCGCAAGGAGAAGAAGGTATGAAGTTGATCGCTATGCTGGTTCTGGCGTTTTTTTACCTGAGCGCTTCCTTCGGCGTGTGGGCCGGCGAGGACGCGCAAGGCAAGCAGGTCTTTGAAAAATGGTGCATGCCCTGCCACGGCAAGGGCACCGAATACCCCGGCACCCTGGCACTTGACGCACGCTACAAAGGCGCGGTGCCTGCGGCCCTGGAAGACCGCGCGGATCTCACCCCGCCCCTAGTCAAATACTTCGTGCGCAATGGTATTTCGGTGATGCCGTTCTTCCGCAAAACCGAGATCAGCGACAGTGAGCTGGATGCGTTGGCCCACTACCTGCAAAAACAGCCTGCCCAGCCTTGAGAAGCCGCGACTCAACGCCTCTTTGGATCTATGTTGTGGCAGAAAAACATACGAAAAGTCTGATGTCTGCCTTTAGCTGCCGGCAGAGCGTGATCTGACGGCCAGAAGTGGACTTTGCGTGCCTACCACTCAAAATAGAAAGCATCGCGGCTTTAGCCGCTAGCTTTTTTCGATGGTAGTGAAAGATCTGCTTCTTGCCGCTATCTGCCCTTGGTGACCGGCAGCAAAGGGTCGTATTCAGTACTTCGCGACAAGCAGAAAGCGGCCGGGAACAGCCCCTCCCGAAGGGCTGTTAAGGGTCGATTCTGTTGAAAAAGTCGGATTTTCAGCTCGCCTGAACTCAGACACGACCACCACCGGAGCACCTACTCACCACATTGAGTGGTTTTTCGGACCTTCGTTGACCTTTACTGCTTTGTTATTGAGTTAGTTTGAGTTTTTTTGCTTGGTGCAAGCGCACCTATCCCGTGACTGGCGGCCCTTGAGATGAAAATTTGGCCAGCCGTCGCAGGTTCTGCACCGCAGCGGCCAGCGTGAATTCATCGGTCGCATCACTCATGCCACGTAGTCGCAAGCGATCCAATTTCAAATGCAGAGATTTTGCAGCAGGCCGAACAGGGAGCTACTTTTTCAACAGAATCGACCCATAGCGGTCATCCAGAACAAGTGACTATCCCTGTGCTTTCTTCAGCCCTTTCAAGCGCACATTCGCCCTTTGCACCGCGGCCATTTTTTCAGGTCGCTTCATGCGTTTCCACTTTCTGATGTCTTCCTTGCTTCGCCCGCAGCTCACACACAAATCACCACTGAGCTGGCAAACTGAGATGCACGGATTCTCGATTTCCTTAGCCATTGTCAGCCACCTTTGGCCACACGTGATTGAGTCAGGCGGATTTTCCAGTCGCCTCCGTGAGTTCGCTGACACTCCTCCTCAGAGTCGAATCGGACACTGTGGTCTGAAGGGATCAGGTCGATGTTGGCGTCATTCAACGCGATGGACGTCAACTCAAAGATGCGCGCCTTAGCGTCAACCAGGGCGTTCTTTCTGTCAGCCAGGGTCTCGAATACCCAGATTACCTTCAGGGTTTCAGACAACGCGTTCAGGTTTGCGATGTGGGTGAGCCAAGCAAAGCCTTTGATTTCACCTTTTGCTGTTTCGCACGCTTCGGTGAGCGTAGTTATCAACCGACGTTCGATACGTGCCAGTTCACGTTTCCCTAGAGGCATTGCGGGTTCCTTTGGAGACAATGGTGGGGAGGCGCTGAATCAGACAGGTCGAAACTCGACCGTCAGATGACTGACTTCGTGAACTGGCTTGAGACGTTCACGAATGCTATCGGCGTTCGCAGTGACCTCACCAAGGACGCTGACGATGGCCGCATGGGCTTGCGGTCCAACCCGCCAGACGTGCAAGTCCGTGATAGTGGCATCCCCCGGTTTCTCAACCAGCTCGCGGATTTCCTCGGCAACGTGTGCGTCTGTCTGATCCAGCAGTACTCCTGCGGTGGCCCCCATCAAGGTCCATGCCCAGCGCGCAATAACAATGGCGCCGACAATGCCCATGACCGGGTCCAGCCACACCCAGCCGAGATACCGGCCGGCGAGCAGTGTAGCAATGGCCAGAACGGAAGTCAGCGCGTCTGCAATGACGTGGACGTAGGCCGATTTCAGGTTGTTGTCGTTACCGTGATGGGCGTGGGCATGAGCATGGCCGTGCTCGTGCTCGTGCCCATGACTGTGCCCGTGACCCAGCAGCAGGGCACTGACAATGTTGACGATCAAACCGGCAATCGCGATGAGCGTAGCGGTGCCGAACTGAACTTCCGTTGGCTGCAAGAGGCGCATGACAGACTCAACACCAATTCCCAGGGAGACCATACCCAGAATCAGCGCCGAGGCGAATCCGCCCAAGTCTCCAACCTTTCCGGTACCGAAACTGTAGCGCTGGCTGCAAGCGTGCCGTTTTGCGTATCCATAAGCGGCCGCCGCGATGCCCAATGCGCCGGCATGAGTTGCCATGTGAAAGCCATCAGCCAGTAACGCCATCGAGCCCGTGATATAGCCAGCGGTGATCTCGCCAACCATCATCACAACGGTCAGCGCCACAACCCAAAGCGTACGCCTGGCATTTTCGTCGTGCGCTGAGCCAAGGAACACATGGTCGTGTGTGTAGTTGATGTTCGTGCTGTTCATGAGCGTGTTCCTGGATGCGTTCACCTGGAGTAACGGCGAATGGCTTCAAGAAGCTCCTCAACGCCTTTGTTACGCTCTACTTCGCTGAGAGCAGGGTTCGCGGACGGAGGGATTATCTACGCGCCCTTGCGGGAAGTAGAGACTTCAGTTTCGAGGGGGAAGCGAGGGGTTTGGAGGTTCCGCTTCTGGCCAACTGCTGCCTACCACGACCGGCTGAAACCGGCCAGAAGCGGTCGGTCATTCCAACCTGCAACATCCAGCCTGTATAGCCACATAGATCTCAACGTAAAAAAGAATGCCTGGGCGCAATCCCCACTTGGGGCACGCCAAAGGGGCTTTCACACCAGTAACGCTAACGCGGTCCGACTTGCGCCGTCGAAGGCTGACTCTTCAGGACTGCCGTATCGGCGTAAAAGCTGCAACAGAAACGCAGGTAAGTCACGCAGCGTTTTTTTGCTGCTTCGGGAGGTGATGTAGTCTGCATGCTGCTGATAAGCTTGCTCGAATCTGCTGACGTCGACAGGCAACGGACCCAGGTCGATTTTCTAACTACAGCGTGGATCAATACTTGATTAACACAAAGACCAGCGCCGTTTTACTGTTCGTAAACTGATCAAGAGTCTACCGCGTTGGATTTTCACAACGGATAAAGCAGCAGTTCACAGGCAGGGTCTGCGCCCCAAAATGTCTCGAGCTGTGGCATTTCCCTGCACCGGTGCATCAAATGAGCGCAATAAAAACACCCGAAGCCTCCCTGCGTAACAGTAAGCAGAACCGCAAAGAGATCTTGCAGAGCATTCGCAGCGCCGCCATCAGCGAATTCAGCTTGCACGGTTACAGTGGTGCTTCGACCCAGTCGATCGCCGAGCGCGCGGGGCTGAAAAAATCCCAGTTGCACTACTACATCGAGGACAAGGAAAGCCTTTATAACGAGGTGCTGGCCCAGATTTTCACCCGCTGGGAAAAGCTGTTCATATTGAGCGACGCAAGCCACACGCCGGCACAAGTGATCGCTGACTATGTACGCCAGAAGCTGGATTTCGCCCTGCAGGAACCCGAGTTGTCACGGGTCTTTACCCACGAACTTATTAGCGGCGGGCTGCGTCTACAGCCGTTTTGGCCCCAAGCGGTTGCGGCGACTGAAGAGAAAGTCGAACGCCTGCAAGCCTGGGTCGATGCTGGCCAGTTACGCCCTCTCAACCCGCGGCTGCTCATCATGCATATCTGGGCGCTGACCCAATATTATGCGGACTATTCCGTGCAAGCCGAGCGCATGTTGGGCGAGTCGCTGCAGAACCCTGACCAGCGCCAGAAAATACTCGACGAATTGGTTGAGTTCGTCCTGGCTGGATGCGGCTTGAGCCGCTAAAGCCACCTTCCCTTCCCCGCCCAAGCGTCCAACCGGACCGCTTTGGCACACCTATTGCTTTTTCCTGACCATTCGATCAAACCAATCGGTCAAATATGAAAAAGCTTAGCGACATACGTGTTCAGATTCAGCAACGGCACGCCCTGACAGCGCACATTGACTGCTGGCGCCTGACCCCCGGGGAGGATTCGGTGCTGCCTGCATTCAGTGCCGGAGCACACATTGAAGTGCAGATTGCACCGGGTATTCGTCGTGCCTACTCACTGTGCAGCGACCCGGCACAGCGCGGTTTTTATGAGATAGCGGTCAAGCGTGAGGAGGATGGGCGCGGCGGCTCGCAGGCGTTGCACCAGACAGCTCGGGTCGGCAAAGATCTGTGGATCAGCCCGCCACGCAATGCCTTTGGATTGGCGGACAACGCCGGTAGCCATTTGCTGGTGGGTGCGGGCATCGGCCTGACGCCGATGATCGCCATGGCTCACAGCCTGCACGGCTGCAAGGCAGACTTTCACCTGGTCGCCAGGGTCCGCAGTCGCGCCGAACTCCCCTTCGCTGACTTGCTGACACAAGGCCCGTGGCGCGCCAGAGTGTCGCTGAGCTTCAGCAGCGAGGGCGAACTGCAGCTGCCAAGTCAGCCCAATCATGTGTACTGCTGCGGTCCGAGCGGATTCATGCAAGCTGTTCGGACGCGCTTTGCCGAACTGCCTGGCGTCGGCTGGCACCAGGAGCACTTTGGCGGTGAATCGGTTGAGGTAGCAGCGTCTGGCTACCGGCTCAAATTGGCCCTGCGCAATCAGGAGATTGAAGTGGCCGCGGGGCAACGGCTTATCGATGCACTACGTTCCCACGGGGTGGCCTGCAATACCGTTTGTGAACAGGGGGTATGTGGCAGTTGCGTAGTGCCTTGGACGGACGGGGAGCCGCGTCATCTCGATGAATGCCTCAGCAATGAGGAACGCCAGACACTCCTCGCCTTGTGCTGTGCCGGTTGCAGTTCCACCAGCCTGACCCTGGAGCTGTAATCATGCCTTTGCAGCTCGAGAACATCCGCCTTCCCGCCTGGCTGCTCCCTCCTGCATGGCCACGGGTGTCCGACCAACCTCGATTGGCAGACTTGAGTATCGATGCCGGTCGAGTCCAGGCCGTGACACCCGCCACAGGCCAAGGTAACGGTCTCGACTGCAAAGGCTCCCTGGTGTTGCCGGGGCTGCTTGAAGCCCACGCCCATCTGGACAAGACGTACACCCGTGCTCGCCTCGGGCGCATTGCGCCGGGCTTGCTCGGCGCAATCGCTGCCACACAGATCGACCGTTCGCGTTGGAGCGAGGACGATCTGCGTCAACGTGCCGGCCGCGCCTTGTTGCAAGCGCAGGCAAACGGCGTCACCCATCTGCGCAGCCATGTCGACTGGTGGAGCCCGCAGGTGCCCAAGGCCTGGGCAGTGTTGCGCGAGCTCGCCGAGGACATGCCGTGGCCATTAGAGCGGGTCGCTCTCGTACCGCTACCGCTGTTCGAAGATGCCGGCCATGCCCGACGCATTGCCAATGCGCTAGCACGTCATCGCGACGCCCCCGGCGCGGTGCTCGGTGCCTTCATCCACAGCAGTAATTTCAGCCTGCAGAGCGTGCAGAACCTGCTTGCCTGCGCGGCAGACCTGGGGCTGCCCCTGGACCTGCACATTGATGAAGAGCTTTCGGTTACGGCTTGCGGCCTGGCGACTGTCGCGCGGTTGGCGCGCGCTTCGGCATTCCCCACGCAGATCATCTGCAGCCATGCTTGTGCCTTGGCGAGCCAGTCGGACGCAGTGGCCAGGCAGACCCTGGATCTGGTTGCCCGCGGCCCTATTACTCTGTTGGCCCTGCCCGCCACCAACCTGTATCTGCAAGACGCCGTACCTGACCGCACCCCACGCCTGCGGGGCCTGACCCTGTTGAAGGAAGCACGCCAACGTGACATCCCACTGCTGATCGGCAGTGACAACGTACAGGATGCCTTCAATCCCATCGGCAACTACGACCCGTTAGCGAGTTTGCAGCTGGTTGCATGGGTCGCTCAACTCGACGACGTATTCGACATCTGGTCCCAAAGCATTTGTCGCGTGGACTGGCTGGGTAGACCCCAGGCAACACCCACCCTCTGCGGTCAGAGCGCCAACCTTACTTTGCTTCATACCACGGACCCGTGGACCTGGCCTGCCGAACGTGATCGCAGCCTCTTGCGTGGCGAACAGCTACCAGCCAATTACCTGACTTTCCTGCGGAGCTTGCCATGACCCACTCCCCCACATTTTCCCAACCCCTTGCGCGGTACGCGGCATTTCACCGTGCGGGGGATTTTATTTTTCTGTCGGGCGTGATCGCCGTAAACCCCGGCGCAAATCTGATCGTGCGCGGCTTCAACGATATCCCGGCGACGGCAGCCGAAATCCTGGGCCGCACCGGAGAGTTCTCCACCGACTACAAGCAGGGTCCAATCCTGGCCCAGAGCTGGTACGTGCTCGACAGCATCCGTCAAATCATAGAGAGCGCCGGAGGCCGCATGAGCGATGTGTTCAAGCTGGTGCAGTACTTTCGTGACCTCGATCACTTCCCGCTCTACAGCGGGGTGCGCAAAAGCTTTTTCCCCGATGCACCGCCCATTTCCACCGTCGTGGAGGTCAGCGCCATGCTGCCATCCCCCGACATTCTGGTGGAAGTCGAAGCCACCGCCTATCTGCCACAACGTTAATCGTTTCTACCCTCGCCCTGGAGTTTTGCCATGTTAAACGGATATACCCCCGCTTCACGCTTCCTGCCGTATCTGAGCTGGTGCGCCATCGACAGCCTGCCGGACAAGGAAAACACCGTCATCGTCCTGCCCGCAGGTGCCATCGAGCAGCACGGCGCTCACTTGCCTTGTGCGGTTGACAGCATTGTCGCTGCCGGCGTCGTGGGCAAGGCCATGGAACTGCTTGGTGAAGATATCCCTGCCTATGCCTTGCCCCCGATCACCTACGGCAAATCCGATGAGCACCTGCATTTTCCCGGCACAGTCACCCTGACCGGCGAGCTGGTGCTGAACACCGTGATCGAGATCGGCGAGTCGATCTACCGGGCGGGCTTTCGAAAGTTTCTGATCGTCAACACCCACGGTGGCCAGACACAGCCACTGGAAATGGCGGCCCGAGAATTGCGACTGCGCCACGGCGACTTTGTGATCATCGCTCGATCAGCCTGGAGCGTTGCGCACGACGAAAGCTTCGTCTCGCACCAGGAAAAGCAGTTGTCCATGCATGCGGGCCATGCAGAGACCGCCATCATCATGGCGTTGGCCCCCGATACGGTGGACATGACCAAGGCCCAAGCCCATTTCCCGCCGCCCTTCCCTTGCCCGACGCTGTCCTCGACCCGCTCGGCCGCCGCCTGGTGCGCGATGGACTTCGGTCCGAGCGGGGTGATTGGCGACCCCACCCCGGCCACGCTGGAACAAGGCCAGATGCTGCTCGATCAGCTCGGTAGCCAATGGGCCAAAGCCATCGGTGAAGTCCATCGGATGCAATGGCTGACCCGCGCGCAAACCACCTGGGGCCGCAGTCAGTACAGCGGCTATATCCAGAGCCAGGCCTGATCCCAGACACGACCACAAGGAGTTCATCGTTCATGACGTCAAAGCGCAATGCTCGAATACGCCTCGCTCTGCTAGGTGGGTTGGGTTGGCTGGGAGGTACCGCTCAAGCCGCCACCCCACTGACCTTCATCACTAACTGGTATGCCCAGGCCGAACACGGTGGTTTCTACCAGGCCCAGGCTGAAGGCTTGTATGCCCAACAAGGTCTGCAAGTCACCGTGCAGATGGGTGGCCCACAGGTCAGCCCGGTGCAACTGCTCGCCGCCGGCCGGGCGCAGTGCATCATCAGCGACGATCTCGCGACCATGATGGCCCGCGAACGCGGCGTACCGCTGCAAATGGTCGCTGCCACGTTCCAGCACGACCCGGTCGTACTGATCGCCCACGACAACATCGAGCAAATACAGGACCTGGGTAACAGCACGATTTTGATCTCGAGCGCCGCGAACTCCAGTTGGTGGCCTTGGGCCAAGACTCACCTGGGTTTGCGCGATGAGCACGTGCGCCCGTATACCTTCAACATCCAGCCGTTCATGGCCGACCGCAACGTGGCCCAGCAGGGCTACCTGACATCCGAGCCTTTCTCCCTCGAGCAGGCCGGAGCGAACTTCAAGGTCTTCGCCCTGAGCGACGCGGGCTACCCTCCCTACGGCAACTCTATTGCCTGCGACAGCGCGTGGATGGCTGAGCACCCGGAACAGGTCAGCGCCTTCCTCAACGCGTCAATGCAAGGGATGAAGCACTACCTGGCCAACCCAAGTGCCGGCAACGCCCTGATCCGCGAGGCCAATCCGCAGATGAGTGAGGCCCAGCTCGACTATGCCGTCAAGAAGCTGCGCAGTACGGGACTGGCCACTGGCGGCGATGCGCAAACCGGCGGCATCGGCATCATTACGGCCACGCGTATGCAGCAGACGTGGCAAATGGCGGTGCAAAGCGCGCTGATCGATCCCGTCAAAGTGCCTCTCGATCAGATGTACACCACGCGATTTATTCAGCTCCAGCCGGTGCTGCCATGAGTACCGCCGCTCTGATTCACCCGTGGCGTACAGCAGAACAAGCGCAGGTGCCGGCAGCTATCGAGGCGCTGTCAGTCGAGAAAACCTACACCAATGGCACTCAGGCTCTGCGGCCTGTGGAATTGAGCATTGCCGAAGGCCAGTTCGTGACCCTGCTAGGTCCTTCAGGCTGTGGCAAGAGCACGTTGCTGAAGATGATTGCCGGCCTGAGCGAACCCACCGATGGCCGTCTGTTGCTGTGGCGCAAGCCGGTTGCCAGCCTGGCCGAGACAGGCAAACACCTGTCCTATGTGTTCCAGGAGGCAACGCTAATGCCTTGGCACAGCGTGCACAAGAATGTGCGCCTGCCATTGGAACTCGACGGCGTGCCCGTCGCGGAAGCAGACCGTCGGGTGGCCCTCGCATTGCAGCGTGTCGGTTTGCAGGACTTCGCCCAGGCGCTGCCCCGAGAGCTGTCCGGGGGCATGCAGATGCGGGTATCCATTGCCCGCGGGCTGGTGGTCGAACCTCACCTGCTGCTGATGGACGAACCCTTTGGCGCCCTGGACGAAATTACCCGCAATGCCTTGGACAGTGACCTGCTGGAGCTTTGGCAGCGCCATAACTGGACAGTGATGTTCGTGACCCACTCGATCCAGGAGGCCGTGTTCCTCTCACAACGGGTTGTTGTGATGGCCGCTCGACCGGGTCGGGTCGTGGCAAATGTGCGCATCGATGAACCGTACCCACGTACCAGCGAATTTCGCCTGTCGGCACGTTTCAGCGAATACGCCATGCACCTGCATGAGCTGTTGGTAGCGGCCAGTAAAGAGGAAATACGATGAAAGCCAAAAACGACAAACTGCCGTGGCTGGCCAGTGAAAGCGCTCAGAGAATCGTCGTGCCAACGGTGATCTCCCTGCTGCTGGTTACCTTGTGGCAGTTGGCGCTAACGGCGCTCAAGGTGCCCACCTACCTTATACCGACACCGTGGCTGACCCTGACCACCCTGGTGCAGGACTGGGACGTACTTGGACCGGCCTTGCTCTTCACCCTGAAGATCACGGTTCTGTCCTTCATGCTCTCGGTGTTGATCGGTGTAAGTATCGCTTTTGTGTTCGTACAAAGCCGGTTGATCGAACTGGTGCTGTTTCCTTACGCCGTGCTGCTGCAAGTAACGCCTATCGTTGCAATCGCACCGCTGATCATCATCTGGGTCAGCGACACCACGCTAGCCATGGTGATTTGCGCGACGCTGATGGCGGTCTTCCCGGTCATCTCCAACACGGCGCTCGGCCTGCGCAGTGTATCGCCGGGGCTGGTGGCTTATTTCAAGTTGCGTCGCAGCAGTCGCTTGCAAGTGCTGTTGCGCCTGCGGGTGCCCACTGCCATGCCGTACTTTTTTGCCGCGCTGCGCATTTCCAGTGGCCTGGCGCTGATCGGTGCGGTCGTCGCCGAGTTCGTGGCCGGTACCGGGGGTACCAACACCGGGCTGGCCTATCAGATCCTGCAAGCGGGCTTCCAGCTGAACATCCCGCGGATGTTTGCCGCGCTGCTGCTGATTTCCGTCACCGGTATCGCACTGTTTGCCAGCATGTCGCTGCTATCAAAAAAAGCGATCGGACGCTGGCACGACAGCGAAACCGATCGCGGACTTTGAACTCGCACATCCACTTCGCCAAAAGGTTTTTTAGCCATGACTGACCTGAACACCCGAACCCTGGCCCTGCGTGAGCAATTGCCCGCACTGGACTGGATCAGCAGCGCATTCCAGCTCAAGCGTCTGTCGAAGGACTTCCACTGGTTCAGCCCCATCCTCAAGGCCAGCCTGGAGAATCGCCAGGCCGACCTGGCATTGCGCCCTCGTGATGAGGAGCAATTGCGCCAGGCGATAGCGGCCTGCTGCAGCGGCGGCATTCCCATCACCCTGCGTGGGGGCGGTACCGGAAACTATGGCCAGGCCGTGCCCTTGCAGGGCGGATTGGTCATCGACATGAGCGGGCTCGATCAAGTGTGCTGGTTGCGTGATGGCATCGTCCGTGCCCAGGCCGGCATTCGGCTCTCTGTCCTCGAGGACAGTGTGCGCGAACAGGGCTGGGAACTGCGCTGCATGCCGTCGACCTTCCGCATCGCCACACTCGGTGGCTTGTTCGCAGGCGGCTTCGGCGGCATTGGCTCGATCACCTACGGACCACTGGCAGCCAACGGGACGTTACTCGGCGCTCGGGTAATGACCGTGGAGCCCGAGCCCCGCATCATTGAACTGCGCGCACCCGAGCTGATGCTGCTCAACCATGCCTATGGCACCAACGGTATCGTACTGGATCTGGATATCGCCCTGGCACCCGCCCAGTCGTGGGATGAATACCTGCTGGGCTTCAGCAGCGCCGCGCAGGCGTTTGCCTGCGCGCAGGAACTGGCGCAGAGCCCTGGCATCGCCAAGCGCAACATCGCCTTGTTCGACGCCAAGGTGGTCGATTATTTCAGCGGCCTGACCCATTGCCGTGCGCCTGGAGAACACGCGGTGATCGCGGCAGTACCGTCCCAGGCCCGGGACCCACTGGAGCAGCTGGTCAACCGTCATGGCGGGCGTATTGCTTTGATGCAGAGTGCGGCGCAGGTGCGTGAAAGCGGCCACAGCCTGCTCGAATACTGCTGGAACCACACCACGTTGCACGCGCTCAAGGAGGACAAGACCCTTACTTACCTGCAAAGCGGTTACGAGTATGGCCAGACCTGGTCTCAACTCCAGACGATCAGGTCGCTGGTGGGGGATGACGAAGTGCTGACCCATCTGGAGTTCATCCGTGACCTGCAGGGACGCATCGTTTGCGCAGGCCTGCCACTGGTGCGCTACCGGGATCCGCAACAGCTTCAAGCGCTCATCGAACTCCATCGCACCCATGGCATCACGATCAACGACCCCCATGTGTTCACCCTTGAAGACGGCAAGCACAGTGGTGCCCTGGACCCGGCAGTTATTGAACTCAAACGGCAGCTTGACCCCGCCGGGCTGCTCAACCCCGGAAAGATCCGAACCTGGAATACGCCGGTATAGCCACCACCGGGATCGACCCGCCCGGTGATTAGGTCGGCCTTTAAAGCCGGCTGATTTTTCTCTCCCGACATTTCACGCCCGCTCCAGCAGCGCTGTTTCGCGTGGCCATATTTTGGCCAGGTGCGGTCGCGCTTGCCCCGGAAAAATCCCTGCTAATGGAAGAACAGCAATGAAACGAGACAAGAAGCGGTACGGCAACACTCCCTCCACTCGCCTCCTGTTCGCGCTGGCCGTCAGCCTGCCAGCAGTTGCCTGGGCCGACGAGCAGCGGCCCGGTGATGCCGATATGATCGCGGTCCAACAGCGCCCCGGCACTCTGACCGAACCGGTGCAGCAGCAGGACCAATCGGTACTCCACGATACCGCGACGCCACAGGTCGACGGCGAAGCCGATACATTGGCCGAAATGATCAGCGGCGGCCGCATCGACGGTAATTTGCGCACGCTTTACTACGCTGCCCACAATGCCTTTTTCACCCCGGGCAAGACCCAGGACACCTTGAGTTACGGCGGCAAGCTCGGCTTTTTCAGCGCCCGCTACGAGGGCTTTAGCCTGGGCCTGAGCGGCTACATTCAAAGGGGCATCGCACATTCCGACGACCCTTCCGAACGCGATGGTTACCTGGGCCCGAACGTCACGGCGATGGGCGAAGCCTATGTGAAGTGGGAACACGAAAATTTCAAGTTGGTCGCCGGCAATCAGGAAGTGGATGTACCGTTCGCCAGTACTTACGACTGGCGAATTGCACCACAACTGTTCCAGGGTGTTTATGCCCGTTACGGTGACAACGACAACCATGTCACCGCGCTGCGCATGTACCGTTTCAAGTCATACATCGACGACTCATTCACCAAGCAAACGACCTACAACCACAGCTTCGATGCCTATTCAGGCCTGGGTGACCAAGACACTGATGGTTTCTGGGGAGTGGGCGGTGCCCGCACCCTGAACTTCGAGCCGGTGGAGCTCAAAGCCAAGGCCTGGCACTTCGAGTATCTGGACTATGCGCATTTGACCTACCTCGAGGGCGGGCTGAGCAGACGCGAAGGCAGCATCAAACCGTTCATAGGTGTGCAGGCATTCCATGAAGATAGCGAGGGGCGAGAACTGCTTGGCGAAATCCATAGCCGAGTCTATGGCGTGCAGTTGGGCATCAAGCACAATTCGTTGACCGCCAGCCTCGGTTACGACCGGATCGTGCCGGACCCGAACAGCTACCTCAACGGCGCCCTTGTCACCCCCTACTCCCACAACGTCAGTTCCGGTCCACTGTTCGCTCAACCGTTCCTGACCAGCACCCAGGATCTCGGTGCCGGAAATGCTTATGCAGTCGATATCAACGGTGCGCTGCGCGATCACCTGTTCGTCGGTGCCCGTTATTCATTCATGGACCTGAAACCAACGACTGGCGTAGCCAGTATCAATCAGTCCGAATACATGGGCTTCGCCATCTATAAATTCGCCGGCAGTTTGCAAGGTCTGAGCATTGCTGACTTTATCGGCCTGCAACGTCAGCCAGGACAGGAGAAAAATTTTTGGCAAAACCGCCTGGCGCTGGAGTATGCGTTCTGAGGGTGTGGCCTCAGGCCCGGTCCCTACTCGTTGCGAAATGTGCAGCGGCCGCGATCAGCATCATGTGACCGCGTTCGCTTGCAACGACAGGTCGGGGCCGCCAGTTGAAGTCAACCGGTGGTCAGGTGCAGCGACTGCCTATCAGACAATGTCCGGCAGTAGCTTTTTGGTCTTGATGTACGTGTCACTATCGCACCAAGTGAAAAGCACTTGTCCGTTTTCATTATGTTTAACGTAGTCGATTTTTGGGTCATCCGGGCCGTCGACCTGCACCATGGTGGCACCTGGAAATGATCGTGCAATTCCCAATGATTTTTGCAACTCGTCAGGCTCGAATTTCCGGTCAAACTCGCCTTCAGTGTTCCCGTGAAAACCGTAATATACCGTTATCGCCCCGGCGTCTTTGATGAGTTCCTTGACTTTCTCCAGCTTTGGCATGAATCCATCAACGTCAGTTTGGCCATCGTTGGTGAAAACGTTTTTCTTGTATCGAACAATTTCATCTGTCATGACAAACTCCTTGAATTGACGTTTCTATAAAACTAATTGACCAGCGGACTCTTGAGTTTTTTACAAGCTCGAGATAGTCCAGGTAATCGGCAAACTTTACACAGCTTGCCGCGCTTCACGTGCTTGAAAGTAAGGGAATCGCCCCACGTCCTGAGTCAACTTGCAGGGCGGTTCATTCACTCAAGCACCTCTACAACATCACCAATTCCTTACGTTTTGCCAACACGAGTGCGGCATTATTTTCCGTCTTCAACAACTTCTTCTGGTTGATCAGCTCGGCGGTCTCGGAAATTTTCGTGTTGATTTCTTTAATCAATTCTTCGAGGGCAATGAAGTCGGATTTGTAGTCTGCGATAGCAGCCTTCAGATCCCCCTTGTTCTTTGTCTTGTAGTCGGCAAGCTTCAAATCATGAACTTGCTGACTCAGATCTCCTACCGCCCCTTCAAGGTCATTCTGCTGGGAAATAAGGCCATTGATTCTGTCGAAGTTGGCAAGTGCACGCGCTCGATCGGCCGACATCCGAACATCGTAGATGTAGAAGTTTTGAACAATGATTTCACTATTGAAGAAATCTTTGCTACTGAACTTATTCTCCATCACGCAAACGAACATACTCATCCCGGGAATAATGTCCTTTTGCACAATCTGCTTGGACAAGTCGGTTTCCGTCCCGGTCTTGATGGCGGAAAGAATCCCTGTGATGGCCTGAAAGGCTGCGTTGGCGATGATTGCTTCGGTTCCGGCCATCATTGTCAGAAGCTTTTGCGTCGTCGGCGAAATGGTGCTTCCCTTGGCAGCGGCAGCTGTAGGGACCTTGTCGTCCTTTTCGCCTTTCGTCGGCGGCATGTCTATGGCTTTCCCTCCAAAGACAGCCGTGCGAACGTTTTCGATCATATCGACCACGTTGCTGAGCGACCACGTCGAAGCGGTAGTCAGGTGTTGGTACGACCCGCTTGCCAGAGGTTGGGCATCGTCCCATTTTCCGTCTGCGTAGAATTTCTTGATCTGCATATCCAAAACTTTTTGGGCTTCTGCCGCAGTTTTGTCCAGCTCTGTGTTTCTTTCATCGATGTATTTTTGAAATGCCGTGTTGTCCTGGCCTATTGCTTTGATGTCTGTTGAATGTCCCATTTGAACTTAACCTCTCTGCGGGTCGTTGATAAGTAAATGGTGAATCCTCTCATTGCGTCGCGAAACCGGGGCTCGCAACGCACTGTCAATCTATAAGACGATAGCGAGACTTCAAATACCTCCGATGTCGTAGGTCGCCTACTCGTAAAGTGCAACAAGCTGCCCGATGCTGCGAAGCTTTAGCTTGCGCAACAGATTCTCGCGGTGTTTGCGGACAGTGAGATCGGCGATTTCAAGCAGTCTCGAGATGTGCTTGCTTGTGTGTCCCTGGATTACCAGTTTCATCACCTGGAGTTCCCTGGCCGAAAGGACATCGTACAATGGGCGTTCAACCAACTTCGGCAAGTAGTTCTGCTGCCTGGCGTGTTCAATCAATTGCCTGGCATTCCGGAATCCCGCTTTGCGGAGCATGTTGCGACGGTGCGTCTTAACTGTAAACTCACTGATGGCAAGCTCGGATGCGATTTCCCGGCAAGATAAGCCCCTTGCCATCAAATGAAGGATTTCTATCTCGCGCCGTGTCAGGGGTGGCCGCTGGTCATTCATCGCCCGGATCCGCCAGTAGCCGAAATGCCGCTGCGTCACCATGCTGAATAGATTCAAATAGGCTTATTGCCGCGACGAAGCGCAGCGCCAGCACTGGCTGAGGCGTTACGCAAGCACGCCACTGCGCCTCGGCCAAGGCGAGAAGAGCTGATCCTCCCTTACGATTCAGAAGGGGTTCAAGAAAGGCTTTTCCATGCACTTGAAGAAGCTCCCTGCCTCCAGATCGCTTTTATCCCAAGCTATCGCATAGCGCTGGCTCGCACGGGTGATTTCGACTGGACGCGTCGTTTGAGCCTCACCAAAAAACGCACGGTAAGCTGCGTCCGCGAGAAAGTGGCCAGAGGGTTTGGCCTCTCGGGGACTGATCATTGGGGTAAGACGAAGGCCGCAAGTGGGTCGATGCTGGCCTGAAAAAGGCTACGGGGCGTGTATGCAGGCGTATTGCGGTGCCTGCGCGGGGAACGACATTTTCTGAGTGCGTAGAGCTGTCTTACGCCCCAGAAACGTTGCCGCGTCCTACCAATACCAAGAGAGGTCAAGGAAATGGAATCCAACCGTCTGAAGCAAAGCCTGAAGCAACGTCATATCACCATGATTGCGCTTGGCGGGGTGATCGGCGCGGGACTTTTCATGGGGGCTGGCTCATTGATTGCCGCGGCCGGTCCCGCCGCCATCCTGTCGTACTTCATCTTTCTGCCGCGCGCGACAGGCAGAGAACGGGCCAATAGCAGCCACTCGCCTACACTCATCGACTCACAGGCCTGAGCAGTGATTACGCAGGTATGTACAACCTGACTGCTCTATGTAGAGCCTCTAGTGTCCACGGTTTGCAGAGGAAAAAGGAGTGTGCCGGCATCAACTCATCAGGCATGGATCTATTGCCTGATGTGAGAATGACTGGCAATAAAGGCCAGCGCGTCCAAATCACTTGAGCCAATTGCAGTCCATCCATTGTGCCTGGCATGCAGATGTCACTCATAACCAGGACAATTGAAGTTGAGCTCTCTAGCACGGCCAGAGCATCATCAGCAGATTTGCAATCAATGATGTTTGGCCCTAGCAGCGAAATCGCATCAACCGTCAGTGAACGCAATATTTCATCATCTTCTACGAGCAGGACTGTGGGAGACATGATCAGGACTCCTAAGCATTCTTCTTTAGTCCTATTACAGACAGTAAGCATTTCGGGCACCTGACAGGCGGTGCTCGAGTAGACTTCATGGCCGAATTTCGTCATTCCGCTAGTCTGATTCTGTCGAACAAATTTTTCTGGCTGATGCCTTCATGAGAATCGGGACGATCAAGAGGACTGTCATGCGACTTTCAGAATTCATCCTCAAGAATCTGGAGCCTATTCTTCAAGCCTGGGAGGAATTCGCCAGGACTGTGGACACCCCGATGCCTGCGATGGGGCCGCTAGGTCTTAGAGATCATGCCGAATACATTTTGAGGAGTGTGGCGCTCGACATGCGCACCTCTCAAACACCTCAAGAACAAATCGATAAGTCCCATGGTCTTGGGCCTGTAACGAAGGATGAGTCGGCGGCGCAAAGTCACGCAATTACCCGCCTTATCGCAGGTTTCACCCTAGACCAACTTGTTTCGGAATACCGAGCCTTAAGGTCAAGCGTGCTCCGACTCTGGCTAACCCAAGGGTATACAGGCGAAGACCATCAAATCCTGGACATGATCCGATTCAATGAGGCAATTGACCAAGCGCTTGTTGAGTCCATTGCTGCGTATGGCCGCGCGGTGGAGTCGACTCGAAAAACAGTCTTGGGCGTCCTAGGGCACGACCTTCGAACACCATTGGGTGCCGTGACATTGGGTGCCGACCTGCTGAGGCAAACCGAAGAGCTGGGCACTCGTGGAGAAAGGATCATCGCGCAGATCACTACGAGCGTTCAAAGCGCCAATCAAATGGTTAACGACCTGCTCGACCTGGCACGCTGCAACTTGGGCAATGGAATCCCGGTACGACCGGAAAAGACTGACCTGACGTCTGTTTGCAAAGCAGTGGTGAGCGAACTCTCTGCCGCGCACCCTAAGACGGAAATCATATTCACCGATTCGGGAACTGTAACCGGCCTGTACGACCCGTCACGTATGGCACAAGTTTTCTCAAATCTTATTGGCAACGCTGTGCGGCACGGCAATGCTCGGCGTCCGATAAATATCACATTAAATGGGGACGGCCCCACAGCCTGCTTTTGCGTGCAAAATTTTGGAGAGCTTATTCCCTCCAGCGCACTGCCCTCTCTGTTCAATCCTGAGCGACGTTACTCTAAATACTCAGAGGGAGAAAAAGGGACATCTTCTGGACTCGGGCTGGGATTATTCATAGCGTCTCAGATTGTAGAAGGTCATGGCGGGAAAATTGAGGTCGAGTCGACACTCGAGCAGGGCACGATTTTCCGCGTGATCTTGCCCAGCTGTGAATAAACATTTTTTCCCTACTTCGACCTAATCCAACTGGTCGTCATCACCGGTGCAGTGAATAGCAATCGGCCAATTTCAGCCTATTCTGAAAGGCAGCTTTGGATTGGTAGCTGCCCTTCGCGACAAGCAGTTATCTTTTCAATCCATATCGAGCGCAGCCTCCACACTGAATGTTCAAAGCACTACTAGTTCGTACCGCAGTGTTACTGAAACGACTGCCCGGCAAAAACAACACCAACCTGCTTTGCATATTTCAACCATGCTTCCTTCAGCCGTTGCACCGTCTCTGGTTGGGAGGCAGCCAGGTCCGTTGTTTCGCCGCGATCCTTCGCCAAATCAAACAATTGCCATTGCAATGGTTGCGCGTTTTCGCCAAAGCCTGCCTGGGGTTTAAGGCCCAACAACTTGAGATTGCCCTCTCGATAATACGCGTTGCCGAACAGTTCTCCAGCCAGGCTGCTATCACTGTGCGGGCGGCCATTGCCCGCAAGCATCGGCAGCATTGATTTACCGGTGATCGGGTGTTTACTCGTAGCCGTTGGCGCTTGGTTTGGCAGTGCGATACCCGCCAGCTCCAGGAAGGTCGGTGCCAGGTCATCAACCCGCGCAACGCCGCGCTCCACACCTTGACGACGCAGTGACTTGGGTAATTGGATTATCGCCGGCACGCTGATGCCTCCCTCTGCGGTGGTGCCTTTGAACAAATGGAATGGAGCGGCGCTGACCTCTGCCCAGCGCAGCCCATAGTCGATCTGAGAACCCTTCTGCCCGAGGTTGGCAAAGCTATTGTCGGTGCGCGCTGCCAGAGGATAGAACTGTGCGTGGTTCTCCCCCGCCGCGCCGTTGTCCGACATGAACACGATCAACGTATTGTCGTACTGTCCGCTCTGACGCAGGTAATCGATCAAGCGGCCGATGTTATGGTCGAGGTTATCGACCATGGCGGCGTAGATTTCCATCTTGCGCGCTTCGACACGCTGTTGCTCAGCACTCAACTGTTGCCAGCCCGGCAGCTTGGGATTCACCGGAAGCGGCTGCGCAGGCTGGGCATCGTTGGGCATGAGGCCGAGGTTTTTCATTCGCTCGATCCGGGCCAGGCGCACGCTGTCATAGCCTTGATCAAATCGCCCCTGGTACTTGTCGAGGTATTCCTTGGGTGCCTGCAGCGGCCAGTGCGGCGAAGTGTAAGCGGCGTAGGCAAAAAACGGCTTGCCCTCCTTTTTGCTGTTTTGCAGGTAGCTGATCAGCTTGTCGGTGTAGAAATCCGTGGAATAGAAGTCGTCGGGCAACGTCACGGCCTTACCGTTTTCGCGGTAGTGCACTTGCTCAAGCTTGCTGGGGTCCACACTGGTAGGTTTAAAGTGCGATGCCCCACCCTCCAGCAGAGTGAAGGACTGCTCGAAGCCGCGCTGATCCGGTCCTTGATCTGCCTCCAGCCCCAGGTGCCATTTACCGACCATCAGCGTGCTGTAGCCCCCCTTTTTCAGTAACTCGGCAATCGAGTACGAGAGCTGATTCAAATACCCCTCGTAACCCGGCTTGCCACGTTGAAAAGGCTGCAACGCTTCAGCCATGGTACCGAGCCCGGCGAGGTGATTGTCGGTGCCGGACATCAGCATCGAGCGCGTGATTGAGCAGGTCGGCGCCGCGTACATGTTGGTGAACCGCAATCCGTCTCTGGCCAGTTGATCCAGGGATGGCGTGCTGATTTCGCCGCCATAACTGCCCAGGTCGGAGTAGCCCAGGTCATCGGCCATGATCAGTAGAATATTGGGCTGCGCCGTATCGGCGCTGGTCGCCATGACCAGGCTGCTACCCAGCGCCAGCACGGTGGCCAGTAATGTTTGAGGCAGACGCAAAAGAGCCATGTTTTTTCTCTTATTGTGTGTGATCGAGGACTTTCTTCTGCTACTCCCGCAGGCGCCCTACTCTTCGAATATCGCCACCGCCCGAACAAACCCGGCCGATGCGTGCTTGATTTTGTAAGGGAAACACGACACCACGAAGCCACTGGACGGCAGGGATTCCAGGTTGGCGAGTTTTTCCATTTGCCCGTAACCGATATCGCGTCCGGCTTTGTGCCCTTCCCAAATAATCGAGGCATCGCCATCGGCAGCAAACCGCTCACGGGTGTATTTGAACGGCGCATCCCAACTCCAGGCGTCGGTACCAACGACCCGCACCCCGCGTTCCAGCAGGTACAACGTGGCTTCACGACCGATTCCCACACCGGCATCGAGATAACCCGGCTGACCGAACAACGCGCCGGCACGGGTGTTGATGAGCACGATGTCCAGCGGCTGCAAACTGTGGCCAATTCGAGCCAGTTCCGCTTCGATCTCGTCGGCGGTTACCACATGACCATCGGCCATGTGCCGAAAATCCAGCTTCACACCCGGTTGCAGGCACCAATCGAGCGGCAGTTCATCAATACCAAAAGCCGGTTGCCCGCCGTCAGTGGTCGAAGCGTAATGCCATGGAGCATCCATGTGCGTGCCGCTATGAGTGGTGATGTGCAGTCGCTCGGCGGCCCAGGATTCGTTGCCCGGCATCTGCTCGAGTTGCAAGCCGGGAAACATCGCGGCCATTTCCGGCCAGCCTTGCTGGTGATCCATGTAATCGATCTTCGGCAGCAACGGTGGCGGATCGGTGTAGGGGTTGTTGTCGAGGGTGACAGACAAGTCGACGAGGCGACGTTTTGGCTTAGTTGGCTGCGACATGAAAGGTGTCTCCGGTCAGCGGCATATGTCTGGAATTCGAGGGATTGAGGGCGTTGCGCACCAACGTGGCAGCGTTACGGTCATGGTTGAATCCGGCGGCGCGCGCCTGCGGTGTTTTCAATGGCGGCATACGTCCGAACAACGCTTCCAGTCGCGCGTCCGGCACAAAGCCGATCAATGCGCGGCGCTCCTGCCCATAACGCTCGGCCAATGCGTCGATCACCTGGGCAATCGACAAATGCAGAACCGGCAACTGCCACACCCGGTGTACCCCGAGCAAGGCGCCATGCAGCTCGGCGGCGTGGATCAGGTTGTTCACGCAACAACGGGCAGACATCCACCACGCCGTCGCTTCTGGAGAAACCGGGCATTGATAAGACTCACCGCTGGCAAAGGCACGCATCAGGTCGCTCATGAATGCCGAACGCAATCCATTGGGTTCGCGAGGTCGGGCGACAATGCCTGGCAGGCGCAACACACGACCGTCCACATCGCCGCGCCGGGAAAGATCGCTAATGGCGCTTTCCACCATGGCTTTGTGCGTGCCATAGGACAATTCGGGACGCAACTCGGCCGTCTCGTTCATCCGTGCGGGTAGAACACCGCCGTACACCGCAACACTGCTGGCATACACCAAAACTGGCGGATGGGTTTTGTTGCGCAGCTGATTAAGCAATTCCAGGCTGGCCAGCAGGTTGACCTGGTAGCCGAGGTCGTACTGCTCTTCTGCCGTGCCACCGGGAACACTCACCAGATGGAACACCACATCAATGCCGTCGGCCAATACCCGACGCATCAGGGCCAGATCCGTCACGCTGCCGAAATGACGACGAAGACGAGGGTCGTCCGGTAAGTCCTGCAAGTCTTTATCCAGCACTAGCAACGAGCCAATGGCCTGCCCTCGCAAGCTGCCGAGCGCCAGCAGACAACGCACCAACTCACGTCCGACAAAACCATTGGCACCGGTAATCAACACACGCATAAAGCGCTCCTCAGCCTTGGGCCTGAACGATGCATTGATCGATTGCACCGAACAGCGACTGCCCATCGCTGCCGGTGACATCCATGTGCACGCGGTCACCAAAGCGCATGAAGCCGGTTTGTGCGGCACCCAGTTCGATCATCTCGATGGCGCGCCGCTCGGCAATGCACGCCGATCCCGCGCTTCTTTCGGCATTGGAGACCGTACCGGAACCAATCAGCGTGCCCGCTCGCAGCCTGCGAGTGAGCGCGGCATGGGCAATCAACTGGCCAAAACTGAAGTTCATCTGTCCGCCGTGCGGATGACCAAACCATTGGCCATTCCAGTGCACCTGCAAAGGCAAATGCACACGCCCGTCGCGCCAGGCGTCGCCCAGTTCGTCCGGTGTGATGGCCAGCGGAGCGAAGCTGGAGGAAGGCTTGGCCTGCAAAAATCCAAACCCCGTGCTCATTTCCCTAGGGGCCAGGGCGCGCAAGCTGACGTCGTTGATTTGCAGGATCAGTTTGATGTGTTGTTGTGCCACCTCGGCGGCGCAGCCCATCGGCACATCATCCACCAGCACGACAAACTCGCCCTCGAAATCGATGCCCTGGCTCTCGCTCGGCAGCGCGATATCGTCGCGTGCGCCAATGAAGTCGTCGCCGGCGCCCTGATACATCAGCGGCGTGTGTTCGACCCCGTCGATGGGGTCAAGGTTGAACGCTTTCTGCATCAGCGCACCGTGACTGAGAAATGCCGAACCATCGCACCATTGATAAGCGCGAGGCAATGGCGCCATCGCCTGGGCGGGATCGAAGGCGAAGGCATCCGCCGCCTCGCCCGCATTCAACTGAGCCGACAGCAACTGCAAGCGAGGCTCGATAGTGCTCCAGTTCTCGATTGCCTGTTGCAGGGTGAGCGCCACGGAACGGGCATCCACTGCCCGGGCGAGATCCCGCGAGACCACGACGAGCTGACCGTCGCGGCTGCCGTTTTTCAGTGTGGCGAGTTTCATGCCGATGCTCCCTTGCCGTTGCTCAACTCAGCGGCGAAACGCCCGTCAAGCAGAATGAAGACCATGCGCGCCATCGCTTCGGTTCGGTTGCTCCAAGCGTGGTTGGTGCCACGTTGAACCACCACGTCACCGCGTTTGAGGTGTACCTCTTCCTTATCCAGCACCAGCCACACCTCTCCTTCGGTGACGATGCCGTAGTCGAGGGTCTCGGTGCGGTGCATCAATTTATGCCTGGAGTCGTGTTGACCGGTGCCCGCTTGGGACTCGCCGATTTCAGCAAACACCGCCGCGGCATCTTCGGCGCTGACCTGGTTCTGCACGCTGTCCGGTGGAATATCCACCACGCGAATGACGCTGCCCTGTGGTCCGGGACTGAGTTGTAGGGGCTTGCTGCTTGGGTCACTGGCGTTGTCGAGCAAAGCCGGGCTGGTGCTGCTGTTCCACAGTTCGTAAAACACGGTGCCCGGCACGGCCGATAGCGCGAACACGTTCGGCGTGGGTCCGCTGCTGGCGACGATGGCCTGGCCCTGCTGATCGTGGCCGGTGACCACTCGTTTGAATTCAGGAAGCGCTTGCATGGAAAATCCTCGTTCAGTTTCCGTCGCCAATGGTCTTGCCACCGACTACAACATTCGCGTGCTGCAACAGACCGCCGAGCCTGGGTACGGCCAGGCAAAACACCGCCACCAGCAGTTGCGATCCGCCCACAATCCCTAACGCACGGGGCAGCGCCATGGCGTCACCATGGGTCAAGGCGAGAACCGCCAGGGGGCTGATAAATTCGCCGGCGAAGATGGCCGCGGTAAAGCACCCCGCCGCCCGCCCGCGTTGATGGAAATTGACTTGCGCCATGATCCAGGTGATCAGCGTCGGCAACATCAAGCCAATGCCCAAGCCGTTGATGGTCACTGCGACCACGACCTGCACATGGGTCAAGGCCTCAGCCATCAGCAACCCGCCGATACCTGCCAGCACATAGGCGATCAGCAGCATGTGGTGCCCACGCATCCCGCTGAACAAACGAAAACTCAGCGCACCGATCAGCACGCCCAGTTGGTTGGCGCCCATGGTCATACCGATTTGTTGCGGGGCATCTACTTGCAGAAGATTGAGAAGATAACCGGCCTGCACCGGCACGATAAACAGGCTCAAACCTGCCAACAGTGACAGCACATACATAGGCATCAGCGCACGCCACGGAAACTTCCCGGTTGGCAACGATTGCAGGGGTTGCCCGGTTTGTGGGCGGGCTTGCGGCTCCCACAACTTCCAGGCCATCAGCGGCAGGAAAATCAAACCCACGGCGTACAACGCAAACGGGGTGCGCCAGTCGTTTTGACCCAGGAAGCCACCCAACGCGATGAATACAGCAGCCGACAACGACGTGGCGACCATCTGCAAGGCAAACAGACGCTCGCGCCTGGCACCGCTGTAGTAATCGCCCATCAGCGTGGTGCAGCAGGTCATGATGCCCGCCTCGGCCAAACCGATACCCGCCCGGCTGAGCACGATGGCCTGCAGTGAATCGAGCCAAAGCGGCAGCACACCGCAGAGGACATACAGCAGCATGCTCGCCAGCAACAAGGGCTTGCGCCCAAGGCGATCAGCGATCAGCCCGGCGAACGGCGCCAGCAAGGCAATCACCAACGCTGGCAGCGTCAGTACGATGGGAACCAGTACGGCGCTGCCGTCGACGCCAGCAAAGTGCGCCTGCATCCGCGGCAACACCGGGGCCAGCAACACTGCACCCAACACTGGCAGGCAGCTGCCGAGCAGCAACAACATCGACTGCGCCAAACCGGCCTGACGGATGGGTTTTACAAAGGTATCAGCGACCATGGCAGTGCTCCTTGAGGCGCAGGTGATGAACGTCCGCGACCACTGCTGGCTCGGCCCCCGCCATATGGGTCACCGGCATTGATACAACGGCGTCCTGTGCATTGCGGCTTGCGGGTAACAGGAAGTACGCCAGCGCGGGCAGCAACACCAATGCACCGACCATGTTCCAGACAAACATGAAGGCCAGCAGCACGCCCATGTCGGCCTGGAACTTGATCGGTGAAAACGTCCAGGTCGCCACGCCGATGGCCAGGGTGATTCCGGTCAGCATCACCACCTTGCCGGTGGATACCAGTGCGCGGTAATAGGCTTCGGACAGGCTCGCCCCTTGGCGCAGATGACCCAGGAGAATGCTCATCACGTACAGCGCATAGTCGACCCCGATGCCGACGCCCAAGGCGATGACCGGCAGCGTGGCGACTTTGACGCCGATGTTCAGCCAGACCATCAAGGCTTCGCAGAGGATGGAGGTGAGCATCAGCGGAATCACCGCGCACACCGTCGCGCGCCAGGAGCGGAAGGTGATCAGGCACAGCAAAATGACCGCGCCGTAGACCCAGACGAGCATTTCGCGATTGGCTTGCTTGACCACAATATTGGTCGCCGCTTCGATGCCGGCGTTACCCGCCGCCAGCAGGAACTGCACCTCGTCGGTGTTGTTCTCGGCGGCAAACTTTTCCACATGCTCAACCAGGCGGGTCAGCGTCTCGGCCTTGTGGTCGGTAAGGTAGGCGTACAGGGTCAACAGGCTGCAATCTTCGTTGTACAGGCCCCGAGGCGCGCTGGCGGTGATCATGTTGAGCATCGCCTGATTGTTCTGCAGCTCGTACCACTTCGGGTTGCCTTCACTGAGCCCGACCAGCATGCGCCGGTTCAGCAGCGCCAGCGAGTTGGTCGAATCCACGCCTGGCAAAGCGCGCAGTTGCCAGTCCAGGGCATCGACCTTGGCCAGGATGTCGTAGCGCGCACAACTGCTGGCCGGGGTTTTCACCATCACCGCGAACAGGTCGCTGCTGGCGCCGTAATGTCGGGTCAGAAAAGCATCGTCCTGGTTGTAACGCGAGTCCGCACGCAGTTCCGGCGCACCGGCGTCGAGGTCACCAATTTTCAGTTGCAGGCTGACCAGAAAGCCGAGTGCTGCCAAGGCGAGGCTGATGGCAATGCACAGGCTGGCCCAGCGCCGATGAGTGAACAGGTCCAGAAAACGCCAGAACGCATGGCGCGCCTGCCCGCTTTGCTCGGCCTGTTCGCTCTTGAGGCTCAGTTGTGCGGCACGCGGCGTCACGCCGACATAAGAGAGCAAAACCGGCAGCAAAATCAGGTTGGTGAAAATCAGCACGGCCACGCCAATGCTGGCGATCACGGCGAGGTCCTGAATGACCTGGATCTTGATCAGCATCAGTACCGCAAAACCTACGGCGTCACACAGCAGCGCTGTCAGCCCGGCGAGGAACAGGCGCCGGAAGGTGAATCGCGCAGCCACCACCCGGTGCATGCCACGCCCGATGTCCTGCATGATGCCGTTCATTTTTTGCGCGCCGTGGCTCATGCCGATGGCAAACACCAGAAACGGCACCAGTACCGAGTACGGGTCCAGCTGGTAATTCAGCAATGGCAGCAGACCGAGCTGCCAGACCACCGCCACCAGCGAGCACAACACCACCAGCACCGTACTGCGCAGACAACGGGTGTACCAGAACAGCACCGCCGTGGTGATCAGGATCGCGACGGCGAAGAACAGCAGGATCTGCTTCAGGCCGGCAATCAGGTCGCCGACTTTTTTTGCGAAACCGGTGATGTGAATCTCGATGTTGGTACTTTGATAGGTGCTGCGCAGGGTCTCCAGTTGTTCGGACAGCACCGCGTAGTCCAGCGGCTTGCCATCGGTGGTGGTTGCCAGCAATGGGACGTAGATGATGCTGGAGGCCTGGTCGAAAGCCACCAGTTGACCGAGTTCGTTGGAGCGTTGCACGTTGCGGCGCAGCGCATCGAGATTGGCAGCGGTGCCGCTGTAGTCGTCCGGGATCACCGGACCGCCATCCAGGCCATCTTCGGTCACCGCGACCCAGCGCGTGGCCGGTGTCCATAGCGACTTCATGTACGCACGGTCGACACCCGGCAGCAGGTAGAGCTTGTCGCTCAGCGCCTGCAGGGTTTTCAGGTACTCGGCGTCGTAGATGTCGCCTCGTTTGTTCGCTACCACAATCCGCAGGGCATTACCCAAACCCGTGAGCTGTTTCTGATGCTCAAGGTAGTTCGCAATGTAAGGCTGCTGTGTGGGGATCATCTTTTCGAAGCTGGCATTGAGCTCGATACGGGTGGCTTGATAACCCAATACCAGGGTCGTCAGCACACACACCAGCAGGACCCACAGGCGGTGATTGAACAGCGTGCGTTCCACCACTGAACCGGAGCGTGGATCGAAATTCGCCAGGCTGGCCGTGGCGTTGTCGAAAGACTTCATAACCTCACTCCGAAGCGTTGGCGTTTGACGGCGACAGGCGCGTCAAACCAGTGAATCCCGCCAGCGTAAGGCTGCCATCGGCGGCCTGGATAACACTGGAGACGGGCTTGCCGAGCGGTTTGCCATAGGGCACGAGCGTTGCGCCGGGCTGGCTGTTGGTGCGAAACAAGGCGCCGCTCTGATTGACCAGCAACAACTGGCCATCGTCGGTACGGATGGCATCGCTGAAAGACACCGGCATCGAGACCGGCGCAGGCTGGAAGCTCTGGCCCAGGTCGCGGGAGGCAAACGCATTGCCCTTCAACCCGGCCACCAGCAACACACCGTCGTCGCGCATTTGCAGGGTGAAGTAGCTCCCCATGTAAGGGCTTTCCAACTGTTTGAATGATTGGCCCGCATCGTCGGAGCGCGCGAGGTAGCCCTGCTCGCCGGCGAGGAACCAGTGTTGCCCCTGTTGAGTGATCGCGGACAAATGCGCGCCCATGGGGTTATCGATTTGCCCCGCGATGGATTGCCAGGTGGTGCCGCCATCGTCGGTGCGAAAGGCCAGGCCGTACGCCCCTACAATCAGACCGTGTCGGGCGTCGACGAACTGCACGGCCAGAAACGGTTTGTCAGCGCCTTCACCCACCAGTCTTTCAGCCGTTTGCACACGCGCGGCGGCGGCATCCTGGTCGTTGGCCGAGGGCAGTTGTTGGCGCGCGGCAGCCAACTCAAGCTGTGCGGCACGCAGGCCATCCAGTTGCACCACCCAGTGCTCACCTCCGTCACGCGATGCCAATACAACACCCGCATGCCCGACGGCCCAGCCCGTCTGGGCGTCGACGAACTGCACCGCCGTAAGGCTGACCGAGACCGGCACCGTCGCTTGACGCCAGCTGACGCCGTTGTCATCGGACAGCAACACAATGCCCCGCTCACCCACTGCCACCAGCCGCGCGCCCGCCCGTGCCAGGTCCAGCAACACCGCGGATTTCGCTTGCGGCGCCTGCATCGCCGGCGTTTCGAGTGCGTCGCTCACCGCAGCGGCGTGCGCCTGGCACAACGGCAAAGCCACAAGGCACATCAGCCGACCCACCACCTGACAGAATCTGTTCATTACCGACCTCGACAAACCTTTTGAAACCGGATCACGATTCGCAAACCGCGATCCGGTCCGTCTTAACGAACCCCGGCACCCGCCATCGCCGCCGGCGAAAACTCGGAGGCTTTGTAGCGATCCACCATGCCGTACTGCTCGGGCTGACCGGTGTAGACGTTCTGGATAAACCAGGCGCCGGAGGTCAGGTCGTAAAAGCCCGAAGACAATTGCGCTTGCGCAGGCAGGTCAGGGAGTACTGCCGGCAAGGACCACAGGGTCTTGGCCAGTTGACCATTGGCGTCCCAACGGTCGCCGAGCATGGCTTGCCAGGTGTCCTCATCGAGGTAATAACGGCCCTTCGGCAACTGGTGGCGCTTGCCCGGTGCCAGGTCCGCTTCCACAACCCACACCCGGTGCAATTCCCAGCGCACGTAATCCGGGTTCATGTGGTGAGCGAGAAACAGGTCTTCAGGTTTGGCAGCGGCCTGAACTTTGTTGGTGTTGTAGGGGATGTACATCTCCTGCTTGCCCACCAGCTTCCAGTTGAAGCGGTCCATGCGACCCTGGAATACGCTCAACTCGTCGAACGACATCACCCCGGCAGTCGCCGGGGTCGGCGTGTCGCAGCAGGCATTCGGCAGCTTGCGCACGCGACGTTGGCCGGTCAGGTAAACGTGCGCCTGGGACAGGTCGCCGTTGATGTTGGTACGGCCCATGATCTGTTCACCGGCGCGCAATGGCGGACCGACGTTGAGCAGTCGGAACATCCAGTAGTCACCGGCAAAGGACTCTGGTGTCCCTTCCTGGTAGTAATACGGCATCTCCTGAATGGCCTGACCGTCAGTGGTCATGACCTGCTTGCCGTCGGCGGTCATCAGGTAGTGCCGAAAATGCATCGACACCGAGGTACCGCGCCAATTCAACACGTGGTTCCACATGGCTTCGGCGCCGTTTTGCGGGATCGGAAACGGGATGCCGCCAAAGGCGCCTTCGGGTACCGGACCGGCGCTGCTATCCACCAGTTTGGCGCGGGTGGCGTTTTTCAGGGTGTTGTCATACACCCACTGCGGTGCTGCAGCGGTGCGGCGTGTCGGGTAAACGTCGATGCGATACGTGTCCGGGAAACGCTTGAACATTTCCTTGGTGCCGTCGCTGAGTTTGCCTGCGTATTGCGCAAGGTTTTTCGAGGTAATGCTGAACAGCGGTTTGTCTGCCGCGAACGGATCGGTGCGCTTGCCGCCTTCCTTGAACGAGGGATCGACTTTGGTGTAACCACCGTCCCAGGCGGGAATGGAGCCGTCGGCGTTACCGGCGCGCTCGGCCCCGAAGGGTGTCAGGCTTTTCGAGAGTTTGGCCGCGTCTTCAGCCGTCGCCGCCAGTGTTACTTGGCTGCAAATGGCCAGGCTGCCGAGCAGTGCCAGGCAAAGGGCTTTGAGCTTGAAGGCTCCGGATTTCTTGTTGTAGGTCATGCGCAAGTCCTCTTAAAACGTGGTCTTGACGGAGAAAGCCAGGTAGTCCCGGTCTTTCAGCGATTGCTTGTAATTGAACTGGCTGGCCGCGTTGAGGTTGGTGTCCTCGGCGCCGTAGTAATGCGTGTAGGTCAGGCCGGCGGTGACGCGATCCAGGTAAGTGGCGGTGATGCCGATGTTCATGTCGCCGCCGTTATCCGGGCCAAAGGAGCTGACAACGGCCGACTTGCCCAACGGGAAATAGCTGACGCCGATTGGAATGCTGATATCGATGCCGGAGAAAAACTGGCGGTAGGTCGGGGTGTAAACCATCTTGAATCCGAGGCCGTCATCAGTGGCGTTGGGGTCAAGCGCAGCGCGGTTTTTCGTGACGCTCAGCAGTCGGTTCCAGGCGATCTCACCGACCAGTCCCGATTCCCTGGAAATGAAGTTGGGGCCGAACGAAGCCAACACGTTGAGGTTGACGTGAGCGGTACGACCCACGGCGTACAGGGCATCGTCATCGTTATCGGCGACAACGCCCGGCAAGACGGTTTGACCGTTGGAAACCAGCGGCATGTTCCAGCGCATCGACGCTTCACCGGCGAAGCTGTACTCATCGACGGTGGTCGAAAAACTGGTGCCGAATGCGCGAATGTCTTCCGGGTAAACCCAGTAGTACTCGCCGATCTGGCCCGTGCTGAAATTCGGTGCACCGCTGGAGGGCTTGAGGTAAAGCTTGGGGGTTTTGTCGTGGTACTGAATCGCGTAGAGGCCGTACTCGACGGTTTCCGCGCTGTATTTCAACTGCAGGCCACCCTGCCCCGAACTTCTTGCCTCCTTGTCATTGCCGTGGAAAAAAGCAGCCGGGCTGCCGGGATTGCCACCGAGGAATGGGGGAAATGGCGCGCCCACGATCAAGCGTTCGTTGCCTTCACCAATGGTGTCGCTGGTGGAGAAGTAACTGCCTGCGCCCGGCAGGCGTGTTTCTTCCCATTCGAGCTGGTAGTAGGCACCGAGCGACACGTCGTTGGTCAGCTGAAACGTCCCCGAGAGTTGATTGACCGGACGGGTGATTTCCTTGAACTGGGTGTTGGGTACGGACTGCGCCTTCACCACGTCGACCGGGCCCATGCCACCGGCAATGCCGTTGGCCCCGAAGAACAGGCTCTCACCCCAGATCAAGCCGTGGCGGCCGGCGCGCACGGACGTGGCGTGATCGGCCAGCTCGCCGTTCCAGTACACGAATGCATCGAGCAATTCACCGTCACCGCCATGCAGGTGGCGGGTGTCATCGGTAAATTCGTCGTAGGCCACGGAACGGGCGTTGGCACGCGCCGGATCGTCGTTATCGTTGTCTTGCTGATATTCAGTGTCGTACCAGGCGGCGCCACTGAGGCGCGCGCCGACGTTTTTGAACGACATGTCCAGCTCGGAAAGGATATCCGTGCGGTTGGAGATCAAGCCTTTTTTGAACGCCCGATCGCCATCGTCCTGATTGAGCGCAACCCGCCCCTCACTTAGTTTGCTGCTGGGATCCTGGGCGCGCCATGCGGCGCTGTACTTGGCGGTGTTGTCCCAACGCAGGCTGAAATCCGGATTGCCGGTATCCACCTGAAAGGCGTGTGCAGCCTGGCTGCACAGCACCAACGCTGCGGCCAACGAGAAACCAAAGGGTGCAGAAGTGCAGACCGGGCGGCGCGCAAGCGTCGCAGTCATGGAGCTAACCATCGCGTTAACCTCTTGTTTTTATAGTGGTAACTGCTGTGGGTGACGGCCCTGTCGAATCAGATCGGCTCAGCCGTGCGCGCAAGCATTTGCTTGACCAGGCCGATGCGGTCGAATTCGCGGTCGTGTTGCATTTCCTTGTCGCCCGCCAGCACCGAGCTTTCGCTGATGAACTTGCAGCGCTCGAAACGGCGTTCCATGAAACGCTGGAGAATTTGCTCAATACTGCCGTCGCCAGTCAGTTCTTCACTGAGCACGATGGCATCTTCTATCGCCATGCCCGCCCCCTGACCCAGGTGTGGCGTCGTCGCATGGGCGGCGTCGCCGATCAACAAAACGCGGCCGCGGTACCAAGGCTCATTGACGAAAACCACTTCCATTGGCTTGTAAACCACTTGGCTGCTGTCGGTGATTTGTTCACGTAACTGGCCGATGAGGCCGGTAAAGCCTTGCAAGCGCTGACGCATCTGCTCGGCCAGCGTCTGCGGGTCCATCCAGGGATTGGACGGTTCGTGAGAAGTGAGGAACAGGTACATCAAGTCACCGGCCAGCGGCACCAGGCCGGCGTTACCGTCAGCGCTCTGATAGTTGGCCAGGTGATCGATTTGCGGGTCGCGCGCAAAGTTGTAGCGCCATACCGATTGGCCGGTAAACCTGGGTGTGTACGTGTCACCAAACAGCAAATCGCGCACTTTGGAGAACAAACCATCGGCACCCACCACCAGGTCATAACTACCGTGGCTGCCGTCGGTGAACAACACGTCGACGCTGTCACCCAGATCGTTCAGGGATTCCACACTGAGTCCAAGGCGTACTTTGGCACCCAGTTCCAGCGTCGTTTCACTGAGGACTTTATGCAGTGCCAGGCGTGAGATACCGACGTTCGCCGGGTAGGCAGGCCCTGCCAGGCGCTGGCCCGGAATGCGTGCCAATTGCTGACCGGCCGGGCCATAGATGGCGACGTCTTCAAAGGCATACGCCGCATCGAGATAACCGTCGAGCACGCCCAGCTTGGCCATTTCGCGAACGACGTTGCTTTGCTGGATGATCCCGACACCGTAAACGGTCCATTCTGACTTGAGTTCGATCAGGTCGACTTCAATGCCCTTGCGCCGCAGTGCGATGGCTGCACACAAGCCGCCAATACCACCGCCCACGATCAGAACTTTGTTCACTGCACTCATGGTGTACTCACTTTTTATTCTTGTGATTCGATGCAGCGCCGGGCACTGCGTCGTTAGGCCCAGCTTCTCGTCAAAGCAGGGATTTGACTAATCGCGAGTAGGGATGCGATGTATCGCCAAACGCGATACCTCATCTGCCCCTCATATCGCCGTCGTTACAGGCATTTCCAATACCACCCAGCCCTCCTCCAGATGCCATGACAGCGCGTCCAGCCGCTGGCCCAGACACGGGCCGTAGACACATTCGCCGGTGTCCGGAAGAAACTGCGCACCGTGGGCGTAACAGACGATCAACTGACCATCAGCCGACAAAAACCGGTCCTTGCGGTACTCCAGGCGTACATCCAGATGCGGGCAACTGTTGCGATAAATCCGCACCTGCCCTTGGTGCACCAGTGCAAAAACTGTGTCCCTGCCGCGCTGCGATGGATCGAATCCACGCGCCTGCCCTTCTGCCAATTCGTCCATCCGGCACAGGAAAAAATCGCTGTGATCCATGACGGAAACCTTTGTTGGAGCGAGCCTGTTCGCGAAAAACCTGAGAGCACCGCGGGGCATCAGGCTCCCCGCATCATCGTTTGCCTCCATCGCGAGCTTGCTCGTTCCTACCGGGGCGGACCGCCCGGCGCCCATTTTTCTTTCGAGGTGAACAGGAACAACTGCGAGTTATCCGCCGACAGTGGTGCGCGGCGCGCCTCCCAGGCGTCATCGTGTTTGTCCATGTCGGCGTCGTATTCGATGTGGCAGCCCAGCGGACTGTTGAAGTACCAGAACCAGTTGGAGCCAAAGAGATGACGGCCAGGGCCCCAGAAACTGGTCCAGCCTTTTTGTTCGAAGCGTGTACCGGCCAACAACACTTCAGTGCCACTGCCCATGTGAAACGTGAAGTGCTCGCAGCCCTTCATGTGCGGCGGAGTCTGGATCATGAACAGGCAATGGTGGTCATCGGACCCCGCCGGACGCATGAATGGCCCTGCCCCGATGAAAGTGTCGGTGGTTCGAAAACCCAGGCGCTCGGCGTAGAACGCTTCGGCCTTGGCGGCATCCGGGACGAAATACACCACGTGCGACAGCGTGCGCGGCGTGGCGCTCATCTCGAGGGTGATGCCCGGTTGGTTAAGCGGACGTTGTGGCGCGTGGCCGGCGGCGTTGGTCAAATCGTCTGGCGCGACATAGGACTTGCGGACGGTGACCTGGAAAGCGATGGCAAATCCCATGTCGTCGACGCTGTGCAGCACGCCGTTTTCACGGGTGACTTGACGGTCTCGCGCCAACTCGTCTTCGATGGCGTCGAGGTCAGCCACGCTGGCAACACCGTAAACGGTTTCGCGAATCGACGGCGCCGGGCCGATGGCAATCGGTAGCGTCGGATCGTCCGCACGGCGAATGATCACGGCCGTACCGTCCAGTGCTTCAAAACGCCCGCCGCTGCTGTCAACGTCAACCGGCGCCAGGCCGTAATCACGCAGGCAATCGGTACAGGCTTGGATGTCATCGACGCCAAAAATCAGGGCATCAAGGCCAATGATGTTCATCGCTACCACTCCATTGAAATTAGTATCCGGAAGCAGACACTGGCGGCTCGCAAGCGCACTCAGCGATGCATGGAATCCGGTGGTGGTGTCGGCAACAAGTCCGACTGCGGCGAAGATTGCCGTGCGGTTTGGCAGTTGACTAATCGCGAGTGAGGATGCGACCTATCGGCAAACGCGATACCTGAGTGCGCGGGATAACGGCAGACGGACGGGGTTGACGGGACGATGAATTAACCGGAATGTATCGCGAAAATAAATACAACAGCGGATATGCCTGATGCGTTTCAACCACTTGGACCTGAACCTGTTGGTCGCACTCGATGTATTGCTTGAAGAGCAGAACATCACCCGTGCCGCCGAACGCCTGCACATGACGCAGTCCGCCACCAGTGGGGTATTGGGACGCCTGCGAACCTATTTCGAAGACGAATTGCTGGTGCAAGTGGGGCGTAAAATGCAGCCAACGCCTTACGCGCAAGAGCTTGCCAAACCCATCCGTGAAGTGCTGTTGACGATCCAGTCGTCGATCACTGCCAAGCCGGTGTTCGACCCTACGACCAGCAAACGTCATTTCCGCCTGGTGACTTCGGACTACCTGATCAGCGTGCTGTTTGCCCAGGTGATACAGAAGATCCATCAGGAAGCGCCCAACATCACCTTCGAAATGATCGGCCCCGGTGACAGTTCCGCTGATTTGCTGATTCGTGGCGAGGTCGATCTAATGATCGTGCCTGAGCGCTACATCATCGAAGGCCACCCTCACCAGCTGTTGTTCGAAGAAGATCACGTCTGCGTCGTCTGGCAAGGCAATACCCAGGTCGGCGACAGCCTGACCCTTGAGCAGTACATGGACATGGGCCACGTCTCTGTCGGCTTTGGTCGCAGCCGGCACTTGAGCATCGAAGAGTGGTTCATGAACCAGTACGGTTTCAATCGCCGTATCGAAGTCATCACCAACGACTTCAACACCCTGCCGCAACTGGTCGTCGGTACCCAGCGCATCGCCACCATGCACCAACGCCTGGCACGGTTGTACGCCGAGCATTTGCCACTGCGCATCCTCAATCCACCGGTAAAGATTCCGGTCATGTGCGAGTTCATGCTCTGGCACCGCAGCGTCGACGGTGACCCCATGCACCGCTGGCTGCGCGAACGCATCAGCGCATTCATCCAGCATCTTGAACACGATCATATCGCCGCTCGCGATACCTCCCATCCGGAGTCACGATTGGCTAATTAGCCGGGGCGTCCTTAACGTGCCTTGTGAACGACAAGGCAACCACAAGGACAACAACAACCATGTTCCGTTACTTCCCGACCAATTACGTATGGAATCTCTCCGTCGACCTGGCCATCGAGATGGGCGCCCGCATGGGCGAAATTGAAGAGATGTGCGCACCACTACAGGAAGCCGCCCAGCAACCCGATGCCGCTGGAACCAAGGCGTTTCGCGAAACCTGGGCAAAGATGGCCGACAAACTCTGTGGCCTTGCTGAAGAAGATGAAGGCAATGGCCGGCTGCTGTCTGCTGGTGAAAAGTACAACCGCGCCGCCACCTATTACCTGACCTGCGAACGTTTGCAGGCCCACGGCGCGCCGGGCCGGACAGAGCTGTACCAGCGTTTTTTGCAGACGTTCAAACGCGGTATCGAACTGTCTCGCGAGAACTGTGAGCGCGTAGAAATCCCCTACGAGGGCAAACATATTTCCGGCTTGCTGGTACGTGCCGAAGGCGTGACCGGTCCGGCCCCGATCCTGGTGCAGGTCAATGGACTGGATTCGACCAAAGAAATGAAATATCGCGTCGGGCTGCCAGCGTGGCTGGCGAAGCGCGGTATTTCATCATTGATCATCGATCAGCCCGGCACAGGAGAAGCGCTGCGATTGCACAATCTGGTCGCCCGTTTCGACAGCGAGCATTGGGCCAGTCGGGTGGTCGACTGGCTGGAAAGCCGTAGCGATGTGGATGCCAAACGCATTGGCCTGGAGGGCGTCTCGCTCGGCGGCTATTACTGCCCGCGTGCGGTCGCTTTCGAACCACGGTTTGCGTGCGGTGTGGTGTGGGGCGCCAACCATGACTGGCGCGATGTGCAAAAACGTCGCTTGGAAAAAGAAGGCAGCTTCCCCGTTCCGCACTATTGGGCGCACGTGTGCTGGGTGTGGGGGGCGAAAGATATGGATGAGTTCATGGCCATCTCCGAAAACGTGCACCTGGATGGCGTACTGGACCGGATCAAGGTTCCATTCCTGGTGACCCACGGTGAAAAGGACTCACAGATTCCATTGAAGTGGGCACATCGCACGTACGAGCAACTGGTCAACAGCCCCAAACGCGAGCTTAAAATCTTCACCGAACGCGAAGGTGGCGTGCAGCATTCCAGCTTCGATAACAGCATCAACGCGGGCCAATACATCGCCGACTGGATTGCCGAAACATTAGGCGGCCACACCGCGTAAGCTGCGTCCTCTACAACCTCGCTTGCCAGCGATGGCGATGTCACATTCGCCATCGCCATCGCCATCGCCAGCAAGCCGGCTCCTACCGATTTGTGTGGTACCAAACAATCCGAATTCACCCACGATCCTGTAGGAGCCGGCTTGCCGGCGATGGCGTTTTGTCGAGCGCCGAACGAGCTCAGTTGGGTGCTCGGGTACCATGGAAGGAGGTGATCTGCCACCCTTGCTCGCCAAACGCCCAGACCTGCGTAGCAAAGCCTTCACCACGAATCGACTGGTCACCACCGCGCTTGCGCAACGTGTTGCACTGCGGTCCCGTCATGACGGCAAGATGCTCGCCATAGAAGCGGATCAGCAGTTCGCCGCGCTCAATGTCCAGATAGTCTACGGCGCTTTTCGCATAGTCCAGATACTCCGCCTTGCCTTGTACCAATCCCGTGGTGTGTACGTACACCAGATCATCGGCGAACAACTGCGCCACACGCGAATGGTCTTCCTCTACCAATGCCCGGCGGCGCTCTTGCTCAAGTGCCAGAAGTTCAGCTTTTACAGTTGCGGTGGTCATGGGGACTGCTCTCTGTGGATGAAGAGCGCGCACCATAGCCCCCGATCAGGCTCAAAAAAAATCGCCGATCACGATGCCAACCATCGTGACTCGCGATACCCGGCCCTTGCTGTTATTCATCAACGCAAAGCCCCGGCACCGCTGAGGTACAGCCGCTATTGACGCCATCAATACGCGAGCATTGATGCAAGTTGCTGGTGGCATGCATGGCCCTGCCCTAGCTTCGCTTTGCATAACAACCCACACAGTGAAACGCCATGCCCGCCCTACACCTGAAATGCCAGACCCTGTTCGACGGTACCGGTCTGCAAACCCGTCAACAGCAAACCCTTATCGTGGAAAACGGCCTGCTGTCGTACGTCGGCCCGACCGCCCTCGCGCCGCAGACGCAACCGGGAGACACCCTTAAGGTTCCTTGCGATAACTTTGTCATGCTGGGCCCGGTGGAGGAGCACACCCATTTCCTTCGGCCAGCGCCAGAGCGAAGAAGACATTGATATCTGGACCAGCGACGAGTTCCGTGCGCTGCGTGGCATGTTCTTCGCCCAACATGTGCTGGCCGCCGGTGTGACCAGCATGGTCTGCCCGGGCGATAGTGGCCAACTCAGCATCGCTGTGCGCAACGCGATCGCTGCCGGTTTGTTCGAGGGCCCACGTATTGCCGCCAGCAGCCGGGTCATCACCAATCGACAGAGCCTCAACGACTGGTTTCCGAGTCGGGTAGGTGCTCCGGAGTATTTCACTGCGCGGCTGGTCACCAGTCGCAGCGAAGCGTTGGCTGAAATCCGCAAACAGGCCAAGGATGGCGTCGACCTGATCAAGATCGCCATGGACGGCACCCACCGCCGCCCGAACGGCGAAATCATCGCCGCGTTCACCGCCGAAGAAACCTATGAGATGGTCGAAGAAGCCCACCGCCTGGGCTGCAAAGTGGCAACCCACGCCTATGGCCGAGAAGCTGTGATGTACGCCGCACGCGCCGGTGTCGATCTGGTGTTCCATGCCTTCTACATGGACGACGCCTGTATCGAGGCGTTGCTCGAAGCCGGCAGCATTCTCGCGCCGACCATGACCTTCCCGCAAAACACCGTGGACTTCTGCCAACCCCATGATCCAGCCATCAGCACCGGTTACGCCGGTTACTGTGCCCGCACGCTGGAAGTCGGTTCGGCCGTGCTCAAACGCGCCAAGGCGGCAGGTGTGCCGTTCGCGTGTGGCAGCGACAGCGGTTTTGCGGTAACGCCCTATGGCGAGTGGCACGCTCGTGAGCTGGAACTGTTGGTCACCCGGCTGGGCTTCACACCCGCAGAAGCGCTGTATGCCGCCACCAACGTCGGTGCGCGCTGCATGCCACGCGGTGAGACCATCGGCACCCTCGAAGTGGGTAAGCAAGCAGACTTCCTGTTGCTCGACGGTTCGCCGTTGCACGACATCCGCATCCTGCAAGACCGCTCTCGCCTTAAAGCCGTGTACAAGGCTGGCCAGTCCGTGCGCATGGAGCGCAGCCCCTACAACCCCAAACAGGTCTCTGATTTCAACTCGCTGAAATGGACTGATCTTTACACCCGAGACCGCGTGACCCAATTGGGCAAGTGGGCACAATGAGGACCAACACCCTGCAGCAACTCGACCTGATGACCGCCACCAACATCGCCAGCCAGGCCATCCGCATCGCTCGAGAAACGGGCATCAACCCTCTTGCCGTGGCCGTGCTGGATAGTGCGGGTCATCCGCTGGCAGTCTTGCGTGATGAACATGCCAGTTTCCTTCGACCACAGATCGCCACCGGCAAGGCACGGGGTTGCCTGGGAATGGGCCTTGGCGGGCGCGAACTGGCCCGACGCGCACAAGCGATGCCGGCGTTCTTCGACGCCATCAACAGCCTGACCGGCGGCGAAGTGATTCCCGTCGCCGGAGGCGTGTTGATTCGCAATGCCGAGGGACTGATTCTGGGCGCCATTGGCGTCAGCGGCGACACTTCGGACAACGACGAGCGCTGCGCTTTACAGGCTATTGAACAGGCTGCGCTGGTGGCGGATACCGGTGATCAGGCAGTGCGCTGATCAAGCAATGCGGCCTGCTGCGATAACAGGCCGCGAAACCACACCATCGCCGGGTCATGATCTTGATAAGGGTGCCATTGCAATACCTGAACGGCATCAGGAAATGCCAGCGGTGCCGGATGAATACGCAACGGATAATGTTGAGCGAAGCGCTGCGCCTGGCGGCGAAACACAGTGGCGATCCGGGCAGTACCGACGATGAATTCGGGCATTAACACGAAGCTTTCCAGGGCCACTGCCACTCGGCGATGAACACCCGACTCATGCAAGTGCGCTGCATCCATCGCCAGATTTCGACCATCGGCAAACTCGCGTACCACGTGCTCCGCCTCGCAATAGTCGGCCAGGCTCAAGCCTTCGGCGAACCGGGGTTGCCGAGCGCAGACGATACAACAGAGCTCGTCGTTCATCAGCGGGATATGAGGGTAAGCCGGGTTCAATCGCCGCTGAGGCACAATCACACAATCGCTGCGGCGATAGTCGAGCGCCTCGCTGACCACGTCACCGTCACGCGGCACAGGCATGTCCCGCAGACTCAAGCGCACACCTGGTGCGATTCGGGCCAACTCAAGACTGACGGCTGGCAGCAGGACGCCAGCTACGTAGTCGGAAGCCACCAAAGTGAAGTGCCGAGTGCAACTGGCCGGTTCAAAATTGACCGGTGCATCGACAATCTCACGGGTCAGAGCCAACGCTTCACGCACTTTGGGAAGCAGTTCCAGACCCAACGCCGTGGGCTCCAGACGCCGTCCAATCTGGACCAGCAACGGATCATTGAAATGCTCACGCAAACGTCCGAGCGCCGAACTGGTTGCCGACTGCCCCAGGCACAATCGCTCGGCGGCCCTGCTGACACTACATTCACTCAACAAGGCGTCCAAGGCGACCAGCAGGTTCAAGTCAAGACGTCGATAACGCATGTCGTATCCAGTTTAAGTTTTCAGGTGTTTGAACTACGTCGCTGATCACACCCAGCGTGAGTGCTTCAGGTCTCGCGGTGAAACGCCCCTAGCGCTTCACCAAGGCTGACGCTCAGGCGCTGCAAGTCGCCATTCGCTGTCTCCAGCCGAGCACACTCCTCGGCATTTTGCTCTACGACCCTGTCCACCTGCCCAAGCGCTGCATCGACTCGACAGGCTATGTCATGTTGCGATGCTGCGGCGTGGGCAATTCTCTGTCCGCTGTATTCAACTCGCGAGATGGCCTCGGTAGTCGCACCCAGGACCTGACTTGCGCGCACTGTCAGCTCAACGCCTTCGGCAGTCCGTCGCTGACTGTCGAAAAGACTGGTTGCGGTGTCGCCTGTGACCTTCCAGAGGCGTTGAATCATGCTGTCGATCTCGCCAGTCGATGCTCGCGTTCGACTGGCGAGCACCCGAACCTCGTCGGCCACTACAGCAAAACCGCGACCCTGCTCACCGGCTCGCGCTGCTTCGATGGCGGCATTCAAGGCCAATAGATTGGTCTGTTCGGCGAGTGCGCTGATCACATCCAGCACACCGGTAATAGCCTGGCTTTCGCTCTGCAACAATTGCATGGAACCCACACTGCTGGTCATTTCCCGCGATAGCCGCTGAAGGCTTTGACTCGCCTGTCGTACCAGGTCGTCGCCATGATGAATCAGCTTGCAAGCATCGCCCAGGCTCGCCTGGCTTCCCGCGACTTGCTGGTTGACCTGCGCCGCCGCTTGGGTCATATGCTGCATGGCCGCAACCACCTCGGCGGTCTGCTCGCGCTGTGCGCGCACACCCTGCCCTGTGCGATCGACCATTGCACCCAGCGAGACGGCCGCAGCGTCCAGTTGTTGCACGTCGCTGCCGATTCGCCCCACAAGATGGCGCAGCGCCTGCAACATCAGGTCAATAGCACTACCGAGCTGGCCCAACTCATCTTGTCGATCAAGCAGCGCGGGACGGTCCTTCAGATCTCCCGCAGCCACCCGTTGCGCCAGTCCCAGCATCATTTTCAGTGGCGAAACAATTGAACGCTGGATCAAAAGGCACGCGCCGACACTGAGCAACACGGCAAGCAGCACCATCACTGCAAGTTGCTGATCCAGACGTCTTTGGAGTAATTCATAAGATTGTGCAGCCCTCGCTCGCTCGGTTTCCAACACCATCGTCACTTGTTCAGCGGACACCGACATGCTCACTTGTTGCGCCATGGCCTGCTCACCGCTGCTGGCAAAACCCAGAAATGCCTCGCGATACTCGGCCAACGCTGCGCTGGCCTCATCCAGTGCACGACGACGATCGCCATCGAGCTGCGAATTCAGACTACCTAGCGCGCTGGCAAGCTCATTGACCCGGTTGACCCAGTCGTCCCGATATCGGTTTTGCGGATCGAGGGAAAAATACAGCTCGCTGTCACGCAGATTGGCCAAGCGTTCGCGCAATGCAACCGCCTCTTCCAACTGCTGCATTGACTGCGCTTGGGGCAGCTGGTGTTGCTCAAGATTGAGGTTGATATCGTCTAATTGGTCGAGGAATACTTCGCTGAATCGCTGCCCTGTCGTTTCCGCCAGCACTTGCATGCGCAGCCTCGCCCGAATCGCCTGGTAGCGCGCTTCGGCATAGGCCTGAAATGCCTTCAGGTAACGGTCGGTTGACTGGGCGAGCGTCTGTTTGAAACGCTCTCCCGAAAGAGCAAGCGACGGCCCGACTTGTAGTTGACGTAAAGAATCCTCGACCTGCGCAGCCGATTCTCGTGACGGCAGCAAACCAAAATCCCGCTCTGCAAGCCGCGCCTGGGCAAGACTGGCTTTCTGGCGATCCAGCTCCCGTAACTGTGTGGTGCTTGATTGCGTTACCCGCACCGAATACCAGGCGGTGAGCGCCATGCCCATCGTGCAGATCAGGACCAGACCGAAGCCGAGCGTTAACTTGCCGCCGACACTAAGGCGGTTCAGCGAAGCACCCAATCGATGGATTCTCACTTGCTCGGCCTGTGTGCGGCGATAGAGCGATCAGCCATCGAGTGAACCCCATTATTGTTTTAATCGGGGCAGGTTGACGTGACAGAGCGAAGCTGACCAATCGCTTGTGTGGATGCGACCCATCGGCAATCGCGATACCTGAAAGGCACTCGAGTTTCAGGTAGCCAGATTCAAGCGTCTTCGGGGTCGTACTCGTTCACATTGGCGACTTGGGAGTGCAGTCGGCCCAACAACTCGACGAGGGTGTCCACTTCCGAGGCAGAGAGCTCGCTGAGCAGCCGCCGCTCACGTTCCAGTGCAACCTTCAGGACTCGCTCATGCAGGGCTTTGCCGCTGTCCGTCAGGCTGACGGTATAGCGCCGCGCGTCCTTTGAATCGACCTGGCTGCAAATATGCCCGGCACCTTCCAGCGACTGCAATGAACGGCTGACCGCGCTCTTGTCGAGGCCGATCGTCTGGCAGATTCGGTTGGCGGTGATGTCATTTTCCACAGCAAGCATCGAAAGCATTCGCCATTCGACGACACCGATACCGAAATGCTTGCGATAGCACTGCGATGCGCCTGAGGAGAGCTTGTTGGACAAGAAATTCAGCAGTGCCGGGACATAACGCGTGAGGTTCAGTTGGGATTCTGCGGACATTGAGCGAACACCTTGGATCGGCGGGGCCTTGGAATATTAGTTGACACCGCAACTAAATAATCGGAGGATTTCTCTACCGAACGTCACGGGCGATTCGCTGCATGATATGCCGCCGCCCTGCCTCATAAAAATAATTATCAGGTTTTGGTCATGAACCCCTTCAATCTCATCGCCTTCGTCCTCCTCGCCCCAGCACCCGGCTGATCCGTCCCCGGCCAGTGCTCTAACCGACGCTTTTTTTTTCAGCAGCCACTTCAGTGTGGAGGGACAAGTCATGCTTCAAGTCAACGTCACCCGCAAAGCAAACGAAGCCGAAGGCATCTGCAGTTTCGAACTATGTGCCGCCGATGGCAGCACGCTGCCGGCGTTCGAGGCCGGCGCCCACATCGACATTCACATTGCCGATGGCCTCACCCGCCAATACTCCTTGTGCAACGACCCCAAGGAACGCCACCGCTACCTGATCAGCGTGCTCAAGGACCCGAGCTCTCGGGGCGGCTCCAGAGCCATGCACGAGCAGATTCAGTCTGGGCAAACACTCACCATCAGCGCTCCGCGCAATCTTTTCCCGCTTGATCGCTCAGCCAAGCGACACCTGCTGTTTGGTGGAGGTATCGGTATCACGCCCATGTTGGCCATGGCCTGGGAGCTGTCACATCAAGGGGCCGATTTCGAATTGCACTACTGCTTCCGTTCGAGCGAGCGCGCAGCGTTCGTCACGATGCTTGCTGATACCCCATTCGCCGATCGCATAAAACTTCATGACGACAGCGGCCCCCAGATACAGAAGCTGGATGCGCCAGCCTTGCTCACGCCCTCCCACGCCGACACCCATCTGTATGTGTGCGGGCCGGCCGGCTTCATGAACTACATCCTCGATTCAGCGCAGAACGCCGGGTGGCCGCAGGACCGGGTACACAAAGAATTCTTCGCTGCCGACCCTATCGATCAAAGCGCCAATGCATCGTTCGAAGTTGAACTGGCAAGCAGTGGCCAGGTTTTTCAGATTCCTGCCGAGCGTACGGTTTTCGAAGTGCTCGACGAGGCCGGTATAGCGATCGAGTCATCTTGCGAGCAAGGCGTCTGCGGCACGTGCGTCACTCGCGTACTGCGGGGCATACCCGAACACCGGGACAAGTTCCTGACAGTGGCCGAACACGCCGCAAACGACCGCTTTACCCCCTGCTGCTCTCGCGCCAAGTCATCACGCCTGGTGCTCGACTTGTGAATTCAAACAACAACATCAACCGTGCCTCCTGGAGAACACCATGAACACTTCCACTCTCCAAACGCTTGCCGAAGAAATTCCGGCGCCTGCCTTGCCCAGCTTTCCCCTCAACCAATGGTACGTCGCTGCCCTGGGTTGGGAGTTGAAGGACAAACCGGTAGGCCGGACATTACTCAACAAGCCTGTCGTGCTGTTTCGCAAGGCCAACGGCGAGGTCGCGGCATTGGAAGACCGCTGCTGCCACAGAGCATTGCCACTGTCGAACGGAACGCTGGAAGCGACCGGCATTCGTTGCGGTTATCACGGCCTGCTGTTCGATGACCATGGAAAATGCGTCGAGATCCCGGGCCAGGACAAGATCCCGAGCAAAGCCAAAGTGCCCGCGTATCACGTGCGTGAGCAGGACCAGATCGTCTGGATATGGTTTGGCAGCGAGGCTCAACCCGAGCCGATGTGTGAGCCGCCGACTTACTCCGTCCACAGCAGCGGCAAATACCTGTTCGACGGCAACGTGTACCACTACGACGCGCCTTATCAATTAATCCACGACAACCTCATGGACTTGAGTCACTTGGGGTATGTCCACCTGCGCACCATCGGTGGCAACGCCAGCATCCATATGAATGCGCAGATGAATGTGGAAAGTGAAGACAACGTCGTAAGGGTCGTGCGCCATATGCCGGACTCTGTTCCACCACCTACCTACACCGCCGCCTACCCTTTCAAAGGCAACGTGGACCGCTGGCAGGAAATCGAATTTCACGTCAGTCATCTGCGGATATGGACCGGTGCGGTGGATGCCGGTACCGATTCACTGGATAACCCTGATCGTGGTGGCTTCCACATGCGCGGGTTCCACGGGGTAACGCCGGAAACCGACACCACCAGTCACTACTTCTGGACCATGGCCACCAACCCGGCGAGTGATCCAGAAACCATCAAGGCCAAGGTCGTTGAGCAAACCATCCTGACCTTCGATGAAGACAAGGAAGTGATCGAAGCCCAGTACCAGAACATGTGCCGGTTCGGCGCGCGTCCGATGATCGACATCCACGTCGATGTCGGCGCCAATCGCGCCCGCCGAATCATCGAGCAGCTTCGCCAATCCAGCTTTTGAGTCCTTCAGACCAAACTCAGGGCTCCAGGACATTTGCTGCCCCGAAGGCAGCATTTTGCAGCGCAACATAACAACAACTTCCTCGAGGAAAAAAGCATGTCTGGCAATCGTGGTGTGGTGTATCTCGGCGCTGGCAAGGTCGAAGTACAAAAAATCGACTATCCAAAAATGCAGGACCCGCGCGGTCGCAAGATCGAGCACGGGGTCATTCTCAAGGTGATTTCCACCAACATCTGCGGCTCCGACCAGCACATGGTGCGCGGCCGGACCACGGCACAAACCGGCCTGGTGCTGGGTCACGAAATCACCGGCGAAGTGATCGAAAAAGGCAGTGACGTCGAGCACCTGAAAATCGGCGACCTGGTGTCCGTGCCATTCAACGTGGCATGCGGACGCTGCCGCTCTTGCAAGGAGCAACACACCGGTGTCTGCCTGACCGTCAACCCGGCCCGCGCCGGCGGTGCTTATGGTTATGTCGACATGGGCGACTGGACCGGCGGCCAGGCCGAATACGTGCTGGTGCCCTACGCCGATTTCAACCTGCTGAAACTGCCGGACCGCGACCGGGCCATGGAAAAAATCCGCGACCTGACCTGCCTCTCCGACATCCTGCCGACCGGTTATCACGGTGCGGTGACGGCTGGCGTTGGCCCGGGCAGCACCGTGTACATCGCCGGTGCCGGACCGGTCGGGCTGGCGGCGGCTGCATCCGCTCGCTTGCTGGGTGCGGCGGTGGTGATTATCGGCGACGTCAACACGGTGCGCCTGGCCCACGCCAAGGCCCAGGGTTTTGAAATCGTCGACCTGTCGAAAGACGCGCCGCTGCACGAACAGATCGCCGCGCTGCTCGGCGAACCGGAGGTGGATTGTGCGGTGGACTGCGTCGGCTTCGAAGCCCGCGGCCACGGTCATGACGGCGTCAAACACGAAGCCCCGGCTACCGTGCTCAACTCGCTGATGGGCGTGGTGCGTGTGGCCGGCAAGATAGGCATCCCCGGCCTCTACGTCACTGAAGACCCGGGCGCCGTAGACGCCGCTGCGAAAATGGGCAGCCTGAGCATCCGCTTCGGCCTCGGCTGGGCCAAATCCCACAGTTTCCACACCGGCCAGACGCCGGTGATGAAGTACAACCGGCAGTTGATGCAGGCAATCATGTGGGACCGCATCAACATCGCTGAAGTGGTCGGTGTGCAAGTCATCAGCCTGGATCAGGCGCCGGAAGGCTACGGCGAATTCGATGCCGGTGTGCCGAAGAAGTTTGTGATTGACCCGCACAAGTCCTTCAGTGCGGCCTGAGCCTGAGCTCACGATCGCCCAGCGCTTCTCGCGTCTGAGCTCCATACCGCCCCGGAGTCGAGCCGCCGGCTCCCAGGCACCTTGCATGCTCCACTGACCAACAAAAACAACAAGGTATCGACATGTACACACTGCAACCTCCGCATAGTGAGGCGGCTTCGGCTGCCCGTCGTTCAAAGCATTTTTCCACCCACAGCTTCGGAGCCTGACGCCATGAGCCAGTCGATTGGGCAACAGCTGGACGAAAAACCGATGGTCAGCTTCCAGTGGGGCGTGGTTGCGCTCTGCTTTCTGATAAACATGCTGGATGGCTTCGATGTATTGGTGATGGCTTTCACCGCCGCGTCCATTTCCGCCGATTGGGGCCTGAGCGGCATTCACCTCGGCTACCTGCTCAGTGCAGGGCTTGTCGGAATGGCTATCGGCTCGTTGTTCATTGCCCCTTGGGCCGATCGCTTCGGGCGACGTCCGCTGATTCTGCTGTGTGTAGGCATCGCCGGGCTCGGCATGCTGGCGTCATCGAAGGCGACATCCCCCGAGATGCTCGCGGTGCTGCGCCTGATAACCGGACTCGGCATCGGTGGCATCCTGGCCAGCAGCTACGTCATTGCCGGGGAGTACGCCAACAAGAAGTGGCGCAGCCTGGCCATTAGCCTGCAATCCACGGCCTATGCACTGGGCGCGACCATCGGCGGCCTTATCGCGGCGCAAATCATTCCGTCCCTGGGTTGGCGTTCGGTGTTCTTTTACGGTGGCATAACGACGCTGCTGATCCTGCCGATCCTTGCATTCTGGTTGCCCGAGTCCCTGGCTTTCCTGCTGTCGCGCCAACCCCGGCGCGCGCTGGAGCGTATCAATGTTCTGCTGCAACGAGTCGCGATCACGTCCCTCGAGCGGTTGCCCGAGGCGTTGCGTGAATCCAGGAAACCGCTACGAGCCACCTTCGCCGAGCTCTTCTCGCCAGCGTTGCTGCGTTCAACCTTGCTGGTGTGGAGCGCCTTCTTTCTGGTGATGTTCGGTTTCTATTTCGTCATGAGCTGGACGCCGAGGCTGCTGGTGTCGGCCGGCCTGTCGAATACGCAAGGCATCACGGGCGGTGTACTACTCAACGTCGGCGGCATTCTTGGCACCTCACTGATCGGCTTGCTGGCGGCACGTTTTCGTCTGTCCCGAGTACTCATGGCTTACCTTCTGGTCAATGCGGTGCTGCTGGCCGTCTTCGTGCAATTCACTGCCAACCTGAACCTGGCCTTCGCCCTGGTGCTGATGATCGGAGTTTTCGTCAACGGCTGCGTCGCGGGGCTCTATGCGCTTACCCCGAGCATTTACAACGCCACCCAGCGCGTCACTGGCCTGGGTTGGGGCATTGGCATCGGTCGCGCCGGTGCGATTCTCTCGCCATTGGTGGCTGGCCGTTTGATTGATGCGCAGTGGCAGCCCGCCGACCTTTACCTGCTGTTTGCCCTGTCCTTCGTCCTTGCGGCTGGCGCCGTCTGGCTTTTGAAGCCGCAACGGCTGCTACAGCTGAACACCGTCAGCAACGCCTGATTCGACCGTCCATAACAATAAAAGCAGGACCGATCACATGCAAAAAAACACTGAATGCCCTTGGCGCTACAGCCTGGGCATGGCGATAGCCTGCGCGACTTCCACTGCCTACGCAGGGTTCGTGGATGAAAGCAGCGCTACCCTGACCACGCGCAATTACTACCTGGACCGAGACTACAAAGGCGACAGCCCCTATTCGGCCGCTCGCGAGTGGGCTCAGGGATTCATCCTCAAGGCCAACTCCGGTTTTACCGACGGGACCGTCGGGTTCGGCCTGGACCTCACGGGGATGCTGGGTCTCAAACTGGACTCGTCGCCCGATCGGACCGGCACACAACTCCTGCCTTTTGACCCGACGACCCGAGAGGCTGAGGACGAATACTCGGAACTGGGTGTGGCACTGAAGGCGAAAATCTCAAAGACCCGGCTATCCGTTGGAACGCAGTTCCCTGCCCTGCCCGTCATCACCGCGAGCCCTGCACGTTTGGTTCCGCAATCCTTTCGTGGTGCGTATGCGGTTTCCGATGACATCGACAAACTCACGCTGCACACCGGCCGTATGGATCGAGTGAACCTGCGGGACTCCACTGACTATCAGCCAATCTCACTGGCGTCGCCCAATGGCCGCTTCAGAAGGGGCGCCAGCTCGGAGCGTTTCGACTTCATGGGCGGTGACTATCGCTGGTCTGACACGTTGACCCTTCGCTATTTTCACGCCGAACTGAAGGACATATACACCCAGGACTTTGCGGGAGGCATCCACCAGTTTCCCCTCGGCCCAGGCAAACTCAAAACGGACGTTCGGATCTACAACAGTCGGGAGAACGGTCGCGCAGAAGCCGGCAAGGTCGACAACCTGAACGCCGGTGCCATGTTCAGCTACCAGGTCGCGGCCCACACCTTGGGCATGGGCTACATGTACCAGACTGGCGACACAGCAATGGCCTACATTGCTGGCGGGGAGCCAACGGTGCTCAGCGACGGCACCATGAGTGCAGACTTCGTCAACCCGAAGGAGCGGACCTGGGTGGCGCGTTATGACTACAACTTCGCCGCTGTTGGGCTACCGGGCCTGACCGGTATGGCTCGCTATTTGAGAGGTAGCCACATTGACCTGCCCCAATTGGGGGGAACTGACCTGACAGAGTCGTCGAAGGACGTGGAGTTGGCCTACGTCATACAGTCCGGCCCGGTCAAGGGCCTCGCTCTGCGCCTTCGCCATGCCTTGTATCGCAATGAGCAAAGTGCAGCCTCGACATTCAGGAGCGACAACGAAACCCGGATTAACGTCGACTACACGATTAAGCTCTGGTAACTGATGGGAATAAATAACATTCTGAATCGCCCCCGGTTTTGTTGTAGGACGTGGGCGACTAACGAATTCGATTCACGATAGGAGAGGCAGTTTTTTTGAACTGTCTAATCCTTATAAATCGATGGACTCGATAATTCCTAGCAACAATTACCGTTTTTTTTGATCGTTTTCAAAGGCAATACTCGCCCGGTTGTAGGTTGTCCGAAACTGGTTCGGGTCAGCGTGTGACAGCTGGGCGTCTACCCATTCTCGTCGTAACCGAGCTCATTTAGAGCGGTTGAAAGCGTTGCACGGAGGGACAACCCATCCATATCCTTGAGGGTATAGTTTTTTCCGTAGTGTTTAGCGTTGCGAACTGCCGTATCTGTCAAAGGCATGAGTACATCTCCACGTCTTGATCGAATGAGGAGAGATGTACGGTTCCGGCAATGTGTTCTCTATCTGGAAACTGCTACGCGCAAACCCGGATTTCGATGTACTTATTGATGTAATTGAAATTCGTGGCTGGCGGCAGATTTCGGTAGAAATCGCCAGAACGAAAAAAGAGGCCGAAGCCTCTGTTTTCTAGCTTTACAGCGCTCAATGGAGTTCTGCAAAGCAATATTTGGAGCGGGAAACGAGACTCGAACTCGCGACCCCGACCTTGGCAAGGTCGTGCTCTACCAACTGAGCTATTCCCGCGTCTTGGTGTGGCGCATTCTATAGAATTCAGAAGCCCCGTCAACCCCTTGATTCAAAAAAGTTTTATTTCTTTTCAACGTCGGTCTTCAGATGCGGCCAGGCGGCCCGCAAGTATTGGACCATGGACCACAAGGTAAGGCCTGCGGACACCATCAACAGCGCATAGCCCAACAGAACCCAGAAGCTGAAGTTCGATGGATTGGCCAGCAGGATTACCAGCGCCAGCATTTGCGCAGCTGTCTTCCATTTGCCCAGGTTCGATACGGCGACGTGGGCACGGGCGCCGAGTTCGGCCATCCACTCTCGCAGTGCCGAAACGACAATTTCGCGACCGATGATGACGGCGGCCGGCAGCGTGAGCCACAGATTGCCGTGTTCCTGCACCAGCAATACCAGGGCAACGGCAACCATCAGCTTGTCGGCAACGGGATCGAGAAAGGCCCCGAACGGCGTGCTTTGCTCCAGACGGCGGGCCAGATACCCGTCCAGCCAGTCGGTAGCGGCAGCGAACGCAAACACCGAGGCGGATGCCATGTAGCTCCACTGATAAGGCAAGTAGAACAGTAAAATGAAGATCGGTATGAGCAGAACGCGTAGAACGGTAATCAGATTAGGGATATTCATCGGCACAACTGGCTACGAGGTGAGGGGGGCATTCTACTCGCTGTGCAGATTTGCATAAATCAACTCTGCGAGCTTTTTACTGATCCCGGGGGCTTTGGCAATTTCTTCGATGCTGGCACGAGACAGCTCCTGCAATCCACCAAAATGTTTGAGCAAATCGCGCCGGCGTGTGGGTCCTACTCCGGCAACACCTTCAAGCGTAGACGTTCGACGGGTTTTTCCGCGTCGGGCGCGGTGCCCGGTAATTGCAAAACGGTGGGCTTCGTCCCGGATCTGCTGAATCAGATGCAACGCCGGAGAGTCACCGCGCAACGTGAATTCGTGGGCGGCGTCATTGAGATAGAGTGTTTCGAAACCTGCCTTGCGCGTTGCACCCTTGGCGACGCCCAGCAGGATCAGATCGGGTACCGCCAACTCATTGAGCACATCGCGAGCCATGGACAGCTGACCTTTGCCACCGTCCACCAGGAGAATGTCCGGCAGTTTGCCCTCCCCGTCCTTCAACTTGCTGAAGCGTCGCGTCAATGCCTGGTGCATTGCCGCGTAATCATCGCCCGCCGTTACGCCTTCAATGTTGTAGCGACGGTAGTCGGACTTGATCGGGCCTTCGGGCCCGAAAACCACGCAGGAAGCCACGGTCGCTTCACCGCTGGAGTGACTGATGTCGTAACACTCGAGGCGTTGTGGCGGCTCATCCAGTTTCAGCACCTGAGCCAACGCTTCAAACCGCGCTGCGACGTGCTGACGATTGGCCAGACGAGCACTCAGCGCCTGTTCGGCATTGGTCACTGCCAATTGCTGCCAACGCGCCCGCGTCCCACGCACCCGGTGGCTGATGGCCAACTCGCGACCGCGCAATTTATCGATGGCGGCGATCAGGGTCGCAAAGTCGTCGTGAACCACGTTGACGATCAGTTCGCTTGGCAGGTCGCGCTCCGGGCTGGTGATGTAGTACTGGCCAAGAAAAGCGGCCATGACCTCGGATACGTCTTCCTCGATACCGACCTGCGGGAAGAAGTTCTTGCTACCGAGTACCCGCCCGCCCCGCACACTGATCAGGTGGACACAGGCGCCCCCCGGATTGACAAAGGCGGCGATCACATCGACGTCGCCCGTCCCGCCTTCCATGCTCTGCTGGTCCTGAACCCGTCGCAGCAAGGCGATCTGATCACGCAACTCGGCTGCCCGCTCGAACTCCAGATTGATCGCCGCTTCTTCCATCCCGGCGGACAACTCATCGGTCAGCGCATGGCTGCGCCCTTCCAGGAACATCACCGAGTGCCGAACGTCTTCTGCGTACACCTGGGGTTCTACAAAGCCAACACAGGGTGCCTTGCAGCGCTTTATCTGATATTGCAGACAAGGACGTGTCCGATTCTTGTAGTAACTGTCTTCACACTGGCGAACAAAAAACGTCTTTTGCAACAGACTCAGACTTTCGCGAATGGCCCCCGCGCTAGGGTAAGGACCAAAATACTTTCCTTTACCCTTTTTCGCACCGCGATGAATGCTCAGGCGTGGAAACTGGCCATCCGAGAGATACACGTAAGGGTAGGATTTGTCGTCGCGCAGCAGGATGTTGTAGGGGGGGCGCCATTCCTTGATCAACGTCTGTTCAAGCAGCAAGGCTTCGGTTTCGTTGGCCGTGATGGTTGTTTCGACTTGCGCGATACGCGCCACCAATGCGGCGGTCTTGGGGGCAAGACCCGATTTTCGAAAGTAGCTCGACAGGCGATTCTTGAGGTTTTTCGCTTTACCGACGTACAGCAGCCGCGCATCGCTATCGAACATGCGGTACACGCCGGGACGCCCACTGACCGTGGACAGAAAGGCGCTTGGATCAAAGGTTTCGGTCATTATCAGAGACTGGCGTCAACCATGCCATGCCGAACCGCCAACAGCGTCAACTCGACATCGCTGCTGATCGAAAGCTTTTCGAAGATGCGGTAGCGGTAGGTGTTTACGGTTTTGGGGGAGAGGCAAAGTTTGTCGGAAATGATCTGCACTTTCTGGCAACCGACAATCATCAACGCAATCTGGATCTCTCGCTCCGACAACGCATCGAAGGGGGAATCATTGGTTGGCTGAAACGATTTTATTGCCAGCTGCTGCGCGATCTGCGGGCTGATGTAACGTTGTCCGGCGAATACCAGGCGGATGGCCTGGACCATTTCCGGCAACCCGGCGCCCTTGGTCAGATACCCTGCGGCACCGGCTTGCAACAGCCGTGTAGGAAACGGGTCTTCTTCACAGACGGTTACCGCAACGACTTTGATATCCGGATGACTGCGCAGCAATTTGCGAGTGGCTTCAAGACCGCCGATACCGGGCATTTTGACGTCCATCAAGACCACATCGGGCTTGAGTTCACGCGCCTTGATCAAGGACTCTTCACCCGATTCAGCCTGGCCGACTACTTGCAGGCCATCGATGTCAGCCAGCATTCGTGTAATGCCTGTACGAACGAGATCGTGGTCATCGACTACTAGCACCCTAATCAAGCAGACACCTCACGACATGGTCTTATTTGGTTGCCAGACACCTTAGCAAAAAGCGACTGGCAGACCTAGCGGAAAGCTTCAGATAAAAAGTTTCAATAGTTCTTCAAATGGTTGTGGCAAACGTCAAGCGTGTCACAAACTTCCAGGTACTCAAGCGATAGACGTTGTCGCTGACAACCCATAGCAATTTCTGATTGAAACTGCGCACCGGCCTCTAGTAAGCTCGGCGCATCCATCGGAGACAAACCATGCTCAACACCCGTTCCCAGCTTCGTACCGCCAGCGCCCTGCGCATGGTTGCGGCTGCCCGGACGAATGACGTTTGTGCTCCGGTCAGCTTTTATTTTGGGTATTGGTTTAGCCACTGGCGCGCCTGATACCCACACGGCGCCCACTTCAAACGGGTCGCCACCAGAGAATTCTCAACCCCCGGTCGGCCTCCCGACCGGGGGTTTTGTTTTTTCAGTCCTGTCATTTTTAGCGACACACCAGACATTCAGAGGATCCACACAATGAACTACGCCACTTATTACCGTTACGACAGTTTTACCGCCTGGCGATTTACCACCCTCCGCTCGGGACAGCCTGCCGCCTCCGATCGGTCACCCACAGGTGGCAAGCACATACACGCAGCCGATCCGGCCAATTGTCGAACACCCCAGTAGGGCCGGTTGGCGGGAATGAACCCGCCTCCAGCCCAGGAAGCCTTTAAAATGAACTCGTCCGTCTCCGCACTACCGCTGTCTACGCTGACCTCTGCCAATGAAGCGCTGACCTCGCGCCTGCCCAGCTCATTGCAACTCAAACAGCAACTTCCACTGAGCAATGCGTTGATCCAGCAGGTCAATGCGCACCGCCAAGCGGTGCGCGCGATTCTCAACGGTGAGGACTCCCGTCTTCTGGTCATCGTCGGCCCTTGCTCGATCCACGATCCCGAGTCAGCCCTCGAATACGCCGGCAATCTTGCCCGCTTGAGCAGCGAAGTCAGCGACCAGATGTTGCTCGTGATGCGTGCCTACGTCGAAAAGCCTCGCACTACCGTCGGCTGGAAAGGCCTGGCGTACGATCCGCAGCTGGACGGCAGCGATGACATGGCCGGCGGGCTGACGCTGTCCCGCGAATTAATGCGTGAAATGCTCCGCCTGGGCCTGCCGATTGCTACCGAACTGTTGCAACCGATGGCGGCGGGCTACTTTGACGACTTGCTCAGTTGGGTTGCTATTGGGGCGCGTACGACCGAATCACAGATTCACAGGGAAATGGCCAGCGGCCTGAGCATGCCGGTCGGTTTCAAGAACGGAACGGATGGTGGCGTCGGCGTGGCCAGCGACGCCATGCGATCTGCCGCCCATCCGCATCGCCATTTTGGCGTCGATAGCCAAGGCCATCCGGCGATCATTCAAACCCCCGGCAATGCGGATACCCACCTGGTATTGCGTGGTGGCCACCAGGGTCCGAACTACGATCGTGAGAGCATCGCCCAGGTGAACAGCGATCTGACCCGACTGAAGATTCCGACCCGGATCATGGTCGATTGCAGCCATGCCAATAGCGGCAAGGATCCACTGCGTCAACCCGCGGTGTTCAATGAGGTCCTGGAACAACGTCTGCAAGGCGATCACTCGCTGATCGGCATGATGATCGAAAGTCATTTGTTCGAGGGATGCCAACCACTGAGTTCGGCGTTGCAATACGGTATATCGGTCACAGATGGCTGCCTTGGCTGGACCGCAACCCAGCAACTTTTACGGCAGGCCGCGGCGCAATTGCGAACTTAAATCACGCAGCATTACGGCTTCGTCATCCAGTCTCGAATCGAAAACTGGATGACGGCCGTGTATTGAAAGAAAGGTTATTGAATCATCTGCCACTTGGTTGTGATTGCGGGAGCAGCGCTGCGCTGTACGGAAAGTCGACGTTTGCAGAGTAGGCCCTTGCGCTGGAGTGAGCCGAGTCGAGTGATATAGACGTCCAGGTATTCCGACCAAGACCGCATATACATACGTCTATTCGTACTAGATCCATACCGCTTTCATCCATTTTCAGCGGACTTTTCATACATCACGCCAGCGTTGAGTGTTTTAGAGTGGAGCGCAATGCACCTCCCACGAACAGCTGCGAAAAAGGTATGAACATGCAACGGAATGCAAGCACCTGCCACCCAATACTGCTGGTCCATGGCCTGTTCGGTTTCGAGCGGATCGGCAAATTCGAACTCTTTCACGACATCAGGCAAACCTTGCGAAACGCTGGGGCGAGGGTGTTCGTTCCACACCTTTCTACCGTTTCCAGCAACGAAACTCGTGGTGAGCAATTAGTGGCGCAACTCAAACGGGTACTGGAAGGAACAGGCGCCAGCAAAGTCAATCTGATCGGACACAGTCAAGGCGCACTCGCTGCACGTTATGCTGCAGCGAGTGCACCGCACCAAGTCGCTTCGGTAACCTCTGTCAGCGGGCCAAATCACGGGTCCGAGCTGGCTGATTTTCTGCGCAAGGCATTAACGCCCGGACGCTTGCCGGAATTGGTTGCCGAGGCGGTCGTGACCCTGTTTGCCGATTTCCTGGGAGCCCTGAGCAACGACCGTTATCTCGCGCGCAACGCTGTCGCGGCCCTGAATGGCCTGACCACCGAAGGCGTGGGCGCATTCAACGACAAGTACCCGCAGGGGTTACCCAAAACCTGGGGTGGACAGGGTCCGGAGCAGGTCAATGGCGTTCGCTATTATTCCTGGAGCGGTGTCCTGCCGCCCGTGCTCGACCAAGGTACCCACGCGCTCGACCCGTTCCACTCGTTGTGTCGTGCCTTTTCACGCTACTTCGTCACCGAAGCCGACCAGAACGACGGGATGGTTGGACGTTTCAGCTCCCACTTGGGCACCGTGATCCGTTCCGACTACGCCCTGGATCACCTTGACACCATCAGCCAGCCAGCCTGTCAATTGCGAACTGGCATCGATCCGGTCGAACTGTATGTACAGCATGCCGAACGCTTGCGAGAGGCCGGTTTGTAAGACAAGCCCTCCCCCGAATCCCGCGCAGAATGGAACTTTGAGAAGAAATAGAGCACTGAATCCGGTAGGCTCAGCACTTTGCAAAACATTGAATGGAGAATTTTCCCATGCCTAAAGCCACTGCCCGTCACATCCTTGTTGCCAGCGAAGCCAAATGCAACGAACTCAAGGCTCAAATCGAAGGCGGCGCCGATTTCGCCGAAGTTGCCAAAGCGAACTCCACCTGCCCATCCAGTCGCCAGGGCGGTGACCTCGGTTCGTTCGGTCCGGGCCAGATGGTCAAGGAATTCGACACCGTTGTATTCAGCGCGCCAATCAACGTCGTGCAAGGCCCGGTGAAGACTCAGTTCGGTTACCACCTGCTGGAAGTGACCAGCCGCCAGGACTGATCAACGCTTGAGCTATTGTCACAACGGCCCGCCATTTGGTGGGCCGTCGTGTTTCAGGTACGTTAATACGGCTGGCGAGGGACGCGCCGCTAGCGTACAAATTGTCGTTCATGACCCCCGGCTTTAAGGCTGACGATGCGACTGGCTTTCCCTACTTTGTTATTCACTGCCGCGGCCCTGCTATTGGGTGCCGTTGGTGTGAACGCGGCGCCGCAGTACGCAATGACCGTCTACGGCGAACCGGCCAAATACCCCGCCGGTTTCAGTCATTTTGCCTACACCAACCCGTTGGCCCCCAAGGGCGGCACGATGCGGCGATCGGCGATCGAAATCGGTCAATTCGACCATGTCCTGCCCTACATAGACAAAGGCATTGGCGTCTCGCAGATCGACGGCATGCTCTATTCGCCGCTGGCCCAGCGCTCACTGGACGAACCCTATACCGTATACGGCCTGGTGGCGCAGACGATGGAACGCTCCGATGACGGCCTGTCCCTGCGCTTTGAGCTCAATCCCAAGGCGCGCTTTGCCGACGGCAAGCCCATCACCGCCCAGGATGTGCGCTATACCTTCGACCTGCTGATGACCCAGGGCAGCCTGCGCTATCGCACTCAGTTCGCCGACGTCAAAGGCGTCGAAGTTGAATCACCGCTGACCGTTCGCTTCGACTTCAAGAACAACGAAAACCGCACCCTGCCCCTGGACATCGCGACCCTGCCGGTGTTTCCCGAACATTGGTGGAAGACCCGGGACTTTGCCGGCGGTGGCGGCTACGAGCCACCACTGGGCAGCGGCCCCTATAAAGTAGGCAAAGTCGACTCAGGGCGCAGCATCACATTCGAACGCAACCCCGATTGGTGGGGCAAGGATTTGCCGGTCAGTCGCGGCCTGTACAACTTCGATCATTTCAGCATCGAGTACTTCGGTGATACCGACGTCGCGCGCCAGGTACTGCGCGGCGGTGCCTACGACTACAACCGCGAGTTTTCCGCTACCGGCTATTCCATCGGCTACGACAGCCCGGCCCTGAGTGATGGTCGCCTGCAAAAGGCTCACCTCGCCACCGAAGCACCGCAACCATCCCAGGGTTTTGTATTCAATCTGCAAAAGCCGATGTTCCAGGACCGTCGCGTGCGTCAGGCACTGGTAATGCTGTGGGACTTCGAATGGAGCAATCGGCAGATGATGCGCAACCTGTACATCCGTCAGCAGAGCTTCTTCTCCAACACCGACCTCGCCGCACGGCAACTGCCGGATGCCGGTGAGCTGGCGATTCTCGAGCCGTTACGTGGGCAAATTCCCGACGACGTCTTCGGCAAAGTGTTCGAGGCACCGAAAACCGATGGCAGCGGTGTGATTCGCGACAAGCAGCTGCAAGCACTGGATTTGCTCGAACAGGCTGGCTGGAAACCCGATGGCGATCAACTGGTGAACGCCGAGGGTGAGCCCTTGAGTTTCACGTTCCTGGTCAGCCAGAACGGCATGGACCGTTTGCTGTTGCCCTACAAGCGCACACTGAAGCAGATCGGCATCGAATTGAATATCCGCCGCATCGATTCATCCCAGTACGTCAATCGTCTGATGAGCCGCGACTACGACATGATCGTCACCGGCTATCCGGTGACCACGTCTCCGGGGGGCGAGTTGCTCAACTATTTCGGCTCGACCGCCGCCACTGACCCCGGCTCCAACAATTACATGGTGCTGAAAAATCCGGCGGTGGACACCTTGATCGCCGGGCTGGTACGCGCCAATACCCAGGCCGACATGCTGCACTATGCCCATGCGCTCGACCGCGTGCTGCAATGGAATTACTACTGGATTCCCAATTATTACCCACCGGGCACCTCGACCGTCTGGTGGAATCGCTTCGGCATCCCGAACGTGCAGGCGAGCAATGACGAAGCCATCGAGAGCTGGTGGGAAATGAGCACCACGCCTTTGACCAATCAGCAAATGACTGCCGAGCGTATCCGCCGTGGCAAACCCGGAGGGCCGCACTGATGTGGGCTTATATACTGCGGCGCCTGCTGCTGATCATTCCGACGCTGGTGATCATTCTTCTGGTCAATTTCGTGATCGTCCAGGCAGCGCCCGGCGGCCCGGTGGAACAAGCCATCGCGCACCTGCAGGGCATCGGCGGGGCCGCGGCCGGCGGCGGTTCGAGTGACTCGGTGAGCAGTACCTCCCGAGCCAGTCGCGGCCTCGACCCACAATTGATCAAGGACATCGAAAAACAATACGGCTTCGACAAACCGGCGCACGAGCGTCTGTGGCTGATGCTCACCAGTTACGCCCGGCTGGATTTCGGCAAGAGCTTCTTCCGTGGCGCCACGGTCACCGACCTGATCCTGGAAAAAATGCCGGTCACCATTTCCCTCGGGCTCTGGGCAACGCTGATCACTTATCTGGTGTCGATCCCGCTGGGCATTCGCAAGGCCGTGCATCACGGCAGTCATTTCGATATCTGGAGCAGCACGGCGATCATTATCGGCTACGCCATGCCGGCGTTTCTGTTCGCCATGTTCCTGATCGTGATCTTCGCTGGAGGCACCTCGCTGAACTGGTTTCCGGTTCGCGGACTGGTTTCGGACAACTTCGACTCACTGTCGACCCTCGGTAAAGTCGCCGATTACTTCTGGCATCTGGTCCTGCCGGTTTCGGCGCTGGTGATCGGCGGGTTCGCTACGCTGACCATCCTGACCAAAAACTCGTTCCTCAACGAGATCACCCGGCAATACGTGGTGACTGCCCGCGCCAAGGGCTTGAGCGAGCGCCGCGTTCTGTACGGCCACGTGTTCCGCAACGCCATGTTGCTGGTGGTGTCGGGAATCCCCCAGGCGTTTATCAGCGTATTTTTTGCTGGCTCGCTGCTGATCGAGGTGATCTTTTCCCTCGATGGCCTCGGTCGCATGAGTTACGAAGCGGCGGTGTCGCGGGACTATCCGGTGGTGTTCGGCTCGCTGTTCATATTCACCTTGTTCGGTCTCTTGATAAAACTGGTCGGTGACCTTTGCTACACCCTGGTCGACCCGCGCATCGATTTCGCCGCGAGGAACGCCTGATGTTGACGCTCTCCCCATTGGCGCGTCGCCGCTTCGAGCGCTTCAAGAAAAACCGCCGTGGCTGGTGGTCTCTGTGGCTGTTTATCGGCCTGTTCGGCTTGACCCTCGGCGGCGAACTGATCGCCAACGACAAACCGCTGATCGTCAGTTACCAAGGTCAGTGGTACTTCCCGGCTCTCAAGCGCTACACCGAGCAGGAGTTTGGCGGACAACTGCCATTCCAGGCCGATTACCGCAGCGATTACGTGCAACAACTGATCAAGAAGGACGGTGGCTGGCTGCTGTTTCCGCCGATTCCATTCAGCGACGACACACCCAATTACGACCTGAACAAACCCGCACCGAGCCCGCCGACCCGCGTGAACTGGCTCGGTACCGACGACCAGGCACGGGACGTGCTGGCCCGGGTGATCTTCGGTGCGCGGGTGTCGATTCTGTTTGCCCTGATGCTGACGTTTGTCAGCGCCCTGATCGGCATCGCCGCCGGTGCCCTGCAAGGTTACTACGGCGGTTGGGTCGATCTGCTGGGTCAACGGTTGCTCGAAGTCTGGTCCGGGCTACCCGTGCTGTACCTGCTGATCATCCTGTCCGGGTTCGTCGAGCCGAATTTCTGGTGGCTCTTGGGGATCATGGCGCTGTTTTCCTGGCTGGCCCTGGTGGACGTGGTGCGCGCCGAGTTCCTGCGCGGACGCAACCTGGAATACGTCAAAGCCGCGAGAGCACTGGGCTTGAGCGACCGCAAGGTCATCGTGCGGCACATCCTGCCCAACGCCATGAATGCGACCTTGAGCTACCTGCCGTTTATTCTGACTGGGGCTATTTCGACCCTGACGGCGCTGGATTTCCTCGGTTTTGGCATGCCTGCGGGCAGCGCTTCGCTGGGCGAACTGATCGGCCAGGGCAAGCAGAACCTGCAAGCGCCGTGGCTGGGGCTGACGGCGTTTTTCACCCTGGCGCTGATTCTTTCTTTACTGGTGTTCATTGGCGAAGCGCTGCGCGACGCCTTTGACCCTCGCTCTTGAAGCGGAACATTGATATGACCAACCTGATCGAAATCCGTGATCTCAGCGTCGCCTTCAGCGGCCAGACCGTCGTGCGCAACCTGTGCCTGGACATCCGCCCCGGCGAATGCCTGGCGCTGGTGGGCGAGTCCGGCTCGGGCAAGTCCGTCACGGCGCATTCGATCCTGCAATTGCTGCCCGAATGCGGCACCGAGACGACCGGCAGCATTCGTTATCGCGGCCAGGAACTGGTGGGGGCCGACGCCGGTAAATTGCGCAAACTGCGCGGTGACCGCATCGCGATGATCTTCCAGGAGCCGATGACTTCGCTCAACCCGCTGCACAGCATCGAAAAGCAAATCGGCGAAACGCTGCTGGTGCACAAGGGTATGGCCGGGAAAGCGGCGCAGGCGCGGATTCTTGAGTTGCTGCATCTGGTGGGCATCCAGAAACCCCAGGAGCGACTGAAAGCCTACCCCCACCAGCTGTCTGGTGGACAGCGCCAACGGGTGATGATTGCCATGGCCCTGGCCTGCGAGCCGGAATTGTTGATTGCCGACGAACCCACCACAGCGCTTGATGTGACGGTGCAGCGCAAAATCCTGCTGCTGCTCAAATCCTTGCAGCAACGGCTGGGCATGTCTCTACTGCTGATCAGCCACGACCTCAACCTGGTGCGCAGCATCGCCCAGCGCGTGTGCGTGATGAAGGCCGGTGAGATCGTCGAACAGGCCCCTTGCGAAACCCTGTTTACCGAACCCAGGCATCCTTACAGCTGCGTGTTGCTTAATGCTGAACCCGAGGGTGAAGCCCTGCCCCGGGACGAACGCGAAAACGTGCTGGAGGTTGATGATTTGCGGGTGCGGTTTCCTGTCAGTGGCGGACTGTTCCAGCGCAAGACCTACCTGCACGCCGTGGATGGCATCAGCCTGAACATACAGCGCGGCAAAACACTGGGCATCGTCGGCGAATCCGGTTCCGGAAAGTCCACACTGGGCCAGGCCATCCTGCGCCTGCTCGACTCCGAAGGCAGTATTCGCTTTCAGGGCGAAGCGCTGGAGGGCCTGACGCAAAAACAGCTACGCCCATGGCGAAAGAAGATGCAGGTGGTGTTCCAGGATCCGTTTGGCAGCCTCAGCCCGCGCATGTCGGTGGCGCAAATCATCAGTGAAGGCCTTGAGGTGCACAGCCAGTTGACGGCGGAGCAATGCAACGCCGAAGTGATTCGGGCGTTGCAGGAAGTCGGTCTCGACCCGCAAAGCCGCCATCGCTATCCCCACGAATTTTCCGGCGGCCAACGCCAGCGTATCGCCATCGCCCGCGCGTTGGTGCTCAAACCCGCGTTGATTTTGCTCGACGAGCCCACCTCCGCGCTGGACCGCACGGTGCAAAAACAGGTCGTCGCCCTGCTTCGCCAGCTTCAGGAAAAACACGGTTTGACCTATTTGTTCATCAGCCATGACCTGGCGGTGGTACGCGCCCTCGCCCATGACATGATCGTGATCAAGGACGGCAAGGTGGTGGAAAGCGGCGCCAGCCATGATGTGTTCGATTCGCCGCAGCATCCGTACACCAAAGAGCTGATGGCGGCGGCGCTGATGGGGCATGCATAATCCGCGCAAAAGACATTGATCTTCAACAAGGGAATCCCCCCATGAACACCACCGAAAGCCTCAAGGACTACCAGCGCGTGCGCCTGCTGGCGATCCGTTCGTTGTTCGAGATCATCGAGCAGTCGAGCGAGGGTACGGTGATTGTCGACCGCGATGCCAACATCGTCTGGATGAACGAGCGCTATGCCCGACGCTTCGGCCTGCAATCGGCAGAAAGTGCAATCGGCAAGCCCTGCGAAAGCGTCATTCCCGGCAGCCTGCTGCGGGAAGTGGTGCGCACCGGCCGACCGATTCTGCTCGACATGCAGGACACCTCCAAAGAACCGCTGGTGGTCATGCGCCTGCCGATTCATGACGATGCCGGCGTGGTGATCGGCGCCATCGGCTTTGCCCTGTTCGACGAATTGCGCAGCCTGTCGCCCATGCTCAAGCGCTACATGAGCATGCAGGAAGAACTGGCCTCCACCCGTTCGCTGCTGCGGGCGCGGCAGACCAAATACAACTTCGCTCATTTCATCGGCACCAGCGCCGCCAGCCTGGAAGTCAAACGCCGGGCGCGCCGCAGTGCCAGCACGGAGTCCCCGGTATTGCTGCTCGGCGAAACCGGTACCGGCAAGGAACTGCTGGCCCAGGCGATCCACAATGCTTCGCCGCGTGCGCACAAGGCATTCGTCAGCATCAACAGCGCGGCCATCCCGGAGTCATTGCTTGAAGCCGAATTTTTCGGCACCGCGCCGGGTGCCTTCACCGGCGCCGATCGCAAGGGCCGCGCCGGCAAGCTGCAAATTGCCCAGGGCGGCACCTTGTTTCTCGATGAGATCGGCGACATGCCGCTGCCCCTGCAAAGCAAACTGTTGCGGGTGCTGCAGGAAAAGGAATTCGAACCGGTGGGCTCCAACGAGGTGATCCAGAGCAATGTGCGGGTCATTGCCGCGACCTCCACCGACCTCGAAGCGGCGATCAAACGCGGCGAATTTCGTGCCGATCTGTATTACCGCCTGAACGTCTTGCCGATCCAGGTTCCGCCCCTGCGCGATCGCCTCGACGACCTGCCGGCCCTGAGCGAAGCGATTCTGGAGGAACTGCGCAGTCAGCATGAATTGCACCACGAAGCGCTGGCGCTGCTGAGCCAACATGCCTGGCCGGGAAACATCCGCGAATTGCGCAACGTGCTGGAACGCGCCGCCCTGCTCAGCGATGACTTGCGCCTGACAGCAACCGATCTGCGCGCAGCCATTGGCACCTTCACGCCCGTTGAGCGCGTGTCACCGTTGCCCCTCGAACCGATTGTTGATGAGACGTTCAGTGCGGCGCGGGAACGGTTTGACCGGCATTTGATCGAGGCCACCCTGGCGCAATGCGGGGGGAAAGTGATTGAAGCGGCGGCACGCCTGGGGCTTGGACGGTCTACGTTGTACAAGAAGATGGTGGCGTTGGGGATTGTTTAGTCTCCTTAAAGAGACACTCATCTCTATTTGTAGATGGATTTTAGAGATCAAAAGATCGCAGCCTTCGGCAGCTCTTACGGGGTGGTTATGCATTCCAGCGTAGGAGCTGCCGAAGGCTGCGATCTTTAAACACCATAAAAACGTCTCAATAAAGAGACAAGCCTTTCGCAACAATATCGACGAATAACAATAAATCATTATATTTCAACAACTTAGCTATCTGGCACAAAACTCGCTATACGCCTCTCCTGCAAAAGATCCACCCTACAAAAATAACAACCCAGGAGACACACCATGAGTGTGATCATTGCCTTGGCAGCCCTCGCGCTGCTGATGCTGGCTGCTTACCGTGGCTACAGCGTTATCCTTTTTGCCCCGATTGCCGCTCTTGGCGCCGTCCTGCTCACCGACCCTTCAGCCGTCGCGCCCGCCTTCACCGGCGTGTTCATGGAGAAAATGGTCGGCTTCATCAAACTGTATTTCCCGGTGTTCCTGCTCGGTGCGGTGTTCGGCAAGTTGATCGAGCTGTCCGGATTTTCGCGCTCCATCGTTGCCGCCGCGATTCGCCTGCTCGGCACTCGTCAGGCCATGCTGGTGATCGTGCTGGTCTGCGCCCTGCTGACCTACGGCGGCGTCTCGCTGTTCGTGGTGGTCTTCGCGGTCTATCCGTTTGCCGCCGAGATGTTCCGTCAAAGCAACATTCCCAAGCGCCTGATTCCTGCGACCATCGCCCTGGGCGCGTTCTCGTTCACCATGGACGCCCTGCCCGGCACGCCGCAGATCCAGAACATCATTCCCAGCACCTTTTTCAACACCACCGCGTGGGCGGCGCCGTGGCTGGGTGTGATCGGCACCATCTTCGTGTTCAGCGCCGGCATGCTGTTTCTCCAGCGCCAGCGCAACAAGGCCCAGCGCAGCGGTGAAGGCTATGGCTCGGACCTGCGCAACGAACCGGAAACCGCCGCCGACATCAAGCTGCCCAACCCGTGGCTCGCCCTGTCGCCGTTGCTCGCGGTGGGCATCATGAACCTGCTGTTCACCCAGTGGATTCCGCAGTGGTACGGCAAGACCCACAGCCTGGCACTGCCGGGTATGGCCACCCCGGTGACCACCGAAATCGCCAAGCTCACCGCCATTTGGGCGGTTCAGGCGGCGTTGCTGGTGGGCATCCTCATGGCGCTCGCGTTTGGTTTCCAGGCGATCCGCAGCAAGCTCGCTGAAGGCAGTAAAAGTGCGGTCAGCGGTGCTTTGCTGGCGGCGATGAACACCGCCTCGGAATACGGCTTCGGTGCGGTGATCGCCTCGCTGCCAGGCTTTCTGGTGCTGGCCGACTGGCTCAAGGGCATTCCTAATCCGCTGGTCAATGAAGCGATTACCGTGACCCTGTTGGCCGGTATCACCGGCTCCGCATCGGGTGGCATGAGTATCGCGCTGGCGGCGATGTCCGAACAATTCATCAGTGCCGCCCACGCCGCAAACATTCCCCTGGAAGTCCTGCACCGGGTTGCCGCGATGGCCAGCGGCGGCATGGACACCCTGCCGCACAATGGCGCGGTGATTACCTTGCTGGCGGTCACCGGCCTGACCCACCGCGAGGCTTATAAAGACATTTTCTGTATTACGCTGATCAAGACCCTGGCGGTTTTCGTGGTGATCGGCACCTTCTACGCCACTGGCATTGTGTGAGGTATTCATGACGACTCTTTCGGGCAAGACCGCACTGGTCACCGGTTCTACCAGCGGCATCGGCCTGGGGATTGCCCTCAGCCTGGCCAAGGCTGGGGCCAACCTGATCCTCAACGGGTTCGGCGATGCATCCAAAGTGATTGCCGACGTGGCACAGTTCGGCGGCAAGGTCGGCCATCACCCGGCCGATGTCAGCGACCCGGCGCAAATCGCCGACATGATCGCCTACGCCGAGCGTGAGTTTGGCGGCATCGACATTCTGGTCAACAACGCCGGCATTCAGCATGTTGCCCCCGTCGATGAATTCCCCGTGGAGCGCTGGGATTCGATCATCGCGATCAACCTGTCGTCGGTGTTCCATGGCACTCGACTGAGCCTGCCGGGCATGCGTGCCAAGGGTTGGGGTCGGGTGATCAACATTGCCTCGGTGCACGGGATGGTCGGATCGGTAGGCAAAGCCGCTTATGTCGCGGCCAAGCATGGGGTGATCGGGCTGACCAAGGTGGTCGCCCTGGAAACCGCGACAACCCAAATTACCTGCAACGCCATCTGCCCCGGATGGGTACTGACGCCGCTGGTGCAAAAGCAGATCGATGATCGCGCCGCCACCGGGATCGATCCGCAGCAGGCGCAGCACGATTTGCTGGCCGAGAAGCAGCCGTCGCTGGAGTTCGTGACACCACCGCAATTGGGTGAACTGGTGCTGTTCCTGTGCAGTGATGCGGGGAGTCAGGTACGCGGTGCGGCGTGGAATATCGATGGTGGGTGGTTGGCGCAGTGATCAACTGCCAGACCCTGTGGCGAGGGGGCTTGCCCCCGTTCGGCTGCGAAGCAGTCGTAAATTTTTATCATGAGTTGAAACGGGCGCAGGTTTAGGGCGGCTGCGCCACCCAACGGGGGCAAGCCCCCTCGCCACAAAAGTCCGATTTAATGCGAACATAAGAAGAGGCAAGCCATGTCCGACATCCTCTGGCAACCCAGTACCGCACGCATCGGCAAGACCCGCATTGAAGCGTTCCGGCGCTTGATCAATCAGCGCCATCACCTGCACATCGACGACTACCCCGCCCTCCACCAATGGTCCATCGATCAGCGACAGGACTTCTGGCAAGCCATCGTCGATTTTTTCGATATCCGCTTCCACCAGCAACCCGACGCGGTGCTGCAGGAAGGTTCGCAAATGCCCAACGCCGAGTGGTTCCCCGGCGCCACCCTGAATTTCGCCGAACATCTGCTGCGTCGTCGCGACGATGCCGTGGCGGTGGTGGCGATCGCTGAGAACGGCCAGCGCGAACACTTGACGTGGGCCGATTTGGCGGAGCATGTCGCCGGCTTTCAGAACGGCTTGATCGCTGCCGGTGTCAGCGTCGGCGATCGGGTCGCCGCGTGCATGCCTAACACTTGGCAGACCCTGGTGGCTATGCTCGCGACCACCAGCCTTGGTGCGGTCTGGTCTTGCTCGTCACCGGACTTCGGGACCCAGGGCGTGGTCGACCGCTTCGGCCAGATCGAACCGAAAGTGCTGCTGACCTGCGCCGGCTACCGCTATGCCGGCAAGGACATCGACCAGACCGCCAAGGTCAACGAAATCCTCGAACGCCTGCCGTCGTTGCAGCAACTGGTCGTTGTGCCTTACGCACGGCCAGAAGCGCACATACAAGACTTCCACACAATGGCCAACGTCACGCTGTGGGACGACTTCTATGTTGCCGGCGGCGAGCCGGATTTTGTCGCTGTGCCATTCGCCCATCCGCTGTACATCCTCTATTCCAGCGGTACCACCGGCGTACCCAAATGCATTATCCACGGCACCGGTGGCGTGCTGCTGCAACACGTCAAGGAACACGGTTTGCATTCCGATCTTGGCCCCGGCGAACGCTTGTTCTACTACACCACCTGCGGCTGGATGATGTGGAACTGGCTGGTCTCGGCGCTGGCGGTGGGCAGCGCTGTGGTGTTGTATGACGGTTCCCCCTTCCACCCTGACCCCCAACGCCTGGTCGACCTGATCGATGACGAGCGCATCAGCGTCTTCGGCACCAGCCCGAAGTTTCTCGCGACCCTGGAAAGCAGCGGCGTGAAACCTAGAGCAAGCCATGACCTGAGCGGTCTGAAAACACTGCTCTGCACCGGCTCCGCGCTCTCGCCGCAAAGCTACGATTACGTCTACCGCGACTTCAAGTCCGACCTGTGCCTGGCCTCGATGTCGGGTGGCACCGACATCGTTTCATGCTTCGTCAACGGTAATCCGCTGCAACCGGTACGCCGTGGCGAAATACAAGGCAAGAGCCTGGGCATGGCCGTCGAAGTGTGGAACGACGACGGTCATGCCGTGATCGGCGAGAAAGGCGAACTGGTGTGCACCCGACACTTCCCGGCGATGCCGATCGGACTGTGGAATGATCCGGATGGAGAAAAGCTGCGGGCGTCCTATTTCAGCCAGTTCCCCGGCGTCTGGGCGCAAGGCGATTACGCCGAGCAGTTACCCCATGGCGCGATGATGATCCACGGGCGCTCCGACGCGGTGCTCAACCCCGGCGGCGTGCGTATCGGTACGGCGGAGATCTATCGGCAGGTAGAAAAAGTTCCGCAGGTGCTCGACAGCGTTGCTATCGGTCAGCAATGGCAGGATGACGTGCGGGTGGTGCTGTTCGTGCGCCTGCGCGACGGCGTTGAGCTCGACGAACAACTGCAACAGCAGATCCGCCAGATCATTCGTGCCAATACCACGCCGCGCCACGTGCCGGCGAAAATTGTCGCGGTGACGGACATCCCGCGCACCATCAGCGGCAAGGTCGTGGAGTTGGCGGTGCGTAATGTGGTGCATGGGCAGAAGGTAAAAAACACTGATGCCCTGGCCAATCCCCAGGCACTGGAGCAATTCCGTGACCGACCTGAACTGATGGATTGAAATGGGATTACCTGTAGGAGCAAGCTTACTCGCGATAGCGGAGTGTCAGTTGACATCAATGTAATTTGACCCGACGCCATCGCGAGCAAGCTCACGCCTACATTGACCGCTCAAGCCTCTGAATCAACCGGCGCCTGTCACCTGTGCAAGAATAGCCCCAGCCAAAGCGACTCACGCGCAGGACCTTTTGATGAACGCAACACCGACCGGCAGCGACGCCCAAGCCTTGATCGCCCGAATGGACTGGACCAGCAGTCCACTGGGCGCTGCCAGTACCTGGCCTCAGAGCTTGCGAACCGCCGTGGATATCGTGATTCACTCACCGATGCCGATGCTGTTGCTGTGGGGACCGCAACTCACGCAGATCTACAACGATGGCTTCGCCCTGTTGGCCGGTGGCAAACATCCGCAGGCTTTCGGCCAGCCGACGCACCAGATCTGGCCCGAACTGAAGGACTTCACCGACCCGATCTACAGCGCTGTTTTGCAAGGCCAGGTGCGAACCTACAGTGAACAGCGATTCACCTTGCAGCGTGGCGGCCAGGATTCCGACTTCTGGCTGGATCTGACCTACAGCCCAATTCGCGATGAAAGCGCCCAGGTCGCGGGCATCCTGGTCACGGCGATCGAAACCAACGACCGGCGTCGCATCGCCCTCGAACTCGAACAGCGCTCGGCGGCGAGCCTCAAGGCCCAGCGTGAAACCGAGGAACGCCTGCAACTGGCTCTCGCCGCCACCGACGCGGTCGGCACCTGGGATTGGGACATTGGCGAGGACCGCTTTATCGCCGACGCCCATTTTGCCCAGTTGCACGGCATCGAGCCGTCCATGGCCGGCCGGTTGCCGATCAGTGAGTACCTGCACGGCGTGCACCCCGAAGACCGCACCCTGATCGCCCGCAGCATCAAACACTGCATCACCCACGGCACCGAATACGCCGAGGAATACCGCCTGCTGCAACCCGACGGTCAGCTGCGCTGGGTGTTTGCCCGCGGACGCTGCTACAAGGATCACCATGGCCGGCCGATCCGCTTTCTCGGTGCCGCCCTGGACCTGACCGAGCGCAAACACACCGAGCAGGCGTTGCGCCAGAGTCAGACCGAGCTGCAACTGATCATCAACGCCATGCCGATCCTGATCAGCTACGTCGACCGCGAAGAGCGCTTTCGCCTGAACAACGCCGCCTACCTCGACTGGTACGGCCTGACTCCCCAAGAACTCTACGGCCGCACCATTGTTGAAGTGCTCGGAGAAGAAGCCTACGCCCTGCGCGCCCCCTACATCGCCGAAGCCCTGTCCGGCAAACCCGGTTGCTTCAGCATCAGCACCCCACACCGCGACGGCAGCGTTCGTCAGGCCTTGATGAATTACCTGCCGCGTCACGGTGCCGACGGCGCGGTGAACGGTTTCTACATCTTCGTGATCGACGAAACCGAACGCAAAAAAACCGAAGAAGCCTTGCGTATTCTTAACGAAACCCTTGAAGAACGGGTCGTCGCCCGCACCCGGCAACTGGCTGAAGCGAACGAGCGTCTGCAGAACGAAATGTTCGAACGCGAACGCGCCGAAGACGCCTTGCGCCATGCCCAAAAAATGGAAGCGGTCGGCCAGCTCACCGGCGGCATCGCCCACGACTTCAACAACATGCTCACCGGCATTCTTGGCAGCCTCGACCTGATGCAGCGCTACATTGCCGAGGGGCGAACCGAAGAGATCGGACGTTTTGCCGAGGCAGCAATGTCCTCGGCCAACCGTGCCGCCGCCCTCACCCATCGGTTGCTGGCGTTCTCAAGGCGTCAGTCGCTCAACCGCAAGCCGCTAAATGCCAACGAGTTGATCCATTCACTGGAGGACCTGCTCAGCAGAACCAAGGGCGATCACATCGAGCTTCAATTGCAACTGACCGAGAATCTCTGGAGGGTCAACACCGATGTCAGTCAACTGGAAAACGCGTTGCTCAATCTGGTGATCAACGCCCGGGACGCCATGCCCGATGGCGGTGAACTGCGCATTGAAACAGCCAACGTGTATCTCGACGAGAGTGAAATCACGACCCTGGAACCGGTCAATGCCGGTGACTACGTGATGATCGCAGTCAGTGACAATGGCACCGGCATGACGCCTTCGGTGTTGGCCAAGGCCTTCGACCCGTTCTTCACCACCAAGCCCATCGGCCAGGGCACCGGTCTGGGCCTGTCGATGATCTACGGCTTTGCCCAGCAATCGGGTGGCCATGTCAGCCTGTTCAGCCTGCCCGGTCGTGGCACCAGCGTGCGTTTGTACCTGCCGCGCCTGCATTCGACCGAAGAAGAAAAAGAACCTGCACCGGTCGTTAGCGAAGCACCCGCGGCGATTGCCGGTGAAACCGTGATGCTGGTCGAAGACGATCCGGCGGTGCGCATGCTGGTCCTCGATCTGCTGAATGAACTCGGTTACCGCGCCCACACCGCCGAAGACGCCAGGGGTGCACTGCCCGTGCTTGAGTCCGGCTTGCGCCTGGACCTGCTGGTCACCGACGTCGGGCTGCCGGGCATGAATGGCCGGCAACTGGCGGAGATCGCCCGCCAGCATCGTCCGGGCCTGAAAGTGTTGTTCATGACCGGTTACGCGGAAATCGCCGCCGAGCGCCAGAGCTTCCTGGAAGACGGCATGGACATGGTGACCAAACCGTTTTCGATCGACCTGCTGGCCAACAAGATTCGTACGATGATCAGTCAACCAGGCTGACTTGAGGCATAATCGCGCGCCCCCGCTAGCACCCACATAGCCACCACCGTTGCAAGGTACCGTCGATGAAAGCTCAAGCCCGCCACATTTTGGTGAAAACCTCGGAAGAAGCCGAGCAACTCAAACAACGCATCGCCAAGGGTGAAGCGTTCGATGTGCTGGCCAAGAAGTATTCAACCTGCCCGTCCGGCAAACGCGGTGGTGATCTGGGTGAAGTACGACCGGGGCAGATGGTCGGTGCGATCGATGCGGTGATTTTCAAGAAACCGCTGCGTACCGTGCATGGACCGATCAAGAGCAAGTTTGGTTATCACCTGGTGCAGGTGTTTTACCGGGATTGATGTATCCCCCCTCCTACAGGGATTTGTGAATTGCACCGCTTACCGTGGAATCAATGTCCCCGGCACCTGAATCACCCGGCTCGCCAGCCGATGCCCGGCGTCGGCGGCTTCAACTGGACTCCCGTCCTTGAGCCGCGAGGCCAGATACGCCGCACTGAACGAATCCCCCGCCGCCGTGGTGTCCACCACCCGTTCGACCTTCTGCGCCGGCACCTCGAATGACTCGCCGGCACACCGAATCAGACAGGCATCGGCGCCACGCTTGAGCACTACTTCCGGCGTGCCGATCTGCTCATACGCGGCGAACACTGCATCGTCATCGGCAAACTGAAACAACGCCTGCTCGTCATCCACCGTCAGCAACGCCAGATCGATGTACGGCAACACACCACGATACGCCGCCCGCGCTTCTTCAACCGAAGCCCACAGTCGTGGCCGGTAGTTATTGTCGAACACAATGCGCGCCCCCCTCTGTCGCGCTTCGATCAGGGTTTCCAACAACTTCTGGCGCCCCTGCCCTCCCAGCACTGCCAGGGTTATACCGCTGAAATACAGCACGTCGCAAGCCGGTCTGGAAACCGTACTACCAGAGCTACCTGGCCAGAGGCCTAAAAGGTACTCAAGCCTTGGTTATCCTGGCACGCAAGCTCGCCAGAGTGATGTTCGCGCTGATGAAAAACCAAAGTGAATACACGCCAAATTCTATGCTTGGGGGTTCCCCCCCAAACATAGAATCTCCCACATTGGAGTGCATTCCACCGTAGGAGCCGGCTTGCTGGCGATGGCCGCACCGCAGTTTCTGTCTTAGAAACAGGTTTCCATGGTCTCGATGACATTCAACTGCTCATCCACCAGGCAGCCAACACGCCACTTGTCGAACGTCAGGCAAGGATGCGAAGTACCGAACGAAATGATGTCACCCACGCGCAAATCAATACCCGGCGCCACAATCATGAACGCATGTTGATCCATCACCGCCGTCACCTTGCAGGCGCCGACATCGTCGCCCGTGGCCGGCACCACACCCGCCTTGTAACGCAGCAACGGCACCGGCAGCCCGGCGTCGTAGGCAACGTCGCGCTTGCCCAGGGCAATCACCGCAAAACCCGGTTCCGGCAACGACTGAACGTGCGCCCAGACTTCCAGCGCCGGGCGCAGACCTTCGTGCAAGTCGCTGCGACGGTCGAGCACGCAGCATTGCGCTTCCTTGTAGATGCCATGGTCGTGCGCCACGTAACTGCCGGGGCGCAGCACGCTGAGGAATCGCCCGGCAGCGTTCTGCGCTTCGAAGGACTCGGCAATCAAGTCATACCAGGCCGAGCCCGACGCGGTGATGATCGGCTTGGGAATCGCAAAAGCACCGCTGTCCTGCAACTGCACCGCAAGACGTACCAGCGACGCGGCGAAATCACGAATGCCGGTCACCGCGTGATCGCCATGGATCACGCCTTCGTAGCCTTCAATACCAGTCAACGCCAGCGCCGGTTGCGCCGCAATCGCCTTGGCCAGATCAAGCACTTGCTGTTCGCTGCGGCAACCGCAACGCCCACCGACCACGCCGTATTCGATCATCACGTTCAGACGCACGCCGCGCGAGGCGAAATACGCGCCGAGGTCGGCGACGTTGTCCGGGTGATCGACCATGCAATAGAAGTCGAAGCCCGGGTCGGCCAGCAAATCGGCAATCAGTGCCATATTCGGTATGCCGACCAGTTGGTTGGCCATCAGCACCCGGCGCACGCCATGGGCGTAGGCCGCACGGGTTTGCGTGGCGCTCGCCAATGTGATGCCCCAGGCTCCGGCGTCCAGTTGCCGATGAAACAGCGCCGGAGTCATGCTGGTTTTACCGTGGGGCGCCAGTTGCGCACCGCTGTTGCTCACGAAGTCCTGCATCCAGCGGATGTTGTGTTCCAGCGCCTCGCGGTGCAGCACCAGAGCCGGCAGGCTGACGTCACGGACCAGATGGGCGCCGGTCTGGGCAAAGCCTTTTTCCACACCAGCAGTGTTTGGGGCAGTAGACATGCTCGAACTCCTCACAATCGCGGCAGCAGGCAGCCGCTGTTATTCGTTGATCCGACGGGCCAGGCCGTTTGCGCTGTCGATCAGCACCCGGCGATAGTCGTTGTAGTTTTTCTTCGCATCGGCCCGTGGGGCGACGATGCACAGGGTCGCGACAGCGACGCCGCCGGGGTCTTTGACCGGGGCGGCGAAGCAATGGGTAAAGGTGTCGGCAACGCTATCAAAGGAGAAAAAGCCGTCGATAGCGGCCTGACGGATTTCCTTGAGAAACTGCTCCAGCGGCAAGCGCTCGCCGCCTGGCAGGATGAAGTCGTCGTGATCGATCAGGTCGGTGATTTCCTGATCACTCATGTGCGCCAGCAGCAAACGCCCGGATGCCGTCCAGGGAATGGGGGCGTTCTCACCGATGTCCGAGGAAATGCGGAAATGCCGCTCACCTTCTTTCATCAACGCCACGGTGTATTTGCGCCCGTTGAGCAGGCACATCTGCGCGGTTTCATGGGTCTGTCGCACGATCTCTAGCAGGGCGTGGTCGGCTTCACGGGTCAAGTCGAAATGACGCAGGTGTGCCTGGCCGAGGAAGTACAACTGGCGGCCAAGATAGACATGGCCGTCCTTGCCCACCGGTTCGAGAATCCGTCGCTCCAGCAATGAAGCCACCAGCTCATAGACTGTGGATTTGGGGCTGCCGATGCCATTGGCGATGTCGTTCGGGCGCAGGGGCTGGCCGATTTCCTTGAGAAAATCGAGGATATCGAACGCCCGGTCCAGACCGCGTGCCCGGCGCTTGATGGTGTCTTCGGTCATTGCAGTGGTTCCCATAAAAGTGCCGGGCGAGGTCGCCATCGCCCGCAGGTCAGCTCCCATTCCCCCTGTGGGAGCTAGCCTGCTAGCGATGAAGCCACCTCGGTTCAAGCCTTTTTCTTGTACGCAACGCAGTCAATCTCGACCTTGCAGTCGACCATCATGTTCGCCTGCACACACGCGCGAGCCGGCGCGTGCTCTGGCTTGAAGTACTCGGAAAACACCTTGTTGAAACTCCAGAAATCCCGTGGATCTTCCAGCCAAACGCCGGTGCGCACCACGTCTTCCAGGCCATAACCGGCTTCTTCCAGGATCGCGATCAGGTTCTTCATGGTCTGGTGCGTCTGCTCGACGATGCCACCGACAATAATCTCGCCATCCAGCGCCGGCACTTGTCCAGACACGTGCAACCAGCCATCGGCTTCAACGGCACGGGCGAAGGGACGCGGCTGGCCGCCGCCGGCGGTGCTGCCAGTGCCGTAACGAGTGATGCTCATGAGTGCTTCTCCTGCTCGATGGTGGAGGTTCAAGCGCTTGCTTTCGGAAACACAAGGGAGGCGTGCGCCAGGACATATACGGTTCCGCTATAGCGGAACGTTTGTCGCTATAGCGGAGACTGCCGCAAAGTGTGCCACAAGATCGCAAGGAATGTGAAGAGATCCTGCCAGGTCTGTTCATGCTCCAACCTCAATGCTTGAAGGATGCCATCACCCGTTCGGCGTTTTCTTCGCAGGCCATGCCTTCGGGGCGGGCCTGGATGGTATCGATCCAGCCCAGCAGTTGAGCCTTGCTATGGGCGAGGTGGCGTTGCATTTCCTCGATCTGCCCGATCTTGCGGTTAAGTCCTGCCAGGAGTTCGTCATGCTTGAACGCCCCCGTCAGCGTGTCCGGCAACAGTTGCTTGAGCTCTTCGAGACTGAAACCGGCCTGCTGCGCGCACTGAATGATTTGCAGGGTTTGCAGCGCCTGTTCCGAGTAACGCCGATAGCCGTTTGAAGCGCGCTCGACTTGACGGATCAACCCCTGAGCCTCGTAAAAGCGGATGCGTGAAGCGCTCAGGCCGCTCAACTGTGCCAACTCGCCAATCTTCATAACGACCTCATTTACCTGCTTGACATTAAAGTTAACTTTAAGCTTAGGCTCTGCTCATCACTTCGAGGAGTCAAGCATGTCGCCCTTTCAGACATTGAAATTGCCTAACGGCCAGACCATCGGCAATCGCATCGCCAAAGCCGCGATGGAGGAAAATCTCGCCGACATCGACCAGGCGCCTGATCGCGCATTGTTTAGCCTGTATCAAGCCTGGGCAGGGGGCGAAGCGGGGTTACTGTTGACCGGCAACGTGATGATCGACCGCCGCGCCATGACCGGCCCCGGTGGCGTGGTGCTGGAAGATGAACGTCACCTGCAACGTTTCCGTCAGTGGGCCGACATTGGCCGGGCTGGTGGTGCGCAGTTCTGGATGCAGCTCAATCATCCCGGCCGCCAGACCATGGCCAACCTTGGCCAGCAAGCCTTGGCCCCCTCGGCGGTGGCGCTGGATCTGGGTTCTTTTTCGAAGATGTTTGCCGAACCCAAGCCCATGAGCGTGGGCGATATCGAAGACGTGATCCGACGTTTCGCCAGCAGCGCTGCGCTGGCAGAAAAAGCCGGATTCACCGGCGTGCAGATTCACGCTGCCCACGGCTACCTGATCAGCCAGTTTCTCTCCCCATTGACTAATCGCCGCACGGATCGTTGGGGCGGCACGCTGGAGAATCGTGCGCGCCTGCTGTTGGACGTGGTCCGCGCCGTGCGCAAGACCGTGTCGGCGCAATTCTGTGTCGCGGTTAAGCTCAACTCGGCGGATTTCCAGCGCGGCGGGTTCGACGCCGACGACGCCCGGCAAGTGATCGAATGGCTCAACGATCAACACATCGACCTGCTGGAACTGTCCGGTGGCAGCTACGAAGCACCAGCCATGCAGGGCGAAGCACGGGATGGCCGGACCTTGGCGCGTGAAGCGTACTTTCTGGAAATGGCCGGCGATCTGGCGAGTGCGGCAAACATGCCGGTGATGGTGACGGGCGGGATTCGACGTTTGCCGATTGTCGAACAGGTGCTCGACAGCGGCATCGCCATGGCCGGGATCGGCACGGCACTGGCCGTTGAACCGCTGCTGGTCAAACGCTGGCGCGAAGGACAGGACTGCCACCCGCAATTGCCGCCGATCCGCTGGAAACGCAAACCGCTGGCAGCGCTGGCGAGCATGGCCGTGGTGAAGTTCCAACTGCAGCGCTTGAGCCGAGGCCGCACGACCCAACCGCAGGTTTCAGCGATTTGGGCGTTGATTCTGGATCGTTTGTATATCGCCAGGCGCACGAAGCAGTATCGGCAGGCGATGGGCAAATGATTCAACATTGATAGTGACTGACATGCCGCCATCGCTGGCAAGCCAGCTCCTACAGGGGACTCCACCGTTCCTGTAGGAGCGAGCTTGCTCGCGATGAGGCCAGTGCAGGCAACCTCCAACTCAGCCCTGAAGCAACTCGTCGATATGCCGGTATTCAGCCTGCAACTGCGCTGCCAACACCTTGCTGCGTCCCAGCCGAATCGGCCCACGCTCGATATCAATCAACAATCCCGGACACGCCAGCTCCGACAGAATCGGCCAGTCCTTCAATCGCCCATCCGTCACCAACAACAATCGTTGCTGTTCCGACGGAAAGCGCTTTTGCCGCGCCGCCAGCCAGTGCCTCGCCTCACCCAACGCGGCCAATAACGGCGTCCCGCCACCCGCGCCCAACCCATCAAGCCAACCGCGCAAACCCTTCGACGCCTTCAAACCCTGCACCTGCCATTTCGGTGCGACACCGCTGGCGGTCAGCAGTGCCAGGCGCGCACGCTGGCGATAGGCGTCATCGAACAATTGCGCGAGCACGCCTTTGGCGTCACTCAATGCCTGATGGCGACGGGTCGAGGCCGACGCGTCGACAATCACCAGCCACAGCTCATGGGGTGAACGGGTGCGCAGGTGAAACAACAGATCGTCGCGCTGACGGGGCCGACCGTTAAGCAAAGTGCCAGGCCAATTGACCGGACCACTTCGGGCGGCGTGACGCTTGCCTTGTTTACCGTGATCCAGCCGTCCGGCGCGGGGTCTGGCATTCGCCCCCACATCAGAACGAGGGCGAATGCCTAGGGCTTTTTTGGCCAGCTGGGCACTTCTCGTCGGGCGCCGACCGGCAATGCCTGCGCGGGCATTTCACCCCACTGGCCCTGGCCGTCGTTCGCGTTGGTGTGCTGGGCGGCGGACGGCTGCGGGGCATGGGAGTTTTGCGGCGTCGGCGATGAATGCTCGCGACGACGATGACGCAAGGCGAATTCGGCGACCGCGTCGATATCTTCGTCAGCGATCGCATCGGCGGCGCGCCACGCGGCATGGGCACGCGCAGCGCGCAACCAGACCAGATCGGCGCGCAAGCCATCGACACCCGCGGCAAAACAGCGCTCGGTGATCTGTGCCAGCGCTGCATCGTCGAGGGGAATGCTCGCTAAAGCGCAACGCGCCTTGTGGCAACGCTCACGCAAAGTCGCTTGCTGGTTTTCCCACCTGGCACAGAAGCCTTCAGGATCGCTGTCGAAATCCAGGCGTCGACGGATGATCTGCCCGCGTTCAGTCGGCGCGGTGTGACCGGCAAGTGCAACGTTCAATCCAAAACGGTCAAGCAATTGCGGCCGCAGTTCGCCCTCTTCCGGGTTCATGGTGCCGATCAGCACAAACTTCGCCGAGTGCCGATGGGAGATACCGTCGCGTTCGACCAGGTTGGTGCCGCTGGCGGCCACATCGAGTAGCAGATCCACGAGATGATCGGGCAACAGATTGACCTCGTCGACGTAGAGCACGCCGCCGTCTGCCCTGGCCAGAACGCCGGGTGAAAACTGCGCGCGCCCTTCGCTCAGTGCGGCGTCGAGGTCAAGGGTGCCCACCAGCCGTTCTTCAGTAGCGCCCAGGGGCAAGGTGACCAACTGACCACTGGCCAGCAGGTCCGCCAAGCCACGGGCCAGGGTCGACTTGGCCATCCCGCGGGGGCCTTCGATCAGCACGCCGCCGATTTTCGGGTCGATGGCGGTCAAGCACAACGCGAGCTTCAAATCGTCGGCGCCGACCACGGCACAGAGGGGGAAATGCGGGGTCTCGGTCATCGTAAATACTCAGTCATGGTCGGGGTGTCATAGACGCCTTGAACCCTGTAGGAGCGAGCTTGCTCGCGATAGCGGTTTGTCAGGCAGCATTTTTGTCGACTGAACGAATGTCATCGCGGGCAAGCCCGCTCCCACAGGGTCTACGGCGTATCAACCATCTTCTTCTATGTCCAGCAACAGGTTTTCCAGTGCCTCACGGTACTCGCCGGGCTCCTTCCACATCCCGCGTTGCTGCGCTTCGAGCATCCGCTCGGTCATGTCGCGCAAGGCATGAGGGTTGTGTTCGCGAACAAAATCACGGGTTGCCGGATCAAGCAGATACGCATCGGCCAGCAACGCGTACTGGTGATCGTCGATCAACTGCGTGGTCGCGTCGAAAGCGAACAGGTTATCGACCGTCGCCGCCATCTCAAACGCACCTTTGTAGCCGTGACGCTTGACGCCATCGAGCCACTTCGGATTCGCCGCCCGGGAACGGATCACCCGGTTCAGCTCTTCCTTCAAGGTGCGGATTTTCGGCAGGTCCGGTTGACTGTTATCGCCATGATAGCTGGCCGCTGCTGCGCCGCTGAGGCTTTCGACCGCCGCGAGCATGCCGCCCTGGAACTGGTAGTAATCGTTGGAGTCGAGCAAATCGTGTTCGCGGTTATCCTGGTTCTGCAGCACCGCTTGAACCTGCCCGAGCCGTTGGGCGAACTGATCGCGGGCGGCGGTGCCATCGTCGGAACCGCCGTAAGCGTAGCCGCCCCAGTTCAAATAAACCTCGGCCAGATCCTCGCGGCTTTGCCACAGACGTCCGTCAATCGCACCCTGCACGCCTGCGCCGTAGGCCCCCGGCTTGGCACCGAAAATACGCCAGCCGGCCTGACGCCGCGCCGCGTCTTCGTCCAGCCCCGCGTGCAACAGCGATGCTCGTTCGGCGCGCACTTTGGCTGCCAACGGGTTGAGATCGTCCGGCTCGTCCAGTTCCGCGACCGCTTGAACGGCCGCGTCGAACAGGCGGATCAGGTTGGCAAACGCATCGCGAAAGAAACCTGAAACCCGCAGCGTCACGTCCACCCGAGGACGGTCCAGCAGGCTCAGCGGCAGAATCTCGAAGTCGTCGACCCGTTGACTGCCGGTAGCCCATACCGGGCGCACGCCCATCAGCGCCATGGCCTGGGCGATGTCGTCGCCACCGGTACGCATGGTCGCCGTGCCCCAGACCGACAAACCAAGCTGACGCAAATGATCGCCGTGATCTTGCAGGTGACGTTCAAGAATCAGGTTGGCCGACTGGAAACCGATGCGCCACGCCGTGGTGGTCGGCAGGTTGCGCACGTCCACCGAATAGAAATTGCGCCCGGTGGGCAGCACGTCCAGGCGTCCGCGGCTCGGTGCACCGCTGGGGCCGGCCGGAACGAAGCGCCCACTCAGGGCGTCGAGCAGGCCACGCATCTCTGCGGGACCGCAGGCATCCAGACGTGGGGCGATGACGCCACGCAAACCGTCGAGAATGGCTCGCACCTCGCTCCACTCCGTTTCCTGTAGGAGCGAGCTTGCTCGCGATGGAGTATCAGACGCATGGGTGTCGACTGACACACCATCACGAGCAGGCTCGCTCTCACAGGGATTATTCAACGCGCCCGAAATCAACTGCGTGGCGAACAACTCAAGCCGCTCGCGGGTATCGCCCGCCGTGCGCCAAGTCTCGTCGCTGATCAGCAAAAGAGGCCCGGGACGCGGCCCGGTCCACGGCTCGGCCAAGGCGCAATCGAGCGGATCGAAACCCAATGCGAAAGCCTTCGCCAGCGCTCGCAGCAGACTCGACTGCGCGCCACGACCATCGCCCCGCGGGATGCGCAGCAGCGCCAGCAGTGTGTCGATGCGCAATCGGCCCGTCGGGGACTCGCCAAACACGTGCAGGCCATCGCGAATCTGCGACTCCTTCAAGTCACATAGATACGTGTCCAGGCGCGGCAGCCAGATGGCCGCATCGGCATCGCTGTCGAGTTTTTCGTCCAACTGCAATTCGCGGTCGATGTGGGTGTCACGCACCAGTTGCAAAATGTCCCGTTGCAACTCTCGGGCACGGCGAGGATCGAGCAATTGCGCTTCGTAATACTCGTCGGCCAGCAACTCAAGGTTGCGCAGCGGGCCGTAGGTTTCGGCGCGGGTCAGCGGCGGCATCAGGTGATCAATGATCACCGCCTGGGTGCGACGCTTGGCCTGGGCACCCTCGCCCGGATCGTTGACAATAAATGGATAGATGTTCGGCAACGGCCCAAGCAACGCATCCGGCCAGCAGTTTTCCGACAACCCTACGCCTTTGCCCGGCAGCCATTCCAGGTTGCCGTGCTTGCCGACATGGATCACGCCGTGGGCACCGTAGGTGTTGCGCAACCAGAAGTAGAACGCCAGGTAAGCGTGGGGCGGCACCAGATCCGGGTCGTGGTACACGGCGCTCGGATCCACTTGATAGCCCCGCGCCGGTTGAATGCCGACGAAGGTCAGGCCGAAACGCAGACCGGCGATCATCATCCGGCCATTACGGCACATCGGGTCGGTCTCGGGCGCGCCCCAACGCTCCAGCACGGCCTGACGATTGACCTGCGGCAGCGCGTTGAACATCCTCCAGTAATCATCCATGGCCAGGCTTTGCTGGCAAGGGCGCTGGTCAAGGGTGTCCAGATCGTTGCTGACGCCGCCGAGCAATTGCTGGATCAGCGCAGTGCCGCTGTCCGGCAATTCAGCCGGCAACGGATAACCTTGCGCATGCAGCGCCCGCAGGATATTCAGCGCGGCGGCCGGGGTATCGAGACCGACGCCATTACCGATGCGACCGTCGCGGGTCGGATAATTGGCCAGAATCAGCGCGACGCGTTTTTCACTGTTCGGCACCCGCGCCAGATCGATCCAGCGCCGCGCCAACTGCGCCACGAAATCCATGCGCTCGGGTGCGGGCCGATAGCAGACCACATCCGACTGGCTGCGCTCGCTGCGCCACGCCAGGTCCTTGAAGCTGATCGGGCGGCTGATGATCCGCCCGTCCAGTTCCGGCAAGGCGATGTGCATCGCCAGATCACGCGGACCGAGGCCTTGTTCGCTGGCACGCCAGCCTGGCTCGTTGTCCTGGGCGCAAATCGCCTGGATCACCGGGATATTGCGACGAAACGGACGCAAGTGCGGCGCTTCCGGGCTGGACTGGGCGAATCCGGTGGTGTTCAAAATGACCCCGGCCTCGACCTCATCCAGCCAGTCCTCGACCACCGAGAGGCAGCCGGGTTCTTTCAGACTGGCCAGCGCAATCGGCAACGGGTTCAACCCCGCCGCTTGCAGGCGCTGACAGAAAACATCAATGAAACCGGTATTCGCCGCCTGCAAATGCGAGCGATAGAACAGCACTCCCGCCACCGGTTGATCAGCCTGCCAGTCGGCTTGCCAATCGCTCAATGTGGCCGGGCTTTTTTTCGGGTGATAGATCGCTGTGCGCGGCAGGATTTGTGGTTCGGACCATGCGAAGTCGCGCCCCAGCCACCGTCCGGCCAGACAACGGAACAGATCCAGCGCATTGGCCATGCCGCCCTGGCGCAGGAAATGCCAGAGGCGGTCGCGGTCTTCAGGGGACACGGTGCTCAGATCACTGAGTTCCGGATCCGGACGATCATCTCCCGGCACCAGAATCAATTGCACGCCGCGCTGCGACAGTTCGACCAACCGCTCAACGCCGTAACGCCAATAGGCGATACCGCCGTGCAATGAAATCAGGATCACTTTGGCGTGACGCAGCACTTCGTCGACGTACAGATCCACCGAGGCGTGATTCTGCACCTGCATCGGGTTGGCGAGACGCACGCTGGGATAATCGTCGGGCAACTGCTGCGCCGCTTCGGCGAGCAGCGCCAGGCTGGAGTCGCCGCTGCACAGGATCACCAGTTCGGCGGGGGTTTGTCCGAGGTCGGCAATGTTGTCTTGCGACACAAAACCGCCGGGCTGGGTCCTGAGCAGGTGCATGGCTACACGCTGAGCGCGGCGCGCAATTGCGCTTCGAGCGTGGCGGCATCCAGTGCCTGGCCGATCAGCACCAGGCGCGTGCTGCGCGCCTCGTCGGTCCCCCACTGGCGATCGAAGTGTTTATCGAAACGCGTGCCCACGCCCTGGATCAGCAGGCGCATCGGTTTGTTCGGGATCGCGGCGAAACCTTTGACCCGCAGGATGCCATGCTGGACCACCAACTGGGTCAGTGCATCCATCAGCAGGCTTTCGTCTGCTTGCGGCAGTTCGATGGAGATCGAATCGAAGGCGTCGTGATCGTGGTCGTCATGATCATCGCCGTCAAGATGGTGATCGTGGTGGCTGTGACGGCTGTCGATGTGCTCTTCGGAGCCGGCGCCGAGGCCGATCAACACGTCCAGTGGCAAGCGACCGCTGCTGGCTTCGATGATCTTCACCGCAGGCGGCAGCTCTTCGGCGACTTCTGCGCGTACCCGGGCCAGATCTTGCGGGTTGATCAGGTCGGCTTTGTTGAGGATCACCAGATCGGCGCTGGCCAATTGGTCGGCAAACAGTTCGTGCAGCGGCGATTCGTGGTCCAGGTTCGGGTCGAGTTTGCGCTGCGCGTCGACCTGATCCGGAAAAGCGGCGAAAGTACCGGCCGCGACGGCCGGGCTATCGACCACGGTGATCACCGCGTCGACGGTGCAGGCGCTGCGGATTTCCGGCCACTGGAACGCTTGCACCAACGGTTTTGGCAGCGCCAGTCCCGACGTTTCAATGAGGATGTGGTCGAGATCACCACGACGGGCGACCAGTTCGCGCATCACCGGGAAGAACTCTTCCTGGACGGTGCAGCACAGGCAGCCGTTGGCCAGTTCGTAGACACGGCCGTTGGCTTCTTCTTCGGTGCAACCGATGGAGCACTGCTTGAGGATTTCGCCGTCGATGCCCAGCTCACCGAACTCGTTGACGATCACCGCAATGCGGCGACCCTGGGCGTTGTCGAGCATGTGCCGCAGCAAGGTGGTCTTGCCCGAGCCGAGGAAGCCGGTGACGATCGTGACGGGGAGTTTGGCCAGTGTTTTCATCGGATACCCTTTGGCTTTGGAGGCGGGCATACGGGACGAGAGCCGGCCACGTGCACACGCGCCGGAAGCGTTCGCCACCGGATCACCCCGCCCGGTTGTAGTGAGAATCTGTATCGAGGCAGGTCTCCTGGCTGACGGCGTGCCGGCCTTGGGCCTGGCATTCACTGCGCCTTCCCGCGGGCTCAAGGGTTGAGCGTGCAGTGGCGTGGCAGCGAACATCACCGTTCACAGTTGCGGGGGCAGCCGCGGCATCGACCGCGTTCCCTTCTTAGCTTCGACAAACGCCGAAGAACCTCGAATGCGCAAGGCTACGCATCGTATTGGGGCGGGTCAATCACTGAGAGCGCCTCCTTCCTACAAAGTGCAAATCAACAGAAGACGCCAAGTGAGAACCACTGCCAATTGACGCGAACGCCTCGCCCATGCTCTCCTACACGCTTTGTTACGGGTGCCCTTCACAGGGTGAAACGGGAAACCGGTGAATCATGTGCTTTACTCCAAAGCCATGTCAGTCCGGTGCTGCCCCCGCAACGGTAAGCGAGTGAAGCGTCAAAACCACTGTGCCACTGCGGCATGGGAAGGTGATGCTTTCAGGTTCAGGCAAATGCCTGGCGCCCCTCGTGAGCCCGGAGACCGGCCCGCAACACAAAGTGACCTGTACGTTCACTGAACAACAAACCCGCGGTGGGCGGGCGCTGTTTGCACCCCCTTGCGCGCCCGTTCGTGCCGGGTTTTGCATGCGCCCTTATTCCCCGCTGACAGACCAGAGGGAAACGCCATGTCGATCACCAGCAGCGCCGAACACACCAGCGCCAGCACCACTTCTACCTTGACCCAACGTATGACCGCCGCCATTTTCGCGTCGATCCTGGGTGCCTGCCTTGTGTATTTCGCCGGTTTCTCGCACATCGAAGCGGTACACAATGCCGCGCACGATACCCGTCACAGCGCCGCGTTCCCGTGCCATTGAGACCTGATGACATGATCAAGCGTATCGCGCAAACCGCTGGTTTCACTGGACTGTTGGCCGCCCTGTTGCTCACCCTGCTGCAAAGCTTCTGGGTTTCGCCGCTGATTCTGCAGGCCGAAACCTACGAAAGATCCGGACCGGCTGCCGTTGAGGTCCACGAACACGCTCACACCGAAGGTGCAGTCGCCGCCCACACTCATGACGCCGAAGCCTGGGAGCCAGAAGACGGCTGGCAGCGTGTACTGTCGACCACCGGCGGTAATCTGGTGGTCGCTGTCGGTTTTGCCCTGATGCTGGCGGGCCTGTACACCCTGCGCGCACCGACCAAAACTTCCCAGGGCCTGCTCTGGGGTTTGGCCGGTTACGCAACCTTCGTGCTTGCGCCAACACTTGGCCTGCCACCAGAACTGCCGGGCACCGCTGCGGCCGATCTGGCACAACGGCAAATGTGGTGGATCGGCACCGCCTCTTCTACCGCCGTCGGCATCGCCTTGATCGCCTTCAGCCGCCACTGGTTGATGAAAGTCCTGGGGATGGCGATCCTCGCTGTTCCGCATGTGATTGGCGCACCACAACCGGAGGTGCATTCGATGCTCGCTCCCGAAGCACTGGAGGCCCAATTCAAAATCGCTTCGCAGTTGACCAACGTGGCGTTCTGGCTGGCCCTTGGCCTGATCAGCGCCTGGTTGTTCCGCCGCAAAAGCGACGGCCAATACCACGCATGACTGAAAACAGCGCAGCGCCGACGCTGGTCGTCGGTCTGGGCTGCCAGCGCGGCTGCCCCGTCAGTACGTTGTTGGCGCTGCTCGATCAGGCGTTGGCAGCGCACCAGATCGCACGGCATGAAATCAAAGCGCTGGCCAGCATCGATTTGAAGCGCGATGAACCCGCTCTGATCGAGTTGGCAAATCAACTGGCACTGCCGTTGCAGTACTTCAGTTGCGAAGAACTTGCAGCTTATGAGCACCAGCTAAGTCATCAATCGCAAATCGCCTTCGAGCGCACCGGTTGTTATGGCGTAGCGGAAAGCGCTGCGCTGGCTCTGGCTGAACAACTGGCTCAAGGCCCGGCAAAATTGCTGATTCCACGTCAAAAATATGCCCAGGCAACCCTGGCATTGGCCGGCGCGGCCTGAAACCCCGATAATCCCCGCTCTCGATCATGAACATTCTTCATCTGAAGCCCTGTTCAGCCCCTTTATCCCACAGGAACCGACGATGACCGTCTACTTTATTGGCGCAGGTCCCGGCGACCCGGAACTGATCACCGTCAAAGGCCAGCGACTGATTCGCAGCTGCCCGGTGATCATCTACGCCGGCTCACTGGTTCCCGCTGCGGTTCTGGAAGGTCATTGTGCCGAACAGGTGGTCAACAGCGCCGAACTGCACCTTGAACAGATCATCGACCTGATCAAGGCCGCCCACGCCAAAGGTCAGGATGTGGCGCGAGTGCATTCCGGCGATCCGAGCCTGTATGGCGCCATTGGCGAGCAGATTCGTTATTTGCGTGAGCTGGGCATCCCGTTCGAAATCGTCCCTGGCGTCACCGCCACCGCCGCGTGTGCAGCGCTGCTGGGTACCGAGCTCACGCTGCCGGACATTTCGCAAAGCGTGATCCTGACCCGCTACGCCGACAAGACCGCCATGCCACCGGGCGAGGAATTCTCAAGCCTGGCGCAGCACGGCGCGACCATGGCGATCCATCTGGGGGTTAATCATCTGGTGAAGATTGTTGCCCAGTTGGTGCCGCATTACGGCGTCGATTGCCCGATTGCAGTGGTGCACCGCGCGAGTTGGCCGGATCAGGATTGGGTGGTGGGAACGCTGGCAGATATTGTCGGCAAGGTTGAAGCGAAGGGGTTTCGTCGTACGGCGTTGATTCTGGTAGGACGGGTGTTGGGCAGTGATCACTTCAGCGAGTCATCGCTGTATCGTGCCGGGCATGCGCATCTTTATCGCCCTTGAGTCAAAAAATCGCAGCCTTCGGCAGCTCCTACAGGAGAACGCATTCTCTCGTAGGAGCTGCCGAAGGCTGCGATCTTTTATGCATCACCCATAAAAAAACGGCGCTCACGGGGCGCCGTTTTTTATGCCGCAGCGAACACCTTAGTAGTAGGCGTTTTCTTTCTGCGTGTGGTCGGTCACGTCCCGAACACCCTTGAGCTCCGGAATGCGCTCAAGCAATGTACGCTCGATGCCTTCCTTGAGCGTCACGTCGGCTTGACCGCAACCCTGGCAACCACCGCCGAACTGCAGAACAGCGATGCCGTCCTCGACCACGTCGATCAGGCTCACCTGTCCGCCGTGGCTGGCCAGCCCCGGGTTGATTTCGGTTTGCAGGTAATAGTTGATGCGCTCATTGACCGGGCTGTCAGCGTTGACCATCGGGACTTTGGCGTTTGGCGCCTTGATGGTCAGCTGGCCACCCATGCGGTCGGTGGCGTAGTCGACGACCGCGTCATCCAGGAATGCTTCGCTGAACGAATCGATGTACGCAGTGAAGCTTTTGAGCCCCAGTGCGGTGTCCTCGGGTTTTTCTTCGCCCGGCTTGCAGTAGGCAATGCAGGTTTCGGCGTACTGGGTGCCAGGCTGGGTGATGAAGACGCGGATACCGATACCCGGGGTGTTCTGCTTGGAGAGCAGATCAGCCAGGTAATCGTGGGCGGCGTCGGTAATGGTAATAGCGGTCATGGAAACTCCTCGCAGGCTTGGGCGCAGTTTACGCCAATCAACGCGCCGGACAAAGTCCTAGTATTTTTGTCAGGAAAAGATCTTTTCATACCCTGTAGGAGCTGGCTTGCCGGCGAAGGCGTCAGGTCAGTTGACATTTATATTGAATGTCTTGCCCTCATCGCTGGCAAGCCAGCTCCTACGGGGATTGTGGTGGATCAAAGGTTCTCGTAACGATTCATGTCCAGCACGCCCTCTTCCACCGGATCTGTCTCGTGGATATAGCGGCTCAGGTCATGAAAATACTGCCAGAACTGCGGATGACTGCGGCGAATACCCCAACGTTCGACGATTTTCTCGAAACTGTCGGCGTCCCTGGCGCTTTCCATCGCGCCCACAAACTCAGGCACTTGTCCGGCCGGGATGTTGAACATGAAGTTCGGATAACTGCTTAACACACCCGGGAAAATGGTCAGGGTATCGAGCCCCGGCTGAAAGCGCATCGATTCGCCGAGCATGAACGCCACATTGCTGTGCGCGCGGTTGCGCAGCAGGCTGTAGGCCACACGCTTGCCGCTCGCGGCTTCCACTCGCAGCATGGTGGCTTCGGGCAACTGATCAATGACCTTCAATCCGGCCGCCGGGCGCGAGGCCAGGTGGCTGAGAGCCTGTTCGGCGCTCTGCAGGTCAGGATCGATGTTCGGCCGGGAGCAATAGGCCCCCTCGCAGCGGTTGATGGGATCGGGCTGCGCATTGAGGTCGCCATAACGGGCCAGCAATTGTTTGGCAAAATCGCGCTTGGGGTCTGCCTCGTCGAGTTTCAGTGCAGTCGGCTTATCGTTGTCGATGGACTCGTAATCCAGCCACATTTTGAATTTGCCACTGTTTTGATACCAGTCATCAAGGTAACCATCGCGAGAATCGGCGGGCATCAAACGCAAGAAGTTCTGCTCGGCACCGTTACGGATCAGGTCGAAGTACAGGCGGGTCTGGGCCTGATGGGAAACGTTGCCGAACACATCGAAGTTGACCGCCAACTGGTAATAAGTGCGCTCCAGCAACGGATAGTCGAACAGCCATATCGTTTGCGGCACGTCGCCGATCAGGCCCTTGGTCACCGAGGCGCTGTCGAAGTGACGGAAGATGCTCAGCAACGAATTGTCGTTACCGGCCCAGAGTGTCGACCAGCTCGGCGCCGGTTCATCGGCGTAACTGTCGCGGCGCAAGGCCTCGTATTCGTTGCGTTTGTCACGGTAGTCGTGCCATAGACTCAAGACGCTGCCGACGTCATCGTTCTGCCCCGGCATCGCCAGCAACGGCGTGGCCTGGCCGCGGTAATTCGGGTCGGTGACATAAAGATCGTGGTCCGGCGCCTGGAACAACGCCCAGAAGTTGTCGCGAATTACATCTGTGGCGATCTGGCCGCGGCACACCGGCCCGCGAATAAAGGTGCGAACGAAGTATTCGGCGTTATCGAGCATGAACTGATAACGCGCCTGGGCCGGGATCGCCTCAAAGGTGGCGAAGGGGTTGGCCCGGCTCTGCGGCCCATAACCCGGCAGCGCGTCGACCTGCCAGCTGCCGTTGTAGAACAGGCTTTTGACCCGGGCCATTTTCGCCGGGCTCAGCGGATAGGCAATGTGGGTCTTGTGCACGATCACGCCCTGCACCGGCCACAAACGGTAATAAAAGACGGTACCCGGGTCATCGTTCGGGCGACGGCTGTTGATCAGGTCAATCGGCTGGCCGGTCGGTGTACGCGAACGCACCCACTGAAAGAAATGCCCGGCCTCGCCATCCTTGAAGTAGAGATGCGCAAGGAACCAGTGCTCATATAGCCAACGCCCCACCAGGCTCTGCCTGGCGCCGGGCGAATTGAGCAGGTTTTCCCACTGCACCACCTGCAGGGCCTCTTTGGCGTCAGGGACCAGGCCCTGCTCATCGATGGGTGCGCCGGAGGTCAGCCAGCGTTGCAACGTCTGGTATTGCTGATTGGTCAGGCCGGTCACTGCCAGCGGCATGCCTTCTTTGGGATGGGTTGAGGCATAAGCGTCAAACTCCGCCGGCATGGCGCACATGTTTTCGCGGTTCAGGCCCAGGACAATGTCTTGCGGCAGTTTGGCGTTAGGTTGCAAAGGTGTGTTGTGGCCCAGTTCAAGCATGCGTGCCATCAGTGCGGCCTGACTCGCCTGTGCATCAAGCACCGAATAGAAGCCCTTTTGCTGCCAGGCGGTTTTCCCGGAGGCATCCATAAACAGGCGCGTCGGTGCAACTGCTTTGCTGCGATCGCCATCGTAGACCGGAATTTTCGTCGCGCCTCGCGCCGCGCCTTCACCACTGCCGAGGTTGAGCTGACAGGCTGCATCGTTGCAGGCGTGGCAGGCCACGCACTTTTCAGTGAAGATCGGCTGGATGTCACGGCTGTAGGAAATCGCTGGCAAAATCGCTGGATCTTGCGCCGCAGCGCCCCAGCTTAAAAACAACAGCACAGCGCTGATGATGAAGCGATACGACATGTCCCTGGTCCCGATCCTTTAAAAAACGCCGCGATTCTACAGCTCAGACGCACCAGCCAACATGAGCGATATTCATGCTAAACCCGGTCATGCTCTAAAAGCGCACAAGTTTGTTATGATCCCGGCCCTTCGTCATGGTCTTTCCGAGTAGTCCCAATGTCCGATCGCAGTGTTCGCCTTCAAGCCCTCAAGCACGCCCTCAAAGAGCGCATCCTGATTCTCGATGGCGGCATGGGCACGATGATCCAGAGCTACAAGCTCGAAGAACAGGATTACCGTGGCAAACGCTTCGCCGACTGGCCAAGCGATGTCAAAGGCAACAACGACCTGTTGGTGCTGACGCGCCCGGACGTGATTGGCGGGATCGAGAAAGCCTACCTCGATGCCGGCGCGGACATTCTGGAAACCAACACCTTCAACGCCACCCAGATTTCCCTGGCCGACTACGGCATGCAGGGCCTGGCGTATGAGTTAAACGTTGAAGGCGCTCGCCTGGCCCGCAAGGTGGCCGACGCCAAGACCCTCGAAACCCCGGACAAGCCGCGCTTCGTCGCCGGCGTACTCGGCCCGACCAGCCGTACCTGCTCGCTGTCCCCGGACGTGAACAACCCCGGCTACCGCAACGTGACCTTCGATGAACTGGTGGAAAACTACACCGAGTCCACCAAGGGCCTGATCGAAGGCGGCGCCGACCTGATCCTGATCGAAACCATTTTCGACACCCTGAATGCCAAGGCGGCGATCTTCGCCGTGCAAGGTGTGTTCGAAGAATTGGGCATTGAATTGCCGATCATGATTTCCGGCACCATCACCGACGCCTCCGGTCGCACCCTGTCCGGGCAGACCACCGAAGCGTTCTGGAACTCCGTGGCCCACGCCAGGCCGATCTCGGTCGGCCTGAACTGCGCCCTCGGCGCCAGCGAATTGCGCCCGTACCTGGAGGAGTTGTCGAACAAGGCCAACACCCACGTTTCCGCGCACCCCAACGCCGGTCTGCCGAACGAATTCGGTGAGTACGACGAGCTGCCGTCGCAAACCGCCAAGGTCATCGAAGAATTCGCCCAAAGCGGTTTCCTGAACATCGTTGGCGGCTGCTGCGGCACGACGCCGGGCCACATCGAAGCCATCGCCAAAGCCGTGGCCGGTTACGCGCCGCGCCAGATCCCGGACATCCCGAAGGCTTGCCGCCTCTCGGGCCTGGAGCCGTTCACCATCGATCGCAACTCGCTGTTCGTCAACGTCGGCGAGCGCACCAACATCACCGGTTCCGCCAAGTTCGCCCGCCTGATCCGTGAAGACAATTACACCGAAGCCCTGGAAGTCGCCCTGCAGCAGGTCGAAGCCGGCGCTCAGGTGATCGACATCAACATGGACGAGGGGATGCTCGATTCGAAGAAGGCCATGGTGACCTTCCTCAATCTGATCGCCGGCGAACCGGACATCTCCCGCGTACCGATCATGATCGACTCCTCCAAGTGGGAAGTGATCGAAGCCGGCCTCAAATGCATCCAGGGCAAGGGCATCGTCAACTCGATCAGCATGAAAGAAGGCGTCGAGCAGTTCATTCATCACGCCAAACTGTGCAAGCGCTACGGCGCCGCCGTGGTGGTGATGGCCTTCGACGAAGCCGGCCAGGCCGATACCGAAGCGCGCAAGAAGGAAATCTGCAAACGCTCCTACGACATTCTGGTCAACGAAGTGGACTTCCCGCCGGAAGACATCATCTTCGACCCGAACATCTTCGCCGTGGCCACCGGTATCGAAGAACACAACAACTACGCCGTCGACTTCATCAATGCCTGCGCCTACATTCGTGATGAACTGCCGTACGCGCTGACCTCCGGCGGCGTGTCCAACGTGTCGTTCTCGTTCCGTGGCAACAACCCGGTGCGTGAAGCGATCCACTCGGTGTTCCTCCTGTACGCGATCCGTTCCGGCCTGACCATGGGCATCGTCAACGCCGGTCAACTGGAGATCTACGACCAGATCCCGGCGGAACTGCGCGACGCCGTGGAAGACGTGGTCCTCAACCGCACCCCGGATGGCACCGACGCCCTCCTCGCCATCGCCGACAAGTACAAGGGCGATGGCAGCGTCAAGGAAGCCGAGACCGAAGAGTGGCGCGGCTGGGACGTCAACAAGCGTCTGGAACACGCACTGGTCAAGGGCATCACTACCCATATTGTCGAAGACACCGAAGAATCCCGTCAGTCCTTCGCCCGTCCGATCGAAGTGATCGAAGGCCCGCTGATGTCCGGCATGAACATTGTTGGCGACCTCTTCGGCGCTGGCAAAATGTTCCTGCCCCAGGTAGTGAAATCCGCCCGCGTAATGAAACAGGCCGTCGCGCACCTGATCCCGTTCATCGAGCTGGAAAAAGGCGACAAGCCGGAAGCCAAGGGCAAGATCCTCATGGCCACGGTAAAAGGCGACGTGCACGACATCGGCAAGAACATTGTCGGTGTGGTGCTCGGTTGCAACGGCTACGACATCGTCGACCTCGGCGTGATGGTCCCGGCAGAAAAAATCCTGCAAGTGGCCAAGGAGCAGAAGTGCGACATCATCGGCCTGTCTGGCCTGATCACTCCGTCGCTGGATGAGATGGTCCACGTCGCCCGCGAGATGCAGCGCCAGGATTTCCACCTGCCGCTGATGATCGGTGGCGCCACCACCTCCAAGGCGCACACAGCGGTGAAGATCGAACCCAAGTACAGCAACGATGCCGTGATCTACGTCACCGACGCCTCTCGCGCCGTGGGCGTGGCGACCCAATTGCTGTCCAAGGAACTCAAGGCCGGTTTCGTCGAGAAAACCCGCCAGGACTATATCGAAGTCCGTGAGCGCACCGCCAACCGCAGCGCCCGCACCGAACGCCTGAGCTACGGCGCGGCCATCGCCAAGAAGCCACAGTTCGACTGGGCGAACTACACACCGGTCAAGCCGACCTTCACCGGATCGCGGGTGCTCGACAACATCGACCTCAACGTTCTGGCCGAGTACATCGACTGGACACCCTTCTTCATCTCTTGGGACCTGGCCGGTAAATTCCCGCGCATCCTCGAGGACGAAGTGGTCGGCGAAGCCGCTACCTCGCTCTACAAAGACGCCCGGGAAATGCTCACCAAACTGATCGACGAGAAGCTGATCAGCGCCCGTGCGGTGTTCGGCTTCTGGCCAGCCAATCAGGTACACGACGACGACATCGAACTGTACGGCGACGACGGCAAGCCAATGGCCAAGCTGCATCACTTGCGCCAGCAGATCATCAAGACCGACGGCAAGCCAAACTTCTCCCTGGCCGACTTCGTTGCGCCGAAGGACAGCGAAGTGACCGACTACGTCGGTGGTTTCATCACCACCGCCGGTATTGGTGCCGAAGAAGTGGCCAAGGCTTATCAGGATGCTGGCGACGACTACAACTCGATCATGGTCAAGGCCCTGGCCGACCGCCTGGCCGAGGCATGCGCCGAGTGGCTGCACCAGCAAGTGCGTAAAGAGCATTGGGGTTACGCGAAAGACGAGACCCTGGATAACGAGGCGTTGATCAAGGAACAGTACACCGGTATCCGCCCTGCTCCAGGCTACCCGGCGTGCCCGGATCATACCGAGAAAGCCCAACTGTTCGCCCTGCTCGATCCGCAAGCCCAGGAAATGCGCGCCGGTCGCAGCGGTGTGTTCCTGACCGAACACTACGCCATGTTCCCGGCAGCAGCGGTCAGCGGCTGGTACTTCGCTCACCCGCAAGCGCAATACTTCGCCGTGGGTAAAATCGACAAGGACCAGGTGCAGAGCTACACCTCGCGTAAAGGTCAGGAACTGAGCGTGACCGAGCGCTGGCTGGCACCGAATCTGGGTTACGACAACTAAGCACTTTGCTGGCCACAGTCATGTGGCCAACCAAGCCCCCCAGTGGGAGCGAGTCTGCACGCGATAGCGGACTGACAGTCATCATTGATTTCGACTGTAATGGCCTCATCGAGCAGGTTCGCTCCCACATTTACTTTGTCGATTCGGCGAATTGTCTATGCTTGCCTCACACACATCTGTGGTGAGGGATTTATGGACGATCCAGCCGACAACAAACCGCCGACCTTCTGGCAGATGCTGCACAGCGTCATGGCGGCGGCTTTCGGGGTGCAAAGCGGCAAGAACCGCGCCCGTGACTTCACTCACGGCAAACCCAGTCATTTTGTGGTGTTGGGGATAGTGTTCACGGCGGTGTTCGCGTTGACGCTGTTCGGCATCGTGAAGCTGGTGCTGCACCTGGCCGGCGTCTGACCCGGCTTAGTGCATCAAGGTCTGCAGGGTGAAGGGGTAGCGCCAGGACGTCGGTCGCCCCTTGGCGGACAGCTTATGAAAACTTACACCGAAGTCCTGCTTGGCGCCCAGTCCCAGCAACCGTCTGGCCTGAGTCTTATCAATGACCTCGAGCAAGGGTATCTGCCGGTCGCGGCCACCGAACTGGCTGGTGTCGATTCCTTCGTCGTAATCGTGCAATTGCACCATCGCCCAGCCACCCAGGCTGAAATGACCGCCCAGCAGCACGCTCAGGCGATTGTCCAGCAGAGCCTGCAACGCGGCCGGTGAATTGTTGATGGTGCCAAACAACGCGCCCTGGCCAGGCACGCCTCCCGTTTCGGCGTACGCCTGCATGACGCCAAATGCCATCTCGTCATTGGCAGTCCAGACGAGTGAGGCTCGGGGGTAACGCTTGAACAACAACCTGGCCTGCTCATAAGCACGCTGCCGTGTCCAGCCGCCATACACCAGCTGACGCAGCCGAACTTCAGGATGCTCGGCCAATGCCCGACGCAGACCCTTTTCACGCAACTGCGCCGACGGGGTGACCTTCAACCCGGAAAACGCCAGCAGCTCGATCGTATCCCCAGATGTAACAGGAGGATGTCGACGAATCAGCTCTTTGAGCATCAGATAGCCACCTTCCTCGTCATTGGGCACCAGGCTACCGACCCAACCGGGATACCTGTCCGGCCGCGCACCGAGTAGCTTCACCTGATCCGCTGACAGCGCGTTATTGACCAAAAACAGCTTTACACCGCTGCCTTGCGCCAGACGCAGGATTTCGGGCGCCACGGATTGCTCGTTGACGAACACCAGATAGTCGGGACGATTGTGTCCCTGCAGGGCTTCACGGGCCTGTTTGATGATGTTTTCAGGGACCCGGTCGGCATACTGGATGCGCAGGTCCATCCCCAGATTCGTGGCTGCGGCCTGCATGAACTGCGAATAACTGACCCAGAAAGCTTCTTTGGTGGTTCCCGGATTCAGGAACAACACCGACGCCGCTTGGGCACAATTTCCCGCGGCCAAGCCCAGCGTCAGCAGTACGCCCCTCAGAAACTTCAACATGTGTCGACCGAGCCCCGGAAATTCGCCGCGCATTATAGCCAGCGAATCTCCGCTACAACGGCGACTTTTCCGGTTTTTGCCTGACAATCGTCAGAACATAGGCCCGATGTAGTCGCTTACTGGTGACTGACCCAGAAAACCGCCGTCCCCACGACCAGAATGATCAAAAACAAAATCGCCCAGGCATCGACCGAGCTATCGCTTTTTTGTGCTTTGGTTGGGTTGCTCATTGCATCGCCTCTTGTCGGTTTTATCGGTGATTGCATAAAGACTCGATCACAGTAAAGACGACGATTGCCCGCACCACAAACAGGGTCTTTGCGACAACGATTCTCATTAGGCGATTTGGTTCTTTACATATGCTCAAACATCACTTTTACGCATAACTGCAAACTGGTATCTTGCCCCGGCTCCGTAGGGAGAGCGCGGCCGTGCGCGCAGAATTGCAGAGGTTTTATCGGACTCCGGCAAGCACAAAAACGCAGCTGTATCCGAGCGACCCAAGCCTGAGAACAGGACTTATATGTACGTATACGACGAATACGATCAGCGGATCATCGAGGACCGCGTCAAGCAGTTCCGTGATCAGACCCGACGCTATCTGGCAGGGGAGCTGAGCGAAGAAGAGTTCCGCCCGCTGCGCCTGCAAAATGGCCTTTATATCCAGCGTTTCGCCCCGATGTTGCGGGTCGCCGTGCCTTATGGCCAACTGACTTCGCGCCAGATGCGAATGATGGCCAAAATCGCCCGCGACTACGACAAGGGCTACGCCCACATCAGTACCCGGCAGAACGTGCAGTTCAACTGGCCGGCCGTGGAAGACATTCCGGACATCCTCGCTGAGCTGGCCACCGTGCAGATGCACGCGATCCAGACCAGCGGCAACTGCCTGCGCAACGTCACTACCGACCAGTTTGCCGGCGTTGCCGCCGATGAACTGATCGATCCGCGCCCATGGTGCGAGATCGTCCGCCAGTGGACAACGTTCCACCCGGAATTCGCCTACCTGCCGCGTAAGTTCAAGATTGCCGTCAACGGGTCGACTTCCGACCGTGCCGCCATCGAAGTCCACGACATCGGCCTTGAGCCGGTGCACAACGCCGCTGGCGAACTGGGCTTCCGTGTATTGGTGGGTGGCGGCCTGGGCCGTACGCCGGTGGTGGGCGCATTCATCAATGAATTCCTGCCGTGGCAAGACCTGTTGAGCTACCTCGACGCCATCCTGCGGGTCTACAACCGCTACGGCCGTCGTGACAACAAGTACAAGGCGCGGATCAAGATCCTGGTGAAAGCGCTGACGCCTGAAGTCTTCGCGCAGAAAGTCGATGCGGAAATGGAACACCTTCGCGGTGGCCAGACCACACTGACCGAAGCCGAAGTTCATCGTGTCGCCAAGCACTTCGTCGACCCTGAGTACAAGTCCCTGGACAACCAGGCCGGTGCATTGGCCGATCTGGACAAAGAACACCCGGGCTTCGCTCGCTGGCGTGTTCGCAATACCCTGGCCCACAAGAAGCCGGGTTATGTCGCCGTGACCCTGTCCCTGAAGCCGACCGGCGTTGCGCCGGGCGACATCACTGACAAGCAACTAGACGCCGTTGCCGATCTGGCCGACCGCTACAGCTATGGCCAATTGCGCACGTCCCACGAGCAGAACATCATTCTGGCCGACGTCGAGCAGGACAAGCTGTTCACCCTGTGGGGCGAGTTGCGCGAGCAAGGTTTCGCTACGCCGAACATCGGCCTGCTGACCGACATCATCTGCTGCCCCGGTGGTGACTTCTGCTCCCTGGCCAACGCCAAGTCGATCCCGATCGCCGAATCCATCCAGCGTCGTTTCGATGACCTGGACTACCTGTTCGACATCGGCGAACTGGACCTGAACATCTCCGGTTGCATGAACGCCTGCGGTCACCACCACGTCGGCCACATCGGCATCCTCGGGGTGGACAAAAAAGGCGAAGAGTTCTACCAGGTGTCTCTCGGCGGCAGCGCCAGCCGTGACGCCAGCCTGGGCAAGATCCTCGGGCCGTCCTTTGCCCAGGAAGCCATGCCTGACGTGATCGAAAAGCTGATCGACGTGTACATCGAACAACGTACCGAAGACGAGCGTTTCATCGACACCTACCAGCGTATTGGCATCGACCTCTTCAAGGAACGCGTCTATGCAGCGAATCATTAAGAACAACGAAGTCGTCGACGAAACCTGGCACTTGCTGCCGAAGGACTTCAACATCGACGAGATCACCAACTGCGACGACTACATTGTCCCGTTGCAGCTGTGGCGCGAACACAGCCGCATGCTCCTGGCCCGCGACGGCGGCCTGGGCATCTGGCTGGATGCCGATGAGGAAGCCGAGGAAATCAGTGAAGACGTGGCGCAGTTCCAAGTCATCGCCCTGAACTTCCCGGCCTTCACCGATGGCCGCAACTACTCCAACGCCCGCCTGCTGCGCGACCGTTACGGTTTCAAAGGCGAACTGCGGGCCATTGGCGATGTGCTGCGTGATCAACTGTTCTACCTGCATCGCTGCGGTTTCGATGCCTTTGCAATTCGCCCCGATAAAGACCCGTATGAAGCCCTTGAGGGACTCAAGGACTTCTCGGTAACCTATCAGGCCGCCACTGACGAACCGCTGCCGCTGTTTCGTCGCCGGTGATCATGAAGCCTCGAGCCCCTTGCGGGGCTCGAGGCTTTTTTACGTCTACAAGGCACCCTCTCCAGTCGGAAACGGCCGCCCCAATGCCACCCAGTCGTTATAGAGCCTCGCCCCATCCTCCAGCGCTGTGAACACGGCAAACGGGTTGTCAAACGCTCCCGATGGCAATCGAATATTGCGGGGCAATCGCGCCCACAGTTCCTGCGAAGCCTCTGCTTCAGTCAACAGCTGCCAGACCCGTGCCTGAAGATCCAGATAATCAACCTGGAAGTCCGCGGTCAGGGTCAATGCATTGATGGTCCCCAAAAATCGCGCCCCTCCCGGTCTGAGCGCCAGCCGTTGCCAGATCTGTAGCCCCGCCTCGCGCGGCGCCCCTTCAATTGCGCGCAACCAGGCGGCAGGGCCCGAATAGTCATGACCCGGCACGCTCAGCCACAAATTGACGCCCGTTCGTTGTCGATGGCTGACCAGCCGTCGTAACGTGTCTTCATCATCCAGAGGGTTGTTCCACAGCAGCACCCGATCCCTGGCGATGGCCTGGTTCAAGATGGCCTGCGGCACACGGCGAATCTGGTTGTCACGCAAGTCCAGAGTCGTCAGGTAGGGCTGGTCCATGATCCCGGCCGGGCACGTCGTGATGCCGGTATTGCTCAGATTGAGCGAACGCAACTGCGCCATCCCCATCACCATCGGCGGGACGCCCAATGGGTTATCGCTCAGATCCAGCGATTGCAGCTGGGTCAGCGAACTCAACTGTCCCGCTGTGGCCTCTTCGAAGGTCAGTTGGGTGGCACGCAGATTCAACACAGTCAGGTGCTGTAACTGCGCAATGGTGGGTGGCAAGGCGCTTTCAAGCTCACCGTCGATGTTGGGCAATCGCAGGTCGGTGTCTTGCAGATCGAGAGTGCGCAAATTGGGGAACCGCTCAAGGAAGCCGTTCAGCGTCTCCCTTTCGGTCAAGTGGAAGTTTCGCAGGTTCAGCTCCACGACATCGTTGAAACGCACATTCAGCGCTGGCAGCCGGTGGTAGTCTTCATGGCTCAGGTTCATGACGAAACCGTCCACGTGATTGCCTGAATAGTGACTTTGTTGTTGCGGTGAGCGTTTCTTCCAGATATCGATCAATTCATCGGCCAGATCGTTTCGGGTCGCGGCTTCCTGGCGCATGGCGTCTTGTAACGTTCGGGCATTTTGTGCAGCGAGTTGCGTGTGATCAAGGCCTTCGGTACCGGGATCGCCCATTTGCAGGAACGCTACCTCCATATCGTCGATGTCCACCCCCACTTGATCGATCCAGGTGTCTATATCGCTATAGAGTTGATGCATCTGCCGCCTCAGCTCCTCGAGATGACGCTGAGCGTTACCTCCCAGGCGCTGCAACACTTCATCGGCCTCGGCGTCGGAAAACTCGGGATAGATATCCTTGACTTGCAACCTCGATACCTGCCAGGTCAGGGCTGCCGCTTGAGGCGTGCCCGGATAACCGCCGCCTCTGAGTCCGTAAGCCTCGAAGGGCAAACCTGAATCCATCCTGCCCAGACCGAGTATCAGCTCTGAACGAGATAGGAGTCGTTCGCCAACTTGCAGTTTCAATTGCCCACCGAGATCCCGTGATCGCAGCCCCAGCGCTGAACGCTCATCCTTGGACAACACCCCAGCAACAGCTTCATAAAAATCTGTCACCGAACTACCGGACAGATAGCCCGTCCCCGACTTGATCACCATTCGACAATCCACTGCGTCGAGCGGACCGCTGCGATCGAGCAACCGACCTGCAATCGAGCCATCACGCACGTCGATGCGCAGGCCCTTGGACCAGCCGGGCAGGTTTTTCAGTGAGTGCAAAGCCAGGGTGTCCGCCTCGGGATTGGCGACCGAGTGCAGGTAAAGTCCTTCAAACGCCCGATTGAGGCGCACATGCTGCTGAAATTGGCGAGCCTTGCTGTTCAATTGTCTGAACAGTCGTCGCGCCTCGGCGGCGTCCGGCTCAGCCTTGAAGTCAACGCCGTAGCGGTCGAGCAGCTGCTCGAGGGCGAGTTTGGGCACGTCGGGATATTGCCGTTGAAACAATTGCACCCACTGGTGCTCCGACCGTTGCAGCGCCTGGTAAAGGCGGTTGAATCTTTCGCCGGGCGTGCCGAAAGTGTCCGGCAGCGCCCGAACCTCCTGATCGATCCTGAACCGGTCAATAGTGTCCGCCAGCAAAGGGGTCGGAGCTCTGCCCGACTGCATCAGACGCAGCATGTCGTCACTGACAGCACTGACCCTGCCAATCTGTGCCAGCACCTCATCATTGAATGTACCCGCCGGAGCACCGACGCCACGCAGCAAGTCGGTACGTGACAGCATTGGCGAGGTCGATTGCCCGGGCACGGCGATGACCGCTGGTTCGGGACCAGGGACTAACGAGGGTTCGCCCTGTGCATCCTCAAGTTTGATCTGCGCGCCTGCCTCCGTGCCTTTGCTGACTGAGGAAGCGGCATCCGCAACCAGCGGCAGCGCATTGAGCAAGCCGAAAACGGTGCGGGTCACGCCCTCGGAACGTTGCTCGGCCGTCTCGCCATTGAGGGCCTGATCCAGGCCGTAGGCGGCGTCGATCGCCCCGGCCAGGGCCAGCAACCCTTCACCGCCTGGTACAAACAGCGCCAGAGGACCAAACTGGCTCACCCAGTGGACAATCGGTTCAACGACCGCACTCAAGTTGTCGCGGTTGACTTGAGCATCATCACGGATAGTGTCGACACTGGCCTGGGCGGCCTGTTTCATGCTCAACACCAGTTGCGCAAAAGGGTCGGTTTTTGCGGGGGCAGGATCGAAACCGATGTAATCCTCAGGATTCCAATAGCCATCGTTGTTGAAAAATCCGGCTTCCTTGGTCAACCGATGTTGTTGCGGATATTTCACCATGCCATCCAGCGCGGTGAGCACGCCAGCGTGAAACGTACCGTCGCGGCGATCGTCTTCGGCGAAGTGTGAAGCCAACGCCTGCCTGGTTTCGGTCAACCTGCCCTGGTCGACGATCCAGCGGCGCAGCAAGTGTCCATCGGCAAATTCATGCAGGGGCGAGGAATTGCCCGGAATGTACATCAGCACCTTGCCGCTGGTGCGGTCGCGATAGCACCAGATATCCGTCGCGCTGTATCGATAGAGCAGCAGACGGCTTACCTCGACACCTGAGGCGATCCGGGTCGGCGCTTGCAACTGTTGAATCGTCAGGGTTTCCCAAGCCTGATCGATGGGCAATCCCGCCGACCGCATGGCCAGATGCAGGCCCTCTTCGCTCAAACAACCCTCCTTGCGCTGCAGCCAGGCCGCCATGACAAACGCGGCTTTGGTGGACATTCTCAAGGCGAAGGGTTTGACCGCCTCGATGGCCTCATCCGCGGGCCAGGCACTCTCGACATACGCTTGGTACAAGTCCTTGAAAGACAGGAGCCAGACCCATTTTTTGAAGTCGGCAGGCCTGAGACTGATCTGTGTCTGCGGCCCATAGGTTTGCGGTAGCGTACTGCGATAGATGCCCTCATAAGTTTTGTGATTACCGCTGCCGTCGTAGGCAAATTCGTCGACATTTTCAACGATTCGAACCGACGGGCCGACGTCTGGTGGCGTGAATAAACCGAAGGCGTTTTCCCCAAAGCGTCCGTCGGCGACGGTCTGGTAATTGGATAACAACGCTTGCACCAGTGTTTGCGAACGCGTCACTTGCCCCTGGTAAAGGCCGTTCTGGGCAGGATGCCCCGCGTAATCGTAATCGAGCGTAACCAGCAAGGCTGATTGCGGGTCGACGTCCCACCTTTTCTTGATCTCGCATTCAGCGAACTGGGCAGGTGTTTGTGGAAGCACCCTGGCCACGACAGCTTTCAGTTCGTCGAGCAGGGGCAGAGGTTGCGCGGAATTCGCTTCAGACAACTCGTTCATTTTGCATTCCGTTGCAGTTAGAGGAACTTCACCCTAACCAATCTCGGTGGTCTGCAACGTGGGAGTGATCGACAGCTTCTTTCGGAAAATTCGCGGTTTCCAGGCGGAAACCATAACGCTGTCAACTGCAGGGGCGAGCTTGCTTGCGATAGCCGTCTGGATACGTGCGCTCCCCAGACGGGGCGCGTTATCGCTGATGTCCATCGCGAGCAAGCTCGCGCCTACAGTATCGGGCTTACCAAAAACGTTGCTGGGTCAACCGGCTCCACCAACTCAGCAATACGCGATCGACCGAGCCGCTGGCAGCCATGCCGATGCGTTCCGGCAGACTTTTGCGCTCGGCATAGTGCAGGTGATAGAGCTCGGACTGTTTTGCGCGCTCGGCCAGGTACTCGTCGCTGGTCTTGAGCTCGTCCACCAGTTGTTTGTCCAGTGCCGCCACACCCAGCCATATCTCGCCGGTAGCGACATCATCGATGGCCAGTTGGGGGCGATAGCGGGACACGAAGTTCTTGAACAGTTGATGGGTGATATCCAGGTCTTCCTGAAACTTTTCCCGCCCCTTTTCGGTGTTTTCGCCAAACACCGTCAGAGTGCGTTTGTATTCACCGGCGGTGAGGACTTCGAAGTCGATGTCGTGCTTCTTCAGCAGGCGATTGACGTTGGGCAACTGCGCCACCACACCGATCGAGCCGAGAATCGCGAACGGTGCGCTGATGATCTTCTGCCCGATGCACGCCATCATGTAGCCGCCACTGGCGGCGACTTTGTCGATGCACACGGTCAGCGGCACACCCGCGTCACGGATGCGTGCCAGTTGCGAAGACGCCAGGCCATAACTGTGAACCATCCCGCCGCCGCTTTCGAGTCGCAGCACCACTTCGTCCTTGGGTGTGGCGAGGGTCAGAAGTGCGGTGATTTCATGGCGCAGGCTCTCGGTGGCCGAGGCCTTGATATCGCCATTGAAATCCAGCACGAACACCCGAGGTTTGGTCTCGGGTTTCTTCTTTTGCTTTTTATCGGTTTTAGCCTGGGATTTACGCAGCGCCTTGAGTTGATCCTTGTCGAGCAAGGTTTGCTCCAGGCGTTCGCGCAGCCCTTTGTAGAAATCATTGAGCTTGCTGACCTGCAACTGACCGGCCGTCTTGCGTCGGCCCTTGCTGCGCAGGGCCGCAAAACTGGCCAGGACCACCAGAATGGCGATCACCAGGGTCACGGTTTTGGCAAGAAAGATGCCGTACTCGGTGAAAAACTCCACAGGGACTCCTTGAACGATGCGCGACTTGGTACGCGCGCGGGATACCTCAAGCATACCCATGCGCCAGCTCATCGGCCAGCCGTGAAACCTCTGGCAACAGGCGTGTAACGAGCATTTCAAACAAGCGTATGTTTTTTCATTGACAGCTCACCGCCATCCCCATAACCTCGCCAAACCTTCAACGTACCGGGATGACGCGGACGTGGGCAGTATCTATTTGATTCGACATGGCCAGGCCTCCTTTGGTGCAGACGACTATGACGTCCTGTCGCCGACCGGTATTCGCCAGGCAGAAATCCTCGGCCAGCACCTGGCCGAACTCGGGATCAGCTTCGATCGCTGCCTCGCGGGCGATTTGCGCCGTCAGCAGCATACCGCCAACAGCGCGCTGGAACAGTTCGCTGCCGTGGGCCTGCCGGTGCCGATCCTGGAGACTGATTCAGCGTTCAACGAATTCGATGCTGACGCAGTCATCCGCGCACTGTTGCCGGCGATGTTGGCAGACGAGCCAGACGCCTTGAACATCCTGCGCAACGCGACGCAAAACCGCGGTGAGTTCCAGCGCATTTTTGCCCTGATCATCGAACGCTGGCTCGCCGGCACCCATGACACCCCCGGGCTGGAAAGCTGGTTGGGCTTCGTCGAGCGGGTTCAGGCTGGCCTGCACCGAATCCTTGAACAAGCCGACAATACCCAGAAAATCGCCGTGTTTACTTCCGGTGGCACCATCACTGCCCTGCTCCACCTTATTACGCAAATGCCTGCAAAACAGGCCTTTGAATTGAACTGGCAAATCGTCAACACCTCGCTCAACCACTTGAAATTCCGTGGTCGCGAGGTGTCGCTGGCTTCCTTCAACAGTCAAACGCACCTGCAACTGTTGAAGGCCCCGGAACTCATCACATTTCGCTGAGTCCGGACTATTGTGACCCTGGCTGTATTCACCCAGCTCTTTTTACCCAAGAAAGGATCGAACCATGACCTCCGTAGCTGATGCCGTACAAGCAATGAAAGCCAAGTTCAACCCAGCCGCTGCCGCCGGTCTGGACCTGGTCTTCGGTTTTCGCATCGACGACACCAAGAACTTCTCGCTGATCGTCAAGGACAGCACCTGTGAGTTGCAGGAAGGCGAAAACCCGGACGCCCAGGTGACCCTGGTGATGGACGAGGAAACCTTGAAAGGCATCGTCAGCGGCGAAACCGACGGCATGCAAGCGTTCATGGGCGGCAAGCTGCGCGCTGAAGGCGACATGATGCTGGCCATGAAACTGTCCGAGCTGTTCCCAAGCTAAGCACGCTGCTCCCGATCTTCGGGAGTCGTCTGGCTGCAAGCGAATCCCGCCCCTCGTGGCGGGATTTGTTGTTTGAGTCTTTCACAATCCTGTATCTGTGCCCGGCAGGCACTCCTACAATACGAGCACCTTCAACACCGGCCTGCCCATGGATATCGACCTCGCCCGCACCTTCCTCGAAATCGTCCGCCACGGCAGCCTGGCTGCGGCGGCGGAAAAACTGCATGTGACACAAACCGCAATCACCGCCCGCGTGCAGAAACTTGAAGGCCAACTGGGCAGCACTCTGTTTATACGAAATCGCGCAGGAGCACGCTTGACGCCCAACGGTGAAGCCTTTGTGGTCTACGCCAATCAACTGGTGGAAACCTGGGAAGCCGCACGACGGGACCTGCCGTTGCCAGAGGGTTATCACAATGTGTTGCACATTGGTGGCGAGGTCAGTCTGTGCAACCCGCTGATGCTCGGCTGGGCCCGCCAAATTCGAGTGAAGATCCCCAGCCATGCCTTGCGCATGGAAATCCGTGACGGCGAAAACCTGCTGCGTCAGCTGGAACTGGGGGTTTTGGATGCGGCGCTGGTGTATCAACCCCAATACTGGCCACGCCTTCAGGTCGAGCAGGTTCTCGAAGAAAAACTCATCCTGGTGCGCCTGGCCAATCGACCCGATCCTTATGTTTACATCGACTGGGGCCCTGATTTCCGGCGCCAACACGATACTGCCCTGCCGGAAAACTCCAAGGCTGCCTTGAGCTTCAACCTGGGGCCGCTGGGTTTGCAGTACATCCTTGAAAACGGTGGCAGCGGCTATTTCCGGACCCGCGTCGTACAGAGCTATCTGGAAAGCGGAGCAATGGAACGGGTGCCAAAGGCCCCGGAATTCAATTACCCGACCTATCTGGTTTACTCCCGCGACCGCGACTCGCCAACCCTGCAACAGGCCTTTGATCTGCTGCGCGAAGTCATCGACTCCAACGAAGACTGGTCGCAACGCTGGGATCCGCTGACCTGAATGCATTTTTCACCGGAGCATGGCGGTTGTGTCCTTCAGGTTCACCTGTCTGAACGCCGAAATCGACTAATCTGCTGGGGATAACAAAAACGACAGGTGATTGCAGTGAGGCAGACCACCGATGCATTCCGCAGCCGCTACCGTGCCGCCGTTCATCCACGCTACAACCCATGGCTACACGGCACATTTGTCTTGCTGTTCGGGTCGGTGGCCATCAGCGCTTTCTGGAGCAATGTGCATCAGGTTCGGCCAGCAGAATGGCTTGCGGTGCCCGTGACCCTGCTGCTCTTGAACCTCGGGGTATATGGCGCCCACCGTCACCTTGGGCATCACAAAAAAAGCTTCTCCCGAATGTTTTATGCCCGACATGCCGGCGACCACCACAGCTTTTTCGCTCCCGGCCACATGACCTACGAAGATGCGCGGGACTGGCGGGTGATTCTGTTTCCAGCGTGGCTGATTGTGTTGCACACCTTGGTCATCACCCTGCCGCTGTGGTGGTTGCTCAAACAATGGAATACCAATGTCGCCGGACTGGTCGCGGGTTGCCTGGTCGTCGGCTACCTGGCCTATGAAGTGTTCCATGCCTGCGAACACTTGCCCCCGCACATCCCGATTTCGCGTCTGCCGTGGATTCGCCAGATGCGCCGCCTGCATGAGCTGCATCATCGCCGCGAACTGATGCAGGAGCGCAATTTCAACATCGTTTTTCCGCTGATGGACTACCTGTTTGGCACCCTCTACTGGGAGCCGGAACCTGAACTGTTCAACCTGACGAGAATCCCCATGACCCGCATGCAGCATCAGACCGTCATTGCCGGACATCCAATCCAGGTACTTGCCTACGCCAGCACTGTGTCTCTGTGGCCGCAATGGCATCCGTCGTCGCTGCGGATCGACGGCCCAAAAGGTCCGTTGCATGCCGGTGCGCGCTTCGAGGAAGACATTCGCGCCGGTGGACGCGATGGTCACCTGAGCTGGGAAGTGCAGGAATATTTGCCCGGGCGACGTTGGAGTGCGCAGGCTCAGGGTGACAATGGTTTGTCCTTGATCGTGACCTACGAGTGCAGCCGCGAAGGTGAAGACACCCGCTTCACCCGTACGCTGGAGTACCGCTTCAGTAGCCTGGCGATGCGAATTGCCAACCAGTTGCTGCTCAAGCGTCGTATCGATCACGAGTCGGCGGCATCACTGCGGGCGTTGCGCGAGAAGGCTCAACACCACCTGGCGGCGGGAGTTGACGCGTGAAGGTGCGCCATTTCGTGCTGGCCCTGATCATCGCGATTGGTGCCTTCTTGCTGTTGATGCCGACCAAGGTCAAACCGGTGGCCTGGACACCTCAACCAGCGCCCTCTCTCACCGATGGCCCCTTTGCCGAGAATCAGCGCCTCAAAGGCGTGGAGCGCGTAGGCGCATCGGACATCGACGGGCCAGAAGCCTTGCTGCTGGAGAACGACAGCCTCATCACCGGACTGCACGATGGCCGTCTGATCCGCACCAGCCTTGACGGCAAGACCACCAAAGTTTTGGCCGATACGGGTGGCCGCCCCTTGGGGCTGGCTCGCCATCCCAATGGTTTGCTGGTGATCGCCGATGCGATCAAAGGACTATTGTCACTGGACGCCCAGGGACGGCTGGTCGCGCTGACCACCGAGGCTGGCGGCACGCCGTTTGGTTTTACCGACGATGTGATCATCGACAAGCCTGGTCATTACGCTTATTTCAGCGACGCATCCAGCCGCTTCGGTTACGGCCATGATGGAGAGGCAGTGCTTGAGCATGGCGGTGACGGTCGTTTGCTGCGCTATGACTTCCAGACGGGCAAGACAACCGTACTGCTCGACAAACTGGAATTCGCCAACGGCGTCGCCATGGGGCCGGACGATGCGTTTGTGCTGGTCAACGAAACCGGCGCCTACCGCATCAGCCGTTACTGGCTCAGCGGGCCGAAAGCGGGCACCCACGACCTGTTCATCGACAACTTGCCCGGTTTACCGGACAACCTGTCGTTCAACGGTCACGACCGCTTCTGGGTAGCGCTGTATGCGCCGCGCAATGCACTGCTCGACGCCACCGCCCCACACCCGTTCGTGCGCAAGATGATTGTTCGGGCCCTGACCGTGCTGCCCAAACCGGTAGAGAAACACGGGTTCGCCCTCGGCCTTGACCTTGAGGGCAAGGTCATTGCCAACCTGCAGGATGCTGGCGCAGGCAATTACTCGCCGATTACCACGGTGCGCGAATATGGGGACTGGTTGTATTTTGGTTCGCTAAAGGCGCAGCACATGGTGCGGTTGCCGTTGAGCAAGGCATTCTGACAAACAACTGAAGGAGCGAGACTGCTCGCGATGGGCCAGTCAACCAACATCAATGTTGAATGGACTGGCATCATCGCGGGCGAGCCTGCTCCTACAAGGGCGGGTTCAGTCTGCCTCTTCTTCCGGGTCAGGACGAAGACTGCAGTTGCTCGACGATCTTGTCCTTGACCTCCAAACGCTTCGCCTTGAGCTTTGTCACCGTGTCATCGCTGGATTTTGCTTCCTCTGCCTTCAACACTTCGGCATCTGCCTGTGAGTACTTGTTGAGCAACGAATCCAGTAATGGATCCTTGGAGCGTTTCTGCTGGATTTCTTCCTTTGAACGTTTCAGATCCTGATAAAGGTCATGGGACACCGGCATGGAACACCTCCGTATGATGATCGGTAGTGAAACGCGATCGATTGCGTTCACCAACTATCAGAATGGCCTTGGTTGGGCGGTTCTGTCGACCACCTGTCAGACCAGCGGTGTCCGTTCGTCGTCCTGTCGCAAATGCGATAAAACCTTTGTGTCTGAATCGGCCTCCACACGTTAACGATCACCGGATCACCCATGAAAACCCGTGTGGAGAAAGACCAATGGACGGATTGAACTTGCGCCACCTCGCCCTGGCCGTAGCCCTGAGTACCAGCATGGGCACGGCTTTCGCTGCCACTTCCAATGATTTTGTCGATAAAGCAGCCGCCGGCGGCATTGCGGAAATCGAAACCAGCCGCCTGGCGCTGGAAAAAAGTGCCTCTGCCGACGTGAAGTCGTTCGCCAACATGATGATCACCGATCATTCCAAGGCCAACGATGAACTGGCAGCCATTGCAAAAAAAAATGACATCGAGGTGCCAGACACCACCACGCTGGTGAAGCAGGCCAAGGAAAAGATCCTCGACATGCGCGATGAATCCTTCGACGAGGCCTACGCCAACAACCAGGTCAAGGCCCACGAAGACACCATTGAGTTGTTCAAGAAAGAAGCCAATACCGTGACGGACGATAAAACCAAAGGCGCCACCGAGCTCAAGGGCTTTGCGCAGAAAATGCTGCCGGCGCTGGAAAAACACCTGGAGATGGCGAAAAAACTTCAGGCTGCTCATCCGAGCAAATAATTGCCTCGCACAATCACCAAAAGCCGCGTCCCCTGGCGCGGCTTTTTTATTGGACGACGTTCGGCAAACGCAAAAAAAAAGATCGCAGGCTTCGCCAGCTCCTACAGTTCTGGGTGCACACAAGAAAAATTCCTGCCCGGGACGAACAACTATTTCGTACGGCAAATGTCACTGACTTGCGCCGATCATTTTTTGGAGAATCGGCACACACTTTCAAGGAGTCAAAGCACATGGCGGCACTGCAGACCAGCACACTCGATGCAATGATCAAAAACCAGGCTCAATTGCTGACCGAATGGAAAAACGGCCTGGAAGCCAGCGGTGCCACACGCAACCTTAAAGAGCAGGATTTGCAGCAGCAGACGTCCGACTTTCTGCAATTGATCGTCGCCGGCCTGCAAAACGGCAACGGCCAGAACATCACCGCCGCCGGCTGGAACGATATCCGTCAATTCCTCGAAAAACTCTCCCATAGTCGCGCCCTCCTCGGGCAGGACTCGCACCAGACCGCCAGTTTCATTTTTTCGTTGAAAGGTCCGCTCTTTGCACTGCTGCAAAATCAGTATCAGGACAGCCCGGCGCTGCTGGCCGAACAGCTCTGGGAGATTTCCGAACTGCTCGATGCCCTCGGCATGCACACCATTCGCACGTTCCAGAAGTCCCGCGAGGCGGTAATCAAGCGCCAGCAGGAAGAATTGCTTGAACTGTCGACACCCGTGGTCAAACTGTGGGACGGCGTGCTGGCACTGCCAATGATCGGCACCCTCGACTCACAACGCACCCAAGTAGTGATGGAATCGTTGCTGCAACGCATCGTCGACACGGGTTCGGAGATTGCAATCATCGACATCACTGGCGTGCCGACAGTTGACACTCTGGTGGCGCAACACTTGCTCAAAACGGTCACGGCGATTCGCCTGATGGGTGCCGATTGCATCATCAGCGGCGTGCGCCCGCAGATCGCCCAGACGATCGTGCACCTGGGCCTGGACCTGCAAGGTGTGGTGACCAAAGCCAACCTGGCCGATGCCCTGAAACTCGCGCTGACCCGACTCGGGCTGACTGTCAGCAAGGTGGATTGAGCCCATGGAGCGCATTCCTATTTTGCAGATGGGCGACTTTCTGCTGGTGACCATTCAGGTCGACATGCATGACCAGTTGGCCCTGACCCTTCAAGACGATCTGTCCGAGCGCATCAGCCGAACATCCGCCCGGGGTGTGCTGATCGATATCTCGGCCCTGGACATGGTCGACTCGTTCATCGGCCGGATGATTGGCACCATTTCCGGGCTCTCGAGCATCATGGATGCCCAGACCGTGCTGGTGGGCATGCAACCCGCGGTCGCCATCACCCTGGTTGAACTGGGCCTGACGTTACCCGGCGTGAAAACCGCGCTGAATGTCGAACGCGGGATGAAACTGTTGCAGGACCGAGTACGTGAGCAATGAACGTGCGCAGCAGCGGCACTCAGTCGATCAACATCGAGCAGGACGTGGTGCTGGCCCGCCAGACCGCGCGCAAACTCGCGCAGGAATGCGGCATGCGCCTGATCGACCTGACCAAACTGGTCACCGCCGTCAGCGAGCTGGCGCGCAATACCATGGTCTACGGCGGTGGCGGTGACATGGACTGGCAAATCCTCGATGACGATGCCCGTTGTGGCTTGCGCCTGACCTTCCGCGATGAAGGGCCGGGCATCCCGGACATCAAACTGGCGATGACCGACGGTTGGACCTCCGGTTCCGGTCTGGGTCTGGGCCTGACCGGCGCCAAGCGCCTGGTGGACGAGTTTGAGCTCGACACCGCGCCAGGCCAAGGCACTCGCGTTACGATCACCCGATGGACATGAACATCGGCGGGTCGATGACCCAAGTCCTGGCGATCGAGGACAGCAGCCAGATCGGCCATGCCCGGCGCACCGCGCAAAACCTGGCGCAAATACACGGTTTCGATGCGACCGATGCCGGGCGGGTTGCGTTGGTGGCCACGGAACTGGCGAGCAATATCCTCAAGCATGCAGCCCGGGGCGAAATGCACTTGCGCGTCTTGCCGCGCAAGGGTGGCTTCGGTATCGAAATGCTCGCCGTCGACCGCGCCCAAGGCTTTGATTTGCAGGCGTGCCTCACCGATGGTTTTTCCACGGGGGGCACACAGGGCATCGGATTGGGCGCGGTGTCACGCCAGGCACAGGTATTTGATGTGTACGCCGACCACCGTGGCGCTGTGTTGTTGACCCGACTTTACCCACGCGAAGACAAGGCCCCGGACCGGCGAATCGGCGTCAGCCAGCATTCTTTGCACAACGACCCGGCCTGCGGCGATGTCTGGCATCTGGCCTTTGACGGTCCACACATCAGCGCCCTGGTGATCGACGGACTCGGGCATGGCGAAGACGCCGAAGTGGCCGCACGCGCCGGCGAAAAAGCCTTCGCGTTGTCGCCATTTGTCTCACCGGTACTGATGATGGAGGACCTTCACCAAGCCATGACCGCCACCCGTGGCGGTGCCGTGGCCGTTGCGCAGGTCGATACGGCCCGCAATTCATTGACCTTCACCGGCATCGGCAACATCGGCGCCTGCCTGATTGCACCGGAAAAATCCCGCGGCCTCGCCTCGCACCCCGGCATCGTCGGCGTGCAATATCGAAAGGCACAACCCTTTGACTATGCTCAAGTGAACGGACAATTGTTGATCATGTACAGCGACGGCCTGCAATCACGCTGGAACCTGCAGGACTATCCCGGTCTGGTGCACCGGCACCCCGCCGTGATCGCCGCCGTCCTGCACCGCGATTTCTGTCGCGGTCGGGACGATGTCACGGTGTTGGTCATTGCTCTGGAGGCCACCCATGGCTGAATCACCCTTGAGCCCGCTTGATGAGCAAGCCGCGCAAATCGCCCGACTGCAAAGCGAAGCCACGGCATTGCGCGAAGAGCTCGATGAAACCAATCAGGGCGTACTGGCGCTGTACGCCGAACTCGATACCCAGGCCGAGCAGTTGCGCCAGGCGTCTGATCTCAAAAGTCGCTTCCTGTCGTACATGAGCCACGAATTCCGCACCCCGCTCGGCTCGATCCTGAGTATTGCCAGCCTGCTGAGCGATGAGCTCGACGGACCTTTGAGCCCTGAGCAGCACAAGCAGGTCGCCTTCGTCAGCACGTCGGCCCGCGAGTTGAGCGACATGGTCGACGACTTGCTGGACCTGGCGAAGATCGAAGCCGGGCGCATCACCATTTCCCCGGCCTGGTTCGACATGTTCGACCTGTTCGCGGCTCTGCGCGGCATGTTCCGGCCCATTGTCGATACCAGTGCCGTCGACCTGATTTTCGAGGAACCCGTTGGCCTCCCGCGCCTGTACACCGACGACAAGAAGCTCGCGCAGATCTTGCGTAACTTCATTTCCAACTCGCTGAAGTTCACCACCCATGGCGAAGTGCGGGTCTCGGCACGACTGGAAGACGCGACGCACGTGCGATTTGCCGTCACCGACACCGGAATCGGTATCGCCCAGCAGCTACATGGCGCATTGTTCGAGGACTTCTCCCAGGTCGACTCGCCGCTGCAAAAACGCCTGCGTGGAACCGGGCTCGGCCTATCCCTGTGCAAACGCTTCGCGGGCCTGCTCGGCGGCGAAGTCGGGGTACAGAGCGCGCCGGGCGTGGGCTCGACCTTTTTCGTGATCATCCCGCTGGCCATCGCCATGGAGCCTGCCGATGAAACGTGACCTGCGCTTGCTCATCGTCGACGACAACGTCGCCACGCGCTATGCCTTGCGCCGTCGCCTGGAACGCCACGGTTATGAAGTGCTCGAGGCCGGTACTGGCACCGAGGGCCTGGAACTGGTCGCGAGTGTTGCCATCGATGCGCTGATCCTCGACGTCAACCTGCCCGACATGAGTGGTTTCGACATCGTGCGCAAATTGCGCTCCGAAGGCGCTACCGCCCTGCTCCCGGTTATTCACGTGTCAGCCGCGTCGATCCAGACCGGCGACATCATCACCGGACTCGACGCCGGTGCCGATGCCTACCTGATTCACCCGGTGGACCCGGATGTGCTGCTGGCCACCCTGCGCACGTTGATGCGGGTGCGCGACACCGAAAATGCCCTGCGTGAAAGCGAAGCGCGGTTTCGCGAGATCTTCGTCAATGTATCCGCGCCCATTGCCGTACTGGATGCGCAGTTGAAGGTACATGAATGCAACCACGCATTCGCGCAACTGGTGCAGGACAACCTGGACCCGGACACGCTGCGTGAGTGCTTCGCCGACGACCAGATTGCTATCATCGACGAGTTGCGTCTGCGCCTGGCCTATGGCGAGCGCTGGAAAGGCACGCTGAACATGCAGGTGCAGGGCGAAACACGAGAGACCCTGTGGCAGATTTCACCTTACCGCACACCCGAACTGAGCCTGGTGTTTGTCGAGGACGTCACCGAGCACCGCCATCGCGAACGCTCGCACCTGGCCCGACTGGATGACGCCACCACGCAACTGGCCAAGGAAGTCGCCGAACGGGCGCGCACCGAAGCTCAACTGCTGCAAGTGCAAAAAATGGATGCGCTGGGCAAATTGACCGGAGGCATCGCCCATGACTTCAATAACCTGCTCACCGGCATCATCACCAGCCTGGAACTGATCCAGAAACGCGTCGCCGAATCGCGCACCGAAAAGGTCGAGTTCTATGCCGAAGCCGCATTGAGCTCAGCCATGAGCGCCGCCTCACTGACCCACCGTTTGCTGGCGTTCGCCCGTCAACAGCCCCTCGACACGCGGCCAGTGGACATCAACGAACACATTCGCTCCCTAGAAGAATTGCTGGTGCGTACCATCGGCGAACGCATTGCGCTGAAACTGGAATTGACTTCAAAACCGGCTATCGCGCTGGTCGACCCGATTCAACTTGAAAGCGCCATGCTCAACCTGGTGATCAACGCCCGCGATGCCTTGCCCCAGGGCGGCAACATCTGGGTCAACACCTATGCCGCGTACTCCCATGGCGATCCGAACCTGGCCGATGGCGCGTACGTTGCACTGTCGGTCCGTGATGACGGGACCGGTATCGACCACAGCGTGATCGGCAAGGTGTTCGATCCGTTCTTCACCACCAAGCCGCTGGGCCAGGGTACAGGGCTCGGGCTGTCGAGCATTTACGGTTTCGCCCGGCAATCGGGTGGCGATGCGCACATCCGCAGCGTGGCACGACGCGGCACTGAAGTGACCATCATGCTGCCTGCCAGCACCGATCCCACGGCCAGCCTGGTCGAACCGGCCAATGTCGATCCGCAGGGAGCCGGTGAGCATGTGTTGATCGTCGAGGACACACCCTCGGTACGGCTGTTCGTCGCTGAGGTACTCGCCGATGCCGGTTATCGTTGTACTCAAGTCAGCGACATCGAAAGCGCGCTGGAGCGCCTGCAAAACGACCCGTCCATCGACCTGCTGCTGACGGATGTCGGCCTGCCACGTATGAGTGGCCGGGAACTGGCCGATATTGCCAGGGGCTGGCGCGAAGCGTTGCCGATCCTGTTCATGACCGGTTACGCCGAAACCGCGATCAATCGCCAGGTGTTCCTGGGCAGCGGCATGGAAATGCTGATCAAGCCATTTCAGATCAATGAACTGCTGGATAAGGTGCGCCGGACCCTGGACGGTGTCTGAAATTTAGTCCAATCCCCTGTAGGAGCGAGCAGTCTCGCGCCTACAGGGGTTTCGTCGCACACGGACGTTATGCTCACCGCAGATCCACTGTAGGAACGAGCATGCTCGCGATGGCGGTGTGTCATTCAGCGCATTTGCCGGCTGATACACCATCGCGACCAGGGGGCGGTCAGCCGTTGAGGACGGTGCGCACCATTTGCGTCAGCGCCTGCGGGCCATAGGGTTTGCTCAACAGATGGGTGTCGGGGCTGAGTTGGTGGTTGCGCGAGATGATGTCGCGGGTATGCCCTGATGTGAACAGCACAGCCACTGGCGGAACCTGGACTTTTGCCCAGGCGGCCAGATCCGAACTCTTGATCAGGCCGGGCATGACCACGTCAGTGAAAATCAGGTCCACCGCCGCCCCCTCCAGCAACATTTGCATGGCCATGTCCGCGTTGGTGGCCGTCAGGATTTCATACCCCTCGTCCCGCAGCAGCTCTACCACCGAAGCGCGTACCGCATCATTGTCCTCGACCACCAGAATGCGTTCATGCCCGCCAGGTTGATGCACATCAGGATTCGGCGTTTGCGCCGGTGCCAAGCGGTGGGTGCGAGGAAAATACAACTGCACCCGTGTCCCCTGCCCGACCTCGCTGGTGATCTCGATATGGCCGCCGCTTTGCTTGACGAAGCCAAATACCATGCTCAGTCCCAACCCGGTGCCCTGCCCGTCAGCCTTGGTGGTGAAGAATGGCTCGAACGCCTGTGTCAGCACCTGCGGCGGCATGCCAACGCCGGTATCCGCGACCGACACACGCACGAAATCGCCGGCGACGATGCCCTTGCCGACACAAAAATTGCGGTCGAGGCGGATGTTCTCGGCGCTCAGATCAATGTTGCCTTCGCCTTGCATGGCATCCCGGGCGTTGATCGCCAGATTGAGAATGGCATTTTCCAGTTGGTTGCGATCGACAAAGACACTCCAGGCATTTTCGGACGCGGTCATGTGCACCTGGAGCGTTTCACCCAGCGCGCGCTGCAACAGCTCTGCCAGATCGTCGAAGATCTGCCGCAACGTGAAGACCGCTGGCGACAACGGTTGCCGACGAGCGAACGCGAGCAATTGCGAGGACAGTTTTGCGCCACGCTCGACAGCGGCAATCGAGGCGGCAACCCGGCGCTGCACATTGGCATTGTCACGCTCGTGGCGCGCCAGCAAGTGCAGGTTGCCGGCGATCACTTGCAGCAGGTTGTTGAAGTCATGCGCCACACCACCGGTGAGGCCGCCGATGGCTTCAAGTTTCTGTGACTGGCGCAGTTGCTCTTCTGCCGCCAGCCGCGCCTCAACTTCGTCGGCCACCCGCTGCTCCAGATTGCGGGTGAACCTGAGCAGGGATTCTTCGGCGGTCTTGCGCTCGTGGATGTCGATCAATACGCCGGGGAAACGAAACGCTTCGCCTTGCTCATTGAACTCGCAACAGCCGCTGGCGAGTACCCAGAGATAGCTGCCGTCGGGACGCAGGACGCGGTATTCGACGTTGAACGGTTCGCCGGTTTGAACCGAATGCCTGACTTGCTCCTGAACCCAATCGAAGTCATCGACATGAATGCGCGCCTCCGCGATTTCCTGTGGCAGGTTTTCCAGAGTCTGCCCGGGCGGATAGGAAAACGTGCGGGCGAAACGCTCGTCACCGGACAGCACATTGGCCTTGATGTCCCACACGAACGAACCGAGCAAGGCCCCGGCATTCAGTGCCAGGCGCACCCGTTCGTTGTCGGCGCGATAAGCGTCCTCGGCAGATTGCCGACGACGTTCGGATATCACCCGCTCCGTGGTTTCGACCACCATGGCCAGAACCCCGGCCGGGCCTCCGTGATCATCAGCGACCGGACTGTAATAAAGATCCATCCAGACTTCTTCCGGAACCCCGTCACGTAATAGCACCAACTCTTTGTTGCGATAGGACAAGGTTCCACCTGCCAGGCAGGTATCGACCACATGCCGATTGAATTCGGCGACTTCCGGCCAGCCCAGTTCCACCGGAGAACCCAGCAGATAAGGGTGCCGCCCACCGGCAAATAACGAGTAGGCATCGTTATAAATCATGTATCCGGACTGGCCCCAGAGCATCACCATCGGCAACGGTGACGCGAGCATCATTTGCACGGTGCTGCTCAAGCTCCTGGACCAGGTGTCGAGCGGGCCCAGTTCGGTCTGGCTCCAGTCGAACGCACGAATGCGCCCGGCCATCTCGCCGCTCCAGCCCGAACATCCGTGACTATCCTCTAGAAACTGCATCGCTTGGCTCTATCCCGCTCATCTGCGCCCGTTTGATTCGAGCATCAGGCACGCCATTCGTTTCATAGAGGTATAGCTGATTCTCTCAGCCCTCAGCAGATCCCCTTGCAGGAGCGAGCCTGCTCGCGAAAAACGCCAACGATAATGCGGGGTGCCTGACGAATTGCGGCGTCCTGTCGTCCATCGCGAGCAGGCTCGCGCCTACAGGAATTACGGGTTCAGTGAAAATCCCGGCTACGCACATGGATACCGTCCAGCAACTCACTCAAGTCACTCAAGCGCCCGGCTATCAGGTGCCGGACCTCGCCCTCTTTCTCCCAGCGTCCATCGACCTTGAGCAACTGCGAACCGACCAGAACCTGACGCTGGCGCTCAGCGAGGTCGCGCCAGACCACCACATTGACGTTGCCGAACTCGTCTTCCAGGGTGACGAAGGTCACTCCGCTGGCGGTACTCGGACGTTGCCTGCCTGTCACCAGTCCGGCAACGCTGACCGGTCGCCCGTGTTCGACTTCAAGCAGCTCTTTTGAACTGCGGCAGCGCCGGGCTTTCAGTTCACTGCGCAACAACGCCAACGGATGCGGCCCGAGGGTGGTACCCAGACTGTTGTAATCGGCGAGCAGGTCTTCGCCGACCGTGGGTTTGGGCAGCGCCACCGCGCCCTCCTCCTGACTCGGCAACCCGGCGAACAGGCCGAGCTGTTTCTGCACACCCGCCACTTCCCAGCGCGCCCGATGCCGATCACCGGCCAATCCACGCAACGCACCGGCATCGGCCAGTAGCTCCCGGGCACGGGCATCGAGCCCCGCCCGCTCGCCGAGGTCGGCGATGTCGGCAAACGCTCCGTTCCCACGCGCCGCCTCGATGCGCCGGGCATCGTCCTCGCGAAAACCCTTGATCATGCGCAGGCCCATGCGAATCGCCGGTTGCGCACCGGCAAGCGGTTCCAGACTGCAATCCCAGTCGCTGGCGCGCACGTCCACCGGGCGAACCTGCAAATGATGACGGCGCGCATCCTGCAGAATCTGGTCCGGGCTGTAGAAGCCCATCGGCCAGCTGTTGATCAGCGCACAGGCGAAGGCCGCCGGTTCGTGGCACTTCAACCAGCAACTGGCGTAGGTCAGCAAGGCAAAACTGGCGGCGTGGGACTCAGGAAAACCATAACTGCCGAAGCCCTTGATCTGCTCGAAAATCTGCGCGGCGAATTCGGCGGTATAGCCCTTTTTCTTCATGCCCGCGGCCAGGCGCTCCTGGTGCGGTTCCAGCCCACCGTGACGCTTCCAGGCCGCCATGGACCGACGCAACTGATCGGCCTCGCCGGGGCTGTAGTCGGCAGCGACAATGGCGATCTGCATCACCTGTTCCTGAAACAGCGGCACACCGAGGGTGCGCTTCAACACTTCCCGCAACTCTTCGGAGGGGTAGCTTTCGAGTTCTTCCTTGTTTCGACGACGCAGGTACGGGTGCACCATGCCCCCCTGAATCGGCCCCGGACGGACAATCGCGACCTCGATCACCAAGTCATAGAATTTGCGAGGCTTGAGCCTGGGCAGCATCGACATTTGTGCCCTGGATTCGATCTGGAACACGCCGACGGTGTCGGCCCGGCCAATCATGTCGTAGGTTTGCGAGTCTTCAGAAGGCACCGTTGCCAGGCTCAAATCGCGGTTGCGATGGCGACGCAGCAAATCGAAACAACGACGAATCGCGCTGAGCATGCCCAAGGCCAAAATGTCGACCTTGAGCAGGCCGACCGCGTCGAGGTCGTCCTTGTCCCACTGAATGATGGTGCGATCGGCCATGGCCGCATTTTCCACCGGTACGAGGTGGTCCAGCGGCTGCTCGGAAATGACGAAGCCGCCGGGGTGCTGGGACAGGTGTCGGGGGAAACCGATCAACTGCTGCGTCAGGCTCAGCACCCGGCGCAGCACCGGGCTTTCGGGGTCGAAGCCACCTTCACACAAACGTTCTACGGGCGGTGTTTGATCACTCCAGTGGCCACAACAATCGGCCAGGGCATTGATCTGGTCCGGTGGCAAACCCAACGCCTTGGCCACATCACGCACCGCGCCGGCGGCATGGTAAGTGCTGACCACCGCGGTCAGCGCCGCGCGCCCCCGCCCATAGCGATTGAACACGTACTGCAGGACTTCCTCGCGGCGTTCGTGCTCGAAGTCCACATCGATATCCGGCGGCTCGTTGCGCTCCTTGGAAATGAAGCGCTCAAACAGCATGTTCATCCGGTCAGGGTCGATCTCGGTGATGCCCAAGGCGAAACATACCGCCGAGTTGGCCGCCGAGCCCCGACCCTGGCACAGGATTTTCTCGCGTCGGGCGAAGGAGACGATGTCCTGAACGGTCAGGAAATAACTTTCATAACCCAGCTCGGCGATCAGCCCGAGCTCCTTGTCGATCAGCCCGCGCACCTTTTCGCTGGCGCCTTTGGGCCAACGCTCGCGGATGCCGCGCTCGGTCAACTCGCTCAGCCAGGAGGTGGCGGTATGCCCCTCAGGCACCAGTTCGCGGGGATATTGATAGCTCAATTGACCCAGATCGAAGGTGCAACGCCGGGCGATCACCTGCGTTTCTTCCAGCAGGGCTGGCGGATAAAGCGCCTGCAGAACATCGACACTGCGCAGATGCCGCTCGCCGTTGGGGTGCAGACGCAAGCCGGCGTCGGCCACCGGCAAGTGATGACGGATCGCGGTCATGGTGTCCTGCAAGGCCCGCCGACCACGTGCGTGCATGTGCACATCGCCGCTGGCCACCGCGGGAATTCGCAACTCCCTGGCCAGGGTCAACAGCTCGCTCAGGCGCCGGGCATCGTCCTGGCCGCGATGCAATTGCACCGCCAGCCACAGGCGTTCGGCAAAGACTTGTTTGAGCCAATGCCCTTGCTCAAAAGCGTTGACTGCATCCGGCACCCACAACGCCAGCAGCCCCGGCAGCGGTTCGCTGAAGTCTTCACGAAGCACCTGATACTGGCCTTTGTGCGTGCGGCGTCGGGCACGTGTAATCAAGCGACACAACGATTGATAGCCCTCAAGACTCTCCACCAGCAGCACCAGTTTCGGGCCGTTTTCGATACGCACTTCACTGCCGATGATCAGCGGCAGCTCCACGGATTTCGCTGCCTGCCAAGCACGAACAATCCCCGACAAGGTGCACTCATCAGTGATCGCCAGTGCCTGATAGCCCAGCTTTTTGGCTCGCTGAAACAGCTCGAGCGCACTGGAGGCGCCGCGCTGGAAGCTGAAGTTCGACAGGCAGTGCAGCTCGGCATATTCGATGTTCATGCGAACCAGCCCTGCAACCACAACGGGCCGTCCTCACCCACCGCCCGGTAGGCCCAGCCCTGCTGGCCGGCGCGGGTTTCGATCAGGTAATAATCCCGGCGTACATCACCGCCGTCCCACCAGCCAGACTCGATACGCTCCGGCCCCATGAGGATGCGTGCCGAGCCTTGGTGCACGGCCAAGGGTTCCGTCAGCAGCCAGCCCGGCCGTTTGGCGGCGCCAAGACCTGCACAGGGCTGATGGTCGGCGCTGGCCTGCCAGGCGCACTCGGGTCGATGATCGGCCTGAAAGCGCAGGCCATGCACCGCGTCATCCCCCAGCCGTGCGCGCAAGCGTTCGCGCAGTTGTTCCCAGGGCAAGGATTGCTGCGGACGATCATCGAACAGTTCCTGATGCTGGGGTACGAAGCTCGGCAAGTCTTCGGCGCGCAGACGGAAGCCGCGCACCGGCGCCTCGACCTGGACTTGCTCCAGTCGCCCCCGGGCCAGTTCAAAGAGCATTGCCGGATCGCGCTCGGCGCTGAGCAGACCGACCTTGATCAGCGTGTCCGGCAACCCGGCGTGCTCCAGGTGCAGGTCAAAACGCTGTACGCCACTGTCACGACCGCAGAGGAATGCCGCCAGATCACCAGTCAACCGGCGCAATGGAAACAGCAAGGCCTGATGGGACTGCACATCGAAATTGAGCTCGATGCGCACATCGAAACGGTCCGGCGGCAGGTAGAACGCCAGCGCGAGCCGGCGTACCCCGAGCAGCGCGTCCAGATGCTTGAGCACCTGGGCCTCGAAACGCCGAGCGAGGCTATGCCGGGGCAACGCCTGCACCTGGTTCAAGGTGCGCAGCCCCATGCGCGACAACGCCGTGGCAACCGATGCCTCCAGCCCGATCCGGTCGACGGGCAATTGTCCCAGGTGATGCTGCAAGGCCTGATCGTCTGGCACCACGAGGCCGTCATATGCGTTGGCCAGGACCCGTGCCGCCACCGGATTGGGCGCGGCGACGATGCGATGACGAAAACCCAGTTCGCCAAGTTCGCGACGCAAGCGTGCCTCGAATTGCGGCCAGTCACCGAACAGCCCGAGGCTGGACTCGATTTCAAACACCACGGCTCGCGGGTAATGCACGCTGACCTGGGAACTGAAGCCATAGGCCCAGGCGGCGAGAAACTGCTGCCAGTGCTCGATGTCGGCGGCGTCATATTCAGCCGTGACAAAACCTTTGCTCAAGGCCTGGGCGGCGCTCATGGACTGACCGGGGCGCAAGCCCAAAGCCCGCGCCGGACCATTGACAGCCTGCAACACCCGGCGCTGGGCCGGGCCGGTCAGCAAAACCAGAGGCTCATCGGGATCGGCACGCTGACGCAGTACCGCGTCCAGCGCCAATTGCGGGAAGAGAATGCAAACCCAGCGCATGGCAACCTCAATGCCCCACGGCGAAGGCAATCGGCGCCGAACGGGCCAGACCGCCCCGGCACTTGAGCACCCGCAATTGCGCCGGTTGCGCGTCGATGGCGATACGCAGGGCCGCAGGCGAAGGGTTGATGGCTTCACTGAGCGGGCGATAGGCAAACGCCAGGGTCTGGCCGGTCTCCGCCGCCACCTGCAAGCGACGTAATGCACGATCATCGGCCTTGTGCGGCCAGCACAGCACCGCGCCGCAACTGCCGGAACGCAGGCATTGTTCCGTCGCCCACAGCGCATCGCGCTCGCTGGCCTGGATGATCGACAACTGACGCAGGTCGACCCCGGCGCTCTGCCACGCCTGGGGATACGGTACGTAGGGCGGCGCCACCAGCACGATGCGTTCGCCCGCCGCCGCCAGCCGCGCCAGCGCAGGCCACACCAGTTGCAACTCGCCGACGCCCTGCCCGGCCAGGAGGATTTCCGTCAATGCCGCCTCCGGCCAGCCACCGGTGGGCAACACGGCATCCAGCGTGGCATGCCCGGTGGGTTGCGGGCTGACGGCCGGCGGTGCAGGCCGGCCCTTCCAGACCTGGCCGCCATTGAACAGGGTATCCAACGCAACGACGGCACCCATCAACCTTTCCTCACCAGACCACAGAACACCCCTTCGATGGCCAGATCCTGATCGGCTTCGACGATGATCGGCTGGTAGGCCGGGTTACGCGGCAACAGGCGCACAACGTCACCCACCCGTTCGAAACGCTTGATGGTGACCTCGCCGTCGAGCCGCGCAACGACGATCTGGCCGTTGAGCGCCTCGGGATTGCGGTGCACACCCACCAGGTCACCGTCGAGAATGCCGTCTTCGATCATCGAATCACCCCGGACCCGCAGCATATAGTCCGGTACCCGGGAGAAAAACGATGGATCGAGCAGCAAACGGCTGTGTACCTCGGCATCGGCGCCGATGGGCGCACCGGCCGCGACCCGACCGAGGACTGGAATGTCCAGCAGTTCGGGGCGTGGGGGTTGCCCAAGCAAGCGAATGCCCCGGGCCTGATGAGGATTGACCTCGATAAAACCGGCCTCGGTCAGGGCCAGCACATGCTTGCGTGCCACGCTTCGGGAGGCAAAGCCGAACGCCTCGCTGATTTCAGCGAGGCTCGGGGACTGACCCTGTTCGGCGATGCGATCGCGGATAAAGGTCAGGATGGCGGTACGGCGGGGCGTTAAAGTCGTCATGGAGTACATTTGTACTCTTTCAGGTTTTTCCTGGCAAGGGCCGCCAGTCAGCTGAGACACAAAAAACTGTACATGCATACAGATAAAGATTGCTCAGACACGCATCAGCCGCCATTCTGTGCACCTCTCGTACTTGATCGACGATGGTGGTTATGCAGCTGTACCTCTGTGAAAAACCTTCCCAGGCCAAAGACATCGCGGCTGTACTCGGCGCCAGGCGCCGGGGCGATGGCTGCTGGCTGGGAACGGACGTCACGGTGACCTGGTGCATCGGCCACCTGCTGGAAACCGCACCGCCGGATGCCTACGACGCGCGTTACAAACGCTGGGTGCTGGCTGACCTGCCGATCATTCCGGAAAAATGGAAGATGACTGTCAAGCCGCGCACGGCCAGCCAGTACAAAGCAGTCAAGCGCCTGCTTGGCGAAGCTTCAGAGCTGATCATCGCCACCGACGCCGACCGCGAAGGCGAAATGATCGCCCGGGAGCTGGTCGAACATTGCCGTTACCGCGGGCCGATCCGCCGCCTCTGGTTGTCGGCGCTGGACGATGCCTCGATCCGCAAGGCCCTTGCCGCGCTCAAACCGGGAGCCGACACGTTCAACCTCTATCATTCGGCCTTGGGCCGATCTCGGGCTGACTGGCTGATCGGCATGAACATGAGCCGGCTTTTTACTTTGCTCGGGCGCCAATCCGGTTATCAAGGGGTGTTGCCGGTCGGGCGCGTACAAACGCCGACCTTGCGCCTGGTGGTGGATCGCGATCGCAGCATTGCCGACTTCGTACCGGTCGCCTACTGGGCCATCGACGTGCAACTGCTGCACAACGGCACCACGTTCACCGCGCAATGGCGGGCGGCCTCCGAGGCTTGCGACGACCAGGACCGCTGCCTGAACCAGGCACTGGCACAACAAGCGGCAACGGCCATGGGCCGCGCACCCACCGCCCGGGTGATCAAGTTGCGCACCGAGCGGATGCGCGAAGTCGCCCCCCTGCCCTTCGATCTGGGCACCCTGCAGGAAGTCTGTTCGAAAAAGCTCGGCCTCGGCGCCCAGGAAACCCTCGACATCGCCCAGGCGCTTTACGAAACCCACAAAGTCATCACCTATCCGCGCAGTGATTGCGGTTACCTGCCGGTCAGCCAGCACAGCGAGGCGCCGGCGATTCTGGCAGCGCTGCGTCAGGCCGACCCGGCCCTGAACATCTTGCAAGATCACCTTGAGCCGCACCGTCGCTCGCGGGCCTGGAACGACGCCAAGGTCAGCGCTCACCACGGCATCATTCCCACCGCGGCCGCGAAAAACCTGGAACGCCTGACCGGCAAGCACCGTGCGGTCTACACGCTGATCCGCGCCCGTTACCTGGCGCAGTTCCTGCCCAATCACGAATACGACCGCACCCAGGCCGATTTCGACTGTGCCGGCGAGGCGTTGCGCGCCGTGGGAAAACAAATCATCGAACCGGGCTGGAAACGCGCCCTGCCCGAAGCGCTGGCACCGGCCAAGGGGCGCGAAGCGCCAACGCCGCAAACACTGCCGAACCTGGCCGAAGGCATCGATTGCGCGGTGGCTGGCGTGCAGTTCAAGGACCTCTGGACCCAGCCACCCAAGCCTTTTACCGAAGGCGATCTGATCAAGGCGATGAAGAACGTCGCCAAACTGGTGGAAGATCCACTGCTCAAGCAGAAACTCAAGGACACCACCGGTATAGGCACCGAAGCGACCCGTGCCTCGATCATCCAGGGCTTGCTCGACCGTGGTTATCTGATCAAGAACGGCAAAGCCCTGGCCGCAACACCCGCAGCGTTCAGCCTGATCGACGCCGTGCCGCGTGCCATTGCCGATCCGGGGACTACGGCAATATGGGAACAGGCCCTGGACATGGTGCAAAGCGGGGAAATGAGTCTTGAGGAGTTTGTCACCAAACAAGCGGCATGGATGAGCAGGCAAGTCAGCCGCTGTTCCGGGTTGAGCCTGACCATCAGCGGCCCGGCAAGTCCCGCGGGGCGAGGAGCGACTCCGTGGAAAAACAAGCGCAAGACCGCCAGTGGCAAACCTTCGAGCAGCGGCAAGCGGACAACGGGCAAGCGCGCGGCAAAACCGGCCAAGCCCTCGTAATGTTCATTTATTCGACATCACAAAAAAAGAGAGGGCATCCATTGCCCTCTCTTGCGCTGTTGACGCTCCTGCGTCAGAACTGATCTGGACCTCAAGAAGCCAGAATGAAGTCCGTGGTCGTGATGGTTGTTGCGTCGCCCACCCCTACCAGGCGGATGGAGTCAGCACCGGCAAAGCTGATCAAGGTATCGGCACCGACATCGGCGATGGTGACATTGCCGACAAAGGTTGCAGCCGTAATGTTGAACCCGGAAATATCCAGCCGATCCTGGCCACCCTGCCCCGGGTTGGCATCGAAGCCGGTGATCTGATCAACCCCGAAGCCCGCCGAGAACAAGAAGATATCGTTGCCACCGCTGGCAACCATCGTGTCGTTGCCAGCACCGCCGGTCACCCTGTCGTTGCCATTACCGCCATCGATAAAGTCATTGCCGATACCGCCCAGCAATGTGTCGTTATCGTTACCACCGAGCAGCGTGTCGTTGCCATCGCCTCCCTGGAGCAGATCAATGCCGTTACCGCCATCCAGGCTGTCATTGCCCAGCCCGCCGAGCAGCGTGTCGTTGCCTGTTCCACCACTGAGCACATCGGCCCCGTCACCGCCGTCGAGGCTGTCATCACCCGTGCCGCCGCTCAGGGTATCGGTACCAATGCCACCCAACAGCTGGTCGTTACCGCCGTCACCATTGAGTGTGTCGTTACCGCCGTTGCCGGTGAGGATGTCATCGCCGCCGCCGCCACTGAGAATGTCATTACCCGCCCCGGAGGTGATGGCGTTGTTCGACCCATTGCCGGTGCCGGTGAAGTTGCCGACCCCGGTGTAGGTCAGATTCTCGACATTGGCACTGAGCGAGTAATTGACCAGCGATGTCTGCACGGAATCCGTACCGCCACCCTGCGCCTCGACCACCACGTCATCGACGTTGTCGACGACGTAGGAATCGTTGCCGGCCAGACCCACCATCCGGTCAGCACCCGCACCGCCATTGAGGACGTCATTTCCGACCCCGCCGGTGAGGGTGTTGGCCAGCGCATTACCGTTACCCGTGAAGTTGGCGGTACCGGTATAGGTCAGGTTCTCGACGTTTGCGTTGAGCAGGTAGGTCGCCAGACTGGTTTGCACCAGATCGGTACCGCCACCCACCGCCTCAATGACGGTGTCACCGACGTTATCGACCACGAAGGTATCGTTGCCGGTTCCACCGTTCATGGCATCCGCGCCGAGTCCCCCGTTGAGGGTGTCGTTGTCGGCCTCGCCATTGAGGATGTCGTTGTCGTCTCCGCCGTTGAGAATGTCGTTGCCGGTGCCACCAAACAACTGGTCAATACCGACCAGGCCGTTGAGCGTATCGTTCCCACCGAGGCCAATCAGCACGTCGTCACCGGCGCCGCCGGTAAGCAGGTTTGCCGCCGCAGTGCCCTGCAATACCACACCAGCCGGAACCGTGATCGCCGCAGTTGCCACAGAGGTCAACGACTCCAGCTTGCCGAAGCCATCGGTGTAGCGCACGATCACCCGCAATTGCAGAATGCCCTGCGCCGCACCAGGGGTGAAGGACGCAGCGGTCGCTCCGTTGATGTCGGTGAAGGAAGCACCGGTACCTTGCTGCCATTGGAAGCTGAAGGTGCCCAGCCCGTCCGCATCGGCAATCCCGCCAGTCAGCGCGGTGAGCACCTGTCCTCGGGCAGGTGTCGTATCGCTGATCAGCAACGCACCTGTCGGCGCATCGTTGACGTTGGCGACCGGATCCGAGGGGTCGGACGCAATGCTTTCGTGCACACCGAAGTCATCCACGTAACTGACCACCACGCGCACCTGATCCCCGACCTGAGCCTGGGTCAGTGAGAATGTGCTACCGGTGGCGCCCGGGATGTTGACGAAGTTGACCCCGTTGGTCGCCTGCCACTGGAAGGTGAACTGCGGGTTGCTCAGGCCATCAACGTCGATGATGCTCGATGGGTCAGCGGTCAACAGCTGGTTCTGCACCAAAAGCCCGGTGACCGTCGGCCTTGCGCTCGCTGTGCTGTTTGGCGATGAATCGACGATCTCCAGCGTGCCCTTGGCATCCTGATACACCGCCCGGACACGGATGTTCAGCCCCGCGACATCGTCCGCCACCCGGTACGTAGTGCCGACCGCCCGCGATGCCTCACCCGCGGCAAGAAAGGTGATGTCTTCATAGACGCCCGAACCGACAACGTTTTCGACCTGCCAGTAGTAAGACACTGGACCTGCAACCGCACCGGTCAGGTTGGTCGCACTGACATTGTCCGCGTCGTGCACCCGCAGATCGCTCACACGCAGCAACTGGCCGGCGACAGGGGTGTCGTCCCGTACGCCAGAAGTCGCATCAAGGATCGCCAGGTGACCCGACGGACCGGCGTTCACCGCTGTGCCCACGCCCGACGACTGCGCCACGTCAGAGAACTGCAGACGCTCGATGCCCGTCAGCCGATCGACGCCATCACGCCCTGCTACCGTGTCGGTCACAATGACCGTGTCACCCTCGACGACAATGTTGTAGTCCGTCGCAACACCGGAGAACAGCGCTGTGTCGAATTTGTCATCGCCGGTCAGAATCTCCCGCACGATGACCAACTGGCCAGGGTTGTAAGTACCGTTCAACATGAACGGCACCATCGGCTCCATACTGTCGAACGAGGCGATTTCCGGGCCCGTGCCATCAAGGTTTGCCCGTACGCTGATGCGTACGTTCAGCCACTTGTCACCATCAATGATGTCGTCACCGCCGCGGCCTTCGATCAGGTCGCTGCCGCTGCCACCGAGGATGATGTTGCCACCGTCGAAGAACGTCGCGCCGGCAGGCAGCAGATCCGCCAGGCCGTCGATCAGGTCGATGTTGGTCAGCACACTGCCGGTTGCACCGGCGGTAGGCAGCGAAGCGGCATCTTCGTTGTCACCGCGCAGGAAGTCACCGTGGGACGAACCCGACAGGCCTTCCATGATGTCGAAGCGCACCAGTGCCGAAGCACCTGAACCCGGCACCGGAGGTACATCGAAGAAGCGGTCGGTGAAGTCGATGCTCACCCCCTGGGCAAGCCCCTTGAACGTCGCCCAGTCATAGCCGGAGCCGCCGATATAGCGGTCACCCAAGCCGAGACTGCCGACCATGATGTCGTCACCGCCTTCGCCGTTGAACTTATCGTTCTCGCCGGCGCCGATGTAGACATCGTTGCCGACTATCGGGTCGTTGCCAAACGGGTCGAAGTTATCGCCTGGCGCACCGTCCGAGGTGCCTTTCTCCATCCAGTCGTCGCCTTCGTTACCCATGTCCTGCTCGTTGGCTTTGCTGCCCAGGATAAAGTCGTTGCCCTGGCCACCAATGGCATCGGAAGCGTCCTCACCGGTAACGATGAAGTCGTTGCCGAACCCGCCGATGATCAGGTTGACGCCATTGCCGCCGTGCAGCACGTCGTTGCCGTCGCCGCCCTGGATGTTATCGTCGCCGCCGACATCGGTGATGATGTCGTCGCCGGCACCACCGCGCAGCTGATCGTTGCCGTTACCGCCCTCGATGCGATCGTTGCCGCCATCGCCCCAGACCGTGTCGTCGCCTTCACTGGAGACCAGAATGTCTGCGCCGTTGGTGCCGCCCAGCACGATGTGCTCTGCGCCCGTGTAGCGGATGTAGTTGCTGTCCGGTCCGACGGTCAGCGTGTTGTCGCGGAAGACCACCTGCTCGTTGTTGTCGCCAAGCGGATCGGCGTTGCCCAGGCCTTCGTTGAACTGCTTGCTGGGGTCCACTTCCAGATAGAACCCAGGGTCCGAGAACACCAGGCCCGGTAAGTGCGTAGCCGAGGTGTTGGCCATGATCAGCTTGGCGAACGAGTTGCTTTCCAGCTCGGCATTCATCGACAGGCCAGAGGTACGCTCCAGATAGTAGAAGCGGTCGCCGTCCTGCAGTTTTTCCAGCTGGTTCTCGAACACGAAGTTGAAGGTCGAACCGAGCATGCCGCCGAACGGGGTTTTCTCTTCGGCCAGACCGCCGATCCAGAGGTCGATGGCATCGACGCCCGTGATAGTTACACCCTTCAGATCGTCGGCGGTACCCAGTACCCCATCCTTGCCGGCCCGAGTTACGTTGGCCCAGGTAGACGTTCCATTGAGGAAGTCCAGGCGATCAGACGGCGCACCTGCGCCACCGAACACCAGCAACATCGCTGCCGCGCGCTTACCTTCCAGCGTGGTCGCCGCCGTGATCGTGTCATGTGTGCCATAGGCAGCGATGAAGTTGATCAACGACTCCGGATGCTTGAGGTGTTGCAACAAGTCCACCCAACTGGTGTAAGGCTTGAGCTGGGTATCACCGGTCTGGCTGTAGATGTCGCGGCGAATCGCGTTGAGTGAGGGGATCCCCACATCACGGCCACGGGCGATGTTGATCGCCGGCAGGTCGAGCGGCAGGCCGAGCAGGTTGTTGCGCAGCGCCTCGGTGACGAACTCGTCGATTTCGTTACCGGATTGCCGAGTCACCCCACGAACGATCGCGCTGGTTGCATCCTCTGGCGTCACCCCGCTGGCGGCGTACGCCAATGGATTGAGGAACGCCGCAATCAAGCCCAGTTGCTGATCGGGATTGGTAGGGCTGGCCGGATCGCCCACTACGTTGAAGTCCACATCGTAGCGGTCGACGGTCTCGGTCAGCATCGAGTGGCCAAACCGGTACACGGTATGGGCGAACTCGGCGACGATCGAGGCATCGAGGTCGACGTCATAGACCTGGGTCGGTGCGAAGAACAGGTCGATGTTGGGCTGGATGGTCCGCGCAAACTCTTCGAACACCAAGTGTTGATACTGCATCTCGGTGCCGAACTTGGCAGCCTGGAACAAACGTTCGCCGTTCCACACCAGTGCATCGATTTCAGCCTGGTTGACTGGCAATGCGCTCACCGGAGTGAGCAGCCACTCGTTGAGGAAGGCCAGGTCCGCCGAATCGAGCACGGTGTCCATGGTCTGCGCAACCAGGCGGTTGTGCTCGGAGTGGAAGATCGCATGCACGGCAGTCAGGCCGATGTTTTCGTTGACCCGGCCGTCGCCTGCAATGTAGTGCGCATCCAGCAATTCGTTGTCGTAAACCAGGTTGGCCCCGGTCTGCGGATTGGATGGCACCGTGTTGCCTGCAATGTTATCGATATCAGGAGCCAGCACACCACCGCTGAACACCGGCGCTGCACTGTTGGCAATGTCGGCGAGGAACTGGTGTCCGGTGCGTACGGCATTGGTCAGGCTGATCGGGGCAGTCGGATCGCCTTCGACAAGGACGTCATCTGCCGTGCCGCCAATACCATCGAGCCCCTTCATCACGACCATCGGGAAGCCGTTCGGCCCCTTGATGAAATTGCCATAGGCATCGGTCGCCAACAACGGCGAGTTACCGACATCGGCATCCGTCAGGCGGATACCCAGAACGTCGGCAGCCTGCGCCTTGACCACCTTCCAGGTCGCCATGCCACCGATTTCAGCGTCGTCCGAGGTCCCGTATTTGCCATCAGCGCCCAGGTCACGGTTGGTGATCAGCCGGCCGGTCGCTATGGGGCCATTGTCAGTCAGCTCATAAGCGCGCAAGAACACCTGATGCGAGGGGTGCGAGCTGTAGGTCTGGTTCTGGTCCACAAACGGCGAGGTGGTGTTGGTGTGCTCATGGATGTCGTCGGACGTACCAAGAACGCCATCCGCCCCTGGCTGGTTGGTTGCGCGGGTCAGCACCATGAAGTTGGTGTTGCCGCCTGGCACATACAGCGGATCATCCGGTTGCAGCGGGATGTAGACGGTGCCCGAACCGCCCTTGGTGAGCAGGTCCAGACCGTGATCGAAGAACTGCCCGAAGAAGGTCATCCACGCGTTGAACGGCGCGGACAATCCCGCATCCGCCGTGGTGTTTTCGAACAGGTACACATCATGGTCATCGGCCGTACCGAATTTTCCATCCATGCCTGGGCTGGCGACGATCCGTACGCCATCCTTGAGCACGTCGTCATTGCCTGGCCCTGTCAGGCCGAAGTCGAGCGTACCGTTCGCACCCACATCGTGCGCCGTGGCGTAGGCGGCCGGGTTGTTCGACGTCTGGTCGACGATCAGGTTACTGATGGTGCGCGGCTGCGAGTCAAACACAGCACCGCTGGTCTGCTGATACGATGAGCCGCTAAACGCCGGCGAACCGGGGCCGAAGAAGCCGGCACCCACACCCTCCGCAGAATTGAACACCGGATCGCTAATGCGCGGAAAGAGGTTGTCGGCGGCACCAAACTCGGTGTTGTTGATGCCATTGAGGTTCAGCAGGTTGTTGTTCGAGCCATCGACTGCCCGCAGGCCCAACGCCGAACGGATGTTGGGGATCAGCGAGAGAATGTCCTGACCGGCCGCGTCTGCTTCGGCAATCTTGATCTGATCAAGAATGAAGTTGAGGTCGGAGCGAACCATGTGCAGCCCTTCGCCACCCGCGGTTGCATCACCTACAGGTGCCGGCGTCGTTGGCGTGACCGCCGCGCCGGGAGCCACCACGGACGTTGGCTGCGAGAACACTACCTCCGTAGTGCCATGCCCGTCCTGGTAAATCGCCTTGACCCGCAACGTCAGTCCGGCAAGGTCAGGAGAGACCTTGAACGTGGTGCCGTCGGCACTCTGGAACGCCAGGTCACCGGCGGGCAACAGAATGATGTCCTCAAACACGCCGCTGGCTGGGTCGGCCTCGAACTGCCAGTAGTAGGACACCGAGGTACTGTTGAGAGTACCCAACGGATTAGCCGGGGAGATGTTGTTGGTGTCACGCACCAAGGCTGAGCTGACTGTCAGCGTGTCGCCCACCGTGATTGCTCCGCCGTTTCCATCGGCGATGGTCGGCCTGCCCGTCGGTTGTGCATTGAGCCCCGGCACCAGCTCTCGCTGACCATCGGAGAATTGCAGGCGTTCGATATGCAGCAGCGTATCGGTGCCGTCGCGACCCGCGACGGTATCCGTCACCGTCCACACATCGTCCGTCAGAGTCTCCGTGCCGCGAGTGTTCTGAGTGACCGTGTACTCGCTCTGAACTCCGGAGAAAATGGCGGTATCGAAAGCTGCCCCGCCTATCGAGGTGCCGGGCAGGATTTCCCGCACAGCCTTGAGTTGGCCCGGGTTATAGGTGCCATCGAGCATGAACGGAATCATGTCTTCCATGCTGTTGAAGCTGGCGACTTCGGGGCCGGTATGGTTGACGTCATTCGGGCCATAGACCGCAATTCTGACGTTGATCCATTTGTCGCCATCGATCAGATCGTCGCCACCGCGACCCTCGATCAAGTCACTGCCATTGCCGCCGAGGATGATGTTGCCCGTGGCAAAACCGGTGGTCGGCAAGCCGGCATCGGAGAGAAACTGTGCCAGCCCCCGGATCAACGCCACATTGGTCAGCGCACTGCCTGTGGTACCGCCGTGGTTGATGATGGTGTCGGCATCGACATCATCGCCTTTGAGCACGTCACCGAATTGCGAACCGGACAGGCCTTCGACCTCGGCAAAGCGGTCGAGGATCGAAGCCGGTGAGGCACCGACCGGGTTGAACACCCCGGTGTTCTGGTTGGGCGCATTGCCATGGGGCTGCGCCAGCGCGGCCATGCTCAGGTCGGCGGTCACGCCAATCCGGTCATTTTTATAGGTCACCCAGTCGAAACCGGACATGCCGTCCATGTTGTCCTGGGCATCGCTGCCGACAAAGATGTCATCGCCACCCTCGCCGATCATTTCATCGAAACCAGGACCGCCGACAAAGACGTCGTTGCCGATCACGTCGTCATTGAGCAGCGGCGAGGCGTTATCGCCAGGCGCCCCGTCCTGGGTGCCCTTCTCGATCCAGTCATCACCTTCGCCACCGGTAGCGGGCAGGTTGGTCTTGGCACCGAGGATGAAATCGTCACCCTGACCGCCGAAGATCGTGCTGATGTCTTCGGTGGTGATGATGAAGTCCTGACCGTCGCCGCCCAGAATCAGGTTACCGGCCCCAGCCATGCTGCCGGCCACGATCACGTCGTTACCGGCATTCCCTTCCAGACGGTTATCGCCGAACGAGTCGCTGATGATGTCATCGCCCGCCCCGCCCAGTACCGCATCGTTGCCCGCGCCGCCTTCGAGGCGGTCATTGCCGCCATCGCCATAAACGGTGTCATCGCCGTCACCCGAAATAATGATGTCATTGCCGGCGGTGCCGCCGAGGACAACATGATCCTCACCGGTGTACTGCAGAAAATTACTATCGGTCCCTGCGGTATTGGGGTTGTTGCGGATCACCAGCGGCACGATTTCCACGCCGTTGATCATCAATCCGCCCGTCGGATCTGCTTTGCCGTCCAGGCCAAGGTCGGTGAACTGATTGGCCTGATTGACCTCGAGGGTGAAGGTCGGCGTCAGGAACACAGTGTTCGACAGGTGGGTAACATCGGTATTGAGCATGATCAGTTTGGCAAAGGAGTTGTTTTCCAACTCGGTACCGAAGTTCAGGCCCGCGGTACGCGACAGGTAATAGAACCGGTCGCCGTCCTGCAACGCTTCCATCTGGGTTTCAAACACGAAGTTGAACGACGAGCCGAGCATGCCGCCGAACGGCATCTTCTTCTCGGCAAGGCCACCGATCCAGAAGTCGATGTCATCGACGCCGGTGGTGGTGACGCCATTGTTCATCGCGTAGATGCCCGCACTGTTCAGAAAGTCCAGGCGATCCGCCAGATTGGCGGTGAAGGTTCGCTCCTCGGGCGTGCCCGAATTGATCACCGCAGTACCGCCAAACACCAGGGCAGCCGCGACCGCACGCATCTCGACCAGCGTATCCACGTCGGCCGCTGTCAATGCGCTGTGGGTACCGAACGCCGCGATGAAGTTGACCAGCGACTCGGGGTGCTTGAGGTTCTCCGCCAGGTCGGCCCAGCTGATGTACGGCTTGAGTTGGCTGTCACCGGTAGCGGCATAGAACTCGCGACGCGCTTCATTCAACGTGGGAATACCGGTTTCTCGACCACGTGCCAGGTTCAGGGCAGGCAAATCGAGCGGCAGGCCGAGCAGGTTATTGCGCAACGCTTCGGTGACGAACTCATCGATCTCGTTGCCGAGCTGGCGGGTCGCACCGCGAATGATCGCCCCGGCCGCTTCGTCCGCAGTCGCACCGCTGCCGGCGAACGCCAGCGGGTTGAGGAAGGCGGCGATCAGACCAAGTTGCGAATCCTGGTTGGCAGGATCGGTGAGAAGCGGATTGAACTCGGGATCGAAGCGATCCACCGTCTCGGTCAACATCGAGTGACCGAAGCGGTACACCACGTGCGCGAACTCGGCGAAAATGGCCGGGTTGATCGAAGTGTCATAGCCGTTGGGTGCAAGGAACGCGTCGATCTGCGGTTGAAGGGTCCGGCCAAATTCCTCGAACACCAGATGCTGGTACTGCATCTCGGTGCCGAACTTGGCTGCCTGGAACAGGCGTTCGCCATCCCAGACCAACGCTGCGATGTCGGCGGCTGTCGTCGGTATGGCGGCGACGTCGTCTATCAGCCACTCATTGAGGAAGGCCAGATCGCCAGCGGCCAGGAGGGTGTCCTTGGTTTGCTGAATCAGGCGGTTGTGTTCGGAGTGGAACACGTGGTGCACGGCGGTCAGGCCGATGTTTTCGTTCGCCCGGCCATCGCCGGCGATGTAATGCGCGTCGAGCAGTTCGTTGTCATAGGTCAGGTTATTGCCTTGCGTGCCAACGTCCTGCGCATTGCCGACATCGGTGTCAGCATCCGCCTGCAGAACGCCGCCGACGACAACTGGCGCTGCGTTGTGCGCGATGTCGTCGAGAAAGCCATGCCCGGTGCTCACGGCGTTGGCCAGGCTGATCGGCGCATCCCGGTTGCCTTCGACCAGCTGCGTGACGTCATCAGCCGTCCCCGCGGTGCCGTCAGCCCCATTACCGACGCGCATCACCACCTGCGGCATGCCACTGGGCCCACGGAGGAAGTTGCCATACGCATCCGTTGCCAGCAGCGGCACGCTGTGCACATCGGCGTCGGTCAGGTTGATACCGAGAATATCGCGGGCCTGGGCCTTGACGACTGCCCAGGTGGCCATGCCGCCATTGCCACTGTCGCTGTCATCGGCCGTGCCGAATTTGCCGTCGTCACCGAGATTGCGATTGGTGATCAAACGCCCCGTGGACACAGGATCACCTGCCGCATTGATGACGTACTCGCGCAGGAACACCTGATGCGACGGGTGTGAGCTATAGGTCTGGCTTTGGTCCACGAACGGCGAGGTAGTGTTGACCTGGCTATCGTCGGCCGTGCCCATCACACCGTCCGCACCGGCTGCGCGCACTGCACGCGAGAGCACCATGAAATTGGGGCCGCCCGGCACGAACAACGGATCGTCCGGTTGCAACGCAATAAACACGATTTCAGAAGGAAGATTGCTCTTGGTGACCAGGTCGAGACCATGGTCGAAGAACTGGCCGAAAAAGGTCATCCACGAGTTGAAACCGGCGGTCAGGCCAACGTCCGGCGACTCGTTGGGGATGAAAAAAACCTGCTTGTCGTCTTCGGTGCCGAAGACACCATCCAGACCGGGACTGATCACCGGATCGGCACCACCGTTCGCCGCAACGGCGGCCGGGTTACTGGCGGTCTGGTCGGCGATCAGGTTGCTGATGATCCGGGGTTGCGGGTCGATCACGGTCCCTGATGCGGCATAAGCCGCTCGATACTGGGCATCCAGCAGGCGCAGGAAGGAGTTGTCCGCGGCGCCGAACTCGGTTTGCCCGGCGACCAGGTTGTTGAAACTGCCATCAACGGTACGCAGGCCATATGGCACCTGAGTGTTGGGTAACAAATCACTCAGGCTGGTGCCATCGGCATGCGCCTCTGCGATGAAGATTTGCTTGAGGATGAACTCCAGGTCCGACTTGCTGAAATTAGCCATTTTCGATTGCCCTCGATCTATCTGGGGAAGAGCACGGGACGAAACAATCCTCCCGCGCCCAGTCAGGTGCAGGCTTGCGCAGTGTGTTGGTTCTTGTTTTTTTGGCGAGCGCTGGCGCAGGAAACCGTTACCCGGGACCCGGGATACGCGCCTGGAATTCGCGAAATGTATTGCTTGCCAAGCAATCAGGCAGAGCGATCCGTGACCCTGGGTGGGCCATGGAAACTGGAAGAAAAGGCGAACCTCCTGGACAGCCCTTTCACTCTGCGAGAGTACGAAAGGTCCGACATTTTTTTGCTCCCTCAGAAGATCTACCGCCTCTCACACTGACAAAACGTTGACAGGATTCAGGCGCAAGTCCTCCGATAACAGAGACTAAAGTTGCAGAAGAAAAGATTGTCAATTTAACGTCATTAAAACGGACGACCGGCAAATAGGATCCATAAATAGCTGTTTTAAAAAGATATATAGAAAGACTGAAGTAGCTATAGAGCGAAAAGATATTTCAGACTGTTACAACGCCACCTACGCTGCGATTGTGGGAGCAAAGCAGTGATTGGAGCCTCGCCAACAGAGCGACCCGCCTGCGCATTGAATAGCTACCTACTGAATTAGTTAGACTTTTAGCCGTTGCACCGTCATGCAATTGGCTTTCGAAGAGGGAGGCCCCCAAATGCAAAAGCCGCCGAGCACCCGCTCTGAACTGGCTGACGCGCTCTTTCGCCTGCGTCACAGTTTTTACTCCCTGGCAGGCTTCAGCGGCGTCATAAACGTCATGATGTTGACGCCAGCCGTGTACATGCTTCAGGTCTATGATCGGGCATTGGTCAGTCGAAACGTCACAACATTGACGATGCTGACGGTGCTGGTGATCGGCCTGTTCCTGCTGATGTCCACCCTGGAAATGATCCGCACCCGCCTGCTGATCCGGGTCGGCAACTGCCTCGACATGGACCTCAACCGTCGCGTCTTCACTGCCGCATTCGAGCGCAACCTGAATCGCGCCGGAGGTAACCCGGCCCAGGCTCTGCAAGATCTCGCGCAGGTACGCCAGTTCCTCACCGGCAACTCCCTGTTCGCTTTCTTCGACGCGCCGTGGACGCCAATCTACCTGCTGGTTGCTTATATGATCCACCCGCTGCTCGGCTTGCTCACCCTGATCGGCTCGCTGATTCTCATGGGTTTGGCTTATCTCACCGAAAAGGCGACGCAAAAACCCCTGGCCGAAGCCAATCAGGCCGCCCTCTCCTCCGCCCAATATGCCAACAACAACTTGCGCAACGCCGAGGTCATCGAGGCCATGGGCATGCTGCCGTCAATCAGCAAGCGCTGGTACCACAGCCATTTGCGCATTCTGGAAATGCAGACCCTGGCCTCCGACCGCGCCGCCGTGATCAGCAGCACCGGGCGCTTCGTGCGGATCACCTTGCAGTCGCTGATTCTCGGCGCCGGTGCGCTGCTGGCGATTGAAGGCAAGATCACCCCGGGGATGATGATTGCCTGCTCGATCCTCACCGGTCGTGCTTTGGGACCGGTGGAACAGGTCATCGCATCATGGAAGCAACTGCTTGGCTGCCGTTCGGCCTGGGGCCGGCTCAATGAGATGCTGCGTGACAATCCGCGCCGCCCACCGAGCATGTCGCTGCAACGGCCGATGGGCATGATCGCAGTGGAAAACGTGTACGCCGGTTCGCCCGGCACCAACAACACGATTCTGCGCGGCGTGAGCTTCAGCCTTGTGCCAGGCGAAAGCCTTGGCGTGATCGGCCCTTCCGCCTCGGGCAAATCCACCCTCGCCCGTTTGCTGGTTGGCGTCTGGCCAGCGCAGGCCGGCAAGGTGCGCCTGGACGGTGCGGACATGTTCACCTGGAACAAGGCTGAACTGGGTCCCTGGCTCGGTTACCTGCCCCAGGACGTGGAGCTGTTCGAGGGCAGCATCGCCGACAACATCGCACGCTTTGGTGAAGTGGACAGCGACGCGGTCATTCGCGCCGCCAAAAGCACTGGCGTACACGAAATGGTCCTGCGTTTCCCGCAGGGTTATGACACCCACCTGAGCGCCGATGGCAGCCCGCTTTCCGGCGGCCAGAAGCAACGCATCGCCTTGGCCCGCGCACTGTATGGCGAACCCAATCTGATTGTGCTGGATGAACCGAACGCCAACCTCGACGACGTCGGTGAAAAAGCCTTGGTCGACGCAATGGCCGAACTCAAGGCTCGCGGCGCTACCGTCATTCTGATTTCCCACCGCCCCAACGTGCTTTGCGCCGTCGACAAAGTGCTGATGCTGCGTGACGGCGGCGTGCAGATGCTCGGCACCCGCGACGAAGTGTTCGCCGCGCTGCGCAAAGCCAGTGTGATACCTGCCGGCGCGTCGACTCCGTTGGCCTCCGTCAAGACACGGGAGTGATCGATCATGCAACACACCGAGATGATTCGCAGCGACCCCAAGAGCGTCATCGATCTGGATGTCGGCAAACCTGCGCGATGGGGCGTGTGGCTGGTGATCGCCGGCTTCGGCGGCTTCCTGCTATGGTCCTGGCTGGCGCCGCTGGATGCCGGCGTAGTCGCCACCGGCACGGTCAAAGTCACCAGCAATCGCAAAGCCGTGCAGCACCTGAGCGGCGGCACCGTGGAGGCTATCCTCGTTCGCGAAGGTGACATGGTAAAAAAGGGTCAGGAGGTGGTTCGCCTCGACTCGTTGCGCGCACTGGCTGAACAAGGTGCGGTCAGCGCCCAGTACATCGTCAGCAAGACCGTGGAAAATCGTCTGGAAGCGGAACGCGATAACCACGCTGTGGTGAACTACGACCCCATGCTGCTCGAGCGTTTCGGCGACGACCACCGTCTGGTAGCCGCCATGGATCTGCAACAGCGCCTGTTGGACACCCGGCGCGCCGGTCTCGCTGGCGAAATCAGCATCCTGCAGGAAAACCTCGTGGCATCGGCGGTGCAGCTCAAGGGCCTGCAACAGGTCTACGGCGCTCGCGCCTCGCAGATCAACTTCCTCAATCAGGAACTGCAAGGCACCCGCGTACTGGCAGCCGAAGGTTATGTGCCGCGCAACCGCCTGCTTGAACTGGAGCGCAGCAATGCCGACCTTTCCGCCGGCCAGGCAGAAAATCTCAATAACATCGCTCGCGTGCGCAGCCAGACCACCGAAATCAAGCTGCGCATCCTGCAGCGCCAGCACGATTACCTCAAGGAGGTCGAATCGCAGCTGACCGACACCGCCAAGGAAAACACCACCCTGGCCGACCGCTTGCGCGCGCTGGACTATGAAGTTTCCCACACGGTCATTCGCTCGCCGATCGATGGCATGGTCCACTCCCTGAGCATCGCCACGGTCGGCGGGATCATTCAGCCCGGTTTCAAGATCATGGAAATCGTCCCGGTCAACGAACCGCTGCAAGTCGACGCAATGATTCCGGTACAAGCCATCGACAAGATGGTCCCTGGCCTCGCCGTGGACATAGCGTTCCCGGCGTTCAACCATGCCCAGACGCCCAACATCCCCGGCCGCGTGAAGACCATTTCCGCCGACCGCCTGCTGGACGAGGAAAGCAAGCAACCGTTCTATCTGGCCCAGGTGGAAGTCACGCCCGATGGCATGGATCTGCTTGGCAGCAATCACATTCGCCCCGGCATGCCCGCCAGCGTCACCATCAAGACTGGCGAGCGCAACATGATGAGCTATCTTCTCAAACCGATGCTCGAACGTGTGGACAGCTCTTTCAAGGAACAATGAAATGGACCGTCATTGCCTGTTCTTCTGCCTTCTGAGTCTGAGCCTGCCGGCCAGCGCCATGGACCTCAAACAAGCCTGGGATCTGTTGCAGTACCAAGGCCCTGTCTACCAGGCCGCGGTGCATGAAAAAGAAGCCGGCGGGGAAAATCGCGCCATCGGCGTGGCCGGCCTGTTGCCGCAGATCAATGCTTCGGCTTACGACAACAAGGTCAATGGCAGCCAACGCCAGAGTGGTATCGATAAAGACCTCGACTACAACTCCAAGGGCGCAAACGTGCGCTTGCGTCAGCCGCTGTTCAACAAACAGAAGATGGCCGAGTACCGTCAGGGTCAACAACGTGCCGATTACAGTGTCGCGGTGTTCGATGCCAAGAGTCAGGACGCCGCGGTGCGCCTGGCCGAAAGCTATTTCGACGTGCTTCTGGCCAGCGAAACGATTGTCCTGGCCAAATCCAAGCTCAGTGCCTTCGAAGAGCAACTCGCCTCGGCTAAGCGGCGTATGGAACTGGGTGCCGGCACCGTCACCGATATTGACGAGTCGGTCGCTCGCCGCGACCTCGCCGAGGCCGAGCTGATTGAAGCGCAGGACAATCTGGTCAATACGCGGCTCAAGCTGCAGGAATATATCGGTGAGCCCCCGGAATCGCTGACCACCTTGCGCCCAAGTTTCGACACACCACCCCTGCTGCCGAGCAATGTGCAGGACTGGCTGATCAAAGCCCAGACCGATAGCCCGCTGATCCATGCGCGCCGTCATAGCCACGATCTTGCCGAAGAGGAAGTGCAACGCGCCAAGGCCGGGCACTGGCCAACGCTGGACTTCATTGCCGGCTACACCGCAGGCGAAAGCCAATCACTCTCCGAGTTGAATCAACGCAACCACTACGGCTCTGTCGGGCTGGAAGTGAACTTCCCGTTGTTCAGCGGCGGCGGCGTCAGCGCGTTGACACGCCAGGCCAGCGCCAACAGCAGCAAGGCCATGGACGAACTCGACGCAACGAAACAGGAAGTCATCTCTGGCACCCACCGTGAATTCCGCGGCGTACAGAGCGGAGCCAAACGCATTCGCGCGCTGGAGAAAGCCGTCGAGTCCAACGAACGCTCACTGACCTCGGCACGCAAGGGTTTCAAAGAAGGCGGCACCAGCACCAACTCGGACGTGCTTAATGCCGAAGAGCTGCTCTTCGTGGCGCGCCATGATCTGTTCGAGGCCAAGTTGCGCTACTTGATGTCGCGCCTGCGCCTGGCGTCTTCGGTGGGCAGCCTGGGCGACGACGATATCAATCAGATCAACGATTACCTCGGCCCGGAACTGCTGGTCACCAACTGACACTATCCTGTACCGCAAGCGCATTCGCGCCTGCTGATCAGGAGCCCTCACCATGCCTTCAATCGAATTGCACGCTGCTCAACGCGATGAACTTGAAACCATCGAGAACCTGATGCAGTTCTACACCTACGACTTTAGCGAATGGCTACCGCTGAAACTGGGAGAGAACGGTTTTTTCAATATTCAGCCCCTGCAGGACTACTGGCGAAAACCAACGACCCAAGCGTTTCTGATCAAGGTCAACAAAGAACTGGCGGGCTTCGTAACCGTGGATGACGAAACCCATCTGCAAGGCGCCCGGTACAACATGGGCTACCTGTTTATCAGTCGACGCTTTCGTGGCCAGGGTGTCGGGCGTTTTGTCGTGTCTACCCTCTTGAGCCGACTCCCCGGTCAATGGCAGATTTTCCATATCGAGGCCAACCCGCCAGCGCGGCTGTTTTGGGCTGCAGTGATGCCAACGCTCTGCGCCGGGCCTTTCACCCGGCACGCGCTGACAGTTGATGAGCGTCCCTGCACGTTTTATCGCTTTGAGTCTTCGCTGCCATCACCCTGAACGGCACGTTGACGTCTCGTTTTCTAATTCCGAACAGCTTTGTCCGACAATATGTAGTGACTGAACATATTCACTACAAAACCGTTGACGCCTTCGATTTGCCCTTGCATGATGCAGACGTCTCCCCGATCGGGAGAACAGGCAACACGTTTGAGCAAGCTCGTCTGACCGCCGAGCTGTTTTCCCCGGATACACGCTGCCCACAAGGCAGATTGAAGAAGCTGACCTGGCCTGAACGTCCAGTACAAGGGCGAGAAGACTTGGCGAGCCATCCTCATGAAGCTTGTGGCCGACCCTGAAAAAGTCGGCAGTGACTTCCAGGTTTCGCCGCTTCTCTTCGTTGTGACGCTATTGCGTAGCAGTTATTCAACACGACTACATGCAACAGACGCAGGACCCCGCCCGATAAGGCGGTCGAACGCTGACGTCCTGGTTTCGGTGCCAGGGATCAACTAACCGATGGGCTACCTGTATTAGCGAATCAACTTTGAAAGATCACCAATTGGTCAAGGGGTTTATATGATGAATCTGAACAATCAACCAACTATCGAAGAACTGGCACGTATGTTCGCGGCTAAAAAAGACAGCCACGACAACCATATTCTCTGGATCAGCAAGTCGGGCCAGGTTCATATCGATTGCCTGTCGCCACATGCCCATGAAGCCGAGTTCGACCAGAACAACCAGAACCTGCTGGCCCGACTGAAGATGTACCGTCGCGGCCAGGGTTATGTCGGCAAGAAAGCGGCGGCCGACAAGGACTTTATCGGGAGTGTTCTGCAAACCCTGAAACAGGCTTGGGCCTCGATGCAGAACCAGAACGAAGTTCGGGTGATTGATCGTCTGTATTGATTATTGATTGATTCACCAGAAGGGCCTGCTCCCATAAAGAGCAGGCCCTTTTTAATGCGTGCTTACCGGAAGGAGCCGGCTTGCTGGCGAAGGCGGCCTTGAACTTTGCATCAAGCCTGCGGACTTCTTCTCTGGCAAGTCGGATCGCCACATCGCAATGCCTACAAAGAGAAGCCTCTAAGCAGTTCCATAAACGCCAGTGCCGCCGCACTGTGATAGTTGTTTTTGCGCCGAAGCAACGCGGCCCCGCGCTGAGGCGCCCCCGTCAAGGGAATACTGTGCAGTGCACGGTCCCGGTGGGCGATGGCGACCGGAAGGATCGTGGCAATGGCCGTGCTGCGAACGACTTCCAGCAGCGTGTTGACCGAATTGACCTCAATCACCACTTTGGGCGCGATGTAGCGCTGGGCAAAGTACTCATCAATACACGTGCGAGTGATGTAGTCCGGTGTCAGCAACGCAAACTCCAGTTGCGCCAGCGAATCGACAGATAAGGCAGCCTGACGTTCATACATCGGATGATCACGCCCGACCATCAATCCCAGGTTCTCGGTAAAGGTCGGAATCGACTCGATCTCGTTGTTTCTGACTTGATCAAATGCAATCGCTACATCCAGCGAATCATCGGCCAGACCCGCCTCGATGTCGTCCATCGACAACTCGAAAATCTCCAGATGAATATTCGGATAACGCGCCGTGTAGTCCCGTACCAGCGGCCCTACCAGATAGGCCATGAAGGTCGGCGTCATGGCCAGGCGCAAGCTGCCGCGAGACAGGTCCTTGACGTCATGCAGCGCCCGCTTGCCCGCCTCCAGTTCCACCAACACCCGGCGCGCGCACTCGATGTACGCCTCACCGGCATCCGTGGGTTTGACCATGCGCGAGGTACGGTCGAACAGGCTGACACCCAGGGTTTCTTCCAGTTGGCGGATCTGTTGCGACAGGGTCGGCTGGGACACGTGCAGCGCCTCGGCGGCTCGGGTGAAACCACCGTGGTCGGCGACTGCCAGCAAATAACGCAAATGGCGAAGCAGCATGGGAAAACTCATCTATAGGCAATGCTTATATATTGCATTGTATATCGATCTTGGACGCTATGAGTGTATCGGCAGAAGATGGCTTCACACCCAAGCAACACCCCGTCCGACAGGAGATTCACCATGCAACAGTCCCACGCCTACAACGACACCAGCCTGGCCCTGACCACTTCCATTCTCGACGCCAAGGCACGCAAGAATCTGTCCTGGCAGGACCTGACCGACGGCACCGGGCTGAGTCTGGCCTATGTCACCGCTGCCCTGCTCGGCCAGCATCCTCTGCCGGAAAATGCCGCCCAGGTCGTTGGCGACAAGCTCGAACTGGATGCTGACGCCGTGGCCTACCTGCAGATCATCCCGCTGCGCGGTAGTCTCGCGGGCGTGCCGACAGACCCGACCATCTACCGCTTCTACGAGATGATCCAGATCTACGGCACCACGCTCAAAGCCCTGGTTCATGAGCAGTTCGGCGACGGCATCATCAGTGCAATCAACTTCAAGCTCGACATGAAAAAAGTCGAGGACCCGGAAGGCGGCTCCCGCGCCGTGATCACCCTCGACGGCAAGTTCCTGCCCCTGCGTCCTTTCTGATCGAATGCCGGCCCGTAGCGTTCGTGCGGGCCGTCGATCACCACGTTGATTTGGAGCAAGCCCCATGAAAGCGCTCATCGAAGGTTTTTTGAAATTCCAGACAGAAGCGTTTCCACAACGCACCGACCTGTTCAAACACCTCGCAACCACGCAACACCCCGGCACCTTGTTCATCACCTGCTCCGACAGCCGCGTCGTACCGGAACTGCTGACCCAGCAGGAACCCGGCGAACTGTTTGTGATCCGCAACGCCGGCAACATCGTGCCGTCGTACAGTCCGCATCCCGGGGGTGTATCAGCAACCGTTGAATACGCCGTCGCCGTGCTCGGCGTGACCGACATCGTGATCTGCGGCCATTCCGACTGCGGTGCCATGACCGCCGTGGCCAAGTGCACCTGCATGGATCACCTGCCCGCCGTCAGCGGCTGGCTGCAACATACCGCGTCGGCGAAGGTGATCAACGAGTCGCGCCCTCACGCCAATGAAGCAGCCAAGGTGAGTTCAATGGTGCGGGAAAATGTCATCGCTCAACTGGCCAATATCCAGACCCATCCGAGCGTGCGCCTGGCACAGGAAAAAGGCCTGTTGAACCTGCATGGCTGGGTATACGACATCGAGACCGGTTCGATCGACGCACTGGACACCGACAGCCGCAGCTTCGTGTCACTGGCCGAGCACCCGGTGACTTGCGCCGTGTACGGTAGAGCGACTGAGGCCGCATGACGAACATGACAGCGACCGCACACTGGCGGTCGCTGGAGGGAGGGTTTCAGCGTTTGACGTCCAGGTCGACCTGGGTCATGCGGCTACGGATGGTGAACACGCCATCGCCCGAGAGAATCGCGCTGCGGGCAAACAGTCGCCCGCTTTCCCAATTCGAAAGGCCCAGTTCCGGTTTGTTCAGCGCGTACTGGCCGTCAACCCAGCGGGTAATGCCGTTGCCGACAAAGGGTGCGTTGACCGCGTGGTAGAAACGGTCCTGAGACTCTGCGCTGTCGCTGATCAACGACACCGTGAATTGTGGGCTGTAGCGGTTGAACAAGGCGATGGCGCTGTCCAGGTCATCGACGATTTTCAGGCTGACTTCCGGGGTTTCTTCCCATTCCCACTCTCGGCCCAACTGATCTTCGGGCAGGGGCTCGGCCAATGCTTCAGTCTGATAGCCTTCGGCGCGATGTACCTGGACAGTTGCCGTTTGCCAATCACTGGGCAAGTACAGCTCGCTGCCTTCGACGATGTGCAATTTGCAGCCCTGCCCGCGCGCCTTGCCCGCCTGCTGCAAAGCATCGAGAAACAGCGGCACCAGCTCAGCGGCACGGTCGCGGTGAATCAGGCATACGTTCAGGGTGTTGCAGACTTTGCGGTCCAGGGAGTTGCGCACCACGCTGGCGAAGCGCTGGGCATCCGCATCAGCATGGGCGACCAGCCAGGCACCACCGGTGCCGTGCAAACTGACAGCGGTGCCCGCCTGCTGCGCGATGCTGCCCAACTGGCTGACAGCACGACCCGAACCACGAGCCACGGCCAGCGACAGGCGCCGGTCGGCAAACATCGCCCAACCGGCGGCATGATTGACGCTTTCCACCAGCGATACCGCGCCCTGGGGCAAACCGGCATCGGCCAGCGCCGGATTCAGCGCGTGGCTGACGATTGCCTGGGCCGTGCCCAACGCATCGCTGCCAATGCGCAGTACGGCAGTGTTGCCGGTGCGCAATACGCCGGCAGCGTCGGCGAACACGTTCGGCCGACCTTCGAAGACAAACGCGACGATGCCCAGCGGCGAAACCACTTGCTCGACTTTCCAGCCGTCATGCTCGACGCAACTGACCACTTTGCCGCGTGTGGCCGAGGCATCGCGCCAGGCGCGCAGCCCGGCAATCATGTCGCGGCGCATGCGCTCATCGGCCAGCAGGCGCGTGGTCGAACGCCCACGGGCCTTGGCCCGCTCGATGTCAGCCAGGTTTGCGGCCTCGATCAAGGTCCAGCACGCCGGGGTTTCCAGGCGCTGGGCAAACAGGTCGAAAAATGTGCTGATCGCCTGATCGGAAACCGCAGACATTGCCGTGAATGCCGCTTCGGCCTGTTCGATCGCCACCGCTGCCGCGTGCTGGTCGGCCACCGGAATCAGCAACAGTTCACCGCTGACCTGCTCCACCAACAAGTGGTCACCGGGCTGGAAGCGTGCTGCCAGTTCGGGGCTGACCACCGTGACACGGTTACCAGCGAAAGGGATCGGCGTGCCAGCGATTAGACGTTCGAGCGCAAGAGACATGAAGCGGTATCACCATGCTGAGGGGCGGCCGGAAAATGTATAGCAATTGCGCGAGAGCGTCACTGCCCTTTGTGGGTGACCTTTGTGGGAGCGAGCCTGCTCGCGATAGCGGTGGGTCAGCCACATTGATGTATCTGAAGCAGGCTCGCTCCCACGGGGGGATAAGCGGTGCTTGAAGTATCACAGTGTGTACAGCCCCGCCCGTGACACTCCAAACACTCAAAACCCCACCCAGGCGACACATCGCAGATACATCCCGTTGATGCAATACGCCTGTCGATTGGCCAAGCCGATCCCGGCGCTCAACTCAATCAAGGGGACCATCGCCCATGAACACCGCCATCTCCTCGGCCGTCAAAGGCCTGCACCTCAACCTCGACCGCGTCGGCGAATGGATCGCGCCCCTGGCCTTGCGGGTGTTCGTCGCCTGGGAATTCTTCGAGTCGGGCCTGGAAAAATTCAATGGCCAGAATTGGTTCGCCGATATTCAGTCGCGCTTCCCGTTTCCGTTCAACCACGTGTCGACGACGTTGAACTGGGAGTTGTCGATGTGGGCTGAACTGATCTGCGCCCTGGCGATTCTGGTGGGCCTCGGCACACGGATTTCGGCATTCATTCTGATAGTCGTAACCCTTGTCGCGACCGCAGCCGTGCACTGGCCAGCCGACTGGTCCACCTTAAGCGAACTCGCCCAGGGCTACGCGATCAGCAACAAGGGTTTCGGCAACTTCAAACTGCCACTGATCTACCTCGTGGCCTTTATGCCGCTGCTGTTCTCCGGCCCCGGCAAACTGAGTCTCGATGCGCTGCTGACTCGTTATTTCTGGCATCGCTGAAACACGCCATGGGCGTTCAAGACGAACGCTCATGGTCGCCTTCGCTCAGAGCTGGTTGGCCACGGCCATGTTCACGAAGCGGCTATCGAAGCGCAGCTTGATGTTGTTCTTATCACCAAGGGTCGAGCCGTCGGCAAACTGCATGCCCACCGCATCGGCGCTGGTGGCGGCCTGGCCCAGCAAGCCTTTGGCAAAGGAGAAGGTGCGCACCTTGTCCATGGTATGGCGGATGGCGTCGGAGTTGGCGAACTCGAACGCGGTGCCCGGCGTATAGAACAACATGGTTTGCGTGAGTTGTTCCTCGTAGCCTTTAAGGTCGGTACCCGAGCGCTCGGCCATCGAAGTACGTGCGGCGATGGCCTGCCTGCTGTCGCCGCTCATCAATTGCAAGGTCTCGAACCACGCACCGACCAACGCCTTGCCCAGTTCCGGATTGGCCGCCAGCGTCTCGGTGTTCACCGCCATCATGTCAATGATCTCCCCCGGTATTTCTTTGGAGGTGAAGACCTGAACCGCCGTCGGTGACTGCTTCATCACCATGCTCAATTGCGGATTCCACAATGCTGCCGCTGTCACCCCGGACGTGGAGAACGAAGCCACGGCATCAGCATCGGAGGTGTTCATGATCTTGATATCGCGCTGGCTCAGGCCATGAATGTCCAGGGCCCGGGACATCAGGTAGTCGGACACCGACAACTCCACCAGATTGACCTGCTGGCCCTTGATGTCGGCAAAGGTCTTGCCGTTCTTCAGGACGATGGCGTCGTTGCCATTGGAGTAATCGCCCAGAATCAGCCCCGTGGTGTCCACGCCATTGGCGCTCGGGATGGTCAAGGCATCCATGTTGGTCATACCGCAGGCATCGAATGCACCCGCGGCGTACTGGTTGATCGACTCGATGTAGTCGTTGAGTTGCACCAGTTCAATCTGGATGCCGTACTTTTTCGCCCATTTGTCGATGATCCCGTGTTCGCTGGCGTAGCCCCACGGCATCCACCCGGAATAGATCGACCAGGCCACCTTGAACGACTGTTTTTTCTCGGCCGCAGAAGCACCGAAAGCCACACAGGACAACGCCAGCAACACGACTGCAACACGGTAGAACACGCACGAGAATGCCTTCATGGAAACCTCACGGGTTATGAATGGGGTGACGCATTGGGTTCAAACGAGCGGCCGGGTGTAGCGGCTCAATGTCGGGGATTCGCGCTCGTACCATTGCGCGGCACGGTCGGTGAATCCGGTGGCGGATGAATAGCTGACCTGCGGCTCCAGAGTGTCGATCACGAACAACCGCTCGCGGACAACGCCGTCGACCTGAAGCAACTGGCAAACGTGCTGACCGTCAGGGTGAATCTCGAAGCCTTCCAGCGAGATCAACGGCTGGCCGATGCGTGCAGCGCAGGTCGAAAGGGTCACATTGAAGCCCTCTGCGAGGGAGCCACAGGCGACTGAAGTTTCGAAATTGAAGGCACGACTGAGCCATTGCAGATCGTCGGCATGGCGCGCAACCGCCTCACGCAGATCGAGGGGGCCGCACTCAAGCACCTCGGCCCGCCCGAGCACCAGCGCCGCATGATCGCCGCACACGATCAGCCCGCCACCACGGTGGTGCACGCGACCACTGCCCAGCTCCTTTTCGTGCAGCAGTCGCAAGCCGATCAATGCCCCCGGTGCCGATGATTGCAAGCGCCAGTCTTCGACGTAGGCGTCACTGGGTGAGAACTCGATCATGCAGTCACCGATGCGCTTGAGAAGCCCAGGCTCCGGCCAGCGATTGTGCACCTGCAAGGACGTGTCCGTGTGCCAGCTCAGGGTCTCGCCTTCCCAGGAACACAAGGCTTCCCAGCCTTCGTAATTGGCGAGCACTTGCAGCTCTTGCGCGCTGTACCCCGACAAGGGCTTGGCCGGCACTTGTTGATGCTCAAGCGGCAGGCGCAGATCGATGGTGAAATTGCGGCTCTGGAACCAGCACACGTGGGTCTGCACATCGGTCAGGCCGTCGGCAAAACTGATCGCTCGGCGCTTGTAGAAACCGAGCATCCAGTCGGGAACACCCTGGGGTGGTTGTTGTGCGAATTGCTCGACAAGCTGGTGAAGGTGCATGTCAAACCTCCTCGCCGATGGCGGCGTAGCCGAATGACGACAAGCCTTTGGCGCCACTGGGCAAGCTCAGCTCGCCCCGTGCCATGCGTTGCTTGAGATAGCGAAAGGTTTGCAGGGTCTGTGCGTACAGATGCTCCCCGCAAACCACCGGCCCATAGCGGCTCGGAGCTGCCGGTTCGAGCAGTTGCGCGATAGGTTCGATGACCGTGTCATAGTCGCAAGCGCAGAACATCGGGAAGGAATAACGCTCTTCACTGACCTTGCGCACCCGATGGGCCGTGGCGACATAGGTGCCATTGCTCAGCACCTCCATCATGTCGCCGATATTGATCACAAATGCACCTTCGACCAGCGGCACGTCGATCCACTGCCCTGCTCCGTTCAACACTTCAAGCCCCGGCGCAGTCGGCAGCAGGATGGTGAAGCATTCGTAGTCGGTGTGCGCGCCAATACCCGGACGATCCTGCGGTGCATCCTTTGAATACGGATAGTGAATCAACCGAAGTTGGCTGGGCGGATGATTGACCCATTGGCTGATGGCGTTTTCCGGTAACCCCAAGGCCAGCGCAAAGCCCCGAAACAGCGCAAGGCTGAGGCTGAACACCGCGTCGTAGTAAGCCTTGATGTCCTGCTTGAAACCCGGCAACACTGGCCAGCGATTGGCCCCCAGCATGGGGCGCTGCCCCTCTGGCAGGACATAGTCGAAGCCAACGTCGAAGGCCTCCTTGTGATCGATGCTGCCCTCGACAAACTGCTCCTCGCCCTCCGGGACATACCCGCAGTGATTGCTCGAAAGCCCGATGTAATCCTGCATCTTGCGCTCGACCGGCTGGGCGAAGTATTCAACGGTCCGTTGCTTGAGACGATTGATGATCTGCGGATCGATACCGTGCCCGGTCACATAGAGGAAACCCGCCTGCTGCGCGGCGTTCCCCAACGCTGCGGCGGCTTGGATGCGATCGGCGGCGCAGTCGGAAAACAGTCCGCCAATGTCCACCAGGGGCAGGTGTTCGAACGCTGAATGAGGGGTAGTTCGAGGCGTGGGCGCCATAAGTAACCTCCTGATGATTAGTCAAAATGTCACCTGGTCGTCCAGATATCGCAGAGCCGCTAGGCCTCCGGGTCGTCCCGGATCATTCGCACCAGAACCGGTGCCAAAGAAATGGAGCAATGTGCGTGCCACGTTCGGACTGATCATCGAACGAGTTACGATCGCATTGATTTGAAAGATATTTTAATTATTTTCAGATCAAGCAACTCCCAACCCTTTCACCTCCAGACAGCACCACGATGGAGCGTCTCGCACATCGGCGAGTGCAGGCGGATAATGCACGGGTTTGCACTTGGCCGAGGGACCGAAAGATGCCGCTGACTCTCTACTTCCACCCGCTCTCGTCGTACTGTCACAAAGTGTTGATCGCACTCTACGAACACCAGGTCGAATTTGAAAAAAGGATCATCGACCTGGGCAACGATGCCGACCGGGCGGAGCTTCAAGCCCTGTGGCCGCTGGTCAAATTTCCGGTGGTCCACGATCACACCCGTCAGCGCGACGTGGCGGAGTCGAGCATCATCATTGAGTATCTGGACCACTTTCAAGCCGGCCAACACCGCCTGATACCCGGCGATTGGGAGTCCGCGCTGCAGGTTCGTTTTTGGGATCGCTTTTTCGACCTCCACGTCCAGGGCCCGATGAACCAGATAGTCCTCGATCGCCTGCGCTCGGCGAACGGCGACCTGACCCGGGAGCGCGCAGCCCTTACCACTGCGTACGGCATGCTCGAGCGTCAACTGGCGTCCACAACCTGGGCCGCCGGGGACGTGTTCAGCATGGCCGATTGCGCCGCCTGCCCGGCCCTGTTCTACGCCAGCATGCTGGTGCCGTTTGCCGATGAGCATCGCCATTTGAATACGTATTTCGACCGTTTGACCACCCGGCCGTCCTGCCAGCGGGTCATCGACGAAGCGCGACCGTACTTCTCCATGTTTCCGTTTGCCGAGGCAATCGCGCAAAGGTTTCGTTAACCAAGGGTGATGGGAGGAAAGGGGCAGTCACACTGCCCTTTTCCGTTACTTCACCAGCCTGACTTCCCTGGACGGCCGATAGCCGAAGTAAGCGCTGTAGCATTTGCTGAAGTGGCTGGGCGAGACGAACCCGCAGGCCACCGAGACTTCAACGATGGTCAACGTCGTGTGCTGCAGCAAGCGCCGCGCCTCGGTGATCCGCAAATCCATGTAATAGCGCTGGGGCGTGGTGCCCAGCTGCTCCTTGAACAGGCGCTCGATCTGCCGACGAGACCGTCCCGCGTAAAGACAGAGCGCATCCATTTCCAGCGGCTCCTCCAGGTTGGCGTCCATCAGGTTGACTACCTCCCGCAGCGGGCCACTGACAGACACGCTCAGCGTGGGCTTGATGCGCCGGTAACGCGACGCTTCAAAGGCCAGAATGTCTTCGATGGCGTCCGTGAGCGCCTTGTCGTGCAACCCCCTGATCCATTCCAGCGCCATGTAAAAAGTGCCATTCGGACTGGACGCGGTCAGTCGATCGCGATCCACCACATACGCTTCACTGGTGACTTGGCTCAGCTTGGCGATTTCCGCCAGCGCAGGGCGATGCTCCGGATGAATCGCACAACGATAGCCATCCAGAACCCCGGCTCGCCCAAGAAACCACGCGCCATTCCAGATCCCCGCCAGCGTAATGCCCTGCTCGGCCGCGTCGTGCAACAAACCGATCAGCGCGTCGTCGGCCTTGAGCGCCGTTCGGTAACCGCCACAGACCACCAGTAGATCCAGCTGCTGAATCTCGGCATGACTGAGACGGGCATCGGGTCGAATCACCAACCCCAGATCGCTGATCACTTCGCCTTCGGTCAAACCGAAGGTCTTGGTCAAGAACAACTCGGGCCGCAAGAGGTTGGCCGTGACGACCGTATCGAGTGCCTGGGTGAACGCCGGCAACGAAAAATGCTCCAGCAACAGAAAACCTGCCAGCGCCTGCGGGACCGACGGGTCTTCATGCTCTTTGAGGTAGCGAAGATTCTTGCCCTTCATCGCACCGCTGAACTGACGTCGCTCTACCAACACTCGCCTCGCTTACAATTGAACATACACACCGCCGTCGCTGTTGAGCGCTTAAACGAATTTGCGTGGAGAATGCCGCTGCAATGCACCGCGTGACAAGCGATCCCTCGACGTAGCGGTCGGCCACTCGACTTCTAACAGAATTGAACGCCAGCGTCGCATCGTCGGCGGCACTCATCAGCTTTCAATAGTCGTTAACAGGAAGGTTGGGGTCGCGGACGGGATGGACGTCGATCTGGTTTAAAGGAAGGCTGCTTCAATAGACACAATCATCCCAGGCGGGCGCGTTATCGGCCGACTGACTGGATGCTTGTAAGGAAAATGGCAGGGGCGGCTGGATTCGAACCAACGCATGGCAGGATCAAAACCTGCTGCCTTACCGCTTGGCGACGCCCCTGTAGGTATTGCGACGAGAGCGTGCTGCTCTCTATAGAAGCCCCTGCGCTGCACGCCCTGAAAGGGTTGCTGCAAGAACGGGCGGAAATTTATCAACTTTTACTCTGCCTGGGAAGCCCTTTTAGTAAAAATTGTTTGTTAAAACAGACGCTTACTGAGAGGTAAAACACCCAACGACTGTGAAACCGCTGAAGCAGGCGGTTCGGCGGCCTACTGCCCCAACCTGGCACGCGCCGAGCCATACGCCACCGGCAGCTGATTTTCGTCTGCTACGCTTTTCTTTGCTCGAACGGAGTCGGGTAATGGATGCAAAATAGATTTCTCTTGCCACCCACAAGGTACGGAATGTGAAAGGCAAACTGATTACCGCCGCGGTCACCCTCATCGTCACCGGTGCCGCGCTCTACGGCTTCAATAGCTGGAATCTGGAGCAGAGCCACAGACAGGAAGTTCTGTGCACGACCGCGCAACAGCATCTCAAAGACCTGGAAACCCAGGCTCGGGCGATGGCTGCCGGACTGACGATCGAGGCCTATGCCGAGGCCGAGAAAGCCGAGGCAGGCAAACTTGTCAGCGCCCTCGATACCGCAAAAAACCAGGCGGAGGTCGATGCCGTCATCGATCAGCATGCCACCGCCATCGAAGCACAGATCGTGGCCGAAAATGCCGAAGTCCAGTCCCGAGGCGAGCAACCATTTCTCGGTCAGGAAATGAAAAAGCAGAAAATCACCACGGACGTCAGCCAGGAATTCAAACGCGCTGAAAAGGCCGTCGCTGAAGCCTGTAATTAGGGGCGATTTTTTAAGGGTAGAATTTGCGAATGCGTCTAGACTCCATCAAAGGCTGTTGCATCCTGGCTCCGCGATTAAAACAAAAAGCCAAAGCACAACGAGGAAGCCCAGACGGTGAACACTTCAGCATTCTGCGCCTTGGCGATCCTGTTGGTTTCGTCCGCGGCTTCTGCAACCGGCGTCATGCCTGTCTTCGACCTGGACTTCACCCGGTCAGCGGATGAAACGCTGAAAAAAATGGGTATCAATGACGCGTGCATCATTGGCGCCAAAAATCCGGTCTCTTTCACTTATTGCCGCGAGGGCTCGTCAACGCTGTGGAAGTATCAAGCGCTGGATCTGGAGCAACTCGCATCAATCCAGAACGATGCGAAACGGTACTCATCGACTTATCAGCCAATTTCGGTGATTGAAATCGACAGCGCCGCTTGCGAAGACGAAATGGTTACACCTGCACAAAAACCGACAAGCGCCCGCTGGTTTGCCCTTGGACTGATTGCTCTCTCACTGCTGATCAGCTTGCAGTACAGCTATAAGTCCATCAGGCACCACCGCAGAAAACCCTCGCAGGCTTCCTCATCCTACTCGCCACAAATCACCGAATTCGTACCTTTACCCCATTTAACGGTAAAAGCACTGGCGTCATTCGGCATTGCCGTCACCGTGGCAATCATTTACTTCAGCTGTTGCAGGATTTGACCACTGTGAACGCGGCACCACGACCGCGCTCACAACCAGTCAATCAATGCGGCGCGCGCGCGATGGTCTTGAGCAGGTCTTCAGGGCTGATGTGACCCACCACACTGCCGGGTTGCGGCAGGTTGAGGATGTGGCCTTTCATCTTGCCGATGATGTGCATTTCGCAAGGCTTGCAGTCGAACTTCAGCGTCAGCACCTCGTCGCCATGAATCAATTGCATTGGCGCGACCTTGGTGCGCACGCCAGTGACGCCCTTGGCCTGTTTCGGACACAGGTTGAAGGAGAATCGCAGGCAGTGCTTGGTGATCATCACCGGGACGTCGCCGGTTTCCTCGTGAGCCTCGTAGGCCGCGTCGATCAATTTCACACCGTGGCGATGATAGAAGTCGCGGGCCTTCTGGTTGTAGACGTTGGCCAGGAATGACAGGTGCGATTCCGGGTACACCGGTGGCGGTGTGGTCTCGGCCTTGCGACCACCGCGTGGGTGAGCGGCGATGCGCGCTTCGGTCAAGGCTTCAATCACTTCACGGCGCAAGGCTTTGAGCTGCGAGTTCGGAATGAAGTACGCCTGCGGCGCGTCCAGCTTGATATCGATGGCGTGGTACTGCGTAGTGCCCAACTGACCAAGCAGATCCTGCAATTGCTCCAGTGCCTGCTCCGGCTTGTTGGCGGCACCGAACGGCCCTTTCAGGGTGACGCTGGCGCTGATGCCCTCTTCGCTGGTCGCGGTGAGTTCCAGCTGCTCTTCACGCAGGCAAGCGACCCAACGCAGGGCCACGCGACGCTCGGCTGAGGTCTTTTGCAGCGCCTGTTGCCAGTTGTGATCGAGGTTGCGATTCAGCGGATGGTTGGGGCGCAGTTTGTACATCCCCTCCGGCATCTCGTTTGGCTCGACGCGATAGCGATAACGCTTCTCGCCGTCCTCCTCGAATTCACCTTTCGGCTCGGCGATGTTGGCGCGGAAACCCACCACTTCGCGCTTGACCAGCACGTTGAGACCGTCGCCGTTGGACAGCGGCTCGTGCGTCACGACCTGCATGTCACGCTTGGCGACTTTCTCGACCACACCCACCGGCAAACCGGTGAAGGTCGGTGAGTCGAAGGCACCGATGTCGATCTTGCGATCCGTGACGAAGTAATCGGTGCTGCCACGGTGGAAGGTTTTTTCCGGGTCGGGCAGGAAGAAATGCGCGGTGCGGCCGCTGGAGGCGCGGGCCAGGTCCGGGCGGTCTTCGAGCACGGCGTCGAGGCGCTGGCGGTAATAGGCCGTGATGTTTTTCACATAGCCCATGTCCTTGTAGCGCCCTTCGATCTTGAACGAGCGCACGCCGGCTTCGACCAGGGCGCGGATGTTGGCGCTCTGGTTATTGTCCTTCATCGACAGCAGGTGTTTTTCGTAAGCGATCACACCGCCCTTCTCGTCCTTGAGGGTGTAAGGCAAACGGCACGCCTGGGAGCAATCGCCGCGGTTGGCGCTGCGACCGGTGTGGGCGTGGGAAATGTTGCACTGCCCGGAAAACGCCACGCACAACGCACCGTGGATGAAGAACTCGATGGCCGCGTCGGTCTCGTTGGCAATCGCACGGATCTCTTGCAGGTTCAGCTCACGGGCCAGCACCAACTGGGAGAAGCCGGCCTGATCGAGGAACTTTGCCCGTTCCAGGGTGCGGATGTCAGTCTGGGTGCTGGCGTGCAACTCAATGGGTGGAATGTCCAGTTCCATCACGCCCAGGTCCTGGACGATCAGCGCATCGACACCGGCATCGTACAACTGGTGGATCAGCTTGCGGGCCGGCTCCAGTTCGTTGTCGTGCAGGATAGTGTTGATGGTGGTGAACACCCGCGCGTGATAACGACGGGCGAATTCCACCAATTCGGCGATTTCGCTGACTTCGTTGCAGGCATTGTGGCGGGCACCGAAGCTCGGGCCGCCGATGTAAATCGCATCAGCGCCATGCAGGATCGCCTCACGGGCGATGGCCACGTCACGGGCGGGGCTGAGCAATTCCAGATGATGTTTGGGCAGGGACATAATATTTTTTTAGTCAGGCTGTCACGGTCGAGGCGTGCATTGTAGCGGTGAAACGCTTTAGGAGCACCCGTGTGCTGCCAGGTGGTGGCCCTGGGAAGATCTGACAGCCTTAATCCTTGTAGGAGCAAGCTTGCTCGCGATGGACGTTAACGATGACGCGGGCATTCTGAGTGCATGCGTCGCCCTTGTGTTCATCGCGAGCAGGCTCGCTCCTACAGGGTTTTGTGTATGTCTGGCCGAGATCAGGCCTTGGCCGCCATCGCGGTGACTTCCACGCGCATGCCTTCGACCGCCAGTGCAGCCACGCCCACGGCGGCGCGCACCGGCCAGGGCTTGGCGAAGTAACGCTTGTAAACCTCGTTGAACGCGGCGCGGTCGGCCATGTCGGTAAGGTAGATGGTCAGGTGCATCACGCGGTCCATGGAACTGCCCGCGCGCTCCAGCGCCACCTTCAGCGCTTGCAGGGTGCATTCGCTTTGCAGGGTGATGTCGCCCAGTTCGAGGCTGCCGTCGGCGCGGGTCGGAATCTGCGTGGAGACCAGCACGCCGCCGAAACCGACGACGTCGGAGGAAATCGAATCCGCATCAGGATCGGGCGTAAAGGTCAGGTCGTGGTTTGCCATGGGAACTCTCTTGCTTGAATGGGTAAGGCGAATGCCTTTTACACAGCCAGTTTACAGGCCAATCCCGACGCGTCGCTAATCCAGACTCGACGACTGCTCCAGACCGGTCGCCTGCCGGTATTGACGCGGCGTGAATCCGGTCGAGGCTTTGAACTGCCGAGTGAACGCACTGTGGTCGGTGTAGCCGCATTGCAAGGCAACGTCGGTGATGGGCATTTCGGTGTGCAGCAGGCGATGGGCATGTTCCAGGCGAATTTTCTGGATCATCTGCCGCGGGGTCAGGTGGAACACGCGCTTGCAATAGCGCTCCAGTTGCGCCACTGAAATACCGGCGATGCGCGTCAGTTCGCCGAGGGTCACACGACGATTGAAGTGCGCGCGAATGTGCTCATCGACCGCCGCCAGACGCTGATACGCCGGGTGCGTGTCGCTTGCCGATTGCAGGTCGACCGAGATCCCGGCCAGGCCGATGATTTCATTGCGACGGTTATACAGCGGCCGCTTGTGAGTCAGGCACCAACCCGGTTCTCGACTGCCGTACAGGTGCAGCTCCAGTTGATCCTCCAGGACAAAACCCTGCTCCAGTACGCGTCGGTCCTGCTCGGTATAACCGGGGCCCAATTGCGCCGGAAACACTTCGGCGCTGGTTTTCCCCAAGAGCGGTTTCAACTGCTTCAAGCCGCAGCGTTGCACCAGCGTGCGATTGGCCATGACATAGCGCGCCTGCAAATCCTTGATGAAGATCGCGGCATTGGGAATGACATCCAGCATGGGCAGCAACAGCGCAACGCCGGCCAGCAATTGCTCGATGGATTCGGGGCGATTCGAGTCGTCGCCCTGGCACAACATCGCAAACGCATCCTGAGTCATCAACCCGCCCTTCGCAAAAATCAGACCTGCCCATTGTGCTGATTTCGTCATCGACACCCAAGAAAAACATCAATCGCGAGTTCGCCGCCACGTTCAATCTATGGCCACCGCCCTCCTCGGCAAAACCGACCGGGGCGACTTGAAGTGCACACCTGCCTATCCAATAACTCACAAGAAGGCGATGCCATGTCAGGCCAAGGCAAGTTCAAAAAACAACTGTCGTTGATAGACCTTACGTTTATCGGACTGGGGGCCATTTTCGGCTCCGGTTGGCTGTTCGCAGCCAGTCACGTCTCCGCGATTGCGGGGCCGGCGGGGATTTTTTCCTGGTTGCTGGGCGGGTTTGCCGTTCTGCTGTTGGGCATCGTTTACTGTGAATTGGGTGCGGCGTTGCCGCGTGCCGGTGGCGTGGTTCGCTACCCGGTGTTCTCCCATGGCCCACTGCTCGGCTACCTGATGGGCTTCATCACGCTGATCGCATTTTCCAGCCTGGTGGCGATCGAAGTGGTCGCCGCACGCCAGTATGCCGCGGCATGGTTTCCCTCATTGACCCAGGCCGGTTCCAGCAATCCAACGGCGATCGGCTGGCTGGTCCAGTTCGGCCTGCTGTGCCTGTTCTTCATGCTCAACTACTACAGTGTGAAGACCTTCGCCAAGGCCAACAACCTGATCAGTATGTTCAAGTTCATCGTGCCGTTGCTGGTGATCGGCGTGCTGTTCACCTTTTTCAAACCGGAGAACTTCCAGTCCCAGGGCTTCATGCCGTTCGGGCTGTCCGGTGTCGAGATGGCGGTGTCCGCCGGCGGCATTATCTTCGCCTATCTGGGGCTGACGCCGATCATCTCGGTGGCCAGCGAAGTGAAGAATCCGCAACGCACCATACCGATTGCACTGATCCTGTCGGTGCTGCTCTCCACCGCGATTTATGTCTTGCTGCAAGTGGCCTTCCTCGGCGGCGTCCCGACCGAAATGCTCGCCAACGGCTGGGCCGGCGTCGCCAAAGAACTGGCCCTGCCATACCGCGACATCGCCTTGGCATTGGGCGTGGGCTGGCTGGCTTATCTGGTAGTGGCTGACGCGGTGATCTCCCCGAGCGGTTGCGGCAACATCTACATGAACGCTACGCCACGTGTGATTTACGGCTGGGCGCAGACCGGCACCTTCTTCAAGATCTTCACCCGTATCGACGAAAAGTCCGGCATTCCGCGGCCGGCGCTGTGGCTGACCTTTGCCTTGTCGGTGTTCTGGACCCTGCCCTTCCCGTCGTGGGAAGCCCTGATCAACGTGGTCTCCGCCGCGCTGGTGTTGAGCTATGCCGTGGCGCCGGTCTCCGTTGCCGCCCTGCGTCGCAATGCACCGGACATGCCGCGCCCATTCAGGGTCAAGCACATGGGTGTCCTCGGCCCCGTGTCGTTCATCATCGCCGCGCTGATCGTCTACTGGTCGGGCTGGGGCACGGTGTCCTGGCTACTCGGCCTGCAAATCCTGATGTTCGTGATTTACCTGCTGTGCGCACGTTTTGTACCGACGCACCACCTGAGCCTGGCCCAGCAAGTGCGCTCTTCGGCATGGCTGATCGGCTTCTACGCCGTGACCATCGTGCTGTCCTGGCTCGGCAGTTTCGGCGGCATGGGCGTGCTCACCCATCCGTTCGACACCGTGGTCGTGGCGGCTTGTGCGATGGGCATTTACTACTGGGGCGCGGCCACCGGCGTGCCGGCGCATCTGGTTCGCCTGGAAGAAGAGGACGGTGAAAGCGAAGCCGATCCTGTTCACACCGGCACGACCACAGGCCAGCGCCCAATCGGTGTGTCCGCCCAGACCTCTCGCTGAAATTCAGGCCAGCAATGCCTGCGTGTTCCTCTGAATGGAAAGGTTTATGAAAAAAGTACATGTCATTGATTCCCACACCGGCGGCGAACCGACTCGCCTGGTGATGTCGGGCCTGCCCCAGTTGTCCGGCCGGACCATGGCCGAAAAGCGCGATGCCCTGCGCGAACTGCATGACCCATGGCGTCGCGCCTGCCTGCTAGAGCCCCGTGGCAACGATGTGCTGGTGGGTGCGTTGTACTGCGAACCGGTGTCGCCGGATGCCACCTGCGGCGTGATCTTCTTCAACAACACCGGCTACCTCGGCATGTGCGGCCACGGCACCATCGGCCTGGTCAACTCGCTGCATTACCTGGGGCATATCCAGCCCGGCGTGCACAAGATCGACACCCCGGTCGGCCCGGTCAACGCGACGTTGCATGAGGACGGCAACGTCACCCTGCGCAACGTGCCCGCTTACCGCTACCGCCAACAAGTGCCGGTCGAGGTGCCTGGCCATGGTCGTGTCTATGGCGATATCGCCTGGGGCGGCAACTGGTTTTTCCTGGTGTCCGACCACGGCAAAACGTTGCAGATGGATAACGTCGACGCCCTGACCGAGTTCACCTGGGCAATGCTCAAGGCCCTCGAAGCCCAAGGCATCCACGGCGAGAACGGTGCGCTGATCGACCACGTCGAGTTGTTTGCCGAGGACGACCGGGCCGACAGCCGCAACTTCGTCATGTGCCCGGGCAAAGCCTACGACCGCTCACCCTGCGGCACCGGCACCAGCGCCAAACTGGCCTGCCTGGCGGCCGACGCAAAACTCGCCGTCGGTGAGCGCTGGGTCCAGGCCAGCATCACCGGCAGCCAGTTCGTCGGCCGCTATGAATGGGACGGCGAACGCATCATCCCTTTCATCACCGGCCGCGCCTACATGACCGCCGACGCCACGCTGCTGATCGACGAACAAGATCCCTTTGCGTGGGGCATTTGAGCCCCACGCCAATTCCCTCAATAAAACTGAATGAATGCTTCAAGGAGTTACAACAATGAGCGACAACATTTTCACTGGCTGCATTCCTGCACTGATGACCCCGTGCACCGCCGACCGCAAGCCGGACTTCGACGCCCTCGTCGCCAAGGGTCGCGAACTGATCGACATCGGCATGAGCGCCGTCGTGTATTGCGGTTCCATGGGTGACTGGCCACTGCTGACCGAGGCCGAGCGTCAGGAAGGCGTAGCCCGTCTGGTGGCTGCCGGCATTGCGACCATCGTCGGTACTGGTGCGGTCAACAGCCGCGAGGCGGTTTCCCATGCGGCGCATGCGGCCGAGGTTGGCGCCCATGGCCTGATGGTCATTCCTCGTGTGCTGTCCCGTGGCGCTTCGGCCACCGCGCAAAAAGCTCACTTCGCCGCGATTCTGAAAGCCGCACCGGGCTTGCCCGCCGTGATCTACAACAGCCCTTACTACGGCTTCGCCACCCGTGCCGACCTGTTCTTCGAACTGCGTCGCGAGTACCCGAACCTCATCGGTTTCAAAGAGTTCGGCGGTGCCGCCGACCTGCGCTACGCCGCCGAACACATCACCTCCAGGGATGACGCCGTCACCCTGATGGTCGGTGTCGACACCCAAGTGGTGCACGGTTTCGTCAACTGCAACGCCACTGGCGCCATCACCGGCATCGGCAACGCCCTGCCCCGCGAAGTGCTGCAACTGGTGGCCCTGAGCAAGCAAGCCGCCAAAGGTGACGCCAAGGCCCGCCGTCAGGCCCGCGAGCTGGAATCGGCACTGGCCGTGCTGTCGTCCTTCGACGAGGGTTGCGACCTGGTGCTCTATTACAAGCACCTGATGGTGCTCAACGGTGACAAGGGATACGCCCTGCACTTCAACGAAACCGATGTCCTGAGCGATGCCCAGCGTCGTTACGCCGAGAACCAGTACGCGCTGTTCCGCCAGTGGTACGAGCACTGGTCGGCCGAACAGAACGTCGCCTGACGTTCACCCGGCTTGCACGGCGGCGCGCTGGGTCGCGCCGCTTTTGTTTTCGTCCCCACCTATTTTTTTCAGGAACAACCATGACTCTGACAGGCAACCTGCTGATCGGTCAGCAAGCCGTTACCGGGCATCGCGAAGCGATCCGGGCCATTAATCCCGCCACTGGCGTGCAACTCGAACCGGCCTACCTCGGAGGTGGCCGCGAGCACGTCGAACAGGCGTGTGCCCTGGCATCGGCCGCCTTCGACGGCTATCGCACAACCTCGCCGGAGGCACGCGCCGAATTCCTCGAAACCATCGCCAGCGAGATCGAAGCCCTCGGCGATGAACTGGTCGACCGCGCTGTGGCTGAGACCGGCCTGCCGCGTCCGCGCATCCAGGGCGAACGGGGCCGCACCTGTCAGCAACTGCGCCTGTTTGCCCGCACCGTACGGGCCGGCGAATGGCTGGATGTACGCGTCGACAACGCGCTGCCGGAGCGCCAACCCCTGCCCCGTCCGGACCTGCGTCAGCGGCAGATCCCCGTAGGCCCGGTGGCTGTGTTCGGTGCAAGCAATTTTCCGCTGGCCTTCTCCGTCGCCGGTGGCGACACCGCGTCAGCATTGGCCGCCGGGTGCCCGGTGGTGGTCAAGGCGCACAGCGCACATCCGGGGACCAGCGAACTGGTCGGTCGTGCGGTGGCGCTTGCAGTGAAAAAGTGCGCGCTGCCCGAGGGTGTGTTTTCGCTGTTGTTCGGTTCCGGTCGCGAAGTCGGCATCGCCCTGGTCACCGATCCGCGCATCAAGGCCGTGGGGTTTACCGGTTCGCGCAGTGGTGGCATCGCTTTGTGCCAAGCAGCCCAGGCGCGTCCAGAGCCGATCCCGGTGTACGCGGAAATGAGTTCGATCAACCCGGTGTTGCTGTTCCCGGCCGCCCTGCAAGCACGCGGCGAAGCACTGGCTCAAGGCTTCGTCGCGTCGCTGACCCAGGGTGCCGGTCAGTTCTGCACCAATCCCGGTCTGGTGATCGCCCGCCAAGGGCCGGCCCTCGATCGTTTCATCAGCGCAGCAGCCGACATTGTGCGTCGCAGCCCCGCGCAAACCATGCTCACGCCCGGGATTTTCAGTGCCTACGAGGCCGGCGTCGGCTCTCTGGTCGAGCATGCGCATGCCCAGGCAGCAGCCGTCGGTTTGGCGGGTGAAACACCCAACCAATGCCAGACCCATTTGTTCGTCACCCGTGCACAGGATTTTCTCGCGGACCCCGCGTTACAGGCTGAAATGTTCGGCGCCGCTTCGCTGATCGTGCAATGCGCCGATGACAATGAAATGCGTCAGGTCATCGAGCACCTCGAAGGCCAATTGACCGCCACGTTGCAGCTCGATGACGCCGATCTGGACAGCGCTCGGGCCTTGTTGCCGGTGCTTGAACGCAAGGCTGGCCGCTTGCTGGTCAACGGTTGGCCGACCGGCGTCGAAGTGTGTGATGCCATGGTCCATGGCGGACCGTTCCCGGCGACGTCCGACCCACGTACCACCTCGGTCGGCACCGCTGCTATCCAGCGTTTCCTGCGCCCGGTGTGTTATCAGGACTTCCCGGACGCCCTGCTCCCCGCTGCGCTCCAGCAGGGTAATCCGCTGCAACTGCGGCGCCTGCTCGACGGCCAGAGAGAAGCCTAGGCCATGTCGAATCTTTCTTCGTCCAACCCTGCCCATGACATTGCCGTGGTCGGCGCCGGCATCATCGGCGTCGCCTGCGCCTTGCAGCTCGCCCGCCAGGGCCATCGAGTGGTGGTCATCGACCAGCAGGAGCCCGGTCGCGGCGCTTCGTTTGGCAACGCCGGGCACCTGGCCACCGAGCAGGTGTTCCCCATCGCCGACCTGTCGATCCTCAAGCGCCTGCCCGCCATGCTCATGGACCCGATGGGCCCGCTGCGCCTGGACTGGAAATACATGCCCCGCGCCCTGCCCTGGTTCATGCGCCTGCTGCTGAACCTGCGCCCGGCGCCGTTCCAGCGAACCGTGGCCGGCATCCGCGCCTTGAATGAAAGCAGCCTGGACGCCTGGCAACGGCTGCTCGTCGGGATCGCTCGTCCTGATCTGCTGAAAGAAGACGGCTCGCTGCTGGTGTTCGAACGGCCCGATTCACAACCAGCCATCGAAGCAGTGCTGGCACGCATGCGTCAGCAACAGGTGCCCGTCGATTTCTGGCAGGCCAAAGCGGTGCGCGATACGGCCCCGCAACTGAGCGAAGGCATCCGGGGCGGATTGTTCTTCCCGCGCACGGGGCATTTTCTCGACCCGTTTCGGGTGGTTGGCGAACTGGTCCACGCAGCCAAGGCCAGCGGTGTGCAGTTCCTCAAGCAACGGGTCGAGGGCGGACAGCTCACTGAGCACGGTGTTTCGTTGATCACCGATCAAGGCCGAGTCTCCAGCCGACACGTCTTGATCGCCTGCGGTGCTCACTCAGCGAAACTCACGGCTGCCCTGACCGGCAAAAAAGTCCCGCTGGACACCGAGCGCGGTTATCACCTGATGTTGCCCCTTGAGCTCGAACGGTTGCCGTTTGCCGTGACCTCGCTGGAGCGCAAGTTCATCATGACGCCCATGGCCGAAGGCTTGAGGTTGGCGGGGACGGTCGAGTTCGCCGGACTTGATCAGCCACCGAGCATGGAGCGCGCCTGGCAATTGCACCGCTTGAGCAAAGGCTTGTTCCGTCGCGACTTGAACGCAGAAGCCGCAACGCCGTGGATGGGATTTCGCCCTTCGCTGCCGGATTCACTGCCGATCATCGACCGGGTGTGCGACGGCAAGGTGCTGCTTGCCTTCGGTCATCAGCACTTGGGGTTGACGCAAGCAGCGGTCACCGCCGAACTCATCGCACAACTGGCCCTGCCCGGGAGTGTCGCAGCCTCTACAGGATTACCCGCGACTGAGCCCTACAGACTGGATCGTTTTTGAGGGAAACTGTAGAACCATCAAGTGATGGTTCACATTTCAAAGGATGATCAAGGTATGTCCCGGCACGACACCTCCCTACAAGACACCGCCGCGCCCGATGGCGTTTGTTATGGCTGCGGCCCCGACAACCCGCACGGGCTGCACATCAAGAGCTTCTGGCACGAAGACGGCGTGCACGTCATGGCCGAGCACGTACCGGACGCCCGATATTGCGGCTGGCCGGACCTGGTGTACGGCGGCCTGATCGCGATGCTGGTCGACTGTCACTCCAACTGGACGGCGATGGCGTACCACTACCGCGCCGAACAGCGGGATGCCGCCAGCCTGCCGCGGATCAATTGCGTCACCGGCAACCTGGGCATCAAGTTCATCAAACCGACACCCATGGGATTGCCGCTGACCCTGCGCGCCAAAGTCGAAGGCGAGGTCGGACGCAAAACCCGTGTCGTCTGCGAGGTCTACGCCGGTGAAGTGCTGACCGCCGTTGGTGATTCGACATTTGTGCGCGTAGACACCGAACAACTGGCGGCCGCCGCTCACGGCCGGGACGCCAGCTGACCGATCATTGCAACGGTGAAAATTTCGCCGGCAGATAGATCGTCGAACACATGTCCTGCAATTGCGGACCGGAGTTTTCCGGCGGCCAGACGCCGTCGGCAACGGCTTGGGTCCGTACTTGCAGGCGCTCTTCCAGCGTGGCCCACGGCCAGATGTGCAGATAACGTGGCAGCGAACCATCAGTGGCGTAAAACGCCGCATACACCGGTGAGTACTGTTCGGCGGTGCGCGCTTCGATGGCTTTGCTCCAACCGTCGAGCGTGGGCTTGAGACCGCTGCTGATCAGGTCGTAGACGCGCATCTCGTAGAACGGGCCATGCTGGCCGGCACGCAAGGGTTCGAGGAAAGGAAACAGCGTGTAGTTTTCGATGCGCAGATCGGTGATGAGCTCGCCGATACCGAACACTTCGCCGCCCAACAGGAAGCGCTCACGCTCAGCCTGCCGCAGGCTTTCGTCTTCATAGCCGCGCAGTACGGTGATCTGGTTCAACTGGCCGATCTCCGACGCCCAGCAGCCCATCAACGCCCCACCGACTTCTGGCTTCGCCAACGCAGTTTCGATGCGCACCAGTGCATCGTTCACCGTGCGCACCCGCACGGTCAAAGTGATCAGTTCAAAAAAACGCATACCACGCTCCGGCGATTGTCAGCCCGTGCGGGCCTCCCTTGGCGCACAGCGTATGCCAGACCCCACAGGCAAAATATTGAGGCAACCACCATCGGTCATGGTGATTACCGCAGTGTGGTAGGTAGTTTCTTTACAACGATCGAGAGCGCCTTCCTTCATACCCGCTGTTATCGGCTCAGCCGATTCAAACCTGCGAATTATCGATTTGTGCAGCAGTGCGCAGACCGCGAGCATGGCGTCACTTCCAACAACAAAAACAAAGGACCCGCCATGACCGCCCGATTTCACAATCCAGTGGATACCCGTTTCGGCTGGGGCAGCCTGCAAGAGCTTGCCGCCATCACTGAGAACCAGAGCGTTGCCGTTGTGACCTTTCCCGAAGCCCGAGGCCTGGGGCTGGTGGATCGCCTTCAAGCGCTACTGGGCGACCGACTGGTCTATGTGATCGAAGACGTCCAGCCCAATCCCGATGTCGCGCAACTGCGTGAGACCTATGAACGTTTCTGGAAAGAAGCCGGCGAGTGCCACGCCGTGATTGCCGTTGGTGGCGGCAGCGCCATCGACACGGCGAAGGCGCTGATTGTCGGCACCGAGTCAGGTCGTTTCGATGAGCTGCTGGCATTGCTGGCAAGCGGCAAACCCTTCGTTCCGGTTCGCAGTAAACAGCTGATCGCCGCCCCGACCACCGCGGGCACGGGCAGTGAGGTCACGCCCTGGGCGACGATCTGGGACGCGGCCAATCACAAGAAGTACTCGCTGCACCTGGACTGCACCTGGCCAAGTGTCGCCATCATCGATCCGCAATTGATGCTCACGGTTCCGGGCGGCGTCACCGTCTCCACGGGCCTGGACGCCCTGTCCCATGCGCTGGAATCGATCTGGAACATTAACGCCAACCCGATTTCCGACACCTTCGCCATCTCGGCCATCGAAGACATCCTCGAATGCCTGCCCTTACTGCGGCAGGACCTGTCCAATCAGGAACTGCGCTCAAGAATGGCCCTGGCGGCACTCAAGGCCGGGCTGGCGTTCTCCAACACCAAGACTGCACTGGCCCATTCCATTTCCTATGAGATGACCTTGCGCTACGGCTTGCCCCACGGCATTGCGTGTTCCTTCACCCTGCCGCTGGTTTTGGGCCTTGCCTGGGGCCACGACGCAACGCGTGACAAAACCCTGCAACGGGTTTTCGGACCGGACCTGGACCAGGCCCAGTCCCGGTTGCGCGCCTTCCTGCACAGCCTCGATGTCAAAACCGAGTTCGCCGACTACGGCGTAACGGCCGACGAAGCCGAAGCCATGATCGATTTCGCCCTGCAGGGTGCCCGCGGCAAGAACTTCATCGGTTCACGCGCGGCCTAGGTTTCACCGCTCATAAATCACTACACTGCCAGCGGCGTTACGAGCCGCGACGATTTCCTGCCGCACCTGAAAAAGAGTGCACCCTCCGTTACCACACGGAGGGACCGAACAAGAATAAGGAAAAGATCATGAATCGTGCCCAAACCTTGCCAGGTCTTGCCGTACACACCGCGTCGTTCCGTGTCGCCCAGTGGCGCATGTTGCTGGCAGCGATGTTTTGTTATCTGTTTTTCTACACCGGGCGGCAAACATTCGGCTTCGCCATTCCGGGTATCCAGGCCGAGTTCGGCTTTACCAAGGAGCATCTGGGTTGGGCCTCGGCCGCCATGCTCTGGGCGTACGCGATTGGCCAGGCCATCAACGGCAACCTCGCCGACAAATATGGTGGCCGACGCATCATGACCGTGGGCGCAGTGCTGTCCTGTGGCGCCAACTGGGTGACGAGCTTCGCCGGCAACTTTGCAGCGTTGATTTTGCCTTGGGGCATCAATGGCTACTTCCAGGCATTGGGCTGGGCCCCGGGCAGTCGACTGATCTCCAACTGGTGGAGTGCGGGCGAACGCGGCAAAGTGTATGGCTTCTATGTGTTCGCGGCCGGGTGCGCCTCTGTCCTGTCTTACGTGACGTCGATCGTCGTACTGGAAGTGATGCACCTGGAATGGCGCTGGATCTTCCGCTTGCCCGTGCTGCTCATGTTGGCGGGGGGCATCATTTTCTACCTCGTGGCTCGGGAGCGTCCGCAGGACTTGGGGTTCGAACCGCTTGCCGACACTGGCGTAGCCAACGCCGAGGACAAGAACCACGAAGTGGCCCACGGCGAAGTCGAAACATCGGCGCAACGCTACAAAGCCGTGCTGAAGAACTTCCGTTTGATCATCGCAGCCGTGTCCCTCGGGTTTCAGAACGCTGCCCGCTATGGCTTGATCGTCTGGGTGCCGGTGCACTTTCTGGGCGCCAACTGGAAGACCGGCGACAGCATGATCGATCCGAAGTGGATCACCGTGGCACTTCCCGTCGGCATGGCCATCGGCGCACTGAGCAATGGCTGGATCTCCGACAAACTGTTCGGTTCCAAACGCTATCTGGCGATCATGCTTTACATGTTCCTCGGTGCAGCGACCAGCTTGTGGATGTGGACCCTGGCGCCGCACAGTGCGACCGGCCTGGTCGCGTTGTTCCTCTGCGGTTTCTTCGTGTACGGCCCCGCCTCCAGTTTCTGGGCGCTGTGCCCGGACCTGGTGGGTGCCAAACGCGCGGGGACGGCGACCGGTGTGATGAACTTCTCGTCCTACCTGTTCGCCGGCCTGGCGGAACCGCTGATCGGCAGTATGCTCGACAGTACCGGCAACACCTCGCTGATCTTCATCGTAGTCACCGCTGCCTGTCTCTGCAGCGCGTCGGTGGCGCTGTTCATCAGGCGTTGATGGCCCGGCTGGACAGATTGAATCAATGGCAGCGGCTCAGGAACAGGATCGTCTATGTACCAGTACCACAAGTGGCTACGTTCATTTCATGCGGTGGCCAAGACCGGCAGCTTCACCCTCGCCGCCGAGTATTTGAGCGTCGGCCAGCCCACGGTCAGTGAGCAGGTCAACGCCCTGGAGAAGAAGTTCTCCGTGGAACTGTTCCACCGCCGCGGCCGCTTTATCGAAATGAGTGCAGCTGGACACCAGCTCTACGCAATCACTCAGGGCCTGTTTGGCCAGGAGGATGAAGCCGTGCAATTGCTGCAAAGTTTCAAGCAACGCAAGACTGGCATGCTGCGCCTGGGCGCCGTCTCGCCGCCGATTGCGATGAACCTGACCTACGAACTGATGCAACGTCATCCGGACATTGAACTGGAAACCTCGTTCTCCCCGGAAAAAGAGACCCTGGATCGCCTGTTCAACTTCGATATCGATGTGGCGATCCTGGCGTTGTCCGAATTCGACCAACGCTTCGACACGCAGCTTTACCGACGCTACCCGATCATTGCCGTGGTGCGCGAGGACCATCCCTGGGCCCGGCAGAAGGAAGTGCACGTCGAGCAGATCAGCGAAGAGAAATGGGTCATGCGGGAAAAAAGTTCTCGCACCCGCCAATTGGTAGAAGAAAGCTGCAAGCAACTGGGCGTCGCCCTGAACTGCGTCATGCAGTTGAACAGCCGCGAAGCCATTGTGCATGCCATCGCCAAAGGCATCGGGATCGGTTTCGTTTCGGCTGTCGAGTACACCGAAACACCGGGGACTCGGCCCATCACCTTCGTCAATCACCCGTTTTCCATCGACTACCACTTGTGCTGTCTGGGCATCCGCCGAAACCGGCCAATGATCGCAGAGCTGTTCGACGCAAGCCCCACACCGGCCACCTGATTTCGCCTCACCCTTGAGCAATCCACAGGCCTACTTCTCGATCTCGAGAGGGACGGCCTGCCCACAACAAAAAATGGAGAATCACCATGAATTACCAACAACCGACCCAACTGCAAGCCGTGGTCCTGGACTGGGCCGGCACCGTCGTCGATTTCGGCTCCTTTGCCCCGACGCAGATTTTCGTCGAAGCGTTTGCCGAGTTCGGCGTCGCGGTTTCCCTGGAAGAAGCGCGGGGGCCGATGGGCATGGGCAAGTGGGATCACATCCGCACCCTGTGCAATCAACCGCAAATTGCCGAACGCTACCGCGCAGCCTTTGATCGCCTGCCGACCGATGACGATGTCACCGCGCTGTATGAGCGATTCATGCCGCTGCAGATCGAGAAAATCGCGCTGCACTCGGCGCTGATTCCGGGGGCCCTGAACACCATCGACGCGTTGCGCGACCAAGGCCTGAAGATCGGCTCCTGCTCCGGCTACCCGGCCGTTGTCATGGAGAAAGTGGTGGAGCTGGCGCGGCATAACGGCTACGTCGCCGACCACGTCGTCGCCACCGATGAAGTACCCAACGGTCGCCCCTACCCTGCCCAGGCCTTGGCCAACGTGATTGCCTTGGGGATCAGCGATGTCGCCGCGTGCGTGAAGGTCGACGACACTTGGCCTGGCATTCTCGAAGGCCGGGCCGCCGGGATGTGGACGGTCGCCCTGACCTGCTCCGGCAATGCGCTGGGCTTGACCTACGATCAATTCAAGGCCCTGCCCTCAGACAGGCTGGACAGCGAGCGGGCACGCATAATCAAGATGTTCGAAGGCGCACGTCCACACTATTTGATCGACACCATCGTCGATCTGCCGGCAGTGATCGAAGACATCAATGCCCGTCTGATGCGGGGTGAAACGCCGCAAGGATCCTGACCCAATCCCGGCGCCAAGCGGCCGTCCCACGGACGGTCGCCATCACTTGAAAAACTCGCTCGGCGTCTTGCCGAACTGTTTCTTGAACATGGTGGTGAACGCGCTCGGGCTGTCGTAGCCCAGCTCCCCGGCGATGTCGATGATCTTCTCCCCCACGGCGATACGCTCCAAAGCCAGCAGCAACCGAGACTGCTGACGCCACTGGCCGAAGGTCATGCCGGTTTCCTTGCGGAAGCGGCGCTGGATGGTTTTTTCGTCGAGGCCTAGCCGGGCGCTCCAGTCGGCCAGGGTCGAGCCATTTCCGGGATCACGCTGCAGTGCGCTGCAGATCTGGTTGATGCGTGGGTCGCCAGGCTGCGGCAAATTCAGTGGCAAGGTCGGCAGGATTGTCAGCTCATCCAGAATCAGGCGCAGCACGCGGGCCTCCCTTGAGTCCGGTTCACCGCTGAAGTCGAACTCGACCGAGACTTTGATCAGCTCGCTCAGCAGTGCAGAAACACTCACCGCGCGGGGTTCGACAGGCAATCCGATGCTCGCATCCGGGTGCACAAAGACACTGCGCATCTTGATCGACCCGACGCAGCGAATCGAGTGCACTTCGCCGCTCGGCATCCAGATGCCACGGCTCGGCGGCACGGTCCACTGGCTGCTTGCCGAATGCACCACCATCACGCCTTCGATGGCGTAGATCAGTTGATGCTTCTCGTGGGAGTGCGGCTGGATAAACCAGTTTTCCGGGTAATCGGTCGCGCTGCTGCGAACGTCCCATTCGCCCTGGTCGATATCCGCGAGAAATTTGTCCAGTGGCTTGATCATACTGCCCTTTTTACGATAGTAGGCGCCCGATCTGCGCGAGACGGGCGATTTCAAGGCCCCTAGGATAACGCCGAACCCTGAAATTGGCTGCGCCTTGCGTGCGCAGTTCGCGTTTTTTATCCGGAAGATCGCCCATGTCGACCACCACCCTCAGCTCCCCCTCACCCACCGCCTCGGTGGCCGCGCAAGCGAGTCCCTTGGTCATGCGCGTCGTCGGCGCCTGCGCGTTGGCGCACCTGATCAACGATTTGATCCAGGCCGTGCTGCCGTCGATCTACCCGATGCTCAAGGCCAATTACGGCCTGACGTTCACCCAGGTCGGGCTGATCACCCTGACGTTCCAGCTCACCGCTTCGCTGCTGCAACCATGGATCGGTTTCCATACCGACCGCCACCCAAAACCGTGGTTGTTGCCGGCGGGCATGGTCTGCACGCTGATTGGTATCTTGATGTTGTCCATGGTCGGCAGCTTCCCGGCGATTCTGGTCGCCTCAGCGCTGGTCGGCGTTGGCTCGTCAACCTTTCACCCGGAAACCTCGCGGGTTGCGCGACTGGCCTCAGGCGGTCGCTACGGTCTGGCGCAGTCCACCTTCCAGGTCGGTGGCAACGCCGGCAGCGCATTCGGCCCGCTGCTGGCCGCCGCGATTATCATTCCCTACGGCCAAGGCAACGTGGCCTGGTTCGGCCTGTTCGCGGTGTTCGCCATCCTCGTGCAATACGGCCTGAGCCGCTGGTATCGCAACCACCTCACCCTGTTCAAGCTCAAGCAAGGCAGCCAAGCCACCCACGGCTTGTCAAAACGCCGGGTAACCTTCGCCTTGGTCGTGCTGGCGCTGCTGGTGTTTTCCAAATACTTCTACATGGCCAGTTTCACCAGCTACTTCACCTTCTACCTGATCGAGAAGTTCGACCTGTCGGTGGCCAGTTCGCAGCTGTACCTGTTCCTGTTTCTCGGTGCCGTCGCGGCTGGGACCTTTTTTGGTGGCCCGATTGGCGACCGGATCGGCCGCAAGCAAGTGATCTGGTTCTCGATCCTTGGCGCAGCGCCCTTCACCCTCGCCCTGCCCTATGTCGACCTGTTCTGGACCGGTGTGCTGAGCATGATCATCGGCTTCATCCTCGCCTCGGCGTTCTCGGCCATCGTGGTCTTCGCCCAGGAACTGGTGCCCGGCAACGTTGGCATGATCGCCGGGGTATTCTTCGGTCTGATGTTCGGTTTCGGCGGGATCGGTGCGGCGCTGCTGGGGCATCTGGCGGATAGCCATGGCATCGAATACGTGTACACGTTGTGCTCCTTCCTGCCGCTGCTGGGAATCCTGACGATTCTGTTGCCGTCGATCAAGGAACGCCGCTGAGATGGCGACTTACCCTCGGCTTTCTTGCAGCAGCAGATCCACCACCTGCTGCATGCACAGGGCGGGCTCGAAGAGACGAGCGCTGGCCCGCGCATGACACGCCCGTTGTCGCTCAGCGCTGTTGCCGGCAAGCAACACCGCCTGGGCTTGATCGAACAACCGCGGCTCGCCCATGCGCACCGCGGTGTCTTCAAAGGTCGTCCTGGCCTGGTCCAGCCACTGCCGGGCATTCATCACAGCACCTTCGGCATCCATTACAAAACGTCCTTGCGCGCCATGGCGCTTGGCTTGCCAGCGGTTCTCCTCCAGTAACCAGCGTGTCGCCGGGTCGTGTCCTGCACACGGTCTGGCAGCCGAAATGGCGAAGGCCACCATCACTCGAAAAAGCGTCGCCAGCAGCACGGTTTCACTCAGCCGTGGGCAAGCGTCGGTCATGCGCAATTCCAGGGTTGGATAGCGGATCGCCGGACGCAGTCCCCACCAGCCATTGCCGTCGGCCTCCATCGCACCGGTGCGCCGCAGCAATGCGAGAAAGCGCCGATACTCGCCCTCGTCCTTGAAGTGTTCAGGCAGGCCCATACGTGGCCAACCTTCACAAACGACTTGGCGATAACTCATGAAACCGCTGTCAGCGCCTTCCCAGAAGGGTGAGGAACAACTGAGCAGCAGCAACAACGGCAGCCAGGGCATTACCGCGTTCATGACCGTTATGCGGTCGACGTCTTCGGGGACTTCGACGTGTACATGCAGGCCGCAAAGCACACTGCGCTGCGCCACCGATTGATACTCGCCAAACAATGAATCGAAGTGCGGTTGCGCGGTGGCGCGCTGTTCCCGCCAGCGTGCCAGCGGATGCGTGCCTGCGCAAAGCAAACCCAGGCCATGAGCGGCGAGCGTGCGATTAAGCTGTGAGCGGACATTATGGAAAAAATCGGCAGCCTGATCTGTAGAAGTGAAAACCGGTGAAGCCACCTCGATCTGTCCCTGGAACATTTCGTAGGCAAAGCTGCGGCCGACCGTCTCCCGGCATTCGTGCAACAGGTTTTTACTCGGTTCGGCGAGCATTTGCCGGGTGTCGAGGTCCGTCAGGAAATACTCTTCCTCGATGCCGAACCGGGGGCCGGGATTCATCGGGTCGCTCCGCTCACTGCCTGCGGGTCACGGTCAACGCCACGACGGCAATGCGCTCAACCCGTTCGTATCCGGGCTTGAGCAGCTCCTCGCCGAACACGTCGGGGTCCAGCTCCCGATAGGTCCAGCCAAAGGCATCGCCGGATACCAGCGGCAAGACGGACTCCAGAAACGGGTCGTGACCTGCCACCATCGCCACGCCGGTGTACAGCACCAGGCTTGCGCCCAACGCCAGGCGCGGCAACGATTCGCGCACGATGCGCAGCGACAGGCCTTCCCCCAGCGCGCCTCCGCCGTGGCGATACGCACGCTGCTGGCTGTCGTTCATGTATGGCGGGTTGGCGATGATCAGGTCGAACGGGCCTTCGACACTGCCCAGCACATCGCTGTGATAAACCGCGACATTGTTGAGGCCGGCCAACTCGGCATTGACCGCCGACAAGCGCAGCGCGCCGGGGTTGATGTCCACCGCCAGCACCTCGGCCTCGTGTCGGCTGCGCGCAGCGATCAGCGCCCCGACACCGGCGCCACAGCCGATATCGACCACACGGCGCACAGGCTCGAAACAGTGCTGCAGGTGTGCTTCGATCAGTTGCGCAAAGCGGTAGCTATCGGGGCCAAAAAAAATCGCGTCAGTCTGGGTGGTCGGATACGCCGAGTGGGCGAACAGCATGCCTTCAAGGGAAGACCAGCGCACGGTGCTGCGCCACAGCGCGCCATCGCGTTCAACAATGCCTGCGCGTTCCAGGTCTGCCAGTTCGTCAGCCGGGAACAGACTGTGCTCGAACGGCATCGACCAGCCAAAAACATCGCGCATGTCCTTGGCCAGCGGCGTAGCCAAGCGTTGATAGACGCGTTCGTGGGTCAGCGGCGTCGGTGTGATGAAGTGATATCGGTCGGCGATCAAGTGCCTGCCCAGTTCCAGCAATGTCCGATCAGCGAAGGATTGTGCCGACATGGGGTGCTCCTGTGGTCGGTGCTGGATGTTCAACGCAAAGCGCTGCGCAATTCAACGAAGCGGCGGGTGGCGTAGAGCCCGGCCGGACGGCAATGCCGCTGCGCCGACAGCCACGGAATCAACTGCTGCAGCTGCAGCTGCGGCTCGAGGTTGCGCAGTGACGCTTGCAGCGTCTTGAGTTCTGGATCGTCCGCCCACCTATCATCGGGAAGGTCTGCGGTGTGATCCCGGTGGCGCGATGGGCGAGGTTGCGGTTCTCGCCAATCGCCCGCAATCCAGTCCTTCAAAAGCTGTTTTTCATACCCGCTGAACACCCCGAACATCGCCGCACTGCTGCCTTCGATCAGTTGCCAGAATCGGCTGTCCTGCGGCGCCTGATGGCGCTTGATCCAACCCTTTTTCTCCAGAGCAACCAGAAAGCCTTCAATTTGACCGGGCGCCGCCAGCCACTGATTGACGGTTTTTCCTTCGACCCGGCAATAGTCCGAATGCATGTGCTGACCAAAGCGGCGCTTGCGTTCCAGCATGGCGATGACTTCGCGTTGCAGGTCGAACCCTTTGATCACCAACGTCGAACCGAGGCCCAGGTCATTCAGGCGATAGCCCAGCGTCATGCGACGATAAAACTCAGCCCTGCCCTCGCCCAAGGGCAACAGGTCCAGAACCGATTGCACAGCCTTGCAGCCGTGGCCACTGCTGACGTTGTCGATCGTCACGTGCAGGGTGAAATAGTACGGGTCGATCCCCAGCTCACGCAGTTCAAAAGCGGTGATCAACAGGTGCAGGGGCAGTTGCTCGTAACCGAGGTTGTAGCCAATGACCTCGGGCAAAAACTGTTCCGCGCAACGACCGAGCGCCAGTTGCACAGCGCCTTGCAGGAAAAGTTCGTCATTGAGCGCCTGCTTGTCGCCGCAGTCGTGGGCGGCGAGCAACTTGCGATAAATCACCACATGGTTCTGTCGCGGGTCGCCGTTGCCGAGTTCTTCAAGGTAAGTGCTGAGCAAGCCATCGAAGCGCCAGTCCTGCCAATGCTCCAGCACACCTTCCAGCCACGCGCCGTCGACTTCTTTGGTCGGTGCCACGCGTTGCAGGAAATACAGCGCATGAGCCTTGTTCTGAAAATAACGAGGCCCGTCTCCTTGCCTGCGCGCTTCAAGGTATTGGGCATACGCACCGGCGACTTCGGCGCAATGGTCTTGCGCCCATGACGACAATTGCTCCGGACTCTCGGGCACATCGCTCGGCAGTTCGGCGGCAAGTGCCAGTTGCTGGCGCAGGAATTGTTCAGCCCGTTGATCGGCATCGGGGGCGTTGCTGTAAAGCGCATCATAGAGTTCGCGCAACGGGCCAGCGGTTGCCTGTGCAACCGTTGAGGGGGAGCCGGATAACGGGGTGAACAATGTCATGGGGCTAATCTCCTGCCGCTGTCTTTGGCGCCGACGCAAATGCGTGTGCGTTCAACAGAAGATTTGGCTCGACAGGGAAAATTCCATCGGCTTGCGGGTACCACGGACCGGTGGCTGATCACTTTTGCTACCAACCCTGTAGCACTCGGTAACACCCGGCCCCGTTGCGGTGCGTATTTTCATGGGTTCGGCCCTGCCGGCCCCGCCAACACCGGGAAACACGCCATGGCGTAGTTTGTGCATCCCAACGCCATCTTCTTCAGTCTGTAGTCGCCATGCGCCCCAAGGAACTCAAACTCTGGACCACCGGTGTCGCCCATCTGCTGGACCTGCCTGCCGGGCATGCACGGCTGTCGGGCTTGAGCCACTGGCTACGGCAGATTTGCCCGGTCGATCATTTCGTGTTGTTCGTCTACGAAGGCAATCACCGGCCCCTGGCGTTGTTCGACACCTTCTCGGCGGACAAACGCGCGGTGTATGTCGACGACTACCAGTGCGGGCCATACTTGCTCGACCCGTTCTACCTGGCCTGCACCCGCGGGCAGGCGCCCGGGTTGTGGCGATTGCGCCAGTTCGCGCCCGACCACTTCTACCTCGGCGAATACTTTCTGACGTATTACCAGCAAACCGGACTGGCCGAGGAAGTGGCGTTCTTCGTCGACCTCGGCGATGGCGCCATGGCGGTGTTGTCGCTGATGCGTTCCAGCGCCAATTGCGCGTTCAGCCGTGACGAAATGCAGTTGGTCGAATGCGCGCAAGCAGTGGTCGAGCAAGTCATCAGCGAAGCCTGGCGCCTGCGTCAGGCCCAGCAACCGCGCCCGGCACAGGACCTGGACTTCAAGATCCGCGAAGCCTTCGACCACTTTGGCGCACACATCCTTACCGGACGTGAGCAGGAAATCGTGCAACTGCTGCTGCGCGGCCACTCCAGTGCCTCGGTGGCCGAACAACTGAACATCAGCCCCGGCACGGTGAAGATCCACCGCAAGAACATCTACGCCAAGTTGGGAATCGGCAGCCAGTCGGAGTTGTTGGGGTTGTTTATTCGGGAGTTGACGGAGGAACCCTTGCAAGCCTGAAAAAACGCACGACACCTCCCCCCGCAGGAACTGCCGCAGGCTGCGATCTTTTGATTTTTTTTGCACTTGAACGCCGAAGATCAAGATCAAAGGATCGCAGCCTGCGCCAGCTCCTACAGGGATAGCGCCTATCCCCCAAGGGATATATACAGCGCAAAACCCCGATTGCTAGTTTGGCCCCCGACGCACTGATTGATCACTGCAAGGGAGCCCGACCGTGAACGACACCCCGCCAAGCGATATCGAATTCTGCAATGTGGTCAAACGCTACGGCGAGGTGCAGGCCGTCAGCGGTCTGGATTTCGCGGTGCGGCGTGGCTCGTTTCATTCCTTTCTCGGCGGTTCGGGCTGTGGCAAGACCACCACCCTGCGCATGATCGCCGGTTTCGAACAGCCCACCAGCGGCGAGGTTCGTCTGGCGGGTAAAAACGTGGCCGGTGTGCCGGCGTACGAGCGACCGGTGAACATGGTGTTCCAGCATTACGCGCTGTTCCCGCACCTGAGCGTGGCGCAAAACATTGCCTACGGCTTGCGCTATCGCAATCCGCGCCCGGACAAAAAGCAGCAACTGCGCATGGCCGATGAAGCGTTGGAGATGGTTCGCCTGAGCGGCTTTGGCCAGCGCAAGCCAAGTGAATTGTCCGGCGGCCAGCAACAGCGCGTCGCCCTCGCCCGCGCCCTGGTCAACAAGCCGACGGTGTTGCTGCTCGACGAGCCCCTGGCCGCGCTTGACCGCAAGCTGCGCAAGGAAATGCAATCGGAGCTACTGCGCCTGCAACGGGAGGTCGGCATCACCTTCGTGCTGGTCACCCACGACCAGGAAGAAGCCCTGTCGATGAGCGACAGCATCAGCGTGATGCACAACGGCTCGATCATCCAGACCGCCACTCCGGAACAACTCTACGAAGCTCCGGCCAGTCGCTACGTGGCTGACTTTATCGGCGAGTCCAACCTGTTCGACGGCACCGTGCGCCAGCTCAACGGCAACTCGGTGGTGCTGCGCACCGAGCAAGGGCTGGAACTGATCAGCCCGCTGACGCCTACCGGCAAAGGCCTGAGCGCCAACGCCGCCGGTTGCATCGCCGTGCGCCCGGAACTGATCAGCATCGCCAGCGCCAACGCTGAAATGACCCGGGAAGTGAAGCTGCAAGGTTGCGTGGAAGATCGCATTTACCTGGGCAACTCCACCGAATACCGCGTGCGCACCCAGGCCTTCGGCGTGGTCTGCGTGCGGGTGCCGCGCCAGCAGGACCACGGCGCCAATGCATTTGAACACGGCGCGCCAGTGCGCGTCGGCTGGGATCACGCCAATGGCCTGGCCATGGCGTTGTAAATCATCGATTCGTTTCATCAACCGGATGTGGAGCGTGCTATGGACCAGAAGACTTTTATAAAAACCCTGCGCAGCTGGCAGAACGGCTCGATCAGCCGCCGCGAGTTCCTTGGCCGCACCGGCCTGGGTATCGCCGCCGCCGTCGTCGCCACCAACATGCCCGGCCTGCTGACCTCCACCGCCGAGGCCGCAGAGCAAGGCAAACTGGGGGATCGCCTGTCGCTGGCGACCTGGCCGAACTACCACAGCCAGGAAAACCTCGACGCTTTCGGTAAGACCACCGGCGCCCGGGTCTCCATGAGCGTGTTCGGTTCCAACGAAGAAATGCTCGCCAAATTGCAGGCCGGCGGCAGTGGCTGGGACGTATTGGTACCAACCAACTACACCATCAGCACCTACGTCGGCCTGGGGCTGATCGAACCGCTGGACCTGTCGCGTCTTCCCAACTTCGACGCGTCGGCGTTCCAGCAGAAGTTCATGGCCCAAGGCACGGTAGACGGCAAGGTCTACGCGGTGCCGAAAAACTGGGGCACCACCGGCATGCTCTACGATGCCGGCAAACTGAAAAACGGCCCGACCAGCTGGAAGGAATTCTGGGCCGCCGCACAAGGTCCGGCCAGCGGCCGCACGATGGTCCACGACTACCAGTTGACTGCCATCGGCAACGCCCTGAAAAGCTTCGGCTACAGCTTCAACTCCCTGGACCCGAAAGAACTGGCCGACGCGGAAAAACTACTGATCGAGGTCAAGCCGCACCTGTTCGCGATCAACTCCGACATCCAACCGTCGATGCGCAGCGGCGATGCCTGGCTGGCGATGTCCTGGACCGGCGATGCCTCGCAACTGCACCGCGACAACGCGCAAATGCAGTTCGAGCTGGGCAAGGAAGGCGGCGAGCTGTGGAGCGACTTCTTCGCCATCCCCAAAAGTTCGGAGCACAAGGACGCCGCGTACGCTTTCATCAACTACCTGCTCGATCCGCAGCACAACAAGCTTGAAGTGCTGAGCCACGGCTACCCGAGCGGCGACAAGCGTGTCGACGCGCTGCTGCCGGTGGCGATGCTCGACGATCCGATCATGTACCCGGCCGCCGAGGCCCTGAGCCCGTTGGAGTTCGGTGCCGCCGCGACGCTGACCAGCCCGGCGCGCGCTGAACTGATGGCGCGTTTCAAGTCCGCCTGATCGCCTGACCATGGCCAATGAGGAGTCACCCATGAATGCCGCCGCCCACCCGCAAACGGTGCAGCCGGGCCATGCCCTGTCGGTCGAGGTGCGCCAACGGCGCAGCCTCGGCCGGCGCATCACCCTGCTGATGCTTTTGCCTTCGACCTTGTGGTTCCTGCTGCTGTTGTTGATGCCGCTGGTGATCATCCTGGTCTTCAGTTTCGGCGAGCGCAGCGCCGTGGGCGGTTACGCCGGTGGCTTCACGGTGGCCAACTACCTGAACCTCGGTTCTCGCGGCGCGGCGTTCAGCAACACGCTGATGCTGGCGCCGCTGGGCACCCTGGTGTGCCTGGTGGCGGCTTATCCATTGGCGTACTTCCTGGCGGTCAAGGTCACAAGGAACCGCTCGCTGTTGCTGACCCTGGTGATCGTGCCGTTCTGGACCAGTTTCCTGATCCGCACCTACGCGTGGATTTTCATCCTCAGCGGCAAGGGCATTCCGGCGCTGCTGGCCAGCCTGGGTCTTGAGGATGTGCGGCTGATCAATACGCCGTGGGCGGTGCTGATCGGGATCGTCTACGGCTACCTGCCGCTGATGGTGTTCCCGATCTACGTCAGCCTGGAAAAACTCGACAAGCGCCTGCTCGAAGCCTCGGCGGACCTGGGCGCCAGCGCCTTCGAAAGCTTTCGCCGGATCACTCTGCCGCTGTCCGCGCCGGGGATTATTACCGGGGTGATGCTGGTGTTCATCCTGTTGATGGGCGAGTTCCTGATCCCGGCCATTCTCGGCGGCGGCAAGGTGTTCTTTGTCGGCAACGCGCTGGTCGACCTGTTCCTGCAATCGCGCAACTGGCCGTTCGGCAGTGCGCTGGCGATGACGCTGGTGGCGATGATGCTGCTGATCATCGGCGTGTATCTGAAACTGGTGGCGCGCTACGGCGGCCGCCCTGCCGATGGAGGCCTGTGACATGTGGCTGCGCAGCTATTCAACCTCGCTGTACCTGTTCCTCTACGCGCCGATTGCCTTGATCGTGTTGTTCAGCTTCAACGCCGGGCGCAGTGGCCTGGCGTTCCAGTGCTGTTCGGTGCAGTGGTTCGGCACCGCATTCGGCAACCCGTTCATCATGGAGGCACTGGGTAACAGCGCGCTGATTGCTTTTAGCTCGGCGGTGATCGCCACGCTGTTCGGCACCCTGGCGGTGTTCGGTTTGCAGCGCTGCGGCCCCAAAGTGCGCCTGCTGTTCGATGCGCTGACCTATTGCGCAATCATCGTGCCGGGCATCGTCATCGGCATCTCGACGCTGATCGCCTTCATCAGCCTGTTCGACCTGATCAACCCACTGCTGGCGAGTTGGTTGCCGACGGTGCCGAAGTTGAACATGGGCTTCTTCACCGTGATCGCCGCGCACTCGTTGTTCACCATGGCGCTGGTGATGGTGATCGTGCGCAGTCGCGTCGACTCGCTCGACAAGGCCTTGCTGGAAGCCTCGGCGGACTTGTACGCCCCGCCGATGGACACCTTCTGGCGAGTCACCCTGCCGCAGATCAGTCCGGCGATCATGGCCGGGTTCCTGCTGGCTTTCACCTTTAGCTTCGACGATTTCATCATCGCGTTCTTCGTCGCCGGTTCCGAAACGACCTTGCCGATCTACATCTTTTCATCCATCCGCCGCGGCGTGACGCCGGAGATCAATGCAGTGTCCACGGTGATCATCTGCGTGTCGCTGGCCTTGCTGTTCACTTCCCGCCATCTGCAAAACCGCCGCACCGGCGTTCAGGAGTCGCACCATGCGTGATCAGCTCTACATCAACGGCGAATGGGTCAGCCCGGATCTGGGCGGTTATCTGGACGTGATCGACCCAGCCACCGAGCAAGTCTTCCATCGCGTCGCGGCAGGCACTGAAGAGGACGTTGACCACGCCGTGCGTGCGGCCCGTCGCGCCTTCGACAGTGGCTGGAGCCAGACCACCGGCGCCGAGCGCGCGCAGTGGCTGGAAGCATTGGCCAATGAACTGGAAAGCGGCCAGCAGGCACTGGCGGAGCTGGAAGTGCGTGACAACGGCAAACCGTTGCCAGAAGCGCAGTGGGACATTGGCGACGCGATTGGGTGCTTGCGTTATTACGCAGGGTTGGCCCGCGATCTCGATCAACAGCAGGACCAACCGCTGGCCTTACCGGACGCACGCTTCCGCTGCCGCATCCGCCACGAGCCGATTGGCGTGGCCGGGCAGATCATTCCCTGGAACTACCCGTTGCTGATGGCCGCGTGGAAGGTTGCGCCAGCCCTTGCCGCCGGGGCCACGGTGGTGTTGAAACCGTCCGAGCTGACGCCGTTGACCGCCCTGGAGCTGGCGGCCGCCGCCGACCGCATCGGCTTACCCGCTGGAGTGCTGAACGTAGTGACCGGACTCGGTGCCGAGGCTGGCAGCCCGCTCACCGAGCACCCGGGCGTGGACAAACTGGCCTTCACCGGCAGCGTGCCCACCGGGGCGAAAATCATGTCGGCGGCGGCGCTGGACATCAAGAACATCAGTCTGGAGCTGGGTGGCAAGTCAGCCTTCATCGTGTTTGACGACGCTGATATCGATGCCGCAGTGGAGTGGATTCTGTTCGGAATTTTCTGGAACCAGGGCCAGGTGTGCAGCGCCACGTCACGCTTGCTGGTTCAAGAATCCATCGCCCCGCGCCTGATCGAACGGCTGGTAGAAGAAACCCGCAAGATCAGCATGGGTCCCGGCATGCAGCCCGGTGTACTGCTCGGTCCGCTGGTCAGCCAGGGCCAGTACGACAAGGTGCTCGGGTTCATCGATCAAGGACTGGCCAGTGGCGCCCGTTTGCTCACGGGTGGGCGGCGGCCGGCCCACCTGAACCAAGGTTACTTCATCGAACCGGCGATTTTTGATGAGCCAGGCCACAGCAGCATTCTATGGCGCGAAGAGGTGTTCGGTCCGGTGCTGTGCATCAAGCGCTTCAAGACCGAAGAGCAAGCCGTGCAGATGGCCAACGCCAGCCGCTTCGGCCTCGCTGCCGCCGTGATGAGCGCCGACTTGCAGCGCACGGCCCGCGTCGCCAACCAACTGCGCGCCGGGATCGTCTGGGTCAATTGCTCGCAACCGACCTTCGTCGAAGCGCCCTGGGGCGGCATGAAACACAGCGGCATCGGCCGTGAACTGGGGCAATGGGGGCTGCACAATTACCTGGAGGTCAAACAAGTGACCGAGTACATCAGCGATCAGCCGTGGGGTTGGTACTTGAAGTAAGCAGGCCCTGTAGGAGCGAGCATGCTCGCGATAGCGGTGGGCCGGCCAATATCTCTGTTGGACGTGCCGACCTCTTCGCGGGCAAGCCCGCTCCTACCGGGATTTGTGGACGGCCGGCGGATTGGCATTCACTGAAGATCAAACTGTAGGAGCGAGCATGCTCGCGATGGCGGTGGGCCGGCCAATATCTCTGTTGGACGTGCCGACCTCTTCGCGGGCAAGCCCGCTCCTACAGGGATTTGTGGACGGCCGGCGGATTGGCATTCACTGAAGATCAAACTGTAGGAGCGAGCATGCTCGCGATAGCGGTGGGCCGGCCAATATCTCTGTTGGACGTGCCGACCTCTTCGCGGGCAAGCCCGCTCCTACAGGGATTTGTAATCAGCGGGATTGGCGTTCACTGAAGATCAGGCTGTGTATCACTGTGTATCGAACCGGTTTCCCGATACACAGGCTTTCATCCCTCCCACCCTTTCGACACAGAACGGATACGTCACCGCGTTCAAATGCAGGCACGGTTTGAAGGGGAGCACCCCAGAGCCCCTGGCCAATGGCTTGCAACGGAGACATCCCCATGAAGATGGCATTGCAGAAACACTTCACCGCTCACCGCTCACCGCCTGGTCGGCTCGTCGGTCCTTGCTCTCACCCTGTTAAGTGGTTTCGGCGTGGCCCACGCGCAAGCGACTGCGCCCTCGACCAGCGCCAGCGCCTCGTACTCGACCCCTTCTCCGTTCGGCCCGCTCAAACACGTCAACGCCGGCCTGCTGAACGTGGCCTATGCCGAAACCGGGCCGGCCGATGGCCCGGTGGTGATACTGCTGCACGGCTGGCCCTACGACATTCACAGCTATGACGAAGTCGCGCCCTTGCTCGCCGCCAAGGGCTATCGCGTGCTGATGCCGTATGCCCGTGGGTATGGCGACACGCATTTCCTGTCCGAGAAGACCATGCGCAATGGCCAGCCGGCCGCACTGGCCAGTGATGTCATCGACTTCATGGATGCACTCCAGATCAAACAAGCCGTGCTAGGGGGTTATGACTGGGGCGCTCGGTCGGCCGATATCGTGTCGGCACTGTGGCCGGAACGGGTCAAGGCACTGGTGTCGGTCAGCGGCTATCTGATCGGCAATCAGGCGGCGGGCCAGAATCCTTTGCCACCCAAGGCTGAGTTGCAATGGTGGTATCAGTTCTACTTCGCCACCGACCGAGGTCGTGCCGGGTACGAAAAGAACACCCACGACTTCGCCAAGTTGATCTGGCAATTGGCGTCGCCGAAATGGGCGTTCGATGACGCTACCTTCGACCGCAGCGCCAAGGCCTTGAGCAACCCCGACCATGTCGACATCACCGTGTTCAACTACCGCTGGCGACTCGGGCTGGTAAAAGGCGAAAGCCAATACGAAGCGCTGGAGCAAAAACTTGCCACGGCGCCGCCGATCAACGTGCCGACCATCACCCTCGAAGGCGACGCCAACGGCGCTCCGCACCCGGCCCCCGAGGACTATGCCAGGCGATTCACCGGCAAATACGAGTTCCGCCTGATCAACGGCGGCATCGGCCACAACCTGCCGCAGGAAGATCCACAGGCGTTCGCCAAGGCGGTGATTGACGCGGATCATCTTTGAGGTGAGTCAGGCACCTTCACAGCAACGGCCCGTGTGACTGACCGGGCCGCTGTTTTCCGGGCGAGATGTACTGCAAAGAAAAACGCCACACCCTTCACTATTTCCGGCCACCCCCCACGCACAGGGGCATTTACCCCAGAGCTGGTTGGATTGCCCCAGCCCCGCCTTTCATCATTCTGGTTGCCGCGATGGCTGTGGCATTCGCTGTCCCCGGTTTCAGGCGCAACGCTGCAAAAGTGCCGGGGTCTTTCTCATTCGTCGCTCGCCCAAGCCTGTTGGCATAGAGAATGCTGGGTAATCACCCAGGCGTGACCTGCAAACCCAAGCGGGCGAACAGGGATATGAACCACACCAAAGGACACTCGCCATGCATGCACTATCCGCATTGTTCAGGCGCCTGCCTCAAAGAACGAGTGGCTCGATTGCGCCCATTGGACAATTCAACCTCCTGCGCTGGTTTTCAGTCATCAGTTTCATTCTCATCAGTGCGATCGCTGTCGGATTGGGTACGGTTTCAACGCGTTTTCTGGTGACCGAAAGCCTGGAGCGCGACGCCCTGCTGTCAGCGCAGTTCATTCAGACCATCGCGACCGGCGAGATACGCCATCACCAACTGCTCGGAATGCGAATGGGGGATGTGCTGGCGGCCACCCCGTATGGGATGTTGTCGGATGAAATGACGCAGAACAGGCACCGTGCACGCTCGGAGTTTCTCGACCACCTTTCGCACCTCCCCGATTCACTGCTGATCAGCATCTATTCCCCGCTGCGAACGGTGATCTGGTCCACCAACCCACAACGGGTCGGGCAGCGATTTCTGAACAACGACGCGCTGGAAGCAGCCTTTAGCTCCCGGGATCGCGTTTCCACCCAATACAGCGATGCGGATGAAGTCCGCGCCGAGCAGCAATTTTTGTATCCACCCAAAATGTTCTTCATCGAGAGCTACATTCCCCTGGTCGATGACCTGGGGAATACCCTGGCGGTGGTGGAAATCTACAAGGAACCGTTCGACCTGATTGAACGGTTCAACCGGGGGCATCGAATCATCTGGCTGGCCACGGCCGTGGGCGGCCTGCTCTTGTATTTCGGGCTCTACTGGATGGTCCGGCGGGCATCGATCCAGCTGGCGTCCCAGCAAGCCCAGCTGGTTGCCAACAAGACCTACGTTGGCCTGGTCGAGATGTCCACGGCGGTGGCCCACAGTTTGCGCAATCCACTGGCCTGCATCCGCTCCAGTGCTGAACTGGCCAACGACATGGACGGTCAACCGGCGACCAAAAACATCGCCGACATCGTCAACCAGGTTGATCGCATGTCCAAGTGGGTCCATGAGTTGCTACAGTGCTTGCGCCCGATCCACGGCGAGCCAGAGCTGGTGGAGCCCATGGCGATCGTTCAGGCCACAGTGTCCCGCTTCGGTACGCAACTGGCCCAGTCTAGAATTCATGTCGACCTCAACGGCAACGAGCAAACGCCACGGGTAGTCAGCAACCCGCATTTGCTTACGCAAATCGTCGACAGTGTGATGGCCCATGCCATCGAATCGATGCCTGCCGGGGGGACATTGACTATCAAGTCCCGCCTGGAGGACAGCCACCAATGGCTGCATCTGTCGATCGATGACACCGGGGAAGGCGCATCGCGTCAGCAGGAAATGCTCGCGTTCAAGTCTTTCTACACCACCCGGCAAGGCAGGCTGGGTATCGGGTTGATCATGGTGAAACAGATCATGGAAAGTTTTGGTGGAGAGGCCAGTCTGACCCGTCACGAACAACAAGGAACGTCGGTGCGATTGAGTTTCAGGGTGATAGAGAGAACAGACAGCTCCCTGCGATAAACCTTGCCCGTATCCCCGGTCATTGCTCAAATCCTTGAGCACCAACGGTACAAAGTGCAGCGCCCGCAACCCGCTACACTTTCTTCGCTCGGCCGTTGCACCCGTACGGCCGACTCCCCTGACACTTGATCCGGAGGTCTCCCATGAGCGACGCCAGTACCGAACTCAAAACCTTCACCGGCTGGGCCGCCACTGCAGCCGGCGCGCCACTGGAACGCCACAGCTACGATCCAGGTCCCTTGGGCAATGACGAAGTGGAAGTCGCCGTGGAATATTGCGGCGTCTGCCATTCCGACCAGTCGCTGATCGATAACGATTGGGGCATCAGCCAGTACCCGTTCATTCCTGGGCACGAGGTTGTCGGTCGGGTGGTGCGGGCAGGCGCGCAAGTGCGTGGTCTCAAGGTCGGCCAACGGGTGGGCATTGGCTGGTACAAGGGCAGTTGCATGCACTGCTCGTCCTGTATCGAAGGCTCGCATAACCTGTGCCGTACGGTGCAACCGACCATCATCGGCAGTAACGGCGGTTTTGCCGACCGCCTGCGCTCGCACTGGGCCTGGGCCCTGCCGATCCCCGACGGGCTCGACCCGGCCATGGCCGGACCACTGTTCTGCGCAGGCTCAACGGTGTTCAACCCACTGGTGGAATTCGGCATCAAGCCCACTGATCGAGTGGGTGTGGTCGGCATCGGCGGACTCGGTCATCTGGCGCTGGGTTTTCTCAATGCCTGGGGCTGCGAAGTCACCGCATTCACTTCGTCATTGAGCAAACAGGATGAAGCCAAGCGCTTGGGCGCGCACAAGGTGGTGGCCTCGACCGACAGCGAAGCGCTGAAGGCCATCGCCGGCACCCTGGATTTTCTGTTGATCACCGCCAACGCCGATCTGGACTGGGCGGCCATGCTTGCCACCCTGCGTGGCAAAGGCCGACTGCATTTTGTCGGCATCGTGCCCGGTGCGATTCCGGTTCATGTGTTCGACCTGATCCCGCAGCAAAAAACCTTGTCCGCCTCGCCAGTCGGGTCGCCTGCCAACACGGCGCTGATGCTGGAGTTCTGCGCCCGGCATCAGATTCTGCCGCAGGTCGAGATGTTTCCCATGAGCCGGGTCAACGAGGCAGTCGAACATTTGCGCAGCGGCAAGGCGCGTTACCGCGTCGTGCTGGATGCCAGTAAATGACCGCCCCGCTCACACCTTAGGGATTGGCCGCCTGCGCCGGCAATGCCGGCGCCGATGGTTTATACGGGTCCAGGCGAATCGACTGGTTGAGACGTAGAACAGCGTCCGGTCAACGCAACTACTTCGCGTCTGCGCCTTGAGGCTTGTAAAACTTGAACAACCCGATGTTCGCCGTATTGGTGTACTCCCTGGCCCAATCAGGCTTCACCGTACGGTCGTGAAAATACAATGCGCCTTTTGTGCGATCCGGTAGTTGTTTGTTCAATGCCTTGCGCGCGATTTCCTTGGCCAGCGCGTAAGGCACTTCTTCCTGTACGGAATCGGAGCGCCCGTCGCACCACCAGGAGAACTGGCAGCTTTTGCTTTCAGAACCCCGCTTGACCACGGCGCAGACCGTGTCCGGAAAACCCTTGTGCCCCAGTCGATTCATGACCACATTGGCCACCGCTTCCATATCGGCGGCGTTCTTGCCTTTGGCTTCCCAGTAGATCGAGCGGGCCATGCAGGTGATTGCGTCATCCAGTGGTGCTTTGCCTGCCGGGTCCACGGCCTGGACTTCAGGCTGGGTAATGGCTTGCGCCTTGGGTGCCGGCGCCGGGCTCCTGTCCTGTGCAGCTTTTTGCTCAAGCGCTTGGGCCTTGTCTTCGGCGACTTTTTGTTTTTGCTGCTGTTCGGTGGCGAAAACCGGGCCGGCAAGCAACGTGACGGCAAGGCAAGTGGCGATCCAGTCTAGACGCATAGTGGGGTTCAACCCTGTTGGCGATGTGCCTTCAGTGTAGTAGTGAAATGATTGCACTCGCCCCACTACACTTGGAAAATCCGTTGCCCATGAGGGGGCAACTTCGCGCATCATGGGCGCAGTCAGTTCAAAGGGGATTTCCATGCGTTTGACGTCATCCGCCATGCGTTTTGCCGGTTTGTCACTGGGCCTGGTGTTCGCGGCCTCAGCCGCGGCCAGCGACGAGTCGCAGTTGATCGAGTCGATCAACCAGTACCGCAACCAACCGCAGCGCTGTGCCGGCCAGGCCTCCTCGGAGTTGCCGCCGCTGTCGGCCGATCCACGCCTGGTGCTGTCCGCCGCCAGTGTCGGCAACCTGCAACAGGCCATGGCCACGGCGGGTTATCCGATGAAGAACGTGCAGGCGATCAGTTTGTCCGGCCCGCGTGATGCGCCGTCGGCGATGAAAGCCATCCAGGAAAGTTTTTGCCAGATCGTGCTCGATCCGCAATTCGTCGACGTCGGCGTCAGCCGTCAGGACCGTGAATGGCGCATTACCCTGGCGCGTCCCCTGTTGAGCGGGCGACTGGGCGACTGGCAGGCCGAAGGCCAGAAACTCCTGGCCGAACTCAACACCGCCCGCAGCCGCGCCACCCAGTGCGGCACACAATCTTTTGCCGCCACCACGCCGCTGACCTGGAACGCCACGCTGGCAACGGCGGCCGAGACTCACTCGCGGTCCATGGCCAACAACAACTACTTCGATCACAAGGATCGCGACGGCCGCACCCCCGGTGATCGTGCGGAACTGGCGGGCTACGACTTTCAGCAAATCGGCGAAAACATTGCCGCCGGGCAAGACAGCGTGAGCAAGGTAGTCGACGGCTGGCTCGCCAGCCCCGGCCATTGCGCCAACCTGATGAACCCGCAGTTCCGCGATCTGGGCGCGGCGTACGCGACCGACCCGAAGAGCGACGGCGGGATTTACTGGACGGCGATGTTTGGGGCGCAGTGAACGGGGCAACGGGAAGCTTCATAGAGGTTATCGATGACCCGGTCATTAACAGTGATTGGACGCCGCGTCCCTTTGTTTCTAGCCTGCGCCGTTTGATGAACACGAGCCGTGGCTGGACTACGGCTCTTCTCTGGCGAACACCATGATCGTAAGACCCAAGCCCAACCTGATCGGCATCCTGACTTCGCTCAAGGGCTCGATTGCCAAACGCATCGCCTGGCGCGCGTTGATGGTGACGCTGCTCGCGTCAGCCATCGTGCTCGTTGAAATGTGGCACCCCAGCTACTTTTCCAAAGTCAGTGCAACGCCCTTCACCCTGCTCGGCTTGTCGTTGTCGATCTTCATGAGCTTTCGCAACAACGCTTGTTACGACCGCTGGTATGAAGCGCGTAAAGCGTGGGGCGATCTGCTGGTGGGGGTTCGCTCCCTGGCGCGCGAAGCCCAGGTCATCAAGGAGGAAAGCGAGCGTCACAGCCTGCTGCGAAACCTGTGCGGTTTTGCTCACGCGCTGAACGCCAGGTTGCGTAAGGAGGACGAACTGGCCGCCAGTGGCGCCTGGCTCGATCCGGTGCCCAAGGACACTGCCGGCGACCTCTGCGGGCGGATTCTGATGCAGGTCGGACAGCGCTGCTCGACCCTCGCCGAGTCCGGCGCGATCAATGAATGGCGCTACACGCTTATGTCCAACCAGTTGACCCGCCTGACCCAGGTCCAGGCCATCTGTGAGCGGATCAAAAACACCCCGCTGCCCTTCCCCTACACCCTGTTGCTGCACCGGACCATTTACCTGTTCTGCATCCTGCTGCCCTTCGCCATGGCCGAGCCGCTGGGCTGGATGACGCCGATTTTCACCGCGATCGTCAGCTATACCTTTTTCGGTCTGGACGCAATTGCCGATGCCCTCGAGGACCCGTTCGGCGGCGATGAGAACCAGTTGCCCACCGATGCGCTGGTGCGCATCATCGAGCGCGACGTTCTGGCGGCACAAGGTGTGAGCCCCTTGCCACCACTGCTGGAACCCGTGGACTTTGTGCTGAGCTGAACCCATAAGGAAATCCGTTTGAAGCCGATCTCGGAACAGGATCTGTCGACACCTCAAGCCATCAGCCTGCGTGCAGCATTTCTGTTCTGGCTCAAACTGGGCTTCATCAGTTTCGGCGGGCCGGCGGGGCAGATTTCGATCATGCACCAGGAACTGGTCGAACGCCGGCGCTGGATTTCCGAACGGCGCTTCCTGCACGCCCTCAACTATTGCATGTTGCTGCCCGGCCCCGAGGCCCAGCAACTGGCGACTTACATCGGCTGGCTGATGCACCGGACCTGGGGCGGTGTGATCGCTGGCGTGCTGTTTGTGTTGCCGTCGCTGTTCATCCTGATCCTGCTGTCCTGGGTGTACATCGCGTTCGGGGACGTACCGGTGGTGGCCGGGTTGTTTTACGGGGTCAAGCCGGCGGTGACGGCGATTGTGCTGCAAGCGGCGCATCGCATCGGCTCGCGGGCGTTGAAGAATAATTGGTTGTGGGGCATTGCCGCGGCGTCTTTCGTGGCTATTTTTGTACTCAACATGCCGTTTCCCCTGATCGTGCTGGGCGCGGCGGTGATCGGTTATTTCGGCGGGCGACTGGCTCCGGAAAAATTCAGGACCGGGGGACACAGTGCTGCCGAAAAAACCTTCGGTCCAGCGTTGATCGACGACGACACACCGCCCCCTGAACACGCCCGTTTCAGTGGATTGAAACTGGCGCGTCTGCTGGTGATCGGCGCGGTGTTATGGACGCTTCCCATGGCGATCCTCATCACCCTGTTCGGCTGGGAAGGCACGCTGACGCAAATGGGCTGGTTCTTCACCAAAGCGGCGCTGCTCACGTTCGGCGGCGCCTACGCGGTGCTGCCGTATGTGTACCAGGGCGCGGTCGGCCACTATGGATGGCTGACACCGACGCAGATGATCGACGGCCTGGCGCTCGGCGAAACAACGCCCGGCCCGTTGATCATGGTGGTGGCATTTGTCGGCTTCATCGGCGCTTACGTGCATCAGGTGTTCGGCCCGGATCAGGCTTTTGTCGCCGGTGCACTGGCCGCATCGCTGGTAACCTGGTTTACCTTCCTGCCCTCGTTCCTGTTCATTCTCGCCGGTGGCCCGCTGGTGGAGTCGACACACAACGAACTCAAATTCACCGCGCCGTTGACCGCGATCACGGCCGCAGTGGTCGGGGTGATTCTTAATCTGGCGTGTTTTTTTGCCTATCACGTCCTTTGGCCGAACGGTTTCAGTGCAAACCTCGACTGGCCTTCGGCGCTGATCGCGATGGCAGCGGCGGCTGCGTTGCTGCACTTCAAGCGCGGCGTGATCGAAGTATTGATCGGCAGTGGGGTGCTCGGCCTGGGTCTGATGCAATGAATCAGGCGTTTACACACGCCACATTCCCCCCTAGTATCCAGCCACGCCCGGATGGCTTGTCACACTGGCCTCCGACGAAATCCAATGCTGGAAAACTCGCTATGAACCGCATTGTCAATCTGCCCATGGCCTTGAGCCGTTCCAAACTTCGTCACTCCGCACGTCCGCCGGATAGCACCCTGCTCGTCTAAGCGCGTCCCCAACGCGTCGAGCCCTCTCCCTCGCTAATCCCTTGCCTGCATGCCCCGGATCTTTGTATCCGCCGTCGTGCCGAGGCCCGAATCCGTGCGTCCGCAGGACGCCAACGTGAGTGACGAACCATGAAATTCGCAGCCCTTGAAGACGCCAAACGCTTTCTGGCCGACAACCCCGATATCGATATGATCGAGCTGTTCATTCTCGACGCCAACGGCGTGCCGCGCGGCAAGCTGTTGCACCGCGAAGAACTGCTGGCGGTCTACGAAAGCGGCCGTCCGCTGCCCAGCACCATCCTCGGTTTGACCCTGCAAGGTGAGGACGTCGAAAACTCCGGTCTGGTCTGGGACGTGGGCGACATCGATTGCCGCGCCTATCCGCTCGAAGGCAGCCTGGTGCGCTTGCCGTGGCGGCAGATTCCGACCGCCGCCGTGCAGGTCAGCATGCACCCTGAAGAAGGCATGCCGGCGAGCATCGCCGACCCGCGTCACCTGCTGATCAATGTGATCGAGCGTCTGAAAGCCGAGGGTTACTACCCGGTGATGGCCTGCGAACTGGAGTTCTACCTGCTCGACGCCAAACGCGACCACAACGGTCGCCCGCAACCGGCGCTGGACGCGGACGGTGGTCGACCGCGACACACGCAGGTGTATGGCCTGCGCGAACTGGAACAGATCGAACCGTTCCTCGCCGACCTTTATGCGGCGTGCAAGCTCCACGGCATTCCAGCTCGCACGGCGATTTCCGAGTACGCACCGGGTCAGGTGGAAATCACCCTGGAACATGGCGATGCCCTGGAAGCGATGGACCAAGCGGTGCGCTACAAGCGTCTGGTGAAAGCCATCGCCCACAAGCACGGCATGCAGGCGACGTTCATGGCCAAGCCGTTCGATCACCTGGCGGGCACCGGTATGCACATGCACGTCAGCATCGCCGACGCCGAGGGACGCAATCTGTTCGCGTCCGAAGACCCGGCCGGTACGCCACTGCTGCGCACCGCCATCGGCGGCATGCTGGCTTCGTTGCTTGATTCACTGCTGCTGTTCTGCCCCAACGCCAACTCCTACCGGCGTTTCCAGGCCAACAGCTACGCACCGCTGGCGCCGACCTGGGGCGTCGACAACCGCACCGTCAGCCTGCGCGTGCCCGGTGGCCCGGCCAACAGCCGCCACATCGAACACCGCATCTGCGGCGCCGACGCCAACCCGTATCTGGCGGCCGCGGCGATTCTGGCGGGGATTCATCGGGGCATCAGCGAAAACATCGATCCGGGCGATCCGGTGGAAGGCAACGGCTACGCGCAAGCTACGCAATTGCTGCCGACCGATTGGCTGACGTCGCTGACAGCGCTGGAGAATTCAGTATGGGCGCGGGACGCCTTGGGTCAGGAGTTTCTGGGGGTGTATCTGGCGGTCAAACGCGCCGAGTACCGGCAGTTCATGGCTGAAGTGGGTGAGCAGGACTGGCGCTGGTATTTGACTGAAGCGTAAGCCCCTGTGGGAGCGAGCTTGCTCGCGATTGCGGTGTGTCATTGACCTGTGATGTTGCCTGACATGGCCTCATCGCGAGCAAGCTCGCTCCTACAAGATTCGCGTCGCCTTCACTTCCCCTTTTGCGTAGACACCCAAATGACCCAACAACGCTGCAACTCCTACTACACCGCAACCCTCAACCAGGACACTGATTACCCGACCCTGCAAGGCCGGCACCGCGTCGACGTGGTGATCATCGGCGGCGGTTTCACCGGCGTCGCCACCGCTGTCGAACTGGCGGAAAAAGGCCTGAAAGTCGCCATTGTCGAAAGTAATAAAATCGGCTGGGGCGCCACCGGGCGCAATGGCGGCCAGGTCACCGGCAGCCTCTCGGGCGATGAAGCGATGCGCAAACAGATGCGCCGCACCATTGGCGACGACGTCGACGATTTCATCTGGCACCTGCGCTGGCGCGGGCACCAGATCATCCAGCAGCGGGTCGAGAAATACGGTATCGCCTGCGACCTCAAGCACGGTCACCTGCATGCGGCCTACAAGCCTGCTCACATGGACGGCTTGCGCAAGGATTACGACGAAGCCGTGCGCCGTGGCATGAGCGACGAGGTCAGCCTGCTCGATCGCAGCCAGGTACGCGACCTGTTGCAAAGCGACCTCTATCACGGGGCAATCAAGAACACCCGCAACATGCATTTGCACCCGTTGAACCTGTGCATCGGTGAAGCGCGTGCGGCCGAGCGCCTGGGCGCACTGATCTTCGAAAACAGCGAAGTGCTGGAAATCATCCACGGCGACACACCGGGCGTGCGTACCGCCCACGGCCGCATCGATGCCAGTCAAGTGCTGCTGGCCGGTGACGTCTATCACAAGCTCGAACCGGGCAAGCTCAAGGGCAAGATCTTCCCGGCCATGGGCGGCATCGTCACCACTGCGCCGCTGGGCGATCTGGCGAAGCAGATCAACCCCGAAGACCTCGCGGTCTACGACTGCCGTTTCGTGCTCGACTACTACCGCCTGACCGCCGATGGTCGCCTGCTGTTCGGCGGTGGCGCCAACTACAGCGGCAAAGACTCACGCGACATCGCCGCCGAACTGCGTCCGTGCATCGAGCAAACGTTCCCGGCGCTCAAGGGGGTGGCCATCGATTACCAATGGAGCTGCGCGATGGGCATCGTGATCAATCGCATCCCGCAGCTGGGCAAGCTTTCGGACAACGTCTGGTACTGCCAGGGCTACTCCGGCCACGGCATCGCCACGAGCCATATCATGGGCGAAATCATGGGCCGGGCGATTACCGGACAAATGGAGCAGTACGATACGTTCGCCGCGTGCCAGCACATTCGTGTGCCGATGGGGGACCTGCTGGGCAACCCGATGCTGGCGGCGGGCATGTGGTATTACCAGATGCTGGAGCGGTTGCGCTGAGCCAATTGCTGCATTTTCAGCATTGATGTTGTCTGTACGGGCCTCTTCGCGAGCAAGCTTGCTCCTACAGGGATTGCGGTCGAACACAAAATTTGTGTCTGACAGATATCCCCTGTGGGGCTTGCCCGCGATGGGGCCACCCGCTACACCGCAAACACATCGTCAAGTATCAATTCTTTCGATCTCTCAAATCACTACGGCGAATTTTTTATTTGCTCCCGATCTGTTCAAGATGGCGCCATTGCCAATCGAACGGATGGAACCCTCATGAATCTCAATTTCGCTTTCGCCTGCATGATCGTGGTGTCTTTTGCCGTTGCCCTGGGACACGCCTGATCAGCACCGCTTTGTTGACCTGAATCAAGCGTCTGTCGGCAATTTCCGCAACAGGCAGGGAAAAGACTGACAGATCATGAATATGCTCTATAACCAGTGGTGACACGATTTTCGATCAGGGGAACTGGAAGGCTCCCTCGGAAATTGATCTCTATTAATGCCGCGGACAATTGAGTGCCCGCCAGGAGACGCCACGATGAAAGCCCTGAAGATTGCCGCCAGCGAAGGCGCGCAGGAATGTTTCAAAAATGCCCGGGAAGTGGTCCTGCTCGGCAACACCGACTTCACCAATGTTGCGGTTGCGGTGGTCTCTGTTGCCGATGTTTTGGCCGGTGCCCTGGACGCCATCCAGCGCACCGGATTCGATATTCCGATTTTTCTGGTCGCCTCCCCAGGGGTGGAAACCCAACCCCGACAAGTCTACAAGCACCTGCAAGACGTACTGTTGCAGGTAAATGGCATTTTCGACAGGACCCGTGCCAACGTCGAATACCATGGCAACCAACTGGAAACCGCGGCCCGGGCCTATGAAGCAACCCTGCTGCCGCCCTTCTTCGACTCGCTGAAAAAGTACACCGAATCGGCCAACGCCACATTCGCCTGCCCAGGTCACCAGGGTGGGCAGTTCTTCCGCAAGCACCCGGCAGGCCGGCAGTTTTTCGACTTCTTTGGCGAGACGCTGTTTCGCGCCGACATGTGCAACGCCGACGTCAAGCTCGGCGACTTGCTGATCCACGAGGGCCCGGCACTGCTGGCACAAAAACACGCGGCGAAAGTGTTCAACGCCGACAAGACCTACTTCGTGCTCAACGGCACTTCCGCCTCCAACAAAGTGGTGACCAACGCCCTGCTCACCCCGGGCGATCTGGTGCTGTTCGACCGCAACAACCACAAGTCCAATCACCAAGGGGCGCTGATCCAGTCCGGCGCGACGCCGGTGTACCTGGAAACGGCGCGCAACCCCTATGGTTTCATTGGCGGGATCGACTCGCATTGTTTTGAAGAAGACTACCTGCGTGAGCTGATTGCCGAGGTCGCGCCGGATAAAGCCCAGCTGCCACGGCCGTTCCGCCTGGCGATCATTCAGCTCGGCACTTACGATGGCACCATCTACAACGCCCGGCAGGTCGTCGACCGCATCGGCAAATTGTGCGACTACATCCTGTTCGACTCGGCATGGGTCGGTTACGAACAGTTCATCCCGATGATGAAAGACTGCTCGCCCCTGCTGCTGGAGCTGAATGAAAACGACCCCGGCATCTTCGTCACCCAATCGGTGCACAAACAACAAGCCGGTTTCTCCCAGGCGTCCCAGGTGCACAAGAAAGACCGGCACATCAAGGGCCAGGACCGCTACTGCAACCATCATCGGCTGAACAACTCCTTCATGGCCCAGGCCTCGACCAGCCCGTTCTACCCGTTGTTCGCCTCGCTGGACGTCAACGCGCGTATCCACGCCGGACGCAGTGGCCTGCGCCTGTGGGAAGACTGCGTGAAGTTCGGCATCGATGCCCGCAAACTGATTCTGGAAGCCTGCACCATGGTGCGCCCATTTGTGCCCGATACCATTGAAGGCCGCGCCTGGGAAGACTATCCGACGGATGAGATCGCCAACGACCTGCGTTTCTTCGAATTCCATCCGAAGGATCGCTGGCATGCCTTTGGCGGATACGCCGAGAAGCAATACTTCATCGACCCGTGCAAGCTGCTGTTCACCACACCGGGGATCGACCCGGTCGATGGCAGCTACACCGACTTCGGCATCCATGCGGGCATCCTCGCCAACTTCCTGCGCGAGAACGGCATCGTGCCGGAAAAATGCGACCTGAACTCGATTCTGTTCCTGCTCACCCCGGCCGAAGACTGGGCGAAAATGACCCACCTCGCCGCGCAGATCGCTCGTTTTGAGCGTTTCATCAGCGATGACGCGCCGATGAGCCGGGTGTTGCCAACGATCTACGCGGCGAACGAGGAGCGCTACCGCAACTACACCATCCGCCAGCTCTGCCAGGAAATGCACGACCTCTACCGCGAGCGCGACGTCCAGCATCTGCAGAAGGCGATGTTCCGCAAGGAACACTTCCCGAAAAAAGCCATGAACCCGCAGCAAGCGCAGAACGAGTACATCCGTGGCAACGTCGAACTGGTGGCGCTGGCCGATGCAGACGGCCGGATCGCCGCCGAAGGCGCACTGCCCTATCCGCCCGGCGTGCTGTGCGTGGTGCCTGGCGAAATCTGGGGTGGCGCGGTGCTGAAGTATTTCCTGGCACTGGAAGAAGGCATCAACGCCTTGCCGGGTTTCACGCCGGAGCTGCAAGGCGTGTATTTGAAGAACGAAGGTGGCCGCACTCGGGCTTACGGCTATGTGATCAAGGCCTGATGCGCTGATGCAGGGGCCAGGCTTGCCTGGCCCCTGTCATTTTTACGGGTCAGTACTTTTCCGTAATGAACTTGAACGGATAGTTGGGATCCCGATAGTTACCCGGCCCCTGGCGTTTTGGCAGCTTCACTTTCGCCCGAGGAACGTCCTCATAGGGAATGCTGGCGAGCAGATCACTGATGATATTGAGCCGGGCCCGGCGCTTGTCGTTCGAATTGGCAACACGCCAGGGGGCGAACTCGGTGTCGGTGGCTGCGAACATGTCGTCCCGGGCGCGGGAATAGTCGTACCAGCGGTTGTAGGACTTGAGGTCCATTGGCGACAGCTTCCAGATTTTTCGTCCGTCGGTGATGCGCCCCTTGAGCCGTCGAGTCTGTTCCTCTTCACTCACTTCAAGCCAGTATTTGATCAGGATGATCCCCGACTCGACCAGGGCCTGTTCGACACGAGGCGCCACTTTGAGGAAGGTATCGACCTGCTCTTCAGTGCAAAAACCCATGACCCGTTCCACGCCCGCACGGTTGTACCAGCTGCGGTCGAAGATCACCACTTCACCGGCTGCCGGCAGGTGCGGCAGATAGCGTTGCAGATACATCTGGCTTTTTTCCCGCTCGGTGGGTGCCGGTAATGCCAGCACCCTGAATACCCGCGGGCTGACGCGTTCGGTGATGGCCTTGATCGTACCGCCCTTGCCTGCCCCGTCACGCCCTTCGAAAAGAATGCAAACCTTCAGGCCCTTGTGCTTGACCCACTCTTGCAGCTTGACCAGCTCGACATGCAGCCGGGCCAGTTCCTCGAGATAGTCCTTGGTCTTGAGCTTGTCACTTTCAACAGGCTTGCTCTTCGCTGCAGCCTTCTTCTTCGCCATCGCCGATACCTCGTTCATTTCGTGAAATAACGTTCGCAAAGCGTCCGACAGCATTCACTGTCGACTGCGCTGGTAATGATCGACTGCCTGCTCAAGGTTCAAGAACATATGCCCCTCGCCCAGCGTGCGACCCAACGGAGCCTTGACGACCATGTCCCAAACCGTCGGGCTCATGCCCACCATCCACAGCGAAACGCCTTTTTCGCGCATTCGCTGCTCCGCCACGGTGAGCATCTTCAAGGCGGTGTATTCGAGGTCGAACACGCTGCGCAGGTCGAGAATCACCACCTCGGGGTTGGCGTCATTGATCAGCGGGCGCATTTTGTCGCCGATGCGTTCGGCATTGGCGAAGAACACGCGACCTTCCGGGCGCAATAACAGCAACCCGTCAAACTGCTCGTCTGCGGCATTCTCTGCGGACTGCGGACGATAGACGTTGGTACCGGGTTTGCGACCCAGTCGATGCACAGGAGGATCGGACACCTGATAGGCCAGCGCTACCAGCGAGACAACGATCGCCACGACGATGCCTTGCAACGTGCCCAGCAACATCACCCCCAGCATTGCCACCAAGGCCCAGACAAACTCGGTGCGCCGCACCGACAGGATCTCGCGAAACTCTGCCGGTTCGATCAGACCCACCGAATAGACGATCACCACCGCGGCGAGCGTGGCGTTGGGCATCAGGCCAATGAACGGTGCCAGCAGCAGGCAAGTGCCCAGCGACAACCCCGCAGTGACCAGCGCGGCCAGCTGCGAACGCGCCCCGGCCAGGCGATTCACGGCAGTCTGAGTAGTCCCGCCCCCGGCGACCATGGCCCCGAGAAAGGCTCCGCCGATGTTGGCGACACCGGTGGCAACCAGTTCGCGGTTCGGCTGCGGGGTGGGCTCGTCATTGCGGGCGAAGGCGCGTCCTGCGGCAATGGTTTCGGTAAAACTCATCAGCGCGATACCCAAAGCCGAAGGCCACAACGCTTCGGCCATCGACCAGATGGGCATCGTCAGCGCCGGCAGGCCAATCGGCACTGTGCCAACGGACGAGACGCCGAATCGCTCAAGGTCCAACAGACTCATCGCGAGAATGCCGATCCCCACGGCAATCAGCGGTGCCGGCAAGCGCGGGGTAAAACGCTTCATGGCGATCAGCAGCAGCACCATGGACACGCCAACCACCACGGTCGGCAGCGAGGCGTGTCCGAGGCTTTGAAAAGTCGCCACAACGTTATGCAGGAACCCGCCTTTGTCGATGTGCGTACCCAGCAGTTTGGGCATCTGATCGAGCACGATGACCACACCAATGCCAGCCTTGAATCCCACCAGCACCGGTTCAGAAATGAAGTTGGCGACAAAGCCCAGCCGCAGTATCCCAGCGACAATCAGGATCGCCCCCACCATCAGCGCCAGCGTGGCGGACGCCGCGAGCAAGGTCGCCGCATCGCCGTCGGGGCTGACCTGTCCGAGTGCCGAACCGGCCAGGATGGCCAGGGTGGTGGTGGTGCTGACGCTGAGCGGGCGCGAACTGCCGAGCAGCGCATAAATCACCATCGGCACCAATGCCGTGTACAGCCCGACCTGCACCGGCAGACCGGCGATGGTGGCATAGGCCAGTGCCTTGGGAATCACCACCGCCGCGGCGGTGAGTCCGGCGATGATGTCCCCCCTGAACCAGTCGGGCCGATAGTTGCTCAGCCACTCCGGTATCAACAGGTCACGCACCCTACTCCCGCGTTGAAACCCGGGAGTGTGTTCGTGCGGATGGCTGCCTTGCTGATCCATGAGTAACTCCGTCGCAAATCGTGATGCGGATGATGAGTGAACTCAGCTGACCGCACTATCCCTTATCTGCACACGTAACCATTGCAGACCTTCATCGGCATCGAATCGCGTGTGCCAACAGGCAATCAACTCGGGCTCGGGAAACTCAAGCGGCGGGGCGTGACAACTGAGGCTGAACATGTCGGCGAACGTGCGCGCAATAGGGCTCGGCAAGTTACAAATGTAGCCGGTTTGCGAGGCGATGACCGGCATCGCCATGAAATTTTGCACGACCGCGCCAATGCGTCGGCTCAAGGACTTCGCGGCCAGTGTGCGGTCGATGATGTTGCCGCCGCGATCATGCATGCTGATGACGACGTGGGGCCGTTCCAGGTACAGCGCCAGTGGAAAACGCCCGGCGTCCAGGCGCTCGCGCTGCCAGATCAGCGTGAGCAACTGAATGGTCGCCAATTGCTCAAAGCGCAGGCCTGCCCCCAATGCCATCGGGGTATTGACCACCAGATCAATCGCCCCGCTTTCCAGCATCAATGGCAACGCCGCAGGCTCCGGCAAGGGCACGATTTCAATGACAACGCCCGGCGCCGCGATGGAAATGTGTTGCAGCAGCCTGGGCAGGATCAGGAACTCGACAAAGTCGCCCGCCGCGATACGGAACGTGCGGCGGGCCGTTGCGGGCGCGAACGACGCGTCACCCTGCAAGGCCTGGTCAATCTTCTCCAGAGCCTCGCGTATCGGACCGATCAGTTCGGTGGCGCGTGGCGTGGGCAACAGGCCTGCGCGCCCGAGTACGAACAATTCATCGCCCATTCGCTCGCGCAATCGACGCAGGGCATGGCTGACGGCGGACTGGCTCAACGCCAGGCGTTCGCTGGCGCGGGTCACGCTCTGGGTTTCCCAGAGGGTGATGAACACCACCAGCAGATTCAGATCCAGGGTACGGATATTAATATTGTGCATTCCTCGAATGGTACATATTCATTTTACTCATTGTAAGGCCTTTGATTTAGTGGACCCATCGTTCACCGTCGGGAGACTCACAATGAATAAAAAAATCCCCCTGAGCATGGGTTGGTTCTGTCCAACCCTTGGCGACACCAGCGCATTTGGTGATCCGAGCCAGGAAATTCCACGCTCGCTGGAGCACTTCGAACGCGTCGCCCTTGCGGCCGAAAACGCCGGTTTCGACTACATGCTGATTCCAGTCAGCGCCATTTGCTGGGACGCCTGGGTCGTGGCTTCGTACCTCGCCGCGCGCACCACCAAGCTGAAAATGCTGGCTGCCTTGAAACCCGGCTATATCCACCCGGTCGCCCAGGCCAAAATGATCGCGACCTTCGACCAACTGTCCCAGGGCCGCATTTACCTCAACCTGATCGCCGGTGTCAGCGACAAAGACGCGTTGGCCGAAGGTCAATTCGAGGCCAAAGAGGATCGCTACGACCAGCTGCTGGAAGAAGTCGAGCTGATGAAGCGCCTGTGGACCGAGCAAGGTGTCGAGCACAACGGCAAACATTTTCAGGTCAATGGGCCGAAGATCATGCCGGCCACTTTCCAGCAGCCGCATCCACCCTTCTTCCTCGGCGGCGGTTCTGAACAGGCCGCTGAAATCTCCGCCAAGCATTCGTCGGTCCACCTGTTCTGGGGCGATTACCCGGAACGCATCGCCGGGCAGATCATCGAGATGCGCGCCCGCGCGGCCAAATATGGACGCGAAGACGAGATCCGTTTCGCCATGCGCCTGCAAATTATTTGCCGCGAAAACGAAGACGATGCCTGGGCCGCCGCGCAGGCGCTCATCGCCGGTGCGGAAAACTCGGCGCTGGCCGCTGCGGTTCAACTCGCGGCGAAGAGCAACTCCGTCGCCAGCCAGCGTGCCGCTGAACTGTCCAAAACCGCCGGACGCAAGATGACGCCGCACCTGTGGACCGGCATTACCGAAGTGCGTCCGGGCGCCGGGGTTGCCGTGGTCGGCAATCCGCAGCAAGTCGCCGCGCAACTGATGGAGTTCGTCGACGCGGGCTGTACCGGTTTCTGCCTGTCGGGTTATCCGCATCACGAGGAAGCCGAACGCTTTGGCCGCTTGGTCATGCCTTTGCTCTGCCCTTGAAATACAGCGTGATCGCCAGAACAAAAACAAAAAAATTCGCCGCGATCCGTCAGCGGCGATGGAGCCCCTTGCATGAACCCTTCGAATTTCGACCCGCGACAGTTTCGCCAGGCACTCGGTGCCTTTACCACCGGCGTGACCATCGTCACTACCCGCGGCGCGGACGGCCAGGACTATGGCCTGACCGCCAACAGCTTCAACTCGGTGTCTATCGACCCGCCGATGGTGCTATGGAGCTTGAACAAAGACTCGACGTCGGCCCACGCCTTCACCGGTTCCGAACACTTTGCCGTGCACATCCTGGCCACCGACCAGGAACATCTGTCCAACCTGTTTGCCAAGCGCGGCGCCGACAAGTTCGCCGGGCTGACCACCACCCGCGGTTCCGACGGTATCCCGTTGCTGGAAGGTTGTTCGGCACGTTTCCAGTGCCGCACCACCTATCAATATGAAGGTGGCGATCACGTCATTCTGGTCGGTGAAGTGCTGGCCTTCGACCGTTTCGACACCCCGCCGCTGGTGTTTCATGGCGGCGGTTACCGGCGTCTGATGCAGCCTGTACCCACGGTGGACAACAGCGTCTACGGCGAGAACTGGCTCGGCTTCCTGCTCGGCCGTGCCTACTACCAGATGCAACTGCCGATTCGCCAGCAACTCAAGGCCATGGGCATGAGCGATCTCGATTTCGAACTGCTGGGCATGCTCAGTTTTGGCGAAGGCAAAACCCTGGGCGAATTGCGTCGGTTGTTTGAGTTCGTCGGTAAACAGCTGCTTCAGGAACACCTGGACATCTGGGTCGACAAGGGCCTGCTCACCCTGCAAGCGTGTGGCGAACAATCGCAACGGATTTACTTCACCGAGCCCGGGCGGCAATTGACCATCCAATGGCTGGCGTTCGCCAAGGCGGCGGAAATGACAGCGATGGAGTCACTCGACTACGAAGAAGCCCAGCAACTGAAACTGCTGATCGGCCGCGTGATCCAGCAAACCGGCGAAACCCTGCCGGATCACTGGCGCAAGGAAAACATCTGGCAGGACAACAATCTTTGGCAGCAGCCCGGCTAAACGTTTTGCCAAGGCACCACCGGGGGCAGCAACTTGCCCCCACGGGTCGGGTTCAACAATAAAAACAGCGCATGCCATGAGGTCATCACCAGATGTCGAGTTCAACCGGTATCCAGGTCTCCACTGCTCAGCCTTCTGTCGTGGAGCTGCCCCATCGCGGGCAGGCGTATTACACCGTCAGCGTTTTGCTGATCGCCTACATTTTTTCCATCATGGACCGGCAAATCCTGACACTGCTGGTTGGCCCGATTCAGCAGTCGCTGCAGGTCAACGACAGTTGGATGGGGGTGCTTCACGGTTTTACCTTTGCTGCGTTTTATTCCCTGGTCGGCCTGCCAATTGCGCGGCTCATCGACCGTGGTAATCGGCGGCTGGTGATTGCCATCGGTATCGGCCTGTGGTGCCTGGCGACGGCGGCTGGCGGACTTGCCAACGAATTCTGGCATCTGTTGCTGGCGCGCATCGGTGTCGCGGTGGGTGAAGCGGTGCTGTTACCCGGGGCAGTGTCGTTGATCAGCGATCTGTTTACCCCGGAAAAACGCGGGCGCGCCTTGGGAGTATTTGGCACCGGCGCCTCGTTCGGCGCCGGCGCCGGGTTACTCGCCACCGGATTGGTGCTCGGTTACTTCACTGCACATCCGCTGACCCTGCCCGGGTTGGGCTTGCTGCAACCGTGGCAGACCACGTTGATGTCGATCGGGCTGCCAGGGTTGCTGGTATTGGTGCTGATGATCGGCGTTGCGGAGCCACGCCTGCGTAAAAATGCCTTGGGCGTCAAACCCGTCGCACAGCCGCAGGTGCCATTGCGTGAAGTGCTGGCCTACCTGCGAGAAAACCGTCGCACTTTCGTCGCGATCTTTGTCGGTGCCGGCTGTTTCTACACCGCGGTGTATGGCAGTGGCAGCTGGGTGCCGACGTTTCTGGTGCGTGAATTTGGCTGGACCTACGCCCGGGTCGGCGCCTTGATGGGCGCAATCATGTGCGTTTGCGGTCCGCTCGGCGTGATCATCGCCAGCTGGCTGGGTGAGCACTGGCGCAATCGTGGAGTCGCCAACGCCAACCTGCGCATCGCCTTGATTGCCAGTGTGCTGTTGGCGCTGGTGAGCGTTCCGTTGTTGATGGCGTCGAGCATCGAGCGGGCGATCCCCTTCCTCTCACTGGCCGCCACGCTCTGGACCTGCCTGTTCGGCGTCGGCGCAGCCCTGATCGTCGAAGTGGCCCCGGCGTCCATGCGTGGCCAGTTCATGGCGATGTTCACCGGCGCATTGAGCCTGTTGGGCGCCGGCTGCGGACCAGTGCTGGTCGGGATGTTGACCGACTACGCGTTCAAGGATCCGCACGCCATCAAGTACTCGATTCTTTATGTAGTTCTCTTCGGCTGCGGCCTCGCGGCGCTGCTGTTTTTCAGCGCCTGGAGCAGCTTGCGGCACACCGCGCAAAAAGCCTTGCAATGGGAGGCCGAGCGCCTCGTTCACCCGTAATCCCTTTCTCCTCCAAAAAGAGCATTCAACCATGAGCACCCTCAATGGCAGTTGCCTGTGCGGCAACGTTCAGTATTCCACCCTCGCCGTCCCCCTGATGACCGCCGTGTGTCACTGCAAGGATTGCCAGAAACAGTCAGGCAGTGCGTTCTCCGTCAACGTGGTAGTGCCGGCCGACGGCTTTGAAGTCCAGGGCCAGAGTTTGAGCAGCTACTCCAGCAAGGGTGGCAGCGGTCTGCCGGTACAGCGTTTTTTCTGCAGTCACTGTGGCTCGGCGCTGTACACCTCGTTGATGGCCATGCCCGGCCTGTTCGCCGTCAAGGCCGGCACCCTCAGCGACGCGTCGACCCTCACCCCGGCCCTGAACATGTGGTGTGCATCGGCGCAACCCTGGGTCGCCATTGATCGCGATGTAGCGTGTTACGAGCACGCCGTCACCGAGTAAAACTGACTTCAAACCCTGCGAGCGAACCTGCACATGACAACAACAAAAATGATGCTGCAAACCGGCGCTCTCGCGCTTTCACTGTTGGCCACCGCCGTCATGGCCAAAGTCTCTCCCGATGAAGCTGCGCAACTGGGCACTACCCTCACACCCATCGGCGCGGTAAAAGCCGGGAACGCCGACGGCAGCATCCCGGCCTGGAACGGCGGATTGCCGACCAGTGCCGGCACTGTCGACAGTAAGGGCTTCTTGAGTGACCCGTTTGCCAACGAAAAACCATTGTTCGTGATCACTGCCGCCAACGCCGAAAAGTACAAGGACAAACTGTCCGCCGGGCAGTTGGCGATGTTCAAGCGTTACCCCGACACCTACAAGATCCCGGTCTACCCCACGCACCGCACGGCCGCAGCCCCGGCTGATATCTATTCGGTGATCAAAAACAGTGCGGTCAAGACTGAAGAGGTGGATGGCGGTAATGGCCTGGCGGGGTTCACGGACACGCGGTACTACGCGTTCCCGATCCCCAAGAGCGGCGTCGAAGTGCTGTGGAACCACCTGACCCGCTATCGCGGCGGTAACCTCAATCGCCTGGCCACCCGCGTGCAGCCCCAGGCGAACGGCGATTTCAACATGGTGCAACTGGAGGATGAAATCTCCTATCCGCGCGAACTGCCTGACCTCGACAAGGACAAGGCGGAAAACATACTGTTCTACTTCATCCAGCGCGTGACCGGCCCGGCACGGCTGGCTGGCAACGTGCTGCTGGTCCACGAAACCATCGACCAGGTCAAAGAGCCTCGCGAAGCCTGGCTGTACAACGCCGGCCAGCGTCGCGTGCGCCGTGCGCCGCAAGTGGCCTATGACGGTCCGGCCACCGCTGCCGACGGCCTGGCCACCACCGACAACTACGACATGTTCAACGGAGCACCGGATCGCTACACCTGGGAACTGGTCGGCAAGAAAGAACTGTACATCCCCTACAACAGCTACAAACTCGACTCGCCGAACCTCAAGTACGCCGACATCCTCAAGGCGGGCCACATCAACCAGGACCTGACGCGCTATGAATTGCACCGGGTCTGGGAAGTGGTGGCCAAACTCAAGCCGGGCGAACGCCACATCTATGCGACACGCCACATGTACTTCGATGAAGACACCTGGCAATTGGCAGAGGTGGATCACTACGACGGGCGCGGCCAACTCTGGCGCGTGGGTGAAGGTCATGCCCAGCAGTACTATCACAAGCAAGTGCCCGGCTATACCGCCGAAACGCTGTACGACCTGCAATCGGGCCGCTATTCAGTACTGGGGCTGAAAAACGAGGAGAAACGCAGCATCGCGTTTGGTGCGACTGCGTCGGCGGCGAGCTATACCCCGGCGGCGTTGCGCCAGGAAGGAATTCGGTAAGTCAGCCATTGGACTTGTAGGAGCGAGCTTGCTCGCGATGGTCACCAACGATAACGCGTAGTGCTGGTTAATCGTGGCGATCTTGAGTCCATCGCGAGCATGCTCGCTCCTACAGGGGATCATTTCGCAACGTTGAATCAATGACCGGTCTTGCTCAACCCTTTGGTGTTGTGATCACCCGGGGTTGTAGCCGAGATCGCCGTGGCCTTGCTCAGGCCGCGGGTGTCTTTGGAATGGGCGACGCCGGAGGTCGTGGTGCCATGACCTCGATCGCTGTTGCGATCACTGCCGTAGTGGTTCCCGCTTTCGCCATGGTCGCGGACAGACTTTCCGGCGTGGTCGCTGGCCAAACCTTTACCGTGACCGTTACTGGCAGAGCCACCGGAGTGACCCGCACCGCCATTGCCATTGCCGCCGCCCATTCCACCGCCATGGCCGCCACCATTGCCGCCGCCGTTTCCACCGCCATTGCCACCGCCACCGCCACCGCCACCGCCATCTTTCGCGTAGGCGGAGCCCATGATCGACAGGCCATCAGGCAACAACGGGGCAGCTGCCAACATCAGGGCGCACGACAGGACTGCAACGAGACTCTTGTTTTTTAAAAGCATGATCGCTTCCGTAAGGGGGGTTGATATCGCGTGATTTAAGACGCGATTTCGCCCTTACAGTTCAAGTGCCTCGACGGACGGATCGGGGTTGGCGACCAGAGAAATCCGCCGTTCGAAGGTTAATCAAATGCCCCATCGAGAATTTCATAAATCAGCCCGGTGGCCAGCGCAACCAGGATCAGATCCGTGCCGACCTGCTGCCATTCGTAGCCATCATAATGAGGCAACCGGCCGATCAACCGACCGTCCAGCTTCTTGGCGATGCCCGGCGGCAGCGGTTTGCCGCGAGCGAGGTTTTTCTGGATACCCGGTGGCAACGCAGGACCTGGGCTCCAGTAATCCCGATTGCCGCCAATAATCCCGAACACGCTGTCACGATTGACGCTCGGGCCATTGCTCCAGTCCTCTGCGCCACTGTTCTTGTTTTTGTTTCCATGACTGCCCTGGTTGCCATGTTCCTTCCCATTGCCCTGGCCCTTGCCGGGATCGGCCAATGCAGTGACGGAACCGCAGGCCAGTGCCAGGCAGGTAGCGGCTGCGATCAATAGGCGGGATCTGGACATGAGTCGCTCCTTCGTTGCGGGAGAATTCCCTGAAAATTTAGACGCGCCTGGTGAGGTTGGTTCCGTCGGTGAGCGCCCATTAAACCGACTACTCTCATCCGACCGGGGTCTTGAGTCAAACGCACTCAGCGCTTGCACGACCACATCTGGAGACAACGCCATGACCCGAATGCTGCTGACCGCCCTCACGATGCTCGCTCTGCATTTCCCGGCAAACGCTGCGGTGACGCCTTTCCCGGACGCATTCCGCACTCAGGACATTCCCGTCGACGGCGTCACGATGCACGTTCGCATCGGCGGCAAAGGCCCGGCGGTGGTGCTGTTGCACGGTTTTGGCGATACGGGTGACATGTGGGCGCCGTTGGCGGCGGATCTGGCGCGGGATCACACCGTGGTGGTGCCGGACCTTCGCGGCATGGGCTTGTCGTCCATTCCCGACAGTGGCTACGACAAGAAAACCCAGGCAGCCGACATTCGCGGTGTGCTGAGCGCACTGAAGATCGAGCGCTCGATCGTCATCGGCCACGACATCGGCACCATGGTCGCCTTCGCCTACGCGGCGCGTTATCCGCAACGCACGGATCGGCTGGTGGTGATGGATGCGCCGGTGCCGGGCATCACGCCGTGGAACGACATCGTTCGCTCGCCGATGCTGTGGCACTTCGACTTCGGCGGCCCCGACATGGAACGCCTGGTGGCCGGGCGCGAGCGCATTTACCTGGACCGTTTCTGGAACGAGTTCGCCGGTGACCCCACCAAGGTCGATGAAGACATCCGCCAACACTACGCCAAACTCTACGCCCGCCCCGGTGCCATGCACGCGGCGTTCGCCCAGTTCCGCAGCATTCGCCAGGATGAACTGGACAACAAGGCGACCATGACCACGCGTCTGACCATGCCGGTGCTGGCCATCGGCGGGGAAAAATCCTTCGGCAACAACGAAGCCATCGTGATGCGCAATGCTGCGGATAACGTCACCGAAGCGGTGATTCCGGGCGCCGGGCATTGGTTGATGGAAGAAGCGCCGACACAGACGATCAAGGTTGTCCGGGATTTCATCGCCCAGTGACAGCGACGCAAATTAAATGAACCCTGCGAGTGAGCATCCACCTAACTGAAGGACTATCAGGAGGTGGCGAATGCAAAACGTATCAATCTGGATCGTACTGGCGGCAGTGCTGCTGCTCATCGAATTGTGGGCAATCAATCGGGTGCGCAAAAGCCAAGGCAAAGCGAGTACCAAAGGGGTGTGGATGGTGGTGATCGTGTTTGTGCCGTTGGTTGGTTTGATTTTGTGGGCATTGGCGGGACCCAGGCATATCGCTCACAACCCACGGTCGGCACAGGCCCGGCAGTAAGCGCAATACACACTTTACCTGTAGCGATACTCAACCTGTGGCGAGGAAACTTGCTCCCTCGCCACAGGTTTTCGATCGTCTCAACATTTTTACCCGCCAGCACTGCCACCCGCGCCGCCGCCCGATCCACCGCTGCTGCTACCGGTCTGACCGGCCCCCGCAGGCTTGGACCCCGCAGGGATTGGACCGTTGTCAGTCGTCCCGCCGTCCGCCCCTTTAGGCAGCGCCGCCGCATCCGGATCGGCGTTGGTGGGTTTGGGAGCCGGTTCACGCGTCTGGCTTTTGCCATCGGTGGACGTCATGTCCCCAGAGCTCGTTTCAGCAGCCACCGCATACAGCGACCCGCTGGATAAAAACGCCGCAAGCGCGAGCGCGACCACCTTGTGAGTCATCATGTCGATTCTTCCTGCGTAGTGTAGGTAAAACATTGGAAGAAACGGTCACGAGAAGGTGCGGGGCAGCGGACGAACGGTCGACTAAAGTCCCGTCATTGACTCAGACCGAGTGAAGGCAAGCGCGAGATAACTTCAGCGTTGATAGGATTGGTCATCGCAATGCCGACCAGTTTTTCCTCAGTCAATGCCATTTTTCACTCTTGAAAAATCGATTGAACAGACAACGAGCAATGCTGCCCACAAAGGGCTGCTGTCGGAATCAGAAGTTTGCCGGCGTATTCGCGCTGATGATCTCCGCCTCATCCTGGCCGATGTTGCGGAAGCGATGCGGCAAGGTCGTGGGGAAGTAATAGCCGTCCCCGGCGTTGAGCACGCTGATCTGGCCATCGACGGTCAATTCCACGGTGCCACGCGTGACGAGTCCGCACTCCTCGCCCTCGGAATGCACGATCGGCTCTTCTCCGGAGCTTGCACCTGGCGCGTATTGTTCGCGCAGCAGACGCATTTGGCGGCTCGGTACGGAGGCGCCGATCAGCAGCAGGCGCAGGCCGTGGCGGCCGAGGTCTGGTTGCTCGCTGCTGCGGAAGACGTATTGATGTTCGCGGGGCGGCTGGTCGAACGTGAAGAAGTCGGCCAGAGACATGGGGATGCCCTCCAGCAGTTTCTTCAGAGAGCTGACGGAAGGACTGACCCGATTCTGTTCGATCAGGGAGATGGTGGCATTGGTGACGCCGCTACGCCGCGCCAGCTCGCGCTGGGACAGTTTGTAGCTTTCGCGTACTAATTTGAGTCGTGAGCCCGTATCCATGACAGCCTTATGCGCCAACCTGAAGGAGGGGTGGAGAGCAGGCGCGGTTTACGCCGTTTTCCGGTCCCGGAAACGTGAAAGGCGGCTATTAAATCACGTTTGTTGGTAATGCTCAGCAGGTTCGATAAATGGCCGAAAAAATAGCCATTTGCCATGAAGTCGCACAACCTGTGGGAGCCAGCCTGCTGGCGAAAGCGGTGTGTCAGGCGACATCTATTTTGGCAGATATGGCCTCATCGCCAGCAGGCTGGCTCCCACAGGAAAAGCATAAAAAACCAGCGGCGCCTGTTACACAGAAGCCGCCGGCGAGGTAACGCTTAGATACCGAAACGGTCGCGCAGCGAGTAGTACACGGCGCCCAGAGCGGTCAACGGTGCCGAGAAGGTGCGCCCGCCGATCATCGGCATGTGCGGCAGCGAGGCAAACGCGTCGAAGCGCTCAGCGTCGCCACGAATCATTTCCGAGATCAGTTTGCCGGCCAGGTGCGAACAGGTGACGCCGTGACCGCTGTAGCCTTGCATGTAGTAGGCGTTTTTCTCGATACGGCCGAATTGCGGCATGCGTGACATGGTCAACAGGAAGTTGCCGGTCCAGCGGTAGTCGATCTTCACGTCCTTCAATTGCGGGAAGGTCTTGAGGATTTTCGGGCGGATCAGTTGCTCGATGTCGTCCGGTTCACGGGCGCCGTAGACCACGCCACCGCCGTACAGCAGACGGTTGTCCGCTGTCAGGCGGTAGTAATCGAGCAGGTAGTTGCAGTCTTCGACGCAGTAGTTGTTCTTGATCAGGCTACGCGCTTGCTGCTCCGACAACGGCTCGGTGACGACGATCTGCGAGCCGCACGGCATGCTTTTGCTGGTCACGCGGTTGTCCAGGCCCTGCGGCAGGTACGCGTTACCGGCGATCAGCAGGTACTTGGCCTTTACCACACCTTTTGCGGTGCGTACGGTGATCGGCTCACCGTAGGTGATGTCCACCGCCGCCGATTGTTCGTAGATCTTGCCGCCAAGGCCGATGATCGCCGAAGCCTCGCCGAGGGCCAGGTTCAGCGGGTGAATGTGGCCGCCCTGCATGTCCAGCAGGCCGCCGACGTAGGCTTGGGAACCGACTTCGCGCTTGATATCAGCCGCGTCGAGCATTTTCAGGCTCTTGTTGCCGTAGCGCTCCCAGCTCTTCTTCTGCTCGGCCAGGCCGTTGAGTTGTTTCTTGTTCATCGCCGCGAAGATGCCGCCGGGACGGTAATCGCACTGGATGTCGTAGTGCTGTATGCGCTGACGGATGATGTCGGCGCCTTCGAAAATCATGCTGCCGAGGATTTCGGCAGTTTTGTCGCCGTAGCGCTCTTCGATGACATCGACGTCGCGGCTGTAGGAGTTGACCAGTTGACCGCCATTGCGGCCGCTGGCGCCGAAACCGACCTTGGCCGCTTCGAGTACGGTCACGCTGTAGCCCGCTTCGGCTAAGAACAGGGCCGAGGACAGGCCGGTGTAGCCGGCGCCGATCACGCAGACATCACAATCCACCGCACCTTCCAGCACAGGGAAATCACCGGTGAAGTTGCGGGTGGCGGCGTAGTAGCTGTTTACATGCGTTTGTTTCATACATTTCTCCGAGGGCCACCGACAGCTGTCGGCGACCGTCGCCTTATTGTTATCAGAGCTTGATCCAGGTCGCTTTGAGTTCGGTGTACTTGTCGAACGCGTGCAGCGATTTGTCCCGACCGTTACCCGACTGCTTGAACCCGCCGAACGGCGCGGTCATGTCGCCGCCGTCGTACTGGTTGACCCAGACACTCCCGGCACGCAGGCCACGGGCGAAGGTGTGGGCCTTGCTCAGATTGCTGGTCCAAACACCGGCGGCCAGGCCGAAGATGCTGTCGTTGGCAATCGCCAGGGCTTCTTCCGCCGTGTCGAAGGTGATCACCGACAAAACCGGGCCGAAGATTTCTTCCTGGGCGATGGTCATGGCGTTGGTCACGCCGTCGAAAATCGTCGGTTCCACGTACTGGCCACCGGTGTCTTCGAGGGTGCGGTTGCCACCCGCGATCAGTTCGGCGCCTTGCGCTTTGCCGATGCCGATGTAGCGCAGCACGTTGTCCAGTTGACGCTGGTCGACGACCGCGCCGACGGTGGTTGCAGGATCGAGCGCGTGCCCCGGTTTCCACGCTTGCAGCGCTTCGACCAACAACGGAATGAACTGCTCGCGGATCGAACGCTCAATCAGCAGACGTGAACCGGCGGTGCAGACTTCGCCCTGGTTGAAGGCGATGCCGCTGGCCGCTGCCTGCGCGGCTGCACGCAGATCCGGTGCGTCGGCGAACACTACGTTCGGGCTCTTGCCCCCCGCTTCCGCCCAGACGCGTTTCATGTTGCTCTGGCCGGCATAGATCATCAGTTGTTTAGCAATCGCCGTGGAGCCGGTGAAGGCCAGCACGTCGACGTCCATGTGCAACGCCAGCGCCTTGCCGACGGTGTGACCGTAGCCCGGCAGTACGTTGAACACGCCTTTCGGAATGCCGGCATCCAGCGCCAATTGCGCGATGCGGATCGCGGTCAGCGGCGACTTTTCCGAAGGTTTGAGGATGAACGAGTTGCCCATCGCCAGGGCCGGGGCGAACTTCCAGCTGGCCATGATCAACGGGAAGTTCCACGGCACGATGGCCGCGACCACGCCGACCGCTTCGCGGGTCACCAGGCCCAATTGGTCCTGAGGTGTCGCGGCGACTTCGTCGTAGATCTTGTCGATGGCTTCGGCGGTCCAGCGGATCGCGTTGGCGGTCGCCGGAATGTCGATGCTCATGGAGTCGCTGATCGGCTTGCCCATGTCGAGGGTTTCGAGCAGGGCCAGTTCTTCCCGGTTCGCCAGGATCAGGTCGGCGAAACGGATCAGGATGCGTTTGCGCTCGGCCGGGGCCAGGTTGGACCAGACGCCGGACTCGAAGGTGCGGCGCGCGACAGTGACTGCCGCATTGGCGTCGGCTTCGTCGGTACTGGCGACGTTCGCCAGGAAGCGACCGTCCACCGGGCTGATGCATTCAAACGTAGCGCCATCGGCGGCGGTGCAATATTGGCCGTCGATGAAGGCGCGACCTTCAATAGAGAGGGACTGGAAGCGTTGCTCCCAATCGCTGCGAGTGTTTGTCATGGTTGTGACTCGACGCAGGGGAATAGGTGATCGTCGGGCTGAATGCCCACCCAATCAAAAAATGAAATGCGATCCCTGTAGGAGCTGGCTTGCCAGCGATTGCGGTGGATCAGACGTCATCAATGTTGACTGTGACGACGCCATCGCTGGCAAGCCAGCTCCTACAGGGTTGGCGGCGCACACGAGATTTGTGTACACCGCCAACGCCGTCAGACGGTGTGCAAGTACCAGTTGTACTCAAGGTCCGAGATGGAATTCTCGAACTCGGCCAACTCGCTTTCCTTGCACGCCACGAACACGTCGATGTACATCGGGTCGATGTATTTGGCCATGACGTCGCTGTCGTCCAGCTCGCGCAGTGCATCGCGCAGGTTGTTCGGCAGGCTCTGTTCATTCTGCTCGTAGCTGTTGCCTTCAACCGGAGCGCCCGGCTCGATTTTGTTGGTCAGGCCGTGGTGCACGCCCGCCAACACAGAAGCCATCAACAGGTACGGGTTGGCATCGGCGCCGGCCACGCGGTGTTCGATGCGTACGGCGTCCGGCGAACCGGTCGGTACACGCACGGCCACGGTGCGGTTGTCGATGCCCCAGCTCGGCGAGTTCGGCACGTAGAACTGTGCACCGAAACGACGGTACGAGTTGACGTTCGGGCAGAGGAACGCCATCTGCGCCGGCAGGGTCTCGAGCACACCGCCGATCGCGTGTCGCAGCGCGGCGTTCTGCTCGGGATCCTCGCTGGCAAAGATGTTGTTGCCTTCTTTGTCGAGAATCGAAATGTGCACGTGCAGACCGTTACCCGCCTGGCCCGGATACGGCTTGGCCATGAAGGTGGTGTCCATTTCGTGGTCGTAGGCGATGTTCTTCACCAGACGCTTGAGCAGGACGGCGTAGTCGCACGCCTTTATAGGATCGGCCACGTGGTGCAGGTTGACTTCGAATTGTGCCGGGGCGCTTTCCTTGACGATGGCGTCAGCAGGAATGCCCTGCTCTTTCGCGCCTTCGAGGATGTCTTGCAGGCAGTCGACGTATTCGTCGAGGTCGTCGATCAGGTACACCTGGGTCGACATCGGACGCTTGCCGGACACCGGCGAACGCGGCGATTGCGGGCGACCGTTCACGTTGTCCTGGTCGATCAGGTAGAACTCCAGCTCGAACGCGGCGCAGATGGTCAGGCCAAGGTCGTCGAACTTGCGCACGATATTGGCCAGTACTTCACGCGGGTCGGCGAAGAATGGCTGACCTTCGATTTCATGCATGGTCATCAGCAGTTGCGCGGTTGGGCGCTTTTGCCATGGCTCGATGCTCAAGGTGCCGGGGATCGGGTAGCAGATCCGGTCGGCATCGCCGATGTCCAGACCCAGGCCGGTGCTTTCCACCGTGGAACCATTGATGTCCAGAGCAAACAGAGACGCCGGCAGGTTGATGCCTTTCTCGTAAACCTTATGAAGACTGGTGCGTTCGATGCGCTTACCGCGCACCACACCGTTCATATCCGCAATCAGAAGGTCGACGTACAAAACCTCAGGATATTTCTTAAGGAATGCGTTTGCTTCGTTGAGTTGAACGGTACGCAGAGGGACCGACATGATGCACCTATTTTTTACTGTTAATTATTATGTTCACCGCCCTTTCACGAGCCCAGTCAATCCGAAAGGCAAAGTGAAGTCAATAGCGAACACTTGGCCTTTCGACGTTTATTTTAGGGGCTCTCAGGGGGACGAGAGTGCCAGATAGACCCTCAAACACGCGTAGATCCTGAAGATCGGACGTGTGGCGTTTAGAATTTTTTACATGAGAGTTGTTAATTAAAATCAACAAGGCTAAGCTCCGGAAAAGCTCGTTCAAGTGTGAAACTTCGAGGTGATAAAAATGGCATTCAAGCCATTGATCGGCGTTACAGCCTGCGTCAAACAGATTGGCCTGCACCCCTACCACATCAGCGGCGACAAGTACGTTCGCGCTGTCAGCGTTGCGGCGCTGGGGCTGCCTGTCGTTATTCCTTCCCTGGGCGACCTGATCGAAATCGAGGACCTGCTGCCGCAGCTCGACGGTCTGTTGCTGACCGGCTCGCCGTCGAACGTGGAACCTTTCCACTATCAAGGCCCGGCCAGCGCCCCCGGCACGGAACATGATCCGCAACGGGACCGCACCACCCTGCCCCTGATCCGCGCAGCCATCGCTGCCGGCGTTCCGGTCCTCGGCATCTGCCGTGGTTTCCAGGAAATGAACGTGGCGTTTGGTGGCAGCCTGCATCAGAAGGTCCATGAGCTTCCTGGCATGCTCGATCATCGCGAAGCCAACCATCCGGACCTGGCCGTGCAATACGCTCCCGCCCATGCGGTGGACGTGCAGCCCGGCGGTGTGTTCGAAGCGCTGGATCTGCCGACGGTGTTCCAGGTCAATTCGATTCACAGTCAGGGCATCGACCGCCTCGCTTCCGGCCTGCGCGCCGAAGCCGTCGCCCCCGATGGCTTGATCGAGGCGATCTCCGTCGAACACAGCAAAGCGTTTGCCCTCGGCGTGCAATGGCACCCGGAATGGCAGGTGCTGGACAACCCTCCTTATTTAAGGATTTTCCAGGCGTTCGGCGATGCGTGTCGGCAACGGGCGGCACTGCGCCACTCGAGCTGACGGCCTCAAACCACGTTCAACGATTAACTGCCCTGTGCGAGCGGGCAGGCGCTTTTGCGTGCCTCGCTCGCGCAAGCAACACACTGCGATAACAACAAGTACGACCAGGCAGCCAGGATGGCGGCGCCGAATTAACCCGAGGTGGGACACGCAATTCCCTGTAGGAGCGAGCCTGCTCGCGATGGATGTCCGGACACCGCGGGCATTCAGACTGCCAGCGTCATCGTTGGCGACCATCGCGAGCAGGCTCGCTCCTACAGAGGAATGCGCGGACCTGCCCCGGGTTTGCAATCCACTATTAAGCAGGGCCGCGTTGGCCCGGCGACTGAAACCTGTTGGGAGTTTCACATGGCAAACGCCTCCAGCATCTACAGGAAGGCTCTTGAGGGTCACCAGGCACCGAAAAAGGTGTTGGTGAAAGTCGATCGCGTCACCAAGAAATTCGACGAGACCACGGCGGTGGACGATGTGTCCCTGGAGATCCATCAGGGCGAAATCTTTGCCCTGCTCGGCGGCTCCGGTTCGGGCAAATCGACCCTGCTGCGCATGCTCGCCGGTTTCGAGCGCCCGACCGAAGGCCGGATTCTGCTCGACGGTGTCGACATCACAGACATGCCGCCGTACGAGCGTCCGATCAACATGATGTTCCAGTCCTACGCCCTGTTCCCGCACATGACCGTGGCACAGAACATCGCCTTCGGCCTCAAGCAGGACCGTTTGCCCGCCAGTGAAATCGACGCCCGCGTTGAAGAGATGCTGCGCCTGGTGCACATGACCCAATACGCCAAACGCAAACCCCATCAACTGTCTGGCGGTCAGCGTCAGCGCGTGGCTCTGGCCCGTTCCCTGGCCAAGCGTCCAAAGCTGCTGTTGCTCGACGAACCGATGGGTGCACTGGATAAAAAACTGCGTTCGCAAATGCAGCTGGAACTGGTGGAAATCATCGAGCGCGTCGGCGTGACCTGCGTGATGGTGACCCACGACCAGGAAGAGGCCATGACCATGGCCCAGCGCATTGCAATCATGCACCTGGGCTGGATCGCACAGATCGGCAGTCCGGTGGACATTTACGAGGCGCCGGTCAGCCGCATGGTCTGCGAGTTCATCGGCAACGTGAACGCCTTCGACGGCACCGTGATCGAAGACCTGGAAGGTCACGCGATCATCCACAGCCCGGACCTGGAGCAGAAGATCTACGTGGGTCATGGCGTCAGCACATCGGTGCAGGACAAGTCGATCACCTACGCGATCCGCCCGGAAAAACTGTTGGTCAGCACCACCAAGCCTGATACCCGTTACAACTGGTCCAGCGGCAAAGTGCATGACATTGCCTACCTCGGCGGTCACTCGGTGTTCTACGTCGAGCTGCCGGGCGGCAAAGTCGTGCAGTCGTTCATGGCCAACGCCGAACGCCGTGGCGCCCGTCCGACCTGGGACGATCAGGTCTACGTATGGTGGGAAGACGACAGCGGCGTGGTACTGCGCGCATGAGAACCTTCAATCAGCAATTGCTGCGCCTGGTGCCCAGTGGGCGAAAACTGGTCATCGGCATTCCGTTCGTATGGCTGTGCCTGTTCTTCATGTTGCCGTTCTTCCTGGTGATGAAAATCAGCTTCTCGGAAGCCGCACTGGCCATTCCGCCCTACTCGGAGATCTACACCTTCGCCGAGCAGAAATTCAATCTGCTGCTCAACATCGGCAACTACACCTTGCTGGGCGAAGATGAGCTGTATCTCTCGGCTTATCTCGGTTCGTTGAAGGTCGCGCTGTACAGCACGCTGATGTGCCTGGTGATCGGCTTCCCGATGGCCTACGCCATTACCAAGGCGAGCAAGGAAGCGCAAAACGTCTTGATGCTGCTGATCATGATGCCGACCTGGACCGCGATCCTGATCCGCGTTTACGCGTGGATGGGCATCCTCAGCAACAACGGTTTGCTCAACGGTTTCCTGATGTGGACCGGGCTGACCTCCCACCCGATCGAGATCCTCAACACCAATACCGCCGTGTATATCGGCGTGGTGTATGCGTATCTGCCGTTCATGATCCTGCCGCTCTACGCCAACCTGGTCAAACACGACCAGAGCCTGCTGGAAGCAGCGTCGGACCTGGGCTCGAGCACTTTTAACAGTTTCTGGAAAATCACCGTGCCGCTGGCCAAGAACGGCATCATCGCCGGTTGCATGCTGGTGTTCATTCCGGTGGTCGGCGAGTTCGTGATTCCGGAACTGCTGGGTGGCCCGGAAACCCTGATGATCGGCCGAGTGCTGTGGCAAGAGTTCTTCAATAACCGCGACTGGCCGGTGGCGTCTGCCCTGGCGGTGGTGATGCTGTTGATCCTGATTGTGCCGATTCTGCTGTTCAACCGCAGCCAGGCCAAAGAGATGGAGGCACGGGGATGAAACGCTTCGAATTTTCAAAGTTCATGCTGATTTTCGGCCTGTCGTTTATCTACCTGCCGATGCTGATTCTGGTGATCTACTCGTTCAACGCCTCCAAGCTGGTGACGGTGTGGGGCGGCTGGTCGTTCAAGTGGTACGCCGGTTTGCTCGACAACTCACAGCTGATGGGTTCGGTGGTGCGCTCGCTGGAAATCGCCTGCTACACAGCGATTGCAGCCGTCGCGCTGGGTACTTTGGCAGCGTTCGTGCTGACCCGCGTAACGCGCTTCAAGGGTCGCACACTGTTCGGTGGTCTGGTCACCGCGCCGCTGGTGATGCCTGAAGTGATCACCGGTCTGTCGCTGTTGCTGCTGTTCGTGGCGATGGCGCAACTGATCGGCTGGCCGATGGAGCGTGGCATCGTCACGATCTGGATCGCCCACACCACGTTTTGTGCCGCCTATGTAGCGGTGGTCGTCTCCGCCCGCCTTCGCGAGCTGGACCTGTCCATCGAAGAAGCGGCCATGGACCTCGGTGCCAAGCCGTTCAAGGTGTTTTTCCTGATCACCATTCCGATGATCGCGCCGTCACTGGCGGCCGGCGGCATGATGTCGTTCGCCCTGTCGCTGGATGACCTGGTGCTGGCGAGCTTCGTCTCGGGTCCGGGTTCCACGACCTTGCCGATGGAAGTGTTCTCGGCGGTGCGACTGGGTGTTAAACCCGAGATCAACGCCGTGGCCAGCCTGATCCTGTTGGCCGTGTCGATCGTGACCTTCATGGTCTGGTACTTCAGCCGCCGTGCCGAAGCCAGCCGTAAACGGGCGATCCAGGAAGCGATGGACCAGACCGCCAGCGAATCCTGGCAACAACCGCAAAAGCAAATGGCAGGGGCCACCGCGTAGGAGCTGCCGCAGGCTGCGATTTTTTGATCTTTCCTTTAAAAGATCGCAGCCTCGTTGCACTCGACAGCTCCTACAGGATGATGGGCACCCTCCCTCGCCACAGGTTTTGTGATTTATATAAAAAGAAATGGAGTTGTACCGATGAAAATGTTTGGCAGGACTCTGCTGACACTGTCCTTATTGGGCGTGATTGCCTCCGGCGCCCAGGCCAATGACAAGGTTCTGCGCGTCTACAACTGGTCGGATTACATTGCCCCGGACACCGTCAAGAAGTTCGAAGACGAGACCGGCATCCGCGTGACCTACGATGTGTTCGACAGTAACGAAACCCTTGAAGCCCGCCTGCTGGCAGGCAAATCCGGCTATGACATCGTCGTGCCGTCCAACAGTTTCCTGGCCAAGCAGGTCAAGGCCGGCGTCTATCAGGAACTGGACAAGTCAAAGCTGCCGAACTGGAAAAACCTCAATCCGGTCCTGCTGAAAAACGCGTCCGCCAGCGACCCGGACAACGCCCATGCGTTCCCGTACATGTGGGGCTCGATCGGCATCGGATTCAACCCGCAAAAGGTCAAGGAAGTGCTCGGCGCCAACGCACCGACCAACTCCTGGGACTTGCTGTTCAAACCACAAAACGCTGAAAAGCTCAAAGCCTGCGGCATCAGTTTCCTCGATTCGCCCACCGAAATGATCCCGGCCGCCCTGCACTACCTGGGCTACCCGGTGAACGATCAGGACAAGGCGCACATCGCCGAAGCCGAAGCGCTGTTCATGAAGATCCGTCCGTCGGTGGCCTACTTCCACTCGTCCAAGTACATCTCCGACCTGGCCAACGGCAATATCTGCGTCGCCGTCGGTTACTCCGGCGATGTGCTGCAAGCCAAGGCCCGCGCCGAGGAAGCCGGCGACAAAGTGAAGATCGACTACAGCATTCCGAAGGAAGGCGCCGGCAGCTTCTACGACATGGTCGCCATCCCGCGTGACGCGGCGAACGTCGAGGAAGCGTACCTGTTCATGAACTTCCTGATGCGCCCGGACATCATCGCCGAGATCACCAACAACATCGGCTACAGCAACGCCAACCTGGCGGCCACGCCGCTGGTGGATGAAGCGATCCGCAACGACCCCGGTTCGTACCCGTCCCAGGACGTGATGGCGACGCTGTATGCAATTCCGGACATGCCGATTGGCGTGCAGCGGGTCATGACCCGCGGTTGGACCAAGGTAAAGTTGGGTAAATAACCACCGTTTGCGTAGGAGCTGCCAGAGCACATTCATGCAGCGCCTTACCACCGCTGCATCACTCACCTGGCTCCCTCGGTCAAGGTGAATTTCGGCGCCCTCGGGCGCCTTTTTTTGCTTTGGATCACACCGAACCCAGCGGCCACTCGGCCAGTGCCCGGTAGCGTCCCTTGTGCGATTCGAACAAGGTGAACCGATCGGCACGCAGGAAGAATTCCGGCGCCGAGGTGGACTCGGGAACAGGCGCACGAAAGTCACGGGCCAGCGTCAGATGCGGACGGTATTCCCGTGGCGCATCCTCCAGGGCAAACGGCAACAACGCCTGCTCAAGGTCATACACCAGACGCAACAAACCCGGTGGGGTCTGTTCCGGCACCATTACCAGCGCCCCTGCCCTGCGCCAGACATCCAGTCGATCAAGCGTCACGGTCAAGCGACCGGTCGAGGTGCGTACCGCCGCCGCAGCCTCGCAGATATCCGCGATCTGCGCGGTGGCGATCGAACCGAGAAACTTCAATGTCAGGTGAAAATTGTCCGCAGGCACCGGTCTTCCGCTGCGCAGTTGCAGGGCGCTGCGCCATTGGGCGATTGCCTTGCGCTGCGCCGGCGGGCAATCGAGGGCAAAGAACAGCCGCTTGAACGGTTCGCGCGATTCGTCATTCATGCCGGGCTTCTCTTGCGGGAATCTTTGGAGTCTACATCCGGCCAGCGGGTTTCTGGCACCTTGCGGCATGCACGTTATAGTTCAAGCAGGCGAATCACGCGGAGGGGGCCATGCGACAGATCATCAGCAAAGAGCCATGGTGGGCCATGCCACCCACGCCCGGACAGGACGAGCTCACGCTGGAATGGGGCTGGCTGGTGCATTACAGCGAAGGTGAGCCACGTTTCGAATTCATTCGCGAGCGTCCGACGGACGAAGAAATCCGCCAGCGTAAAAGTTGCAGGATCACCCCGACAGCGGAGTGACCCTGTGGCTGGCGTCAGGCCTTGAGGAGTATTTCAAACCCGCCGAACACCATGCGCTGACCGTCAAACGGCATGGGATTGACGTCCGGCTGCATGCGCGGGTCCTGCATCATCTTGTCCATTGCGGCGTTACGGGTCTCCTTGTCCGGCCAGATGATCCAGCCCATCGCCACGGTTTCGTCTTCCTTGAGTTTGACCGCCAGCGGGAACGAGGTGACCTTGCCTTGCGGCACATCATCGCCCCAGCACTCGACCACTTCCAGTGCACCGTTTTCCTTGAAGATCTGCGCGGCGATTTCGGCGTGCTTCAGGTATTGCGCGCGATTGGCGGTGGGTACCGCCGCGATGAATCCATCAACGTAAGACATGAGTGTTCTCCTTCGGTCATGGGGTGTTCTGTTGGGTAGTCGATGGCACCGGACTCCAATCGACAGCGCCGGCACTCAAGCCGACCGGCGGTTGATCAGTGACCGCCAGGTTGCCTTCGATCTGCCCCGCCATATACAACGTGCCGGCCATCACACCGCTGGTCGGGTTCTGCACCAGTTTCGTCCAGGCCTTGTCGAAGGTGTTGCCCAGACTGCTGCGGATCAGCGCCTCGCTGTCGGGTCGGTCGTTGGCTCGAATGATTGCGCGAATGCCCGCCACGCCAACGGTGATCAAGCCACCAGCGAGTTTCCCTGCGGCTGCGGCCACGGCGCTGGCGGCCCCACGCGGGGCCATCTCGGCCTCTATCTGCTGGCTGGCGCGCTTGGCGACCGGAGCCATCGCAGTATCGGTCGAGTCGACGCCCTTGCTCCCCCCGGCCTTATGGATTTTATCGATCAACGCCGCGTACGCCGGCAACGTATTCAATGGCTCGGTGCGCATCACCTGGTACAGCGAGGCATTGCGCGCCGCCGGTGGCCCGAGCGCTATGGCGGGGACTTTCTGGATTCGGCCGTTCAGTTGGGCCATCGGCACGCCGTGGCGCTTGGAAATTTTCTGAAGTTCTTCCTTGAGAATGTCCACATAGAACGCCGAGGCATTGCCCAGGATCGCATCGGGATCAATCTCCAGCGCCACCGGGGCCAGTACCTTTTCCTGATACGCCTCCAGCAGATAGGCCGCCAGCCGTTTGGCGGACGCATCCTGCTCCCCCTCGGAACTGAGGGTGTACCAGCTGACTTTCATCGAGATCCATTCCTGGGTCCAGTAACTGCTGAACCAGGGGATGAAATTCTCTTCGGTCAGTTGATAAACCCGTGTGCGCCAGTAATCCATGGCACCGTGCGCATAGATTTTGGTCTGCTCGGTCGCGGATTTTGACGCATCGACAATTTCTCGATCCACTTGTTGCCAGGTATCGGGGGAAACGAAGACGGGGGCCGCTTGTTGTACAGGGGCGCGCTCAGGCGTGGCGCAACCCGCCAACACCAGTAGCACGACGACGATCAGCGAACGCAGGTCCAAGATCGCGATTCTCTAAAGTCTGCGCCGAACGATATGCTCGACGCGCAAAAAGGCCCTGATCTGAGTATAGGTGGCAGCGTTTGCCCACTCCTCGGCAAACTGGTTGCCTTTGCGGGCAAGTCCGGCTCTTACAAGGTATCGGGCTGATTCAATAGGTGTGACCACTGCGCGAGCCTATTCTCTCGCCCGTACGTCGGTGGCGGGTCGATCAGTCGCCTGACTCATCAAAGAGCTCGCGGTCGTTAGTGAGTTTTTTGCCAGTCGGTGGGAAACCGCACATTCGGCAATGGTGTCGGACCCGGTTAAAAACCTGCCCCGCATGTCACAGCGTTCGCTGGCTGTTGCCGATGCCCTTGGCGATGTCGATGCCCCAATCCATCGCAGCTTCCATGTCCAGCATGTGGGGTCTCGGATCGTGGTTCTCATCGATGACCGTGCCGTCCGGCCGGTAAACACCGATGAACATTCCCAGCGAGCCGTCCTTCAGGATCTCGGCTTTGACTTTGATACTGCATCCGTTCGACAGCGTTTCCTTGTGTTCCACATGGCGCTCGGTCATGGCTGCGTTCCTCCCCAGGCTGGTTTCAAAACCCTACTGGCCATGCTAGTTCAGCCTGTCGAAAAGCGCTGTTTGTCGAGACCAGAGGCCTTACCTGACAGCGGCGTAATGCCACCTATACTACAAGCCACCGCCCCCCCGGGGTCTGCACGTCCAACAATAAAAAGCAGAGGTGGAACATGGTTTGGCAGCAAATCTACGATCCGTTCAATAGCCCGGTCCTTTCAACCCTCATGGCCGCCGTGCCGGTGGTGGTGATGCTGGCGTCGTTGGCGTTCTTCCATGTCAAGGCACACCTGGCGGCGTTGCTCGCACTGGGCTCGGCATTGATCATCGCGATCTTTGCGTTCGGCATGCCGGCGAGCATGGCGGGCTCGGCGGCGCTGTACGGCGCTGCCAACGGTTTGCTGCCGATTGGCTGGATTGTGTTGAACATCATCTTCCTGCACCGGCTGACCACCGAGAACGGCTCGTTCAAAGTGCTGCAGGATTCCCTGGCGCGCATCACCGACGATCGGCGCCTGCAATTGCTGCTGATCGCCTTCTGCTTCGGTGCCTTTTTCGAAGGCGCGGCGGGCTTCGGTACGCCCGTGGCGGTGACAGGGGCAATTCTGATCGGCCTGGGTTTCTCGCCGTTGGCCGCCTCGGGCCTGGCGTTGATCGCCAACACTGCGCCAGTGGCGTTCGGCGCCCTGGGTACACCGATCATTACGTTGGCCAAGGTCACTGGGCTGGATGAGATGGAATTGTCGATGATGGTCGGTCGGCAACTGCCATTTTTCTCGGTGATCGTACCGTTCTGGTTGATCTGGGCCTTCGCTGGCTGGCGCAAGATGCTGGAAATCTGGCCGGCGATCCTGGTGGCGGGCGTCAGCTTTGCCATTCCGCAGTTCCTCGTGTCCAACTATCACGGGCCGATGCTGGTGGACGTGATTGCCGCGCTGATTTCCATGGCCTGCCTGACCGGTTTCCTGAAAGTCTGGAAACCGGCCACCGTACACACCTCCGCCGCCCTGACCGGGCGGGTCGACGACTCGAAAATCGATGCCGAATATGAAAACACATCCGAGCCGACCGCCGCGTTTTCCAGCGACTCGAAAAAAGCCGTCAGACGTGCATGGTTGCCGTGGATCATCCTCACGGTGTTCGTCTTCGCCTGGGGCACCCAAAGCTTCAAGAATCTGTTCGACACCCGCCCGGCGATTGATCCGGCCACGAGCGCAGCCAGGCTCGACCCTCAGGGCAAACCGCTGCGCGAAGCCAACCCTGTGTTCGCTCCGGTCCTGACGTTCACCACCATCCACCAGCAGATCGAGAAAGTACCGCCGGTGGTGCCTGCGCCGAAAGTCGAAGAAGCGGTGTACAAGTTCACCTGGTTCACCGCGACCGGCAGCGGCATCCTGCTGGCCGCGATCGTCGGTGGCCTGTTGATGGGTTACTCCATCCCACAACTGATCCACCAATACCTGCGAACCCTGTGGGTGGTGCGCTACTCATTGATCACCATCACCGCGATGCTCGCCCTCGGCTTCCTCACGCGTTACTCCGGGCTGGACGCCACGATGGGCCTGGCCTTCGCCGCGACGGGGATTTTCTACCCCATGTTCGGGACGTTACTGGGCTGGCTTGGCGTGGCGCTGACGGGCTCGGACACCGCCTCCAACGTGTTGTTTGGCGGTTTGCAGCGGGTCACCGCCGAGCAGTTGGGCCTCAGTCCGGTATTGATGGCCGCAGCCAACAGTTCCGGCGGGGTCATGGGCAAGATGGTCGACGCCCAGTCGATCGTGGTTGCCTCCACCGCCACCCGCTGGTACGGGCATGAAGGGGAAATCCTGCGTTATGTGTTCTTCCACTCCATCGTGCTGGCGATCCTGGTCGGCGGGTTGGTGACATTGCAGGCCTACGTCGCGCCGTTCAGCAATATGGTGGTGGGCGGGCATTGAGTCGCTCTTTGTGTACACCCTTTTCCACGCCCGGGCTCACTGCCCGGGCGTCGGTGCTTTTTGCACAGAGTTAATTAGCGATCAGACGTATCCAACGATCAAACGAGCCATGGACAGCGGACCGTTCCGGGCCAATCATTAACGTCAGTGGCATCTGCGAGTGTCGTGAAGCGATGAACATTCTCTACGATGAACGGGTTGACGGCGCCTTGCCGGACGTCGACAAAACCACGCTGCTGCTGGCCTTGCACACGCAGTGGCCGGAACTGGAAGTCCTGCACCAGAAGGAAGAGCTCAAGCCGTACGAATGCGACGGTCTGTCCGCTTACCGCACCACGCCGATGCTGGTGGTGCTGCCACGGGACATTGCCCAGGTGCAGGGCGTGCTGCGTATCTGTCACGAAATGCGCGTGCCGGTGGTCGCCCGGGGTGCCGGCACCGGCTTGTCCGGCGGTGCATTGCCGCTGGAAAAAGGCGTGTTGCTGGTGATGGCGCGCTTCAACAACATCCTTCACATCGATCCCGCGGCCCGCACCGCGCGAGTCCAGCCGGGCGTGCGTAACCTGGCGATTTCCCAGGCCGCCGCGCCGTTCGGCCTGTATTACGCGCCGGACCCTTCATCGCAGATCGCCTGTTCCATCGGCGGCAACGTCGCGGAAAACGCCGGTGGCGTGCATTGCCTGAAGTACGGCCTGACCGTGCACAACGTATTGAAGGTCGACATTCTCACCGTGGAGGGCGAGCACTTGAGCCTGGGCTCCAATGCCCTGGACTCACCTGGGTTCGACCTGCTCGCGTTGTTCACCGGTTCCGAAGGCATGCTCGGGGTGATCACCGAAGTCACGGTCAAGCTCTTGCCCAAACCGCAGACCGCCAAAGTGCTGCTGGCGGCATTCGACTCCGTGGAAAAGGCCGGACGCGCCGTCGGCGACATCATTGCCGCCGGAATCATCCCCGGAGGCCTTGAAATGATGGACAACCTGGCCATCCGCGCCGCCGAAGATTTCATCCATGCCGGTTATCCGGTCGACGCCGAAGCCATTCTGCTCTGCGAACTTGACGGCGTTGAAGCCGATGTCGCGGATGACTGCGACCGGGTGCGCGAGGTGCTGCTACGGGCGGGCGCGACCGAGTTGCGCCAGGCCAGGGATGAAGCCGAGCGCGTGCGGTTCTGGGCCGGACGCAAAAATGCCTTCCCGGCCGTTGGCCGCCTCTCGCCGGACTATTACTGCATGGACGGCACCATCCCCCGCCGCGAGCTGCCCGGCGTGCTGCACGCCATCGCCGAACTGTCGAACGAGTACGGCCTGCGTGTGGCCAACGTGTTCCATGCCGGCGACGGCAACATGCACCCCTTGATTCTGTTCGATGCCAATCAACCGGGCGAACTGGAACGCGCCGAAAACCTGGGCGGCAAGATTCTGGAGTTGTGCGTAAAGGTCGGTGGCAGCATCACCGGTGAGCACGGCGTGGGACGCGAGAAAATCAATCAAATGTGCGCGCAGTTCAACAGCGACGAGCTGACGGTGTTCCATGCGGTCAAAGCCGCCTTCGATCCGGGCGGTTTGCTCAACCCCGGCAAGAACATCCCGACCCTGCACCGCTGCGCCGAGTTTGGCGCATTGCACGTGCACGGCGGTCAGTTGCCCTTCCCTGAGCTGGAGCGTTTCTGATGCGCAGCACTGAGGATTTCGATGACAGCGCCCTGCTGCTGGAACAGGTCAATCTGGCCCTGGAAAACGCCACGCCCCTGCGCATCCAGGGCTCCAACAGCAAGGGCTTTCTCGGGCGCACCACGGCCGGCGAGATCCTCGATACCCGTTCGCACCGGGGCATCGTCAGCTACGACCCGACCGAACTGGTGATCACCGCCCGCTGCGGCACGCTGTTGTCGGAACTGGCTGAGGTGCTGGACGCCGCGCAACAGATGCTGCCCTGTGAACCGCCGTCCTTCGGCGAGAGCGCCACCCTCGGCGGCATGATCGCCTGCGGACTGTCGGGGCCTCGGCGGCCGTGGTCAGGTTCGGTACGCGACTTCGTCCTTGGCACCCGGGTCATCACCGGTCAGGGCAAGTTGTTACGATTCGGCGGCGAAGTCATGAAAAACGTCGCCGGCTACGACCTGTCACGCTTGATGGCCGGCAGTTTCGGCTGCCTCGGAGTGATCACCGAGGTCTCTTTGAAGGTACTGCCCAAACCTCGGCAGACCTTGAGCATCAGCCTCGACATGGACAGCGAACTCGCGCTGCGCCGTTTGGCGCAATGGGGTCAGCAACCGTTGCCGATCAGCGCGGCGTGCCATGATGGCAAACGCTTGCACCTGCGCTTTGAAGGCGGCGAAGGTTCGGTGGCGGCGGCCCATGACCGCCTGGGCGGTGAGCGTCTGGACGGCATGTTTTGGGACGATCTCAACGAACATCGCTTGAGCTTCTTCGATGAGGACCAGCCGCTTTGGCGTTTGTCCGTGCCGCACAACTCACCGCGCCTGTCGCTGCCCGGTCGCCAGTTGATCGACTGGGGCGGCGCGCAGCGCTGGTTGAAATCCGACGCCGAAGTGACGTTCATTCGCAAGGTCGTCGAAGAGGTTGGCGGCCATGTCACCGGCTTCAGCCATGGTCTGACCGATTCTCCCTTCCAGCCGTTGCCCGCGGCACTGATGCGCTACCACCGCAGCCTGAAACAACAACTCGACCCCCAGGGCATTTTCAATCCCGGACGCTTGTACGCGGAGCTTTGAACCATGCAGACGACATTGAGCGAACGCGCCCGCCACCTGCCCCGTGCCGCAGAAGCCGAAAGCATCCTGCGCACCTGCGTGCACTGCGGGTTCTGCAATGCCACGTGCCCGACCTATCAGTTGCTCGGCGATGAACTGGACGGGCCGCGTGGGCGGATCTACCTGATCAAGCAGGTGCTGGAAGGCAACGAAGTTACGCAAAAGACTCAACTACACCTTGATCGCTGCCTATCGTGCCGCAACTGCGAAACCACCTGCCCGTCGGGCGTGGATTACCACAACCTGCTGGATATCGGCCGGGCCGTGGTCGATGCGGCGGTGCCGCGACCGCTCGGGCAGCGCCTGTTGCGCGAGGGCTTGCGCCAGACCGTTCCTCATCCGGAGTTGTTCAAGGGGCTGGTCAACAGCGGGCAGGTATTCCGGGCGCTGCTTCCCGATGCCCTGCAAAGCAAATTGCCGCGTCATGCGACGCCCGCCAAGCCGCGCCCGCAGACCCATCGCGACCGCCAGGTGTTGATGCTCGAAGGTTGCGTGCAGCCCAGCCTGTCGCCCAACACCAACGCCGCAGCGGCGCGTGTCCTGGATCGATTGGGGATCAGCGTCATCGGTAGCCGCGAGGCCGGATGCTGCGGCGCCGTGGACTATCACCTCGATGCGCAGGCCTCAGGCCTGGACCGTGCCCGGCGCAACATCGACGCCTGGTGGCCGGGCATTGAAAACGGCGCCGAGGCGATTGTGCAAACTGCCAGCGGTTGCGGCGCCTTTATCAAGGATTACGGACATCTGCTCGCCAGCGATCCGATCTATGCGGACAAGGCCAGAAAGGTCAGCGCGCTGGCCCGGGACCTGGTGGAAGTGCTGCGTGATGAACCACTGGAAAACCTCGGCATCCACGCGTCTCAACGCCTGGCGTTCCACTGCCCTTGCACCTTGCAACACGCGCAGAAACTCGGTGGTGCCGTGGAGGCGTTGTTGATCCGGTTGGGCTTCAACCTGACCAGCGTTCCCGACGGCCACCTCTGCTGCGGTTCGGCGGGCACCTATTCGCTGACCCAGCCGGCGTTGTCCCGGCAACTGCGCGACAACAAGCTCAATGCGCTGGAAAGTGGCTACCCCGAGGTCATTGCCACGGCCAATATCGGCTGTCAGTCACACTTGGACGGCGCTGGCCGAACCCCGGTTCGGCATTGGATCGAACTGGTCGAAGCCGCCTTGCCCTAACCGAATCCTGGAGATATCCATGAACCGTAAAGCCGTCCTCAGCCAGACCGAAGTCAGCCAGATCCTCGCTGCCGCCCGGACACAAGCGCAAAACAATCAATGGGCGGTGACCATCGTGGTGGTCGATGACGGCGGACACCCGCTCGCCCTCGAACGCCTCGACGGCTGCGCGCCCGGCAGCGCCTACATCGCCACCGAAAAGGCCCGCACGGCGGCCTTGGGACGACGCGAATCCAAAAGCTACGAGGACATGGTCAACGGTGGGCGCTACGCGTTCCTGTCAGCGCCGCTGCTGACTTCGCTGGAGGGCGGCGTGCCGATTGTTTTCGAAGGCCAGGTGATTGGCGCGGTCGGCGTGTCCGGCGTCAAGGCCGAGCAGGATGCGCAGGTGGCGAAGGCCGGTGCGCAGTGCGTGAAATAATGGATTCGCAACCGACCCTGTAGGAGCGAGCTTGCTCGCGATAGCGGTGTGTCAGACACATGAATATTGAATGTGACACCGTCATCGCGCGCAAGCTCGCTCCTACAGGGATTGTGCTCAACCCGCCCGAAAGGTACGCCAAACATGACCCGTCTCACCGCCAAAGACTTCGCCCCCGAATTGCTGGAGCTGTACGACTACTACGCCCATGGCAAGATCAATCGCCGGGAGTTTCTTGATCGTGCGGCACTGTTCACCCTCGGTGGATTGACCGCCAGTGCCCTGCTGGCGTCGTTGAGCCCCAACTACGCACTGGCCGAGCAAGTCGAGTTCACCGACCCGGACATCATTGCCGAGTACGTCACCTACCCTTCGCCCAAGGGCCATGGCGAGGTTCGGGCTTATCTGGTACGCCCGGCCAAGGCCCCCGGCAAAGTGCCGGCGGTGGTGGTGGTGCATGAAAACCGCGGGCTCAACCCGTACATCGAAGACGTCGCCAGGCGCGTGGCCAAGGCAGGCTTCATCGCCCTCGCCCCGGACGGCCTGAGTTCCGTCGGCGGCTATCCTGGCAACGATGACAAGGGTCGTGAGCTTCAGGCGACGGTCGACCCGGAAAAACTCATGAACGACTTCTTCGCCGCCGTCGAGTGGATGATGAAACACCCGGCCGCCACCGGAAAAGTCGGCATCACGGGATTCTGCTACGGCGGAGGTGTGACCAACGCAGCCGCGGTTGCCTACCCGGAACTGGGTGCCGCCGTTTCGTTCTATGGCCGCCAGCCGACGGCCGAAGAGGTGCCGCGGATCAAGGCACCGGTGATGCTGCATTACGGCGAACTGGACACGCGCATCAACGAAGGCTGGCCGGCCTATGAGAAGGCGTTGAAGGCCGGGGGCAAGACGTATGAAGCGTTTATTTACCCTGGCTGCAATCATGGCTTCCACAACGATTCCACGCCGCGTTATGACGAGGCGGCGGCGAAACTGGCGTGGGAGCGCACGCTGGGGTGGTTTAAAAAGTACCTGGTTTGAATCGAAGTTCGAGGCCGGCAGGACCGGCCGGCCTCATCGCCAGCAAGCCGGCTCCTACAGTGGATTTGTGGCGTTCACAAAACCTGTAGGAGCCGGCTCGCTGGCGATGGCGGTTACATTGCCGAAAACTATTTTGGCTGAGGTACAGTCCGCAAATAGGGCTTCAGGGTCTTGAACCCGTCCGGGTACTTCTTCTTCGCATCCTCGTCAGACACCGAAGTCGGAATGATCACATCCTCACCTGGACGCCAGTTCACCGGCGTCGCCACGGTATGTTTGGCATTCAGTTGCAGGGAGTCGAGCAACCGCAGCACCTCATCGAAATTGCGCCCGGCACTCATGGGGTAGATCAGCATCGCCTTGACCTTCTTGTCCGGACCGACAATGAACACCGAGCGCACCGTGGCGTTGTCCACCGCCGTGCGCGAACCGCCGCTGGCGTTGGGGTGGATCATGTCGTAGAGCTTGGCGACCACCAGGTTTTCGTCGCCGATCAACGGATAGTTGACTGCCGTACCCTGGGTCTCGGCGATATCACCTACCCAGCGGTTATGGTCGCTGACCGGGTCGATGCTCAGCCCGATAACCTTGGTGTTGCGCTTGTCGAACTCCGGTTTGAGCTTGGCCAGGTATCCCAGCTCAGTCGTACAAACCGGGGTGAAATCCTTGGGATGGGAAAACAGAATCGCCCAGCCGTCGCCGATCCATTGGTGGAAGTTGATGCTGCCTTCGGTGGTGTCGGCGGTGAAGTCCGGGGCTTCGTCGCCAATACGAATTGCCATGTTCGATCTCCGTGCAGTGATGGACAGGGACGCCACCGACAGCGCATTTGCGGTGCCGCGACGTGGACGCGAAACAGTATAGGAGAGCTTTCGCGGCCTGTTGCCGACTAGCTCACCAACGCAATCAGCTGCTGGCGCTGGGCATCGGTGAGCATCGGGCCGAAACCGGCACCGGCGTTTTCCGCCATGTAGCGTGGGTTACCGGTACCGGGAATGACACAGGTCACCGCCGAATGGGACAGCAGGAATTTGAGCGCCAGTTGCGGCCAGCTCTTGACCCCGACTTGTGCGGCCCAGCCGGGCAGCGGTTTACCCTGGAGCCGGCCAATCAAGCCACCGCCACCGAACGGTCGGTTGCAGATCACCGCCACGCCCCGGTCACGGCACAGCGGCAGGATGCGTTTTTCAACGCCGCGGTCGTCCAGCGCATAGTTGATCTGCAAGAAGTCCAGCGGCTCGGCCTTGAGCACCGCTTCCACTTCTTCATAGGCCGACGCGGTGTAATGGGTGATGCCGATATAACGGATGCGCCCCTGCTCCTTCCAGTGACGCAAGATCGGCAAATGGGTTTGCCAGTCCAGCAGGTTATGGATCTGCATCAGGTCGATGCGGTCGGTCTGCAACAGGCTGAAGGATTGCTCCATCTGCGCGATGCCTTCCTCGCGGCCACGGGTCCACACCTTGGTCGCCAAAAAAGCCGGCGAGCGTGGCTCATGGATCGACAGCAGCTCACCGGTGGTCTGTTCGGCGCGGCCGTACATGGGCGAGCTGTCGATCACCTTGCCGCCCTTCTCGAACAACGCATCAAGCACCGCGGGCAGGTTTTTGTAGGCGGGATCCGACGGGGCCACATCAAAGCCGCGATAGGTGCCCAGCCCGACGATCGGCAATGACTCGTTACTGGAAGGAATGACGCGGGTCTGCATGGTCTTGCCTCCTGTTCCCGTCGGCGGCGCCGATTGTGCGCCGACCGGACCGAACGTGAAGACCGCCGAAGCGCCGGCAGCCAGCGTAAGAAATTTTCTACGGGTGTAACCCTCAGAATGGCTCATAAAATGTCCTTCACCAGTCGATCAGGTTTGAACTTGTTGCGCCTGTCGCCGCGCCAGCCACAGACATAACCAGCCCCACGCCCCGGCGAACGGCACAATAAACAGTGCCACCGAGGCAAAACCTGCGCCCATCGCCGTCAAACCTGCCGACAACCAACCGCTGGCCGCATCGCCACCGCGATACACCAGGGTTTCGATCACGTTCTTGGCCTTGTATTTCTCCTCGCGGCTGACCACCGTCCACAACACCTCCCGCGCCGGGCGCACAATCGCGAACTCCACCGCCCGCCGCAGTCCTTGTGCCAGCGCGACCGTGGCCGGCACCGGCGCAAGTGCCATGGCGGCAAACGCCACGACCGTCGCCAGCGGCAAGGCCACCAGTGCCCCGCCCATCCCGACCGCACGGATCAGCGGCGCCGTGAGCAGCAGCTGAAAAATCAAGGTCAGGGCCGACACCGTCAGGTCGACCAGCGCAAAGAATTGCGTCCTGCTTGCCACATCAGCGTAGCTGCCAGCGACGATTCTTCCCTGTTCGAAATACAACAAGGTTGCGGCACTGGTATGCAAGAGCATGAACAACACCAGCCCCAACAGGTAAGGCGAGCGCACGATCAGCGTGATCCCGGCGAGCATGCTGCCGCCCATGCGCCGATCGTCGACCCATCGGCCTTGCGCATGCGCCTGTGTTTGCCTGAGCAGTCGGCGATAGCAATGCACGGCGATTTCCAGCAACAGCGCCGCAGTGAACGTCAGGGCAATCGGCCCCAGACGGGTCGCCATGGTCGCGGCCAACATTGGCCCGATAAACGTGCCGAGGGTGCCTCCCGCCGCAATAAACCCAAACAGGCGCCGACCTTGCTCACTGGAAAAACGATCGACCAACACGCTCCAGAAAATCGACACGATGAACAGGTTGTAGATACTGATCCAGACGAAAAACACCCGCCCGACCGCCACGGGCGCGATGTGATTGGCGATCAACAGCCCAAACACCAGCATCGACAGCGCAATCACGCGATAGATCAGCGGTACGAACCGCGTGGCCGGCAGCCGCGAGGCCAGCGCGCCGAACACCGGAACCATCAGCAGCATCACCACGAACGTGGCGGTGAACAGCCATTGCAGTTTGTCGGCGCCTCCTTCCAGACCCAAGGCATCGCGCAAGGGTCGCACCAGGTAATAGCTGGCGAGCACACAGAAATGGAAGGCGAACCCCAGGGCCAGCGCCGCTCTTTCTGACGGCAACACGTTGAGCCACTTCAGACCGATGGGCATCGATGCCCTCCTTTACCGCCAGCTACACTCCGACTGCACCCCGGAGCCGTCAATGCCGCCCACTAACGTTAGCCGAATGTCCCGAACCCTGGTGTTACTCGTCGTCGTCCTCGCAGCGCTGTACCTGGTGCTCTGCCTGGCCCTGTTTGTCTTTCAGCGCTCGCTGATCTACTACCCGCAACCCCGTGCCTCAGACTCATCCGTACCCCTGCTGACGCTGTCCGTCGACGACGCGCAGGTGCTTGTGTCGGTGCGTGAGCATCAGGGTCCTCAAGCGCTGGTTTATTTCGGCGGCAATGCCGAGGATGTCGCACGCAGCCTGCCGGAATTCGCCGAAGCCTTCCCCGACCTTGCCTTGTATTTCATGCATTACCGGGGCTTCGGCGGCAGCAGCGGCTCACCCTCCGAAGAAGCCATCGCCCGGGATGCCATGGCCTTGTTCGACAAGGTTTACGCCGACCATCGGCAGATTACCGTGGTCGGTCGCAGTTTGGGTTCGGGGGTCGCGGTACGCCTGGCCAGCGCCCGGCCGGCGACGAAGCTGGTGCTGATCACGCCGTACAACAGCCTGGAAGAACTCGCTGCCCGCCAGTTCCGCTGGTTTGCGGTGCAGTGGCTATTGAAGGACAAATTCGAGTCCTGGCGCTACGCCGCGCATATCACAGTGCCGACAAAGCTGATCGCCGCCGAGCACGACGAGGTGATTCCCGGCACCAGTACCCAGCGGCTCTACCGCCATTTCCCCCCGGGTGTGGCGTCATTGCAGGTGATTGCGGGGACCGGGCACAACTCGATCAGCGACAGCCCCGAGTACTTCAAGGCATTGGCGGATGGCTTGTGAATCTGCAGGCGCAACATGCCATCAGCCTGGCGAGCCGCCCAACTGCACCTGGATCTTTTCCACCACGGCCTGCATCGCCGGCAAATAGCGGCGAGCCGCTTCCTCGATAGACATCGCCTTGGCGATGTAGACCAGATTCAGGCAACCCATCAGACGGGCTTCGTGGCTGATCGGGATGGCAATCGAGGCGATCTTGCGCTCCTGCCCCCAATGGGCGTTGTTTTCGCCGTAGCCCCTGGCCAGGGTGTGCTCCACCAGTCGCTCGACAAAACGGCGGTCCGCCGCCAGCGCCGATTGTTCGTCCTCGCGACTGATCATCAACTCGATCAGTTCTTCACGCTCGGCGGGCGGGCAAAACGCAAAATACGCCCGTCCGGTGGCGGTCATCAGCAACGGCAAGCGCCGGCCAACCATGGAGCGGTGGAACGACAGGCGACTGAAGCGATGGGTGGTCTCGCGAATCACCATGGCGTCGCCGTCCAGGGTACACAGATCAGTGGGCCAGACGACTTCCTGCAACAGCTCCCCGAGCAGCGGTGCGGCGACGGAAGAAATCCATTGCTCGTCGCGAAACCCTTCGCTGAGTTCGCGCACTTTCAGGGTCAGGCGATAGCTGTCGTCCGACTCGCTGCGCCGCACGTAACCCTCTGTCTGCAAGGTCTCGAGCAAACGCCGGACCGTGGTGCGATGCAGCCCGGTCTGCTCGGCCAGCTGCGCGGTACTGGCCCCGCCGTCGAAGCGATTGAGGCCGTTGATCAGCGCCAGGCCACGCATCAGACCACGCACGGCCTTGTATTCTGTCTCGCTCATTGATCGCTCCGTTTGTGTTGTAAATCAACGATGTGCACTAAGTGCACACTAGCAAGGGTTGTCGTTGTCGACCAGCCCGGTGATTTCCATACTGCGCCCAACAAGAAATCCAAAAGCGCTGTACGGAGATACCCATGAGTCCTGCACCCACTCCTGCCACGGTGGAACTGACCACCGACGTCGCCATTGTCGGCGCCGGCCCTGTCGGCCTGATGATCGCCAACTACCTCGGTCAGTGCGGCGTGAAAGTTACCCTGGTGGAAAAACTCGACAGCCTGATCGACTACCCTCGCGCCATCGGCCTGGACGACGAAAGCCTGCGCACGTTCCAGGCCGTCGAACTCGCTGACGCGGTGTTGCCACACACCACCCCCTGGCATGCCATGCGTTTCCTGACGCCGAAAGGTCGGTGCTTTGCCGACATCCAGCCAAAGACCGACGAGTTCGGTTGGCCGCGGCGCAACGCCTTCATCCAGCCCCTGGCCGACCGCGTGCTGTTCGAAGGCCTGCAGCGCTTCGACAAGGTCAAGGTGCTCTTCAACCGCGAGCTGGACAGTTTTGAACAAAGCGACAGCGCGGTGGTGCTCAACCTCAAGGATCAGCACGGCCGTGGCGAACGCCTGCACGCCCGCTACCTGATTGGTTGCGACGGCGGCAACAGTCTGGTGCGACGTAGTCTGGACATCAGCTTCGAAGGCAAGACCGCGCCAAACCAGTGGATCGTGGTCGACATTGCCAACGACCCGTTGAGCACGCCACATGTCTACCTGTGCTGCGACCCGGTGCGGCCTTATGTCTCCGCCGCCCTGCCCCATGGCGTGCGCCGCTTCGAATTCATGGTGATGCCCGGCGAAACCGAAGCCGAGCTGAGCAAGCCGCAAAACATGCGCAAACTACTGGGCAAGGTGCTGCCGGACCCGGAGCGCATCGAGCTGATCCGCAGCCGCGTCTATACCCACAACGCTCGCCTGGCCGGCCGCTTCCGTCAGGGCCGGGTGCTGTTGGCCGGCGATGCCGCGCACATCATGCCGGTCTGGCAAGGCCAGGGTTATAACAGCGGCATGCGCGACGCTTCCAACCTCGCGTGGAAACTGTCGCTGGTGATCAAGGGCCTGGCCGCCGACAGCCTGCTCGACACCTATGAACAGGAACGTCGCGACCACGCCAAGGCGATGATCGACCTGTCCGTGCTCGCCGGCCATGTGCTGGCGCCACCCAAGCGCTGGCAGGGCACCCTGCGCGACGGCGTGTCGTGGCTGCTCAACTATGTGCCGCCGGTCAAACGCTACTTCCTGGAAATGCGCTTCAAGCCGATGCCGCAATACACACAGGGCGCCTTGATTGCACCGGATCAAAAGTCGTCGCCTGTGGGCAAAATGTTCATTCAACCGCAGGTCCTGACCGAGACTGGCGAACGTGTACTGCTCGATGAAGTGATCGGCAGCAATTTCGCGATCATCGCCTGGGGTTGCGATCCGATCTGGGGCATGAGCCGCGCGCAAGTCGAACAATGGAGCGCACTGGGTACGCGCTTTATTCAGGTATTGCCGGACGTTCAGCTCAGGGCTGCCAGTGATGTCAGTCCCGGTGTGATTCGCGTCGGTGACAGCACCGGGCGCCTGCGTGAATGGTTCGCCCATGGATCGTCATCCATAGCGCTGGTACGCCCTGACCGTTTCCTCGCAGGGCTTGCGATCCCGCAAACCGTCGGCCAGGTCTGCGATCAATTGGCCCTGGCGCTCAAGGCTTTGCCACAACCGGCCACGGCGACCGTCGCCAGCAAGGTGGCATGAGATGAGCGCCTACGTTCACTGCCTGTCCCACACGCCACTGGTGGGCTACGTCGACCCGACGCCAGAGGTGCTGGCCGACGTCGATCGGATGACCGCCGCCGCCCGTGAGCGCATTGCCCGCTTCGACCCGGAGCTGATCGTGCTGTTCGGTCCGGACCATTACAACGGCTTTTTCTACGACGTGATGCCGGCGTTCTGCATCGGCATGGCCGCCGAGGCGATCGGTGATTTCGGCACCGCCGCCGGTCCCCTGGCGGTGCCAAAAGAGCTGGCCGAGGCCTGTGCCCAGGCCGTCCTCGATGCTGGTGTCGATACGGCGGTGTCCTACCGCATGCAGGTCGACCACGCCTTCGCCCAGCCACTGGAGATTTTGCTCGATGGCCTGCAAGGCTGCCCGGTGATCCCGGTGTTCATCAATTCGGTTGCTGTTCCGTTGCCCGGTTTCAAGCGCGCCCGCCTGCTCGGTGAAGCCATCGGTCACTGGGCGAAAACCCTGAACAAACGCGTGCTGTTCCTTGCCTCCGGTGGCCTGTCCCACCAACCCCCGGTACCGGAACTGGCCAAGGTCGACGCACGCATGGCCGACCGGATGATGGGCAGCGGTCGGCAACTGCCGGTCGATGAACGCCTGGCCCGCCAGAACCGGGTCATCCAGGCGGCCCGGGACTTTGTCGAAGACCAAAACAGCCTGCACCCGCTGAATCCGACGTGGGACCAGGGTTTTCTCGACACCCTCGAACAGGGACGCCTGAGCGACCTCGATGCCTTGGGCAATGACGCGCTGTCGGCACTGGCCGGCAAGTCCACCCATGAAGTGAAAACCTGGGTCGCCGCCTTCGCCGCGCTGTCGGCGTTCGGCCCTTACCAGAGCGAAGGCCGCTACTACCGGCCGATCCCCGAATGGATCGCAGGTTTTGCCGCCCTCGGTGCACGCCCGCTGAACAACCACCACTGAATTCAAGGAACCGCCATGACTGCCATTGCAATCACCGAAGCGTCCACCAGCCGCTTTGCCCGTATCAAGGAAGGCGACCTGGACCTGCAACTGCATTACAACGACATTGGCCAGGGCACTGAAACCGTGGTCATGCTCCACGGTTCCGGACCCGGCGCCAGCGGCTGGGCCAACTTCAACTGTAACCTCGAGCCATTGGTGAATGCCGGTTATCGCGTGGTCCTGATGGACTGCCCGGGGTGGAGCAAGAGCGACCCTGTGGTCTGCGACGGTTCGCGTTCGGACCTTAACGCCCGTGCGCTCAAAGGATTGCTCGACGTGCTGGACCTGGACCGTGTGCACATCATCGGTAACTCCATGGGCGCCCACAGCACCGTGGCCTTTGCCCTCGCCTACCCGCAACGCATCGGCAAACTGCTGTTGATGGGCGGCGGCACCGGCGGCCCCAGCGCTTTCGTCCCGCAGCCAACCGAAGGCATCAAGCTGATCGGTGCGCTGTACCGCGAGCCGACCATCGACAACCTGAAGAAGATGATGAACGTCTTCGTCTTCGATGCCAGCAGCCTCACCGAGCAAATGTTCCAGACTCGCCTGGACAACATCCTGTCGCGCCGCGATCACCTGGAAAACTTCGTCACCAGCAGCACGCTGAACCCCAAACAATTCCCGGACTTCAGCCATCGCCTGCAAGAAATCAAGGCCCGCACCCTGATCGTCTGGGGTCGCGAAGACCGCTTCGTGCCCATGGACACCGGCCTGCGCCTGCTGGCCGGCCTGCCTGATGCGCAACTGCACGTGTTCAACCGTTGCGGCCATTGGGCTCAGTGGGAACACGCCGAGACCTTCAACCGATTGGTCCTGGACTTCCTGACCCATTGATGACCGAGGCCACTATGACCCTGACTCAAGAAACCTTGACGCGGCTCGCCGCCGACCTGCGCCAGGCGCAAGCCGACAACGCCGCCATCGCGCCGCTGCGCGAGCAGATCGGTGAAGACAACGCCGAAGCCGCCTACACCATCCAGCGCCTCAATATTGCCCATGCCCTGGCCAACGGCGGTCGCGTGATCGGTCGCAAGATCGGCCTGACCCATCCCAAGGTCCAGCAGCAGTTGGGCGTCGATCAGCCAGACTTCGGCACCCTGCTCGCTGACATGCGCTATGACCACAACGAAAGCGTGCCGTTGAACCGAGTCATGCAACCGAAGATCGAGGCCGAAATCGCCTTGATTCTGGAACATGACTTGCCGAACGCCGATACCACGTTCGAAGACGTGCTGGCCGCCACGGCCTGGGTTGTTCCGGCGCTGGAAATTGTCGGCAGCCGGATTCAGGGCTGGAACATTCGCTTCGTCGATACCGTGGCGGACAACGCTTCCAGCGGCGGCTTCGTGCTCGGTGACACGGCACGGCGAATCGACGGCCTCGATTTGAGCGAACTGGGCATGCGCATGACCCGCAATGGCGAAGAAGTCTCCAGCGGCAGCGGCGCCGAATGCCTTGGTCATCCGCTCAACGCGGCCGTATGGCTGGCCTGCACCATGGCGCGTTTGGGCGATCCACTGCGCGCTGGCGACATCATTCTTACCGGTGCGCTCGGGCCCATGGTGCCGGTGGCAGGCGGTGACCGATTCGAGGCCGAAATCGACGGCATCGGACACGTGGCAGTTCAGTTCAGCGCCGAGTGATCGGCGACTTGCGTGCACAAGAGGCAACAACAATGAAAAAACTCAAAGTCGCCATCATCGGTTCCGGCAACATCGGCACCGACCTGATGATCAAGATCCTGCGTAACGCCAAGCACCTGGAAATGGCGGTGATGGTCGGCATCGACCCGGCTTCCGACGGCCTGGCCCGCGCTCAGCGCATGGGCGTGGCGGTGACCCACGAAGGCGTCGAAGGCCTGAGCCGCATGGACGTCTTCCAGGACATCGATTTCGTCTTCGACGCCACCTCGGCCGGCGCCCACGTGAAGAACGACGCGTTCCTGCGCGCGATCAAACCGGGCATTCGCCTGATCGACCTGACCCCGGCGGCCATCGGCCCGTACTGCGTGCCGGTGGTGAACCTGGAGCAGAACCTGGGCCAGCTCAACGTCAACATGGTCACCTGCGGTGGCCAGGCCACCATTCCGATGGTCGCGGCGGTGTCGCGCGTAGCCAAGGTGCACTACGCCGAAATCGTCGCTTCGATCGCCAGTAAATCCGCCGGCCCCGGCACCCGTGCCAACATCGACGAATTCACCGAGACCACCTCCAGGGCCATCGAAGTCATCGGCGCCGCCGCCAAGGGCAAGGCGATCATCGTGATGAACCCGGCCGAGCCACCGTTGATGATGCGCGACACGGTGTTTGTGCTGTCCGAGGCGGCGGATCAGGCGCTGGTCGAAGCGTCCATCGTCGAGATGGCTGCGGCGGTGCAGGCCTACGTGCCGGGCTATCGCCTCAAGCAACACGTGCAGTTCGACGTGATCCCCGCAGATGCGCCGCTGACCATTGCGGGCCTGGGAGCATTCTCCGGGCTGAAGACCTCGGTGTTCCTCGAAGTCGAAGGCGCCGCCCACTACCTGCCAGCCTACGCCGGCAACCTCGACATCATGACCTCCGCTGCCTTGGCCACCGCCGAGCGCATGGCGCAGTCGATGCAACAGGCCTGAGGAGATCAACATGAACGGTAAAAAGATCTACATCTGCGACGTGACCCTGCGCGATGGCAGCCACGCGGTGCGTCATCAGTACTCGATACAGAATGTGCAGGACATCGCCCGTGCCCTGGACAAGGCCAAGGTCGACAGTATCGAAGTCGCCCACGGTGACGGCCTGCAAGGCTCGAGCTTCAACTACGGCTTCTCCGCGCACACCGATCTGGAATGCATCGAAGCGGCGGCCGATGTCATCACACACGCCAAAATTACTACCTTGTTGTTGCCCGGCATCGGCACCGTGCATGACCTCAAGGCGGCCTACAACGCCGGTGCCCGGGTGGTGCGCATCGCCACCCATTGCACCGAAGCCGACGTGTCGAAACAGCACATCGAATACGCCCGCGAGCTGGGCATGGACACCGTCGGATTCCTGATGATGAGCCACATGATCCCGGCCGAACAGCTGGCCGCCCAGGCCAAGCTGATGGAAAGCTACGGCGCCACCTGCGTGTACATGGCCGACTCGGGCGGGGCGATGAACATGCAGGACATCCGTGATCGTTTCCGCGCATTCAAGGCCGTGCTCAAGCCGCAAACCGAGACCGGTATGCATGCGCACCACAACCTGTCGCTGGGCGTGGCCAACTCGATCACCGCGGTCGAGGAAGGCTGCGACCGCATCGACGCCAGCCTCGCGGGCATGGGGGCCGGCGCCGGTAACGCGCCGCTGGAAGTGTTCATCGCCGCCGCCGAACGTCTGGGCTGGAACCACGGCACCGACCTGTACACGCTGATGGACGCGGCGGATGACATCGTGCGTCCGTTGCAAGACCGCCCGGTGCGAGTCGACCGCGAAACCCTGGCGCTCGGCTACGCCGGCGTCTACTCCAGCTTCCTGCGCCACGCCGAAATCGCTGCAGCGAAATATGGCCTGAAAACCCTCGACATCCTCGTCGAACTGGGCAAACGGCGCATGGTCGGTGGCCAGGAAGACATGATCGTCGATGTCGCGCTGGACCTGCTCAAACGCTGACCGAGCATCACCCCCCGACTGACCGCCCACGCAGCGTGTCGGTCGGGCTCGCTTTGCCTATTACAACAATAAAACGGGAATTTCCCATGACATCGCTGAACGTGGCAACACCTCTGCACATGGCGCGGACCATCGGTCTGTGCTTTCTCGTCGCCCTGATGGAAGGGCTGGATCTGCAAGCTTCGGGCATCGCCGCCCAAGGCATGGCAGCGGCTTTCCAACTGGATAAATTACACATGGGCTGGGTCTTCAGCGCCGGAATCTTCGGCCTGCTGCCCGGTGCATTCTTCGGCGGCCTCCTGGCTGACCGGATCGGTCGCAAACGCGTACTGATGGCCTCGGTGGCGCTGTTCGGCCTGTTCTCGTTGCTGACGGCAATCGCCTGGGACTTCAACAGCTTGCTGGTTGCCCGCTGCCTGACGGGCGTAGGCCTTGGCGCCGCCCTGCCCAATCTGATCGCCTTGACCAGCGAAGTGGCCGGCCCTCGCCTGCGCGGCACTGCGGTGAGCCTGATGTACTGCGGGGTGCCATTAGGCGCCGCGCTGGCAGCCACGATTGGCATCGCCGACCTGGCCGGCGGCTGGCAAGTGGTGTTCTACGTGGGAGGCGTCGTTCCCTTGTTGATCGTGCCGCTGCTGGGGCGGTACTTGCCCGAGTCGGCTCAGTTTCTTCGCAACGACCAAACCGCTGCCCCGGTCGGTCTGGTCCGAGGCCTGTTTCGCGAAGGTGCAGCGCTGCCGACCTCGATGATCTGGGTCAGCTACTTCTTCACTCTGATGGTGGTGTACATCCTGATCAACTGGTTGCCGAGCCTGTTGGTCGGCCAGGGTTTCAGCGGCCGCCAGGCCAGTTGGGTCATGCTGGCGCTGCAATTTGGCGCAGCGACCGGCACCTTGCTGCTCGGCTGGGTAATGGACCGGCTGCCGGCCTGGGCACTGTCCGCGCTGATTTACCTGGGTATCCTCGGCGCGCTGACAGCGCTTGGCCTGTCCAGCCAGTGGGAGAGCATGCTCGCAGCCGGTTTCGTTGCCGGTTTCTTCGCCACTGGTGGGCAATGCGTGCTGTATGCCCTGGCGCCGCATTTCTATCAACCCTCCGTGCGCGCCACGGGCGTTGGCAGCGCGGTGGCCATCGGCCGATTGGGCGCCATGAGCGGTCCGTTGGTGGCCGGCAAAATGCTTGCGTTGGGCACAGGCACCACCGGCGTGATGATGGCCTCGGCCCCCGGGATCGTCATCGCCGCGCTGGCAATGTTTTACCTCTCGGTACGACGCAACGACAGCCAGGCCGACTGACGCAGCATCCGCAACACCCCGCGCAACGACGGCGCGGATTTATCTCAATAACAATAAAAGTGAACACTGCCATGCTCAATTTTTCTCACCGGGCACTCAGCGCCTGCGCCTGCGTTTTATCCTTCGGTCAGGCTTGTGCCAGCGGTTTTGTCGACGACAGCCACGCCGACCTGGTGCTGCGAAACTATTACTTCGACCGCAATTATGTGAACGCCACGCCCCAGGCCGCCGCCCGCGAGTGGGCCCAGGGCTTCATCCTGAACCTGCGCTCGGGATATTCCGAAGGCCCTGTCGGCTTCGGTCTGGATGCCCAGGGCCTGTTGGGCGTCAAGCTCGACTCTTCGCCGGATCGCACCGGCACGGGCCTGCTGCCCTACGACCCGGCTACCCGGGAGCCGGCCAGTGAATATTCCGAGTTGGGGCTGACGGCCAAGGCCCGGGCATCGAAGAGCGAGTTACAGTTGGGCACCATCAGCACCTTCCTGCCGATCGCCTTTGCCAGCCCTACCCGTCTGCTGCCGCAAACCTTTCGCGGCACCTACCTCAAGTCGCAGGACATCGACAACCTGACCTTGCACCTCGGCTGGGTGGACCGCATCAACCTGCGCGACTCCACCGACTATCAGAAAATGACCGTAGGCTCACCCAACGGACGCTTCAACGGCGCTGCCGAGTCGGACCGCTTTACCTTCCTTGGGGGTGACTACGCCTGGTCGCCGCAACTGACGCTCAAGTATTACCACGCAGAACTGGCTGACCTGTATCGCAAGGACTTCTATGGCTTCGTCGACAATCGCCCGATGGGTGCCGGTCATCTCAAGAGTGACTTTCGCCTGTTCGTCACCGGCGAAGACGGCGCGGCCAGGGCCGGTCCGGTCGACAACCGCAATGCCGCGCTGATGTTGAGCTACAGCCTCGGTGCGCACAAATTCGGCGCCGGCTACATGCAGCTCACCGGCAAGACTGCCATGCCGTATCTGTTTGGCACCGAGCCGCTGGTCATCACCGAAGGCACATTGAGCTCGGAGTTTCTCAACCCCAAGGAACGCAGCTGGCAGGTGCGCTATGACTACAACTTCGTGGCCGTTGGCTTGCCGGGGCTCAACGGCATGTTGCGCTATGTCAGCGGCGACAACATCGAATTGCCCAAGCTGGGGGGCTCGAACCTCAAGGAGAGCGAAAAGGATATCGAGCTCTCTTACACCGTTCAGACCACACCCTTTAAGGGAGTCGCCGTGCGCTTGCGCAACGCCTGGTATCGCAACGACTTCGCTGCCCAGGCCAGCCACCGGGATGACAATGAGCTGCGGGTGAATGTCGATTACACGTGGAAGTTGTGGTGATCAACGGATGAACCACCGTCCCCGGTGTGGCTTGCGAACACCGGGGCGAACCGACCGCTGATCCGGCAGTTCGGTACGACCCAATAAAATCATATTTTTATGCCTATATTGATATTGTCGAATGTTCCCACTCTCTGAGGGTGCCGTCATGAATATCAAAATCCTGGCTCTGATCCTGTTGGCTTTCTGTGCACAACCGGTATGGAGCGCAACACCTACCGCCTCTTCCGCCGCGGCCGACAGCCCGGCGCTCACCACGCGCCTGGCATTGCGCGACCTTTGGGTCGAGCATATTTTCTGGATTCGAAACTACGCGCTCGCCAACCAATCCGCCGACCAGAAGCAAGCCAAAGTGGCAGCGGGCCAGGTCGTCGACAACGCCACCAAAATCGCCAACAGCATCGCGCCGCTTTACGGCCAACCCGCTGCCGATCAGTTGCTCAAGCTGCTTGCCGGTCATTGGGGGGCAGTGAAACACTACAGCGACGCCACGGTGGCCAAAGACGCCAAGGGCAAGCAGGCTGCGGTCACTGAGTTGACCGGCAATGCCAAGGCGATTGCGGCGTTTCTGGCCGGCGCCAACCCTAATCTGCCTGAAGCGACACTGGTCAATCTGCTGTCGGCCCACGGTGGTCACCACATCGCCCAGATCGATGAATTCGCCGCCCACGATTACACCGGTGAAGCGCAGACCTGGTCGATGATGCGCACACATATCCTGACGCTGGCCGACGCGTTGACCGCCGCACTGGTCAAGCAATTCCCCGACAAGTTCTGACATCGTCGCGAGGGCACACCATGCTGGAAGGACTGGGCCGAACACAGCAGGACTTGCTCAATGCATTGCTGCACCACGCAGCAGGCATGAGCATTGACGAGCTGGCTGACCAACTGGCAGTCACGCGCACGGCAATTCGCCAACACTTGGCGGCGCTGGAGCGTGACGGCCTGGTGTTGCGCGGTAACACCCGGCCGACGGGGCGTCGCCCGGAGCAGCTGTACCGGCTCACCGACCATGCCAAGGAACAATTCCCTCGTCACTATCAGCTCTTGGCAAGTGTGCTGATCGACGAAGTGGCCGGCATCATCGGACCCCAAGCCCTGGCTTCGTTGATGCGCAGCCTGGGCCGCAAATTGGCGCTGGAGCGTGAACAGCAGGTGGTGGACGAAGCCCGGATCGTGCAACACATGAACCAGGCCGGGTACGAAGCCGAAGTGTTTTTTCGTTCGTCGGGCGACCCGGAGATCGTCGCGCACAACTGCGTCTTCCATCGCCTGGCCGCCGCCCATCCGGTGGTTTGCGAATTGGACCTGGCCTTGATCGGCGCGTTGGGCGGCGGTGAGGTCGAGCATACGGAATGCATGGTGCGTGGCGGGCATGTGTGCCGTTTCAAGGTGCGGCCAACGGAAACACCGCCATAACACACCCTTTTACCGCAGGAGCAAGCCTGCTCGCGATGGACGCTAACGATAACGCGTGTTTCCTCATTCAACGCGTTGCGGTTTAGTCCATCGCGAGCAGGCTCGCTCCTACAGTGCCAGTGCCGGGACACATCAAAAGGTTCACGCCCGCCGTGAACCTTGTTCCAAGACGCCAGTCATACCCAGCGCTTTCCCAAACCCTCTATCGTCGTCATCTCATCCGAGTTGTCCGTCCCATGCGCCAATCTGTCGTTGCCTTGCGCTTTTCTTCGCTGTGCCTGTCTGCCCTGCTCCCCGTTTTTGCCAGCCCCGCCCATGCCGATGGGCAAAGGCAACTTGTGGAAGCCATCAACGACTATCGCGCCCACCCACAGCGTTGCGACCGACGCCCGGCGCAACGCTTGTCGCCCCTGACACTCAAGAACGCACTCGCATTGCCCATCGGTTATGGCGGTGGATTGCGTGACCGTTTGAAAGCATCCGGTTATCAAGCGGTGACGGTGCGTTCCCTGCGCGTGGTCGGCGCGCAGGATGCCGAAGACGCATTCGATCTGCTTCAGGATGAGCACTGCGCTGCGTTGCTCGACAGTCAATACGCCGACATCGGCGTGACCCGTGCCGGGCGTGAATGGCAAGTGGTGCTTGCCAAACCCGTACTCGATGGCCAAACCGGCGACGCACGAAGCGCCGGCAAGGCACTGCTGGCACAGGTCAATGCGGCCCGGGCCAAACCACGGACTTGCGGTCGCCAGCGCTTCGCCGCGGCGCGCCCCTTGAGTTGGAGCGCTGCGCTGGGCGCTGCCGCCCAAGGCCACAGCAAGGCCATGGCCTACGGCAATTACTTTGCGCATCAGGACCCCGACGGCAACATGCCGGCAGACCGGGCCCGGGCCGCAGGTTTCCGTGGCCGACAGATCGGCGAAAACATTGCCGCCGGCCAGGGTTCACCCAGCAAAGCGATGGCCGGCTGGCTCGCCAGCCCGGGACACTGCGCCAACCTGATGAACCCGATGTTCACTCAGGTCGGCGCCGCGTATGCCGCCGACTCGCGCAGCGACAACGGCGTCTACTGGACCATGCTGTTTGGCGCACCGTAAGCGCTGAAATCCAGGCATTAAAAAGCCCGCTCGCGGCGGGCTTTGAAGTTGAAGAAAAGTAGGTGGCCGGTGCTGGTCTCCGGCTTACAAGGTTTATCAGGACTCCCACAAAAGAGTAATGTATCTGTAATGGTGCTCTTCTGCTTCACACGGCATAAGGGCTGGATCCCAGCGCGGAGATCTTTCTAACCGTGTACCCTTCGGAACGCGCCCCACGTTTCCTTGCTATCCTTTTGCGCATCAGTCTGCGTCTTCACCTACAGGTTTGAGATTAGCAAAACCACCCGGATTGCCAAGGGGGGTTTTAGACCGATTGTGTTCTAGGGAACGGGTGGCAGGACGGAAAAATACTATGCGCCTCCCCTGTGGGAGATTCTATGTTTGGGGGAAACCCCCAAGCATAGAATTTGGCGTGTATTCACTTTGGTTTTTCATCAGCGCGAACATCACTCTGGCGAGCTTGCGTGCCAGGATAACCAAGGCTTGAGTACCTTTTAGGCCTCTGGCCAGGTAGCTCTGGTAGTACGGTTTCCAGACCGGCGAGCGGCTGGCGGCCATGGCACTGTTGTGAAACAGGCGCCGAAACTCAGAGTCCCCTCGCTTGGATAGCCGACGCCTTTGATCCTTTTGTCCTGACTGCCTCACCCGCGGATCCATGCCGAGGAAGGCGACGTACTCGTCGCTGTTTGCAAACTCCCCACGCAAAAACGCCGTGGCCGCTGCGGTGGCCGTCAGCAGCCCGACACCCTCGACGGCCTGGCAGCGCTTCACCTGATCCTGCATCCCGGCGTCCTCGGCAATCTCCTTGAGTGTTTTCTGAATCGTTTTTTCGAACTGGGCAATGGCGACCAGAAGCTGGTTGAACTGCTCTTTGAGCAGGGGCTCGTTTTTCCAGCTCTGCTTGAGTGCGACACAGCCCCGGACCAGTTGGGCCCGGCGACGAAGCAGGCTTTTGAGCTGCGTGTAAGCCTTCGGTGGCGGGTTCCAGATCCTCAGCCTGTCGGACTCCCGGCTCAAGTAACGCGCCAGCAGTTCGGCATCCAGGGCGTCTGTTTTCGCCCTCATGCCTATGCCGTCGCGGTATTTGTTGAGGCGACTGCCATCGATGACGTAAACGTCATGGCCCATTTCATGGGCCATTTCCGTTGTATCAAGGTGATAGATATTGGTCGCCTCAAGCGCGATGGCGCTGTTCATTGGCAGCGTCTTGAGCCATTGCTTCAGGCTTGTTCGCTTGTTCGCGACCTTGAGGGGTTTTTGCAGGTCGGATCGATAGACAACGATCTCGTCCTTCGCCACATCCACACCAACGACCACCTGCGAATCAAGGATTGTCATGGCCCACCCTCCGAGCTAGGGTTTAAAGACTTGTCGGGGTTCACCGTTGCGCTGGCTTGTTTCTATCGTCGGTCCGAGCCGATGCATTCCTTATCGGCGCATTAGGTGAAGGGGTGGGACGAAGTCTCCCACGGTCTGTACTGGTCAGAGTCAGATGACGAGCTTTAGTCCCACCCACCCCTTCAAGTCTAAACATACAAGCGAGCTTGCTCGCGATGGGGCCATGACAGCCGCTAAAGATTCCGCCCCTTGATCCACTTGGTCAAAAACCCGAAATACTCCCGTCGCAACGCCAGCGTCTCATTCGCCAGGTGATGCCGCGCCTCAGGCAACATCAACACCTGCGGCCGATCGAACTTGCCCCGCAATACTTCAAGGTTATGCTCCCAGTCCACGGTCATGTCCGCCTGCCCCTGAACAATCAGCGGTCGCCGCATGCTGTACGGTGCGGCTTCGATGCGCTTGATCCAGCGCGCCAGCGCACCGACCCAGGCAGTCGGCAAACGGAGCGGCTGCAACGGGTCCGCTTGCAGGAAGGGCAGAAAATCCGGGTCGTTGGAGTTCTCGCTGAAGCGCCGGGCGATGGCTTTGACGAAAGGCTTGAGCAGGTAATAGCTGAGTTGCGACCAGCCCCAGGCCCGCGGCCTCACCAACGGCGACAGCAGAATGACCTGGCCCTGGGCCGGGCTGCTGGCGCCCTGATTGAGCACATGATCGATCACGATCGCGCCGCCAGTGCTTTGCCCGCACAGGTGCCACGGCTGCGGCAGATCGAGGGATTGTGCTTCGGTGAACAACCCTTGCAGCGTGTCCTGATACTCAGTGAAATCCTTGATGCTGGCCCGTTCGCCACTGGACAACCCGTGTCCCGGCAGGTCGCAGGCAATCACCGCAAAATCCTGATCCAGCGCCCACTCGATTACATGCCGGTAAAGCCCGGTGTGATCGTAAAAACCATGGAACAAAAACAGCGTCGCCTTCGCCCGCTCGGGCCACCAGACCTGGCTGACCACTTCATAACCATCGACCGCGAAACGCCCAAGGCCACTGCGCACGTTACGCCCCGCAAAATCCAGCCCGTAGAAACGCTGGTAAGCCAGCGCTTCTACCGACAGCGGCTGCCAGTCGGCCAGCGGCCGCAGGCTGGCACGCAGATGATCGGAGTCGAAAGTGGCAGGCATGAGCAATTCCAGAACGCGAAACGGACTTTATAGGCCTGCGATATTCATCTGTTGGGGCAAGCATGGCAAGCTAGCGCACCTTCGAGGACTGAAATCCATGCGCTCGCCCTACCGCGCCACACTGCTTGCCAGCCTGCTCGCCCTCGTGTGTGCCGGCGTGCTGTGGGCTGCTTACGACTGGTTTGAGGGGCGCTACCTGCGAGCGTTCAGCGAGCACACCGCGGTGTTCTCCGGCGACCCGCTGCGCCTGCCCGACAATCTCGCCGGCCCCGGCGCCATCCGCCTCGTGCACTTCTGGGACCCGGCCTGCCCGTGCAACGTCGGTAACCAACAACACCTGAGCGAACTGGTAGAGCACTATGCACCGCAAGGCGTGGAGTTTTATGCGGTACAAAAGCCGGGCAGCCACGGGCAGTTACCGAGCACCTTAAGCAACCTGAAAAGCATCGCCGTCCTGCCAGGCTCCGAACAGATCCCCGCCAGCCCGGCCGTGGCGATCTGGGATCGCAGCGGCAAACTGGCGTATTTCGGCCCGTACAGCGAAGGCCTGACCTGCAATTCGAACAACAGCTTTATTGAACCGATTCTGCAAGCGTTGAGCGAAGGCCGCGCGGTGAATGCCACGCACACACTGGCCGTGGGTTGTTACTGCCCGTGGCCAAAAAAACAACAATAGATAACTAATGCAATATGCCCACCTTAAGTCAGGATGGGCAAAATTGCTCTACGAAGATTTATGATAGGTATTAGACAATATCTTTAAAATCCAAATAACGTCTTAATGGTTCAGGAATCTCTACAGAACCGTCAGCTTTCTGAAAGTTTTCCAAAATCGCGATCATCGTTCTCCCAAGTGCCGAAGCGGTTCCATTGAGAGTATGAACATACTGATTTTTCTTCAGAAGAGGATCCTTATATTTAATATTAAGGCGCCGCGATTGATAGTCAGTACAATTACTTGCTGACGTTATTTCACCATATTCCCCGGCAGTGCCTTTACCCGGCATCCAGGCCTCGATATCATATTTTCTATACGCCGGCGCCCCCAAGTCGCCAGTGCAATTTAGTACGACTCTATACGGAATACCTAGCTCGGTATAAATCTCTTCCTGCAATGCAAGAATTTTCTCATGATATTCAGCGCTATCCTCGGGCAGGCACAATACAAATAATTCTAATTTTTCAAATTGATGGACCCTATAAAGGCCTTTGCTAGACTTACCGGAAGCCCCAGCTTCTCGCCTGAAACAATGGCTTTCGGCAATATAAAGCAGTGGGAGTCTAGCAAAATCAATTACCTCATCAGAGTGCATACCGGCAATACATATTTCGGCTGTAGCGATAAGACTTTTGTCTAAGCCACCCAACTCGTATGTATTACTTTCGTCCCCCTTGGGAGAAAACCCTACGCCTTCCATTATATGATTGTAAGATATGTCCGGCGTCTGCAAAGGTGTGAAGCCGGCCTTTAATGCCTTGTTGAAAATATAGCTCTTCAGCGCGTGCTGGAGGAACACTGCTTGATTTTTAAGAAAATAAAACTTTGAACCTGCGACTTTTGCACCCGAGTCAAAATCAAGCAAGTCGAGATTACGCCCCAATTCAAGATGATCCTTACTGAGAAAGGAGAACTTTGGAATTTCCCCACTTACTCGGACAGTTAAGTTGTCTTCATCGCTGAGGCCAATTGGCACATCTGACGAAGTCCAATTTGGTAACAGGCGGATACACGATGAAAATTCCGCATCAAGTAAATTAAACCTCTCCTTAGCCTTTATAATGGCACCTTTTAATGTCATCGCACTCATCGCGACGGACGGTGGAATTTCCGCTGTTAAGGCGCTATCTCTGGGCCCTTTCGAAAGAGCATTTAACTGACCTTGCATATCCTCAAGTTCTCGTTTTTGCGATTTAACGTCCTCATAGAGAGAAATAATACGGTCCAAATCGATTCTTATATTTCTTGCCGACAAATTGGATTTCATCGACTGATAGTTTTCCTGCAGCTGTTTTATATCTATCATATTAAATACCCGCATATTTTTCTAATACTTACGGAAACAGACGGCTTCAGCTAACCGAACTGGCACCAAAAATCTAGGCAACAACTAAAGGCTCAGATAAAAAACTTGCTAACGCTTTAATGCCAAATCGCATTTGGTCGATATCGATTTTTTCATTAGCTGAGTGTGCATCACTTAAAGAGCCTGCACCGAAAATCGCAGTGGGAATATTGGCTTCTTGGGCATAATGTCGAGCATCACAACTAGCCCTCCAAGCAAATATTCCATCGTTCTTTGTTAACCCCCGCGCCTCGGAAACAGATTGATCTAATCGCTTTAAGAAAATGTCCTCCTCAGAAACAATATATGCTTTATTCCGTAGTCCAACGTAAAAATCGAAGTCGACTTTGACTTCTGGGTATTCTGACAAAAGTGACTTCATTCGAGTCTTCAATAAAGTTTCGATATCTTCTACCGACGTGGATGGCAAAAAACCTACATTAAAAGTGAAGCTGCACTTTTCGGGCACCGAACCAGGCCACTCTCCCCCTGAAATCTTACCCACATTTATCTGTACAGGTCGTTTCCAGATTGAAAAGGCAGAGTCACTATGAGACTCCCGAACCATCTCTTTTTCTAAATCGTTCAAACCTTCGATTAATTTCATTGCGACAGTTATCGCAGATACCCCCTCTAGAATGCTACCCATATGAACAGCCTTTCCGATAATAGTTATTTCACAGGTCAAACACCCTCGGTGACCGCGATGAACCGCCAAGTCAGTAGGCTCGAAAACAACGACCATATCTGCATAAACCCCATGGAGAATAGTGGACAATGTTCCGTTACCTCCTATTTCTTCTTCTTCCGAAACCAAGTCTCAATAGCTCCTCAATATGAGCACTGATCTCTTTATGCTTCATATACGCCAAAGCACCAAACAATAAAAAAAGATTCCCCTTGGTATCACATGATCCACGACCATAAACGTAATTGCCGTCGATCCAAGGTGATAGCAACTTTCGCCCCTCACCCTCTGCCGGAACAACATCTATGTGCTTTTTTCCTAGAACTGTGCCATCCATGACAGACAACGCATTCAGCTCTGCTCTAATATTTACTTTTCCATTGTTATCAGCTTAAAGAAAAAAAGCCCTATGAGCTCCAAGCTCTGTATGATATTGCTCATCCCGGAACCTAAACCCATAGATTTCAAGTAAGTTCGCCAAACAAGGAATGGCCTTTGCTCCTTTCCTAAGCTGGTATCAATAGATAAATACCTATTAAATTAGGCAGCATTTCCTTTTTGTAAACATCAAACCAATCACTTAACTCAATGATTATTTAACATTGTCGTCACCTTTGAATTATTTTTCAATTATAAGGGGATCAATCCTGCTTAATCCAGATATGACAAAGTTTTCTCAGATATATCTCACTGAACCTTGCATAAAATTACTTCTTGAGTGGCCTGATCATTTTGTAATCATCAGTTCCATTCAAAAGATCGGAGCAATAGCTCAAGTCCTTTAACGCATCACCACCAGCCCCCATACCGCGGATCTTCGATATCATCAAAAATGGCAAAAAAAACGATCGCCAATAGCATTATTTACTGCTCCTGCTGTCCCCCCGTTCTTAAATAATGAACATTAATATTCAATGCCTGCGCGGTACCAACTGCTATTTATCATCTCCCAAACAACCCCATAGAAAGCGCATTATTTAACAACTTTAACTTCTGCCCTTCCCCCTGTTTCTCCAGCATGAAGTGCACCCATCTACAAAACCCACTTAATACAGTACAAGCCTCATCCACCACAGCCTTTGGCGCCCCAAGTATCGCATTTGGACCCCCTTCATCTTGCCTCTTTAGCCCCCTTTAGAGCCCCCCAAGTACCTGCAATCTGAACGCCGTGGTCCAACAATTTTCTGGAGAGTTGTCGGGTTTCTGAACCCGGACATCCTTGTCGTAGTATCACTTATTAATAGACCATCGTGAGCCGCTGCAATTAAACCATTCCTGCTTAAAGCAAACACTTTGAACCTCTTTCGTAGAGGGAAGTGACAGAACTATGGTTCCGCACTGACTTTGCTTAGACTTCCTTCGAAAGTGGTTACTTCACCCCCACCCAACTCGATCAACTCTTGCTGATACCTCCCCGAGAGCTGGCGGTACGATAAACTTGTAATCGAAGCCTATTTCTGATTAGGCTTACAGCAATCTCCGCGCCCCATTTTGTTTATGGTTCCAGGTTTCCCTATGCGACGCCCTTCTAGTAGCGTCTTTTTATACAAATCAATATCGACTACTCCAGTCATAAGGCAACTCCTTCGAAACACCAAATTTCATTAACTTAGCCAACTCATACAATTGCTGTATTTCCTTTTCGTCTGAGGCATAACGACCCTCAGAAAATCCTCGTCGCCTGATTTCCTCATTTCCCTCCTTCTCAAACTCATTTACGATTTTTTGTACCAAAAGGGCTTGAGCCTTAGTTGGTAGAGCCTTTGAGCCTCCGCCACCGATATCACTAATAACGTCCTCCAGAAATAAACAGATTTTTTCAATGTGCCGGCGCGAACCAAACTGTTGAGACTGAGTAACACATGAAGTCTCAAGGCTCGGTGAGATAGCATCCCCATCAATTCTAAAAATTCCCCATACTGGCCTCGTCCCACCCTTATTATCTAGGTGAAGGACCGCAACCTCAACAACCTTCGATAATTCGTCAGCAAGTAGAAACTCCATCGTTCTACTACGTTGACTGTGAACATAACTACTAGTACCACTAAGTAACATACCTCCCTCAAACTCAGCACAAGCCGTCATCGTGTCAGGTCGAAATGCCCCTCCTCGTACGTAATCGCTTTCTAAAATGCAGGAAAAGTGAAGCTGGAAATCATTATCATCTTTTACAGCACCTAAATAGCAGGCCAAATCTACTGGATGAGTGATTTCCGAAATTACTCCCACAGTGGGTCGTGAATCTTTTATTCGATACTTTGACCAAACGAAATTAGCACTGGATACACTTCGCCTATTGATTTCAATATAATTTTTCAATGCTGAAACAGCTGAACTGTACCGTTCGACAAAACTCACAAAGATCCGATCATCATCGAATGCTGAACGTACAAATTGACAATTTTCCTCACTAGTAACAATGGGTTTTTCGCAAATTATTTTTTTATACCCAATTGATTGCTCTTTAATGAATCTCAATATTTCATAATGTGAACTGTCAGTGGTAGCAATTATAATTAGCTCACACGGAACATCTATTAGGATCTTTTTGAAGTCTAACTCTAGGGGTATATCTATTTCGGCTAAAGCATTTAGCTTTTCGGGATCTATGTCCGCCACACCTACTATTTCTATTTTACCGATTGACGGATCAATATATTGGGCAGCTCGTAAGAAACGCGAACCAGATCTACCTACCCCAATTACCACAGTTTTAATACTCACCATCACTCCACCCCGCTTTACTTATTCATCATTAGCCCCAGCAACAAATAACTTCATCACAACACGCAAAATACACATAAATACAACCTTAGTTGCACTCGCGCGCTTTTGATTTTTGGTAATGTTCAACGTACCAATTCACAGTTTCCCTCAAGCCTGTCGCGACAGTCATGCTTGGTTCATACTTTAGTTCCTCTTTGATCCGATCTATATCTGCTAATGAATGTCGAATGTCGCCTTCCCTATATGGGGCCTTAACTGGAGTTAACTCATATTGCAAACCCAAGTTTTCGAGCTGACTTTTTATCAAACAGTAGAGTTCGCTCAAAGATGTTTGAGAATTCAGTGCGACATTGAAGATATTGCTTGTGCTTTTTTCATTAGCTAGGGAAGCAAGGATATTGGCCTGGACCACATTTCCCACAAAACAGAAATCTCGGCTCGTGTCTCCACCCCCATTTATCACGACAGGTTTATTGCGAAGCATCGACTCAATCCACCGCGGGATGACCGCCGAATATTCACTTACTGCATTTTGCCGGGGACCAAAAACATTAAAATACCGCAACCCAATAATTTTATAATCGCAGGATGAAGAGAAAACATCCGCATACAATTCATTCGCTCTTTTCGTCACAGCGTAAGGCGACAACTGTTTGCCCGTTTGTTCCTCATGCATTTGCGCACCCTCTACGTTTCCATATACTGAACTGGAAGATGCATATACAAAGCTCTTGAGCCCTATATTCCTTGAAGACAACAACATATTTAAAAATCCGCTTATGTTAACTTCATTAGTTTCCAAAGGATCTTTCAAAGATCGTGGGATTGACCCCAAAGCCGCATGATGCAAGACATGGTCGACCCCAATGAGACTCTTCCTACAGTCTTCTAGGCTCCTAATATCCCCCTCTATGAATTCAAATCTGTCCCACTGGTGCTTACTAACCTTAGATTTTACTTCCTGAAGGTTACTTTGTTGTCCAGTCGCAAAATTATCCAACCCCACTACGTCCTGGTCTGCGGAAAGTAAATATTCAAGTAAATTCGAACCAATAAATCCTGCGACACCAGTGATCAACCATTTTTGCTTTGTATTTCTCAATGACACTTCAAGGTTTTCAATCAGACTGCTCATATAAACTCCAACATTAGAGACGCAAGTCGCTAGAGGCCTTAGGCAAAATATATTTCAAATCGTAGATTAGGCATTGTGCTTTCCCCCAAGAACGGATGATTTCTTCATCAAACGATCGAAACTCATCGTGAGCGACTGCCAGTACTACAGCGTCATACGCTGCTAACGCTGGAGATAAAATCGTATTAAGATCATACATATCAAGCACGTCATCTTTGTTAGCAAAGGGGTCATATATATCAACCTGCACGTTATAATCAATTAGTTTGCGGGCTATATCGACTATCTTGGTATTACGCAGATCAGTACAATTTTCTTTAAACGTACAACCGAGTAATAGAACTCTAGCTCCATGTATTGGAAAACACCGCTGAACCATTTTTTTTATCAGCTCAACGACGATGTGTTCTGCCATACCTTCATTGATTCGCCTCCCCGAAAGTGTCATGACAGCATGATGGCCAATTTCTTCGGCTTTATATGCAAGATAATACGAGTCCACACCGATGCAATGTCCACCAACCAATCCAGGCCTAAAAGATAGAAAGTTCCATTTGGTTTCGGCCGCTGTCAACACCTCTTCAGTGTCAATTCCCAACCTATTAAAGATCATGCTGAACTCGTTTATTAAAGCAATATTCACATCCCGCTGGACGTTTTCAATAAGTTTCGCTGCTTCTGCTATTTTTATACTGCTTACAACATGGACTCCGGCTTTTATAATACTTGAGTAAAGTTCTCGAACAAACTGCTCAGTTTCGACGGTCGAGCCTGATACTAATTTGACAACTTGAGTAAGACCGCGTTTTTTATCGCCTGGATTAATTCGCTCTGGACTGTATCCTACAAAAAAGTCTAAATTAAACTTTAGACCTGAAACCTCTTCAATGCAGGGCACACACTTTTCTTCGGTTGCACCAGGATAGACTGTTGATTCAAATATAATTACATCATCCTTTTTTAGCACTTTCCCGAGCAGTTCACAGGCAAATATCAAAGGATTAAGGTTTGGCCTACTATCTTCAGCAGGAGTGGGAACCGCTACGATATATACATTACAGAGTGCTAGATCATCTGGATTTGCAGATAGCTTTAACTTAGAAGACCTCGCTATTGCTTCGTCACCAACCTCGTAGCTGACATCTGTGCCGCTTCCAAGCTGGTCTATTCTTTTCTCATTAATATCAAATCCAAGAGTAGGATAAAAACGCCCAAACTCAACAGCAAGAGGAAGTCCTACGTACCCTAGCCCAATAACAGCGATACGGCATTGATTAATATCCATACACTCTCCAGAGATTTCTCAAAGTAGTTTGGATTAGCGAACCAGCATAAAAATAGTAACGATGATGGCAAAACAGTCTAGTCAAACCAATGCGCTGTTTTATCTTAACTCAATGTCGGCCAACAACTTCCCTTGTCAAATCTTCTAAATACTCCGTGAGTATAGAATCCCTATCTAGAAACGGGACAATCTCCCTGACTTTATTGAATAGAACGGTTGTTGAATCTGACAAACCATCTACGCCTCGTATTTCCGCCGCTTGGCAAGCGCATATCAGCTCGAAAGAAATAATAAATTTAGTATTTTCGAAAATTTCTCGAGCTCGCCTTGCTGCCACTAACCCAAATGAGACGATATCTTGAAAATCTGCAGTCGTCGAAAGTGATTGGATAGATAAAGGAGTACAAAGTGATCTATTCTCCGCCGTCAATGAGGCAGTCATGAATTGTCCCCCCATTAGACCTAATCTCAACCCAGGGTCTTTACTACAAAGGAACGGCGGAAGCCCATTGCTATTACTTTTATCGAGGAACCTATCTACGCGTCGATTAGAAAGATTTGATAATGTAGTGAGCCCAATCGATAAAATATCCATGGCCATCGCGACATATTGCCCATGAAAATGACCATTATGAAAGATCTCATTAGAGTCAGGCACAATAAGTGGGTTGTCGTTTGAGGAATTCAATTCATTCTGCACAATGCTCCGAACATACTCTAACCCATCTACAACCGGACCGAGAATTTGTGGAGTGCATCTTATCGAATAAGCATCCTCTATTTGACTATTAGATGGCTTTACCGAACCGTCTTGTTCTAACTGAATTTCCTGCTGAGCTTCTGCCTCCTGTTTGATCATCCTTGATGATTCAAGATAATCAAAAATTTTCTGTGCTACTTTTAACTGTCCTAGATGAGGTTTCAATTTATGGACTTCTGGATCAAATGGTTTTTTTATCGCATGTAGCCCTTCAAAACTTAGAGAACTTATTAGACAATATTGCTCCAACAATTCTTGAACTTCTCGGATCAAACAACAGGCGACACCCGTCATCGCCGAGGTTCCATTTATGAGTGCTAAACCTTCCTTGTAGCTTAAACGAGCTTTTTCTATTCCCGCGAGAATAAGCGCGTCTTGCGCCGGGAGTAACTTCCCCTTGTACCTGACTTTCCATTCGCCCGTGCATACAAGCGCAATACATGCAAGGGGTCCTAGATCCCCGCTTGTCCCTAAAGACCCTTTTTCCGGAATACATGGAATAATCCCGCTATTATACAAAGCTACTAATACATCTAATACCTCTAAAGAAATAGCCGAGTTCCCTCGGCACAGTGAATTTATTCGCGAAAGCATTATCGCTTTAGTATCCACGTCACTTAAATAGCTACCTACATTTGTTGCAACAGACCTTATAAGATTCATTTGGAGCATATTCGCTTTTTCTATTGGCACATGCCAATTAACAAAGCCACCCATGCTTGTATTTACACCATATATAATACGACCCTCAGAGACAAACTTGTCTAGTTGTCGTCGGGACAAATCGACCCTGCGCCGGGTCTCATCGCTTAGGCTGATTTTGGTATCACTCGTCGCTATCTCTGCGAGTCGTTCAGGAGAAAGAGTTTCACCTGTTTCAAATATATACATGACGTCACCTCTGGCTTGTATTAATTTTTATTCTCCGCTCTATCCTATCCGCGTTTTCGATAGCCTTAGCTCTTGTTGATCCAACGGCAATTATATATGCCACACCTCCGCATCCATATTGAATCGGCGGAATTTCGTCACCGACTTTAAGTTCGCTCCCCCACCATTTGAAAGAATAATACCCCTCACATTTTTTTAGTGAATCTACATCTGAAATACTTTGTATAACGCCTGGATCCAGAGCAATTGATCTATTTACCATCCCCTTAGAGAATTTTGGAAGCAACAAATCCATATTGATTTCGTCACCCACTGCTTGCTGTATTGCCGCTTTTAGTATGGTTGTTCCATTGCTTAACGGAACCATCTCCGTACCAAAACGTGGTCCACCTAGTCGTGCGGCAACCTCAAGTACGTTAACTCCTTTTCTTGCTGAATAAACAAGATCTCCTTTAACTACTCCTCTGGTTAATCCTAGCGAGAGCGCGGCATCACGCGTAACTTCATATAATTCATTTTTTACCTTTTCGGGGAGAAATGTAGGCATTACATCACCTACCTCTACAAAAAAAGGATGGTACTTTTCGTAATGGAAAACTCTATCCGATATAGCGGTAAGGTAAAAATCACCATCTACCATCAGTCCTTCAACACTGTGTTCAGTTCCGATCAGATACTCATTCAACATTATATCTTTTTTGTCGGAAAAACTTTTACAGTGCGCGTATGCAAAACCTAAACTCCCTATAGAGTCAACTCTGATTACACCCTTGGATGATGACTGATCAATCGGCTTTAAAATAACCGGAAATTCAAACTCTTGTATGCGCTGAAGTAACTGTTCATACGAATTTACAACAGCATATTTTGGTGAGGGGACACCATGCTTTCGAAAGGCATCGGACCTCAGATCTTTATGTGTCGCTTTCATAGCTGAAGCTATCGAAACCGAGTACAAATCTAATTCAGCGGCAATGGTAGCGACCGATATAGCGGTATCCCAACAAAGACTGATTACACCATTGATCTCAACGCCCGACTCCACCAGGCTTTTAGCTGCTCCCAACGCCGCTTCCGGATCCTTCGAGTTTGCTTCAACAAAAATATCTGCTTCCGACGTGCCTACATCTAGTGGGAATTCCGATATCAAAGCAACTTTATAGCCCCACGTTTTAATTGTAGGAATTACCTCTCCACTCAAACCATTACCACATAGTAAAATAGTCTTCATCGGAAACTACCGCCTTAAAAGCTCACCGTACTTAAACGATGATTATTTTTATTAAGTTGCGCTAAAAACAACCAGCGCTCAGACCGAGAATCACGATTACCAAGAACTCAAAGATGGACAGATCATCACACCGCCCAAATCACTTGTGTTATTTATAGTCAGACTAGAAATAATTCGCAATGCTATTTTTGTAGTACAATTCGCTAACTAACGAAGGAAGTTTCCTATAAATACATCATCTCAACCACATTGATCCGCTACTCATCTATGAATGTGCTGTTGCTTAACTACTCCTAGATCAGCAGCCTCAACGCTATAAATCATATTCTTTCGCCTACAACTTTCGCATTTATCCGCACACTTTAAGTCAACTACTTTATATGCTTCACAGTACGAACCAGCAACCAGCCTTTGCGTAGGAGACGTACTAATTATGCGCAGGGGATTACCCATATTAGAGGCACTACTTCAAACAACTCATACGCAATACTGTTTAACCCAGACACGACAACGAACACTAGAAGATTGAGTTCGTAGATTCAGTGGCACTTTCTTGTGATTCCCACGCACACACTCGCGGTGGGGGATACCGACCTTGGCCAGTCGACCCCACGAAGTAGCAAAGACGTTGAAATACGAATCCGTCCTACGGGCGATGGGCCAATTCGGTGAGCCGTGTTAAACAGTGGCACCAGGGAACTACTGCCACTCATAACAACAAGGAACCACCATGAAACGTAGCCTGACCGTTCTCGCCCTGCTGGTTGCCGCGCTCGCCGCAGCTGCAGGCTGGTACGTTTTCAGCAAGCAGCCGACACGCCAGGGCATGGTGGAACTGCAACACCTGCAAGGTTCGGTCACCGTGCGCTACGACGAGCGCGGCATCCCGCACATCCGCGCCGAGAACGAAACCGACCTGTACCGCGCCCTCGGGTACGTGCACGCCCAGGACCGGCTGTTTCAGATGGAAGTCCTGCGTCGCCTCGCCCGCGGCGAGCTGGCCGAGGTACTGGGCCCGAAACTGCTCGACACCGACAAGCTGATGCGCAGCCTGCGCATTCGCGAACGCGCCGACACCTACCTGGCGAACATGGACAAACAGTCGCCGGCCTTTATCGCCATGCAAGCCTATCTGGATGGCATCAACCAGTATCAGGACACCCACCCCTTCAAGTCTAAACATACAAGCGAGCCTGCTCGCGATAGCGTCAGTTCAGCCAACATCGATGTTGCCTGTCACATTGCAATCGCGAGCAAGCTTGCTCCTACAAAAGGTTTGGTGCCTGTGATTCACGAAGGGCGGCGCACCACCCTCACCTTCCCGCTGCCGCCGCCACCGCAGAAAAACCGCTCGCCACCATCGAATTCCAGCCCAGAAACCCCGACTCCTTCCGGCATCTTGAGGCTTTCAAGGACCTCGCCGGTTTTCGCGTCGACGCGGCGCAGTTCGCTCTCGTCGCCTTCCCATGTGCCGTGCCACAGAGCCCCCTCGACGAAGGTGACACCGGTGACAAAGCGGTTGGATTCAATGGTGCGCAGGATCTTGCCGTTTCCGGGGTCGATCTGGTGAATCTTGCGTTCCTGATATTGCCCCACCCACAGCGAGCCTTCGGCCCAGGTCAGCCCCGAATCGCTGCCACCACCGGGGGCGGGAATGGTCGAAAGGATATGTCCGGTCCGGGGATCGATTTTGTGGATACGATCTTCGGCGATCTGGAACAGGTGCTCGCCATCAAAGGCAGTGCCCGCATGGGCGCCAACGTCAATCGAGCGCAGCACCTTGCCGCTGTCCGGGTCCAGCGCGTTGATTTTGCTATTGCAGGCAAACCACACCTTCTCGCCATCCCATGTGACACCACACACATGGTCGACATCGGCAAACGGGCCATATTCACGAATGATTTCAGCAGTTGCGTGTTTCATCCTGGCATTCCTCAACAAGGGGTTGTGGCATCGATCCTAGCCACCGGGCAGCGGAACCGGGAGTAACAAGGTCGTCGCGAAACCGGGCACGGGCGGCGTCATCCAGCGCCGTGCTCGGCCACGCCCCAGCGATTGCACCTTGCCTTGTTGCGCCAACGTATCCAGCGCCCGCTGCACCGTGCGCTGGCTGCCGCCCAAGGCCAACGCCAGCGCGGAACTCGACCACGGCTCACCGTCGGCAAGGCTGGCAAGCACCGCCGCAAACTTTTCCTCGACGGGTTGGGCCAGCACCACCACCTCCGGACATGCCCGTGATTGCAGGACAAATCCTCGTGGGGTGGCGGTCACTTCTACCAGGGGCTTAAGCGCTTTGCGCAGCCTGCCGATCTCAACCCGCAGCCGCGCACGATGGGACTCATCGGAGAGTTTCAAACGGAACGCCCGTGCGATGAGTGTCTCTCTTGAGACATCGCCGGGCCACGCTTCGGCCAGCGTCCTGGCGAGGGTAAACAGCACCGGACGCGTGGCGAGGGAGACCGACATGCCACAGCCGCGCACGCCGTATCGGCACGCATCTACCACCAGAGCCGTTGAACCGAGCAAAGCTTCGACCTCCTCCAGCAACAGCGGCCGTTCTTTGCCTCTGACGATCAGTCGCGCCGCCGGGGTATCGAGCAAACGTGCCGCGGACTCGACCTCGGCCATCAGCGCAGGAATGCAAGCCAGTTCAGCCGCATGCCGGGCTCGGGTCAGCGCATCCTGTGCAGCTTTGGACTGCAGGCGACGAATCGCGATCCCCGCGACCACCAGTTCATGGGCCGCTCTCAAGGCCGGCGGCAAAGGACCGGGGTCAAGTTCAGCGAGTGTTTGCTGCGCCTCGTCGAGCCGACCGATCAGCAATAAACGACGGATTTGCAGATACCGCGCATGGGCCGCGTTGACCCGGTCACCATGGGACTCAAGCGTCAGCCGCGCCGCTTCCAGCACCTTGACCGGCCAGCCGAGTTCCCGCGAAGCCAAGGCGATTTCGGCCTCGGCCACCACGCACCGCGCGCGGGACAACACCTCCTTCGGGGCGAAGGCCCGGTGCGCACTTTTCACCAGTGCCCTGGCCCGCTCCAGATCCCCCAGTTGCGCCATGGCAATACCGCGCAAGGCCAGCGCCGGAGCGTCATTGCGCAAAGCAACGCGGTCCAGCGCGCCGAGCGGATCACCCGCCGCCAACGCCAGCGCTGCTGCCGTGATCATCGAGTCCATCGAAATCCCGCCACGCTTGTCACTCCCGCACCTGGATACACCGGTTTAGTCTAAATCACGGCTGTTTACCAAGCGCGTACAACGATTAAGAGACACCTGAGCGCATGTGGGGGTTCGAGTTGTGCCAATCCGTTTGGCAGTCAGTTGCTTTCTCACGCCGGAGGAATCGTCGCCAGCATCCCGATGAAAATGGTCAACAGCAGAAAACCGCCGAGAAAAATAGTCATCTTGCCCATAGGGCCTCCCCTCTGAAGAATGGGGTTCATTGTCGGCCGATGACTGCTTGCGTTACAGACGCAGTTTGCGCAGGAAAATACGGATCAGATCAGTTTTAGGGAGATTATCCGGGTGCTGAACCGGCAGGATTTTGCGCAGGGTGTCGACAAAGGGCGTGAAGATCAGATCGCGAACCGTCAGGTATCGTTCGTCATCCTGATCGCCCGTGCCGAAGCGAAGGGTCTCCGGCGTCGATTGCGTGACGTAGAGCGTGCCGAACATCCAGTCCCAGAGCGACAGGTTGATGCCGAAATTCTTGTTGTAGTGTCGCGGCGCATCGCTGTGATGGATCTGGTGCTGCGCAGGGCTGCTCACGACACGTTCGATCAGCGGGCCAAACGAAAACCAGACATGGCTGTGGCGCAGGTTGGCCGCCAATCCGTTGAAGATGAACACCATGTACGTCACACCAAACAACGTATAGCGGCTGACCTCCCCACCACAGGCGTACCAGAACAGGCCGGCGTAGGCGCCAACGCAGATCGTATCGCTGAGTTTTTCCACCACTTCTTCGAGAAAATGCGTTCGGCTGGCGGTGGCCGGCACCAGCACCGGCGCTGAATGATGGACTTTGTGAAATGCCCACAAGTAACGGGAATGAAAGGCGCGATGGCCCCAGTAATGAGTGAAATCCTTGACCAGGAACACGCCGAGGCCATAGAGCAGCGACAGCGTCAGGTTGTCCCCCACTTGCGAACGCGCGCCCCACAGGTTAGTGAAAAAAGCGCTGTAGTCAGCTGAACGCAAGACATACGGATCGACCAGGCCAACAATGGGCAGCACCAGCGCAACCTTCAGGATGGCGAGGACAAAGTAATAGCGATAATCCAGCAACGCCGAACGATGCAGATAGACCCGGCCGCCGCCAATGAACCGCCAGAATGAGAGCGCGTCGGTCAAACCACGCGACTTTCTGAAGCGAAACAGGCAATAGGCGACGCTGTACGACGACAACAGAAATACCAGGCACAGGCGACCGTTCAGGTCGAACAGCCCCAGGAACTGCCGGCTGACCGGCTCGACCAGGTAATGATGTAGTAAGGCGAGAACATCCATACCAGGCTGCCCTGTGTAAATGACAGGGCAGTGTAAATGAGAATGAGTACCCGGTGAACGACTTGATTCCGCTATTCAACCCCCAAGCGCAATAATCGCGACGATCAGCACGCCGCCCGTTACCGCCATGACCGCCGCGCCCTGCCAGGGTTTTGCACCGGCATATTTGGCCAGCATCCAGCCGGCAATGAACAGCACCACGAGGCCGATCAGGTTGGACAGGCGAATGGCCAGGCCTGTCTCGTCAAGGAGAATGAATGGCACGACCAGAGGAAACGTCGAGGCCGCGACCAGCAGAAACACCCCGAGCGCCCCTTTGAAATCATCCCAACCGAGCCTGGCCTGCACGGGCAGCGAGGGCTGTTCAAGCAGGCGGCAGCGCAGAAATTCAAGACCTTCGGTACCCGCCACCCCGGCAAGGTGCAAGGGCAATACCTGCGCAATCAATGCCTGACCGCCCGCGGGATCAACACCGTCGCGCAAGCTCGCGTACAACTTGACCTTGCGTGTGCGCTCAACCAATGCACGCAGCAAATACATCACCGCATCCGCCAGCCCCCAGGCCAGGTTGCAACCCAGTGCGGCAATCATCATCGTGCGTTCCGCTGCCTGGTCAGACGTCGCCACACTGATGGTCCCAGTGAAGGTCATGGCCATCAGCAGGCCAAAAATCACCTCGGTAATGCGCTCGACGGGATCCAGCACCCGCGGCCTTTTTTGTTGTGAATCTGTCTGCATGCGTTACCCCCCGAAGGTGTGTTTACAGCTCTTTTCTCGCAGTTTTTATCCGTTGCAGGCCCCATTAGCGGCGTGTATTGTCCCGGCCCGCTCAAGTGTAGTTTGAGCGGCTACACTCAGCCGAGCACGTCAGCTGATTCAAAGGGGGCCAATTCATGCTGGATTATTTTGCGCTGGGTCTGTTGATTTTTGTCGGGCTCGTTCTGTTCTACGGAATCATCGTGTTGCACGACATTCCCTACGAAATCGCCGTACACCGTAATCACCCTCATCAAGACGCGATCCACGCCACCGGCTGGGTCAGCTTGTTTACCTTGCACGCGCTGTGGCCGTTTCTGTGGATCTGGGCGATGGCGTATCGCGAGGACCGGGGCTGGGGATTCGGTGACGGTGGCACACCGAAAAGTCATGTGATCCACCTGGAACAACAGGTCGCGGAACTGCAAGGTCGCGTCCAGCGCCTTGAAGCGGCGACAGGCACGACGCACTCGGCATTGCCGACGGACAATCAAGGCGAGGGCATCTAAGCCATGGATCTCTTACTTATCCTGACGTATGCAGCCCTCTGCGTTGCGATCTTCAAAATCTTCCACATTCCGTTGAACAAATGGACGGTGCCCACAGCGGTCCTCGGCGGGATCATCATCATCGGTGCGCTGATCTTCACGATGAACTACAACCACCCCTACTCAGAGGTGGCCCGTTCCTACTTCGTCTCGGTGCCGGTGATCCCCGTAGTCAGCGGCCAGGTGATCGACGTGCCGGTCAAGACCAACGAGCCGCTGGAAAAAGGCGATATTCTGTTTCGCCTCGACCCTGCCCCGTTTGAATACCGGGTCAAATCCCTCAAGGCGCAACTGATCGCCGCGCAGAACGACCGGGCGCGGATTACAGAGTTGATCAAACGTAATTTCGCCACCCAACGGGAACTCGATACCGTCGTCGCTCGCAGCGATGACCTGAAGGCACAGCTGGACAATGCACAGTACGAACTGGAGAACACCACGGTCCGTGCGCCGAGCAAAGGTTTCGTCACCCACGTTTCGTTGCGTCCCGGCATGATGGCGACCCGATTGCCATTGCGCCCATCGATGGTGTTCATTCCAGACGAGGGGCATTACTTTTCGGCCTGGATGCGCCAGAACAGCCTGCTGCGCCTGACCGAAGGCGACGAAGCCGAAGTCGCGTTCGACGGCATTCCCGGAAAGGTCTTCGAAGGCAGGGTCAAAAGTGTCATTTCCGTGATCGCCGAGGGCCAGGTCCAGCCTTCCGGCACGCTCATCGGCTTCACCGGTTCACCACCGGCGGGCCGCGTGCCGGTGATCATTGAAATCACCGACCCCGATTACGCCCAGTACGCCCAACAGATGCCAGGTGGCGCTTACGGACAGGCCGCTATCTACAGCCAGCATTTCCACCATATCGCCATGATGCGCAAGATCCTTTTGCGCATGGCAGCGTGGATGAACTACATCTTCCCGTTCCATTGATCCACGGGGCATGACGTAGCCTGACGACCCGGTCGTCAGGCTACGCCAATCTCCACCACGCCCTCATTGAGCCGCACCGGCCAGACCCGCAACTGCTGTTGCGGGTCTTCCAGGCAGCAACCGTCTTCCAGGCGAAAGTGCTGTTTGTAGATCGGTGCAGCGACCACCAGATCCCCTTTGATACTGCCGACCAGGCCACGACCAATCACATTCGCCCCGGATTTGGGGTCGTGGTTGTCGATGGCGTAGAGCGTCTGGCCTTCGACCGATGGCAGGTAGAACAGCGCCACCTGCACGCCGTCATGCCACACCACGACGCCGGAGTTGTTCACCAGATCGTGCTCGTTGCATACCGATTGCCAGGCCAAAGAACGATTGGACCCGGCGCGTTGCGTATTGAAAAGGCTCATCAGGCAATCTCCTCGGTGACAGGGATAAGGTTGAGTTCGGCGGCCATGATCGGACGACGCTGACCGCGCTCCTGGACGAAATGGATGTCCGGGTCCGGGCGCTTGTCATTGACGAAGGTACGGAAGCGCTTGAGTTTTTCCGGGTCTTTGAGGGCATTGGCCCACTCGCATTCATAGCGATCGACCACCAGTTGCATCTGCGATTCGAGTTCGGCACCGAGCCCCAGGCTGTCGTCGATGATCACGTCCTTGAGGTAGTCCAGGCCCCCTTCCAGGCTTTCGCGCCAGACCGAAGTGCGCTGCAATTTGTCGGCGGTGCGGATGTAGAACATCAGGAAGCGGTCGATGTAGCGGATCAGGGTTTGATCATCCAGGTCGGTGGCGAACAGTTCGGCGTGACGCGGACGCATGCCGCCGTTGCCGGCGATGTAGAGGTTCCAGCCTTTCTCGGTGGCGATCACACCCACGTCCTTGCTTTGCGCCTCGGCGCACTCGCGGGTGCAACCGGACACGGCGAACTTGAGCTTGTGCGGCGAGCGCAACCCCTTGTAGCGGTCCTCGATGGTCAGGGCCATTTGCACACTGTCCTGCACGCCGTAACGGCACCAGGTGCTGCCCACGCAAGACTTAACGGTGCGGGTCGATTTGCCGTAGGCGTGGCCGGTTTCAAAACCGGCCTCAATCAACTCGCCCCAGATCTCCGGCAACTGATGCAATTGGGCACCAAAGAGATCGATGCGCTGGCCCCCGGTGATCTTGGTGTAGAGGTCGTACTTTTTCGCCACCACACCGATGGCGATCAGTTTGTCAGCGGTGATCTCGCCTCCCGGAATCCGCGGTACTACCGAGTAGGTGCCATTTTTCTGCATGTTGGCCATGAACGTATCGTTGGTGTCCTGTAACGGCACCAGCGAGGCGTCCATGATCGGCTGGTTCCAGCACGAGGCGAGAATCGAGCCCACCGCCGGTTTGCACACATCGCAACCGGTATGGCCGCGACCGTGTTTGGCCAGCAGTTCTTCGAAGGTGATGACCCCTTCCACGCGCACCAGTGCATAGAGTTCCTGACGGGTGTAGGCAAAGTGCTCGCACAGGCTTTTATCGACGCTGACACCACGGGCAATCAACTCGTGCTCGAACACTTGCTTGAGCAATCCGGCGCAACCGCCGCAACCGGTACAGGCCTTGGTTTGCGATTTGAGCAAGCCAAGGTCGCTGCAACCGCCGTCGATGGCCGAGCAAATCGCGCCCTTGGTGACGTTGTGGCACGAGCACACCGTGGCCGATTCCGGCAGTGCGCCGGGGCCCAGGGTCGGTGCGCCGGTCGACGACGGCAAAATCAGGCTGGCCGGTTCTGCCGGCAAGGCAATGGCGTTCTGCATGTATTGCAGCAAGGTATCGTAGTAACTGTTGTCGCCGACCAGCACAGCACCGAGCACGCGTTTGCCCGATTCGTCGACCACCAGGCGCCGGTAGCTCGCCGTGGCTTCATCGATGAACTGATAGCTGCGGGCACCTGGTGTATTGCCATGGGCGTCGCCGATGGAACCGACATCGACACCGAGCAGTTTCAGCTTGGTCGACATGTCGGCGCCAGTGAACGGCTCGGCGTCCTGCTGGCACAGGCGCGTCGCAACGCTGCGGGCCATCTGGTATCCCGGCGCGACCAGACCGAACAGGCTGCCATTCCACGAAGCGCATTCGCCGATGGCGTAGATGTCGGGGTCGCTGCTCACGCAGTTATCGTCGATGACCACACCGCCACGCGGGCCGATTTCCAGTGCACATTGACGGCCCAGCGCATCCTGCGCACGGATCCCGGCAGAGAACACGATCAGGTCGGCTTCAAGAAATTCGTCATTGCCGAAATTCATCCGGTAGCGATACTGCTCACCCGCGCTGATCGACTGCGTGCCGCGTGCCAGATGCACGCCGACGCCGAGTCGCTCGATTTGCGCCTTGAGCGCACGACCGCCGTATTCGTCCAGTTGTACCGGCATCAGGCGCGGGGCAAATTCCACCACATGCGCTTCCAGCCCGAGGCTTTTCAGGGCGTTGGCCGCTTCCAGGCCGAGCAACCCGCCGCCGACCACCACACCGCGCCGGGCATTGGTAGCCGCCGCACGAATCGCGTCGAGGTCTTCGAGGGTGCGATACACCAGCCGCGAGTCACCCTTGGCGCCTTCAATCGGTGGCACAAACGGATAGGACCCGGTGGCCAGCACCAGTTTGTCGTAAGCGACACTGCCTTGGGCGGTGATGACTTCGCGGCGTTCACGGTCGATCTCCAGCACCGGCACACCCAGGTGCAGCGTGATGCCAGACGTCTGGTACAGCGCCGCCTCACCCAGCGCCAATGACTCGGCATCGCGACCGGTGAAGTACTCGGAAAGGTGCACACGGTCATAGGCGCGCATCGGCTCTTCGCTGAATACGTGTAACCGGTAATGGTCGAGGGCACCGCGCTCGATCAGTTGCTCGACGCAATGATGTCCGACCATGCCATTGCCGATCACGACCAGCGTTTGCAGTTTGTTCAAAGTGGCAACATTGGAATTCATAAGAAGCACCCGGCCAATCCATCACGGTTCAAAAAGCAAAAAAAAACGCCTGAAACCTTGCGGTTCCAGGCGTCTTTGCCTGTTCTTTTATGGTGTTGAAATCAGACGGCTGTGCCTGATCCACCGATGTTGCCCTCGACCTGTGCGGCCAGTCGATCGTCGTTGACCGAGAGGGCTTTCCACGGGAAAACCCATGGACTTGATGATGACGTCTGCAGCAACTGTGCCAGTCGACAGCAAAAGCCCTGCAACCCCATTGGCACCAACGGTTTGCGTTCATCCAGCCGCACAAACCCGCCCGGATGAACACTCACGGCTTCGCTTCCGACTGGTGCGATGCGGTCCGCCAGCGCTTTAAAAAAGTGCAGATTCGCACGCGCCCGCGCCGTCATCCGCAGCCCCGAATGCGCTGCTCAGCAGAGATAACACCGCGTTCGAGCATTCTGGCGCGTGACTTGCTAGAACCTCACCAATAGGCAGTCAACGCTGATTGCCCACATACGACAAAGGCGCCGTGTAACCCCCGTTTTAACGGAAGGGTCACATGGCGCCTTTTTTGTTTGCGGGTTCGGCAAGTGCAAGCAACTGATTCAAGGGGCGAAGATGGCCAGTAAAACCGTACGCAGCGTGTGTCCCTATTGCGGTGTTGGCTGCGGCATCGTCATGCAGGTTGAAGACAATCGCGTGATCAAGGTGACCGGCGACAAGGCCCACCCGAGCAATGCCGGTCGTCTGTGCACCAAGGGTACGACCTGCGGCCAGGCGATTGCCGAGTCGGGACGCATGGACAACGCCTACCTGCGTCATGAACGCAATCGTGACCCAGTGCGCGTGACGATGGACAACGCCATCGGCGAAACCGCCGCCAGACTGCGCCAGGTGCTTGATACCCACGGCCCCGAAGCCTTGTCCTTCTACGTGTCCGGGCAGATGTCGCTGGAGGCCCAATACCTGGTCAACAAACTGGCCAAGGGGTTTGTCCGCACCCCTCACATCGAATCCAATTCCCGCCTGTGCATGGCCAGCGCCAGCAGCGGCTACAAACTGTCCCTGGGGGCCGACGGGCCACCCGGCTCTTATGACGACTTCGATCACGCCGACCTGTTCTTCGTGATCGGCGCCAACATGGCCGACTGTCACCCGATTCTGTTCCTGCGCATGATGGACCGGGTCAAGGCCGGGGCGAAGCTGATCGTCGTCGATCCACGGCGCAGTGCCACGGCGCTCAAGGCCGACCTGTTCCTGCCCATCAAACCCGGTACCGACCTGGCCCTGCTCAACGGTTTGCTGCACTTGCTGGTGAAAAACGGCCACACCGACCCGGCCTTCATCGCCTCCTTCACCCAAGGTTGGGAGGCCATGCCCGAGTTCCTGGAGGACTACCCAGCAGACAAGGTTGCCGAGATCACCGGCCTTCCTGAGGCGGACATTCGCCAAGCCGCGCAATGGATTGGCGAGGCCGCTGAATGGATGAGTTGCTGGACCATGGGCCTGAACCAAAGCACCCACGGCACCTGGAACACCAACGCGCTGTGCAACCTGCACCTGGCCACCGGCGCGATCTGCCGACCGGGCAGCGGGCCGTTTTCCCTGACCGGCCAACCGAATGCCATGGGCGGCCGTGAGATGGGCTACATGGGGCCTGGATTGCCGGGACAACGTTCGGTACTGGCCGAGGCTGACCGTTCATTTATAGAAGACCTGTGGGACATCCCCCGTGGCAATCTGCCGACGACGGTCAGCGGCGGCACCGTGGCAATGTTCGAGCAAATGCGCCTTGGCCAGATCAAGGCCTGCTGGATCATCTGCACCAACCCGGTGGCGTCCGCGCCCAATCGGCAGAATGTCATCGAGGGTTTGCAGGCGGCGGAACTGGTCATCACCCAGGATGCCTTTCTCGATACCGAGACCAACCGCTACGCCGACATCCTGCTGCCGGGCGCTCTCTGGGCCGAAGCCGAAGGTGTGATGATCAACTCCGAGCGCAACCTGACACTGATGCAAAAAGCCGTGGAAGCGCCCGGCGAAACCCTGCCCGACTGGCAAATCGTCGCTCGAGTGGCGTGTGCGATGGGCTTCGCCGAAGCCTTCACTTATGCCGACGCCAGCGACGTGTTTGAAGAAATCAAACGTGCCTGGAACCCGGCCACCGGCTATGACATTCGCGGCGCCAGTTACCCCCGCTTGCGAGCGAATCCACTGCAATGGCCTTGCTCTTTGGAGTCCGCCAATGATCGCAATCCGATTCGTTACGTCGACAAGGGCATCGCTGACAGCGCCTGCGCCATCACGTTTCCGACCAGCCACGGCAAAGGCATTTTCCTGCCGCGTCCCCACCTGCCGCCCGCCGAAATGCCCGACGAAGCCTTTCCCTTCGTGCTCAACACCGGTCGCTTGCAGCACCAATGGCACACCCTGACCAAGACCGGCAAAGTCGAGACGCTGAACAAACTCAATCCGGGGCCGTTCATTGAAATTCACCCTGAGGATGCACGTCAGCTGGGCCTCAAGGACAAGGACCCGGTCGAAGTGCGTTCAGTGCGCGGCCGCGCCGTGTTGCCCGCCGTGGTGACCGACCGGGTGCGTCAGGGCAATTGCTTTGCGCCGTTTCACTGGAGCGATGTGTTCGGCGAGCACCTGGCAATCAACGCCGTCACCAACGACGCCGTCGACGCCCTTTCGCAGCAGCCGGAACTCAAGTTCTGCGCCGTCGCCCTGCAACGGGTCGAGCTGATCGGTCACCGGTTCCTCGATACCCCGGCGCCGGCCACGGTCACCCCACTCCCCGCTTTAACAGAGGAAATTGCCATGTCGAGCCTCTCGGCCTTCGCTGACCTCGTGGGCATCAGCAGCCTGCCGTCTCCTCAACTCAATGATCGTGAACGCACCTACCTCGCCGGTTTTATCAGCGGCCTGCAATCCCCGGCCGGTCGTCAAGTGAGCGGCGTACCGGTCATGCCGTCCAACGCGCCGTTGGCTGCGGATACGCGACTCTGGCTGGACGGCGTTCTCGGCGGGCTGTTCAGTCGAGTTGAACCTGATAGCCCGCGCCCGGCGACAGTCACCGATCAACCGGCCGTGACCTTGTTGTGGGCCTCGCAGACCGGCAATGCCGAGGCGCTGGCCGAGCGATTTGCCGCGTGTCTGCGGGACGACGGTGTCAGCGTGGAGCTGAGCGCGATGGCGGACTTTCCCGCCAGCAAACTCGCCAATACCCAGACGTTGGCACTGATCAGCAGCACCTTCGGCGACGGCGACCCACCGGACAACGGCGAAGGCTTCTGGCATACCCTCAATACCGCCGAGACGCGCCTGGAGTCACTGCGCTTTGCCGTGCTCGCATTGGGCGATCCCAACTACGACCAGTTCTGCCAGCATGGCAAGAAACTCGACCAACGCCTGCGAGAATTGGGTGCAACACGTCTTCTGGAGCGGGTGGATTGCGATACCGAATTCGAGGAGCAAGCAGACCTCTGGCTCGCCGATCTACGCAAAGCCCTGAAGCCGTCAGTGATCGTCGAACCGATGCCAAGTGCTGGCATCCGTCCCGTCGAGACATCGGCCAAAGCCAAACCTTTCGCCTCACGTCTGCTGACCAACCTGCACCTCAACAGCCAGAGCCCGAACAAAGAAACCCGGATGTTCGCTCTCGACCTGGCGGATTCTGACTTGCGCTACGAGGCCGGAGATGCCCTGGGCGTTTACCCGCGCAACTGCCCTGAACTGGTCAGCGAACTTCTCGATCTGACCCGGTTGCACGGCGAAACAGCCGTGAGCGTCGATCAACGCGGCGAAGTGCCGCTGCATCAAGCCCTGACCGAGCATTTCGAAATCGCCCGCCCGAACAGCGAAACCCTGGCGTTCATCGCCGAGCGCAGCACCAACCCCGGACTGAAACAACTGCTGGGCAGTGAGCGCAAAGCCGAATTAAAGGACTGGCTGTGGGGCCGGCAACTGGCGGACGTGTTGCAGGAGTTTCCGGTGGATTGCTCGGCGAGCGAATTGCTGGGGACGTTGAAACGCCTGCAACCGCGCCTTTATTCCATCGCTTCAAGCCCCAAGGCGCACCCTCGGGAAATCCATCTCACCGTGGCTGCCGTGCGCTATGGCAAACGCAAAGGCGTGTCTTCGACCTTTCTCGCCGATCGCGCCCAGAGCGGCAACGTGCCGGTGTTCGTCCAGCCGTCGAAGCACTTTCGCGCACCGGCCGATGGCAACGTGCCGATGATCATGATTGGCCCAGGCACCGGTGTCGCGCCCTTTCGCGCCTTCCTGCAAGAGCGGCGCGCCCGGGGCGACCAAGGCAAGAACTGGCTGTTCTTCGGCGAGCAACACGCCGCCACCGACTTCTACTACCGCGACGAACTGCAAGGCCTGCAGCGCGACGGCACGCTGACGCAACTGAGCCTGGCATTCTCCCGCGACCAGTCGCAGAAGATCTACGTGCAGGACCGGATTCGCGAACAAGGCGCAGACCTGTGGCGCTGGTTGCAGGAGGGTGCGCAGCTGTACGTCTGTGGCGACGCCAGCCAGATGGCCAGGGATGTCGATCGGGCCTTGCGCGAGGTGGCACAAAACCACGGTGGACTCAGCGCCGAAAACGCCAGTGATTACTGGCGCCGGTTGAACGAGCAGAAACGCTATTTGCGGGATGTTTACTGAAAACTGAGCCTGACAGGCTCAGCCGATCAAAGAATCCACTTAAGCAGAACGTGTGACGCGATCCATGGCGACGCCTGTGCAACGCCCCACTGCAGCAGCACGCAAGCGCACAGGTAAGCCGCAAAGAACTTGTACATCGCTAACCTCCCCATCACACGCCTCCTGCCTGTTTGGCGGCAAAGCTTCCCATCGACAGGAAGCTTCATACTGGCGTGCGGGGCTGTAACAATTTATGACGTCCGCTCACCGGTAAAGGGTTCGACGTCAAGAATGGTTTTCAGTTCCATATGGGAGGAAATAAACGCTGACGGGTTTTCAGCCCCCCGGTTTCAGCTCGGATCGCGATAGAACACGTCGTCGGCGTACGGATACCACCAGTCCTGGACTTTCGGTTGGTGATCGATGATGACCATTTTCGAGCGGCGGAATGCCTCAAGGCCCTGACGCCCCAATTCACGGCCAAGCCCCGACATCTTCCAGCCACCGAACGGCAGCGCATCGTTGTCGATCAACGGGTTGTTGACCCAGACCATGCCCGCCTCCAGTCGCTCGGCGGCCTCCATGGCTTCGGCCAGGTCGGTGGAAAACAGCGATGCGCCGAGGCCGAACGGCGAATCATTGGCCAAGCGCACCGCTTCATCGAAATCGCTCACACGGCAGATCGCTGCCACCGGACCGAAGCACTCCTCCTGCAAAATGGCCATGTCGCCGGTCACACCGGTGAGAATGGTCGGCTCATAGAACCAGCCCACGCTGTGCTGTGGCGGAACCCGCCCGCCGCAGACCACCGTCGCGCCCTTGGCCACGGCATCATCGACCAGACGCATGACCTTGTTGCGCGCCACCTCGCTGACCATCGGCCCGATCTCCGAGCGCTCCAGGCCATGACCGATACGCAAGGCGCGGGTGCGTTCGGCAAACTTCGCGACAAACTCGTCATGAATCTCGTCGACCACATAAAAGCGTTCCGCCGAGGTGCAGATTTGCCCGCTGAGGTGGAACGCCGCGGTCACCGCACCGGCCGCTGCGACTTCCAGCGGTGCGTGTCTGGAAATGATCAGAGGATCGCTGCCACCGGCCTCGATCACGCACGGCTTCATGCGCTCGGCACAGGCCACGGCCACGGCTTTGCCCGCCGCCACGCTGCCGGTGAACGCGACCGCGTGGGTCTGCTCCGACTGCACCAGCCGCTGCGCGGTTGCAGCATCGCCCGGCACGCAGGACACCAGCCCCGGCAACAGCGCCGTGAAATGCTCCATGAACTTGAGGGTGCACAGAGTCGTGGCTTCCGCCGGTTTGATGATGCAGGCGTTGCCCGCTGCCAAGGACGCGGCGACCGTCCAGCACATCAACAGGATCGGAAAGTTGAACGGCATGATGTGCACACTGACGCCATACGGCTCGTAACGCACATGCTGGAACGAGCCAATCTGCGTGGTGCCGGCGACCTTGCCGGCATCGTCCCGGGCCATTTCCGCGTAATAGCGAAAGATCGGCGCGCAGTTCGCCAGTTCGCCCATGGCCTCGGGAAACGGCTTGCCCATTTCCAGGGTCATCAAGCGAGCGACTTCACGGTTGCAGGCAAGGTTCTGTTCGATGGCATTGGCCAGTTGATGCAGGCGTGCGGCACGGCTTTTGGCATCGACTACGCGCCATTGTTTTTGCGCAGCAGTGGCGGCATCGATGGCGGCTTGTACGTCTGCTTCGCCGCACAAGCCGACCTGCCCGACCGGCTGCCACGTCGCGGGGTCGAGCACTTCACGCACGTGCCCAACGGTCAGCGGCAGGAATTCGCAATTGATGAAACGCAATGCAATATCAGTGTTGAACGTGGCCATGGGTTGATCCTTTAACCAATCGATAAGGGGTTTGGCGCAACATCGCCAGGGTCTCGGCGGACAGGTCATCACGCCAGACCGGCACATGCCGGTCGAGCCATTGGCGCAGCGGTGCCAAGGCTTCGGCGTCCAGGGCGCGGACAAACAGCCCCAGCGTGCGCGGCAGGTGCGTCAGATAACCGTGCTTGCCGTCACGACCGGCCAGGCGCACAAAAATCCCCAGCACCTTGGCGTGACGCTGGGCTGCCAGGCAGCGGTAATCGGCAAGAAAACGCTGGGCATCCAGCTCCGGGCGTTGCATCAGGTAAAGGGTGATCAGTTTTTCTCGCAACGCTTCAGGCACATCGCGCCGGGCGTCTTCGAGCAGCGACATCAGGTCATAGGCCGCCGCACCGACCAGAGCGTCCTGAAAATCCAGCAAGCCGCAGGCCGCGACACCTTCGCGGCCTTGCAGCAGCATCAGGTTGTCGACGTGGAAGTCGCGCAGCACCAAGGCTTCTCGGCGTTTTGCAACGTCGTGGCAGGCGTCGGCGAACAGCGCCAGGTATTCATTGCGCAGCTTTTGCGCCATCTCTTTGCCGATCAACAGCGGCACGTACCAGTCGATAAACAACGCGTATTCGTCTGCCAGCCGCTGTTCGTCGTAGGGCGCCACTTCATTGGTCGATGGCGCGCGATGCAGCGTCACCAAGGTATCGACGGCCAGGTGATACAGCCCCGCCTCCGAATACCCGGCCGCCAGCAGCCGGGTGTAGGTGTCGTGTCCGAAGTCCTCGATCAGCGCCAGCCCCGTCGCCTCGTCGACTTGCAGCAAGGCTGGCGCGGACAGGCCCAGCCCCTGCAACTGCCGGGCGATCTGCACAAACGGGGCGATGGGTTCGCTGTGGGGGGGCGAATCCATCAGCAACAAACCGGCGCCGTCCAGACGAAAGTAGCGTCGTGTCGACGCATCCGCAGGCAGCGCGGTCAGCACTGCGTCGGCATAACCGGCGCGTGCCAGAAACGCTGCGCGCAGGTCTTCACGGGTTGGCAATGACGCCAGAGCATCTGTCATGGCGGTCACCGGATCATGTAGACCTTTTTGATGGTCTCGTGGACGGTGCACACGCCTTTCCAGTCCTTGCGGAAAAACGCGGCGGTGTCCGGTTTGATCTCGATCACTTCGCCGGACTCGTGCACATAGGTGCAGCGGCCTTCGAGGAAATGGCAGAACTCGTCGCTGGTGACATGGCAAAACCACTTGCCCGGGGTGCAGATCCAGATGCCGCATTCAGACTGGCCTTCGGGTCCTTTGTGCAGCACCACGCCGGACACACGGGATTGACCTTCGAGCATGGTCGGGATCACGCCCCAATCCTTGACGTCGGTAATGCTCAGCGGGTCGTACAGAAACGGGGTAGTCATACATTTTCTCCAATAAAAGTCGGTCGGTAACCTGTAGGAGCCGGCTTGCCGGCGATTGCGTCGGGACAGTCGACACAGATGTCGCCCGGCGTACCGCTATCGCCAGCAAGCCGGCTGCTACAGGGGTTGCAGTGTTTTTCACAGGCTCAGGCCAGCATGTACACGTTGCGCAGGGTTTCCCGCACGTCGCACTCGCCGGTCCAGCCGGCCGGGAACAGCACCAGCGTGTTGGGGCGCACTTCAATCACTTCGCCGTTGTCGTTGCGGTAAGTCGCATGCCCTGCGATGAAATGACACAGCTCATCCCGGGGAATCGACAACCGCCAGCGGCCCGGAGTACACACCCACAATCCGGTTTCCGGGCTGTTGTTCGGGCCCTTGAACAGCAAGCGGCCGCTGGAATGCGAGACGCCTTCGACGGCATCGCTCTGCACGCCCCAGTCCACCAGGTCGGTGCGGCTGCTGACGGCTTCGAGGTACGGCGTGATACCCGCCGTGGTGGATGAGTCAGGCATCGTTGAGCACCTTGTCGAGAATCGCGGCCGCGTCTTGCGGCCCCTTGCGTGATTGCATTTGCGCGCTGGTGCGCTGCAGGCGTTGGCGCATCGCCTCGTCGTTGAGGCAGGCGTGGAGTTTTTCCGCGAGCTGTTCTTCGCTCCACTCATAGCGGTCGAGCTTGAAGCCGTGGCCGCTTTCTTCGGCGCGCATGGCGTTGTCGTGGCCGTCCCACACGTAGGACATGACAATCGCCGGTTTGCCGAAGAACAGGCACTCGGTGAAGCTGTTGTTGCCGCCGTGGTGGATCACCGCATCGACCTGGGCAATCACCGACGGTTGCGGGAACCAGTTGGAAATCTGCACGTTGTCCGGCAGGTCCGGGTATTCGTCGAGGTGTTCGCCGACATTGAACAGCGCCCGGTAAGGCAGCTTGCCCACCGCCTCGATCAGGCGCTTGAGCAAATCGACATCGCCGGAACCGAGGCTGCCGAAACTCGCATACAGCAACGGCTTGTCGTTATGCACGTGGAACTGCGGAATCTCATACGGCGTGTCGTGACGCACGCAACCTTGCAGGTAATGGAAACGTTCGGCCGGCAGCGGATGACGCCGGTCGAACTTGACCGCGTCCGGGTACAACAGCAGGTTCATGAACGGCGAAGCTTCGAAGAACGTACCCAGCGGATACGGCGCCTCTCCATGGGCTTGCAGGAACTGGTTGAAGTCCTCGTGAATCGGCTCGATCACCTCTTCAAAGCGCTGGCGAAATTGCGCCTGACCGACCTTGTCGTCGATGCTCATACCCGACAGGTGCGGCGGGATATCCGGGTCTTCGATCTCGTTTTCCGAGCAGGAAATGATCCGCACCCACGGTTTGCCGTACTGCTTGATCGCGGGGAACAGGATCACGTTGTCGACGCAGATCAGGTCGGGCTTGACCTTGTCCAGCACCGCAGGCAGATCCTTTTGCGCCCACTTCGCGGTTTCAACGATGGCCGCCCAGCATTCCTTGACGTAGTTGTCGATCTGCGCCAACGGTGACTTGCGGAAGTTCGGAATGTGCCCGTTGATGAAATCCACCCAGTAGCGGGCCATTTCTTCGGCCGGCATGGGTGCCGACATGTTCACCATGTGCTCCTCAAAACCATAACCGGCGTACACACCGCTCATGCCCGGGTCGGTGAGGAACACCGCTTTGTGGCCCAGGGCTTCACAGGCCTGGGCGATGCCGACTGAATTGAGCGCCGGGCCATAGGCGGCTTCGGGGAAGAATGCGATCACTTTCTGTTTCATCGAGTGCTACTCCTGCCGGGTCTTTTTATTGTTCAGCGCGTCAATACGCGGGCATGCCGGGCCTGCCAGCCCAGCCGGATGGTCGTGTCGATTGCAAAATGGGCGAATTCAAACTGAGAGGACGGCACACGCACGATCAGCGGTTTGTCGCTGAGCGGTGTCAGTACATGCAGGTTGGTGTCGAGGCCGTGGTAGGCGACTTCGACGATCTTGCCGCTGACCTGGTTGGCGCATTCGCCGCCCTGCTCCGTCAGCACTTGCAGGCGTTCCGGGCGCACCACCACGGCGACTGCCTGGCCGCTTACCAGCGGTGCGTCGGTGTCTACCTTCAGTTCCTGACCATTGACCCGCACCGAGTGCTGACCCGAGCGCACACCTTCGAGCAGGTTGCTGACGCCGATGAAGTTGGCCACGAAGCGGCTGTTGGGGTTTTCGTAAAGCTCGGTCGGGCTACCGCACTGGCAGACCTTGCCGCCGTCGAGCACCGCCATGCGGTCGGACATCACCAGGGCTTCTTCCTGGTCGTGGGTGACGATGATGAAGGTGATGCCGCTCTCGTGTTGCAGGCGCTTGAGTTCCAGCTGCATTTTTTCCCGCAGTTTTTTGTCGAGTGCGCCCAACGGCTCGTCGAGCAGCAACACACGCGGACGTTTGACCAATGCCCGCGCCAGCGCCACCCGCTGGCGCTGGCCACCGGAAAGCTGATCGGGCTTGCGCTCGGCCAGCTCACCCAGTTGCGCGGTGCTCAGCACTTCATCGACACGACGGCGGATTTCGCTTTCCGGCAGGCGCTCCATTTCCAGACCGTAGGCGATGTTCTTGCGCACGGTCATGTTGGGAAACAGCGCATAGGACTGAAACATCAGGTTCAACGGACGCTTGTTCGGCGGCAGTGGCGAGATGTCGTTGCCATCCAGATAAATGCAGCCACCGCTGGGGGTCTCGAAACCGGCGAGCATGCGCAACAGCGTGGTTTTGCCGCAGCCGGACGGACCGAGCAGCGCGAAAAACTCGTTCTCGCGGATGCTCAGTGACACCTCGTCGACCGCCAGACCGTTGCCATAAGACTTGCTGACCTTGTCCAGGATCAGTACCGCAGAAGAATTATTCATGGGTGCGAGGAGCCTTGTTGAGACGCTGCGAAGCCAGCAGCGCGGTGATGCTGACCAGCATCACCAGCGTCGCCAGAGCGTTGATTTCCGGGGTGACGCCGAAGCGGATCATGGCGTAGATCTGCATGGGCAAAGTCGTCGACGCCTGGCCGGAGCCGGAGTTGAAAAAGGCGATGATGAATTCGTCCACCGACAGGGTGAACGAGAGCAATCCACCAGCCAGCACACCGGGAAAAATCACCGGCAACAGCACCCGGCGGAACGTGGTGAACCAGCTCGCGCCGAGGTCGATCGAGGCTTCGAGGATCGAGTAGTCGAAGTGCTTGAGCCGCGTGCGCACCACGGCGCACACGAAGGCGATGTTGAACACCGCGTGGCTGATGATGATCGAGTGCAGGCCCAGACCGACCTTGAGCAGGTTGAAAAAGCTCAGCAGCGCAATCGCCAGCACGATGTCGGGAATGATCATCGGCGCCATCAGCAGGGTGTCGACCACCTGCCCCTTGTGGCTGTCCTTGCGGCGCAACTCGATGCCCAGCGCCAGGAACGTCCCGAGCACACAGGCAATGAAGGTCGCCGACAGCGCCACGATCAGGGTATTGAGCGCCGCCGACAGGATTGCCGTGTTGTGCGCCAGTGCCGCGTACCACTTCAGCGATACGCCGCCCCAGGCGGTCGGCAATCCGGACTTGTTGAACGACAACAGGATCAACACCAGGATCGGTATATAAAGGAAGGCGTACACCAGGCCCAGGTGCGAACTCAGTACGGCGCCGCTGACCGAACGTGACTGGCTCATGAGCGTGCCCCTTCTGCACGGCGCGCCACCAGTGCCTGGATGAACAACAGCACCAGCATGATCGCGATCAGGAAGAAGCTCAGCGCCGCACCGAACGGCCAGTCCCGCGCGGTGAGGAACTGCGAGTAGATCAGGTTGCCGACCATCTGCACCTGTTTGCCACCCAACAGGTCAGCGGTGATGAAGTTGCCGATACTCAGCACAAAGACAAACACCGAGCCTGCGGCGATGCCGGGAACGCTCAACGGCAGAATGATCCGGCGGAACGTCATCCAGCCCGAAGCGCCGAGGTCTCTGGAGGCGTCCCAGAGTTCGTTGTTGATGCGCGACAGCGAGGAGAAAATCGCCAGGATCACAAAGGGGATGTAGTTGTAGACCAACCCGAGTACCACGGCCGATTCGGTGTACAGCAAACTGATGGGTTCGCCGCTGTAGCCGAGCAGTTGCAACAGGCGGTTGATCAGGCCTTCGCGATTGAGCAGGACGATCCAGGCGTAAGTGCGGATCAGGTAGTTGCTCCAGAACGGCAGCATCACCAGAAACAGATACACCGCCTGACGCCGCCGTGGCGCACGGGCAATCGCATAGGCGGCCGGGTAGCCGATCAGCACCGCAAACAGCGTGGCCAGCCCGGCGATTTTTGCCGACTTGAGCAAGATGCCCAGGTACAGCGGATCGAAGGCGCGCTGGTAGTTTTCCCAGGTAAACAACCAATCAATGCCGCCATACGCACCGCGTTCGACGAAGCTGTAGACCAGCACCAGCAAACAGGGCACCACCAGAAACATCAGCAGCCAGCCGAAGCCGGGCGCAAGAAGCCAGGCCGACAGCCGCCTGTCAGCATGCAAAGCACTCATTAACCCTATCCTCCCGCCTCGGGACAGAGGCGGCTTGCGAACGTGGCGGGACCTGCCGGGCAGGCCCCGGATCGATGCGGCGTTAGTTCTGCGCCGCCATGATTTCGGTCACGGCGCGGGTGTAGGCCTTTTGCGTGGTGCCGCCCAGATCGCGCAATTGCTCCATCTTCACCAGCTCGCTCGGCGTCATGGTCAGGTTGGGGTATTGCTTGAGCAGGTCAGCGGACAACCCGGCCATTGCGGCCTGGTTGGGGATTTTGTAGAGGATGTTTTCAGCAACCCATACGTGGTTTTCCTTGGCCAGCATGAAGTTGATGAACTTGAAGGCCTCTTCCTGGTGCTTCGAACTTTTGAGCACCACCATGGTGTCTACCCACAGATCGGAACCTTCCTTGGGCACCACGAACTTGATCGCCGCGTTGGCCTGGGTGCCGTAGTTGCACCAGCCGTCCCAGGCGTGGGCCATCAGCGATTCGCCGGATGCGAGCTTGGAGTAGAAGGTGGTGTCGTCGAAGGACAGGATGCGTTTCTTGGTGGCGATCAGTTGATCGCGAACGGCGGCGATCTGCGCCGGGTCACTGTCGTTGACCGACCAGCCCTTGGCGAGGAAACCGGCGCCGAGCATCCAGCGGTCGGTAGCCAGCATCGTCACCTTGCCCTTGAGCGCATCGCTCGGATTAAGCAGCTCGTTCCAGCTTTGTGGTGCCGGTGTCACCTTGTCGGAGCGATAGCAAATACCGGTCGTGCCCCAGGTGTAGGGCACCGAGAAATGGTTGCCGGCGTCGTATTCCAGCTGGGTGGCTTCGGGATAGAGGTTTTTCAGGTTGGGCACTTTGACCGGATCGATGTCCGCCAGCAGCCCCTGCTTGTGCAGGACTTCGGCGAAGGGCGAGGAGACGAACACCACGTCATACCCTTCACCGCCGGACGCCATGAGCTTGCCCATGATTTCTTCGTTGGTGGCGTGCAGCGCCTTGTCGACGTCCACACCGCTGGCCACCTTGAACTTCTCCAGCGCATCCGGGGCCATGTAGCCGTCCCAGATGGAGATCACCATGTCTTTCGCACTTGCAGCCTGTGAAGCGATCGCCAGGGAAACGGCCAATCCTGCGCACAGAAGATCATTCAGCTTGCTCATAAATACTCACCCGACGATTGTTTGTTTTGTTGTGTTCGAAGGCAGTACGGCAAAACGAGAAACGATTGCTTGTGTTTTTTTTTAGAAATTAGGACCAGTATCAAAAGATGTCAACGCATTTCTTCCAGCCTGACGATGGGCCGGCGCATGGCATAAGATGAGCACCTGAGCCCGACAGCGGATCACCACGAGAAAAGACGCTTGAGCACGACAGCCGAAAAAAAACCGCGCACCAATCACCTGGAACTGGCCCGCCGTATCCTCGAACACACTCAGGAAAGCGGACTGGTTGCCGGGGACCCGGTGGCCGAGCAGGCCCTGGCCCGCACTTTTCAGGTCTCGCGCACACTGATTCGCGGCGCACTGAAAGTGCTGCTGGAAGAAAACCTGCTGAGCCACGAAGCCGGCAAGGGCTACCGATTGCTGACCTCCCCGACAGGCCAGGCATTCAACGCGACCCTGCCACAAGCCGCAGAAGAAGAACTGGCCGCCTCGGTATTGCGTGATCGCATGGCCGGACGGCTGGGTGACAGCATCAGCATCAGCGAACTGATGCGCCGCTACGACATCGGCCGGCCAGCGGCGCAAAAAGCCCTCCAGCAATTGAGCGAAAGCCAGGCCATCGAGCGCGGCCCCGGCCAGTCCTGGCTGTTTCGCCCGTCGCTGAACAGCCTGGCCGCCCTTGAGGAAAGCCTGAAATTCCGCTTGATTCTGGAGCCCGAAGCGCTGCTCAGCCCAAGCTTCACTGCCGACCCGCAACGCCTGAGCCTGTTGCGCAGTGCCTCGCAAAGCCTGCTCGCCAGCCCCGTAGAAGATTTCGACATCCAGCAATTTCGCGAGCTGGACATCAGCTTCCACGAACTGTTGGCCCAGAGCTGCGGCAACCGCTTCATCAGCGACGCTCTGCTCCAGCATCAAAGCCTGCGGCGCCTGCCGAATTTGCTGCCCTCGGTCAGCGTGCACCGCCTGCAGGAAGCCCTGCGCGAGCACCTGCAAATCATCGCGCACATCGAGCGCGGGCAGATGGAGATCGCCGCCGACCTGCTGCGCCTGCACCTGCGCCTGAGCGCCGCGCAACGCCCGCAAACCGCCAACCGTGGCATCCCGCAAAGTCATCATTTGGGGCGCCGTTAAGCACCTCGTAAAAACATGATGATTTTTTTTTGAAAATAAGACAGCATCCAAAACACCTTCAGGAGCGGCGGGTCTGACCCGCCATGGACAGTCCCTCGCCATGCAAAAACAAAAACTGATCGCCCTGTTTCCGGAAGCCAGTTTCGGCGCGGCCCTGAACTGCATTGGTATCGCTCAGTCGCTGCGTGAGCTGGGCGCCAGGCCGGTGTTCATCTGCCACGAGCATTTTCAGGGGCTGTTCGCCGAATACGGTTTCGACGAATACCCGATTCCACAAGTGAGCCCATTGTCGGCGGCGGAACATCAGCATTACTGGGAGCGCTTCATCGAACGCAGCATTCCCTACTTCGACCAGACCCCATTGGCGCAGATCGACAGCTATGTCGCGCCGGCCTGGGAAGCGATCATCGACACCGCGATCGAAGCGGAAAAACCCTTGCAGCAGTTGCTCAGCCGCCTGAAACCGGACGTCATCGTGCTCGACAACGTGGTGATGTTCCCGGCCATCGCCAACGCGGGTTGCCCTTGGGTGCGCGTGGTGTCCTGCGCCGAAACCGAACTGCCGGATGCCAACGTTCCGCCGTACCTGTCCGGCTGCCTGACCCGTGACACCGCAGCCTGCGAACGCTACACCGAGCAATATCTCAAGGCTGTCGCGCCGGCCCATGAACGCTTTTCGCATTTTCTCCTGAGCAACAATACGGCGCCCTGTCCTGCGGGACAGTTCCTCACTGACTCGCCATGGCTCAACCTGCTGCTGTCACCGACGCCAGTACGCTATGCACGCCAGCAACCGCTCGATCCGCAGCGATACGTCTACCTCGATGGTTGCGTACGACGAGAAGCGCCCTACATCGTCCCGGACTTTCCACGGTACAACGACGCGCCGCTGATTTATCTCAGCTTCGGCAGCCTCGGCGCCGCCGATACCGGGATGATGAAGCGCCTGATCAACACAATCGAAACCTTGCCATACCGTTTCCTGGTCAACGTCGGCGCCTACCGCGACATGTACACCACCGTGCCGGACAACGTGTACCTCGACAGCTGGTTTGCCCAACCGGCAGTGCTCAAGGAGTGCGATGTGTTCATTCATCACGGGGGCAACAACAGCTTCTGCGAGGCGCTGTATTTCGGTTTGCCGTCGCTGATCATTCCCTATTGCTGGGACGGCCACGACAACGCCGCCCGCGCCGGGGAAGTCGGCGTCGGTCGCTATCTTCCACGGTTCGCCGATCCCTTGGCCGCACTGCCCGCCGCCCTCGAACAGCTGCTGAGCGACCAACCGATGAAACAACGCCTCAAATCGTTCAGCGAGCGCATGCAGGCAACACGCGGCACCGACATTGCCGCGCGCGCCATTCTTGACCTCTAGCCAAAACAACAAAAAACCGTCGGGCAACCGAACGCAATCGTCGCTGCCCGACACACCGCCGGAGTTTCAGCATGAATGTCCCATCGCGTTTCGATGCGCTTGACCGTGCCCTGCCTCACCCCTTCTGGCAGGACACCGTGACACCGCCGCCCGCCGCGCCCTCCGTCAGCGGGTCGGTATCGTTCGATCTGGTGGTGGTCGGCGGTGGATTCACCGGATTGTGGACCGCCCTGCTGGCGCGCCAACGCAGCCCCGGGCTGAGTATCGCAATTGTCGAGGCACGGCGTTGCGGCGGTGAGGCCAGCGGGCGCAACGGTGGTTTCTGCGCGCCGAGCATTTCCCACGGGGTGTCCAACGCGCTCAAGCGCTGGCCCGATGAAGCCGGGCAACTGATCCGCCTGGGCCGGCAGAACCTCGATGAACTGGCTGCCGACCTGCAACGCTACGGCATGAACGTCGAGTTCGAACGCCACGGCAAACTCAACGTCGCCAGCCAGCCCTGGCAGGTCGATGGCCTGCGCTCGATGCAACGCAACTACGCCCGTTTCGGCATTGATTGCCAGTGGCTCGAAGGCAGCGATCTGACACACAAGCTCGACTCCCCGGCGTACACGGCCGGTCTGTTCGAACCCAACTACGCCCTGCTCAACCCGGCAAAAATGGCCGCTGAACTGCGCAGGGTTTGCCTTGAGCAAGGCATTCAATTGTTCGAAAACAGTCCGGTGCTGCAACTGGATGCCGGCAACGACGGCCTGCGCTTGCGCACTGCCGATGCAGAAGTGATCGCTGGACAAGTCGCCCTCGCCACCAATATCGCCCCGCCGTTGCTCGGGCATTTGGCCTCAACGGTGATTCCGGTCTACGACTACTCACTGGTTACCGAGCCGCTGAGCGATGCACAACTGGCCGCCATCGGCTGGACCGGGCGCTACGGTATCGCCGATTCCGGCAACCAGTTCCACTACCTGCGCAAAACCGCCGACAACCGGATTCTCTGGGCCGGTTACGACGCTATCTACCATTTCGGCGCGCGCCGCGACGAAGCGCTGACCCAACGCCCGCAAAGCTTCCAGCGGCTGGCCGAACAGTTTCAGCAGACCTTTCCCGCCCTGCATGATGTGCGCTTCAGCCATGCCTGGGGCGGCATCATCGACACCTCGGCACGCACCACGATGTTCACCGGTTGCGAGCACCAGGGCCGCGTCGCCTATGCGTTGGGCTTCACCGGGCAAGGCGTGTCCGCCAGTCGCTTCGCCGCGCTGAACATGCTCGACCTGTTGGCTGGCGAGCGCACTGAACGAACCGAGCTGTTGATGACCTCCAAGGCACCGTTCCGCTTTCCACCTGAACCCTTGCGCTACGTCGGCGTGAAACTGGCCCAGCGTTCATTAGCGCGGGAGGACCGTGACGGTCACCGCAACTTGCTGCTCAAGACCTTCGATGCCTTTGGCATCGGCTTCGATTCCTGACCCGGAGAACCCCATGTCCACAGCCCTGCCCCGGCACGTCATCGACTTCGCCAGCGACCTTGTCCCCCGTGAAACCGAGATCAACGACCCGGCCGTGGTCGACGTGCCTTACCACAGCAGGAGTTGGCGGCACTTTGTCCAGCCCGAGAAAAACGCGGTGGCCGGCCTCTGGGAAGCCGGCCCGCATCTGGAGCGCTGTCAGTGCGATTACGATGAGCTTTGCCACATCCTCGAAGGTACGGTGCGCCTGACCGACGCCGAGGGTGTCAGCCGCACCTTCACAGCAGGCGATTCGTTTGTGGTGGCCAGTGGTTTCAATGGCACGTGGGAAAACCTCACGCCGGTGCGCAAGGTGTATTTCATTCTCGGGTGACAGGTCACTCAGACGACTGGCGTACCTGATTACGCCCGTTGCGCTTGGCCTGATACAGCGCGTCATCGGCGCGGGTCAGCAGGCTTTCCGGATAGTCGCCGGGCTGAGCGTGGGCCACGCCGAATGAAGCGGTGATGGTGTCCAGCACGGTGTTGGTGCCTCGGGCCTTGACCCGCAGCGACTGGATCTTCAAGCGCAACCGCTCGGCGAAAGCCGCCGCGCTGGCCAGATCCTGGCAATCGTTGAGCACCACGCAGAACTCTTCACCGCCGTATCGCGCTGCAATCGCTTCGGCTGGCAGCGCCTCGCGCAACACGTGGGCGACGTGCTGCAGAACCCGGTCGCCCAGCGGATGGCCGTATTGATCATTGAACTGCTTGAAGTGGTCGATATCCAGTATCACCAGTGCAACGCCTTTGGGCGCTTTGCTCAATGCCTGCTCCAGCTTGCGATTGAAGGTGGCGCGGTTGAACAGTTCGGTCAGGCCATCGAGCGTTGCCGCCAGCTGCGCACGCTCGAGCTTGTCGCGCAGGGTTTTGATTTCATGCTGCGCCGATTGCAATTGCGCGAGGAAATGTTCCTGCTGACCCTGCATGAGCCGGGTGCTCTGCTGCAACTGGATCAGAATGCTTGGCAAGCGCTCGCTCGCAGGCTCTTCGAGCATTTGCAGGAATTGGCCAAGGCTGGCCTGGAAGTTCTGGTTGCCCTTCACGCTGCGCGATACATCGCGCTCCATGTCGTCGACCAGGTTGATCGCTTCCTGCTGCCCGGAGCGGGCGTCCGCCAGCTCATCGCGAATGATGTATTCGCGAAACAGCCTGGTGGCGGACTCTGGCGGGAAGTAATCGAAATCGTTGAGCACCCGGTCCAGATGCCGATTGAGCTCGGGTTCCTGGCCTTTGCTGTAGGTGTACCAGAGCGCGTAGTGCACCGGATTGGGCGCAATGTTGTGACGAACCATCAGCGGCACTGCCTGCTTGAGCAATGCCGCCGCCTCTCGGGAGTCTTCTGGATACAGCGCTAGAACAGTCGCACGCGTCTCGGATTGGCTCATGGCTTCACTGTGGTTGTTTATCATTGGCGTTTGCAAACTCGCTGAGCATAACCATACGCCCGACAAACGGCCATCCCGACTTGCACCACAATTCAATCCGATTGGTTTTTTATGGCGCCGACTCAGTTCCCCGGCGTGTCAGTCAACCAGGATGTTGATGCTGACGACCTCATCGCGGGCAGGCCCGTTCCCACAGGGTCCCATGTTGCTACACGACCGTCGTATCAGCGCGCAGCCCAGGCGTTGAAGCGCTGTTCAAGCTCCTCGCCATGGTCGACCCAGAACTCGGCATCCACGGCACGGGCACCGGCCAGGTTGGCTTCGGCGGTCGGCAGTTGTTCCTGCACGTCCTTGGGCAGCAACGGCAGGGTCTGGCGATGCACCGGGCCGTACGGGATGGTTTGCGAAAAGACTTTTTGCGTTTGCGGCTGGCTGGCAAATGCGATGAAGTCTTCGGCCAGTGCCTTGTTCGGCGTGCCCTTGACCACCGCCCAGTATTCCGGGTCGTACAGGCTTTGCGGCCAGACGATGCTCAGTTCCATGCCTTCCTTTTGCGCCGAGGCGATCCGGCCGTTGTAGGCCGCGCTCATCACCACGTCGCCGGCAATCAGCCACTGCGCCGGTTGGGCACCCGCCTCCCACCACTGGATATTCGGCTTGATCTGGTCGAGCTTGGCGAAAGCCCGCGTCACGCCTTGCGGGGTATTCAGGACCTTGTAGATGTCGTCCGCTTTGACACCGTCAGCCAGCAAAGCAATTTCCAGCGTGTACTTGGCGCTCTTGCGCAAACCGCGCTTGCCCGGGAAGTCAGCCACGTTCCAGAAGTCCGCCCAGGATTGCGGCGCCTTGGCCTGTTTGCTCTGGTCATAGGCCATGACCATTGACCAGACATAGGTCGCCACCCCGCATTCGGTCAGCGCACCGGGCACGAAATTCGCGGCATCTCCAAAGCGCCCTGCGTCCAGCTTCTCGAACAAGCCTTCCTCGCAACCGCGCAACAGCTCCGGGCTTTCGACTTCGACCACGTCCCAACTGGTGTGACCGGCCGAGACCATCGCCTTGATCTTCGACAATTCGCCGTTGTACTCACCGGCCACGATGTTGCCTGCGCCGCTGGCGTTGAAGGGCTGGAAATAGGCCTTATCCTGGGCCTGTTTGGTGGCACCGCCGAAGGAAATCACCGTAAGGCTCTGGGGCGCCGCGAGCACACTGCCGCTCAACAGCGCCAGGGCAAACGGAACACTGTAACGCAAGGATCTGGACATGGATCGCTTCCTCGGGCCTGGTCGACCCATTGTTGTTATCTGTCGTTGTGCTCACTCAAAAACGTTGCGAGGCGATCCATCAGGAGGTCACACGCGGCCATCTGTTCGACGCTGACAAATTCATCGGGCTTGTGCCCCTGGTCCATGCTGCCGGGACCGCAGACCACCGAAGGAATGCCGGCCTGATCGAACAGCCCGCCTTCGGTGCCAAACGCGACCGTGCTGAAGTCATCGCTGCCGCACAGTTGCGCAATCAAACGGGCCGCCGCGCTGTCGGCAGGTGTTGCCAGCCCCGGATAGGCGCAGATCTTTTCAAAGCGAATCGAGGTGTCGGCTTTTACCGCCTGCATCGCCGGCAGCAAGGTTTGCTCGGCATAGGTTTGCAGTTCATCGGCGACCGCTTGCGGGGCAAAGTCCGGCAAGGCGCGCACTTCGAAATCAAAGCGGCAGTTCTCGGGCACGATGTTCAATGCCGTCCCACCGTTTATCACGCCGACCTGCACCGTCGAATACGCCGGATCGAAGCGCTCGTCGTGATGCTGCGGTTGCGCCAGGCGTGTGCCGATTTCACCCAACCGACCGATCAGCCGAGCAGCCTGCTCGATGGCGTTCACCCCATAAGGCGCGTAGGCCGAATGGCACGGCGCACCGTGAACATGGCAACGCATCGCCAGTTTGCCCTTGTGCCCGAGCACCGGTTTGAGCTCGGTCGGCTCGCCGATCAAACACATGGCCGGTGCCGGAATGCGCTGGGGCAGCACTTGCAGCAAGCTGCGCACACCGAGGCAGCCGACCTCCTCGTCGTAGGAAAACGCCAGATGCACAGGGCGCTTCAAAGGGCTGGCGAGAAACATCGGCACGGCCGCCAGGACAGACGCCAGATACCCTTTCATATCGGCGGTGCCGCGCCCGAACAACTTGCCATTCGCCTCGCTCAGGCTGAACGGTTCAACCGTCCATGCCTGACCGTCCACCGGGACCACGTCGGTGTGCCCGGACAGCACGATGCCACCGACCACCCTCGGGCCGACCGTGGCCAACAGGTTGGCCTTGGTCCGCTCGGTGTTGTAGATCAGTTCGCAATCCACACCCAGTTCGTGCAGGTAGTCACGCACGTATTCGATCAGCGCCAGGTTCGAATCACGGCTGACCGTGGCGAACCCGATCAACCGCGCAAGCATGGCGCGGCTGCGCAACTCACTCATCGCCGGGCACTCCATAGCTCGGTGCCAGGGTCGGATTGAGGGCGCGGGTCAGGTAATCCTGAAGCTGCGGCTCGTAGGCTTTCCACAGTTTGCCCAGCTCGCCAATCGGATTTTCCTCGGCCCAGTCCACACGCAGGTCGACGATTGGCCAGGTCAGGTCACCCACCACCGACATGGCTGCCGAGTGCACCGCACCGGCTTCACCACCAGCGTCTTGCCCGGCCTGCAAAGCGTTCATCAGCCGGGTGGCAAGACAGCCTTCGCTGTTTTCGAAGGCCGCGACCATCGCCTCGATCACCCCACTGTTGGCCAGCAAGTTGCCGGCCGCCACGCATTGGTCACCGGCCACGGCGTTATTGATGCCCAACGCCTGATTGCCGCTGAACACCGCCGTACGACCCTGGGCATCGACCACTGCCACCTGCCGATACTGGCTGTAGCCGTTACGGGTCAACGAGTGGTCCAGCGCCTGGGGCGGCGCAGAGCCGCTGGCCAGTTCATCGAGGATCTGCGGGCCGAGGGCCGGCAGCGTGATGTTCTGGCTCGACACTGCGCCGACACCGGCCCGCAACCAAGGGCAACGCGCGCCAACGGCAATGCTCGAAGAGCTGATGGCAATGCCCAGCTGGCCGGTTTCGGCGCAGCGACCCACGATGGAAAAAGTCATGGCCAATTCCTTATTCAGGGATAACAGCGATCACATCGATTTCCATCAGCCACTGCGGCTGGCCAAGGGCGCTGACCACCAGCCCGGTGGAAATCGGGAACACGCCCTTGAGCCACTTGCCGACTTCCTGGTACACCGGCTCGCGGTAGCGCGGGTCGATCAGGTAGGTGGTGGTCTTGACGATGTGGCTCAGGTCGCTGCCCGCCTCCTCCAGCAATTGCTTGACGTTGCGCATGGCCTGCTCGGCCTGGGCGCGTGGATCACCAAGACCCACCAGTTGACCGTTGAAGTCGGTGCCGACCTGACCGCGCACATACACCGTGTTGCCGGCGCGCACGGCCTGGCACAGGTCGTTGTCGAGCGTCTGGTTCGGGTAGGTGTCTTTGGTATTGAACATGCGGATGCGGGTATGAGTAGGCATCAACGAACTCCCATGAGGCTGGCTTTCTGAACAGGGGCGGCGGCTTGGCGCTGGGTCGCATCCCGATAGTCGAGATAGGTGTGCTGCTTAACGATGTGGTCGGCGATGTGCTTGGCGTCGTGCCAAACGCCCCAGATAAACGCGGAACCGCGACGGGATTGCCATGGCAGGCCAACGAAATACACGCCTGACTCGGAGGACACACCGCGCTGATGCTGTGGCTTGCCGTTGTCCTTGAAGGCGTCGACTTTCAGCCAGCTGTAATCGGTGGAGTAACCGGTAGCCCAGATGATGGTGGTGACGCCGGCCTTGAGCAGGTCCAGTTCAAGGATTGGATGGGTCACACAGTCCGGGTCCGCCAGCATGGCGCGGGCTTCAGGCTCCAGCGGCAGGTCGAGGCCGTTGCGTTCGATGTAGGCATCGGCCTTGTCGAGCAGCGCCAGGTAGTTTTCATCGCCACGTTCAATGTTGTCGGCGAGGTTGTCTTCGAAACTCACCACAGCGCCGTTGAACGACTGGGTCAGGCCGACCAGGGTCATGCCTTGATGGGCCAGGCGACGGAAGTCCACGGTGTGCCCGCCACGGGCACCGCTCACAGCGATAGTCACGTGTTCCTTGCCCGGCTGCATGGCTTCGGCATCCCACTCGCCGAGCACGCCCAGCCACCAGCAAAAATCGCGGTTGCGATAGGCACGAGGCGGACGATCGTGCGCGCCGACCGACAGGTAGACCTGCTTGCCGGAACGTTGCAGTTCATCGGCGATCTGCACGCCCGATGAACCGGCGCCGATCACCAGTACCGCACCTTCGGTCAGTTGCTGCGGGTTGTAATATTGCGCCGAGTGAATCTGGGTGATGCCGGCGATTTCAGGCGCAATCGGCGGAATGGCCGGACGCTGGAACGGACCAGTGGCGACCACCACGTGCCGGGCCTCGATCACGCCATCGGAGGTTTCAACCGTAAAACCTGGGCGGTCGGCATTGCGTTCCACTTTCTTGACTTCAACACCGGTGCGGATCGGCGCGTTGAACTTGCGGGCATAGGCTTCGAAGTACGCAGCCACCTGCTCTTTGCCGGCGAAGGCATCCGGGTCCAGACCGTCAAATTCCAGCCCCGGAAAGCGGTCGTGCCATGCAGGGCCGTTGGCCACCAGCGAATCCCAGCGACCGGTGCGCCAGGCTTCGGCGATACGATTGCGCTCCACAACGAGGTGAGGCACACCGAGCTTGCTCAGGTGTTCACTCATGGCCACGCCGGCCTGGCCGGCGCCCACTACAAGCGTATCAATTTCGGTCTTGTCTACTGTCATGGCTGTGCACTTCTGAAAGGTGGTTTGATTCAGGTCGGTCATGGCTGCCGCCTCGATTCTGATCACTGTTGTTCTTCTGCTGCGGCTATCGGTGTCTGGGTGTTGGCCGCATTCTGTTCGGAGCCGGGGATTAGCGAAATTATGTTTTTTGTGGTCGCTGGCGAGGAAAAAGCGTCGAGCCGACCGGTCGGCTGTGCGAGGTTGCGGGTGGTCGGATCCCGGCCTATGGTCCTAGCGATGCAATGCCGGCGATTGACGCCTGATGGCACAGCGCCGGCCAAGTCCACCCAGTGCGAATTTGCGCAAGGAAGTGACGCCATGCCTGACAACGCTCGCCCCGCCGTGCTCGAACTCATCGGCAACACGCCATTGGTGCGCGTCAGCCGATTCGATACCGGCCCCTGCACGCTGTTTCTCAAACTCGAATCGCAGAACCCTGGCGGTTCGATCAAAGACCGTATCGGTCTGGCGATGATCGATGCCGCCGAACGCGATGGTCGCCTCAGGCCCAGTGGCACCATCGTCGAAGCCACCGCCGGCAACACCGGGCTGGGCCTGGCCCTGGTCGGCCGCGCCAAGGGCTACCGCGTAGTACTGGTGGTGCCGGACAAGATGTCCACCGAGAAGGTCTTGCACCTCAAGGCCATGGGCGCCGAGGTGCACATCACCCGCTCCGACGTCGGCAAGGGCCATCCCGAGTATTACCAGGACGTCGCGGCGCGGCTGGCCGCGGACATTCCCGATGCGTTCTTCGCCGACCAGTTCAACAACCCCGCCAACCCGCTGGCCCACGAATGCAGCACGGCGCCCGAAATCTGGGCGCAAACCCAGCATGATGTGGACGCTATCGTCGTCGGTGTCGGATCGGCCGGCACCCTCACCGGGCTGACCCGTTTTTTCAAACGCGTGCAACCGGATCTGGAAATGGTCCTGGCCGACCCGGTCGGTTCGGTGATGGCCGAATACAGCCGTGGCGGCACCCTCCCCACCCCCGGTTCCTGGGCGGTGGAAGGCATTGGCGAAGACTTCATTCCGTCGATTGCCGACCTGTCCAGCGTGCGCCACGCCTATTCGATCAGCGACGAAGAAAGCTTTGATCACGCCCGACAACTGTTGCGCGCCGAAGGCATTCTCGGCGGCTCGTCGACCGGCACCTTGCTGGCGGCGGCGTTGCGTTACTGCCGAGAACAGACCGAGCCGAAACGGGTGGTGAGCTTCGTCTGCGATACCGGTACGCGTTACCTGTCCAAGGTCTACAACGACCAGTGGATGAACGATCAGGGCCTGCTGCAACGCAAGCACTACGGCGACCTGCGCGATTTGATCGCGCGACGCTTCGAGGATGGCCGGGTGATCAGCGTCGGCCCCGACGACACCCTGCTCACCGCGTTCCAGCGCATGCGCCTGGCCGATGTCTCGCAACTGCCGGTATTGATCAAGGGGCAGCAACTGGTCGGCGTGATCGACGAATCCGACATCCTGCTGGGCGTGCATGAAGACGTTGCGCACTTTCGCAAGACCGTGTCGAGCGCCATGACCGATAAGCTGCAGACTTTGTCCCCCGACGCCACGCTGGCTGAACTGGAAGCCGAGCTGGGCCGTGGTCTGGTGGCGATCATCCAGGACGCCTCAGGTTTCCACGGCCTGATCACCCGAACCGACATGCTCAACCATTTGCGGAGATCACTGCCATGAGCCAACAGGACAACGAAGCCCCGGCACAGCGTTTCGCCACCCGGGTGATTCACGCCGGGCAAGCGCCGGACCCGTCCACCGGGGCGCTGATGCCGCCGATCTACGCCAACTCCACCTACCTGCAACAGAGCCCCGGGGTGCACAAGGGCCTGGACTACGGGCGTTCGCACAACCCGACGCGCTGGGCGCTGGAACGTTGTGTGGCCGACCTCGAGGGCGGCACCCGGGGCTTCGCGTTTGCCTCGGGGCTGGCGAGCATTTCCACCGTGCTCGAATTGCTCGAAGCCGGCTCACACATCGTCTCGGGCAACGACCTGTACGGCGGCACCTTCCGCCTGTTCGACAAGGTGCGCCAGCGCAGCGCCGGACACCGTTTCAGCTTCGTCGACCTGACCGACCTGGCGGCGTTCGAAGCCTCCCTGCAAGACGACACCCGCATGGTCATGGTCGAGACCCCGAGCAATCCGCTGCTGCGCCTCACCGACCTCGCCGCCATCGCCCGCACCTGCCGCGCCCGCGGCATCATCTGCGTGGCCGACAACACCTTCGCCAGCCCGTGGATCCAGCGCCCGCTGGAGCTGGGTTTCGACATCGTGCTGCACTCAACCACCAAATACCTCAACGGTCACTCCGACGTGATCGGCGGCATCGCCGTGGTCGGGCAGAACGCCGAACTGGCCGAGCGCCTGGGCTTCCTGCAAAACGCCGTCGGCGCCATCGCCGGCCCGTTCGACGCCTTCCTCACCCTGCGCGGGGTGAAAACCCTGGCCCTGCGCATGGAACGGCATTGCAGCAACGCAATGGAGCTGGCGCAGTGGCTGGAGCGCCAACCGCAAGTCTCGCGGGTTTACTACCCCGGCCTGCCCTCGCACCCGCAACACGAACTGGCGCAACGGCAAATGCGCGGTTTCGGCGGAATGATCTCCCTTGACCTCAACAGTGACCTGGCCGGAGCCAAGCGCTTCCTTGAGAGCGTGCAGATCTTCGCTCTGGCCGAAAGCCTCGGCGGCGTGGAAAGCCTGATCGAACACCCGGCGATCATGACCCACGCCACCATCCCGGCCGATACCCGCGCAGAACTGGGAATTGGTGATGGCTTGGTGCGGTTGTCGGTGGGGGTTGAGGATGTCGAGGACTTGAGGGCTGATCTGGCGCAGGCGTTGGCGCGGATGTAAGCCACCTTTTTAAGGTTCAAAGCTGTTCTTTGTGGGCCTGAGCGCCCACAAAGATCCTGCGCCGATGACAAAACCCCACGCAAATCTGGCACCCACAACCAACCACATGGCATGCGCGCAAACATCCCTCGCAGCACCTCGGGCGTAGTATCGAAGCCGACCTCGGGGCACAAACCCGTTCCCGGGCGCCCTGCAATGCAACGCTGAACCCCTCCATTTCTCACTAAAACAATAAATCGACCTTCGGGTCGCGGGAGACTTCTGTGCTCAAGAAAAGTGCGCTGGGCTGGCCAAAGATCGCCGGCCTTGGAATTGCGTTAGTGGTGGCCGGGCAGTTTTCCGGCTGGAACTTCGGCCTGATGGCCGGTGGCTGGTTGAATATGCTGATCGCCACGCTGTTGATGGCGCTGCTGTGCGGTGGACTGGCGTTGTGCGTGGCGGAACTGTCCACGGCATTGCCCAGTGCGGGCGGCGTGTTTGTGTACGCGCAAAGTGCCTTCGGACCGTTCGTGGGCTACCTGGTTGGCGTGGCCTGTGCGATAGCGCTGACCATCGGCACTGGCGCTGCCGCGACGTTTATCTGCGCTTACACCGAGTCGATTTTCGGGCTCGGCGGTTGGCCGGTGAAGATCGCCCTGTTCGCCGTGATCATCGGCATCCACATGCGTGGCGTTGGTGAGGCCATGGGCCTGACGTTCATTGCCGGCGTCATCGCCGTGGTCGCCTTGCTCACATTTGGCGCAGCCATGGCGCCCCATGTCGAACTGGCCAACTTGCTCAAATTGCCTGCCAATGTGGCAACTCCGGTCAGCCTCGGCGGCGTCTTCGCTTGCGTGCCGTTCGCCATCTGGCTGTTCATCACCGTCGAGCAAACCGGTTCGGCGGCCGAGGAAGCACACAACCCCGGTCGCACCATGCCCCGTGGCATTCTCGCAGCCATCGGCACCTTGCTGGTGACCGCGCTGGTGGTACTGGTCTGTGCACCGGGTGCCGGTGGCGTCGAGTTGGTGGGTTCGGCGGGCGACCCGTTGTACGCGGCAATGTCCAGCAACAGTGCCTTCGGTGAAGGTTCGTGGCTGGCCAAGGTGATTGGCTGCGGCGCGGTGTTCGGTCTGATCGCGACCTTCTTCTCGCTGGTCTACGCCGCCTCCCGTCAACTGTTCGCGATGGCCCGCGACGGCCTGTTCCCGCAATGGATGGGCAAGACCGGCAAGCGTGGCACGCCGTATCCGGCCCTGCTGCTGATTGGTGGGATTGGTTTGCCATTGTCGGCGGTCGACCCGGCCACCGTCATGCTCGCCGTGGTCCTGCTGCTCAACGTTTGCTACCTGTTCATTTTTGGCGCGTACCTGCACATCAAGCGCAACCAACCACGCCTGCCCCGCCCGTTCACCCTGGTCGGCGGCAAGCTGGTCGCCTGGCTCGGCCTGGCGCTGACGCTGGTGGTGATCGCCGCCTGTTTCCAGCTCGACATGCTGATGCTGATCGCCCTGGCCGTGACCTTCACCCTGTGCATTTTCAACTTCCTGCTGCGCGCCCGTCGCACCACCGTCACCGAGGTTCCAGACCATGCCTGAAGACACCCTGCTGCAACGCCGCCATCGCGTACTCGGCAGCGCTTCGCCACTGTTCTACGACAATCCCTTGCACCTGGTGCGCGGCGAAGGCGTGTGGCTGTTCGACGTCGATGGCCGCCGCTACCTCGACGTTTACAACAACGTGCCCTGCGTCGGTCACTGCCACCCCCATGTGACCGAGGCCATGCACCGCCAGGCCACCACGCTGAACATCCACACCCGCTACCTGGATGAACAAGTGGTGCGTTACGCCGAGCGCCTGACCGCAACCTTCGCAGCACCGCTGGACACCGCGATGTTCACCTGCACCGGCAGCGAAGCCAACGAACTGGCGCTGCGTCTGGCGCGGTTCACCAGTGGCGGCACCGGCATCATCGTCAGCGACTACAACTACCACGGTAACTCGGCGTCGCTGGCGCAGGTCACCACCGCCCTGCCCTCGCCGGAACCCTTCGCCGCCCATGCCCGAGCGGTGCCGATTCCATGCCTGTACCACGCACCGGCCGGCACCACTGAAGCACAGTTGGCGGAGGAATACGCGGCCAACATCGCGGCGGCTATCGCGTCGATGCAGGCCCAGGGCATTCGCCCGGCCGCGCTGCTGATCGATACCCTGTTCGCCAACGAAGGCCTGCCACGGGTGCCTGCGAGTTTCGTCAACAAGGCTGCCGCGCTGATTCGTGCAGCGGGCGGTTTGTTCATCGCCGACGAAGTGCAGTCCGGTTTCGGTCGCACCGGCGATCACCTGTGGGGTCATCAGGCCCACGGCGTGGTGCCGGACATCGTCACCCTCGGCAAGCCCATGGGTAACGGTTATCCGCTGGCCGGCCTGATCACCCACAAGGCCTTGGTCGAATCGTTCGGCCGCCACGCCATGTACTTCAACACCTTCGGCGGCTCGCCTGTCGCAGCAGCGGTCGGCATGGCGGTGCTGGATGTGATCGAAGAACAGCAATTGCTGCACAACGCACAAAGCGTCGGCGCTTATGTGCAGCAACGCCTGCAAGTCCTGGCCGCAAAACATTCGATCATTGGCGATGTGCGCGGCAAGGGACTGTTCTTTGCCATGGAGTTGGTACGCGACCACGCCAGTAAGGACCCGGCCGGACTGGAGGCGCGCAAGGTGGTCAACGACATGCGCGAGAACGGTGTGTTGATCAGCAAAATCGGCGCCGGCGACAACATCCTCAAGTTGCGCCCGCCACTGGTCTTCAGTCGCGAAAACGCCGATCTGTTTGTCGACACCCTGGACCACGCCCTGAGCGCCATTTGAGACTATGCCATGACCGAATTTCATACCCTGAGCCACGACCAGCAAGTCGCCCGCCTGCATGATCTGGCGCGCCATGCGCTGGAACACTGGGACGGCGATTTTGCCGAGATCGAACTGATTAAATTCCGCGAGAACGCGGTGTTCTCCGCCCGCCGAAACGACGGGCAGCGCGTGGCCCTGCGCATCCACCGCAACGGCTATCACTGCGAAGCGGCGTTGCGCTCCGAGCTGCAATGGATGGAAGCGTTGGCCAGCGCCGGCATTACCGTGCCGCAGATTATCCGTGCGCAGAATGAAAGCCACCTGATCGAAGTCACTCACCAGGCCATCGGCGAGCCGCGCCACATCGACATGCTCGCCTGGCTGCCGGGTGCCACCGCCGGAACCTCCGAGGCGGGTGTGCAGGCCGATACCGCCATCGATTTCCTGTTCAATGAGGCCGGTGCGATTGCCGCGCGGATTCACCTGCATTCGGCGCATTGGCAGCAACCGGATGAGTTCGTCCGGCATGCCTGGGATGAGGAAGGCCTGATCGGCGTCAATCCGTTCTGGGGGCGGTTCTGGGAGCTGGAGCAGCTTAGCGACGAGCAGCGGGATCTGCTGCAACAGGCCCGACGTACGGCACGCAAGGACTTGCGCCAATACGGTCGGCACCTGGGCAATTTCGGCATGATTCACGCCGACCTGGTGCCGGAGAACCTGCTGGTCGAAGGGCCGCAATTGCGTCTGATCGACTTCGACGATGCCGGGTTTGGCTGGCACATGTTCGAGTTGGCGACAGCCCTGTACTTCTGTCTTGACGATCCGCGTTTTGAGCAGATCAAGGCAGCGCTGCTGGAGGGCTACAACGCGGTCAAGCCGCTGACCGAGGCGGATCGCAAGACCCTGGCGCTGTTCCTGATGCTGCGCGGCACTACGTACCTGGGCTGGATTCACACCCGCCAGGGCACCCCGACGGCGATTGAAATGGCGCCGATGCTGATTGAACGGGCTTGCTGGTTGGCTCGGGAATATCTGCAGGCTTGATTCATCCTGTCCTTGTAGGAGCAGCCGCAGGCTGCTCCTACAAAAGAAGGTCTCAATCAAGCTGCGCTGGCATGCTCAACGCGATGAAACAAACGGTTGAAATACACCAGACTGTCGCGCGGTTCGCGCACGCCCACTTTCGTCAATTCCACGAACATCACCGAGTGCGAGCCCACTTCCTTGCACTCAGTGATCCGGCCTTCCAGTTGCACCAGGGCATCGCGCAGCACCGGCACATCGGCAGCGCCGTCGTCCCACAGATCCCAGGCAAAACGTTCGTCCATCGGCACCTTGGTCATGCCGGCGAAGTGACGGGCCAGTTCTTCCTGCTCGCCACACAGCACGTTGACGCACAGATGACCGTTGGTGCGGAACACATCGTGGGTGGCGCTGTTGCGGTTGACGCACACCAGCACGGTAGGCGGCGAGTCGGTCACCGAGCACACCGCGCTGGCGGTGATGCCGCAACGACCGCCAGGGCCGTTGGTGGTAATGATGTTCACCGCAGCAGGCAGCTGCGCCATGGCGTTGCGAAAGTCGATTTGCTGCTGGCTCAGGTCGGCCATGTCGATGCCCCTTCCTTCAGGAGGACCGCTGTCTGGCGGCCCGTAGGTGATGGAACAAGACTAAGGTTGTGCACGCGCCGCAACCATTCTGACGATCCCCATGACGAGGTTGGGTTTCCGCTAGTCGACTAGGTGGTTTCTTTATCGCAAGGGCCGTCGACAGTGGGTATTCTGCACACTGGCTCCACAAAGACGAGCCGTTGTGTGCCGCGCGTTCGCGTGCGAAAACAATAATTAGAAAACTTTCGTGGCAGCCCCGATGGAAATCCGTAAACCGATTGTTTATATCGTTGACGACGACAAAGACCTGCGCACCTCACTGGCGTGGTTGCTGGAGTCGGTCAGTGTGCAGGCGCAATGCTTTGCCGGCGCCGAAGAGTTCCTCAGCCAGTACGACCCCAAGCAGCCCGCCTGCCTGGTGCTCGACGTGCGCATGCCGGAGACCAGCGGCTTTCAGTTGCAGGAAATCCTCAATCAGCGCGGCAGCACCCTGCCGACCATTTTCGTCTCGGCCCATGGTGACATCCCGATGTCGGTCACGGCGATGAAGAACGGCGCGCTGGATTTTGTCGAGAAGCCCTACAACCCGCAGCAAATGATCGACCGCATCCAGGCCGCGCTGAAGACCGCCGTGCACGCCCAGGCGGACCAGCAGCAACGTCAGAACCTGCAAGGCAAGCTGGCGCTGCTGACGAGCCGTGAGCGTGAAGTGTTGATGCTGGTGATCGATGGCAAGGCGAGCAAGGTGATTGCCCGCGAGTTGAACATCAGCGTGAAGACCGTTGACGTGCACCGTACCAAGATCAAGGAAAAGATGGGCGTGAGCAGTATCGCCATGCTGGTGCGCGAAGTGCTGCATTTACCGGTGGATGAGCCGGTGCGGCATTGAGGGATTTGTGGCGGCCGTGAGGCCGCCATCGCTAGCAAGCTAGCTCCTACAGTGGTTTTGTGTTCGCTAGAGGTCCCTGTAGGAGCTGCGGTGTCAGATCTGACTGTAGCGCTTGCGATAAGCGCCCGGTGACACGCCGAAGCGCGATTTGAAGGCCGACGAGAAGTAGCTCGAATCCGAGAAACCCCAGGCATAACACAGCGCCGAGAGCTTCTGTTCGACATCGGCACGACGCAGGTTTTCGGCGCAGAAGTCCAGGCGACGGTGCTTGATGTATTGCGCCACCACCAGGCCGCGCTTGGAGAACATCCGGTACAGGCCGCGCACGGAAATTCCCACTTCACGGGCGATCATTTCGGGGCACAGTTCTTCGTCACTGAGGTGCGCGTCGATGAAGGCGATGATCTTGCGAAACTGCCGCTCGTGCGCATCTGCACCGCAGTCACGGGCGCTGATGCCCGGCAGCAGCAGGCTGGCCAAGGCATCGAGCACGGCTTCGCTTTCCTGCATGTCCAGCCCGTCTTGCTGGCGAGTATCGAGCACCAGTTTATTGGCCATCGACGCCAGGGGGCTGTTGGCCGCAATGCGCGTGGCGCAATTGACCGCGTTGAAATGCGACCCACGCTCTACCACCTGGCGCGGCAGAATCAGCGACAGCTGTCGGCAATCATCGTTGTAGATCATGTCGCTCGGGCGGCCCGCGTCGATCAGGGCGATGTCGCCGCAGCCGAGTTTCGCACGGTTGTCGCCCTGCTCCAGTTGCGAGCTGCCACGCAGTTGGAACACCGCGTAATAGTGGCCGTCGCTGCTGGTGCTGACGTCCTTGCTGGTGCGATACAAATGCACGTGCGCCATGTCGACCACACTGAGGTTGATCGCACCGCTGCGAAATTCCGCCAGTTCGCCGTAGAAATCAGTGTCCAGCGCCCGGGCATCGAAACGCCCACAGGCCTGGTTCACCTGGCTCAACCAACTTTCGAACGCCTCGTTGCGCACCGTCGATGCTGTAATCATGTCCGCAAAGCCTCACGTTTTTGTTGTTATTTTTCGACCGCTTCATTGAGCGGTTCGTCAAAACGGTTATTTCTGTAGCCATCGCCTCCCTCGACGGCCGCCGGGCGCCCATTCAACAGGCTCCGGCCCAAGCTTTCCAGTGAACTTTCGGTTTAAAGGTCCAGTACCAGACGAGCGGAAAGCGCCCGTGATACACACGCGCAAATCTGCTTGTTGGAGGCCTTTTCCTTGTTTGACAGGCAGTTGTCGCGGTGCTCCGGCAAACCGTCCAGCACCTCGACGATGCAGGTGCCGCAGATACCTTCGCGGCACTCGGTGTCGATGTCGCAACCATGGGCCTGCAACACGTCGACCAGGCTGGTGTTGGCCGGTACTTGCAGCACCACGCCGGAACTGGCCAGTTCGACTTCGAAGGTGCCGGCAGGCGCGCTGTTGGCGGCCGGGTCGGCGGCGAAATGCTCCAGGTGAATGGCGTCGTCCGAGCGACTGCGGGATGCCACTTCCACCACTTTGTTCATGAACGGTGCCGGGCCGCAGGTGTAGACGTGGGCCGCAGGATTGGCGCGGTTCAGGCACTCGCTCAATGCGCCGTCCAGATCCGCGGGTTCAACGCCGTAATGAAACTCCACATTGTCGGCAAAATTTGCCGCCAACAGCTCGGTAAACGCAGCGTATTGCGCCGAACGGGCGAAATAGTGCAGGCGATACGGCTGACCGCTTTCCGCCAGTTTGTAGGCCATGCTCAGCAGCGGCGTGACACCGATACCGGCGGCAAACAACACATGTTCACGGGCACTTTCATCGAGACGGAACAGGTTGCGCGGCGCCCCCATTTCCAGCTCCATGCCCTCTTCCACTTGCTCGTGCAGCGCGAGCGAGCCACCGCGCGACTGCGCTTCTTTTTTCACCGCCACCAGGTAGGCACGGCGATCCTGCGGCGGGCTGCACAGCGAATACTGGCGGGTTACCCCGGTCGGCCCGGTCAGGTCGACGTGGGCACCCGGTTCATAGGTGTCGAGCGGCTGGCCGTCACTGCGCACGAGGCGAAAGGAACGGATATCCAGCGCTTCGTCGACGATCCTTTCGATTTTCACCTTCATCATGGCATCACCTGAATACATATTTTTCGTTTAACACAGCACTTGTAGGAGCCGGCTTGCCGGCGAAGGCAGCCTTGAGTCTTGCATCGCCTGTCAGGGCGCCATCGCCAGCAAGCCGGCTCCTACAGGGTTATTTGTCCTGCCATAAAATCTGCTGTCAGCGCATGAACAGGCCGCCGTTGACGTCCAGGCACGCACCGCTCACTGAGTTCGCGTTGTCGGCGATCAGCAGCAATACACTGTCGGCGATGAACGTCGGGTCGCCGAGGGTGCCGGACGGGATCATTTTCAGGATCTGTTCCAGACGCTCCGGGGCGACACTTTCGCGCACCACCGGCAGGTCCAGCGGGCCTGGGGAAATGCTGTTGACCGTCACGCCTTGCGCTGTCAGTTCGCGGGCGAAGACCTTGGTCAACGTCGCCACGCCGCCCTTGGCCGCCGCGTAATGCGCGCCGGTAGCGGTGCCGCCGTTCTGCCCGGCCAGGGATGCGATGTTGACGATGCGACCGAAGCCACGCTCGGCAAAGTGCGCGCCGAACACCTGGCAGGCGACAAAAGTGCCGCGCAGGTTGATCGCCATCGACTCGTCGAACTCTTCCGGCGTGATGTCCATCAGCGCCGCGACTTTTGACACGCCGGCGTTGTTGACCAGGATGTCGGTGCCGCCCCACTGCTCAGTGAGCAGGTCACGAGCACGCTGGAAGTCGGCTTTGTTGCGCACATCCAGCTCAATGGCGATAGCGCTGGCGCCGCTGCCATCCAGTTCGGCGGCCAGTTGCTGCACGCCATCAAGGCGCAGATCCGCCAGACCGACGCGATAACCCGCTGCGTGCAGACGACGGGCGATGCACTCACCCAGTCCACGTGAGGCACCCGTTACAAGGGCTACTCGACTCATGATGTTGCCCTCACAAAAGGAAGCCGAGCGCGCTCAGGCTGTCGGTGGAGTTGATCAGCCGCACCACTTTACGCTCCAGGGTCGGCACGCCATCGGTGAAGCGAATGCGGTGGTTCAAGTCGGCCACGAACGGTGTGTGCACGCCGCGCTTGTAGGCGTACAGCAACTGCGCCGAGTTGACTTCGACGATGTCGCCCGCCGCTTCCACCAGGCGGAAACGCGAGATGGTGCGAATGGTTTTCGCCGCGTCGACGGCCGACGGCGAGTAGCCGGCGGTCAGGCGTTCGATGCGCAGATCACGCATGCGCGCATCGTCATAGGCGTAGTTCAGGGTCGCTTCGAAATCTTCGGTGTCCGGGTCGATCGGCACGATGTACTTGCCGCTTTCGCTCCACAAGGTCGCCCATTCGGCGTAGTTCTTGTGGTCGAGCAGTTCGGCTTCGCGCCAGATGAATTCCATGGCCTGGGCCAATTGCCCGGAAAAACCATTCAGGGTGTCGTGATTGCTCATTGGCTCATCATCCTTTTCCACATGTCGTAGGCACCGCGCATGCCGCCTTCGTCGGTGGCGTGGCTGACCTTGTCGCCGTTTTCTGCGGTGATTTCGCGGTTCAGGCCGCGGTTGACCAGGATCGGCGCATCAACGCCGGCATACGAGCCGCGCTGTACGCGATCCCAGGCTTCGGCATCGTCGGGGCTGCCGAAACCGAACGGACCCTGGAAGTGTTCGTGGATACGCATGCGTTCGCGGTTGGCGATTTCCGGGCCGCCTTCCATGCCGAGGGCCACGTGACGGATCTCGGTTTCGGTGACCGACACCGGGCGCAGTACACGGAAGAACGACATCGACATCGCCACGTTCGGGAACAGGTTCAGGTTGAAACCGGCGCCGTGCAGCGAGCGCACGATGCGACGGACCTGATCGGCCGGCATGGTTTTGGACAACTCTTCAGTGACATGAGCGAAGCGCTCCTGCAACTGTTCGGTGCCATCGTCGTGATCGAGATCGACGTGCTCCGGCACCATGACCATCACACTGTGGCCGTTGCCCAGTGAGTGGGTCACGGCTTGTTCGTCGGTCATGAACGAGAGCATTTCCGAGGTTTCTTCATCCACCGACGACATGAACGACTTGTGCACGATCGGGAAGTGATAACCGTCGGTGGTGTTTTCCAACTGGATCTTCCAGTTGCCCTTGAAGCTGAACTTGTGTTCGCCCTGGGTCTTGATCGGGTAACCGGCGCCCTGCTTCATGAACAGGTCCATCCAGTGTTTCGCACCGCCGAGGAAGTCTTCCAGCGGTTCGATCTCGTCGTTGTAGCTGGCGAAGACCATGCCGGCGTAGCTTTCGACGCGCAGGCTGGTCAGCGGCAACTCGGATTTCTCCAGGATGCCTTCGTAGCCATCCGGATACGGCAGCGCACGCAGCTTGCCGTCCAGGCCATAGGACCAGCTGTGGTACGGGCAGGTGAAACCGGTGGCGTTGCCCTTGTGCTTCTCGCACACGGTGGCGCCACGGTGGCGGCAACGGTTTTCCAGCACGTTGATGTTGTTCTTCTTGTCGCGCACGACGATCACCGGGCGACGGCCGATCATGGCGGTCTTGAAGTCGCCGCTGTTGCGCACTTCGCTTTCGTGGGCAACCCACACCCAGGTGCGGTAGAAAATCTTGTCCAGCTCGACTTCGAACAGCGCCGGGTCGTTGTACAGCGAGACGTCGACACGGTCGTGCTGGACCAGGTCTTCGGGGCTTTTCGACGATGCGATCAGCTGATATTCATGAGTGCTCATGCGGTTCTCCTCATGGCTTCTTTTTATGATTTGGTTTTAGCAGCCGGTCGTTGACCGGCCATGCTGAGTTGCAGCTGCGCACCGAAGGCGCAGACCCGTTCGTCCTGACCTTTGCGGCCAACGATTTGCAGGCCGACTTTCAATCCGCCGCAATCGAGTTCCACCGGCACCGTCAGGGCCGGATGGCCGCTGAGGTTGAAAGGCCGAACCAGCGGAGTCATGCCAGCCACGGCTTTGCTACCGGCGCGGGCTTCGCTGAGGGTCGGCGGCAGGGTCGGCATCGTCGGCAGCAGCAACACCGAAAAGTCTTCCAGCGCCGCATCCACTTGTCGGGTGAACGCTGTGCGCACGGCTTCGGCCTGAGCCAGTTCTTCGCGTGTGGTACGGCCGGCCGCCAGCAAACGTGTTTCCACATCAGCGCCGATCAAGCCTTTGCCGGTCAGGTGACCGAAGGCCGCCCAGTTTTCAAAATTGATCACGGTGAGGCCGGCGGCGAACGCTGCTTCGAATTCGCTCAGGTGCAGGCTGCCACGGCGCCATCCGGCACGGTCGGCGGCGGCCCCCAGGCAGGCTTGCAGGTGCGGGTCGCAGCCCACTTCCAGAAAGGCGACTTTGGCAGCGGCGCTCGGCAGGCCCTGTACTTCAAATCCGGGGCAAATCACCTGCATCGCGGCAATCAGATCGTCCATGGATCTGGCGAACGGCCCGACGCAATCGAGGCTCGATTCCAATGGATGGGCACCGACACGGCTGACACGACCGTAAGTCGGCTTCAACCCGGCGATGCCGCAGCACGCTGCCGGCACCCGCACCGAACCACCGGTGTCGGTGCCAATGGCGATGTCTGCAAGGCCTGCCGCGACTGCCGACGCCGAACCGCTGGACGAGCCGCCAGGCACGCGATCCGGTGCTTGCGGGTTGATCGGCGTACCGGTCAAGTCGTTGATACCGGTGACGCCGAAAGCCAGTTCATGCAGGTTGGTCTTGCCGACAATCTGCCAGCCAGCGTCGAGGATTGCGTCGACCACTTCAGCGTTTTTCGTCGCGGCCGGTGCGTCGGCGAAGGCGCGGCTGCCCGAACGGGTCGGATAACCGGCGATGTCGATGGAGTCCTTGATCGCAACGCGTTTGCCGTCGCCACCGAGGAGGAATTCGCTGATGAAAGTACTCATGCACTCAGCTCCGTGTTGAACAGCCGTTGCGTACGGAAATGCGCGATCAGCCAGACGCCGTCGACGCAACGAAAATCGATGTTCAGGCGCGTGCCGAACAGCTCGTTGCGGCCATCGGCGTAGGTCGAGATCTGCTGCATGATCCATTGCCCTTGCGCAGCCTTGCCGTCGACCACAATCGACTCGCTGGTGAGGTAGTGCAGGTTCAGCTTGAAGTGGTCCGATGGCGGCAGGTAGCCGCCGACAAACGCCGCCACCGCCTCACGTCCCTGATGCTGACCGAAGGTCTGCGCGGTCTGGGCGCCGAGGCCTTCCCAGATCGCATCTTCGGTGAACAACTGCGCCAACTGGCTTAGATGAATCGCCGCCCGCGGCACGTCGCACAGGTCCATGTAGCACGCCATCAAGCGGCGCACAGCACTCTCCCCTTCAAGCGTCGCCAGACGCTGCAGCAAGGCCTCGTTCATGGCTTACACCTTGGCCGCATCAGGAATGGTCAGCGGGCGACCAATGCGCGCTTCGATCTTGGCGTAGCGCCACAGGCTGTACTGGCCGACCGGCGTGGTGCGGAACAGGTTGCAGGCGTCAATCACCGACTGGTGGCAGTCGACGTCGGCCATGATGTACACGGTCCATGGCGAAGTCGTGGAGGGGCCGACCATCAGACGGTCGTCATCCATCGCGCCGAGCACGTTAATGCCGGGCATCGCGCCGAGATCGCCCATCATCTGGCTGAAGCCTTTCCACACGCTCAGGCCTTCGCCGGTGGGCAGGTCGAAAAAGTTCTGGGTGATGCCGATGCAGAAGACGACGCGCAACGGTTCCTGGGTAGCTTGGGACATGCGGTTGATCCTTGAAAAAGTGAAAAATCAATAGGGTTCAGATGTAGCCCGGGAACGGCGGGACGCCGAGGAACACCGAGCCCGCGCCGTCGTAAAGGCCTTCGCTGAGGAACGCGTGCTGGGTCACCACCATCGAGTCGCGCAGGTAGCGTTGCAGCGGATGGCGCAGGTAAATGGCGGTGGTGCCCGCCAGGCTGTAGGCGCTTTGCACGACTTCGGCACCGGCCTGGGACACGTGAATCGCAGACAGACGCAACAGGCTGGTCTGCTCTGGCGTGACCGGGTTGCCGGCGACGATCGAGTTCCACACCTGTTCGGTGGCGTTGTAGAAGAAACCGCGTGCGGCGCTGAGCTTGGCTTCAGCCTTGGCGATCTCGATGCGCACGTAGGCGCGGTCGGACAATTTCGGTGCGCCGGTAATGCCGCTGCCGCCAGCCATACGGCTGATTTCGTCGAGAGCCGCACGGGCCAGGCCGAGGTTGACCACTGCCAGCACTTGCGCGGCGTAGGCGATCGACGGGTAGCGGAACAGCGGCTCGTCGATGGTCGAGGCACCGCCACGGATGAAGGTCCAGCGCTCATCAACGTGTTGATCGGTCACGCGCAAGTCATGGCTGCCAGTGCCTTTGAGGCCGACCACTTCCCAGTTCTCGACGATGTCGACCTGCGCCGGACGAAACACTGCGGTGCGCGGCTTGCCGCCGGCAGCGCCGATACCAACGCCCAACAGGTCTGCACCTTTGCAGCCGCTGGCGAATTTCCAGGTGCCGTTGACCTGATAACCGCCGTCTACGGCCTCGGCTGGTTGCAACGGGAACAGACCGCCAGCGAATACGAGATCAGGGCTTTCGGCGTAGAGCTCAGCCAGGGTTTCCCGCGGCAAGGCTGCGAGGTAAACACCGGCGCTGCCGAAGCTGGCCACCCAGCCTGCCGAGCCGTCGGCTTCGGAGATGCGTTCGATCATTTCCAGGAACAGAGCCGGTGCCAGGGCGTCGCCACCGAAGCATTTCGGCGTGGCGGCGCGATAGATGCCGACCTGTTTGAAACGCTCGATCATGTCCCGGGGTACGTGGGAACCTTCGTCGAATTCATTGCGACGCTGGCGAACTTCTTCCAGTACCTGCGCAAAGGCCTGGCTGTCGACGACGTTCTCGTCAACGCCAATCAGTGCGTCTTGTTGCGCAACCGCTGAACGCAGCATGGGGCATTCTCCGTTTTGATTATTGTTAGTGGGCTGAACCGGTATCTTCTGTAGGAGCGAGCTTGCTCGCGAAAAAAGTCTGAACAACGCGATCATTCAGACAGGACGCGTTATCGTTGACGTCCATCGCGAGCAAGCTCGCTCCTACAGGTAGCCGTCGCAGCCTTTGCATTGCGGTCCAGTGTAAAAACCGCGTCCGGCCGCAACTATTGGTGCGTGCAGCCCCCCGGCTAAAGAAAACCCCTAGTTCGACGCCGGTTACCTCTGAGCGCATCCCCATGCGCGAGCGGGTATAAAAAGCCATACTTCTGACTTCACCGGTCAGACCCCTCTGCCGCCAAGGGCTGTGCGATGTATTTGCCAAAACCGAACGACTTTTATGCGCTGATCGAAGCCATGCCGCTGTGCATCATTCTTCACGATGCGCACACCAAGGAAATTCTCTGGGCCAACGCTGCCGCCCTGGCGGCGCTGGGCTTTACCCTGGAAGAACTGACGCCGCTCAAGGCTCCCGACATGACCCGCGACGCACCGAAGTACCGGCGTTCGGTGGGTCTGCGCTGGCTGGAGGGCGCTGCACGCACGGGCCAACGGGCCATCGAGTGGTGCTATCGGTCCAAGCAAGGCGTGGAGATTCTTTCCGAGGCGGTGGCGACGCTGGTGCACCTGGACGGTCGCGATGTGTTGATGGTGCAGTTCCGCGACATCTCCAAGGAAGACAAGGTCAAGCGCGACCTCAAACGGTTCGAAAGCCGACTCACGGCCTTCATGCAAGACCTGGCTGAAGGCGTGGCCGTACTCGGGCCCGAGGGCGATATCCGCTTTATCAGCGACTCCGGCGCGCTCCTGCTCAACAGTGAAGTGCGTCAGTTGATGGGTAAAAACTTCCTGGCCTGGTGCGACGATGCTTCGCGCCGGCGCCTGCTGCAACAGCTTGCCAACGAGACACCGGAACACGCGCCGTTCAGCGTCCACTATAAATTGCAGCGACGTGACGGCGAGTGGCGCTGGCATCACGCAACGTGCCGCTATATCGAGATCGAGGACGATCTGGTCGGTCACCTCCTGCTGTTTCGCGATGTCACCGAGCAGGTGCAGGCCGAAGAAGCGCGGCGGGTCAGCGAGCAGAAGATCGAATATCTGGCGCGCTACAACGCCATGGGCGAAATGGCGGTGGCCATCGCCCATGAACTGAGCCAGCCGTTGGCGGCAACCCGTAACTTTATTGAAGGGGCGGTGATTCGCCTGGGCAAATCAGCCGATGCCGATCAAGGCGTGGCCTGGGGTTTGCAGAATGCGGTGCGGCAAATCGAGCACGCCTCCGTGATTATCAAGAGCGTGCGCGATTACGTGGTCAAGCTTGAGCAATCGGAGGAGCTGGTCGATCTCAACGAACTGCTGCGCGAAACCCGTTATTTCATCAGCCTGCGCGCCGATCCGAGCCTGGTGCGCGTGGAAATCGTGCCCTCGCCCGTTCCGCTGCGGGTGAGTTGCGAGAAGGTGCTGATCGGCCAGGTGATTCTCAACCTGGCCTTCAACGCCATTGAAGAAATGGCCGACCTGCCGACCGAACGACGCTTGCTGCGCATTCATGCCAGCGCCGATAACGGCGTGGCGCTGGTGCGGATTGAAGACAGTGGGCGTGGCATTCAGGCTGCGGCGCAGGAAAAGCTGTTCGACGGTTTCTTTTCATCCAAGGTCAGCGGCAACGGCATCGGCCTGGCACTGTGCAAGAACATCATCGGCCGCCACCGCGGTGACATCTGGGCGCAAAACCAGGAGCCGTGCGGCGCGGTGTTCAGCTTCTCCCTTCCCCTCGTCTGACGCACACAAATCCTTCGACCTTACACAACCCCCGTGGCGAGGGGGCAAGCCCCCTCGCCACAAGTGCGCCTTGCTCCACTCTCTCAATCCCCGCTTTTCAGCCCGTGAAGCCACTTTCATGACACTGGCACAGACACACAAACACTTGGCAGGCAGGGCAATTCTCCTGATCCCGGTGCAAGGCAGAATCAAAGGGTAAAAATCTGCCAAAGCACCCGCGATCCGCGTTACCAACAATTCAGGAAGTTCCCCTTATGCGAACAAACAGGATCTCCGTACAGTCAGCGCTTGGCCTGAGCCTGCTTGTACTCGGTTTGAACAGTGCCCGTGCGGACCTGCCCGCCGGTACGATTGGCCAGACCGTTCTGGCGTTTCCACCCGAAGCTCACCGTGCGTTCGTCGTCGACGTCGAGTTCGACAGCTTCGTGGCTGGCCGCGTAACGGTTGTCGATCCGGACCAGAAACGCATTCTCGGTATGGTGCCGACCGGTTTCGCCGCGCCATCGGCCCTGAGCCATGACCAGAAAACCCTCTTCGCCGCCGATATCTGGTATTCGCGCGGTACTCGGGGTACCCGCACCGACGTGCTGACTGCCTGGGATACTTCGACCCTGTCGCCGGCCTGGGAAGTGCTGATCCCGAACAAGCGTGCCGAGTCGCTGACCCAGCGTTACGCACTGAAGACAAGCGGCGACGACAAGTTTGTCTACGTCTATAACTTCACCCCGTCGACGTCGGTGACCGTGGTCGACACCCAGGCCAAGGCCGTTACCACGGAAATCGCCATCCCTGGCTGCGTGCTCAACTACCCGATCGGCAACCGCCGCTTCGCCTCGCTGTGCGGCGACGGCAGCCTGCAGGTGGTGACCCTCAACGATCAGGGCCAGGAAACTGCGCGCAGCCGCACGCCGTTCTTTGATCCAAATGCAGAAAAACTCGTCGAGCGCGCCGTCAATGTCGGCGACACCTACTACTTCACCACCACGACCGGCACTGTGCGCCCGGTGGATTTCGCCGGCGATGCACCGAAGATCCTGCCGTCCTGGTCGCTGGTCAGCGAAGAAGAAAAGAAAGCCGGTTGGGCCCCGGGCGGCTGGCAGCTGATGGCCGTGTCGCCGAAGCTGGACCGCTTGTACGTGCTGATGCACGACGCTCACGAAGCGATGAAGTGGGAAGACCCGAGCCCGCTGATCTGGGCGTTTGATCTCAAGACCCATAAGAAAGTCGCGACCCTCGAAGCACCGGTGCCGGTGTGGAGCATGCAGGCGACCGGCGATGACAAACCGCTGCTGCTCGGTACCGACGTCGAGGGTGGCTTGCAGATCTTCGACCTCAAGACCAACAAGCTGACCGGCAGTATGCCCAAAGTCGCCAAAACCGCGACTCAGGTCATGAGCTACTAAGAGGTTCGGCCATGCACACAGATCCGATCTTCATCATTGCCAGTGCCATCGCCATTGCGGTGCTGCTGGCCAGTGCCGCGACCCACAAGGTACGAGCGCCGGCCCGTTTCAGGAAACAACTGGCGGACTACCAACTGTTGCCCGAGGCACTGGTACGCCCGAGCGCGCGGTTGATTCCATGGGTGGAACTGGCCATCGCGTTTGCCCTGCTGGTACCGGTCAGCCGTGGTTGGGCTGCCGTGAGCGCGGCAGGCCTTTTGGCGCTGTACGCAGCCGCCATCGGCATCAACCTGTGGCGCGGTCGCGCGGACATCGACTGCGGTTGCGCCGGGCCTGATCAGGCTCAGCCACTGCGCCCGGTCCTGCTGCTGCGCAACAGCGCACTGGTGGCGCTGGCGCTGGTGGCCAGCCTCGCGCCGGTCGCCCGCGACCTCAACCTGTTCGATGGTTTCGTGACCCTGGCAGCGGCCGCGGTTGCACTGCTCATTTACGCCGCGGCCGATGGCCTGCTGGCGAACTCCCCTCTTCTGCTCAAATTGATTGGTAGGTAACTCAAATGGAAGGCTTGATCGTTTCCAATGTTCTGCTCTGGGTGCTGCTGGTGGCCGTGGCGTTTGTCGTCATGGGCCTGGTGCGGCAGATTGGCGTACTGCACGGTCGCCTGGCGCCGGCCGGTGCGCTGATGGTCGACAAAGGTGTGGCCGTCAACGAAGCCGCGCCGCAAATCACCGCATCCGACCGTCATGGTCGCCCGGTGAACTTCGGCTATGCCGGTGAGAAATCGCAACTGCTGTTCTTCCTCTCGCCGACCTGCCCGATCTGCAAGTCGCTGCTGCCGGCGATCAAATCCATCGCCAGGGAACAGGCCGGTACGCTCGACGTAGTGTTCGTCAGCGACGGCGACATGGATGCCCAGCAAGCGCTGATCCGCGAACACAAACTCGAAGACGCCACCTACGTGGTCGGCCCGGAAGTGGGCATGACCTACCAGATCGGCAAACTGCCGTACGCCGCGCTGATCGACAAGTCCGGCACCCTGCGCGCCAAAGGTCTGGTCAACTCTCGCGAGCACCTGGACAGCCTGTTCGAAGTCGAGCATTTGAAGCACGCCACGCTGCAGCAGTACCTCAATGCCCAACCGCACACCCATGACCACGACCACAGCCACGGCCATAGCCACTGATAAGGCAGGGAGACCTTTATGAAACTGCTGGATCTGTTGTTTGAGCGTTCGTCCCGCCGTGTCGCCGACACCACCTCGCGCCGCAAACTGCTGGCGCGCATGGGTTCGCTGATGGTCGCCGGTGCCGCCCTGCCCCTGTTGCTGCCGCTGGATCGCACCAGCAAGGCCCTGGCCGCCGAGCCGGCACAGGCTGGCGACCCGGGTGATCCGAACAGCTGCGACTACTGGCGCTATTGCTCCATCGACGGCTTTCTGTGCAGCTGCTGCGGCGGGTCGGTAACGTCCTGCCCACCGGGTACCGAAGCCTCACAAGTGACCTGGATCGGCACCTGCCGCAACCCGGCCGATGGCAAGGACTACATCATTTCGTACAACGACTGCTGCGGTAAGCAAAGCTGCGCCCAGTGCGCCTGCACCCGCAACGACAGTGAAGAACCGGCCTACCGCCCGTTCAACAACAACGATGTGAACTGGTGCCTGGCCGCCAAATCGCACATCTATCACTGCACTGTTTCGGTCATCCGCGGCGTCGCCGTTTAAACGCGCACTTTCCGCCGGTTGCACAGGCAAACGGCGGTTTTTTTTTCAGGAGCTGGCTTGGCAGCGATGGAGCCGTCAAGGCACGCATCGACCCTGCGCACGCCTTCGCTGGCAAGCCAGCTCCTGCGAAAGGCAGATTTTTGTTGACCTGTAGGAGCCGGCTTGCCGGCGAAGGGGCCTTCAAGGCACGCATAGAGCTTGGGGGTGCCTTCGCTGGCAGTCCGCCTCTACCGATAACTTTGTATGCAGGCAAGGGGATTTTTATGCGCAAGTTGCTACTTCTCGGTCTCATCTGCTCCCTGACCGCCCCGCTCGCTTTCGCCCGCGCCATTCCCAACCCGGCGCAGGGCCATGCACCGGGAAACGAAGAAGTACAGAAACCAATCGCCCAGGCCGGCTACAGCAATAGCGTGAATTACCAGCTGCAATGCGCCGGCTGTCACCTGGGTGACGGCAGCGGTTCCGCCGCCAACGACACGCCGCGTATGAAGGGCTTTGTCGGCAACTTCCTGAAAGTCCCGGGCGGCCGGGAATTCCTCGTGCGAGTCCCCGGCATGTCGCAATCGGCGCTGAACAACGCGCAACTTGCCGACCTGCTCAACTGGCTGATGCGCGAAGACGGCATGGCAGGCAGCAGCCGACCCGCCGACTACCAGCCCTACACCACCGAAGAAGTCACCACATTGCGTGCCAAGACCATGCTCAATCTGCCTGGCACTCGCGGTGAGTTGATCAAAGAAATGCGCGCCCAAGGCATCGTCATCGATGACGGCATGAATTACTGAGCAGCGCTCACGCCCCGTTCGTCGATCAGTCGGCTATCTGCAATGTGGCAACGGGCGTTTCTTGCATCCTGCACGCCCTCGAAGTTTTCCCTTCTGCGCAACCCTCTGATTTTCCGAGAGTCGGTTCACCCATCGGTCTGGCATGTTAAATGCGACGACTGGATGGAATACCCGCACCGACCCATAAGGGTTGTCACTCAGCGAATTCAGAGGTCACCACCATGAACGCCATTGATCTGTTGCAAGCCGACCACGAGAAAGTCAAAGCCATCCTGACCCAGTTGAGTGAATCAACGGATCGCGCCATCAAAAAACGTACCGAGCTGCTCGGCAAACTGGAAATGGAGATCTCCATTCACACCAGGCTCGAGGAAGAAATTCTCTACCCAGCCTTTAAAGAGGCGGGCGCCAAGGAGCAGGACATCCTGTATTTCGAAGCCAAGGAAGAACACCGCACGGTGGACTCGCTGGTGCTCCCCGACCTCAAACTGACCGATCCCGGCACACCGGAGTTTTCTGGACGGGTGAAAGTCGTCAAGGAATTGCTTGAGCACCATATCGAGGAGGAAGAAACCACGATGTTTCCTCAGGCGAAAAAACTCCTCGGTAAAGCCCGGCTCGAAGAGTTGGGTATGCAAATGGAAGCGATGAAAACCAGTTATAAAAAGGAGTGGGCGGCAGGTATGGCGGCTTGATGCCGAACAGTCCACGTGTAGGGGCGAGCGTGCTTCGGGCGGTGAAGGACTTGAGAGCGCTGCGTTTTTCAACAAACACGCGATCGCGAGCGTGCTCGCTCCTACAGAAAAAAACGGTGATTCTCGATGGCTGCTTCTATGCAAACTCTTCTTCTCTACCGCAACGGTTGGGTGCCGAATAATCCGCGGTTGCCGGTGCTGATTTATCCAAAGGCAATCTCCGTTGAGGGCGACGATCCTGCTGCGTTTTTCGAGCAACGCTTCAGTGCCAATGGCTGGCCGCCGCAATGGCGCTATGGAATCTACGACTATCACCACTATCACACCGAAGGCCATGAAGTACTGGGCGTTGCCAGCGGCAATGCCCGCCTGATGCTTGGTGGGCCGGACGGGCGTGTGGTGGAAGTCAGCGCGGGGGATGTGCTGTTGCTGCCCGCCGGAACCGGGCATTGCAATCTGGGCTCAAGCGACGACTTTCTGGTGGTGGGCGCCTACCCGCCGGGGCAACACGCCGACATCCGGCGCGAGGCACCGAGCACGGCGCAACTGGAACAGATTGCCCATCTGCCGTTTCCCGACGAAGATCCGGTGCAAGGGCTCAAGGGTGCTTTGAGCGAGCACTGGATACCTGAGCAACAGTCGTGAATCGTGGGCACGCGATCCCCTACGCAATGATTTTGGCGTAAACCGTTCTATCAATATTTCCCCCGGACAGAATCACCCCCACCTTTTTGCCCTCCATCGTTTCACGCTCCTGAATAAGCGCAGCCAACGCAGACGCGCCGGCCCCTTCTGCGAGGTTATGGGTGTCGGTGTAATAAACGCGCATGGCCTCGGCAATCTGCGCGTCGCTCACTGTAACGATCCGCGCTGCACCGCCGGCATAGACGACGAAGGCTTCGGGAATGGGTTTGCGCACGGCCAGACCGTCCGCAAAGGTATTGGCCGAGTCGGTTTCGCAGATGACGCCGGCATCAAACGACAACTTTGCCGCCGCCGCTTCAGTGGAAACCACACCCACCACCTGCGTGCTCAAGCCCAGCGCATCGCGGGCGGCGATCACTGCGCAGATCCCCGAGCCGCAGCCGATTGGCACGTAGACCGTATCCAGGTCCGGTGCAGCCGTGAACAACTCCAGCGCATAGGTGGCCACACCTTTGACCAACTCGGTGTGGAACGGCGGGACCAGAAACAGCCCATGCTGTTGCGCCAGACGTGCGGCCTCTTCACGGGCTTCGTCGAAATCGCGGCCGTACTCCACCACCTCGCCGCCAAAGCCGCGCATGGCATTGTTCTTTTCGACCGAATTACCTTGCGGCACCACGATCAACGCTTTCAATCCCAACGCACTCGCCGCCAATGCGAGGCTCTGACCGTGGTTGCCGCGGGTAGCGGTGACGATGCCTTTCGCCTCAGGGTGCGAACGCTTGAGCCAGTGCATGAAGGTAATGCCGCCGCGCACTTTGAAAGCGCCCGTCGGGGAGTGGTTTTCGTGTTTGACCCACACCGTGCAACCCAACCGCTCAGCCAGCAACGGCCAAGGGTACTGGGCGGTGGCCGGCATCACCTGGTAAACGAGATGGGCAGCTTGTTCGATATCGTCGCGGGTCAGTCTGTGCATGAGTGGCCTTCCTGAGGTTTTGCCCAGTCTAGACTCGGACGCAGCCTGGCGGCTTTCAAAAAACTGACCTGACTTTTGTCCCCGCTCTTCACTACTATGCCGTTATGAGCCCTCGAAACCGTCCACCCCCATCGCTCCCGCCTGAACCGGTGCGTCGCATCGAGGCCGGGCCATGGGCGATCGAATTGCTGCCCGCCAACACCTACGCGACCCGCTATGTGGCGTCCCGATCGGCGATTGGCTTCGCCTTCGACAGCCAGCGGGGCCTTCACGCTATCGGCAGTGACCGGGTGCTGCCCTTCGAGGCTGTCCCGAACGGCCTGGCATTTGTCCCAGTCGGGTGTGACGTTCTGTCCCAATCACCCAAGGGCGGTGAATACCTTCGGATGATTCGCACCGACGACGTTGCGCTCGGGGGCGATCGTGCATTCAACAATCGCATCGATCAGCCAGCGACGATCCTTGCGCTGCACATGCGCAGTGCGCTGTTGCGGGCTTCAGTGGACGACGATTGGGAGGCTTGGGCGGTTGCGTTGTCTGAACGGGTAAAGGGTAACGATGCGCCAGTACCGTCCCATGGCTCGATAACCGGCAGCCGGATGCGCCTGCTCGATGAGTTCATCGACGCCGGCCTCGACGGCCCGCTGGGAGTCCAGGCCATGGCGCAGTTACTGGGATTGTCCGAAGGCTATTTCATTCGGGCCTTCAAGCACGCGACCGGTAAAAGCCCCCACAGCTACCTGATCGACCGCCGCCTCGCCAAAGCCCGCGCCCTGATGCGCGACTCGACAATCAGCTTGTCGGCGATTGCCCATACCTGCGGTTTCAACTCCCAGGCGCACATGGCGACCACTTTCAAGCAACGCCTGGGCGTGAGTCCGGCGCAGTTGCGTGGTGGATGCAGGCACTAACCCTGACGACGTCACCGTGGCCTGGCGGACTTGCGCAGGCCACAGCTGCGAACCGCGTACTTGATGAGCCCCCTAACTCGCGCTGATGTTGCCGCAGAAAAGGGGGCGGCTACCGTCTGCCGGGCTGGTGCGAACGAGCAAGGCATAGTCGCCCTTGGTCAACTCGCTCAGTGCCACCGGTGCCTGGGCCCAATGCTGGGTACGCGGGGCAAGAGATGGATAGTCGACACTGTTGGCCTGACGGGTCTCGTATACCGGCTGGGCACTCAACTGCTGACACGAGCCAGAGTAGATCGCCGTATCGAGACGGCTGGATACCGCCTGGTCGTGAGGAACACCACCGACGCTCAGCCAGATACTGGTTTGGTTACCCACTGGGCTGAGGGTGGCTCGAGCGATATGCTCTGCGTTTTGCGGGGTAGCATCGAGGGGGACATCGACAATCGCGGTTCTGCTTGCGCAACCGGAAATTGCCCCTACTGCCACCACCAACGCCAGCCAAGACTTTCTGTTCATCACAGATCTCCTGATTTGAGGTGCGTTGATTTCATCCCCCCTGTGAAGTCTAGTGGCCTGCTCCGGGCGCGGGATCTGAATGATGGACGGTCATCGACAGGGCAGGGTCAAAAGCGACGAATTTCCAACACGGCGCGCAACCCTGCCGGGATGCGATTTTCCAGTTTGATCTGCCCACCCGAACGATCTGCAATGGCTTGTACTATGGTCAGGCCCAACCCGGCACCCTGGTCATTTCCTCGGCTGTAAAAACGCTCGAAAAGCCGGTCGCGATCCGCCTCATCGATACCCGGCCCCTCATCCTCGACAGACAGTTCGTAGCCATTTTCTTTTTCAGCCAGCCTTACCGTGATCAATCCATTGAGTGGAGAGAAATTCGCCGCGTTGGTGACCAGGTTGTTCAAGGCAATGTCGATGGCCGCCGGGTCAACGCTCACCAGGCTGATGTCGTCGCTGACATCGAACACCAGCTCAAGCCCCTTACTCAATAACCAGGGCGTCAATTGAACCAGGCTGTCGCGCACGGTGGCGGCAAGGTCGATGGGCTCAGGCGGTCGATTTCCCGCTCCCGGCTCGAGACGGGCCATGGTCAGCAACTGGTTAACCAGGCGGCTGGTACGATCCACGCCGGCAATCAGGTGTTCCAGCGATAGGCGACGATCCTCGTCACTCCCCGCCTCCAGCAGATTTTGGGCATGCACTCTGAGCACGGCCAGTGGGGTTCGCATTTCGTGGGCAGCGTCGGCGATAAAGCGCCGTTCACGCCCCATGACTTCCTGAATTTGCGCGAGCATCCGGTTCAGGGCTGCCTGCATGGGCTCAAGCTCAGTCGGTAACGGCGTCAATTGCAGGGGCTCGAGTGAGCCTGGATGCCTTGCCCGCAGTGTTGCAGCCATGTTGACGAGCGGTTTCAACCCCCAGCCGATGGCCAGCCAGATCATTGCGGCCAGCATCAGACTTCCCAGAATATTAGGCCACAACGTGTGGCGCACTATACGGTCCACCAGGTCTGATCGGACGTCGTCCCGTTCGCCTACCCAGATGCGCAGGTTGTTCTGCTTGTCTTCGAGCATGAAGGCGCGCCAGTGCCGTTTTTTCATGTCGACCACGTCGCTGAAACCGGGCGCGCTGGGCGCCGCGTTGAAAGACGGTGAGCTCGCCGTGTGTACCAGCAGTTCGCCCTTGAAGTTCCAGACCTGGAAGGCAATCTTGGTTTCGTAGGGATGCCCGTCGACTCTGGGCTCCGCCTCGCTCAGAGCCTGGTTGAACGCCTGATACAGATCAGCATGTTCCTTGCTGGCCACGGGCATGCGCATGACGCCCTGGAGCAACCGGGCGTTCTGGGCCAACTGGGCATCATAGACCTCGGCAATTTCGTGGTTGCTGTCATGCAGGTTGAGCAGGCTGATGACCGTCAAACCCGCAAGCATCAGTCCGATGATCAGGGTCAGGGTACGACGCCTGATCGAGGTCATCGACGCTCCTCCACCAGGTAACCGATCCCCCGGATGGTACGGATCAGGTCGGCGGAGAACTTCTTGCGCAGGTGATGGATGTGCACCTCCAGGGTGTTGCTTTCGGCTTCCTCGTTCCAGCCATAGAGCAATTGCATCAGGTGATCGCGAGTCATGACGCGACCGGGCGGCGAGAGCAGTTCGTGGAGTAACTGGTACTCCTTGGGTGTCAGGGCGACGGACTCACCCTTGTAGGTGACTTGCTGGGTACCAGGGTTCAGGCTGACTCCGGCGTGTTCGATCAGCGATTGCGCGCGGCCGGCGCTGCGTCGCAACAGCGCACGGATACGGGCTTTCAACTCCGCCAGGTCAAACGGCTTGATCAGGTAGTCATCGGCACCGGCATCCAGCCCGGCGATACGGTCTTCGGTGGCATCGCGCGCGGTCAGGATCAGCACCGGCAGATTGGAACCCACGTCACGCAAGCGTCTGAGTACTTCGAGACCGTGCATGCGTGGCAGCCCAAGGTCGAGTACCGCCAGATCGAAGGCTTCAGTGACCAGCGAGTGCAAAGCGCTGCTGCCGTCCTGCAACCAGTCGACGGTATAACCTTCACGACTCAGGGCCTGATGGATGCCTTTGCCGAGCGCCACGTCATCCTCTATCAGTAATAAACGCACACGGACTCCTGTCAGCCGAGTTTTTTGTTCACGTCCACCAACAGCGTTTCAATCTCTTTGCGGCGCCCGGCATCGGCGGTTTCGCGGCCGGGACGAGGCGCGGCCTTCAGCGCTTTTTGCAGTGCAGCCTTCGCTTCAACGTAACGCTTTTGACGGTAGAGGTGATCGCCCCAGAAGTACAGGCTATCGATGCCATCGGGGTTCATTTGCACCGCTAGCTTGAGTAACTGCTCGGCCTTGTCCGAGTCGCCAAAACCAATCGGCCATCCCGGGACACGGTCGTACAACGCCCCGAGGCTGGTGTAGGCAGAGCCTTGCAGGGCTTTGGGGTCCAGGGCCAGGGCTTGTTCCAGATCAGCCTTGGCATCCTTGACCTTGCTCAGTGCGCCCAAGCCTCCCTGAGCCCCAGCCCAACTGCTGGTCACAATGCCAGACCAGATCCAGGCCTCAGCCACCGTTTGGCGTTCCTGTGTGAAGTTCGTAGCCTGAGCGGCGAGCTTTTCGAAGGCCGCGGTTCGCTGCCCCTCCGGCAATTGGTATTGAATGTGGGCCCAGGATTGCTGAATTCCGTTCAGGCGCTGCTGATCTTGTGCATCCAGTGCCCAGGCACTCTGACTCAAAGCGCCAAGTAGCAGGCAAGCGGCGATGTTTTTCATGGTTTGAGGCTCTCCTGGTCGGGTTTCTTGCTCAAGCGGCGAATCAACGGCAATTGCTTGCGCAGGCCTCTGTCCACCAGTTGGGGCAGCAGGCTATTGAGACGTACGAAAAAGCGCTCCGGCCAGCCCAGGTACAGATCGCGACGGTCACCGGCAATGGCGTGAATCACCGCGGCCGCCACGGTTTGCGGATCGTCGACGTTGGTCTTGAGCGCATCGTTCAGCGCTTGGGCTGCCGGGCTGTTCATGCTGGTGCGAGTGGCCCGCGGGGCGACGTAGAGTACGCCGACGCGCGTATCTGCCAGCTCCCGGCGCAAGGCTTCGGAAAACCCACGCAGGGCAAACTTGGTGGCGCAATAACTGGCATAGCCGGGATAGCCAATGGAGCCATAGGTCGAACCAACGTTCACCACCATGGCACTGGTGGCCTGCTTGAGCAGTGGCAGCAAGAGTTTGGTCAGGCAGACAGGTGCACTGATGTTCACCGCCAGCATCGCGTTGATCTCGCAGTCATCCAGTTGTTCGAGCATGGAGAAATGATTGACCCCGGCAGCATTGATCAGCAGGTTAATGCCGCCCATGCTTTCGGCCTCGGCCAGCACCTCGCGACGCTCGGCGAGGAGGGTCAGGTCGGCGTCCACCCAGCACAGGTTTTGCGGGTAGCGCTTGAGCAAAGGCTCCAACGGTCCCCGATGCCGCGCCACTGCCAACACATGGGCACCACTGACGCACAGTGCTGTGGCGATTGCCAGACCGATACCACCGCTGGCACCAGTCAACACGACGCGAGCTTCAGAAAGGCGCATGCAGGCTCTCCCCGTCACGCGGCAAGCCACGGAACATACCGGCGTAGAGCCGATAGACCACTTTTGAAGCCTCAATGACGGTGGCCTGATCATCCGGGTCTTGCAGCTTGTCCATCAGTCGGCGGAAGGTCTGCATGTGTTCTATATCCAGCGAGCCGTGGGAACTGAGATAACTGAAGGCACTTTCCGGCAGGCTCAGGTGTTCGCGAATGCTCCCGGCGGCGCGGGTAGCCAGCGCGATGCTGGTACCTTCGAGCACGTTGACCATGCCGAACAACCCCACCGGGTTGGCCCGGGCAATCAAGTCGTAGAGGTAGCTGACCATCAGTTCGATCGGCAAGGACGGACGTCCCTCGCGCACAGCCTCCTTGTCGCCGCCGCAGGCTTCGATGTCATTGAGTACCCACTGCTCGTGGCCATACTCGTCCTCGATGTATTCACACACCGCTTCGCGCAGCCATTCCAGACGTGATGGCAGGCGTGCCCCGCAGGCCATCATCAACGGAACGGTATGGCGCACGTGGTAATAGGCCTGTTCCAGAAAGGCCCGGTAACTTTGCAGGCTGACGTTGCCCTCCAGCGCATCACGAATGATCGGCACGTTGAACAACTCAAGACGTTCTTGGTGAGTGGCTTCTTGCAGCGCATCAAAAAAACTCATGGCACGTACTCCTCGGCAACGACCGATTCGCTCAGTTGCACCCGATAGTGTTCGACAATGGCATCACGGCGAGGCCGGCCATTGGCGGTGAGCAAACCGTTGGCGGGCGTGAAGGGTTGGTCGAGCCGGGTCCAGTGACGAATCCGCGCGTACTCGGGCAAAGCCTCGTTGGCCTGCGCGACGGTGGCGGCCAGCTGATCGTCGGTACAGTCCTGACGAAGAGGCCAGAGCAGCGCATGGTTGTGCGCCATGGCTTCGCCGTACACGAAGGCCTGGGCAACATGACGGCGCTGGGTCAGTTCGGCCTCCACCCACTCGGGGTTTACGTTGCGACCGAAACTGGTCACGAACTGATGTTTCTTGCGCCCCTTGAGGTAAAGAAAACCTTCGGCGTCGAACTCGCCCAGATCCCCGCTGGGCCACCATTGAGTGGTGTGTGGTGCCTCTCCCAGGTAGCCCAGCAAGGTTGCACCCTTGATGAGCACTTCGCCGTCGTCCGCCAGGCGAATCTCCACATGGGGCAATGGCTGCCCGACACTGCCGGGGCGGCGCGCTTGCGGGCGGTTGAGACACACCACCGAGGCACATTCCGACAGTCCATAACCTTCATAAACCGGGACTCCCACACGCTGTGCACGATGCAGCAAGTCCTCGCAAACCCGGGCGCCGCCCACAGCGGCAAAACGCAGATGCCGCGGGTCGAAGGCTTTCTGTTCGGCAGCGCTGACCAGCACCAGCAGTAACTGAGGCACTAAAATCAGGCTCTGAGGAGATCGGCTGGACAGGCATCTCAACAGCTGCGGTACATCGACACCGCTTGCGCCTTGAACCCCCAGGGTTTTCTGGCTGGGCAGGCTCAATGTCGCGCCGGCAGACAGCGCGGCATAACAACCGATGTTCTCAAGCAAAATGGCCAACGGCAGCAGGGCCAGGTGGTGCTGTGGGTCGGTGGGTTTGCTGGCCAGGTCCAGCTCACGGGTGACTCGCAGAATGCTTTGGGCACTCAAACAAACACCCTTCGGTGTGCCTGTGGTACCCGAGGTGAACGTCAATTTGGCGGTGCCTTCGGGCATCCGGTCTGTGCCAGCGAATGAGCGACGCCAGAACTCACCGTACTTCTGATACTCGGCCGCTTGCAGTTCGCCGTCCATTCGTGGCTCGGCAATCACCCGTTCGGCCTGACTGTGTTCCAGGCAATGCCTGCGTTGCGCCGGACTGAAAAAGGGCGGCAAGGCCACACAGGTCAGGCCTTCGAAAAGTGCTGCCAGATCCCAGAGCATGGCGTCTACGCCGTTGTCCAGTGCCAGAGCGACAACCTTGACCTGCTCATTGCGCAGGCGCTGCTGGCGATACGTCACTTCGGCATACAGCGTGGCGTAGTCCAGCTTCTGCTGGTCGTCCCACAATGCGGTGGCGTTGGTTTTTCGCTCGGCATGATCGCGCAGGGTCTGTTGGAAACGTTCCAGTTCAGGCGACATGGAAGGCTCCTGCAAGGGTGGTTGGCAACCCCATGCGACTGAACAGACCCATGCTGCATAAATGAATGAATCCGCAACGGATGTTGCCCACGTGAACCCATGGTTTGCTGTCGTAGTAGCTGCCCCAGGCATGGCGGTCCTCACCCAGGCGCGCAGGGTCGGCAGCACATAGCGTCACCGGTTTCAAACCAAGACGATGAAAGCTGTTCACCAGCCCCAGGTTCCCGGTAAAGGCGACCCACTCCAGTCCTCCCATGGCCAGCAGGTAGGTCATCGCGATGATGCTCACTCGGGCGCTTGCGGTGTCGCTGGCCGCCAGATTGCCCACTTCGACGATGGCCGAGCGGTCCACGGTCTGATCGGCGACCGCACTGATCAGCGGATCAATCGCCTCGTCCAGATAAGCCTCCAGAAACAGGGGACCGGCACTGGCCAGACGCACGCCGACCACGGCGCACAACGCCCCCGCCGCATCGTTCATACCAAACAGTTGCGGCATGAAATGGCGAATGTCGGCTCCGTGTGCCTTGCGAAAACGTTGCTGGATGAAGGCTTCGAAGGCGTCCCGTTGCGGGTCGTCCGGCAATGCTCTGACGAGATGCATCTGTGGTGTTTGCGCTTGGCCAAAGCGCAGCGGCAACTGAGTGTTCCAGTTGAAATCGGACATTGAAGACACCTCCAGGGAGCAATCCGGGAGCAGTATCCAAGGCATTTCTTAACGAAGTCTGAAGGCGAGAAAAAGAGTAGTGGACGAAGCTGCGGCCCAAGGTGTGTTTGTCTTTTTACTCAAGATTTGACCGGATGACGCAAGGTGGCTTTGAGTGATTGATGGCAGAAAATGACCAGCGCAGTACAGTTCAACTGCCCGAACGCTTCGCATTCGACAATAATGGATGCCATACCCCATAGGCAGAGCAGCCGATTGAACATCGATACCCGAATCAAATTCCGTCATCTGGTGTGTTTTCTCGAAGTGGCGCGCCAGGGCAGCCTGGCACGTGCTTGCGATAAGTTGGCCATCAGCCAGCCCGCGCTTTCCAAGACGCTCAAAGAACTGGAATCCCTGCTGCAAGCCACTCTGTTTGAACGGAGTAAAAAGGGCTCGACACTGACCGAGGCTGGAGTGGCCTTTTTGCGCTATGCGGGCCCGAGCGTGCAATCGCTGCGTGAAGGGGTCAACAGTTTGCGCTCCGGGGTACATGAACCCATTACCGTGCAGCTCGGTGCGCTGTCCACGGTCGAAAGTCTGTTGGTGCCTGAAATCGTATCCCGTCTACACCAGCGTCATCCGGCATTGGTGGTCAATGTCGTGACCGGGCCGAGCGCCTATTTGCTGTCCCGGCTGCGAGTCGGAGAACTGGATCTGGTGGTGGGCAGAATGACCGATAGCCCTTTGATTCTCGGGCTGACGTTCGAACACCTCTACAGCGAATCCATGACCCTGGTGGTCCGTAACGGCCATCCATTGCTCGCTGATCCGCTGGGGCATAAAAACCTCGAAGACTATCCGCTGGTATTACCCTCGGCAGGGACGACGATCCGCAAGTTCGCCGACAGCCTGTTTGTGCAGCACGGCATAACACCATCACGTCAACGCCTGGAAACCCTTTCGGTGGCGCTGAGCCGGCGCTACGTGCAATGCAGTCAGGCCATCTGGGTCGCGCCATTCGATGCGGTCAGACAGGATTTGCGGCAAGGCGATCTGGTAGAGCTGGATCTTGGAATGCGTGAACCAGGGGGCTCTGTAGGGCTGTGCACCAATCCTGTATTGCCCGTGACAACGGCGGCTCAGTGGTGCGTGGAAGCGTTGCGTGAGGTCGGAGAAGAATATCGTGAGGGAAAATATCCATAACCATATGGATATGCATCAAGTCGGTTTTTTCATTTTTTGGTTGGGTCGCACAAGCGGAAACTGGGTGTCACGTCGCTGCCAAGGCAGTGCCCGCCTCCGTCCAACCATAACAACAGGAAAAACGACATGTCTGATGCGCACGACAGCCGCTTCGTCATTCGTGACCGTAATTGGCATCCAAAAGCCCTGACACCGGACTACAAGACTTCCATCCTGCGATCCCCACGCCAGGCACTGGTGAGCATCCCCCAGTCTTTATCCGAGACCAGCGGCCCGGACTTCTCCCATCTGAAGATGGGTCAGCACGATAACGATCTGCTGTTGAATTTCAATCACGGTGGCCTGCCCATTGGCGAACGCATCATCGTCGCCGGTCGTGTCTGTGATCAGTACGGCAAGCCGATCCCCCACACCCTGGTGGAGATGTGGCAAGCCAATGCCGGTGGCCGTTACCGGCATAAGAAAGACAGTTATCTGGCCCCCCTTGATCCGAACTTCGGTGGCGTCGGCCGAGCATTGACCGACCGCGATGGCAACTATAGCTTCCGCACCGTCAAACCCGGCCCTTACCCATGGCGCAATGGTCCCAACGACTGGCGGCCGGCGCATATCCATGTCTCCATCAGCGGCCCGTCCATTGCCACGCGCCTGATTACCCAGCTGTATTTCGAAGGCGATCCGTTGATCCCCATGTGCCCGATCGTCAAGTCGATCGCCAATCAGGAAGCGGTGCAAAGCCTGATCGCCAAACTCGATATGAGCATGGCCAATCCTATGGATTGCCTGGCTTATCGCTTTGATATCGTCCTGCGCGGCCAGCGCAAGACCCACTTCGAAAACCGCTGAGGAGGCCTGCACATGCCCGTTCAACTTCTGCCCGAGACGCCGTCGCAAACCGCAGGCCCCTATGTCCATATCGGACTGGCACTGGAAGCCGCCGGAAACCCGCCGCGCGATCAGGAAATCTGGAACCTGATGGCAAAACCTGGCGCGCCAGGTGAGCACATTCTGTTGATGGGTCACGTTTACGACGGTAACGGCCACTTGATTCGTGACGCGTTTCTGGAGTTTTGGCAGGCCAATCACGATGGCCTCTACGACAGCGCTTTCGATCTGGAAAAGCCCTTCAACTGCTTTGGCCGTACCGCCACGACCGATGTGGGCGAATGGACGATCAACACCGTCAAGCCGGGCGTAGTGAAAAACGCCTCGGGCGTTCCCATGGCTTCGCACATCAACGTGGCGCTGTTTGCCCGAGGCATCAACATCCACCTGCAGACCCGCCTGTATTTCGACGACGAACCCCAGGCGAATGCCGTCGATCCGGTCTTGAACCTGATTGAACAACCTCATCGGCGCGAATCCCTGATCGCCCGGCGCTGCACGGTTGACGGCAAGCTGGCCTACCGATTCGATATTCATGTTCAAGGCGAAGCGGAAACCGTGTTCTTCGACTTCTAATCACGCCGGCCGGGTGTTGAGACGCCATCGCTCAACACCGGCTCAGCGCTTTTCTCATGCCCGCTGCAAGACCGACTCACCTGCCTTGGGTGGCAAGCGCAGGTTGTCCAGCAATGCAATCCCCCCAATCGCCGCAACACAAAGGAACGTCAGCTGAAAGTCGAGTGTTTCTGCGTGCCCGGTATTGCCGTGGATGCTCATGGCAAGACGCAACAGCAATGCGCCTGCGGCAACACCCATCGCCATGCTGAGCTGGAAGAACATACTGAACAAGGTTGAAGCATCGCTCATCTGCTCCTTGGGAACGTCTGCAAACCCCAACGTGTTGAACGCGGTGAACTGCATGGAGCGTGACAACCCCCCGACGAACAGAATCAACAAGACAAGCACCCTGCTCATGTGTTCATCGAGCAAGGCACAGGCCGCTATCGCCAGCACGCCGAGCACGCCATTGACCATCAACACCGGGCGAAAGCCCCAGCGTTGCATCACCGCCGAGGTGAACGGTTTCATGGCCAGATTGCCCGCAAAGACGGCCAGCACCAACAGCCCCGCATCCAGCGCAGAAAGGCCGAAGGCCAGTTGAAACATCAGCGGCAGGAGAAACGGCAAGGCGCTGATGGCGATCCGGAAAATCGATCCACCACACAAGCAGACGCTGAATGTGCGGATGCCCAGAACCCCCAGTGCCAGCAATGGCTGTGCATGCCGGCGCATATGTCGCCAGGCCAGGATCGCGAGCACCACACCAGCCCCACTGAGCAACAGTGCGTGAAGCAAATTGGCTTGGCCTTGCCCCAGCATCTCGACGCCAAACAGCAGTGCAGCGCTGGCAGTGCCCGCCAGCAGAAAACCACTGAAATCAAAGGTTCGGTTAACGACGTGTTCTTGCCTGGGAATCAGCAGGAGCGCGGCCACCAAGGCCAACACGCCTAATGGAAGATTGAGGTAGAAAATCCATGGCCAGGAGGCGTGGGTGACGATCAAGCCGCCCAAGGGCGGTCCAAGCACCGGAGCAACCAGACCGGGCCAGGTAATAAAGGATATCGCCCGCACGAGGTCTTTCTTTTCGGTGGTGCGCAGCACCGCCAGGCGCCCGACCGGGACCATCATCGCGCCGCTGATGCCTTGCAGCACGCGCGAGGCAACAAAAGTTTCCAGGCTGCCACTCAATGCACACATCAGCGAAGACAGGCTGAACAGCACGATTGCCGAACTGAATACCAGCCTTGAGCCAAAGCGATCGGCCAACCAGCCGCTGATGGGGATGAACACCGCCACCGCGAGCATGTAGACGCTCATCCCGATGTTCACATCCACCACCGGCACACCAAACGTCCTGGCCATGTCCGGCAGCGCAGTGGCGATCACCGTGGCGTCGAGGTTCTCCATGAAGAAGGTGACCGCGACCAACAGGGCAATCCACATCGAACGGCGTTGAGACATAGGTCATCCCTGTTGAATCAAGACATTGGTTGCCACTTTACTATCGACAGTGGGGTATATCACCAAACGCATAGCGGTCATCCCCATCCCTGAGCCTCCTCAATAAAGTGCAGCACCGCACTGGAACGCTCATCGATGCGGGAAATCAGCGACAGTTCGCTGACCATTTCCGGTTGCGCCAGCGGCACGATCCGAATGCCTGGCATGGTCAACCGGGTCATGGTTTCAGGCACGATGCTCAAGCCGATACCCGCCGCCACCAATCCGGGGATGCTCATCAGTGACGGCACAGACATGATGTTCTCGGGGTGCAGCTGGTTTTGCCGGCACGCCTGGAGGGTGTGCGAGGTCAGGCCGATGCCGGCACTGTCCTGCAAAAACACAAATTTCTCGTGCCGCAACGTCGCCAGTTCTCCGCTAAAGCTGTCCGCCAGTTCATGGTTGTCCGGGATCAGCAAAACCAGCCGGGATTGACTGAAATGATGGGTGCGCAGACGATCAGGCAGGTGATCCTTAAACACCCTGGCAAAGGCCAGGTCGAGTGTGTGGTCCAGCAAACTGTCGAACTGCGCGCGGATCCCCGCGTCCACCAGCGACACTTTGACTTCGGGGAACGTGCTGAAGTAATGCCGCAGCAATTGCGGAAGGTTGGCCTCGAACAACGCCGAGTGGTAGCCGATGTTGATCTCCCCCACTTCACCGCGTCGGGCACGCCGTGCAGCGGCAGTCGCCAGTTCGCTGGACTCGATGGACTGCCGCGCATGGGGCAAAAACGCCTCGCCGGCAGCGGTCAACGCGACGCCCCGGTTTTCCCGGCGGAACAGTGCCAGCCCCAGCTCGGACTCAAGCGTGCGCATCAATTGACTCAGCGCCGGTTGCGCAATACCCAGTTGTTCTGCCGCCCGGCTGAAGTGCTGCAAGTCGGCGGCGACCACAAAGGCTTTCAGATGACGCAGTTCCATGATCCTCACCCATAAGGCCAGCTTATCTATTTGTCGTGATTTTGATAATTATTCTGTAGGGACGATGCGTTAATGTCTACCCACTGCAAACGCTTCCTGCAAAGGCCTCTGCCCGAACGGAATCGTATGGGTATCCCGTAACCATAAAAACAATGACGAGCACCTCAATGAGCACAACCAGTCACGAGACTCATGATTCGCGCATGCCTCGCAAAGCGGTGACCGCCGCGACCGTTGGTACCGCTTTGGAGTGGTTTGACTTCACCCTGTATGGCGCGGTGTCGGCGACCATTCTGCCCAAGCTGTTTTTCCCGGCCATGGAGCCGACCGCCGGCCTGCTCGCCTCGCTGGCAACGTTTGGCGTTGGCCTGGCCGCTCGTCCATTGGGCGCGATTACCTGTGGCTACCTCGGCGACAAACTGGGCCGCCGCAATCTGATGCTGGCCACCGTGACCCTGATGGGTCTGGCCTCTGTGCTGATGGGCCTGTTGCCTACTTATGCTCAGATCGGCATTTGGGCACCGATCCTTCTCGTTCTGCTGCGGATCATTCAAGGCTTCGCGCTGGGCGGTGAGTCCACCGGGGCACAACTGATGGCGCTGGAGCACGCCTCCCCAGACCGACGCGGACGTTATTCCGGCTTGCTCGGCTTGTGCTCGCCCCTCAGTCAGATATTAGCCAACGGCGTACTGATGGGCCTGGCTGCGACACTTTCCAGCGAACAATTCGAAAGCTTTGGCTGGCGGATCCCCTTCCTCCTGAGTTTCGTACTGGTGGTGGTCGCGATCTTCATCCGCCTGAAAGTCGATGAAACCCCAGCCTTCGTCGCCTTGAAAAAGACCCCGATCAAGCAGGAAAAAAGCCCGCTCAAGTCCGCTGTTGGTAGCCACTACAAAACCATCCTGCGCTTGATGTTTTTCTTTTGCTCGCCCGCTGCGCTGTTCTATCTGATCGTGATTTTCTCCCTCAGCTACCTGACCAAGCACCTGGGCTTTAGCCAGTCGACAGGCTTCATGTCGCTGATGGTGGCAAACATGTGTGCGATCTTCGGTGCGCTGGCCGGTGGTTATCTGTCCGATCGTTGGGGCCGTAAAAAGGCGCTGGCATTCGGTTCGTGCATGACCTTGCTGATCCTGTTCGTCTATTTCCCGATCCTCAACACGCTGAACGTTGCCGCCATCATGGCAATCATGGGGCTGTTTTTGGGCTTCACCCAGTTTCAAAGCGGCATCCAGCCGGTGGCATTCGCCGAAGCATTCCCGACCCAGGTTCGTTACTCGGGCTCGGCACTGGCCTACACCGGCGCCAACCTGGTCATCGGTGGCCCGATGCCAATGATCGCGGTCTATCTGATGAGCCAGTCGAACAACTCGCCCTGGCCGCTGGTGACGCTGTGCGCCGTGATCAACCTGATCTCGCTGGCCATGATCCTCATCGGCCCTGAAACCCGCGGCATCGACCTGAACGCCGTCGCGGCACCTGACGCGGACACGACTGCCGCTCCAGCCCTTCTTTCCAAATAACGCAGCAGGACGACCATGAACCGCACCGTCTTCATCCTTAACGGCCCGAACTTGAACCTGCTGGGTCGTCGTGAGCCGCACATCTATGGCCACACCACGCTCGATCAGATTCGCCAACGCAGTGAACGGCTGGCCGAGGAACTTGACCTGGTCTGCGACTTTCGCCAGACCAACCACGAAGGCGTGATGGTCGACTGGATTCAAGAAGCCTTCGAGCAAGGCGCAGCGGTGATCATCAACCCGGCCGGCTTATCGTTTCATTCGATTCCGGTGCTCGATGCCCTGAAGCTGCTCAACACACCGCTGATTGAACTGCATCTGTCGAACATCCATGCACGGGATGAACTGCATCGCCACTCCATCATGTCCGGCGCGGTGAATGCGGTGATCTGCGGCATGGGGGCCGACGGTTACCCCCTGGCAATCCGGGCCATTGACGACCTGCTGCGTCGTCAGGTGGCCAACAGCTGACACCCCTCTTCGCTTAACGCTTACCCGGCGGTCTCCCGGCAGATGGTTGCCAGGGCCGCCTGCGCCTGAAATTCAGTCGCCGACTGCAAAAAACTGCCAAAAAAATAATAATTCACTGCGAGAGAACCCCTCATGCATCACTCTGTTTTTCGCCGTAACGTGCCTGCACATTACACATTGATCGGCCTGACCCTGGCACTCGGTGCGGGCGTGGCGACTGCTGCTCATGCCGATGAAAATAGCGGTTTCATCGAGGGCGCTACCAGCACGCTCAACCTGCGCAACGCTTACATCAATCGCAACTTCGTCAACCCCGCCTACCCGCGTCCAGCCGCACCACAGAACAAGGCTGAAGAGTGGACGCAAAACTTTATACTCGACGCCCGCTCCGGCTACACCCAAGGTCCGGTAGGGTTCGGCGTGGATGTTCTGGGACTGTATTCGCAGAAGCTCGACGGGGGCAAAGGCACGGCCGGCACGCAACTGTTGCCTGTCCATGACGATGGGCGTCCAGCGGACAACTTTGGACGGTTGGGCATTGCCGCCAAGGCCAAGGTTTCCAAAACGGTGGTGAAAGTAGGCGAATGGGTCAGTTCGCTGCCGATTCTGCGTTCAGATGACGGCCGTTCGTTGCCGCAGACCTTTCAAGGCGCCCAGATCACCTCCCAGGAAATCAACGGGTTGACGTTGTACGGCGGTCAGATCAGGCAGAACAGCCCGCGTAACGACGCCAGCATGGAAGATATGTCCATGAACGGCAAAGCGGCGTTCACGTCCGACCGGTTCAACTTCGGCGGCGGCGAATACACGTTCAACGAGAAACGCACGACGGTTGGACTCTGGTACGACGAACTTCAAGACATCTACCAACAACAGTACATCAGCCTCAACCACAGCCAACCGGTAGGTGACTGGACACTGGGCGCCAACATGGGCTACTTCATTGGCAAGGAAGACGGTGCCAGCCTGGCCGGCGATATGGACAACAAGACCGCTTTCGGCTTGTTCTCCGCCAAACTGGGCGGCAACACCTTTTATGTCGGCTTGCAAAAGCTCACCGGTGATACCGCGTGGATGCGGGTCAACGGCGCCAGTGGCGGCACACTGGCGAACGACAGCTACAACTCCAGTTTCGATAACGCGCAGGAACGCTCCTGGCAGGTTCGTCACGACTTCAACTTCACAACGGTCGGTGTCCCTGGACTGACGCTGATGAACCGTTACTTGAGTGGCGACAACGTGCACACAGGCGCTATCACGGATGGCAAGGAATGGGGCCGCGAATCTGAATTGGCTTATGTGATCCAGTCCGGCGCCCTGAAAAACCTGAGCGTCAAATGGCGCAACTCCAGTATTCGCAGAGACTTCAGCACCAACGAATTCGACGAAAACCGGCTCTTTGTCAGCTACCCGATTTCGTTGCTGTAGTGCGACGGCCCTGAACACGGTAGAGAACAGGCGAAACGCTTTGTCAGCTCAACGGGACGTTGCTGTCTCATGAACAAGGATGAATGAGATATCTTGTCGAGCTGTCGATCTGTTCAACACTCCAGGGAAGCCAATGCTGAGTTCACTTGTATCCAGAGGTCAGTCATTGGCACCTGACCGGTCAGAACCGTTGGTCCCCTGGTGGAGTTTTACCAAGACAGTTCTGGCCGTGACGGCACTTTCACTGGTTCGCGATGGCCGGGTCGGATTGGACGACCCGGTTCTTGATCAACCGTTCACGTTGCGCCAACTACTGCGGCATGAGGCGGGTCTGGCCGACTATGGCGAACTGGCGGAGTATCACAGCGCGGTTGCGAACCATGAGAGCGCCTGGCCGGCAGGTGAAATGATGCAACGTCTTGAGGGCACTCGACTGCGATACAGCCCCGGAACCGCGTGGCGCTACTCGAATGTCGGTTACTGGCTCATCGGCAGGCTGATTGAACGAGTGACTGATCTGGCGCTTGAAGAGGCCGTGAGTTGTCGTGCATTCACGCCCTTGGGTCTGTCGGGCGTTCACTTCGCCAAAACGCGAGCAGATTTACAAGCAACCTGTCTGGGTAAATCGTCCCGCTATGACCCTGCCTGGGTTTATCACGGCCTGCTGATCGGCCCCCTTTCGCACGCAGCGCTATGGCTCGACCGCCTGCTCGGCGCAGACCTTCTCTCTACGGATTTGCTCCAGCAAATGCAGACCGCTCGAACATTGGGCGGTCCGATTCCCGGACGACCATGGATTGCACCGGGATATGGTCTTGGGGTGATGCAGGGTCCGATTGAAGGTGGCCTGACCCTGTGCGGGCATACCGGGTGTGGCCCTGGCAGTGTCATTGCGGTGTATCGCTGCTCCGACGCAGAGGCATCCGCGTGTTGTGCCGCGTATGACGCAAGCGCCAATGAAGGTGCCGTCGAAGCCCACGTGGTTCATCAGTTGAAAAAAGTCTTGGGTACAGGGCATAAAAACGTATGAGGCCGATCAGGAGCCGGTCAAATAGTTAAGCTGATATCATGCGAGCCCTTACCAGCCGAGCCAAAAAACATGAACCGTCAAAAAAAATTAAAACAGCTATTCAAGGCTAAAGCCAAAAAAGCGAGTGCGAAACTGGCACCGGTCAACAAGAACAAATACATCAGTAAAGCTGACCGATTGAAGCTGGCGGCGGCTGAATCCAGTCACGACCCGGTCGTTTCTTGCGAGTCCGAATAACGGGTTCACGCTCGGTATGGTCAATGGCGCAAGCGCATCGCTCAGTGACTGGATACCTCACGCCACGACGCGTGAATGGGGAATTGACCCGCGCTAAGCCCCGGCTCGTTGTGCATATTTTTGGCGTCACGTGCAGCATCGACGTCACCGCCTGGCAAAGCCCCGAAGAGTCCTTACAGTCCCTTCTCCCGACATGGACGGCTTCGAGCTGCTCAGGCACCTAAGCAGCCATCCGCGAGCCAAGCGGATTCCGGTGATTTTCATTACTGCCAAACCCATCAACCCCGAACTTCTACAGTTGAAGGTCAGCAACCAGTTACGTCAGATCGAGCAGCGCAAACAGCTAAAGACCGACTACGATAACCTGTTGAACCTGGCGGATTTGCGCGAGGACATCGAGCAGCAAGTTGAACTTCTCGCCTCTCGACAACCGACTGAACAACGTCGGTCAAGAAGCGTCAATCGGTACACGCGTATGTTTTACGGTATCGCCTGAATGAGACTACACACGACTGTTGAGCACCGGCGTTCGACTCGCCTTCCTGCCACGCATAGAAGGTCGCCATGGGCCTAGTACTGATCGATGAACAGTTGGTGTTTGACGAAGACAACTTCTTGTTGTTTCGAGCCGATTGTGCAGACGAGGAGCCTTTACGCGTGGGCGCAATCGCCAGTCGATGCCTGGCCATGCTCTTGAGATCCGGTGGCACGGTAGTGCGTAAGCGCGAACTGATGGAGGGGGCGTGGGGCCAGTTCGGCCTGGAAGTAACCGACAACAGTTTGGCTCAGGTGGTCCGACAATTACGCCTGGCGCTGGAAAAGCTGCAACCCGATAGAGAGTTCATTCAGACGTTGCCGCGCATAGGCTACAAGCTCGCGGACAGTGTACGGGTCGAGGAAGTATCCAGCGTATCGAAAGCCGTGCCCGTTGCGGGTGAAGCCGTCGTTGACCGCGAACGCCCCATCCTTGCTCCAGCCATGCCTGATACGGGGAGCCAGGACGCCGAACCGCCTTCGATCATGGCAATGCCGGCAGCAATGGAAAGTGCTTGCGATTCTCTGCCTGTATCACCGGTAACCTCGCCCGTACGTTGGGGGCTTTGGGTGGCATTACTCCTGTGGGGTGCCCTTGCATTTTTGCTGGGAAGAATCGGGCTGCCCGCCTCGCCAGAGGTCATACCCCCAACGTTCGCTACGCCGGTAACAATAAGTGAGGTACAGGTCCATCTGTCCGCTCGAGACATACAACCCATGGCGCCGTCCTTCCTGCAACCCCTGGTGCTGCGCAGTCGTAAATTGGCGGAACTTGAGGGACTGTCACTGGACAATCTGCACCTTTATCTGTTGCCCGCCCGTCGTGGCGCCGATCAGATTCTCTGTGAGGGTGAACTTGAAAAAGTCGGTAGTCGCTGCATAGGTGTACAACAACATGACTAGATCTGGCGCAAACGCAGTCTGGTGCCTGGCCTTCCTTTTCGTCGGCCTGCTGGGCGTGGGGCTTGGGCGCCTGTCGGCAGAGCACGCTACCGGCCGGGATTTCTGGTGCGAAGGGGAAAGTGCGCATCAAACGCATTCTGAAGCGCGGCCGGGTTGGTTGACGATACGTTACAGATTGGATTTGCAGCGCACCGGCCTGAGCCATATGCGCATGGTGGCCAAATTGATTGATGCCAACACCGGCACAGAACTGGGAACCGCACGTCGCAATAGCGCCTTTGAGGTGCAACAACAAGGACATCGTTTGCAAGTCAATGTTGTGAGTGCTGCTCAGGGCGAAGCCGATAGCACGAGTCCTGAGCTTACGAGTACGTTGGGCCTGTTTATTTTTCGACCAAACAGTAACTTGAGTTACTGGATACGGCCACTGACTGAATCTCGTTATCTCATTGATGATGGTAATGACATGTTCATTTTGTGCAGCCGGCGATGACACGCTCGCAAAAGCCCCCCATGAACTTTGGCACGGCTCATGAGTGCTCAGCGCAGCAGCAAACTGATCAACCTGACGAAAAACCGAGTCAAGTCTGGCGGCAAACCGCGCGCGCGTGATTGAAACGGGCTGGATCAGCCTTGTGCAGATTTTCTCGACTATAACTAAACGACGCTCGTTCACCTCAAACAGAGGATTGCTGACATGCGCCCCGATTCATCGTTTCGTCTTTCAGGATGGCAGAGGCCGATACTCATTACCGCCCTCGTCGCCAGTGTGCTTGCGTTAGGTGCCTGCGCCTCGGTGGACGCCCAGACCAGCGCTTACGTCGGGGTCGAGCACCCTGCCCCGACGTTGCCCAGTGAAGTTCAGGTGCTACGGACAGAACCGACCAGACCCCATGTTCGACTGGGCGAAATCCTGATCAATGCCACGGTTGACCCGGCTCCACCCATCACCCAGGTCGAACAAAAGCTGCGTGAAGAAGGTGCCAAGCTTGGCGCAGACGCGGTCGTCGTCGTTTATGACGCAATCCAGCCCGTCGCCGCCTATGTCACAGGTCCCCTGTGGAGCCGAGACATCGAAACAATCCAGGGACGCAGGCTCAAAGGCATTGCCATCAAATACCAATGACGAGGTGTACCGCTATGAAAGCCATTCTGTCCTGGATGACAGTCACCCTGATGACTGTGCTGATCAGTGCCTGTTCCGCCGTGGGTTCAAGCGATGGTGGCGCCGGTGAAACCGAAATACGCTCAGGCAAGATCGAGCAGATTACGATGACGCAGATGCAAACCAACCACGACAGCGGCGTCGGCGCCGTGCTCGGTGGCCTCGGTGGCCTGGGCATCGGCAGCCTGATCGGTGGCGGCACCGGGCGTGATGTCGCCATGGTTGCCGGCGCGCTCGCCGGTGCAGTGGGCGGCAATTACGTCGAGAAGAAAAAGTATGATCAACCGGTCGACGCCCAGCAGGTCATCGTACGGGTCAACAGCGGCGTACTGGTCTCGGTGACCCAGCCGATCAATCCTTCTTTGAAGAAAGGCCAAAAAGTGTATATCGAGGGTTCGGGCAATGATGCGCGGGTTGTAGCGCAGGGCAGTTAAGTTGGTTTGACTCTGAAATCACTGTGTCTGCCTTCTGCTCGCGATGGTCTCAAGAGCGCTGCGTTTATTCTGTAAACGCGCGTTTTCGTTAACGACCATCGCCAGCAGGCTCGTTCCCACAAAACCTCCCGTCTGCTAAAAAACGTAAATCGGCAAAAAAGCAAAATTGCCATGTGCTCCCCTCGTTCTTTCATACGTCGCAGTGTTCACTGCCCGTCTCTGTCTGTCTGGAGTTTTATCGATGCCCTCGCCCAATTCCCTGCCCGCTGCATTGCTGGGGCTGGCCCTTGTCTGTCCGGCCATGACCCAGGCCCAAGGTCTGGAACTGGGACAAGTCCTGATTGGCGCTGAGGATCAGAGCGACGAAGACCAGAGGATCGAAGACGCCGAGGCCCGGCTTGCCGAAGTGCCCGGCGGCACCAACGTGGTCGACATGCGCCGGCCACTGCAAGGTCGCGTCGCCAGCAATCAGGATGTGTTGGCGTATCAGCCCGGGATTTACGCGCAGTCTGCCGGCAACGAAGGAACCAAGATTTCGATCCGCGGCTCGGGCATCAACCGGGCACCGGGCGCCCATGCCTCGGGGCTGTACGCCATGCTCGACGGTCTGCCGCTGACCGGCCCTGGCGGCACGCCCTATGAATTGCTGGAGCCACTGTGGCTGGACCATGTGGAAGTGCTGCGTGGCGCCAACGGTTTCGACAGAGGTGCCCTGGCCCTGGGCGGGGCCATCGACTACATCAGCCATACCGGCTACGACGCGCCGAAATTGCAGGTACGCTATGCGACGGGCAGCCACGGGTATCAGCAGCGTCAAGTCAGCTCCGGGCAGGTATTGGGAGCCTTCGATTACTACATGGCGCTGACTGATGCGAACTCGGATGGGTATCAGGATCACACGGCCAGCACGAGCCAGGGCGTCATCGCCAATTTCGGCTATCGCTTCAACCCGAACCTGGAAACGCGCTTCTACCTGCGCCACCGTTCGACCGACAACGATCTCGCCGGACGCGTGACCAAACAGTCCATCGAACACGACCCACGGGCAGCCAACCCCGCCTACGTGACACGGGACGACAGCCGTGACCAGCCCGGCAGTACCTTTATCGGCAACAAGACCACCTACTACATCGATGACGATTCGAGCATCCAGACCGGTCTGGTCTATCACGACTATCCGATGGATTTGCGCGAAGGTCCCAACCGCCTGAAGGTGGCCTACACCGATGTCAGCGGCACCTTCGACTACAAGCGTCGCGACACGCTGTGGGGCCTGGCGAGCAACAGCACCGTGGGCCTGCGCGTCACCAAACACCTGCCCAATGACGGTGCCAGCGAGTTCGTGCGCATCCCTTCCGGCAACACCGCCGGTTATGCACCGGGCACGCTGATGCGCAACTTCACGTATCAAGGCTCGGACAGCGTCCTGCATGTCGGCAATGATCTGGAGATCGCCGACGACCTGTGGCTGACCACCGGCCTCGCCGCGATCTACACCCGTCGTGAAAGCGCCGTCACCTACCCGCAAGCAGGCGGCAAGACCAGCCTCAACGATTGGGACTACGCGCCGCGCGTGGGTCTGCGTTACCAGCTGACACCCGACCTGCAGCTGTTCGGCAACCTCAGTCGCTCGGTCGAGGCGCCTCACCCGTGGTCGCTGATCTACAGCTCCAACATTCGCTTTCCCGCCGGCAGCGGCCCGGCCACCGGCACCCAGCGCGTTCCGATCGAATTGCAAAACCAGACCGCGACCACCCTGGAGCTCGGCGGTCGTGGCGACAGCGCGATGGGCCAGTGGAGCCTGTCCTGGTACTACGCCCAGGTGCGCCACGAATTGCTCTCGGTACTGCCGGATGCCAATGCCACCACACCCTTTGAACTCAACGCCAGCCCCACCGTGCACCAGGGTGTGGAAGCCAGCCTGCAAAGCAACCTGTGGTCGCCGGACGGCGGCGGCCAGTTGAGCCTGCGCCAAAGCTACACCTTCAGCGACTTCCACTACCGCGACGACGACCGCTTCGGCGACAACCGCCTGCCGGGTCTGCCGATGCACTACTACCAGGGCGAACTGCGCTACGACTGGACGCAGGGTTTCTTCGCGGCGCTCAACACTCAGTGGGTGTCCAAGGTCGCGGTCGATTACGCCAACAGCTATTACGCCGACCCTTACGCGATCTTCGGCGCGACCCTGGGCTACAACGCGCCCAAGGACGACTGGCAGACCTGGCTGGACATCCGCAACCTGACGGACAAGCACTACGCCGCCACGGTCACGCCGGGTTACGACGACAAAGGGTTAGACGCGGCGCGGTCGACGCCTGGCGAGGGAATGGCGATGTACGTCGGGGTGTCGTGGAGCCTGCACTAAGGCCACGCAGCACAGCTGAAATGTCGCTGAACAAACGGAAAAAACAGGTTTCGATCATCGAAACTTGCGAAAAGCGACAGTCAGCTAAGCTTAGGCTCAGCTAATTGCCCACGATGCTCGCGGCGGCAGTGTTTGGATTTTCTGGAGAGCGTCTGCAACAGCTATTTCAGAGAATTCCAAAAATTAGCGCAGGACTGCCCTGATGACCGAGCCTCTCCTCAGCTTTGACGAACTCAAGCGTGCTGCCGTCAGCGGCGAAATCGACACCGTGCTGGTGTGCATGGTCGACATGCAGGGTCGACTGGTCGGCAAGCGATTCCAGGTCGAGTTTTTCATCGACAGCGGCCATGAAGAAACCCACTGCTGCAACTACCTGCTGGCCGATGACATCGACATGGAGCCGGTGCCCGGCTACGCGGCGGCGAGCTGGAGCAAGGGCTACGGCGATTTTGTGCTCAAGCCCGACATGCGCACCCTGCGCAAGGTGCCGTGGCTTGAGTGTACGGCGCTGGTGCTGTGCGACGTGCTCGACCATCACCATCGGCAAGACCTCCCCCACAGCCCGCGGGCGATCCTGAAAAAACAGGTCGAGCGCCTGCGCGAGCGTGGCTACACCGGCATGTTCGCCTCGGAACTGGAGTTCTACCTGTTCGACGAAAGCTACGAGGCCATCCACAAACGCAATTACCTCAAGCCGAAAACCGCCGGCCACTACATCGAGGATTACAACATCCTGCAGACCACCCGCGAGGAACCGGTGCTGCGGGCGATCCGTAAAAATCTGCAGGCCTCGGGCATTCCCGTGGAGAACTCCAAGGGTGAATGGGGCCCGGGCCAGGAAGAGATCAACATCCGTTACGCCGATGCCATGACCATGGCCGACCATCACGTCATCATCAAACACGCGTGCAAAGAGATCGCACAGCTACAGGGCAAGGCGATTACGTTCATGGCCAAATGGCGTTACGACGCGGCCGGCTCCAGCAGCCATATCCACAATTCACTGTGGGACAAGAACGCGAAAAAACCGCTGTTTTACGATGCCAAGGCTGAGTTCGGGATGTCCAAACTGATGCGTTCGTGGGTCGCCGGACAGCTCAAATACGCCAATGACATTACGTGTTTCCTTGCGCCCTACATCAACTCCTACAAGCGTTTTCAAGCAGGCACCTTTGCCCCGACCCGTGCGGTGTGGAGCCGCGACAATCGCACCGCCGGCTTTCGCTTGTGCGCCGAAGGCAGCAAATCCATCCGCATCGAATGCCGCATTGGCGGCGCCGATCTGAACCCGTATCTGGCCTTCGCCGCCCTGATCGCAGCGGGGCTGGCCGGCATCGACGAAAAGCTCAGCCTCGATGCGCCCTTCGAAGGTGATGCCTATGTCGACGAGCATTTGCCGGAAGTCTCCAAGACCCTGCGCGAAGCCACTACCGCGCTCCAGGGCTCGAGTATGTTGCGCGAGGCATTTGGGGACGAAGTGATCGACCATTACGTGCACACCGCCGAGTGGGAACAGAAGGAATACGACCGGCGAGTCACCGACTGGGAATTGCAGCGCGGTTTCGAGCGCTATTGAGAAGCTCATGACTTCAATCATTCAACTGATCTCACCGGTTGATGGCCGGGTCTACGCCGAACGTCAGTACGCCGAGGCGGCAGCCGTCGAACAGGGGCTGGACGCTGCCGCAAACGCACAGATCCAGTGGAAACGTCGACCGATAAGCGAACGCGCGGCGTTTTGCAGCGCCGCGGTGGATGCAATGCTGGCCATGAAAGATGAAATCGTCCCGGAACTGGCCTGGCAGATGGGCCGGCCGGTGCGCTTCGGCGCCGGCGAACTGCGCGGTTTCGAGGAACGGGCGCGGCATATGATCGCCATTGCGCCCCACGCCCTGGCCGCGCACGAACCGACGCCCATCGACGGGTTTCGACGCGTTGTCAAACGTGAACCGCTGGGCACCGTGCTGGTGGTCGCCCCGTGGAATTACCCTTACCTCACGGCGGTCAACACGATCATTCCGGCACTGATGGCCGGCAACGCCGTCATCCTCAAACATGCCTCGCAAACGCTGCTGGTCGGTGAGCGCTTCGCCGAAGCCTTGCGCCGCGCCCGGCTACCTGAAGGGCTGTTCCACAATTTGTTGCTCGATCATGCCCAGACCGCCGCGATCATTGGCTCCGGGCGTGTGCAGCAGGTGAACTTCACCGGTTCGGTCGATGCTGGCAAAGCCATGGAAAACGCCGCCACCGGACGTTTCCTCGGTATCGGCCTGGAGCTGGGCGGCAAGGACCCGGCCTATGTACGGGCGGATGCGAATCTTGAACATGCCGTGGAAAACCTGGTGGACGGCAGTTTCTTCAATTCCGGGCAGAGTTGCTGCGCCGTTGAACGCATCTACGTCGCTGAAAAAATCTATCCGCAATTTATCGAGCGCTTCGCCGAATTGACCCGCCAATACGTGCTGGGTAACCCACTGGACGAAGCCACTACACTCGGCCCGCTGGTGACACCGGGCGCGGCCTTCTTCGTCCGGGGTCAGATTGCCCAAGCATTGGCCCAAGGTGCACAGGCGCTGATCGATCCGCAGGCGTTTGCCGCCGACGTACCGGGCAGCGCCTACCTCGCGCCGCAGGTGTTGGTCGACGTCACCCATCAAATGTCGGTGATGCGCGATGAAAGCTTTGGTCCTGTGGTCGGCATCATGCCGGTGAGCGGCGACGACGAAGCCATCGACTTGATGAACGACAGCGAGTTCGGGCTCAGCGCGTCCCTGTGGACCCAGGACCTCGATGCTGCCGAACACTTGGGCAACCTGATCGACACCGGCACCGTATTCATGAACCGCTGCGATTACCTGGACCCGGCCCTGGCCTGGACCGGCGTTAAAAACAGCGGGCGCGGCGTCACGCTGTCGCGCCTTGGCTACGAGCACCTGACCCGCGCCAAATCCTTCCATTTGCGCCACGAGATCTGAGCCATGAGCCTGACTGGAAACTGGAATTACCCCACAAGCATTCGTTTCGGAGTCGGCCGCATCAGCGAGCTGGCCGAGGTCTGTCGCAGCCAGGGTATCCAGCGACCGCTATTGGTCACCGACAGTGGACTGGCGCGAGCGCCGATCACCACGGCCGCACTGAACGCGATGCGCGATGCGGGTCTGGGTGCCGAGCTATTCTGCGACCTCAAGCCCAATCCCGTCGAAGCCAACCTGGCCGGTGGGCTCGATGCCTGGCGTGCGGGAAAGCACGATGGCGTGGTGGCCTTTGGTGGCGGCAGCGGTCTGGACATGGGCAAGCTCATCGCCTTCATGAGTGGCCAGACTCGCCCCGTCTGGGACTTTGAAGACATCGGCGATTACTGGACCCGCGCCGATGAGAGCCGTATTGCCCCGGTCATTGCCGTGCCGACAACCGCCGGCACGGGCTCCGAAGTGGGCCGCGCCGCCGTGATCATCGACGAGCTGACGCACACCAAACGCATCATCTTCCATCCGAAAATGATGCCGCGCGTGGTCATCAGCGACCCGGCCCTGAGCGTCGGCATGCCAGCCAAAGTCACGGCCGGCACCGGCATGGATGCCTTGTCCCATTGCCTTGAAGCGTACTGTGCCCCCGGTTTTCACCCGCTGGCTGACGGGATTGCCGTGGAGGGCATGCGACTGGTAGCCCAGGCACTGGTGCGGGCGGTACACACTCCTTCCGATCTCGAAGCACGCGGGCAAATGCTCGCGGCGGCGGCGATGGGCGCCACCGCGTTCCAGAAAGGCCTGGGCGGCATGCACGCCCTGGCGCATCCGATTGGCGCGCTGTACGACACCCACCACGGCATGACCAACGCGACCCTGATGCCCTACGTTCTGAAATTCAACCGCCCGGCCATCGAGGAACGCATCACGCGCCTGGCCGCGTACTTGCGCCTGCCCTCCCCCGGGTTCGACAGTTTCCTGGCCTTCGTGCTCAAACTGCGCAAGGACATCGCTGTGCCGCACACGCTGTTCGAGCTCGGCGTGGATGACCAGCAAACCGAGCTGATCGCCGACATGGCAATCGTCGACCCGTCTGCGGGGGGCAATCCATTGCCATTGACCAAGGCCGGCGTGGCGGAAATTTTCCAGGCGGCATTCCACGGCCGTCTGTAGGAGCAAGTTAGCGCCAGCAGACAAGTTTTTCGGTTGTAAACAGGAGCAGTACGACAAGGGGTTGAAGGCCAGCCCATCCGGCATTCCGGGTGGATGCGTATCAAAACCTGAAGGGGCACACGATATGAATCCAGCAAGTCAGCCCGGCACCGGTGCAGCGCCGGACGATGACACCAAGGTGCTGCACAGCATGGGCTATGCCCAGCAGCTCTCGCGAAGAATGGGGGTTTTCTCCAACTTTGCGATTTCCTTTTCGATCATCTGCATCCTCTCCGGCGGCATCAACTCGCTGGCCCAGGGCACCTCGGGTGCGGGCGGTGCCTCGATCGGCATCGGCTGGCCAATCGGCTGCCTGATCTCCGGGGTGTTCGCTTTGGCCATGGCGCAGATCTCGTCGGCCTACCCCACCGCTGGCGGCTTGTATCACTGGGGTTCGATCCTGGGTAACCGTTTCACCGGGTGGCTGACAGCCTGGTTCAATTTGCTGGGGTTGGTCACGGTGCTCGGCGCGATCAACGTCGGCACCTATTACTTTTTCTTCGGTGCTTTCGGGCCGGGACTGGGCATGGAGGACACCACCACGACACGGGTGATTTTCCTGGCGATCCTGACCGGTCTCCAGGCCTTGTGTAACCACCTGGGCATCGGCCTGACGGCCAAGCTCACGGACTTCTCCGGTTACCTGATTTTCGCCACGGCCCTCGCCCTGACCATCGTTTGCCTGATCTCGGCACCCAGTTATGAGTTCGCCCGCCTTGTGACGTTCGCCAACTATTCCGGCGAAGCCGGCGGCAGCGTCTGGCCACAGGTGTCCAACGGCTGGATTTTCATGCTGGGCCTGTTGTTGCCGATCTACACCATCACCGGCTACGACGCCTCTGCGCACACCTCCGAAGAAACCCGCAACGCCGCCATGTCGGTGCCACGGGGCATGGTGATGTCCGTGGTCTGGTCGCTGCTGTTCGGTTGGGTGATGCTCAGCTCGTTCGTGCTGATGTTGCCGAACATGGACGAGGCCGCCAGCAAAGGCTGGAGTGTGTTTTTCTGGGCCATGGACACTCAGGTCAACCCGACGTTGAAACTGGCGTTGTACGTGGCGATTTTCATCTCGCAAGTGCTCTGTGGATTGGCGACAGTCACCTCTGTTTCACGCATGATCTTCGCCTTCTCCCGCGACGGCGGCCTGCCGTTTTCCAAAGCGCTGTCCTCGGTCTCCCCGACCTTGCGCAGCCCGGTCGCCGCGATCTGGACCGGTGCCACCCTCGCCGTGCTGTTCGACTGGGGGTCATCGGTGATCTCGGTCGGTGAGACACCGGTCTACACCATCGTCGTCTCTTGCACGGTGATCTTCCTGTTTTTCTCCTTCATCATTCCCATCGTGTTGGGCCTGTTTGCCTACGGGACGCCGAAGTGGCCGACCATGGGGCCGTGGAACATAGGACGCTTCTGGTACACCGTGTTCGCCCTGCTGTCGGTGCTCTCGATGGTGATCATTTTCATCATCGGTATCCAGCCGCCGAACGATTGGGCGCTGTACATCACCATTGGCTTTCTGGTGCTGACCGCCATCGTCTGGTTCGGCTTTGAAGCCCGACGCTTCCAGGGTCCACCGGTGGGTGACATGATCGTCAAGCGCCAGGCCGAAATCGCAGCGGCGGAAGCGGCGTTGAACAAACGCGTGGGTGGCTGACGCCACAGTGTTCGGTCAGTTGGCGACACAACGGGGGGAAGCAGGATGACTGGAATAACAGAGCGCAAAGGCTCGACCTGGGTCCTGCTTACCCTGCTTGCCGTCAGTCTGGTGCAGACCGCGGGCTGCTCAGGCAACAAGTCCACGCCTCGCTATGCGGCCCCTCGCATTGGCTCGGCGTGTTATGCAAAAGCGCTCCCCACTGTGGGTGAAGGCGGCCTGGCCTGGGGCGACACCTTGAGCATGGCGCGGCAAAAATCCCTGACCAATTGCGCACGTTATGCAGGGCGATCCGGTGGCACGCCGAGTACCTGTCAAGTGGTGCTGTCGGAATGCAAGCATTGATACCGCCGATTTTCGTTTGTGCGCCGCTTTTGCCGTTCTGTGCCACAGTTCGCCTTTCAGGGGCTCGCGCATCGGGCAAGGTACGCGACTGATACTCAAGGCCGCCTTCCTCAGCAACGGACCCGCCAGGACGGCGGGTCCGATTGGGCAGTTGCATTGTGTTTCAGCGCGCACTTCTTTCATGCCAGAAATAATGATAATTGCTGTGATTTAAATGGAGACAACCCAGCGAATGGTCTAGATTTTCATAGGCGCCTCCCCATCGACTCTGGCCTTGGCCTTTGCTTGCGCTGAGCGAATTTGCAGACGCACTGGTCTCTGGAGGTCTCTATGCATCAAGCAGGATTGGCTGAACCGGATAATCGAATCAGTGACAAGTATCTTGCCGCACAATTGGAAAGTTGCCTCCAGACAAATGATCCAGGTGTCTTGGTGACTGCGCTGGGCAACATTGCCCGGGTCAAGGGAATGAGCCAGCTCGCGCGCGATACAGGAATCAGTAGAGCCACTCTGTACCGAGCACTTTCCAAAGACGGTGACCCGAGCCTTTCGATCGTTCTGAAAGTGGCCGCGGCCTTGGGCATCAAAGTCAAGATCGTTGTGGTCACCGTACCCGTGAATTGAGCCCTTGGGGGTTGATTGCCTCGCCCCAACTTGGAAAACAGACTGGCGAATTCCAATGAAAGTTTATGGCCTGGTACGCCTTTGGAGCCCCCCTTGCCAGCTGTCTTTTCCCGTCATGTTTTGCGGTTGGCGTTATTGCTTTTTTGCAGTGGCGCTGCGTCATCTGTTATCGCCTGCCCGACAGGGCAATTCCAAGTCTGCGTGGTCGCCTGTTTTTGTGCGCCCGGTTCCGAAGAGGACGTTGGGACGATCTTCGATGAGATGAACCAACTGGCAGCCTCGGGATTGGAAAACTGGATCGTGCTGTCGCGCAACAACGCGGCAACGGGCGATGTTCAACCGATCCCGCTGAACATCCGGGCGCAACTCGAACCCTTCTATGACATCCAGGTGCTCGACTCGGCTCGCTACAAAATCGGTGATGAAACGGAGCTGAACGCCGCCAACACCCTGCTGCAAAATCCCGATATCAATGCCGTCACCCTTGTCGACCTCATCGTCTTTCGCAACCCTGATGATGCGGTGAACAACGTCGCGCTGTGGGCGCATGAGTTGAAGCACGTGGAGCAATACCAGCAATGGGGCGTTCGCGAGTTTGCCACTCGCTACACCCGTGACTATTCAGCCGTAGAGGCACCTGCCTACGAGATTCAAAACCAGGTGGACAAAGCCTTGAGACCCGCCGCTGTCGAAGCGCAACCGCCCCGAAGCCCCTGACCCTCATTGCGGCCGGAGATCCACCGGACTGACCGGCGGGCCGAGGCCTGCGCCAACGCAGTGACTTCTCAGTGTTCTTCAAATACACCGAAGCGCAGGACATGAGCGAGGTAGTCCGGCTGGAAAATACCCTGATCGGGTTTGAACTGCGCGTGCGCGTTGTCCTGCTGCCTGTGCCTGATCTCGTTGGGGCCATCATCATGGATGGCATCAAAGGCACTCACACCGGTCAGCTCGGCGTTAAGGCTGCCTTTAAGTCGTTCTGCACTCATTCTTATTCTCCTTACGACTGAAGGTTGTACGGCCGGGCATCGCGTCGGCCGGTCGAACATGCGAAATGCGATTGCCGTGCATTTCGCAAGAAGGAGTGTTATCGAGGGGAAGGTTTCTCACTTTTCAATCGACGACAGCGCTTTTTCATTTCATGACAAAATGTTTCCATCGATCCGGGGCGCACCGATCAGAGCATTTTCTCCAGGCCGATCTTGTCACTGAGCCAGGCTTTGAAGCTGCGCCATTTTCCACCGGGTTCCTTGTGCAAGGTATGCAGTTGGTCGTCGTCCTCCGTGACCCAGACGATTTCGCCATGTTCCAGCCGGGCCTGGTAACTCATGGCGGGCGCCATGCCCTCAAGCGCCAACTTGCGCACATAGCCGGCCAGTTCAGGACTATCGACCAGTACTCCGACTTCGGTGTTCCAGAGGACTGAGCGCGGGTCGAAATTGAACGAGCCGATGAACACTTTTTTCTGGTCGAGGATCATGGCCTTGGTGTGCAAGCTGGAATCCGACCCCCCGCTGAAACCAAATGAAGAAGAACCGCCACTGGGGTCGTCAGGCTGACGCCGCAGCTCATAGAGCTTCACCCCATGCTCGAGCAGCTCCTTGCGATAAGGTGCATAGCCTCCATGCACCGCCGGCACATCGGTGGCTTCCAGCGAGTTGGTCAACAAGCGCACATCGACACCGGCATCGGCACGACCGAGCAAGTAACGCATGCCCGATTGTTGCGGCACGAAATACGCCGAAATCATGATCAGCTCCTTGTTGACGCTGTCGAGCTCAGGCCGCAGCTGCGTGGCCATCAACAGAGAACGCGCCGGTTCGTCGTCGGCCAGCACCTTGCTCGGTGCGTCCCACATTACCTTGCCGTAGGCCCAGATCATCTGCTTGCGCCAATTGGCGAGTTGCGGGCGGGAACGGTAGGTCATGAGGTGATCGTACAGAGCCTTGTTCTCGATACGTGTGGTCTGGAGCGATTGCTCCAGGCGGTGCCGGCTCTGGAGCAAGTCATCGGCGGTAGGCTTGTTGATCAGGAAATCACTGATCGACTGGCTCAGGCCGCTGTTCCAGTATTGATCGAAGCTCACGCCCAACTGCTGGGCAACCGGGCCGATGCACAGCAGGTCCATGTCGGTGAAGTTGAGATCGGGTTTGGCGTCGAAATACTCATCCCCCAAATTGCGTCCGCCGACAATGGCGACACTGTTGTCGGCCAGCCACAGTTTGTTGTGCATGCGCCGGTGCTGCTGGGAAAGATCGAGCAGGCGCCCCATGGTTCGGGTCACCATGGTGCTGCGCCCCAGATGCAGGGGATTGAACACACGGATATGGATATTCGGGTGCACGGCCAATGTGGCGATGACCTCCTCCTGCCCGTCACTGGCCGTGTCATCGAGCAAGATGCGTATGCGCACGCCACGGTCAGCGGCCAGCAGAATTTCACGCACCAATGCCCGGGTGCTGAGGCCGTTATGCACGATGTAGTACTGCAGATCGACGCTTTTCTGCGCATTGCGGATCAGCTCGGCGCGCGCCCGAAACGCTTCACTGCTGTTGGGCAGCAGGCGAAAACCGGAGCGTCCTTCGTGTGGCGCGGCTTGCGCCTGGATGGAGCGCCCGAAAGCCGAATCGCTGGCGGGAATCGCCGCGCTGAAGTCATGAGGCAAACGCGTGGGGGTGGCGCAGCCAGCGAACAGCAGTGCGAACAGCAGTGCGAACACCAGGACGGGGAGGAACCGGTAGATGGGCAAAGCCTCGTCCTCGCTGGATGTGTTCTGACCTCAGGAACCCGCCTATGATTACGACCCCACGGCAATCTGCACGGCTAATTTCAGTAAAGCCCGGTTCAGGCAGCGTGTCGAAGTTTCCGACCATTTCCCCCGGATTTGATCAGGACAGGTTTTCGAGCAACTCCAGCGCCTGATCGAAATCGAAGCTCTCCGCTTGCTGGACCACCCGGTGCAACTGCTCGACGAGCCGAGGGCCTGATGCCAGCCCCTGCAGTTGGTGCAGGGCGGTCAGCGCCAGCGTGTCGCTCTCGGCCAGCAGATGCCGGACGTGGGCCAATTGCGTCTGCCATTCGCTATTGAAAGGTGCGGTGACGGCGTCTATGGGTGCTGTCGGTTCGGTCAGCATCGACAATCCTGCCAGCACGATGGCCAGGCAGCGTTCGACCTCCACCAGCGAATCTGTCAGGTCCTGCCCTGCTCCACCGCTCAGGCACGCCTGTTCCAGGATGCCGGCGGCGTCCGCCAGATCAATAGCACCGATGTTGCCGGCCGTCCCGCGCAAGGTGTGGGCCAATCTGATTGCCATCTGCGGATCGCTGTCAGCCCGGGCCGCCAGGAACTCGGCGCTAAAAGACTGCTGGCTGGTGCGAAACTTGCGAAGCAGGCGCAGGTAGAGCTCGACCTTGCCCATACACGTGCTCAGGCCTGAACTCAATTCAATACCGGGAAGGTTGGCCGGCAGCACGTCTGTAGACTCTGTCGTGAGCGGTGAAATGACCACAACAGGAGCGCCGCGACCCGGTCCCGGATGTATCCACCTGGCCAACGTGGCGAACATGTCATCGACGTTCAAGGGTTTGGAGATGTGATCGTTCATGCCGCAGGCAAGCGCCCGCTCGCGGTCCCCCGCCATGGCGTCGGCCGTCATGGCGATCACCGGCAGCTTCGCCCAACGAGGCTGCTCGCGTATTTTGCGGGTTGCGGTATACCCGTCCATCACTGGCATCTGGCAGTCCATCAACACACCATCGAAGTGCGGGTCCCGCTCCAAGTGGTCGAGCGCTTCCTTGCCATGATTGGCCAGCAACAGCTCGATGCCCGCGCTTTCCAGCAATTCACACGCCAGCTCACGGTTCAGCTCATTGTCTTCCACCAGCAACAATCGCGCGCCACGCAGGCTGGCCATGGCGCTGGCGCTCTGGTCGGTGCGCTTGTTGGCCCGGGTATCGACGTGAGGAATTTTGCCCAGTACTGTGCCCAGCGCCTCCAGCAACGTCGACGGCGTCACCGGTTTGGTCAGTACCACCGGAAATTGAAGGCCGTGCCGACTGGCTTCTTCGCGGACCTCTTCGCGACCGAACGCGGTGACCATGATCACCGACGGCGTTTTCATCAGTTTGGCAGCCTGCATCTGCCGCACCGTCTCCACGCCATCCATGCCGGGCATACGCCAATCCATCAGCACCAGGTCATAGGGCAGCGTCCTGGTTTCGGCTTCCACCAACATGGCCAATGCGGCTCGGCCACTTTGCGCGACGTCCACTTCGACGCCAAAACTGCGCGCCATGTCGGACAGAATCTCGCGCGCCGTGGCGTTGTCGTCGACAACCAGCACACGGCTGCCCACCAATTCGTCGGCGGTCAACATGCGGCGCAGATGGCCGTCGCGCTGCACGCCCACGCTTACCTCGAAATGAAAAGTAGACCCTATGCCCGGCTCGCTCTCCACCCAGATTGTCCCGCCCATCAGTTCCACCAGATGCTTGGAGATGGCCAGCCCCAACCCGGTGCCGCCGTATTTACGCGTGGTGGAACTGTCGGCCTGGCTGAACGGTTGAAACATGCGCGAGCATTGTTCGGCGCTCATGCCGATCCCGCTGTCGCGCATCCAGAAATGCAACTGCGCCTGCTCACCTTCGGCGCTTCGCAGTTCTGCACCGAGCACAATCTCGCCCTGCTCGGTGAACTTCGTCGCATTGTTGCCCAGGTTGATCAGCACCTGGCCCAGGCGCAACGGATCGCCGACTAACGCAGTCGGCAGTTCAGGCGCCGTGTTGAACAGTAATTCCAGGCCTTTGTCCTCGGCTTTCAGGCCAATCATGCTGGCGAAGCCGTCGAGCACGTCCTCGAGATGGAAAGGGATGTGTTCGAGGTTCATCTTGCCGGCCTCGATCCTGGAGAAATCGAGGATATCGTTGATGATGCCCAGCAGGCTTTCGGCCGAGCGATGGACCTTTTCGATGTAGTTGCGCTGGCGGTGGTCGAGTTCGGTGCGCAACGCCAGATGGCTCATGCCGATGATGGCGTTCATCGGTGTGCGGATTTCGTGGCTCATGGTGGCCAGGAAGTCGCTCTTGGCCCGGGTCGCCTCCTCCGCAGCCTCGCGCGCGCGCTGCACCTCGGCCTCGGCGGTCTTGCGATCGGTGATGTCAAAGTACCAATTGGCATCCATGCCCCGCTCGCCCAGTGTCATCGAGACAGCCGACACCAGTACGTCGAAGCGTTCACCACCGGCTCGCTGCATCGTGGTCTCGAAATTCAGCACCTGACCTTGAGAGGCCGCAGCGAGAAAGCGCTGGCGTGCCTGCGGATCGACCCAGAACTGCGCCGGATCCGTCCCCTCAAGTTCAGCCAGACGGGTTCCGAACAAACTGTTGAACTGCGGATTGCAGTAGCTCGGACGCCCATCGAAGTCTCTGATCACCATGGCCACCGGGCTGCTGTCGAGCACGGCGCGCAACTGCGACTCACTGGCCTTGAGCGCCGCTTGCAACTGACGGCGCTCACTGACATCGCGCACCGAAGCGCACACGCAGGTTTCACCCCCGTCCAGACTCGGCAGATGCGACAGGCTGATCTCTGCCGAAAAGTGGCTGCCGTCCTTGCGCACCCCTTGCAGGTCATCCAGATAGCTTCCCATCTGGCGAGTGTCGCCGTGGGCCACGAAGTCCTTGCGCAGCCCCACGTGGCGCTCTCGACTGGCGACCGGCACCAGACGTTCGATTTTCTCGCCAAGCAACTCACCGGCCGCGTAACCGAACAGTTGATCCAGTTGGCGATTGGTTCGCAGGATCTTTCCGTCGGCATCCACCACCAGCATGCCGTCCGGGGCCGCTTCGATGATCCCGCGATACCACGCCTCGGTCGCACGCAAGGCCGACTGCTGGGTTTCGAGCGCCTTGGCCTGTTCTTCCAGTTGCAGCGCCTGTTCCGCCATTTCATTGGCCTGGCGACGGGTTTCTGCCAACAGCGTCTTGACCGCCTGGTTACGCTCCAGGATCGCCATCGCGGCAGCCAGGCGTGGCGTGGCCTCGTGCAACAGCTGTAATTCGCGCTCGCCCAACGGCTCCAGCCCGGCCAGTTCGAGTACGCCCAACAGCCGCTCGCTGCGCACGATGGGTTGCAGCAGCAAACAACTGGCCGTCATCTCACCAAGCGGCGAATGCAAACGCCATTGATGCTCCGGCAGCGCCTGAAACTGACGGGGCTGGCGATCCACCGCGCACTGCCCCAACAGGCCATCGCCGAACAAGACTTTTGCCTGCGGTGGCCGCTCGGCATCGGTGGCATAACGGCCCATCAGCAACAGCGTTCCAGCATCCTCGTTCGCGCTGTAAAGCACCCCTTGGCAGATTCCGTGCAGGCTGGCCATGCATTGCAGAAACACCTGCGCCAACTCGGCGGGCGTTTCAGCCTGTTGCAGATCAACCTGCAACTGGGCGGTATGCGACTTGATCCAGCGCTGGTGCTCAAGCTGTTGCGACTCGCTCTGCAGTTTGGCGATGGCCCGTGCCAGGTCACCCGTTTCGTTATTCATGTCGGTGTGAGGGATCGGCTGGTCAAGCTGCCCGGCGGCCAACTGGTCCACGGCCACCCGCACCCGGTTGAGCGGATTGCGAATCGACTGGCTGACCAGCCAGGACAACAGCAGCGCCAGCGACAGGCCTCCGAACAACAATATGTAGGTCAGCAGAGTGCTGCGTTCGGCATAGTCGGCAATGTCCTTGGCCGTATCGCGAATCGAGGCTTCCTTGATCTGGGCGATCGCGTACAAAAGGGTGTCGGCCTGCTGAGCCAGTTGCTGGAACTCACTGCTATTGAGCAGCACCAACGCCTGACTCTGCTGGCCCTGATCGATCAATTGAAAGGCGTGATCGCCATGGCGCTGCAACTGTTGCAGCAGCAGGTCGAACTCGGCGAGACGCGCCAGATTCTCCGCCCGCCGCAGGGTCACTTTGGCCTGGGCCAGCGAAAGCTGCAGCCGATTCTGGATGTCATGCAACTGCTGCAGGGATTCGACGCGGATCGATGCGCTGTCGGTGCCCACCGCACGCTGCAGTGCTTGCATCATATGGGGCAGTTGCACCCGCGCTTCATGCAAGTACTCCATGCCCACCAGTTCCTGGAGGTAGAGGTTCTGCATGTCCTGCTCCAGCGAATGCTGGGTCCGCAGGCTTTGTACACCGAGCACCAGCACCAACAGCAGTAGCGCGGCAAACCCCAGGATCAGTTTGTGCAGAAGCGCAAGGCGCTCAAGCAGGGTGCGCAATCCGGCCATGGCCTGTCCTCGTGATCCTGATAAAAATACGGGTGAAGGGAGTGGGAAGTACCGGGCTCAAAGCGACTGGCCGCTACGTTCCAGGGCGGCCTGTTTGGCTGCCATGTCCTGATTGGTGTCGGCGAAACGCTCGGCAACAGCCCGAAACTGTTCAACGCAGGCCAGGAAGGCGTCGCAGATGTCCGGGTCAAAGTGGCTGCCTCGCCCCTGCCGGATAATCTCGACGGCTTGCTCGTGGGGCATTCCGGATTTATAGACCCGCCGGCTGATCAGCGCGTCATAGACATCGGCCACCGCCATCAACCGGGCGCTGATGGGAATGTCGTCAGCCGCCAGCCCCTGCGGGTACCCGCTGCCGTCCCATTTCTCCTGGTGACTGTAGGCAATCTCCTTGGCCAGATTGAGGAAGTCGACGCGAATGCCCAGCGCATCCTCGGCATGCTGGATGGCGTCACGCCCCAGCGTTGTATGAGTTTTCATGATCTCGAACTCTTCCTCAGTGAAGCGTCCCGGCTTGAGGAGGATATGGTCGGGAATGCCGATCTTGCCGATGTCATGCAGCGGCGCCGACTTGAAGAGCAGCTCGATGGTCTCCTCGCTGAGGAAGAGACTGAAACGCGGATGTTCACGCAGATGCTCGGCCAGCACCTTGATGTAATGCTGGGTCCGGCGGATATGGTTGCCGGTTTCGTTATCACGCGTCTCGGCCAGTGAAGCCATGGCCTGGATGGCCACGTCCTGGATCGCAATCACTTCGCGAGTCCGGCGCTGCACTTCCTTTTCCAGATAGTCGTTTTGATCGCGCAGGAAGTCTTTAGCGGCCTTGAGCTTGAGCTGGGTATCGACCCGCGCCAGTACCAGCGCCGGCCTGATCGGTTTGGTGATGTAGTCGACCGCCCCCAGCTCCAGGCCATGGATCTCATCGTCGGTCCCGGCCATGGCGGTCAGGAAGATGATCGGAATGTCGCGGGTGCGCGGGTCGCGCTTGAGCCGCTGCGCCACTTCATGGCCGGACATCCCGGGCATCATGATGTCGAGCAGGATCAAGTCCGGGAGCGTATCGCCCTGCAATACCCGCAACGCCTTCTCACCGCTGTTGGCGGCCTTGACCCGGTATCGATCCTTGAGCAGATCGGTCATCAGCATCAGGTTATCGGGCGTGTCATCGACCACCAGGAGGGTCGGCGCAGTGTAATGACGCTGTTCGACGCTCATGGCGGGCGACTCCCTTGTCAGATATCGGCATTCCAAGGCAACAATTGCACCCCGGCGAAGCAAAGCTTAGCGGTCATACCAGCCTGTCGCCTGGCTGCGCGCATCATGATCCAGGCAATCGGTCGCCCGAGGATCAGTATTTGATGTCCCGGGCCTCGCGACGGGTATCCTGCTTGGTGCTGCGCTTTTCCTGGCGGCAATCGACGTTGGTCTTGTCGTTGCTCTTTCTGCAATCCTGCTTGGTTTGCCGTGCCGTGGAGCGCCCATCCTGGCGGGTATCGCGCGCGTCACGCCGCTGTTCACCCTGCTCGGTCGCGTAGACTGGTAGCGATATCCACTGCGCGCCAGCGACAACGATGAACGCTGCTGCCAGAGCCTTCAAACTGTGCGTGCGAATCATGATCGTTCTCCAATTCGAAATCTTCCGGTCGCGTCTCAGGCTCACCGGCGATGTTCAGGGAAATGTGCCTGACATTGTTCGCTCAAAACCCACAAAACTGCTTTGTGGCACATGAGATCTGACGATAGGGCTCCAAGGGCAGTCCCGCAAGGAGCGTTATGTGCAAAGTTCGCAAAATGCCCCCGGGCAGCGACTAAACTTTGGCGATGAACGCTTGCTGCAAGGAGATATCCATGAGCGCCTCGCTGCCCGAACTCGATGCTGCACTGCCCCGACTGGCCTGCAAGATCCGCGTACTGGACGCCCTGGCCTGGCCGGACGGGGTGGAGGAAGACTTCCTGGAGCATTGGCGTGGCGGTAAAGCCCGATTACCTCGCGTCGAACTGCCGCCGCGTGATCACAGTGCCGACATCGCCGCTCTGGAAACGTTTGCTGGCCGCTGCGATCAGCAGCATCCGGCCGGGCATCACCTGGCCGTGACAGCGCGCAGCTATGCCATGGCCGGGCGGATGCTCGGCGCCATAGGCACCCCTGCGTTCACTCAATATTCCTCAGCGTTGTACCGGCGACCGGATTTCGATTACCCGCGCCTGAAACTGACCATGCTGGACGCGGCGCGTTTTTTCCTCGAGACCACCGATGCATTGCTCGGCGGCAGCCGAATTGCGCCGAGCGAAGCCGATATCCCGGCCCAGACCTTCGCCGACTGGATGCAACCGGAACTGGACAATTTTTTCGGTCCGGGTCGAATTTCAGTCATTCTCGATCCCACCCTGGCAGCCAAGGCGATCGCCGGCTCAACGCGCATTCGCTTGCGCGCCAGCGCACTGTTCTCGGAACTGGACAAAAACCAGTTATTGCAACATGAGGCCTTCGTGCATGTGGCGACGGCACAAAACGGCGCACGCCAACCCAATCTGAAGAGTCTCGGTCTGGGAGCTCCCCGCACGACCCAGACTCAAGAGGGCATCGCCACCCTCGCCGAGCTCTTCACCGGCAGCATGGACATCAACCGCCTGCGGCGCCTGGCGCTGCGCGTACTGGGGGTTCAACAGGCGCTGAACGGGGCCGACTTCATTCAGGTGTTTGAAGGGTTTGTGGCGGCCGGTCAGTCACCAGAGGAGTCCTTTCGCTCAACCCAGCGGATATTCCGTGGCGCCGACCTGCGGGGTGGTTCGGCCTTTACCAAGGATGCCGCGTACCTCACCGGCCTGCTTGGCGTGCATACCCTGTTGCGCATCGCGATCCGCGATAATCGCCCGGAACTGGTCAACCATCTGTTTGCCGGACGCCTCAGCCTGGGAGACACCCTGCGCCTGGCGCCACTGTTCGACTCCGGCTGGCTCCAGGGCCCGGTTTATCTTCCGGCCTGGGCCAGCGATCTGCGTCGGCTCGCCGCGAACCTGGCCTTTTCTGCCTTCATTTCCCGGATCCCGCTGGATATCCTCGATCTGGACGTGTTCATGGCATTCGCTGACGAACACGAGGCCGATGCCAGCGCCCTGTGATCAGGGCATCACGCGACGGTTTGCGCGGTATCCACCACCTCTGCCCGCCGCACATGCAGGTTTTTTGTGTGCACTGAATTAGCCCTGCCCGGCATGATCGACTACTATACCGCGCCGGTTTCCAAACGGGATTAATAGGGAATCCGAGATGCGCCTGTCGCATCGAACGGAACTGCCCCCGCAACTGTAGATGCCGAGCCTGCTTCTTTATTGCCACTGGATCGAATCCGGGAAGGCTGGAGCATGGCGATGACGCATCAGTCAGGAGACCTGCCGGCACAGAACATCACTAACCGGCGGGGTGTCCGGAAGGGACATCCTTGCCGCGTGTTTTTTGCCTGAACCCGGCCTTGCTCTGCTCCAGCGGCAGCGTTTGATTGTGTGTTTCCAGACCGTACTCCCCTGCTCCGTGTACGGTACAAATGGAGATTGCATCATGCTGCTGCACCGCGTTGTCGCCCTCATCACCGGTTGGGTCCTGTGCTCGCAGGCCTTTGCAACCTCGACTCACTATCCGTTGACGCTAAAGAACTGCGGCAGCACGCTGACCTTCCAGCACGCCCCGACGCGTACCGTGACCATCGGCCAGGCCGGCACCGAAATGCTCTATGCCCTGGGGCTCGGCGACAAGGTCACGGGGACTTCCCTGTGGTTCAACGAGGTGCTGGGCCAGTACAAGACGCAGAACGACAGGATCGAGCGCCTGGCCGATAACGAACCGAGCTTCGAAGCCGTCATCGGCAAGCGGCCGGAACTGGTCGCGGTGGAACTTGAGTGGATGGTCGGCCCGCAAGGCGCTGTGGGTACCCGCGAACAATTTCACGAACTGAACATTCCAACCTACCTCCTGCCGTCCGATTGCGAAGCCAAGGACAACCTGGTCGGTGCCGACGGCACACGCCTGCAGCCCTTTCGCATCGACAGTATCTACAAGAGCGTCAGCCAGCTGGCAGAGATTTTCGATGTGCCCGAGCGCGGCCATCAACTCAATGCCGAACTCAAGGCCGGCCTTGCCCGGTCCGTCGCGTCAGTACAAAAAAAGGATTTGCGGCACACCAGCGCACTGGTCTGGTTCTCCAGCGCGGATATGGGCCTCGATCCCTATGTGGCCGGCCACAAGGGCATTGCCGATTTCATGCTCAAGTCCCTGGGCGTGCGCAATGTGGTGCAGTCCGATGAAGAATGGCCAACCGTAGGCTGGGAAACCATAGCCAAGGCCAACCCGACGTTTTTAGTGATTGCACGCATGGATCGCCGCCGTTTTCCGGCTGACGACTATCAAAAGAAGCTGGCGTTTTTGCGCAGCGATCCCGTCACCCGCAACATGGACGCGGTGAAAAACGACCGCATCATCATCCTTGATGCCCTGGCCCTGCAGGCCAGTGTCAGGATGTTCGATGGCGTCGAGCAATTGGCCAACGCCATCAACGGCTACGACTTGTCGAAATGACGGCGATCACAATTCGGGTCCTGTTGGCATTCGCCACGCTATTGATAGCAGTGATCGCCGGTGTGGCCATCGGTGAAACGGCAATAGCCCCAGGCGTGGTGTTTGAGGTATTGGCCAACAAGCTGTGGGCGGCGGGATACGTGCTTGATCCGATCGATGAAGGCATTGTCTGGAATTATCGCCTGACCCGTGCACTGGTAGCGGCCGCCTGCGGCGCAGGGCTTGCGACCTGCGGAGTGATCTTGCAATCGCTGCTGCGCAACCCCCTGGCGGACCCCTATCTATTGGGCATTTGTGCGGGCGCCTCGACCGGAGCGGTGCTGGTGGCACTGCTCGGCGTGGGCGCCGGAATGGTTTCGTTATCCGCGGGCGCCTTCAGCGGAGCCGTGACCGCTTTCGCCCTGGTCATATTACTGGCTCGGGTCAGCGGGCGTTCCAGCGGTACTGGCCAGATCATTCTGGCGGGCATCGCCGGTTCGCAGTTGTTCAACGCGCTGACGGCCTTTCTGATCACCAAGTCAGCCAGTTCCGAACAGGCGCGCGGGATCATGTTCTGGCTGCTCGGCAATCTGAGCGGTGTGCGTTGGCCGTCGGTAGGGCTGGCGGTGCCGGTTGCCGTGGCAGGTCTGGTGGTGTGCCTGTGGCACCGTCGGGCTCTGGATGCCTTCACCTTTGGCGTTGACTCGGCCGCATCGCTCGGCATACCGGTGCGTCGGGTGCAATTTCTGCTGATCGGCTGCGCCGCATTGGTGACCGCCGTGATCGTCTCGATTGTCGGCTCCATCGGGTTTGTCGGCCTGGTCATTCCCCACGCTGCGCGCCTGCTGCTGGGGACCGGACATGCTCGTCTGTTGCCCGCCAGTGCCCTGGGAGGGGCCGTGTTCCTGATCGCGGCCGATGTGCTGTCGCGCACCCTGATCAAGGGCCAGGTCATTCCCGTCGGCGTGATCACCGCATTGGTTGGCGCGCCGGTTTTCGCCCTGATCCTGATTGGCCGGAGAAACGCCCGATGAGTGCCACCTGCGTACTGAGCTGTAGCGGTCTGAGTTTCAAGGTGCGCGACGCCGGGTTACTGAGCGATATCGGCCTGGATGTCCACCAGGGTGAAACCCTGGGCATCGTCGGGCCGAACGGCTCGGGCAAATCCACCCTGCTGAAACTGCTCGCCGGTGTACGCCAACCCACCGCCGGCGAAGTTCGGCTGGCTGGCCAACGCCTGGGCGAACTGTCGCGTCGAAGCATCGCGCAAAGCCTGGCGGTGGTTGAGCAGCAGGCCGACACCGACGACGCGATCAGCGTGTTCGACGCCGTCGCGCTGGGGCGCACGCCCTGGTTGTCAGCCTTGACACCCTGGTCGAACGAAGACGCTGCCATCGTCCTGCAAGCCTTGCACGACGTCGATGCCATGCACCTGCGCACGCGCATTTGGGGCAGTCTCTCGGGGGGTGAACGCCAGCGTGTGCACATCGCCCGGGCACTGGCTCAGCGCCCCCGGATCCTGCTGCTCGACGAACCGACCAATCACCTCGACATCCAGCATCAGTTGATCATTTTGAAGGTGGTTCAATCGTTGCCGGTGACCACGTTGGTCGCGCTGCATGACCTGAACCAGGCGCTGACGTGTGATCGTTTGGCGGTGCTTGAGCGAGGGCGCCTGGTAGCGCTGGGCAAACCGCTCGACGTCCTGACCCCGCAACGCTTGCTGGACACCTTTGGGGTACACGCGCACTACCTGACGGACCCTTTCGATGGCGCGCAGATCCTGCGTTTGCGTTCTACCTGACTTTTATGGATTGCCGGCCCGGTCCACCTGGCTTTGACTTGGGCTCGAAGGTTGCCCTCACCGAGGAAACAGCAGCGTAATGGCGAACCGCCCTCCCCAGCCTTGCGCACCATCCTCAGGGGTGTCGAGCCAGTAACGCGGCCCTGCTTGCACCGTCAAGGGCTGGCCACCGATTTTCAACAACTGCGTCACAGTCAAATTGACCGGGACCGACCATTCGCGAGTTTGCCAGTTATAGGTCGACTCGGTGTTCACGCCGAACGTGGTCAGGGTGCTGGTGGTGTAGGAAAGGAAGGGTTGCAGGAAAGTCTGGTTGACCTTGTCCTTGCCATCGGGCGGGCTGCCGTCCAGGCCCCAGACATGATTGGCCAGAATCCCGTGTGTCCAGCCGTTGGCCTGCTTCAGGGCGACCGCCGTCGGGCCGATCCCCCATTGCTCATTGCCGAGCAACTCGTCGCTGCCGGTCGGAATCAAAACCGCCGGGCCGGCACCGAGTATCCAGCCGCTCTCCGTCGGCTGTTTCGGCGAGAAGAAAAAGCTCTGGGTGATGTCACCCACACCGGATCTGTCCGCCGCGCCATCAGGTGCCAGGCCGTGCTGGTCGATCACCGGCAAAATGGTGCGGGAAATGAGGTTCCACTCATCATTGAGAGTGAAAGGCAGCACCGGCTGGATATTGGTGACGCTGTGCATGCCGTCACCGGTCGGGCCGATTTTCTGATCCCAGTTGTACTGCACCGGCAGGCTGTACATCGCGGCCACCGGGTTGAGTGCTTTCCTGGCCAGTTCCGCCGAGTCCTCGGCATGGGCAGCGGGCATGAACCAAAGCATTAGCGCCAAAGTTGCACCGATGCCCTTGGATTGCTTGTCATTCCCCATGCCTGGTCACCTTGAGGTCAAGAGCACACCGCCGCCCCACAGGCTGTAGCGTTAGAGCTTGCCTGGATAGGACTGTGAACGTGCAAAGCGTAGGCAAAAGTCAGGGAAGTGCAATTTTCTGCAGGAAACCCGAGCAGTCATCCTGCGATCAACTGGCACGTTCCAGGGTGGAAAACAGGCTGACAAACTCCAATGAAAGCTTATGGCGAGGCGCCAGATGGATCATGGGCACCGACACTGCATGGGATTCACGCATTTTCACCGTGCTGCTCAGGTAATCCGGTAACACCGGCAAGCCTTCTGCCACCAACTCGTCGATCAGCGTCTGATGCAGGCTGGCTCGCGCCACGAACTGGTTGACCACCACCCCTTCCACGATCAACGACTCGTTATGGTCGGCGCGCAACTCGGCCACTTGCGCGATGACACTGTAGAGCCCCTGACGAGAAAAGCTGTCGCAATCGAATGGAATCAACACGCGCTCGGCGGCGATCAATGCGCTGAACGTATAGAAATTCAAGGACGGCGGCGTATCGATATAAATGCGCTCGTAATCTTCGCTAAGTTCTACCAGCAAACGACGCAGCTTGTTGATCTTGAATTTTGACTCCAGCTTCGACTGCAGGTCAGCAAGCTCGCGACTGGCCGTGACCAGATGCAGATTGTCATAGCGGGTCTCGGTGATGGCCACCCGATTCCTTTTGCTGGCCGGGCCACTGGACAGGGTTTGCTTGAAGAAGTCGGCGATCCCCATGGGGATGTCATCCCCGGTCAGCCCCGTCAGGTAGTGGGTCGAGTTTGCCTGTGGATCGAGATCCACCAGCAGCGTCCTGTAGCCTTCGGCAGCACTGACAGCCGCCAGATTGCAGGCGATGCTGGATTTGCCAACCCCGCCTTTTTGATTGAACACAGCTCGACGCATGAGACAGGCAGCCTGAGAAAAATCCTACATGGATCATAGGATTGAAATATTTCAGTAATATTTCTGCGCGACAATTTTGTTTCACTTTTAAGACAGCGGATGCCGGATCTGACCGCTGCGCCACAGCAGTTAACAAGCGACTTGCCTATATGGCAAAACAAGGAGGTCAACGATGCACTGTTCACTGGCTGAGATACGGCATCAGATTCTGGATGCCGAGTCCGTGTTGAAACGACTCGATATCGAGATGGAAGGGATCGAGTTTGATCCGCTGATACCCTCAAGCGTTACGGCTGCCTATGCCAAAGTCGATCGGGTGATTGAGCATCTGTTGGCGCGGTTCAAGGCGAACCCTATCCTGGGGCCTTTAATCAAAGAGCTGAAATCCCAGTACTCAGAAGCGATCCAGACCAGGGTAGCGGACGCCCTCAGGAGCGAGCAATGGTGAACAGCAACATTTACTTACAATTTCTCTATTTGCCAAAAACCTGCTTTGCAACTATAGATGATAGGTTACGCTCCTCGACCGGGCCAAGAGATGCCTAGCCTAAAAATGCGCATCAAATTTCCCGGTATTCCCGCCCTCGGTGCTTATGTTGCACTGGCTTGCCTCTTTGCGGTCGCATGGTTCATCAACCCTGCCCACACGCACTCATCCTTTGCATTGATGAGTCCAGTGAAGGCGGTGGCCAATCAAGTGGCCAAACCCATTTATACCAGCCGTTTCGCCTCCTCCGGGCTCGTGGACTTCGTGCATTCCTCGGCGGTCACGGCCTTGCCTGACGGAAGCTTGATGACCGTGTGGTTTGCCGGTTCTCGCGAAGGCGCCGCCGATGTGCAGGTGCGTTCGGCCCGTTTCGACGTGAAAACCGGCGAATGGGGCGCCGAACAGGTGTTGGCGACTCGGGAGTCAACCCAGCAGGGAACCCAACGCTATATCCGCAAACTGGGCAATCCGGTGATAGCACTCGCGCCGGATAATCGCCTGTGGTTGTTCTACGTTTCCGTGTCCATGGGCGGCTGGGCCGGCAGCGCGGTGAACGTGATGGTCTCCGACGACTTCGGCGAGCATTGGTCCGCTCCGCGCCAACTGATCACCTCGCCCTTTCTGAACATCAGTACCCTGGTGCGCTCGGCGCCGGTGTTTCATGCCGACGGCTCCATCGGCTTACCGGTCTACCACGAGTTTCTGGGCAAGTTTGCCGAGTATCTCTACCTGAGTGCAGACGGTGATGTGATCGACAAATATCGCATCAGCCACGGCAAAAACTCGTTGCAACCCACGGTAGTTCCGCTGGATGGGCAGCGCGGTATTGCCTTGCTGCGTTATGCCGGCAACACCCATCACCGCGTTCTGGCAACCCGCACCGAAGATGCCGGGCAAACCTGGAGCGAGCCTTATCCGCTCAACCCATGGAACCCCAATTCCTCGCTGGCGGCTGTTGCAACCCCCGAACACGGATTGTTGGTGGCGCTCAATGATTTGCAGGAGGGGCGTTACAAGCTCAGCCTTTATGGTACCGACGCGAAAATGGACGATTGGCGCTCGTTAGGTGATCTGGACAAGTCGCCTGATCCCGAAGGGGACCCGGTTTCACCCAAAGCCTACAAGGAAATCATGGGCAATGAGTTCCGCGGTTCCAGTGGTGCGCTTCGCCAACCGCTGGAGGCGCAGTTCCTGAAAAATCTCGACACCCGTGGCTGCAAGGTCCGGGGGTGCGAGTTTGAATATGAATACCCCTACTTCATCCGCAGTCCAGACGGCATGTATCACCTGGTCTATTCCTGGAACAACACTTTCATCAAGCACGTCACCTTCAACGAGGCGTGGCTTTCCGAGCGTCTCAAATGATCAGCCTTTGGCAAGCCCACCTCAGCTTCGCAATGATCGCCTTCCTCCTGCTGCCGGCGTTTGGCCTGAACCGGGCCTGGCGCATCGCATTACTGTTCGCCTTGCTGGGCGCCAGTTTCATACCCGTGGACGGATTGTCGCTGGCCACGTACCTGCGCAGCCATATCGATGACCTGGCGATCACCTCAATGGTGTTGATGGCCTGGTTCTGCTTGCGTCGGTTGGGCTTTTTGCCAGCGGCCCGGCAAGGGAAAACCTGCGTACTGATCCTGTTCGCCATCATGGCCCTGGTGCTGTACCCGGCAACCATGGGCCTGAGTGACCTGGACCCTTATCGGTTCGGCTACAGCCCGCGCCCGATGCTGATTTTCTTCGCCCTGCTCACCCTGGGCCTGTTTTACCTGCGCAACGGTCTTGCGGTCGTGATGCTGGCCACCGCGACGCTGGCCTTTATCGTCGGGATAAAACCTTCGCAGAACTATTGGGATTACCTGATCGATCCGTTGCTGGGTCTGTATTGCTGCGCCTCCCTGCTGATGCTTGCCACGCGCTGGGCATATGGTTTGCTGAGTAAAAAGCGCACTTCAGTGCCGAATCGACCCGCTTGATTCAACGACATTTTTAACAGGGGAACATTGATGGGTTGGCTGCATTCGAGACGGTTGCATTATTGGCTGGGCGCAACCGCGTGCCTGTTTGCGTTGTTCGCGTTGCTGCGGGTGGTGTTCTTCTTCGGCTTTTCCGGCTTCGACGTCAAAGCCCTGATCGGCGACGATGCCGTCCTTGAGACCCTGGGCATCGGCTTTCGTTTCGATCTGCGCCTGGCCATCCTGGTGACGCTACCGCTGGCGATACTGGCCTGGATTCCTCGCTGGAACCTGATCACCAGCCGCTTGCTGCGCCGAGTCGCGCGCCTGTATATCGTCATCGCCCTGAGCGCCCTGCTGCTGATCTACATCATCGATTTCGGGCACTACGCGTACCTGGGCATGAGGATCAACGCCACCGTCCTGCGTTTCCTCGAAGATGCGCAGATTTCCCGCGACATGGTCTGGCAAACCTACCCGGTTATCTGGATCTCCCTGGGTTGGCTGGCAACCGTCGCGTTGGTGACCTGGATTCTGGTACGCCTGGAACGCGTGACACTGGACCGTCGCAGCAGACCGATTCACCCGCTCTCCGCCACATGGGGGAGCGCATTGATGGTGATCCTGGTGTTGCTGGGCATTTTGGGTCGTGTCGAGAACATGAACCTGGAAAACCCTGTGCCGTTGCGCTGGAGCGATGCCTTTTTCTCGGGCAATAACCAGGTGGCTGCACTGGGGCTGAACCCGGTCATTTTCCTTTACGACACGCTTAAAGTCGGCCAGTCGCGCTATGACGAAGCGCAGGTGCGCGAGCATTACCCGGTCATGGCCAACTATCTGGGCGTCGACCAGCCCGACCCGAACACCCTCAATTTCGTCCGCCACCAGGCACCACAGCCCTACAAAGTACCGGGATCACGACCGCCGAACGTGATGTTCGTCATGCTTGAATCCCTGGGCACCAGCGCCGTCGGGGCCTACGGCAACCCGATCAATCCGACGCCCAATATCGATCGCCTGGCCACGCAGAGCTGGTTCTTCGAGCACTTCTATGTGCCGGTAACAGGTACTGCAAAAACCGTATGGGCGAGTATTACCGGAGTTCCTGACGTCACGCGTCAGGAGACTGCGACACGTAACCCGTTGATCACCCGGCAGCACTCACTGGTCAATGCCTTCACCGGTTACGAGAAGATCTACACCATCGGCGGCAACTCCGGCTGGGCCAACATGAATGCGTTGATTCGCCAAAGCATCGACGGCATTCATCTCTATGAAGAGCGCGACTGGAAATCCCCTGTGGTGGATGTCTGGGGCATTTCGGATCTGGACCTGTTCAAGGAAACCGACCGGATCCTGCAAGCGCTGCCCAAGGACAAGCCCTTCTTTGCGTACGTACAGACGGCCGGTAACCATCGTCCGTTCACGATTCCCAAGACCAACGACGGGTTTGAGGTCAAGCACCCTACCCTCGAGGAAGTCCAGGCCGCAGGATCGCGCAGCGTCGAGCAATACAATGCCGTGCGCCTGCTGGACTTCAACATCGGCCGCCTGATGGAGATCGCCAAGGCCGGCGGCTATTACGACAACACGATTTTCGTGCTGTTTGGCGACCACAACACCCGCATCGCGCAGATCCCTTTCCTGGCGCCGGCTTATGAGCAGCTGGGCCTGGAAAGCAACGCAGTACCGATGATCATCCACGCCCCGGGCTTGCTCGGCACACGCAAGGTCGAGGAAGCGGTTGGCCTGGTGGACTTGCTGCCCACCGTGGCGGGCATGGCCGGGCTTGAGTTCCGCAACAGCGGCATGGGCCGTGACATCCAGCAGCCCGCACCCGAAGGTGAACGCGTGGTGCCGCTGGTATTGCGTGAAGGAACCTTCCCGTTGATCGCCGGTGTGACTCAACATTACATGGTGCAGATGGAACACGACGGCAGCTCGCCAACGCTCCACGACCTGGCTTCGAAAACGCCGCTGGACAACGTGGCAGCGCAAAATCCGGAAGAGTTCAAACGCCTGTCGGAATTGACCCGCGCCATGCATGAAACCTCACGGCTGATGCTGTACCAGAACGTGCGTCAGTAACTTCCCGCGACACCGCGCCCAGGGTTCTCCCAGGCGCGGCCCTCCTTGCCCTCCCCAAAAAAACTTGAAGGCCATCGCCTGCACCGAGGATTTCAATCCTCGGCGTCAGCCTGCGCCCCGCGCTTGAACACTCTCGAACCGGACCATCCGGACATTTGCCGACAGCACGCGTTTGTTAAAGCTTCCCATTTGAGTTCGATTCGTATTCCCAGCCAGAATACATATGCGTATGATAGCGATTCTCAAATAACACAAATTAAATGTGAGTTCGCATGTCCGCCACCGCCCTTCCGTGTTCACAAATCGCCGTTACCCCGCGCTCGCCTTTGGTCATGCGCCCTCTGGCTCTGGCAGTACACATGCTTGCAGCCGGCGTCGCTTTTTCTGCGCCCACTGTGCAGGCAGCGGAACAGACCGAGAACGGAAGCTCGGTGGTTCTCAACCCTATCGCGATCACCGAGACGGCCACCGCCGGGCAAGTCGGCGTTACCGAGGGCACCAACTCTTACACGACGGACGCCGCGCGCACGGCCACCCCGTTGAGCATGTCGCTGCGCGAAACACCGCAGTCAGTCAGCGTCGTCACCCAGCAGCGCATTCAAGACCAGGATCTGAAAACCATCCTCGACGTGGTCAACAATGCCACGGGCGTGTCGGTCAACCGCTACGAGACCAGCCGGGCACAGTTCAACGCCCGTGGCTTTGAGCTCAACTCTTTGATGATCGACGGTGTACCTACCATCTATGAACAGCCCTGGAGCTCGGGGGAGATTTTCAGCAGCCTGGCCATGTACGACCGCGTTGAAGTGGTCCGTGGCGCCAACGGCTTGATGACCGGTGCCGGCGATCCTTCCGCGTCCCTCAACATGGTGCGCAAGCGCGCCTACAGCACAGACCTTAAGGGTTCGCTCGAACTGAGCGCCGGTACCTGGGACACCTACGGCGTCGAAGCCGATGTGTCCACGGCGCTGAACTCCGAAGGCACCGTTCGTGCGCGACTGGTCGGGGAGACCAACGAGGGCGATACCTGGATCGACATGAACTCGAACAAGCGCCAGACCCTCTACGGCACCATGGACATTGACCTGACGCCCGACACCACATTGTGGTTCGGCTTGAGCCATCAGGAAAGCAACGCCGACTCGCCAATGTGGGGTGGCCTGCCCGTCTGGTACGCAGACGGCAGCCGCACCAACTGGAGCCGCTCGAAGACAACCTCCGCCAAGTGGAGCAAGTGGGACACCACCTACGACACCTACTTCGTCAATCTCGACCACACCTTCGCCAACAACTGGCAGGTCAACCTCAGCTACAACCGTGGCGAGCGCACTGGCGACTCGTCCTTGCTGTACCTCTCTGGCAATCCCGGCCAGAACGGCAGCTCCGGGATGTTTTCGTTCCCGGCGACCTACAAGACCGAGACCACCCAGGACGACTACGGTATCCGCTTCAACGGCCCGTTCTCGCTGTTGGGCCGTGAGCACGAAGTGGCCTTCGGTTACGTGGACAGCAAGCAGAAATTCGATGCCGATGCACTCAACGCGCAAACCGGCTTTGACGGTGTGGCCGACTTCGATGCCTACAAGGGTAATTTCCCGGAACCGATCTGGGGCCCGCGGACCGACTACGGCTATAGCGAAACCCGGCAGAAAGGGCTGTATGCGGCGACCCGCCTGAACGTCACCGATGATTTGAAAGTGATACTGGGTGCACGTGAGAGCTGGTACGAAAAGACCGCCGATGACGTCTTCTCGCAAGTGAGCAAGACCGATGTCGATCACGAACTGACCCCTTATGCAGGCGTCGTCTATGACCTCAACGACAACCTCTCGGCCTATGCCAGCTACACCGAAATCTTCCTGCCGCAGTCGGTACGCGACAGCAACGGGCAGGAACTGGACCCTATCGTTGGCCAGAGCAGTGAAATCGGCCTCAAGGGTGAATACTTCGATGGCCGCTTGAACGCCTCCGCTGCGATTTTCCAGATCAAGCAGGATAACCTGGGGCAGAATACTGGCGAGCTGATCGACCCTGAAAACCCGGTCGGCGGCTTCGCGTACGAGGCAAGCGAAGGTGCGACCAGTAAAGGTTTTGAGTTGGAAGTCTCGGGCGAACTCGCGACCGACTGGAATGCAACCGTGGGTTACACCCAGTTCACCGCCGACGATGCCAACGGCGATGACGTCAACACCCTGTACCCGACGAAGTTGTTGCGTACCTTCACCACTTACCGTCTGCCAGGTGTTTTCAACAAGTTGACGATCGGCGGCGGGGTCAACTGGCAAGACTCGATTTACACCTATGCCATCAATCCGGCCGGGAATTCAGAGAAGATCCAGCAGGATGCCTATGCGCTGGTCAACCTGATGGCGCGCTACGAGATTACCGAAAACCTCTCGGCTCAGGTCAACGCGGATAACGTCACCGACGAGAAGTACTTCGACATCTTCGATGCTTACGGCGCCCTCACCTACGGTGCACCGCGCAGCATTACGGCGTCGGCGAAGTATCGTTTCTAAGCCCCTAAGCGCAAACAATACACAAACACAACACCGGCCTTGCGCCGGTGTTGTGCTTTGTGCTGATCGGAGTTTTTGCGCGTCAGTGAGAATCAGGCAACTTTGGATGTTATACTATATCAATTAAGTGCCCGATTAATCGGGGTTGATCTGCTCTCCTGCCAGCGACTTCTGAATGACTACCCACCAACGCCCTTCAACCAAAGCAAAATCAAGCCAGCGACTGTTGTCCATCGATGCCCTTCGGGGTCTGGTCATTCTTTTCATGTTGCTGGACCACGTGCGGGAGACGTTTTTCCTGCATCGCCAGGTTTCTGATCCAATGAACATCGATGCCACCGAGCCAACGTTGTTTTTCAGCCGGACCCTGGCCCATCTGTGCGCCCCGGTCTTCGTGCTGCTCACAGGCCTGTCCGCTTACCTGTTCGCAGAAAAGCACCAGGGTAAAAACGATGTGGCAGCCTTCCTGTTCAAACGCGGCCTGGTGCTGGTGCTACTGGAACTCACCCTGGTGAACTTTGCCTGGACGTTCCAGCTCCCTCCCACTGTGATCTATCTGCAGGTGATCTGGGCAATCGGTATCAGCATGATCGCGCTCGCCGTGCTGGTAAGGCTGCCTCGTTCGATTCTGTTTGCGATCGCGGTGATCATTATTGCCGGACACAACCTTCTCGACGCGTTGCACGTTGCGCAGGGTTCGCCGATGCATGGGGTTTGGGCGATTCTGCATGATCGCGGCTGGATCGAACTCTCGGACAGTGTCCGCCTGAGAACGTCGTATCCGGTATTGCCGTGGATCGGTGTAATCGCCTTGGGCTACTGCATTGGCCCTTGGTTCACCGACTCCGCCTCCCCTGAACAACGCCAGCGAAAACTATGGCTGGCAGGTGTTGGCGCCCTGCTCGGTTTCTTCGCACTGCGTTTGCTCAATGGTTATGGCGAAGCGCACTGGATGAGTTACGACAACACCACACTCACGCTGATGAGCTTTTTCAACATCACCAAATACCCGCCTTCGCTGCTGTTCCTCGCCCTGACCCTGGGAATGGGCCTGTTGCTGCTCCTGAGTTTCGAGCGCAGTCGCCAGCGACAGTGGATCAGCGTTCTGGCCGTGTTCGGTGCCGCGCCGATGTTCTTTTACATCCTGCACTTGTATGTACTTAAAGTGCTGTACCTGGCCTGCGTAGCGACATTCGGTTTGAATCAGGGCAGCTACTGCGGCTTTGATGGAATCCGGGGAGTCTGGTTGATGGCTGTAATACTCGCCTTGGCGCTTTATTGGCCGGTGCGCTGGTTTGCTGCACTGAAGGCGCGCCGTCGCGACATCACCTGGCTCAAGTACTTCTAAAGAGCGCAGAAAGCAAAAGCGACCTTTCTGATACAGGCCTGTGTCACCTGCACAAAAAGGTCGCCAATGATCAAACGCTGAGCAAACCCGCAAGGCTTACCCGCAGAACCGCCTTAGCAGGCGCCAGCGACTGCGCCCTGAGCAGTAACAGAGGTGCCCTGTTGTTTCGCCCGCTGCGTCAATGCCAGCATCGTCAGGAAACCGAACACAATCAGTACCGGATAGGCCATCAACAGTTCCGAAAGGGAATACTTCCATGCCAGAGGACGCCCCACACCCAGCATGGCGGCATACATCCAGGACACTGCCGACAAAGAACCGCAGGCCAATGCCAGCATCCGTGCGCTGAATCCGAGATCGAGCAAAGAGCCTGCCTTTTGCAGTGCCGGCAATACCAGGCGATGCAGCAACACGCCGTTGTAGCTCAGTAGCGCGACAATAATCACCTTGGCTTGAAGCTTGGGATTGGCAAAGTAATCGATGCCTTTTTCCAGGTAATCAATACCAATAATAGCGATGCCCGTTACCCACAGCGTGATCAGTGCAACGATGACAGATTTCTGAAGACTCTCCATGTGTGCATTATCATGTTCAGTCAACAACTTCCGTTTCAACAGGTCTCGCACCATCGCGATATCACTGGTCAATACCAAACCGATGGCAACACAACACGCCAGCAAATGAGCGTAAACAACGCCCAGGCGTACAAACTCCATCAATTCTTTATTTTCGAGCAGGCTCATAATTGTATTTATCGCCACGGTATTTTCTCCACCTTATTGCACAGTACAGATCGATAGCTAACAGGTTTTTTATTAATTAATACCTGCACGACCTTACTTATATAAGATAAGCCAAATCATGGATTTGACACGGTTAGTACCGTTGATTTGCCTGCAAAATCAACGATAGACGGGTCACTGCCTCCTGAATTTCAGATAAAAAACGCCCATCTGCAACTCAATGCCTATGCGGTTCAATTTCCACTTTTAGTCGCAACTGCTGGGGCAAGCCATGGATGACCTGCTGCTGAATCAGAGGCCACAATCGCAGCTTTGTTCATTTTCTGATCAGGCGACCGACAAACGGTGGAAAGATTCAATCTATCTGCAACGAAACTAACGATCCAACTTTTCCGCAAACCCTTATGACCACTGGGCTGCTTGCTTACATGAACTTCAACATTGACTTCATTGGATCCATTAGTTGATGTTCGGCAGACAGGATTCGAAATAGCGAGCAGCGCCCCATTCGCTTCGACCCCATTAAATAATCATACTATTCATCTTGAGGGTTGGTTGTTCTATCCTTGCATCGAACCCACAACGCCGGACATCGAGATGCCTGACCCGCAAACCACCCTCCTCCAAACCTGGCACCACAACGCCCACGCCTGGATCGAAGCGATCCGCAGCGGCGCCATCGCCAGCCGCCAGCAAGTCACCGACCAGGCCATTGTGTTTGCAGTGCTGGGCTGTCAACCCGAGCGTGTACTTGACCTGGGGTGCGGCGAAGGTTGGCTGTTGCGTGCGCTGGCTGAACGGGGTTTTACAGTCGTCGGTGTGGACGGTGACGCGACACTGGTCGAGGCGGCGCGCATGGCGGGTTCTTCTGCGGTGCACCTGGCAAGCTATGAAGCCCTGGTCGAGACGACAGTGGATATCGGTCGCGACTACGACCTGATCTGTGCCAACTTTGCCCTGCTGCATCAGGACATCATTGCGCTACTCGCCGCGATGAATGCCCTCCTTGTTCCCGGCGGCACGTTGCTGATCCAGACATTGCATCCGTGGACCGTTGCAGCGGGCGACTATCAGGACGGTTGGCGGGAAGAAACCTTCGCCGGGTTCGCGGGCCAGTGGCAACCGATGCCCTGGTACTTTCGCAGTTTGTCGAGTTGGCTCAATGCGCTGGACATGGCCGGATTTCAGCTGACCGCTTTGCAGGAGCCGCAGCATCCGCAAAGCCCGATGCCGCAGTCATTGTTGCTAAAGGCCGAACGACGGGGTTGAGTGCTGCAGACAAGCCGCCTGCAGTCACATCTACGACAGCCGGCGCCCCCCCCTCCCACCGTCCATCGGAAAAGCCCCTCAACCTGTTATTTCTGACAGTAGCCAGCCCACGCCCTGCACGCCTTAAATACCTCCACTCGCGCCCCTCTTCCTTCGCGACAGGAGTTCCCGCCATGCTCGTTCAACCGTCGAAAACCCCCGCCCCTCTGGCCCTGCGTGATCCGAACATCCCCGGTCGCACCGAACCGCAATGGCCTTCCGGCGAATGGGGCATCAACCGCGCCGCCGCCCAGGACAACTACCCCGGCAAGGGTTTGAAGGTGGAAATTCTGGAGTGGTCCACCCAAGGCCTGGGCGACAAGGTCGAATTGTTGCTCAACGGCACGACTGTGGTCGACCAACACACCCTGACGGACGCTACGGAAATCGGCCAACCTGTCATCCTGTGGGTCGCGTCGCATCGTTGGCAAACCGGCTCTCACACGTTGAGCTACCGGGTGACCCGGCTCAATCAACAGGCCGAAACCCTAACCCCGCCCGTCAAGCTCTACGTCAAATTCGAACTGCCCGGCGGCCAGGACCTCGACCCGGGGTACGGCCATTCCGAGTTGTTCATGTACATCCCGCAGGAGATCGTCGACGGCGGCGTGGACAAGGAAACCGCTGAGCAGGGCGTGCCCATTGTCATTCGCGCCGAATCCGGCAACGGCAGCCCTTACCCCGACGCCGCCGTGGGGGATGTGATCAAAGTGAGTTGGGGCGGGAAGTACCAGTATTCCGACCCGCTGACGGCACTACAGATCAGCGACCCGGCCAACAACCCGATTTTGATTACCATCACCAAAGACACCATCGAGGCGGCAGGCGACTCCGACAGTGCGGGCCTGGCCGTGAGCTTCATCGTGCACGACCTGGTGAACAACGAGGCAGAGGACTGGTGCAAGGAAACCCGCATCGTTGTTGCCACCGATATCAGCCTGCTGCCCGCCGCGATCGTCGAGGAGACGCAGAACAACGTACTTGATCTTGAGAAACTGGGTGACGCCGACGTCACGGTTCAGGTGTGGGGCACTTCACCGCCTTTTGAGTCGAACGATGAAGTCGTTGTGAAGTTGCGTGGCACCACCCTCGAAGGCGAGGCTGTCGAAGTCACCACCGACCCGCAAACCGTCAACAACCTGCCGCACGTTTACGAGTTCGAAGTCGACAATGCGCAGGTGCGCAAACTGGCGAAAACCCAGGCCATCTTCTCTTATCAAGTGACCCGCGCCGGCAGCCCCGAACCACTGCGCTCCAAAGGGCGGTTTGTCCAGATCGTGGGCGAGGCCACCCGCCTGGCCGCGCCGATTGCCGACGATGCACAGCATGGCAGCCTCGACCCCGATCTGACCAACATCCGCATCCGCATTCCGTTTGATCCGCTGATTGTGCTCGGTTCGGCGATCGAACTCATCTGGTTCGGCACCCGTCCCGATAACAGCAGCTATCAACCGGCCCTGGAGTGGTTCTTTCCGAACAAAGAGGAGGCCGAAGACCCGGCGGGTTTTACCATCCTCGTCGAGGGCAAACACCTCAAGACCCTCGAAGGGGGCAAGCTGGACCTTTCGTACAACCTGCTGATTGACGAGGACGGCGAGATCGTCCGCCGTGGTTCACGGCCCGCCGCCCAGTTGCTCGTCGGCGAGCCGCAATTCGAGCTGGTCAAACCCATTGTCCTCGGCGAAAAGGACGGTGCCCTGGAGCCTGCCGACCTGGCCAACGGCACCAGCCAACTGACCGCCCCGCGTCCCACCGCAACGCCGACCAAATCCGGCGACAAGGTAACCTACACCTGGGTCGGCGAGGTCAGCGGCAAGACCGAAGACACGATTGACATCAATGCGCTGAACGCCGACAAGAATGTGCCCTTCAACCTGAGCGCCGCCTTTGTCGCCCAGCACATCGAAGCCAACCGCGGCAAGAACATCACCGCCAGCTATCGCATCTGGCGCAAGGAGAGCGATACAACCAGTTATTCAAATCCGTTGAAATTTTTGGTCGGTCAGGCGTTCAAGCTGGAAACCCCGCCCGGCATCAAACAAGCCGAAGCCGATGGGAAAACCTTGCAGCCCCTCAAGGCCAAGGACGCACTGACCGCCGTCATTCCTCAGGCGGGTCTGCTGCCCAGCGACCTGCTGAGCGTGACCTGGAAGGGCGCGGCGGGCACCGCGGCGGGCGGTTCGCACACCACTCAAGCCAAGCCGGTCAGCGAAACCGGCTTTGAAGTCGCCTTGCCGGTCAGCGTGCTTGCCTTCAACCTGAGCAAAACAGTCACCCTCACCTTCACCATCACCCGCAACGGCAAGGCCCACCCGTCCCCGGCCCTGTTGCTGAACGTCGGCACCTTGCCGCTGACCTCGCTGAACTCGCCGAAAATCACCGACGCCGATGCCAATGATGTGCTGGATCTCTCAACGCTGGGCAGCAAAAACGTCATGATCCATGCACTGCTCTGGGATTTGATCGCGGCCGGTCAGCAGGTGTGGATGAGCCTGGCCGGGTTCAAGGCCGGCGGTGTAGCCCATGACAAGGTGATCTACGCTGGAGGCGGCGCTATGACCAACGCCACATGGATCACGCAAGGGTTCTGGCCAGCAGATGTAGCCAACAGCTACTTCAAGGAACTGGCCCATGACAGCAAACTGACGCTGAGCTTCAAGGCCGCGCTGGATAAAAGCAACAAAGTGGAAAATGCGCTGACGTTTAAGGATCAGGTGTACACGATCAAGTCTGTCGCGATTGTGACCCCGACCATTACCGAGGTGAAAGACCCCAAAGGCAAACCGAAAAGCCTCACGGCGGGGGGAAACCAGCGACCCTGAGCGGGCGAGCAAAGGCTGGAGTGTGGAGATTTCGATGGCACTCTCAAGCGCGCCCTTCCTCGCGGGAATGACTGCGGTACCGGCTCCTCCTCGGCCATTTTCTCCGCTTTCGCGCGGCGCCTCTCCTCCACCTCGTATCCGTTTTCCCTCATCAGTGCCCAGCTACGACGGTGGAAACCAGCGTGACCCTGAGCGGCTTGGCGAGCAAAGGGCTGGAGGTGGAGATCTTCGATGGCACCGCTACCAAAGGCAAGGCGCCCGTTGACCCGGTGACGGGAATATGGAGCCGGACGGTAACCGCCGGTCCCTGGCCCCCTTTCCCCTGCCCCCCGGCCCCACTGGAGGATACCCCCCCCGGGGGCTCTTTTTCACTCCAGTCGGGCACAGTTTTACCGCCAAGGCGTTATACGGCGCGGGCGCCTCGTCAGCTGCACGAACCTTGACGGTAGTGCCGGTTGTTACCCCGACCATTACCGAGGTGAAAGATCTCAAAGGCAAACCGGTGCCTCACGGCAGTACGACGGTGGAAACCAGCGTGACCCTGAGCGGCTTGGCGAGCAAAGGGCTGGAGGTGGAGATCTTCGATGGCACCGCGACCAAAGGCAAGGCGCCCGTTGACCCGGTGACGGGAATATGGAGCCGAGAGGTGACCGGGCTCAGCGTGTCAGAGCACCGTTTTACCGCCAAGGCCAACTATGGCGCGTCGCCCGTGTCGGAGCCTTGGGTGTTGAACGTAATCGCTGCTGGATTACCAACTGAAGACTTTGAAAGTGGCTTTAGTGGCGACGAGGGGGGCCATATAAGACCGGGTGCTTCAAGGAATTTCCCGACCTTGGTGGTGTTAAATGTAAGTGCTGCTAGTGTGAGTTTTATGAACTTTCATGAACAACTCGAACCTTATTCGAGTGGCAGGCCTTTGTCAGTTATAGGAGGCCTTGTAAAACTTACGTTAAAAATATCCGTAAAGCGTATTAAGTTTGGGGCCGTGGACCAAAGCGCCTACACCGAAGCAAAAGTATCATATTTTGACGAACAGGGTGCAATTGTTCATCAGACACCTATTCAATTTCGCGCTTGGAATGAATACACAGCTCCTGATCTAAAACGAATCAAAACCATAGAAATAGAACACACGCTTGACAAAGGCCAGCATGTGTTCTTTGACAAGTTCACATTCACCTACTGATCTTATCGTAAAGTCATTCATATCCTTTAAGAAAGCTGACTGATTATTAAAGTTCATTGGCGCTCCCTCGGGAGCGCTTTTTTTGCGACTAGAGATAGCCGCCGAGATCCACTGCTACTCACCAAGAAATCCATCCGCACCTGTCATGCCTGACAGGAAAATTTTGGCTTACGCAAATGGCCATTAGGCAGAAGATTCAAACCGCCATCAACCCCATAAAAAAACGCCTCGCACATCGCGAGGCGTTTTTTTTACCTGTCCCCCCAAACATTCAAAACGCCCAGCGCACCCCCAGATTCAACCCGTACGGTTTCTCGATATGCTCGCCCTTGCTGTAGTCGACATCGGCATGCACTTGAAGGTCCTTGGTCACCGCCAGTGCAATGCCCGCCCCCAGCACCCCACGCGAGCCGGACAAGTCGTTGTTGAACTGGTTGTCATGGTTGACCGTGACGCGGTTATTGTTGATGAATTCCTGTTGCAACGCGGCACGCACGTAAGGTTGCGCTTTCATGCCGTTGTCCATGTCGAAGGTTCGGCCGGCGGTGGCGCCGGCCTCGCCGAGCACCGAGCGGGCGCGATCGCCGTCGGCGTTCATGCCGTTGTCCAGGTCGTAGTCTTGCCCTTTGATCACCGCGGTCGACAACTTGGCGTAAGGCTCGACGAAGTAACCCTGGTCCAGTGCGATGTGGCGCCCGAACTCGGCGGAGGCGCTGATACCGGAGCTGCGGTAATCGCCTTTGGCGCGGGTGCCGTCACTCATGCTGACCTTGGCGTCATTGTGATAACGATTGAACTTGAGCGTGGCGTCAAAGTAGTAACCGCTCGCGGCATCCAGCCAGCTCACGTAGGGCCCCAGGTAGTAGCTGTTGATGGTCCCGGAGGTGCCCTGCTCGACGTTCAGGTCGGAGTCGCTGTAACCGGTCATCACCCCCGCCAGCCATTGGCTGTCACCCAGACGGGCATCCGCACCGAGGGACAAGCCTTGCTGGGTTTGCTTATAGGCCAGACCGGACCCGGAAGACACGTTGTATTTGTTGCCGTAGCCGCGCATCCAGAAGCCGGTCTTGCCGCCATTGAAACGCAGTTCGCCCATGCGGCTGCGCAGCGAGGCATCTTCGGCGTACGCGATGGTGATCGGAGCGTAGAACAAGGCCAGCACCGAGGCGGCGCCGGGGCTGATGGTTTTGGTGGTCGGGTCGAGAAACCATTCGGTCTCGCCATTTTCAAAGCTGCGCCGGGTCAGTTCGTAAGACCAGGTCCCCAGGTCGACCGCGCCGCCTTGCAGCGCAAAATTCGCATCGCCGGCGGCGGTGTGCACCAGGGTCAACGCCTGGGGCGATACCGCGTCCAGTCCGGATGCCGTAACGGCCAGACCGAAGTTCCCCGTCGCCACACCAGTGACATTGAGGAAGTCGTGGTCACCATTGGCAAAATCGCCCTTCATGGCAAAGACACCGGTGCCGGCCAGCGTCCCGACGTTCAACTGATAGTAGGTCGCCGGAGCACCGGCAGCGCCAAAGTTCACACGACCGTCATTCATCGCCAGCGTACCGACGCTGTCGTTGCCGGCAAGCGTCCAGCTCGAACCGCTGTTGATCGTCACTCCGTTGGCCTTGTCGAGGCGGCCGGTGAGGGTCGAGCCGTTTTGCAGGGTGACGCTGGTGGTCGAGGCATCGTCGACCTTCACCACATCACCCACCATGTGGCCCGCATCGAACGTCAGGTTCGCGGTACTGCCGCCGGTGGCATTGACGTTACCTTTAAGGGTGCTGTTGGCGACGGTCATGTTGGCGGTGGAGGCGCCTTGCACCAGCAGAAGCTGGTTGTCTTTGCCTTGCAGTGTGGAGTTGTTCAGCACGTCGATCTTCGCGCTGATGCCGGTATCTACCACGATCGCCGCCCCGTTACGGCCTTCCACCGTGGCGTTGTCCAGCGTCAGTGAATTGTTGCCCAAAGCAGAAGGGTCGCGAGCCATGCGTACCCCCGCCCGGTCACCGCTGATGCGAGTATCCGCCGTTGCGCGCACGTCACCACCCAGAATACTCAAGCCAACGCTGTTCACGCCTGTTCCGGTAATTTCGGTATTGATGAGCGTAAGGGTACTCATGCCTGTGACTTGAGCGCCAGCCTCTCCCCCCCGGTAAAAACCACCGGTGGCGGTTACCGTGGAGCCTTGGGTTGATGAGCTCAACCGGTTGACCGCCAAGGCGAGGGTGTCACTGGTGACGTTCGCCTGGTTGAGCGTCCCTCGACTGTTGGTAATGGTGATCCCTTCGATACCGTCTCTTGCGGTAATGGTTGCGCCGTTGATATTCAGCGTCGACCCGCTGGTCGCGGTAATTTCCCGGGTACTTGCACCCGTGACGTTGAGCACACCCTCGTTACGCACCAGATAGTCGATGGCTGGCGTCGTTGCATCAATGTCCAGCGTGGTGTTATCGACAATGGTCGCTGCCAGTACGGCAGGACTCAGAATAAAAAATGCCGGTATCGCTACCAGCATCTGGAATGGGCCTGCGAAGGCAGGTTTTTGCGACGTGTTAATGCCGATATTCATAAAATGGCTCCGATTGTTCAAGGCCTCACGTCTTCCATGAAAAAGACCTAAAGACCAAAAGAGGCGCAAACAATACCCAGTAAATGCAGGATCGAATGTAGGAGTAATCCTTTATTAACCATGAGCAATTCCAGGGTTCATCAGGATTACTCCCGCACAAAAAAATCGCTCAATAGAACACGGTGAAAAGCGGAAGGCGCTTTACGCGCCCTCCACCTGGGCTATCAAATGGCTTTAACGTCGAGTGATCTTGCAAGTACCTCCATCACCCGGGTCGACCATATAAACTCTCACCAGATGGCGTACGGACGGCACTGGAAAACCATCAATAACAGCCGTGTATTGAATGTCTCCCCAGCCATTTTTGGTGAGCTGAATAGGGGCATAAGGGATTTTCACGATAAACCCGTCGACGGCTTCTTGAGCGGTGGGTTTATAGGGAACATCAAGATCCGTTCCGGTTATCTTGACCGTACCTGCAGAGTCGGAATAACCCTGATATTTGAACATCAGGTCCTGGCCTGCAAGTTGAGGTTCGCCCCCCGGGACAAACACTTCGACAACGGTGCCTTTCCCAAGATCCTGACGCAATGAGCCGCAATTCATCCAGTCAGGAAAGTCCGGATCAAGGTTCTGAAATGTAGCCTGTGGGACAACACCGGGAACAATCTGGACATCTACTAACTGGTCAGGCGAGATATCTTTGTTACCGTTCACATCCGGGTGTGAGATTTCGTAGTAGACCGGCGTTTGCTTGCCGTTTTGCCCGGCGGCGATAACTGTCCACTCAACGGTCCAGGTAATTGTGGCTGGAACCGTAGCCGGTACTTTATACACACCGCCATCGGCTTCCAGTACGGGAACGCCCTTCCAGACAAGTTGAACCACGTCTTTTTCTTTGGCCCCAGTGTAAATGACGACCGATACTTCAACAGTCTGATCCTTGTCAGCATCTGTCAACACGTTTGGACCATTACCGCCCTGCCCCTGAACCGTCACCAGATCAAGATCAGGGTTAACAGGGTCCGGCTTACCAGGATCAATCCCGCCACCCGGTTTCCTCATGTCTACATCCACATCCACAGACAACGGCGTTAATGGAAACCGAAGGGTACCGCGCTGCACTTGATACTCAACCTTGACGGTTTTTGCCCCAGGGTCATTATTGAAAACATCCCGAAACGGCACATCAACATAAACGGGAAACCCGACAATCGATTTGGGTGCTTGTGGAATATTGTCCCACGTCACCAGCAACTGATCATTGCTCAGAAAGTTTGTGTACTCAGCCTTGATCCCTACACCTACTGGCGTCTGTGCATCCGCCAGATCGATCAGGCCGTCGACGTACAACGGAATATCCGGATCCACTAGTCCTTCCGGCGGGTCGGTCAGCATGACGGGCAGTTGTTTGAACAGCGAGATGGCACTCATGTATCCTTTACGATTGGTGATGTAGTAAAAGATTGCATGCTGCCCTTCCTTCTCACCCACCACAAGGGCAGTCAACTTGTCGGAAGTTATCGGAACAGTCGTATCGCTTCGAGTAATTGCATCAAATTTTCTGGCCGTTGGTAAGCTCTCGCCAAACCAGAGCTCGATGACATCGCCGATTTTTTTGCCTGCATATTCAGGTACGGTTACCAGCACAAAACCATTGTCGTCCAGGTACTTCTTGGTAATACCGTCACGGTCCACGTCCGGCGGGACTATCGCCTCGCCATTAGTTTCCGGGTGGTGCGTATCAACATTAATATCCAGTGGCGTCACATCAGTGGGGTTGCCCCCTTGTGCCAGGTAGTAACCTAATTTGTTCGTTCCGGGTTGACTGCTTAAATTCTCCGGCAGATCCAGATCAATGAGAAGGATAAGGGGATCCATCGGTGTGGTGTAGATATAGGCTTGCCCTACCCGAGTTCCATTCCATGTCAGTTGAATTATTCCCGAAACAATATTCGGATCGCCCGCCTCGGGAGGCCTTGGCACTTGAACTTTTAGCGCCACCCCTTGATACATGCGATGCAGTTGATTAGGCAAGTCATCAGGGGTATCCGGCAGCAACGGATTATCTGCATGCAGATTAGGTGGTCCAGCAACAACTTTCGGGCTTGCGAGGCGAATTTTTCGATAGTCCGCCCGAGCGAGTTGAGCAGACGTCATTTTTTCCAAACTGGTCATTTCGTATCTCCTGATACAATATATGGGCTTTACCTGCCCCAGGCATTGCAACTTTCACAACCCTATTTAAAACATCACACTGCAGGCACAACACCTCGACAGGCGCAGCAAGCAGCGCGTTCAAACAATAGCTATCTAATTTTTCGTGCCAGACGCACTGCACACAGCAATCATCGCTCCAACAACCACAACATCAACAACAACCCGGATATCCGATATTGCAAGCGATTATTTATTGCAGGGCTCCAGGCAAGTTTCATTCGTGGGTGAACACACTTCACCACTGGGCATAGTTCTGTTGATAATGACAAAATCTTTTTTTGAAACACCCGCCCCGCCATTGAATTTTTTCAAATCGTAATAGCAAAGTGCGGAACCATTGTTCGCCATCGGCGCAATCAACTTTTCATAATCGGCGACATGAACTTCAAAACCATTTCTCGCCTGGTCCAGCGTCAACGTGGTGGGGAATGCATCAACGACGCCGGGAATGGGCGATGTGCCGTTCATGCCTGCGCACCCCTGCCAATGCAGGGTCACTAGATCTTTTTCAGCGAAGTCCGGATTGCCCTCCACTTTTACCCAGACCCCCTTCCAGAGCCTTGGACATGCGCAACAATTGAGCACGCCGAATTTGTCCGCATGGGAAAACGATGGCTCTTTAAGGTCTTCGATCACCACAATCGATACCCGTACCGGGGTGATTCGCGCTTGCTGCTGATTGACACCGTTGCTGGTGGTGTAATAGACCGGCAACGCCAGGTTATCCCGGTCCTGATCTATTGCAGACCAGGGGATTTTGACCGGCACTCTTTTCCCCGCCGAGTCCGTGTCCTGAACGATGTATTGCACAACCGGCGCGCTGATTGCGCCCCAGTACACGTCTATCGTCTGTCCACGTTTCGGATCGTCATGCAAGGTCAAATAAGCATCGGCATCTTCACCAAAGTCTTCGGATAGCAAGGTGTCCAAGGTCAGGGATTTGGCGCCATAGATTTCAAGCAAGGCGAGCGTAGTGTTCAGCAGCGCTGGCGCATTGGCATGATCCTGCCCGGCCACGGTCAAATCCATCGGCACACGTGCTTCAAGCGATGGTGGCGTGTCCACACCGCCGCGCTGCACCTTGTAACTGATGCGCGCAGTCATTGGGCCCAGGCCATTGGCCCGAAGTTTCGACCAAGGCACCGGCGCCTGGAGCGGGAACTGTGCGGGGTCGACATCCAGCGGATCCAGAGGCGTTCCATCCCAATCGATCAGCACCCGATCAGTCGCGTCCGGATTGTCATAGGCATCGATTTCAACCGTTACCGCACCTTGGTTGACCGCACCTTCACGAGCATGCTGACGGTCAATCAAGCCCCTGACTGACAATGGCACGCGGGGAGGCTTGAGATTGCCCGGCGCAGGCAACAGATCGACGGTCACGGGCAAAAAGGTCGAGCGCGGTCCGCGATTGCCGGCCCAGTCCCGCAGCCGGTAATAGATATAACGGGCCCCGTGGCCGCGAGCGCGTATATCTACTTCGTACATCGTGATGATCAGTTGATCATTGTCGATATCTTGCTGACTGAAGGCCTGCTCGCGAATTTCAGCTTCCGACTCCGGTGGATTCGATTCGTCCGTCCAGTAATAAATCGCCCGGTCCCGAACCTGCACGTCTATGTAAAGCGATACCTTGAAGCGCACCTGGCCATGTTGCTTCAAATAGTCGTCCGTGATGTTGCCCACAAGATCCAGCATCTGTACCGCCGACGGTTGCTGGCCGTCGTCGGGCGCAACCCGGTCTACCGTGATTTTTTTGATCTCGGATTCAGCGGGGTTGCCCCCGATGATGAGTTTGTACGACAAGCCATAGACCCCGTGCTCCAACTTATCCCGTGGTACCGATACGATCTTGTCCCCTGGATCAATGGGAATGGGAAAGCGAGATCTGTTGACCTCAACAAAGTCTTGCCCTACCGGCCTCCAGCCAACGGCAACGATGTCTGCCACAAAATTCGGATCGGTGGAAAAGCTCCAGGCCGGTACCGTGACCTGCAGATCACTGTTCAACACACTGCGCGGCAGCTGTCCATCCGCGCTCTCATTGCCGTCTTCATCTTTGAGAATCGCCGGGACGATTGGCGACGGCAGAGCCAAATCTTGCCCGTCGGGGCCAAGGGCATGTCGTTCGGGGTCTTTCGGATATGTCGCGGACGGCATGGCGGATACTCCAAGGCAATAAAAAAGTGCTATGCGCCTGGGCCGTGAGTCACGTGCAACGCTGCCTTCACGGTCATCACATCGGCGCATCTGATGGGCTTAATTAAATGCCTGTCTGAAAAACCTGCCTACTGTCAGAAATAACAGGTATCGCTACCGTTCATCGCACAGATGGCGTTGAACAAGTCGACATTGATCGACACTTGCTGCGTCACTTGCCATCAGGTCTGTTCAACCTGCACCTGAAAACCACCGGTGTGACGCAGCTGTGGCGTGTGCGTAAGCCGAGCGTCGATGGCATCATCACCAGCTATGAAGGTTTCGATGCCGAAGGCGAACTGGTCATCCAGTTGTTCGGCGTGCGCAAGCCAGGCATCCCTGAGCGTGACGACTGGCGTGCCCTGGCTGAAATCGCCACTCCCCTGATCGGCTAAGGAATAGTCCCGATGCGTATGAAAACACTGCTGGCCTGTGCCAGCGTGCTCGTCAGCCAGATGGCCGTCGCCGACGCCCTGCCCCAGCGCTGGATCAGTGCCGGCGGCGCGTTCAGCGAATGGGTGGTCGCCCTCGGTGGCGAAAGCAAACTGGTGGGTGTCGACAGCACCAGCCAGTACCCGCAATCGCTGCACAGCCTGCCCGGCGTCGGCTATCAGCGTGCGCTGGCGGCCGAAGGCATTCTGGCGTTGAAACCGGACATTCTGGTGGGCAGCGTCGAAATGGGGCCACCGCCGGTGCTGGAGCAACTCAAGGCGGCCGGCGTGCGTATTGAGTTGCTGTCGGCCAAGCCTGAGGTGCCGGCGCTGCAACACAACCTGACCGAACTCGGGGAACTGCTGGGTAAAGAGGCCGAGGCGCAAGCGTTGATGGGCGGTTACCTCAAGCGCCTGCAAACCCAGGCCGACTGGGTCAGGCAGGCGCAGCAACAAGCGCCGGCACCGCGGGTGCTGATGCTGCTCAGCCATTCCGGCGGCAACCTGCAAGTGGCCGGCAAAGACACGCTGGCCGCGTGGATGATCCAACAAGCCGGCGGCAACAGCCTGGGCGAGCACAACGGCTACAAGCCGGTTTCCAACGAAGCCATGCTGGCGCTTGATCCGCAGGTGATCATCTTTGCCGGTGGTCGTCTGGAAGGTGAAGCGGCGCGCAAGGCCCTCCTGGAGCAGAACCCGATCCTGGCGCAAACCCGGGCCGGGCGTGACGGCCGGGTGCTGGTGATCGATCCGACATTGCTGGTGGGCGGCCTCGGTCCTCGCGTGCCGGATGCGTTGAACCGTCTCGCCAGCGCGTTCTACCCGGACGTCAACGTACAGACAGCCGAGATCAGCCAATGACGGCGATTTTTCGGCCGCGTCCGACCTTGATCTGTTTGCTGCTGTTGCTGATGCTGGTGTTCTGGTTGTCCCTGGCCCTCGGGCCGGTCAGCCTGCCGCTGGGCGATACGCTACTGGCCGGAATGCGTCTGCTCGGCTTGCCGCTTGAAGGCGGCGACACGCAACAGGCGGAGCTGATCCTCGGTCAGATTCGCCTGCCGCGCAGTCTGCTCGGCATTGCCGTCGGATCGGTACTGGCGCTGTCAGGCGTGGCGATGCAAGGGTTGTTTCGCAATCCCCTGGCGGATCCGGGCCTGGTCGGCGTCTCCGGGGGAGCCGCGCTGGGTGCCGCTTTCGCCATCGTCGGCGGCAGCATGCTCGGTGGAATGCCACCCGCCATGGAGCCCTATCTGCTGTCGGTGAGTGCCTTCGTCGGTGGCTTGATCGTGACGGCGGTGGTGTATCGCTTCGGCCGCCGCAACGGGCAAACCGACGTCGCGACCATGCTGTTGGCGGGCGTGGCGATGACGGCCATGGCCGGTGCCGGCGTCGGTCTGTTCACTTATCTGGCGGACGATGCCACCTTGCGGACCCTGACGTTCTGGAACCTGGGCAGCCTTAACGGCGCCAGTTACCCGCGCCTGTGGCCGTTGTTGATCGTCACCGTCGGCGTGGCGTTGTGGTTGCCACGGCGCGCAGCGGCACTCAATGCGATGCTGCTGGGCGAGTCGGAAGCCCGTCACCTGGGCTTCGACATCGAGCGGATCAAGATGGAACTGGTGCTGTGCACGGCCCTGGGCGTGGGTGCCGCCGTCGCGGCAGCCGGGTTGATCGGCTTTATCGGCCTGGTGGTGCCGCACTTGATGCGCCTGCTGGTCGGGCCGGATCACCGGGTCTTGTTGCCGGCGTCGTTGCTTGCCGGTGCCAGTCTGTTGCTGCTTGCCGATCTGGCGGCGCGCCTGCTGTTGGCGCCAGCCGAATTGCCGATCGGCATCGTCACGGCACTCATTGGTGCGCCGTTCTTTCTTTACTTGCTGGTACGAGGGCGTTCCTGATGCTGCGGGCAAACGACTTGCTGGTACGCCGGGGCAGCCGCACGGTACTGGCGAATATCGATATTCAATTGCGCCCCGGTGAAGTGCTCGGGGTGTTGGGGCCCAATGGCGCCGGCAAAAGCACCCTGCTCGCCGCGTTGTGCGGGGAGCTGGCGGCCAGCGAAGGCAAGGTCAGCCTGGATGAACGCCCACTCGCTGACTGGCCGGGTCAGGAGCGGGCGAAACGGCTGGCAGTCCTGCCGCAAAGTTCCAGCCTGAACTTTGCGTTTTCGGTCAATGAAGTGGTCGGCATGGGGCGCCTGCCCTACGCCAGTGGCCGCGTGCGCGATGCCGCAATCGTCGCCGAGGCGCTGCGTGCCGCCGATGCCCTGCACCTGGCCGGGCGCAGCTATCTGGCCCTGTCCGGTGGCGAACGCCAGCGTGTGCATCTGGCGCGGGTGCTCGCTCAGCTTTGGCCCGGCGCCGAGGGGCAAACCCTGCTGCTCGACGAGCCGACTTCAATGCTCGATCCGCTGCACCAGCACACCATTTTGCAAGCGGTGCGCGACTTCGCCGAACGCGGTGCAGCGGTGCTGGTGATTTTGCATGACCTGAATCTGGCCGCCCGTTATTGCGATCATCTGCTGCTGTTGCAACAAGGTCTGCCCCACGCTTACGGAACACCGGCAGAGGTGCTGACCGCCGAGGCACTCGCGGCGGTGTATGGATTGGAAGTGCTGATTCACCAGCATCCGGAACGCGGCCACCCGTTGATCATTGCGCGTTGATACCCGTCCCCTCCTCTGCGGATCGAGGGGGCCATTGGCTAATAAGGAAATCCCATGCGCTTTCTGTTGCTCTGTGCATTCAGCCTGCTGGCTGCCTGCCAAACCCATCACCTCGCGCCACTGCCGGCATCGATCGCCCCGCAAGGACGTGATCACACCGACCTCGGCGTCATCCGCGAACTTGCCACCGGGCGCACGCTGACCCCGCAAGAACTGGTCGAACGACTGGCCAACGCACCTCGCGTGCTGGTCGGTGAACAGCACGACAATCCGGATCACCACGCCCTGCAATTGTGGCTGCTGCGCGAACTGGCTGCCCAGCGCCCGCAAGGCAGCTTGCTGATGGAAATGCTCAACCCCGATCAGCAGGCCAAAATCGATGCGGCACAAGCCGCCACGCGTGCCGGTGAGCCACCGGCCGACCCGTTCACGGCGCTGGGCTGGCAGGCTAATTGGGACTGGAGCGTCTATGGCGCGCTGGTCACCTACGCGCTGCGTCAGCCGTATCCGCTGATGTCGGCCAACCTCGACCGTGCGCAGATCATGCAGATCTACAAACAGCGACCGGTACTGCAAGGTGAAGCGTCCACCACGCAACAGGTGCAGGTGACGTTACTCGATGACATTCGCCAATCCCATTGCGGCTTGTTGCCCGAAGCGCAGATGCCGGCGATGCTCGCCGTGCAGCAACAGCGCGACCGGCGCATGGCTGAACGCTTGATGGCCGCACCAACGCCTGCGCTGTTGCTGGCCGGGGCTTTCCATGTGCGCAAGGATCTGGGGGTGCCGCTGCACCTGAAGGATTTGGGTGCAGGCGAAGGTAATGCGGTGCTGGTGCTGGCCGAAGTGGGCAAGACCGTGACGGCTCAAAGCGCGGATTACGTGTGGTACACCGCTGCGCAACCCGAGCAGGATCACTGCGCAAAGCTGCGTCGTTAAGCCCCTGTAGGAGCTGCCGCAGGCTGCGATCTTTTGATCTTTTCGCACCCGACATCAAAAGATCGCAGCCTTCGGCAGCTCCTGCAATTGATTATCAAGTCCCTTTCCGGCGCGACACTATGTCACGCCTCACCACCGGTCCAATGGTCGAATCCGATCCTCCAGCACCGGCACAGTTTGCTACCATCCTCGCGATTTTTTCTTCTGTACAGTCATCACGCTGTCATTTCAGCCTGTTCAACAGGATGCTTTTTTCATGAGTACTTTGTATTCCCGCCGAACTGTCCTGCAAGGCATGGGCCTTTTGAGCCTTGGTCTGCTCGCCGGTTGCGACGACAGCAGCAAGCTGTCGTTCAAGTACGGCAAGGACCTCAGCGACAAGATCATGGGGCGTAATTTCAAACTCAAGGACGCCCAGGGCGAAACGCGGATGCTGGGCAGCTATCGTGGCCTGATGCCGATGATTTTCTTCGGGTTCACCCAATGTCCGGCGGTGTGCCCGACCACGCTGGCCCGTGCGGCACAAGCGAAGAAGCTGATGGGACGCGATGGCGAAAGGTTGCAGGTGATCTTCATCACCCTCGACCCTGAGCGTGACACGCCAGAGATGCTCGACACCTATGTGAAGGCCTTCGACCCGAGTTTCGAAGCGCTCTACGGCACACTGGAAGAAACCGCTGCCACCGCCAAGGAGTTCGGCGTGTTCTTCGAAAAAGTCCCGAGCGGCGATACCTATACCCTGTCCCACACCGCGACCAGTTTTGTCTTCGACTCCCGAGGCAATCTGCGCCTGGGCCTGTCCGCGTCCCTGACTGCACAAGAGTGCGCAGACGATCTGCTCACCGTGATGGAGGTTTGCTGAGATGAATTCCCCGTTGGCTACAAGCCGTTTTGCGCAACGTTGCAAGCAACTGGCGCTGGGCGTCGCCCTGATCGGTGTGGCGTTTCAAGTGTCGGCACAAACACGCGTTGATGATGCCTGGGTGCGGGCCACCGTGGCTGGCCAGCCTTCGAGTGGTGCATTCATGACGCTGACCGCGAGCAGCGACAGCAAACTGCTAAGCGTGCAATCGCCTGTCGCCAAGGTGGTGCAGATTCATCAATCGAGCATGAAAGACGATGTGATGAAGATGCAGCAGGTCGACTCTGTCGCGCTGCCGGCGGGCAAGGCGGTGAGCTTTGATCCCCACGGCTACCACATCATGCTGATGGACCTGACGGGCCAGATCAAGGAAGGCGATCACGTACCGCTGACCCTGACCCTCGAAGACGCCAAGGGTGAGAAAGAGACCATTGAGGTCCAGGCCGTCGCCAAGTCGATCGGCACCATGGATCACAGCAAGATGATGCATGATCACAGCAAGATGAACTGATCCGGGCGTCAACGTAATTCCCGGCCGGCACCAGGGATTTCGCGGCCGCCTCCCCCCTGTAGGAGTCGGCTTGCCGGCGAAGGCGCCTCAAGCATCCCGGTTCAAACAAGCTTGAGTTCGACGTTGATGTTATTGCGCGTGGCTTTCGAATACGGGCAATACTGGTGCCCGGTGTCGACGATTTTCTGTGCGGTTTCGCGGTCCAGTCCGGGCAAGCTGACATTGAGCCGTGCCTGGAGCAGGTAACCCCCTTCATTGGTGCCCAGGTCGACTTCGGCATCAACGGCTACATCCTTGGGCAGCGCCACTTTCATTTCCCTGGCCGCGACCTGCATGGCGCCGATAAAACAGGCAGACCAACCGGCGGCAAACAATTGCTCCGGATTGGTGCCTGCGCCTCCGGCGCCCGGGGATGAAAGTTTGACATCAAGAATTCCGTCAGAGCTGCGGGCTGCGCCGTCACGACCGCCCGTGGTGTGGGTCTGCGCGGTGTAGAGCACTTTGTCGATCTGGTTCATGATGACCTCCTGATTGAATGCTGATAAGACCTTTTCAAGCCGGTTTACCGGGGTGGGCACTCAATATAGTCGTCATGGAACCTCACCGTGCTCGAACCGACAAAGTGATGCTGATATCACTTGCGCGCCACTTTGTACCTGACGCAATCCTCATAAAAAATCTTGCGCACCGCTTGCGGTTTCAGCCGTGAAGGGCTGTCATACGTTTGCTCGGTGATCCCCATAGCCATCATGCGCATCCATGTTTTTGCGAACTTGTAGGTCTGGATTTTCTGCCGTGCCGCATATAGCGAAACGCCTGAAAGCTTGAGTTCCTGTGCTCTGGCGGCAGTTCCACCGCCCCAACTGCACATGTAATGGTCATTGGGTTTCAATTCCTTGCCCTGTACTGAAACTGTAATAGTCGCAAAAACCAGTGAACACAACATTATCCCTTTCTTGCGCATATCGACCTGTTTAACCACTTGAAAATAAAGTAATTTTGAAGAGGACTTTCAAAGTTAGGGGCCAGCATCGTGCCTTTTTTTGAAAATTAACGGAAAAGCTAAAAGGATGAGCTCAATTTCTTGCGAGTTTTCAAACCTTTGCTATAGCTAAGTCTCTATCTCGCCAACTAGTGAGGCAACGAAATGTCAGTCGCAAAAAAAATGAGTGTGGGGCAACTGACAATGTTGACCGCCGTCAACATGTTGGGCTCAGGCATTGTGCTACTACCGACGAAACTCGCGGAGGTCGGTGCAATTTCGATTCTTTCCTGGCTGGTGACAGCCACCGGCTCACTCGCTCTGGCTTACGCCTTTGCGCGATGCGGGATGCTGAGCCGCAAGACCGGTGGCATGGGTGGTTATGCGGAGTACACCTTCGGTAAAGCGGGCAACTACATCACCAACTACACCTACGGTCTGTCGCTGTTGATTGCCAACGTCGCGATCAGTATTACCGCCGTGGGTTATATCCAGGTGTTGTTCGGGATAAAACTTGATTCTCTGCAAGTAGGCCTGGCAACCATCGCGCTGTTGTGGATCACCACCTTCGCCAACTTTGGCGGTGCCAGCATTACCGGCCGAATCGGTGCGGTAACGGTTTGGGGTGTGATTGCGCCAGTAGTACTGGTCTCCACCATTGGCTGGTTCTGGTTCGACAGCAGCGTTTACGCCGCCGGCTGGAACCCACATGACAAGGGCTGGTTCGAAGCGGCGGGGGCTTCGGTGGCAATCACGTTGTGGGCTTTCCTTGGTCTGGAATCGGCTTGCGCCAACACCGATGCGGTAGAAAACCCTGAGCGTAACGTGCCGATCGCGGTGCTGGGTGGCACCCTGGGGGCAGCGGTGATCTACATCGTTTCCACCAACGTCATCTTCGGCATCGTCGGCAACGCTGAACTGGTCGAGTCCACCGCGCCTTTCGGTCTGGTGTTCGCCCACATGTTCAATCCCATGGTCGGGAATATCGTGATGGCGGCGATGGTGCTCGCCTGTATCGGTTCGCTGCTGGGTTGGCAGTTCACCATCGCCCAGGTGTACAAAAGCTCCGCCGACACCGGTTACTTCCTGGCGATCTTCGCCAAGGGCAACAAGGCCGGTACGCCGATCATCGGCATGCTGGTCCTGCTGGCGGCACAGACTGCACTGGCCCTGCTCACCATCAGTCCTGACCTGAGCAAACAGTTCGACACCCTGGTCAACCTCGCGGTGGTCACCAACCTGGTGCCGTACATCCTCTCCATGGCCGCTTTGATGACCATGCAGAAAGTCTCCAACGTACCGGAAAGCAAGGCTCTGGCGACCAACGTCATCGCCTTGATCGCAGCGGCTTACAGTTACCTGGCACTGTACAGTTCCGGCGAGCAGGCAATGATGCTCGGCGGTGTGGCAACCATCTTCGGTTACACCCTGTTCGGCTTCGTCAACAACCGTCTGATCCGCCTTGAAGCACTCAACAACAGCGTACCGACGCAAACCGTCAGCGCGCAGCACCTCACGACTGAACCCGTGCCGGTGAACAACTTGAATACAGCCACTATGGGAGCTCAACAATGACGGAATATAAACACTCGCTCGGGATGCTCGCGCTACTGGTCAGCAGCCCGGCGGACAAACGCACCGTATTCGGTCGCGCCCTGGATCAACTGATCCACGACGTGGAGAGCCGTGGCGTCAGCGTACTGGCTTCGGAAAGCCTGACCGACGCCGCGTCGATCCTGCGCTCGGACCCTGCCATCCAATGTGTGATCATCCGATGGGAAATGGACACCAGCGAAGACCACGCCGACTGCACCAAGTTGCTGGTCAAGCTGCGCGAGCGCAACACACGCGTACCGGTGTTCCTGGTCAGCGACCGTACCACCGCGTCGACCATTCCGCTGTTGGTCATGCAGCACGCCGACGACTTCATCTGGCTGCCGGAAGACACCTCGCGCTTCCTCAGCGGGCGCATCCTGGCGGCCATCGAGCGCTATCGTCAGGCCGCACTGCCGCCGATGTTCGGCGCGCTGGTGAAGTTTGCCCGCAACTATGAATACTCGTGGCACACCCCCGGCCATGCCGGCGGTACAGCGTTCCTGAAGAGCACCGCAGGCCGTGCGTTCTACGAGTTCTTCGGTGAGAACCTGCTGCGTTCCGACCTGTCGATCTCGGTGGGTGAACTGGGCTCGCTGCTCGATCACAGTGGCCCGATCGGTCAAGGCGAGCGCTATGCCGCCAAGGTCTTCGGGGCCCACCGCACCTACTACGTGACCAACGGCTCGTCGATGTCCAACCGCGTCATCCTCATGGCCAGCGTCACGCGCAACCAGATCGCCCTGTGCGACCGAAATTGCCACAAGTCCGCTGAGCATGCGATGACCCTGTCCGGCGCGATTCCGACCTACCTGGTGCCGACCCGCAACCGCTACGGCATCATCGGCCCGATCCTGCCGCAAACCCTGAGCGCCGAAGGCGTGAAAGCGGCCATCGCCAGCAACCCGCTGGTCAAGAAAGGCATCGACCCGACGCCTGTGCACGCGATTGTCACCAACTCCACCTACGACGGCCTGACCTACAACGTCACCCGCGTTGAAGAACTGTTGGGCGAGAGCGTCGACCGCCTGCACTTCGACGAAGCCTGGTATGGCTATGCGCGTTTCAACCCGCTGTACAGCGGCCGCCATGCCATGCACGGCGACCCGGCCGATCACGACAAGTCCGGGCCGACCGTGTTCGCGACCCAGTCGACCCACAAGTTGCTGGCCGCCCTGTCCCAGGCTTCGATGATCCACGTGCGCGACGGCCGCAATCCGATCGAGCATGCACGCTTCAACGAGTCGTACATGATGCACGCCTCGACCTCGCCGAACTACGCGATCATGGCGTCCTGCGACGTCAGCTCGGCGATGATGGAAGCACCGAGCGGGCAGATCCTGACCACCGAATCGATCGAAGAAGCGATCAGCTTCCGTCAGGTTCTGTCGCGCATGCACAATGAGATGCAGAGCAAGAACGACTGGTTCTTCACCTGCTGGCAGCCGCCGACCGTGCAAGTGGGCGCAGCGACCGTGCCGTTCCATGAGGTCGATCCGGCTACGCTTAAAACCGATCCGAACTGTTGGGTCCTGCACCCCAATGCGGTATGGCATGGCTTCGGCGACATCGAAGAAGGCTACTGCATGCTCGACCCGATCAAGGTCTCGGTGCTCAGCCCGGGCATGGGCGACGATGGCAACCTGCTTGCCACCGGTATTCCTGCCTGCGTGATCACCGCGTACCTGGGACGTCAGGGCATCGTCGTCGAGAAAACCACCGACTTCACCATCCTGTTCCTGTTCTCCATCGGCATCACCAAAGGCAAGTGGGGCACGCTGCTCAACGCCCTGCTCGACTTCAAGCGTGACTATGACGACAACGCCGAACTCGAGCTGTGCCTGCCGGACCTGTACAACGCCAATTCGCAACGTTACGCCGGTATGGGCCTCAAGGATCTGGCCGACGAAATCTTCGCCGCCATGAAGAAACACAAGACCACCGCCAACATGTCCCAGGCTTTCGGCACCCTGCCCCAGGCCGAGTTCAGCCCGGTGGAGGCTTACGAAAAACTGGTGCGCAACGAGATCGAACTGGTCACCCTCGACCAGGCGGCGGGCCGTCTTGCCGCCACCGGGATCGTGCCGTATCCGCCAGGCATTCCGTTGCTGATGCCAGGTGAAAACGCGGGGCCGATCGATGGCGCGCTGCTGGCGTATCTCAAGGCACTGGAAGCCTTCGACCTATCCTTCCCCGGCTTCACCCATGACACCCACGGGATCGAAGTCGAGGACGGGGTTTATCGGATGCTGGTATTGAAGTGAGTTAAACGAGACCTGTAGGAGCAAGCTTGCTCGCGAAAGCGATCTTTCAGCCAACATTGATGTTGTCTGACACGACGCCTTCGCGAGCAAGCTCGCTCCTACAGTGGATCGCACGTCCCCTCCATAAAGCCTATGGGCAAATTCAATCACCGCGCTCTATGATTGAACCCCATGACCACCCAAGTATCGATCCGCCAACCCTGCCCACCCGGCGCCTGCGACTGCGGGCGTGACCCGTTGCTGGAAACACCGGGGGCCGACCTGCGCATCCTGTTTCTGACCCGCGCCGAAGAAAAACGCCTGATCGAACGCCTGGAGAACCTCCAGAGTCTGAGCGATCTTGCGCACGTGCAACGGCGCATGTTCGAGCAGTTGGGCATTCGCCTGGACATCGCTCCCGGATTCAACGAAGTGCGCACCATGCGCGGCATCGGTATCCGCATCGACGATCTGCCGGGGTTATGCCGAAAAACCCGCGCTGCCATCCCCGCCGCCATTCGCCGAGCCATGGAAAAACGGCCGGAGATTGCCTACGACCTGCTAAACGCCAACGACCTGCTGCGCGATGCCTGAAGGGCAAAAGAAGAAATCTGTTCCTGTCCAAAACTGCGTAATGCAAAATGAATGCAATAACGCGAAAAAACTACCACTCATCGGCAAAATCGACTGGCTATTCTCTGGTTAAAACCTACGCTCTCTGCGGGGGACAACACATTTGTTGCGTTGTCGGTAACTGGTCCGCGGGGAACAGACACCATGCTCAAAAAAACCAGCGCTGTGCCCGCCGCCATTCTGTTCGCCCTGTACGGCCAACATGCCTGGGCGGGCGGCATCATGCTGTACGAAATCGGCACAGATAACGCCGGCCTGGCCAACGCCGGAGCCGCTGCCCGCGCGCAAGGCCCCTCCACCATCGCCAGCAACCCGGCGGGCATGAGCTACCTGCCTGGCACGCAAATCACCGCGGGCTTGCAGGTGCTGTACGGCGACCTGTCGTTCGATAGCGATTCCGCCACCAACGTCAACGGCAGCAACAGTGGCAATGCTTTGGACCCGATACCCGGTGGCAGCTTTTTCATCAGCCATGAACTGGACGATCACTGGAGCGTCGGTTTCGGCCAGTACGGTGACTTCGGGCTGGCGGTCAATTACGACAACGATTGGTCCGGCCGTTACTTCGCGCAGAATTCCAGCCTGCTCGGTTTGTCCCTGGTGCCCAGCGTGGCTTACCGCTTCAACGAACAATGGTCGGTCGGCGTGGGCGTCAAGGCCATGTACGGCATGCTCCAGGCGCAGACCGCTATCGATCGCTCGCCCTTCGGTTTCACCGATCGCGGCGACGGCCAGTACAAGTACAAGGATGGCGCCTGGGGTTTGGGCGCCAACGTCGGAGTGATCTACGCACCGCAACCCGGCACCCGAATCGGTCTGGCCTACACCAGCCAGGTCGACCTGGATTTCGAAGACAGGCTCGACGTCAAGGGCGATGGCCGATTGCTGGAGCGCGTGAACAGCACCAATACCGAACTTGACACAAAGGTGCCGCAGACTGTCACCCTCAGCCTGTTCCACCAGCTGGATCGGCAATGGGCGCTGCTGGCCTCGGCCAACTGGCAGGACTGGTCGGCATTCGGCGACATCGGCGTTCAAGTCGACACTACGGCGTTTGGTTCGCAATCGAGATCGGTCGATGCCGGGTTCAAGGACACCTGGCATCTGTCCCTTGGCGCGCAGTACCAGGCCACCGAACAACTGTTGTGGAACGTCGGTATGGCTTACGACAGCAGCGCGGTTTCGGACAGCGACCGCAGCGTGATCGTGCCGATGAATGAATCCTGGCGCATTGCCACCGGGGCCACCTATGCTCTGAACCAGGACACTGACGTCAACGTCAGCTGGGCCATGGTCTGGCTTGGCGACATGGCGGTGCAACAAACCAAGGCGACATCGGGCAACCAGCTTTCCGGCCAGTTTGACAATGCATGGATTCAAGCTTTGACAGGAAACATGACCTGGCGATTCTGACGCACTAAAAAAACTAAAAAACTAAAAAACTAAAAAAGACGATTTCAACCAAGGAGTAAACACCACTATGATCCTGTCCCGAAAACTGCTGGTCGGCGCCACAATGGCCGGGCTATTGCTTGGCGGTTGCACCTCGAAAGTCACTGAAACCGAGCAATACTCGGGCTATCTGTCCAACTACAACAACCTGCAGAAAGTCGAAACGCCGAGCGGTGGCACAGCGATGCGCTGGGTCAGCCCGTCGTGGAATCCGAATGCCTACGACACGGTGGTGTTCAACAAACTGGAGCTTTATCCAGCGCCCAAGCCGGATGAGCGGGTCAACCAGCAGACGCTGACCGACCTGCAGAACTACATGACCACCAAGGCCAAAGGCACGCTGGGCCAGAAATACCGCGTGGTCTCCAACACCTCCGCCGCACCGGCGGGTTCCAAGCCCCTGCTCATGCGTGCGGCGATCACTGGGGTGAATGCCGAAAACGAAGGCATGAAGTGGTACGAAGTGGTACCGATCGCCGCCGTGGTCGGGGCAACTCAGGCCGCCACCGGCCACCGCGATCAGGACAGCACCTTGTTCATCGAAGCCGAGTTTATTGACGCCAGGACCAACCAGACGGTCGCCAAGGTCGTGCGTAAAGTGTTTGGTTCGACGCTGGAGAACGAAAGCCAGAAAATCACCGCGCAGGACTTCAAAGCGGCTATCGACAAGCTGGGCGTCGACTTCCAGGCGTTCATCAAGTAACCACACTGTAGGAGCTGCCTTCGGCAGCTCCTACAGGTATCAACCGTTTTTCATGCCGATGCGCCGGCGCATCTCGGCGGTGATCGACTGGCGCGTCTTGCGCAGGTCCGCCCAAGGTGCATCCCCCACCTCTGCCAGCCGTTCATGCACGTTGTGCACGTTCCATTGATTACCACCCTTGAGTTCCTCCACTTCCTCCCGAAAGATCGGCACCGACACTGGCAACCCCTCGCGGGTGCGCACGGCGTACGCGCAAATGGTGGTCGCGCCCAACCCGTTGCGCAGGTAATCGATGAAAATGCGCCCTACCCGATTCTTGGGCCCGGACACCGCCGAAAATCGTTCCGGCAGCAACTTGGCCATGTGACGGACAATCGCGTGGCTGAACGCCTTGACCTCGTCCCATCCCAACTTGCGGGTCAGTGGCACCACGATGTGAATGCCCTTGCCGCCACTGGTTTTCAAAAAGGCCTTGAGCCCCAATTCATCGAGCACCGACAGCGTCAACTGAGTCGCTTCAACCATGCGCTTCCATGGCAATGCGGGGTCCGGGTCGAGGTCGAGGACAAAGCGGTCCGGCTTGTCGAGGTTGTCCGCGGTCGCATTCCAGGTGTGCAATTCCACAGTGCTCATCTGCACCGCACCGATCAGCGCTTCGGCGCTGTTGATGATCATGATCGGCTGGCCAGTGAGGTCTTTGTCCAGGGTGGTAATACCGGGAATCGCGAGGCGCTCGGCGTTTTTCTGAAAAAACAGTTCGCCGGCGATGCCGTCCGGTGCCCGGACCAGCGCCACCGGGCGGTCCTTGAGCTCGGGCAGAATCCATTCGGCGACACTGGCGTAATACTGCGCCAGTTGAACTTTGGTGGTGCCGCTGCTGGCGTCGATCACCCGGTCTGGATGAGTGATGCGCACCTTGCCTTCATCGAGTCCGATTTGTGACGGTGCGGGTTCGACTTTACGGGCAGCGGCAGCTGGTTTCGCGGCGCCGCTTTTTTTCGCGGAGGACGTTTTCACGGTTTTTGGACGCTCCTCGGTGACATCTTTGGCGGGTTTGTCATCGCGCAAACCATGGAATACCGCATGGCGCACCGAACCGTCCCTGGTCATTTCGGCGAAGGCCACTTCGGCCAGTAGTGTGGGCTTTAGCCAGTGCACATCCTTGGCCTCGAACCCACTCGGCGGGTTGACCACTGTCGGTTTTTTCGTCTGTAGCGGCTTGAGTTGTCGATGAATGCTTTGCAGGGTCGTCTCGTTGAAACCGGTGCCAACCTTCCCCGCATAGCGCAACTCACCGCTGTCGCGGTCGTGCAGCCCCAACAGCAGCGCCCCAAAGGCATTGCGCGAACCTTTTGGATCAGTGAATCCGACGATGACGAACTCTTGTCGATGCTTGCACTTGAGCTTGATCCAGTCGCTGCTGCGCCGGGACACGTAAGCCGATCCCAGCCGCTTGCCGATCAGGCCTTCCATGCGCATCTGACAGGCACTGTTGAGTAAGGCCTGTGGCTCTTCGGCAAAAGACTCGGAGAAGCGCAGCAACGGATCGTCACAGGGCTTGAGGACCGTCGCCAACGCTGCCCGGCGTTCTTCGACGGGCACTTCGCGCAGGTCCACGCCATTGAGGTAAGGCAGGTCAAACAGGTAGTAGACGATGTTGCCGCTGCGGCCGGAATCGAAGGCGTTTTGCAGGGCCTGGAAGTCGGGCACGCCGTGCTCGTCCGCCACCACCATCTCGCCGTCGAGCCAGGCCGATTCGAGGCCCAGCGCGGCCAACGCCTCGGCTTGTCTGGGCAGCTTGTGGGTCCAGTCGTGGCCATTGCGCGTGATGAGTTTGACCTGGTCATGCTCAATGCGAGCCATGATCCGGTAGCCGTCGAACTTGATCTCATAGCTCCATGAACCGTCCGGGACTTTTTCAACGAGCGTCGCCAGTTCAGGCTTGATCTGAGCCGGCAGTCTGGCCTTGTGCGCCCCGGACAGCTGTGGCGATTTTTCCTTGGTAACGCTCGCCTTTGGTTTCTTGATCGACTTGGGTTTGCCCGCCGCTTTCGGTTGTTTGCTGATGAGGGTGCGATCACTGAGCACGCTGTCGGGCTCGGCAACCAGCACGTCATAGTCACTGTGCGGCTTGGCGGCAGCGTCCTGATGCTTGATCAGAAACCACTGTTCTTTCTTGCCCGGCATGTGCGTGCGCACCAGGTTCCACAGGCCGCCGAGTTTCTCCCCCTGCAGTTCGAATTTGAGCCGTCCTTTGGCATAGGCTTCGGCGGGATCGTCCTGGGGAATCCAGACACCACGGTCCCAGACGATCACATCGCCCGCGCCGTAATGGCCTTCGGGAATGCTGCCCTCGAAAGTCGCGTACTCCAGGGGATGATCTTCGACATGCACGGCCAGGCGCTTGACCTTGGGATCCAGCGACGGCCCCTTGGGCACCGCCCAGCTCTTCAAAGCGCCATCGAGTTCCAGGCGAAAGTCGTAATGCAGGTGCGATGCGTCATGCTTCTGGATGCAGAACTGCAACGCATGGGCCGATTTCTTGCCTTTGCGCTTGACGGCGGCGGGCTCGGACGTCGCCGAGAAGTCGCGCATGCGGTTGTAGTCATCGAGGTTTAGGGTCATGGCTCACCTGCTGCTGGCGCCAAGACGTTGAATCAGAACGTCTCTCTAAAACAGCAGAGCAAACCCCGGGAAGAATAATTCCATCGACATTGAAAGCGCCCGGACGGACGGGCCGACACCCTCTACCATTCGTCGAAAAAACCACTCCACCTGTCATTTGTGACAGTAGTCAATTTCGCCGCCGTCATGCCCAATCGTCTCCATGAACCTGGCGTCTGAAGCCGCCAAATCTTGCCGAACAAGGAGCTCACCATGACCGCTTTTCGCCCTTACCTGTATTTTTCCTTCGATGATGCCCAGGGCACGCTGGCACTGGGTGCCCTGACAATCGCGGGCATGACCAGACCGATCGTCGACGGTGATGGCGGCATCAGCAAGGCAGTGGTCGAAGACAGCGAGAATGGGGTGATATGCGCCATCAATCCGTGGCTTGGCATGCAGGAAGACGACACCGTCACCGTCTTTCTGGACGCTGTAACAGTATTCGACCACACCGTGTTGGCAGACGAAGTCGATAAGCGACTTTTCTTCTTTGTGGAGGCCGAGCGGTTCGTGCCTGGCTGGATCGAGGAGTGCTATTACCTGTTGCACCGCAAGGGTGAAACGGCACCTGACGACCCATCGGTGAAACTGCGTTTACGGGTCAAATTCGATCTGCCGGGCGGTCCCGACAAAGAACCGCACTTGCCGTGGCACTCGGAACTGGGGATCGTACAGCTGCCCGATGAGGTGATAGAGCAGGGAGTCGATGCCGAGTGGGCGGCCAAAGGCGTGCCCATGACGATCGCGCGCTACCCCGCCATCGCCCTGCGCGATACGGTCCAGGTAAAATGGGGCAGTGTGTTTCTCAAACCTTTTGTGCTTGAGCAGGAGCACGTCGACGGCACAGTGCCCATCGTGGTTCGCGCCGAGCAGGCTGACATTCTGGCCGCTGGCGACAGCAATGGGCTGCCGGTGCATTACGAGCTGTATGACGAGGTCTGGAACCTCTCGGAAAAATGGTCCGAGAGAACCACCGTAGGCGTCGATGCCGGCGCCTGGCGCCTGGACGCTCCGATTATCAAGCAGTCGGTCAACGGTGTGATCGATCTCAAAGAGTTGAACCAACAGGACGTCATCGTTCAGATCAAGGTGCAAGCCCCGGACTTCCAGCTCGACGATACCGTCACCCTGACCTGGATCGGCACGCCGCAAACCGGCAAACCCCTGATTAACACCCAGTCGGAGGACATCAAGAATGTGCCCAGCATCATGGAGTTTGAAATTCCGTACGCGCAAGTCCGCGCTCTGGCCATGGGGTCGGCCGATGCCTCTTATGTGCTGACCAAGAAAGACGGCAGTCCGCCCCTCTCATCCAAACGTGAATTCGCCGATGTCATCGGCGATGTGTATGCGCATCCTGCTCCGACGATTCGCGAGGTGCTGGGCGATATCCTCGAACCCGACAACCTGTACGCCACCGTGGATCTCACCTACCCGGGCATGCGCAGCGGTGACCTTGTCGAACTGATCTGGCAAGGTACCCGGTCCAACGGCACGCCCTATCTTCATACCGAGCCTTACACCGTCAGCAAAAACGACGCCGAGGACAAACGCATCACCATTTACGTACTCGGCGAACACATCAGCGTGCTCGCCAATGGTGGTCTCGATCTTTGGTATCGAGTTTCCAATGATGAGGCGGCGATCTACGGGGTGAGCGAGTCCGAACACCTGCTGGTCAAGGTCAAGGCAATAGCGGCGACGCTGCCGGCGCCCAAGGTGCCAGAGGCAGGACCAGACGATGTGCTGGACCCTTCAAAGGTGTTCGATCACGTCACGGTGCGAGTCGAGTATCTGGGAACGGTCAAAGACGACATCCTGAGGTACTACTGGACCGCCATCAGTTCGTCCATCAGCACCAGCGACTGGCTTCCCATCACGAGTGTCAGCGCAGGCAAACCGGTCCCTTTCCGGGTCGATGCCCGTTTTGTCACCCCAAGCATCGGGCAGTACGTCAAGGTGAGATACACCCTCAAACACGCCAGTACCGGCTTGTACAGCTACTCGCAGACGTTGAATTTGCTGATTGGTGAACTGGTCGGTGAATTGCCACCACCTAAGGTGATCCAGGCCACGGGGGCAGATCTGGACCCCATCAAGGCAATCAATGGCGTGGATGTAGTGGTTGAATACGCGAAGATGAATCCGGAGCTGGATACTGTTGCCTTGAAATGGCGCGGAACCCCAGGCGCTGGCACATCGGATGATCTGGAACTGCCGGCGCATGAAAGCGGTAGTGTGTCGTTCCCTCTACCCGCCTCTGTCGTGGGAGCCAACATCGGCAAACCGGTCATGATTACCTACGACGTCAAGCGTTACAACTTCTGGACGGAGTCCGACTCTCTGCCCCTGAATGTACTGACGTTCCAGGACCCGGAAAACGAACTGCCACGCCCTGACGTGCCCGAGGCGGTCAATCAGGTGCTCGACCTGATGGAGTTCGCCGGTAATGCTCAGGTCATTGTCGACAAGTGGCCGTTCATTGCCCTGGGGCAACGCCTGTGGTTACGACTGGAAGGAAAGACCACCGCCGGGGCCTCTCACACCATCGTGTTGCTCGACGGTGCACTGATCAACCAATCGCAGGTCGAGAACGGGCTCAAGGAAAGCCTGTTGCGCACCGAACTGCTCAAACTGGGCCATGCCTCGCCGGCCACGGTGCGCTGCAAAGTGACCTTTGACGGCGCCAGCGAAGAGTCCATGGCGGTCGAATTCCCGTTATTGCCGCTGACCGTCAGAACCCGCTATGACTATCTGACGCCGGTCATCACCAAGGTCGAGGGCATTCGCGGGGACGTGCCTGACGGGGGCATGACCCGCGATGACGAAGTCACGGTCACGGGCACCGCGACACGGGGCGAAACCATCGAACTGTTCGACGCAGATTCCGCATCGATGGGCACGGCCCCCGTCGGCGACAACGGCGTCTGGAGCCGTCTGATCGGCAAACTCACGGAGAAGCTCTACCGCATCACGGCCAAGGCCAAATACGACGCCGACCCGGTGTCGAGCAATGAATGGAGTTTCACCGTCGATTTTGCGATGACCCCCGTCATCCGTTCGGTAACCGACTCCAAGGGGCCGCTGGCAGAAGGTGAGATGACCTATGACAACAGCGTGTTCATTGAAGGCGATGCCAGTGCAGGCGAGAAGGTTCAACTGCTGGACGGCACCACGCCGATCATCACCCTCGACGTTGACGGTAAAGGCATGTGGGAATTCCGCTACAACAGCCTGACGGTCAAGACTTACCGCCTGACGGCAAAAGCCCTGTACGACGTCGACCCCATTTCCAGCCCGCTACGCACCTTCGTCGTGGCGCAGGCAGTGACCCCGACCATTTCCAGGGTCACCGACATCAGAGGCGATGTGGCCAACGGCGCAACGACGTATTACCGCAGCGTGACCCTGAGCGGAAAAGCCAGCAAAAATGAAGAGATCGAGCTGAGGGACGACAGCGCTTTACTGATCAAGCGCCCCGTCGATGCCAACGGTGATTGGACCTGGGACTTCAACAATCTGACGTTGAAATCATACAAACTGACGGCCAAGGGATTGTATGGCAACGAGCCTGTCTCTGGTGAGCGCGTCTTTTCCGTCGCGGCGCATGTTTCACCGACCATCACTGAAATCACCGACTCCCAGGGCCGCCCGGTATCGGGGACCATTTATGACAGAACGGTGAATCTCAAAGGCCGTGCCACCCCTCGCGAAAAAGTTCGGATTCACGACAATGGCTCACCCATCGGCTCGGAGGTCAATGTCGCGGCCAGCGGTGAATGGAGTAGCAGCGCGAGCGGTCTGGCAGTCGGTCCACACAGCATGACGGCCAAAGCACTGTACGAGGTCAGCCCGATCGAGAGCGCGCCAAGAACCTTTACCATTGCTGAACAGGTTGCGCCCACCCTTACCTCTGTGAGAGGCGACGAAGGCGAAGTGCAAAACGGTGGGCAAACCAAAAGCACCACGGTCAGCCTGACGGGCAGCGTTACGTCCGGTCATCAGGTGCAGATTTACGATTTCAGCACGCCCAAACATACAGTTGCCGCCAGCGGCACCACCTGGAGCACGACACTTGCCGTTGCCCTTGGGGACCACTCTATAACGGCGAGAGCAGTCACGACCGGGCAGGTTTCAAATACTCGCGTGTTCAAGGTTGTATCGCCGATACCGCCACTGCAATTCAATACCAATCCGGTGACGCTGAGTGGAAAGATCTACCTCATTCCTGGAAACCCCGAGGTACTTCCAAATTTTGGTCCGGGAACATCCGTGCATCATCGGGCGTCAGGCGGTCAACCGAACTACAGCTATTTCTCCAGTCATCCGGCGGTTGCCGTTGTGGATGGAACAGGACTGGTCACGGTCAGAGGCAGAGGAACCGCAACCATTACGGTGAGGGATGCGGCCAACCAGTCCTTGAGTTACCAGGTGACAGTGACGGGGGTGATTCATTGCATAGGACTCTCGAGCGGCAACTGGGCAGGTATCAATGCAACAGCCAGCCAGGCTGGATGCCGACTCCCCAGTTACGAGGAACTGTATGAAATTTACCAGACCTATAGCTCGCGCTGGCCGATGCCTAATCACCTCTATTGGTCGACGACTCCCAGTAATGCCTTCTGGCCACTTCAAGGCAGAAAAACGATGAACCCTGTGACCAGCGCCAATAGCTCCGCCTCCATAGCCCCATTGTCCAATCATCACGCCTACGGAGTTGGGCTTCGGTAAATATTCAATGGCTGGAGAGCCAGGCGCAAATGATCGCAACCTGCGCAGAATATCAATCTGCGCAGGATCTGCCGCAGGCTGCGATCCTTTGATTCTGATTCTTTGCTCAACGTACCCTGTGGAACAAGGCAAGCATCAAAACGGCATCTACACCGGCTTGCCCTTGGCCTGTTGCTCAAGATGCACTTGCAGGTCCGGCTCGATGCCCAACGCGGCCGCCAACTCATCCAGATAACCGCGCTCGGCGTCCTGCTGGTCATCTACCAACATGACGCTGGCCAGGTACATTTCCGCGGCCATGCCTGAATCCGTCGCCGACTGCGCGACCTCAGCGGGGTCCAGTGGTTTGGCGCATTCATCGTCGAGCCATTGCTGCAATTGCGGGTCATCGGTGTGGCGTGCGATTTCGGCATTGATCATCTGCTTCTCGGCATCATCAAATCGACCATCGGCTTTAGCCGCGCCGATCAAGGCCCGCAGGATCGCATGGCTATGTTCTTCGACTTGCGGACCGGCCAACAGGTCAACGGTGCGCGGCGCCTCTTGTGGCGCCGATGCCTGACTGCGCTGCCAGGCCTGATACGCCTGGAACGCCATCATCCCCAGAGACGCCAGCGCCGCATAATTGGTGCCGCTACCGGAGCGGGTTTGCGCTGCCCCGCCCATCGGTGAACCGCCACCGAGCAAACCGCCGAGCAAGTCGCCCAGGCCAGCGCCGCTGCCGCCGGGAGCACCAGCGCCGCCACCCAACAGCCCGCCGAGCAACCCACCCAAATCGCCGAGCCCACCTTGAGCCGACGCGCCACCGCCGCCTTGTTGTGCCATGGAGCCCTGGCCGGCTCCTCGCAGTAATTGTTCGAGCAGATCACTGGTGTTCATGACCTCGTCCTCTTTGAAGGGTTGGATCCAGTCAGCCAACAATAGTCCTCGTCGGCAAATGTGCCACCACCGTTTGGCTGACTCGCCCTGTAGCCAGGGTTCACAGCAGGTGAACCTTATCCCCGGATTTCCGGTCGATACCTGCAACCCGACCCGGTTTGCCGTCGCCTGCGCTTATAAAGGCTGATGACTGGCCGGCTGCATTTTCTGGAGAATGCCCCTGTGATTTCGACTCTACACATCGCCAGGCTCAAAGCCTGGGGCGCCCATGGTTTCACCGCCACGGGCGTGGTCACGGCCTTCCTCGCGACCCTGGCTCTACTCGACAATCAGCCGACCCATTGCCTGTTGTGGCTGGGCGTTGCGCTGATCGTCGACGGACTGGACGGAGCCCTGGCGCGCAAGGTCAATGTGCAGTCGGTGTTGCCGAGTTTCGATGGATCGATCCTCGATCTGGTGATCGACTACCTGACGTACGTGTTCATCCCCGCGCTGTTCATCTACCGTTATATCCCGCTGCCGGATTACACCCTGCTGCTGACCGTGTCGTTGATTCTGGTGTCGTCGCTGTTCTGCTTCTGCAACGTCAACATGAAAAGCCAGGACAACTATTTCCAGGGTTTCCCCGCGGCCTGGAATGTCGTTGCCCTGAGCCTGTACATCATCGAACCGACACCGTGGATCACCTTTCTCAGCGTCATTGGCCTGGCCCTGCTGACGGTCACCCGAATGAAGTTTCTGCACCCGTTTCGCGTGCGCCGCTTCATGCCGATCAACATTGCCGTGACCGCCGTCTGGCTGTTGTGCAGCTTGTCACTGGTGATCAACCATCCGCTCATCAACCCGCTGGTGATGGGGCTCTGGCTGTTGATGTCGGCCTATTTCCTGGGGATTTGCGTCTGGCGCACGGCACTGGAATGGTTTGACCAATCGCCGAAGACCTAGCCTCGAGGCGCGCAGATTAATTAGCGTACTTTTACAGTGCAGGAGCGAGCTTGCTCGCGATGGTCGTTAACGATAACGCGCGTTTACTGGCTCAACGCGGCGTTCTTGAGTCCATCGCGAGCACGCTCGCTCCTACAGGGATTTTCGCCTCATCAACGCCGGGTAATCACCACCTCCAGGTATTCACTGGGCACCACCAGTGACTTGTCGCCCACCCGGTTCTGATGGTTCAACAACTGCGTCATATCCGCTTCCAGTGCCTTGCCGCCCTCGGGTGGCAGTGCCGCGAAGGCCTTGTGCACCGGACCGTACCAGCTGCGAAAAGTGTCGATGAAATGCGCGGCCGAACGATAGCGAAAATTGAAGGTGCGGCGGGTGACCTGAAGCAAAAATGCGCGCTCGTCGAAATGCTCGTGCAGCCAGGCCTCGGTGCCCCATCGCGAGGGCGGTTGTGCGCCGGGGGGTGGCGGCAGGTGCTGGCCAAGGATCTTGAACATCTGACCGACAAAGCCGTCCGGTGTCCAGTTGGCCAGACCGATCCGGCCTCCCGGCCGACAGACTCGCGCCAGCTCCGACGCGGCCTTGGCCTGATCAGGCGTAAACATCACGCCGAAAGTGGACAGCACAGCATCGAAACTGCCGTCCTCGAAGGGCAAGGCTTCGGCATCAGCCACTTGAAAGCTGACATTCAGATGCTCTGCGCGGGCGCGGTCTTCACCCCGTTCAAGCAAGGCACCGACATAATCGGTGGACGTGACCCGGCAACCGCGACGCGCAGCGGCGAGTGTGGCGTTACCGTTGCCCGCCGCGACGTCCAGCACGCGCTCGTCGCACAACAGGTCGCAGGCTTCGGCCAGTTGTTCGCCGACAATCTGCAAGGTGGTACCGATCACGGCATAGTCGCCGCTGGCCCAGGAGGCCATCTGGCGGTTTTTCAGGGCAGTGAGATCAATGGGTGTACTCATGAAAACGGTCTCTGCGTGGACACATGAATCGAGTGACGAGGGACTATTCCGCCGTCGTGGGATCGATAATATTCATGACCCGGGAAACGCGGCTGGCTGGAAAACCGCTCAACCTCGCGTGTTCCTGGATGAGATCTTCGTTCGGCGCGATGTACACGCAGTACAACCGGTCACCGGTGACGTAGCTTTGCAACCACTGCACCTCGGGCAAATCGCGCAATACACGGCAGGACTTTTGCGAGGCGGCTTTCAAATCCCTTTCCGACAATGCTCCGGCGCCTGGAATCTCGCGTTCGATGACGAACTTCGGCATGGCAACCTCTCATTTCTTGTTATGGATGACAGGACCGGTATGACCCTGCAGGCCAACTATCGCGCTGACGCGGGTTGGCGTCCTGTCCGATCGTCGGCCAACCCTGCCCGATCGTCCGGAGATTTCATGTTGCGCCGCAACGCGCTCACAATCGGAAATCTCCTGCACGGGAAATACCCATGGACGCCCTGTCTCAGACCCTGCGCGTCGTGCATCTGGTCGGCGCGATCTTCATCAACGCCAGGTTCACTGCGCCCTGGTGTTACCAGTCGCCCAGCGCTGAAACGGCCGCCCCCTTTCTCGAACCCGGTGCCGAACGGGTGGTGATCTTTCACCTGATTACCGAGGGCGAGTGTTACGTCGAACTCGGTGATCAGCCGCCCCTGCTCTTGAGCGCCGGTGACGTCGTGGTGTTTCCTCAAGGGGACGCCCATCGCATGTGCTCGCAACCGGGCTTGCCCCCTGCCAAAGGCGCTCGGCTGGACGAGGTATTGGCGCGTCGACCCCGGCAACTCAGCCACGGCGGTGGCGGCGCGATCACGCGCCTGGTGTGTGGCTACCTGGCGTGCGACGCGCGGTTGGCCGGCATACTGCTGACCGGCTTGCCGCCCGTGGTGCGGGTCAATGTGCGCGGCTCGAACGCCGGTATCTGGCTCGAATCTTCAGTGCGTTATGCCCTCGCCGAAGCCCGCTCGCCGCGACCCGGCGGCGAAGGCGTGCTGGCGAAACTGGCGGAGGTTTTGTTCATCGAGGTCCTGCGCCTGTACATGAGCGAACAAGGCGAAGGACGCACCGGGTGGCTGGCCGGTGTGCGCGACCGGATTGTCGGCGCGGCCCTCGATGCCTTGCACAAAAAGCCCTGTCACGCCTGGACGCTCGAAGAACTGGCCCGCACCGCCGGCACGTCCCGATCGGTGCTGGCCGAACGTTTCCAGCAACTGGTGGGGGTTTCACCGATGCAGTACCTGACGCAATGGCGCATGTTGCTGGCGGCCAATCTGTTGCGCAGCAGCAACAGTTCGTTGATGCGCATTGCCGAGGAAGTGGGTTACCAGACGGACACTGCGTTCAGTCGCGCCTTCCGTCGTGAGTACGGCGCGCCGCCGGCTGCGTGGCGGCGCAATCAGGAGAAAAAAACAACGGCCCACGACGCCGCGCCGATGAGCCATTGAAGCATCGCATCAAACTGCCGGAGCGCCGGCCTTTGCTTCCTCCAGCAGCTGCTGAATCATCTTCTCCTGATCGTCATGACTGCCTTCGCCGAAGTGGGTGTAGCGCACCTGGCCCTTGGCATCGATGAGGTAGTGAGCCGGCCAGTACTGATTGTCGAAGTTGCGCCAGATCGCATAGTTGTTGTCGATCGCCACCGGGTAGGTGATGCCGTATTCCTGCACCTTGGCCTTGACGTTGTCGACGATGCGCTCAAAACCGTATTCCGGTGTGTGCACGCCGATCACCACCAGGCCATCCTTCGCGTATTTTTTCGCCCAGTCCTTCACGTACGGCAAGGTGTGCTTGCAGTTGATGCAGTCGAAGGTCCAGAAGTCCACCAGCACTACCTTACCTTTGAGCGACTCGTTGCTCAGCGCTGGCGAGTTGAGCCATTGCACGGCGCCGGACAGTGACGGCGCCGCCCGGCCATTATCCATGGCGCTGTCTGCCTTGACCTTGCTGACGAAGTAATCGACGACCTTCGGCACGCTTTCCAGCACGCTTTTTTCGACACGGCTGCCCCTTTCGGAAGAGGTGTTTGCCAGCAGCACGTCGCCTGCCCCAGTGGAAATCACCGCAGCACCGGCCAGCACCGCCAACCCGGTGCCACGTCGAAGCCAGCCGGTGAGCGCAATCGAAGGTTTCAGGCGATTGACCAGGCCGCGACCGGCAAAGATCAGCGCGCCGAGTGACAAGGCACTGCCCGCGCCATAGGCCAGCAGCAACAGGCTGGTGTGGGCGTTCGCACCTTGCAGCATGGCGCCGGTGAGGATCACCCCGAGGATCGGCCCCGCGCAAGGTGCCCAGAGCAGTCCGGTGGCGACACCGATCATGATTGAACTCAACGGGCCGCAGATTTTGCCGGTGTTCGGATTGAGTCGATTGCCCAGCAGTACGAACGGACGCGCCAGCCCGTCAGCGACTCGCGCCGAAATCAGCGACAAGGCAAACAGCACCATCACGATCAGCGCCACATGACGGCCGGTATTGTTGGCCTGGATCACCCACTCACTGCTGACCACCGCCAGGCTGGAAATCAGGGCGAAGGTCAGGACCATGCCGCCAAGGGTGAGCAGTATTGATACACGCGTACGGTCAGCCCCGGCAAACAGGAACGGCACAACCGGGAGGATGCAAGGACTGAGGACGGTCAACAGGCCGCCCAGGAAAGCGATGAGTAACATGGGGTTCACCTTGTAAGCGAGCGAGAGACCATCCGCGCCCCCTGCAGGAGCGAGCCTGCTCGCGATAGCGCACTGTCAGTCAATGACGAGGTTGAATGTGCAGATGCCATCACGAGCAGGCTCGCTCCTGCAGGGGGCCAGTGTGCTCCTCAGAATCGTGTTCGGCGTCAGGCCGTTTGTTCTTCCTGCATCTGCCCCTGCGGCGTGCGGCTGGCACCGTCCTGGGCGAGGAAGCCGTGATCACCGTTCTGCATCATCGGCGTCAGTTGGAAGCAAATGCTGCTGGCGCACGCATCCTGTTCAACGCCAGCATTGGCATGGGCGGCAGCGCCGGCGACAGAAAACGCGATAGCGGTCAAAAAGCGGGTGAGGTTATTCATGCGGGTCTTCCTGTATCAAAGGGAAAAAAGGCGCGGCACTCAGTTGTCCGAGTTGCAGTGGTCGGCAAACTTGCGATAGTCCAGGACCTGGGTTTTGCTCTGGGAATCCAGGTAAGTCAGCTGGGCATTCACGACGCCGCAGGACGGCGAGGCGTCCTCGGTCAGCGACAGCACTTTCTTGATGTCCAGATGCGTGCCGTAGGTGTAGGTTTGCGGGGTGACATCGGCTTGCGCACGGGCTGACAAGGTGCAGATGTTCAGTGCGGCAAACAGGCAAGCGGCGTAGACGGCTTTGGTGTTCATGGCGGTTACCTCAGGATTTTGATGGCTCGATGGTTCGTTGGTCCGAGGCGTCCGGGCTTGCCTCGATGGAACTCATTTAAAGCCTGCGAGGTATCCCGTATGTGTCGGGAATCGGCGCGGATAAATCGGTACGTATCAGGACCGGGGCGGGATACAGAGCGATACAAAACCCGTGGAAAACCGCGTTTTTGCCTCCCCGTGTATCCATCGACCGACCCGATACACTGCAATACAAAGGGCCGCAGGCGAGCGAACCAAGGCTCGATAGACTGTGCACACTCCCACTTTCAGAGGCTTGGCCAAATGGAGCATGTCGATCACATCCTCATCGTTGACGATGACCGCGAGATCCGTGAACTGGTGGGCAACTACCTGAAGAAGAACGGCCTGCGCACCACCGTCGTTGCCGATGGCCGACAGATGCGCGCCTTCCTTGAAACCACGCCGGTGGACCTGATCGTGCTGGACATCATGATGCCGGGGGACGATGGCCTGCTGCTGTGCCGCGAGTTGCGCGCCGGCAAACACAAGGCCACGCCGGTCCTGATGCTCACTGCGCGCAACGATGAAACCGACCGCATCATCGGCCTGGAAATGGGCGCCGACGATTACCTGGTCAAGCCCTTCGCCGCCCGCGAACTGCTGGCGCGCATCAACGCCGTGCTGCGGCGCACACGCATGCTGCCGCCGAACCTGGTGGTCACCGAAGCCGGGCGCCTGTTGGCCTTCGGACGCTGGCGCCTGGATACATCAGCGCGTCACCTGCTCGACGGCGACGGCACCATGGTGGCCTTGAGCGGTGCGGAATATCGCCTGCTGAGGGTGTTCCTCGACCATCCGCAACGGGTGCTCAATCGCGATCAATTGCTGAACCTGACCCAGGGCCGCGACGCCGACCTGTTCGATCGCTCCATCGACCTGCTGGTCAGCCGCCTGCGCCAGCGCCTGCTGGACGACGCCCGTGAACCGGCCTACATCAAGACCGTACGCAGCGAGGGTTACGTGTTTTCCCTGCCGGTGGAAATACTCGGTGACTCTGCATGACGCTGTCGATGCGCTGGCCACGCACCCTGGCCTCGCGGCTGTCGCTGATCTTCCTGATCGGCCTGATCCTCGCCCAGGCGCTGTCCTTCGGCGCGCAGTACTACGAGCGCTACGAAACGTCGAAAAACACCATGCTCGGCAACCTCGAAACCGACGTCTCGACCTCCATCGCCATTCTCGACCGCCTGCCTGCCGTGGAGCGCGCCAGCTGGCTGCAACAGCTGGAGCGACGCAACTACAGCTATCTGCTCAACGAGGGCGTACCGGGTACGCCCATGGGGGCGGACATGCCCAACGCGCCCATCGCGATGGCCTCGATCAAAGACGCCATCGGGCATGACTACCCAATGACGTTCACCGATATTCCCGGGCCGAAAAAACACTTTCAGGTGCATCTGAAACTCGCAGACGGCAGCCCGTTGACCATCGACGTTCGCCCGTCGATGGTGCCTCTGTCGCCGTGGTTGCCCGTGGTGCTGCTGGGGCAACTGGCCCTGCTGATCGCCTGCACCTGGCTGGCCGTGAGAATCGCGATCCGTCCCCTCACCCGCCTGGCCAATGCCGTCGAAACCCTGGACCCCAACGCTCACCCGGTGCTCCTGGACGAAAAAGGCCCGACTGAAGTCGCCCACGCCGCCAAAGCCTTCAATGCGATGCAGGCGCGCATTGCGGCTTATTTGAAAGAACGCATGCAACTGCTGGCGGCGATCTCCCACGACCTGCAAACCCCCATCACCCGGATGAAACTGCGCGCCGAGTTCATGGACGACTCCAGCGAAAAAGACAAACTCTGGAACGACCTGGGCGAAATGGAACACCTGGTTCGCGAAGGCGTGGCCTACGCCCGCAGCATCCACGGCGCCACCGAAGAAAGCCGGCGCATCGACCTGGACGCGTTCCTCGACAGCCTGGTATTCGACTATCAAGACATGGGCAAGGACGTGCAGCTCGCCGGCAAGTGCGCCGCCATCATCGACACCCGCCCCCATGCCCTGCGCCGGGTGTTGGTCAACCTGACGGACAACGCGCTGAAATTTGCCGGTGCCGCAGAGTTGAATGTGGAAAACCTGGCCGACGGCAGCCTCTCGGTCAACATCATGGACCGCGGCCCCGGAATTGCCGAAGAAGAATTGAAGCAAGTCATGGAGCCCTTCTACCGCGTGGAAAATTCACGCAACCGCAACACCGGCGGCACGGGGTTGGGGTTGGCGATTGCCCAGCAATTGGCGATGGCGATTGGTGGGGCGTTGACCTTGAGCAATCGTGAAGGTGGGGGGTTGTGCGCGCAGCTCAGATTGCCGGGACACAAGGCGGCGAAGTAGAAAAAATCGTGTAGGAGCCGGCTTGCCGGCGAAAGCGTCTTGACGGACGGTGCAAGACGCAAGGCTGCCTTTGCTGCGATGCGGTGACCAAGGTCAAACAATCCCTACCACCGCGTCGAAATGCAACATTTTCAATAACCCCAGCCCGCCCTCGAAAAACGTTGAAGAACCCTCCTGCCCCGCCTCTACCGCCAAGCCCTGCAAATGTTCACGCCCAGTGAGTTCAGGTAACTCCCCGATCCGCTGCAACAACCGCCACGCCAGCGGACTCAACGCGCAAAACTTCACGCTCCAGTCCTCCGTCCGGCGCACCAGGAGCAAAGATGGCTGGTCAGGCAGCACGTGCGGCTGATAAGCGGGACCGACCCGCTGTACCGGCCAGTCATAACCTAACGGCCAAGCCAGCGGCGAAATCCGCAGGGGCCGATCCAGCAACAACAAGGCACTGGTGGCCGGTAAAGGCTCGGCATCGGACTGTTGCAGCGCCATCTCCACCCACTCGTAATGGGCGAGCTCCACCATGAATGGCGGCCAAAGCCCATCAGCCAAAGCCTTGGGATCAACTGCAAGAAACTCGACAAACTCCTGGGCAATTTCTGCAAATTTTGGTGTGCGAGCCCGATAGTCACGCAGAAAAATCCGCACCAGCGAACGCCAGCGTTCATCGCCCAGAATTTTCACCAATACGGGAAAAGTGCCGCTGAGCAGCGACGACAGGTTGGCAAACACCAGATCGCGATACACCTGTGCCCGCACAGGGTCCATGTCGGCTGGCGGAGCACAATGTTCGGGGTCACGCACATATTGGCCCATGGCGATTTGCTGTTGATGCAAAGAGTGATTTGCCACGGTTCAAGCCCTCTCCTGCAAACGGCGGATGGTCTGTAATTCCGTCGCCAGCTCCGTGAATGCAGGAAAGTTGAAATCCCGCTCCAGCAAGGTCGGTTGCGCACCGAACCGTGCGTATGCCTGAGCCAGCAATGACCAGACTGCCGGTTTGACCGAAGCACCATGGGTGTCGATTTTCAGGGTGTCGGACTCGTCGAAGTGCCCGGCGATGTGCATGGCCACCACCCGGTTCGAATCGATGCCCGCGAGAAACGCCTGCGGGTCAAACCCATGGTTGATCGAGTTCACATAGACGTTATTGACGTCGAGTAACAGGTCGCAGTCGGCCTCGCGCAAAACCGCATTGGTGAACGTCACTTCGTCCATATCCTGCTGCGGGGCGGCGTAGTAAGAGACGTTTTCCACCGCCAGCCGCCGCCCGAGAATATCCTGCGTCTGGCGAATTCGCCCGGCGACGTGGTGCACCGCCTCTTCGGTAAAGGGCAACGGCAACAGGTCGTACAGGTGTCCGTCATCGCTGCAGTAACTCAGGTGTTCGCTGTACAGGGGCACGTTGTAGTGATCGAGAAAACCCCGGATTTCCTGCAAAAACTTAACATCCAGTGGCGACGGCCCGCCCAGAGACAGGGACAAGCCATGGCAGGACAACGGATAACGCTCGGCCAGGGCCCGCAATGCTGCACCGTGGGCGCCGCCGATGCCGATCCAGTTTTCGGGTGCCACTTCCAGAAAATCAAAATCGCCGGTCGGGGCGGCTTGCAGGTCTTTCATCAAGCCGCGACGCAGGCCAAGGCCAACGCTGGCTTTCGAGTTGATGGGAGTTTGCATGGTGTCGATCTCGCACAGTGTTCAGGGATGCGAGCCGTTGCCCGCCTTGAGGCACAGTTAATCGACATCCTGTATCTCGACTGTGTTTGGCAGTGCCCATAACTCAAGGCACTGTGTCCGGCGACGGCCTGGATACACAGCGATACACACCATCATTCCCCTGTAGGAGCGAGCCTGCTCGCGATGGTCGTTAACGCTGACGCGTGTCTCCTGAGTTAACGCAGCGCTCTTGAGTCCATCGCGAGCAGGCTCGCTCCTACAGGGTTCGGTGGCGGTCAAAGCATTCGCTCAAGCCCGTGCAGCACAACGCCCGAACTAATCTCCATGCACGCAGATTCACACACCACCATTCCCCTGTAGGAGCGAGCCTGCTCGCGATGGTCGTTAACGGTGACGCGTGTCTCCTGAGTTAACGCAGCGCTCTTGAGTCCTTCGCGAGCAGGCTCGCTCCTACAGGGTTCGGTGGCGGTCGAAGCATTGTCGCTTTCGTCGCTCAAGCCCGCGCAGCACAGCGCCCGAACTAAACTCAATGCACGCAGGATGAGCAAATCGTCCTGTTCATTCCCACGACCACCGCCCAAAGGCGAATGCCTCGAAAAAAGCCTCTGGACCGTGATCCTGCTGAAGGAGCACACGTGATGGACGAGGCCAGACTCAATGATTTCATGGGCAAGCTGGTGAGTGACATGGGCGGCGCGGCGATGCTCGCCAATGTCATCCTCGGCGAAGAACTGGGCCTGTACCGGGCCATGGCCGACAGCCAGCCGATCAGCCCTGAAGCCCTTGCCGAAAAAACCGGCTGCAACCCGCGACTGGTACGCGAATGGCTCAGCGCCCACGCCGCTTCCGGCTATATGGAACACACCGACGGCCAGTTCCGCCTCCCCGAAGAACAAGCCCTGGCCTTGGCCATCGAAGACTCTGCGGTCTACATCGCCGGAGGTATCGGCGTGGTCGCATCGTTTTTCCATGACAAGGACAAACTGATCAACGCTATGCGCGGCAACGGCGCCCTGGCCTGGGGCGATCACCATCCGTGCATGTTCAGCGGTACTGAACGATTCTTCCGCCCAGGCTACAAGGCACACCTGATCGCCGAATGGCTACCGGCGCTGGACGGCGTGGTGGCCAAACTCGAGGCCGGGGCGAAAGTGGCGGACATCGGCTGCGGCCATGGTGCCTCGACGGTGATCATGGCCCAGGCGTTCCCGGATTCGCGCTTCGTCGGTTTCGATTACCACGCACCTTCCGTCACCGTAGCGACCCAGCGCGCTGAAGAAGGCGGCGTGAGCAATCGGGCCCGATTCTTCCAGGGCACCGCGAAAAGCTTCCCCGGCGACGACTATGACCTGGTCTGCTATTTCGACTGCCTGCATGACATGGGTGACCCGGTCGGCGCGGCCAAACACGCTTATGACGCGTTGAAACCCGATGGCACGGTGTTGCTGGTGGAGCCGTTCGCCAACGACTCGCTGGACGACAACATCACCCCGGTCGGCCGGTTGTTCTATGCCGCCTCGACCTTTATCTGCACACCGAACTCGCTGTCACAGGAAGTCGGCCTCGGGCTGGGTGCCCAAGCGGGCGAAGCGCGATTGCGCAAGGTGTTCGACGAAGCCGGTTTCTCGAGTTTGCGCCGGGCCACGCAAACGCCGTTCAACCTGATTCTGGAGGCACGTAAATAGCCGACCCTTGTAACAGCCGGCTTGCTGGCGAAGGCGACCTCAAATCATGCATCGATCTGGAGGCCCTCTTCGCTGGCACGCCAGCGCCTACGAAGAGCCCACGATTGAAGGCCGCGCATACGAAAAGCCCCTTGGCCGGGCATGATGACCTGTAGGAGCCGGCTTGCCGGCGAAGGCGGCCTCAAACAGTGCACTTGTTTCGCGGCCGATCGCGTCATGCTCGGCAAATGCTAGTCTGAAGACACAACGTTTCGCAGAGTATTGAACATGCTCGACCGCCAGATCCGCGAACAACTCGACCGGCTACGACAACTCATGGCCGACGAGCCGTTTGCAGTCCTGACCGGGGCCGGTATCAGCACACCGTCGGGCATTCCCGACTATCGCGACAACCAGGGCGTGCGCCGTGGCCGTCAACCGATGATGTACCAGGAATTTCTCTCGGCGCCGGAATCGCGCCGACGTTACTGGGCGCGGGCGATGCTTGGCTGGCCACGGGTGCGCCTGGCGCAACCGAACGTGGCCCACGACACCCTCGCCCGCTTGCAAAGCACCCGGCAAATCACCGCGTTGATCACCCAGAACGTCGACACCCTGCACGATCAGGCCGGCAGCCACGACGTGATCGAACTCCACGGCAGCCTGCATCGGGTGTTGTGCCTGGATTGCGGAAAGCGCAGCGAGCGCGATTCGATCCAGCAGTTGATGGAATCCCAGAATCCCTATCTCGCCGGTGTCGACGCGGTGCAGGCACCGGATGGCGACACCTTGCTCGATTCGGCGTTCGAAGCACGCTTTCAGGTGCCCCGCTGCCCCCATTGCGCCGGAGAACGGATGAAGCCGGACGTGGTGTTTTTTGGCGAAAACGTCGCGCAGGCCACGGCCGCCAAAGCCATGGCAACAGTCGAGCAAGCGGCGGGGTTGTTGGTGGTCGGCTCGTCGTTGATGGCGTACTCGGCGTTTCGTCTGTGCCGCGCCGTGGTGGATCAGGGCAAGCCGTTGATTGCGATGAACCTGGGCAAGACCCGGGCGGATGAGCTTCTGGATTTGAAGATTGAAGGGTCGTGTGAACAGCTATTGCCCCTTTTGGCCCAACGCCTGAACGCGTGAAGCCAGAAGAACCCGAACAGTGCAGAAACTGCCATGCGGCGATTCGACTTGCCAGCGAAGGCGGCCGAATGGACGCCGCAATGTTTAACACCGCTTTCGCCAGCAAGCCGGCTCCTACGGGACATCATACGGCGGGACTTTCTCGCTTTTCGCAGGAGCTGGCTCCTACAGGGGTCGTCGCGTCATGCGCTCGCCGAGGTTCTCCTCTTTCAGCACATCAAACAACGCCTGCGCCGCCGCCGACAATTCACTGCCCGGCAGCGTCAGCACCCCCAGTGCCCGCTCAACCACCGGGTTGCTCAAGGTAATACAGTGCGCCCCCAGCTCTCGCATCTGCCCGGCACACAACGCCGGCACCGCGCTCACCCCCAGTCCGCTGGCGACCATCCTCCCAACCGTCGCCAACTGATGGCTTTCGAACTCGACCGGCAGCCTCATGCCACGGGCCTGCAGGTGCTCCTCCAGCATGACCCGCACCGTTGACGGTCGTTGCAACGTGATGAAGGGCTCCTTGAGTAACGTCAGCCAATCGATTTCGTCCAGTTCGGCCAGCGCCGAATCCTGAGGCACCACCGCCACGAAGCGGTCGACGTATAAGGGTGTGAACTCCAGCGACGAACTCTGGGACGGTTCAAACGCGACCCCGAGCTCCACTTGCCGGTCACGCACCATTTCCAGTACTTGCTCGTTGATCACGTCATTGACCGTGACGTTGACGTTCGGATAACGGGCGCGGAACCTCTTGAGGATCGGTGGCAGCAGGTTGCCGGCAAACGAAGGCATGGCCGCCAGGGTAATGCGGCCGCGCTGAAGGGTGAATCGCTGACGCAGTTCATCCTCGGCATTGTCCCAATCGGCAATCAACCGGCGCGCCAGCGGCACCAGGGCTTCGCCTTCGGCGGTCAACGCCACATTGCGCGTGTTGCGGGTGAACAACCGCCCGCCCAGCCCCTCTTCCAGCGCCTTGATGGTCAGGCTCAGGGCCGATTGCGACAAGTGCAGGCGCTCACACGCCACGGCAAAACTCAGGCTCTGGGCAACGGCCAGGAAAGCGCGGATCTGCTTGACGGTCATGGGTCGCTTAGCTCCAAAATGGATGAACCACTGAACCTGTAGGAGCCGGCTTGCTGGCGATTGCAATATGGCAGGCGAAATCGATGTTGGCCTTATCCGCCGCCATCGCCAGCAAGCCGGCTCCTACAGGTTTGCATATTTCATCGATTGATGAGTTTTATCAATTAATATGCCATAAAAATCAACTTAACAAATGAATCCCACAGCGAGACACTCTTTCCCATTCGGCTAGCCAGCCGCCCACAAAGAATAAAAGAGGTGCATATGGCAGGTTTCGACAAGCGCGTGAGTTCCTACGAGGAAGCTCTGGCAGGTCTTGAAGATGGCATGACCGTGATCGCCGGCGGCTTCGGCCTGTGCGGGATCCCGGAAAACCTGATCAACGAGATCAAGCGCAAAGGCACTCGCGATCTGACCGTGGTTTCCAACAACTGCGGCGTCGACGGTTTCGGCCTCGGTGTACTGCTGGAAGACCGCCAGATCAGCAAAGTGGTGGCCTCCTATGTGGGCGAAAACAAGATGTTCGAAGAACAGCTGCTCAGCGGCGCTATCGAAGTGGTTTTGACCCCGCAAGGCACCCTCGCCGAAAAAATGCGCGCTGGCGGCGCCGGCATCCCGGCTTTCTTCACCGCAACCGGCGTTGGCACCCCCGTCGCCGACGGCAAGGAAGTCCGCGAATTCCATGGCCGCCAGTACCTGATGGAAGAATCCATCACCGGTGACTTCGCCATCGTCAAAGGCTGGAAAGCCGACCATTTCGGTAACGTGATCTACCGTCATACCGCTCAGAACTTCAACCCGCTGGCCGCCACCGCCGGCAAGATCACCGTGGTCGAAGTCGAAGAAATCGTCGAACCCGGCGAGCTGGACCCGGCGCAGATCCACACCCCTGGCATCTACGTCGACCGGATCATCTGCGGCACGTTCGAGAAGCGCATCGAACAGCGCACCGTACGCAAGTGATTCCCTGCCCCCGGACCGAATGAAGGAATAACAACAATGGCACTTTCCCGCGAACAAATGGCTCAACGCGTCGCCCGCGAAATGCAGGACGGCTTCTACGTGAACCTGGGCATCGGCATTCCGACCCTCGTCGCCAACTACATCCCTGAAGGCATGGAAGTCATGCTGCAGTCGGAAAACGGCCTGCTGGGCATGGGTCCGTTTCCTACCGAAGAAACCATCGATGCCGACATGATCAACGCCGGCAAGCAAACCGTGACTGCACGGACCGGCGCGTCGATTTTTTCCTCGGCCGAGTCGTTCGCCATGATCCGCGGTGGTCATGTCGACCTGACCGTGCTGGGCGCGTTTGAAGTCGACGTGCAAGGCAACATTGCCTCGTGGATGATTCCCGGCAAGCTGGTCAAGGGCATGGGCGGCGCGATGGACCTGGTCGCCGGCGCAGACAACATCATCGTCATCATGACCCACGCCTCCAAGGACGGTGAGTCCAAGCTGCTGGACCATTGCAGCCTGCCGCTGACCGGCGCCGGTTGCATCAAGCGCGTACTGACCGACCTGGCTTACCTGGAAATCGACAACGGCGCGTTCATTCTGAAAGAACGTGCGCCGGGTGTCAGTGTCGAAGAGATCGTCGCCAAAACTGCCGGTAAACTGATCGTGCCGGATCACGTGCCGGAAATGCAGTTCGCTGCCCAGTGAGGAAATTTTCCATGCAAGACGTCGTCATTGTTGCTGCCACGCGCACCGCGATCGGCAGTTTCCAGGGTTCCCTGGCCAATGTGTCCGCGGTTGACCTGGGCGCTGCGGTGATCCGTCAGTTGCTCGCACAGACCGGCCTGGACCCTGCGCAAGTCGATGAAGTGATCATGGGCCAGGTACTGACCGCTGGCGCCGGGCAAAACCCTGCGCGCCAGGCTTCGATCAAGGCGGGCCTGCCCTTCGCCGTACCAGCCATGACACTGAACAAGGTCTGCGGTTCGGGTCTCAAAGCCCTGCACCTGGGCGCCCAGGCGATTCGTTGCGGCGACGCCGAAGTGATCATCGCCGGCGGCCAGGAAAACATGAGCCTGTCCAACTACGTCATGCCCGGTGCCCGCACTGGCCTGCGCATGGGTCACGCGCAAATCGTCGACACCATGATCAGCGACGGCCTGTGGGATGCGTTCAACGATTACCACATGGGCATCACCGCCGAGAACCTGGCCGAGAAGTACAGCCTGACGCGCGAGCAGCAGGACGCCTTCGCCGCCGCCTCGCAGCAGAAAGCCGTGGCCGCCATCGAAGCCGGGCGCTTCGTTGATGAAATCACCCCGATCCTGATTCCTCAACGCAAGGGCGATCCGCTGTCCTTCGCCACCGATGAGCAGCCACGGGCCGGCACCACCGCCCAATCCCTGGGCAAACTCAAGGCCGCGTTCAAGAAAGATGGCTCGGTGACTGCCGGTAACGCTTCCTCGCTGAACGACGGCGCCGCCGCCGTAATCCTGATGAGTGCCGACAAAGCCAAGGCCCTCGGCCTGCCGGTCCTGGCTAAAATTGCTGCCTATGCCAACGCTGGCGTGGACCCGGCAATCATGGGCATCGGCCCGGTTTCGGCGACTCGCCGTTGCCTGGACAAGGCCGGTTGGTCCATCGACCAGCTTGAGCTGGTTGAAGCCAACGAAGCCTTCGCCGCGCAATCGCTAGCCGTGGCCAAGGACCTGGAATGGGACTTGAACAAGGTCAACGTCAACGGCGGCGCCATCGCCCTCGGTCACCCGATCGGTGCTTCGGGCTGTCGCGTGCTGGTGACCTTGCTGCATGAAATGATCAAGCGCGACGCCAAAAAAGGCCTCGCCACCCTGTGCATCGGTGGTGGTCAAGGCGTGGCACTGGCGCTCGAACGGGCGTAAGCCAATAGCGTTCATCAGACGGCGCGGGGACCCACGAAGAACCGCGCCGCCTGGCAACACCCCCCGGTGCGATGCAAGTCGCACCGGGTTTTTTTTGCCTGCGTTTTGTCAGTTGCAGCGCCTTATCGTCATCGCGAGCAGGCTCGCTCCTACAATGGCCGGACCTTACTTTGTATACAAAACCACTTAATCCGTAGAGCAATCAACCCGACGCAATGTTAACGTTACGACCTCACACAAGTCGGAGATGTGCGCGTGTTGATCCTCAAACTGCTGGTGATTCCAGGATTCCTGCTGCTCATTTCGCTCGCCGGCAAGCGTTGGGGGCCAAGCGTGGCAGGCTGGTTGTCGGGATTGCCGGTGGTGGTCGGGCCGATTCTGTTTTTCCTTGCCATCGAACAAGGCGAGGTGTTCGCTGCACAATCGGCGACGGCTGCGCTGTCGGCCATGTTCGCGATGATTGCCTTTTGCGTGACCTACGCCCAGGTCGCGCAACGCGGGGGATGGCCGCTGGCGTTGACGGTTTCGCTGTCGGTCTGGGCTGGGGTGGCAATCGTGCTGTCGCTGATCCCGGCGTCCCTGGGGTTTTCGGTGTGCGCCGCCGGCATCGCGCTGCTCGCAGCGCCGTACCTGTTCCCCGCCGTGCAACCGGTTATCAACGGCCCGGCCCCCAAATCCGACAAACTGATTTTGCGGATGGTCGCGGGCGCCCTGCTCACCTTGTTCGTGACCTTGCTGGCCAGCACTGTCGGTGACCGCTGGAGCGGCTTGCTCGCAGTATTCCCGGTGTTGGGCAGCGTGATGGCAGTGTTTTCCCAGCAAACCCGTGGTCCGGCGTTTACCGCCGCGTTGTTGCGGGCCACCGCCACGGGAATGTACTCGTTTGCCGCGTTCTGCCTGGTATTGGCCCTGACGCTACCGCAGATGGGGATGAATGCGTTTGTGGTGGGCGTCGCGGTATCCGTGGCCATGCTGGGGGTGACCAAACGCCTGCTGGCAAAACCTCCTGCAACCCGTTCGATTATTTCGCACGAGTAGGACAAAAACCTCGTACGTCAATCGAACAGGTTTCGCCCAAGATCAGCCTCAGTTCAAACCCCTACCGACTGAGGCCTACACCATGAAATTCTTTTTCCACCCTTCGCCAAACCCGATGAAAGTTGCCCTGCTGCTCGAAGAGCTGCAAATACCCTACGAATTGATTGGGGTCGATACCTTCAAGGGCTCGCAACATTTACCCGACTTCCTGGCGATCAACCCGAACGCCAAGGTGCCTGCACTGGTAGACGGCGATGCCACTGTTTTTGATTCCCAGGCCATCCTGTTGCACCTGGCACAAAAATATCAGCGCTTTCTGCCAACCACCGCTGCCGGAAATGCCGAACTGCTGTCGTGGTTGATGTTCATCGCCACTGGGTTGTCGCCGTTCTCGGGTCAGGCTGTGCACTTTCTTCATCACGCACCGCAAGACTTGCCGTACGCAAAAAACCGTTACCTCAAGGAAGTCGAACGCCACTATCGCGTGCTTGATCAGCGTCTGGCGGACCATCCCTACCTGGCCGGTGACACTTACAGCATCGCCGACATGGCACTCTGGGGTTGGGCCAACTACGCGCCCTACATCCTTGGAGAAAGCGGCCTGGCGGCGTATCCAAACGTCAAACGCCTGTTCGATGAAATCAGCGCCCGCCCGGCCGCCCAGCGTGCTCATGGCCTGAAAGAACAACTGGTGCTCAAGGCCGAATTCGACGAAGAAACCCGTCGCAACCTGTTCCCGCAGAATCAGGCGTAAACAACGGGTCGCAGTGCAAATGTCGACCGCTGGTTAGCCAACGCTGGAGTCATCGACAGTGCCCATGGGATGATCGCGCCCCACCGCGCGACCGTCCCTGGAGATATCAATGTCACTGTTCACCAAAAAAGCCCTGATCCTGTTGCTGGCAACAGCGGCGAGCCTGGGGGCTTTGAATGCGCAGGCCGCAAAAGCCGCGTCCAGTGATGCCCCAGCGCAGAAAGTTTCGATGCTCAGTGGCAAGTTTGTATTCAACCTGCCGAAGGGCTTCATCGCCAACCCGTTGCCGGCCAGTCCGAACGGCGCGAGCGGCACGATGTACAGCAACGAGACCACCAAGACCGTGGTCATCGCTGCTGAAAACAGCCTGCCCGAAGGTGTCAGCGTCAAAGACAACGACGGAGCGTTTCTCGACGGCACGGCGGCCGATTTCGACACGGCACAACACAAGGCCCTGCCGGACTACAACAAACTCAGCGAGAAAAGCCTGACCCAAAAAACCGGGCTGGGCCTGCGCCAGGTCGACGGCACCGCCACCCAGGGTGGCGGCCTGACCCTGAGCACAACCCTGATGGCGGCGTCCGGCAACCGCATGGCGGTGATTCAGGTGATCTCTCGCCCCGGCGACATGGCGGCGCATGAAACCCTGATCAAACAGATCGTCAGCGGCAAATAGGATTTACGGGTTGAGGCGCTGCAACCAAGCGCTCAAATCCTGTACTTCTGCGGCACTGATGCTATGCCCGAGACCGGGATAAGCGTGGAACTCGGGTTCGAGCGACACGCTCTGCAACAGACTGTTAGCCTCGGTGCCATCACTGAAGGGCAGGCGTGTGTCCTGCTCGCCATGACCGATGAAAATCGCCAGCGACTGGCGCTTTTCATCGGGCTTTAGCTCGGACTTGAGCACCGGCAGAATCCGCCCGCTCAACGCTGCAATCCCGCCGAGCGCCTGCGGATGTCGCAACGCCACTTCGTAGGACATGATTGCGCCCTGGCTGAAACCCACCAGGAATACTTTCTCCGGCTCCGTGTGATATTTCTTCGCAGCCTGTGCGATGAAATCCAGCAGCACCTGACCACTGGCCTTCAGATCATCCGTCTCACCGTTGTAGGCACCTTCGCCCTTCTTGCGAAACCACTGATAGCTGCCCGCTTCCATCACCATCGGTGCCCGCACGGAAAGATAGTTGTATTGCGCAGGTAAATCATCTTTGATGCCGAACAGGTCCTGCTCGTTACTGCCGTAACCGTGGAGAAAAATCACCAGCGGTTGATGGTTCGATTCAGCGTTGGCCTGCGCCACGTATTTGAGCGGCAGATCGGTTTGCAGCGGGGCTTGAGCGTGGACGGCGGTGGACGTCAGGAGCGTGAGCAGAGCGAGCATCTTCAGCATAAATCTTCCTTCACAGAGCGCAGGATTCGGGGAAGAGCCTAACATCTCTGATCATCTATGCCTGTAGGAGAGTTGAGTCAGTCGTTGATCAACTTGCCCGCCCGAATCGGCTCCCGCCCGGCAACCTTCGCCTGCCACGTGCCTGGCTGGGTGTAGCGACCACGGTCAATGGCAAACAGCACACCACTGGTGCCGGCGTTCACGGTGGTGACCTTGTCACTTAACGGGTCGACCACTTCAAACAACGCATCGCCCTTCTCGACCCACTCGCCGGCTTCGCGCAAGAAACTGACCACGCCATGGTGCGGTGCGAACAGGTATTGGGTGCCTTCAAACGGCATGCCTTCGCAGCACTCGCTCGGTGCCGCCGGCCAAGTGCCGTTGATGCAACCTTGCTCAGCCAAAAACCCCAGAATCGCTTCGCAGTTGGCCTGGGCCTGATCGACCCGGGTGTCGCCCATGCTGCCGAGCTCCAGGGTGGTGGCGAGGTTGGCGGGCGCAATCGCTGCTTCGGGAAAGGCTCTGGCCAGGCGCAGCCATGGCGAGGAACACGACTCGTCGAAAGAGCTGCCGCCGGAATCTTCACAAAGCAACGCGACCCCGGCCTTCAAGCGCGCCGCCAAGGATTGCCACTGTGGCCAATGTTGCGGCAATGCGTAAAGGTGAATCGCTGCCTCGAAATCACAATGCAAATCCAGGGTGATGTCGGCATCGCAAGCGTGGCGCAGCAACAGACGGTGCATTGCTTCAAGCTGCGACGCCGCAGCCGGCAAACCGTCGAGAACCTGTCCCATGGTCTGGCGAATCAGGGCGATGTTGGCTTGGGCATCGGTACCCAGGCGATCACCGATCAACTCGGCGACCGGTGCGCTGAGCTCGACGAACGAACGGTTGAAGTTCTTGCCGCTGCCCAGTTCGAATCGGCCCATGTGGCTGCCTTGCAAATGCTGGTCGAGGCCGATGGGGTTGGCCACTGGTACCAGTTCGATCAGCGCATTCAACAGGCCGCGGCTTTCAAGTTCGCCCAGGCGTTTTTTCAGTTCCCAAGCGGTGCGCATACCGGGCAACTCATCGGCGTGCAGGCTGGCCTGGATGTACACCTTGCGCGTGCCCGCGCCGTAACGGAACACACTCAGGGTGCGCTCGCTGCCCAGGTGGCTCCAGGGCAATGTGTGGTCGATACGTTGCATTGCGAACTCCTACAAAACCTGTAGGAGCTGGCTTGCCAGCGAAGACGACGGCACCTTCAAAAAGGATGTGACTGTCAGATCGCTTTCGCTGGCAAGCCAGCTCCTACCGGTTGGAAATGTATGGGCAGGATAAATCATGAACACAAAAAAAATGGCAACCGCGTCAACGGTTGCCACTTTTCTGGACGGCCGGATTACTCGCCGTAAACGTCAAACTTGAAGTACTTGTCCTGCACTTGCTTGTACTTGCCGTTGGCGCGGATTTCGCTGATCGCGGTGTTGAATTGCTCGGCCAGGGCGGTATCGCCCTTGCGCACGGCAATACCGGCACCGCCACCGAAGTATTTCGGATCGTTGTACTCAGGACCCACGAAGGCGAAACCTTTACCGGCGTCGGTTTTCAGGAAACCGTCGTCCAGGTTGACCGAGTCGGCCAGCAGCGCGTCAATGCGGCCTGAAACCATATCCAGGTTGGCTTCCTGCTGGGAGCCGTAACGCACCAGAACAATTGCGGCCGGTTGCAGTACCTCGGTGGCGAAGCGGTCATGGGTACTGGCGCGCAACACGCCGACTTTCTTGCCCTTGAGTTCGGTCAGCGGGTCCTTGACGTCGGAGCCTTCCTTCATCACGAAGCGAGCCGGAGTGTGGTAGTACTTGATGGTGAAATCGACGTTTTTCTTGCGGTCGTCAGTGATGGTCATGGACGACAGGATCGCGTCGATTTTCTTGACCTTCAGAGCCGGGATCAGGCCATCGAACTCTTGCTCGACCCACGTGCATTTCACTTTCATCTGCTCGCACAGGGCATCACCGATGTCCACGTCGAAACCGGTGAGCTTGCCGTCAGGGGTTTTCATCGAGAATGGCGGGTAACCGGCTTCGATACCGATGCGGATCGGCTTGGCGTCTTCGGCCACGGCGGTCAGGGATAACATCGACAGTGCCAGAGCACCGAACATCACTAGCTTCTTCATTTATAACTCCCGTGTGCGGAGACTTTTATTGGCAGCTTCGATTGGCAGCATTCGGTCATCGCCTTGTGGGCGAAAACCGAAGTGGCCGGCAGTCTAGAGTGGCAACGGGAGGGTAAATTGTGTTGAAGCGACAAAAAGTTATAGAGATGAGAACAGTATTTTTTGGCGAGGGAGCTTGCTCCCGTTGGGTTGCGCAGCGGCCCCAGAAAGCGCCTGCTACGCAGCCGGACGAGAGCAAGACCCCTCGCCACATGGCATTTTCAGATCAACATTCGCAACCGATTGCAGCACCGGATGATTTCAGCATATCGGTATTCAGTTCAAACCCCTCATCCAGCCATCCCGTTACGCCGCCGATCATCTCCTTGACCGGATAACCCAGGGCCGCCAGTTTCACCGCAGCCTTGTTGGCACCGTTGCAATGAGGCCCGGCGCAATAAACCACGAACAGGCTGTTTTTCGGATAACTCGCCAACCCCTCGGCAGTGAGCAGGCGTCCCGGAATATTGATCGCCCCTGGCACATGACCACGCTCGAACGCGAGCGGCCCGCGCACATCCACCAGAATGAAATCGATTTCACCCTGCTGCTGGCTGGCGTAGACGTCGGAACAATCGGTTTCGAAGGTCAGACGGTTGCTGAAATGCATCAAGGCAATGGCCGATGGGGCGGCGGGAATGTCGCGAACCAGACTGGTCATAGGCTGTACTCCAAAGTATCGATAGGTGTGAGAAGACTTTATCCGTGCGCCTCTTGCCGCTACAGTGGCGCACGAGACACTCATCGGGAGTTTTCCGCCAAATGCAATCCAACCCAGGACTGGTCGCGATTCTGGCCTACGACGGCCTCTGCACTTTCGAGTTCGGCATCGCCGTGGAGATCTTCGGCCTGGCACGACCGGAATTCGAGTTCCCCTGGTACACCCATCGCATCGTCGCCGTCGATCAAGGCCCGATGCGCGCCATGGGCGGCATCCAGGTGCTGGCCGATGGCGGCATGGAACTGCTCGCACAAGCCCGGACCATTATCATTCCCGGCTGGCGCGACCGCCGCGCTGCGGTGCCTGGGGAGCTGATCACGGCCCTGCGCCAGGCCCATGCCCGGGGTGCGCGACTGCTGTCGATTTGCTCCGGCGTATTCGTGCTCGCCGCCACCGGCTTGCTCGACGGGCATGGCGCCACCACGCATTGGCGCTACACCACGGAACTGGCCGAACGCTTTCCCGACATCCTGGTGGACCCGGACGTGCTCTATGTCGACGCGGGTCAACTGATCACCTCCGCCGGCAGCGCAGCGGGCATCGATGCGTGCTTGCATCTGGTGACGCGGGATTTCGGCACGCAAGTGGCCAACTCCGTGGCACGACGTCTGGTGATGTCGCCGCAACGCACCGGTGGCCAGGCGCAATTCATTCCGATGCCGGTCAGTCCTACACCACGCAGCGATCTTTCCCGCGTCATGCAGTGGGCCCGGGAGCGCTTGCACGAACCGCTCGAAGTGCGCGAACTGGCCAGTGAAGCGGCCATGAGCGAGCGCACCTTCCTGCGCCGTTTCACTGAAGCCAGCGGTCAATCGCCCAAGACCTGGTTGCAACACGAACGCTTGGGGCGCGCCCGCGAGCTGTTGGAAAGCACCGATCAGAACACCGAGCAGATCGCCCAGCGCTGCGGTTATCGCTCGGTGGAAAGTTTTCGGGTGGCGTTCCGTTCCGTGGTGGGTGTACCGCCGTCAGTGTATCGGGAGCGATTCGGGCGTGCGGGCAACGTTCTATCGTGAAGCGCAGCCGGGGTCATTGCTCGGGCTTGCGCAGCAGATAGGTGTCCATGATCCAGCCGTTGGCCTGCCGCGCAACCTTGCGCACCCGCGCTATTTCATCTGCCACATCCTTGAGTTTGCCGCTGATCAGGATTTCATCCGGCGTGCCCAGATAGGCACCCCAGTAAATGTCTGTCTCCTGATCCGTCACCTGACGGTAGGCATCCTGCGCATCCAGCATCACCACCAGGCTGTCGGCATCACTCACCTGCCCTGCCGCCAGGCGCCGCCCCGTGGTGATTTCCACGGATCGGCCGATCTGGTTCAGCGCCACTTTGTGTTGTGCCGTGAGTGCCTGGACGCTGGTGATACCCGGGATCACTTCGAATTCGAATTCGCAGGCACCTGACGCCAGAAGCGTGTGCAAGATACGAACAGTGCTGTCGTACAACCCTGGGTCGCCCCAGACCAGAAAACCGCCGCACTGACCGTCCGCCATTTCCTCGTTGATCAGACGTACAAACGCTTGCTGCCTGGCCAGGTTCAGATCGTCGACACTGGCCTTGTAGTCCACATCACCACGTTCGCGTTCCGGACTGTGGGCCTCTACAAAACGGTAGTCGCGGTCGCTGATGTAGCGCTCGCAGATCTCGCGGCGCCATTCGATCAGCTGGCTTTTGCTCTCGCCCTTCTCCATCAGAAAAAACACATCGACTCGATTCAACGCCTTCACGGCTTGTATCGTGATGTAGTCCGGATTGCCGGCCCCGATGCCGATGACCAACAGTTTTTTCATCACAGCGACTCCTCAGGATCGGTGCCCGGCAAGCGCAAGCGCCAACGCCCCTGAAACCGTAACTCCACGGCCGACAGCGGCTCCACGTCGATCGAGTTGAACGACGAGCCTTGCAACACATGCGTCAGCGCGGCACGAATGACAAACGGATGAGTGATGGCGATAACGTGACCCGGTGTCGATTGCAGGGACACCAGCCATGCGCTCACTCGTTCGCAGAGCCCGGTGACCGACTCGCCACCGTGGGGTGCCGAATCAGGATCTGCCAGCCAGTGCTGAAGTGCGTCGGGTTCGGTCTTTTGCAATTCGCCAATGCGCATACCGCGCCAGCGCCCGAAATCACAATCCTTCAGGGCGTCGACAACTTGCGCCGCGTTGCCGAACAACTCAGCGGTTTGTCGGGCTCGTAATTCGGGGCCGCACATCAAACGCGGACTTCCCTTGAATTGGGCGCAACGCGATTGCCGCGCCGCTTGCCAATCCATGTCCAAAGGCTCGTCGGTAGGAAAATGCGCCAATTTCTGTGCGACGGTTCGAGCGTGGCACATCAGGGTTAAACGAGTCGCCTGCACAAGTATCACTCTATAAACGCAGCGTTAAACACCTTTACGCCACGGGAGGTGCGCAATTGTGCCGTAGAAAAAGCCTTCGCAGCGTATTTCGCTTGCGTCTGTTCAGACTACACCTACTGACTTCTTGCTGAAGACGCTGCGATCTCCGACCCCAATTCAGGCAATCCCTTACAAGGCTGATCCACTTTGGCTTACGCCCGTGCCACGCGGGTTTGCCCCATTTTTGGGCAAGGAAAAACACTGTGAAAATTAACTAGACAGGCCATGCCTGATAAATAAATACTGCTGCCAATTGACCGTTGAAATCCCCTGTCACTCCATCCAGCAGGAGCCCGGATCTCTCTCCCGGATCCTTGAATTCCACCAGGACCCGATCAGCTGTCTGGTCGACATTTTCAACTTCGAATCAACACCGTTAAACGCAAAGTCTCTGAAAAAGCGGGGTACCTGACCCAGTACAGCGACCGCCGATTTGATACGCAAAAAAAACGACAGTGATAGTCAGATTCGGCCCGAAGGCCGAGTCCATTGATACAAGGAGTATCGCCATGCTGGTCTTGCGTCCAGTCGAGTCCGCCGATCTGCATCAGTTGCAGCGCCTGGCTCGCGAAAGCCTGGTGGGCGTAACGTCCCTGACCGACGATTGCGAACGATTGCGTGAGCGGATTGAGCAGTCCTGCGCCTCGTTCGAAAAAAGCGTCCAGAGCCATGGCCAGGAAAATTACTTCTTCGTCCTCGAAGATCTTACGGAGCAACGCCTGGTGGGCTGCTCGGAGATCCTCGCCACCGCCGGGTTCACCGAACCCTTCTACAGTTTGCGCAACCGGCCTTTCACCAGCGCCTGCCGTGAACTGAACATCGAACACGGCGTACCGGCGTTATCCTTGTGTCACGATCTCAGCGACCACACCCTGTTGCGCGGCTTCCATATCAACCGGATGCTGGAACGCACGCCCCATTCCGAACTCTTGTCACGCGCGCGCCTGTTGTTCATCGCCACCCACCCGCAACGTTTTGCCGCGGCGGTGATCACTGAAATTGTCGGATACAGCACCGATGAAGGCCACTCGCCATTCTGGGACGCTGTCGGCCAGCATTTCTTCGATTTGCCCTATGTCGAGGCCGAACGGCTTTGCGGTCAGCAAAGTCGGGGGTTTCTCGCCGAACTGATGCCGCATTACCCCATCTACGTGCCCATGCTGCCCCAGGCCGCACAAGACTGCATCGGGAAAATCCATCCCGATGGCCAGGAAGCGTTCGATATCCTCGAACGTGAAGGTTTTGAAACCAACAGCTACGTTGACCTTTTCGATGGAGGTCCAACGATGTGCGCGCGCACCGCAGCGATCCGCTCAATCGCCCAGAGCCGGGCAGGCAGGGTGCAACCGGGTTGTTCCATCGATGCCCGGGGTCGATATCTGGTCAGCAATGATTCATTGAACGCTTATCGAGCCATTGTTGCCGACCTCGACTACACCGCCGGGCAACCGGTCATTCTGGATGCGGACATGTGCGCGGTGCTAAGGGTGACAGAAGGAAGCGAGATACGGCTGATTCCCCTGTGATCACGGACAGCCCCAACTCATGAGCACGCGCGAAAAAGGAACTTCAGCATGATCGTCCGCCCGGTTCGGATCACCGACCTGCCTGCCGTGATGACATTGGTGCGCCATGCCACCAAGGGACTCAGCCAGCTGCCGACCAACGAAGAACGCCTGGCCCATCGAATCCGCTGGGCCCAACGCACTTTCGCCCAACAGGTCGATCGCGCCGATGCCGACTACCTGTTCGTGCTCGAAGACGATGATCAGCGGGTGGTGGGCGTGAGCGCCCTGACAGGCGGAATCGGACTGCGAGAGCCTTGGTACACCTATCGAGTCGGGGTGACGGTGAACGCCTCACCCGACCTGGGCATTCAACGCCAGCTCCCGACCCTGTTTCTGAGCAATGAAATGACCGGGCAATCGCAAATCCGTTCGTTGTACCTGCCTCCTGATGAGCGCCGGGGATGCAACGCTCGATTGCTTTCCCTGGGGCGCTTTCTGTTTGTCGCCGAATTTGCGCACCTGTTCGGTGAGAAGTTGATCGCTGAACTGCGGGGCAGTGCCGACGAACGAGGTTGTTCGCCATTCTGGGACAGCGTGGGTCGTCATTTCTTCAAGATGGACTTCAGCCACGCCGAGCAACTGTCGGAACTGGGCAACAAATCGTTCATCGCCGAACTGATGCCGCGCCAACCTCTCTATACCTGCCTGCTGACCGAACAGGCTCAGGCAGTGATCGGCAAGGCTCACGCCACGAACGAAGCGACGCTGAAAGTCCTCAGTGCCGAGGGTTTTACCCACAAGGGTTACATTGATATCTTCGACGCCGGCCCCGTCATCGAAGCCCCGGTGTCGAACATCCGCACCGTGCGCGACAGCCAAACGCTGAGACTGGACATCGGCATACCGGACGAGCAGGCGCCGCCGTGGCTCATCCACAACAGGCGCCTGGAAAACTGCCGCATCACCAGTGCCCAGGCACGATTGGCAGGCGGCAACCTGATCGTTGACCGACTCACCGCCAAGCGTCTGCAACTGCAACCAGGCGACTCGGTGCGCGCTGTACAGCAGCTCAAACCACAGCGACGGGCCGTGGCGGCGTAACTGGCCGGGTTGTCATCGGGCTGCGTCTCGACCGGTACGGGTCGGCAAATTCGTCATCATTGTGGCGCCGCTCGCGTGATAGCCTTCTATTTCTTCGGCGTTGACACTTTTGCTCAAGCCTTTCCATTCCATTGGTGGAACTCATATGTCCAGGCTTTCTCATCAAGATTTGCGGCGCGGTTTTCGTCAACTGTTCGCTTCCCGAACCTGTTACCACACCGCCTCGGTTTTCGACCCGATGTCAGCGCGTATTGCCGCGGACCTGGGATTCGAAGTCGGGATCCTCGGCGGCTCGGTCGCCTCGCTGCAGGTGCTCGGAGCCCCTGACTTTGCCCTGATCACGCTCAGCGAGTTCGCTGAGCAGGCCACTCGCATTGGCCGCGTCGCCCAGTTGCCGGTGATTGCCGATGCCGATCATGGTTACGGCAACGCACTCAATGTCATGCGCACCGTCGTCGAACTCGAACGTGCCGGCATCGCCGCCCTGACCATTGAAGATACCTTGTTGCCTGCCCAGTTCGGCCGCAAATCCACCGACCTGATCACCGTCGCCGAGGGTGTCGGCAAGATTCGCGCAGCGCTGGAAGCCCGGGTCGACTCGGAAATGGCAATCATCGCCCGAACCCACGCAGGCATTCTGCCCGTCCAGGAAATCATCAGCCGCACCAAGCAATATCAAGCTGCCGGCGCGGATGGAATCTGCATGGTCGGGGTCAAGGATTTCGATCACCTGGAGCAAATCGCCGAGCATCTGAGCGTGCCACTGATGCTGGTGACCTACGGCAACCCGGCGCTGCGAGACGACCAACGCCTGGCGGAACTGGGCGTACGCGTCACCATCGATGGCCACGGCGCCTACTTCGCCGCGATCAAGGCCACTTACGACAGCCTGCGTGAGCAGCGACAGATCCTCACTCAAACGTCGGACCTGAGCGCGACCGAGCTGACGCACACCTATACCCAACCGGAGGAATACATCCGCTATGCGGAGGAGTTCATGCGGGTCAAGGAGTGATGAGCGTCTCTGGATCCTGATGTCTGCTTACACCGAATCCACCAGTTCATGCCGCGGCTTGCCACAGTCACAACAGATCACCCGATTGCGGCCAGTGGTTTTGGCCTCATACAGTGCCTGGTCGGCATCGTTGAGCCACAGGGTCGCATCAGTATGGTCAGGATTGAAAGCCGCCAGGCCGATGCTCAGGCTGACCTTCAACGCCGGGTCCTGCTCATAACCCAAGGTGGCAAAGCGGTCGCGCAAGGCATCCATGACCGCTGCGGCGCGGTTCAGGGGCAGGTCGGGCAGGATCACACAGAACTCATCTCCACCATAGCGTCCCGCCACATCGGTCGCCCGCAGGTTCTGCTTGAGCATTTTGCTCAGCTGGCGCAGGACGATGTCACCGGCGACGTGGCCATAGGTGTCGTTGATGGCTTTGAAATGGTCGATGTCGATCAGTGCAATCGCCCCGCCCTTTTGCTGGCGTTTGCAACGCTGGAATTCGACTTCCAGTTGATCCTTCCAGGTCCCGTGGTTGAGCAACCCCGTGAGACTGTCGGTGCGGCTCAGTGCGAGCAATTCACGCTTTTGCCGGCCAAGGGTGTGCGCCTGGCGAAAGCAGATCCAGCCCAACGCCAGTGGATACAGGCACAACAAGGGCAAACAGGCGTAGAGCTGCAGCGAGCTGGTGGCAGGAATGAAGGCCGGGGCGAAGATTTGCAGCCCGACGCCTACACCCAGCAATTGCGCAACCGTGCCTGCCAGCAAAAAACGCAGGCCGCCGATCGCCACATTATTCATAGCCATCATGGAAAGGGTTGTTGCGCTGGGCAACGGATTGAAGTGCATGGCGGCGATCCAGAATCCGCCGAGAAAAGAATCAATCAACAAATTGCGGTGTTCGGCGTGATACGGCGTCCTCGCCCGACGCGCCCATTGGTATGCCAGGTGCGGCCAGAGCACGCCATTGAACAACATGAACCCCCAGACCCAAGGCGCCGGGTCGAGCGGATACATCGCCGCGCTCACGCACACCAGGCCGAGAGCGATCCCCAGAATTCGCGATGTGTAGAGCCTCCTGGCCAGTGAAATTCCCTTTCTTCCCGCTTTTTCCATAGGGCCTCTGTGCCACTCAACGGAATCTCGTAAATCCGGCCTTGCCTGTGTGCTGGAGTCTATCAGGGTGAAGTTAAATAGCCATCACCGGCGGGCGGGCTGAACACCCGCCCATAACGCCATGAACGCAATGCCTCGCGCCCACAAGAAACAGCTATACATGAAGAAGGGTTGATCAAAGGCAATAAGCGGAGGCCCATGCAAACCTTTCAAGTATTGATCATCGGCAGCGGATTTGGTGGCCAGTGCGCCGCGATCAATTTGCTCAAGGCAGGCATCGACGATTTTCGCCTGCTGGAACGGCGGGATTTCTTTGGTGGCACCTGGTGCCAGAACACCTATCCCGGTGCCGCCGTTGACGTACCTTCGCCGCTCTATTCGCTGTCGTTCGCGCCTTTTCTCTGGACGCAAATGTTCGCCGGACAGGCTGAACTTCATCGCTACACCCGTTACGTGGTGGAACACTTCGGTCTGGGCGACAAGGTGGAACTGGGCGCCAATGTCGAAGGCATCGAATGGGACGAGGTGAATACGCGCTGGACTGTGCACACCGCTGGCAAAGGCCTGTTTTGCGCGCAATTTTTGATCAATGCCACAGGCCCGCTGAGCCAACCGGTCATTCCGCCCTTCGAGGGACGGGAGCGTTTTCAGGGCAAGACGTTTCACACTAACAATTGGGACCATGCCTACGATTATCGAGGCCAGCGCGTAGCGATCATCGGCAGCGGTGCCAGTGCAGCCCAGGTGATTCCGGCGATTGCCGCCGATGTCGAGCACCTGCACGTGTTCCAGCGCACACCGCATTGGGTGTTACCCCGGGCTGACCGGACCTTCGGCCGATTCCAGCGTTGGTTGCTGGGGCTCAAACCGGCCTACAAACTGCTGCGCTGGATGATTTACTGGCAATTCGAGACCCGGGTCATTGCCTTCAAATATTCGAAACCGGCCGTGCGCATGGTCCAGCATCAAGCGCTGCGGTTCCTTAAACGCCAAGTGTCCGACCCCCAACTGCGGCGCAAACTGACACCGGACTACACCATTGGCTGCAAACGGGTGATTCTGTCGAGCACACTGTACCCGGCACTTGGCCGCTCGAACGTCACGCTGCACAGCCGCGAACAAGGCATCGCCGCTCTGGACGAAAGCGGTATCGTCACCCGGGATGGCCAACACATCGATGTGGACCTGATCGTCTGGTCCACCGGCTATGACGCCACCGACGGGGTGATTTCCTACCCGGTAACGGGAAAAAACGGCACCCGCCTCAAGGACGTCTGGGCGCAGTACCCTCGGGCCTACCTGGGCACCGCCCTGCCAGACTTTCCCAACCTGTTTATCGTGACCGGCCCGAACACTGGAATTGGCCATACGTCGGCGCTGTTCATCATCGAATCGCAGATGAATTACATCCTCGATTGCATTCGGACCTTGAAAGCGCAAGGTTTAAGCAGCATCGAAGTTCGACCGGAGGCAGAACGTACCTACACTGAAATGATCCACCGTGAAATGGAACGAACCGTGTGGAAGTCCGGTGGCTGCCACAGTTGGTATCAAAGCAGGAGCGGTCATGTGATCGCCATGTTCCCGGGTTTCAGCTTCAGCTTTCATCGCTTGACCCGGAAACTGAAACCCACCGATCACATTTTGTCCTGATCAGCAGTAAGGAGACGCAAATATGTTGTTATTGGTCGTCGTTATTGCGGTTTTCCTGGTCTGGAGCTGGCTGACCTACCCCGCCATCGGCTACTGGGTCTATGACTTGAACATGGCGGCCGAAGCCAAGCTGTACAGGCTGCACAAAATTGTCGTGCCCATCTGCGAGATGACGGTTTCGACCTGGCAAGGCGGCCCCTACGAAGCCACCAGCAGTGTCTTGATGCTCCACGGTTTCAGTGCCGACAAGAATCTCTGGCTGCGCTTTGCCCGGCACTTCGTCAGCACGCATCGAGTGATCATTCCCGACATCGCAGGCCATGGCGAAACCGGCTTCAAGGCGGGTGGCGGCTATGACATCCCGTTGCAGGCCAAGCGGATGATTCAGTTGCTGGATGTTTGCGGCGTCGAGAAGGTCCATGTGATCGGCAATTCGATGGGCGGCTTTATGGCTGCCTGGTTGGCCGCCCATTATCCGGAGCGTATTGTTTCAGTGGCCCTGATCGATCCTGCCGGGGTCACTTCTCCCGAACCCAGTGATCTTGAGCGCCATTTGGCCAAGGGCCACAACCCCTTCCTGATTCACTCGCGCGAAGAATTCCAGCGCTTTTACGCCATGACCATGGCATCGCCGCCTTGGGTGCCAAAGCTGGTGCTTGATGCGGTTGCCCAGCGCTACGAACAATCCTGTGATGAATTGGAGGAAATCTTCCGGGATATGCGTGCCAGTCCGCCGATGGAACCGCACCTCCCCGACATCAGCGCACCTGCGCTGTTGCTTTGGGGACGCAAGGACCGGCTGATCGATGTCAGCAGCGTGGCCATCTGGAGCAAAGGCATCGCCGATCTGCGGGTGGAAATCTGGGACGCCGTCGGTCACATGCCCATGGTCGAGGCACCGACAGGGTCGGCTCGCCTTTATCGGGAGTTTTTGTCATCACTGCGCTCGGAAAGCCCTCAGGATCAACGACTGCATTGAAGATGCAGTCCTTTGAAGAATGAAGTTCGTCAGAATCTTCGTTTGTCGGCGTCGTGGAAGGCTGCGATCTTTTCTCCCATCCTTCATGTCACCGCGCCAGGAATCCTGTTCATGAACCACCCGAGCTTCGTCAGCCCAGACCTGATCCGCCAACGCTTTTCCAGGGCGATGTCCGACATGTATCGCGAGGAAGTGCCGTTGTACGGCGCGTTGATGGAGTTGGTGGAGCAAACCAACCGCCACGTACTGGACAGCAATCCGCTGATTGCGCAACAACTGGTCAGCACCGGTGAAATCGAACGCCTGGACCTGGAGCGCCATGGTGCGATTCGCGTCGGTACGGCGCAGGAACTGGCGACCCTCGCCCGCCTGTTTGCGGTAATGGGCATGCAGCCGGTGGGTTATTACGACCTGTCGCCGGCCGGGGTGCCGGTGCATTCCACGGCATTTCGCGCCGTGCACGAAGCGGCGTTGCAGGTCAGTCCGTTCCGAGTGTTCACCTCGCTGCTGCGTCTGGAACTGATCGATGACGTTGAACTGCGGGCGTTCGCCCAGTCGGTGCTTGATCAACGCTCGATCTTCACCCCTGCCGCCCTGAGTCTCATTGAACGCAGCGAAACACTGGGGGGCCTGACCGAACAGGAGGCAGATGAATTCGTCGAGCAGGCACTGGAAACCTTCCGCTGGCACCACAGCGCTACCGTGACCGCTGAGCAGTACCAACAGCTTAGCGCCCAGCATCGTCTGATCGCCGATGTCGTGGCATTCAAGGGCCCGCACATCAATCACCTGACGCCACGCACTCTGGACATCGACATCGTGCAAGCGCAAATGCCGGCCCATGGCATTACCCCCAAGGCAGTAATCGAAGGCCCGCCGCGCCGCCAGTGCCCGATCCTGCTGCGCCAAACCAGTTTCAAGGCACTGGACGAGCCGATTGCCTTCACCGATCAGCACCAGACCCGGGGCAGCCATAGCGCCCGCTTTGGCGAAATCGAACAACGTGGCGCCGCCCTCACCCCCAAGGGCCGGGCGCTGTACGATCGCCTGCTGAATGCCGCAAGGGACGAGTTGAAGGACTTCCCCAACGAAGCCAACGCCGCTCGTTACAACGCCCTCATGACGCAGCATTTCAGCGAATTCCCTGACACCTGGGAAGGCATGCGCCATCAGGGACTGGCGTACTTTCGCTATTTCGTGACGGAAAAAAACCTGGACTCGAACACACTGAAATCCTCGACCCTGGACGATCTGCTCAGCGGCGGTTATCTGCGCCTTGAACCGCTGGTGTATGAGGACTTCCTGCCGGTCAGCGCCGCGGGGATTTTTCAGTCAAACCTGGGGGATGCCGCGCAAACCCATTACGGCGTCCATTCCAATCAACATGCCTTTGAAACAGCCTTGGGGCGATCGACCCTTGATGAACTGGCGCTGTATGAAGAATGCCAACAGCGATCGATCGAACACTGTTTGGCAACACTGGGAAAGTGCCTTTAAATCGGGGAGTGGCCTGGCGCTTGACTTCAAAGCGGGGGCTGGGATGTTCAGGGTGAACATCTGATAGGTGATGCCTGAAGACAAAAGAAGTTACCCGTCGACCGATGTGTCAATACGGAAACAATCAGAAAACCAAAGGGTATATTTCGGCAGGATTCAAAAAAAGGCAACCCTGAGGTTGCCTTTTTGTTCTGCATTCAAGGGCTTGGCATATGAACCAAGAGTCCGCCCAGCGCAATGGCCTCGGCAATCCGTGCACTGGTAAAGAGCCGCGACACTGGGCGAACGAGAGGTATTTTAGTGCAAGTAGCGGAATAAGTCCGTGCTGCGAAGATGAAATTTCTCGACATTACATTTAATTACATTTAACTGCATATCGATTAAATACCCCGCTGGATATGTCCCAAACTCACCTGTTCGTTCATTAATCCGGGTTGTTCTTGTACAAAACTTGCACAAGAACAACCAACACATATAGATCCGCTGTCCGGTTTTACTGTTTGGTGGTAACCGTAAGGATGTCGGTGTACGTCACAACAACCGTCTGGCCAACTTTCAGGTCCTTGAGTTTTGCTTGAATTTCCGGCTTCTTGACGTCGACGGTCTTGGAATTACCCTTCGGCCCCTCGAACGTCACCTGGTTCTTGGCCAAATCGATATGGGTGACTTTCAGCTGAACCTGTACCTGACGGTAAGCTTCGCCACCAGGGTGATCACTGCCCGGCGCGGCGCGGACTTCACCGGCGCGTTCCATGCTGCCCGGCGGAGCTTTGTCGACACTGGTATCGAGGTAGGCGGCGACGGCGCTGGTGACCTGAATGTCGACCGTATCGCCAGCCTTCAGTTTGTCGACGTTTTTCGCCTTGTCGGTGAGTGTTACAGGAAACTCTTTACCGTCCGGGCCCTTGAGCACCACATGATGGTTGGGAGCATCAACCGAAACGACTGTAGTGGTTACCTTTTCAGTCACCACAACCTCGGACAACGGAACGTCTACGGCAAAAGCGTTGAAACTGGCGGCGGACAGCAGAGTGGCGAGGGCAATGGCTTTGGTCAGTGCATGGCGTTTCATAGGCAGAACTTTCCCTGTGATAGATGACAACAGACGGCGTTGAACCCCAAGTTCAACGCCACGTGTGGGATGAGCATAGACGCAGTTCAGAGGTTGTTCGCGGTTTCTTGCTTGGTGAACTCACCACTGGGCGGGTTATTAGCGTTTTTCTTGAGCCAGGTCAGTTCGCAGGCCTGCATGCGCCCGTGTCGCGTTGTTTTTCTCACGCTTCGGGGTTGTCGACTTCACGGGCGACGTTCACGGCCGGTGAGTCCTTGTGGGATTGCTCGGCCTGGTCCCGTAGGGTCTGCCACTGTTCGAGGTCGATGACGCCCTGCCCCAACAACTCATCAGCCAACCGCTGCAACTGACTGTAGTGAGCATCGGGCGATTGTTGCCAGTAGGCCTGGTCGTCGAACAGACGTTGCCACGTGTCGAGGTCAGGGGGTTTGAGGTCGTCGCTCATGGGTGGCTCCAGTGTGGATGGTCATTCGGTAGAAACCCGACCGCCCTGTGGAGTTCCGGCGGATTTCAATACCCGGTCATCTCCAGATACCCCTGCCCCGCATGACTGCCGCTCAAGCGCACGGGGCCTTCCCAGTACGCAATGCGCAAATCCATCCAGGTCTGGGCGTTGAGCGCGATGATCACGATATCAAGGTGTTTGCCAGGGATCTTGATGGCCCAGCGCGTCGGCATTTTGCGACCGGCGACATCGGCGGTGTCCAGTGGAATGAGGCTGATATCACTCGCGTGCAGTAATTGTGTCTGGCCTTGAGCGTCGATCCAGGTCCCCGTGAGGTAAGGCTCCCCGTCCTTTTGACGCATGCGGTAGAGCATCACTTGCTCGCCGCTGTCCAGGTGCAGGGAAAACCAGTCCCAACCGCTCTGATTGGCGGTCAAAGGCTGGCTGCTCCATTCTCGGTCGAGCCAGGCCGGTCCGCTGACCTGAACGGGTTTGCCGTCGATCTCCAGTACACCGCTGGCCTGGAAAAACGGCTGGCTGTAGTAATACGAAGCCTGGCCTTGTTCAGATTTCTGGCTGAAACCCTTATCACCCTGAAGCACCAGCGGGCGCGTCGACGTCAGCTGCAATTGATAGCTGAACGCCTTGTCGCGTGCGCTGAGTTGCATGAGCGCCAGCGGGTTTTCAGCGGTCCCCTGACTGCTGAACTGCCAATCGTCGATCCATGCCTTGAACGGCGTAACGCTGACCCCCGCCTGGCCGACTCCGCCCCGGGCATACCGTTCGGTCGCATGGTGCACCGTCGCCGACGTGACGGCCGCGTGCCCCAGCCAGATCGTTTGATTGCCCCAGCCGGGCTGCTCGGGCGTGGACTGCAAGGCACTGCGAAACAACGTCCATTGCGCACCGAATTCGTTGCCCTGAGCGTCCTTGAGATTAGCGGTGACGTACCACCACTCGATTCGAAACCCGTCGTGAGGCCCATGATCCGCCGGAAAGCTGAACGCCCGGCCGGGTGCCACCGGCGTGAACGTTGCCGCCTGGTTGCCCAGGCCGGCGAAGCCCTTTTCATCCGGCGCGGATTGCTCGCAAGCACTCAACAACAGTGCAATGAGCAACACGCCGACCTTAATCTTCATGGGCAAACGTCCTCAACAGGTCCGCCGGTTGCGTGCGATACAAACTGTACAGCGGCCACGCCGAAGCCAGTAAGGTCGCCAGCATCGCCAACCCCAGCAGTTGCAACAACTGCAGTGGAAACACTCCAAGCGGCAGTTTCCAGCCAAAGGCCTGCACGTTGATGACCGTGTCCAGACACCACGCCAGCGCGATACCCAGCGGCAGCGCCAGCACCAGGGTCAACAACGCCAGCAACCAGGTTTGCCCAAGGTTGAGCAGCATCAGTTGACGACGCGTCACACCCAGCGCCCACAGCGGCGCCAACTGGCCGAGACGGCTCTGGCTTTGGGTCAGCAGGCTGATGAACAGGGCCACGCCGGCCACGCACAAGGTCAGGCTGTTAAGCGCGGCGGTGGCGGCGAAGGTGCGTTCGAAGACCTGCGTGGACCAGCCCTTGAGCCGCGCCTGATCGACAATGCGACTGTCCTCCAGGGCGAAACGCGCCTGAAGCGCCGTGACAAATCCGGGGATTGACGCCGGATCGATGCGCAGATTGAAACGGTTCGGCGCGAGCTGCGGCCAACCGCGCCGCAGATGACTGATGTTGACCAGGACATGGCCCTTGGGATTGCCGTAGTCGGCGTAGATGCCGACGATTTGCGGCGACCACGGGCCATTCGGTGTGGGCAAGGTCAGGCGATCGCCCAGGTGCACCTTCAGCCGCCGGGCCAATTGTTCGCTGAGCATCACGGCGTCGTCCCTGGCCAACTGATCCCAAGGCTGCTCGCCCAGCGCTTCCAGCAATGGCCAATGCTGGCGATAGGTCGGGTGATCAATGATGCCAAACACCTCGGTCGGCCAGCCTTGCAGCTGAATCGACACCTGCCAGTTGGGCAGCGTTGCCTCCAGTTGCGGTTGCTGATCCAGCCACGTTTGCAGCTCCCGCGCCTGCGCCGGGTTTTGTGGGTTGAGGTAAAGTTCGGCGCTCAGGCGTTGTTCGAGCCAGTTGCTGAACGTCTGGCGGAATCCTGCGGTCATGCTGCCGGCGCCAATGTTCGCCGCCAGGGCCAACAACAGTGCCATCAATGCCAGGCTCAGGGCTGGCAATTGTTGGCGGCAATCGGCAAGAAACCATTGGCCAAGAACCGAACGACTGCGTTGCAATGCGAGATTGAGCAGCATGCTCAACACCACCGGCAACGCCAACGCCGCGCCGATCAACAACGCGGCCATCAGTACGAAGCCGCTGACCAGGCTGTCGCCGAAAATCAACGCCAGCAGTGCGATCACCCCCGTCAACATCGCCACCCAACCCTGACGTCGCAACCAGTGCGCGTGAGCCTGATGCCAGGCTTGCGGGTCGGCCAGCGCCAGCAAGGGCAAGCGCGCTGCCCGCAACAAGCTGCTGGCCCCGGCGAGCATGGCGCCGAACAGGCTCAAGCCGATGCCGCTGAACCACCACCACGGGCTCAGACTCAACTGCCCCGCCACTTCGGCGCCATACAAACCGCGCAGGCTGGCGGCGACATCTGGCAGCAACACGCTGGCGAGGACGTAACCGCTGACAACCCCGGCCACACCCCCGAGCAAAGCCAGCCCCCCCAGCTCGACGGCAAGACAGGTCAACAACATCCGTGCACTGCCCCCGCAGGCACGCAGGGTTCGCAACAACCCGCGGCGCTGCTCCAGCGCCAGGCCAATGGCGGCATGCACGATAAACAGACCGACCACAAATGACAGAACGCCCAAGGCATCGAGATTCAAATGAAAGCTTTCGGTCAGGCGCGCCAGGTTGTTTTCTTCGCCACGGGTCCGAAGTTGCAGTTGCCCCTTGAACTGATCGGGCAACGGCGCGGTGAAATCCTTCGGCAGCAGCAGGCGCGACAACTGATCCGGCAACCCCAGAATCTGCTGGGCAAAACCAATGTCCACCAGCAACAGACCGGGAGCCATGTCGGCTTGAACCTGCAATGGCGGCAGCGCCTGACCGTTCACCGCCAGTGGCCGGTCAGCCTCGTGCAGGCCCAAGGCTTGCAAGGTCTGCGGCGAAATCCAGGTCCTGCCCGGCGGGCTGAAAAATTCGACCACCTGCTCAATCGGCAACGCTTGCCCGGCCACCGCAGTCCCTGTCGGCAGCGACACGGGCTCGATGCCCATCATTTGCAAGCGCTGGTCTTCATGGCCCTTGAGCAGCACCCGCCCCTGCAGCACCGGCGACACCGGCCAACCGGCACGGCGCAGTTCGATAAACAGCTGCTGCGAAAACGTTCCGCCACCCGGTGCGCCGAGACTGGCCTGGGGTTCGCCACCGATCAATTGACTGGCCTTGGCGTAGCTTTCCCGTGCCTGGCTATTGAGCGCCTGCACCCCGGTCAGCAGACTGGTGGCCAGCCACAATCCGGTCAACACACTGAAAAACTGCACCGGATGCTGGCGCCAATGACTGAGCAACGCCCGCAGTGTTTGCGCAAAAATGCGCATGTCAGTGCCCGTCCACGTCGGCCAGACGACCACCGCGCAGCACCACTTTTTCCGCCAGCCGTGCGGCCACGCTGGGGCTGTGGGTGACCATCAGCAGGGTCGTCGGGCTGTCGTCGAGCAGCTCCAGCAACAGCTTCAATACCTCGCCACTGGTGGTTTCGTCGAGGCTGCCGGTGGGCTCATCGGCCAGCAGCAGTTGGGGTTTGGAGGCCAGCGCCCGGCCCAGCGCAACCCGTTGCTGCTGGCCACCGGAGAGTTGTTCGGGATAGCGCTCCAGCAAATCACCCAACCCCAGACGCTGCACCAGATGCGCCTGCCAGCGCGGATCATGGCGACCGGCAAGGCGCGCCTGAAAAGCCAGGTTGTCGGCGACACGCAAGCTGCCAATCAGGTTGAACTGCTGAAACACCAGACCGATTTCGGTACGCCGCCAGTTGGCCAGCTGCCCTTCCGTCATCCGCTCCAGCCGATGTTCACCACTGCGGATGCTGCCGCGGTCGACCTTGTCCAGCCCGGCGATCAGGTGCAGCAAGGTGCTCTTGCCGCTGCCGGACTCGCCCATCAGCGCCAGGCTGCTGCCGGGTTTGAGCGTCAAGTCGACACCTTGCAGCACCGGCAAGGGTCCTTGCGGTGTGGCGTAGCTTTTGAAAACACCGTGGACTTCGAGCATGGGTAAACCCGTTCGATACGCGTGGGCCAAGGATAGCGGCCTTGAATGATTTTTGTCCGGTGCTGATGATCGCCCTGACCGAGGGCCGCCCTACCCTCGAGGCTGGTCTAACCATAACGATAACAATCGGAGACGCCATGCCTCGTTTCACTTTGAGCCCTCGTGGCCTGTTGGCCTGCCTGATCACTGCCTGCCTGACGCAATCGGCGGGCGCCGCCGATGCGCCGGTCGCAGCCAGCGCACTCACCGCTGCCAACAACGCCGCGGTGCTGCAACAACTGCCTTTCACTGATCGCACCGATTTCGAGTCAGTCAGCAAGGGCTTGATCGCGCCGTTCAAAGGCCAGGTCAAGACGGCCCAAGGCAAAGTTATCTGGGATATTCAGGCCTACGACTTCCTCGCCAAGGATCAGGCACCGGACTCGGTCAACCCCAGCCTGTGGCGCCTGGCTCAGCTGAGCGCGCATGCCGGCTTGTTCGAAGTCAGCCCGCGTCTGTATCAGGTGCGCGGCCTCGATCTGGCGAACATGACCATCATCGAAGGTGACGACGGTCTGATCATCATCGACCCGCTGACCATGGCCGAAACCGCCAAGGCAGCACTGGATCTGTACTACCAGAACCGCCCGCACAAACCGGTGGTGGCGGTGATCTACAGCCATACCCACGTCGACCATTTCGGCGGTGTACGCGGGGTGATCGACGAGGCGGACGTCAAGGCCGGCAAGGTCAAGGTCTACGCCCCCGCCGGGTTCATGGAACATGTGATGAGCGAGAACGTGTTCGCCGGCAACGCCATGAGCCGCCGCGCACAGTTCCAGTTCGGCAGCCTGCTGCCCCGTGGTGAAAACGGCCAGGTCGATGCAGGACTGGGCAAGAGTTCGCCAAGTGGCGGTACCGTTACCCTGATCCCGCCCACTGACCTGATCGAAAAAGAACTGGAGAGTCGTACCATCGCCGGTCTGGAAGTCGAATTCCAGCTGACACCGGGCACCGAAGCCCCGGCGGAAATGAACCTGTACCTGCCGCAATTGCGCGCCTTGTGCATGGCCGAAAACGCCACGCAAATGATGCACAACATCCTCACCCCACGTGGCGCGCAAGTGCGCGATGCCAAGGCCTGGGCGCAATACCTGGACAGCAGCCTGGCGCGTTACGGCAACCGCTCCGACGTGCTGTTTGCCCAGCACAACTGGCCGACCTGGGGCGGTGAACGCATTCGCACCTTCCTCGCCGATCAGCGCGACATGTACGCCTTCCTCAACGACCGCACCTTGCACCTGCTGAACCAGGGCCTGACGCCGCTGGAAATCGCCGACGCGATCAAGAAGCTGCCGGGCACTCTCGACCAGAAGTGGTACACCCGTGGCTACTACGGCTCGCTGAGTTTCAACACCCGCGCGGTGTATCAGCGCTACATGGGTTTCTACGACGGCAACCCGGCCAACCTCAATCCGCTGCCGCCGGTGGAAACGGCGAAGCGCTCGGTCGAGGCCATGGGTGGTGAAGCGGCGGTGCTGGAGAAAATGCGCACGGCGATGGCCAAGGGTGAATACCGCTGGGCTGCGCAACTGGGCAATCAATTGCTGTTTGCCAACCCTGAAAACGCCGATGCGCGCAAAGCCCAGGCCCAGACACTGGAGCAAATGGGCTATCAAAGCGAGAACGCCACCTGGCGCAACATGTACCTGACCGGCGCCATGGAACTGCGCAACGGCGTACCGCCCAATACCGGCACCTCAGTGTCGGTGGACATGGTGCGGGCCATGAGCCCGGAGATGTTCTTCGACTTTCTGGCGATTCGCCTCGACAGTGAAAAAGCCGTGGGTCATGACCTGATCTTGAACTGGACCTTCGAGGATCAGAACAAGGACTTCAACCTGACCCTGCGCAATGGCGTACTCACCCATCGTACCGGGCTCAATCCCCAGGCGGAAGCCGGTGTCACCATGAGCAAGGCCACCCTGGAACAGATCAGCCTCAAGCAACTGGACATCCCGACGGCCATCCAGAAAGGCCTGATCAAATTGCAGGGCAATGGCCAGAAGCTCGGCGAGTTGATGAGCAGCCTCGATACCTTTGCGCCGCAGTTCAATATCGTGACCCCGTAAGTCAAAGCAAAAGATCGCAGCCTGCGGCAGCTCCTACGAAGAGCCCGCGTGGCTGCGGTATTCCCTGTAGGAGCCGGCTTGCCGGCGAAAGCGGTCTCAAGCATTGCGCCAGTCACACGGCCCTCTTCGCTGGCAAGCCAGCTCCTACGAAGAGCCCGTGGCTGCATGACTCCATGTAGAAGCCGATTTGCGCAGTGAGGTGCAAGACGGTATCTACGGTGGCCGCCGCAGCGGCGATCTTTTTTTCAGACTTGCTCAACCACCGGCATCCGCCAGCGCTGTTCAATCACTTCCTGCTTCGGCCCGTACAACCGCAAAATCACGGTAAACGCGCCCTGCGCCGGGGTCGGCAGCCAGTTGCTCGACGATGATGGCGCCGAAGGTTGCAGGTTCAGCGTCAACCCACCGTCTGCGTCCCTCTGCAAGTGATCGCGGCTGCTCAGGCAATAACGATCAATCGTATTGGCTACCAGTTGCCGGTCCGGCAAGTCGTACAGCGTCAGCGACCAGAATTCGCTGGCCGGTGGCAGTTGCCCCGGTGCGAAGCGAAGTCGATAGCGACGCCCACCTTGCAGTGGTTGCCCTTGATCATCCTGGCGGCTACCGGTGTAGAACGCCTCCTCCACACTGTTGCCGTAGATGCCGAGATTCGCGGCGACAGCACGGTTGAGGTAACTGCCATGCAACGCTTCACGGGTGCCAAACAGTCCAAGGGTACTGCGTGTCTGGCTGATCGCCGTTTGCAATTGCGCTTGCCCGTCCTGGATGCCGGCGATCAATGCCTGACGCACATCGGTCGGCAGTGTCGCCGCATCGAACGCCTGGCCGGGCACGATGCCGATCCGCGCGAAACGTGCACGCAAGCCCTGTTCAGAGGGATGCGTCGGGCACAGGCTGAGGATCAGGTTCAGCGCTGAAATAAAGCCCGGCCCCAATCCAGTCTTGCTGTCCCACGGTTGCCAGGCAATCACCGGCGCGGCAACCGGTGGCGCACTGCCGGTGTATTCATGCAGCGAGCGCAATCGGTACTGCTGCTGTAACGCACGCACGGCGGGCAGGTCATCGGCATTTTTCAGGCCGGTACGCCCCAGTACCATGACGATTTCGGTTTCGCTGCGCAGTACCGCCTTGATCCCTGCTGGCGTCTGGCCTTGCCAGTGCGGCCCGACGATCAGGTAATCCCCCGCTTCGCGACCGGTGCTGAGCACGCCGACATACGCGAAGTTGTGGGTGTATTGGTCGACCAGTTGGTGCACGTAATAGCGGTCTGCATCGACCGCTGGCACGCTCAACACTTGCGGCTCGCTGCGCAGGTCCAGCCAGGCCCAGGAGTACGGCGTGTCGTTGTTCGGGGTGACGATGTCGCGGTTGCTCGGGGTGAACAACTCGCTGTAATGACGAAAGCGATTGAAACCGCCGACGTACTCCGGCGCGGTCGGGTTGAGCGCCTGTTTTTCCAGGGTCTGGTAGTGCATGAGCATCGGATAGGCGTAAACCCATGCCTGCTGCGCGATTGCCCGCAGGTCATCGGAACCGGCGGCCAGTAACCAGCGCGGCAACATCAGGCTACCGCCTAGTACACCCATACAGCCCAACACCTGGCGGCGACTGACGATTGAATTCATGGTTCGACCCTCGCAATCGTCGGCAAGCGATAACGGCCATCCAGCGCCCCGTCTTTCGGCAAGTACAAGCGCAGTAACAGGTTGAATGGGCCTTGAGGCGTTGGCAGCCAGTTGCCCTGCGGCGCAGTCTTCGGCGCATCGGGTTGCAGGATCAGGGTCAGGCCGCCGTCGGCGTCGTACTGCAAGCCCGGGCTGCGATCCCCCAGGGCGTAACGCTGGATCGGGTTGGCCGCGAGCAATTGGGTCTTGCCGTCGTACAGGGTCAGCGACCAGAACGCGTTCACCGGCGGTAATTGCCCGGCCGGGAAATGCAGGCGGTACGCATGCTGGCCATCGAGCAGTTGACCTTGGGCATCACGCAGCGCCATCGGGTACAGCGCTTCCACCGGATCGTTGGCGTAGATGTAGCGCCAGGCGACGGCGGCGCGGGTCAAGTCGTCGTCACCGAACTTGCCGACATTGGTTGGTGAACGCAGCCAGCCCTGCTGCTCCACCGATATCTGGCTGGACGCTTGGCGCACTTGCTCTCGTCCCGCTTCGGCGCCTTGGGCAATGGCTTCGCTCAAGTCCGCAGGCGGTTGGAACGGGACGCCGGGCTTCACACCAATCACGGCGAAACGGTCGAGCTTCTTCTGTTCGCTGGCGGTCCATTGGTGCAACGGTGCCAATGCGTTGAACGTATCGAACAGCGCCTGGGCGGGACCGTGCTTGGTGTCCTGATAGGCGGGCAGTTGCAGCGGTGCCAACGGTTCAGGCGCCACGCGACCGCTCACTTTGGACAGGGGGTGCAACGCATAACTGCTCAACACCTGCGCGGCGTCTTTCTGATCGGCTTCACCCTTGACCTCGGTGCGCCCCAGCAGAAACACCAGACGACTCGGCGAGCGAATCACGCCGCTCAAACCTGACGGCACCTCACCCTGCCAGTCCGGCCCGGCGATGAGGAAACGCCCGGCCTGATGACCGGTGGCGCGAGTGCCGATGTAATCGAGGTTGTCGGTACGCAAGTCGACCAGTTGAAAGCTGTAGTAACGGCCTTGCACGGCGGGTACATCCAACACCATCGGCTCGCTGCGCAGGTCAAGTAACGCCCGGGAGTAGAACGTGTCGTTGTTCGGCGATACGACTTTGTTGTCTTGCGGGCCGAGCAATCGCGGTTCGCTGTAGAGCCGATTGAACGGCAGTTTGGCGGCGATCGCCGTGAGCACTTTGTCGTGCTCGGCGGTGGCGTAGGCGAACACATAGGCCTCTTGGGCCAGCGCTTTCGCCTGGGGTTGGTCGAGGGTTCCCGCGTGAACGGTGCCCAGGCTTGCGCCCAGGGCCAGAGCGGATATCCAGTGGCGCATGGTTGATCTCCTTCCTCATAAACATCAGCACACACCCGTCCCTGTAGGAGCCCGGCTTGCCGGCGATGGCGATCTTACGGACGCCATCGCCGGCAAGCCGGGCTCCTACAAAGGGGTTTGCGGTGCACTTGGGCAAATCGGGTTATTTGGCCCAGCGCCGCAGGTCCGACGGGGTGTAGTCGTCGGTCTTGGCGGCGAAGCCGACGCGCATCGGCTCGGTCTCTTCGTTGGCCAGGCCACCGGCGTAGTAACGCCCGGAGATCAGGTCATAGGAGGTTTCCAGCACGTTGTAGGTAAAGCCATGGTCGTACTGCTGAATCGCGTGCAGCTCGCCGCTGCGCCACAGCTCGCCACGACTGTCGTACTGGTCTGACTGCGCAATCTGCCAGCTGTCCTCGTCGACATAGAAACGGCGTTTGGCATAGATGTGCCGGGCGCCAGGCTTGAGGGTGGCTTCGACGACCCACACGCGATGTTTCTCGTAGCGAGCCAGGTCCTGGTTGACGTGGTTGGGCTTGATCACGGCGTCGTACTTGAGGTCGCGGCTACCGATTTTGTAGCTGTTGTAAGGGATGAACAGCTCCTGCTTGCCCACCAGTTTCCAGTCGAAACGATCCGGTGCACCGTTGTAGCCGTCGATGTTGTCAGCGGTGATCAGGCCGTTGCTGTATCGGGCACTGTTGTCATAGGCAATCATCGGCGCACGGCGCACGCGACGTTGGCCCGGCAGGTATTGCCAGGCGGAACGCGGTTCGGCGACCTGGTCGATCGGTTCATGCACCAGCACCGCTTCACCGGACAAACGCGCCGGTTCCAGCACTCGGCTCTTGAACATGAACAACACGTTGTTGCCCGGTTCCAGGCCGCCCACGGTGTCGGCGAAGTTGATCAACGACTGGTTGCGCACGTAACTGGTCGCGCCGTTTTCACGCACCAGCGCCGAGCTGCTGATGCGCTCGTAACTGCCGCCGCGGTAGCGGGTCATGTGATTCCACATCACCTCAAGACCTTCGGTGGGCAGCGGAAACGGAATGCCTTTGGCGTAGTCATGCAGACCGTTGCCGCCATCGGCCATGCTGGTTTTGGCGACGTTATCGCGGCTCACCGCCAGCACGTCCTTGGGCAAGTTGGCGCTGCGATGGGTCGGGTAGATGTTCATCTTGTAGGTGTCGGGAAAACGCTTGAACAACGCGATTTGCCCAGGGCTGAGAAACTTTTCATACTGCGCCACGTTCTTTGCCGTGACCGTGAACAACGGTTTCTCGCTGGCATACGGATCGCTGTAACCGCCCTTGCTGTCGACGGTGCCGGCATTGCTCATCAGGCCTCCGGTCCAGGCCGGAATACTGCCGTCGGCGTTCGCCGCCATTTCCGAGCCCATGGGGGTCAGGGTCTTGCCCAAGGCAGCCGAATCGGTGCCTTTGGCCTGTGCCAGGCCGACGGTGCAGGCCAGGGCCAGCACGCACAATTGCATACGCATAACGGTTCTCCTTAGAAGTCTGCCTTGAAGCTGACGGATGCGAAGTCGCGGTCGTCGAGGGTGCTGTAGTCGTTGGAACCGAAGAAGGCGTTGTAGGCCAGTTCCACGCTGTAATCGTTCATGTAGACGCCGGTCAGGCTGAGGCCCAGCGCTTGTTGGCCCTCCTGGAACGGTCCTTGCGGATCGTAGGAATAGCCCTCGACGTCATGCCGCCAGTTGACGGCCGGAATCAGGTTGATGCCCGGCAACACGTCGCTGTATTCCAGGCTGGCGCGCAGGCGATAACCCCACGACCAATCGGTGGCAAAACCCTTGTCGGTGCAGTACTGGTTGGTGACGCCCGAGGCCACGGTGTTACACGGTGTGCCGTTGCGCGTCGAACTGCGACCGAACGCGGCGTTACGACCCAGACGCTCATCCCCCAGATCATCGATGTGCACGACACCGGCCTCGCCAAACAGGCTCAGGCGCGTGGCGCCCAGCACGTTGTCGACCGCCTGGGTCGCCGATGCTGTCGCCTGCCACACACCCTTGCGCTCCCATGCGTCAAAGCGGTCGCCGCGGTTGACATTGAAACCGGGCGGCAGTTGTACCCAGGAACTGCCCGCCACACCGGAGATCACTGCGACGTTGACGTCTGGTGCGTTGATCGCCAACGGCATGTTCGGGCGATAACTCACCTCACCGGCCAGGGAAATCCCGGTCACCGGCTCAACCCCGTTGAGGCTGATGCCGTACAGGCGGATTTCTTCCGGAAACGCCGCCGCGTAGCTCGGCCCTTGGATGCCACCGGGGAACGTGCCGCGAATGGCGGTGTTTTTCGCATCGAGGGTGAAGTACGGCAGACGCGAGTGGTAGTTGATGAAGTAGACCGCCGCTTCGGCATCGTTCAGCGCCGGGATCATCTGGCGTAAAGCGAAGCCGAACTGACCGTTGTCAGACGGTGATTCGTTGCCGCGGGACGTGGCGTACAGCCCGGCTGCCTGCATCTGCTGATCGGTCTGCACCTGGCTCAGGTACAACGGCCCGCAGCCCTTCTGGATCGCATCGCTGCTGGCGAAGAACGTACCGCAACCATCGAGAACGCTGGGGCGCCAGTTGTATTGGTAGAAGCCTTCGAGGTTGGTGGTGTCGGTCAGGCCAAAACTGAAGGAAATCATCTCCACCGGCAACTGACCTTCCTTGATTTCCACACCGGGTCGGTTGAACGCGGAAACGTCCAGCGGGTTGATCACGTTGATGCCGTTCTGGATCAGCAGCGCCTCGCCCCAGGACAACACCTGATTGCCGACCTTCACGTTCAATGGATGCTCGGCAATCTGGAAATCTTTCCAGACGTAAGCATCAAGCGTCTCGAAGCCCTTGAATTTCGACAGGTCATCCCAACCCGAATCGTCGAAATCCTTGAAGCGCCCCTGCCGGGTTTCGTAGGCGTGGTCGTACCAGTACTTGAAGCGAACGAACGCGCCCTGGCCCTGACCGTCGAGACTGAAATCGGTGAGGCCCTTGAAGACCTGCGAAATGGGGTCGCCCTTCTCGAAGTTCAGCCGGTTATCGTCGGCGCTGACGCTGGTGCCATTGGCATTCACGCCCTGCGCCTGCAAGGCGTTGGCGCGGGTCATCAGGCTCTTGTCGGGATTCTGCGTGGACCAGCTGCTGCCCAGGGACAGGGTGGTCTTGGTCGACAGGCTCCAGTCTTCGTTGAGGTCGATGGTGGTGGCGGACGCAGGGCCCGCGAGTACAGCAAGCACCGCCAGTGCAAGGGGTTGCGGGCGGTTGTGGCCAAGCCGGGTCAGTCGTTGGCGGACTGGGGCTGTGGCCGAGCATTTTTTTATCATTATTAGGCTCCGATCAGATTTGCTCAGCACTGACACGGTGCCTAATTGTCGGCCTTGATACGCAAGCGATGACCGACAAAAAGTAATCATTGGGGGAGGTTCTGGGTGTATTCACAATCCATTCGAACAACCCCAAACCTGTAGGAGCAAGCTTGCTCGCGATAAGGCCGGCAGCTTCAACATCAATGCTGAATGACAGACCGCCATCGCTGGCAAGCCAGCTCCCACAAGTTTTGCGTCGACCACAAATAATATGCACACGACAAAAAACTACGCCTGCAACCCCAACCGAAACTGCTTGGGCGTAATCCCGAACTGCTTGCGAAACGCCCGAATAAAATTGCTGGGTTGCCGATACCCAAGACGCTCGGCAATCCGCTCGATAGGCTGATCCCCTGCCGTCAACCAATGCCGCGCCATCTCCAGGCTGTCGGTGCGGCTATGCTGCGTCGCAGCCGTTTGCCAATGCCTCAACATGCTCTGATGCAAAAACGGATTGGCCCCCAACAACGATTCATCCAGACAGGCCAAAGGCAGGCTCAGACACGGATGCGGCCCTTCGCGTACATTGACACCGACACCCTGCAACCAATTGCCGGCTGCTTGCTGCCCCGTCAGGCTGACCGAGGCAAACACCTCACCGGGTGCCCTGCCGAGTCGTCGCGAAATGTTGCGCACCAGGCTCAAGGTCGCGGCATCCAGGCCAAAAAAGTGCGGCAGTTGATCCAGACTGCGCAGGTGTAACCGAGCCTGCCCGCCCACCTCTTCGAGTTCGGCGATCACGTAGTTGGTGACCCGTGGCAAAAACTCGGTGAAGCACGCCAGGCTCGCACGCAGGGTCGCGGCAGAGTCCAGTAAAATGTTCAGGCCCTGCAACGTAGTGGTCGCCATGCCATTGACCAATTCGCAGCCGAAGGAAGCCCCCGCGCCTGCGCGTTCGCATTCGCTCCACAGGCGTTCGACCAGGTGTGCCGGGACATGTGCCCCCTGCTCATCCAACAGCGAAAGACTAATGCCGGCACGCTCCAGCAATTGCGCCTGACACAACCCGGACTCCCGGGCATGGCTGAGAATGGTGCGAGTGAACGCGCTGGAAATGAACGGTTGACGGGTCATGGCACGCTACGCAAAGAAGACAGGCGTGTACTTATGCCAGTCTCTGTGATATCGATCCAATGCATTAAAAGTATCCGCTGAATGCAGGAGACGCATGATGGATTTACGACAGCTTCGCCACCTCGTCGCGCTGGCCGATTACCGCAACTTCGGCCGTGCTGCCGAGGCGATCAATCTCAGCCAGCCTGCCTTCAGCCGCAGCATCCAGACCCTTGAGCGTGATCTCGATTGTGCCCTCGTTGAACGCAGCAGCCGGGAGTTTCGCCTCACCGGCCAGGGTGAACTGGTGCTGCAACATGCCCGCCGCCTGCTCGCCGGCAGTCAGGCTCTGCATAACGAGCTGACCCAGTACAACGGCCTGACCGGCGGTGAGTTGAAGTTCGGGTGCGGCCCCTACCCCGCTCAGTTGCTGGTGCCCGAGGCGCTGGCGGAATTTATCCAGGCGCATCCGGCGATCCGCATCAGTTTTGATCAGGGCGATTGGGAGCAACTGGCGCTGTGGCTGCGCGAACAACAGATCGAGTTTCTGGTGGCGGATTCGCGTTACTTCACCGGCGACCCGCAATATCAGGTGCACGTGCTGCGACCCCGGCGCGGGCGGTTCTTCTGTCGCGCCGGGCATCCCCTGGCCCAGCGTGAAAAGCTGTCCCTGCGTGCTCTGCTCGACTATGCGGTGGTCGGTACGCGTATTCCGCCGATGATCCGCAAGATCCTCGCCGACGTACAGGGCGAGCCGGATTTCAACCCCAGCGTCGAGTGCGCACAGTTCGACGCCATCCGCCGTGTGGTCATGCGCTCGGACGCGGTTGGCATCGCCACCGTGGAAGCGCTGGCTGAACTGGTCGATCAAGGGCTGATCCGTTTGCTGGAGTTTTCCGACGTGCCCAAAGATGATCCCGGCCTGCAACTGCATTACGGCATCGTCAGCCGCGCCGGGCATTCACTGACACCGGCGGCGCTGGCGATGGTCGACGCGATCCTGAGCGTTGACCGGCGTTTGCTGGCGTCAAACTAGCCCCTTTGAAAACACCCCCCTGTAGGAGCAAGCTCGCTCCTGCAGGGTTGTGCGTGACGCCGCCAGTCAGGCTCGCCGCGCCAGCGCCTGCAACGCCCGCGGCTCGCCAAGGGCGCGCAACAGGCAATGCATCGCTTCTTCGCGGCTGCGTTCGAAGCGGTAGCGGGCCTCGATGTACAGCGCCAGTTTCAACTCCACCGGTTCGTCCAGCGGCAGCGGCACCTGCTGCATTCCCAGCACACTGGCAACGCGGCTCGGCAGGCTGATGCCGAACGGCTGGCGGTCGGCAATCAGCTTGGCGGCCAGAGTGCTTTGCGTGCTCATCGCCAGGTTTCGGCGCAGGCCTTTCAAGCCCAGATGCAGATCCACCGGGCTGAGCCCGTCGCGGCGGCTGGACACCTGAATCTGCGGTTGCTCCAGATAGGCTTGCAGGGTACGCGGCGGCTCCTTGAGCGCCGCGCCATAGGCGAACACGTAATGATCGACCGGCAGTGATTGCTTGTGCAGGCCAGCGAGTCCGGCCAGGGGCTGGTCGAGGTCGATGAGGATATCGAGTTTGCCGCTGGCCAGATCCTGCAAGGCATCACGGCGCCGCGGCTGGAAATAGCGCACCTGCCAGTCGGCATGGGGTGATTCGAGCAAGGCATCGAGCAATACCGGTTGCAGGCAATCCAGGCAACTGATGCGCAGCAGCGGGTTGTTCTGCCGCGCGGCGGGAATCATGCGCAAGCCGTCGCGCAACGACTCCAGCGCCGCTCGCACATAGTCGGCCAGGCGATGGGCAACCAGTGTCGGGGTCACTCCCAGACGGCTTTTGATGAACAACGGATCGCCGCACAATTCGCGCAGGCGACGCAACGCGTTGCTCATGGCCGGTTGCGACAAACACATCACCTCAGCGGCGCGGGTGACGCTGCGCTGTTGGTAGATCGCATCGAAGGCAAGCAACAGGTTCAGGTCGAGCTGGCGTAAATCAAGCATGGTCTTGCTCCGGCAAATCGCTTAACGTCGGGCAGCCTAACCAGTGTTCCGGAACAAGCTGTGAGCCCTACATGACAAAAAGCGATCAGCCATTGCAGGCTCCACCCTCGACCAATGCGTTCTATGCCCCGACCCTGTTGCCGGCCATTGAAGAATTGCTCGCGCGCGGAATAGCCCGGGAACGTATCGAAGACCTGTTTCGTCGCAGCCTGTTCGAATTGCGCACGCCGTTCATGCGCATACCGCTGTTCATGTCCCGACGCTTCTGGGCGTTTGCCCTGGAGCAGACCGGCGATCCATTGATCGGTCTGGCGGCGGGCCGACGCTTCGTTTCGACCGCCACCAATGGCTTGACCTACCTGTTCGACGTAGCCGCCTCGCTGGACAATGCCTGTCAGTATTTCGTGCGGTTCTTTCCGTTTTTCAACGGTCACTTTCAGGCGCAGATCGTGCGCGGCGAAAACACTGTCGAACTGCGCCTGCTCGAATGCGGAAGCGTCAAGGCCCCTGCGGCGACGGCCGACTACATTCTCATCAGCCTGTGCAGCATGTTGCGGCGCAAATTCCTCGCCAGCGGCCTGGAGCGCGATCCGGTGCGGGCTGTCAGCCTGCCCGGACCTTGGCCCGTCAACCCTGGGGAACATGAGCAAGCCTTGCGCACTTCCGTGCAATGGCAGCAGCCGCTGTATTCGATTCACCTCGACCCACAGCTTTTCGTCATCGCTTTGACGCCAGGCAATCATGAGCTGGAGCAGACCCTGGTCGACCTGCTGGAACAGACCCGGCGCAACAGTGAGCCAACCTTGCTGGAGCAAGTCAGCGACCACCTGATCGCCGACCTTGCCGATGCGAACTGGCAGCAGTTCTGTGCGGCCCATCATCTGCTCGAACGCACCGCGGCGCGGCGCCTGAAGGCGCTGGGCTGGAGCTTTTCAGAGTTGTTGGACGAGTACCGCCATTGCCGCGCCGAAGACTTTCTGCAAGCGACGGACCTGGAGCTGGTGGAGATTTCCGACCGGTTGGGCTACAGCGACGTGCAGAGTTTCAACCGGGCATGTATGCGGTGGTTGGGATGTGCGCCGGGGGCATACCGGGTACGCGGCGGAAAATAAAAGCCAGGATCCTGTGCGTCGGGCGGTTTGGGTTTTGCGTCCCCCCATTTTCCAGCTACAAATGACTAGTGAGGTTGAGTGTCCAGATTCTTGACAGTGTGTCATGGGGCGGACGTCGATGGATGGCTCAAGCATTAGGGATGGTCCGGCACATGAATCAAGGCAAATACCGCTCCGATATTGACGGGTTGCGCGCTGTAGCGGTGATTGCGGTGCTGTTGCATCACCTCAACACCCGTCTGTTGCCAGGCGGGTTCGTGGGGGTCGATATCTTCTTTGTGATCTCCGGTTTTCTGATCACCTCTCAGGTGTTTTCAGAGGTCAAACGCAACGCTTTCTCGCTCAAGGGTTTTTATCAGCGACGCATCAACCGCATCGTGCCAGCGCTGGTAACGGTATTGCTGGCGACCGTCGTGGTCGGGGCCTTCATTCTGTCGCCGGTCGACCTGATCCGGCTCAACGTCAGCGCGCTGTTCTCTCTGCTGGGCGTCTCCAACGTTTACATCTGGATCAAGTACGGCAACTACTTCGCCGCCGATGCCAGTGAAGCGCCCTTGCTGCATACCTGGTCGCTGGGTATCGAGGAGCAGTTCTACGTCATTTGGCCACTGTTCATCGTGTTGCTCTATCGCCTGGCACCACGCTACGTTCTGCCCGTACTGGCCATCGGCGTGGTGGCCGCGGTAGGCGTTTCCGAGTACGCGACAGGCGTCTTCGCGACGGCAGCCTACTACCTGTTGCCGACGCGTTTTTTCGAACTGATGCTCGGCGGACTGCTGGGGATTTACCTGCACCAGCCGCGTGTCATCGGCAAGCTGGCCGCTCACGGATTTGCGCTTGCAGGCTATCTGTTGATCGGTTTCTCGCTGTTTGCCTTGAACCCCTATTCCACCTTCCCCGGACTCAATGCCCTGATCCCCTGCCTGGGCGCCGCCTCGTTGATCCTGGCGGGCAGTGGTGACCGGCACTCGCGCCTGCTGACCAGCCGGCCGATGGTGTTTGTCGGTTTGATCTCTTATTCGCTGTACTTGTGGCACTGGCCGCTGATCGCCTACCTGAACTACCTCGCAATCCCCATCGACCTGCCTGTAGCCACGCTGCTCATCGCGGCCTCGGTCCTGCTCTCATGGTTGTCCTGGCGTTATGTCGAAGTGCCGTTTCGGCGCAGCGGAGCAACCTGGCATTTCTCCCGGGTGTTCACCCGTCGTTTCGCCCTGCCGGCGCTCGGACTGGCCGCGATAGCCGCGCTGAGCCTGCACTTCAACGGTTTTTCCCAACGTTTCAGCCCCGGGGTTTCGGCGCTGGAGGCGATGACCCTGAGCAAGCCCAGCGAGGTCCGCTCCGGCTGTCACGTACCCAATGCACTGTATGGCACCGCACCCAATGAGAACTGCCGCCTGGGCGCCAAAAAGGAAGGGCTGGACGGCATCATGATCGGTGACTCGTTTGCCAATCACTTCACCGGCATGGTCGACATCCTGGCCAAACCGAACAATATCGCACTCATGGATTACACCATGGACTCCTGCCCGCCAATCATCGGCTACACCGCCGAAATGCCGCCGGTGTATGCCGAGCATTGCGCGAAACGCAATGAGCGGGTGTTCAACCTGATCGAGCAAAACAAATACCGTTATGTGGTGTTGGCCGCGATATGGCCCAAGGATGACAGGGCCAGAGACATCGTCGAAGCCAGCATTCAGCGGGTGGTTGAAAACAGCGGCCAGGTGATTGTCATTTTGAGCAATCAACACATCGAAAAGGCAGCGAGCTGTCCGATTCGCCGTTTGATGTTCGGCACCGAGCGCGATTGCTCGGTCTCCCAGAGCGCGCTGCCGCCTTATTGGGCGCACGTGAGAACCCGGTTCCCGCAGGTGCGCTTTATCGACCCCAATCAAGTGATATGCCCCGCAGGCGTGTGCAGCCCGATCATCCAGGGGCAACTGTTGTATCTGGATGACTCTCACCTGAATGAAGTGGGCTCGCGATTTATCGGCAGCACGCTGCTCAATCGCGGCTTCACCTTGCTGCACGATCCGGCGCAGTCGGCGCGCACTGCCGACATCCGGCTGGATAGCTCCACCATGAACTGATGTGATCAATCACCCCTGAGAGGGCTTCGATCGCAGGCGCCATGGACGGCGCTTAGCCCTTGCATCGCCTTCAAGACAGGCGCACCGACGTCACGTACAGGTCTCCCCCCAATACCCCCCGTAACTGCCAGGCTGATGGCGCGGTTTGAGCGTGCGCTTAGCGGATTGGCGATGACTTTCCAGCGCATTCTTTGCCAACAGATTGTCGGCTGTTTCTTGACACTGGCACCGTGCCATAACCACGGCAGAATTGTCGGACTTTTACACAGACCGTCAAAAAAGTGTTGCCTCAAATCTGACACATTCAAGTTCTTACAGCCCTTTAATTCTGGGGCCTACGACCGTTTATCGATTTGTTGGAAGTCGCTGAAAACCCTTTAAATCGGGCCGACCCCAGTAATGGCAAGACTTTGATGGCAAATGGCCCCCCATTTTCGGGGGTGTCTTATGGGCTTAACACGTCATTTTGCTGACACGCTTTGCCAAGGCTGGGCTATACCCCTTTTGACAGTCTTGTTTATCCCTTTTCCACCGTCTTACGAGGCACGCCAAAATGGACGTGAGCGTATTTGGTACGGGCTATGTTGGCCTGATACAAGCAGCCGCACTGGCCGATGTCGGACATCGTGTCCTGTGTGTCGACATCGATCCGAACAAGATCAGACAGTTACAGCAAGCTGTTCCACCGATTAGTGAACCGGGACTCTCCAGTACCCTGGAGGAAAACATCAAAGCCGGTCGCTTGATGTTCACCACCCAGGCCAGCGACGCGGTGGAACATGCCGAACTGATCTTTATCGCCGTCGGTACGCCCGCTGATGAAGACGGTTCTGCAGACCTCAGTCACGTACTGAACGTGGCTCGGCAAATCGCCAATTTCATGGAAGCCGATCACACGCTGATCATCAAATCCACGGTACCGGTCGGTACCGCCGACCAGGTCAGCGCCGCGGCGCGTCAAGAGTTACAGCGCCGGGGCAAGGACGCACTGAAAGTACGGGTGGTGTCCAACCCGGAGTTTCTCAAAGAAGGCAGCGCCCTGGCCGATTGCATGCGTCCGGACCGGATCATCGTCGGTACCGACGACGATGAAGCCCGCACCCAGATGAGTGATCTGTACGCGCCGTTCTGCCGCAATCACGAAAAACTGATGTTCATGGACAACCGCAGCGCCGAGCTGACCAAATACGCGGCCAACGCGATGCTCGCCACGCGCATCAGCTTCATGAACGAACTGGCTAATCTCACCGAGTTGCTGGGGGCGGACATCGAATCGGTGCGCAAAGGCATCGGCTCCGATCCGCGCATCGGTTACCACTTCATCTATCCCGGCTGCGGCTTTGGTGGCTCGTGCTTCCCCAAGGACCTGCGGGCCCTGCTGCACACCGCCGAACACAGCGGCATGCCCCTGCGTCTGCTGCGCAGCGTGACCGACGTCAACGACAGTCAGCGGCACATTCTGTTCGGCAAACTCAAGGCGAAATTCCCTGAAGGACTGGCCGGTAAATCCATCGCCATCTGGGGCCTGGCGTTCAAGCCCAACACCGATGACATGCGTGAAGCGCCGAGCCGCTACCTGATGGAAGCGTTGTGGGCCGAAGGCGCGAGCGTGCAAGCCTACGACCCGGAAGCCATGTCCGAATGCCGACGCATTTATGGCTACCGCGATGACCTGCATCTGTGTGCCACCCGTGACGACACGCTGGAGGATGCCGACGCCCTGGTGATCTGCACCGAATGGAAAAACTTCCGGGTCGTGGACTTCGACTTGCTGGCGAGCAAGCTTCGCTCGCGGGTGATCATCGACGGTCGCAATCTCTATAACCCGGAACATGTCGCAGCGGCCGGCCTGCATTATAGCGGTATTGGCTTGCGCCACATTGTGCCCGAGGCCGTGCGCCCATGAAAATTCTGGTCACCGGCGCCGCCGGATTCATTGGAGCCCATTGTGTGTTGCGGCTGATGCGCGACGGACACCAGGTATTCGGGCTGGACAACTTCAACAGTTACTACGACCCGCAACTCAAGCACGATCGCGTGCGCTGGGTGCAGGAGCAGGTCGGCCATTTCCAGCTCTCAACGGTTGACCTGGCCGATGCCGAGGCCATGGAAACGCTGTTTTCCGATGAAAAACCCGACGTCGTGATTCACCTCGGTGCCCAGGCCGGGGTTCGTTACTCCCTGGAAAATCCACGGGCCTACGTCGACAGCAACTTGAGCGGCTTCCTCAACATCCTCGAAGGCTGCCGCAAGCACCCGGTCAAGCACCTGATCTACGCCTCGTCCAGTTCGGTGTATGGCGCCAACCAGCACACGCCTTATTCGGTGCAGGACAACGTCGATCACCCGCTGTCGCTGTATGCCGCGACAAAGAAATCCAACGAACTGATGGCCCACAGCTACAGCCACCTGTTCAACGTTCCTTGCACCGGCCTGCGTTTTTTCACCGTGTACGGCCCCTGGGGTCGCCCCGACATGTCGCCGATCCAGTTCGCCCGGGCGATCGCCGATGGTCAGCCGCTGAAGTTGTTCAACTACGGCGAGCACCAGCGCGACTTCACCTACATCGACGACATCATCGAGAGCATTGCCCGACTGATCGATCGCCCACCACAAGCCAACGCCGAATGGGACCGGGAACAACCGGACCCGGCCACCAGCATGGCGCCCTGGCGCATCTACAACATCGGCGGCCAGCACCCGGTAGAGCTCAAGGATTATCTGGCGCTGCTGGAAAAACATTTGGGAAAAAAAGCCGAGGTGGAGTTGCTGCCCCTGCAACCCGGCGACGTTCTCAATACCTGCGCCGATGCCTCCGACCTGGCACGCGCTACCGGTTTCCAGCCCTGTATCGAGCTGGATGATGGACTCGGGCGCTTCATTGCCTGGTTCCGCACTTACTACTGACTGCCTGTCGCCCACGCCGCTTGCGGCGGAAGTCTGCGGAGGACGCTATGACTGGACTGGAAAAGAACGTACCGATCAACCAAATGCGCCGTGACAAGCGCCTCGATCCCGAGCACCGCATGCGCATGGATGCGGCGATCCACATGCAAGGCCGGGGCTGGATCACGGGTCGTGACGGCGGCCGACCGTGGACCTTGTCGCGCACCAATCGCGTGGTCGCCTGTTTTGGCGCGCTGATGATCCTGGTGCTGATTTCGCCGGTACTGCTGGGGTTGGCGCTGGCCGTCAAATTCACCAGCCCGGGCCCGGTGATGTTTGTGCAGAAACGCACCGGCTACCGTGGCCGCCTGTTCGGCATGTACAAGTTCCGCACCATGGTCGCCAACGCCGAAGAGCTCAAGGAGTCCCTGCGACACCTGAACAAGCACGGGGCCGATGCCATCGATTTCAAGATCGACAGGGACCCGCGCATCACCGGTATCGGCGGCTTTCTGCGGCGCACCAGTCTGGACGAGCTACCCAACCTGTTCAACGTGGTGCTGGGCGACATGCGCCTGGTGGGCCCCCGGCCGACCTCGTTCAACGCCTACCGCTACAAGGACAGCCATCTTGCGCGCCTGAGCATCTACCCCGGCATGACCGGCCTGTGGCAGATCTCCGGGCGCAGCAACATCGACTTCGACCAGCGCGTTGAGTTGGATCTCAGCTATATCGCCGAGCAGAGCCTGCTGCTTGATCTGAAGATTCTCTTGAAAACCCCTTTCAAAGTGTTCAGCGGACACGGAGCGAGTTAAATGGACGGTTCAATAGCCAAAAGTCTCAGCATTGCCAACCCGAGCGAGTCCAACCTGACCTCGACCGTGCTCGATCAAGATCTGCGGATCCTTTTCCTGACCGCCGCCAACCCCGGCGCTGGCACCAGCACCAGCGCCCTGGCGCTGGCCAGTCAACTGGCGCAGATGAGCAGCGGGCTGGTCCTGCTGGTCGATGCGAGCCAATCGACGACCAACCTTACGCAGCAATTGGGTCTGACCAAGGAAAAAGGCTTTCGCGACCTGTTGTTCAACGATCAGAACCCGCCGTTGTTGCAGGACTGCGTGATGAACGTCTCCAGCCTGCCCTTCCACGTGTTGCCCAATGGCCGGTACTCCCCTGGTACCGAACACCTGACGCCCGAGCGCCTGAGCCCGTTGCTCGATCAGCTCGGCAGTCAGTACCGGTTCGTGGTGATCGACGGTGACGCGGTGTATTCGGCTTCCGACACCCTGGTCATCAGCACCCAGGTGGACGGCGTGATCATGGTCGTACGCTCCGAAGACACCCGCTGGGAAGTCGCCCAGGCGGCGGTCCAGCGTCTGAGCCAGGCCGGGGCGAAACTGGTTGGCAGCGTGTTCAACCGACGCAAGTACTACATGCCCAAGTGGCTGTACAAAAACCTGTGAGCAATCGCCAAAGGATGACGACATGAACGCAAAATTGCTTGTCCTGCTGTTGCTGCCGCTCGCAGGTTGCACCAGTACCACTGATACGGCTCAAAGCATGCCGGTGCAGATCCTGACCGCCGCACCGGCCAATGCCCAGGCCACCGATGTGCCCAAGGTCGAGCAGACCCTGCGCCCGCAGGATGTGCTGGACGTGATTTTCCACATCAGCACCAGTGGCACCGATGCCTATCGCGTGCAGGCCGGTGACCAGGTCGCACTGAACTTTACTGCCGCCAGTCAGCTCAACGGTAGCCAGCTGGTAATGCCAGACGGCACCATCGAACTGCCGGGGGCCAACACCTCGGTGAATATCCAGGGGCTGACCCGTGACCAGGCCCGCGCAGAAATCCAGCGTGCCTACGATCGCAAACAATTGTTCCAGCCCAACCGCAATCAACTGTCGGTGGTCGTCACCAGCCCGCTGACCAATGAACAGAACCTCAAGTCTGTCCTCAACCACCCCGGCACCGGCATGAGCCGGGAGATCACCGTCGGTACCGACGGCTACGCCAGTTTTCCGGAAATTGGCTCCGTGCCGCTGCAAGGCATGACGGTCAATCAGCTGGAAGACTTCCTCAATAAACGCTATGCGCAACTGCCGGGACGGATGACCGTCGACGTGCTGCTCAAGTCCACCGCCGGCAATGAAATCTATGTACTGGGTGAAGTCGGCCAACCCGGCTCCTACCCGATTCGCCGCCCGGTATCGGTGCTCGAAGCGCTGACCATGGCCCGGGGCTCCAACATCAAGGCCCGCCTTGATTCGGTGATGATCATGCGGCGCAACGGCAACCAGGTAGTTGCTCATCGTTATGACGTGGAAAAAGCCCTGTCCGGCGATGCCTCGCAAATCGCCTACCTGCAGGCGGACGACATGCTCTACGTGCCCAAGACCAAACTGGCCAGCGCCGGTGAGCTCGCACGGCAATTGGCGGACGTGGTGTTGTTCCAGGGCGTGGGCATGAGCTTCAGCTACCGCGTCGACAACAAAGACAGTGACGACTAACTCTCAGGTGACCGACATGAATCCAAAGGAAAACTACCTGCACGAGTTCTTCAGGATCTTCTTCGCCAACAAACAGTTGGTGAAACGAGTCTTCCTGGTCTTTGCAGTGATTGCACTGGTCTTGCCGCTGATGCTCAAACAGAGCTTCGACATCACCGCCCAGGTGATTGTGCAGTCCAAGAAAATCTCCCAGGGAGATGCCACCTCCACCCTCAACCAGGAGAATGCCTCATTTATTCCACCGTCGCTCGCGGACATGGAGACCGAGAGCAATATCCTGCGCTCGCCGGCACTGATTCGCCAGACCATCGAACAGCTGCGTGAAAAGGGTGAATACACGCCACCTGTGGGTGTCTTCAACAAACTGGTGCTTTCGCCGATCAAGCAACTTGTGACCGATCCCATTCGCAAGCACGTGACCAATCCGGTGCGCAGCATGCTCGGGCTGGAGACCGATCCGGTGCGCGACACCACACTGGATGCACTGACCCAGGAAGCGTCCGATGCCCTGAAGGTCGAGACTCTGCCGGGATCCAACGTGATCTCCATCGTCTATACCTTTCCGGATCCGGCTCAGGGAACCCGGTTTGTCGCCGCCTTGTTGCAAAACTATCTGGTCAGTCGTCAGGAACTGCAGTCGATCGATCTGCCCCAGAGCTTCTACGAAACCAAGAAACTGCAATATCAGGTGCGCCTCGATGGCCTGGAGGGCAATCGCCTGACCTTGCTTGAGCGTATTGGCTCGTCCGATCCCCGGGAAGAAATCACCTTTCGGCTCAACGCCATCAACACCGAGGAACAAGCGCTCAACCTGTATCAGGATCGTCTGCTGCAGAGCCAACGCTGGCTCGACTACCTGAAAACCAGTTTGGCCACCGCCAACAGCGCAAAACTCAACGATTACACCTTCCCCTACACCTTCACCACCACGGTGGATAACGTTGCCTTCGAGGATCGCGAGATCAAGCAACTGGGTGAGCAACTGACCACCCAGGTCAGCCGCTACATGAATGATCTGGCGGTGTTCCAGCCGAGCAGTGAACCGATGCTGCTGACCCGCGAGCAAATCGCCCGCACCCGCCAACAGTTCCTGAAAGTGGTCAACAACCGGATACAGGAACGAACCAGTGACCTGGCGATTGTCAGCTCGGTGATCGACCAGAAGACCGCGCGCATCGCCGAGTTCAAGAACCGCATCCACCAGTTGCAGGAAACCCAGAGCAAGCTGCGGCAAATGGACACCGAAATCGACGCCCTGCACGCGGCATTCTCCACCTATGCCCAGCGCTTTGCCGAAAGCAGCACCGCACGCTCACTGGACAACGACCTGTCCAACGCACGCGTGCTCAGCCCTCCGTATGAACCGACCGAAGCGGCATTTCCAAAACCGCTGCTGATCATCCCGTTCGGTTTGTTCACCGGTTTACTGCTGGCGATCGCCCTGGTCTATGTGCGTGAGTTCTTCGACCATCGCTTCAAGCACCCTGCGCAAATCACTCAGCAACTGGGCCTGCCGGTACTGTTGGTGATCAACGACCAGAACACCTTGCCGAGCAATCCGCACAAACACTGGGGCGTTCCGAGCCTGATGCATTGGGTGCGCAATTGAACGCGCCGCTCGGTACCGCGCCTGCCCTGCCGATCATTCATTTGCTCAGCAGCGGCGGCTTCTATGGCGCCGAGCGGATGTTGCTGGACCATTGCCTGGCGACGCCGGGGCAGCATCTGGTGCTGTTTCTCGATGCGCCGCCAGAACTGATCGAGCGCTTTCGCCAGGCCGGTGTCGATTGCCAGGGCTGCGCGGGTCTGGGGGAGCTGCTGGGGCATTTGCGCCAGCGGCGGGACCAGCGGCCATTGATCAACACGCACAACTTCAAGGGCCTGCTGTTTGGCTGGGTCGGCGCAACGTTGTTGCGCCTGCCGCTGGTGATCACTCAGCACGGGTTCACTCCACGCAGCCGCAAGCAGAAGTTTTACACCTGGCTGAGCCTGCAACTGTGCCGTACCGCATCCGTGGACCGCGTGGTCTGCGTCGCCGAAAGCATCGCCGCCATTCACCGCCAGGCCAATGTGCGCACAGACAAACTGCAAGTGATTCCCAACGGTCTGCCAGCCGCCAACGACCTGCTGCCGCAAAGCAGCCAACGTCAACGCTGGCTGGTCGGTTACGTCGGACGGTTGAGCAGCGAAAAAGGTCCGGATCTGTTTCTCGATGCCTTGATCCCCTTGTGTCATCAGTACCCGCAACTGGACGCGGTGATGCTCGGCGATGGTCCGGAACGCGAAACCCTGCAGACGCGGATCAACGAGGCAGACCTGCAGGGGCGTATCACACTGCCGGGCTACCAGACGGATATGCGCAAGTGGTGGCGCCAGCTCGACGCGCTGGTGATCAGCTCGCGCACCGAAGGTACACCGATGATTTTGCTCGAAGCCATGCAAGCCGGGGTGCCGGTGGTGGCGTTCGGCGTCGGCGGGATTCCCGATGTGCTGGAGGATCGGCACAACGGTTTGCTCGTCCCCCCCACCGACAGCGCCGCCCTCGCCCGCCAGGTCGGCGCCGTGCTGCGTGATCCGACGCTGGCGCGACAATTGAGTGACAACGCAAAACGTACACAACTGGATCGCTACGACCTCAAGGTATTGGCTGAACGCTGGTCGCAGCTTTACATCCGCACTGCACGGGAGGCACGCGCGTGATTTTTCCGCTCTCGATCGTCAGTTTGCTCGGTCTGGTCTGCCTCGCTTTGCTGGCCAGCCCTTTTCCGTACCTGGCGCCGGGAGCGGTGCTGGGCCTTGTCGGCGTCGCATTGCTCTACCGCAAACCGACCTGGGGTCTGTTGGGCATTGCCGCCATCTTGCCCTTCGAAGGCCTGTTCAAGGACAACGCGTTTTCGGGCTCCAAATTCCTCGGCGCATCGCTGGTGCTGATCCTGATGCTGCAACTGGCGATCCGGCAGCTTCCGTCCGAGCGCTTGCACAGCAATATCTGGCGCTTTTTGATCGGGTTCATGGCTCTGTACCTGCTCAGCCTGATCAATACCGACAACATGGGCATGTCCCTGGGACACCTGCGCGAACTGAGCGTCGGCCTGATCCTGTTTGTGATCACCCTGCTGATCGGCCGTGAGTTGAACCTCGACATCTTTGCCCGGCTCGTGGCCCTCAGCGTTTCCGTGACCTGTGTGATGGCAATATTCTCTGCCAAATACCAGGACGCCGGCCGTGCTTCGGGCTTGCTCAAAGACCCGAACAACTTTGCCCTGATGATCGCGTTCGCCGTTCCCATGGCGTTACTGCTGGTGATCCGCAGCCCGAACCTGTGGCACCGTTTGTTTTGGGGAGGCTGCACCCTCCTGCTGCTGGGTGGCATGACCAAGACCGAATCGCGCTCGGGCCTGGTGGTGCTGTTTCTCAGCCTGATGATTGGCGCATGGCACTACCGCGCGCATCTGGGGCGCTTGCGCCCCCGCCATCTGGGTTTCGCCATGCTGGGCCTGGCGATCCTTGTACCGGTGGGTCTCTATTCCATGCCGGCCGGTTACGTGGAGCGCATCCAGTCGCTGAGCATCTTGAGTTCCGGTGCCAAGAGCCAGGACCCCTCCCTTGGCCGTCGTGCCTCGTACATCGTGGTCGGTGGCGGGATGATTGCCGAAAACCCATTGCTCGGCACCGGTCCCGGCACCTTCCCGCTGCATTACGCCACCACCGGTTACGCCAAGGCATTTTCCATCACCGGCAAAACTGAAGATCTGTACCGTCGCGCCCACAACACCTACCTGGAAATCTTCAGTGAACTGGGTGTTCCAGCCGGACTGATGTTTGTCGGGATGCTGGGCCTGGGGTTTTACAACCTGATGCGCGCCCGACGAGCCTGGATGCTGCGACGAAATTGGCAAGAGGCTGATGTGTTGACCCACCTGAGCATGAGTTTCCTGGCACTGATGTTGTTCCTCATGTTCCTCAGCGCGCCGAACCATAAATACCTGTGGATCATGCTGGCGCTGACCAGTGTGCTGCGTACGAAAGCCGAAGAAGCTCCGTTGCCAGAGGCCCGTGCATGAATCGGATCAGCATCGTCATACCGATGTACAACGAGGCCCGGCACATCGCCCGGACCTTGATCGCTGCGCAACACGCCGCCGACACCGCCAATGTGGAATGCGAGTTGATCGTGGTCGACAACGGCTCCAGCGATCAGGGGCCGCAGATCGCCCGGCAATTTGGCGCCCAGGTGTTGGTGCAACCCGGCCTGCTGATCGGCGCCTTGCGCAATCGTGGAGCGCAAGTGGCCAGGGGCGAATGGCTGGCCTTTATCGATGCCGATATCGAGATGCCCGAGAACTGGCTGACCCTGCTGTTCGGCCTGGAATCCGCTGGACAGGCCGATGTGCTCGGCCTGGACCTGCATACCCCGGCCGAAGCGCCGTGGTTCGCCAATGCCTGGCAACGTCGAACCTTGCGCCCGGACGCCCAACCGCTGCATATCGTGCAATGGTTGCCGACCTCCAACCTGTTGATGCGTCGCCACTGGTTCGAAACGGTCGGCGGTTTCAATGAAATCCTGCGCACCGGCGAAGACAAGGAGTTGACCATGCGCCTGGCCGAGGCCGGAGCGCAGTTGCTCTCGGTCAACCAAAGCGTGGCGCTGCATTGGGGTTACGAAGGCAGTTGGCGCGAGTGGATGGGCAAGGAGATGTGGCGTCAGGGCAGTCATTTGCAACTGCTGCGCAGCCATGGACCCAGCCTGCGCCTGCTGCGTTTTCCGCTGTTGTCGATCGCCGCCTGGTTACTCGATTTCATGGCGATCAGCGCTTTGTTCAATGGATTCCCCCATCACGCGGCAATCATGTTGCTGCTGACCAGCTTGCCGGCGCTGGTGCTGAGCCTGCGCCAAAGTGTCAAACACCGCGACCTGCGCCTGACCTTGCAACTCTGGGGGCTGCACTGGGTGCGCCTGCACCTGGCTGGCGCCGCGTTCATTCTCAGCCTTTGTCATTGGAATGCCAGGAGGCCCGCCCGTGGCTGAATTCATTTTCTGGTTGTGCCTGTTGCTACCGGTTTACGCCTATCTGGGCTATCCCTTGCTGTTGACCTTGCTGGCACCGTTCTACAAGGCGCCTCGTCACGACCCGGCACCGCCGATGGACGTCAGCATCGTGATTGCCGCGCACAACGAGGCGCGGCATATCGAGGACAAACTGCGCACCGTCCTCGCCCAGGATTATCAGGCGCGCTCGCTGCAGATCATTCTGGCCAGCGACGGCTCGACCGACGACACCGTGGCCTGCGCACGTAAAGTCCTCGACCCGCGCATTACCGTGCTCGACCTGCCGCGTCAGGGCAAAGCCGCGACGCTCAACGCCGGTGTGGCGCTGAGCGGCGGTGAAATCCTCGTGTTCACCGATGCCGACAACCAATGGGCGAGCGACACCCTCGGCCATCTGCTTGCGCCCATGGTCGATCCGCAAGTTGGCGGTTGCGCCGGCCACATGTTGATCCCAGTGACCGGCAAAGGCCTGAGCATTGGCGACAGCCTCTATCGGCACTACGAAGGCTGGCTGCGCAAGGTGGAAAACCGCACCGGCTGCATGGTCTCCGCCGATGGCGCCCTGCTCGCCCTGCGCCGAGAGTTGTTCCAGAACATTCCGGCGGAGGTCAACGACGACTTCTTTATCAGCACCTGCGCGCCGGTCGCGTTCAAGCGGATTGTCTACGTGCCCCAGGCTCAGGTGACCGATCAGGGCGTGGACGAAGCCGACAAACAGTTCCGCCGTCGTCAACGTGTCACCGTCGGCGGACTGCAAAGCCTGGCCCAGCGCCGTGAGCTGCTCAACCCGTTCAAGCATGGCCTGTACGCGGTTGCCCTGATCAGCCACAAGTTGATCCGGCGTCTGGCACCGGTCCTGCTGCTTCCGTTGCTGGTGAGCAATTTCTGGCTGTGGGAAGAACACGGTTTCTATCGCCTGAGCCTGGTGGCGCAATTGATCGGCTACACGATAGCCATCGCCGGGCTGCTGGACTCGCAGCATCGCTTGCCCAAACCCTTTCGCCTCGCGGCGTTTCTCCTGGTGACACTCGCCGGAATGAGTATCGGCCTGTGGCAGTTCCTGCGCGGCCAGCGTTATGCCCAATGGAACCCCGAGCAAAATCGATAAGAGGCGCGTGCCAATGGCGATCAAACAATTATTAAAACGCACCAGTGGCTGGCTGTACCTCAACTCCCCGGTGGGCCGCAATCAACTGCACGGCGCCGGGGTGATCCTGATGCTGCACCGGGTGCTGGCCGATGACCGTGCCGCCGAACTGCCCCATCGCAATGAACTGTGCGTCGGCCCGAAGGCCTTCGAGCATCTGTTGGTCTGGCTGAAAAAACACTTCGACTGCGTGCCGCTGATGGAGATTCTGCAACCGGGGAGCGTGCGTTCGGATCGCCCTAAAGTAGCGCTGACGTTTGATGACGGCTGGCGTGACAACGCGATGGATGCATTCGCGCTGCTGCAAAAATACCAGGTGCCGGCGAGCATCTTTCTCTCCACCGATTTCATTGGCAGCCGCCAGCGTTTCTGGTGGGAAAGCATCGGCGAGACCTTGTGGAACAGCCATGGAGAAAAGGCCCGCCTGCACCTGATCGAATGTCTGGCACGACTCGGTCGGCCGCTGCCTGTGCTGTGCGATGACCCGGATGTGCAACGCCGCAGCCTGGCGCTCCTGCACTTTCTGCAACATCTGAAGACCCTGTCTCCGGTCGACCTCAATCGCCTGACCGACGAGTGTCCGCAAGACTCGCTGCCGCAAGCGCTGGACTGGCACCAGGTACGTGCATTGGAAGCCTCCGGCCTGGTACGTTTCGGCCCTCATGGTGCCAGCCACGCGATTCTCACCGGCCTCGACGATCAACGCCTGGACGAAGAACTGAGCCGCAGCCGCGAGGCATTGCTGCAGGGTTGTGATCGGCCGCTGCCGGTCTACTGCTACCCCAACGGCGACAACGATGAGCGGGTGCGCCAAAAGGTGGCGGACCACGACTTCCCGTTTGCCCTGGGCACCGGCACCGGCATTTATCGAGGTACCGAAGACCCGATGGCCCTGCCACGTTTTGGCGTCAGCCAGCGCACGGCGCGTAATCCCGAACTGCTTTCGTGGCGCATTTTCCGAGGGGGTCGCCCATGAGTCGCGGCCACTACCTCAAGCATCTGGCCCTGAGCATGGGCACCAAGCTGGCGATGATCGCCCTGCGCTTGCTGCGCAACGTGTTGCTGGCGCGGATTCTCGGCCCCAGCGAACGCGGTCTGTTTGCCTTGCTCAGTACCCTGCCTGACCTGATCAGCGCCGCCACCAGTGGCGGCCTGAATTCGGCCGTCGGCTATCAGGCGGCCAAACAACGGCCGATGGGTTTGTTGTTGAGTCAGGTGCTGGTCTTCGGCTGTCTGCTGGCGTCGCTGCTGACCTTGTTGGTGGTGGCGCTGACCCGTGAGTTCGGCAGCGAACTGGACATCACCACGCAACTGGGTCTGCTCGCCTGGCTATTGTTGTTGGCGGTGCCGCTGACCGTGCTCAAGAGTGGTTTGCTGACCTTGCACAACGCCTCGGGCGGCGTGGTCGCCTTCAACGCCCTGCGCCTGATTGAATCGCTGACACCCTTGCTGTTGTTTCTGGCGCTGTTCTGGATGTGGAAAACCGCCGCTCTGGAAGCCGCGTTGATCAGCTGGCTGGCGGGTCTGAGCCTGGTGGTGCTGGCGGGCTGGGTGTGGCTCAAGCGCGATCAACCACTGACCCTGCAATGGGACCGCGCCAGCCAGAACGAGCTGTTGCGTTTCAGTGCCCGCAGCCATCCGGATTTGCTGTTCCAGCAAGTGATTCTGCGTTCCGACTACCTGTTCATTGGCGCCCTGCTCGGCACCACTGCACTGGGGCATTACGCCATGGCCAGCGCCGCCGCCGAGTTGCTGCTGATCGTGCCTGAAGCGGTGACGACACCACTGATGAAACGTCTGCTGCAACAGGAGGAAGGCATCGAAAAATTGACACCCCTGGCCCTGCGCCTGACCGCGACCGTGATGCTCGGGGCGTGCCTGACCATGGCGGTGATCGGCGAATGGTTGATCGTGACGTTGTTTGGCCAGGCGTATCAACCGGCCTATCCAGCCTTGCTGGCGCTGCTGCCAGGACTGCTGGGGCTGTGCTACGCAAGCATCCTGCGCCTGGATCTGCTGGGTAAAAATCGCCCGGGTACGATTTCGTTGCTGATGGGGCTCAGCGCCCTGCTCAACCTGGCGCTCAATGTGGTGTTGATCCCGATCTACGGCATTGTCGGCGCGGCCGCCGCATCGTCTATCGCCTACCTGGCAGTGACCCTCGCCTTGCTGGTGATGTATTGCCGACTGAGCCAGGTGCCGATCTGGCAAACACTGATCATCCTGCCCAGCGACATCGCGCCGATGCTGCTGATGCTACAACGGAAGTCGGCATGAAAAGCCTGTTGATGTTGATGAGCCTGGGCCTCGGCCTGGGTGCCGAGGCAGCGCCAATGCGCTGGGCGGATATCCGCGACGGCAGCCTTTATCTGCAGACCGATCGCCCTGACACGCTGACGGTGCTGTGGGCACCGGCCTGGCAGGCCGAGGCCAATGAAGAACACCTCTACCTGGTGGACGGCCGGGGCAAACTTCAGGGCGAACGGCTGATTGCACCCAGCGAACCTCGGGGCAGTCAACGCTGGCCCCTGACACCGGGCGCTGCCAGCTACCGACTGGAAATTCCAGGCTACAGCTTCCGGCGTTATACGGTTGAACACGACGAGCACACCGTCGCCCGGTTCGCACCGGCCAAGGTGCACTTCAGCGCCGAACCCCGTGACGGTGACGAGTTGTATTTCAAGGTCGCGGCCGGCGAGCACGCGGTACTGGCCGGCAAGTTCCACGGAGGTGTCGGCTCCTTGCAAGTACAGCGAGTGAGTGACGGCAAACAACTGTCCATGCCCCTCAAGCCCTATCCAGCCTACTGGCAGTTCGACAAGGTCGAGTTACCTGGTGCATCTTCCGACCAGGTCTGGCGCCTGCGTCTGCGTGGCAGCGGTAAAGTCGCGTTCTGGCTCGACGGTACGGCCAATTTGTTCGCGCAGAACCCGCAACAGCTCCAGCCATTGCGCGAAGAAGAAGGTGACACTCGGCTGACGCTGCACGAAGAGGTGCTTGGCCAAACCCCAAAACTGGCCATCGCCCTGCCTTACGTGTTGCCGCCAGACTCCAGCTTCGCTGTCCTCGATGCGCTCCAGCCACAGGCCGGGACCTATTACAGCCTGGTCGATATCATGGCGACGCGGCCGCACTACGAAGACGCGTTCCGTCGGCTGTATCAAGATCGCTTCGGTATCAGGCAGGACATCACCCTGTTGGCCGGCAGACAGCGCCAGGCCGATCTGCGTGCCGACACCACCAGCAACGCAGGCCTGGACGCCTGGCTTGCCGCCACCCGCGCGCTGGGGGGCAAGGGCACGCACTACATCGGTTTTGCCGACGAGCCGAACCTCAATTACGCAGACTACGCCAGCTACAAACGCATCTTCGACAGCATGGCCCGGCAAGTGCGCAGCAATCGCGCCAATGCCGAGGCCGGCGTACGCATTGCCATGCCGGCCAGTTCACGGTTCGTCAACGGCCCCTTCGTGGACAACGCCTCCGACAAGCGCGGCATCGACTGGGCACGACGCCTACTGGCCGAATCCGGCGATCAGATCGATGCCCTGGCCTGGCACGAATGGATGGTCCGCGACCTGCTGGCCACCCGTGTCTATCGCGATAGCGTACGCCGCGCTGCCGACCTGGTGGGCCTCGACGCACAGGGCCGGCCGCGCAAGGCCTTGTTGCTGGACCAGACCAACATGTCCAGCGGCGCCAGCCTCAGCCCCTACGATCAGGAAACCCATTTCGCTTCGTTATGGTGGACTTCGGTCGTCATCAACTCGGCCCAGGATGGTTTGCTCGACATGCTCGGCTGGTTCCAGGCCGCCGACGAACCCGAGTACCCCAAAGGCATGCTGCGTGTGCTTGGCGAGAATAAATTCGAGCTCAAGCCCGTAGGACTGGCGCAGCAATTTATTCGCAAGCATTGGCTGCACGATGTATTGCGCCTGGAAAACGACGCCTTCGAAGTTGATGTGCTTGCCATGGCCAGCGACCACCAGCGCAGCCTGTTGGGCGTGAACAAAGGCACACGCTTGCAGCATGTGAGTCTGGCCGGGGCCGACTGCTCGTTGACCAACGGATCATTGCGCTATTTCGGTGCCGACAACCGCAGCCGTGACGCACCTTTCAAATGCCTGGACGGCCGCGTCAACTTCGAGCTGCCAGGAGAAACCCTGTTCGCCCTAAGCTGGAGCGTTTCGTGAACCTCATTGATTTTTTACCGCGCAGTCGAATCGTTGCGCGTTGAGCCACTCCACTCACGGGAAAACCCGTCAGGAGTTGAACCATGAATGTCCTGCGTAAACTCAGCGATCACATCAAGCAAAAAGGCCTGCGAGCCACCGTCAGCAAGCTGTGCAAGCACTATGTTTTCTATCACGAGCAATTGCTGTGGATGGAGCGCGATCTGGTGAGCCCGGTGCCACCGCACAAGCTGCGCCCCTATAAACCGCTGCGACTGGAAACCATCACCGCGCAAAACGCCGTGGCCTTCACCCGGCACTTCGGCGACCGAGTGGGCACCATGGCGGAACTCGCGTCCGAAGGGCACACCGGGCACATGTACCTGGATGAGAACGGCGATACCGTGGCCTTCATCTGGGGCAGCAAACGCGACTACTACGACCGCCACTACTACGGGTGCACGTTCCCGGTCAAAGCAGGTGAGTTCTTCGAGTTCGGCGGAGAACAGATCCGCGCCTATTGGGGTACAACACTGTCGGTCGACTTCCAGCTGAACCTGTGGAAAGCCATGGCGGACCAGGGCTGCAACAAAGTGGTGGATGTCTGCGAGTCCCACAACATTCCTGCCCTCAAGCTGCACATTCGCATGGGGTATCAGGAGCAAGGGCGGATCATGAACGTCTATAGCCTTTTCGGCTGGCGCTTCTACCGCGAAACCCGCTACAGCGGCTCACGCCTGGATGCCTTGCGCAAACCGGAACGTGCCCCTGTCCCAGCTTCGGTGACTTGATTACATGAGCGCACGATTCGAATGGCGCACCTCGGTGTGCGCTCCTGACTTCCCGGCAACGGCTTACGAAGCGTTGCGCTTGCGCGTGACGGACCACACGCCGTTCAACACGCTGGCCTGGCTGTGCGCGTCGGAGCAGGCACTCAAAAGTGGCGAGCAACTGCACGTGCTACTGGGTTGGCAGGACGAAGCATTGGCGCTGTGCCTGCCGCTGGTGGCGTCCGTGGAGCGCTTCGCCCGATTGCCGTTTCGGGTCCTGCACCATTTGGGGCATCCGCTGGCCGATCGCCTCGCGCTGCTTACGAGGCTGGACAGCGATGACATCGGCAAGGCACTGGCAGAGATCCGTCAACATCTGCCCCACGCCTTGCTGCAACTCAATGAACTGGCGGGCCCCACGAGTGAGGAACGGACCCTCAAGGCGTGGATGTCTCGCAGCTCGACAGCTGAGCAGCGCCTCAGTTGCCGGGTGCCGGTGCATCTGATCAGCGACGCCGACCATCAGGAAGTCTCGGGAGATCCACGCTACAAACTGCGCCGGGCGCGTAAACGCATCGCCGCGTGCGGGGCCTTGGTGCGGCGGATCACTCCCGATGCAACAACGATGGGACCGTTGCTCAAAGCCATCAGCGAAGTCGAAGCGGTGAGCTGGAAAGGCGATGAAGGGGTCGGGATTTTCTCCGATGAACGCCACCGCCAGTGGATGGACCGCGCCTTCACCGCCCTCGCCGCCCGGGGTCTGGTGCGCGTGGTGGTGCTGGAACTGGAGGGGCGTTGCATCAGTTATCGCCTGGGCTTGCTGGAACAGGGTCGGCTGTACGATTACAACCTGGCGTTCCTGCCGCAATATGCCGATCTGGGCAGCGGCCGGGTCTTGCTCGAAGAATGGATACGCTGGGGCCTGGAAGACAACTGGCGCTGGATCGATGCGTCACGGGTGAGCCTGGAAAACTCCAGCCATCAGTTGCATGAGCGCATGACCGGGCAACTCGAACACTGGCGCTGGAGTTTCTACTCGTGGCGCCCCAGCGGCTTGGCACTAGGGCTGGCGTTGCGGGTCTGGCAGTGGCTCAAGCCGTCATTGCAGCAATGGCGTGCGCGCCGCGCGGCGACAGCGACAGCGACAGCCGCCACTGCCACCGCCACCGCCACCGTTGCGACGGTCACTCCGCCCGCCGTTACAGCACCTGCAAAAAAAACGTCTGCACCTACCGAAAAACTCATGGAGGGTGAACATGCCTCGGCAAGTCATAGTCAACGCTGACGACTTCGGCCTCAGTGCCTGCGAAAACGCGGTGATCCTGGGAGCCTTCCAGGCCGGCATCATCAGTTCCGCCACCGCCATGGCCAACATGCCTGCGTTCGAAGCGGCTTGCGTCCTGGCCCGGCATCCATTGCTTGAAGGACGCATCGGCCTGCATTTCAACCTGACCTACGGCCGCCCTTTGAGCCAAAGCATTCTGCAGCGCCCGAACTTTTGCGACAGTTCCGGTGTGTTCGACCTCAATCTGGCGCGCACGCGCCTCTGGCTCAGCCGCCAGGATCGCCACGCCGTGCTCGAAGAACTCCAGGCCCAATGGCAACGCTGTGTCGATAACGGCATGCGGCCCAGCCACCTGGATTCCCATCAGCATGTGCACAACATCTGGCCTGTCGGCGAGATCGTCGCGCGTTTTGCCGCTCGCCAAGGCGTACCGGTAAGACTGGCGCGCAATCTGGGGCAAAACCTCAGCCTGCCCAAGCGCGTGTTCAAGGACTTGCTCAACCGTCGCCTGAGCCATCTCGCGGGCGCCACCGCCGACTACGTATGCACCCCCGTGGACCTGCGTAATGAAGAGCCACCGACCGATGGCTTGCTGGAGATCGTCGCGCACCCCAATCAGCTTGGCGCCGACTTCGGCGACGCCTATCTGGAGCCGGGCGAATCCTTGAGTGCGTTACTGGAGCAGCGATTGCGCGGCGTCCCGCGGGTGGCCTATAGCGTCGCCGGCAATGCCGCGCAAAACCGTGCTCAGGCCGTTCTGGAATAACCTTCCAAACCCCGTTTTTGCAGGGCTGTTAATACCCGGAAATGGCCTGGGACGGGCACCTTTTTGGCGCCTGAAAATTGTGTCAAAACTGATACACAACTTGATACAACTTGCTGATCACCGCGCTGCCAAGAAATTGCCACCGTGATCTATACCGAACATTACTTTCACACAGCAAGGCCAATCCCTGGCCAAGGAGGGCTCCATGAGCCTGATCGAAAAACTCCGCGAACGAATCAAACAAAAAGGCTTGAGCCGCACGTTCAGCACACTGTGGAAACGCTATGTGTTTTTCCATTGGGAGTTGCTCTGGATGGAGCGCGATCTGGTCAGCCCGGTGCCGCCACACAAGCTGCGCCCCTACCCCCCCGTCAAACAGGTAACGATTACCCCGCAGAACGCCACGGCGTTTGCCAGGCACTTTGGCGACCGCGTCGAAACCATGGCCGAACTCGCTGCCGAAGGTCATACCGGGCACATGTATGTGGACGAGCAAGGCGATGCCATCGGCTTCATCTGGGGCAGCACCCGCGACTACCACGACCGCCACTACTACGGATGCCTGTTTCCAGTGAAGCAAGGTGAGTTCTTTGAGTTCGGCGGGGAAATGATCCGCGCGTTTTTCGGCACCCGGTTGTCCGTGGATGTACAGGTTGCGCTCTGGCAAACCATGGCGGCGCAAGGTTGCAACAAGGTCGTGGACGTCTGCGAAACCCACAACGTTCCGGCCCTGAAACTGCACATTCGCATGGGCTATCAGGAACAGGGTCGCGTCACCCACGTTTATGGCCTGTTCGGCCGCTGGCGCTTTTTCCGCGAAACCCGCTACACCGGCTCGCGCCTGGATCCTCTGCGAAAACCGGGACGGCCGGTGGTCACGGCGGCTGCGGGAGCTTGATTCGAGGTTTTATCCGGGGAACTGATTCGTACTGCTCGTAATGGTGATGGATCAGTCAAGAGGTGTGTTGACTGATCCATTGCTATCGCGAGCAATCAAGCGTCGACCAGCTGCTCATACAGGGATCAGGATTACTGATCGGACTTGATGCTGGTCCAGACACGCGTACGGACACGTTCGAGCTTTTGCGGTAGCGGCTGCACCACGTAGAGCGTCTTCAACGCTTCGCTGGTCGGCGTCAGGTTCGGGTTACCGGTGATGTCCTTGTTGATCAGCGCTAGCGAATCGGTGTTGGCATTCGGGTAGCCGAGGAAGTCGCTGATCGGTGCGATGACTTTCGGCTCCATCAAGTGGTTGAGAAACGCGTGGGCTTCGTCGACGTTCTTCGCGCTTTTTGGAATGGCGAACGTATCGAACCAGATCGGCGCACCTTCTTTCGGCAGACGCCAGTCGACGACGACGCCGTTGCCCGCCTCTTTGGCGCGATTGCCGAATTGATAAAAACTGCCGGAATAGCCGATGGCGACGCAGATATCGCCGTTGGCGATGTCGGTCATGTATTTGGCCGAGTTGAAGTAGGTGACGTAAGGGCGAACTTTCAACAGCAGCGCCTTGGCTTTTTCGTAGTCATCCGGATTCTGGCTGTTCGGGTCCAGTCCCAGGTAATGCAGGGCAATCGGCAGGATTTCGGAAGGCGAATCGAGCATCGCTACGCCACACGCCTTGAGCTTCTCCATGTTCTCGGGCTTGAACACCAGGTCCCAGCTGTCTACCGGCGCGTTTTCCCCTAACGCGGCCTTGACCTTGGCCGGGTTGAAGCCGATCAACACAGTGCCGTACATGTAAGGCATGCCGTACTGGTTGCCGGGATCGTTCTTGTCCAGCAGCTTGAGCAAGGCCGGGTCCTGATGCGACCAGTTCGGCAGCTTCGACTTGTCGAGTTTCTGGAACACGCCGGCTTTGATCTGGGTCTCGATGAACTGGTTCGACGGTACGACCAGGTCGTACCCGGAGTTGCCGGTCAACAGCTTGGCTTCGAGGGATTCGTTGGTATCGAAGGTGTCCCAGGTCACCTTGATTCCGGTTTCCTTGGCGAAATCCTTGGGCACGGACGGCAGGATGTAATCCGCCCAGTTGTACACCCGCAATTCGCGCTCTTCGGCGTGCACCGCGCTGGCCAGCAGCGACAGTCCACAAACAGTGGCGCCCAGCATGCGTTTCATTGTGACCATGGATTTTTCCCCAAGTGTGGCGTGAGTACGATGGTTTTTATGTTCTGTACACGGCAGCGGCCTTGAAAATGGCCAAGGGCAAGGATCTGGAAATTCTAGTTGTGGTTTGGGTGGTCGTTGCGCTATCGGCAACCTGTGCCTGATTCTTGCCGACGGTGTGGCCGGAGCACAGCGTGAGGTTGGCCAAAAGGGGATCGTAATGGCCAATTTCGCTGTCCGGATGGATGCCACCGGCCAAAAGAGCTGCCCATTGCAGGCGCTCCTACCCTCGACGCGGTGACACCCGAACGCATGGATTACTGGCGATCAAGCGCGCCAGACCGGGTTCTCGATCAGCAATGCCATGCCCTGCCCACCGCCGACACAGGCAGCGGCGACCCCATAACGCAGGTTGTGTTCGCGCAATTGCCGGGCCAGTGTCAACACCAGACGCAAGCCACTGGCGGCCAACGGGTGGCCGAGCGCGATTGAGCCGCCGTGGACATTCAGACGGGAGCCGTCCAGTTCCAGCGCCTGTGCCACGGCCAGAACCTGAGCAGCCTGGGCTTCATTGATTTCGAAGCGGTCAATCTGATCCAGACTCAGGCCGCTGCGTTGCAACAGCAGCTGGATTGCCGGTGCCGGACCGATACCCATGAACTCCGGCGCCACACCGACCACCGCACTGGCTCGCAGTAAGGCCAACGGCGTATCCCGGCAAGCCGAAGCACGTGAGACCAATGCCGCTGCCGCGCCATCGACCACTGCACAACTGTTGCCGGCGGTTTGTACCCCACCTTCGTGCACGGCGCGCAATCGGGCCAGTGCCGCCAGGTCTCCGGGGCGTGGATGGCTGTCTTCGCTCACCGCGTCGATGCCGCGTGGCAGGCGAATACCGCGAGGCTGATAGCCTGGCAGCTCAAAGGTCTGAGTGACTACACCAACGATCTCGGGCGCCAGCCAGCCCGCTTGCTGCGCCGCCAATGCACGCTGATGGCTGGCGCAAGCGTAGGCATCCACGGCTTCGCGAGCCAAGCCATAATGTCGCGCCAGATTGTCGGCGGTGGTGATCATGTCGACACCAGGAGCCGGGTCGTACAGCGCCTCCCACAGAAAGTCCTTGAACTGCACCCCGGCGCCCAGGCGAAAGCCACCGCGATGGGTATAAGCGGCAATCGGGTTGCGCGACATCGATTCGGCGGCCACGCACAGCGCCAGTTGCACGCCGTCATCCAATTGCCCGGCTGCCTGACGCAACAGTTCGAAGCCGGTGGCGCAAATACGCTGCACCCCCAGCGCCGGAACCGATTGCGCCACACCGCTGTAGAGGCCGATATGCCTTGGCAGCATGTAGGCATCGAAACTGGCCTGAGCCATGGAACCCGCCAGCACGCTGTCTACCGCCAGAGGATCGACTTGCGCACGAGCCAGCACTTCACGCCCCGCCTTGATGCCCAGATCAATCGGCGAAACCTCGGCCAGCGCCCCACCGAGATCCACCCACGGCGTTCGCAGCGCATCGATGATCGCCGCATCGGCAAAGGCCGAATACTGCCCACCCGCGCTCATGACTTCGCTCCGGCGCGCAAAATGGCCGGGTCGAGTCCGCGATACAGCGCTTCGACCTTTTCTGCACGCCACTGCAAGACCGCACGCTGATTGATCGAGCCCTTGTCGGTGATCTCTCCCCGGTCGATGGAAGCCGGCTCGTCGAGCAAGGCGATCCATTCAAGTCGACTGGCATTGCCCGTGGCCTCGCGGTTGAGCCGTTGCAACCAGTCGGCGAACCACGCGCGCACCGGCGCACTGGCCAACACTTCGCTGTCGCTGGCACTGCCCGCGAGCCCAGACAACCGTCGACATTCGAACATCCGCGCAAACACCAATGCGCCCAGGCATTCACGGTCCGGCGCGGTCACCACCAGGTCCTGGACATAGGGCGAACCTTCGAGCACCGCACGATTGCGCAAAGGCCCGACGCTGACAAACACCCCGGACGACAGCTTGAAGTCTTCGGCGATGCGACCGTCGAACATCAGCCCCAATTGCGGATCACACGGGTCCGCGAGCTTGAGCGCATCGCCGGAACAATAGAAACCCTGATCGTCGAATGCATCGAGCGTCTGCTGCGCTGATCGCCAGTAGCCGGGCATGATGTGCGGTCCACGGAAACGCCCTTCCAGTTTGCCGTCCACCGGCACCAGGCGCACCTCGCAACCGGGTGCCGGCAGGCCGACATAACCGGCCATGGACAACGGTCCGGTGGTGAAGGTGCAGGAAGGCGAAGCCTCGGTCATCCCGAGCCCGGCCATCATGCGGATACGCTCACCGCAGTGCTGTTCGCTGACGCGGTCCAGACGGTCCCAGACACTTTGCGACAGACCGGCAGCAGCGAAGAAGAACAGGCTGATGCGCTTGAAAAAGATCTCCCGCAGTTCCGCGTCCTGCTCCAGTGCCGAGGCCAGCTCTTCCCAGCCTTTCGGTACGGTCAGGTAAGCGGTTGGCGACACGTCCTTGAGGTTACGCAGGGTCTGCGCGAAACCCTGCGCCGTGGGCTTGCCGTCATCCAGGTAAAAGCTGCCGCCGTTGTACAACACGATGCCGACGTTGTGGCTGCCGCCGAAAGTGTGGTTCCACGGCAACCAGTCCACCAGCACCGGGGGTTCTTCGCCGAACACCGGAAACGTCTGCAACAGCATCTGTTGGTTGGCGCACAGCATGCGTTGGGTGGTGATCACTGCCTTTGGCAATTTGGTCGAGCCGGAGGTGAACAGGAACTTGGCGATGCTGTCCGGCCCCGTACTGGCAAACGCTGCTTCGGCCTCGGCCCCGCCCGGTTGTTCAAGCAAGCTGGCAAAGCTGACCTGGCGACGCCCCGCGACTTCACCCTGGACAGTAATCAATGGCGTTTGAGCGGGTAGCACGGCCTCGATGGCGCGTTGGTAGGCGGCGGCATCACTGACAAACACCAGGCCCGGCTGCAGCAGGTCGCAGACGTGCCGCAGCTTGGCGAAATCCTGGGACAGCAGCGAATAGGCCGGCGACACCGGGCAGTAGGGAATGCCCGCGTACAGGGCGCCGAACGCCAGCTGCAAATGCTCGATGTCGTTGCCGGAAAGCAGCACCAGCGGTTTCTCTGCGCACAGGCCGTAACTCAACAGGCTCTGGGCAATCGCCCGGACACTGTCGAGCATCTGGGCGTAACTGACCCGACGCCATTCACCGTCAGCCTGGCGGGCAGCGATGAAGGTTTGCTCGGGACGCACGCTGGCCCAATGCACCAGGCGGTCGAGCAGTCGTGGCGCAAACTCGGCCAATGGCGCCAGTGAACGCATGTGCAATGCGCCCTGCTGCTCTGTCACCTCGACCGCCGCGCGACCGATGGACACGTGACGGTAGCGCGGCGCACTGGTATCGGTGTGGGGTTGCGATCTGAATTCGGAACTCACGTGTTTGTTCTCCATCAAGGCACGCTACCACCCCGCAAGTACGAATGGGCATGGTGGTGGCTGCAGCCTTTTTTATTGTTATTTGTGCAGTTCAGATAGGGTAGTGCCGCGGCCCATGCTGCAGTGTGACCCAGCGTAACTGGGTAAAATGCTCGATGGAGGCCTTGCCGCCAAAACTGCCGTAGCCGCTGGACTTGACTCCGCCGAAAGGCATTTGCGCTTCGTCGTGCACAGTCGGGCCGTTGATATGGCAGATGCCCGACTCGATCCGTTGGGCCAGCGCCAGGGCGCGCCCGGTGTCGCGGCTGAAGATCGCCGCCGACAACCCGAATTCCGAGTCGTTGGCCAGGCGCAGCAGCGCTTCATCGCCCTCCCCGCGCAACATCACTGCCACCGGGCCGAAGGATTCTTCGCGGTACAAACGCATGGTTTCGTCGACGCCGTCGAGCAGGGTCGGCTGCAAAATACTGCCTTGCAGTTGCCCGCCAATCACCAACCGCGCCCCCTTGGCCAGGGCGTCGTCGATCAGCCCCTTGATGCGTGTGCCGGCACTGGCATCCACCAGCGAGCCGAGCACCGAGTCCGCCGCCGCAGGATCACCGGCGCGCAGGGTCTCGACCTTGGCCGCCAGCTTGGCAACAAAGGCATCGGCAACCTTGGCATCGACAATCAGGCGTTCGGTGGACATGCAGATCTGCCCCTGATTGAAATATGCGCCGAAGGCTGCCGCCTCGACCGCCGCATCGAGGTCGGCATCATCAAGCACCAGCAACGGCGCCTTGCCGCCCAACTCCAGCAAGGCCGGTTTGAGGTGGCGCGCCGAGAGCTCGCCGACGATGCGCCCGACATGGGTCGAGCCGGTGAAGTTGACCCGCCGCACCGCCGGGTTGGCAATCAGTCGCTCGACAATCGCCGCGGCATCCGCCGGGGCATTGCTGATGACATTGACCACGCCATCGCCCAATCCGGCATCCTGCAAGACCTGGCCGATCAGACGGTGCACCGCAGGGCTCAGCTCCGAAGCCTTGAGCACCACGGTATTGCCACACGCCAGCGGCATGGCGATGGCGCGGGTGGCGAGAATCACCGGGGCGTTCCACGGGGCGATGCCCAGCACCACACCACAGGGTTGGCGCAGGGCCATGGCGAAACTGCCCGGCACATCCGAGGGAATGACTTCGCCATTGATCTGGGTGGTCATCGACGCCGCTTCACGCAGCATGTTCGCTGCCAGCCGCACGTTGAATCCATACCAGTTGGCCATGGCCCCGGTTTCGCCGGCCGCCGCGATGAACTCGTCGCTGCGCGCCTGCAACTGCTCGGCGGCCTTGAGCAAACGAGTGCGACGTTCATTGGGCGCCAGGGCGGCCCAGACGGGAAATGCCGCCTGAGCGGCAGCCACTGCGGCATCGGCATCTTCCAGGGTGGCTGCGGCCACCCGCGACACCACCTCGCCGGTCACCGGGTTGCGGCGTTCAAAGGTTCGACCGTCGCGGGCAGGCAGCGACTGGCCGCCAATCAGCAGGGGCACGTCCAGCATGGTGATTCCTCTTTATTGTCGTTATCGGGAATGCATTCGATCGATGCAGAGCGCCGGGGTGCAAATGCACCCGGCGATCCGTCTCAGCGCTTGTAAGCCTGAAGACCTGGCTTGATGCTCTTGTCGTCGAGGAACTGCTTCATGCCCTGCTCGCGGCCACCTTCGGTATCGAGCAGACGCGACTGGTCAAGCTTGGCGTACAGGTAATCCTCGTTCTGCTCCCAGGTCAGCTCGCGGCAACGTTTGAAGCCATGCTTGGCCGCACGCAGCACCACCGGGTTTTTCTCCAGCAGGTTGCGCGCCAGCTCGATAGTGACTTCACGCAGTTGCGCCAGCGGCACGCTTTCGTTGACCAGGCCCATCTCGGCGGCTTTCTGCCCACCGAAGGTCTTGCCGGTCATGATGTAGTACAGCGACTGACGATGGCCCACGGTGTCGGCCATGGCCTTGCTCACCAGGTTGCCCGGTGGAATGCCCCAGTTGATTTCCGAGAGGCCGAAGGTCGCTTCGTCGGCGCAGATCGCCAGGTCACAAGCCACCAGCGGGCTGAAACCGCCACCGAAGCACCAGCCGTTGACCATGGCGATGGTCGGCTTGGCGTACATGCGCAGCAGTTTCCATTGCCATTGCGAGGCTTCACGGCGGATTTTTTCCTGAAGGATTTCCGGGCCCGCATCCACTTCGCGGAAGTATTCCTTGAGGTCCATGCCTGCGGTCCAGGCATCACCTGCACCGGTGAGTACCAGTACGCCGGCCGCCGGATCCTGCTCCAGGGTTTCCAGCACATCGATCATTTCGCGGTTGAGCGTCGGGCTCATGGCGTTGCGTTTTTCCGGGCGATTGAGGATGACCCACGCGATGCCTTCTTCGATTTCGACTTTGACGGTTGTCCAGCGACCTTCGTAATTGCTCATGGCGATGCTCTCTTGTTCTTGGCTTGAAGATGACTGGAAATTAAAGGAGCAAATTAGTTATGTCAATTAACTATTAATCAAATAAACCAATTTTTCATCGCCAACCAAAAGCCCCAACGCTCATCATCAATCACCACGACCATAGCTATCAGCGTCCAACCCCGGCAAACTAGATAGCCTTGTTAACCTCTACTTCTTCAGGATTCACCTGCAATGGCCAAGTCTTCTCCTTCCGCCGACCCGAGCGAGACCCCGTCCGCCAATGCCCAGATGCAGGCACCGCTGGACTCAGCGCTGGACGATTTGATCGGGTACGCCATGCGCCGGGCTCAACTCAAACTGTTCCAGAACCTGATCGGCCGCCTATCCGCCCACGACCTGCGTCCGGCACAGTTCTCGGCCCTGGCGATCATCGACCAGAACCCAGGGCTGATGCAGGCCGACCTGGCCCGCGCACTGGCCATCGAGCCGCCCCAAGTGGTGCCGCTGCTCAACAAACTGGAAAGCCGTGCGCTGGCGGTACGGGTGCGCTGCAAGCCGGACAAACGCTCCTACGGGATCTTTTTGAGCAAGACCGGCGAAACCCTGCTCAAGGAACTCAAGCAGATCGCCGCCCAGAGCGATTTCGATTCCACTTCAGCGCTGACCGGCGGGGAACGCGAAGAGCTGTTGCGCCTGTTGAGGAAGGTTTATCAGGACTGAACGCGTGATGCCGGCACACCCCTGAAGGGTGGCCGGCAAGCCACATCGAGCCTGCTCTGGCTACCAGATCGGCAAGGTGTAGAGCACCTGGAAGCGGGTCTGGTTTTCATCACGAAAGGCCGTACCGCTCGGGAAGTCATTGCGGTAGATCGCCTTGCGGGCCAGCAGCCCGACGTTTTTCAGCGGGCCGCTCTGGATCACATACCCCAGCTCCATCTGGAACTCGCGCTCTTTGCGGTCCTCGGCGTTGAAGGCGGCCAACTCGATATTGTCACCGCGCAGGTAACGTAACCTCCCCTTCAAACCGGGCACTCCGGATGCGACGAAGTCGTAGTCGTAGATCGCTTGCCAGGTGCGCTCTTTGGCGTTGAGAAAATCCGAACCCATGGTCTGCTCGCTCATGCCCATCAACTCGGTGCCGGAGATGTAGGGCGTTGCCGAGTCGCCACTGGAATGCATATAGCCGAGGCTCACCCGATGCCCGCCCAAGCGATAGCCGAACAATGCCGAGAGGTTGATATTGTCCACCTCGCCCGCCTTGGCGCTGCCATCCTCACGGCTGAAAAAACTGCGTAAATCACTGGTGAGCACACCGTCCCCGAGCGGCAAGTTGTGCAGCAGCGCGAGGGTGTCCTGTTGGTACAGCTCGGCCACCTCGGCATGATAGGCGCGCAGACTGAGTTCTTTGTTGACCTGATAATCGCCCCCCACGTACGCCAGATGCGAAGTGGTGGCGGCGCCGTTGAATCGTCGGTTTGGCGTGGCGATGCTCATGGCCTGATAGTCGGTGGAATCGCGCTTGTTGATGCGATCGATGTAGCCGGTGTTGAGGGTCAGGCCATCGATGTCTTTGGAACTGAGGGTCGTGCCGCGAAAGGTCTGTGGCAACAATCGCGATGGGCTGGCAAAGGCAAACGGCAGGAAAATCGAAACATCGCCGCTCTTCACTGTGGTTTGGGCAAATCTTAGTTTGGCTGTCGGGGCGAGCCGTGAATATTCATCCGCCGCGCGCTTGTCGCTGGCCGACACCGGCAACAGCTCGGTGCCGCTGCGATCAGGCGCAGAGTCGAGTTTGACCCCCAGCAGCCCGCGAACATCCAGGCCGAAACCCACAACCCCTTGGGTAAAACCCGACTCCATGCCCAGGATGAAACCCTGTGCCCATTCCCGTGCGGCGGTCTTGGCTCCGTCATCCTTGTAGTCCCGGTCCAGGTAGTAATTGCGCAGAGTCAAGTTACCGTGGCTGTCCTCGATAAACCCCTCTGCGCGCAGCGCTGAGGGTAGAACGCTGATGCCGAGTAGCACCATGAGCAATCCTGGATTGACCCTGGACACACAGGAAACTGACGCCGCGGTTTCGACGTTGACGGGGTATTTGGGCATGTTCGATTGTCCATTTTTATTGTTGTTCTGAATGCCTGACGACCACAGGGCAGTCGGCTTCGCAGACAGAGAATGGAAACAGCCGATGGCAATCGTCAACCATGAGTAGCCGATAATCGAACATTAATATTATTATCTATTTATCCACCACATCTTAACCAATGAATTAAACCGTTGTTTTTTATGGTTTTAATTGAATTATTTGTGTTTTTTTAGAGATTATTCATTTTTTAGTTATATTTGTTATCTTAATCACCAGCCATCACATCCATTTGCCCGAGCGCAACGGAATGGCTCGACTCCACAACAAAAACAACAATGAGGTTCACCCATGGACAGTCCATCGCGTCGCTCGACGCTGACAATCGCTTTGTGCTTTATCGTGGCGCTGATCGAAGGGTTCGATCTGCAGGCTGCCGGCACCGCCGCCGCCGGATTGCGCCAGAGCTTTGCCCTGGACCCGAAGATGATGGGCTGGGTGTTCAGCGCCGGAATCATCGGTTTGCTGCCCGGCGCTTTTTTTGGCGGCTGGGTGGCCGATCGTATCGGTCGCAAGAAAATCCTTGTCGGCGCCGTACTGCTGTTCGGCGTGTTCTCGCTCTGCACCGCCTATGTCGAGACCTACACCAGCCTGTTGCTGGTACGCTTCATGACCGGCCTGGGACTGGGCGCCGCCCTGCCCAACCTGATTGCCCTGTGTGCCGAGGCCGTAAGCGAGCGTCATCGAGGGACCGCCATCAGTGTCATGTATTGCGGCGTGCCGTTGGGTGGTGCACTGGCGGCCGTGGTGGCGATGTTTTCCAGTGAACACTGGCAGACCACCTTTATCATCGGCGGCCTGACGCCCTTGCTGGTGGTGCCGTTGATGGCGCTGCTGCTGCCCGAGTCCACGGTGTTCCGCCAGCAACATGTTTCGACTGCCAGCCCACGCGCCTCCACCGGCCAGGCGCTGTTTGGCGAAGGCCGTGCACGCAACACCCTGGCCTTGTGGCTGAGTTACTTCTTCACCCTGACTGTGATGTACATGCTGCTCAACTGGCTGCCGTCGCTGTTGCTGGCACAGGGTTTCACCAAACCTCAGGCGGGCATGGTGCAGATGCTGTTCAATATCGGCGGCGCCATCGGCTCGTTGCTGGGTGGTGTGATGCTCGACCGCGGCAACGGTCTGAAGGTCGTATTGTTCGTGTACGCAGGTTTGCTGGCGGCACTGGCCGGGGTCGGCCTGTCGGTGGGTATCGTGCAAATGGCGATCGCCGGGTTTGCCGTCGGCCTGTTTGTCATGGCGGCGCAACTGGTGCTCTACGCGCTGGCGCCACCGTCCTATCCGACCTCGGTGCGCGCCACCGGTGTCGGGGCAGCGGTGGCCATCGGTCGCCTGGGTTCGGTGGCCGGTCCCTTGGCCGCCGGGCAGATCCTCGCTGCAGGCGCAGGGACTGCGGGAGTACTGCTGGCGACTTCACCGGGACTGGTGATTGCCGCGCTGTCGATCATTACCGTGATTGCCCGCAGCAGTACAAAAACCGAGGCACAACCGCAAGCTCTTCTGTAGGAGCGAGCATGCTCGCGATGGTCACTAACGATTACGCGTGTTGACTGGTTAAACACGGCGTTCATGAGTCCATCGCGAGCAAGGCTCTCCCTCACGTTATCAGTCGGTATAACCCAACCGGCTCGCCACGCTCTCCTGCACCTTGCCCCGAGTCGCCAGACAGTAATACAACGGGCACGTCACTAGCAGTCCCACCAGCCAGGACAGGTCGGCGCCTTCGACCAGGTTGGCGTACGGCCCGACGTACAACGAAGTGTTGGCGAACGGCAGCTGCACGATGATGCCGATGAAGCAGGCGATGATCGCGTGCAGATTGAAGCGCCCATAGATCCCGCCGTCAGCACGGAAGATCGAGGCGATGTCGTAATGGCCACGCTTGATCAGGTAAAAGTCGATCAGGTTGATCGAAGCCCACGGCACCAACACCAGCAGCAGTGCGAGAATCAGGCCGATGAATTGCGAAATGAAATCCGCCGAAGCACCCAACGCCACCACACAGCAACCGGCCAGCACGATGCTCGACAACACCACGCGCACCTTGATACTCGGCGTCCACTGACTGGCGAATGTCTGAATCGAGGTGATGATCGACAGCACAGCGCCATACAGATTCAGGGCGTTGTGGCTGATGATGTTGAGCAAAAACAGGACCATAAGGATCGGCCCGAGCCAACCGGTGGATTGCTTGACTGCCGCCATCGCCTCGGTGCCTTGGGGGGTCGCCAGGACCGCCACGGCGCCGAAGGTAAACGACAGGATCGTGCCCAGCGTCGCGCCCAGGTACGTTGCGAAAAATGGCCGGGCGATGCCGATATCCGCCGGCAGGTATCGAGAATAGTCCGACACGTATGGCGAGAAACTGATCTGCCAGATAATCCCCAGCGACACGGTGGCCAGCCAGCCGGACAGGTTGAAGCCACCGCGAGTGAAGAAGTCCGCCGGCAGGTCATGGGCAAAGATGTAGAGGAAACCGGCCAGCAACGCACTGCCCATCACCCAGGTGCCGATGCGGTTGAGGGTATGGATGAAGCGGTAGCCAATCACCCCGATGGCCGTGGCACTGAGCGCACCGAGCAGGATGCTCGCCGGGACCGGAACCGACGGCGCAATACCGACGATCGATTTGCCCGCCAGCACGATGTTGGAAATGAAGAAGCCGATGTAGATCAGCGCCGCAAAAAACACGATCAACAGCGCGCCGTAACGGCCGAACTGCCCACGGCTTTGCACCATTTGCGGAATGCCCATGCGCGGCCCTTGCGCAGAGGCGAGAGCAATCACCAGTCCGCCGACCATGTGTCCGAGCGCAATCGCCAGCAAACCCCAGAGCAGATCGAGGTGGAACACCTGGACCACCATGGCGCCGGTCACGATGGGCAGTGGCGCGATGTTGGTGCTGAACCACAGGGTGAATAGATCGCGGGCCTTCCCGTGGCGCTCTGCGAGTGGAACGTAGTCGACCGTATGGTTCTCGATCAACGGATCTTGCCGGGACATCTGGGACATATGCATGAACTCGAGTTTGTCTGTTCTTATCTTTGTATGAAGCCAAACCGGGGGGACTCGCTGGCCGCCCCTCAGATGCAAACCATATTATGGTATTCCAAACTTTAAACAAGACTGAGCCGGTCTTTGAAACCGCATCTGCACCGGCATCCTGCCCGATTCGCTTAAGTCCTGCATGCCATAAAACCCAGTAAACATTGACTTTCAGACGAATGTCGTACGTTTATCGGTTCACTTAAAAAGACCTTGCAAACGATGTATTACGGTATACCATCAGACCTACAAACACATAAAAACCGCGTCACACCCCCCGAGGACCGTCCAATGATCGATGCCGCCATCTATAAACAAGTCATGGGTTCGTTCCCCTCCGGCGTGACCGTGATCACCACCCTCGATGACGACGGGCAGATCGTCGGCCTGACGGCCAGCGCCTTCAGCTCACTGTCCATGGACCCGGCGCTGGTGCTGTTCTGCCCCAACTACAGCTCCGACTCCTACCCCGTCCTGATCAAGAACAAACGCTTTGCCATCCATGTGCTGTCCGGCGGCCAGCAAAGCGAAGCCTATGCCTTCGCCCGTAAAGGCAAGGACAAGGCGCAGGGCATCGAGTGGACGTTGAGCGCGTTGGGCAATCCGATCCTGGCCAACGCGACGGCGGTCATCGAGTGCGAACTGTGGCGCGAATATGAAGGGGGCGACCACGCGATCATGGTTGGCGCGGTGAAGAACCTGATCGTGCCCCAACAGAGCAACGGGCCGCTGGTGTATTGCCACGGCAAGATGGGTGCCCTGCCCGTTCTGGCCTGACCATTGAAAGGATCGCAGCCTTCGGCAGCTCCTACAGGAGAGAGCGCCCGTAGGAGCTGCCGAAGGCTGCGATCTTTTGCTCCACAATACGTATTATGGTATACCGAAAAAACATTACCCGAGCCTACAGGCCAATAACAAAAGATCCGAGGTAAGCGTCATGAAGTTTTCCCTGTTCGTACACATGGAACGTTGGGACGAAAGCGTCAGCCACCGCCAGTTGTTCGAGGACTTGACCGAGCTGACGTTGATGGCTGAGGCCGGTGGTTTCAGCACCGTATGGATCGGTGAACACCACGCCATGGAGTACACCATTTCGCCAAGCCCGATGCCGTTGCTGGCTTATCTGGCGGGCAAGACCACCACCATTCACCTCGGCGCCGGCACCATCATCGCGCCGTTCTGGCACCCGCTGCGGGTGGCCGGTGAATGTGCGTTGCTCGATGTGATCAGCAACGGTCGCATGGAAGTCGGCCTGGCCCGTGGCGCTTATCAGGTTGAATTCGATCGCATGGCCGGTGGCATGCCCGCTTCCAGCGGCGGCCAGGCCTTGCGGGAAATGGTCCCGGTGGTGCGCGCACTCTGGCAAGGCGACTATGCCCATGACGGCGACATCTGGAAATTCCCGACCTCCACCAGCGTACCCAAGCCGATCCAGCAGCCGAACCCGCCGATGTGGATCGCCGCTCGCGACCCGGACTCGCACAATTTTGCCGTAGCCAACGGCTGCAACGTCATGGTCACGCCGCTGATGAAAGGCGACGAAGAAGTCCTCGATCTGAAGAACAAATTCCAGGCCGCCCTGGACAACAACCCGGACGTGCCGCGCCCGCAATTGATGGTGCTGCGTCACACCCACGTGCATACCGCTGAAGACGCCGAAGGCTGGAAAGTCGGGGCCAGGGCGATTGCGAAGTTTTACCGCACCTTCGATGCCTGGTTCGGCAACAAGACCACCCCGGTCAATGGCTTCCTTGAGCCAAGCCCGGAGGAGAAATTCGCCGGCCGCCCGGAATTCGAACTGGAAAGCCTGCACAAAACCGCCATGATCGGTACGCCGGAAGAAATCATTCCGCGCATCAAGTACTACCAGGAACTGGGCGTCGACGAATTCAGCTTCTGGTGCGATAACAGCCTGCCCCATGCGGAGAAGAAAAAATCCCTGGAGCTGTTCATCAAACACGTCGTGCCAGCGTTCCGGTAGGCATTTGTCCTGTGGGAGCGACGGTGCGACGATTCGACCTGCTCGCGATGGACGCCAACGATAACGCGTGGCGTTTGAATGACCGAGTTGTCCAGAGTTTTTCGCGAGCAGGCTCGCTCCTACAGGAGATCGATTCCGATGATCACTGATCGTCTCCCCCCACTCGTCCTCCCCTCCGGCGCCGCGCAGGCATACCTGCACGGTGAATGGAGCGCTTCGCACCTGCATTTCAAGCGCCTGCGCGCCAGCGTTTCGGCCAAGCAGGAATTCGGGCTCTTCGTAGGCGCTGGCTTGCCAGCGAAGGCGTCTAGCCTGATGCAGCATTGCATTGCCCGGTTCGCCGGCAAGCCGGCTCCTACAGGTTTAGGCTGCGAGACTGCGTGCTGGAACGAGCCTCGACAGGCTTTGAACAGCCAGGTTCTACCCCTATCAAATTTCAGGCAAAAAAAATCCCAGGCAGCTGATGGACGCCTGGGATTTAAAAATGCATAAACCGTGGTGGTGAACGCGGCGCGGATATTACGGAATATTTCCGGCTGTAACAAGATATTTTTGTTCACTATCCAGTTACTAAGTGCGCCAAGCCCTTAAATATCATCATTTTTCTATGTCTTTCAAAGAAACCAACGGTACTCCCTCGCGTTGATGTCATGCAAAAATGCCAGATGATCCTGTCGCTTGTTTTCGCAATAGACGTCCACAAACTCAGCGCCCAAGCCTTCGCGCAGAGGTGCATGGCTTTGCATGGCCTGCACGGCTTCGAGCATTTCCAACGGAAAATCGATGCCGCTGCTGCGGTCTTCGTTGAGCGGTGCAATCGGCTCACGCTCCCCTTCCAGTCCTTGTTCCAACCCCACCAGGATCGCCGCCAGCGCCAGATACGGGTTGGCATCGGCACCCGCCAGGCGATGTTCGATTCGCAGGTTTTTGAGATCTGACTCGGGCACCCGCAGGCACGCATCACGATCTTCAAAGCCCCAACTGGCACGGGACGCGACATTCACCGTGCCGCTCAAGCGGCGCATGGCGTTGTGGTTCGGGGCAAAAATCGGCATGCAGTGCGGTAGCACGTCCAGGCAACCGGCGACGGCGTGGCGCAATGCGCGCTGGCCGTTCGCCGCCAACAGGTTGTTGCCGGCCTTGTCGTACAGGCTCACATGCACATGCATGCCGCTACCGGGGTGCTGCAAATACGGTTTGGCCATGAAACTGGCGCGGTAATTGTGTTTGAGCGCCACTCCCCGGGTGCTACGGCAAAACAAGGCGGCCCAGTCGGCGGCGCGCAGGCCGTCATCGCAATGACCGAAATTGATTTCGAACTGGCCGGGACCGAGTTCGGCGGTGATCACCGTGGCTTCGATGCCTTGAGCCCTCGCGGTCTCGACCATGTCATCGAGCACCGGGGCGAATCGCGACAGGCGTTCGATGTGCATGTTCGGCTGGTCATCCGCGTCACCGGTCAACTCGTCACGAGGGAACTGCGGCAGACCGTCCTTCAAGCGGCTGTCGAACAGGTAGAACTCCAACTCGAACGCCACCACCGGGAAAATACCTTTACGGTGCAGCCGCGCCAGAACCTTGGCCAGCACTTCGCGGGGTTCGAAGACGATCGGCTTCTCAGTGCCGTCCGAGGTGATCAACATCTGGCCCAACGGCTGTTTTTCCCAGCTCACGCGCTTGAGCGTGCCGGGCACCAGGCGCCGCAGCGCATCCGGATCTCCGTCGTTGAAGCAGTAATCACCAATCTTGAACAAGCCACCCTGGGTGCCGAGCAGCACGCAGTTTTGCGGCAACTTGAGCGCGCTGCCAGCGGCGACTTTTTCGAGCATTTCGACCGGGTAGCGCTTGCCGTAGAAATGCCCGGGAATGTCCAGGGAGATCAGGTCGACGTAACGCACGTCGGGGTTGCAGTGGCGGAAGTTGCGAACCTCGGCCAGCAGTTCAGAGCACACAGCATCCATCGTTTCGTTCCTTGTTGTTATCAGGTGTAAACCCAGAGCACGCGGGTTGGGTGGCCGGAAAGATTGCCGTAGCGACAATGCGCATGGCTGGCCAGTTGAAAGCTGTCGCCGGTGCGCAGGGTCACCGGTTCGTTGTCATCGAGCCACAGGGTCAACTCCCCTTCCAGGACGTAACCGCCCTGCTCGGAGCTGTCCTTCATGTGCCGGTCACCGCTGCTCGCACCGGGCTCTAGCCGGCTTTCGAGCATCGAAAAGGAGGCGCGCATCTTGGGCGAAACCAGGATGTCGGTGATGCCGTCGGCGTAGTACAACGTGCGCCGCTCATCCGGACGGGTGACCCAAGGCAAGGCCATGGGTTTGGGCAGGCTGTAGAAATAAGTGGTCGGCACGCCCAGGGTTTCGCTGATGGCGGTCAGGTCCGCCACGGTCGGGCGCGACAGTCCGCGCTCGACCTGGGACAGAAACCCGACCGAGCGCCCGATTTTGTCCGCCAGCTCCTTGAGCGTGTACTTTTTATGCTTGCGCAGGTCCTGGATCAGGATCGCCAGCGCCGAGATTTCTTCTTGCATGTCCATCGAGAGGCTTCCAGAAAGTGTCGCTTCAAATGCTGTCGCGCAGTCGATACCAGGCCTTGCCGATGGCTTCCAGCGGCGCCGCGAAGTATTTTCCACCGGGAAAACTGCCGTTGCTCAAGCCTTGATACAGGGACAACTCGTCCGGTTGCCCCAGGATCGCATCGCAGATCGCCCGCGCACCGGCCAGTGTCGGCAGCACGCCATGCCCGGAATAGCCCTGCATCCAGTACAGCTCGCCGCGCCGGCCGAGATCCGGAGTGCGCTTGAGAGTCAGGTCGATATGCCCACCCCAGGCAAATTCCAGTTCGACATCGGTGAGCTGGGGAAATACGCGTTCGAGGAACGGTCGGGTGGCGGCAGCGATGTCTTTGGGCATGCCACCCAGATAGGTGCAGCCACCGCCGAACAGCAGGCGGTTGTCCGGCGTGCGCCGGAAGTAATCGAGGACGAACTGGTTGTCGGTGACGCACACATTGCTCGGCAGCAGCGCGGTGACCAGCTCCTTCGCCAGCGGAGCGGTCGCCACCTGATAGGTGCCGACGGGCAACACGCAACTCGACAACTGCGGATCAAGTTGATCGAGGTAAGCGTTGCACGCCAGCACCAGCACATCGGCGCGAATGCGGCCGCGCTCGGTGGTGACCACGAACCCGTCGCCCTCCTCGCGATAGCTCAGCGCCTTGCTGAGTTCATGGATGCGACCACCGGCCTGTTCAATCGCATCCGCCAGGCCGAGGGCCAGTTTCAGCGGATTCAAATGACCGCCTTCAGGGTCGAACAGACCTGCCTGATAGCGCTCGCTGGCGACCCACTTCGGTAAATCGCGGCGCTCGACAAATTGCAGGCCGTCGTGGCCCCACTTGTGACTGGCCTCGTGTTGCCATTCAGTCAACAGGCTCACCCGGCGCGGCATCACCGACGTCCACAGGTGACCGGGGCGGTAGTCGCAATCAAAACCATGGCGTCCGGGCAAGTCGCGCAACTCTCGCGCCGCCCAGCGCATGCCGTCCCACAAACGTCGCGCCCGTTCATAGCCCAGCGCCGCTTCCAGCGGTGGCATGTCGCACGACCAACCGAGAATGGCCTGGCCGCCATTGCGCCCGGAAGCCGCCCAGGCTACCCGGCTGGCTTCCAGCACCGTAACGCGCTTGCCGGCCAACGCCAGGCGCAAGGCCGTATGCAGTCCGCTGAAACCGGCGCCGATGATCACCACGTCGGTGTCCTGCTCGCCTTCCAGCGCCGCGCGATCTACCAGCCGATCAGTGCACGTGTGGGCGTAGTAACTGGCGACATGCTGCGTAGACTGCTGAAACATACGGCCTCATGAAATTTTCTATTTATAATTTCATGAAAAGTTACACGATAAATTTCACACGAGCAATTCGAGCCAAAAAAAATCCCGCCCGGGAGAGTCCGGGCGGGATTTTTGGGTTCAGCCACGCGTATCAGGCAATCGGAATCAATGGATCTGCAGCGGCCCATGCGGCATCGCGGTCAGCGGCCGGCGGATAGATCCACTGGGTGTTGATCTGGGTTTTCAGCGCCTTGGCTTCTTCCTTCACCAGTTTGACCTGACGGTCCCAACCTTCGGTGTACACCGCGCCCCAGGCACCGAGATCAAGGCAGGTCACGTATTTCGGCTGGCTGTACGGCGTCGGGTCCACACCGAGAATCTGCGCGGCCACGTTGTTGCCGGCGTGGCGCCCCAACACAATCGCGTGCTGACAGGTCATCAAGGCGAAGTTGCCGATTGCATCGGAAGCGGCATACGCCACGTCGCCGGTAGCGAAGATATCGTCCTGACCAATGACTTTCAGATGCGCGTCGACATGCAGGCGGCCAAGGTGATCGCGTTCGGCGGGAATCTGCTCGGTCAGGGAGCTGGCGCGCACACCGGTGGTCCAGACCACGGTGTTGGCATCGATGCGCGTGCCGTCGGAGAGGTTCACACCCTTGGCATCCACCGAAACGACCGACGCTTTGAGATGCCATTTCACGCCTGTCGCCACGCTCGCTTCGACGATTGATTGTGCAATTTCCTCGCCCATCGAGCCGCCAATTTTCTCGCCGCGATCGACGACTATCACTTCAATGTCAGCACCCTCTCCAAGAATGGCGCGCAGACGCGACGGCATTTCAGTGGCTGTCTCGATCCCGGTGAAACCGCCACCGGCCACCACGACCGTGTTGCGCGCCCTGCTTGCGGGCTGGTCGGCCAGGGATTTGAGGTGGTTCTCAAGACTCACGGCCTGTTCGATCTGATCGACGTCGAACGCATGCTCGGCGACGCCCGGTGTGTTCGGCGCGGCCAGGCGGCTGCCGGTGGCGAGAACGAGTTTGTCGTAGCTGCAGATTTGCCGGGTACCCGATGCATCAACGTAGCCAACCTGTTTTTGCTCGACGTTGATGGTCTGCGCCGCGCCTTTGATGAACTTCACGCCCACCGCGTCAAACAAATCACCAATCGGAGCGGCCAGTTGATGAGCGTTTGGCTCATAGAAGCGCGGTCGCACCCTCAGCTCGGCCTGAGGCGCCAGCACGGTCACTTCTACGTCGTCATGACCGTGAATGTTGAACAGACGCGTGGCGCTCAAAGCGGTCCACATGCCACCGAAACCTGCGCCGATTACCAGAATGTGCTGCTTCATTTTTGACTCCGAGGATAACCAGGATTGAAACCGTTTAGGGTCACGCTCATCAGGAGCGGGCATGAGATCGACACGACCACACGTGGCATTCGCCTCTGTCGACCGAAGAACTACGACTGTATCGATCCAAGTCAAATGACGCAACACGTTTTTCTTCAGCGTCGCTGTCGAGAATCGTGATCAGCCATCTCGGAACCTTATAGTCCGCGTTTCATGCGAAATATCCCTTAGATAAAAAAAGGGTGGAGACGACCGCTCGTTGCCTGGATGACGGTCGACTGTTAACATTTACGACTAATCAAGTCGGAGATACACATGTCTCTTTACAGCGCGGGTGTCGAATACGGCATCCACTGCCTGCTTTTCCTGGTCGGTAACGGTGGCGATTCGCGCGAAGCGAGCGTGCGCGACCTGGCCGACCTGCAAGGCGTGCCCCAGGATTATCTGGCGAAGATCTTCACCAAACTGGCGAAAGGCAAACTGGTGGTGGCCACGGAAGGCATGCGCGGCGGGTTCAAACTGGCGCGGCCTGCTGACGAAATCACACTGCTGGATGTCGTCAGCGCCATTGACGGTCGAAAGTCGATTTTCGAGTGCCGGGAGATTCGTGGCCGCTGCGCGCTGTTCGAGGGCTCGCCGCCCGATTGGGCGCTGGACGGCCCGTGTTCAGTGCATGGCGCAATGATGGTCGCGCAGAAGCGCATGGAAGAGGCGCTCGCCCAGCAAACCATTCTGGATATCGCCAGAAAGGTCGGACGAAAATCCCCGCCGGAGTTCGGCGTCAAAGTGGAAAGCTGGATGAATGATCGTCGGGAAAAGAAAAGCGCAAGCCAAGACGTCCCGCTGATCCCGGTGACCGATATCGGTGATTGACGCTCAGAGGCAGTCGCGCACCGCTTGGCGCAGGGCGCCGGATTTTGCCCAGGGCGGTCCCTGGTACAGCGAGACCCGGCTGCCGTCCTTGGATTTGACGATGTCGAGAATTTCGTCTGCCGAGATCATGCCTGGCGCGTTGATACGGTAACCGTTTGAAATCGAGGTCTGGCTCGTCTTCGAGACCTCATGCTGCCAAAGAGGCAACACGCACGCCGCATACTCCTTGGGTGGCTTTTCACTGTATTTGCTGACATTCGGCTCACCCGGCACCAGCGATGCCGGCAACGAACATCCGGCCAGCAACGCCAGCACGCTTCCCCCCATCAACATCCGCATGATGTTTCCTTATGTCCTGAAAAAGAAAATGTAGCGCGTCACCGCCTGAACCGCGAATGGTCAAACATTCTTCAGCGGCTGAAATTGATACCGTTTCCTGCGGTTAGTTCCGCTGGTTCAGATACGCCATCCATCTTTCGTGTGCCTCATGCTGCCATTGTGAGACCCGTTCCCATTCAGGCCCGCTGAGTTGATGTTCTGAAACCAGCTTCATCATCTCGTTGGTGGCCGCATTCAAATCAACCATAAGCTCTTGGGCCCGAGCCCTGAAATCATCGGTAGTGGTCATTTCGAACTCGCCCCGCCTGCTGAATTGCCGGCACTTGAGTAGGACAGCGGAGCAGCCCGTTCGCGTGCTTTTTTCCGACCAGTGGAAACAGCGTTGAATCAGACGAACACAACACCGCAATCAGCAAACGGGTCTAAAATTTCGGAGGGCAATATTCGGGAGATCGTCATGTGGCTAAACGAATCGGAACAGCAACTTCGGCGCGATCTGCAAGGTCTTGCTTCGGATTTGCGATGGTCAGCGGTGGAGCTCCTGCGTATTGAGCAACAATTGCGGCAGTCCGGAAATGAAGCCGATGCGCAAGCAATCCAGCGGCTGTGCGCGCTATTTCAGGGTGATGAAGAAAAACTGTCGGGTTATGCCGAAGAAGTGAAAGCCAAACTCATCAGTCGAAACCGGCATGAAGAAGGCGAAACCCTCAAAGATGAATGAAAAAAGCCCCGGCGAACCGGGGCTTCAAAGCTGCTTTCATTTTGTTGGCTGGTTGTCCGAAGACTTGCCAGCGCGGGCTCTGTAGCCAGGCAATGACGCGGCAAACGCCAATGCCTCTTCCCGACTGTCGAACGAGCCAAGCCGGTCACCCTGGGTGCAGACCCGCCAGGGACCGTTGTTTACGCTGAGTACGTCATAACCGTTCATATGCATTTTGTTCAGCATCGGTACGCTCATAGTCACCTCCTTCTCGGCAGTGATATCAGGTTGACTTGCTTACCTTACACCGACCGTTCTCCAAAATACCGACCAGACGTCGCCGCAGAAATTCCGGATTTCGATTGCACTTTGCAGGGCAAGTACAGCTCAAACTATTCCGATGGCAGTCAAGAGGGTTCTGTACCTGATGCTGCATTTTTGTGCCTGTTCGATGACAAGCGTAAATCGGGGTAGCCATGAAAATACGCGCAACGATCATCTGTGAGCAGGATCGGCACGTGCTTCTGGTACGCAAGGCGGGAGGTCGCTGGACGTTGCCCGGTGGCAAGGTCGAATGGGGGGAAACCGTGGCCGGTGCGGCCATCCGTGAATTGCAGGAAGAAACCGGACTGCAGGTCGACGAACTGGTTTACCTGATGGAATTCAAATCAGGCAGCACTCGACACCATGTCTATGAGGTGTCGGTGCTCAATCTGCATCAGGTCCGGGCGCAAAACGAAATCATCGACTGCATCTGGCATCCACTGGAAACGGTGCACAACCTGAACATCAGCGATGCCACGCTGAGCATCGTCAGAGCGTTTGTGCGTCGCCTTTAGCCCTGGTCGCCGCCGCCCACCGGCATGACCATGCCGGTGATATAGGACGCATCATCGCTGGCCAGAAACAGAATGGCGCCCGCCTGTTCATCCAGCGTGCCGTAGCGCTTCATCAAACTGCTGTCGAGGGTCTGATCGACGATCTGCTGATACCAGACCTTCTCCTGCTCACTCTGCTCGGCAGCGTTGCGCGGAACGCGCCGCGGTGGCGCTTCGGTTCCACCGGGCGCCGTGGCGTTGACTCGGACACCCCGATCGGCGACTTCGAATGCCAGGCACGCGGTCAGCGCGTTCACTCCGCCCTTCGCCGCACCGTAGGGCACGCGGTTGACACTGCGGGTGGCGATGGACGAAACGTTGACGATTGCTCCACTGCCCTGCCCCAGCATGATCGGCAGCGCCGCATGGCAGCACCACAAAGTAGGAAACAACGATCGGCGGACCTCGGCTTCAATCTGCGACGCTTCGTAATGCTCGAACGGCTTGGCCCAAATCGTGCCACCGACGTTGTTGATCAGCACATCGAGACGGTCGAAACGTTCGACGGCGGCTTGCATGACTCGATTGCACTCTTCGTACTGTTCGAGATCGGCGGTCAGGGCCAGGACCTCAGTGGTCGGCGCCAATTGCTGCTGCAACTCGAACACCAGTTCGGAGCGATCCACCAGGATCAGCTTCGCGCCCTCTGCGGCCATGCGCTCGGCAACCCGGCGCCCAATGCCTTGGGCCGCGCCAGTGATCAGCGCGACTTTTTCGTGGAATCTGTTCATGAACACCTCAAGATCTGAATGACGCCACCAGACCCCGTAGGAGCTGCCGAAGGCTGCGATCTTTTCCTCTGTTTTTTCAACAACCCAAAAGATCGCAGCGTCGTTACACTCGACAGCTCCTACACGGGGCTTAATCGCGCAGAACGGTCACGCCGCGCTGGCGGCGAATTTTTCGTAGTAGAAGTTCGCAGGTGCGATGCCTTGCTCACGAATGAACTGGCTCACCGCCTCGACCATCGGCGGCGGGCCGCACAGGTACACGTCGACGTCGCCATCGTTCAGATGCTTGGGCTCGATGTGCTGGGTCACGTAGCCCTTGAGCGGGTGCTGACTGTCCGGGCTGGCGACGCAGGCGCTGAAGCTGAAATTGGGGATACGTGAAGCGAAGGCTTCCAGGCGATCAAGCTCCACCAGGTCGAAATCGTGGGTCACGCCATAGATCAGATGCAGCGGATGTTCGCTGCCCTGCTCGGCGATTTTCTCCAGCATGGCAGTGAAAGGTGCCAACCCCGTGCCCCCGGCCAGCAGCAACAGCGGACGGCGGATGTCGCGCAGATAAAAACTGCCCAAAGGACCGGCCAGGCTCATGCTGTCACCCGCCTTGGCCATGCCGGTGAGGAAACTGCTCATCAGGCCGCCAGGGACGTTGCGGATCAGGAAACTGACCTCACCGTCGCGCTGCAACGAGCTGAACGAATAGGCGCGAGTCTGCTCGCTGCCGGGAATCCCCAGGTTCACGTATTGCCCCGGCAGAAACGCCAGTTTGCTCAGGGAATCGCCCTTGATCGACAGCGCGATGGTGCTGTCGGACAACTGGCGCACGGCACTGATGGTCGCGTCGTAGCTGGCCTGACGGGTGCGGCAGACTTCAGAGGACGTCGGTACGCGCACCACGCAATCGCTCTGGGCGCGCATCTGGCAGGTCAGGACAAAACCTTGCTCGGCCTCTTCAGGGCTGAGGGCGTCTTCGATGTATTCCTCGCCCAGATCGTAACGACCGGCTTCGGCAAAACACTTGCAGGTACCGCAAGCGCCATCGCGGCAGTCCAGCGGAATATTGATGCCCTGGCGGTACGCGGCATCGGCCACGGTTTCGCCGACATTGGCGTCGATGAACCGAGTGACGCCGTCTTCGAAATTGAACGCAATGGAATGGGTCATGACGGCAGTCTCACAAGTGGTAAACATCGATGACCTGACGAACGTAGTCGTTCTTCAGGATCACTTTCTTGGCCTTGATCAACGGGTTTTCACCGCGCACATCGAGGGTGTAGAAACTGCTGCCGAAATAGCTGTCGACGGTCTTGTAGCGAAAACTCAAGGTGTGCCAGTTGAAGCGCACCTTGCACAGCCCGTCGGCCTGTTCGAGCAGCTCGATGTTGCTGATGTTGTGCGAGGTGCGAGTGTCCGGCACGCTGGCGCTGGAACGCTCGGTCTTGATGCGGAAGATGCGGTCTTCCAGGCCCGTGCGGTTGCCGTACCAGATCAGCGAGATTTCCCGCTGCGGGTCCTCGGTCAATTCGTCGTTGTCGTCCCAGGACGGCATCCAGTACGTCGCGTCGGGGGCGTACAGCTCCAGCCATTCATCCCACTGGCGATCGTCGAGGTAGCGCGCTTCGCGGTAGAGGAAATCACGCACTGCTTCATAGGAAATGCTCATTGCACGTCCTCCACGGCGATCAGCTTCGACTGCTCGGCCGCCAGGGCCTTGAGCATGGTCTGCTGCCAGTATTTGTGTTGCAGCACGAACAGGCCCTCGTCTTCGGTGCGCACACCACTGAGCAGCGGATGCAGGTCGATTTCCTTGGCTGCCTCGTCGGCACCCTCAATCCAGTGCTCGGCACCCCGGGACATGTCGTTCCAGGTGGTGACGCTGCCCTGGTAACTGGTCTGGCAGGAGCGGAACTCTTCCAGATCGTCCGGTGTGGCCATGCCGCTGACGTTGAAGAAATCCTCGTACTGACGAATCCGGCTGGAACGGGCGTGATCGCTTTCGCCTTTGGGGGCGATGCAGTAGATGGTGATTTCCGTGCGGTTGACCGAGATCGGCCGCGCGATGCGGATCTGCGAGCTGAACTGGTCCATCAGGTACACGTTCGGGTACAGGCACAGGTTGCGCGAGTTCTCGATCATCCAGTCGGCGCGGGCCTTGCCAAAGTCTTGCGCCAGCTCATCGCGGCGCTCGTACAGCGGACGGTCCTCGGGGTTGGACCAACGGGTCCAGAGCAGCATGTGGCCCTTGTCGAAGGAGTAGAAACCGCCACCCTGCTTGGCCCAGCTGCCGGCGCTCATGGTTGGGTTGGTGTCACCGGCTTCACGTTGCTTGCGCTGGTTCTGTGTGGCCGCGTAGTTCCAGTGCACTGAGCTTACGTGGTAGCCGTCGGCGCCGTTTTCGGCGGTGAGCTTCCAGTTGCCTTCGTAGATGTAGCTGGAGGAACCGCGCAGTACTTCCAGGCCATCGGCGGACTGGTCGACGATCATGTCGATGATCTTCGCCGACTCGCCCAGGTGCTCCACCAGCGGCAGTACATCAGCCTTGAGGCTGCCAAACAGGAAGCCGCGATAGGACTCGAAACGCGCAACCTTGGTCAGGTCGTGGGAGCCTTCGCAGTTGAAGCTCGAAGGGTAGCCGGCGTTGGCCGGATCCTTGACCTTGAGCAGCTTGCCGGAGTTGTTGAAGGTCCAGCCATGGAACGGGCAGGTGTAGGAGCTCTTGTTGCCGGACTTGTGCCGGCACAGGGTCGCACCGCGATGGCTGCAGGCGTTGATGAAGGCGTTGAGCACACCGTCCTTGTTGCGCGCGATGAAGATCGACTGGCGCCCCATGGTGGTGGTGTAGAAATCGTTGATGTTGGGGATCTGGCTTTCGTGGGCCAGGTACAGCCAGTTGCCCTCGAAGATGTGTTCCATCTCCAGATCGAACAACCGGGGGTCGGTGAACATCTCGCGTTTACAGCGATAGAGACCCTGCTCGGGATCGTCTTCAAGCAGGGAATGCACATACTCGGGTCGCAGGGTCATGGCCGCCGCCTCCATTGTTATTGTTCAGGCAGGGGTCATGCTAGGACGGGGGGATGGGGTGAACTATCCGCGGGGTGCAGACCTTTATCCGTTTTGTGCAAGTGAACGTTGCGACACCGCTAACTGTAGGAGCCGGCTTGCTGGCGATTCAGGCGATGCGATGTGTCTGGGCTGACGCCATCGCCAGCAAGCCGGCTCCTACAGGGGGTTGTGGTGATTCAGTGGCGGCGTTTGAGGGTATCGGACGGCAATTCGCCGAACTGCTTGCGGTAGCTGTCGGAGAACCGTCCCAGGTGCAGGAAGCCGTAATCCATCGCCACTTCCGTGACGTTGCGCACGTTGCAGGTCGGGTCGCTCAGGCAGGCGTTGATGCGTTCCAGGCGCTTCTGGCGCAGGTAGTTTTTTGGCGTAAGGCCGGCATTGCGCTCGAACAGGCCATACAGCGAGCGCAGACTCATGTGGGCCTGGCGCGCCAGTGCTTCGCTGTCGATGTCCTGCTTGAGGTTACTGGCGATGTAATCGGCAATCGCTTCGAACGTGGCCGTCTGCGAGCACAGCTCCAGACGGCTGACGTTGGTTTTCATCAAGCTGAGCATCTTGCTGACGATGATCTGCGTGTAATGCTCCTGCACCTTGGGGATTTGCTCGCTGGACTCGGCTTCCTGGCAAATCATCGCCAGCAGGTTGACGAAGCCTTCCAGCTCATCGAGTTGATAACGGTTCTCGAGGAACCGTACGCCCTGCCCCGGATAGCGCCAGCGCTGCTCATCGCAAACCGACTCGAACAACCGGGTGGGGACTTTGAGGATGAATTTTTCGCAATCGTCGGAATAGGTCAGGTCCACCGGATCGTCGGGGTTGATCAGCAGCAATTCGCCGGGGGCGAAGTAATGTTCCTGGCCGTGGCCGCGCCACAGGCAGTTGCCGCGCAGCAATACCTGAAGGTGATAGATATTCTCCAGCGCGCCCGAGGTTACCCGCACACTGGCGCCGTAGCTGATACGGCACAGGTCGAGGCTGGCGAACTTGCGATGGTCGAGACTGGCCAGCGGGTTGCCGGCACGGGGCATGAGAATGCAGTGGTTACCGACGTGCTGATTGACGTAGCCGGACACCGCATACGGGTCGGCATGGTCGAATACTCTGCTGCGCTGACTCAACAGTTGAGCTTGCATCATCGGGTCACTCTCATTGTTGTTATAGGTTGCGTCGCTCCATTCTAGAACCGAAACCCTTGTAGGAGCGAGCTTGCTCGCGAGGGTCTCGAGAACGCCGCGTTTAGCCGGTAAACACGCGTTATCGTTAACGACCCTCGCGAGCAAGCTCGCTCCTACAGGATTGTGCTATCAGTCCTCGAGTGCGCGGACCCGCTCGTGGCGCTGCTGTTCTTCAGGCTGCGCGGTCGACTGCAGGGTGAAATCGAATTCGATTTCGGCAAAACGCCCGCTGACGCCATGGGCCGCCGCACGTTCCTGATCGTCGCTGAAGGTGATCTTGGCGATCAGCTCGTCACGGGTGGCGTAGGCGAAATCGTCATGCAGGTACTTTTCACCATCCAGGTTGATCTGGGTGGTCAGGTGGCGATGGTCCGGTGCGGAGATGAAGAAGTGCACGTGGGCCGGACGCTGGCCATGACGGCCCAGTTGATCGAGCAGTTGCTGGGTCGGACCGTCCGGTGGGCAGCCGTAACCCGACGGCACGATGCTGCGGAAGCGGTAGCGGCCTTCAGCGTCAGTGACGATGCGGCGACGCAGGTTGAATTCCGACTGCGTGGCATCGAAGTACGAATAAGTACCACCGGTGTTGGCGTGCCAGACGTCTACCACGGCGCCGGCCAGGGGTTCGCCTGCGGTGTTGAACACACGGCCTTGCATGAACAGGGTCACACCCGGATCGACGCCATCGTCCAGACGCGCTTCGCCTTCAGACAGCGGAGCACCCGCCACGTACAGTGGGCCCTCGATGGTACGCGGGGTGCCACCGGATTTACCGGCCTGTTCGTCTTCGGCATCCATCAGCAGGTCGAGATAGTGCTCCAGACCGAGACCGGCCACCACCAGCCCGGCTTCCTGGCGAGCGCCCAGCACGTTCAGGTAGTTGACCGCTTTCCAGAATTCTTCCGGGGTTACGGCCAGGTCTTCGATGATGTTCACCGAATCACGCAGGATGCGGTAGATCAGCGCCTTGGTCCGAGAATCGCCGGCGTCGTTATGCAGGCCGCTGGCTTCTTCGAGAAATTTCTGGACTTCGGCAGTGTGGGAAATCTTGACGTTCATTCTGGGTTCCTCATCTTGTAATTATTTGGCGTAGCGAGCTGAACAGGCTGGGCTCAGCGGTCATCGTCACGGATGGAAGAAGGATGCCGGCACATCGCATCGATTTCGATGGCCATGTACGGAAACAGCGGCAATTGCATCAACAGGTCATGCAGTTCCTGAACGCTGTCGACATCGAACACGCTGTAGTTGGCGTAGTGTCCGGCGATGCGCCACAGGTGACGCCACTTGCCCTGCTCTTGCAGACGCTGGGCCAGGGCCTTCTCGTCAGCCTTGAGTTTGGCGGCGGCTTCGGGATTCATGTCGACCGGCAGGTTCACGGTCATTTTTACGTGGAACAGCATAATGCTCTCCTCAAGCTTGATGAATGGCGGTGGATGTCTTGTCGCGGCGGAAGAACGCCAGGCGCTCTTCATCAAGGCTCAGGCCCAGGCCCGGGGTGTTCGGCACGTGCAGTTCAAAATCGCGGTACACCAGCGGTTCGCTGAGAACGTCTTCGGTCAGCAGCAACGGGCCGAACAGCTCGGTGTCCCACGCCAGTTTGTTCAGGGTGACGAAGGCATGGGCCGAGGCCATGGTGCCCAGGCCACCTTCAAGCATGGTGCCGCCGTACAGGGCGATACCCGCCGCTTCGGCGATGGAGGCGGTGCGCAATACAGCACGTGGGCCACCGTTCTTGGCGATTTTCAGGGCGAACACCGAAGCCGCACCTTCGCGGGCCAGGTTGAACGCATCTTCCACGCACTCAATGGATTCGTCGGCCATGATCGGTGCCGGGCTCATGGCGTTCAGACGGGCCATACCCGCGCGGTTGTTGCGCGAAATGGGTTGCTCGATCAGGTCGATGCCGTTGGTGCCAAGGATTCGGCAGGCCCGCAGCGCCACCGCTTCGTCCCACGCCTGATTGACGTCGACCCGCACGCTGGCACGGTCGCCCAAGGCTTTCTTGATGGCAATCACGTGGGCCAGATCGCGGTTGACCTCCCCGGCACCGATCTTCAGTTTGAAAATGCGGTGGCGGCGCAGGTCGAGCATTTTTTCCGCTTCGGCGATGTCCTTCTCCGTGTCGCCACTGGCCAGGGTCCAGGCCACCGGCAGCGAGTCACGAACACGGCCGCCGAGCAACTCACTGACCGGCAGGCCGAGGCGTTTGCCCAAGGCGTCAAGCAGCGCGGTTTCGATACCGGACTTGGCGAAGGTGTTGCCACGGATGCTGCGCTCCAGGCGCAACATGGCAGCGTTGACGTTGTTGCTGTCCTGGCCGATCAACAACGGCGCGAAGTGCATGTCGATGTTGGTCTTGATGCTGTCCGGGCTTTCGTTGCCATAGGCCAGGCCACCGATGGTGGTGGATTCGCCGATGCCTTCGATGCCGTCGGCGCACCGCACGCGAATGATCACCAGGGTCTGGTTCTGCATGGTGTGCATCGCCAGCTTGTGCGGGCGGATGGTCGGCAGATCGACGATGATCGTCTCGATCGATTCAATGGCAGTTGCAAGCATGTCGATACCCGTCAGGTTCTTAAAGTTCTGGAATCGATTCTGGTACGGCTTTTTTCGTGACGCCAATATAGAATTGGTCTGACTTGATACCTTAAAGGTATGCAATCCATTTGCGTCTGGAGGCTCCATGGAACTGCGGCACCTGCGTTATTTCCAGGTATTGGCTCAAACCCTCAACTTCACCCGGGCCGCCGAACTGCTGCACATCGCCCAACCACCGTTGAGCCGGCAGATTCAGCAACTGGAAGACGAGCTGGGGGTGATGTTGCTGGAGCGCGGACGCCCGCTGAAGCTGACCGATGCCGGGCGGTTTTTCCATGAACACTCCACCGCCCTGCTCGATCAGCTCAACAAGGTCTGCGACAACACACGCCGCATCGGCCAGGGGGAAAAAACCTGGCTGGGCATCGGATTCGCGCCCTCGACACTGTATGGGGTATTACCGGAACTGATTCGACGCTTGCGCAGCGGCGAGCCGCTGGAGCTGGAGTTGGGGCTGTCGGAAATGACCACCCTGCAGCAGGTTCAGGCGCTCAAGGCCGGGCGGATCGATGTAGGTTTCGGCCGCATCCGCATTGATGATCCGGCCATCGTCCAGACCGTATTGACCGAAGACCGTCTGGTCGCCGCCCTGCCCGCCGGTCACCCGCTGCTCGCAGGCCCCATCAGCCTGCGGGAACTGGCGAAGGAACCCTTCGTGTTGTACCCCGGTAATCCGCGACCGAGCTACGCCGACCATGTGATAGCCCTGTTCGAGACCTATGGCGTGAGCATCCACGTGGCGCAATGGACCAACGAACTGCAAACAGCGATTGGGCTGGTCGGGGCGGGAATCGGAGTCACACTGGTGCCGGCATCGGTGCAGTTGCTGCACCGCGACGACATTGGTTTCACCCCGCTGCTGGAAGACAACGCAACGTCACCGATCATTCTGAGTCGACGGGTGGGCGATGTCTCCCCGGGGTTGAACCATTGCTTGCGGATGATTGATGAATTGTTGGCGCCCGCAAACTGAAACATTCAAGACCTGTAGCAAGCGATCAACCGGCAAACGCCCGACGCCCGGCCTTTATCTCGGTACGCAATTCGCCGATGGCCCGCACGCTGTCCAGATTCGCCGTCGATACGCCACTGATCAACAGTTCCACTCGCCCGGTGACAGGTTCATGGATTTCAATGCGCAGCAATCCGAGGCTCTCGGTGCATTCGCACGACAGTGGCTCGAAACCGGACTCAACAATGCTGCAAAGAACTGAAATAGGAACCATGGCCGGTCCTCGGCGATAGGTGATCGGATTGGATCCGTTTCAGATAGATACACATTGCTGATTTTGCGCCAGTAAATTGCCGTCAATTTTGCTATTTCGCTGGCACCTCGGACATTTCAGTGGGAATTACCCCCCCAGATCCAGTTCCAGAACCCTGGCAACTCAACGGGTTGTGAACCGTCGCGCACAGTTCGCGCCAAGGCTGCCCGCAATACTGCGTCCTGATCGTCGTAAAACGGCTTGTCGGCGATTGTCACACCGCTGGCCTGGGCACTGTCGACGAGAATCTGCAGATACTCGCGGGTATGCCGGGCCGTGTAGCGGTTGAGGTCATGGAACGTCACCACCACTGGAATCACCCCGTCGACCACCGGCAGCTCGCCACGGGCAATGCGCTCGCGCACTTCAGACATCGAACGCAGCATGTGCGAACGACGCCGGGGGCTGGCATTGAAGCCCCAGATCTTGCCGTCGTTGGCGCTCAAATCCGTCAGCAGCACGTGCAGACCATGTTGCTGATAAGCCGCGAAGGTGCGCTTGTCGTAGTTCCAGAACGGCGGGCGCAACAACACCGTGGGCACGCCGGTAATGGCGGCGATGTCGGCGCTGCCGTCGGTGAGGGCCTGCTCCAGTTCTGATGGATCGAGAGAGCGATGATTGGTGTGCGAGGGCGTGGCGGTATGGAATCCCAGAACGTGCCCCTGCGCATGCTCGCGGCGCATGATCTCGCGGCCCAGGTCGCTTCCACCGGCTCGTGGGGCGCGGGTCTGCACGAAGAACACCGCCTTGATGTCCGGTTGCAGCGGATTGCGCGCAAGGCTCTCCAGCACGGTCACGGTCGGGTTCCACCAGCTCGAAGCGCTGGGACCGTCATCGAAGGTCAGCAAAAAGCGGATCGGCGGTTGCGCTCGCAGGCGCTGTTCGGTTTGCGGCGTCATTTCAATCGGCGCCGCAATACACCCCAGCAGACCGACAGCCATGGCGCACAGCGCTAAAAATCTGGATAGCTGTTTCATTTTTTGCCTTGAGCCGGCCCGCACCGGGCGGTGGGCCGAAGTTGGATAGGGTACACAGCGTTTGGTTCCAACACTGCCAGGCCCGTTTCGTTGTCTGCATCTAAACTCAAAACACCGCTTTACCAGAGAGTCAGGCCATGTGCGGACGATTGTCGCAATACCGCGGGATCCACGACTTCGTGGCAGTGCTGAGTCTCCCCGATGCGTTGATCAATCATGTCGGCGCCGCCCCCTTGGCACGCTACAACGCCGCACCCACCACACAGCTTGCCCTGCTGCATGAGGAAAATGGGCGCTTGCATGCCGATGCGGTACGTTGGGGCTGGCGACCGTCCTGGTCGACTGATCGCACAACGCCGATCAATGCGCGGGTCGAGAAAGTCGCCCACGGACCGTACTTTCGTTCCATATGGCCCCACCGCGCGATCTGTCCGATCGATAACTGGTTCGAATGGGTCGATGCCGGCGATTCGACAAAGCAACCCTGGCTGATTCGTCGGCGTGACCGGGCCCCCATTTACTGTGCGGCCATTGGCCAGTTCCCCATCGGCGGCGCGCCGCCAAGGGAGCACGACGGCTTCGTGATCATCACCGCCGACAGTGCTGGCGGCCTGCTGGATGTGCATGACCGTCGCCCTGTGGTGTTTTCCTCCGAACTGGCGCGGGAATGGCTGGACCCGGCCACACCCAAGGAGCGAGCCGAGGAAATGGCGCTGATGCAAGGTGAGGTCAGTGACGTATTTGAGTGGTACAAGGTCGACAGGGCCGTCGGCAATGTCAGGAACCAAAGCGCTGCTCTAATCAATGAAGTTCCATGAACTTATCAATAACGACAGTAAGGCAATCATTAATAACAACTCTATAAACAAGCAACGGCTCTATAACGTGAAAAAAAGCGTTTCCTTGAAGTAACAATAAGGTTTGGTACATACGTACCGCTTGTCAGACTCTGCAGTCAAAATAGATACATTCCCACCTACTGCGGCTAGCATTCGCGCCGAATTTCCAGCAATAGCATTAGCTGACCAAAGAGTCAGCAACTAAGGAAATCCCATACACCAAGCCTTGCAGAGATCCAAATTGCGCGACGACTATACAAACGATCAAGTCGTGGGTCTGGCGTGCGTTCATCTTACAAAGACGGAGCACTACCAACTCGACTGCTTTATCAAGCAATACATACACACCCGTAACCTTCGATCTGTTCCCGATATCCATCAAACCCTGAGTTCAACTCTCGAACATTATCCCGGCAAACCGCCGGTAATGGTCAACGAGCTGAACGCCTGGATCGACAGGACATTAGGACATCGCGCCGCCCACCCCGATTTTCCAGAGATCCTGGAACAAGGGTGATCACGACAAAGCCCCGCTCATGGCGGGGCTTTGTCGTATAGGCCGATCAAAACTTGCGGTCTGGCTCTGACAGTTCCGTTCCATCGTCAGGATGCTTCCAGTCCGGTACCGAGCGCTTCTGTTGCTCAATCTCTTTTTCCGTGGGTTCGTCCACGTCTTCTTCCGGGTCAGGACGTTTGGGTTCATTGGCCATGTTCACCTCTCTTCCTGAAGGGATCGGTTATCAATTGCAAGCGTAGAACACTTTTACGCAGCCGACTCAGAGCCACCAGCGCAGAAAAAAGAAGAATGCCATGCTCAACAGCATGCTCAGCAACGTGTTGCGGGTGTACAGCACCAGGCCGATGGCCACCAGCGAACTGATCAGGTACGGATTGTCCCACTGCAAATTCAGCTGTTTTTCCGGCATGAACACAATCGGCCCGCAGATCGCGGTCAGCATCCCCGGCACTGCAAACCCGAGAAACTGTCGGGCATTGCTGCTCAGGCGAACCGGCAATCTCGGTTCGAGAAACACATAGCGGTTGAGGAACACCAACAGGCCCATTCCGATAATCACTGCCCAGACCATCATGTGCGTCCACCGTAGAATTTGTTGCAGACAAACCCGGCGGTCATCCCCGCCAACCCCGACAGCACCAGGGCCGAACCCCACTGCCAGTAACTGAACAACACTGAGCAAAACAGCGAAACCGCCACGCACACTACGGTCGGCACATTGCGCACCACCGGGGTGATCAGGGCGATAAACGTCGCGGCGATGGAGAAATCCAGCCCCAGATGCTCCAGGCCCGGGATGCTGCTGCCCAACACAATCCCGGCCAGGGTGAAGACGTTCCAGGCGATGTAAAACGTCAGGCCGACACCCAGGGCGTACCAGCGGTTGAACTGCTGCTTGTCGTGCTGGCTGGTCAGGGCGAACAGCTCATCCGTAAGCAAGAATCCCAACCCCACTCGCCAGCGCCCCGGCAACGGTGAGATCACCGAGCGCAGGCTCATGCCGTAAAGCAAGTGCTGTGACGTCAGCAGCAACGTGGTCAGCAAAATCGAAAAAATCCCGGCACCGCCCTTGAGCATGCCGATGGCAACCAGTTGCGCGGCACCGGCAAACACGATGCTCGACAGGCCCTGACCTTGCAGGGGCGTGAGATTGGCCTCGATGGCCATGGAGCCCGCCAGCAAGCCCCAGGGCGCGGTGGCCAGGGACAGCGGCATGATGGCTGCGGCGCCGCGCAGAAAGGCACTACGGGGCATGAGTGAGTTGGACATGACGTTCTACAGACAGGGAGAGACCCGAAACTGTGCCAGCCCTCGCGCCCGTTGGCTTGAACAATCTTGCTCACTGTCACGAACCCCTGCCATTCATCGGCTGCCCGCTTGCTTCGCCACAATAGTAGCAACATGATGGCGCTGCACTTTCATCGAGGCAGCCCCTTTATGAGTTCAGTCGAAACCGACAGCGATGTTTACAAAACCCTGCTTGAGTCGACCAACGCCATTCCCTGGCGCATCGACTGGAAAACCATGACGTTCAGTTACATCGGCCCACAGATCGAGCAATTGCTCGGCTGGAAACAGCACAGTTGGGGATCGGTCAACGACTGGGTCGAACGTATGCATCCGGATGATCGTGCCTACGTTGTGGATTTCTGCGTCTCGCAATCGCGCGCCGGTGTCGATCACGAGGCTGACTATCGAGCGCTGACCGACAGCGGCGAGTACGTGTGGATTCGCGATGTGGTGCACGTGGTGCGCAAGGACGGCGAGGTCGAGGCACTAGTCGGATTCATGTTCGACATCAGCGAGCGCAAGAAAACCGAAGAACACCTGGTTCGCCTGCAAAAGCAGCTCGAAGAATATTCATTCCAGGACGGGCTGACCGGCATCGCCAACCGGCGCATGTTCGACACCGTGCTCGAACGCGAGTGGAACACCGCCCAACGCACCGGTTCGCCACTGTCGGCGCTGGTGCTGGATATCGACTACTTCAAGCAGTACAACGACCATTACGGCCATATCAAGGGTGACGAATGCCTGCGCCGCGTCGCGCAAACCCTGTCCAGGGCGGCCAACCGGCCACGGGACTTCATCGCGCGAATCGGCGGTGAAGAGTTCGTCTGGCTGCTGCCGGAAACCGATGCAGAATCGGCACGACTGGTGGCGCACAAATGCCTGCACCTGATTCGCCAGCAGCAGATCCCCCATGCGTTTTCAAACGTATCGAATCTGTTGAGCATCAGCGTCGGCGTCGGCACCACCACTGTTTCAATGCATGCCACGGCTCTGGAGTTCGTCGAACAGGTCGACCATCTGCTCTACAAGGCCAAGCACAACGGGCGGATGCGCGCCGAGTTCGCTGATTTTCGAGATTGATCAACAGCCAGCCCGAGTACCATGGAGGGAATGATTTACCCGGCCGGGGAGATCGCCATGCTGTACCGAATCGCCGCCGATGGGCTGGTGCTGTTTCATCTTTTGTTCATTGTGTTTGTGCTGTTTGGCGGCTTGTTGGTGCTCAAATGGCGTCACCTGGTGTGGTGGCATCCGCCCACAGCGCTGTGGGGTATGGCGGTGGAGTTTTTCCACCTGCCCTGCCCGCTCACCGATTGGGAAAACCACCTGCGCCATGGGGCCGGGCAAAGCGGCTACGGCGGTGGATTCATCGAGCATTATGTCTGGCCGGTGATTTATCCGGCGGGGCTGACACCGGGTATTCAGCTTGCATTGGGCGCCGTGGTGCTGCTGATCAATGGGCTGGTCTATCTTCGGGTGGTCCGGCGATGGGCGACTTGAAAGATCGCAGCCTGCGGCAGCTCCTACGGGAAACGCCTGTCCTTGCGTAGGAGCTGCCACACGCTACGATCTTTTGATCTTATCCGTTCGAGGATGCGACCCATGCTGTCAATTGAAGACCTGGCGTTGCTTGAGGCCATCCGTGAAACCGGCAGCCTGTCGCGGGCAGCGGCGCATCTGGGCAAGGCGCCGTCGACCGTGTCCTACGCTGCGCGGCAACTGGAAGAACGCTTCGATGCATTGCTCTTCGATCGCCGCCGCTATCGCCTGCAACTGACCCCGGCGGGCGAGTTGCTGGTCAACGAAGCGGCGCGGCTGATGCAGGACGTCTCACGCCTGACTCAACGGGTGCAGCAAGTGGCCAAGGGTTGGGAAAGCCGCTTGTGGATCGTTACCGACGAGTTGCTGGAGTTCGAAACCCTTATCCCGGTGATCCGGCAATTCGATGCGCTGCAATCGGGCGTTGCGCTGCGCATCACCCAGGAAGTGCTCAAGGGTGTCTGGGAAGCCCTGCGCGAAGGCCGCGCCGACCTGATCATCGGCGCTACCAACGAGCCTCCGGCGATCCCGACCTTGCGCTGGATGCAACTGGGCGAACTGCAATGGGTGTTCGCCGTCTCGCCCAGACACCCGTTGGCCAAGGCCAAAGAGCCGATCACCCGGGCCATGGTCGCGCAACACCGGGCGATCGTAGTGGCCGACTCGTCCCGAGTCACCGAGGGCAGCACGTATGGTGTCTCCGGTGGCCAACCTGTACTGGCCGTGCCGACCATGCGTGCAAAAATCCTCGCCCAATGCGACGCGCTGGGTGTGGGCTGGCTACCGAAAAACCGTGTGGGCTCGTTGCTGCAAAACGGCACGCTGATGGAAAAACAAATGGCCGACCCGCGTGAACCGAACATTCTGTACGCCGGCTGGCGCGGTGACCATGACGGTCGCGCTCTGGGCTGGTGGCTGGAGCAACTCAAGCAATCGCACCTGGCCACTCGACTGGTCCAGGGCCTTGACCGGTCGGGTTGAGTAGCCGGTGCTCAGTTAGCGATGACGCTCATGTTGCGGCCGCTGGTCTTGGCCACATAAAGCGCCTTGTCCGCTGCACCGATCAAATCCTTGGGCCCGGCCGAAGAAGCCGCCTCACAGGCACTCACCCCGAGACTGACCGTTACCTGCCCTTCGGGGCTTTCCCCGTGCACAATATTTGCCTCCAGTACCGCGCGGCGGATTTTTTCCGCAACCAGAAAGGCTCCGACGTAGTCGGTGCCGGGCAGTACCACGGCAAATTCCTCGCCACCGTAGCGAGCAGCCAGATCACCGGGACGCTGAATATTGTCGGTGATGATCGCACTGACCTTGCGCAAACATTCGTCACCGGCCAGGTGTCCGTATTGATCGTTGAACGCCTTGAAATGGTCGACGTCGAGCATCAACAATGCAATGCCGGTCTGCTGGCGCTTGGCCCGGCCCAGTTCTGCCTCGATGAAGATATCGAACTGACGCCGATTGGCCAGTCCGGTGAGCGCGTCATTGAGGGCCAGACGTTCGAGATTGCGATTGACCCCAATGAGTTTCTCCTGGGTATCGAGCAGCTCGGCCTGGACTCGGTTCTGCCGCTTCATCAACTTGATCAGTCGATAACCCAACATCCCGAGAACGCCCAGCAACACCACGACAATGCCGGCGCTGAGCAACGTCTGTTTACGCCACCCGCCCAGCGCTTGCTCTTTGTTCAACGCCGCGAAAACAATCAGCGGATAACCCTCGACCCGACGATAGCCCACGACTCGCTCGACATTGTCGAGAATCGATCTGATCGTGGCCGTGCCTGCATCGCCGTTGGGTAACAGGTCGAGAAACAACGGGCTCTTCGCCAGACTGGTGCCGATTTCCGTCTCTTTGAAGGGGCGGCGAATGACAATGGTGGCATTGTCGGCGATCAGGTTGATCACGCCATTACTGCCCATGTCGATGCTATCGTAAAGTTGCAGGAAATGGCTCAGATAGATGGTCGCCAGTGCCACCCCGGCAAAACTGCCGTCCGGATGATTGACCCGCCGCGACACCGGCATGATCCACTCCCCGCTGGAACGGCTTTTGATCGACGGTCCGATGTGCGGCCCTCGACCTGGATTATCGCGGTGGAACAGAAAATACTCGCGGTCGGCATTGTTGAGCCCGTCCTGTTCGACGCCATTGGAATTGGCGATCCAGCGCCCCGTTTCATCGAACACGAACAGGCCGTGGATCTGTCGCAGCTCGCTGCGCTGGGCGCTGAGCAAACGCGGCAGGCGGATTTGATCGACGCCTTCGTGTTCCAGGCGATCGACCAGGGTAAACACCAGTGTATCGGCCTGTTTGATTGAGTCCCTGGCTTGCGACGCCAGGGTCTGCGCAAGGTTGGACATCGCCACTTCCTTGTCATGCAGATGGTACTGGCGCGAACTCCAGGCTTCCCAGATCACGATCAACGTCATCGACAGGCACACGGCGACCATGAGCGTTACCGCCGACCGGACCTTGAGCCGGCTCACGACAGGTAGGCGGTGTTCGACAGGATCGTTGATCAACAGATTTCCCATGCTGTTCCCTGAGTGCAGATGTCGACGCGACAGGTCCGTATCGCTGCGCGGTTCACTATGCCGCCGTTGGCTTCACAGCATCAAGCCAGGCCGGGTGGAATTGCGTCTGCTCGGTGTCGATGCCCAGCTCTTGCATCCTTGTCTTGTGTTGATCCATTTCGTGGAACAACTGGCTGTGATCGCTTGAATTGCCATCGAGCTGATGCATCTGGTTCAACCCCAGATGATAGAACCGTAGCAGCTTCATGGCCGTCGGGTCACCGGCTTGCACGGCGACCTTCACGTGGTGCATGACGTTGGTGATCGCCATCAGCTTGCGCTTGAGCTGCCAACTATAGACGGCCGGGGCCATCCACGGCTGGGTCCAGAACACTTTGCGCATCAGGGCAACCATGACCAGTACGGCGACAAACACACCGCCGACGTTAAAGCGCAGATTGTCGCCACCGGGCTCACCGAACAAGGTCACTGCCGCAGTGGAGAGCACCATGGCCAGCGCCAGGAAAATCAGGGCAATGATGATCGTGCTGCGCCGGGTCTGTTGCCGGTAGGTGTCGGCGTTCATCGGCTGGATTTCGAACATTGCGTCGGGTTTCCTCGGGTCATGGATAAAAAGACGGCGGGCCATTATCGCCTCTGCGAGGGATTTAGCTATGCTGGGGCTCCTTTTCATCTTTTCATCGTCAAACGGGGGACATGGCGAGACCGCGCAGTTCGTGCCATCTTCTTTCATGGATACATATTATTCGGATGTCATTCGCTGGTTCTGCGCGGATGCCATCGTTTTAAGGATCATTGAATGACCCAAAGACAAGTAATCAACGCCTCTGTCAGCCCCAAAGGCAGCCTGGAAACGCTCTCGCAACGGGAAGTCCAGCAACTGAGCGAAGCCGGTTCCGGCAGCACCTACGACATCTTCCGCCAATGCGCCCTGGCCATCCTCAACACCGGCGCCCACGTCGATAACGCCAAGACCATCCTCGAAGCCTACAAAGACTTTGAAATCCGCATTCACCAGCAAGACCGCGGCGTACGCCTGGAACTGCTGAACGCTCCGGCCGACGCCTTCGTCGACGGCGAAATGATCGCCAGCACCCGGGAAATGCTCTTCAGCGCCCTGCGAGACATCGTCTACACCGAAAACGAACTCGACAGCCAGCGCATCGACCTGAGCACCTCCCAGGGCATCAGCGACTACGTCTTCCACCTGCTGCGCAACGCCCGCACCCTGCGCCCCGGCGTCGAGCCAAAAATCGTGGTGTGCTGGGGCGGCCACTCGATCAACACCGAAGAATACAAATACACCAAGAGAGTCGGCCACGAACTGGGCCTGCGCAGTCTCGACATCTGCACTGGTTGTGGCCCCGGCGTGATGAAAGGCCCGATGAAAGGCGCGACCATCGCCCACGCCAAGCAGCGCATCCACGGCGGGCGCTATCTGGGCCTGACCGAACCCGGGATCATCGCTGCCGAAGCGCCAAACCCGATCGTCAACGAACTGGTCATCCTGCCGGACATCGAAAAACGCCTGGAGGCCTTCGTCCGCGTCGGCCACGGCATCATCATCTTCCCTGGCGGCGCCGGGACGGCCGAAGAGTTTCTGTACCTGCTCGGCATCCTGATGCACCCGGACAACGAAGGCCTGCCCTTCCCGGTCATCCTTACCGGGCCCAAACATGCCGCGCCGTACCTGGAACAACTGGACGCGTTCGTCGGCGCCATCCTGGGCGATGCGGCCAAGCAGCACTACCAGATCATCATTGACGATCCCGTCGAAGTCGCCCGCCAGATGACCCAGGGCCTCAAGGCCGTCAAGCAATTCCGCCGCGAGCGTGCCGACGCCTTCCACTTCAACTGGCTGTTGAAAATCGACGAAGGTTTCCAGCGCCCGTTCGACCCGACCCATGAAAACATGGCCAACCTGAAACTGAGCCTCGACCTGCCGGCCCACGAACTGGCGGCCAATCTGCGCCGGGCGTTCTCCGGCATCGTTGCGGGCAACGTCAAGGACAAAGGCATCCGCCTGATCGAAGAACACGGCCCGTACCAGATCCGTGGCGACGCCGCGATCATGCAGCCGCTGGACCAACTGCTCAAAGCCTTCGTCGCCCAGCACCGCATGAAACTGCCGGGTGGCGCGGCGTATGTGCCGTGTTACCGGGTGGTGGCGTAAACCCGCTGCAATGAGCTGACCGTCGCGAACCGCAGTGAAAGCAGCGGTTTGCGACACTCTATGGAAAGAAAAAATGCGCCAACGCAATTCCGCCAGACTGCTGGTGATCAATCCTGAAAAACAGGTTCTGCTGTTTAACTTCCAGCATAAAGGTGATGCCCTCGACGGCCAAAGCCACTGGGCGACACCCGGTGGAGGGCTTGAGCCAGGCGAGTCTTTTGAGACCGCCGCGGTTCGCGAACTGTTTGAAGAGACCGGTCTGTGTGTCGCCAATGTCGGTGAAAGCATTGCCGAGCGCAGCTTTTCAATGATGCTGCCCAGTGGCGAAACGGTCCTGTCCTTTGAGCGTTATTTTGTGGTTCATACCGATGGTGAGTGCCTTTCCCGTGAGGGTTGGACGGCCCATGAAGTTCGGGTGATGGCCGACCACAAATGGTGGTCTGTGGCCGAGTTGCAAGCGACTCGCGAAACGGTGTGGCCTGAGCAGTTGATCGGCATGCTGGAAAGCGCTGGAGCTGCAGGAGCTGTCGAGTGCAACGAGGCTGCGATCTCCGGGATTGTTAAAATCAACGGCAAAAGATCGCAGCCTTCGGCAGCTCCTACGGAGTAAGGCATCCGCGAACCCGGTTGGCCCGAAGGCCGCCTCGGTCACTCCTCCGAACCTTCCGGCACCACCTTGTTCTGCGTCAGGTAACGATCCAGGGTCTCATTCGCAGGTTGGGAATTATCCCCCGCCACCTGCCACAAATGCCGCTCGATTCCCTGCGCCAGCATATGCCCGACCGCCGCCTCGATCGCCGACAGTACGCACAACTGCGCTGGTTCGTTGGTGGTGTAGCCCACCTCCGCCTCGAGCAACTTCTTGAATTCGATGAACTTGAACACCCCTGCACTGCGGGCCACGGAGTAGATGGTCTTGCTGGTCATCACGTTGGCCAGTATCTGCCCGCTGCGCACGTCCACCGCCCGCAGGTTCACTGTCACCTGGTCGACGCGATACTCCCGCGAGATGTCGATGCCCAGATAACGCGCCCCTTCCCCGCCGCTTTTCACATTGGTGTCGTAGGCGATGATTCCGCCTTCGAGCATCATGTTCGCCGCTTGCAGCGGCGGCAATTCACTCTGGATGTTGACCGGGGTGTTGGGCTTCTTCTGCGACGCGCGAATGATCTTGCGCTCGGTCAGCAGGTTCTGCAGGCCTTCGCGCTCCAGCACCACGAACCAGCCGCTGGCCTGCATGGCATCCATCAGCATGCTCGCCGCGCCCTGGGTCACGCTGGTGGAAAACGAGCTGGCTGGCGTCGGTTTGTATTGTCCGGTCTGGTCACGGAAACCGTACACCACCGCCATCAACCGACCCTTGGGTCGTGGCATGTTGATCAAGTCGTAATAGGTCGACGCCCGGGGTGTCAGGGTGGGGGTTTCAGTGTCCTGCTCGGCCCCGACCGGCTCGCGCAGACTGCAACCTTGAAGTGTTGCCAACAGCATCCCTAGCAAAATTATCTTTTTCATGTCCGTTTCTCCCCATCGGCCCGAATCCCCTCAAGGGGCGAGGCCGTTAACCTGAATTTCGGAAATTTCACCGGTCGCTCGGTCGGTCACTTCAATGGTCAGTGCACCGGAGTCATCGAGGACGTTGACGATAAAAGCGTCGGTGGACAGGCTCCCCGTATTGCCGGTGGAGATGTTGTCCAGCAGTTGCCCCAGCAACCGCGATTGCAACTGACTGGAAAAACGCTCCAGGGCTGAGGTACCCGCGATGCTGGTGCGGTCTTTCAGGTCCGGGTCGTCATAGTCATTCTGCGCCTGGGCGTTGTTGAGCAGCCAGGTGCCGTTCAACGGGTTACCCCCGAACGATGGATTGATGGGCGTGTAGACCAGCTCGGTGGCGTGGACCAGACCGCAACTTCCGAGCCCGAGTAACCACAGTCCCGTACGCTGCGAGAAAGTTCTTGTTTTCATAGTTCGTCCCTCTCAAGGTCGGTGGTGTCCTGCAACATGGCTTCGAGCTTGCGCCGCACGATTTCCATGCGCACCAGATCGGCAGCCTCATAAGCCTCGTCTTTCAACTCCACGGTGTTCGGCGGCAGAAAACGCCGATACACCAGTCGTTGCTGAAACTCCACGGTCACCAGGCTGCCCCAGCGCGCCGAAGGTCTTTCGCGCACCACCAGATTGAAATCCATCGGGCTGGTGGCGCGCAGGCGTTCACTGAACGAGTAGTAAAAGTCATGACCGATGTGTGAAATCGTGTCGTCGATGATGAAACCCAGCATCTCGTCTTCTTCGGCGGCCGAAGCGAAATTCGCTATCAGCATCAGGGCCAGGGCGGCCAGCCAGCGCCGGTTCATGGCTGCAACGCCTGGGGTGCGGTGGACTGCCCTTTCGCGGGCCCGGAGGTGCCTTCGAGGAAGGATTTCTCGGCGACGAACTGCCAGTCCTTGTAGCTGGCCATGCCGTTGAAGTCCGACCATTGATTAGGGAAGTTCACTTGCTTGAGCGGCTTCTCCTCGGAGGGGCTATAGACGCCGGTGATGCGTCCATCGAAGCCGCGCATCAGCGCCCATTCGCCCCCGCCGATCGGCTCCGGGTACAGCTGCCGGAGGTGGTGTTTGGCCGATGGAAAACGCTCGTCCTGCAGCAGGTCGGCGAGCTCCTGCGGGTACTGGGCCAGGCCCGGCGAGCTGCGGTAGTAGCTGCGCAATGCCTGGGCGTATTGGGTACCGGCCCAGAGCAGCTGGTTTTCCCGGTCACGGCGCGCGGCAGTGGCCCACAACTCGCCGGCACTGGCCAGGCCCATGCCCATCACCATGATCAAAAACAGCACGCCCAGGTAGGTGAAGCCACCTTCGCTGGACGGCTTACCACTCGGAATAAAGGCTGCCATCACGCGCCCTCCCTGTGGCTCCACTCTTGATATCGCCCACGCCGCCCGCCACGCCTTCCGGCGGTGCGACGAGCACCCAGATGTCCTTGCGTTCGGCAATCGGGTCCATCGGCGGGTTGCGCAGGTAACGCTGTTCGACCAGTTGATCGATGGAATCGGGATAACGTCCAGTGTCGCCGTAGTAATGATCCAGTGCCTCACGCATGGCCGACAGGCTCTGGCGCAAGGTGGTCTCTTTCGAGGCCTCCAGGCTGTTGAAGTAACGTGGCAAGGCGATGGTCATCAGCGTCGCGATGATTGCCATGACGACCATCAGTTCCAACAAGGTAAAACCCTTTTCCCGACGCATAGACTCACCACTCCCGGTAGGCGACGCCGTTGAGACCCTTGCCCCGGGCCTTGGAATAGACATCGAAGATGTCCTCGCCCTCCCGCGGGTTCTCAGCCGAGCTGTCATAGGAACGCAGACCCCAACCGCCTTCGTCGTCACGCTTGACCGTTGCCAGCGGGTCATGGGGGATGCGCCGCAGGAAGTAGAACTTGGCCCCCTTGGCACTGCGCACATCGCGCACGCCATCAACCAGCATTTTGAGGTTCGGCGGGTAGCCGCTGCTGTTCAGCGACTTCTCGATATAGCCCGCGTCGAAGGCCCGTTTGTAGGCGTCGATGGCATCGCGGATCTGGTACAGCGCCATGCGCAGATCCTGTTCTTTGCCCCGGCGCACCACGGTCTCGGTCAGCGGTGCGGCCATACCGGCCAGCAGGCCGATCAGGGCCAGCGTCACCACGACTTCGATCAAGGTAAAACCACGTTGCGAGGCGTTCATGATCAAGGCTTCCCGACGGTCACGGTGGTGGCAATCGATGTGTCCATGGCGTTGGGCTGCGGGACCGACGTGCTCATCGAGCGGTCCGGTGCCTGGATGTGCATGCTGGTTTCGGTGCCGGTCGGGAATTCCATGTCCGACGGGCTCTGGTACGGCAGGTTGCGCACGATCCGCGGCGTGATCGACAGCACCAGCTCGGACTTGGCGACGTCATCGCGATTGCTGCCGAACAAGCGGCCCAGGCCGGGGATGTCACCGAGGCCGGGAATCTTGTTGCCGGTGCTGCCGTGGTCGTTACGCACAAGGCCTGCGAGGATCTGGGTTTCGCCATCGTGCAGACGCAGAGTGGTCTGAGCGTTGCGGGTATCGACCTGGACCGGAATGGTGCCCTGGCGGGTAGGCTCCAGCGGCGTGGCATTACTGACTTCCAGGGCCACCTTGATCGCCACTTCGTTGTTCAGGTGCACGATCGGCTGTACTTCCAGTTTAAGACCGACGTCGAGGTAGGTAACGCTTTCGGTGATCACCGGTCCCTGGGTGGAAGGCACCGAGGTGGCGCTGATGATTGGCACGCGCTGACCGATGTGGATGCGCGCCTGTTCGCGGTTGCTCACCCGGATGACGGGACTGGCCAGGGTGTTGATGCCCTTGTCCGAGGCATTGATCTTGGCCTGTGGTGAAGGCGCGATGCTGATCCGGCTGGAGTCGATGCCTTTGAGTTGATCGAGAATGCTCACCGGCGAACCGTCGCTGTTGACCACACCAAAGGTGTTCGGCCATTGCAGGCCCAGGTCGAGAATCCGCTGGGTGGCCACTTCCATCACTTCCACCTCCAGCACCACTTCAGGGTTGGACTGGTCCTGCGATTGCAGCAGTTTCTCGGCCATGCGAATGGCGTCGCCGGTGTCGCGCATGGTCAGGGTGTTGAGGCGTTCGTCGACAAACACGTCGCGGGTCTTGAGCATGGTCTTGACCATGTTCAGCGCGGTGTTGGCATCGATGCTGGTCAGGTAGAAGGTACGCATCACCAGCTCCTGATAATCCTTGAGCTTCTGCGGCGAGTCGGGGTAGATCAGCAAGGTGTTTTCGTTCACCACTTTCTGATGCAGCTGGTTCTGTTGCAGCAGCAATTCCACGGCGTCTTCGATGCGCACGTCGCGCACGAAGATCGTGGCTTTCATGTCCGGACGCAGGTCCTTGTCGAAGATGAAGTTCAGGCCGGCAACCTGGGACAGCACTTCAAAAATGGTCTTCAGATTGGCCTCGCGAAACTCCAGGGTCACCGGCCGGTCCAGGCGAGTCCGCAGTTGTGGGTACTGCACCACGTTGCGGCTCTGCACCAGACGGATGTTGTCTTGCAGTTCCAGGGCGCCTTCGTTATTGGGGTCCAGTTCGAGGATCTGCTTGACCTGACGGTCGGCACCGTAGATGTCGCCGCGACGCAGGTCGCCACGGGCCAGTTCGAGTTTTTCATCCATGCTGCGCAGGTAGTCGAGTTGGCGCAGAGAGTCCTGGGCGCGACGGTTGTTCGGTTCGATGCCCACCACCCGGCCGTAGGCCATGCGTGCTCCGGCGAAATTGCGCTGGGCGCGGTCCATGTCACCCTGGGTCAACAGCGCTGTCACCGCCCGGCTGCGACCGCTGTTCAGGGCCAGGTGCAATTCAGTATCGCGAGGGTTTTCACGCAACCCTTCTTCGATTCGCGCCAGACCGGCTTCGTATTGACCCGACTCGATCAGGGCAGACGCTTCGTCTCTGGCAACCTGCGCAGAACTGCACGCGGCCAGCGCGGCGCAGATGGCAAGGCTCAACAGCAAACGGGATCCTTTCATTGCGTGCTCCCCACAGACAAGGTCTGCGATAAATGCAGAGGTAGGTAGACCAGGCTCAATTCCTCATCGGAAATCCGCTCGATCCGCCAGGTTTCGTCGATCACATCCCCCTTGCGTACGACGTATATTTTTTCGCCGTTCTGCAAAAAAACCTGCAGATCGGAACGGTCATCCAGCCTGCCGACAAACTGGAACGGCAATGGCGGTGCAGTGGGGGCTTGCACCACCGGGGTTACGTTGACCGGTTGTTCGATGACGGTGCCGAGGGTCGGCGCCGCTTTCCAGCTGCGAGTGGCAAACAGATCGCCTGCCGGGCTCAAGTCCTTGATGGCCACCGCTGCGGTGGCGGGCGTGGCGGTTTGCGCGTCACGGCTTTTGCCTTTGACCGCAGAGGCCACCACGGCAACCTCCGAGTCGCTGTCGCCTGCCTGTTTGAGGTATTCCGGAACCCAGGCCAGTGCTGCCGCGACACCGAAGAACGCCACCCAGCCCACCACGCGTTTGGTATTCATCATGACCTCGACAGGTAAAGGGTCATGCGGATCCGCCCGGTCAGGTCGGTGTCAGCGATTTTCTTGCGCTGCAACTCCACGTCTTCGAGCACCACGGCCGGCAATTGACGGAGCAAGGCATGAAGGAAGCGCCGCAGTTGCGGATAGCTGCCTTTTACCGGCAGCAGAATCTGGTAACGCGCCAGGTGAGTCTTGGGGTCGACACCCAGGGAATATTCACCCCGGGCCAGGGTGATGCGCTCCTGGGCGGCCAGCGCGTAGATCTTGTCGATGGCAACGGTGGCCTGGGGCTGCGATGGCAGCTTGCTGCGGAAGTCATCGAGCTGACGTTGTGGCACCACTGGCGCGGCGACCGTGCCGTCCTCAACCTTGGCCAGGTACTCGCTGGCTTCGCGGGTCTGCTGGTTGAGGTGCTGCAGCGACTGCCAGTCCGGCAACAAGCCACCCAAGCCGTAAGTCAGCATCAGCACCAACATGACCAGACCGGCCAGACCCGGCACGCCGAGGCCTTGCAGGTATTCGTGGACGATCAATCTAGGGATTTGGATTTGCATCGCCGATCTCCCAGGTAGCCGACAGGTTGAATTGCACCGGGTGCTCCGCCACGTTGGCGACGATTTCATGGCTCAGCAGCGACACATCCGACAGCTCGTCGCAGGCTTCGAGGCGGCGGTGGAAGTCGAGCATCGCCTCCAGATCGCGCGCTTCGGCGCTGATCCTGACCTGACCCTTGCGAGCGTCGGGGGTCAGGGTCAGCAAGGCAATGTTGTCGCGCGGCATGGCTTCGAGGGTGGCGAACAGGCGCTCCCAAGGACGACGCAGCTGTTGCGAGACTTTGCGCATTTCCGCCAGGTTCTGCGCCTGCTCGCGGGTTTGCGCCGGGGTCAGGCTGGTTTTGCTGCCGGTGTCGCCGGTGAGTACCCGCTGCGCGGTTTGCAGGTGACCTTGCTGCTGTTCGGCCGCATCGCTCAGGTGCTGCTGCACCAGCAAGCACGTCAGGGTCAGAACCACGCCAGCGGCCAGCAGGCTCCAGCCCAGGGGACCGGAACGGCGGCGTGGCTGAAAGTCGAGCGTCAGGGCGCGCATGTCAGGCCACCGCCCGAGACATCACGTACAGGCAATCACGTACGGTTGTCCGGTCTTCTTCAAGGGTTCGAATGTGTACACCGGGCACCTGTGGGTGCGAGTCGATGCGCGCCGGGGCGTGCAGGTAAACGTTCAGTGATCGCTCGCTGGTGGAGGCCTGCAGATGGCTTTCGCGGCCGATCAACGCGGTCAGCGCCGCATCGCTGTCGTTGCTGCCTACCGAACGCACCGAGGTCCAGCGCCCTTCCCGGGCCAGCAGCAACACACTGCGTACAGGCTCGGCGACGACGAACAGAAAATCCCCCGCGTCGAAGCTTTTATCGAAGTGATTGAACGCCGCCATCAGATACGGTTGCACCGAGCGCAGGCGCAGACCGCGAGCGCTGACCAGGGTACGCAGGCGTTCGAGCAAGTCTTGCGGCAGCGCGGTGGCAACCCGATCGTAACCGGCAGGCTCGGCCGACAACACCAGGCTCCAGGGTTGGGTTGGCGCGCCATACAGGTCTTCGAAGCACAGTTGGGCAAAGCCGAGCAACTCCGCCGGGCTGTTGATCTGGTCGCTCCAAGGCACCAGGCAAAAACGGCTGAAGTGCCCGGAGACCACCACGGTCAATTCCGCTTTGGCAGCGACGTGTTCGGCCAGCAAACGGTCGAGGGTGTCGAGGGCCACGGCCCAGGCCTGGAAGCCTTCGTCGATGTAGCCGACGCTGCCCAGCCAACGGGTGTCACTGCCCTGCCGCTGCCCGAGGCCAACACCGCTGGCGCCGAGCACGGCCACATATTGCTCACGAGATAAAAGTGACACGATTGATCTCCTCGAGAGTGGTCCGGCCTTTTTGCACCAGTTCCAGGGCTGACTCGCGCAGCAGGCGCAAGCCGCGTTTGCAGGCGTGGGCCTTGATTTTCGAAATCGGTTGGCGCTCGACGATCATTTGCCGCAGCTCGTCGTCCAGGTGCAGCAGTTCGGCAATCGCACTGCGCCCGCGGTAACCGGTGCCCCGGCAATGCCCGCAGCCCTTGCCGTGGACGAACTGGTAGTGGCCGACCTGTTGCGGGTCGAGGCCGGACGTTTCCAACTCTTCTTCAGTCGGCGCGTAAGGCGTGCTGCAGCTGGCGCAAACCAGGCGGATCAAGCGCTGGGCCAGCACGGCGTTGAGCGCCGAAACCAGGCTGTAGGGGTCGATTTCCATCTGGGTGAAACGGCCGATCACGTCGAACACGTTGTTGGCGTGAATGGTGGTGAACACCAGGTGCCCGGTGAGTGCCGACTGCACGGCGATCTGCGCGGTGTCGGGGTCACGGATTTCCCCGACCATGATCTTGTCCGGGTCGTGACGCAGAATCGAGCGCAGGCCGCGGGCGAAGGTCAGGCCTTTTTTCTCGTTAACGGGGATTTGCAGGACGCCCGGCAGCTGGTACTCGACCGGGTCTTCGATGGTGATGATCTTGTCCACGCCATGGTTGATCTCGGTGATCATCGCGTACAGCGTGGTGGTTTTGCCGCTACCGGTGGGACCGGTGACCAGCACCATGCCGTAGGGTTCTGCCGCCAGCCGGCGCAGCTGGCGCAGGGTGTCTTCTTCAAAGCCCAGGGCCTGCAATTGCACGCCGCTGACCTTGTCGGCCAGGTCCTGTTTGTCGAGCACCCGCAGCACCGCGTCTTCACCAAAAATGCTCGGCATGATCGACACCCGGAAGTCGATCTGCCGACCGCTGATGCCGATCTTGAAACGACCGTCCTGGGGCACGCGTTTTTCGCCGATGTCCAGTTCGGCCATGACCTTGACCCGGGAAATCACCTGTTCGGCAAACTCGCTGCCCTGGATCTTGCTGATGTTATTGAGCACGCCATCGATCCGGTACTTGATCACCAGGCCGCTGCCGGTGGTGCCGAGATGGATGTCGCTGGCGTGCATTTTCAACGCATCGTAGAGCGTCGAGTTGACCAGCTTGACCACCACGCTGGCGTCTTCGCTGATGCTGGTCAGGGACAGGCTTTGCAGGGTGTCGATTTCAGCACCGCCCTCGGCCTGGGCGTTAAGCGATTCCACCGCGTGGAAGCTTTCTTCGTGACGTGCCAGGTAAGCCTTGAGGTCGTCGGCATGCACCAGGTACAGCGGCGCGCCGTGCAGGCAGTCGTCGATCCAGGCCAGCCGCGCAGTATCGAAGGGGTCGGCAAACACACCGATGACCACGTCATCGTGACGCAGCAGGATGAATTCGCGCTTGAGGCATTGGGCCAGGGTGACCCGGTCGAACACCGGGGTGGACTGGAACAGGGCGTCGGTGTCGAGCACCGGGTAATGCAGGGTAGCGCCAAGGCACTCGATAAACGGCATGGGAGCGAGTTCACACAACTCGCCGAGGGCGCAGAGGACTCTTTCGCCGGAACTGGCCGCCAGGGTTCGGGCCTGGGCCAGTTGCTCACTGGTAAAACGCGTTGGTACAGATTCCAGTTGTGCCGGTTCTACGGCAAGGGATAGACGGTCCATGGCTTGCTCTCCAACGCCCGGGGCTTTGAGCCCTGTCGGCGCGGCGAGCAGTTTCGGTGGAAACCGGAACGTCTTGTCGCGCCACTACTCCCCGGTGAGCAATTGTTCGTCGTCTGGCGCCATGGAGGCCGATAAAATTCGTCGGCGATCTGCAAGCACCCAACTACCGTCGTACAACTGCAGCGGGAAACTCTCGGTCCTGCTCTGGCGTCGTTCGACAAAACCTTCGGAGGTGCTCACACCCGTTTGGGGTTCGCGCTGCCTGCCCAGAAGATCCAGTACTGCTCGGGCCAATTCCGCCAACGGAAACGGTTTGAACAGGATGTGGCTGACTCCCAGTTGCCGGGCCCGCTCGCAGACTTCTGCGGTTGGATGCCCTGTGATCAGCACAAAATGACACTTCCTGTTCTGGCGGACGGCGTCGAGTACCTGAAACCCTTCCATATCGGGCAAGCGGAAATCGAACACCATCACATCGGGTGCGAAATCGTCAGCTTCAGCGATTCCATGTGCACCGTCGTGAGCAATCCGGACGTCCAACTCTTGCGCCTGCAGGTAACCCTGAAGGTTTTCTGCAAGCAGTTGTTCGTCGTCGACAACCAGTACTTTGTTTAACAAGGTGGACTCCTTGAAACCGCAGGTCCGGGGTTTCCGAACCTGGCGAAGTGCGCGCCTTGAGAGGACTAACGCACACTTCATGCCAGGCTGAACGCCGGTAATTTTAAGTCTTCATGTCCTTGAATTTGCTGACAATGCCTTGTCATGCAGGAATACCGTCCCCCAAAGACGGGGAAGCGAGCGGAAGGGCATTGAAAATTTTTCCCCACTCTTGGGGAAAAGCCTATTCGTCGTCAATCCGTTCGATTCGATTGCTTGAACGCAGTTGCGCCAATACCTGTAAACGAGCCTGAACCTTTTGTTGTCGGGCAAGGTAAGCCCGAACCATGTCAAGTCCTTGCTCTTGTGTGACATCGGCTGCCTCCATGTGGTTCTCTACATAAATCAAATGCCAGCCAACCGGGGTGCGCACCGGCTCGCTGATGGCTCCAGGTTTCAGGGCAAATGCCGCTGTTTCGAATTCGGGGTACATGCGGCCCCGCGGAAAATAACCCAGGTCGCCACCTTCGCTCGCGGAGGCATCTTCGGAGCCGCTGCGGGCGACACTGGAAAAATCGGCGCCCGCTACAATCTTCGCACGCATTTCTACCAATCGTAGCCGTGCGGCTTCGTCAGTGGAAGCGTCTGTTCCGGGGGTTACCTTGATCAGGATATGCCGAGCCTTCACCTCTTCGGGTCGGCTCATTTCAGCGCGATGCTCCTGATAAAACGCCCGGACTTGTTTGTCATCGGGTTCGCTGACCTGGGTCAGCTCGGTAAACACCTGCCGGGCCGCCAGCTCGCGGCGGGTGTATTCGGAAAACCCGGCTTCGTCGAATCCGGCATCTTCCAGGCGCCGGGCGAACTTCTCGGCGCCACCCAATGCCTGACGGGTTTGCTCGACCTGTTCCTGTACATCGGCATCGCTGATGACCACGCCACGCTTGACCGCTTCCTGCCAAAGCAATTCCCGGTCGATCAAGGCGTCCAGCGCCGCCTTGCGCAATTGGTTGTAGGCCTTGGGGTTGCGGATGCTGCCCACGGCCCGGCCCTGATCTTCCAGGTACTCGGCAAAATAGCGCTCCAGACGCAACTGGGAAATTTCCTCGCCGTTGACCCGCGCCACGGCCGGACCATTGCTGCACCACGCCACAGGCATCCACAGTGTCAGCAGAACCAGCAAAGTCTTGAGTGTCATGATCGGCCTCCGGTCAGGGTGTGGTGGTAACGGGTTTGTAGGGAGCAACGAGAAAAAAACGCTGGTCGGGTAGATCCACGGTGACGATATGGGCGCCTCGCAAACCCAGGCGTCGGCCCGGGCCAAAGCTGATCAGCGGTGTGAGTCCGGTATCGAAGTCGTGCAGGCCTTCCAGGGCATTGACCAGTTTCTCGCGGCTGGCGTCGCGGCCGGCCTGCTTCATGCCTTCGCTGAACAGCATCATCGAACTGAAGGCGCCGACCTGCAGCACTGCGTGCTGGCCGCCGAGGCCCTGGTGCTCTCGCAACTGGGTCAGCGCCATGCGCCCGGCCAGGGTCCAGTCGCTGGGGACGAACGGATAGGCGAGAAACACCCGTCGGGAAAAACCGCTGGGCACCTGGAACAGATCCCCCGCCACCTGGTTCGATGCCGCGAACAGATAGGGCACCTGCCCCGCTGTCTGCAACCGTGCGGCCAGGCGACTGAAGCCATTGCTGCTGCCCAGGTAAAACACCGAACGCGAACCGAGTGGCAATTCATCCTGTGCCGGGTCGAAGGCTTGCAGGTGTACTTTCTGCCAGGCGTTGTCTTGCAGATACTGGCTCAGGTTCTGCGCCGCGAGCCGTTGTCCGGGCTCGTCGGGATAGGCGATCAGTGTTGGCCCCTGGAGCACTTTCAAGCTGGCCGTGGCGTAATCGGCCAGAGCGATCAGTTGTTCACGCAGCCCTGGCAAGGGTTCGAAAATTTGCGGGCTGGTCAGGGTCAGTCCCTGCAAGGACAGCGGCCCGATCAAGGGAATACCGGCCTGTTCCAGACGCGTGGAGAGGTCTGTGTCCAGCGCCGGCGCCAGCGGTGCGATCAAGGCGAAAACCTGCTCCTGTTCAATCAGCCGGTCCAGGGCCTGTTCGGCGCTGGCGCGGTCGGCGCCCGGGTCGAGGATGGTCAGGCGCAATTGCCGGCCATGAATCCCGCCCGCCTGATTGATCCGCGCCACACAGCCCTTGAGCACCGCCGCGACCGTGGCGCCCTCCTCGCTCAAAGGTCCCGAGGCCGGTAACAACGTGCCCAGGTGCAGGCTGTCAGGCGTCAATCCGGGATCGCGATCATCGGCCAGGCGCTTGAGATAGGCCGTCAGATTGCGCTGATCGTTCATCGACAACACGAAGCGTGGCATCGTCGGGTCCAGCCGATTGTTGCCGGGGTCGCGTCCTTCCTGCACCGCTCGCGCCAGGGTGTTGTCGGTGTAGGCCGGGTAGCTGCGGCCATTGATTTGCTGCTGGCCATAGGTGCTGGCAAGTCGCGACCAGCTCAACTCCGGTGGCCGTACCCCGCCCTCGGGGCGCCCGAGGCCATCGGCACCATGACAGTTGGCACACGGCAGGCTGGTGGCCGGCAGCACCATGCCGGCCGCACCGACCCGCGCCATGATCGATTCACCGCTGGCCGAAACGCCTTCGCGGTACAACCGTTTACCGGCGCTTTCGCTGGGTGTCAGCGGCAGCGCCTGGGCGGTCAGGCTGAGACCGCCAAGGAGGAGCATGCCAAGAATGAGGGCAGTTTTCATGACCCGGGCTCAGCGTTCGGCAACAGGCATTGTCAGCAACTGCAAGCGCTGGGCAATGGCGGCGGCCGGGGCATCTGGCCGAATCTTGCTCCAGCGTTTGTTCGCCACGTCACCGACGATCAATTGCGTGGAGTGCTGCTCGGGGGTCGGCACGATCTGGCCGATACGGCCCAATACAAGGTCCATTTGTGCCTTGTCGCCGGTTAGAAAAAGCCAGTGGGGGCCATCGACGCCCTGCTTCAAGGTGTAAGCCTTGAGTACCGCCGGAGTGTCCCGCAGCGGATCACTGGTAAGGGAAATAAAGGTGATGCCATCAGCCTTGTCGCCCAGCACTTCACGCACTTCCTTGAGCTTGCGGGTAATCAGTGGGCAAGCATCGTTGCAACTGGTGAAAATCACGTTCAGCAGCACCACGCGGTTTTGCAATGCATCGCTGTAGAAGCGCAGCGTGTTGCCGTTCTGGTCCTGCAAGGGTGTGTCGGTAAACCAGGTTTTCGCATCACGGGTGCCCGTGGCCGGTTGCGCGGCAGCCACCGCAGGCGTTGCAGCAGGCGCAGCTTGCTCGTGATCTTCGTGGGCCATGGCCACCGCACTGAACGCCCAGAAACACGCACCCATTACCATCCATTCGAGGGATTTCATTGTTGTTGCTCCATGGCGATGGCCGTGTGTTTGGCGTGGGTGTTGCGTTCACCGCTGAGTTTTTCCACCTCGCGGGCCAGTACGGCCGGGTCGGTGAAGCCGTAGTAACGGGTCCAGTGACGGCTGTTGCCATCGCCCACCAGAATCAGCGGCGAATGATTTTTGAAGTCGCCGCTGTAGGCGCCCAGTCCCTTGAGGGTGGCGGTGACCGATTGCGGCGAACCGGTCAGCCAGCTCCAGCCCGGGCCTTTCTGGAACGCCTGTGCATAGTCGTTCAGGCGTTTGGGGTCATCACGCTGCGGATCGATGCTGATCGACACCAGCTGCACTTCGGTGCCCACCCGCGCCCCCAGTTGTTGCTGCACCTTGCCCATGATCGAGGACACCACCGGGCACACCGTCGTGCAACTGGTGTAAATGAAGCCCATGACCACGATCTTGTTGCTTACCAGGTCTTTTTCCAGGCTCACCGCCTTGCCGCTCTGGTCCACCAGTGCGACGTCGGCGAATTTTATCTGGGCCTTTTCCGAACTGGCGCTCTTGGCGGCCATGTCGTGTCCGGCATGTTCATCCGCCGAATGGGCCAGTGCCTGGCCGATGCCAATGGCCAACAGGCAGAACGTCAGCAGGCTGCGATGTGCGAATCGGTTCATGTCAGTTTCCTCTAGTGGGCATCGCCGGGCAGGACCCGAACGCTGGCAAACGTCTTGTCATCGAAGCTCGCGCCGAGGGACGCTGCACGCACGTGCAGGTACCAGGCGCCGTTCTGGTCGAGGGTGAGCGGGGCTTCATACACACCGTCGGCGACTTCCAGGGCCGCGACTTCCTGCGGCCGGGAGGTCGGGGCGCGGAAGTAGCGCACCTGCACATCCTTGACCCCACTGCGCTGCACCTTCTGCTTGCCCTGGACGATGCGGAAACGCACCACGTAAGGACTGCCGATGGCGGCGGTGGACTTGTCGAGCATGAATTCCACTTTCGGCACGCCGCGATGCTGGTCGAGATTCTTGTCAGCCTCTACCACCGTGCTGAAGCAGTGGATGATGTTCGGTTGATTGAGCAGGAAGGCCACGTCGAAACGCCCCGCCACCGGCAACTTGATGCGCGAGCTGTAGAGCCCCGGCTCGATTTCGCGCAGGCTGCGGTCAATCACCATGGCTGCCCGCGCCACTTGCCCGCGATTGGGGTAACCGGACATCGGCGCGTTCATGCCTTCGGCATAGAAGTAAGTGGTGTTGTCCACCGGGTTGACCACGAACACCGCGTTGTCGTCCCGCGACACCGCAAGGCTCGAGGCCAGCGGCAGATCACCCGCCAGGCGTGGCGGCTGTGGCCCGGCTTCGAAGCCCTGGATGATCGGCGTGCGGCCTTCGCCCAGGGACGACAGGTTGATCATCGTGACCTTCGGCGAAGCCAGGCCGCGAACGTAGGCATAGGCCTTGGTGAACACCACTTGATAAGGCTCGGCGGACACGTCCAGCTCATGGATCAGCGAATCGGTCGAGGTGTCGATCACCGACGCCTGGTTCTCCAGTGTGTTGAGCACCACACCAAAACGACCGTCGGCGCTGAAGCCCATCGGGCCAAGTCCCTGCTTCATCTTGATCACCCGGCGCACCGACTGGCTGTTGCCGTCGACCACGGTCACGGTGCCGTCCTTGCCATCCGCCACATACGCGGCTCCGGACAATGGCGAGTACATCACCGACAACGGGTGCGAGCCGGTCTTGAGCTGTTTGCTGATGGTCAGGCTGGCGATGTCGACGATGCTGAGTGTGCCGTCGTCGCGATTGGTGACAAAGGCAAACCGGCTGTCTTTGCTGAAAGCGATTTCATGGTGGCCGACGCCGGTGGCCAGGTGCTTGAGGGTTTTGAGGCTGCGGGTGTCGATCACCGTGACCCCGGATTCTTCGGCGGACATGGCATTGTTGCCGACCCACAGCAAACGCTCGTCCGGTTGCAGCGCCACACGCACGGGATTGCTGCCGGCGGCCAGCGATTCGATCAGCTTGAACTGCTCACTGTCGAGCACCGCCACTTCACCCGCGGTGGGCATCGACACGAACACGCGTTTGTTGTCCTTGGGCGTGACCCAGTCCATCGGCGGCTGCTTGAGGTCGATCCGCGTCATGGTGCTGGTGATGCCGCCTACAGACACCGAGGGGTCGACCACCGAGACACTGGCGTCGCGGTTCATCACCATCAGGAAATAGCTGTTGAGGTCGAGCAACGGCCGCGCGCCGATGCTGGATTTGAGGAACACGCCGACCCGCGCCTTGCAGCTCTGGTCGCGGCCCTGGGCCTGGTCGGCGGCGACGGTTTCCGGGTCCACCCAGGCGCCGGGGGCGACGCCTGACAAGGGTTGGCCGGAAGCCTTGTCTGTCACGCGAAATTGCACGTCGGCGAAACCGCCTTCGCGCAGTACACCGTCCTCGGCCAGCGGTTTCACCTCGAGCGCCACTGACACGCCGTCACGCTCCAGTGTCTGGCCACTCCAGGTGTTGGGCAACGCCACTTCGTCGAGCAGGGTCGCTGGCGCGGTCCGCCACACGCCGAACCAGATCAGCGCCACACCGACGATCAGCGCGCTACCGGCGATTTTGATGGTCCTGTTCATCAACTTTCTCCACGTCAGATCCATGTCTGTCTTGCTGCCCCACCTGTAGGAGCAAGCCTGTTCGCGATAGCGTCTTGCGCTTCACCCCATGAGTGCGAGGTGACGTCATCGCGAGCAGGTTCGCTCCTGCAGGGGAGGTGCAACTCCCCTTCCATGTCGCCTAGGGTGCTGGTGCCGGCTCAGGCTCGTTGGTTACCCGCAACAGTCCCCACAACCCGGAGGTGTTGCCATAGGCGCCGTAATCGCGGAACAGGTAGTCGCCCGGTATCGCGTTGACACCGCCAGCGCTTGGCATCATGAAACTGAAGTGCGCTGCCGGCAGGACGCTTTCGTGGGCGCCGATGTACATCGACATCGGGTTGTAGCCGAACTTCACCGAACCCACGCCCGGGGTGTACATCGGATAACCACCGGTGTCGCTCTTCTCCGACAGGAACGGGTTGGTCGACCAGACGTGCCCGTCCAGCTGGAAGGTCGTGCCGCGACTGCCGCCGGTAGGCATCAGTATGTGTGTGCGGAACGGCTGCCCCGGTTTGGCGTACAGCACCGGTGTTTGCGGATCGCCCCCCACCAACGCGTTGCTGTAGGCCATGTGCGCGTTCGCCATGTCGGCGTAGCCTGCGCCGTCGGCATGACCGAACGGTGCATCCGGAGCCAGGCCGAAGCGATACCACATCGGTTCGGTCTTGTAGTTGATGGCCATGCTGGAGTTGTCCTGCGGATCGGTCGGCACGCCGAACCCTTCCGCGGCAATCCCTTCCACCGGCCGCCCGTTGGCCCAGCGCATGTTCAAGGCTTTCTGCCAGACCATCGCAAAGTCGCGGTAGGTGGTTTGCCCCGGTGCGGTGACCGTTGCATTGACCTTGCGCGTATCTTCGACCCAGGTGGCGCCGATCGGCAGAACGCTCATCGCCGCAGCCATGCCTTTTTGCGACTGCTTGATCACGTCGGCCGGGGTGAAATTCAACCCGCCGAATTCCACCGCCGTGGCGTTGATGTTGTCGACGCTTCGACCCAGTTGGGTGATCGGTTTGCCTTCACGCTCCAGGTGCCCGGCGTAGTACTGATAGGTACGGGTCGGGTACGCACCGCTGCTGCCGACACGCGGTGGCACGGTCTGGGTCGGGTTGGCGCCGACGTTGGTGCCGTCGGATTTGGTGATGTCGTACGCCAGCAATTGCGCGTGCAGACCCACATGGCTCGATGGCCGCATCAAGTTGTTGCTGAAGGTGGTCGAACCGGTCCCACTGTTGCGGTCGCGTTTGACCATGCCTTGCATCACAGCGGTCTGGGTCAGGTCCGGCATGACAGTCGGCAGACGGTTTTCCAGGGTGATGTTGATGCAGTCACCGGCTGCTGCACGCAGCACCAGCGGTTCGACAGGCACACCAGGCTTGAGCTTGCCGGTGCTCGGGTCGAGGTCGGCCTTGCGTACATACAGGATCGCTGTCGGGTCATGCAACGGCCCGCTTTGTCCGCCGATGGTGATGGTTTCACCGTCCTCAGGGTCGGTCACGGTGACCTGTGGAATGCTCACCGTCCGCGAGTTGAACACCAGGGTGCCGCCCGCCGGATTCAGCGGACCGCCCACGTGTTGCCCAAGCCCGGCCGAATCGCCGATGGACAGGCCCAACGGATTGCTGAGGATGTCGTTGGCCAGTGCCGCCACCACTTCATAGTTGCGCTGCGGGGTCGGCCGGGTGCCGATACCATTGGGGTTGGCGCCGATCCGTGGGCAGGAACCCTCAAACGCCACGGTGTTGCGCATGCCCGCCGGTTTCGCGTTATTGGGCAGCGCGAACAGGTCGTTGCGTTGCGCGGTGTAGTTGCGCATCACACCCCAGATCCCGCTCCAGTAACCTTCAATGGAAGCGTCCATCGAGTACAGGTAGTCACCCGTGGTTGCCGCCGAGCTGGACAGCATCGAGACCGGCGCAATGAAGCCCATCTGTTCGGAGATCCCGATCATTTGCGACGCGCGCCAGCCGGAGTTGGAGCTGTTGCCGAAACCGGAACCGCTCTGCAACCATTTCACGCCGTGCAGGGTGACGTTGTGCTCCTCTTCGTGACCGCCGGCATGCACCCGTAGCCGTACGTTGTCACCGGTGTAGGTGCGCAGCATCGGCGTGAACGGGTCACCCGGTTCTGCACCGCCCTTGTTGATGTGCGGCGGGAACAGCGTGGTGCCGCCGGTTGGCCCGGTGGCTGAAGTCAGCAGGTTCGGCGCCAGGTTCATCGCCGCGATTGCACGGTCGGTACGACTTTGCATGGCATACGCCAGGTCGCCGCCGAGGCCGTCGGCCTGCATGCCGCGCTTGCCGTCCGGGCCGACCTTGTTCGGATCGTAGACCCGCAGGGCCAGCGGTTCGTTGCGGTAATTGACTACGAACATACCTGGGTCATCCACCGAGATTGCCTGTGGGCATGGCCGGGTCGGGCAACCGGGAACCATCCCGCCCTGCACTTCGAGAACACCTTCCAGCAGGTTACTGGCGTTGTTGCGCACCGGCGGGTTGATGGCGTAACGGAAGCTGTCCGCGGTGGCCGGGAACGATTGTGGGTTCGGCACGCCGTTGGGACCTGCGCCTACGTACACACCGGCTTCATAGGCGTGCTGGAAGTCGCTGTACTCGAGGAAGAACTCACGGAAGCTGTCGTTCTTGCCGTCGCCGTCCAGGTCACCGGTAGAAATCACCGCTTGCCATGAAGTCGGCCCGCCGTCCTGCCGCGCGCCGCTGTACAACGGCTCGCCGGTTTCGGCGTGGAACCAGGTGGAACCGGCAGGCTCGGCCAGCACGGTGGCGTACAGGCCAATCTGTTGGTGGGTCGATGGGCCGAGGTGGTCGTGGGTGAAAATGGTCCCCAGGCCACGGTCGACACCCTTGGCGTTGACCACGGGGTCAACGAACCAGCGCTGCATTGCCGTGCGCGCACCGACCCAGTCGGCCCGGCCGTATTGGCCGAAGAACGGGTGGTTCTTGGCTTTCGGGCACGCCGGCGTGTCGTCACGCGGATCGGTCTGCTGGCACTGGTTGAACTGGCGAATGGCGTGGATGCGTTCCTGCACGGCGCCCGGGGAAAGCACACCATCCTCGTAGTTCCAGCCGTTGGAAGAACCATCCGCTGACACCAGGTCCCATTTGGGCAGGTGAATGTGCTGACCGATCACGTCGGTCGGCGTGCGCACCTGATAGTCGTCCATTTCATAGGTGGCCGGCACCAGGTTGGTTTGCTGGTATTGCACGCAGTCGAAGGTGTTCATGCGCATCACCAGAGGCTCTGGCGGACGCTGCTTGGTGATCACCGGCCAGGCGTCTTCCCACAGCGCCAGGATGCGCGCTTGCGGGAAGTGGTAGCCGACTTTGTTGTACACCGCGTCGAACTGAATATTCGCCGCCTTGTAGATGCGCGGGCGGTCGGCGGTGAAGGTCGAGGCACCGATGAACGACATGCCGTCGATCCGCTCGCCACTGGCGAACTCGCCGGTGCCGGCACCGGCGGTCAGGCGTTTTTGCCGGTCATCCATGCAGGGTTCGTAGTAAGGGGCTCCCGCCATCGGCAGGGCACCGTTAGTGCGAAAATTTCGCGCGACGATCTGGTTGCCCGGTAGCAAGGCGAAGCTGGCGTGTTCCTTCTTGGCGTGGAAGGCCATGGCTGCCTGTTCCACTTCAGTGCCCTCTTCGGGCAGGTAGATCGGTTTGGCGCGGGTCACTTCCTTGGAGAAATCCAGCGAAGTGGTCACGGTGTGCGCCTCGCCACCGGCAGACACGCCGTCCAGGGTATGACGCCCCAGACCTCCGTCCCAGCCGCCGGACTGGTTCGGATCAAGATTGGCCCACAGCGCCTTGCCGCTGTTCTTCAAGGCCTGCGCCTTGGCCGCGTCCAGCATGTCCAGCGGTGGGGTCGGAGGGCGCTGACCGACCGAACTTTCCATGCCGCCGATCCAGAAGGGATAGCCAGGGTTTTTCAGGCTGCCATCGGCATTGCGGTTGGCTTCGCTGCGATCGACCAGGGCCAGCGAACCAATGGCCTGTGCGCCACCGCTACCGCCATGGTGTTCGCCGTCGTCATCGTCTTCTTCATCGTCATCATCATGAGCGGCCACCAGGGTCTCGCCGATTTTCGGCACCACGGCCACTTTGCCTGGCATCGGTGCCATGGCTTTACCAGGCAACGGAACTACCGCTGGAATCGGCGTGCCGGCGACGATTTCACCGTCGGGCAAGGCCCGTGCGCCCGACGCTGGTTTACCGCTGCGCAGAGCATAGGGTTCGTTGTGAAAACCGTCTTCGCCCTGCTGGGACACTTCGAGTCTGGTGCCTTCTTCAAACACATCATGCACCCGCCACATGGCCCACATGCCTTGGGCGAAGTGCGGATAGAAGTGGCAGTGATAAATCGCATCGCCCGCGACCCGGTTGCGGTTGCCCGAACCGCCATTGGCGATTTCATAGGTGTAGCCGGCGCCCGGCCCAATGCCCTGGGCATCCACATAATCGGAGTTGTCATCGTTCGGGTTGAACAGCCACTGATGGCCGTGCAAGTGAAAGATGTGCTGCTCGTGGCCGTTATGGGTGTTGCGGAATTTGACGAAGTCGCCGATGTAGCTGTGGTTGACGTTGGACGGTTCCGACGGATACAGCGCCATGGTTGCCTTGACGCCAATCTGGTCGGCACGTGGCGTCTCGCCGGGGGTGATGCCTTCGAGGCCGGCGTTGGCCGGTACGTCCACCAGCATCGCCACGTCACCGACGGTGTGGGAGCTGAGGAAAAACTCTTCGTAGGCGCAGGACAGGCAATCGTGCATCGGACCTACGCCCAAACGGTTGGCGACCACCTCGGCGCCCATGCCGCCGGAGCCGTAGTTGATCATGAACGAATCGCGAGTCGGCTCCAGCACGTGAGCCATTACCGGGTCGGCCCAGTAAGCAGGAAAGGCTTGAGTCGCTGCGGTTTCATCCTGGAACTGCGAGGCAAAATCGCGAAACGGCTCCAGCCGGTTAGGGATCGCCGGGTTGCGTTTGCCCACGGCTTCCAGTGGATACGTCGATGGCGGGAAGCTGCCGTCGGCGTTGCTGCCCATGACAATGGCGTCGCTTTCACTGGAAATGATTTCGTTGCCATCGACCATGTTAATGATCGGCGTACCGGCCTTGCCTTCGCGGATCCACGGCTCACGCTGCGGGTAGCGCGCCTGGTAATCGACGATCGGCTGACCGGCCGGCGTACGGCCGCTGCTGGCCAGACGCATCTCTTCTTCGGTCACGGTGTTGCGGTAGGTGCGCCCGCCCTTGGGCAGTACCACCACTTGACCGAACAAACCGTTGGCCACGTTCCCGGCCGCGCCTTCACCGCCGAAGGTTGCGCCGCGGCTGCTGGCGGCAAATGCGCCCTCGCGCTCGGCGTACAACGTATAGGAGCGAGTGGAGCCAGGCGGGATCAAGCTGTTGGCATTGCGCCCGGTAAACGACGAGATGTCGTCAATGCTGTTGACCGCCTGCATACCATTGACCTGGAAACCGACATGGCGATCGGCGACTTGTTCGTCGACCTTGAATTGATCGGTGTTGCCAGCCGCAGCGCCCTCTTCCTCCTCTTCCTCGCCCTCTTGCTCAAACCCATCGTGGGAACCCGGGTTGGCTTGATAAGCCAGCAGGTTTTGCAGATTGATGGTCAGGCAATCACCGGCGGCAACGCGCAGCACCAGCGGACGCGGGCGCTTGTCGGGCCGCAGCGAAACCTTGCCCGGCACCGCAGAGCCACCTTGGGCGAGCGAGACGTCATGGTCATCGACCACATCGCGACGCAGGGCGAACATCATGCCGTTGACGTTTTGCGCGCCCAGGCGGTTGAACATCAGCGGCTGATCGAGCGCCACGACGTTGGCCACCAGGTTGCGCTCACAGCGTGCAGCGGCTTCAGCCACTTCGATACCGAGCACCGAAGCGGTCAATAACAGCCACTGAAGGATGGATGGGTTATGGAATATGCCGGTCATGATCACGGGCCTCACTGTGGGAGCTCACAGGGAATGGTTCTTGATAAACCCCTAGAGCAATCTGCATGCCATAAATAATTTTGTTATTTTTCAGCAGGTTGCGATTACCACTTCACACGCCGGGGGATATTCCCCACTTATTCCCCACTTTTTCGCCGGGGCCACCATGCCCCAACGTTGGGGAAACTCAGCCCGGCGTCGTCACTCACAACGGAGCGTCCGCCGACAACCCCTGCAAACGCCGGTACTGGTTCAACACACTGGGCACATAACGCTGGGTTTCAGCGAACGGCGGGACCACGTTGCCGCGGCTGAGCACCGCTTGCGGTCCGGCGTTGTAGGCGGCCACGGCGAGACGGATATCGTTGTCGAACATCGTCATCAGGCGCTTGAGATAGCGAGCCCCCCCCTGGATGTTGGCCTTGGGGTCGTAGACGTTGGTCACGCCCATCTCGCGGGCAGTGTCGGGCATCAGTTGCATCAACCCGCCCGCGCCCTTGGGTGATGTGGCTCGGGTGTTGTAGCTGGATTCGGTCTTGATCACCGCGTGCAGCAGCGCCGCCGGCAGTTCGTTGGCCGTGGCCGCCGCCGATACCAGCTCGGCGTAGGGTTGCGAGGCGATCATCTGCGGCTGCTGGTCGAGGCTGACCACGGCTGCAGAGGGCTCCTGAATCACCCGTTCATAGTGGCGTCCGGGGCGGTGGACATTGGACAGGACATAGCTGCCCTTGGCGTCCACCGAAACGAATACATCGGCTTGTGCGGTACCGGTCAGCATGAGCAGACCGAGCAGTCCCGTCGTGATTGATTTCATTGTTATGCCTCCCCTTCCCGGACCCTGAAAATGGGTCTTATGCCCCAATGGCCGGTAGTGAAACAGGCATACGCAAGCACTGTGCCGTAATCGAAAAGGCCCGTAGTACGGGCCTTTCAGACTGATGACCGGACGTGTGCATGGCAATTGCATACATCTATATGACGAACCTTCTGCCGACTGTGTGAGGTCATCATGAATCAGCGTCTGTGTTTCGCCCCGCGTGTCCAACGCGGGTTCACCCTGCTCGAACTGTTGGTGGTGCTGGTGGTGCTGGGGCTATTGGCCGGTCTCGTCGCGCCGAAGTATTTCGCCCAATTGGGCCGCTCCGAAGTGAAAGTGGCCAAGGCGCAAATCGAAGGTCTGGGCAAAGCCCTGGACCTTTATCGCCTGGAGGTTGGCCATTACCCGTCGTCCGAACAGGGCTTGCAGGCACTGGTCAGCGCTCCCAGTGACGAACCGCGCTGGACCGGCCCGTACCTGCAGAAAAAACTGCCGCAGGACCCTTGGGGCCGCAACTACACCTATCGCTATCCCGGTGAAAACGGCGAATACGATCTGCTGTCCATGGGCAAGGACGGGCAGCCCGGCGGCGAAGGCGAGAACGCCGAAGTCACCAGTTGGCAATGACAAGGAATGGCAACCATGCGCTTTCATCTCAAAGCCGTCGGCAAGGCCGGTGTCGTTTCCATGACCGTCGAAGCACCGGGTCACAGCGAGGCCCGGCGCATTGTCGAGGACCAGGGCCTGCGGGTCGTCAGCCTGCACGCCGAGCGACATTGGCGGGCCCTGCGCCTGCAAAAGCGCGAGACCTTCAACCTGGTGTTGTTCAGCCAGGAATTGACCACATTGCTCAACGCGGGACTGCCGTTGATCGATGCGCTGGAAAGTCTGGCGGAAAAGGAAAGCGCGCCACAAGCCCGCAAAACCTTGAGTGAGCTGGTGCGCCTGCTTTACGAAGGCAAATCGTTTTCCCAGGCGTTGGGCCAGTTGTCGGCGGTGTTCCCCCCGCTTTACGTTGCACTGGTACAGTCCAGTGAGAAGACCGGTGCCGTGGGCGACGCCCTGGGCCGATATGTCAGCTATCGACAGCGCATGGACGAGGTTCGCCAGAAGATCGTCAGCGCTTCGATCTACCCCATGCTGTTGCTGGTGGTAGGAGGTGGTGTGGTTTTGTTTTTGATGGGGTATGTCGTACCCCGCTTCAGCCTGGTGTTCGAAGGGCTGGGGTCGAACCTGCCATGGTTGTCACAAGTCCTGATGAGCAGCGGCATGTTCCTGCACGCCCACCAGGGCGAATTCTTCGGTGGCTTGCTGGCCATCATCGTCACCCTGGTCCTGGTCCAGCGCCAGCCATCCTTTCGCCGTGGCCTGGACCGACTGATCGAAAAACTCCCCGCCGTGCACCAGCGCATCTTCATGTATGAACTGGCACGGTTTTACCGTTCACTGGGGATTCTGCTGCAAGGCGGCATCCCCCTCGTCACCGCCATGGGCATGGTGCGTAACCTGCTCACCGTGGCCTCCCGTGTGCGCCTGGATCAGGCTTGCGAACGGGTGCGCGAAGGGCAATCGCTGTCCGCGGCGCTGGAGCTCAATCACCTTGTGACCCCCGTTTCCCTGCGCCTGCTGCGCGCCGGCGAACAGTCCGGCAACCTCGGGCAGATGATGGAGCGCAGTGCCGACTTCTACGATGAAGAAATCAGCCGCTGGATCGAATGGTTCGTGCGGTTGTTCGAACCTCTGCTCATGACATTCATCGGGCTGTTGATCGGGGTGATCGTAATTCTGATGTATATCCCGATTTTCGAACTAGCCTCCAGTATTCACTGACCCCTTGGAACAGGGTCGACCTGCATTTGGCAATGCTCATCGACGTTGCAATCCGAACAACAAGACGGAGAACGACATGCACATCAATAAGCTTTTACTTGCAGTAGCGATTGGCGCAGTTCTGTCGGCGTCTACCGTAATGATTCCGGACAGTTTGTCCGGGGTGTCCAGCGCTCAAGCCAAGGATGGAGGCGGAGGTGGCAGTGGAGGTGGCGGTGGAGGTGGCGGTGGTGGCGGCGGCGGTGGTAGTGGTGGAGGTGGCGGCGGTAGTGGTGGCGGCGGAAGTGGCGGTGGCGGCGGCAGTCACGGCGGAAGCGGCAGTGGTGGTGGCGGAAACAGTGGCAGTGGTGGCAACAGCGGCAGCGGCCACAGCGGCGACCATGGCAGCAACAGCGGCTCCGGCCACAGCGGCGACCATGGCAGCAACAGCGGCTCCGGTCACAGCGGCGACCATGGCAGCAACAGCGGCTCCGGCAGCAGCAACAGTGGCTCGAGCCACTCTGGAAGTGTGTCGTCCTCCGGACGCAGCGGCACCCACGCCGAGCCCGGTGATGATCACGGTGTTCACGCAAACGGTGAGGTGGGCGATGATCGCGGCGTTCACGCAAACGGCGAGGTAGGTGATGATCGCGGCGTTCACGCAAACGGTGAGGTGGGCGATGATCGCGGCGTTCACGCAAACGGCGAGGTAGGTGATGATCGCGGCGTTCACGCAAACGGCGAGGTAGGCGATGATCGCGGCGTTCACGCAAACGGCGAGGTAGGTGATGATCGCGGCGTTCATGTCGGCGGGGAACCGGGCGATGACAAAAGGAGCTGACCGCTCCTAACTCCAGTAACCCTACCCCTGTAGGAGCGAGCCTGCTCGCGATGGCGGAATGTCAGACAACATCAATGTTGAATGACAATTAGCCATCGCGAGCAGGCTCGCGCCTGCAGGGGGCAATGTGAGTCAGATAATCAGCCGCCTCACACGCCACCCTCAACCCGATCCAGCCGCTCACGCAAAAACTCGATCAAGGCCTGCACCGGCCGCGAACTCTGTCGGTGTTGCGGGTAGACCGCCGATAAGGTCAACGGCTCGGGCCGCCAATCGTCCAGCACCGACACCAGCCTGCCCTCTTTCAACGCCGAACCGACAATGAACGTCGGCAAACAGGTGATCCCCAGCCCAGCCATCGCCGCATCCTTGAGCAGCTCACCATTATTGACGCGCATCCTCCCGGTCACGTTAACCGTCATTGGCTTACCCTGCCCCGCAAAGCGCCATTGCACCTGTCGACCGTGGCCGTAAGGCAGGCAGTCATGCGTGTGCAAATCATCCGGTTTGAGCGGTGTACCACGTTCGGCCAGATAGGCCGGACTCGCGCAGTACACCCGTTGAATCGAAGCAATGCGCCGGGCAATCAGCGTCGAGTCTTCGAGCGTGCCGATGCGCAACGCCAGGTCATAGCCCTCCCCCAATAAATCCACGGGGCGATCACTCAAATCGACTTCCACCGTTACGTCACGATAGCGCTGCAAAAATACCGGCAGCAGGCATCCGAGATGCGCCAGAGCAAACGAAAGCGGCGCGCTTACCCGAATGGTGCCGCGCGGCTCGGTGGTCTGGCCGGCGATACCTTGCTCCACTTGCTCGACTTCGCCCAGCAAACGCAAGGCCGATTCGTAGTAGCTGTGTCCCAGCGGCGTAACGTCCAGACGCCGCGTCGAGCGATTGAGCAACCGCACACCCAACCGCTCTTCCAGTTGCATCAGGCGTCGACTGACGAATTGCTTGGACAGGCCCAATTGATCAGCCGCGGCGGTAAAGCTGCCAGCGTCCATGACCTGGCAAAAAATTCGCATGTCTTCGAAAGGGTTCATTGTCACGTCCTGGTTGACAGATGAGCACTTTATAGCGGTTTTCCCCCTGCCACGACACCGACTAAAACATCTAAGCCAGCAGAAGATCTCGCATGTACTCCCAAGCCTGCAGGCGCTGGCTTGCCAGCGAAGGCGGTGCACCTGATACACCGCACCGCCTGTTTCGCCAGCAAGCCGGCTCCTACGGATCCTCATGTATCTACACATCCCCTGCAGGCGCTGGCTTGCCAGCGAAGGCGGTGCAGCTGATACACCGCACCGCCTGTTTCGCCAGCAAGCCGGCTCCTACGGATCTTCATGTATCCGCGCAGCTTACTTGGCCGTGAACTTCGTGTAGCTGTTGATCAGGTTGCGATAGTTCGGCAGACGTTCCGACAGCAGGTTGGCCAGGCCTTCCATGTCGTTGCGCCAGTCGCCTTGCAGCTCGCAAGCCACGGCGAACCAGTTCATCAACTGGGCACCGGCGGCCGACATGCGCGCCCAGGCCGCTTGTTGCACGGTAGTGTTGAAGGTGCCGGATGCGTCGGTCACTACAAACACGTCAAAGCCTTCGGCAATTGCCGACAGGGTTGGGAATGCCACGCAGACGTCGGTCACGACACCGGCAATGATCAGTTGCTTGCGACCGGTGGCCTTGATCGCTTTGACGAAGTCTTCGTTGTCCCAGGCGTTGATCTGGCCCGGGCGCGCAATGAACGGCGCGTCCGGAAACTGGGCCTTCAGCTCCGGCACGATGGGGCCGTTCGGACCGCTGTCGAAACTGGTGGTGAGGATGGTCGGCAGTTTGAAGAACTTGGCGATGTCTCCGAGGGCCAGCACGTTGTTCTTGAATTCATTGGGCGAAAAATCCTGTACCAGCGAGATCAGGCCCGTCTGGTGGTCGACCAACAGCACAACGGCATCGTCTTTGTTCAGGCGTTTGTACGGTACGTTGCTCATGGAAAACTCCTGGATGGATGGTTATTGCTGGCGGTGCTGGCGGTGATCGTCAGCACCTCTTTGAATGCTTCAGAAAGCAAAGCACGAACAGCCGAAAGCGCCCCAGAACCCGACAAAATCACTGACCGGTGCATTCGACAGGCGTGCCCGTTCATGACTGTGGGAGTGCACCACGCACGGGCCGCTGCAATGGTGAACCTGAGCCTGCATCGGCGAGGCCGGGCGCCAGTGGCCCGGCACTTTGACCACCGGCGACCAGTCCGGCAGCACCGGCACGCTGGACGGCCCGAGCTTTTCGAAGTCACCGGCGCCATACACCACCTTGCCGCCGACCACGGTCAAGACGGACTCAATCCACTTGATCGCTTCTTCATCGACGCTGAAAAAGTCCGCGCTGAGCGCAGCGACGTCAGCCAATTGCCCGACCTTGATCTGGCCCTTCTTGCCTTGCTCGGACGAGAACCAGGCGCTGCCGTGGGTGAACAGTTCCAATGCCGTCAGGCGTGACAGGCCCTCGGCGTGCAACTCCATGCCACCGACGGTGCGACCGCTGACCATCCAGTACAGCGAAGTCCATGGGTTGTAGCTCGACACCCGCGTCGCATCCGTGCCCGCGCCCACCGGCACGCCCTCGGCGAGCATGCGCTTGATCGGCGGAGTGGCTTCGGCTGCTTTCGCACCATAACGCTCGACGAAATATTCGCCTTGAAATGCCATGCGATCCTGAATCGCAATGCCGCCGCCGAGCGCCCTCACCCGCTCGATGTTCTGCGGGGTGATGGTCTCTGCGTGATCGAAAAACCACGGCAAACCGTTGAACGGGATGTCGCGATTGACCTTCTCGAATACGTCGAGCATGCGGCTGATGGATTCGTTGTAGGTGGCGTGTAAACGGAACGGCCAGCGCTGCTCGACGAGATGTCGCACCACCGGCTCCAGTTCCGCTTCCATGGATGGTGGCAGGTCCGGGCGCGGCTCAAGGAAGTCTTCGAAATCCGCCGCCGAAAACACCAGCATTTCCCCGGCGCCGTTGTGCCGGAGGTAGTCATCACCCTGGTGAAGCGACACGCTGCTGGTCCAGTTTTTGAAGTCGGTCAGCTCTTCCCGGGGTTTCTGGGTGAACAGGTTGTAGGCGATGCGCACGGTCAGTTGCTCATCCCTGGCCAACTGCTCGATCACCTGGTAATCGTCCGGATAGTTCTGAAATCCACCGCCGGCGTCGATGGCGCTGGTCAGGCCCAGGCGATTGAGTTCACGCATGAACTGGCGAGTCGAGTTGACCTGATATTCCAGCGGCAGTTTTGGTCCTTTCGCCAAGGTCGAATACAGGATCATCGCGTTCGGCCGCGCCACCAGCATGCCGGTCGGCTCGCCATTGGCGTCGCGCACAATCTCGCCCCCCGGCGGGTTCGGCGTGTCGCGCGTATACCCGGCTACCCGCAACGCCGCACGGTTGAGCAAGGCGCGGTCGTACAAATGCAGCACAAACACGGGGGTGTCCGGCGCGGCTTGATTGAGCTCTGCCAACGTCGGCATGCGCTTCTCGGCAAACTGGAATTCGTTCCAGCCACCGACCACCCGCACCCATTGCGGTGTCGGCGTGCGGTCCGCCTGATCCTTGAGCATGCGCAACGCATCGGCCAACGAAGGCACGCCCTCCCAACGCAATTCGAGGTTGTAGTTCAAACCGCCACGGATGAGGTGCAGGTGCGAGTCGTTCAGCCCGGGAATCACACAGCGGCCCTTCAAGTCGATGACTTGCGTATTTGAGCCGCGCAGGGCCATGGCCTCGGCATCGCTGCCCACCGCGACGAAACGACCGTCGCTGATCGCCACGGCACTGGCGAGCGGGTTCTCGCGGTCGACGGTGTGGAAGTGGCCATTGAACAGAATCAGATCGGCGTTCATCACGGTTCCTCCTTGGGCAAAGTGGATTCGGACAACCAGGACGCGAACAGGCGCGTCGCCAACGGCATGAAGACGTACACCACCGACAGCACGATGGTCAGCGTGATCAGGAACGTCGCCACCACATAGTTTGAAAGCAAGGTGTTAACCCGCAGCAGCGGCCCCCAGATCAGCGGCACCAGCAAGGTGTGCGGCAGGATCACCAACAGCGTCACGACTGCCTGCTTCCAGCGCGGCGGCGGTACTCCGGCGTCAGCCTGCGGGGCAAACCAGAACTCGTTGACCGGATTGATTTCGGTCTGGTCGCCATCGGCGAGCATCGGCGCGGCTTCGTCGACCAGTTTCTGCCGTTGCGGCGAATCGAGCCAACCCTGCATGGCCTCGGTGGAGCAAAAGCGTAGCACGCAAGTATAAGTGTCGAGGCCAGCGCGCTTGCCGCGCACGACATCGACACCCAGATGCCCGACATTCTGCCCGGCGACTTTGACAATGTTTCGCAGCCACGCTTCGTAAGGCACTTCAAAACCGGCCTTGACCCGGTGCTTGACGATCAGGGTCACGACCTCATCAGCTCCCGGGCGGGTCGGCTCGAGTCGATTGGAATCAGGCATTTCGCAAGGCTCCGACGAATTGGATATTCAGAATGCCGGTGCGACGGGAGAAAAAATTGAATGTACGTGCTCTTTTCAGCGGTGCCTGGCCGACGGCTTTTGGCTGCTACGAAATATCCAGAGAAGCAGACATGAACTGACCAATGCGCGACCGCAACCACCGCTCCGCCGGATCATTGTCATGCACCCCGCTCCAGGCCATCGACAACTGCGCCGCCTCAATTGCAAACGGCGGATCCTCAGCTCGCAACCCACATCCCTCGACCAAAGCACACGCTGCGTAATCCGGCACCGTCGCGATCATCTCGGTCCCGGCAAGCAACGCCCGCAACCCACTGAACTGCGGCACCCCCAGCACCACGCGACGACTACGCCCGACCTTGGCCAGATCCAGATCGATGTTGCCGCTCAGGTCACCGGAAAACGACACCATCGCATGGGGGCGCTCACAGTACTCATCCAGCGTCAGCGGCCCAGGCCGGGTATCGCCACGCAAAACCTTGCACGTAATATCGCGCAGCTTCTTGCGCTTGGCATTGGCCGGCAGATCCGTGGTGTAGCTCACGCCCACCGAAATCTCCCCCGACGCCAGCAACGCCGGCATCAACAGATAATTGGCCCGGCGCACGATCACGACAATCCCCGGCGCCTCTTCCTGCAACTGGCGCAACAACGACGGAAACAAACCGAACTCCGCGTCGTCCGACAGCCCGATGCGGAACACATCGCAACTGGTCGCCGGATCAAATTCCCTGGCCCGGCTGACCGCTCCGGAAATAGTGTCCATCGCCGGTTGCAGTTCCTTGAGAATTGCCAGCGCCCGCGCGGTCGGCTCCATGCCACGACCGTTGCGCAACAACAACGGATCGTCGAACAGATCACGCAAACGTCCCAGCGCGGCACTCACCGCCGGCTGCCCCATGAACAGTTTTTCCGCGACGCGGGTCAGGTTCTTTTCGAACATCAGCGCTTCGAAAATCACCAGCAGGTTCATGTCGACGCGACGCAGATCGTTACGGTTCATGGGCACGGATTCCTAGTATGTTCGGGCCAGGTGCGAGGAGGTTCGATTGTGTCTGACTTTACTCAAGACATCTCGCGATGGCAGCGCAATTAACAACGATTAACTCGCAAGCCAGAGCCTTCGGGTCCAAAAATGAAAGTCTACCGATACGGACATTCGCCATGGCTCACGTTCAGCAAAATGCCGCTCCCGCGTCATTCTCGCCCGCACCGATGAAAAGTACCGGCCGCCTCAGCCCGCAACGCGAACGACTGATCAAGCAGTTGATCCTCGACCGCCTCGGCGACAGCCTCGAAGTCACTGAACTGGCACGCGCCTGTGCCCTCTCCCGCAGCCACTTCTCCCGCGCGTTCAAGTGCAGCACCGGCCACTCGCCGCAGGACTGGATTCGCCGACAGCGCATTGCCCGGGCCAAGCAGTTGATCCAGCAGACCGACTTGAGCCTTACGCAAATCAGTCTCGAATGCGGTTTCTGCGACCAGGCGCACTTCTGCCATATCTTCACCCGCAGCGAAGGCATCAATCCGTTTGCGTGGCGCGGCAAGATAGTGAAAAGAAAAAGATCGCAGCCTTCGGCAGCTCCTACGGGTATGCACGCGACCGTGTAGGAGCTCCGGCTATTTAACCTTTCAAGAACGCCAACAGGTCAGCGTTGAGCTGGTCCTTGTGGGTGTCCGTCAAACCATGAGGAGCGCCCGGGTAAATCTTCAGGATCGAGCCCTTCACCAGTCCCGCCGAGGCCACGCCCGCTGCTTCGTAAGGCACCACCTGATCCGCGTCGCCATGCACCACCAGGGTCGGCACGTCGAATTTCTTCAGATCTTCGGTAAAGTCGGTTTCGGAGAACGCCTTGATGCAGTCATAGGCGTTCTTGTGCCCCGCCATCATGCCCTGCAGCCAGAACCAGTCGATCATGCCCTGAGACGGCTTGGCATCAGGTTTGTTGAAGCCAAAGAACGGACCGCTGGCGAGGTCGATGTACAGCTGCGAACGGTCCGCCAGGGATGCCTGACGAATGCCGTCGAACACCTCCAGTGGCAGGCCTCCAGGGTTGGCTTCGGTCTTGAGCATCAGCGGCGGCACCGAAGAAATCAGCCCGGCCTTGGCCACACGTGCGGTGCCATGTCGGCCGATGTATCGCGCCACTTCCCCACCACCGGTTGAGAAGCCGAACAGCACGGCGTTTTGCAAGTCGAGCCGTTCAATCAACTGCGCCAGGTCGTCGGCGTAATGGTCCATGTCGTTGCCTGACCACGGCTGGCTGGACCGACCATGTCCGCGACGGTCATGAGCGATGACCCGGTAGCCCTTGGACGCCAGGAAGATCATCTGCGATTCCCAGCTGTCGGCATTCAGCGGCCAACCGTGGCTGAATACAATCGGTTGTCCGGTGCCCCAGTCCTTGTAGTAAATCTCGGTGCCGTCGCGGGTGGTGAAGGTGCTCATGGGTGATGCCTCCTGTACGAGTGTTGGGGTGTTTCAATCCGTAAATGAATTCAGGCGATCGGCCAGGCGTGCCACGCGCTCGCCCAGGTGCGCGGCAGTGCAACGGTCCTCGGCGGGTGGTGCATCGTCAGGGGATTGTTCGACGTTCGACTGGGCCATGGCGCCGAGGGAGCTGCCCAGTCGATTGAGTTGACCGCTGAACACGCCGGTACTGGAGCGCGCCGGCAGCAGGTCGAGGCCGACCCAGATCATCGAGTGCTGAGCGGCAAACACGGCCATCTGCAACAAGGTGTTGAGTTTGTCACCGCACAGGCAGCCGGAATTGGTGAAGCCAGCAGCGAGCTTGTCGCGCCACGGCTGGGCCAGATAGAACGCCGCCGTGGCCTCCATGAACCCCTTGAAAGCCGCCGAGGCGCTGCCCATGTAGGTCGGCGCGCCGAAGATGATGGCGTCGGCGGTGTGCAATCGGTCCCAATGGGCGTCGACGTCCTCGACCGGGATCAGCTCGCAAGTGCTGCCCGGGTGCCGCTCCACCCCGGCGGCCACGGCGTGCGCCAGAACCCGGGTGTGCCCGTAGCCGCTGTGATAGACCACCACCACGTTGCTCATTGCGCCATCCTCCAGAAGTCTTGATCCCTTGTAGGCGCTTGCGCAGGCTGCGATCTGTTGATCCTCTAAAAAATCGCAGCCTGCGGCAGCTCCTGCGGATTTTTGGGGTAAGGCGGACACAGCACGAGTTAATCGTTGTTAATTTTCCACGGCGCGCAAAAGGCTCCGACAGACGCCAAGTCAATGTCTTGCCCAACATTCACGGGACCAACGCCACGCACGGATACGCTACAGTCAATGCGCACACCCGACAGTCAGCCGGACAGTGCATTGCGCCGGATAAAAAACCCGAAGAACATGCTCGAAGAGCGCGAACCAGACGTATTCAGCCGGAGTGAGACATTGATCCTTCCCCTCGAGCAGGCCGTGCATTTCGGTCCCTACCGGATCTACCCTGGACAACGCCTGGTGATGGAGGCCGATCAGCCCCTGCGCCTGGGCCGACGCGCCATGGACATCCTGTTGATCCTGCTCGAACACGCAGGGAACGTGGTCAGCAAGCAACAGCTGATCGCGCAGGTCTGGCCCAACAGCGTGGTCGAAGACATCAACTTGCGAGTGCACATGGCCGCGCTGCGCAAAGCACTCGGTGACGGTCAGGCCGGCCAGCGCTACATCGTCACCGTGGCCCAGCGCGGGTACAGCTTTGTTGCACCTTACTCGCTGGAACAGATCAAACAACCGTCGTCACCCGTAGCGCCCCGACCGGTCGCGCACAATCTGCCCATGCGTCACACGCGCATGATTGGCCGGCAAGCCGTGCTCGATCATCTGGTCAAACAGCTACCGCGCCAACGCTTCATCACCCTGATCGGTCCGGGCGGTATCGGCAAGACCACCGTGGCCCTGCGAGTCGCCGAACAACTGCTCGGGCATTTCCGGGACGGCATTCGCCTGTTGGACCTGGCGCCGATCAACGATCCGTTGCTGATCCCCGCCCACCTGGCGACGCTGCTCGACTTGACCCTGCACCAGGAGGAACTGACGGGCAGCTTCGCGGCGTGCCTGCATGACCGGCATATGCTGCTGGTTATCGACAACTGTGAACACCTGATCGATGCCGTTGCGGTGCTCAGCGAAAACATCCTGCGTGCCGCGCCACAGGTGCACATCCTGGCCACCAGTCGCGAAAGCCTGCGAGCCGAGGGGGAGTATGTTCAGCGCCTCGAACCACTGGACTGCCCACCGCCCATCGCCGTCCTCGACCGCCACCAGGCCCTGGCCTTTTCCGCGCTGCAATTGTTCATTGAGCGCGCCACGGCCAGCCATGACAATTTTGAACTGAGCGATGACGAGTTACCGTTGCTGAGCGAAATCTGCCACCGCCTGGACGGAATTCCACTGGCCATCGAACTGGCGGCGGCGCAAGTGTACCGCTTCGGCCTGCGCGGCTTGCTTGGGCAATTGCAAAGCAGTTTCCGCGTGCTCACCCAGCCCTCTCAGCTGCCCTTGGCTCGACACCAGACCCTGCGTGCCACGCTGGATTGGAGCTTTGATTTACTCAGCGCCTGCGAGCAGACGTGCCTGCGTCGACTGGCGGTGTTCCGGGGCGGCTTCACCCTGGCCTCGGCGGCGGCGGTGATTGTCGGCGGGCACATTGAGCCTCGCGAAGTGTTTGGCTCAATCACGCAACTGGTCGCCAAGTCCCTGCTGAATGTGGCAGTGGGTGACGAAGAGGTGTTCTATCGCTTGCTCGATACCACCCGCAGTTATGCTCTGGAAAAGCTCGCGCTGACCCAAGACCTGCAGGGTACTCGGGAGCGCCATGCCGAGCGCTGCCTGACCCTGATGCAGCAGGCGCAAAACGATTGGGAAAAAACATCGACCGGCCTGTGGATCGAGCGATACGCTCGCGCGCTGGAAGATATCCGCGCCGCCCTGGACTGGGGCTTGAATGCCAACGGTCCGAGGGACTTGGCCATACGCCTGGCCGCCGCCTCTACCCCTCTGTGGCAGGAATTGTCTTTGCTCAAGGAACACAGCGGTCATGTGCGCAAGGCTCTGGCACTCCTGGAAACCGAGCCCGAGTCCTGCCCGCGGCTGAAAATGACCTTGCAACTGGCCCTGGGCAGCGCCTGTTATCACGCCCAGGGCGCAACGGCTGAAACCGTCGCAGTCTTTGTCAACGCCAGAGCCCTGGCGGATCACTGCAACGATGTGACCGGTCAACTACGCGCGCTCTCCGGTCACATGGCGGTCAATCTCAGTTGTGGCAATTATCGGATGGCCCTTGAGCAAAGCCGGCAATTCGATCAATTGGGGTTCAATGGCAACGCGCTGCTGTCCTTGAGCTCTCAACGCTTGCGGGTGTTGGCCCTGCATTTTTACGGCGATCAAGCACAGGCGCGGGCGCATGCCGAACAGGTCCTGCAACGCATGGCCCACAGCGGGCATCTCAATCGCTTCACCCATGGATTCGGCGTGCAATACGACCAGAGCGTCGCAGCCCTGACCATTCTGGCGCGCATCCTCTGGCTACAGGGCCAACCGGAGCAGGCCTGGCGCGCCGCGCGCCAGGCGCTGGACATCGCGCTGCAAATCAATCACGGCACGTCGATCTGCTACACCCTGGCGCTGTCCGGCTGTTTGATCGCCCATTACAACGGCGACACCGGCAACGCCCGCGAACTGCTGAAGCTGCTGATGGAACAGGCACAGAAACATTCGGTCCTGCTGTTCTACAACTGGGCGAAACAGTATGCGCGGGTGATCGGCAGCACCGATAAATACGCGCTCCCTTGTCCTGGTGCGGGCTTGATCAGCGAAATCATGATCACGCTGGACTCAGGCTTCATTGATGACGCTCAACTCAAGCGGGCTGAAACCGGTGCGGCGGGCTGGAGTACGGCAGAAATTCTGCGCGTTTATGCCGAAGGGATGCTCGCGAGAGAATGCCCGACTCAAACCGATATGGCCGAGACCGTGCTGCTGAAGGCACTGAACGTGGCCAGCGTCCAAGGTGCACTGGCCTGGGAATTGCGCAGCGCCACCTCACTGGCGACACTTTGGCGGCGACAGGGCCGTCAACAACAGGCCCATGATCTGCTGGCGCCGATCTACAGCCGCTATACCGAAGGGTTCGCCACTACTGACCTGAAGACTGTTCAGCGCTTACTCGGAGAGTTACAGGCCGACCTGTCGGCCTGACGTACTTCGTGTCTGACTGAAGTAGTGAGCACAACGACTTTCCATGTCGCTCAACTGACCGCTGCCCTCAAGTTTTTCCAGAACATAGCTTCGGGTGGTGTTGAGCAACCGGTAGCGTGCCGTACCACTGCCCTGCTCCAGCGACAACAGTGACTTGAGTGCCAGGTTCTCCATCACCTTGATCAGGTCGGCAGCCGCCAATCCATCGCCGCTGACCATGCCAACCGCGGCGTCCTGGGTGAAAGCCATTTTGAACACCGCCAGACGCTGTAGCACCCTCTGCTCCAACAGGCTGAGTCGCTCATAGCTCCAGTCCAGCGCAGCCTTGAGGGTTTGATGCCGGGGCACGGCCGTGCGGCGGCCCTGGGTCAGTAATTGAAAACAGTTGCCCAGTTGCGCTTGCAGCCCAACCAGCGCCAACGCATCGATCTGCGCTGCCGCGAGTTCGATCGCCAAGGGTAAACCATCGAGCCGACGACAAATTTCGCGCACACTCCGCAGGTCTTGTTCGCGCAGGGTAAACCCCTGTTGGCTCGCTCTGGCGCGACTGACAAATAACTGCACGGCCGAGTAACTCATGGCTTCGGCAACACTGCGCAGCGCCACAACCGGTGGCACCGTCAGCGGAGGTAACCGCAACACGGTTTCGCCGGTGGCCATGAGCGGTTCGCGGCTGGTCACCAGGATCGATACTCGAGGCGCAGCGGCCATCAGCGCTTCACACAAGGTACGGCAGCATTCAAGCAAGTGCTCGCAGTTATCGAGCACCAGCAACGCATGTCGTTGACCCACCGTCGCCAGCGTCGCGCCGACCTCCAGCTCAAGGATGCGTGTGAGCAGATTACTCACTTGTGCAGGATCATCAATCACCGACAGATCCGCCAGCCACACACCATCCTGGTAGTGCTGCAACAACAATTCGGCAACACGCAGTGCCACCGTGGTTTTGCCGATTCCGCAGGGCCCGACCACTGTCATCAAACGTTGCATTGGCAACTGCCGGACCAGATTGCCCACCACTGCATCACGCCCGGTGACGGGCGTGAGCCTGGCCGGCAGGTTGTGCGGCGATTTGTGCAGGGTCTGGATCCGAGTCGGCAGGGTCGCTGGCAAGTGCTGCACCGGTGCGACAAAACTGTAGCCACGCTGGGGAATATTGATGATGTAGCAATGACCACCCTGCCCGCCGCCCAGTGCTCGACGCAACGAGGCAATATGTACCCGCAAATTGATTTCTTCGACCACGGACTTCGGCCAGACCTGCGCAATCAGCGCTTCCTTGCTGACCACCGAACCCGCGTGCTCGACCAGCACTTGCAAGACATCCAGTGCGCGGCCGCCCAGGCGAAGTGGTCGATCGCCTTCCAGGACCAGTCGTTGGCCGAGATGGAATGCGTAAGGACCAAATTGCAGCACCGCTTCACTGCTCGAGTTTCTGAGGCTGTTCATAGGCTGATACCCGCTGGCAACCTGGATCGACACGTGAGTCCTTCCAGGCTCCGCACCTTCCCTGCAATGAGTTACGGGTATCTTGGCAGGCCTCGGTAAGCGTACAACTGCCACGAAGGGAGCGTCACGGTCATTTCGGTGCGCATAACGGACAGATCGGGTTTAACTGAATTGTTCGCGGTATTGGGTCGGTGTCAGGCCGATCTTTTCACTGAATAGAAAACGCATGTGTCGCACACTGCCGAACCCGCTTTTAAACGCCACGGTCTTGAGCGGCAACTCGCTGGTTTCCAGCAGATTGCGCGCGCAATCGATGCGCGCGCTTTGCAAAAACTCCATGGGTGTCATGCTCACCTCCCGGGTGAACACCCGGGCGAAATGGCGTGGACTCATGGACGCCAGACTCGCCATGCGCTCGATGCTGAACGCTTCGTCGAGATGCTCCAGCACATGGTTTTGCACGCGGGTAATCGCGGTCTCAATGGGCGCCACTGCGGCCATCAACGGACTGAACTGCGCCTGTCCGCCCTGGCGTTTCATCACCACCAACAACACCTTGGCCACGTCCTGGGCGACTTTTTTCCCATGATCCTGAGCCACCACCGACAATGCCAGATCGATCCCCGCCGTTACGCCGCCGGAAGTGATCAGATTACGGTCCCGGATAAATATCTGATCGGTCTCGACCGTCGCGCTCGGGAACCCTTTGATCAGTCGTTCGGTGTAGTGCCAATGAGTGGTCACTCGGTAACCATCCAGCAAACCGGCATGCCCCAACACAAACGCGCCCGTGCAGATGGAGCCAAAACCGACGGAGCGCCTGACGTTGCGCTTGAGCCAATCGAGCAATGCTGGATGCTTTTCGTTGTAGGCGCCAGGGCCGCCGGGTACCAGCAGCAAATCAAATCCCTGACTGACCTGGTCGATGTGGGCATCGGCCTGCACGGTCACTCCATTGGACGCTCGCAGCGCACCAGGCTCTGTGCCGATGGTCGACAGCACATAATGGTCATCGGGCTTCAAGTAACGGTTAGCGATGGAAAACACCTCCATCGGCCCGGCCATGTCGAGCAGAAGAAAATTAGGGAACAGCACCATCGCCACGGTTTTCATGAGGTGAACATCACTGGAATCAATAGATAGGAACGAGCAGGCACGCTGAGCATTATGGCCAATTGTGCCGCGAACACGGCAGATAAATACAGGACGGCTCTAATGAAACTGTCAACTTGAAAGAGACAGTATTTCAGTTTCCACCTACTTATTGCATCAATCAGTAAACATTAACCTTCTCCTCACTCGGACGACACTACGTCCCTCCAGGAGAATTCTTCATGCTGACTCTTCGCAAAGCCTCGGATCGTGGTCTGGCCAATCATGGCTGGTTGAAATCGTTTCACACCTTTTCTTTCGCCAGCTACCGTAATCCCAAAGAACAGGGGTTTTCCGACCTGCTGGTGATCAACGATGACCGCGTGGCTGCCGGAAAAGGCTTCGGCCAGCATCCGCACCGCGACATGGAGATTTTCTCTTACGTGCTTGAGGGTGCTTTGGAACACAAAGATACCCTCGGTACCGGATCGGTGATTCGCCCGGGTGACGTACAGTTGATGAGCGCCGGTAGCGGCGTGGCCCACAGCGAGTACAACCACTCCAGCAACCGACCGGTTCATTTTCTGCAAATCTGGATCGTGCCGGATGTCAGTGGCGCCAAACCGCGCTATCAGCAGGAACACTTCAGTACACAGAAAAAACGCGGGCGTCTGCAACTGATCATTTCTCCGGACGGCGCCAAGGGTTCACTGAAGGTACGCCAGGATGCGCGGGTCTATGCCGCTCTGATCGATGGCAAGGAAAGCGCCACCCTGGAACTTGCGGCCAATCGCTATGCCTATGTACACGTCGCACGGGGGAGCGTCGAACTCAACGGCGTGTTGTTGCAGGAAGGCGACGGTGTGCGCATCCGTGAGGAGCAGGTGCTGACTTTGAACAATGGCGTCGATGCCGAAGTGCTGGTGTTCGACCTGCGTCCACAAGAACTGCCGGAAATGCCATGAGCCTTGCGTCGCCGGGGTCTAAATCGACAGGCACCTATTGGTGCCTGGCGGTACCCACACCAACAGCTTGAGCCTTGGAGGCAACCAGTATCAACAAGGCCTCGACGGTTTGATGAACGCCAAACCCGGTCCAGTAGTCGGGCCGAGACAGGCGTTGAAAACAAACCACGCCTGTGCCTTAAGCTGAGGAACTGTCGGTTTGAGCATTTTTGCTCATTTCCCTGGCGCCAGGACAGGCATCGATCCCGGTCAGGCTGGCACGCGGTACAAACTGCACGGCTTTGGATTCGGTCTTCCAGGGCCGAACAAAGTATGTACCGTCAGCCTCGGCGATGATCCGCAACGGGCGACTCAAGCCAGGTCTGTCGGGATCCACTATTGATTCGAACCCTTTACGTTCGGCATCGAAACTCATGATCGTGCAATGGCGGGCCCCAGAGGCGGAGATTTGAAAGGCAAACCCACCGAGCTTGGCACCGGAAGGGGGATACAAGCCCAGTCCGATCACCACGGCTATCACGGCGATCGCTAAAAGGGCGACCGGATTCTCATGGCCGCGCACTTTCACCACGAGCTGCGCACCGAGAAGCTGGATCAACCATACAAGCAACAACTCGCCCAGCATCAGAGGAACAAGCCACAGGACACTACTGACGTACTGACTGGCAATGTTTATTACAACAATGGTGACATTGAGGATGACCCCCAGCTGCACGAACGCCGACATCACACAGGCAAATCGAAACTCCGTCGATATCGGCCCATCCACTCCAAGGGTCATCAGCCAATAATAAGCCGCCAGCGTCAAGACCGTACCCAGCACTGCGCCAGCCCCCCATAGCAGGTTACCCTGCACCTGAGAGCCAATACCGCTCAACAGGGCACAGAAAATCCCCAGAATGAGCAAGCCTCCACCCCAGCGCCCCAGCAATCGCAAATGGCGACTTTTGGATTGAGGGCACTTGTGGTCGAAACTGAAATCATCGCTCAGGCGTTTTTCGGACGAATTCAATCGATGAAACAGAACGAAGATCGGCAGGAGGACGAAGGCCAGCAGCACCGAAATGACGAAAACCAGTATCGCGGACATCACGGGAAGTGCAGTGATGACGGCCGAAGACGTGATGCTCAGCGGAATCTTTTCCTCCAGAATGTACTGATACAAGTACACCCCCGCGGTGAGCAGAATACCGATACTCAACGGCCAGGCACGCTCGCTCAGCCACTTCAAGCAATGGCTCAGTTGCGCATAGCGATTGGATAAGATTTTTTCAGGTCTGGATTCGATGGGTTCAAATTCGGTCATGCCGATGGGCTCCTGTCCATGGGATCAGCGTCCTTGTTTCAAGCAGTATTGAACAGAGACAACGACGGACGACTTTACAGCCTGGGTCCGCCGAAATCATCGGAGCCAGGCAGAATCAGAAACGTCTGACAGGCGCACCTGTCATTGCTCCTGATACCTCGCCCGATAGCGCCCCGGGCTTTCCCCGGTCCACTTCTTGAACGCACGATGAAAGGCACTGGGTTCCTGAAAACCCAACTGCTCGGCGATATCACTGATGCTGGCCCCGCTCTGCCGCAACTGTTCGAAAGCCACACCCCGCCGCACTTCGTCCTTGATCTCTTGATAAGAACAGCCTTCACGTTCCAGTTTGCGGCGGAAGGTGCTGGGGCTCAGGTGCTGCTCCAACGCGAAGGCCTGCAACGTCGGCCACTCGCTGTAATGACTGCCACGCAAGCGTTGATGAACCTGTGACGCCAAGCCGTGCTGGTTGCGAAAGCGGATCACCAGCCATTGCGGTGCCGTGCGCAGAAACACCTTCAGCGACACGAGATCCTGAACCACCGGCAGTCTCAGGTAATGGCTGGCAAATTCGATTTCTGTGCGCTCGGCGCCGAACGTCAGATTGGGCCCCCAAAGCAATCGATCATCGCTGAGCGACAGTCGCGCATGGCGAAAATCGGCGCGGTCGATCGGGATGCGGCGGCCACCCAGCCAGCACAAAATACTGATCATCAACACCAGGAACGTCTCCTCACCGAAACGGCTGGCATTGGAGTCCGACGAATGGGTTTGCAGACTGATGACCGCACGTTTTCCTCGCACCGCCAACGTGCCGCGAAAGTCGCGCAGGAACAGCCCGAAGTTGGCCAGGCATTGACGCATGGCCTTGTGCAAATCGGGCTCCTGAATCAAGGCCCGGCATATCAGCGCGAAACTGCCGGGTGGCATGCCGTGGGAGTCTAGTCCGAAGAACTCGTCGTCGAGTTCGCGAATCTGTATCAGCCACAGCGCGGCAAATGCACTGGCTGGCACTCGCGCCGTCGGCTGGTGCACGACCGCAGAATCGACGCCTGCCTCTTCGAGCACCGCCTTCACGCGGGGTGGATTGTCCCCCAGCCCATGGATCATTGCCTGTACAAAGTAGGCAGCAACCGAGTCCTTTTCCCGCATGTGAACGCTTCTCTCCCCAGAATCTGAATGGCAAAAAACACCAGTGCCCTTGAACAGTTGCGGCATAGGACAACCGCCCCGCCGGCTCTAGACTCGTGGCAATAGTACGCCTTCGGCCGCCGTGGCGGCGAAGGTATCGCAGGGTTTGATCGAAGGACGCAAAATGAATCTGCAAAACATTGGAGTGATCGGTGCAGGCACCATGGGCAACGGCATTGCGCAAGTCTGCGCCATGGCGGGATTCAACGTGACCTTGATCGATATCTCCGAGAACGCGCTACAAAAGGCAGTCGCGACCGTTGGTAAAAACCTTGATCGGCAGATTGCCAAAGAGACCCTGACGTCTGAGCAGAAACTGGCGACTCTCGACAGAATCCGCACCAGCACCGATTACAGCAGTTTGCATAACGCGCAACTGGTGATCGAAGCCGCCACGGAAAATCTCGAACTGAAATTGCGCGTGCTCCAACAAATCGCCGACCAGGTCAGCAATGAATGCGTGATCGCGTCCAATACTTCATCGCTGTCGATCACCCAACTCGCTGCCAGTGTCAAACAGCCTGAACGTTTCATCGGCCTGCATTTCTTTAATCCGGTGCCAGTGATGGGTCTGATTGAAGTCATCCGTGGTCTGCAAACCAGCGACGCCACTCACAAACTGGCGCTGGACATGGCAACGACACTCGGCAAAACCGCGATCACCTCCGGAAATCGCCCTGGCTTCGTGGTCAACCGGATCCTGGTGCCGATGATCAACGAATCGATCCTGGTTTTCCAGGAGGGGTTGGCCAGTGCCGAAGACATCGACGCTGGTATGCGCCTGGGCTGCAATCAACCCATAGGCCCGCTGGCCCTGGCGGACCTGATCGGCCTGGATACACTACTGGCGATCATGGAAGCCTTCTACGAAGGGTTCAACGACAGCAAGTATCGTCCCGCTCCGTTGCTGAAGGAAATGGTCGCCGCCGGTTACCTGGGGCGTAAAACGGGGCGCGGCTTCCATGCCTATGCCTGAGCGTTGTTCGCGTTTCGCCGAGTACCGGGACAAGGTGCTGCAATTGTTTGCCAGCAAAGGATTCGGCCAGGTCGGCATGCGCGAACTCGCCACTTGCCTGGGGCTTTCCCCAGGCTCGCTGTACCATCATTACCCCAGCAAACAGCACTTGCTGCTCGATCTGATCGAGGAGTTTTACGAGGAGTTGCTGGCTACCCTCGAACGCATCCGGCAAAAAGCGCCGGCGAAGCGCGATAAACTCACCAGCCTGATTCGTGCGCACCTGAACCTGCATCGGGACATGCCTTGGCATTTCCGTCTCGTGGAACGCGACAGTGGCTGTCTGAATGCAGAGCAACAGCAGCGAGTACAACAACTGCGAGAGCAATACGAGCACATGCTGCTGAAAGTACTGGGTGTAAAGCCAAGATTCAGCGAGGAAGGTGTCTTGGCGGCAGGGCATGCCATCGCGTCATTGCTCAACAGCGCCCCCAGTTGGCTACCGGCTCATGCGCTGGCTGAACAGGAACGCGATGAACTATTAGAGAGCCTGGTCAGCGGCGCCATTGAGCGAGTGTTGGCGCCGAAACGCACACCAGAGGCAATAAGCCTGGCCCGACCAATCGGAAAAATATCTAAAGAAAGCCCCGCCTTCACCACGATTTAGCGCTTTGATTGTCGGCTCAGTACCATCGGAATTCGTCGAAAAAACCGGCGTCCAATCCGATGTGTACCTTCAACACCCGGAGCCGAACATGAAAATCAATCCTTACCTCATCTTCAATGGCGACTGCAAAGCCGCTTTCGAATTCTACGCACAAAGTTTGCCTGGCCAGATCGAAGCCATGATGACCTTTGGCGAAACACCTGCCGCCGAGCACGTGCCTGAAGACCTCCATAACCTGATCATCCATACCCGCCTTGCCGTAGGCGACCAGGCGATCATGGGGTCAGACACTACCCCTGATCGTCCAACCGAAGACATGAGTGGATGTTCGATCTCGCTTAACGTCGACAGCATTGCCGAAGCTGAACGGGTATTTACGGCCTTGTCTGAGGGTGGCCACGTGCAGATGCCGCTGGAAGCCACCTTTTGGGCCGCACGCTTCGGCATGTTGGTCGACCGGTTTGGCGTATCGTGGATGGTCAATTGCGAAAAGGATCAGTGAAGGGATTTTGTAGGCTGGCTCAGAACATCACCGCCGGCGTAGGAACGAGCTAACTCCTGGTGGCGTTCCGATGACGTTAACTGCCTGCGGCAACGCCGTGTCCTGGGCCTTTTCGCGAGCAAGCTCGCTCGCGCAGGAAAAAAAGGCGCAAAAACAAAACCCCAACTGCTTTCGCAATTGGGGTTTCGGAATTTAATCTTGACGATGACCTACTCTCACATGGGGAAACCCCACACTACCATCGGCGATGCATCGTTTCACTGCTGAGTTCGGGATGGGATCAGGTGGTTCCAATGCTCTATGGTCGTCAAGAAATTCGGGTACCGAATCGTGGCCAGTCGGCCGCGCTTCAGCAAATTGGGGATGTGATAGCTTGGTGTTTTGTGAGTATTTCGAACTTTCGGTTCATTGCGTCTTCACACACCGCAATCTGGCCTTTCGACTCAAATTGCTTGGGTGTTATATGGTCAAGCCTCACGGGCAATTAGTATTGGTTAGCTCAACGCCTCACAGCGCTTACACACCCAACCTATCAACGTCGTAGTCTTCGACGGCCCTTCAGGGGACTCAAGGTCCCAGTGAGATCTCATCTTGAGGCTAGTTTCCCGCTTAGATGCTTTCAGCGGTTATCTATTCCGAACATAGCTACCCGGCAATGCCACTGGCGTGACAACCGGAACACCAGAGGTTCGTCCACTCCGGTCCTCTCGTACTAGGAGCAGCCCCTCTCAAATCTCAAACGTCCACGGCAGATAGGGACCGAACTGTCTCACGACGTTCTAAACCCAGCTCGCGTACCACTTTAAATGGCGAACAGCCATACCCTTGGGACCGGCTTCAGCCCCAGGATGTGATGAGCCGACATCGAGGTGCCAAACACCGCCGTCGATATGAACTCTTGGGCGGTATCAGCCTGTTATCCCCGGAGTACCTTTTATCCGTTGAGCGATGGCCCTTCCATACAGAACCACCGGATCACTAAGACCTACTTTCGTACCTGCTCGACGTGTCTGTCTCGCAGTCAAGCGCGCTTTTGCCTTTATACTCTACGACCGATTTCCGACCGGTCTGAGCGCACCTTCGTACTCCTCCGTTACTCTTTAGGAGGAGACCGCCCCAGTCAAACTACCCACCATACACTGTCCTCGATCCGGATAACGGACCTGAGTTAGAACCTCAAAGTTGCCAGGGTGGTATTTCAAGGTTGGCTCCACGCGAACTGGCGTCCACGCTTCAAAGCCTCCCACCTATCCTACACAAGCAAATTCAAAGTCCAGTGCAAAGCTATAGTAAAGGTTCACGGGGTCTTTCCGTCTAGCCGCGGATACACTGCATCTTCACAGCGATTTCAATTTCACTGAGTCTCGGGTGGAGACAGCGCCGCCATCGTTACGCCATTCGTGCAGGTCGGAACTTACCCGACAAGGAATTTCGCTACCTTAGGACCGTTATAGTTACGGCCGCCGTTTACCGGGGCTTCGATCAAGAGCTTCGCGTTAGCTAACCCCATCAATTAACCTTCCGGCACCGGGCAGGCGTCACACCCTATACGTCCACTTTCGTGTTTGCAGAGTGCTGTGTTTTTAATAAACAGTCGCAGCGGCCTGGTATCTTCGACCGGCGTGGGCTTACGCAGTAAATGCTTCACCCTCACCGGCGCACCTTCTCCCGAAGTTACGGTGCCATTTTGCCTAGTTCCTTCACCCGAGTTCTCTCAAGCGCCTTGGTATTCTCTACCCAACCACCTGTGTCGGTTTGGGGTACGGTTCCTGGTTACCTGAAGCTTAGAAGCTTTTCTTGGAAGCATGGCATCAACCACTTCGTGTTCTAAAAGAACACTCGTCATCAGCTCTCGGCCTTAGAATCCCGGATTTACCTAAGATTCCAGCCTACCACCTTAAACTTGGACAACCAACGCCAAGCTGGCCTAGCCTTCTCCGTCCCTCCATCGCAATAACCAGAAGTACAGGAATATTAACCTGTTTTCCATCGACTACGCTTTTCAGCCTCGCCTTAGGGACCGACTAACCCTGCGTCGATTAACGTTGCGCAGGAAACCTTGGTCTTTCGGCGTGGGTGTTTTTCACACCCATTGTCGTTACTCATGTCAGCATTCGCACTTCTGATACCTCCAGCAAGCTTCTCAACTCACCTTCACAGGCTTACAGAACGCTCCTCTACCGCATCACCTAAGTGATACCCGTAGCTTCGGTGTATGGTTTGAGCCCCGTTACATCTTCCGCGCAGGCCGACTCGACTAGTGAGCTATTACGCTTTCTTTAAAGGGTGGCTGCTTCTAAGCCAACCTCCTAGCTGTCTAAGCCTTCCCACATCGTTTCCCACTTAACCATAACTTTGGGACCTTAGCTGACGGTCTGGGTTGTTTCCCTTTTCACGACGGACGTTAGCACCCGCCGTGTGTCTCCCATGCTCGGCACTTGTAGGTATTCGGAGTTTGCATCGGTTTGGTAAGTCGGGATGACCCCCTAGCCGAAACAGTGCTCTACCCCCTACAGTGATACATGAGGCGCTACCTAAATAGCTTTCGAGGAGAACCAGCTATCTCCGAGCTTGATTAGCCTTTCACTCCGATCCACAGGTCATCCGCTAACTTTTCAACGGTAGTCGGTTCGGTCCTCCAGTTAGTGTTACCCAACCTTCAACCTGCCCATGGATAGATCGCCCGGTTTCGGGTCTATTCCCAGCGACTAGACGCCCTATTAAGACTCGCTTTCGCTACGCCTCCCCTATTCGGTTAAGCTCGCCACTGAAAATAAGTCGCTGACCCATTATACAAAAGGTACGCAGTCACCCAACAAAGTGGGCTCCCACTGCTTGTACGCATACGGTTTCAGGATCTATTTCACTCCCCTCTCCGGGGTTCTTTTCGCCTTTCCCTCACGGTACTAGTTCACTATCGGTCAGTCAGTAGTATTTAGCCTTGGAGGATGGTCCCCCCATATTCAGACAAAGTTTCTCGTGCTCCGTCCTACTCGATTTCATGACCAAGAGATTTTCGCGTACAGGGCTATCACCCACTATGGCCGCACTTTCCAGAGCGTTCCGCTAATCTCAAAGCCACTTAAGGGCTGGTCCCCGTTCGCTCGCCACTACTAAGGGAATCTCGGTTGATTTCTTTTCCTCAGGGTACTTAGATGTTTCAGTTCCCCTGGTTCGCCTCTTGCACCTATGTATTCAGTACAAGATAACCATCTTATGATGGCTGGGTTCCCCCATTCAGACATCTCCGGATCAAAGTCTGTTTGCCGACTCCCCGAAGCTTTTCGCAGGCTACCACGTCTTTCATCGCCTCTGACTGCCAAGGCATCCACCGTATGCGCTTCTTCACTTGACCATATAACCCCAAGCAATCTGGTTATACTGTGAAGACGACATTCGCCGAAAATTCGAATTTCTCAACTAAGAGAACTCACAAATTTTACCTTAGCCTGATCCGTTACCAGTGAAAGTAACGTTCAGTCTATCTTTCTATCACATACCCAAATTTTTAAAGAACGATCTAATCAAAAGACTAGAAATCAATATTCACATCGGAATATTCATTTCTAAACTTTCAGAAGCAGTTATATGGTGGAGCCAAACGGGATCGAACCGTTGACCTCCTGCGTGCAAGGCAGGCGCTCTCCCAGCTGAGCTATGGCCCCATAACAAAATTGGTGGGTCTGGGCAGATTCGAACTGCCGACCTCACCCTTATCAGGGGTGCGCTCTAACCAACTGAGCTACAGACCCAATTTCGAGCGCGCAACTGTTAGCTTGGAGCTATCAGCTTGGAGCTTAAAGCTGCTTCTATCGTCTTCTTCAATGAATCAAGCAATTCGTGTGGGAACTTATGGAGCAGCTGAGTCGTCGATTAAGGAGGTGATCCAGCCGCAGGTTCCCCTACGGCTACCTTGTTACGACTTCACCCCAGTCATGAATCACACCGTGGTAACCGTCCTCCCGAAGGTTAGACTAGCTACTTCTGGTGCAACCCACTCCCATGGTGTGACGGGCGGTGTGTACAAGGCCCGGGAACGTATTCACCGCGACATTCTGATTCGCGATTACTAGCGATTCCGACTTCACGCAGTCGAGTTGCAGACTGCGATCCGGACTACGATCGGTTTTGTGGGATTAGCTCCACCTCGCGGCTTGGCAACCCTCTGTACCGACCATTGTAGCACGTGTGTAGCCCAGGCCGTAAGGGCCATGATGACTTGACGTCATCCCCACCTTCCTCCGGTTTGTCACCGGCAGTCTCCTTAGAGTGCCCACCATAACGTGCTGGTAACTAAGGACAAGGGTTGCGCTCGTTACGGGACTTAACCCAACATCTCACGACACGAGCTGACGACAGCCATGCAGCACCTGTCTCAATGTTCCCGAAGGCACCAATCCATCTCTGGAAAGTTCATTGGATGTCAAGGCCTGGTAAGGTTCTTCGCGTTGCTTCGAATTAAACCACATGCTCCACCGCTTGTGCGGGCCCCCGTCAATTCATTTGAGTTTTAACCTTGCGGCCGTACTCCCCAGGCGGTCAACTTAATGCGTTAGCTGCGCCACTAAGAGCTCAAGGCTCCCAACGGCTAGTTGACATCGTTTACGGCGTGGACTACCAGGGTATCTAATCCTGTTTGCTCCCCACGCTTTCGCACCTCAGTGTCAGTATCAGTCCAGGTGGTCGCCTTCGCCACTGGTGTTCCTTCCTATATCTACGCATTTCACCGCTACACAGGAAATTCCACCACCCTCTACCATACTCTAGCTTGTCAGTTTTGAATGCAGTTCCCAGGTTGAGCCCGGGGCTTTCACATCCAACTTAACAAACCACCTACGCGCGCTTTACGCCCAGTAATTCCGATTAACGCTTGCACCCTCTGTATTACCGCGGCTGCTGGCACAGAGTTAGCCGGTGCTTATTCTGTCGGTAACGTCAAAACACTAACGTATTAGGTTAATGCCCTTCCTCCCAACTTAAAGTGCTTTACAATCCGAAGACCTTCTTCACACACGCGGCATGGCTGGATCAGGCTTTCGCCCATTGTCCAATATTCCCCACTGCTGCCTCCCGTAGGAGTCTGGACCGTGTCTCAGTTCCAGTGTGACTGATCATCCTCTCAGACCAGTTACGGATCGTCGCCTTGGTGAGCCATTACCTCACCAACTAGCTAATCCGACCTAGGCTCATCTGATAGCGCAAGGCCCGAAGGTCCCCTGCTTTCTCCCGTAGGACGTATGCGGTATTAGCGTTCCTTTCGAAACGTTGTCCCCCACTACCAGGCAGATTCCTAGGCATTACTCACCCGTCCGCCGCTGAATTCAGGAGCAAGCTCCTGTCATCCGCTCGACTTGCATGTGTTAGGCCTGCCGCCAGCGTTCAATCTGAGCCATGATCAAACTCTTCAGTTCAAACATCTTTGGGTTTTGAGAAAACCCTAAACTTGGCTCAGCAATCGTTGGTTACATCTTTGATTTCTCGCGGAGTAACTTGTGATGCTGATAATCTGTTGACTAGCAGTCTGACTCCACAAGCACCCACACGAATTGCTTGATTCAGTTGTTAAAGAGCGGTTGGTTAAGATCTTTCGTCTCAACCGAGGCGCGCATTCTACAGCAGCCTCATTTGCTGTCAAGTGGTATTTTTCAGAAGTTTTCAAGGATTTCCTTAACAACTTCAACCACTTGCGCTTCAGATCTCTCGTCAGCGGGAGGCGAATTCTACAGCGTTACACGCTGCTGTCAACACCTCTTTTTCAACTTCTTTCTGGCTTCGATGACCTGAAGCAACCTGCTGCCGAAACTGCGTAACTCTTTGTTTACCAAGGAGTTTTCCGTTTCGACTGCGCCGGAAGTGGGGCGAATTATAGACATCTGAAATCTGCCGTCAAGCACTGATTGTGCTTTTCTATCAATAACTTGCAGAAAGGGTAAAACGTGCTTTTGATCACTGCCTATATATAGAGGCGCAATCCGCCCACCTCAGAAAAAAGAACAAGGGCAGTTATCTCGAAACGATCCGGAGCTCAAGCCAGGCTTGCCCGGGATGAGCAAAGCTTTGATCGCATACGAACAGCCGCCGATTCGTCATGTTGTACGCCAGGTGCTACACGCCGACGGTTAGCAGATCTTCGCCGATCTAGGTGACAGCACCCCACGGACCGGGAGGTGTTCCACCGCCTGCACCAGCAAGGCTGCCAGATCCCGATCCTGGTGTTGACCGCGCAAAGCAGCGAGCACTTTGCCGACTGAGTCCGCAGGCAGCTCGGACTTCATCTGCAAGTGGGGCGACGGGGCAATGAGTTCTACGTAGTTCCTATCGAGATACCCTGCTTTTGCGGGACTAGAATTGCTCGATTTAGCGAGCGCCCCCCTCCTCCATCCAGCGTAATTTGCGCCTTTTTGGGTTTCTTGCCTTGGAAACTGTGATTGCCTTCACCGAATGGCGACTGGCTCCCGTTAGGGGTAAAGCCTTTGTACGCTCACTGCCTAGCCACGCAGTGCGCCCCTGCGAGTCCAAGCCACCTGCCTGCAGCCCTTGCTCAATGCATTAAGTTCAACTCAAAGTGACGGCAGCATTTAGGCAATGGGGACGCCAGTGCGCCGGGCGCCCAAGAGATTCCCACGCAGAACCTCCCCCATATCGAAACCACATCAGCTCTCAGAAAAAAACCTGGAACCCAATTTCTGCAGCCAGCTTGCAGCGCTAGTTACATGCTTTATTGCGAGGGGCACCTCTGCATCAAGCGTCTTCAGTGGATGGGAGAAGAGCGGCTAAAAATGATTTCTGACAATATTAGGCACCCTTCCGAGACCATCAGAGCCGATGAGACTTGAATCGCCCCGGGTTTCGTAGACACCTCTTTGCCTTAAACTGAGGCCAATTAGGAGGTGCCATGAGCAACCCGCGTTACCCCGAAGAATTCAAAATCCAAGCGGTCAATCAAGTGACCGAAAAGAAGCTGCCTGTCGCTGATGTAGCGGCCCGTCTTGGCGTGTCGACGCATAGCCTCTACGCCTGGATAAAGCGCTACAGCAAACCTCAAGAAGAACGGCAGCAGGACGATGATCAGCACGCTGAACTGCGTCGTCTGCGAGCAGAACTCAAGCGGGTTACTGAAGAGCGAGACATCTTAAAAAAGGCCGCCGCGTACTTTGCCAAGGAGTGCGGTTGAAGTACGCCTTTATCAAGCAGCGAGCAGATGACTATTCCATACGACGGCTTTGCCTGACGCTGAAAGTCCACCCCAGTGGGTATTACGCCTGGTTGTCTGAGCCGCAATCTGCACGCGCCAAAGACGACCAACGACTGCTGGGTTTGATCAAGCATTCATGGCTGGAAAGTGGCGGCGTTTATGGCTATCGCAAAATCCATGACGATCTGCGCGAGGTCGGTGAAGACTGTGGTCGCCATCGTGTAGCGAGGCTGATGCGTCTTGAAGGTCTGCGCTCTCAGACAGGGTATCGACGTCGCCCTGGAAAGTACGGCGGTAAGCCAGCGGTCGCCTCACCCAATTTGCTGAAGCGCCAGTTCGATGTCGTGGAACCCAACAAGGTTTGGGTCACCGACATCACCTACATTCGTACATATGAAGGCTGGTTGTACTTGGCTGTGGTGCTGGATCTGTTTTCTCGTCAGGTTGTAGGCTGGTCAATGAAGTCTCAGATGACCAGTGATTTGGCTATTGATGCGTTATTGATGGCGGTTTGGAGGCGTAAACCGAAACAAGAGGTAATGGTTCATAGCGACCAAGGTAGCCAGTACAGCAGCTCCGATTGGCGCAGCTTTTTGAAGGCGAACAATTTGGTTGCCAGCATGAGTCGCCGAGGCAACTGTCATGATAATGCCGTGGCCGAGAGCTTTTTCCAGCTTCTGAAACGGGAACGGATCAAGCGGAAAATTTACACCACGCGGGAAGATGCTCGTAGTGATGTGTTCGATTACATCGAGATGTTCTACAACGCAAAACGTCGTCATGGTTTCAACAATCAGCTGTCGCCGGTAGAGTTTGAAAAGCGTTACGCAATGAGCTTGCAAGGTGTCTAGAGAATCCGGGGCGATTCAACTTTCATCCAGGCGCGGGTGCTTCTGGTTTGGAATGCTCATCTGGTCTGAGCTCTCGCTTTAAGCTCGATAATCTGGCGAGACGGAAAAATCCAGCGGCCTTGCTCTGGTGAGCAATGTATTCGCGTCAAGACAACGCAATACCCAGCATTAGGATTATCGAATGCCGAAGAAACAACCGGAAAGTAACGCTGCGGTCACCGCAGCAGACATCGAAAGATCTATCCAAGCCTTGAACAAAATGGCTGAACGCCTTTGGGGAGATGGTCGAGAGAACGAGGCGAAAGCGCTACTTGATGCTTTGGATTCTTTAAACCGGGCGCTGGACCGGATCAGGATTGGAGAGAGTCGCAGGATTCTCCATTGAGTGGAAAACTCTGCTGACGGCTAGCGGATTATACGGATGAGGTGAAGGTGAGGAGGATTGTGGGGCAATCGACAAGCCAAGCCAGCAGTCGCTTTGAATCTGGCGATAACAGGCTCAATCTCTATGCTCCTTCCTTACACTCATACTGTCCAAGCTAATGAAAATCACAATAGTCGCAACATTTTTGATCTGCGGCCTTACCGGCTACGCATCGGCAGGTAATAGTTATCGCTCTGCCGAAGGCACTGCCGATGGTTTCGACTTCGTAGCTGTCAACGATAACGATCATGTCAAGGTTACCTCGACGGGAGGGCCTTGCTCCGCGTCAGGAATGCCTCGAGTGGAAGCTGTGGATGGCTTTGACGCCGTGCAGAAAGGCACTTGGAATACGAACTATTATTTAACCGGTACGTTGCAGGATGAGTCTGGCGATATCCAAGTGCCGATCTACCCATCCATTAATTTCAAAGCCAATGCGGCAAACAGTAAAAAACTGGCGCTCAAAACGCCAAAAGGTGACCCTGAAAAAGCTTATTTAGACAAAGAGGCTAAGGTCGCCGAGTGCCTGGCCAATCATCGGGGTCAGTATGTAGCAGCCTTTGGCCAATGGATGAATGCCAATATGCAACTTTGCACGGACTGTTTTGAAGGTGCTCGCCGTCAAAAAATTTATGCCCCCGTTCCTGCTCCTGCTCCAGTCCAGAGCAATGTGGCTCAATACAAGCCGCGACCTGACAAGTGGGACGAAGATGAGGAATATAATAATGGTGGCGGGGATGATGACATCACTATGGGCCAGGCCATGCAAATTATTGCAGGCGCTGTCGTAAATTCGAGTAACAAGAAGCTTAGCAACTCCAATAGCCACGCGACCGTGGATACGGCTAGCCGCAGTAGTGCGGTGGCCATTCAAAAAGCAATGCCCAGCCAATATAACGTTGCCAGTGCCGACACAAACAGTGGCCAGTACAACCAAGTACAAACGACCACCAGTACCCCGTATGTCTATGACAGCACTTACAATCAATGTGTCCAATATGGCCCTCATGACACGTTGCGAGCATATAAGCAATTTCGAAATACTTGCGCCTTTAGCGTCAGCGTCTTACGTTGCAGCGTCGACAAAAATGGGCGGGACAATTGCGCAGCGAGAATATTCGGTAGTTTTGAGCTTTCTGCTGGTGAGACCAATATCGCCGAAGGCGGCGACAGGGAAATGAAGTGGATTGTTTGCAAGCTGCCATTCAGGGCTATTGGAGCAAAGGTAAGCAGCGCAAATGGCAACCTCACTGCACCTTGCCAACGAAACCGCTGATACTGCAATCCCACGCCGTCGCCAGTAGCGGGCGTGGGGATTTCACAGAATAGCCTTGGTGAGGACGTAGCGGGACCAGAGCGGGTTAGTCGTCTCTATCGTGACGATCGCGATCGTGATCGTGATCGTGATTGCGTTCATACCCTTGATCATCGTCGCGACGATCATATCTGCGGTAGCGCCCTCGGTCATCGTCATACCCTCGGTCATATCCGCGACCATGATCATAACCCCGATCACGACCGTACCTTTCTCCGTCGTCCCAGTGAGGCCCACAACCAGCCAGCAGCAGAGAGCCTGAAATGGCCATGAACATTATTACTGCACGCTTCATTTGAACGTCCTAAAAGCAAAGGTCGGCGATATGACCGTGAGTCGGGCCAATGATTCACCGGTGGGACACATCAAACCCACATGCCAGAACCGCCGCTGAATTTGCGTCAACCCCCTCCCCGACTCCACCCGCATGCACTCCCCTCCGTGCCCAACGGCAATCGGCGAAATGGATGCGACCACAAACAATTCATCAAGATGACACTCGCGGTGATGATGGAGTCGGAGTGACTGCAACCAACCGACTCTGTTGAAAAAGTCAGCCATGGCTTCCGCGGATGACGCATATCGTCAGGCCGCAAGACAGTCCGGGTCGTACATGGATATTTCACGGTAGGCCTCGTACGCGGCAAGGTCAGGAAAGCTGAAGAGTGCCAAGGCGATTCAGTTAGCCCAAGGGGTTCAGATTTCGAAGACGGCAAAAGGAAGTCACTTCAAAATCTACTACCAAGGCAAGCAGACAACCCTTCCCAACCACGGGACCAAGGAAATGGTCGAAGGGACCAGGTAGGCAATCATCAAACAACTGGGCCTCAAGGATTGATGCTCCACCCTTTGAACTCAGCGTCATCAGCTCCACAAGCGGTAATGCGATGTACGACTATGCAATCAACGTGACCGAGGGCGCATTCTCTTTCTGGTCATCGTGCGACGACATCCCAGAAGCACACAGCGCGAGCGACACGCTCGAACAGCTGCTGCATAACGCCACCGAAGGACTGGAAGTGGCGCTTTGGACCTATGTCGATCAGCTGCGGCACATCCCCAAGGCCTCACCACCGAAACAGGGGCAGCACGTCATTCATCTGTCTGCCCTGGTCAATGCCAAGATCGCCCTATGGAATGCCATGCGCGATAAGGGCATGCGCAAAGCCGATCTATGCCGCCTGCTCATTGCAGCGCAGACCAAGGTGGATCGACTCCTGGATTTCCAACACAGCTCCAAGATCGAGCAGGTGGAAAGCGCATTGGCTGCTCTGGGCAAACGCCTGGCGGTGTCTGTCGAGGCAGCCTGAATAAAAAGGCCGTCAGGTGGCGGCCAAGTGCAGCACAGAGTAGCGAGGGGATCAGAAACGAAAAAGCCCCGCACGATGGCGAGGCTTTGAAATTGGTCCCGCATGCGCGGGCAGTTGGCGTTGGTTGTTCTTGCTACTCAGTTCCGCATGGCTACCAGACGCCCCCCTGCGGCAACAAGTCGTGGTTCACATAGGTATAGGTGGCAAGGCCGTACTTGTCAAACGCCATGGTCGCGCCTCTCTCCTATCGCATATCGTCTGAGAGCGGTGTTTCTTCATCCGCCTCTGGAGTAGTCCTCTCGCCGACATCCTTCCAATCTTCTGGGCGATCGTCGCTTGGATTTTTCAACGGATCGTATTTGTTCGGATCGTCAGGATCTAGAGTCGGCTCATCGGTACCCGGTTCCGGGTTAGTAGGAACAGAACCTTGCGTTTGGTCTTGGAAACTCGAATCAGTAGACATACCCACCTCATCAAAGAGGTCCAGCTTTTCTGGGCCGTAATAGTTTGAAGCTGGCAGGAGTGGCGCGTGCGACTGAGCAGATGAACGGGCAATAAAAAACCCGACGCAGTGGCCGGGTTTCTTTGTGCCAATCCCTAACGCGCAAGATCGACAGGATGGGTAAATATTCTCTCACTCATTACAATGGCTATTCGCTACGCCGCGCAACTTTCAATCAAACCCTCCGCATCCATGACCTCTTGAGCCGCTGTCAGCGCCTCGTTCACCTGATCATCCAGGCTCTTGCGACTCGATGAGCGCCACCGGTACAGAATCCACGGCACTGACGACGCCATCCGCGCTGCCTTCAACTGCCGCGACAAGGTTCGACCTCAATGCCGGCCAATCATCAACAAGGTTATCCGCTGCCGCTCACCGCTGGAGTGGGCCAAGGCCATTTGCGAGGATTAGGAATTATGACGGCTCTCGACGGTAAAGTCCGATCGGAAAAGACTGCGGCGAGGCGAAAGACTCGCGGCCAGGAAGAAATCAGGCTGCACTGCATGGCCGACACTCGGCAGGCCCTGCCTGAACTGATGGCCTGGAGCGGCATCGAGGAACAGGGCGAGGCCATCACGCTGATGATTCGTCATCTTCACGCATTAGGGCCTCAAAAGTCCGCCCCGCTGCTGGCCCCGCCGCGTCACGAATACGAAATTTCCGAAAGCGTGTCGCGCAAACTTCAGCTCGCCTACAATCGCGAAGCCCTGCGCATCTGTCACGACGAATAATGGCAGAGGCATCCCCTCCCTCAACCTTTGGGACACGATCTGTATGGCGCATTTGGAGAATGCACACTACAGTCGAGCGTAGCAACCGCCAGCGAACGGCGTTGCAACGCTCGCGCCAGGGCCAAAGAGGCATTAGCGAGATCGTGTTTAGCAAGGACTTGCGCTAATCATTAGCAATGAGTTGCTCTTGTGCGGCACCCAATCATGATGAGCGGGATAATGGATACATAGGATATGAGCACCACCCAGGAATGTGTCGGCGCTGAAAAAAAGCGCCTGTACAGCGCATGGAAGCTACGCGCAGTGTTGTTTGGTACTGATTTTGTTGTACTGACTGAGAAGGGTAAAATCCCCGTTATTCGAGAGGCCTACATGAAGCGCGGTTGCCTGACTTGCCTCTACGGCAACGGAGATTGGGGGCCCGTCCGCTTGTATGCCAACGGCCATACCTCGGACGCCAATTTTGAATGGGCCCCCCTCACGAAGGAAGTGGCGCAATGCTTTGGCCGCGGTGCAGTGACAGCATGAACACTCCAAAATACGAATAGCCCAGACCCTGTGCCGCCGCGACAACGTCCGTATTCCGTTCGCCTACGTTACGTGACGTCGCCTCACCTACCAGCCGGCACCCGGGAGCAATTAGCGAGATCGTGTTTAGCAAGGACTTGCGCTAATCATTAGCAATGAGTTGCTCTTGTGCGGCACCCAATCATGATGAGCGGGATAATGGATACATAGGATATGAGCACCACCCAGGAATGTGTCGGCGCTGAAAAAAAGCGCCTGTACAGCGCATGGAAGCTACGCGCAGTGTTGTTTGGTACTGATTTTGTTGTACTGACTGAGAAGGGTAAAATCCCCGTTATTCGAGAGGCCTACATGAAGCGCGGTTGCCTGACTTGCCTCTACGGCAACGGAGATTGGGGGCCCGTCCGCTTGTATGCCAACGGCCATACCTCGGACGCCAATTTTGAATGGGCCCCCCTCACGAAGGAAGTGGCGCAATGCTTTGGCCGCGGTGCAGTGACAGCATGAACACTCCAAAATACGAATAGCCCAGACCCTGTGCCGCCGCGACAACGTCCGTATTCCGTTCGCCTACGTTACGTGACGTCGCCTCACCTACCAGCCGGCACCCGGGAGCAGGAAGTCTGCAAGCTGAAATGGGATTGGGAAATTGCGGTACCGGAGCTCGGGACCAGTGCTTTTCTGATACCGGCTGATTTCGGCGGGAGACACGAACGGTCTGGAGTGAAAACGGTGATGAGCGACTGGTCGTGCTAAACAACATGGCGAAGTCGATCATCGACAAGCAACGCGGCCTGAGTAAGGAATGGGTTTTCCCTTACAAAGACACCGCGATGCACCGGATGAATGACTCGGCTTGGAAGAAGGCGCGGGTGAGACCGGCGAAACTCCGACAGGAGGAAAACCTTCGCCCTGCTCACCCAGGTTATGCCTCCATCAGGATTCATAACCTAAAACACACGTTTGGCCGTCGGCTACGCGCAGCAGGCGTAACCGAGGAAGACCGCAAGGCACTTCTGGGCCACAAGAACCGCAGAATCACCAGTCACTACTCGGGCGCTGAGCTCTACCCTGTAGCCGCTACGCTTCCATTTTCGCCTGCAGGCCGCCCATCGCTGGAGAGCGGGTTGGCTCACAAGCTTGGTGAATGGTGGAATTGCGGTATTTCAACATCCCGCCACTGCGTTCATTGAGGTAGGCCGTGATCTCGCCAACAATGGCCAAGGCCACGCTCGCCGGGGTATCGCCCCCCAGATCCAGGCCGATCGGATAGTGAAGCCTGGGCAGGCTTTCTGGCAAACGGGCCAAGGCGCCCATCTCATCGAGCAGTCGTTCTGTTCGCTCTCGAGGGCCCAACTGCCCGACATAGGCGGGAGTACATTGCAAAACGTTTTTAAGCCAATACCGATCCTGTCGATAGCTGTGGGTCATGATCACCACTGCGGCACCGTCGACAGAACTGGATAAGTTAAAAGGCTCGTCGATAGGCGCAACAATGACGTGGCTTGCTCCAGGGAACCGTTCCGGGCGAGCAAAGTGCGCACGCCCGTCCACCACCGTGACATGCCAGTTCAAATCCCTGGCGAACCGCACCAAAGGCTGGGCGTCATGACCCGCGCCAAAGATCATCAGTCGACGCTGTGGCGCGATGTATTCGAGAAAGACCTCGACCTCATCTACACCGCTTCCGTAAATCATCAACTGAGACTTTTTGCGCGCAAGGGTACTGCGCAAATCACCCTGCAGGGCGTGTTGAAGCGCTTGGCAGCGGATGCCCTCACACGCGTTCATAAAGGCGTTCAGTCCCATTCGAGCACCGACTCGCACACGGGCTGTTCGGCCCGCGGCAATGACGGTCGCCAGGGCTGCCGGTTGACCGGTGGCCCTCACCCGCTGAAGCACATCGAGCAACAGACTCCGCTTGCCGGCATCATGGCGTTCCAGGAGTACATGCGCGGTACCGTTGCAGCCCAGGCCAAATGTCAGCGCCGCGTCTTCATCTTCGGCGTCCTCCTCTTCCTGGGCCGCCGTGCTGTAACGACGAACCACTGTCCCGCCGGACTCGGTCAACCACCAGGCCTTCCTGGCCAACTCCTGCTCCAGGCAACCGCCACTGATGGTTCCGACTGACTGGCCAAACAGTGGAATCAGCATCCTCGCACCAGGACGCCGATAGGCCGAGCCCTCGACCTTGACGACCGTGGCGAGTACAGCATCGATCTTTGTGCTGTTGGCTTGATCCAATGCATCGAGCAAGGCGTACAAATCAGACATGGTCACTCTCCCGGGTCAAATTCAGTTGATTGCTGCGCCATCGTCTTCAAGTGATCGGCCCCTCGTTTGCGGGGAAAGACAGCGTTGCCAACAACCCGCCGAACGCATTGAACGGGAGTACTATTCATTCCCTTGCATTCCTCGAAGAACAATGCGGCATCGATCTAATGCATACGGTGTACGAGAAACCCGGGGCGCCCATAGAAACCCTTTGGCCGGAGTGCCCGGTTCAGAGATCGGTGGCGCGCTACCACGAAATGTCATGTCATTTCCTAGCCATAAATGTCGCTACGCATAATCGTCAAGGGCAACAGCGTGAACAAAAAAACAGGTATCAGAGCCCAGCAGGCCGACCAGACCAAGGCTCGTATTCTCCAGGCCGCGGTCAAGGTCTTCACCCGTGATGGTTATGCGGGCGGGCGGATCGAACAGATTTCCAGTGAAGCCGAGTCCAATGACCGGATGATCTATTACTATTTCGGCAGCAAGGAAAACCTCTTTGTACGGGTGCTTGAACACACTTATGAAGCATTCAACCATGCCGAAAGCATGCTGCGCCTGGACCTTTCGAACCCCGTGCAGGCCCTGCGTGAACGGGTGGCGTTCGTCTGGCATTACTACGTAAAGCATCCGGAATTCGTCGCTATCCTCAATATCGAAAACCTGCACGAGGGCACGCACGCCAGGCAGTCCAGTGAGCTTCGTCGCTTGTCCGGCACCACGCTGGGCGTGATCACACCGATCATCGAAGCGGGTCAGCGACAGGGGGTGTTTCGCCAGGACATCGACATCAATCACGTTTACCTGATGATCGCCTCGCTCTGCTACTTCTATAACTCCAACCGGTACACCCTCACCTCATTTCTTGGTCTAAACCTGGCGGATCAAGGCCAGCAGCAGGACTGGCTGGCGTTCATCAGCGATCTGGTGGTGCGCGGTGTGCTGACACTGCCTGCGTCTCAGTGACTCTCTGATCAATGAGTTCCGGGATTGGCCCGCAAGTGCGCGACCTTCTGCTCCAGCCCTTGCCACGCAGGTTCAGCTGAGGCGAAGCGATTGCGCAGGTATGCCGTCAGTTCGGCGATCTGCCTGTTGGACAGGCTGTCCTTGAAACCTGGCATATAACCAAGATCCGGCGTCGCCGGGTTGGAGATGCCTTGCAAAATGACCTTCAGCAGGTTGTCTGGCAACGTACTGTGAAGACTGGTATTAGTCGCCAACGAGGGACTGACACCAAACAGTTTCGGCCCAAGACCATCGGCGTGACAGCCTTGGCAGGAACCTTCAAACACCCGCCGACCATTGTTCAACGACACCTCTGTGACGCTGGGTTGCGCTACAGTTTCCGTGCTTGAGCGGGTCTGTGCTTGCACCGTGCCATCGAGCGACGCGAGGTAAACCGCCATCGCCCGTATGTCTGCTTTGGGCAGTTTCGCCAATTCGCTAACCACCGGCCCCATAGGGCCCGCCGCGACACCGTGGGCATCGGAATAACCACTGCTCAGGTAGGTGAACAGTTGGTCTTCGGTCCACGGCGTGGGCGATTTGGATAAGCCATTGAGCGCAGGTGCTTCCCAGCCATCGACCATGCCGCCCGCCAGGAAATTTTTACCGCCCTTCTCCGCGCCCATAAGGTTGCGCGGCGAATGACAGGCCGCGCAGTGACCCAACCCATTGACCAGGTAGGCGCCGCGATTCCACTGCTCGCTGCGTTGCGGCTGCACCTGGATTTCGCCCTTGCGCAGGAATAAAGCGTTCCAACCCGCCATCAGCGGCCGCATGTTGAATGGGAACTGCATGTCGTTGACCTTGGCGGGCTGGCTCACCGGGGCCTGTGACATCAAGTACGCGTACAGCGCCTGCATATCGGCGTCGTTGATATTCCTGAAGGCAGTGTAAGGAAATGCCGGATACAGATTCTTGCCATCGCGACTGATGCCATCGCGCATGGCCCGTTCGAACGCGGAATAGGACCAACTGCCAATCCCGGTTTTCGGGTCAGGTGTGATGTTGCTGCTATATAGCGTTCCGAAAGGCGTCTGCATTGCCAACCCGCCCGCATTGGTCGCACCGCCTGACGCAGTGTGACACACCGCGCAATCGCCGACGGCTGCCAGCAAACGCCCTCGCTCCAGCGTCGCCGCAGACCAGGTGCCCGCGCTGGGTGGCGTGATCGGTGCGATTTCCGCACGCCAGGGCAAAGCCGTGGCAGCAACGCCAAGTATCGCGCCGAACGCTGCGAACAATGAGCCGAACAACCATTTCGAGCGCTTGGCCTTTGGCGAATCAGGGGGATTGGCATTCGCTTCGTCCGCCGATCCTTTGAGCGCTGCCAGCACACGCTCAGCGGTGATCGGTAGTTCACGAAAGCGAATCCCGGTGGCGTCGTAGATCGCATTGGCTATCGCTGCCGCGCTTGGCACTGCCGCCGACTCACCCGCCCCCATGGGTGCTTCGTTCTGGCGCGGCATCATTAGCACATCGATTTGCGGCACCTGCGGGAATGTCAGGATCGGGTAACCGCCCCACTCCTTGCTGGCAACGGTGGACTCTTCGAAGGTCACACGCTCCTTGAGCACGCGGCTGGTGGACTGAATCACATTGCCGTGAATCTGATGCTGAACACCGGCCGGATTGATCATCATCCCGGCGTCATGACCGATTACTACGCGGGTGACTGACACTTCGCCGCTGCGCTTGTCCACCGCCACGTCCGCGACCCACGCCGCCCACGCCGCGCCGAAGCCTGGAAATTTGCTGTGAATGTAACGGGCATAGGCAAAACCCCGGCCACGAAGGATGTTGTCTTGTTCCGGGATTTGCATCGGCTGCGTACGCGGTGTCCATTCGGCGCGGGCAGCAGTGGCTTTGACCAGATCCGAGGCGCGCTCATCATTCAGATAACGCAAACGGTACTCGATGGGGTCGACACCCGCGGCAAAGGCCAATTCATCGATATACGACTCATGGGCGAAGGTATTGGGCAGCGCCGACACGCCCCGCATCCACGAAGCCCGAACAATGGGCGCCATGTCGTTTACGCTCACGCGCATGTGTTCAAAGTCGTAGGGTGGGATCGAGGTGCGGTCGCCCATTTCGAACATCGCCGCCACCGGTTCGACACGCCCCGTCAGCAGCAGTGCCAGGGTCGGTGCACCATTGGACGGGTAGCTGGTCTGAAAATCGTAACCGGCCACCCCGCCATCGAGATTGATGCCTCCATCGACCTCCATCAGTTGCGCCGTACCTTTGGGCTCCCATACGTGCTCTTGCTCGCGGGTCAGTTGCACCCGTACCGGCACGCCGACAGCGCGGGACAGTAAAACCGCATCGGCGCAGACGTCGTCGGCGCAATTACGCCCGTAACAACCTGCCGCTTCCATGCGGATGATCTCGATCCGCTCTTCCGGATACTCCAGCAACCATGCCAGGTCAGCGCGCAGCAAGTGCGGATTTTGTGTGCCCGACCAGACGCGAATGCCATCCTCGCGATAATCCGCCAGTGCGCATGAAGGGCCAATGGAGCCGTGCATCTGATACGGCCACAGATAGGTGCGAGTCATGCGTTCGCTGGCCTGCTCCAGTGCCTGGTCTACATTGCCCTTGTCCAGCACGACGCGCTGTATCCGGGGGTTGTCGCGAATGGCCTGAGCGACGTCATCCATGTTCGGCAGTTTGTGGTTCCAGGCTTTCCAAGTGACTTTCAGCGCCTGGGCGGCCTTCGCAGCCTGCTCTTCACGCAGGGCGACCACGCCGACGAAATCGCGAATCACCACCACCCGGACGATGCCGGGAATGTGCGCGATGGAGGACTCGTCCACCTCCAGCAGGCTGTTGCCGACGAAATCACCGCTGTCGAGCCCGGCGTAAGGTGGGCGAATCACCCGGCCATGCAGCATGTCCGGCAGCCGCATGTCATGCACGTAGGTCAGCTCGCCAGTGGCTTTACCGGGAATGTCCACCCGCGCTGCGCCCTTGCCCACCAGCCTATAATCTTCCAGACGCTTGAGCGGCGCATCGCCGGAAATCGTCAAATGGTCACGCTCGCCCTCCACCAGTTCGGCAAACGTGAGCTGGCGACCGTCTTCGCTGCTGATTACCCCGCTGTTTATCCGTAAGGTGTCAGCCGCAACGGCAAAACGCCGGGCCGCCCGAACCAGCAAAAATCGTCGGGCTTCAGCCGCGGCGTTACGCAAGGGGATGGCCGAAATCTGGATCGTCGCACTGGCGATGGTTGCGCCCTGGTTCGGCGCACTGTCGGTATGACCAAGGACCATACTGACTTGGTCCAGCGCCAGATCCAGCTCTTCGGCGACAATTTGAGCCAGCGCAGTACGGATCCCGGTGCCCAGGTCCACGTGGCCGTTGAACGCATAGACCTTGCCATCGTCATTGACCGCTAGGAACAACGCTAGCTCCTTGGGTTTGATGACGGGTACACCACCTTTGGCGACGGGGCCGGACGGTGGCTGTATCTGATCGACGACCAACAAAACGCCGGACTTGGCCAACAGCTGATCACGGGTGAGCGTTGCATGAGTCATGGTCATCAATCCGTTCAAGGCTTTTGACGGGCGGCACGCAGTACCGCACGAAGAATTTCGATATGGGTGCCGCAGCGGCAGAGATTGGCCGACAGTTCGTTGCGAATCTGTGCCTCGCTGGGGTGCGGGTTGCGATCGAGCAAGGCCTTGGCGGTCATGATCATGCCGTTCATGCAGTAGCCACACTGCGCCGCCTGCTCATCTATAAAGGCCTGCTGCACCGGGTGCGGATGCTCTCGGCTGCCAATGCCTTCGAGGGTGGTGATTTCCCGCCCCTCGGCACCGGACAACGGGAACACGCAAGCCCGCGCCGCAACACCATCGATGATCACCGTGCAGGCGCCGCACTCGCCCAGGCCACAACCGTATTTCGGGCCATTGAGCTGTAAATCATTGCGCAGCACCAGCAACAGCGGCGTGTCGGCCATGGCACAGACCGTAGTGGTCTGGCCATTGACGTGAAGCGTCACGGTCTTTTCCGGCGCCAGTGCTTGCTCACTCATGTCGCACTCTCCAGGTGTTACCGCTCGCTCTCTTGATGAAGCGCGGCTTTTTATTAAGTAATCACTACATGAACAAGGCGTGACCGGTACCGCATGCGCAGGCTGCGCAGATCCTGCGCAGTGCCATGCGGGTTCTATAGCTTGATGAGGGGGATGGCTACCCGACTCCTCACGTTACCCCTGACTACATTTTTTTCATGAAGTATCCACTTCATGAATCAGAGGCAAGAAGAATGCCAGGGGCGGTTTCTTACTCGTCAATCGTCGGCGTCATCGATCATTTTGCGCAGCAGATACAGCATCGCGACACGCTCGGCCGGGTTGAGGTTACCCATGGTCAGTTCGCTGACACGGGCAGCATGAGGCACGGTATCACGCACTAATTGCTGGCCACTTTCTGACAGGCCAACGATGACTTTGCGCCGATCTTGGGGGTCTGGTTCCAGGGTGATCAGGTCGCGCGCCTTGAGCCGCTCGACGATGCCTCGAATGGTCGCCTGGTCCACCGCAGTGGCCTTGACCAGCTCGGTTAATGAGCTAGGTCCGGCATCACGCACGGCGCACAGCGTGATGAACTGCACAGCGGTCAGCTGCGAATCGTCGACGTTCTGCTGGAAGATCGCCATGTTGCGCTGGTAAGCCTTGCGCAGCAAATGACCGACCTGCTCGGAAAAGGCATAGGGAGCGGTTGTCTGCGGGGTGTTGTCTGTCGTATCCGGCACGGCGGGCTCTATCAAAAAAAAGTAAGTGGCGTTTACATTAACCTGCGAGGGGGATCAAGGTAACTCAATCGTGATGGGTCACTGTCCCGCCCCGCTCTTTTCTATATCACCGCGCGATTGATGCCTGCGGCGCTACCACATCACCGCCCAGGACCACCGCCTGATCATCAAGGTAGATATCGCAATGGCGTAGCGGGATGTCCAAGTGGCACGGGGTTTTTCGGGTACCGCCCACCTCGGTATTGGGCCCGGTGGAGAACAGGAAGTTGCCGTAGAACGCCCGGGCATCCATGCACATGCCGTCGTTTTTGTCATGCAAGCCCATGGCGGTCCACTGCGCACGCGGCTGCAAACCCCAACCGATATGGGAGATGCCGTACACCTCGGGGTCGTTGAAGTACTTCATGTAGTCGCGCAGGTATTCGGCCTCGAAGCCACCATGGATCGAGGTAATGAAGCCCTTTTCGATTTCCAGGGTGATCTTCTCTCGCGAGTAATTCTTGAACGGCAACAGGATATCGCCGACGTCGATCACCAGTACGCCCTCGGCGGTTTCCTCGTTTGGCCAGGAGAATAGAAAACCGCTGGGCCAGTGATCCCAACGCCCAGGCTCATCGGCAAAACCGTACTCGGTGACCGCAGGGTATTGCCCGAGCAACGCCTTGAAATCACTGCCGGCCCTGGACTTCACGTGGATCGAGCGCGCCTGCTTGAGCAGCTTCTCGGCCGCCATCACCCGCTCTTTGTCCGCCAACGTAGGCAGCATCCGCGCCAGCACTTCCGGTGGTTCGACCGCCAGCAGTATGCGCGTCCCGGTCTTGAGGATCTGCTCCTGCTCCGGCGAGTGCAGCAACATCATGGTGTCGACCACGAGGTCCGCCGCTTCCAGCGCCCGTTGCGCGGCGATATTGCCGGTCAGCGCGGTGTCGCCGCAGTAAGCGGTCATGTCGTTGCCCATGGCCATCGGGTGATTGAATGACGGCAACTCGACCGCATAGACCTTGGCCCCAAGACGCTGGGCGGCGTCCATGGCCGCCCGCACAGTACGCGAGTCGGAGTAGTGGCTTTTCAGCACCGCGACACTTTGAGTGGAGTCCACTTTCGACAGTTTCAACACATGTTCAAACATCTGGGTCAGTTCGCAATCGCTTACCGGCATTTCTTGTCCTCCTCTTAACCTGTTGAGTTCGTTCGACGCCTCGCACCCTGTGCACCAAAGTAAGGCGGCGAGCTTGGCATCTGCACGAATTTGAAGTGTATACGCTATTCAATTGCGATAAAACAGCAAATTGGCGGACGTCTAAAGAGAAGGAGTAAAACGTTACAAAGCGACACACGCCCACTATTTATTGGTTACTAAGCGTTACGCTCACCGTTTATCGTTGATTTTTTATTTTTCAAACGGCCTCTTCCATTTCAAAAACAATAGCGTATACACTCCAATTCGCGGCGAGACGACAACCCGATCTCACCAGCCAAATATTCAAGTCGAAGGAAAAGCCCCATGCGAAACAAACAAAAAATCGCAATCGTCGGCGCCGGCCTAGGTGGCGCTGCTGCTGCCACGCTGTTACAGAAAGCCGGGTTCGAGGTCGATGTTTATGAACAGGCGCCAGAGTTTTCCCGTATTGGTGCGGGCATCCACATGGGCCCCAACATCATGAAAATCTTCCGCCGCATGGGCATTGAGCAGAAGTTGAGCGACATGGGCTCGCACCCTGATTTCTGGTTCAGCCGCGACGGCGCCAGCGGTGACTATCTGTCCCGCATCCCCCTGGGTGAGTTCGCTCGCAAGGAATACGGCGCGGCTTACATCACCGTGCACCGCGGGGATTTGCATGCACTGCAAATGTCGACCATTGCGCCAGGCACCGTGCACTTCAACAAGCGCCTGACCAGCATCGAGGAAACCGATGAGCTGGTACGCCTGCACTTCGGCGACGGCAGCACCACAGAGGTCGATATCGTCATCGGCGCCGATGGTATCAACTCGAAAATTCGCGAAGAGCTGCTCGGAGCGGAAAGACCGCTGTACAGCGGCTGGGTTGCCCACCGCGCCTTGATTCGCAGCGAGGTACTGGCCAAGTACAACATGGACTTTGAAAACTGTGTGAAGTGGTGGAGCGAAGACCGTCACATGATGGTCTACCACACCACCGGCAAACGCGATGAGTACTATTACGTCACCGGCGTTCCGCACCCGGCCTGGGACTTCCAGGGCAGCTTTATCGATAGCAGCCGCGAGGAAATGTACGAGGCATTCCAGGGCTATCACCCCACCGTTCAAGCGCTGATCGAATCCAGTGAAAGCGTGACCAAATGGCCGCTGCTCAATCGCAATCCGCTGCCGCTCTGGAGCCGTGGCCGGATGGTGTTGCTGGGTGATGCCTGCCACCCGATGAAACCGCACATGGCGCAAGGCGCGGGCATGGCCATCGAAGATGCCGCGATGCTGACCCGCTGCCTGCAGGAAACCGGCCTCAGCGATTACCGCACCGCGTTCAAGCTGTACGAAGCCAACCGCAAAGACCGCGCCTCGCGAGTACAGGCGGTGTCTAATGCCAACACCTGGCTGCGCACACAGGAAGATCCGGCCTGGGTCTACGGCTATGACCTCTACGACCACCCACTGAAATCGGAAGTGGCCGCATGAGCACCTTCATTCAGGGCGGCAACGTTCAAGCCAATGGTATCCGTCAGCACTACCTGCGATATGGCGGTCAGGGCAGCACCGGCAAACCGATAGTGTTGCTGATTCCCGGTATCACCAGCCCGGCGATCACCTGGGGGTTTGTCGCCGAGCGCCTGGGTCAGCATTTCGATACCTACGTACTGGACGCTCGCGGCCGCGGCCTGTCCTCCACCGGACCGGAACTGGATTACGGCACCGACGCCTGCGCCGATGACATCGGCGCATTCGCCAAGGCCATGGGCATAAATGCCTATCACCTGGTGGGCCACTCCATGGGCGCGCGCTTTGCCGTGCGCAGCGCAGTGCGCAATCCAGCGGGCCTACAAAGCCTGGTACTGATCGATCCCCCCGTCTCCGGTCCAGGCCGGCGCGAGTACCCGAGCAAGCTGTCGTGGTACGTGGACTCGATCCGCCAATCACTGAGCGGGATGGACGCCGACGCCATGCGCGCCTTCTGCCCGACCTGGACCGAGGAACAACTGCAAATACGCGCCGAGTGGCTGCACACCTGCTACACACCTGCCATCGTCCGCGCCTTCAACGATTTTCATGACGTGGACTTTCATCAGGATCTGCCGCACCTGCCTGTACCTGCCCTGCTGATCGTTGCCGGTCGCGGCGGCGTGATTCAGGCCGGGGACGAAGCAGAAATTCGCGATCTACAACCCGGCATCCAGATTGCTCGCGTTGAAAACGCGGGACACATGATTCCGTGGGATGACCTCGAGGGTTTTTTCGCGGCTTTCGGCGATTTCCTCGGTCAGCCCCTGACCTGAATTCAACGCACGTTGCAAAGGAGACAGCTTGTGATCAAGCCTTATCGTATCGGCCAGATTGTGCCAAGTTCCAACACCACCATGGAAACCGAGATCCCGGCGATGCTGGCAGCACGCCAATTGATCCGCCCCGAACGTTTCACCTTTCATTCCAGCCGCATGCGCATGAAGCAGGTGCGCAAGGAAGAGCTGGCGGCAATGGATGGCGAATCCGATCGCTGCGCGGTCGAGCTGTCTGACGCCAAGGTCGACGTGCTGGGCTATGCCTGCCTGGTGGCGATCATGGCCATGGGCCTGGGCTATCATCGCCAGTCCGAGCAGCGGCTGCGCAAGGCTACCGCCGACAACGACGCCAATGCGCCGGTCATCACCAGCGCCGGCGCCTTGATCGAAGGCTTGAAAGTCATGGGCGCCAAACGCATTGCCATTGTCGCGCCGTACATGAAGCCGCTGACCGAGCTGGTAGTGGATTACATTCGCGAAGAAGGTTTCGAGGTAGTGGATTGGCGCGCCCTGGAAATTCCCGACAACCTGGCCGTCGCCCGCCACGACCCGGCCAACCTGCCCGCCATTGTGCGCGACATGAACCTTGAAGGCGTGGATGTGATCGTTCTGTCGGCCTGCGTGCAGATGCAATCGCTGGGAGTGGTCTCACAAGTCGAGGCCGAAACCGGTAAACCGGTACTCACCGCCGCCATCGCCACCACCTACGCCATGCTCAAGGCACTGAACCTGGAGCCCATCGTTCCGGGTGCGGGCGCGCTGCTGTCTGGCGCTTATAAATAGGATCGTGTCATGAACCAAGAACAAAGTGCCGACGCCAACTATCAGGGCGTGTGGGGCCAGCGCATCGGCTTTGGCAACAAGCCTGCGCTGCTGATGATCGATTTCATGCAGGGCTATACCCAAGAAGGCGCACCGCTATACGCGCCAGGCGTGGTCCGCGCTGTCGCCGAGAGCGTCGAACTGCTGGCCTGCGCCCGCCAACATGAAATCCTGGTCGTGCATACCAACATTCGCTACCACCCAGGGCACTTTGCCGACGGCGGTATATGGGTCAAAAAAGCCCCCGTGATGAAAGACATGATCGAGGGCAACCCACTGGCAGCCTTCTGCGAGCCGGTGCAGCCCAACCCGGACGAAGTGGTCATCAGCAAGCAATACGCCAGCTCGTTTTTTGGCACCAGCCTGGCGTCGATGCTGCACGCCAAAGGTATCGACACCGTGGTACTGGCGGGCTGCTCAACCAGTGGCTGTATTCGCGCGACGGCGGTAGATGCCGTGCAGCATGGTTTCCGGACCATCGTTGTTCGCGAATGCGTCGGCGATCGGCACCCCGCACCACACGAAGCCAACCTGTTCGACATTGATAGCAAGTATGGCGATGTGGTGAGTAAACAGGAGGCCATGTCGCAGTTCAGAAAATGAGAGGGCCATTGGTTTTTCCGGGCTGGCACAGCGCCCTCCCGGGCAAGCCTGCAACCTCCACAGATTCACGCTTTACCGAATACCGGCAGAAATGGATATCTGCCGCCGAACCAGGCCGTAGAGCACTGGTCGCCAAATACTGAGCAAGGGTCGACATCAAACCCTGCCCAGTCTTCTGACACTGCCTTTGGAAGCCGCCAACCGGTGCTACCAAAGCATTGATCCGCGGCTAAACAACAATCACAAAGTCACCGCCAGGAGACACCCCGATGCCCTCTGCAAATGTAAGTACACCTACTGCGACCACCGTCGCAGACCCCGTCCAGGCGCTTTACCGCAAGATCACCTGGAAGCTTATTCCCTTCCTCTGCTTCTGCTATCTGGCTTCATATCTGGACCGGATCAACGTCGGCTTCGCCAAACTGCAAATGCTCGAGCATCTGCAGTTCAGCGAAACGGCTTTCGGCCTGGGCGCCGGTCTGTTTTTCGTCGGCTATATCATTTTCGAGGTTCCGAGCAATCTGGTCCTGGAAAAAGTCGGGGCAAAGATCTGGATCGCCCGCATCATGATCACCTGGGGGCTGCTCTCGGCCTGCACCATGCTCGTCACTTCCACCACGCAGTTCTACATCCTGCGCTTCCTGCTCGGCGCCGCCGAAGCGGGCTTTCTGCCGGGGGTGCTGTATTACCTGACCACCTGGTTCCCGAGCTATCGCCGCGGCCGCATCATCGCCTTGTTCATGATCGGCCTGCCGTTGTCCAGCGTGCTCGGCGGCCCGCTGTCCGGCTGGATCATGGGGCATTTCGATAACGCTGGCGGCCTGCGCGGCTGGCAATGGCTGTTCCTCCTCGAAGCGATACCCAGCGTGTTGCTCGGTGTGCTGACCTTCTGGGCCTTGCCGAACAACTACCGCCAGGCCAAATGGCTCAACGATGACGAGAAAAACCTGCTGGAACAGGAACTGCGCGCGGACGACGCCGACTCCACCGGCAGCAAGCACAGCTTTCGCGACGGTTTCTTCAACCTGAAGGTGTGGATGCTCGGTGGCATCGACTTCTCGATCCTGCTCAGCGCCTATGCCATGGGATTCTGGATGCCGACCTTCATCCGCAACGCCGGCGTCGTCGATACCTTTCACATCGGCGTGCTCACCGCGTTGCCGAGCGTCGCCGCGTTGCTGGGCATGCTGTTGATCGGCGCCAGCTCCGACAAACACCGCGAACGCCGCTGGCACATCATCGTGCCCTTTCTGGTGGGCGCGGCAGCCATGGCCAGTGCGCCCTTCTTTGTCGACAACGTGGTGGCGACCGTGGCGCTGTTCGCTATTGCGTCGGCGGCGATCATCGGCGCCGTGCCGGTGTTCTTCAGCCTGCCGGCAACCTTTCTCAAAGGCACCGCGGCGGCCACCGGCTTCGCCCTCGCCTGCTCGGTGGCGAACATCGCCGGGCTAGTCAGCAACTCGCTGATGGGCGTGGCCATCGACGTCACCGGCAGCAGCGCCGGCGCACTGTGGTTCTTCGCCGGCTGCCTGATTCTCAGCAGCTTCCTGGTGATCGCCCTGCCGGCCAAGCTGGTCAATCGTTGAGACACGTCAGCCAGGCGACTGCGTGTCCTGGTGTGAGTCGCAAGAGGATCTCATACAGCCCCCCTTGCGGCTGATCCCACCGACGCGGAGCAGCTCAAGCCAGGCCCGCGAGCCAACAGCCACCCCATGTTCAAGCCCCTCCTGCGGACAGGCCACGACCTCGTCTGACGGGAGGCGCTTTGTCCTCATTCCAGAGATCACCAGCATGCACATTCCTGCACTGCGCAAAGCCCATGCAATCAGCGGCACCCTCGGCGGCTGCCTGACGCTGGGCCTGGCCCCGCCACTGCTGGCCGAAGAAGCCGGCTTCATCGAAGGCGCGACGGCCAACCTGCAACTGCGCAACTACTACTTCAGCCGCGATTTCTCGGACATCGTCGGCCCCAACAAGCAATCCAGGGCCGAGGAATGGGCCCAGGGCTTCATCCTCGATGCCCGTTCAGGCTACACCCAAGGCAGTATCGGTGTCGGTGTGGACGTGCTCGGCCTCTACGGTGTCAAGCTCGACAGTAGCCCGAGCCGGGCCAGGACCGGACTGCTGCCGACACACGACGACGGCAGGTCCGCTGATGAATACGGCCGCCTGGGTGCGGCGATGAAACTCAAGGTCTCCGGCACTGAGCTGAAGGTTGGTGAGCTGCGGCCCAACCTGCCGGTACTGGTCTACAGCGATCTGCGCCTGCTGCCGCCGACCTACCAGGGCGCTTCACTGGTTTCCAACGAATTGTCCGGACTGACCCTAAACGCTGGCCAGCTGCACTCCACCAGCCTGCGCGACTCGAGTAACACCCAGGAGATGTATGCACTGATCAATGACCCGATCAACCCGGCGCGTATCGCCAATTTCACCAGCGACCGCTTCAATTATCTGGGTGCCGACTACAGTTTCAACTCCAATCGCACCAGCGTCGGTCTCTGGCAGGCGCAACTGGAAGAGATCTACCAGCAGCGTTACTACAGCTTCAAGCACGCCGAGCCAGTAGGTGACTGGACGCTAGGCATAAGTGTCGGCTACTTCGATGCCCGCGACGACGGCCGGAGCATCGCCGGCAAGCTCGATAACCATGCACTGTTCAACCTGTTGTCGGCGAAGCGCGGCGGCCATACCTTCTACCTGGGCTACCAGCAGATCGGCGGTGACGACGGTTTCATCCAGATCGGCGCCAACACCAACCCGCTGGGCAACACCCTGCCCACTTACGAGTTCGCCGCACCGGACGAACGCTCCTGGCAAGTCCGTCACGACTACGACTTCGTCGCCCTCGGAATTCCCGGTCTGACCACCACTCTGCGCTATGTGACTGGAGACAACGTCACCACTGGGCGGGGGTTTGAAGGTCAGGACTGGGAGCGCGATCTGGATATTGGCTACGCTGTCCAGAGTGGAGTGCTGCGTGGAGTGGGTATCCGCATCCGCAACGTTACTGCGCGCTCCAACTACCGTAGCGATATTGATGAGAACCGGCTGATCCTCAGCTATAACATCAGCCTTTTCTGATAGCCGTACCCGCCGGAACTTTCAGGCAGAGTAAGCCAAGAACCTGGGCACCATCACCAATGGTGCCCAGGAGCCGACGTGGCGAAGCAGAGCTTCAGCGAGCATCATCACCCTCGGGAAGATCACCCCGTAGTGAACCGGCGGTTGAGGCGCCACTACGCAAGGACCCAACATAAATCAGTAGCACGCTTCGGGCACACGCTACGCTTCCATTTTCGCCTGCAGGCCGCTCACCGCTGGAGAGTGGGCTGGCTCACAAGCATGGTGAATGGTGGTCTTGCGGTATTTCAGCATCCCGCCAATGTGTGTTCACGCCCACGTGCCGACGCAAGACTGCCCCACCTCGAAATTGGTACGAAACCAGCGTAGGCGAAGGTTCGAGAGGAGTCAGACTGGATCAGTGGCATTTCGGCAACTGGATCAAATCGGTGTCGGCACGAACACTGGGGAGGGCATTGGTACACCGAAATCTTGCGTCCATCGCCTTCCCAAGAGGTGAGGATTCCACCGAAAGCCATCCGTTTGGCAGGGGTAAAAACGACCAAAAATAAAAAAGGGTCGCGAGATAAAATCTCGCAACCCTTTGAATTATATGGTCGGGACGGAGTGATTCGAACAATCGACCCCTAGCACCCCATGCCATTATTTTGTGGAACTCAGTGGACGAATAGAGACGTCAAAAGACGGGTAGAACCTAGATAAATAAAGGTCTAAAGACTAGAATCCACGTCTATGAAGATCCATGAACGCCTACTGACAGCCGACGTTTCTGTTTACCCCTTTGTTTACCCCTGAGACCAGCATGACCAGATACCCTAAAGCCGGTAAAGGCGGAGAGTGGAAAGTTAAAGAACTGCAGGCTATCCCTGCTGATTGGAAAGGCGACACCATCAGTGACGGAGGCGGGCTATCTGGCGAGGTACGCGTAAAAGCAGACGGCTCTATCAGCATCCGCTTCAAATACGCATTCCGCTGGCATGGAAAGGTAGCGTGGCATCAGTGCGGAACATTCCCTGACACCGGGGTCGCCAACATCCGTACCGAACGCGACCGGGCACGCCAGAAGGTAGCCGAAGGCATCAACCCTAGCGTCGAGAAGAAGGCAAACAGGATCAAAGAACAAGCAGCCAACGAGGCCGTCATTGCTGAGGCCGAACGCAAGGCCACTGAGAATTTGACGGTAGCCGACCTCTTCGACGAGTGGCTAAAAGATGGTGTAGCCCGACAGGACGGTAATGCAGAGCTGAGGCGCAGCTTCGGAAAGAACGTGCTTCCCTTCATTGGCGAGAAAGCGCTGCGTGATTTGACCGAGAAGGATTTGCTCGCAGTGCTACGAGCTTTACGGGCACGCGGCCTGAACCGGGGCGTAGTCATCCTGAACAATGATATGGGTCAGATGCTGCGGTGGGCGGAAAAGCGGAAGCCATGGCGCGGCTTGATGATTGACGGCAACCCAGCCGAACTGGTGGAGGTCAAAAAGCTACTCGACCACGACTACCAGGAACAGCGCGATCGGGTTCTGTGTGCGGATGAAATTAGGGAGTTGCGCGACATTTTCGAGCGCATGGAACGCGACTACGCCGCCCTGCCGGCCGGCCAAAAATATTCCGGCGTGCGTCCCCTGGAACGAAAAGCACAGCTCGCATTGTGGATATGCCTGAGTACCCTCTGCCGCATCGGTGAACTACTAAAAGGTGAGTGGCAACACGTCGATCTAGAAAATGGAACGTGGCTCATCCCAGCTCAAAACACCAAAGGACAGCGAGGCAAGCGGCAAGACCACCATGTCTTCCTTTCCCCCTTCGCCCTGCGTCACTTCAGGGAATTGCATACCCTGACCGGTGAGACCTCATATCTATTCCCCGCCACAAACAATACCGACCATGTCGACCTCAAAAGCATTTCCAAACGCGTGGGCGACCGGCAGGAGAAATTCAAGAACCGAAGCAAGCCGCTATCAGGCCGCCGCCATGACAACACACTGGTACTGAACCAAGGCACAAAAGGTGAATGGACGCCGCACGACCTGCGTCGTACGGGCGCGACGATGATGCAGGAGCTTGGCGTCACCTTGGAAATTATTGACCGTTGCCAAAATCACCTTCTAGGTGGCTCCAAAGTACGCCGACATTATCTGCATCATGACTACGCGAGCGAAAAGCGTAATGCCTGGCGCATTTTAGGGGAACGGCTGGAAATGCTGGCCAATTCCGACGCGGAAAGAGTGTGCGAATGGGAAGTACCTGACGCGTAGCAATCGAACTCTCAATCCCCTCATGTCTACATGCCGGATCCAAGTATTTCCAAAGAGAGCTACTAAGCTCACTGAAATTCCCCTGGAGCGGGCGTGATGGCCAAAATTAAGCACGATGAAAATTTTCCGCACTGGTTTGACTTAACCCGCTACTACCCCGCTAAGTCATTCACAGCCGCAGAATGGTATAGGCAGCTCGCGGTGAGGCAATACCTGTGGAGGTTGACTGCCATCCCCCTTGAGCCATTCCGTTCAACAGCCGCTCCACAAATTCAACTTCTCGGAGAGAATCCGCTCGAAGCAGCCGTTGAACTTCAACGGTACGTAAAGCTAACAACTCACGAACTCACGCCAGAAAAACTGGCGGCCCGTCCGTTCACTCATACCGACCTAGCTTTATTTCTGCCTTTGATTGATCCCATCAACTTTTCCGGTGAAAAGGCAAATGACCCTATTTTTTTGCCGGATTTTTACAAACACGGTAATGATCCCAAAGACGTACTAATGCGGCTCGATCTAACCAGGCCCATCGCGGAAGTATTGGCTGCGATAGAGGCGCAAATGAACAGACTCGGTGCTCCGATAGCTCAACAGCCTCGGAAAAAATCAAAACCCTTTTATGAACGCTGGTCGCGTTATGGACTGCTGGCCTATCTCGATTTGAAACTGTGGGGACGGGTCACAGGTAAGCAAATCCCCCGCCGGCTTTTGGCCGACGCCTTGGCGCCACTCGGGATCGACGAGGACCGGATTCGTACGGTTGCTGTGTTAGCCAAAAATTTGATGAACGACCTTTCCACGCTCCAGCACCGCGTCACGCTTGAAAGTCAAGGCAACTTTTAGTGCCTGAAACTTGCCTCGTGCTTTTCAATTTTGAGGCATTGAATACATAGTGAACCCAGCAAAGCGTCCAGTGGACGCAAAGGAGTTTGCTATGTCCGCACCAACCAACACACGTCGTATCCTACGCCTGCCTGAAGTGATGGCTATCGTGGGCTTCGGGCGCGCTCATATCTACAACTTGATGGCAGAAGGAAAATTTCCGCGTGCGCAACGCATTTCAATTCGCGCGGTTGGCTGGGATTCCAAAAAAATAGATGAATTTGTTGCGCAACAATTGGGGGAATGAAAATGACCCTCAAACAACAAAACAGCCCGGTGGGGACATGGTTCAATCAACAAAATAGCGAGCACCAGGAAACTGCCATTGGCATCAGCATCCGGCGAGAATTTGTATCTTCGCCGAATGCCCGGATGACCACCGACATTCTGCTGGAGAGCGACGGCGAATCGGCGCAGCAACGCGCGGCAATAGTGAGGCTCCACTCGCTGATAGTTCACAGCGCGCTGTTATTCGATGAGTTGCCCGATGAGGTGGCGGCAATAGCCTTCCGCGATGCTTTCGAGTTACTCGTCACCACACCCATCTTTGACGACGACACTCACCAATACTGGCACACCCTAGACGCGGCTCGCGAAGTCGCGAGGCGAATTAGTAACAGCCGCATCACCGTCGCGGTCCGCAGGGTGGGTGGCAATCATGAGCACGACTGATGTTCGCGCCCTCAAATCCCGTGTCTCACTCGCCGGTCTGATCTGCCAGTCGATTAATCTGAAAAAAAAGGGCAATGAGTACCTCGGGTTATGTCCGTTTCATAACGAAAAAACCGCAAGTTTTACCGTCTACCGCAATGATAACCAAGAGGAACGCTATTACTGTCACGGCTGTCGCGCTGGTGGTGATCATATTGACTGGATAACCAACTTCCTGGGCGTGCCCCATGAGCAAGCAATCGAGAAACTGCAACGCCTTGCCGGCGACCCCCAAAATGCGCCGGACAATGGCAAGCAAAAATCGATCTGGAAGGCAGGCATTCCGCCAGCCAACGAACCGCCCCCCGCTGAGCTATGGAGCAAAAGACATAATCGCCGTCTCCCCGTCGTGGGCGCGTGGGCCTACCGCGATGGGACTGGCGCGCTGCTGGGTTATGTCTGTCGCGTCGAACTCGACGGCCACAAGGAAATTATTCCACTGCAATGGGACAAGTGCGGGAAGTGGCGGCAGCATGCCCTAGAAGCCCCGCGCCCGTTGTACGGCCTTGAATTACTCGCCGTCCAACCTGACGCCCAAGTGGTGGTGGCCGAGGGCGAAAAGGCGGCGGACGCCGGTCGCCGCTTACTAGCCGGGACCGGCTTGTTGGTTATCACTTGGCAAGGTGGCTGCAACGCCTGGAAAAAAACCGACTGGGCGCCACTGGTGGGGCGCAAAGTCGCACTGTGGCCAGATGCCGACACCGTGGGCATCGCGGCGATGATCAAACTTGCCGACTACTTGATCTCAATCGGTGTGTCCGTACGGCTCATCCGACCCGAAAGCGGCTGGCCGCCAAGTCACGACTTCGCCGACCTGGAGCAAGACGACTGGACGGGTAAACAGACGGTCAGTTTTCTGCTAGGGAATGTCGTCGGGACTGATGAACTGCGGCCGGTCGAGGCTAAGCCGCCGCATTATATAAAAGAAAAAACACCAGACTGCAAAGACGAAGAAAAGAGCCAAAGGCAGGCCAACAAGCTCGTGGCGTTCGTCAGAGAGCGCTTTGATTTGTTCCATGATTCGAACACGGATTGCTACGCCAAGGACCTCGAAACTGGAGAGGTGTCAAGACTGAACTCCCGTTACTTCCGGGAGAAAGTCGTTGCCATCCTTTATAAGGAAACCAAAGGTGTTATCCGCGACCTCGCTTTCCGTGAGGCTCTAGGTACCTTGTCCGCAGTCGCGCGGTTCGAAGGTGAACTACAGCAGGTCAATCTACGTATTGGCCAAACCCGCGATAGCTACTGGCTCGACTTGTGTATACCGGGTAGCAGCCGTGCTATTGGTTGGAACGCCAAAGGCTGGGAGATCATCGATAAGCCAGAGGTTTCCTTTGTGCGCGGGGAGTCGATGCTACCGCTACCAATTCCTACTGTCGGTGGCGACATTGCTCCGTTGTGGGATATTGCGAACATCTCTGAAAATGCCCGCCTGTTAGTTGTAACTTGGTTGGTCGAGACTCTGCGGCCTGACACACCTTTCCCAGGTCTGGAGTTGCAGGGCGAACAAGGAACTGGCAAAAGCACAACGGCATCGGCTTTGCGTCAGCTATGCGACCCAAACGTTTGCAACTTGCGCGGGGCGCCGAAGACGGTGGAGGACATTTACGTTGGTGCTGGTGTAAATCACTTGGTTTGCCTTGAGAACATCAGCCACTTGTCGATTGGAATGCAGGATGCTTTCTGCATTCTATCTACCGGAGGCGGCCATGCTACCCGTACGCTTTACACAAACAACGAAGAAACTGTCATTTCAGTACGACGCCCCTACATCATCAATGGCATTACCGCCGCCATTACCCAGCAGGATCTGCTCGATCGCACTATCTGCATTGAGTGCCCAGTTATCGAAAGGCGGCAGATCTCCGTGGCACAGCAGCAAGCTTTCGATAAAGCCCGCCCCGCAATTCTGGGCGGTCTTCTGGATATTGCCTGCCGCGCCTTAGCAGAGTTGCCAACTATCGAACTGGATCCACGAGAACGCCCTCGCCTGACTGAGTTCGTCATGCTGGGCATGGCAGTCGCCAAGGTCATGGGTAAATCACCGAAGCTGTTCCTGAAGCAGTTCACGGAAGCGCGCAAGGAAAGCATCAGTCGAGTCATCGACACCAGCCCTGTTGCGAGCGCCATAGTGGACATGGTCGAAGCCCGGCCGAACGGCATTAATGCCACCACTAAAGATATCTTAAGCGTATTGGCTAACTATCGACCCGATGGCTGTGATTCTTGGCCAAAACAACCTAGAGGGCTGGGAGACGCCCTCCGCCGTGTCGCACCTGCTTTGCGGCAGTTGGACATCGAATGCATGAGCCAAGGAAAAGGTAGTGGTGGTGTAGTTCGTTGGGCCATCCATAAGAAGACTCCCGCTCACATGTCCCAAATGTCTCAAGTCCCAAAAGCCAGTGCAGGAATGTTGGGACTTGGGACTTACGGGACTTCACCTGAGGGATTTTCTTTCGATAACAGCGATGAAGAGGACATCTGATGACCGCCATCGGCTATCTCCGCGAACGAGGGTTCTCTGCCCGTAAAGTCGGTATGCGCGTTCGAGTGTCGCCCGCCTCAAAGCTGACTGACGAAATCCGGCGCTATGTGAAATCGAACCGCCTGGAGTTGCTGGCGGAACTTGTGGCGAATGATGGCCGCGAGCGCAGAGTTTATTGGCACATTATATGTGGTGGCGAACGGCTGTGCGTGATGATCGGCGAACCAATGACCTACGCAGAGGCCTTGGAGACTGCCCGCTCACACTGGCCGGAAGCAGACGTTTGCCCATAACATTGCTGCATACTCTATCCCTTGCCGGATATGTGGCACGTCCCCCCGACATAGGTTCTTCTACCCTGCGCAATAACGCGGGTAATTCGAAGCCCGACTTTCGCCAAGTTCATCGCGTAAAACGAGTGACCACCATGGCCGGCTGTAGTTAGCACCGCGCCAGGAAGAACAACCGCGCATACCGCTAATAAAGGGGGGATACGGTTGACTGGCTCATACCTTGGCGCTCACTGAATCCCTGAAGAGTTGAGCTTAACGGAGAGACGCGGATGACGCCGGAGTGATCGCACTTAGCGCTGGATCGTGCCCTCATCCGGGACGCCTGGGACTTACCATAAACGGCGTTATTCGCTGACCTTGGCTCGGCTTACCGGTCGATTTCGGCCCTTGACCACAGACAGAAAACGGCTAGAAGCGGCCATTCAGAATGCACCGCCGCCGGCTGTTTGATGCCTGCCACTTGAATACCCGAAGACCCGCTGATTACACCCAGAGAGCGAGCAGAGCCGATTAGCCCGCTCCCTGCTTTGCGCGACATCACAACTATGACCACCGGGCTTGATAAAACCAAAATACAAACACAATAAAGAAACACTAGGGCATTTGAAATTTAGTAAAACTACTAACCGGAATCACAACTTGAAACCTAGTTCGATCTGTATATGTGCCTGAATCACCACCTTTCGTAGATGTGAGCCCATCAAAGTCCTTCGTGGAAACATTGAGAACGCGAACATCAAGCTTCACGAGCGGAACCCACTCAAAAGATAATAATCCAGTAGGTTCACGAGTAGCTGACTTCCATACAATGTATCGATAATCAACGTCTATACGATTACAAAGCTCAACATTGTTAGCGTGCGAGACATCCAATCCAAAGCCGGGGACATCCGTATGTTCAACCCACCTCAACCGATCAGCAAACTCTTTGGCAAATGACAACTTCATTGTCTTAAAATATATGATTCTCGACAAATATAGGTCAAGCCCCACCACATTCATTGCATTAGGCAGAGCTTCGTATCGAACCCCCTGAGTCGGGCTTTTTCTTTTGAACTCTAAGACCTCCACCCTTCCTTCTTTGTTTATGCCCACAGCGTCAAGATCGGAAAGATAGATACCGAAAAAATTCATCATGCAACGCATCGAAAATAGCCGCTTAAGCCTTTCCGTACTTTCATTCGCGAGCCAGCCGCTGATATCCCATCCTTCAGAAGCATCACATACTCTTAATTTAAATAGCGCAGAACGCACGTTCTTATTAAGCATCCGCTGATAATTCTTTGCCATCTCATTATAAAAATACCCAACCCCTCCGTTAGCCTGAATGGTTATCTCATAGACTTTCCATGCTATATCAGGGATATCCTCACAGAGAGAAACTTGAGGAATCACAGAAAAAAATATATCCCGCCGATTACCTTTCTGAACAGCCTTGATAAACGCGCAACTTATCTTGTCAATGGCGTTACCATCCGAAATCTTGAACCAAAATCTATCAAGAGAACCCTTCTTTTGTTTCACATAAGCCCACCCAAAACTTAGCTCTTCTGAGCACTCAAGTTCATTGCGTTTGGACAAGTAATTTTCAAAGTAAATTTCGGTAACAATACTAGGCAGCCGCTTATTGTCTAGTAGTTTTTTCGGATCAAATTCAACTCGGTGAATCCAGTCAATTAACTTCTTCTGGTCTGTCATTGCACCTACCTTTTTTAATGGGACAATCGACGAATTTTAAAAACACAAAAAGTCGCTGGTTTTGCCGAGCGGTGGCACCCATCTTAAATTGGCTTCCCCCTGCGAGCGTTCACGGAACCGATATATCGACTCACCGATTAGAGAAATTTTATGGAAGTAACTTTTATGAGGCTTCAGGGTAAGGGATAGTCTTCTACCTTTTACAACGCCAAGTGATACTAAAATAAAATGCCCAGTTGCTACCTACCTGATAGGAAATTCCTTCTGTGACACGACGTCGGATCTATGGGCTGGTGACGCTATCAAATCGCCACCCTGTTGTCTACGCCCAACTTTGGGTCCAGTTGCGTGAAAACGCCGTCAATGATTCGAGCTAGGCACCTCTACAGATGATCTACGAACCCCCGGTTGGAACCAGTGACGGCCAATGGAGAGCATTGACGATGCTGCTTTCGAATCTAGAAACAACGGGGTTGTCGTAATCGTTTTGGTGCTTCTCTTCGAAGTCGCGGTTGCTGCAATTAGGTCTAAGCTAGTTAGACGGGGGTACTCGCCCGAGCCGGCTGGCGCCCCCCATCCATCGCGCGGACATTAGGAAACCCAAGCAGCTATGTCGCGGAACATCCGAGTTGCAATTGTACTTAGCGGCCTCTGGCTAGGTGGCATCGCCATTTGGCTATGTGCGGAATATCTAAACATTCTCCCAGGGCAGTGCGTACTCTATGGAAGTGACCGATCACAGATGATGGCGGTGGATGGAGCGTTTTTCTCATGCAACATTTTCAGCGAATTTGAGTCCGCTTGGTGGGGCAGAAAAACTTTTCATACTGGGGAACAGCTCATTGAGCTGAATACATTTAGGTTGTTGTTCGTATCTATTCTTCCCATAATCGGAATTTGGTTCATTGCGGTCATTTGCCCAGCTCTTTGGCGATGGGTTTCGAAAGGTCGCGTAGCCGGTTCCTAATAAGTTATTAATTTTGAATCTGGATAGTTCACGCGCAATGAATGCCTTTAAGGTTGATCTCCGCCGATCGAGACTGTCGGAAATCGGCCAATAGCGGCCGTTAGGCAAAGCAATGAGCACTCTCAGACCGAGTGTTGCCGTTACGGCGCAATGAACACCGCCAGTCACGAACACCCACTTCTATGTATTGATCTCATGCGCTGACTTCGCCCCAAACCTTCGCAACAGTAAAAGATGATCGGGCCGGCGGACTCCGTACTTGACGGCCATCCGATCCAAGTAATCCAAATAGGACTCCTCCGATACTTGGTCTGCATCGGTAGGCTCTTCAGGTGGACTGATCAATTCAAACTCCACGTTATCGCGCATCCATACGTTGTAGCTGTAATCGAATTCAGCCCAGTCGTAAAAGCTGTCCGACTCACAGAGGCCCCTAGGCTGGTTCGGGTCGGCACCTGCGCTTAGAAGTATCCCCAGCAGCTCCGAATTCATACACAACATCGCTGCCGTCAGCGCAGAAGAACCTTCGTCGCCGAGGATGTTGGGATTTGCCCCAAGCTGTAGTAACAATCGCAGCATTTCGCCACAAAGTTGGCTTTGATCCTCAGCTAGCCAAAACACCATATCTTGCAGCAGTGTGTCTCCGTTGCTATTTAAAGCATTAAGATTTGCACCCGCAGCTACTGAGGCGTTGACTTGGTGAAAATCGCCTCTGATAGCGGCCTCATAGACTGCTTGGCTTGCCCCGGGAAATTTACCCATTTTTGGTATCTCTGGCCTAAAGGAAGAACGCGTGCGCATAGCGCTTGTAAGGGGGGAACAGTTGTTGGTTCTCGTCCCGGCACGCACTTCGTTCAAAAAGTACCCGAGCTTAGTCGATAGGCGCGGATGGCGCTGGAGTGATCGCGTCCTTCGCAGATATTGACTAGCTCCCGTGAGAAATCAGAGATTTACCCTAAACGCCGTTCGCGCAGTCTCATTCGCTAACCGTGGCTCAACTTGCCGGCTACGTTGGGTAGTTGGTAGCCGGTTGAGAGAGGCAGAAAACGGCCAAAAAGTAGACCATGGGACACGCAGTTAAGCCCCTAACAATCTGCAATCTGTGATTTCCGAGCGGCCCCTAAGGGTCTGCAGTTGCCGTTCATGATGGCCAAATATGTTCGGAGTCTCAGCAGCGGAAAGTTAGGACTTCAGCCCCGTACCCAGCCTTAAAATACGAAAAAAGAGATCATCTGACCTACGCTTGCAGAAAGCCAGCAGCGAGGTTAACAGTCATGCGATGCACTATTAGCGAGATCGCCCGCCGCGTTGGAGTATCGAAGTCCGCGATCATTAAGGCTCGCAATGAAGGACGCCTTCCCGAGTCACTGTTCACCCTGAATGAGCGTGGCATCACCTGCATTGCTGATGCTCAACTGGCAGAGCAGATGCTCCAAGGGATTATTGGACTCAGGATCAAGAGCACGCTGCGTATGCCTCGGCGAGAGTAACATTAGACGCCTCAGCAAACTTAAAGTTAATGCGCGGACGAAGTGCGAAATTGCACTCCACGTGACCAATGACTGCATTGGTTTTAACCATTACGCTTCGTAACCTAGCTGACAAGGGCAGCTACTGGCAGCAGTCCAAAGCGGACAGTCTCGGACAACCGCATCTCCCCCCCCCCCACACCCGTCGTACCGCGTACAGTCCGGAACGGCGGCACATGCATACACTGGAAAGTTATGCACCTCCCCCGTCCGGAGAGCTACGTTGCGCACAGGTAATCAGACTATGAATCCTTGCATCAAGTCAGACAAAAAACCTACCTGAGGCTCTTGAGGCGTTCCGACTATCATTGCTCGATCCAACCCGCTATTGATTGTTTCACAGGCCGTTTCCGGCAGCAGCACGCAAGCATGACAGGCCGCCTTGTTTACCCGCCGCGAACCCGTACCGCCCAGATCCTCCGAGCACACGGGATCGGCAGAACACCAAGACGCCCGCGAGATGGCCCTGCGGACCATCGGCTCGAACAGCTCCCGTCGGCCAATGCGAACCAGCCCGCCAAGACTCCCCTCCGAATCTCCGGCGGCTGTATAGATGAGGATGGCGGCCATAGGTGCCCCTGGATCGTTTGACACGAAAATGCGTTCTTTCAGCGCGGCTGACGAGTAACCGCACTCGAAAACCATCTGATTGATCATGACGTGCGCCAGAGTATGAACCAGAAGATAGCGGGCGGCCCATTGCGGCGTCCAGCCGTTGCTCTGGAGAGGCGGCAAGAGATTCGGCTCGTTACCCATCCGATCTACAAATTCTTGGTCGAGCCGCTCTTTCAGCCAACCCGCGTTATTATCGAGCCATTGACATACGGCATCCTCGCTTAGCTCGACAAAAATACCCTCGCCGTAGTTCTTGATGGCAGGCAACCATTGGTGTGCGGACTCTGGCGGATGCAGAAAAAGCTGATTCATGGCCGATGAAGGCATGGCTTCGAGCGGATCCCTCGCCCGTATCAGGCGTTCGAATCCGCAGAAAGCGCGGGTCTCGCGCAAGCGTTCAACCAAGTTGACCCGCCCGAACCAATGTTTCAGGCCATCCGGAACCAAGCTAGGGATGACTCTGAGCTCATCGTCCACGCCAGGCCCCACTTCATTGCGTAAAACGTTGTACTCGGCCCGCCGGAACGTGAGCGACTCTGATTCCTGCATGACAGGTTGTCCCCCTTCGCAACCCACCGAGGTACCATGGATGAGGGGGTTGATGGCTTTCATCAATTGCTTGTCATCGGGAAGCGGGTCGAAATGAGGTTTAAGGATATCGCGAAGTATCGTTAGAGCAAGCGCCTCCCGCCCGGACTTGGACTGGACGAGGATTTTGACGTCGCTCAAATCCATATCTTCCCGCCGCAGGATTTTCTGAATGTCGGCGACAGTCTGCTCACTGGTCATGTCTGGCAGATAGATCGAGGATAAGGTCTTGCCAAAATAGATATTCGATTGGTTAATCAAGACGGCTACTGGATAGGCGTCGCATGGCTGGGCTGTTTGGCCAAGCCAAGGGCGCTCCCCGCTACAGCGGATACCTGAGTCATCAAGCCCGGATCCTGTGATAGCGCTTTTCGACTGATCAAGAGTCATACCCATAGAGCCGGCCAACGTCTTTGATTGTGCGCATCTCGTGCACGATACCCTTATGGACCGTAAGTCCGGACCACCTGAATCATTCAGGACCAGTCCACTGTCACCTAAGCACACGCATCCGCACCAGTCCTTCCATGGAAAGTCCGCGATATGCCCATGACTGCAAACACTGATGAAACGGACTGGACGCCAACGCGCCAGCTTTTCCCCTTTTTCGAGAGGGGCAAGTTTCAGCGTGCCAAGACTGAAACGGCGCATTTTCCCACTGAAGCTGTCGACATACCACGTGGGGAAACGATGCGTCTGAACCTCCAACTTGGAGAGACCGGGATTCTGGTCGTCATTGCAATACTCCGGTGGCTGGCGAAAGTAAGGAACACGGAGCAACGTGGAAAGTCGCGGCTCGTAGATCGCATGCCTGCGCATGGCCGTTTCATCTGCCTTCCAATTGCCTCGCTCATCTCTCTGCTTGTGCCAGAAGTCCAAACCACAGACGATATTGGGAATACCGTTCTTGTCGGTGTAGATGCTCCCCGGACCAAAGGGAGCAATCAGTTGCCCCAGTCGAATATCACTGGCCATGTTCGGTTTGCTCCTCTGCGAAATAGTTGTTGCTGATCGCTGCGCGGGCAGTACCATCAACATTGCGCATGCTGCTGAGTACCCTCGCGCCCTTCAGTTTCTGTTCGCGGCTTGCGAACACACCGGACCACAACATCAGGTACTCGCCATCTTTTTTTTGCGGATACGCCCACCATTCCTGCGGGTGGGCCAGCCATTTTCTGCGAAGGTCGCTATATATCTTGCGCATGGCTACACGCACGCGGTCCGACTCCGCTGGTTGCTTTTCCATGATGGTTTCACAACGCTCAAGCAGGAACTCTAACGCCTCCTTCAGATAAACGTCATAGTCACCAAAGGACTCGCCGGGCGATTTCGCGTCATGGTACTGCCTAGCCCAAACCAAGAGCGCGCCGGTCAAGGCACGCTCCACTGCCTCGACCGAGAACGGCGTGGCCGAGGTGGGCTCAACACGTTCATACAGACGGCGGTGATAGCTGTGGAACTGCTCAAAATGCGAGCGGTCACGGCTTTTGCTCGGATTGAACATACTTAGTATCAGGCCCGGTCGGTCAGCCCAGCGCCGACCGACACGGCCCGTTACTTGGATATATTGCGCGGTTGACTTGGGCTGGCCGACAACAGCCATTAAAGCCAGCCGGTCAATGTCGACACCAACTTCAATGATGTTGGACGCAAGGCAAGCATCGATGGATTTTTTGTCATTCCAGTCCAATGCCAGTCGATCCATCAACTCTACCAACTGAGCCTGACTTTGGCGGCTGGTCAGCTCCACAACTTTATCGAGGTAGCGTTGCGTACTACCCTTGAGTCCATAACGGTGCGAGTAGTCCTTCATGCGTGCGGCAATGTCAGACTGGAACAAGGTCTGAGCACCACCGAGCTCACGAAGGCTGTTGTAAAACGCCAGCAGGGTCCACCACGCATCCTTCCCGTCCTCGAACATCCCAGCCCTGAACAGTGCTGCAGAGAAAGTACGAACCTGCGCAGTCAGGAAAGATCGGTAACCACTAGCATGAATACCAAGGTATAAGCGCCCTTCTGCAAGTTGGCCCTCTTGGGTATTGGCATAGCGGCCGAAGAACGAGTCCCCCATTGCGAGCCCTGGACTGGGGAACAATTGAAGATTTTCTCGGGCATAGACACTACGGACCTGTTCCGTTGCACCACGGATGGTGGCCGTCGAGGCAATAATTTTGGGTCGAACAAGATGTCGGCCTATCTCTGCAGTGCAAAACCGTTCAATCACACCTTCATAGAGACCATATATCGTACCCAATGGTCCGGAAATCAGGTGAAACTCATCTTGAATGATTAACCCTGGCGGCTGCCTGACGAGGGCAACATTTCCATTGCCATCATGATCGAAACCAAAAAGTGCACCGGTTTCCGGCTTCCAAGCCATCATCGCAAACTTGTCTGCCGTACCGATGAACATGGACGGCGGATTTTTATAGATGGCCTCATCAATCACCTCGACTGGAAGCCTGTCACGCTCGCCACCATATTCACAGCTAACGTCAGAACACTTCAGGTACGGGCGCTTGCCAGAAAATGCCAGTCCGGCGAGATTATTACCGTTGCCTATATTGCGACGCCCGGCGGCATCCTGTTCAAGCCGGCCGATAGTGCTTCGACACCAAGGACATTCAGTAAGCACCAACGGATTGCCTGCCACATCGTTGCGGCTGTACTTCTGAATAGCAGTACTGGCGTCTGCCCAAGTGTTCGGTGACCCACTTGATCCAATCCACAACCCCAGCGTAAATTGCGTTCTCCCTAGTTGGGGGCGGACGGACTCTTCTTTCCGGCGTATCCGGATCTGCTCCATCGAGCAGATCAAGCTGGCGGCACGCTGGAACTGCTGGGTGGTCAGCATGCGCAGGGTATAGCGCATAAAGACGTTGGTGCCGTCGAGTTGAAGTTCGTCATCGGGACGCGCAATCAAGCGCTGGTGAAACATGTAAAAGGCTGCGACTGCTAAATAGGCCTCGGTCTTTCCTCCCCCTGTGGGAAACCAAACCAGGTCAACGACTTCTCGGTCGTCACTACGCCCGTCGACCAGCCCGGCGATACTCATCAGCAGAAAAGCAACCTGGAAGGCGCGCCAATTGCCAATTTGAGGCTTCTCTGTACGCTCGACCCAAACTTTCCATGGGGTGCGGGGTTGACCTTCAAGTACTTCGGCTGCCTCCACGCAGCCGTTGATCCGGACCAAAGGACGGCGCACGATCTGTTTAGAGGCTATCTGTTGCAGCATCATGCCCTGATTTGCCAATCGGAAGGCCTCTAGCGCAGTTTCATCTTCCTGCAGAATTGCAATGCCATTGCGGATGCGGAGAAGGCACTGCCTGCAGCCCTCTAGATGACGTGCGGCTACCTCACGCAAATGCGGCTCCAGCCCCGCGCTTTCCGTCTCGCGCACCTCAATCCACGCCGCATACTCTCTGGCGAGGCGGTCGAGCGTCTCCCAGGCCGCGCCCCCCTCGGCAAAGGACGGGAGGCCTGCCAGCTCGCGCATTGAGAGGGTGACCGGCTTGCCATCCCGGTCCCGAATGTCGGGCGTCATACTCGGCAGTTCGACGGCCGGCATCACATCGGCGAAGACCGCGTCCGGCGTAGCATCCTTCAAACTGTCCCATCCCGCCGCACAGCCATGCCCAATCGCCCAAGTCGCCTCATCACGGTACAACAGTGCCAGCGTCTGCTCGTCATCATCGAACTGCCCAAACGGCCTGACGCCTTCAGGGTAACGACTGAAGGTCGCACCACCCTGCACACGCACCTCGAAGCAAGCCTGGAACAGTATGCCGCGTACCCGTTCCGCCTGACTCTTCATGGTGCTGGCGTCTGATTGGTTTCGCAGCACGCAGGTGACGATCCACTTTCCATGCATGTACCGCGGAAACACCTGAATCTGAAGAGCTGGGCCACCCGGCAGGTCAAGATTTCTCGATACGGTGACACCGGCTTTTAAATCCGCCAACACAAACCGCTCGCAGGTGTCCGTACTGGTCGCCGGTACACGCCGCCACGCCTCGGTCCTGCGCTCACAGCCCTCCTTGGTGGTGATCTTTATGCAGGGCTCATACCGCCCGTTAACCGGGAACGGGGCGGCTTCTGGCAGCTGCCAAAAGAGCTTTTTCATGGATGGCAACGCGACGACAAATTCGCCTTCCCCCTTCTCGAGGCAAAAACTAATGCCCATGACCGAAGGCTGGTACATGTCGTCGTTACTGACCTCGAAATCGTCATCGTCCGTTTCCGCTCCGACGCCTTCCGCAACCGCGTCGCTACTCGCGGACACCGTTGGCGACGCAGGCTCATCCGGATCGGTAACAACCGCTTGAATGGTTTCAGCCGCTGCGTCCTCGCCCTGCTCCCCGCCAGATGGGCTGTCATCCGATGCTTCTTCAATCACAGCACCTCGCACATCGTTGCGCGGGTGCAAAAGACCCGCGCCATAACGCTGCATGGGCGTTTCGCCTCGATAGTGCACAATTTCCTGCAAAACATCGCTGTCATTGCATTGGTAGTACAAAGTCCCATCGGCATCCTCGGCTAACCGAAAGCAGCCCTGCGCATCAAGGGTTACCGTAGTGCCGGGGCGTACCGAGTCTAGGGGGCGCGCAGGTCCCACCAGCTCGCCACGCAGAAATTCAATTTCCGAAGATCGTTCCCTATTCATATTCTTTCCCTGCGCTTGTGACCCATTCTGCCAGCTGTGCGGCGCCAGACGCGTGACATAAGAGATGGAGCCGCTCCCGTGCTCGAGTAATGCCCGTGTAGAAGCGGCTGCGATCGAACCCGCTGTCAGAAGGGATCACGTCGGTGATGATGACGACCTTATTTTCAAGACCCTTGTAGGCGGAAACAGTAGACGAGCGGATGCCCTTTGCTCCCGCCGCCCAGGCGCTAACGATTGGATAGCGGGACGTATCTCGAAGCAGGGGTAGCACCGATTGATGCTCGCCTCCGAAGGAAAGTACCGTAATGTCCTCTTCTCGAAATCCGCTGGCCAAAGACGACTCTAGGAGGGCGATGATCTGACGGACCTGATCCGCCGCATCTTGGTACAGGCTTAAGTTCCAAGCATGCAGGCCACCGCCTTGGCGCAGGTACCCTGAGTAGGTACTCCGATCAGCCTTGGAAAGCTTCATCGCGATCTGGCCTATAGCCTTGTAGTTTCGGCAGTTTTCGGCGAGGACCCACCTGGCGGAGTGGTCCCGCACACCAGTCAGGTTAGCCTCTAGAAAAGAGGCCTCGGTCAACACTTGGTTGCGGAAATCGCCCAGCATAAGATAGGAACCGCCTTCGAGCCCCCCTTCCAGCAGTAGGCGAATGCAGTCAAGAAGGTCTGGGCGCGCCAAAATATCCTGGGCTTCGTCGATAACGAGATAGTCGAACTGTGCATCAAGTCCGCACGTCGGGTCTGTGAGGCGATCCTGTATTTCCAACGGCAGGTCCGACCAGAAAGTCTCATCTGGATGCTCCGGCGCCTCAATTCCAGTCAGGGACATCAACATGCTCAGCACAGAACCGCCGACAAGGAGAGGATTGTGACCGGCTTCAACTTCGCGTGCAGCCCAGTTACCGATAAGCCGGTTAAAACACAGGTAGCCCACACGAAGCCCTTGGGCGGCCTTGCGTCGTGCGATTTCGAGCCCAATCAGAGATTTTCCAGTTCCGGCACCGCCTTCCACCAACACACGCAGGTTGTATTCCGTCAGCCGAAGTACCGGCCGCTGCTGATCACGGAGAAGTTTTTCGAGTTCCTCCTCGCGATAACGGATTTCGGCAACTTTTTCCGGCTGGCGCGTACGAATGGGAAAACAGAATTTGACGAAGTCCTCCACCTGCTTTTCTGACAGCGGCGTCTTCATCGAAGCAACTGTCGGATCCGCATCAATGATCCGCATTGCCATGCGTTTCAGCTCATCACACAATTCATCCCCGGTGGCACAGGCTTTGAATCGGTGACGATCCATTACTTCAAAAGGAAGGATGGACATGTTGGCAGACACGACAAAATCCGCCCGCGGGAAGATGCAGCAGTGAATGACTGGGACATGTGAAATTCCACCCATACGCTCCACAAGCCGGCGGCGCAGTGCAAACCGGGCATCCTGCGCCTGGCGGAATGGCGATTTAGTGATGCTGTCTGGATACCAGCGGCTGCCGTCGAATCCAATCTCACTGTGAGATTTAACCTCGACGCACAAAATGCCAACTTCCGGGATCAAAATTACAAAGTCGAGTTCGGTGCGCCGGTGGTGATTGTAGGGAGCAAGATCCAGCGAATGAATCACGGTCCAGCCGAAATTCGAACTCTCCAGCTTACGGAAAACCGCAATTTCACCTGGTGGAGCGGAGTCATCAATGAAGGCGGGAATCATACGCACAGAATGGCTCCTCTCGGATCTGTACGGTACAACTCAGCAACCGAAAGTTTCAGCGGTTTATCCAGCTGCTCTGCCGGAGCAGCGAAGTCTTTGGAGAGGCTGATTACGGGCTTGAATACCACGCTGCCAATCAGTCCGCCTGTCGGTAGGAGCCGGTGACGATAGGCACCGTCCAGTAAAACCAAATCGCGTATGGTAGGCAATTCTTTGCGCATTTCCGCGACCAATTGTTCGTTGACGATAGCATTCTCCACAGCTCCGTGCTGGATCGCGTTTACCCGCGTTGACTCGACTTCCATCCAAGCCCGGCGCCAGCCTGGCACCGTCTTTCCATTCTCCACCATCGGAGGAATCAGTTCTGGATCAAGTACCTTCGTCAGCAGGGCCTCGAAATGTTTCTTGCGGAGAGGAGCGCGAATAACCGTACCGTTCATCGCCGTCCATTTCTGGACCGCACGGGAAAGATCCAGTAAATCGATGCCCGCTTGCTCCATTTTCTGGGAACAGATACCGGGGTACCGTCTCCATGCATCAGCCAGCGCCTTCTTCCACATGGCGGCCAGCGGCGCCTTGGCGGCATCGACGCTGACCTCGCCCAAATCCGCATCAGCATCGTGTATTAGTAGGTAATCGCCAGCCTCGACGTCGCTGATTAGTCGATAGCCAATGGCCTCAGCGCTAGTGCATTGGGGACTGAACACAAGCAAGCGGGAGCCGGGACGCAGCAGTACACAATACTCAGCGGGAAACTCCACCAGCACGCAACGATGCTGGGGTTTACCATTGGGTGCCTTCTGGTCGAGAAACACAAGATCATCCGCCAGTGCCATCTCGGTTGGGGGGGCCACCGTCCCCAGATTCCCGGTGACAGTGGTCCGGACCAAGGGCATGGCGATAAGATAGTTGTGGGTAGGAAGTACAGGATCGTCTGCAAATCCTTCCTCGTCTGCCAGACCCGTCCAGACAAAGCGGACCATCCGCCGGTATGACGGTGAACTGATCAGCGACTCTGGCGCCTTGCCAAAACCTTGCGTACGCAAAGGTCCAAACCGGATTAATGCATCGGTCGGAGGGCCATTTCGATATTCTGCGAGCGAGCTGAAAAACGCCCGGTCATCAAGCTCAGTTAGACCCTCAAGCAGGTCGCGAAAGAGATCGCGCTCCTTGTGGTGGCACCAGATTTTAATGCGGTCCTCATCATATTCACCGATTAGATCGACAAACAGCCGGACAAACGCCTCATTAAGTACGGAGCCCTCTTCCGCGTAGCGAGTGATCAGGTCTTTCAGCAACCCGACAGTTTGCGCGACGTCCGCCCCCCACTGCTGGCGGGTTCGTCCGTCATTGGCAAGACCGCAGCGTAGAAACAAGCTGACATCCGGCATCAATGGCGACGTTAACCACTTAAGCATCTCGAAGCGAAGCTGCAGAGCCACTTCATTCTGGTGTGCATCGCCATCCGAATCGTAGAGCGCAGAATATAGCGTCCGCATATGGTAACGGATTGCGGAAAAAAGCGGAGACTCCCCAATGTAGAGCTCCTGAACCGGCGGGTAGCTCTCCAAGAACTGCAGGCGTTCGCTTGTCGACATAGACAAATTCATACCCTCCGTTGCAGCACGCGCAGCAATGTACCGACGGGAGTTCCGCCCAAAAATCCGTGGCTGGTGTCCACATCAGTGTAGTAACGCACTTTTTCATTCAGCCACCCCTTTAGCTGGAGAATGGCCTCGACTGATGCATCACGACTGCAGAAGGCGATGATGTCGCTAGAAGGATATAGCTGCTCAGCACGGAGTAGTGCTGATATACCATCTGCCACCACCAGCCGGGCGCTGTGTCCGCCGTCATCATCCGTTGTGCGTTCATTTACGAAACGCAGACGCTGTACATATTTTTTTTCGCTATTGTGCAGGGTAAGAAGTTCGCCCAATGGTAGCTGACGATTACCGGACGTAAATCCTGCCGCATAATATTTCTGCATATAGGTGGAATCTCGGGCTGCCCCCTGCCCCACCAACACCAGACCATCATAAGACCGGCACAGGTTCGCATCCAGGATCGGGCCGCTGCAGAAGGGCAGAGCACTGTATACCGCTAGCTCCAATGCCGACCCTCCTGGAGGGATCTGCGGCAGTGGAAAATTGTGCAGTTGCCAATCGAGAGCACTTTCTCGCGTGATGTAACTGCGACATGGCCCGTTCTGGTTGTGAATACGCTTTCCGCCACGTTTGACGAACTGGCGGTACCCAGCATCTTCAATCATTATTTTATCGGGACTACTATTGTCAGCAGCAAATCGCCAGCGCGAGTTATCGAGGACATTGCGGACATCAGGAGGAGGCAGTTCTGGAGGGGTAACCTTGTTCTTCAGCTCTGCTTGACGCTCACGGCAAAAACGAACCAGAAGATCAAAATAGGAGTCGATGTAGTTAGTGGCCGTAAATTCAAGATCACGTCGAAACGCTCCCAATGCGACTAGACCCGCAGCTTCAGACTCGCACGGCATTGACAACAGTGCGATCCGACGAGTCCCAGTGCTTCTATCACACCAGTGATATCCGAAACTGAGCATCGCAGCCACCCATACAGGGACACTGTCATATACCCGCCCCCCTTCAAAGTAGTGCATTCTGCGATTCCCGACTGCCGCTAACTCCATTGAACAGCAAGACCCGCCCATTAAACCCTAGGTGACAACGGGCGTCCTTCATGCGACAGCAACTCTGTAGCTCCACTCACTCGCTGCGTCGGCGGACGTACGATCAAGCCCTAACTAGGCAAGTGGATTATGGCCGTTAGGATGTGCCGAATGGACAAACATATGATCGTTGCTGCCAGCCTGCCACTACGCGATGTCCCGGCCAGCCATTACACATGCCTGAAAACTTGAGACCGGATCCAATTTTCGACCCGATTATCTTCTGTGGGCACACTGCCACCTTTGAGATAGCGAGTCAACGCTGCCCAACTATTAGGTTGAATTCCGAGGTTGGCAAACGTCATCAGTTGGGGCGTTAGCAAGGCGAGCGTGTTTACCCCCCCATTTACCCCTAAGACAGAAATGAAAAAGCCCAATCTTTTCAGAATGGGCTAAGTCATTGAAAAATATGGTCGGGACGGAGTGATTCGAACACTCGACCCCTAGCACCCCATGCTAGTGCGCTACCGGACTGCGCTACGCCCCGACTAGGCGTGAATCCGTCCTTCATCTCGAAGGACGCTCAAGAATATATCGCAAGCTTTTGAAAACTGGAAGTATTTAAAAGCAGAAAATTATTTCTTGAGAACCACCAGAACATCTTCCAGCTCAGCGATCATCTGGCGAATCATTTGCTTGTATTGCGTGGTGTCGTCTTTGGCTTCATCGCCGGACAAACGCAAACGCGCGCCGCCGATGGTGAATCCTTGATCGTAAAGAAGCGCACGGATCTGCCGGATCATCAGCACATCCTGGCGCTGATAATACCGGCGGTTTCCGCGGCGTTTCACGGGGTTGAGTTGAGGAAACTCCTGCTCCCAGTAGCGCAGCACATGCGGTTTTACCGCACACAGTTCGCTGACTTCACCAATGGTGAAGTAGCGTTTGCCTGGGATGACGGGAAGCTCGTCGTTATGACTTGGTTCCAGCATAAGCCTCAACTCGGGCCTTCAACTTCTGCCCTGGACGAAAGGTGACCACACGGCGAGCCGTGATCGGGATTTCTTCTCCCGTTTTCGGATTGCGGCCAGGCCGCTGGCGTTTGTCCCGAAGGTCGAAATTGCCGAAACCGGACAATTTGACTTGTTCGTTGTCTTCAAGAGCGTGCCTGATTTCCTCGAAAAACAGCTCAACCAATTCCTTGGCTTCCCGTTTGTTCAGGCCCAGCTCTTCATACAGACGTTCCGCCATCTCAGCTTTCGTCAAAGCCCCCATACGTCACTTCCTTAACGTGGCGTCCAACCTTTGTTCGAGCGAGGTGAGGATGTTTTGCGTCGTGGTATTCACCTCATCGTCATTAAGAGTGCGCGATGGATGCTGCCAGGTCAAGCCAACTGCAAGGCTTTTTCTATCAGGATCAATGCCTTTACCCTGATACACGTCAAATAGCCTGAGGTCTGTCAGCCATTCGCCTGCATTTTCACGGATTACGTCCAATACAGCCGAGGCTGCGACGTCTTTGTGCGCGATCAGTGCCAAGTCACGACGCACTTCAGGAAAGCGCGATAACTCGTGGAATTTAGGCATTTTGCCCGAGGCCACTTCCGCCAGAACCATCTCGAAAACAAACACTGGACGATCCAGACCCAGGGTTTTCGACAATTCAGGGTGAATTGCGCCGACGAAGCCAACCAGACGCCCGTCACGTTCGATGCGTGCGGTTTGGCCCGGATGCAACGCTGGGTGTTTACCAGGTACGAAACTGAACGCATCCAGAGCACCGGCGAAGCCCAGCACCGCTTCCACGTCAGCCTTGACGTCGAAGAAGTCGACGACATCGCGACCTTGTGCCCATCCTTCTGGCAGGCGGCTGCCACAAACCACACCGGCTAGCATCGGCTCCTGCTTCAAGCCATCAAGCTGACCGACGAAACGCAGCCCGCTCTCGAACAGACGTACACGATCCTGCTGACGGTTCAGGTTGTGCTGAAGCGCCTTGACCAGGCCCGGCCACAGCGATGAGCGCATTGCCGCCATGTCGTTGGATATCGGGTTGGCCAACAACAACGGCTCAACACCCGGATTAAACAACTCGAACTGTTTCGGATCGATGAAGCTGTAGGTAATCGCTTCCTGATAACCACGAGCAACCAGTAGACGACGCAGCTCCGGCAAGTCACTACGGGCCTCTGCCTTGGCTTGCGGCGCCAGACGCGCTTGCGGATAACGAACCGGCAAGCGGTTGTAACCATAAAGACGCGCCAGCTCTTCGATCAGGTCGACTTCCAGACTGATATCGAAGCGATGGCTTGGCACTTCTACGCGCCACTGCCCTGCCCCTTCAGCGGTAATGGCCAGTCCCAAAGCACTGAGCAGACGCTCAACTTCAGCCGAGTCCATTTCCATGCCCAACATCTGGGTGATGCGTTGAGCGCGCAGGGTTACCGGCGCGATCGATGGCAGGTGCTGCTCGCTAACGGATTCGATGATCGGGCCAGCTTCGCCACCGGTAATTTCCAGCAGCAGGCCAGTGGCGCGCTCCATGGCTTCACGGGCAAGCTGCCAGTCCACACCACGCTCGTAGCGGTGCGATGCATCGGTGTGCAGGCCATAGGAACGGGCCTTGCCAGCGACGGCGATCTGATCGAAGAACGCACTTTCCAGGAAGATATCGCGAGTGGTGGCGGTATTGACGCCGCTGTGCTCGCCCCCCATGACGCCGGCAATTGCCAGTGCGCGGGTGTGGTCGGCGATCACCAGCGTATCGCTACGCAGACTGACTTCCTGACCGTCGAGCAGCACCAGTTTCTCGCCTTCTTCGGCCATGCGCACACGGATGCCGCCATTGATTTCGGCGAGATCGAATGCGTGCAGCGGTTGACCCAGCTCCAACATCACGTAGTTGGTGATGTCGACGGCAGCATCGATGCTGCGCACATCGGCACGGCGCAGGCGCTCGACCATCCACAGCGGCGTTGGCCTGGACAACTCAACGTTACGGATCACACGACCCAGGTAACGCGGGCAAGCAGCCGGTGCCAACACTTCAACCGAACGCACTTCGTCATGCACGGCTGGAACGCTGGCTACCACCGGACGAGTGACCTGAGCGGCATACAGTGCGCCGACTTCACGGGCCAGACCGGCCAGAGACAGGCAGTCACCGCGGTTCGGGGTCAGGTCGACCTCGATGCTGGCGTCTTCCAGGTTCAGATATTCACGGATGTCCTGACCCACTGGCGCATCGTCCGGCAGCTCCATCAGACCATCGTTGCCCTCGCCCACTTGCAGCTCGGCTTGCGAGCACAGCATGCCGTTTGACTCAACGCCACGCAGCTTGGCTTTCTTGATCTTGAAGTCGCCCGGCAGTTCGGCACCAATGGTGGCGAATGGAATCTTCAGGCCCGGGCGCACGTTTGGCGCACCGCACACGACCTGGAAAGTTTCCGAACCATTGCTGACCTGGCAAACGCGCAGCTTGTCGGCGTCCGGGTGTTGTTCGGTGCTGAGCACCTCGCCCACGATCACGCCACTGAAAACGCCGGCGGCCGGCGTAACACTATCAACCTCAAGACCGGCCATCGACAGACGAGCAACCAGCTCGTCGCGACTTACCTGCGGGCTAACCCAGCCACGCAGCCATTGTTCACTGAATTTCATCCTGCTCTCCTAAAAATTCGTTACGACTAGCGAAATTGCGCAAGGAACCGCAAGTCGTTGTCGAAGAACAGACGCAAGTCGTTCACGCCGTAACGCAGCATGGCCAGACGCTCAACGCCCATGCCGAAGGCAAAGCCCGAAAACTCTTCCGGGTCGATCCCGGACATACGCAGCACGTTCGGGTGAACCATGCCGCAGCCCATGACTTCCAGCCAACCTGTCTGTTTGCAGACGCGACAGCCTTTACCGCTGCACATCACGCATTCCATGTCGACTTCAGCGGATGGCTCGGTGAACGGGAAGTACGAAGGGCGGAAACGCACGGCCAACTCTTTTTCGAAGAACACACGCAGGAATTCTTCGATGGTGCCTTTTAGGTCGGCGAAATTGATGTCGCGATCGACCAGCAGGCCTTCGACCTGGTGGAACATCGGCGAATGGGTGATATCCGAGTCGCTACGGTACACACGGCCTGGGCAGACGATGCGAATCGGCGGCTGTTTTGACTCCATGGTGCGGACCTGTACCGGCGAGGTATGGGTGCGCAGCAGCATGTTGGCATTGAAATAGAAGGTGTCGTGCATCGACCGGGCCGGGTGATGGCCTGGGATGTTGAGCGCTTCGAAGTTGTGATAATCGTCTTCAACCTCAGGGCCTTCGGCGATGCCGTAGCCGATGTGGGTGAAGAATTGTTCAATACGTTCCAGAGTTCGAGTAACAGGATGCAGACCACCGGAGGTCTGACCACGGCCAGGCAGGGTCACGTCAATGGACTCGGCAGACAGTTTGGCAGCCAGGTCGGCCTCTTCAAACAGTGCCTTGCGCGCATTGAGAACCTCTGTGACACGCTCCTTGGCAACGTTGATCAGCGCGCCGACTTGCGGACGCTCTTCTGCCGGCAAATTCCCCAGGGTCTTCATCACCTGAGTCAATTCACCCTTCTTGCCAAGGTAGTGAACCCGGATTTGCTCCAGGGCATTGATATCTTCAGCGCTTTGCACAGCCTCTAGTGCTTGAGAGACGAGCGCATCCAGGTTTTCCATGTACAGACTCCAGATACAAAATAGGGGAAGAGCTTGAAGGCTCTTCCCCTATTTATGACGTTTAACACCAGACCCCACAGATGCGAGGCCGGGTGACTGTCGGGGGTACTTAAGCCAAGGTGGCTTTAGCTTTCTCGACAATCGCAGCAAACGCCGCTTTTTCGTTCACTGCCAGATCAGCCAGAACCTTACGGTCGATCTCGATGGACGCTTTTTTCAGGCCGGCGATGAAACGGCTGTAGGACAGACCGTTGATACGAGCACCAGCGTTGATACGAGCGATCCACAGAGCGCGGAACTGACGTTTTTTCTGACGACGGTCACGGTAGGCGTATTGGCCTGCCTTGATTACCGCTTGCTTGGCAACACGGAATACGCGGGAGCGTGCGCCGTAGTAGCCTTTAGCAAGTTTCAGAATTTTTTTGTGACGCTTACGGGCAATGACGCCACGCTTTACACGAGCCATGAGTTACTTCCTCTATTCTTGACTAAAATTAACGAAGGCGCAGCATGCGCTCGACTTTTGCCACGTCAGACGGATGCAGCAAGCTGCTACCGCGCAATTGACGCTTACGCTTGGTCGACATTTTGGTCAGGATGTGGCTCTTGAAAGCGTGCTTGTGCTTGATACCGTTAGCAGTTTTCAGAAACCGCTTAGCAGCACCACTTTTGGTCTTCATTTTTGGCATGTTCGGATACTCCGCATTCAGTTGATAAACATAATCAGAAGGCCTGCCGTGCCCTGTTGATTACTTCTTCTTTTTCGGGGCGATGACCATGATCAGTTGGCGTCCTTCCATCTTAGGATGCTGTTCGACCGAACCGTACTCGAGCAAGTCACCTTCAACTCGCTTGAGCAGTTCCATCCCCAGCTCCTGGTGGGCCATCTCACGGCCGCGGAATCGCAAGGATACCTTGGCCCTGTCCCCATCACTCAGGAAACGTACCAGGTTGCGCAGTTTTACCTGGTAATCCCCTTCCTCCGTCCCTGGACGAAACTTGATTTCTTTAACCTGAATCTGCTTCTGGTTTTTCTTGGCCGCAGCAATCTGCTTCTTCTTTTCGAAGATCGATTTGCCGTAGTCCATCAGTTTGCAAACAGGGGGTACTGCATCGGCGGAAATCTCCACCAGATCCAGCTTGGCCTCTTCAGCCTTAAGAAGCGCGTCTTCAATTGACACAATCCCAAGCTGTTCACCTTCAGCTCCAATTAACCGAACCTCGCGTGCCGAGATATTCTCGTTGATCGGGGCTTTCGGTGCAGCTCGTTTATCTTGTCTCATTTCACGCTTAATAATAATTACTCCGAATCTGGGCGACCACGCCGGGAAACCGCTTGCGCGAGAAACTCAGCGAACTGGGCGACGGGCATCGAGCCCAGGTCAGCACCTTCACGAGTACGCACAGCGACAGTCTGCATCTCGACTTCCCGATCTCCGATAACCAAGAGATAAGGAACCTTGAGCAAAGTATGCTCGCGGATTTTAAAGCCGATCTTTTCATTTCTCAAGTCAGACTTGGCACGAAATCCGCTTTCGTTGAGAGTTTTTTCAACATCAGCGGCAAAATCAGCCTGTTTATCGGTGATATTCATCACCACTGCCTGGGTCGGCGCCAGCCACGCAGGGAATGCACCCTCGTAGTGCTCGATCAGGATTCCGACGAACCGTTCGAAGGATCCCAGGATCGCCCGGTGCAACATAACCGGGTGTTTGCGACTGTTGTCTTCGGAGACGTATTCGGCTCCCAGACGGACAGGCAGGTTAAAATCGAGCTGCAGAGTACCACACTGCCAGACGCGGCCAAGGCAATCTTTCAGCGAGAACTCGATTTTCGGACCGTAGAATGCACCCTCGCCCGGCTGCAGATCGTACGGAAGGCCCGCGCTATCAAGGGCTGCGGCCAAGGCAGCTTCGGCGCGATCCCACAATTCGTCGGAACCCACGCGTTTTTCCGGACGAGTGGACAGCTTCATCTCGACGTCTTTAAAGCCGAAATCGGCGTAGACGTCCATGGTCAACTTGATGAATGCAGCCGATTCGGCCTGCATCTGCTCTTCGGTGCAGAAGATGTGGGCGTCGTCCTGAGTGAATGCGCGCACGCGCATGATGCCGTGCAAGGCACCCGATGGCTCGTTACGGTGACATGCACCGAACTCGGCCAGGCGCATCGGCAACTCGCGGTAGCTTTTCAGACCTTGATTGAACACTTGCACGTGGCAAGGGCAGTTCATTGGCTTGATGGCGTAGTCGCGGTTTTCCGACTGCGTGGTGAACATGTTGTCGGCGTAGTTGGCCCAGTGCCCGGACTTTTCCCACAGGCTGCGGTCAACGACTTGAGGTGTCTTGATCTCAAGGTAACCGTTGTCGCGCTGAACCTTGCGCATGTATTGCTCAAGCACCTGGTACAGAGTCCAGCCATTCGGGTGCCAGAACACCATGCCCGGCGACTCTTCCTGGGTGTGGAACAGGCCCAGGCGCTTACCGATCTTGCGGTGATCGCGCTTTTCAGCTTCTTCAATGCGCTGAATGTAGGCAGCCAGTTGCTTCTTGTCTGCCCATGCGGTGCCGTAAACGCGCTGCAACTGCTCGTTCTTGGCATCGCCACGCCAGTAGGCACCGGACAACTTGGTCAGTTTGAAGGATTTCAGGAAACGAGTGTTTGGCACGTGCGGACCGCGGCACATGTCGACGTATTCTTCGTGATAGTACAGGCCCATGGCCTGCTCGTTCGGCATGTCCTCGACCAGGCGAAGTTTGTAGTCTTCCCCGCGAGCCTTGAACACTTCGATCACTTCGGCACGCGGAGTGACCTTCTTGATCACATCGTAATCTTTCTCGATCAGCTGCTGCATGCGCTGTTCGATGGCGGCAAGGTCGTCCGGCGTGAAAGGACGCTCGAAGGCGATGTCGTAATAGAAGCCTTCATCAATGACCGGGCCGATGACCATCTTGGCCGTCGGATACAGCTGTTTGACAGCGTGACCGACCAGGTGGGCGCAAGAGTGGCGAATGATCTCCAGCCCCTCTTCATCCTTGGGCGTGATGATTTGCAGCGTGGCGTCGCTGTTGATGGTATCGCTGGCATCGACCAGCTTGCCATCGACCTTGCCCGCTACAGTGGCTTTGGCCAGACCGGCACCAATGGATGCGGCGACCTCGGCTACGGATACCGGATGATCGAATGAACGTTGACTGCCGTCGGGAAGAGTAATAGTTGGCATGGCGCCTCCTCTCCTAGTGGTGACCCCTACCAAAGGTCACGTGGGTTGGGATGAGCCAGTACAAGATCCGATCCAGGCCATTCAATGACGAACGCCTGCCTTACAGCGGCAGGAGCCTTGCGGCCAACCGGAAAACCGAACCAGAGTGACTGGGATTCAAATCAGGGTTATTCGTTCATCTGCCGCTACCGGGACTAAAGGTCGACCGGAGCCCGCAAACGCCCGAGCGACGCATGCTAGCACAGATGAGCGGTCGGCACGGAGCAGAGGTTTTGCAACAGGGTAAAACGCCTGTTTTTATGCCAGAGTGCTGAACTTGAAGCGCACTTATTCCTCATATAACAAGACAATTGACCCACAAGGAGCATCTCAGCATGCGTCTGAATCGTTTGTTCGCCGTAGTCGCCCCGATTGTTCTCCTGCTGCCTCTGGCCGCCCATGCCGAATGGCCGAAAGGTGAGCGGGAGAAATACATGGCTCAGTGCGTTCCTGCAGCTGCCGAGAAAATTGGTGTGCCCGCTGCAAAATCCCATTGTGCCTGCGGTGCCGACGCCATCAAGTCGTACCCTGCCGCTGACATTCAAGCCTTGATGAACAACACCGCCAGCGACTCACTGAAGCAGGCGGCACTGGGCAAAATCGCTGCCTGCAAGGCCACTAGCAAAGAGCAAAAATAGGCCCGCCCAGGTGTTTTCACCCCCTGAAATGCTGTTAAAAAGCTGCTGAAACAGGTCCTTTCGTACAATTTATTCAGGTTTTACAGCTTTTTTTATCACCCCTACTTTCGGCCGAAAGCCTTGTAAAACGGGGCTTTCAGCCGCTCAAGGACACAATGAAAGCACGACTGGTTGGCAAACAGTGCTTCCGGGGGGCTCCCAAAGCGAACATTTCGACTATGATACTCGGGTGTGCCCAGTTGGCCTGAGCAGCACAGCACTACTGAAAATATATGTTTCTTGGAGATACACCATGTCTAATCGCCAAACCGGCACCGTTAAATGGTTCAACGATGAAAAAGGCTTCGGCTTCATCACTCCTCAAGGTGGCGGTGACGACCTGTTCGTACACTTCAAAGCTATCGAAAGCGACGGTTTCAAAAGCCTGAAAGAAGGCCAGACTGTTTCCTTCGTGGCTGAGAAAGGCCAAAAGGGTATGCAAGCTGCTCAAGTTCGCCCAGAGTAATTTCCAGGCGCACTAAAAAAACCCCGTCCATGTGACGGGGTTTTTTATGGGTAAAACAAAAACGTTAGCGATCAGCCACAGCTGACGCGCGTGACGACTTTATTGGCGTCAGTGTTCAGATTCAGCCTATCGGAACGGTACTCCAGCGTCACCATATCGGCTGGCAGGAGAAACCTTGCATTTTGTGCTCCAGCGCGGGTACGCGCCTGTTCCAACAGCTCTGGTGATGCCTGTTTGCCAATGGTGAATTCAGCAGCCTTTGCTTCACAACGGCTGTGCCCCGTGTCAGTTGTCGTAACAGCGTCTGCTGGCGACTCCGTGGAGGTAGTGCTGCAACCGGCCAATGTGGCAACAGCCAGCAAAGTACCCAATGACGCGAGCTTCCAAGGCATGAAGCCTCCTTTTTTCGAGAGTTGTACTGAGATCGTGCGACCGCCGATTCGGCGTTTGGTTTCACCGCGAGAACAGGAGACCTGCCCTTCACTGCGGACAAACGATAAGTTTGCCTGAGCATCGCCCCGCCCTTCAGCTGTTAATCGTGACTGAATATGAACGGCGCTCAATAGACGTCGATGTAGTCGAAAGCGGGTTTCGGCCAGTTCTGCTTCAGTGCGTTGAAAATCTGCATGACCCAGACATCGTCACTGGCGGCAATACGCCCAACATAACCAGACCCCCTGGACCACGTTTCCAGGCGGAACAGCAGACCATCGATATCGGTGCCGCCCACAACGCCGGATGAGATATAGGCGATGCCGCCCTTGGTCACCCGCAACTGAGTATGCTGATCGTCGCTCGCTTGAGCCAGAAGCTGACGCACAGCGTCAAGGGTCAAGCCATCAGGTGTGTTCAAATCGATCTGCACAGCGAAGTCCTTGAAAGTCATCAAGTACCAAGTGTCGCATAGCACCCCGGTCATGCCTAAGTCGGAGTGCCAAAAGGCTCGCATAATGCTTAACTCGACGCTCAGCCCTCAAACTACGCGAGCGCAATCATGACCACCGTAAGTATCGACGCCGACATCAAGGCCAAGTGGCAGGACGGCCACAGTTCCTACAGCCCAGGCACCACCGAAGAGCTCGCCATCATCGCAATAGACCTTTTGGTCAGGGACCTTGGAACCGAAGCCGCCCAATCGTTTATCGAGCAGATTTTCGAAAAGCATCTGGCAGACCAAAGGGCTGCAGTTGATATCGCGCGCGGGTAAAAACCCTGGCAAGCACTTGCGAGGATGTAAATTATTTCAGCCGAGCCAACCGCTCGATCAGCAGATCGAAGAAGCCTTGAGCGTCGGCACTTTCAACCCAGAAAGCATTTTTCGGCGCCTTGAGCCCATCGTACCAATCAACAATGGTTTGACCGAATGTCGGCCCCTCGCGACTATCGATCACTGCGTTGACCGAGCGACCACTGAATAGCTCAGGCTTGAGCAGGTAGGCGACAACCGTGGCATCGTGCACCGGACCACCCGCAATACCGTAGTGCTCCATATCGCCCTTGACGTATTCATTCAGGATGTCGCTTACCAGCTTGCTCGCATTGTTGTTCAAGGCGGCTATTTGCTTCAGACGTGATTCGCTGGTGAGTACCTTGTGGGTCACGTCCAGCGGCAGGTAAGTCAGTTTCACGCCGCTTCCAAGCACCACTTCGGCCGCATGTGGGTCAGCGAACACGTTGAATTCCGCGACTGGCGTAATGTTACCGCCATTGAAATGCGCGCCGCCCATGACGACCACTTCCTTGATGCCCTGGACGATCTCAGGCGCCTGGATCAGTGCCAAAGCCAGATTGGTCTGCGGTCCCAGCATGGCGATGGTGATGCTATGGGGCTTTGCCGCGTGCAGGGTTTCAATCAGATAAACCACCGCACTGCCCGGCGCCAACCCTTTCCTCGGCTCATACACCGTGACACCCGACAGACCTTCCTTGCCGTGGATGTCCTCAGCGTAGATCGGCGTTCGCATCAGCGGTTTCGGTGCGCCTGCATACACCGGCACCTCTTCCCGACCGGCCCACTCCCGGGCCAGACGTGCATTTCGGGAGGTTTTCTCCAGCGGAACATTACCGGCAACAGTGCACACCGCACGAACATGCAGTTGATCCGGTGAAGCCAGCGCGAGTAGCAAGGCGACCACGTCATCGGCTCCTGGATCTGTGTCGATGATCAGGTCGATTTTTTCCACCGGCTGGGCGCGCTTGGTAATAGGCAGGGACAAAAGCAGCAGACTCCGAAACAGATGATGCATTTATGAGCATAGCGAATGCCTGGCACACGCTTTGTGGAAGGCTACGAGTACACGGCGCTCAGTCAGAACGTCACACCGGCGATCAATGCAACATTGCAGTACGGCTGACATTCGCCGGTACGGACAATTGCCCTTGCCTGACGACTCAGTGCCTTGAACTGCTCATGACTGAGCAGCTCACGACGACCCAGCACCCCCTCCGCGCTCAGCTCATCAAGCACTGGCAAGGCTGACGATTTTTTCTCGAGGATTTCCTGAGCCAGCACATGACTTTCGACCTGCATTTCGCTGAGTACAACTTTCAAGGTGCTGACAAAGTCTGGAATACCGTGGGTCAAGGCCAGGTCGATCAGCTCCACGCCTGGCGGCACTGGCAAACCTGCATCACCGATTATCACGATGTCCCCATGCCCCAGGGACGCAATCAGTCGGGACAGCGCAACGTTCAGCAAGGGTGTCTTTTTCATGAGGTTTGGAACACCTCGACTTCGGACAACGTGGGAATCGAGGGTTGCGCACCGGGACGAGTGACCGACAGTGCCGCAGCGACCTGACCGAATCGAATCGCTTCAACCTCACTTTTACCGGCTGCCAACGCTGCGGCAAAACCGCCGACGAACGTATCCCCGGCCGCCGTCGTATCGACTGCCGTTACGACTGGCGCAACGAAGTGATTGAACCCAGCGCCATTGGCAAATAAAGATCCCTGGGCACCGAGCGTGATGATGACCTTGCCCGCCCCCATAGCAATTAACCTGGTCGCGGCGGTTTCAGCACTTTGCAGCGAGTCCACTGGCAAGCCGCTGAGCGCGCACGCTTCAGTTTCATTGGGAATCAGGTAATCGATGGATGCGTACCAATCGGCCGGCAGCGGCCGACTGGCCGGCGCCGGATTGAGGATGACGGTTTTGCCCAGTTCACGACCGCGTTTGAGCGCATGACCGACCGTAGCTTCCGGCACTTCAAGCTGACAAATGATCACATCGGCGGCTTGCAGCACAGCATCGAAACAACCAATCAGCGCGGGCGTTAGCGCTCCATTGGCACCAGCGACAATCACGATCGAGTTCTGGCTATTGTCGTCGACCACGATCAACGCCACACCACTGGAGCCCTCCACGGTGCTGACCGCCTGGCAATCAACCTCCTCCACCAGCAAAGCTGCACGCAATGCCTCGCCGTAGGCATCATTTCCCACGCAACCGACCATCGCGACCTGAGCCCCCAACCGTGCAGCGGCCACCGCCTGATTGGCGCCCTTTCCACCGGAAACCGTGGCAAATGATTCGCCGATCAAGGTTTCACCGCCACGCGGCAACCGTGGAGCCCGAGTGACCAGGTCCATGTTCAAGCTGCCTATTACCACTACTTTTGCTGGCATACAGTACTCATTCATGGGGTTTCAGCGATATTCGTCGAACACGCTGGCCAGCGGCGCGGTCGATTCGCGCATGACAATGCGCGGTGTCACGATCCGTTGTTCGGTGACCAGGTCCGGGGTGGCAATCCGTCGCAAAAGCACTTCTGCGGCCATCTCACCGAGTTGCAGGATCGACTGCCCCACAGTGGTCAACGCCGGATAGACGTAGCGACTCATCTGAATATCGTCGAAGCCAATCACCGAAAGCTGTGTCGGCACACGAACATTGCGCTCGGCAGCAGCTCGCAACACGCCGATACCGATCATGTCGTTGGCCGCAAAAATGGCGCTGGGCGGGTTCCGAGCCAGCAGGATCGCCGCAGCGTTATACCCCCCTGTGCTGGTAAAGTCGCTTTCCAGCATGCGCTCACGCGGGACGACGATTCCCGCGTCTGTCAGGGCACGGCAAAATCCGCACAGGCGCATTTGCGCCACACTGGTGGTCGGCGGGCCGCTGATCGTGGCGATTTCCCGATGCCCTAACTCCAGCAGGTGGCGGGTTGCCAGATAAGCGCCATATTCATGATCGATTCGTACCAGATCCGCATCGACCCCTTCAAGCCCACGATCAACAATCACCATAGGCGTACGCACATTCGCCAGGCCATGCGCCAGGCCGCCGTCCCCTCCGGCGGACGCAACGATCAGCCCGTCGATGCGCTTTTCCAGAAGTACTCTCAGGTAGTTGCGCTGTTTTTGCGGGTTATCGTCGGAGTTGCAAAGAATCACGCAGTAACCGTTGCGCTCACAGTAATCTTCGATACCTCGCGCCAGTTCGGCGAAGTACGGATTCAGGCTGTTGGGCACCAACAAACCGATGGTCGCGGTGGTCTTGGCCTTGAGGGAACGAGCCACTGCACTGGGCACGTAGTCGAGGGTCTTGATCGCCTCCTCAACCTTGACCCGCACTTCCTTGCTGACTGGCCGGGTGTTGTTCACTACATGGGATACCGTGGTATAGGAAATCCCGGCGAGCGCAGCCACATCTTTAATCGTTGCCATGACTCAGGTCCGCCGGCTTGCGCGCTGACTGCGATAAGTATCGAGCACCACCGCCACCACAATTACCGCACCGGTGATGATGCGTTTGGTCGGCTCGGTCGCGCCAATCTGCGCCAGGCCGGCCGCCAATACAGAAATGATCAAAACGCCAAAGAACGTGCTGATGACCGAACCGCGCCCGCCCATCAGGCTGGTCCCGCCGATCACCACCGCAGCGATCACTTGCAACTCCAGACCGGAACCGGCATTAGGGTCCGCCGCCTCCAGACGCGAAATCTGGAACAGCGCTGCAATTCCCGCCAACAACCCCATCAGGCTGAACACCAGGATCTTGAAGGGTTTGGGGTTGATGCCTGCCAGGCGCACCGCCTCTTCGTTGGTTCCGATACCGATGAGATACCGACCAAACACGGTACGGGTCAGTACCGCCTGGGCGATGAAAATGATCAGCAAAGCGATAATAAACGACGGTGATATCCCGAAGGCGATCGGGTTGGACAACCAGGCAAACGCATCACCGATGTAGGCCGTCCGCGAACCGGTCATTTGATACGCCACACCCCGGGCCATCTCCAGTACACCGAGTGACACAATGAATGACGGAATGCGCCATGCCACGGTGATCGAACCGGTGATCGTCCCCGCCAACGCTGCCGCCGCCATGCCGAGCAACGCCGCCGGCAGAACACTCCAACCCCAGCCGAGGATGGCGACGCTGACAGTCGAAGCCGCGAGTGCCAGCACCGATCCAACCGACAAATCGATACCGCCAATGATCAGCACGAAGGTCATCCCGACCGCAAGGACCATCAAGTCCGGAATCTGGTTGGCCAGGGTACTGAAAGTGTCGTAGGACAGGAAGTGACTGCTCAAGGTCGAGAACAGCACCACCATTGCCAGCAACGCACCGGCAAGGCCCATGTAAGTGCGGAGGCCATAAAAATGGCCACTACGGTTGCCGGTGGAAGAAACGGTTTTCATGGAAGATCCCTAGGCGCGGCTTCGTTGAGCAGCGCATCTCGTTTTTTGTAGCCGGCAAACGCGGCGGCAAGCAAATCATCCTGGGTCCAGCTGTCACGTTCGAACGTGTCGATCAGACGCCCTGCCGACAGCACGCCGATCCGGTCGCAAATCAGCATCAACTCTCGCAGGTCGCTGGACACCACCACCAGCGCCTTGCCCTGACGGGTCAGCGCGCCCAACAGATTGTAAATGTCGAACTTGGCACCGACATCGATGCCTCGAGTCGGCTCATCGAACAGCAGCACCGAACAATCGCGCTCCAGCCAACGTCCGATCACAACTTTCTGCTGGTTACCTCCGGACAGCTCGCTGACCAACTGCGTTGGACCCGAACTGCGGATGCGCATGGCATCGATCTGGCGCTGAGCCAGCGCGTGCTCCTCACCGTTGTCGACAAAACCGCCACTGGAGATGCCTGGCATGTTGCCCAATGCGATGTTGGCACTGATCGATTGCGTCAACAGCAAACCTTCTCCCTTGCGATCCTCCGTGATCAGCGCGATGCCGTGGCCGACCGCATCAACCGGAGAGCGAATGCCGACGACCTGCGCAGGTGTGCCCAAAGCAACCGTGCCGCTGTCCGCCAGATCGGCCCCGAAAATCAAGCGTAGCAACTCGGTGCGCCCCGCCCCGATCAACCCGGAAATACCAAAAATCTCGCCGCCGCGCACTTCGAAGGACACGTCGCGAACCTTGTCGGAACGGCTCAGCCCCCTGACGGTCAACACCGGAGCGCCGATTTTTCGCGCGCCCATATCGATGTGTTCGCCGAGTTCACGACCCACCATCAACGTGACCAGTTGTTCACTGTTGTAGTTGGCCATCGGCTCGACACAAACCAGGTTGCCATCGCGCAACACCGCGATGCGCTGAGCGACCCGCGCCAGCTCTTCGAGACGGTGAGAGATGTAGATGATCGACACACCACGCGCCTGCAAGCGAGTGATCTGCTCGAACAGCATCTCGACCTCCCGCGCGGTGAGCATCGCGGTAGGCTCGTCGAGAATCAGTACATGGCAATCGCCTATCAGATTACGGGCGATCTCGACCATCTGCTGGTGACCGATCCCCAACTCTCCAACCAGCGTGTCAGGGTCGATCGCATCAAGCCCGACTTGGGCCATTGCCTCAATGGCCGCCTTGCGCAGGCGCTTGCGACTGATCCAGCCACCATTGCTGGGCAGGTTGTCGAGGAACAGGTTTTCCGCAACCGACAACGTTGGCAACAAATTCAGCTCCTGCATGACCATGCGGATCCCGATACTTTCCGCGTGCGCCCTGCTGCCCGGCCGATAGTGCTGCCCCTGAAACTGCATCTGACCGGTTGTCGGAGTGACCAGGCCGCCAATGATTTTCGACAGCGTGCTTTTGCCGGCGCCGTTCTCGCCGGTCAGCGCCAGCACCTCGCCGCGAATGAGCGTCAGGTCTATACCGGACAGGACCGGTTGCGCGTAGGTCTTGCCGATGCCACTGACCGTGAGGACAGCGCCGGGGGTGGAAACTGACATAAAACTCTCCACGCGCCCGACCCGATGGCCGAGCGCCTATGCGTCGCCAGAGGATTACCGGGTAACCAGCTCTACGGGAGTTTCAATTACGCCGTTAGTGCCGCCGTCGACCTGCTCGCCCTTGAGAATCTTCAGCGCAGTCTCGATGCCGAATACAGCCTGCCGGGCCGCAAACTGGTCAGCGGTGGCGAGCACGCGGCCGTCCTTGAGCATTGGCTTGATGGCATTGATGTTGTCGTAACCCACCACTTGTACCTTGCCGGCCTTGCCCGCCGCACGCACGGCAGAGACCGCGCCGACCGCCATGCTGTCGTTACCGGCCAACAGAGCCTTGATTTGCGGGTATTCACTGAGAATCGATGCGGCCACTTTGTTGCCCTTGTCGATTTCCCAATCGCCCGATTGCAGGGAAACCACCTTGATTTGCGCCGCCTCCATTGCATCCTTGAAACCGGCGGTGCGCTGCTGCGCATTGGTGGTAGTGGACACACCTTCGATAATGCCGACTTCATCACCCGCTTTCAGCTGTTTGGCCAGGTAATCACCCACCAGACGCGCGCCTTTGCGGTTGTCCGGACCTACGAAAGGCACGCTGATATTTTTGCTTTTGACGACGGCCGGATCCAACTGGTTATCGATGTTGATCACGGTGATACCGGCGTCAATGGCTTTTTTGATGACTGGAACCATGGCTTTGGAGTCAGCCGGTGCAATGACCAGTGCATTGACCTTGGCCAGAATCATCTGCTCGACAATACGCGTCTGCCCTGCGGTATCGGTTTCGTCCTTGATGCCATTGGAAATCAGGTCAAATTCGCCGGAGTGATCTTTCTGATAGGCCTTGGCCCCATCTTCCATGGTCAGGAAGAATTCGTTGGCCAGGGATTTCATGACCAGCGCAACTTTGGGTTTTTCAGGCGTTTCGGCAAAGGCCGAGGCAACTGGCAGGGAAGCGGATGCGGTAATCAGCATAGCGACAGCGAGAAGGCGTCCGGCGAATGGCAGCTTCATGGATTCACTCCGTTCTTATGATTATTGTGAGCAATGCTAGCGCTGGCGTCAGTCACTCCATCCGCGTCGATAACGATTGTGGGAGAGCGAGCGCAAACGTTTGCGTAAAAAGGACTATGCGAATCTTGCCGCAGATTGTCAACGACCTGAAAAGCCAATTTGACGCAAGATGAAAAAAGCACATTGACGTTATGCCGTCGTATTGAGTACCGCTCCAGCGCCTGATCCCTTGTTCAATTCATTGATCAGACTGCCACTCACGACAAGAATGGCGCCGCTGGTATCGGCTATCTGCCCTTGAATGGCGGTTACCACTGCCGCCTTCGCCTGCACAGTGGCATAGGACGTTGCTTGAGCCGCGGCCAGTTGCTGCTGCTGTTCACGCAATTGCTCCTGCAACTCCTTCAATCGCTCGAGCAGGACCTTCACCACGACGCTGGTGTCATCGCTTGATTCGGAATCGGTCCTTGTGACCTCACCGATCCCTGCCAGGCCAGTTCTAACGGGTTTGTCGTCGGACTCTTTCACTCCCGACGCCTGTTCGACATCGGCCGTTGATTGGCTCACCTCACGAACCGTGACAGCCGAACGCAAACCGGTGGTCATAGCCTGGGCATTGGGAACGCCTACGATGGACGACATGTGAACTCCTGAAAAAACATCCTTTGACGAAGCATCGACCCTTGCGCAGATTTCTTTAACTTCGGTCTACAAATGAATCCGGCGATCGGCTTGCCTGGCGCATTTCTGTTTCGGCGAGCCGAACGCACAAAGCCCAGAAAGTCGGAATTCCGGACGAACTCATATTAAGCCACTTCAACGCATATAAAAAATAATCTTATAAAACAATATCTTATGTAATTTTTTAAACATAAACGTGTACTGGTACACATCCTGCTCTTGTCATTGCACCCCAGGTATTCAGATCCGCCTGGGTCGAATCTAGATGAACCTGCATCAGTACCGCCTCACAACTAGAAGAGAAAAATAATGACATTTGCACTCAAGACCTTTGTTCCGGGCGCTTTGGCCCTTCTGCTGATACTTCCCACAGCCCTTCAGGCAAAAGAAGCCGAAACACAACAGAAACTGGCGAACGTAGTAATCCTGGCCACCGGCGGAACTATTGCAGGCGCGGGCGCCAGTGCCGCCAACAGTGCTACCTATCAAGCGGCCAAAGTCGGCATCGACAAGTTGATCGCCGGCGTTCCCGAACTCAGCCAGGTGGCCAACGTTCGCGGCGAACAGGTCATGCAAATCGCCTCCGAGAGCATCACCAACGACAATCTGCTGCAATTGGGTCGCCGCGTGGCGGAACTGGCCGATAGCAATGACGTCGATGGCATCGTGATCACCCATGGCACCGATACCCTGGAAGAAACGGCGTACTTCTTGACTCTGGTGGAGAAAACCGACAAACCGATCATCGTTGTCGGCTCCATGCGTCCGGGCACTGCGATGTCTGCCGACGGCATGCTAAACCTGTACAACGCCGTGGCCGTCGCCAGCAGTAAAGAAGCTCGCGGCAAAGGTGTTTTGGTCACCATGAACGACGAAATTCAGTCCGGCCGCGATGTCAGCAAAATGATCAACATCAAGACCGAAGCGTTTAAAAGCGCCTGGGGTCCGCTCGGCATGGTGGTTGAAGGTAAATCCTACTGGTTCCGACTTCCAGCCAAGCGCCACACCATGGACTCGGAGTTCGACATCAAGACCATCAAGAGCCTGCCGGATGTCGAAATCGCCTACTCCTACGGCAACGTAAGCGATACCGCCTACAAAGCCCTGGCTCAATCGGGCGCCAAAGCTATTATCCACGCCGGGACCGGCAATGGATCGGTCTCTTCGCGCGTCGTCCCGTCCCTGCAAGCCCTGCGCAAGGATGGCGTGCAAATCATCCGCTCCTCTCACGTCAATGCTGGCGGATTCGTCCTGCGTAACGCCGAACAGCCGGACGACAAGTACGACTGGGTGGTGGCTCATGACCTGAACCCACAAAAGGCGCGCATCCTGGCGATGGTCGCACTGACCAAAACCAACGACAGCAAAGAACTGCAACGGATGTTCTGGGAGTATTGATTCACTTCGCCCGATCGGTTCCGATCGGGCATCTGCGGCACCACTCGCCAGATTCCGCGAGTGGCTCGCTCCAAACCTGACAAAAAAATCTACGCACGTCTTACACCAAACAGGACAAACCGCTGTCAGAGGATTTTCTTGAATTTTAAGCAGTTGCGAAATTTCCTACAGTTAAATACTGTATGCACGTACAGCTTAATAAGGATAATCCTGTGGACACCACTTCTGCCTCCCCCGACTCCTATGTACGCATGGGCATTCGCGTTCAAAAAATCATCAACTCACCCACCGCACAAAAAGCCAAGGCAGCGCTGATCTTCCGCCTTCCGGACGAACCCGTGGATGAATGGGAGCGCTTGCTCGAGGAGATCGATGAAAACGACAACGTCACCCTCGCCTATCGCGACGATGGCGGCGTACAGATTTTCTGGGTTGTGCCGAAGGAAGATTGATTCAATGACTGTCCGTTGTTTTGCTTTGCTGTTTTTGTTTTTCACCCTGGGAGCTCAAGCCGATGCCCCTCGCACTTTCAACGAAGCCAAGAAAGTCGCCTGGACATTGTATGCTCCACAATCAACCGAGTTTTACTGTGGCTGCAAGTACAGCGGTAATCGGGTGGATCTTGCAGCCTGCGGTTATGTGCCACGCAAAAACGCAAAGCGCGCAGCCCGCATCGAGTGGGAGCACATTGTTCCAGCCTGGCAAATCGGTCATCAACGCCAATGCTGGCAAGAGGGTGGACGCAAGAACTGCACCAGTCACGATCCGGTTTACCAGAGAGCCGAGGCTGACCTGCATAACCTGGTGCCCAGCATTGGAGAGGTCAATGGAGATCGCAGCAACTTCAGTTTTGGCTGGCTACCGGAGCAATCAGGTCAATACGGCTCATGTTTGACCCAGGTCGACTTCAAGGCCAAAAAAGTCATGCCCCGGCCTTCCATTCGCGGGATGATCGCCCGGACTTATTTCTACATGAGCAAGCAGTATGGCTTGCGCTTGTCGAAACAGGATCGGCAACTCTACGAAGCCTGGAACAAGACGTACCCGGTCCAGACATGGGAACGCCAACGCAATCAGAGCGTGGCGTGTGTCATGGGTCGTGGTAACGAGTTTGTCGGTTCGGTGAATATGAAAGCGTGCGGCTGAGATCGAAACGACACCGAACACACAAAGGCCTCGAGGTTTACACCCGAGGCCTTTTTCATGCAATGGACACTATTATTGGTTATTGAGCTGCGGGACGCTCAAGCACCAGTAATTCGATGTTCTGTTTTTTCGCCCGGGTCAACGCCGCACGGACTTCGTCTTGCTTGGCCTCAGCTTCGGCTTTCGAGGTAAACGGCCCCATGAGAATTCGGGTTTTGCCATTTTCCTTGACAACGCTGGACATGAAACTGTGCTCGATCAGCCAGCCGCTGAGATCGCTGACCGCCTGGGGGGTTTCCCCTCGCATTTCAAGATCCCACTGAGGTCCCGACACCTGCGCCGGAGCGGTTGGCATGGCCGATTGCGGCTTCTGTGCATCCACATTTTTGCCTTCACCGCATCCCGCCAGCGCCAATACCACGAACATCCAGACCATTTTGCGCACAGCGTTTCCCTCAAAATGCTTAAAGCGATGATTTTAACACCCATGAATACTTCGCGAGTGCCGCAAAATCGGCAGAAAACAGCGAGAATGATGGATGCGGCCTCTGTATAGTTACGCTTTGGGAATTAATGCAGCATCTGCGCGTCAGAAAGAGGCACCCAAATTGTGAGACTTCGCACTAATCTATAGATACCACCGACCTCTGCACTGTCCGAATCAGGTGCCCCATAAAGCAATCAAGGAGAAGACCATGCTGATACTCACCCGCAAAGTCGGTGAAAGCATAAACATCGGTGATGACATTACGATCACCATCCTGGGCGTAAGCGGCCAGCAAGTCAGAATCGGCATCAACGCCCCAAAAGACGTTGCGGTGCACCGCGAAGAGATTTATCAGCGTATTCAGGCAGGCCTCACCGCCCCGGAAAAACCGCAGCCCTGAAGCCTGTTGCAGTCAGTAGCCAGCCTGTTCATACCGGAATTACGGCTGGCTAAAGATTCAAGCACCGCGTTCGCACCATGATGATTCTTTCGCCGCTTTCCCAGCTAATACTACCGACAGGCGCTCAGCCTGGCTGTCAGACTTTTCCTGTTTACCCCTTAACCAAACGCTGCACCGCGTGCCATCCCGGTCGCTGCCACTATCATCAGCAGCACCAACAGCGCTTCGATGTGACTGATCCGCGCGAACAGCCCCACGCGTCTCGTATCGATGCCCACTCCCCGCGCCAAAGCTAACCGCCATTTGATCAACGTCACCATTGGCGCTATTTCCAACAGCAGGATCAGCACGAAAAGCGCCATTTTCAGATGGAACAGCGGCTGATGCAGATAGTAGTCCGCACCTTTCTCATATCCACCGAAAGCGCGCACCCCGCCGCTGATCAGCAGAATGACTGCGCAAATACCCCACACATTGTCCGCAATCAGAACGCTGCGCGCCCCACCCGCGCCATCGCTCAGACGCCGAAACGCCATGCCTCGCGTCAGTACCGCCCAAAACCCCAGGGTAACCGCCAGAAGATGAACAGCCGCAAGAAACCAGTGAATCAGCATCGAGAAACTCCTGTCAGGCGTAGTTGAATCCGTCTGTCAGTACTAGTCGATGAAAGAGTCGCTTGCATCGGGAGCCGTCTGACGCCAAAACCTGCGAGCAGTCCACGTACTTGCGCACAACGCGCAAACATAGAGCGACCGGCCGTCTAGACTCCAATACGCCAGTTCCCAGGCGTCCTGAGGGTACCGACCCCAACTGCAATTCATTCCCACCGAATTGAACTGAGCACGCAAAATCATGTGTGAATCATGTGATTCAAACTCTGCTTCAAAGCTTCATGGGCATCGTCATTTTCTCAAAGCCGCCGGACTGGGAGCCGGAGCCCTGCTACTGGCAGGTGCATTGCCCATCAAGATAGGCCTGGCAGCCGAGAAAACGGTACTGCGCAGGATGAGGTAGCTCTGGGAGTTTACGCCTCGGTCAATTTTAATCGACTTGGAACACTCAACCACTCGTCGCTTCTGCCGAAAACTTGACGGTTCGAGGACAGCCATGGCGTAAGGATTGCAATGGACGCCCCCAGCAGCCAGGAACGACGTTATTCTGACGCTGCGACACTCTAAATAATGCTAAAGACTCCAGCTAAACGCTTGGTCAGTCACCAGGAGATGTAACGTGTCAACGCTCAATGAAATCGCAATCAACCACGCGAGATTGGCTAAGCAAGCAGCTGAAAACACAGATTTGAGCGAGCGGCGCCTGCAACAAATAGTAGGAAGCTTCGAAGTGCCGCCACTTGATAATCAAACGAGCATGCATCTGCACTTCATCGCTGGCGCGCAGGACACTCTCCATAGCCACACGAACGGTTACGCACTCTGACGACTTGTGCTCATTAACCGCCCTGAGTATCGATATCGGCATCTTGAACCGGCTTATGTTCCGGTTCAGATTTGAAGTCGGGACTGTACGAGTTGTCTTTCGCAGCCGGATCCTGCTTAGGATTATTCGGAGCGCTGACGGTCTTTAACGGTACTTCAGGCCGATTGGGACTATGCCCGGTTTCGTTATCCGTGCTACTCGTATCGCCCTGCGATACGTTTCCCGGTGCATTCTCATCAATGTCCATGCTGCTCTCCATATGCTCACGGAAAATGGTCGTGTTTGAATATGAGAGGCGATGAAGCGCTGTAAGTGCAAAGCAGTGGACGAATGGCGAGAACAGAGCTTTGTGTTTTGCTCCGCTTGGCTTAGCTCACACTGCGACCTTGCTCGTGGATTGGCGGTCATAAGCCACCCATCAGACTAACTACAAGGAGGGCGCCACCTGTGCCTACGCCCCCCTCGCTTCTTGACATGGATTTCGTCTACATCACTCTGGTAGATGTCGTAGCGGGCACTCGCCAGGGTCTGTGGGTATCCAGATAAAGCTGTTACCTGATTTCGTCTGGACTTAAAGGTTTATATACAACCCTTACCTATGAACCGGTTTTATTCTGGCAGCATCGCGGTGCCAGTCATTAAATGTGCAGAGAATAGGTTGGAATGGACTAGCGATAGTTAACGGTTGGGTTTGCGAGGGATTAAAGCGGTGTGACAAAAGGCCGGATGCGACAAGTAGTTCAATCAGAAACTAAAAACCCCGTAATTCATGATTTACAGGGCTTTTCTTTATACCGTGTCCCGTCCTGAATAAGGTTTACACCTTCTGACCTATTTTCAGGAGGGAGCAATGGATTCGGGGAAAAGGCGCAGTCAGCGCGATTACACGCTGGCTTTTAAATTGTCGGTGGTCGATCAGGTCGAAAAGGGCGAGTTGAGTTATAAAGAGGCTCAACGGCGCTATGGCATCCAGGGTCGGTCAACGGTGTTGGTGTGGTTACGCAAGCATGGTCGGCAGGATTGGAGCCAAGGCGCGTCTATTCGAGTGCTGAGGAAGAGTTCCATGGCCGAGTCCACGGTACCGCTGTCACCCGAGCAGCGGATCAAAGAGCTTGAAGAACAGCTTGAACTGAGCAATCAAAAGGCTCAGTTTTTCGAGGCTGTCGTAAACGTCTTGAAGAACGACTACGGTGTATCCATCGTAAAAAAGCGACCCGGCAAGTCCTCGCGCAAGGGCAAGTCAAAGACCTGAGTATCAGCAGGGCTTGCCTGTTCATGGGCATTTCACGTCAGGCTTACTACAAGCGCAACCGAGCGTTTGATGCGAAGGCTAGCGACGATCAAAAGGTCGTGGATTTCGTCTTGGAAAAGCGGCGGCGCCAGCCAAGGCTGGGAACACGCAAGCTGCATTATATGCTGCATGCCGAAGCAGAAACGAGTCTGCGGGTGGGGCGCGATCGCCTGTTCAGCATCCTGCGAGAAGCGCGAGAATTGGTCCCTCGCAAGCGGGCATACCACAAGACCACCCACAGCCATCATCGATTTCGCCGCCATCCAAACCTACTCAAGGCAGGCCCGCAGCAAATCATTGCCTGTGCTCCTGAGCAAGTTTGGGTTGCGGATATAACCTATCTGCCTACCCAGGAGAGCGTTGCTTATCTGAGCCTGATCACCGACGCCTACTCGCGTAAAATAGTGGGACATCATGTGCATGAGAGCTTGCATACAGAGTCGGTGCTCAAAGCGCTGAAGAAGGCTGTAGGAGGAAGGAAAACCAAGCAGCCGCTGGTTCATCACTCAGACCGTGGGGCGCAGTATTGCTCCGACCTTTATCAGCGTTTTCACACCAAGCACGGGGTCATTTGTTCGATGACCGATGGCTATGACTGCTATCAGAACGCGATGGCGGAGCGAATAAACGGGATTTTGAAGACGGAGTTTTTGCTGCATCGCCCCAAGAACCTGGCCGACGCGGTGAGAATGGTTGATGAATCGGTGCTGATCTACAACGCGGAGCGGCCACATCTGGCCTTGAAATACAAAACGCCCGATGCGGTGCATCGGGCGTTTTGAGACTGAAACAGGTGTAAACCTATTTCAGGACTAGACACCGGAGAGATAGGGGCTCTAAACCGCGAGTCATTCGCGATTCAGCCCCCTCTTCCTGGCTTTTGCATAGAGAGAGGCTGCTGCCGAGAAAAGCATCGCCGCTCCCGCGATAGAAACAATGACAGGAGCAGCAGTAATAATGGCAGGAGCACTGACAACACCAATCGTTACTCCCAGTGCTGTCAATCCCGTAGGAGCGGCGATTGATGCACCAGCCACCGTCGCAGCAGCCACCAACCTGCCAGCTTTGGCTGCAGTATCTGCATGATCAGCAACCCGGTCTCGATGGTCGTCGAGCGTCTTTACTAGTGTCACCGCCGCCCCTGCAAGCGCCTTGACCTTACCCACCCCCATCTCCTGGTACATACCAATGAATTGACTGGATAGTAGCCTATCGCCATAAAAGCTGTTCAGGAATTGGCTTAGCCAGCGCCATGCACGACGTTTGCTACCAATCATAGGGGAAATGAACACTCAACGGCAGTTGATCGATTCTCCAACGCGTCGGCAGTGGTTGATCAAACCTGGCAGCAACCTGCAATCCCATTTCGCTCGCGGCGAATGGCCCGCGCAGAACCGTCGGCGTGCGGGCGGCACTGTCTACGGCCCGTACCACGTGAGCATCCAGCCATTCTCCGTCCGGCATATGCACTTTCAGTGGCTGACCGATCTGCGCATAGTTGATGTTAATCGGCTCCAGGTAAATCCACAGCAATGGATCGACCTCCTGCTCCAGACGCATCAGCAACGTTCCTGGGCCGACGTTATCACCTTGAGTAACAAGTACTTCTGCTATCCGACCACTCTGCGGCGCCGTCACCGACAAGGCTGACAGACGTGTCTTCAGCCATTGCTGTTCAGCATTTTGCTGGATCACCTCCCGATCAAATCCTTGAGGCGATTGATACGCTTTCTGCTCACGACGTTCGAAAGCCAAAAAATCCGCTCGAAACCCATCGCGCTCAGCCTGTGCGGCCAGCACTTCACTTCGAGTGGCAGCGCCTTGCTGGACAAGACTGTCCAACTGCTGAACACGTTGCTCTGCCCTGCCCACCTTGGCTCTGAGCAACTGACGCTCTTTCATGCCCAAATCTGAATCGCCAAACCGCGCAGGTTCAACGGGCATGGCGGCAAGTTGCAACAGTCGGGCACGCCACTCCGGATTGTCCAGGTTGACGAGCGGTTGGCCCGCCTGCACGTGCTCCCCCGCCGTCACGAAGAGCTGCTCGACCCGACCGGTATCTCGTGCGCGCACCTCTTGAATAGGCAAGAGCAACTGCGCCGGCGCGTCAATCACCAAGAGGCCGTACAACAGCTTGCCGAAAAGCCAGAGTAACGGGCTGGCTACCAGGAACAGGATCAGGTACCAGCGTAAGCGAAATGCCATACGCTTACCCGGAGCGTAGAGCACGTTCAGGCCATGCTCCTCAGTGGGCTTGTGCTCTTTTTGACTATCGAAACGAATCTTCATGAGCCTCTCACCGTTTGGGGAAATCGCGCCAGGCTTGCCAATCGATACCGGCAATACCCTGAGGCTGTAGCTGCTTACGCCACACAGCTACCTGGCGTTGCAATTGTTCAGCAGAGGCGTCGGCCCAGCTTTCAGTGGATGGCAACTGCGGTTCGGTGCTCTGAGCCAGGCGAAATTGCAGGTCTGGCCAACGTTGCGCTATCTCCCCTGCCAGTTGCGCACTGCGTTGGGGGTTATGGGTGTAAATCATCAGGCTGACCTGACGTACCCCGATTGCCGGCAGCGCACACGGCACACAGGGGTGCCCGGCCTGAGCCGCAACGAACCAGCGATGGTGGCTCGATATTTCCACTGGCCAACGGCTTGCCACTGATGCCGCTCGTAACGTGTCGAGCCAGTCTTTCAGGCGTTGATCGGGGACCGGCATGCCGAGCTGTTCGACTTCGAGATCCAGATGAAGGCTTGCAAACGAAAGTCCATTGAACTTTTCCAATAAATCCGTCAGTTGCTTGCGATGCTGCGGTTCAATCCAAGTTGGGTCGCCGAGTAGCAGACTCACTTGCAGACCACTGCGTGCAGCCTCCTGGAGCAATTGCTCAAGCTGCTGGCGAGTGACCGACAAATTGCTAACCTGGAGGGCGTTGAGCCCGAGATAGATTTTTTGCATCCCGGCTTTGCGTAATGCTTGCAGTTCCGTCTGACGACGCATCGGGTCAAGTAACGCTTCGCTGTTCCAGACATAAGTGGCCTGGAGCCATTTTTTCGGCTCGACCGGAATTTGTTGACGCCGTACCGCGGAGGTTGAGGTAGCAGCCATCGCAGAGGGTTGCGGCTTGATCATCGGCGACCATTCCAAACGTTCGTCACCCAATAATGCTGCAAATTGTGGGCTGTCTTCGGTGAAGAGATTCAACTCAGCCTGACGCAACCAGGCTGCATGCCACGCCGCAATCAATTCGAATCCTGACTGAAAATAAACGCGCTCAGTGGTTAATAAGGCATTGAAATTTCCATTCGCGTCCAGCTTGCTTCGAGCCTTTTCCTCATTGAGGGCCAACGCGGCGGTATGCCATTGCTGACTGCGTTGCATGATCAACGCTTGAGCGTTGTTATGGGCTCGCAATGCCTTGCTCAGCTCCAGACCCAACGAACGTCGTTCGGCCTCAACACGGCTGGACGCCGCTTCATAGCGTGCGTCGGCGACTCGTTGGCGAGCCCGCGTGTTTCCGACCAAATCGAAAGGCGTCGATAAATTGAGGCTGGCCACCATACCGCTGCCCGCTTTATCCGAATCACTGCGATACTCCCGAGTGCTGGCCAGAGCAATATCGGAATCAATAGAGGAGTACCAGGAGTTGTCTCGCTCTTTGTCAGCCAGATCACGAAGGCTTTGCTTTTCCGTGACCCTTGGATGCTGATTCAACAGTGCCTGCCATTGAACCAATGGTTGTGGTTGTGGCGCGAGAGGCTCAGCGACTGCCTGGGCGGTTGCAGGTAAGCCGCTCATGCTGATGCTAGCTAAATCTTCGCGTACGTCGCCTTCGACCTTGGGCAGCGCCATGCATCGGGATGAAATCCCTTCCCACTCATCCAACTGCAAATGGCCTTCGGAGGTGCGTGACGCACCTTTTGCCATACGCAGACGAATTGCCTGACCAGCCTTCCTGGCCGCAAGAACGAACGCAGCACAAAAAGCTGATTCCTGTTGCACGCGCCACCAATCAGCGTAAGCACTACGCAATGCCAGACGCTGGCTAGCAATCTCCAAAGCATTCTGCGATTGCTGTCGTTGGCGTTCGTACTGATTGGTTTGCAGTAAGTCGAGCTGACGCTTAAGGCTGCCCAACAGAGGATGGCGTACACCGAGACTTAAATTTCTACCGTTATAATCATCGCGCACGTCTGAGGCGACCAACTCGTCATAATGCCCGACGCCAGCACCAGCGAACACTTGCCATCCGGCCCGGTCCTGGTGAAGTTTGGCTTCGGCGTCGAGGACTCGAAGATCAGCCTGGCCTGCACGAAACAGAGGATCTGATTGTTGCTGATCTATCAACTCTTGAAGAGTCAGCGGCTGGGCCAGCAACGAAAAAGATGACATCGATAAAGTTAGAGTCAGCAGTACCGATCGCATTTTAGAACCTTGTGGCTTTTTTCAATACCCACCATGGAGCCATGCTGCTTTCCTCATGGCCACGACGGAACACCTCATTGAGTATGGCAACCGCACTCCAGCAGCGCATGATCAACATGAACAGTGGATAAATCGGAACCAGCAACCCTAGTCGCAAGTCCTGTCGAGGTCGATCGGAAACAATAAATAGCAAGGCACCGAACAATATTGCGGTGATCAACAAATACAGCAAATAAACCAGCGACGACAAGACCAATAGCGTCGAGCCAGGCAGAGTGAACAATGCTACTAAGGTGTAGCCAAGAATGATGAAAGGTAACACCAACTGAAAAAAGAAGGCACTGACGAGCATCATTAAAAAACTCCGCCAACCTAATAGAGCTGGATTAATACTGTGGCTGTGCTTGCGTACGTACAGAAAAAAAAGGTCACCATCCCAACGAAGTCTTTGCATTAGAAACTGCTTGAGCGTCGTTGGAGCATCGGTATGGCCGACGGCTTCTGGTTCAAATGGGATTCTTAAATTATGACGCCCAAAATAACTTTTGATACGCAGTGTTATATCGAGGTCTTCCGCTGTGTGAGTATCCCAGCCACCAATCTGTATAAGAAAACTGCGACGAAATGCGCCGAAGGCACCCGAGATATTATTGACCAGATTCCACTCGGCCAGACCGATTTTCGACATATGAATCGAGAGTAAGTACTCTAGAGCTTGCATCGCTGCGGTTAGGGAGCTCCAGGCATTACGGACTCGTAAGCTGCCAGCCACGGCTGGCACCGTTGGGTCTGCAAAATGCCGCACAATGGCACTGACCATGTTGTTGTCAAACGACGTGTCGCCATCAAGAGCCATCACAATCTCACCGCTGGCATGGGCCAGACCGGCATTCAATGAAGATACACGGCCACCACGTTGCCACTTGGCAATCGGACGAAGATGCCGCCGCGGATACAAATCAGGATCTACCCGAAAGCTCCGTACCGCATGCAACGTAGGCTGATTCAGAGTAGCGCCGTCCACCACCGGTATCATCTCAATGTGTCCGGGGTAGGTTTGTTCGCACAGGCTCAACAGCGTCTGCTGCACATCCATCCCTTCGCTGTAACAGGTGACGATGCAAGATACTTTCGGTTGATAAAGGCTGCGTTGGGGGCGGTAGGAGTGGCGTCGCACGAACCAACGCAACACGCCCAGCAACACTAGAGTATTGAACGGCAACTCAAGTAGCAGGAAATATGGAAAGAGCACAAAGAACAATTGACTCACACCACCTGGTCCCGCCAGTTGATTGAGTAATTCCTGCGCCTGATCAAAGAGTGGATTCATGGCAGCCTCAAGCCAGCTCGCTGGCCAGACGGGCCAACAACAATTCGCCGTCCTCCTGTTCAAGCAAATCTTGGGGTGCAGTGAAGCTGACAACACGAAGAAATATCTGACTGACCTCAGGTGCCGAGAATAACTCGGCGACTTTCGCCAGACGCTGTTTGACACTCAGCAGTCCTTCGGCCCCCGTGTGCGGGAGCATAAGCCAGAGGAACTCTTCCGAACTTCGAGAGCACCGATCGGTTTCCCTGACTGTTTTTTGTAAACGATCGACCAAACTGTCCACGAACGCATGCCCGCGGTGCTCGCCAAGGCGAAGCAGCGTATCGGCCAGGTTGACAAAGCGTAAACCAATCAGTGAAAACGCCGGCTGCTGATAGCGGCGTACGATTTGGATTTGCCAAGTGAGCAGGTCATAGAAATCCTTACCTCCCAATAAATTGAGTTGACCGAAGTGATTGACCGCGACCACCTCATTGTTAAAGCCTTGGCGGCAGCGTAAACGCCCTGCTTCAGACAAGCGGTAGTGCCTGATTTCGCGCACCCGAAGCTTGTCAGGTGCATGCGCCAAGCCACAATCCAGGCAACGCGCCTGGACATCGGCATCAACGAAAAATGCTTGGCACGACCGGCAGCGATAGTTCTCTAGTGGTCGGTCATAGTCGCTGCCAATATGTCGCAACCGGTTCAGACAGTTAGGACAAAGTAATGTCCCGTCTTTCAGAAAACTCTCTTGCGGACCGACATGACCACAGGTAAAGCAGTGCAGTGACGGCTGACGTGAAATGTCTAAGGCCTGGCATTCGGCGCACACATCAACATAGTTCAAACGACCCGAACCGCAGCCTGAACAGAGTCGGATGCGATCAACCAACACCCCTTCCTCCAACCAGTTTTGCTGGGCCATCAGTGTCAACCAAACGAACGTATTGGCCTTCTCATCCTCGGCCAAAATCTCCAGCAATGGGTAGCGATAATGCTGAGGCACCTCTGGATCGCGTAGTGCACACACTTCTGCGCTGGAGTGTAACCACAACCACGAAAGCACCCGACTTTCAAATCGATCAGATGCCCCCCCGCTATTAAAGAGTCTGAACCGTGCTCTCCACAATCTCCAGAGTGACGTTACTTCCTGGAGATCAGCAGGGGGAGCACCATCGCCCAGCGCTTCGCACCAGGCGTCCATATCACGGCAGCAGTAAATTAGACTGGACCGATAAGCAGTATCTACACGCAACTTACGAAGGAGTTGCCCAGCAGAGGCGCCGGGTATGTCAAGCAGCAACACATCAAACGCGGAAACGGCTAAAAGGCTGTCCAGATCAGCAAAGCGTTCCAGTTCTAAGGCGCCAAAACCCGAAGTGAAATTGCCAAGTACAGCAATGCGTGGAGTTGAAGTGGGCATGATTTGGTCCCTGGAGCATATAAATAGCTCACAGCCAGCAAAATCAAAAAACACTAGCATCCAGTTATAAGATCATCTAGGTCAATATGTGCGAGGTAAGATTAATTCATAACCATTTTTCAATTCCAGATGTGTATTTCCGAGCAGTGCCGACTGAAACTCGGCCCATTCATACTTTCATCCTTAGATAATTTTCACCAACATGACGCGGGTCATATGGTTATGATTTTTAAATGTTCTACTATGCGCGCCCGCCAGGCAGCGGAAGTTCAAGAAGACTGCCAATGACCTGTAGGAGTGACAATCATGAGGTGGGTAATTGAGTATGCGCGCGCCGTAAAGATTGGGAGCTGGATAATAGGGGCAGTCTTGATCGTGATTGCGGTAATCGGGGTGACCGACCGTTATCACCGCCAGCGCGCTCTGATGGTGGAGGGGCAACAAATATTGCTGATGCATCGGAGCGGTTGGCTCTATGCCACCTTAGTACGCCAGTTGACAATCCATAAACTGCGACATTCACTGCTTCTGGCAAACCCCCTACCGACCGGGTGTCTGCCAGACCAATACATTACCGAGCAACAGCGCGCCGCAGAGACCTTAACTGACGTTAGCGAAGAGCTGTCTCAATACACATTGCGAATACCCATACGTCAAGTGGCTGCGATGCCCAGCCCGCTAGCGCCAAAGATGCGTTTGACGAAGGGTGGCATTCAGATGACCAGTCGCCAGCTTCTGGGTTACAGCTGCAATGGGCCTTACGCAGTGATCCGGGAAACACAGACCCTGTTACAGCCGTTACCGCTACCGCCGCGGTCGGCCGTCGGACCGGCGCTTGTCGATACGCTTATCGTGCATGTCGCCGTGAGCCACGGCTTAGAGGCCCCCTTGTATGTCGATATTCACTTCACCGACGACAAGGTAGATCTGATGCCTGCCACAGCCGGCTACTGGCCCACCACACCGCTTACCAAGGAACAAGTCGAGGAGCGCTTTGTCCGGAACATAGTGGATCCTCAAAATGCTCTGCAATTGCATTTCTATAGTGAACTCCTGACATCGAATTTCATGCCGCTGTTCCTAAGCTGGAATGGTCTCGCTTTATTAATGCTGGCCGGCATGCTTGCCAGTGTTTTGCTGATCATTTGGCTGGCGGGGCAATTGATTGATGCCTACGGGGTACAGCATAGAGCCGCAACCCGCGACTTTCTTACCGGGTTGTACAACCGACGGGGTGCGATGGCGTTGGCGGAGGCGGAATTGGCCAGGGCCACGCGTACGCCCAGTTCGTTGTGTGTATTGATGCTGGATATTGATTACTTCAAACGGGTCAATGACACCTACGGCCATGACGGGGGAGATGAGGTGCTGAAGTTTTTTGCCCAACTACTTATCCTGACTGTACGCCAACATGACCTGGTCTCCCGACTCGGCGGGGAAGAGTACCTCATCCTACTGCCGGATACCGATCTGACCGGCGCACAATCGATGGCCGAGCGCTTGTTGCAGGTCTTGCACGACTCGACACTCGACTATGCCGGAACAACCATTGGCGTCACCTGTAGCATAGGTATCACAGCTTGGCGCGGGCCGGAAGACAACATTCAGGCCATGCTTATCCGTGGCGATCTTTTGCTTTACCAAGCTAAACAACAAGGCCGTGACCGCTATGTAAGTGATGAACACTTATCAACTATCAATTGAAGAGCACAGGCTTTGGAAAGAAAAAGACACGCACATTTTGTCTGATTTTGGCTGAGCCGAGTGCGAAAACCCGGAAATTTTCTAACCATCAAGTCATCTAGATCGTCCATCAAAACAGCCCACCCACCATTTCATGATTACCAACTCACCACTGACCTCAGCCTTAGCCTGCCGCTGGTTGGTTGGTTGGTTGGTTGGTTGGTCGTGGAGTAACGAATATCCAGAGTCTCAAAGACAACAAAAAAGGGCCCACCTTTCGGTGAGCCCTTCTAGACCGCCCAGCAGAGCGGATTTTGTTTGGTAGGCGCGATTGGACTCGAACCAACGACCCCCACCATGTCAAGGTCTGCCTGGAGCAAGCTCCAAGCCCTGCTGCTCTTGGATTTCACAGAACGCCCATTCACATCATGAGGCGTTAAAAATGGCTAATTTCCGATTACTCCCATCCGGCAACTGGAACGCTCAAGTACGGGCAAAAGGTAAATCTCCACAGTCGAAAACCTTCAGCACCAAGGCTGAAGCAGAGTCATGGGCGAAGCAGATCGAAGCCGTGACGATGGATCGCAAGCATCACACCATTTATACGTTGGGCATGACCTACTGCGAAACGATGCTCAAGGGAAAAAGCAGCTACGACCACGCACTGAAGATCGTGGAGCATCTGGGTAGGCACTTCACTCAGCCCATTCATGAAATCACGCCGCAGATGATCAATGACTTCAAGATCATGCGATTGAAGAAGGTCAAGCCATCCACATGCAGAACGCAACTCGCATTCATGTCCCGCTTCTACAGGTTCGCCAAACGCGGCCTACTGATCAACATTCACAATCCTGTCAGCGACATCGCACTCCCAAAGCCTGATCGCTCTTCCGATAAGGTTGTCCGTGCAAGCGAGCTTCAGCGATTACTAGCGAAACTGTCTCCCACCATGCAACTCATTGTCGAACTTGCCTACGAGACTGCCATGCGGCGATCCGAAATCCTGAAGCTGACGAAAGACTGCCTGCATCTTAAGGATCGCATTGCCGACGTGATCGACGGGAAGAACGGCACAAGGTCCGTCCCCCTCACCCACCGCGCAGTGGAAATACTTCAGCTCGCTCAACTCTGGGCCACTGTGGCAGGACACCCGTGCGGTCAAATATTCACGGTCACTCCACATGCCGTATCACAGGCTGTGCGATTGGCACGTGTGAAGGCGGGCTTAGACAGTAGCGTTCGATTGCACCAACTCAGGCACACCAGAATAACGAACGTCGCAAAGAAGGGATTCAACAACGCTCAGATCATGATCGTGTCAGGTCACCGGGACACTCGATCCGTGGCCCGCTACTCGCATCTCAATGTCAAAGATGTTTTGCACCTTATTGACTGACCCCATCAATCACGGTCCGCCAGCCAACGCACTTACGTCGGTCGGCGGCTTATAAGGTGCAAACTCTGAGCATCCACCGCCGTAGACATTCATCAGCCTAGGGCTATTGCAGCATGCTGAGCCTGCGCGGAGCACAGGAGCAGATCGCCTGTTCCCAGAACTGGAATCCGTTCTGGGGAAGCTGGGCCATGCACCGTCGAAGTGGTTCGGTCGCTACAAAACCAAACTGGGCATCACCGCCCCCGGAAGACGCTCGACAGTTTCCGCCACACGCTCATGAACGACCCGCGGGATGCCGAGGTGCAGGATTCGCTAATCAAACGAATCGCCGGGCAGGCGGCACCTGTTGGCTAGGTTGTCTTCGGTTTATGGCGTTCTCGGTGGATTCTGACTTGATTGAAAAAAAACAAGCGGGGCCGCAGCCTTCCGTGACTGAATGACACCGCGCATGCCGAGCAAAAGCCCTACAAACGCCGTCTTACAGCGCTGCGAAAGAATAATGGCAGTTTGACATCCATTGTAACTGCTCTGTACATTCCGCCCCCCGTTTGCGATGGCACTCGAGCCTTCCCTAAATGCTGGCAATCCGAGCGCCATCCATTGTTTACTGAGCCGTGACATTTAAGGATTGACATGTACCTCAAGCAGAGCCTCTTGGCGGTCGCCGTATCATTCGCCTATGCATCCGCCGCCCATGCCATCGATGGCAGCGTCATTTCCAACGCAGTTTTTGTTGAAGGTTTTACCAACAAAACCTCGGTAACCGGTAGCGGAGATGGCTCGGTAGGCCTGCATTTGCTTGATGTCGTTGTGGGCAATAGACAGCCCGATGATGGAGAGCTCTATAACGGGGATATCGTCAATAAGGCGCAGGTGACGGCCAGCGGCGCTGATTCAAATGCAATGACCATCGAGCAGACTCCCCGTCCAGTCTTCTACCAAGTCATGGCCGGCTCGTTCACCAACCAATCCATCATCCAGGCAGTCGGTGAAGGGTCCACAGGCCTTCATCTCTCGGGCGCTGTGCTTGGAGGTGTGCTTCAGAACGATGGACGGATTTCCGGTGGCGGCGTCGGCCTGGATCTAGACAGCACGCGCAATGCCGATGATGCCCCTTACAACTCCCTCTCGTCCTCAATCCAGAGTATCGATAACGCTGGCGTAATCGAGGGCATCAGTGCGGATGGCCTCTCGGGGCGCGGTATATTGGTGGACGGTGTCAACTTCACCAACCCGGAGAAAGGCATCACCAATACCGGCACCATTCGCGGAGGCGCAATTGGTATTGATCTTGATCAGTTCACGATGAACCCCAGCGACTACAACCTCCCACCGGTTGACAATAAACGCCTGCAGATCAATGCCGTCTCAGGCTTAATTCAAGGTGGCAGCTACGCCATCTACGGCGCCAATGGCCGGGCAGATTTGAACATCGGCGAAGCGGGCAGTAGCGACCTTTCGAGCATCGTGGGCAACATTAATGGCATCGACCGGATTCTGGTCAATGGCAACGGCCTGATTAACGCCAGCATGATCGAAGCGGACAAACTTCGAGTCGCCGAGAACGCCACGCTGACCTTGGCGGCGCCACACACCACCTTGGACGGCGACTTCAACCTTTTGTCAGGTGCCACCCTTGGCCTGCCATTGAGCGTCGAGACCAAACCAGACACGCCTGTGCTGACCGTTACCGGCACTGCAGACCTGGCAAGCGGGTCGACCGTGATTATCAACGCCAAGGGGACAGACTTTGCCCAAGGCGGCGCCCACTACAATCTAATCAGCGCTCAAACCCTGAACATTGCTCCAAACGTTGTGATCAAGAGCAGCTCGTCGCTGCTGACCGTCGACAGCTCGACCCTCGCTGACGGCAAGCTGAACCTCAAAGTCACCAGCGTTGGCAGCGAAGAAACCGGCACCGTGATCGAGAACGGCGGCGGTGATGCGACCGTCCAAGGTGCGGCTCAGTCCTTCATGTCGGTTGCCGAACTGCTAGGCAACAGCAACCCGAACGACCCGGTCCTCAAAGCCCTGATTGCTGCTGGCTCTGATGCTGAAGCAATTGCCAAGGTGGCCAAGCAATTGAGTCCTGAAGTGAACGGCGGCGCGGCATCTGCTGCCAACTCGAGCATTACCTTGGTTAACAATGCGATAAGCAGCCGCTCCAGCAACCTGCGCGCAGGCCAGTCTTCGGGCGACATGCTGTCGGGCACTGGCGCGTGGTTCCAGATCCTGTCCAACCATGCCAACCAGGATGTTCGTTCGGGCGTTGACGGTTACGATGCCAACTCCCGTGGTTTCGCCATAGGCGCTGACCACAAGCTGAACGACAATACTGTTTTAGGCGTGGCTTACAGCTACGTGAAAACCAATGTTGACTCCGACAACGGCAACAAGACCGACGTCGAAAACAATGCCCTGACCGCCTACGGCACATGGACCGAAGGCAACTATTTCATCGACGGTGGCCTGTCGTACGGCATAGGCAAGAACGACTCGAAACGCTACATTTCCGGCACCACGGCCAAGGGTAACTACGACAGCGACATGATCGGCCTGAACGTCATCACTGGCTACGGCTTCCATTTTGAAGACAACCTTTTGGTTGAGCCGCGTGTGACGGCACGCTACACCAATCTGTCTATCGACGGTTTCTCTGAACACGGTTCTTCCGCAGCCCTGAAAACCGGCGACCAGCGCTTGGAAGTAGGTGAAGTCGGTGCCGGTTTGCGTGTCGCAAGCTCTTTCGACTTAGGCAAAGGCACCCTGGAGCCCGAGTTCAAGCTGATGACTTACCACGACCTGATCGCCGACAAGTCCAGCACGACTTCGGCGTTCACCCTGGGTGGCACGTCGTTTGTGGCAACGGGCGTGACCCCGACGCGCAACAGCTACGAAGCGGGCATTGGCGCCGACTACAAGCTGGGCGCCGTGACCATCGGCGGCAGCTACGAGCGCCTGATGAAGACCGGCTTCGATGCTGATGCCTTCACAGCAAAAGTGCGCTACGACTTCTGATCCGGGAAGCCAGCTGACCGATCAGCCCGCCTTTTGGCGGGCTGATTCATTTCCAGGGGATCTCACCGATGCTAAAGAGCCTTATAAATTGTGCTGCAATGATGCTGGCGCTTGCAGGCTGCTCAAGTCCGCAGGTGAAACTCAACGAATGGGCTCGGACGAATGGATCGATGACGGAGGTGATCAAGTCCGTTCACTTCCCAATCCAGACACTGACACCTGCCCACTTCAAACCCGGCAATCGGCTGACTTTTTACATTGAAGGCGATGGCCATGCATGGGCAACAAGCTCGCAGCCAAGCCTAGACCCTTCTCCGCATGCCTTCAATGTCGCCGCATTGGCTACGCGAAACCACCCGGGCATTTACATAGCAAGGCCCTGCCAGTTTGTCATGAGCCAAGCCTGTACGCCGTCGGTGTGGAGCAACGCCCGATTTAGCTCAAACGTTATCGAGTCCATCAGCGAGGTCATCGACGTAGTCAAGGGCAGATATGGTGCGTCTTCCATAGAACTCATCGGATACTCGGGGGGAGCGACGGTGGCACTACTGCTCGCCGAGCAACGCAATGACGTCAGCCAGTTACAGACTATTGCAGGCAATCTGGACCCCGCCGAGTGGGTGAAGCGCCATGGCTTGTCGCCGCTGACTGGCTCTCTCGAACCATCGCGCGATGCTGCACACGTCAGGAACATTGCACAGAGGCATTTTATCGGCAGCGATGATCGCATTATTGATCCGGAGCTGACTCTTGATCATTTGAAGGACAAAGCGTTTCGCTGTATGCAGCTGGTGGCCTTACCCGGCGATCATGTCACTGTCTTGGAGGCGTTCGATTCGCGGCTTCTGGAAAAGCCAATTGTTTGCGACTGAGCGGCTGGCGTGGCATGGGGCATGAAGAACGGCCTGGGATTTTCAGACCCAGGAAATGGAGGCGGCCCCACCAGCCACACCCCGGCACACAATGTTCCCGCTGTGGCTGCTGCCTTCCGGCTCTGACCAGGTGGCATGCCAGCATGCTCGCTGATCGTTGCAAGCCATGTATTACGGGGCTTCCAGCCTGATGAACAGATTCTTCATTGTTTAAAAACATGTTGCACAACGCGTAGGAAAATCTGAGGTGTAACCAGCATTGGTCCACTTTGCTGTTCCACTTTGGTGTTCCACTCATGAGTTATATCGTCCGCCGCCAATCGGTCTACTACCTGAACCTTCGACTGCCCAAGCACCTGTTTCCGAATCGTCACACCCTGCGTATGTGCCTTAACCTGCGAGAGCGTCAGGCTGCATTATTCCTCGCCAGCTCATTGGCTCAGCAAGTGCTCAACTACCTCCATTAGAACCCTCTGGCAGACCCCCAGACGCTGCGTCGGCTGTGTTCGGAGTGGCGAGACTCTGCCCCCTCACCAACGGTCCAACCTGCTGTACGGAAGTCACCAACCAATGCAGTGATGCGGAACAGTGACGACCCTACGCTCACCACCCTTTCCAAGCTCTATATAGAAGAAGGAAAACGTGGTGGCACATGGCGCGAGGTCAGCACGCACGAAGTCGAACGCTCATTGCGAGATTTGTTCGAGCTTATGGGTGACATGCCGATTGAAGCATTCGACGTCCAGCAAGCCCGACTGTTGAAAGATCGTCTGGGTCGCTGTCCGCAGTACTTTGGCCTACGCCCCGAGTATGTGGGCAAGACCCTGAGGCAGGTGATTGAGTCTGGCGCCACTTACAAAACCATCACCGCCGTTACCGTAAACAACCGTCTACGCAAACTGTCGGCGTTCATGAACTGGTGCAAGTCCAACGGGTACATCGGGGACAATCCTTTGGTGGGCATGAAGGTGATGACTGGATCGGCCAAGGAGGCACGATTGTCCTTTGATCGACACGATCTGACCACCCTACTGGATCTGACTGCACTAAATGCAGAAGCCCAAAAGCATCCATGGCGTTACTGGTTGCCGCTCCTTGGGCGAGCCACCGGGGCACGACTGGAAGAACTCTGCCAACTGCGTGTGGAGGACTTCATCGAACAACAGGGCATCCAGTGCATCCGCATCGATGACAGCCGCGAAGGCCAGAACCTGAAGAACTCCAGCAGTCGACGCATTCTCCCCTTGCACCCGGCCCTGATCGACTTGGGGCTATTGCAGCATGCTGAGCCTGCGCGGAGCACAGGAGCAGATCGCCTGTTCCCAGAACTGGAATCCGTTCTGGGGAAGCTGGGCCATGCACCGTCGAAATGGTTTGGTCGGTATAAGACCAAGCAAGGCATCACCGACCCGAGAAAGACGTTCCACAGCTTCCGTCACACGCTCATCGACGACTTGCGGGATGCCGGGGTGCCGGACTCGTTGATCAAGCGGATTGCCGGACACGAAGACAGTGCGGTCACGTTTAGCATTTATGGCAGCCGTAGCCCACTGAAGGCGATGGCGGAAGCCATGTCGCAGATCAAGTTGTAAGTCTGTCTGCCCCACAACCGAAAGGTGGGTTGGTTTCAGTATTGAAACCGGTTAAGACGCGCCCCCCCCCAGACTTGAGGGCATCATTTGGACGCTATGCCACAAAAAGTAACTGAAAAATTCGAACACTAACTAAACCAGCACCAATTGAAAACTTGATCATCAACTAAACCAGTACCACTGGAAAAGTCGAGCACTAATTAAACCAGCACTACCGGAAAAGTCGAACACTAATTAAATCAGCACTACCAGAAAAATAGAACACTAACTAAACTAGCGCGAAAAAACTCGAAAATTTGCTGTTGACAGATGAATAATTCGCAGGCTGAATACTCCCATAAATCGTCTAGCACGGCAAAATCAAAGATTGAGAAAAGCATAATTTCCAATAACAAAAACCCAGATCAACAACCACGGAGCAACTTCAAGCCCAAGAAAACCCAATTACGCACATACCAATAAAAGTACCTTAGACAACCGTTTTCAAAAAATCACGCCCCCTCTCAAATCATGCAAACCCATGATGTCTTTGCGAGGATATGACAGGTATCGCCTTATGAAAAATAAAACTCCATTCCCCCCAGCAAACCACAAAGACCACTTTACCTATGACAACCTACCATTCATTAATCCTGAGCATGGAGAGCTCTATCCAGTTCAGTGGGCCACGGTAATTGATACCAGCTTGATTGAACCCAACGATTTTGATCCCGATGACTATTATACTCGTCCTTCTTATTATCTGCAGATCACACCCAGCGGGGAGGTAAGGGGTGTAACACATGATTACGATGAACATGAAGAATATTTTTCGGTAGCAGCAAATGACTCTGACGTCGTATTTCTAAAACTATTTTTGGATCAACACCCTCACCTTACGCCTACGTTAACGTCCCTACTTTACTATCGGAAAGACCGGACATCCAAATTGATGGAGCAGGTAAAAAAGAAAAAGAAAAAGAAAAAGAAAAAGAAAAAGAAAACATCTTAAATAATGATTAATATCATCCTACACCAACAATCTAACCATCGATAACCGCCTGCCCTAGCACCAAAAAAAGCTCGCTGATCTGGGAAAACATTGTCAACGATTATTCCCCAGCGACAAGTTTCATCAAAGCTGTCAGAGCGTTGAGACCTCAACCACTTTAAACAAGAGACTCATAGCTCTGGCAGTGTATCGTTACGCCCTCAATTCAGTTAATCACTTTAATGCCGAACCCTTTATGAAAATTCTACACGCATTAATCGCACCGCCAGGAGCAGGAAAAACATCTTGGCTAATTAACCGACTCGCCAAGCTAGACGATCAATGCTCTGTAATTGTATTTCCTACCAAGATTCTTTCAGCGGAAGTGCAAAACCGAATGCGAGACATGAAGATGGATTTCAACGCTATCGATAGCAGTACCGTTGAAGGTTCTGTCGTGCAGTGTTTAGAGGAAAGCCTGATCAACCGCACCCACAGGATTCTCATCTGTACCCACGAGTCACTGAGGCTGATCAACCCTGAGGCCTTGCATGGATGGAGACTGTACGTAGATGAAGTCCCGACAACCTGGGATTGTTCGACACACAACTTTAGCGATCTATCCTACCGTAAAGCGTTTGGCGGCATCACCGATGTGATCAAAGTAGGCGATAAGAATAGAGTAACTGCGAAGGACGATTGCCGTACGCTAATTGAAGGACTGGCCAACGGAGGCGATTCAACTCTTACCTCTGATGCACGCAGCATTCTCAAGGCATTACTGGATTGCAGGTATGTTGTTGAAGTTGGAGAGCTCGACACCAAGCTGAAGCGAACCGTCAGAATCATTGGTATTAAACACTACATCCCTGCATTCGATGCAGCAGAGGAAGCGGTGATCATGGGGGCGGAAGTAGAAAAAACGCTTCTTGGGGTTACTCTGAAAGGAGCAGGATGGTGCATTCGCCCCATCGAGGCAAACATAGATTTTCCTGGGTATGGAAACAAGGTAGAGATACACCCTTTCTTCAGGAACAGGTCTTACTCTAAAAGCGCAGCACTTATGAAGGCAGGCAAGTTTTTTCCAGACTATCAAGAAGATTGTCTACTAGATGCATGGCTGAAAGTCGATGTGTTTAGAATTATCGGAAACAGGAAATCAATTCTAGTGGCACATCAGTGGTGCAAACCTGAACTTCCAATTCCACAAGGCCATGACGATAGCAATATAAAATTCATCCCCATCGACAACAGGGGCATCAACGAGTATTCCGAATATAACATTGCCATTTGCCTACAGCACGGCAACATAACCCCAATCGAAATCAGGAGTTTGAATACACTTGCAGAACTACTCTCTGTCGAGAGCACAGTAACCCCCAATGAAATCAAGGAAGCAGTTAAGTATGAACGACTCTACGAGTCCACCCTTCAATCTGTTTGCAGAACTGCCCTGAGGTCAAGAACAAGCCTATCCAATATCTTGTTATTTGTGCAAGACCTAGCTATCGCAAACTTCCTCGCAGAAAAGATAGGCAATTGCGAGATCAACGAAGCTTTATCTGAGGATTACATAGCGCCAGAGTCTGCCTCAAGAATTAAGAGAGAAAGTCTAAAACAGAAGGCCATCTGCCTTTGGGAGCAGAAGTACGACATCGATGACATCGCCAAAGAGGTCGGGAAGACCCCGAGAACGGTAAGTAGCTGGCTCAGCTCGCACCGACAGTTGCAGCAAGCAGACCAGTTGGAAATTTCTTCTTAGTTGGAAATTTCTTCTTAAAGATTCTTTAAGAGATTTTTTCCACAATTAGAGGCTAGCACCCCCATGCAGATAACTTTAAAAATGGATCCCTTGTGACGTTACCGTCACTGACAATAGCCTGTGCCACCAAGCACGGATGACAACTCTATAGGATTAAGGGGGAGATGGGGCGGACAGCCCTCCCCGCTTTGCTTTTGCTCTCAACCTTGCTTAATAACTTGTGGCGTGAGCCACGATCGAGCAACCCAAGAGGAATAATAAATCCGTGCCTGTGGGCACCAGTACTTCCCGCACAATTCAGAGCAAGAGCAAGAGCAAGAGCAAGAGCGGGAGGGGGTCAACCCCCTTTCCTCCCTGGGAACTTAAACAGTTGTTAATCGTGCCCTGAGGCACAGGTAGGAATAATGGAGGCTACAGACTTGGAAGTCAGTTATCCGTGACTGTCAGTCACCACTTACCTACAGGGTTCAGATCAAAAGCGTGTGGGGTATGTCTGCCCCTACCCCACCGATTACACGCTTACGCCGCGAGGCAAGAGAACAACTCTATTCAGCAGGGTGGATAGGGGGCTCAGCCACCACCCTGCTCTTGATCTTGATGTTAACCATGCCGAGCGGCATAAGGGACCCGAACGAACTGATCACTAACGTGCAGGGTTACCTATGAGTAAGGCGTCAGCAAAGGCAGAACGGATTCGTTAAATTAGCCCATCTAGGTGGGCTAGGGATGGCCCATCCCACGCAAGTTAACGTCCAGATGTGATCGTTAGCATGCAGAGATGGGCTTGGGACAACTCGGTGCCAATCCCTGACTCAGACAACCTACAAAATGCGCGAGCTTACCACCCTCATCAGCGTATCGAAGTCTGCGTGAATGAATGCTGGGTGTACAACGCAATCGAGGACGCGGGATCGCATCGCACGATCATCAACTGACTCTACCCAGCCATTCTTGATGAGGCTTGAGATCACATACTCCACCCGCTCAATATTGAGCGTAAGAAAATCAGACAGCAGAGACGTGCCTACCCGCACTGCACGGTTACCGTCCATTCGCATAAGCAAAAGTAGCATCACCGCCACTTTGTCCTCGTCCACCGCTGTACGAGCAGCCATGACTTCAAACGCATACCGTGGAACATGTACAGCTTGATCTTTGGGTGATTTTTGATCAGTCATCAGTCAGTTCTCTACCATGGAGCCGTGAGTTGGTTTACATCTGCTCGTCAGGCTTTTCCGCTTTGGCCAGGTCAGGGTTTACAAAGCACACCAGAGGACCTCCAGGTTCGGTGCTCGCATCTACCGAGATAATCCAACCGGCATCCGCAAGGTCGGCGATGGCCTTCTCGACCTGTTGCAATGTGGAGTTGCAGTGTTTGGCCACTTTCGCCTGAGTAGTCTGTACAACTCCGTTGCCACCCATGATCGACATCAGCGTAAGCATGACTGACACAGCGTGTGGATTCGTTCGATTCAACCGACTCAGCTCCATAAAGGCTGATGGGTTGGCGTATAAGGCTTCACCTTCGCAATCAGCGACATATGGGGATGTACCTTTCTGTTCGTTCATCTCGCAGCTCCCTGGGTGTATGTAGTCAATTTAACTAGCTCACACGATGGCTCTAGTCTGGCCCTCAGGCAGACCGCAAATGCCAATAGCGATAGAGAGAATGGTGCCATGTAGAACAGAATATTCACAGTATATTGTGAAGACGTAGTAAGCCCTGGGAACGACAGTTCACCCCTCACTCAGGGGGTTACGGCTTGGACGCAGGGTTGGCATTCGGTAGGGTTCTTCGCGAGCGACGGAAGCTTGCAGGGCTGACACAAGAGCAACTGGCACTGGAGGCCGATGTTCAGCGGAATTACGTAAGTCTCATCGAACGAGGCGTCAATCAACCGACCATCAACATCATCTTCAAGCTTGCCGCTGCCTTGAAATGCCAGCCATCTGCACTCATCGCCGATGTGGAGACCCTTGTTCTCAGCAAGTGAAGCACCTCGACCTCCCTTCAGTCACCTTGCAGTTAGCTGATTAAAAACTAACCAATATCTATTCACTCGCAGGCGTCGCTCACACCCCCAACACCACCCTATACCCGCCAAAGCCGCTGTTTCTGGGGTTTACGCTACAGCCAGGTCAAGCAAAGCCCCCTCGACACGTGGTTTTCTCGCCGTAGCGGCAGATTTCCGCACACCCGCTCCATCACAGCACTACGAATTGCCAGACCTCCACTACAGCGGGGGCGGCGTTGCTGGATCGGCTAGAACGCGGCCTAGGTCAGGCTACCCACAACGGCCTGTACACATCCTTACCAATGCCCCTGCATCGAGCTGGAGCAGGCCAGCAACCCCAAACAACACGCTGTAACACTTCGCTGTCGAACATCAACAATATGTTAAGATTTGCGAACACCTGATAACGAGACGAGAACATGAAGCAGGTAGTGGCTTACGCAAGGATGAGTACAGACGATCAGTGCCTGTCGGTAGCTGGTCAGTTCGCTGCTATCCAAATCGCCGCTGAGACGCACGGCTGGCAGATCGTCGCCCAATTCACTGATGAAGGCGTGTCAGGTTCCATCGACCCGCAGGAGCGACCGCAATGCCGCTTAGCTCTGGCGATGGCGAAAAGGCTGGATTGCCCGGTAGTCGTACACCGTATTGACCGACTTACCCGCGACCACGCCCACTTCGTCACTCTGCAAAAGAAATACAGCATTGTTGAGGCGGAAGACGTTCACGGCAGTGGTCTTGTCCGCAACATCAAATCCCTGTTGGCTGAGGAAGAGCTAATTAAAATTCGCAAGCGGACGAAGGATGGTCTGGCCGAGTTGAAAGCCCTCGCCGCCAACGGTGACAACGTGGCACAAGGGAAGATCGCTCGCCGTGACGCTGGCCGAGCGAAGGCTTGGGCAGTAGGTAACAGCGCCGCACTGGAGGCGAAGAAACAGAACGCTGACAGTCGGGCTGATGCAATCGCTCATCACATCAAGGCGTGCTTGTACGATGGTTGTATCTCCTTTGCCCGCATCGCACAGTGTCTTAACGCGAAGGGCGTGACTACGGCCAAAGGGAAGGCATTCCTGCCAATGACGGTATCCCGCCTTATGACTCGCCTTGAATTGTCCCTCAGCGCTAAGACGTAAGGCAACAGGTGCCCCGGAGTAAGCATTCCAGCAGCTTCGGAAAGCCGTCCAAACGATGTTCCTCGGGTGGCCTGTGAAACTCCTCGATATTTTAGAAAGAGGCTGTTAGGCCCGTATAGACGAGCGTATACGCGCTTGATACCGACCCACACTCGCAAAGTTTTCCCCGTTTCTTCAGATCTACCCTGTGATATTCGCCAGCCAAATGGCAGGCGATATTCGACCCAGGGCAAATGTCGACTTGAAATTTTGGGGTATCGATGGGTCTGGGTGGCTACGACCGACACTGAACGGCCAACAGCAGTCATTAGAAATAAAATAGTAGAGTTTTGCCCAGGTTGAAAAAATCTGCAGAAACACTAGCGTTATTTCAGAAGCCGCTGATGGGCGAAGCAGATCATCGTATTTAAGGTCGTAACGACTTACGTTCAAACTCTATATTATGAAGCTTCATAAAGTCTGAAGCCTCTCTGTAATTAGATGGGCTGATCATTCCGAGATGGAGTGAATTATGAGTGATTTTGAAATTCATCGAGATTAATGTTTTAATCTTTGGAGATGCATCAAGTATAAACTGTCCAGAGCGTTCCCTGAAAGTAATTAAATGACTGTCGAAAAGTTTGTCAATGTGACTGGCAAGGATTATTCCGTTGCATCCATTTAAATGCTCGCCGTCCGTGCACTTAGCCCAGGGTTTGATATGCGATGCTATCAGCATCTCCGGCAAGTCTATTCCAGTAAGAGCGCAGCTTTTATACCCCCAGACTCGCATGACATTTTTCTTGAACTGCCCTTGTCCGAGACGGCATAGCATTTCCCGAACAATACTCGTCTTGGAGTGGAAGTCTGCTGAGTTCGCAATTTTTTCGACATCACACTCTAATTCTTCTTTATACTGACCACTTGCATCTATCAGATGCAGATATAGTTCGCTGTAAGCATGCGGAACATTGCCTAGCGACGTAGTTCGGCTGCCAATAAATGTGTTGAAAGTATCACCTGCGGGAAGAATTTCTCGAGTTATTTCAATGGGCGGGATCAAGGGCTGAATAGGGGTAACAGTATACTTTCTTCGCCCAGCCTTATCGCTCTCAATCTCTTGAACATATTTGTAAGATCCATGATAGAAATATCGCTTTGGCTTAGTGGCCGAGCCAGAAACAACCTGGATTCTATCTCCAGGTATGAGTATTGTTTGTCGAGCTGAATAAATTGCGGAGCCATTAAATGGGCCAAACTCAAAAAGTTCGTCTTTATTGTACAAGTGTCGATCCATGATGATCCGCCTTATGTTGTTCGAAAAATGCGGGTTCTGAATGTTTCTGGCTTTGCTGGAATACGCCATGATATTCCTGTGTACCCACGATTCTACTGATCTTAATCCAGGCAAGTACAGCTTCGCTACTTAATAATGCTAAATTGCCATCATTGACGCCCAGCTTTTTTAACTCAGCCCTTTATGAGATGGTTTAGGTCGATTTTACAACGTCGCGAGTCACCACCATTGGCAGATAGTTGGCCCCCTACGAAGGTCAGCGTTGGGTCGTCTTCTGCCGGTCATTACCAGCAAGCGTGCAGGCAATCCGGTCCAAAGGACTGGTCATGTCGAACACAACAATTGGGCTGGTCTGAGCAATTACGCACCGAGCCTCACCCAGCGGCGAGATGAAATAGGATTCCCGCACCATCATTCAAGGACGATAGCCATGTAGACCATTTAGATTCAAAAATCGCCACTGCTGACGTGCTGACCTTGCTACTTCACAATCAGCACGCCTTAGCCGCAGCAATTGAAGAAATGGCCTTATGGCTAAATTCAGCGGCTCAAGCGAAGCACATAACAACGCCATCGCGGTACTGAATACGCTCGACGTGAGTTCATTCGCCATCACCGCTGGAATTATGAAGCTGAGGCAAGAGGCGCTATCAAAGACCCAGACTTGAGGGTGACCATGACACGCCTCGATCAAGAGAAGCGAGTGCAGCGGACTCGGGAAGGTCTGGAGAACAAGCGGGCTGCGGAACCTGAGTGGAAGCCAGCGGGCAAGGTGCGTAATTAAGCGAAGTGGGACAAAGTAGCGGGCTTGCTCAAGCGGAATGGAAACCCTGTGGAAGAAGTCGCCAAGATCGCGGACGTCGGGATTGCAACCGTGTACCGGGTCAAGAGGGAGCTGACTCTGTAAGCTTAACCAGCGTGACATCCGCCCACGGGGGGGCACGGTACCCGCGATATTTTGAGCCGATTACAGCGAGGAGGCACGGGAATGGCTCTTGATCTCGACCCAGCCCATGTCGATTTTCAGCCGATTTCTTTAGATCCCCTCTGATTGTCCTTCTGCAGATCGAGGGTAATTCCACGACGGGTAGGAGCAAAACTGAAAAAATTTAAGTATGGCTCGATAGCAGTCCGGATCACCCGCAAGTTTAGTCATCATGATCGCGCCCTCCATTTGATGAATCGGAGAGCGCAGAGCAGGCCTTTTGACGGGGCCGTCAAGCAGAGGTGTCGTGGGTAAAAGCAAGCCTACTAGGGGATCAGCGTCTTCAGACGCTTGATGGCACTACACGACCTAATGTCTACCTTGAAGCTCAAAAATGCAGGCTATTCTACCCCAATAGGTAAGGGTGATTGGGTTCATCTCAACAGGGGGGGCGGGTTTGCTGTCTCTATTTTCGACTTAGCTACCTGGCATCGTGTGAAAGTATTTTACAGTCTTTTGTGAGCAGGGCGAACCAACTGATAGACAGTGGCTCTAGGTTAGGAGAGATTTAGCCGGAGCTAGCATTGGCGAAAACTGGAATTTTTGTGGTGGCCTCTGGCTATCTAAATTAGCATGGTGGAGCAATGAAATGTCTCGGATGTGCCACGCTTTCAAGACAAAGCAGTTGTCTTAGTATTTTCATTGCCAACGGTGAGCCTGCGCTATGAGCACTGGTAAACGTAAAATCTACAATCAAAAGGATTGGTTGATGAACCGGCAGTTGTTCGAGTTAGCCCTGAATAATACTAAAGCTTCTGATTGGGAGTACTTTGAGAATCTTTGCTCAGGGTTTCTCGCTTCTGAATTCTCCTCGCTGAGGACGATGGCATCGCCAAGTGGTGATGGAGGGCGTGATTCAGAGCTCTTTTCTAACGATGGAAACACCTATGTCGCCACCCAGTATTCGGTCTCAAAGGATTGGGACGCAAAGGTTATGCGTACTATTAAGAGGCTAGAGGAAGGCTTTGATAGCATCAGAGTTTTGATATATCTAACAAACCAGTTGATAGGGGCTAATGGTGACGCTCTTAAACAAAAATGTTTGCAAAAAGGCATCTCCCTAGATATCAGAGACAAAAATTGGTTTCTGGAAAGGTTCGAGTCAGACGATGCTAGGTATGCATCTGCACAAGTATTAGTTAATATAATCGCGCTTCCGATATTGGAAGGTGAGAAGATTATAGAGAAAAGCCGTCCTGCATTAACCTCGCTGGAATCCAAAGCTGCATTAACCTATTTGAGTATGCAGTGGGAGGATGAGGCTACGGACAAGGGTTTAACCAAGATTGTATTTGAGTCGTTGGTTAGGGCGGCATTAAGAAATAGCAATGATAAAGCTCGACTGACTCGGGATGAGATCTATCAAAAAGTATTTCAGTACATGCCTTCCACCGCAGAGGCTGAAGTTCGGCGAAATATAGATGCTGCCTTGTTGAAGCTTAGCAAGAAAATTATAAGTTACTGGCCCAAGGAAGATAGATTCTGTTTAAAGCATGAGGAAGTCTTAAGGTTGGCCACGAGATTGGCGGAGGTTGAGTCAGAGGAGCGCGAGTTTTACGATCAGATCGAAAGTTTAGTTAATAACGAGCGTGAAGAATCCGACAAGATTGCAGATGGCAACGTCTCTGATGTAACACTTCGGATATGCAGAATTATAGATGCCTATCTCATTAAGTCTGGTGAGGCTTTCGCGATGTCAGTGGTCAACGATCAGATAAGTGTTGCCGATCCTAACTTGCTGAGAAATATTATTTTTCAAGATATAAATGATTTCCCCTCTATAGATGCTAGCATCATACATTTGCCAGACATTGCACTTAACGTCGTCGCCAGAGTAATGTCCTCTGAAAAGGTGTCTGTGAGGCGTCATCTGAAAAAGATTTCAGATACATATACGCTTTACTCTTTTCTGAAAGAAACGCCTGATGTGCAGAAAGCTACAAAGAAGATTTTTGGTTACGGAAAGATCTGGCTAGACACTACCATCGTCCTCCCGCTTTTAGCGGAAGCTTTTAAAAAGGACGATGACGGAAAAAAATTCTCGAAGACTGTGTCTGCTTTAAATGAGTCTGGTATAGAGTTACGTGTGACTGAGGGGGTAGTGCGCGAGCTGCTTCAACACATTCATATATCAATGACTTGTTCAAATCGAGCGCCTAATCTGTGGGAAGGCCGTATTCCATATTTATATTATCACTATATAGAACAAGGGTATGATCCAAGAAAATTTGGTTCGATGGTTGAAATATTTCATGGGAAAAACAGGCCGGAGGATGACATTGAGGAATACCTGAAGCGATTATTCAATGTTGAGGTGGAATCCTTGGCTGAGGCGGTAGCGTATGTTGAGCCAGAAACAAGGGCAAGTGTAGAAAGGCTGTGGCAAGAAGCCCATGAGTATCGTAGACGCGACTCAGCAAATAGTGACAACGTTGTAACTGAAGCATTGGTCAGGCATGACGTTGAAAGTTACTTAGGGGTTCTCGGCCTCCGAAAAAATGAAGAAGCATCTGAACTCGGATACAAGCACTGGTGGCTTACAATTGATAGCGTTGCATGGAAAATTAGAGCAAGTCTTAAAGCTGAGCTAGCTCGCCCTCCAAGCTCTCCACTAATGTCTCTAGATTTTTTGGCAAACGCTATAGCTTTTGGTCCATCCAGAAACAAAATAGATAGAAATCAGGAGCAGTTGTTGCCGTTGTTTTTGGAGGCTGATGCAGCGGAGTATATGCCGAAAGAATTGATACAAGTTGCAAATAAAGCCCGAGAAGCCAATCAGAATCTGCCGGAGCACATTGTGAGGCGTAAGGTACGAGATGCATGCGATAGCATGAAAAGAAGATACGGAAGACTCACTAAAACTGCGGTGGAAAATCCCAGCGACGTAGTAGTAAGGTAAGCTAAATTGTTCCTTCTCGGGGAGCGGAAAAACCTCCATCGCTGGAGCAACTAAAGCTTGACTGGAACGCCATCTGCCCCACCGGATGGCTACCTTATACACGTATTAACGCTGCTGTCATTTTCGCCCAAACCACCTCTTCTCACCTTTTACTCACAAGCTTGAGTACTGAAGATGTGGGTTAAATCCAGACAGGCGTAGCACTCCAGCCCGAAGCAGGACGCCCGCACTTTTGGCGGGTGATTGGCCTAGCGATTGAACGTACCTCGATCAGCTCCGAAACGAGTTCACTGAAAACCAAGTGCAGGAAGTGAAAGCCGCTGGCTTCGATGTACAGGCTAGTCGGGTAGTGGAAGAAACTGTGTCGGGTAGCGTCGCTGCAAAGGAGCGTGCAGGCTTCCAGAAGCTCCTAGAACGTATGGAATCGGGTGACGTGCTGATCGTAACTAAGTTGGATCGTCTAGGCCGTAACGCAATGGATGTACGTCAGACTGTTGAACATCTGTCTGCTAACGGTATCCGTGTTCACTGCCTAGCCCTTGGTGGCGTAGACCTGACCAGTGCAGCGGGCAAGATGACAATGCAGGTTCTAGGTGCCGTAGCAGAGTTTGAGCGTGACCTGCTGATTGAACGTTCGCAGTCAGGATTACAGCGTGCAAAGTCTGAAGGTAAGAAGTTGGGCAGACCAGAAGCAACAGACACAACCGCTGCCGTACAACGTCTCAAAGCAAAGGACATGACACAGGCTGAAGTAGCCGCTGACCTCAAGATCGGCATTGCTACAGTTAAACGTCACTGGAACAAAGTGCAATTCAGTTATGCCCAGTAAGGCTCACAGGAACAACGATAAAGCCGGGTGAGATGGTGACATTCCCGCTCGGTTGAACCTTCCCATACGCAGCATCAGACAGTCTCAGACCACGCTGGGGAAACCACTCAGGATTTCATCATTGTCTGACAGGGGGTGGTCTGCCAGAAAGCTAGGGGGTTAAACCCATCAGACCAATGTATGACAACCAATAGCCCATACAGGGATTTCATCGCCAGTCCATACGGATTCGACTTGAAAACCCAATCTCAAAATACAGGAGACTGGGTATTCGGGAGGGGTTAGCAGTTTGTCTAAGTCACACCGAGACTAGCCATAGACTTAATCACGAATAGTTGGTGCCGTTTAGTTGGGGGCAGATGAAGACCTCCGTGCAAGATAGCTTTTTGCAACGGGATTGAGTAAAGCGCATGAAGTTTTGCAGCGTTAATAGGGTTAAATAATTTAGTACGGTCAATAGAGCGATGTGGCAACGGTCATTATTACTCAACAGAAAGGAGTCTGCTTTAATATGAATTTAGGACGCAACGACCCGTGCTGGTGTGGATCAAAACTTAAGTTTAAAAAATGCCATCTTGACCGAGACAAGCAGCCCGCCGCCAGTCTTGCCGATGCTTACAGAACATTGAAGAAGTTCATCATTTCGAAAACGTGCAGCGTGCCGCCAGCATTACATTCAGAATGCACCAACAAAATAATAAACGCACATACAGTATCCAAAAGCTCCTCTCTAAAAGAGATATCAGTTGATGGTCATGTTTTATCGTTTCACTCTAATGCGCATGAAAACATAAAAACAGGAAAGTTTAGCCCGACCAAAATAGGAATCAATAAAGCATCGACATTTACTGGCTTCTGCTCTCACCACGACAAAATATTGTTTTCCCCTATTGAAGACAATCCTTTTGGCATTAATTCTGAACACTGTTTTCTTGTGGCTTATCGTGCAGTTTCGAGTGAGTTGCATGTGAAAAATGCCGCCTCGAAGGTTTACCTAGATGTTAAAGGCTTTGATAAAGGACTACCATTAAATCAGCAAATAGCCATCCAGCAGTTTGCGGGAAGTGCCTACAAAAATAACGATCTGACAAAAAACGACCTTGCTTATATCAAAGGCAAGCTGGACATGATGTTTAAGGAGAAGACAGCCTCTCATCTCAAGCATGTGGTATTCGAGCTTGAAAAACCACCATCTGTAATGGGGAGTGCCATCGTAGCCCTGAGATTCGGATTCGATGGAAAACCGATACAGAATTTCTCTCAAAATATTCAGGATATTCCAGACTATATAATCATCAATTCTTTTTCGAGCTCGGAGAAAGGTTATATAGTTCTTTCATGGTTACAAGAGCACGCCACTACCGCACACAAGCTTATTAGGCAAATCACAAAAAACAACCTTACCTCAGATCACCTCGCAGCCTTAATGATCAGTTTGATTGAAAATATATATATCGCTCCTGCTTGGTGGGATCGATTGGAGAGAAAGCTACAGAATTATGTTTGCGACTTATTTTCTGGCGGAATTACTAAACAATATACCGGCCATTCGATAGTCAACGTACCCGCCCTAAACATTGCCAGAATCAAGAGTATGGATAAATCGTTGATGCTCTGACCTGAATATTATTTCGGGGGGTGCGTGGGCGGTTTGCTATCATGAATACCTAGACTGATGAAGTGCGGCATGGGTGACACGGGGCTTTATCTTTTATCAACCCAGATACAGCCTGCCCAGAATCAAGACGCCGATTGTGGCTATTGTCCCTAAAATTACTTTCAAGAGAAAGATGACGTAGGGATCAGTTACCAATACAGGCCGAGGATATGGTTCCGGCATTGATTCTGGTTTAATGATGTCTTTAACTGTAACGTTGATCATTTCAGCCTTGAGCACTTTTGATTGCTCTACATCCCACACCGCCAGTCGGCCACGCTCATTGAGAGCATTATCACTAACTGTCAGCGTCAGCAATACTATTTTGGTATCAAGGTCGGTGTTTAGCAGCATATTAAAGATGTCTATTGGCAGTATTGTGTGAATAGCAAATTGAGGATCGTTATAACGAATACTTCCATATGACTCATCTGGTTGACCGCACTCGATGGTGACGTAGCCATGATTCACCATGCCCTCCCCTAGAACTTCAATTGCATGCGGCTCTGGCATATCCGCCATGAAGCTTATTTCTCTACCGTCGCCATCCTTGGAGAGATATTTATTAAAGGCTCGGTAGCTCAAAACGAACATTAGTTCTGTCATGGCATGGCATCCTATTGTGGGCTCTGCTCTTCCTTATCCCAACGTACATGCTCCGTGTCAAACTCAACCCTCATCGCTTCCACGCGCTTTGAATTCGGCATATCAAGCTTGCACTCAGCCTGACCACTCTCGACTAGCCTGTACGTCTCTGAAGCACGATGTACACCTTGCACTTCCACACCTTATCTTTTCGTCTGCTCTCTAGTAAGCAGGGAGCCTTGAGCTGCCTGTTGTAGGGAATAAGAAAATAACTAATTGATGATTGCAATTTTATATTGCTCTCTCAACTGTGTTAGCTTTGTATTCCTGTAATTTTCTTCACCTCCAGGCATATTGCTCCAAGATGGGTGCCATAGCTCGCCGACAGGAAGCTGGTGTAGTGTTCTGATTTCGGGACGGGAAAGATAACGAAATACCTCACCACCGAGTGCCAACAAATATTGTGGCCGGTACAGCTCTATTTCAAGCTTCAAGTGCTTATGAAAACAAGTGTGCATCGTTATTGCTGGCAATGGTGCTTGCTTGCTTTCTTCTGACTGACACTTTACAAGTGCAGATAAGGCCGCGTGCCGGAAAACGTCGCTTGGAGTGGCTGGAACGTCGAGAATAAAAGCAACCCTGCTTATCAGGTTCTTGTGGAAATTGCTTGCAACATTGAGCTTTTCTTCAAATAGGTCTCTTACGACGTGCAGGTGTTCTTTAACAGCTTCACTAGTTGATTTATTTTTATAAAGATCATTTTCCCACTCAGGAGCTTTCCCTGGGTTTTTCCCAATTATCAGCATTGATACTACTGAGTTTTCAGAGACATAAAAACTTCTCGGAATTATACCTCTCTCTGGCGAATTTGTTATTCCTTTGCAGCTTAGGGGACATTCCACAATTTTTGAGTAAAGGTCGATATATCTCGTGACGCTCATAGAAACTTCCTCTTTGCTAAATCGCCATTAAGCTAACAAACAAAAAAAGCGTAGTTCTTGAGAGTCCATCGATCCAGAAGCTAGTTCTTAAGCGGCACTCCACAATCCGCAATAACTTAAGCCACAACGTGTGACAGCCCCCCCCCCAAAACAGCTAGCAGGCGACACGCATCCGACCAAAATAAATAACCAATTCAATGTTTTCCGAGCAATTCATTAAGCCAAAATCTATGCCTCTCCCCCAGATTAAATATATAACTCTCCAATTTTTGATTGAGCACTTCCAAACTCCCGAGTCTCTTTCTATACAAGTCTCTTTGCTCTTTAACGTAGATATACGAGCTCAACTCATGCTTGCACTCTTCGAACGTGGCGAGCTTCAATTTTAATCTCTCCAACTCCTTGGATTGATGTTCGCTTTGCGTATAATAATGCATTACCTGAGATGTTAACTTATCAATGTCCGCCGCATTACCATGAACCTCGCCAACTAAGAATTTTGAAATCAGCGAAAAAATCACATCTTCAGCTACGATTGAGTCCACTTTGAAAAACTCTCTGTTGCCAGCCTCAACCCTGTAAGGATCGAAAGCATTATGCAATAGTTTTTCCACTTTAACTCTATCAACGACAAACCAGGCACGAGCAACGATAAATCGTGTCGGAACTCCTGTAGTAAACAAGTCACTCGCTCTTACAAACGGATTGCTTTCTGTTTGCCCAATCTTAACATATCCTGGCATTGACTCATTCGTAAGCAAATATACAAATCCGCTATTTGTTTCAGGGTAGACATAGCTCATATTCGCCACCAAGCTTACTTAAAACAGAAAGAGCTTTAGTATGGTAAGGCTGGTTTTGAATTTCCACGAATTCCGCAACATTTATTAGGCCATTTTGGAATAAACATTCCAGAAGGCTATAGATTTCATTCAGCATTGATTGCTGAGGCACTAGTAATTAACTTAAGCGAGTTCGCTCAGACATTGGTTTATCGGGTGATTTGTTGAGCACTCAATAGAAAGACCGCAGAAGTTGGCTCTATTTTTTGGGTGATTCACTGTACTAGCTAGGCTTCCTGCTTTCCTTAAAGCCATCTGCGATCCAGACAATCAGCCGGATAAGCCAATGCGCGGCTATCACCTAAGCCACAGCTCCCGCAAACCATGCCAAAGCTATGACACTTGCATTCTCTCCAGCCCTTCCGCCGCTAATAAGTATTGAAATCCAAGCAACAAAAAAGATCACACTAAAGGCAAGAAACGTAAATGCTGGTCCAAGCCTCAACACCTGAGCCAGTCGCCAACACCCTTCGTGCCTGAACCAGTCAGGACGCCTGAACAGGAAAGATTTCAGCATTACTCACTCCAAAAAAGGAGGCCGCTCAAGTCGATGGCACAAGGATTCTAGGAGATCACACCCGATACAGCACAAGGAGTAACTATGAAAAGATTAATTGCAGGGATTGCCCTGCTCCTAGCCTGCATGAAAAACGAACGCAGACAGATCGTTCATTCAAAATGCGGGTATGAAGCGCCAGTGAGCGATGATTCGCCTACGGGGACTTTTTCAAAGTTGTCTTGGCAGGGGGGAGCAGCGAGGCTACATTTCACCTCACCTCACCTCACCTCACCTCACCACAACCATAAGGAATATGCGAATGAACACCTCTATCCTCTTTGCATTCGTAGCCGTTTTGCTCGCCGGCTGTGCAGCAGGAAGCAACTTCAAACCCGTTACCGCAGAAGGAGCCTCCTGCAAAGCTGACTGTGCGAGAGATATGGCTCATTGCGGAGGCTCTTCCTACACTTGCGATAGGGCAGCCTCAACATGCATGAGTGCCTGCGAAGACCTTGACGCAATCAAAAGCAAGCAAGGCCAATAAAGCCAGTAACCGGAGATCGTTGCTGAGTTCACGTGCTTTCCTGCTGACTGATGCAGAGGACGGGATTGAAGGCCACACGGTTTCTTATAGCTGCCTGTGAAACCACGCAGAGTGAGGCCACCGCACAGAGAAGGCTATCCCTTTGGGTAGTCACACAATTCAAAGAGCGTGGCGTAATCCGGGAATCCTAAGTCGTTTAGCCGAAGATTCATGTCGTCTCTGCTCATTGTAATTTTTAAGTCATCCCTGCTTGCAATCCCTACCCCAATAGCCATAGCAAAGACGATAATTTGCTGCATCGTGCGGTTGATTGCCATCTCTCTCGGAATGCCAGCAGCTAGCATTGATTCCAACGGGCTTTCGCATGTGCTCATTCGTTGCACCCTCTCGCGAATCGGTTTACTCAGAAACACTAGTAGATTGAGAGTGAGCCAACCCAACAAACCCACCTAAATCAGCGTTCACATTGCCCAGTGTGAACGAACCCGATATTTTGTGAACGTTCTGCATAAAATCCAAGACAACAAAAAAGGGCCCACCTTTCGGTGAGCCCTTCTAGACCGCCCAGCAGAGCGGATTTTGTTTGGTAGGCGCGATTGGACTCGAACCAACGACCCCCACCATGTCAAGGTGGTGCTCTAACCAACTGAGCTACGTGCCTGCTGTGAGGCGGCATTCTACGGAATTCCGGAGGGGTGTCAACACCTTTTTTCGAGCTAACCCTATGAATATGCAAAATATTTAATTTTTCGAGTGCGAAGTGGATTTTCCGGGTGGCTGGCGGGGGATTTTTATCTCGGGTAGGATCAACGCACTCGTAAAATATATTAAACAGAGGCTGCCGGATGGCGAACACTCCCTACCCTGAGTCCTACTACGCCGCATCGGCCAATGCGGTTCCGCCACGGCCGGCATTAGAGGATGAAGTCCAGACGGATGTCTGCGTGATTGGCGCCGGTTATACCGGGTTGTCCGCTTCCCTGTTCCTGCTGGAGAACGGCTTCAAGGTCACTGTACTCGAAGCCGCCAAGGTAGGTTTTGGCGCGTCGGGGCGTAACGGTGGCCAGATCGTTAACAGCTACAGCCGTGACATCGATGTGATCGAGCGCACCGTGGGCCCCATGCAGGCCCATTTGCTGGGGCAGATGGCGTTCGAGGGTGGACGGATCATTCGCGAGCGGGTCGCCACCTACAACATTCAATGCGACTTGAAGGACGGTGGCGTGTTTGCTGCCATGACTCCCAAACAGATGGGTCTTCTCGAGTCCCAGAAGCGCCTGTGGGAGCGATTCGGTCACACTCAGCTCGAGCTGATGGATCAAAGCAGAATCCGTGAAGTGGTGGCCTGTGATCAATATGTCGGCGGGATGCTCGACATGAGCGGCGGACATATTCATCCGCTCAACCTGGCGCTGGGTGAAGCAGCAGCGGTTGAGTCCCTGGGCGGGACGATTTATGAGCAATCGCCGGCGGTGCGCATCGAGCGCGGCGCGAACCCGGTGGTGCACACCCCGCAAGGCAAGGTCAGGGCCAAATTCATCATCGTGGCTGGCAATGCCTATCTCGGTAACCTGGTTCCGGAACTGGCCGCCAAATCGATGCCTTGCGGCACGCAGGTCATCACCACTGAGCCTTTGGGCGAAGAGTTGGCAAAAGCTCTGCTGCCGCAGGACTACTGCGTCGAAGACTGTAACTACCTGCTCGACTACTATCGCCTGAGCGGCGACAAACGCCTGATTTTCGGCGGTGGCGTGGTGTATGGCGCACGGGATCCGGCGAATATCGAAGCGATCATTCGACCGAAGTTGCTCAAGGCATTCCCGCAGCTCAAGGACGTGAAGATCGATTACGCGTGGACGGGCAACTTCCTGCTGACCCTGTCGCGACTTCCTCAGGTCGGACGACTGGGCGACAACATTTACTATTCCCAAGGCTGCAGCGGCCATGGCGTGACCTACACGCATTTGGCTGGCAAGGTACTGGCCGAAGCATTACGTGGTCAGGCCGAGCGTTTTGATGCGTTTGCCGACCTGCCTCACTACCCCTTCCCCGGCGGACAAATGCTGCGCACGCCGTTTGCGGCATTGGGTGCGTGGTATTACGGGTTGCGGGACAAGTTCGGGTATTGATTGCTAAAGATCAGCATCGAAAGATCGCAGCCTGCGGCAGCTCCTACATGGGGATGCGTTCGGAGTAGGAGCTGCCGCAGGCTGCGATCTTCTGATCTTAAAGACGATCCCGCGCAATACCACTGCGAATCCGCAGGATGTCAGCCAGCACCGCCAGTGCAATTTCCGCTGGCGTCTTGCTGCCCAGGTTCAGGCCGATGGGCGCGTGAATCCGCGCCAACTCTGCATCCCCCAGCCCACCGATACGCCGCAACCGCTCGAAACGCTTATGCGACGTCTGCATGGAACCCATTACGCCGATGTAAAACGCATCGGTGCGAACCGCCTCCATCATCGCCAGGTCATCGATGCGCGGATCATGGGTCAACGCCACCACTGCGGTATCGCTGTGGCAGCCGCCATCGGCGATGAATACCGACGGCAGTTGACGGCGAATCTCCACGCCATCCAACACGATGCCTTCAAGCACTTCGTCCCGCGGATCACACAGAATCACCTCGAACCCCAGACCGACAGCGAACTCGGCACAGGCTTGCGCGACGCTGGAATACCCCGCCAGCAGCAAGCGCTGAGCCGCGCCGACACGCACGCGCACCCGGTCGATCTCACGCTCGATACGCACACCCTGTTCACGATCATCGAACAGGCTGCGCGCACCGCTTTGCAGATCTACTTCACGGATCAACCGACGTCGCCCCAACAGCGCTGACTCCAGTTCTCGCAGATGCGCCTGAACCTCACAATCGGGTTCAAGCTTCTCCACCAACACATCGAGCACACCGCCACAGGGCAGGCTCACCCGCGAGCGCGGATCATCGCCTTCGCCGTAACGAACGACGCTGACTGCGCTCTCGAACGCCCCCTCGGCGACGCGCTCGAGGAAATCCTCTTCAACGCAGCCACCGGACAGCGAGCCAATCCATTGCCCGTCAGCATTCACCGCCAACAACGAGCCCGGCGCGCGCGGCGCCGAGCCGTAGGTCGCGAGCACCGTACACAGCCAGATGCGCTGGCCTGCCGTCGACCACTCCAGCGCCCGGCGTATCACTTGCAGATCGAGATGCTGCATGTCAGTGGGCCTTGTGCTCGAGTGGCGGCGCATCGGCCCGCAACTTCTGCACGTTGTTCACTGCCAGATCACCCGGCTGACCGCCCCACCCCTGACGCAGGTAGTTCAGCAAGTCGGTGAGTTGTTCGTCGTTCAGCTTCTGGACGAACCCCGGCATCGGCTGCATGTGCTCGAACCCGGAGAACTTCTGCTCACCTATACCGTCGTCGATCACTCGCACCAGGTTGCGCGGATCTTCCAGGCGCAGCGTGGTGTTGCCGCGCATGGCCACCGCGATGTGCGGCTTGCCCTCACCGCCCGGCGCATGGCAACCGGCGCAGACATTCAAATATTCCTGACGGCCGCGCTGGGCGCTCGGGCTCAGTTTATCCAAAGGCACTTCGGTGAGCACTTTGGCCGCGGGTGGCTGATCGCCGAGCAGGAAGGTCGCCATCGCCGACAAGTCAGGGTCAGTGAGGCCCTGGGTGCTGTTGTGGAACACCGGGAACATCTCGTTGAACATCGTGCCTTGGGCGCTCATGCCGTGCTTGAGGAACGAGCTCAGGTCCTGATGATTCCAGCCACGAGCCGCCAGGTCAGTCGCCAGCAGGCTTGGCGCCAGATAGCCATTGAGAATCCCGCCGGTCATGCGCTTGTCCATCTGCATCGCACCGGGCAAACCACGGGGGGTGTGGCACTCGCCGCAGTGACCGAGTACGTCGACCATGTACTGGCCGCGCTTCCAGGCTTCGCTTTTACCATCGGCCGACTCCAGCTTCACGTCCTTGCCGTACATCATGTTCCAGCCCATCAGGCCCAGCCGCACGTTGAACGGAAAGCTCAGGCTGGTGACCGGTGCGGCACGTTCTATCGGCTCTACGGTCTTCAGGTAGGCATGAATCGCGTCAGAGTCTGCACGCGGGATCAGGTGGTACGAGGTGTAAGGCATCGCCGGATACAGGTTCGCGCCATCGCGGCGCTTGCCTTCGGTCAGTGCGGCGAAGAAGTCTTCATCGCTGTACGAACCGATGCCGTGCTCTTTGCTCGGGGTGATGTTGGTGCCGTAGATCGTGCCGAACGGCGAGACGATCGGCAGGCCGCCAGCATACGGTGCGCCACCGGGTGCGGTGTGGCACGCCATGCAGTCGGCGGCGCGGGCGAGGTACTCGCCTTGCTTGACCTGCGCATCATCCGCGTGAGCTGCCACCACAGGCGCAGCCAGACCAACCGCCAACGCCAGACGGCTAAGTAGAAGCTTCATGCTTAACCCTCCTTGACCAGGCCGAGATCAGTCAGCACGTTGCGGGTGGCGCTGTAGTAGCGCACGTATCCGGTGCAACGGCAGATGTGATGCCCGAGGCTGTCCTCGATGACTTTTTCCAGCTGGCTTTTGACTATGGGCTGGCGCTGCAGCTTTTCCACCAGCACGGTCGCCGCATTGACGAAGCCCGGCGCGCAGTAGCTGCACTGGAAGGCGAATTCGTCGACGAAGCGCTGCTGGATCGGGTTCAGCTCGGTGACCTTACCCTGCTCGTCGCGGCTCGCGTGGCCTTCGATGGTCCGTACTTTCTTGCCTTCGAAGTAGTGCGCGCCGGTGATACAAGTGCGCACTTCTTCGCTGGTGCCGTCCGGGTTGTCGACGATCACCACGCAGGCGTGACAGATACCCTGGCCACAGCCCAGGCGCGAACCGGTGAGGTTCTTGTATTCGTGCAGGTAGTCGATCATCGGCAGGTCATCAGGGATGTCCACCGGGCCGACGGATTGACCGTTGAGGGTCAGTTGAAGCGGACGGTTAGCCATTGAGGGCCTCCTTGATGCGTGCAGAAGTGATAGGCAGGTCGCGGACACGTTTGCCGATGGCATGCGCTACGGCGTTGCCGATGGCGCCGACCACCGGGATCATCACCACTTCGGCGATGCCTTTGGACGGGTCGCTCGGCGACAATGGCGGGAGGATTTCCGCCGTCTGTTTCCACACCGCAACGTGGCGCGCCATCGGCAAGCGGTAACGGTTGAAGTTCCAGTCACCCTCCCCCGGCCCGCCTTCGTACAACGGCATTTCTTCCATCAGCGCATGGCCGATACCCATGGCGATGCCGCCTTCGAGTTGCCCCTTGACCAGCTCTTCCACCAGCACCCGACCGCACTCGACCCACGAGTGATGGTTGAGAACCGACACTTCGTTCGAACCCTTGTTGACCTTCACTTCCACCAGCGTCGCGACCGGGCTGTAGTAAGTCACCGCCGCGTTGTTCAACTGGGTGGCCGGGTAGGCGATGTTCTGCCGATCCAGCAGATGGAAACCGCCGCTGTTCATCTGCGCCAGCTTGGCCTTCGGCGCACCGTCGCCGTACTTGACCGCCAGGCCATCGAGTGGCAAACGCTCGCGCACGCCATCGATGCTGTACTCGGCTTCGGCCCAGCTCCAGCGGTTGAAGCCATGCACGGTCGCGCCGGTCACTAGACCACGCTCGTGGGCACGTTTGGCCAGCACGGCGAAAGGCAGGGGCTCCATGCCGTTGGCGGTGAGTTTGCCGTCGACCCAATGGGCGTCTTCGCGGCGCACCACGTAAGGGTTGGCCTGACCGCCGTAAGGACCTTGTCGCCAAATCTCCATCGCCGCCGGCCACAAGCCGTGGTTGAACAACACGCGCGCCGCTTCACGGGTGGCGTGGCTGAAGTAGTACGCCGAGTTGGTCGCCGACGAGGCCGATGCAACCTTGCCCACCCAACGAGGATTGCGCAGGAAGTTGTCCTGCTCGGCCTGGCTCATGATGTACGGATTGCCGCCACTGATCAGCTGCAACTCTTTCCATTCGGTTTCGCCGGTCTTCACTTCGTGCGCCGGGAGACCGAGGAAGTCGGCCACCACCATCGCCTGGGAGGTGGACATACCGGTGCCGATTTCGATACCGATGTGACGCAGATTGATGCGGCCCTCGGCAGTGAACTCGATGCTGGCCATCGGCGCTTCGGAACCGGTGCCGAAGTCTTTCTGGCAGATGGCAAAACCGACGCCGTACCAGTTATCCGGATCGGCCGCTTCGCGTTGCTGCTTGATCGCGGCGCGATTTTTCCAGGTGTCGTGAACGGCCGCCTTGTCGAGAATCTCGTGCAGGCGTAAAGCACCGGCCGGGATCGCGCCCTGGGTGTTTTTCATGCCCGAACGCAACGCGTTTTTGCGGCGCAGTTCAATGGCATCGACACCCAGGCGATCGGCGATTTCATCGACCATCATCTCGGTGGCCGCCATGCTCTGCAGGGTGCCGTAACCGCGCATCGACCCGGCCTCAACGGCGCGGGAGTGATACGCCGTGACCTGCAGATCGTTCTGCGGCATGTAGTAGATCGACTGTGCCGCCGTGGCGCCAACTGCCGCCACCGATGGGCTGTAGTTGATCCGTCCGCCGCCGTCGACGCTCATCTCGGAGCGGAAAATCTTGAAGCTGTGGTCGGTCTTGTCCACCGCCAATTGGTAGCGAATGTCGAACGGGTGACGCTTGATGCCACTCTGGAACTGCTCGTAGCGGTCGTTGGCCAGGCGCACTGGCACACCGGCGCCGTACAACGCGGCCAGCGCTGCGTAGTAGACGAAAATGTTGTGGTCTTTCGAGCCGTAACCGACGGTGTAACCCGGGTGCATGTTCAGGTTAGCCAGGCCGAAACGCGACGGTGCGATCATCTTCGCAGTTTCGGTGGCTGCTTCCAGCGGGCACTGGGTGGCGACGACGAAGTGCAGGGTCTTGGTCGCCGGGTCGTACCAGCCGTTGCCGTTGTCCGGCTCCATCGCGGCGGGTTCGATTGACGGGGTCTTGTAGCGCTCGTCGAAGACCAGCCAGTTGTCCGGCGGTGTGTCGATCTGCTGCTTCATGCGGTCGGCATAGAACAAACCGCGCTCGGTCAGGTTGCCGTGCAGGTTGGGCTGGGAGTTCCACACCGGACGACGGTTTTTCAGCATCGGGAACAGGATCGAATCCTTGAGGCTGGCAAACTCGTCCTCGTCCGCCGAGGTCGCGCCGCCGACACGCACGTAGCGGAAGCTGCCGTACGGATCGCCTTCGTAGAACGGCACCTGGGCACCGTAACGAATCGCCTTGTCATTGAATTTAAGTTGGTTCTTGGCCTGGCGAAAACGTTCGAAATCGTTCCAGATCAGGATCGCCACCGGGTGACCGATGAACATCGGCACCTTGCCGGCCGGCAACAGCGGATCCGGGGCATGCTCCTCAGGGAACACGATACCGTCCTTGACCAGGTCTTCGGCGGTGACGACGCGGTCCGGCTGCAATTCGGCACCGAGCCATGACAAGTCGATGCCTGCAAAAATGTGGTCGGCCTTGATGGTTTTCAGCAGCATGGCGTGGCCTTGCTGCTGAGGCCAGCCCGGCATGTCCTTGGCGCGGATGTCGCGGGCAAAGACCTTGCTGCCGCAGACCTTGGACAAGGCATCGTTACGGGCGCGCGCCTTGCCGTTGTTGCCAAGCCACTGCTCGGACGGCACGGTCACGCTGCTTTCCATCAAGGCGGCCAGCGCCTGGCTGCTCAATGGCGTGAGCGTAACGCTCACGCCCGCTACCAGCCCGCCCTGAAGGAACGAGCGCCGGGATATATCACGGTTGGACATGGATCATCCTCTGGGCGGTTATGGGGTCCGCCCTTCTGGTTATGTTCTGGAAATCTCGAGTCTTGCAGAAGCCCTTTTCGACGAAGCAAAGGGCTGTTGTTGACAGTGCAAAGCTGACCGAAAGGTTAAGTTTATAGGCTTATGCCTTCGCGGAAAACCAAAAACTGACCAAGGAATCAAAAAACCGCGACTTTTCGACGCAGCAGTTCGATCGATAAACAACCCCAGCGTCCGACTGATGTGCTCGCCCTTGCGCAACAGCAGCCCGAAGGATGCCTTTTACACATCCAGCCCCACAGGCAGCGCCACCACCAGTGTCCTTTCAAGATAGTCGCGCAATGCGGTTTGCGACAGCAGCATGATCGCGTCGGTCAGCGGCATTTCCCCGGGCGTAGCAACGGGCAGGTCGAACAGTATTCGGCAGGCCCGGTGGCCAGGTAGTAAAAGCAGCAGGTCCGGCGAACAATTCCTGCATTAAGGCTTCCCGCCAGGCCTCGCACTCATTGAGCGCCATAGGTCAGCGGCTGACCGTGATGCAGCGGCATCGAAGAAGTCCACAGCCCCTCATCGTGACCGTATTCGATCACCGTGTTGTCGAGTGTCAGCAACAGCCCTTTGTCATACACCGACACCGCATACAAACAGGCACCGGCCACCAGAAACGACAAGCGCTTGCCCAGCAGCGAGACGGTGATCGCCCGGGTCGGCGAGCCGATTGTTGAGAGGTCGCACCAAGTCCTCTATCCGAATTACACCTGGTAAGGCTTGAATTATTTGATGACCGGCCGATATTTCGACCACGCAGCACCGGCTTATCGAGGCTGCGGATTACTGAGGGGAGTTTTCAAGAGACAACGAACTCACGGGCCATCCGCGCTTGAATGGCAGATGCAGAACCGTGGGGGGGAAAGGAGTAAAAACCAAATCGCACAAACAAAAAACCCCGGTCTTTCGACCAGGGTCTTTGCTATCGACTCGAAGTAACCAGTGGCTTCTTCGTAGCTCCAAGGCGTTCAGTGGGCCTCGGGGCAGATATGGCGCAGCGGACGGGACTCGAACCCGCGACCCCCGGCGTGACAGGCCGGTATTCTAACCGACTGAACTACCGCTGCGTATCGCTTTGGACTTGCGTCCAGGTAACTCGTCTGACTGAAAACTCAGTAGCTTTTCAATCTCGAACCAGGCGTACCCGATTCGGAAAATATGGCGCAGCGGACGGGACTCGAACCCGCGACCCCCGGCGTGACAGGCCGGTATTCTAACCGACTGAACTACCGCTGCGCGTCGGTGCAGGCATTTCAGCCTACCTCTTGCTTTCGCAAGTCTCTCGGAAGTGGTGGGTGATGACGGGATCGAACCGCCGACATTCTGCTTGTAAGGCAGACGCTCTCCCAGCTGAGCTAATCACCCGTTTGCATCTCCGAGGCCGCGAAATTTACGCAGGTAGCGGACCTAAGTCAATAGCAGGATTGAAGTTTTTCTGAAAAAGACGAAATCCGCATAAAACCTGTAGGAGCTGGCTTGCCAGCGATGGCGGCCTGCCAGCCAACCTGGATGCCGAATGTTCCGACCGATCGCGAGCAGGCTCGCTCCTACAGTTGATCAGATCCGCCAGTGTCACTCGCTGTAGATCATTTTCTTGGTCATACCGCCGTCGACCACAAACTCCTGGCCCGTAACGAACCCTGCGTTCCTGGACAACAACCACGCCACCATCGCCGCCACATCCTCAACCGTCCCCACCCTGCCCGCCGGATGCTGGGCATGATCGGCATCAGTCAGTGGCTCGGCACGGCGTGCCGAAGGGTCGCGTGCATCGATCCAGCCAGGGCTGACGGCGTTGACCCGAATTTCCGGGCCGAGGCTGATTGCGAGCGCATGAGTCAGGGCAAGTAAACCGCCCTTGCTCGCCGCATAGGCCTCGGTGTCAGGTTCCGACTGCCCGGCGCGGGTTGAGGCCAGGTTGACGATCGCCCCACTGTGAGCACGCAGGTACGGCGCACAGTGCTTGGCCAGCAACATCGGCCCACTGAGGTTCACTGCCAGCACACGGTTCCAGTAGGCCAGATCAAGGCTTTCCAAAGTGATGTTGTGCGGATCGGCAACCGCGGCGTTACAGACCAATGCATCAAGACGCCCGAACTGGCCCAACACCTCGGCAACGCCGAGCGCCACCTGCCCTTCGTTCGAAACATCCATGGCGATGAACCAGGCGTTATCGCCCAGCACCTTCGCCACTTTCGAACCGCGCTCGCGATCCAGGTCCGTCAACACCACTTGCCAGCCTTCGCTGATCAGCCAGGCGGCAATCCCCAGGCCTATGCCCCGCGCCGCACCGGTTACCAGCGCGACACGACCATTGGCGCCGGTGGACGGCGTGGACAACTCGATCACAGCGCGGCCAGACCGCGCGCCAGATCGGCTTGCAGGTCTGCCACGTCTTCAAGGCCCACCGCGACGCGGATCAGACTGTCACGAATGCCTGCCGCTTCACGCTCTTGCGGCGCCAGACGCCCGTGCGACGTAGTGCTCGGGTGCGTAATGGTGGTTTTGCTGTCGCCCAGGTTGGCGGTGATCGAAATCAGGCGAGTGGCATCGATAAAGCGCCAGGCGCCCTCTTTGCCACCCTTGACCTCGAAACTCACCACCGCACCAAAGCCTTTCTGCTGACGCAGGGCCAGCTCATGCTGCGGATGGCTCTTGAGGCCGGCGTAATGGACCTTCTCGATACCGTCCTGCTGCTCCAGCCATTCGGCCAGCTGCTGGGCGTTGGCGCAATGCGCCTTCATCCGCAGGTTCAGGGTTTCCAGGCCCTTGAGGAAGATCCAGGCGTTGAACGGACTCAGGGTCGGCCCTGCAGTGCGCAGGAAACCGACCACCTCCTTCATCTGCTCGCCGCGACCCGCCACGACGCCGCCCATGCAACGACCCTGACCGTCGATGAACTTGGTCGCCGAGTGCACGACGATGTCAGCGCCCATTTTCAAGGGTTGCTGCAATGCAGGTGTGCAGAAGCAGTTGTCCACCACCAGCATCGCGCCTTTGGCGTGAGCGATTTTCGCCAACTGGGCGATGTCCACCAATTCGGCCAGTGGGTTGGATGGAGATTCGACGAACAGCAACTTGGTATTGGATTTGATTGCTGCATCCCAACCGGACAGGTCCGCCAGGGCCACATAATCGACCTCAATGCCGAAACGCTTGAAGTACTTTTCGAACAGACTGATGGTCGAACCGAACACGCTGCGTGATACCAGTACGTGATCACCGGCGCTGCACAGGCTCATTACCACGGCCATGATGGCCGCCATGCCGGTTGCGGTAGCCACGGCCTGCTCGGCGCTTTCCAGCGCAGCAATACGCTCTTCAAAGGCGCGCACGGTCGGGTTGGTGTAGCGCGAGTAAACGTTGCCTGGCACTTCGCCAGCGAAGCGCGCAGCAGCGTCGGCAGCCGTACGAAACACGTAGCTGGAGGTGAAGAACATCGGATCACCGTGCTCGCCTTCAGGCGTACGGTGCTGACCGGCACGTACGGCCAGGGTATCGAACGCTACGCCTTCGAGGTCGCTGTCCAACCGACCGGCATCCCAATCCTGACTCATGCTGTCACTCCTTTCCCTATTCTCGTCAATTAAAAGCCAGATACAAAACCGGCCCCTCAGGGCCGGTAGAAACTCAGTTGTTGTACAGATCGATGATCGCACTGACTGCCTGCGTCTTGACCTTGGAGGCATCATTGCGTGCCTGCTCGATCTTGTTCAGGTAAGCCTCGTCGACGTCACCGGTGACGTAATGGCCGTCGAACACCGCGCAATCGAACTTGTCGATCTTGATCTTGCCGCCGCCGACCGCTTCGATCAAGTCAGGCAAGTCCTGATAGATCAGCCAGTCGGCGCCGATCAGGTCGGCCACGTCCTGGGTCGAACGGTTGTGGGCGATCAGCTCGTGAGCGCTGGGCATGTCGATGCCGTAGACGTTCGGGTAGCGAACGGCTGGAGCGGCGGAGCAGAAGTAGACGTTTTTGGCGCCGGCTTCGCGAGCCATCTGGATGATCTGCTTGCACGTGGTGCCGCGCACGATGGAATCATCCACCAGCATCACGTTCTTGCCACGGAACTCCAGCTCGATGGCGTTGAGCTTCTGGCGGACGGACTTTTTCCGCGCAGCCTGGCCCGGCATGATGAAGGTCCGGCCGATGTAGCGGTTTTTCACGAAACCTTCGCGGAACTTCACGCCCAGGTGGTTCGCCAGCTCCAGAGCCGCAGTACGGCTGGTGTCCGGGATCGGGATGACCACGTCGATGTCGTGTTCCGGGCGCTCGCGCAGGATCTTCTCGGCGAGTTTCTCGCCCATGCGCAGACGGGCCTTGTAGACCGACACGCCGTCGATGATCGAATCCGGACGCGCCAGGTAGACGTGTTCGAAGATGCACGGGGTCAACGACGGGTTGGTCGCGCACTGACGGGTGTGCAGCTTGCCGTCCTCAGTGATGTAGACCGCTTCGCCCGGCGCCAGGTCGCGAATCAGGGTGAAACCGAGCACATCCAGGGAAACACTCTCGGAAGCGATCATGTACTCGACGCCTTCGTCGGTGTGACGCTGACCGAACACGATCGGACGGATACCGTGCGGATCGCGGAAACCGACGATGCCGTAACCGGTCACCATCGCCACCACCGCATAACCACCGACGCAACGGTTGTGCACGTCGGTTACAGCAGCAAACACGTCCTCTTCGGTAGGCTGCAACTTGCCGCGCTGGGCCAGTTCGTGTGCGAACACGTTGAGCAGTACTTCCGAGTCGGAGTTGGTGTTGACATGGCGCAGGTCAGATTCGTAAATCTCCTTGGCCAATTGTTCAACGTTGGTCAGGTTACCGTTGTGCGCCAGGGTGATGCCGTAAGGCGAGTTGACGTAAAACGGTTGCGCTTCGGCCGAAGTCGAGCTGCCTGCGGTCGGGTAGCGCACATGGCCAATACCCATGTGGCCGACCAGACGCTGCATGTGACGCTGCTGGAACACGTCACGCACCAGGCCGTTGTCCTTGCGCAGGAATAACCGGCCATCATGGCTGGTCACGATACCGGCAGCGTCCTGGCCGCGGTGCTGGAGCACGGTTAGCGCGTCATACAGCGCCTGATTGACGTTCGACTTACCGACGATACCGACGATGCCACACATGCGACGCAACCCCTACTTAATGGATCTGAACTGAACACTGCTCACTGAGGCGTTTTGGCCATCGGCAAGAGGTGTTCCTTGAACGGTATTTCAGCGGGTACGCTGATACCGCTGGCAAGCCACTGACTGCTCCACCCGAGAATCAGGTTTTTGGACCAATCGGCGACCAATAGAAATTTTGGCACGAGCTGTGACTCTTTCCACCACCCGTCCTGCTGTACCGGCCCCAGGCTCAACAGCCCGACGGCGATGACCACCAGCAACACACCACGCGCGGCGCCAAAGGCCATACCGAGGAATCGATCGGTTCCGGAGAGCCCGGTGACGCGAACCAATTCGCCGATAAGATAATTGATCATTGCGCCTACGATTAACGTGGCGATAAACATGATGGCACAGCCCGTTATTATACGAGCTGACGGCGTTTCGATGTATCCGGCGAGGTACTCGGACAATGAACCACCAAACATCCAGGCAACGACTGCTGCGATGATCCAGGTCACCAGCGACAGTGCTTCTTTGACGAAGCCGCGGCTCAGACTGATCAATGCGGAGATGGCGACGATTGCAACGATCGCCCAGTCAACCCAGGTAAATGGCACAGTGCAGCCTACAGACGGATAAGGCGGCGCATTTTAGCAGAGCCCATGCTTATCGGTAAGCTGCGATTGTCAGTGCATTTCAAATCGGGGCGATAGTTTTAACCGCGCTCTGGCTGAAAGCGCACGACAAAACCCTTGAGGTTCTGTTGACGGCTCAGCAAGTCACGCAGGCGATCCGCTTCGGCGCGCTCGATCAACGGCCCGACAAACACCCGATTTTTACCGTCAGCGGCACGAATGTAGGCGTTGTAACCCTGGCTACGCAGGGATTTTTGCAGTTTCTCCGCGCTTTCACGACTCGACAGGCTGGCCAGTTGTACCGACCAGCTGACCGACAGGCCATTGGCATCGACCCGGCTTTGCGTGGTGTCGGGCTTGCCCGTTGCCGCTGTGATCGGCTGAGCGGGTGGCGTGGCAGGCTTGGCGGCCAACGCAGGATTTGGAGCAGGCGCAACCGGCTTGGCTGCTGGAGCCACAGCCACTGGCGCAGTTGGTACGGCCGGCACAACGGGCGCTTCCTGCTGAGCGATTTCGTCATCGCTGGGCACCGGCTCCTGAGGCAATGCTTGCGGTTCAGGCACCACCACCGGCTCGACTTGTACCTGCGGCATCGCCGGAGCCTGTGGCGCGGCCGGGGCTTCGACCGTCACCGAACGCTGTTCGTCCTGACGGGAAAACAGCATGGGCAGAAAAATCACCGCCAGCGCGACCAGCACCAGGGCGCCGACCATACGCTGTTTGTATGCCTTATCCAGCAATGCCATTTGCCACTTCCTCCGTGGAGCGCCGGGCCAACCATTCAAGGGCCTCGGCGACACAATAAAATGATCCGAACAACAGGATTTCGTCGTCGCTCGTTGCCTGCGCGCACTGCCCTTCCAGGGCGGCGGCCACACTGGCGTAGGACGTCACCGAAGCACCAAGGCTCTGCAACGCTCCCTGCAAATCGCCAACCGGTCGAGCGCGCGGAGAATCCAGCGGCGCAACGGCCCAATGCTGGACACTAGCACTCAATTCACCGACAACACCATCCAGATCCTTGTCCGCCAGCAAACCGAACACAGCCAGGCGCTTGCCGACCGGAGGTCGACTCGCCAGTCGACGGGCCAGATACTCCGCTGCATGAGGGTTATGCCCCACGTCCAACAATAAACTCAGGCGCTTGCCGTGCCAGTTGATCTCGCGACGATCCAAACGACCAACCACGCGCGTCGCTTGCAGTGCCTCAATAATCTGCGCATCCACCCAAGGCAAACCGAGCAACAGGTAAGCTTGCAAGGCCAGCGCCGCGTTTTCCATCGGCAGATCGAGCAAAGGTACATCGCGCAACTCGACAACGCGCCCTTGGGCGTCAAGACCGCGCCATTGCCAGTTGTGATCGGTGACGCCCAGATCAAAATCGCGCCCACGCAGGAAAAACCGGCAGTTGAGCTCGCGAGCCTTATCCAGCAGGGGTTGAGGAGGATTGAGGTCGCCACAAAGCGCAGGCGCGCCCTGACGGAAGATACCGGCCTTTTCAAAGGCCACGGATTCGCGGGTATCGCCCAGGTAATCCGAATGATCGACGCCAATGCTGGTGACCAGCGCCATGTCGGCGTCCACCACGTTGACCGTGTCCAGACGCCCGCCGAGCCCGACCTCCAGCACCACCGCATCGAGCGCCGACCGCTGAAACAGCCAGAACGCCGCAAGGGTACCCATCTCGAAGTAGGTCAGGGACGTTTCGCCACGCCCCGCCTCTACCGCCGCGAAGGCTTCGCACAACTGTGCGTCAGTGGCTTCGACATCATTGACCTGCACCCGCTCGTTGTAACGCAGCAGGTGCGGAGAATTGTACACACCGACTTTCAGGCCCTGCGCCCGCAGCAATGACGCCACGAAAGCACAGGTAGAACCCTTGCCGTTGGTGCCGGTGACGGTAATCACCCGAGGCGCCGGCTTGCCCAGTCCCATGCGGGACGCTACCTGCTGCGAACGCTCCAGGCCCATGTCGATGGCCGAAGGGTGCAACTGCTCAAGGTAGGCGAGCCATTCGCCCAGGGTACGTTGGGTCATAGGCTGGCAGGTACCGGTGGAACGACGATCGGCTCGATGGGTGCAGCGACGAATTTCGGCGTCGGCAGGCCCATCATTTGTGCCAGCAGATTGCCCAGACGCGGACGCAGTTCCTGACGGTGAACGATCATGTCGATGGCACCGTGTTCCAGCAGGAATTCACTGCGCTGGAAGCCTTCCGGCAGTTTTTCGCGAACGGTCTGCTCGATAACGCGCGGACCGGCGAAACCGATCAGTGCCTTCGGCTCACCGACAATCACGTCGCCCAGCATCGCCAGACTGGCGGAAACACCGCCGTAGACCGGGTCAGTCAGCACGGAGATAAACGGGATGCCCTCTTCTCGCAGACGCGCCAGCACCGCGGAGGTCTTGGCCATTTGCATCAAGGAGATCAGCGCTTCCTGCATCCGCGCACCACCGGAAGCGGCGAAGCAAATCATCGGGCAGCGTTTTTCCAGGGCGTAGTTGGCGGCGCGCACGAAACGCTCACCGACGATGGCACCCATCGAACCGCCCATAAAGGAAAACTCGAACGCCGAAACCACGACCGGCATCCCAAGCAAGGTACCGCTCATGGACACCAGGGCATCTTTTTCGCCGGTCTGCTTTTGCGCAGCGGTCAGGCGATCCTTGTACTTCTTGCCGTCGCGAAATTTCAGACGGTCAACCGGCTCCAGATCCGCACCCAGCTCGGCACGACCTTCGACATCAAGGAAAATATCGATGCGGGCGCGGGCGCCGATACGCATGTGATGGTTGCACTTGGGGCAAACATCCAGGGTCTTTTCCAGTTCGGGACGATACAGCACAGCCTCGCAGGACGGGCATTTGTGCCAAAGACCTTCAGGCACCGAGCTCTTCTTGACCTCGGAACGCATGATCGAAGGGATCAGTTTGTCTACCAACCAGTTGCTCATGCTTTCTTTCTCCAGTACCGGCGGCCCGAACACTCTGGTTCGCAGCCCCGCGTATGCCCTTGAGCTAAATTCATGTGTGCGGCGATGATTGCAGAGCCGCCACGGTCAGCGCGAAACATGACCTGCGTGCAACCCCGATACCCCTCAGCCGTGCCTGCTTTTTGCAAGTGCTGTTAAAGACGGCGGCAGTGTGCCAGCCGTCACATTGCGAACCGGATCAAAAAGATCGCAGCCTCGTTTCACTCGACAGCTCCTACGGGCCCTACGGGTCCTGCAGCGGCCTTGATGAAGGCGCGAATCTTTGCCGGGTCCTTGATGCCCTTGCTGGCCTCTACGCCGCCGCTGACGTCCACGGCATAAGGTCGAACCCGCGCAACCGCCTCGGCGACGTTGTCGGGTGTAAGGCCTCCAGCCAGGATGATCGGTTTGCTCAAGCCCTGCGGTATCAAAGACCAATCGAAGGCCTCACCGGTTCCTCCGGGAACACCTTCGACATAAGCATCGAGTAAAATCCCGCTGGCGCTCGGATAAGCATTACAGGCCGCAGCAATGTCATCTCCCGCCTTCACCCGCAATGCCTTGATGTAGGGACGGTGCCAGCCTTCGCAGTCCGCTTCGACTTCATCGCCATGAAACTGCAAAAGATCCAGCGGCACCGCGTCAAGAATCTCTCCCAGCTCGCAACGACTGGCATTGACGAACAAGCCGACGGTGGTCACGAATGGCGGCAGCGCCTTGATGATCGAGCGCGCCTGCTGGAACGTCACCGCCCGCGGGCTTTTGGCGTAGAACACGAATCCAATGGCGTCAGCCCCGGCTTCGACGGCCGCCAACGCATCTTCTATGCGGGTAATCCCACAGATCTTGCTGCGAACGGCTGACATGTCGATACAACTCCAAGACAAAACCGGGAAAGTCCCGGATGGTAACAAAAGCGTTCGAGGGCGTCAGCCGTCAAGTTCCGAGAAGCCGGTCAAGAAGTGTGGACCGATGTAACGCTCGGGCAACTCGAATTCGTCGCGGTATTCGACCTGCACCAAATACAGGCCAAATGGATGCGCTGTCACCCCGCCGGAGCGGCGTATGCGGCTTTCCAGCACTTCTTTCATCCACTCCACCGGACGTTCGCCAGTGCCGATCGTCATCAGTACACCGGCAATGTTGCGCACCATGTGGTGAAGGAAGGCACTGGCGCGGATGTCCAGCACGATCATTTTGCCGTGGCGGGTGACACGCAGGTGATGAAGCTCCTTGATCGGCGATTTGGCCTGGCACTGACCCGCACGGAAAGCACTGAAATCATGTATACCGACCAGATACTGAGCCGCTTCAGCCATGCGCTCGACGTCCAGCGGGCGATGGTTCCAGGTGATTTCTTCATTCAGGTGCGCCGGACGAATCTGATCGTTGTAGATCACGTAGCGATAGCGCCGGGCGATCGCCTTGAACCGGGCATGGAAATGCGCAGGCATGACTTTTGCCCAGCTGACGCTGACGTCGTGGGGCAAATTGATATTGGCGCCCATCACCCAGGCTTTCATCGACCGCTCGACCTGGGTGTCGAAATGCACCACTTGTCCGCAGGCATGTACTCCGGCATCCGTACGGCCGGCGCATAGCAAGGAAACCGGCGAATCGGCGACTTTGGACAAGGCGTTTTCGAGGGTTTCCTGCACGGTGAGCACGCCGGAGGCCTGACGCTGCCAGCCACGATACCGCGAGCCTTTGTATTCCACGCCCAAGGCGACCCGAAAAAAGCCGTCGGCCGCCATTTCGGCGGCCGGATTATCTATATTTGCCAAGGAGTGACAGCCTGCTGATTGACGCAAAGGTGGGCATTATAAGGCGCTCGGGCGGGGATGCCAGAGTTGGGCGATCTTTTGAACCTGCAAACAAAAACGGCAACCTTAAAAGGTTGCCGTTTTGCGCTCATCCAACGACTCAAGCCAAACGCGAAAGCAACTCCCTGGCTTCGCTTTTCTGACCTTCATCGCCTTCAGTCACCACCTCATTGAGGATATCCCGCGCACCGTCGCTGTCGCCCATATCGATGTAAGCCTGGGCCAGATCGAGTTTGGTCGCGACCTCATCGGTACCCGAAAGGAAGTCGAATTCCGGTTCGTCGCCCACTGTGGCCAAGGCGTCGTCCACGGTGAAGGTCGGCTCGCTGATGCTCTGGGACAGGCGATCCAGTTCGGCGTTTACGTCGTCCAGTTCGACGGCGAAAGCATCTGGCGCATCTGCTGCATCCATCTCATCAGCCAGCGAGAGATCGAAATCGGCCGGCAGGTCGAGATCGTCCAGCGGTGCTTCGGCCAACGCGGGAGCGTCGACCGGCGGCAGATCCTTTACCCCTGCGTCCAGATCCAGCAAGAAGTCGTCTTCAGCAACAAGGGCAGGCGACGGCTCAGCACCCAGATCCATATCCAGATCGAAGTCCGAAAGGTCATTCAGACTCTCTTTGATATCGGTCTGTTGCTGCAACACCGACTCAAAGCTCAGATCGTCGTCCGACGGAAAATCTTCCAGTTCGTCCAGGGTCACAGCCGATTCAGTTTCCGGGGCTGGAGTAACGACTGTCGGGGTAATGTTTTCCAGGTCATCAAGACTCAGATCGAAAGCGCTGTCGAGATCATCTTCGGCCGAGACCGGAGCAGATGCGGCGTTTGTCGGTGTTACGTTTTCCAGGTCATCGAGGCTCAGATCGAAGGTGCTGTCCAGATCATCTTCGGCCGGGGCCGCCACCGGAGCAGATGCAGCATTTGCCACTGCCTCGTTTTCAAGGTCGTCGAGACTCAAATCGAAAACGCGGTCGAAATCCTCATCCTCCGCCGCGGGTGCTTGCGGCTCATCCAGCAGCAGATCCTTGACGTATTGCGCATCGAGTTCAGCCGTAGCGGCGGCGGCTGCGATACCACCGGCCGCAGCCAATACCATCGCCGGGAAGCGACCTTTCAGTTTTTCAACCTGGGCGAAGTTGTCTCCATTGGCGACTAACTGACGCTCCTGCGCGACGAATGCATCGCGGTCGCCCTGCTGGCCGTAGACTTCCATCAGCTTCAATCGCACATCGCTACGCTGCGGTTCTTGCCTGACCCCTTCCTCCAGCAACGCGGCGGCCTGGTTCAGGCGGCCGGCGTCGATGTGCGATTGCGCCTGGCCCAGTACATCGTCGGAGCGCTCGGCTGACGGCGCCACCAAAGGAGCCGCGATCGGCGTCGTCATCACCACCGATGCCACCGGAACAGGTGCAGGTACAGGTGTCGGCGCAGGCGCTGGAGCCGCCGCGGTGGCCAGCGTCATACTCGCCGGTTGAATTTCCAGGCCTTCAAAGCTGCTTTCCGGCAGATCGAACTCAGGCGAGAAAGGCTGCTCTTCGGCCAGCGCGCGCGCCATTCGCAGGTGCTTCTCGGCTTCTTGCTGGGCTTTGCGGCGACGAGCCAACAACAGCAGCAGAAGCAGCAGTACAACCGCGCCACCACCTACCAGGCCGAGCAATAAGGGGTTGGTCAGCAGTTCGTTAAATTTTTGATCGTCGGATGCCGCTGGCGGCGTTTCGACGGGTTTCTCTACCGGAGCCGCAGGCGCCTCAGGGGCCGCTTCCGCAGGCGTCGAAACTGGAGCCGTCTCTGATGGCGTTGTCGCGGGAGTGTCAGCCAATTGCGCCGACATCGCTGGTGCCGTCGCGACATCCGGTGCTTGTGCTGCACCCTCGGCCTGCAACTTGGCCAATTGATTGTTTTTCAGTTCGATCAGGCGCTGCAGCTTGTCCATCTGACTTTGCAGATCGGTCATGCGACTTTTCAGTTCAGCGTTGTCACGTCGGGTGGTGTCCAGGCTTTCCTGGGTCACCGCCAGCTTGTTGTTCAAGCCCTTGGCGTCACCGGCCGCGCCTTTGCCACGGCTCTTGCCGGATTCGGCAGATACCAGGCTCAGCTTATCGGTAGCCGCCTCTGCCGCCCCCCCTTCAACTCGGGTACGGCTGGTGGCGTCGATCTGCTGCTGCCCTGCCCCGGGCTTGGCGACATATCGGCGCCCCTGACGCCACGCAGTATTCTGGGCCGCCACTTCGGCGATGGCCTTGGATTGTGGCAGCGTGGTGCTTTGCGTCTGGTCCGGCAGGCGCAATACCTGGCCGGTCTTCAAACGATTGATATTGCCATCGATGAACGCATCCGGATTCAAGGCCTGGATGGCCAGCATGGTCTGCTGGATCGAACCACCGTTACGCGCCTTGGCCGCAATTTCCCAGAGGGTATCGCGCGGCGTGGTGGTGTACTGGGACGGTGGGGTTGCACCGGTGACCGGTGCGGCCACCGTTGACGAGGATTGCGCAGCCGCTTCAGCGGTTTGCGGCGAAAATTTCGATGGATCCAGCAGCACGCTGTAATCACGCAACAGGCGGCCGTTCGGCCACATCACCTGCACCAGGAATTTCACCATGGGCTCGGAGAGCGGTTTGCTGGAGGTCACGCGCAGGATGCTTTTACCGCTGGCGTTGAGTACCGGCGTGAAGGTCAAGTCGTTGAGAAACGCCTGGCGGTCGACACCGGCCTTGGCGAAATCGTCAGGCGAAGCAAGGCTCGGCACCACTTCGGCGGCGGTGAGATCCTTGACATCGAGCAGCTCTATTTCCGCTACCAGCGGCTGGTTGAGCGTCGATTTCAGGGTCAATTCCCCGAGCCCGAGGGCATGCGCCATACCGGAGGACAGCGCCGAGGCGGCCGCTATTGCTAACACCAGTTTGCGAACTTGAACCATTAGTTCATCCTTAGTTTGAACATTCCTCGGCCAGCGAGAACGTATCGATAGTCGCTGCCGCAAGGCATTGCGCGCAACGGCGAAGGTCGTCGCGCGCGGTCATTTCATTTGTTGCTCCGCAAAGCCACGCACAGTGGCTCGCGTACAACATTCGGGCAAGCATAGGCTCGCCCGGATTCATTCGACAATTTGTTGCAAAGTATCTTTTACAGCAGGTCTTTTATCAACAACTCAGCCAGTTGCACAGCGTTGAGCGCGGCACCTTTGCGTACGTTATCTGACGTCAGCCACAAATTAAGTTCCGACAGGTCGTCGATACCCAGGCGAACCCGACCAACGTAGACCACATCCTGGCCCACCGCATCGCCCACCGGGGTGGGATAATCACCGGCTTCCACCAACTCGATACCCGGTGCGTCTTCCAGGGCTGCGTTTACTTTCGCCAGGTCGATATCGCTGGCCGACTGCAGGGTCACGTTAAAGCTATCGCCAAAAAACACCGGGGCTTGAATGCAAGTGACAGAAATCTTCAACGCGGGCAGGTTAATGACCTGGCGAAGTTCACGTACCAGCCGCTTTTCCAGCAGCGTATGCCCCTGCTCATCCGGCTTGCCGACTTGTGCCAGCAGATTGAACGCCATCTGCCGATCGAAGAACTTCGGCTCCAGCGGGCGCACATTGAGCAGTTCGGCGGTTTGCCGCGCCAGCTCGCTGACCGCTTCGCGGCCTTGGGCAGACACCGCCAGGCTGGCGGTCAAATTGATGCGTTGCAAGTCGAGCAATCCCAGCAACGGCGCGAGGACCACCGCCAAAGTGGTCGCCGACGGACTCGGGCTGCTGACCTGGAACGGTTTTTTCAGTCCGGCGAGCATTTGCCAATTCGCTTCCGGGACCACTTGCGGCGCCTGATCGGGTGGCAAGGCACCGGACAGGTCAATCACTGAACAACCGGCAGCACTGGCGCGCGAAACGAAACTCAGCGTTACCGCCGGGCCCGCGGCAAAAAACACCAATTGCACTTTGCCGAAATCGAACTCATCGACTTCGCGCACTCGGACATTCTTGCCGCGAAAAGGCACCGAACTGCCGGCGGATTCGCTGCTGGCCAGCAGGTGCAGGTTACCGATCGGAAAATCGCGCTCTTCAAGAATCTGCACGAGTGTTTCGCCGACAGTACCGGTGGCGCCGATCACGGCAATATCAATGGTCTGGCTCATGGGTTTTACCTCTGGCGAAACGGGGGGAGCGGCACTTTACCGGGTGGGTGCCACACAGGCAATTTCCGCAGGGGGTTATGCGGCGCCGATGAGATCGCCATCGCCAGCAAGCCGGCTCCTACAGGTGTGAGTAAGCTCATCATTGTAGGAGCCAGCTTGCTGGCGATGGCGGCCTGACTGGCGACACAACTCCCATAAAAAAACCCGCACCCCTTTCAAGAGGCACGGGTTCTTTCATTGCTTCAATCGATCAACGCTCAAGCAGAATCCGCAGCATGCGGCGCAGCGGTTCGGCCGCGCCCCACAACAGCTGATCGCCGACGGTGAACGCGCCGAGGAATTGCGAGCCCATGTTCAGCTTGCGCAGACGGCCAACCGGAATGTTCAGGGTGCCAGTGACCTTGTTCGGGCTCAGCTCCTGAATACTGGTTTCACGGTTGTTAGGTACCAGCTTGACCCAAGGGTTGTGCTGGCTGATCAAGCCTTCGATATCGGCCATCGGTACATCTTTGTTCAGCTTGATGGTCAGCGCCTGGCTGTGGCAGCGCATGGCGCCGATACGCACGCAGATGCCATCCACCGGAATCGGGCTCTTGAAGCGACCGAGAATCTTGTTGGTCTCGGCCTGGGCCTTCCACTCTTCGCGGCTCTGACCGTTCGGCAGCTCCTTGTCGATCCAAGGGATCAGGCTACCGGCCAGCGGTACACCGAAGTTTTCGGTTGGGTACGCATCGCTGCGCATGGCTTCGGCTACGCGACGGTCGATGTCGAGGATCGCGCTGGCCGGATCAGCCAGTTGATCGGCGACAGCGGCGTGGGTTGCGCCCATTTGCTTGATCAGTTCACGCATGTTCTGCGCGCCGGCACCGGAGGCAGCCTGATAAGTCATGGCGCTCATCCACTCCACCAGACCGGCCTCGAACAGACCGCCCAGCCCCATCAGCATCAGGCTGACGGTGCAGTTGCCGCCGATGTAGTTCTTGGTGCCCGCGTCCAGTTGCTGGTCGATGACCTTGCGGTTCACCGGATCCAGAACGATCACCGCGTCATCCTGCATGCGCAGGCTGGAAGCGGCGTCGATCCAGTAACCCTGCCAGCCGGCTTCACGCAGTTTCGGGAAGACTTCGCTGGTGTAGTCGCCACCCTGGCAGGTCAGAATCACATCGAGGGTTTTCAGCTCTTCAATGCTGTAAGCGTCTTTGAGTGGAGCAATGTCCTTACCCACGGACGGGCCTTGGCCACCGACATTGGAAGTGGTGAAAAACACCGGCTCGATAAGATCGAAATCCTGCTCTTCCAGCATCCGCTGCATGAGCACGGAACCGACCATACCGCGCCAACCGATCAGACCTACACGTTTCATCGCAACTACACCTTCTTGAAATGTGGGCCGCTGCTTTGTCTTGAATTTGGCAGCGGGCCCGAGAGATTACAGATTCCGCAGCGCGGCGACTACTGCGTCACCCATTTCCTGCGTACCGACTTTAGTGCAACCGGCCGACCAGATGTCACCGGTGCGCAAGCCCTGATCCAGCACCAGGCTGACGGCTTTCTCGATGGCATCGGCTGCAGACTGCTGGTTGAAGCTGTAACGCAGCATCATCGACACCGACAAAATGGTCGCCAGCGGGTTGGCGATGCCTTTGCCCGCGATGTCCGGCGCCGAACCGTGGCACGGCTCGTACATGCCCTTGTTGTTGGTGTCCAGGGACGCCGACGGCAGCATGCCGATGGAACCGGTGAGCATCGAGGCCTGGTCGGACAGGATGTCGCCGAACATGTTGTCGGTAACGATCACGTCGAACTGCTTCGGTGCGCGCACCAGCTGCATGGCGGCGTTGTCGACGTACATGTGGCTCAGTTCGACTTCAGGGTAATCCTTGGCCACTTCCTCGACAATTTCACGCCACAGTTGACTGGAGGCCAACACGTTGGCTTTGTCCACCGAGCAGAGCTTTTTGCCACGGACCATGGCCATGTCGAAACCGACACGGGCGATGCGGCGGATTTCGCTTTCGCTGTACGGCAGCGTGTCATAGGACTGACGCTCGCCGTTTTCCAGGGTGCGGGTGCCGCGTGGCGCGCCGAAGTAAATGCCGCCGGTCAACTCGCGAACGATCAGGATGTCCAGGCCAGCAACGATTTCCGGCTTCAGACTGGAAGCTTCGGCCAGTTGCGGGTAAAGGATCGCCGGGCGCAGGTTGCCGAACAAGCCCAGTTGTGCACGAATCTTCAACAAACCGCGCTCAGGACGGATGTCACGCTCAATGGTGTCCCATTTCGGGCCGCCAACGGCACCCAACAGCACTGCATCGGCCGCACGGGCACGTTCCAGGGTCTCGTCGGCCAGCGGCACGCCGTGCTTGTCGATGGCAGCGCCACCGATCACGTCGTGGCTCAGCTCGAAGCCCAGGGCGAACTTGTCGCTGGCCAGCTCCAGCACTTTGACCGCTTCGGCCATGATTTCCGGGCCAATACCGTCACCTGGGAGAATCAGAATCTGCTTGCTCATGCTTTCCTCATGTCATCAGTCGGTGCGCCCATGGACGCACCCGGAAAAATTCTATCGATCGGTGCCTATCTTTCTACAAACAGCACCAATACATCGGTACTGAACGAACCATCGGCCTCAATCTCGAAATATTCGCGCACTTCATTGCCCATCGACTGCTGCAACTCGCGGATCGCCGCGCGCATCACTTCAGGCGTGCGCATGCGCTCGACCCAGCTGTTGTACTCCAGGCGAAGACGCTGACGGGTGGTGCTGCGGGTGTGCAACCCTGCCTCGCTGACCTGGCGCAACCATTCGCCGGCGGAATAATCGCGCACATGGCTGGTATCGCGAAGCACTTCGACGCTCTGCAGGTAAGTGTCGAACAACGGGCTACCCGGTGACAACACATCCACGAACGCAGCAACGCCACCCGGTTTCAAGACCCGACGCACTTCGCGCAGTGCCAGGCCGAGATCGCTCCAATGGTGCGCCGAATAACGGCTGAAGACGAAATCGAATTCACCATCGGCGAACGGCAGGCGCTCAGCGGCACCATTGACCGTGGTCACGTTGCTCAAGCCCCGGTCGACAGCCGCGGCCGTCACCACGTCGAGCATCTGCTGCGACAGGTCATAGGCCACCACTTCTTTCACCAATGAGGCTACGTGAAAACTCACATGGCCGGCGCCACACCCCAGGTCCAGAACCCTGGCATCACCCTGCCCCGCCAGCTCAGCCTGTAGCAACGCGAACTCGGCACCTTGAGCGTGGACGGCGCTGCTCAGGTAGGCCGAAGCCTGTTCGCCGAATTGCTTTTGGACTACCTGGCTGTGCTGGGCGGTGCTGGTCATGGGGACTTCCTTTTTGGGGTGAGTCTTGGGGTGTTCATTCGGGCCTCATCGGCCGGTCCTGACTACATCAATATCGGATCAATCACGCGTCGCGAAACAACCAAGGCTGGCTCGCACGATGCTTGGCCTCAAACGTCGCAATCGCATCGCCGTCCTGCAAGGTCAGGCCGATATCGTCGAGGCCGTTGAGCAGGCAATGCTTGCGGAACGCATCGATTTCGAAGTTCAACACCTTGCCATCCGGACGGGTCACGGTCTGGGCTTGCAGATCGACCTGCAACTGATAGCCCGGATTGGCCTCGACCTGCTGGAACAGCTCATCGACTTCGGCATCGCTCAAAATGATCGGCAACAAGCCGTTCTTGAAGCTGTTGTTGAAGAAGATGTCGGCGTAGCTCGGCGCAATGATGCTGCGGAAACCGTACTCTTCCAGCGCCCACGGCGCGTGCTCACGACTGGAGCCGCAACCGAAGTTCTCACGGGCCAACAAGACGCTGGCGCCTTGATAACGCTCGGCGTTGAGGACGAAGTCCTTGTTCAGCGGACGCTTGGAGTTGTCCTGGTAAGGCTGGCCCACATCCAGGTAGCGCCATTCATCGAACAGGTTCGGGCCAAAACCTGTGCGCTTGATTGACTTCAAGAATTGCTTCGGGATGATCTGGTCAGTGTCGACGTTGGCACGATCCAAAGGCGCGACAAGTCCAGTGTGCTGGGTAAAAGCTTTCATGCTGCGCTCCTTTAGATCAATTCACGGACGTCGATGAAACGACCGTTCACAGCGGCGGCCGCGGCCATGGCCGGGCTAACGAGGTGCGTACGGCCACCGGCGCCCTGACGGCCTTCGAAGTTACGGTTGGAGGTCGAGGCGCAATGCTCGCCGGACTCCAAACGGTCCGGGTTCATCGCCAGGCACATCGAGCAACCCGGCTCGCGCCATTCGAAACCGGCTTCGAGGAAAATCTTGTCCAGGCCTTCCGATTCAGCCTGCGCTTTCACCAGACCCGAACCCGGCACCACGATCGCCTGCTTGATGGTCGAGGCCACTTTTCGGCCCTTGGCGATCACCGCAGCAGCGCGCAAATCTTCGATCCGCGAGTTGGTGCAGGAACCAATGAACACGCGGTCCAACTGAATGTCGGTGATCGCCTGATTGGCGGTCAAACCCATGTATTTCAAGGCACGGACGATGGAATCGCGCTTGACCAGATCCATTTCCTTGGCAGGATCCGGTACGTTCTGGTCCACCGCCAACACCATCTCAGGCGAAGTGCCCCAGCTGACTTGCGGCTTGATCTGGGTCGCGTCAAGTTCAACGACGGTGTCGAACACTGCATCGGCGTCGGACACCAGGTCTTTCCACGCCTGGACAGCCAATTCCCATTCCGCACCCTTCGGAGCGAAAGGGCGGCCCTTGACGTAAGCCACGGTTTTTTCGTCAGCCGCCACCAGACCTACGCGAGCGCCGGCCTCGATGGACATGTTGCAGATGGTCATGCGGCCTTCAACGGACAAATCGCGGATCGCACTACCGGCGAATTCGATGGCGTGGCCGTTACCGCCAGCCGTGCCGATCTTGCCGATTACCGCGAGGACGATGTCCTTGGCAGTCACACCGAACGGCAATTGGCCTTCGACGGACACCAGCATGTTTTTCATTTTCTTGGCAACCAGGCACTGGGTGGCGAGCACGTGCTCAACCTCGGAAGTGCCGATACCGTGAGCCAGAGCACCAAATGCGCCGTGGGTCGAGGTATGGGAGTCGCCACAGACCACGGTCATGCCCGGCAAGGTCGCGCCCTGCTCAGGGCCGATGACGTGGACGATGCCTTGGCGGACATCGTTCATCTTGAATTCGACGATGCCGTACTCATCGCAGTTGTCGTCGAGAGTCTGGACCTGCAAACGCGAGACCTCGTCGGCAATGGCTTCGATGCCGCCCTTGCGCTCCGGCGTGGTCGGTACGTTGTGGTCCGGGGTCGCGATGTTGGCATCGATGCGCCATGGCTTGCGCCCGGCCAGGCGCAGGCCTTCGAAGGCTTGCGGCGAGGTCACTTCGTGAATGATATGACGATCGATATAGATCAGCGCAGAGCCATCGTCGCGCTGCTTGACCAAATGCGAATCCCAGAGCTTGTCGTAGAGCGTTTTGCCGGCCATCAGACGGTTCCTCATCAGCTTGTTTCTATGCCCCGGGTTTTGACTTTTTCAATAACCCTTTGGCTTGTGAGGCTGATCCTATGGGGTTACATTAAATAACTCAAATTCATATTTTTTATGCTTTGGATAACCAACTGGAATACACCCATGGACCTGGCCAATCTCAATGCCTTTATCGCTATCGCCGAGACTGGAAGTTTCTCCGGCGCGGGCGAACGCTTGCACCTGACCCAACCGGCTATCAGCAAACGCATCGCCGGGCTGGAGCAGCAATTGAAGGTGCGACTGTTCGATCGATTGGGCCGAGAGGTCGGGCTGACCGAAGCTGGTCGCGCGCTGCTGCCACGGGCTTACCAGATCCTGAATGTCCTTGATGATACGCGCCGCGCCCTGACCAACCTCACGGGCGAAGTGACCGGTCGTCTGACCCTGGCCACCAGTCACCACATCGGCCTGCACCGTTTGCCTCCCTTATTAAGGGAGTTCACCCGGCGCTATCCCGAGGTGGCGCTGGATATTCAGTTTCTCGATTCGGAAGTGGCCTACGAAGAAATTCTCCATGGCCGCGCCGAACTGGCTGTCATCACCTTGGCGCCCGAACCGCACGCATTGGTCAAAGCCACTCCAGTCTGGGACGATCCGCTGGACTTCGTGGTTGCCCCGGAGCATTCGCTGCTCACCAACGGCAGGGTCAGCCTGGCGGACATTGCCCGGCATCCCGCCGTGTTCCCCGGCGGCAACACGTTCACCCATCACATCGTGCAGCGCCTGTTTGAAGCCCAGGGTCTGACGCCAAACATTGCCATGAGCACCAACTACCTGGAAACGATCAAAATGATGGTCTCGATCGGCCTGGCCTGGAGCGTTCTGCCGCGCACCATGCTTGATGATCAGGTGGCGCGGATACCTTTGCCGGGCATACAACTCACTCGCCAGCTAGGCTATATCCTGCACACGGAAAGGACACTGTCGAATGCTGCACGGGCCTTCATGGCCCTGCTGGACGCTCAACTCGATCTGCCAGGGATTCAAGGCTGATTTGTGCTACGCCTGTAAAGCCGCGAAATCCTGTGCCAAACGCCCATTCAGCCCAAGGCTTGCCAATGCCGAAATCTGTTGACCGTATTCCGCCCATGCCGCGTATTCAGGCGCTTGATCCAAAAAACTCGGAACAGAGTTGGGAAAGCGCCTCGCAATTGCTGGCCGCGCTTAACGGCGCGCGTCTGGGTGCGTGGTACTGGGACATTGAGCGCGGGCAGATCAGCTGGTCCCGAGGCACGCAGGCGTTGTTCGGCTTCGATCCCCGGCAACCGTTGCCGGCCAACCTGGAATACCTCGACCTGCTGCCCCCGGAAGACCGGGCGAAAACCATTCGCGCCTTCCACGCCGTGATCGGTGGCGCGCCGCTGGAGCAGGCCATGCACCACCGTATCCGCTGGCCCGATGGCAGCCTGCACTGGCTGGAAGTCAGCGGCAGCCTGTTGCCGGACAAGCACGGCCGGCCACGCATGATTGGCGTGATCCGCGAGATCACTCACCAGCGTCAGCGCGAGCAAGCGTTGAGCAGTTCGGAAAAACGCTTCGCCACGCTGTTTCACCTGTGCCCGAACATGGTGCTGTTGACCCGCCAGGAAGATGGCCTGATCACCGAAGCCAACCAGTATTTCGAAAGCCTCTTCGGCTGGCCGGTACAAGATGCGATTGGCCGCACGACGCTCGAGCTGGGCCTATGGGTGCAGCCTGAACAGCGGGCAGCACTGGTCAAGGCCACCAAGGCCAAAGGCGAGCTGGTCAGCATGGAGGTGCAATTTCGGGCCAGTAACGGGCAGATCCACGACGGCATCCTCAGCGCTCAAAAGGTCGAACTTGAAGGCCAGCCGTACCTGCTCAGCACCTTCCTCGACACCACCGAACGCAAAATTGCCGAACACGCCCTCAAGGACAGCCAGGAGCGTCTGGACCTGGCCCTGGACTCGGCGCAACTCGGCACCTGGGATTGGCACATTCCCAGCGGCATGCTTTACGGCTCGGCACGCGCGGCTCAACTGCACGGGATGGATGCCAAACCTTTCCATGAATCCTTTGACGCGTTTTTCGAAGGGGTACCCGATGAAGAACGCGACACCATGCGCGACGCTTACCGCAGCTTGCGCGAAGGTCCGGCCGGCAATTATCAATTGACCTACCGCGTGCAACTGCCGGACGGCACCTCACGCTATCTGGAAAGCCGCGCCCGCCTTTATCGGGATGAAAACGGCGTACCGTTGCGCATGGCCGGCACGCTGCTGGACATCACTGATCAGGTTGAACGCGAACAGAAAGTGGTGGCTTCAGAAGAAAAATTCGCCACCTTGTTTCAAGTCAGTCCGGACCCGATCTGCGTCACCGGACAGGACACAGGCCAGTTCATCGAGATCAATTCCAGTTTCACCCAGACGTTCGGCTGGAATACCGCCGACGTAATCGGTCGCAGCGCCGATGAAATCGGGCTGTGGGATGCATCGTCGAAAAGTTTGCGCCGGATCGAACAAGTCATTCGCGAACAAGGCCTGAACAATGTGGCGATACAGGTCATGCACAAGGACGGGCAGTCCCTGACCTGCGTCATTTCCAGCCGACAGATCAACGTCGGCGAACAGCCGTGCGTCGTCACCACCTTGCGCGATATCACCCAGCAGCAGCGCTCGGAAGCCGCACTCAAGGCCAGTGAGGAGAAATTTGCCAAGGCATTCCACTCAAGCCCCGACGCCATCACCATCACCGAGCGTGATACTGGATGCTACCTGGAGGTCAACGACGGGTTTTCGCGCCTGACCGGTTACCTCGCCGAAGAGGTGGTGGGTCGTACGGTGTACGAAATCGGGATTTGGGCCGAAGAAAAACAACGTTCAGCGTTGTTGGCTGAACTGCATACCAAGGGCCGGGTTCATCACCGGGAAATGCTCGGACGCAACAAGCGCGGCGAGTTGCTGACCGTGGAGGTCTCGGTCGAGCCGATCACCCTCAACGAAACCGCGTGCCTGCTGCTGACCGCACGGGACGTCAGCCTGTTGAAAAACGCCGAAGCGCAAATTCGTCACCTGGCCTACCATGACCCCTTGACCAACCTGCCCAACCGCGCGCTGCTGATGGATCGCCTGAGCCAACAGCTCGCCCTGCTCAAACGCCACAATTTGCGTGGTGCACTGATGTTCCTCGACCTCGACCATTTCAAGCACATCAATGACTCCCTCGGCCATCCAGTGGGCGATACCGTGCTGAAAATCATCACCGCCCGCCTTGAGGCCAGCGTGCGCATGGAGGACACCGTCGCACGTCTGGGCGGTGATGAATTCGTGGTGCTGCTCAGTGGGCTCGAAGGTTCGCGCAACGAGGTCAGTGATCAGGTGTGCGAATTGGCCGACACCCTGCGCGAACTGCTTTCCGAACCGATGTTTCTCGATGGTCAGCGCCTGCAGGTCACGCCAAGTATCGGCATTGCACTGATTCCCGATCACGGCTCGACGCCAACGGATCTGCTCAAGCGTGCCGATATTGCGCTCTATCGCGCAAAAGACTCGGGGCGTAATACCGCGCAGATGTATCACAACACCATGCAGAAGGCCGCGAGCGAGCGATTGCGCATGGAAACCGACTTGCGCCTGGCGCTTTCCCGGGGCGAGTTTCGCGTTCACTACCAACCCCAGATCGACGCCCGGGGCGACCGCATCGTCGGTGCCGAGGCCCTGGTGCGCTGGACTCACCCCCAACTCGGCGTGCAATCACCCCACGAGTTCATCAAGGTCCTGGAAGACAGCGGGCTGATTCTGGAGGTCGGCAACTGGATTCTCAATGAAGCTTGCCATGCTTTTAAAAAGCTGGTCGATAAACGCCTGGTTGACCCGCACCGGTTCAGCTTGTGCGTAAACATCAGCCCGCGTCAGTTCCGTCAAAACGACTTTGTCGAACGCGTCGAAAGCAGCCTCAGCAGTCATGGATTGCCCTGCTCGATTCTGAAACTGGAAATTACCGAAGGCATCGTCATCCAGAACCTGGAAGACACCATCGGCAAAATGCGTCGCCTGAAAAAACTTGGCGTGAGCTTCGCCATGGATGATTTCGGCACGGGTTACTCGTCGCTGACCTACCTCAAGCGCCTGCCGGTCGACACCTTGAAAATCGATCAATCGTTCATCCGCGACGCGACCAGCGACCCGAACGACGCGGAAATCATTCGCGCTATCGTCGCTATGGCCCGCAGCCTGGACCTGAAAGTGATTGCCGAAGGGGTGGAAACCGCGGAGCAGCTTGAGTTCTTGCAGGGGCTGGAGTGTCACTTCTATCAAGGGTATCTGCACAGTCTGCCGTTGCCGGTGGAAGAGTTTCAGAAACTGCTGAAATGATCCCGTAGGAGCTGCCGAAGGCTGCGATCTTTTGATTGTGCAATTTGAAGATCAAAAGATCGCAGCCTTCGGCAGCTCCTACCAAGAAGGTAAAAAAAGGGCGCCGATGGCGCCCTTTTCTAGCTCTGGCTTAGTGTTGCAGAGCTGGCTTTTGCGTCCCGTTGATCGGGATGCGCTTGGCTTTCGCCTCTTCAGGAATTACCCGCAGCAGGTCGATGCTCAACAGACCGTTGTTCAGACCGGCAGCCTTGATCTCGATATGGTCCGCCAGACGGAAGGACAGCTTGAATGCACGCTGGGCAATGCCTTGATGCAGGAAGGTCACGCCTTCGTTGGCGTCACGCTTGCCACCACTGATGGTCAGCACACCTTTCTCGACCTGCAGCTCCAGATCTTCTTCCTGGAAGCCGGCGGCCGCTACAACGATGCGGTATTGATCGTCGCCGTGTTTTTCCACGTTATAGGGTGGGTAGGTGCTGCCTGGCTCGTTACGCAGGGCGGTTTCGAACAGGTCGTTGAAACGGTCGAAACCTACCGAGGAACGGAACAGTGGTGCCAGGGAAAATGCAGTACTCATGGTTCAAATCTCCTGAAAACAATCAGCAAGGTTTTTTATCTCCGCGACCCGAATTCGGCATCGCGTAACCCTTAGATAAGGACCGTTGATTGCATTTCAAGAGGTTTTTTTGAAGATTTTTTCAGGCCGCTTCGGCCACCTGCAAACCCAGCAGACGCGAAACCTGATCCAGCTCCGTCTCACGTCGCAGGACGGAAAACAGCTCTGCCGCCTCGGGATAATTGCGGGTCAGCATCGCCAACCATTGTTTCAGGCGGCCCGGAGATTGACGTGCTGTCATCTGCGCCCTGGCTTGCAGCCAGAAGTCCTGGATCAGCGGCAGCAGCTCGCTCCAGGTCATCTCGACCACTTCCTCACCGGCACGTGCAGCAGCAATCTGTCGAGCGAGATCCGGGCGCGAAACCAGACCGCGGCCGAGCATGATGTCTTCCACGCCGCTGATTTCGCGGCAACGGCGCCAGTCCTCGACGCTCCAGATATCACCATTGGCGAACACCGGGACCTTGACCACGTCTTGTACCCGGGGAATCCACTCCCAGTGAGCGGGCGGTTTATAACCATCAACCTTGGTCCGCGCGTGCACCACGATGTGCTCGGCACCACCTTCGGCCAAAGCCGTGGCACAGACCAACGAACCGTCCGGGCTGTCGAAGCCCAGGCGCATCTTGGCAGTGACGGGAATGTGCGCGGGCACGGCGCGACGAACGTGTTCGACGATCTGGTTGAGCAGCTCAGGCTCTTTGAGCAACACCGCGCCGCCACGGGATTTGTTGACGGTCTTGGCCGGACAGCCGAAATTCAGGTCGATCACCTCGGAGCCCAGCTCGCAGGCCAACGCCGCGTTTTCCGCCAGGCACACCGGGTCGGAACCCAACAACTGAACGCGCAGCGGCACGCCAGACGCGGTTCGAGCGCCGTTGAGTAACTCGGGGCCGAACTTGTGGAAATAGGCCGGCGTGAGCAACTGGTCGTTGACCCGGATGAATTCGGTCACGCACCAATCGATGCCACCCACCCGGGTCAGCACGTCGCGCAGGATGTCGTCGACCAACCCCTCCATGGGCGCCAAAGCAATTTGCATGAAAAACACACTCAAGGAAAAACGTGCGGCAGTTTACAGGTTTCCCCCCGCAGGAGCTGCCGAAGGCTGCGATCTTTTGATCTTCAAAAAGCAAAATCAAAAGATCGCAGCCTTCGGCAGCTCCTACAAGGATTGTGTCAGGCAGGGACTTGTAATGCCGGGCCATAACCCTCAATGAATTCTGGCGGCATACGCTTGGGTCTGCCCGTGGACAACTCGATGCAAACGAACGTGGTCTGTGCGCGCAACAGCGTTGTGTTGTCGCTCGGGCGAACCAACTGAAAGTGTCGGGTCATCTTGAGGCGCTCATCCCAGTCGACGATCCAGGTCGCCAACTGCAACTCGTCTCCCTCGTAGGCCGCAGCCAGGTAATCGATCTCGTGTCGCACCACCGCCATGGCGCGGTCCAGTCGACGGTACTCGACCAGATCCAGCCCCAGCCGCTGGGAGTGGCGCCAGGCACAACGTTCGAGCCAGGTCACGTACACCGCGTTGTTCGCATGGCCCAACCCATCGATGTCCTCGGCGCCCACTTGCAGATCAATGATAAATGGCGTTTCCCGATCCCAGCCCATGCCCCACTCCGGTCAGATAGTTTCGACTGGAGCAGTGTAACGGATGCTCAGGCCGATTGGCGCGATTGCAGACTGCGACCGGCCAGCAGTGATAACACCCCATCAATGACCTGAGGATCGGCCAGTACGCGCTGATGCCCGCCCTCTTGCAGACGCATCAGACGACTGTCGAACCACGCCTCATGGATCAGTTGCGATTCCTGAACAGCGACCAGGTGATCATCCTCGGCATGGACAATCAGGCCGGGCATGTCGAGTTGATAGTGAGCGACATCGAGCATCGCAGCGCGCATGCCGACATCATTCTCGACCTGACGAATGAAGGCTGAACGAGCCTTGGGGGGCAAACCCACATAGCGGGCGAACCCGCGCAAAACGCCAAGAAGGCGGGCCGGGGCGGAAATGGTGACCAGTGTCTCTGTGCGCAGCCCCAATTGCACCGCAAGCATTGCGCTGGCGCCCCCCATGGAATGACCAATGACCGCTTGCAGCGGTGGCAGTTCGGCGGCGGCTTCAAGCATGGCACGGGCGAACAGCACCACATTCGCTTCGCTGCCCGGTGAGCGCCCGTGAGCCGGAGCATCCAACGCTACGACCGAATAACCGGCATCGACCAGCGCCGTGATCAGGCTGGCGAACTGCGTCGGGCGCCCTTCCCAACCATGCATCAGCAACACCGCAGGCCCCTGCCCCCAGCGCAGTGCTGACAGGCCGAAACGCAAAGTGATGCGTTCGGACCTGGCCAGCAGTGGCAATTCCCAATCACGCGGCGGCAGGTCCCGCGGTGTCATGTAGGCCAGGCGCATTTTGCTTGCGACCAGCCTCGGTGCAAACCAGCCCAAGGTACCATTAACGCCACGAACCCACTTCAACGTGCTCATCGCATTCTCCCCAGGCCGCAGCCTTCAGGTCAACGCACTGCCGATTTGGCGGCGCGCAGCAATCGATCGGACAATTCTCCCGGCCCCAGCGCCCGCGCCAGAGCCAGACCACCCACCATCAAGGCCATGTCGGCCAAGGCTTTATCAGTTTCTTCAGGGCTGGCCGCCAACTGCGCGACCATCAATTCCATGTGCTCATTGAGAGCCTCACGGAAGGCATCCGGCAGTCGGCCAAGCTCACCGACTGATGCAGGAATCGGGCAGGCTGATTCGGAGGAGTCGCGATGCTTGCGAGACAGATAGAACGCTGCCACCAACGCACGACGCTCTTCGCCGGTCAGTTCAGCATCCATGTCGGCAATCAGGTCACGTCGGTGACCGAGCAATTGCCTGAAGGCCTCCAGCATCATGGCGTCCTTGCTTTCGAAGTGCGCGTAGAAACCGCCGACCGTCAGGCCCGCCGCGCCCATCACCTCGCCCACGCTCGGTTCGGCCGGGCCACGCTGAATCAGCGCTGCGCTGGCGGCCTTGAGGATGCGTTCGCGGGTTTGAGCTTTTTTATCGTTCATCGTTGCCTCCGAATATTACGACTAGAATATTATTCTCATAATAATTTTCCGCAAGTCGTGGATGTGACCGCTGGTCTGAAGAATAGTTTGAAAGAGATAGGGGAGATTTGGCCAAACGCCAGACAAACAAAAGGGCCATTCAATAATTGAATGACCCTTATAAAATCCCGCAGAGCGGGTAATCGTGGCGTCCCCTAGGGGACTCGAACCCCTGTTACCGCCGTGAAAGGGCGGTGTCCTAGGCCACTAGACGAAGGGGACACAAACCCTTCTATACAACTGATCAGTGCTGAGTGCTGATCGATTCAAGGCCGGTGTGGCCAGACCTTGAACTGTAAAATTGGTGGAGCTTAGCGGGATCGAACCGCTGACCTCCTGCATGCCATGCAGGCGCTCTCCCAGCTGAGCTAAAGCCCCGGATTTTTCGCCTCTCGGCGGAGTGACATCTTGCAACATCACTTCTGTAAAACTGGCGTCCCCTAGGGGACTCGAACCCCTGTTACCGCCGTGAAAGGGCGGTGTCCTAGGCCACTAGACGAAGGGGACGCAAACCCTTCTATACAACAGATCAACGCTGAGTGCTGATCGCTTCAAGGCCGGTGTGGCCAGACCTCGAAGTGTAAATTGGTGGAGCTAGACGGGATCGAACCGTCGACCTCTTGCATGCCATGCAAGCGCTCTCCCAGCTGAGCTATAGCCCCTCATCGTTGATGTCATCGCTGAGGACGGGGCGAATCTTAAGGGTGTATCGAAAGCCTGTCAAACTTATTTTGCAAAAAAACTAAAATTTTTTGCCGACATAACAATCACTTACCGCCCTCCCCCGACAAATCAGGGGTTTTCCCCAACTGTAGGAGCTGGCTTGCCAGCGATGGCGGCCGCAAGGTCGCTTCGCCAGCAAGCCGGCTCCTACAGGTCAACCCTGTGGGATCAGGCGATAGAGCCCAACAGCTTTTCCCACTCCTTGTTTTCTTTCTTCGAAACGCCGCCCAGCAGGTCAATGGCCTGGCGCAGACGGAAACGGGTCAGGTCCGGCCCAAGGATTTCCATCGCATCGAGCACCGACACCGAGCTGGCCTGACCGGTGATCGCAGCGAACATCAGCGGCATCGCGTCACGCAGCTTCAGCTCCAGGGATTCGACCACGGCCTGGATAGTCGCAGTGATGCTGTCCTTCTCCCACTGACGCAGGCTTTCAAGTTTCCACAGGATCAACTGCATCAACTGACGAACCTGATCGCCCGAGAGCTTCTTGGATTCGAACAGCTTGGCATCCGGGTTTACACCACCGGCAAAGAAGAAGCAGGCCAACGGGGCAACCTGGCTGAAGGTTTCAACCCGACCCTGCACGTGTGGCGCGATCTTCATCATGTATTCAGGATTGAGCGCCCACTTCTGCACGCGCGCGGCGAACTCTTCAACCGGCAGGTCACGCAGCCATTGGCCGTTGAGCCACGACAGTTTCTCGATGTCGAAGATCGGCCCGCCGAGGGAGACTCGCTTCAGATCGAAGTTATCGACCATTTCCTGCAGCGAGAACTTCTCGCGCTCGTCCGGCATCGACCAACCCATGCGCCCCAGGTAGTTGAGCATCGCTTCCGGCATGAAGCCCATGCGCTCGTAGAAGGTCACCGAGGTCGGGTTCTTGCGTTTTGACAGCTTGCTCTTGTCCGGGTTACGCAGCAGCGGCATGTAACACAGCTCCGGCTGTTCCCAGCCGAAGTATTCGTAGAGCAGGATCAGCTTCGGTGCCGATGGCAGCCACTCTTCGCCACGCAATACGTGGGTAATGCCCATCAGGTGGTCGTCGACCACGTTGGCCAGGAAGTACGTCGGCAGGCCGTCGGTCTTCATCAGGACCTGCATGTCCATGCGGTCCCACGGGATTTCAACGTCGCCACGCAGCATGTCGGGCACCACGCAGACGCCTTCGCTCGGCACCTTCATGCGGATCACGTGCGGTTCGCCTGCTGCCAGGCGACGATCGACTTCTTCTTTGGATAACAACAGCGCCCGGCCGTCGTAACGCGGGGTTTCACCGCGAGCCATTTGCTCGGCGCGCATCTGGTCCAGTTCTTCGGCGGTGCAGAAGCACGGGAAGGCATGTCCCATGTCGACCAGTTGCTGGCAGTACTTCTGATAAATATCGCCGCGTTCGCTTTGACGATAAGGCCCGTGCGGGCCGCCGACGTCCGGGCCTTCGCTCCAGTCGATACCGAGCCAGCGCAGGGCGTCGAAGATCTGTTGTTCGGACTCGCGGGTCGAACGCAACTGGTCGGTGTCTTCGATCCGCAGGATGAACTCACCGCCATGCTGCTTGGCAAAGCAGTAATTGAACAATGCGATGTAAGCGGTACCTACGTGGGGATCCCCGGTAGGCGATGGCGCGATGCGAGTGCGGACGGTGGTCATGGCATGTCTCGAAAAGAATAAAAAGCGAATTTCAAACAAGGCGCGAATGGTAACAGGCGACACCCGCCCGGCTCCAGTGAACAGGGCATTTAAGCCAAGGTTGCGACTGGAAGGCCGGTATGGAGCGCTGAATGGCCGAACATCAGTGAATGGCATTTACCGCTTATCGGCTATATGACAGATTTGCGAGCTGTTAACTTCTCTTACAATTTATCGACTACAGTTTGCCCCATGCCTGCCCAACTCCAGCGCCGCCTGTTTACCTTCCTGCTGATTGTCCTGTTGATTGCCGGGGGGCTGTTTGCTCACTGGTTTCTCAACGGTCGCTTTTATGAAAGCACCGATAACGCCTACGTCCAGGGTGAAATCACCCGTGTGTCCAGCCAGTTGGGCGCGCGCATCGATGTGGTGCTGGTGCAGGACAACCAGCATGTCGAGAAAGGCCAACTGCTGATCAGGCTCGAAGGTGATGACTTCCGACTCGCCGTCGACCGCGCCAACGCAGCCCTCGCCACCCGCCAGGCCGAACGTCTGCAAGCCCAGAGCAAGCTGACTCAGCAAGCCAGCCTGATTGCCGCCAGCGAAGCACAAGTCGCGTCAAGCCAGGCAAGCCTGGGACGCTCGCAAATCGACCTGACTCGCGCCGAAACCTTGCGCAAACCCGGCTACATCTCTGAAGAACGGGTGACCAGCCTTTCTGCCGACAATCACATTGCCCGCTCGCAAGTGGCCAAGGCCCAGGCCGACGCACAAAGCCAGCGCCAGCAAGTCAACGCGCTGAACGCCGAGATCAAACGCCTCGACGCGCAGATCGCCAATGCCAAAACCGACCTGGCCCAAGCCGAACTGAACCTGACCCGCAGTGAAATCCACGCCCCCATCGGCGGCCTGATCGGCCAGCGTGCCGCGCGCAACGGGCAAGTCGTGCAGGCCGGCGCCTATCTGTTGTCGATCGTGCCGGACGAAGACATCTGGATTCAGGCCAACTTCAAGGAAACCCAGATCGGCCACATGCAGCCTGGCCAGAAAGCCGAGCTGACTTTCGACGCCTATGGCGATACGCCTATCGAAGCCCGGGTCGACAGCCTGTTTGCCGCTTCCGGCGCGCAGTTCAGCCTGTTGCCGCCGGACAATGCCACGGGCAACTTCACCAAAGTTGTACAACGGATTCCGGTCAAACTGACCTTCGCTGCGGACAATCCGCTGCGCGGCAAGATTCGTCCGGGCATGTCGGTCACCGCCAAGGTGAACATCAAGGACGCCCCGCAAGACGTCAGCGCAAAAGTGAGCATCAAAGACGCCCCTGACGATGGCCGGTGATCAACTGATCCGCCCGGTCGGAGAACCGAGCCGGCGGGACTGGATTGCGGTGATGAGCGTGATGCTCGGCGCCTTCATGGCGGTGCTGGACATCCAGATCACCAACTCGTCGCTCAAGGACATTCAGGGTGCGTTGTCGGCGACCCTGGAAGAAGGCTCGTGGATTTCCACCTCGTACCTGGTGGCCGAGATCGTCATGATTCCGTTGACCGCGTGGCTGGTGCAGCTGTTGTCTGCGCGGCGCCTGGCGGTGTGGGTGTCCTTCGGGTTTCTGGTCGCTTCCCTGCTCTGCTCCATGGCGTGGAGCCTGGAAAGCATGATCGTGTTTCGCGCCTTGCAGGGTTTTACCGGCGGCGCACTGATCCCGCTGGCCTTCACCCTGACCCTGATCAAACTCCCGGAGCATCACCGCGCCAAAGGCATGGCCATGTTTGCCATGACGGCGACCTTCGCGCCCTCCATCGGCCCGACTCTTGGCGGTTGGCTGACGGAAAACTGGGGCTGGGAATACATCTTCTATATCAACGTTCCACCCGGCCTGCTCATGATCGCCGGCCTGATGTACAGCCTGGAGAAGAAAGAAGCGCACTGGGAACTGCTCAAAAGCACCGACTACGCCGGCATTCTCACCCTCGGCGTGGGGCTCGGCTGTTTGCAGGTGTTTCTGGAAGAAGGTCATCGCAAGGACTGGCTGGAATCGAACCTGATCGTGGCCCTGGGCAGCATCGCGCTGATCAGCCTGATCACTTTCGTCATCGTGCAGACTTCCAGACCCAATCCGCTGATCAACCTCGGCATCCTGCGCAATCGCAACTTTGGCTTATCGAGCATTTCCAGCATCGGGATGGGAGTCGGATTGTACGGCTCGATCTATTTACTGCCGCTGTATCTGGCGCAGATCCAGAACTACAACGCCTTGCAGATCGGCGAAGTGATCATGTGGATGGGCGTGCCGCAGCTGTTTCTGATTCCGCTGGTGCCGAAGCTGATGAAGTACGTCTCGCCCAAATGGCTGTGCACGCTGGGCTTCGGGTTGTTCGGACTGGCTAGTTTTTCCTCGGGCGTGCTGAACCCGGACTTTGCCGGACCGCAGTTCAATCAGATCCAGATCATCCGCGCCCTCGGCCAGCCGCTGATCATGGTCACCATTTCGTTGATCGCTACGGCGTACATTCTTCCGCAGGACGCGGGATCGGCGTCGAGCCTGTTCAACATCCTGCGCAACCTCGGCGGCGCCATCGGCATCGCCCTCCTCGCCACGCTGCTGGATGAACGGACCAAGGTTTACTTTGATTACTTGCGCGAAGCCCTGGTGCCGAGCAATCCGCAGGTCGCCGAGCGCATCGCTTCGCTGAGTGATCGATTGGGCAATGAAACCGCGGCACTGGGCAAGCTCAGTGAGATCGCCCATCAGCAGGCGTCGATCATGGCCTACAACGACGCGTTTCATTTTGTCGGGATCGTGCTGGGGATCAGCATGGTTGCGGTGTTGCTGACCAGGAAATTGCCGGAGGGGTTGAAGGCTGGCGAGGCGCACTAACTGGTTTTTGTACCGCCCTGACTGGCCTCATCGCGGGCTTGCCCGCGATGAGGCCGGATCAGGCACTGCAAATCAAACGGTAATCAACCGCTCGCGCAACTTGGCAATCTCGTCGCGCATCTGCGCCGCCGCTTCGAACTCCAGATCCCGAGCAAGCTGATACATCTTCTCTTCCAGGGCTTTGATGCGCTTGGCGATCTCGCCCGGCGAGCGCAGTTCGGCTTCGTATTTGGCGTTTTCCTCGGCGGCCTTGGCCATGCCCTTGCGCTTCTTGCTGCGCGAACCCGGTACGGTGGCACCTTCCATGATGTCGGCAACGTCCTTGAACACACCTTTGGGCGTAATGCCGTTTGCCAGGTTGAAGGCGATCTGCTTGTCGCGACGGCGCTCGGTTTCGCCGATCGCGCGCTCCATGGAACCGGTAATGCGGTCGGCATACAGGATCGCCCGACCATTGAGGTTACGCGCTGCCCGGCCAATGGTCTGGATCAACGAACGCTCGGACCGCAGGAAGCCTTCCTTGTCCGCATCGAGGATAGCCACCAGCGAGACTTCCGGCATGTCCAGGCCTTCGCGCAGAAGGTTGATACCGACCAGCACATCGAAGGTGCCAAGACGCAAATCGCGGATGATTTCGACCCGCTCCACGGTGTCGATATCCGAGTGCAGATAGCGTACTCGCACACCGTGATCGGCCAGGTAATCGGTCAAGTCCTCGGCCATGCGCTTAGTCAGCGTGGTGACCAGCACCCGCTCTTCGACCGCCACACGCTTGCTGATTTCCGACAACAAGTCGTCGACCTGGGTCAGTGCCGGGCGAATCTCGATTTGCGGGTCCACCAGCCCGGTCGGACGCACCACCATGTCAATGACACGGCCTGCGTGTTCGGCTTCATAGTTGCCTGGCGTCGCCGAGACGAAAATCGTCTGCGGGCTGATGCTTTCCCACTCATCAAAGCGCATCGGCCGGTTGTCCAGCGCCGACGGCAGGCGGAAGCCGTATTCCACAAGGGTTTCCTTGCGCGATCGGTCGCCTTTGTACATCGCGCCGACCTGCGGCACGCTGACGTGAGATTCGTCGATTACCAGCAAAGCATCGGCCGGAAGGTAATCGTAAAGGGTTGGCGGCGGCGCGCCGGCTTCGCGGCCGGACAGGTAGCGCGAATAGTTTTCGATGCCGTTGCAGTAGCCCAGTTCGAGGATCATCTCCAGATCGAATCGGGTGCGCTGCTCAAGGCGCTGTGCCTCGACCAGTTTGTTGTTGGAACGCAGGTACTCCAGGCGCTCCTTCAATTCCTCCTTGATCCCTTCTACGGCACCCATCAGGGTTTCCCGTGGTGTTACGTAGTGGCTTTTCGGGTAGAAGGTGAAGCGCGGCAGCTTGCGGATGACTTCGCCGGTCAATGGATCGAACGCCGACAGACTTTCCACCTCGTCGTCGAACAGCTCGATACGGATCGCTTCGAAATCAGATTCAGCCGGGTGGATATCAATCACATCGCCGCGCACGCGGAAGGTGGCACGGGCGAATTCCATGTCGTTGCGGGTGTATTGCAGATCCGCCAGGCGCCGCAGCAATTCACGCTGATCGAGCCGATCGCCGCGATCCACGTGCAACACCATTTTCAGATAGGTTTCCGGACTGCCCAGACCATAGATGCACGAGACCGTGGTGACGATGATCGCGTCTTTGCGTTCCAGCAATGCCTTGGTCGCGGAAAGGCGCATCTGCTCGATGTGATCGTTGATCGAGGCATCTTTCTCGATGAAGGTATCCGAGGACGGCACATAGGCTTCAGGCTGATAGTAGTCGTAATAGGAGACGAAATACTCCACGGCGTTGTTCGGAAAGAAGGCCTTGAATTCCCCGTACAACTGCGCCGCCAGGGTCTTGTTTGGTGCCAGCACCAGGGTCGGACGCTGCACTTGGGCAATCACGTTGGCGATGCTGAAGGTCTTGCCCGAGCCGGTCACACCGAGCAGCGTCTGGTGCGCCAGCCCGGCTTCGATGCCCTCGACCATCAGGCGAATGGCTTCCGGCTGATCGCCGGCGGGCTCGAAACGGGTGACTAGCTGGAATTCAGACATGAAATACCTCTGGATCACTCTTGCCGGCAAACCGACACGAACGAGAAAGACCGCAAACGACCATTGTCGCCCGAGGAAAAAACTGGATTGCGCTCAATGTGGTGCCGATTGCCGGAGCTTTCAAGGCAAACGTCCTACAACGCGTAAAGACTTTGACGACCACAATCGACTAACGGTCGAAAAATAATCGGAAAAACTTAACGTAAAAGCCGATTCGCCTGTCGCCATCAATCGCCGATGGCCTCTATACTAGCTCCCCGTTTGTGCACCGCTCTAGTGCATTCGGCTGGAGCGCGACACGTCCCTCCATTTTCCATTCAGAGCCGCCGCAATAATGAGCCTGTTCTCCGCTGTCGAAATGGCACCACGCGATCCAATCCTGGGCCTCAACGAAGCATTCAACGCCGATACCCGTACCAACAAGGTCAACCTGGGGGTCGGTGTTTACTGCAACGAGGAGGGGCGAATTCCACTCCTGCGCGCCGTTGTCGAAGCCGAAACCATTCGCGTTGCTCAACACGCTTCCCGTGGCTACTTGCCAATCGACGGTATCGCCGCCTACGACCAGGCCGTGCAGAAACTGTTGTTCGGCAATGACTCGCCGCTGATCGCCGCTGGCCGCGTGATCACCACCCAGGCCGTTGGCGGTACTGGCGCCCTGAAAATCGGTGCGGACTTCCTCAAGCAACTGCTGCCGAACGCCGTCGTTGCGATCAGCGACCCGAGCTGGGAAAACCACCGCGCCCTGTTCGAAACCGCGGGTTTCCCGGTGCAGAACTATCGCTATTACGACGCCGCCACCCACGACGTAAACCGTGCCGGCCTGCTGGAAGACTTGAACGCACTGCCAAACGGCTCGATCGTTGTGCTGCACGCCTGCTGCCACAACCCGACCGGTGTAGACCTGAGCCCGGCGGACTGGAACAACGTGCTGGACGTGGTGAAAGCCAAAGGCCACGTGCCGTTCCTCGACATGGCCTACCAGGGCTTTGGCGACGGCATCGACGAAGACGCCGCCGCCGTGCGCCTGTTTGCTGAATCGGGCCTGACCTTCTTCGTTTCCAGCTCGTTCTCCAAATCGTTCTCGCTGTACGGCGAACGCGTTGGCGCACTGTCGATCGTCAGCGAATCGAAAGAAGAAAGCGCGCGCGTGCTGTCGCAAGTCAAACGCGTGATCCGCACCAACTACTCCAACCCGCCGACCCACGGTGCAAGCATCGTCGCTGCAGTACTGAACAGCCCGGAACTGCGTGCTCAATGGGAAGCCGAACTGGCCGAAATGCGCCTGCGCATTCGCGGCATGCGCATCCAGATGGTCGACACCCTGGCGAAAAACGCGCCGCATCGCGATTTCAGCTTCGTTGGTCGTCAGCGCGGCATGTTCTCGTACTCCGGCCTGAGCGTTGAGCAGGTTCATCGTCTGCGCAACGAGTTCGGCATCTATGCCCTGGACACCGGCCGCATCTGCGTGGCTGCGCTGAACCAGAGCAACATCAAGGCGGTTACGGATGCTATCGTTCAGGTGATCTGAACCGCACCGTGAGACAAAAAACGGGAGGCCTATGGGCTTCCCGTTTTTTATTTGTCTTGTTGATCGCTCAATTCCCGGCCCAAGCCCTTAGACTGCACACAAAACCTTGTAGGAGCCGGCTTGCTGGCGATGGCGGCCGGCCGACACCAATGTCGAACATTCTGGCCTGTTCGCCAGCAAGCCGGCTCCCACGGGTTTTGTGTAGACCCTGGAATTCTTGCGAGAACGATATGAAAAACGATGACCTTCGCGCCGACCGCGATGACCTGGATGACCTGGATCGCTTCAGCCCCCGCGCGCCCGCCAAACGCGGCAACAACCTGGTCATGCAAGTCGCTGCCGGTGTCTTTCTTGGCGGCCTGGCCCTGTGGCTGGTACAACTGGGTGCCACGGCGCTTTACGCCAAGCTGATGCTCGGCACAATTACCTTCGGCGGTTAAGCCAGTTCGATCGCACGCTGGCTGGCTGCGTCGTCAAAGGCAACGTACAGCGACTCGGCGACCTGGCTCTTGATCGCTTTGGTGCTTTCCAGGCCCAGGACAAAGCCCTCGGCCTTGCCGCCTGCACGGTTCAACTCCTCGGCGTTGCTGGCCTGTGTAATGGCGTCGAACAGCTTTTCGGCATGAGGGCCGACACCTTTGGGCAGACTGATTTGAGCAATGCTCATGCGAACACCTCGTTGTTGCGAGGTGTTGTCGGGGTCAAGCAAGTCATGGCGCGTACCTTTTCGGCGAATGGCCGGTAGCGCGTGTTACCACTTCCGGGCAGCCATGTTAGCCTCCGCAAGCGAATCCGGTAACCGCCAATCACCGATAAACCGCCATCCATCCCGATTTTGCCAACACGCGCTTGACTTCTCTTTTTGAATCAGTAACATAGACGCCATTCCGCGATAGCTCAGTTGGTAGAGCAAGTGACTGTTAATCACTGGGTCCCTGGTTCGAGTCCAGGTCGTGGAGCAATTTTCATGCTTTTACATGTTCACACATGACCAAAAAGCAGCCGCAAGCCCCGCCTAGTGCGGGGTTTGTCGTTTCTGGGTGTATATTTATGCACCCGGATACCTTCACTGTTTAAGGGTACGTGAAGGGGTACGCCGGTTCGATTTGGAGGCATACCCCTATGGCGCGCACCGTCACCCCCCTTTCCGATTCCAAGTGCGAGGCAGCCAAGCCCCGCGACAAGGATTACAAGCTATTCGACGGCCAAGGCCTGTTCCTGCTAGTAAAACCCTCTGGAGTGAAAACCTGGCGGTTCAAGTTCATCCGTCCTGATGGCCGCGAGGGGCTGGCTACGTTTGGAAACTATCCTGCGCTAGGCCTGAAGGCCGCTCGTGAACGTCGAGCGGATGCCCTTGAGCTGCTGGCCCACCGGCAAGACCCCATCGAGCACGCCAAGCAAGCCAAGGTCGAGGTGTCCAATGCCCGCAATCACACCTTCAAGGCGCTGGCGCTTCAGTGGCACGCTACGAACGCCCGCAAGTGGTCGGAGGGGTACGCGCATAGCGTCCTGCGCCGACTGGAAACCCACCTCTTCCCCAGCCTTGGAGCCCGCCCCGTCTCCGATCTGAAAGTCCGCGACCTGGTCGCACCGCTCAAGGCCGTGGAAAAGCTCGACGCCCTGGATCTGGCCAATCGCCTGCGCCAGTACCAAGACGGCATCATGCGCTATGCCGTTCAACACGGCCATATCGACAGCAACCCAGCCCGCGACCTAGTGGGCACGACCGCCACGGGAAAAACCAAGCGCCGCCCTGCACTGCCCTTCGATCAAATCCCCGACCTGCTGGGGCGCCTCGAAGTCTACAAAGGGCGTCCACTCACTCGTCTGGCGGTTCACCTGTCACTGCTGCTGTTTATCCGCTCCAGTGAACTGCGCTTTGCCCGCTGGCCTGAAATCGATCTGAAACGGGGTGTATGGACGATCCCCGGCAAGCGGGCACCCATCGAGGGCGTGAAATACTCCCATCGAGGCGCCAAGATGGCCACAGCCCACGTGGTGCCGCTGAGCCGACAGGCCGTCGCCATGCTTAAGCAAATACAGCAGATGACCGGACACCTTGACCTGGTGTTTGCCGGCGACCACTACTACTGGAAGCCGATGTCGGAGAACACTGTGAACAAGGCCCTCAGCCTGATGGGGTACGACACCAAGACGGAATTGTGCGGCCACGGCTTCCGTGCCATGGCCTGCTCCGCCCTGACGGTATCCAGGCTGTGGGGCGAAGACGCGGTAGAACATCAAATGAGCCACCTAGAGCGCAACAAAACGCGAGGCGCCTATACCCACCTGGCTGAACACATGGAGGAGCGCCGGCTTATGATGCAGTGGTGGGCCGACTACCTGGACGCCAATCGGAAACAGCACATTACCCCATACGACTTTGCCCACCCGGAGGCCGAAGGCGACAACGTGGTGTCGATCCTGCGCGGCTAACTCACTTTCGAAGGCGTACCCCCACCTGCTGACCTACTCTATAGGGCGTCATATGGAGGCACGCCGACCCATGAAAGAAGACAAAAAACAGCAGGCGCTCAACGAGCTTTCCCAGCGACTCGCTCAGTCGTTTCAACAAATCACTCAGCCGTTTCTACCCCTTGGCAAGTTAATTGGGCATATAGGGGCCAGTCTTTATGCCGATTATCAAGAGTGCTTGGACGCAGAAAGGAAGCTCGAAAACTTACCGATGGATGAATACAAGATGATCCCTCAGCTCCTGGAGCAGAAACGCGAACAAAGAAAATCAGGCGGACGTGTGACAGGGGAGCAGCGGAAACAAAAAAAAGAGGTGGATCACGCCGAAGTAATAAAAATGTTCCACACACTGAAAACAAAAATGTCAGAGCGTGGCATCGCTGCAAAGATTGCCGAGCTGACCAAACTTCACCCAACCACGGTTCGGCGAATCTTGCGTGAGGCAGGGCTCAAGAAAAAAAAGCGAACACAAGCTTGAGCAGGTGCTCGTTGTGACTCCTAACGTATGGGTGTTCATACACATTTGGAGACACCCAAAATGCTATCGCAATCGCTCATCGACAAAGGTCTGATTCCACAACCTGATACCTTTAAATTGATGGGAGTTTCTCGTTCCGGCGGGGAAAAACTCAAGCAAAACGACCCAGACTTCCCACAACCGATCAAATACGGCGAAAGCCGCCAAGCCGCCGTTTACTATGTCGTGGCCGAGGTCGAAGCGTACCTGGCGGCCAAGATCGCAGCACGCGACACTCGCTACAAAATGAGTAAGGAATCCCACCCCACTCAATACAAAGAAAATGCGGAATCCCACCCCAGCTCGCCTCCTGAACAACCCCTGTAATCGCCCATAACGACCCAACCTGCATATCAGCGGGGCGCTCCCGGCTTGCCCAGAAAACGCCCCATGAGGACTAGCTATGTCTCATAAACATATGTCCCAAAAACAAAGCCCGCTGAGGAACTGGCTGGACTCTCACAACAACTCACAGCAATACCTTACGACTCCATCCGACTGCCGCCCAGCGTTCTGCACTGCCATGCAGGCCGTCTACGGGCCGCTTGATTGGCTGCCCGTGGCCGATGGCACCATTCACCGTTTCCGTGTACCTGATGACAAGCCCGGAAGCCTCAACGGCTGGTACATCTTGTATCTGGATGGCATCGCCTCGGGTGCGTTCGGTAGCTGGAAGACTGGCGGCTCCAACACCTGGAGCAGTCGCGAACCTGCCGATCACCGCGAAGCCGAACAGGTGCGCCAGCGCATCGAGCAAGCCCGGCGCCTGCGCGAATCCGAACGTCTCCAGCGCCAGCAGAAGGCCGCGCAACGTGCCGCATATCTCTGGCGCAACGCTCGCCCCGCCGACCCTGCACACCCGTATCTGGTGGCCAAGCGTGTAGGCCCGCACGACCTGCGCCAGCGCGGTGACGAACTGCTGGTGCCCCTGCGCAACGTGGCGGGCGATCTGGTCAACCTGCAACGTATCGGCGCCGACGGGAGCAAACGCTTTCTGTTCGGTGGTCAGGTGCAAGGCGCCTTCCATTTGCTGGGACAGATTGACCCCAGCAATACGCTGTTCATTTGCGAGGGGTTCGCTACGGGCGCCACGCTGATCGAGCAATACCGGGGCGTCTATGGTGTGGCCTGTGCGATGAATGCCGGGAACCTTCAGCCACTGGCGCTGGCGTTGCGCGAGCGATTCGCCGAGGGCCTAGACCTGCTGATCGCCGGGGACGACGACCGCCTAACTTCCGGCAACCCCGGACGCAAAGCCGCCAACGCCACCGCCGTAGCGGCGGCCTGTTTTGCGGTATTTCCCGAGTGGCCCGCCAATGCGCCCGACCACCTTACCGACTTCAACGACTTGCAGTGCTGGATTGCCAGCCAGGAGAACCCCCATGTCTGATCGCCCAGCCTTGACGACCAATCACGTCGACATCGATGCCGCGCTGAATAGCTTCATCGACCTGCTCCCGCCTGGCTGCCGCGAGCTGTTTCCGGCAATCGAAGACGCGTTGCTGGCGCTGGAGAAGGCCATCGACAAAGACGCCGCCCGCCAGCACCTGGCGCAGACCATCAAGCCGTTGCAAGCGCTCATTGTCGCCGCCTCACCATTCACACAACGGGGCCCCGACCATGACTGACACCACACTCCCAAACGAGCCAGCCCGCGCCGTTGGTTCCGCCAGCGATAGCGAAGGAAAGCCCGCCAGCAAGCGTCCGGCGAAGGCTGCTAAAGCGCCTGACAAGCGTTTGGCATCCGTGGTCAATCCGCGCCGCACGGTCACACCGTCGCGTCCCTGCTATGCGACCTATTCCACTTGGGTGCAAACCGAGTGTGGCCACATCCTGCCACCGGGGCTGTACTTCCACGGCATCCGCGACGAAAAGGAGACGGACAACTTGATCTGCTCGCCTTTGGAAATCATGGCGATCACCAGCGACGAACGCGGGGAAAACTTCGGACGCCTGATTCGCCTGATGTCCAGTGGCGGCGGCTGGCGCGAATGGGCCGCCCCCATGGAAATGCTGGCCGGTGATGGTTCCGAACTGCGCGCGGTGCTGCTCAACCTCGGCGCCACCATTCCGTTTGGCCAGCGCCGGGCGCTGATGGATTACATCATGGCGAGCAACCCGAAACGCCATGCCATGGCCGCCACCCGCACCGGCTGGCACGGGCCGGCATTGTTCGTGATGCCGCGCAAGGTCATTGGCGCCGGCGACGTGGTGTTTCAGTCGTCTGAATCGGGCGGTCACGAATACTCACAGGGAGGTAATTTAACCGCGTGGCAAGCCGAGGTGGCAGATCGCTGTGTTGGCAACCCCGTGCTGATTCTTTCTGTCTGCGCCGCGCTGGCCGGCCCGCTGCTAGCTCAATTGGATATGGATGGTGGCGGCTTTCACTTATTGGGTGACAGCTCTGGTGGTAAGAGCATCGCGCTCTTGGCGTCTGCCAGTGTGTGGGGCAAGCCACTCGACTTCTGGCGCACCTGGAACGCCACCAGCACCGGACTGGAAGGCGTGGCCACCCTGCGCAATGACACCTTGCTGGTGCTGGACGAAATCGGCGAGGCCAAGCCACAGGACTTGGGCGGGATCATTTACGCCCTGGGCAACGGCACCGGACGCCAGCGCGGCAAGGTGTCGGGATTGCCACGTCCCACACAGAAGTGGCGCGTCATTGTGTTTTCCAGCGGTGAATACACCATTGGCAAACACATGGCCACTGCTGGCGCGCACATCAAGGCCGGTCAGGAACTGCGCCTGCTCGACGTTCCGGTCAATCGGCATTACGGCGTCTTCGACAATCTGCACGGCCTGGAACTGCCGCACGATCCGAACAACGTGGAGGACTGCAAGGGGGCCGGTCGCGTCTTCGCTGAAACCCTAAAACATGCTGCTGCCAAGCACTATGGGCATCTTGGCCCGGCCTTTGTCGAGCTGCTAATAAAGCGTGTCCAGCGTCCCGATGGCAGTCCGATGAATGCCGAGGAGATCGAGCGCGCCAATCTAGAATTAAGGGCGGTCTACGCCGAGATGCGCAAAGCGTTCCCCGTCGGCACAGGGCAGGAGGCACGCGCCGCCGCACGCTTTGCTATCGCGGCGCTGGCCGGTGAAATGGCGATACAGGCGGGGTTGCTGCCTTGGGCACCGGGGACGGCGCGCGAAGCCATGGTGGAGCTGTACAACGACTGGGCCGACTACCGTGGGCGCGGCCAGTCGGAGGACATCAAGATTCTGCGCGCCGTGCTGGGGTTCATTGATCGTCACGTCTCCCGCTTCGCCAACGCGGAAGGCACCGACACCGCGCCGACTCACAACCGTGCGGGCTGGTACCGCGCTCACGGCGATGGCCGCTTGTACCTGTTCAACTCTGACGCTTTGGCCGAGGCAGCCCAAGGGTTTGACCTCAAGCGCGTATTGGCCTGCCTGGACAACGCCGGGGCCATTGAGGAGCACCGCACCAATGGCAGTCCCTGCAAGCAGGTGCGCATCCCCGGAGAAGGTCGACCCTACGTTTACGTTATCAACCCCGCTGCCTTGCAAGCCGCTTTGGAGGAGTAGCCGTGTTGAATCAAGCAACCACAACCGGAAATGGGTTGAAGACATGGAAGACAGCCAGAAAAAGCCTGTATTTATGCGGCCTGCAAGCAATTCAGGATGGAAGACAGATAGGAGACAGATGGAAGACAACAGAAGACAGTCAAATAATCTTGATACCTGTTCTGTCTTCATTGTCTTCCATCGTTTTCATCATTGAAGATAGCTGTAGGCCCCGTATTTACTGGCTGTCTTCCATGTCTTCCATGTCTTCACGCAAAACAACATACCCAACACCGAATTTTGACCACCCGAAAACAACGAAAGCCCCGTATCTATTGGAGTTCACCATATTTTCACCTTCGAAAAACATGCAAAAAGAGGTGGTTTTTGACTGATCACCTCGACTTGCCCGCCCTGGGCAACTTCCTGCGCCACAGCGCACCGTCACAGATCATTCATGACGACATCGCACCAGGGCAACGGAACGCCGCACACCAGCTCGACGCCACCCGTTGGCTGGAGAGGCTGGCCGATGTGCTGGGATGCTCACCTGCCTGGCTGATCGAGACGGGCCGAGTGACCGCCGAGGACTTGGCCACCATGGGCCCCATCGGTCGAGCGGCTCGGTTGATTCGCTCCTACGGTTGGGAGGCACCACCAGCGCCAGCGATTGACCGATTCAAGCAAACGGCGACACACGACCATGGAACGCACCGCTCCGCCGAAACTGCCACACCTGAGTGGCGCCACGCTCGTGACCAATACCTCAACCACATCATGGCCTGTCGGGCCTGCTACGCGCCGAGAGCTCGTCACTGCTTGGCTGGTGCCGACCTGCGCGCCAGCTACGAGAATACGCCCATGGCGTCGCACCACGCTTGATACCCAGGTCAGTACGTTTAACGAGCAGCTCGAAGCTATCGAACTGAGGGGTTAACCCATGAACATTCAAAACAGCGTTCAACCGCTGGCGGATTCGCTCAGCCCGAAGAAAGCCTCTGTCTGGTACGTCACCCATCCCAAGGTGCCCAAAGCGCTGCTGGGGCCGTTCCTGACTGAGGAAGACGCGGAGTGTGGCCGCGTAGTGATGCGCAGTGCCGATGCCGTGGTGACGGCCTGTCTGGTCGATTCAATCGACGACATCACTTACGGCCACGCCGTGAACAACGGGAAGGTTTTCCGAGCCTTTGCTGGCGCTGCTGGCGAGGGGCCTGAAACATTCGACGCCTCCCCCCACCACCCATGCCAGTAGTTGCACGCCACTGACGTGCTACTCACCCCCCCGGTAGAGGTTCTTTTTTTAGGCATGATGACCGGGGGTAGTTCGAAGCCCGGAATTCGCCGACTTTGTCGTGAAAAAATAGTGACCATTAATAGACATACTTTCCATACTTCCGTTAGAAGCATCTATTCGGTTTTCGACCTAAGCGGAGTTGCGCTTCAACAGCAATCGGCCAGAAGCAGCTATCCGATGCTTTCAACTCTTGGACCGATTCAATTTGTATGTTTGCAAATACAAACACTCAACCATGCAGCACTCAGCTGTCGAAGCGGCTCAACGTTCTGTAATAGTCAAAGGGGATATAGCGCGATTGTCGGTCGCGCATTACCCTGACCATCGTCACATCGGGATCGCGAGCAAAAAACAGACGTCCACCGTTGGCCACAAGGTTGTCGAGCACGTGCTCCTTTTCATCGATCACGCATTCAGGGTTGCGGTCAAACGCGCTGGTCATTGCCAGGTTCAACCAATGGGTCCCTGGTATCAGATCGCCCGCAAACAACACCGGACCACCAGGCAGTTGAACTTCGGGCAACAGTTGTCCCGGGGTATAACCATCGCTGGTGTGAAACCGCCAGCCCTCACCGAACGCCTCGCAGCCGGAATCACCGATCAACGTCAACCGCCCACTGCCTTCAAGCCGGTGATTTAGAGGTGAAACGAACAAATCCCGGTCGCGTGGATGCGGATGGCGTGCCCGCAGCCAATGACGTTCGCCGCAGAAGTAACGCGCGCGGGGAAATAAAAGGCGTGGCATCTCCCCGTCCCTGATCAGTTCACTAAGTTCACTGGAAAGATGCGCCTGTAGATGGGTCAACACCACGGCGTCCACCGCGTTTTCATCCAGACCATGTTGCGCCAGACTTTCGAGCAATCCCGGTTTGCGCGGCTGACAGCGGCAATTGCGATTCGCAGCTACCAGCAGCCCGTCGGCGCCAGCCATGACCAGCGTGTTCTTGCCCTGTTCTTGCACCAGCATTGTTCGCGCCGCGATCTCCACCAGGTTGTCGTGGTCGGGCCTCATCAAATCTGCCCAACGCCGGCGCGGGGTCTGGCCGAACAAAATGCCGCCATCAAGCCTGCGAGATGTGCCCGCCAGGGTGGAAATAGTACGTTCCACGATGCCTACCTTTTTAATTTTGTCATCTCGACGACCGTTTGAAGTGTTGCCTCGGGCGTCAGGTTAAGCCCGCGCACTCACCCGCCACACCCCCCTTTTGGGGGGAAGGTTAACCACTGACAGGTGGCCCGAATACGCCATATAACATTGGCAAGCTAAGCTATAGGCGGTGTTTCGACCTGTGCAGCCATCCGGAGGTAATCATGATCAATCAACATCGTCGTGCATCTTCACCTCGACTGCGCCGGTTATTAAAACAGTGTTGCGTGGCTCTGAGCCTGTGCGCTCCGGCCGGTCTGACCAGCGCTGCGATCAACGCGCCGGTCTCTGCGCAGCAAGCGCAAACCCTGGCGAAGGAGGCTTATGTCTTTGGCTTGCCGCTGGTGTACATACAGACCCAGAGTGACATACAGACTCACGTCACCAAGGTCGGAAAGCTTCAAGCGCCCCTCAACCAGTTCGTCCACTATCGCGAGTTTCCCAACGCGGATAACAAGACCGTCGTCGGTCTGAATGTCGACACGCTGTATTCGCTGGCCAACCTGGATTTATCCAGAGAACCGATGGTTTTGTTCGTCCCGCCGATGGGCGACCGGTTCTGGATCATGCAATTGATCGACGCATGGAACAACGTGCCGCACGCGCCCGGCTCGCGCACACTGGGTGGCAAAGGTGGCACGTTCGCCATCGTTGGCCCCGACTGGCGCGGGACGTTGCCCAAGGGCATGACCGAACTGCGCATGCCTACCAGTCTTGCGCTACTGGGGGGCCGCACCTATACCGCAGGAACCGAGGATTACGCCGCCGTTCACGCGCTGCAAGACCAGTACAAACTGGTGCCGCTTTCGGCGTGGGGCAATGCCTACACACCACCGGACAACCTGCCGCTTAAACCCGGTGTGGATAGCAAGACCCCCGTGCCGGCCCAAGTGGACGTCATGCCGGCTCAAGTGTTTTTTCAACGTTTGAATGCATTGATGGTGCATAACCCACCCTACCCGGCGGACAGCCCTGTGATGACTCGAATTGCGCAGATAGGTATCAAGCCCGGCGTAGCATTCGACATGCAGCGATTCACACCGCAAGTACAACAGGCGATCGAGCGCGGGGTTGCAGAAGGTCGACAAGCTGTTCACGACGAAGAAGCAAAACTGGGCAAGCGAGTAAACGGCTGGAACCTGACCCGTGACATGGGTCGCTATGGCACCCAGTACACCTATCGGGCCGCATGGACCTATTTTGGTGTCGGTGGCAATTTGATCGAGGACGCCTTTTATCCACTATCGCTGATAGACGGCGACGGCAAACCTTATGACGCGGCTCACCGATACGTCCTGCACTTCACCAAGGAGCAGCTGCCTCCAGTCAATGCCTTCTGGTCTTTGACGATGTACGACAAGGAATCGTATCTGGTTCCCAACACGCTAAACCGTTACGCATTGGGTGATCGAAGTCACCTCACATTTGACGACGACGGCTCTCTCACGCTTTACATCCAGAAGGATTCGCCAGGAGGCGACAAGAAAGCGAACTGGCTGCCGACGCCAGCACAAGGTGGGTTCAAGTTGGCATTGCGCCTATACGCGCCGAAATCGGAAGTAACTAACGGCGAATGGGTACCACCGGCCGTCAAACGCATTGATTGAAAATGAGGACGCTTTGCTGCCTCTGGCTGCAAAGCGTCCTCTTTTCTCAGCGCCTGCCTTCGATCCACTGGCTTGCACGTTCGAAAAGCTTCAGCGCAGCCTGATGCAACTGCACCCCGATTTCTCTGGATGCCTTGCCGGCGCAGGCACGAGCGTGGGTACCCTCAAGCACGATACCCAGCTTGTAGCAGGCCAAAACCGCGTACCACTGCACGTGGCTCAGGTCGCGTTTACTGCCCATGGCGTAACGGGCTATCAGCGCCCCGGCGTCAGGAAATCCGCTCCATGGCTGCGGGGTAGCCGGGCCCGTGGCGATGCCATCAGCATCCGGCCAGGTCGCGAGCATCCAGCCGAGGTCCAGCAATGGATCCCCTGCCGTGGTCATTTCCCAGTCGACGATGGCACCTAATTGCGGCCCGTCATTGCGGAACATTACGTTGGCCAAGTGATAGTCACCATGCATCAGTCCCGGTTCGAACGTTGGGGGTCGTCGTTGCTCCAGCCAACGCCCGATGGCGCCCACATCGCCCAACGCCTGCGAACCACTCCAGCCGGTGAACTCCTCGTAACTATGGAGCAACGCTTGCCAGCGCGGGACCTGGCGTTCGAGGAAACCCTCGACCTTGCCCAGGTCGCTCAAGCCAACCCGTGCCAGATCGACCCGACCCAAGGCCGCGGCACCATCAGCCAAGGCCAGGCCCATGGCATGCCGTACGGCCAGGTCGCCGGCATGCAGGGCCGGCATCCGCTCGCACGCGTTGAACCCCTCAATGGGCTCCATCAGATAAAACGCCGAACCCAACACCTCAGTGTCTTTACACCCGGCGATGAATCCCGCATGCGGCACGTCGGTGGCGGCCAGCGCCTGCAAGACTCGCATTTCACGGCGCATCGTGGCGTTGCCGTCCATGCGCGGATGCAGCGGCGGCCGGCGCAGGACATAGTCGCGGCCGCTACGGTGCAGAAGTAGTAGCAGGTTCTGGGTGCCACCGGCCAGTGGTTGCGCACCACTGATCGGCCCCTCGCCCAGCCCCTCGACGTCCATCCACCGTTGCAGCCGAGGGATATCCACCAGTGTCTGCCAATCCAGGCCGTTTTCCATTTTGCTCATCAGGCACTCCCGTCATTCATGCCAAGAGCGCCCGTCACAGGACACCTTGCAGGTCTTCGAGCACATCGCTGTACTGGTTCAATGCACGGGCACGTTGACGCGGCAGGTGGTACGCCGGGAACAACTCGTCGCACGCCTGATAGGTATCGAGGATCTCTCGGGCCACGGTGACTTTGTGCACTTCGGTAGGACCGTCGGCCAGTCCCAGGAAATACGAGTTGACCACGCTATGTACAAATGGCATTTCATCGGACACGCCGATCGAGCCATGCAGGTGCAGGGCGCGGGAGGCGATATCGTGCAGGACCTTGGGCATGACGGCCTTGACGGCAGCGATGTCCTTGCGCACGCGTTTGTAGTCCTGGTGTTTGTCAATCAGCCAGGCAGTTCGCAATACCAGCAGACGGAATTGCTCCAGCTCGATCCAGCTGTCGGCGATCTTCTCCTGCACCATCTGCTTGCGGGCCAGGCGTTCGCCCTTGGTCACCCGCGACAGTACCCGTTCGCAGGCCATGTCGAGGATCATTTTTGCCTCACCGATAGTGCGCATCGCATGGTGAATGCGACCTCCACCAAGGCGTGTTTGTGCGACCACGAAGGCCTGGCCGACGCCACCGAGAATATGATCGGCCGGCACGCGGACGTTGGTGTAGCGCACGTAGGCATGGGTGGCGACTTTCTCGGAGGCAAAGCCCACATCACGAACAATCTCCAGGCCCGGTGTACCTGCCGGAACGATAAACATCGACTGACTGGAAATCAGTGGGGCTTCAGGATCGGTCACGGCCATCACGATGAAGAAGTCGGCATAGCGAGCGTTGGATGAAAACCACTTTTCGCCATTGATGACCCACTCGTCACCCTCGAGGACAGCCCGAGTGGTGAACACCTGAGGATCTGAACCACCCTGGGGTTCAGTCATTGAAAAGCACGAAACAATATCGTTGGCCAACAACGGTTCCAGCCAGCGTCGCTTCTGTTCCGGGGTACCGAAGTGGGCGAGGATTTCCGCATTGCCGGTATCAGGCGCCTGGCAACCGAATACGATCGGGGCAAAGTCTGAGCGCCCGAGAATTTCGTTCATCAAGCCCAGCTTCACCTGCCCAAAACCTTGCCCGCCGAGTTCAGGTCCCAAATGGCTGGCCCACAGGCCACGGGCCTTGACCTCAGCCTGCAACCAGGCGCACGTTGGCCGGGTTCTTCACGTCATAGGCGCAGTCCAGAATATGGTCGAGCGGCTCAACGCGGGTGCGCACGAATTCATCCATCCAGTCGAGTTCAGCCTGGAATTGGGCATCGGTTTCAAAGGACCAGCTCATGTCATTACTCCGTCGCAATTAACGCCACCGAGCGGTGGCCAATGTAGGGTTTCGAAGGGTTCAGGCCAGCGTAAGTCCGCCGTCCACCAGCAAGGTTTGCCCCACCATGTAGGAGGACAAAGGCGAGGCCAGGAACACCGCTGCACCCGCCATCTCCTCGGGCAGGCCCATGCGCCTGAGTGGGATACGTGCCAATAGTCCCTGCAGGCGCTCTGGTGATTGCGTGCTGACCCGTGTCAACTTGGTATCGACCAATCCCGGAGCAATGCCATTGACCCGAATACCCTGATTTGCCCAAGCGTCGCCCAGGGTGGCGGTGAGCCCGACGACGCCCGACTTGGAGGCGGCATAGGCCGGGTTGCCACGGGTCGTGCGAAAACCCGCCGTAGAACTCAGAGTGATCAATGCCCCTTGGCTGCGTTGCAGCATGTCCTGGAACTTGAGCGAGCACGCCATCATGCTGCCCAGATTGACCCGCATGACTTTGTCGAAGCCCTGCATATCGAATTCGGCGCGCTTGTACAAAATCGTGCCTTGGGCCAGTACCAACACATCAAGACGCTCGAATGCCGGCTGAACCTCTTCGATAGCCGACTGTTCGTTCAAATCGACCTGGGCATAGTGCAAGCCTTGCAAGTCCGAGCCTTCTTCCATGCTGTAGTCGCAGGCGTGCGAGCGAGTGCCCCACACATGCACCTGGGCGCCGAGTTCGCGGAAGCTTTGGGCGATGCCATTACCAATGCCACTGGAGCCACCGACCACCAAAACAGTCTTGCCGGTGAAGTCGAGCGCGTTGGCGAAGTTGCGCGCGGGGGCGCACGATAGCGGTTGCGGCATGAATGAAATCTCTCTCGTTGAATACACAGTCTGGATGCAGTGCAGAATCAGCCGGCGCTCAATCCGCCATCGACGGCGAGCGCGTGCCCGGTGATGAAACTGGCACCGTCGCTGCACAGGAACAGCACGGCGTTGGCCACCTCGTCGGCACGCCCCAGCCGGCCGATGGGATGCATGGCCGCAGAGCGTTCCGCCACTAAGGGATCGATCTTGATCATCTGCTCGAGCATGGGCGTCTCGATGACCGCCGGGCACACGGCATTGATGCGGATACCCTTTTTCGCGTACTCGATGGCCGCGGATTTGGTCAGTGCGACTACGGCGTGTTTACTGGCACTGTAAATGCCCATTTTGCGAACGCCGCGCAGGCCAGCGACCGATGCGGTGTTGACAATCGCCCCACGCCCCTGGGCCAGCATTACTTCCAGCTGGTACTTCATGCACATCCAGACGCCTTTGACGTTCACGTCCATCAGCGCGTCGTAAACCTCCTCACCACTGTCACCCACTCGGCCTTTCTCGCGCTCGATTCCGGCGTTGTTGTGGGCATAGTCAATGGCCCCATAAGTAGCGAGCACCTGTTCAGTGAGTTGCTTGACCTGGGCATCAGAGGTCACGTCGCAGGGGAAAAAGCTGGCTTCCCCACCCGCCTCGCGAATCATCCGCACGGTGTTTTCGCCACCGTCGCGCTGACAATCGACCACCGCAACCTTCAAGCCTGCCGCTGCGAAAGCCATGGCCGCGGCCCTGCCAATTCCACCCGCAGCCCCCGTAACCAGAGCGACCTGACCGGAAAAACTACTGTTCATCATTTTTGCTCCAATGGCTTGCGACGCTGTGCCAGCGCCTGTCATAGCGAAATAGTCAGTGAGTGTTCATGACGCCGGATTCGCGCCCGGGAAACTGCGGCTCGCGTTTCGCCAGAAACGCCTGGGCACCCTGTTCGAAGGTGGGCCTGTCCAAAAGCTCGCGCTGGCGATCAGTCTCATAGGTCAACTGTTGCGCCAGCGAATTGCCTCTGGCCGCATCGAATACACTACGCGCCTCGATCACCCCGTGGGCGGGTAGAGCAGCCAGTTGACGGGCCACGTCCATGGCCTGGCCCGACAAGGCTTCAGCGTCCACGCAGGCGTGAATCATGCCCCAGCGTTCGGCCTGTTCAGCCGACCAGCGCCCGCCCGTCAACGTCAGGGCCAACGCCCGTGGACCACCGAGCAGACGTTCGAGGAACCACGACGAACCGAGGTCCGGCACCAGGCCGAGTTTCGGCACGAACGGCAAATAGAAGTACGCCGAACGCGCGGCGATGATGACGTCTGCCGCCAGAGCCAGCCCCACGGCGCCCCCGGCGACACCACCGTTCAAGGCAACGACTACGGGTACCGGCAACTCGCGCAGTTGGGCTACAACTGGGTTGAACACCCCGTCCATCATCCGCGCGACATTGGCCCCGCGGCTTAGCCCCGCCTCACCACCGTGTAAAAGTTCGTTCAATTGAGCGCCAGCGCTAAACAGCTTGCCGTTGGCGGTCAACACCAAGGCCCGCACGCGGTTGTCCTGGCGCACCTCGGCCAAGGCTTCGAGGACTTCCTCCAGCATCGCCGCGTTCAAGGCATTGAGCAGTTCCGGCTGGTTGAGCGTGAGGACGGCGACGGCGTCGCGTTTTTCGTAGGTGATCATCTGGTAGTTCACGGTGGCTGGTTTTCCTGAAAAAAGGGCCCGAGAACCCATAAAGAAGCAAAGCGATGCCCAACTGTGTCAGTCGACCCGCATCAGTCGGCTGTATGTCTTGAGGTGATGGTCATCGTTACCGAACTGATGGTTGAGCATCAGCAAGTGCTTGGCGTGGTGCGACAACACGTACTCCCAGGTCAGGCCGATGCCACCGTGCAACTGAATACCCTGGTCGGCGATGAACCGGCCGGCGCGCACGATCAGGACTTTGGCGGCTGCCAGGGTGCGGCTGCGGTCGTCGTTGTCCGGTGCGTCCGCTGCGCAAGAGGCGAGGATGGCCATCGATGTGGCCTGGTCCAGTTCGATGCGCATGTCCACCATGCGGTGCTGCAAAACCTGGAACTTGCCGATCGCCTGGCCGAACTGTTTGCGCGTCTTCAGATAGTCGAGGGTCAGGTCGCACACCGCTTCCATGCTGCCCACCGCTTCGGCGCACTGCGCCGCAATCGCTCGGCCCTGCTGATAACGCAAAGCCGTCAGGGCCTGGCCCGCTTCACCGAGCATCGCGGCAGCGCTGACAACAACGTTTTCAAGGTACAGGTCGCAAGCCTTGCGTCCGTCCATGGTGGGATAGGCACGACGGCTGACGCCCGGTGCATTGGGGTCGAGCAAGAACAGGCTGACACCTTTTTCATCGCGCTCGCTGCCGGCAGTGCGCGCCGACACTACGATCATCCCGGCGCTGTGGCCGGCGACTACCACCGATTTACGGCCATTGAGTTTCCAGCCGCCGCTTACCGCCTCGGCGCTAGTACGCACATCGTGCAATTGGTAATGACTGGTCGGCTCATCGACAGCGACCGCCAGTTGCAATTGACCGCTGGCGACCTGCGGCAGCAATTCGCTGCGCTGCTCGTCGTTGCCAAGCTGGCTCAGCAGGCCACCGGCAAAAATCACCGAATGAAGGTAGGGTTCCAGGCACAAGCCACGGCCCAGCTCGGTCATGGTCAGCAGGGTCTCTACTCCACCGCCGCCGAAGCCGCCGTACTCGGACGCAAATGGCACGGCGGTCAGCCCAAGTTCGCCGAGCTGCTGCCAGAACGCGACACTGAAACCCTCTTCACTTGCGGCAAAGCGCTCGCGCAACTCGAAATCGTAGCTGTCACGCACCAGACGGGAGACGGTGTCTTGCAGCATCTGCTGCTCTTCGGAAAGTTTGAAGTCCATGATCGATAAGCCCCTTACAACTCAAGAATCATCTTGGCGATGATGTTCTTCTGGATTTCGTTGGAACCGCCGTAGACCGAGGTCTTGCGCATGTCCAGGTACTGGCTGAATGGTGCGGTGCTGTAGTCGCGGTACAGGTCCGGTTGGTCGCCGTAACCGAGTTCTTCTTCGACAAAAGGCATGGCATACGGGCCCAGCGTCTTGCTCATCAGGTAGGTGATGGCCTGGCGAATCTCCGAGCCCTTGATCTTCAGGAACGAACTCTCGGCACCGGGAACCCCACCGTCACGGGCGGACGCAAGGGTGCGCAAGTTGCTCATCTCGATTGCTCTCAGCTGGATCTCCAGATCGGCGATTTGCAGGCGCAATTGATCGTCATCGATCAAGGGCAAACCGTCTCGCTGCTCCTGGCTTGCGATCTGCTTGAGCCGCGAAAGCATCTGTTTGGCTTGGCCGATGCCGACAATGCTGGTGCGCTCGTGGGTCAACAGATACTTGGCGCAGGTCCAGCCCTTGTTTTCTTCACCGACCAGGTTCTGCACCGGCACCCGCACGTCGTCGAGGAACACTTCATTGACTTCGTGTTCACCGTCGAGGGTGATGATCGGCCGAACGGTGATGCCCGGGGTTTTCATATCGATCAGCAAGAAGCTGATACCGCGTTGCTGTTGTGCGTCGGGGTCGGTACGGACCAGGCAAAACATCCAGTCAGCGTAATGGGCCGTGGTGGTCCAGGTTTTCTGGCCATTGACCACGTAGTGATCGCCATCGCGAACAGCACGTGTCTTCAAGGCGGCAAGGTCAGAACCGGCCCCCGGCTCGGAATAGCCCTGGCACCACCAGTCTTCGCAACTGAGAATGCGCGGCAGGAAACGCGCCTGCTGCTCGGGTGTACCAAACTTGATGATCACCGGAGCGACCATGTTGACACCGAATGGCACGATGCCCGGTGCACCGAACGCGGCGCACTCTTCCTCGAAAATATGCTTCTCGACCACCCCCCACCCGGTGCCACCAAACTCCACGGGCCATCCGGCGGCCAGCCATCCCCGCTCATTGAGCAGGCGCATCCAGGCCACTTGGTCCTCTTTATTGAAATGCTTGCCATGGCGTCCGCGTGCAGCAATATCGGCCGGCACTGTGTGACGCAAAAACGCGCGAACTTCCTCGCGGAAGGCCTGTTCGGCAGGGGTGAACTGGATATCCACTGATGTACTCCTCGCATTCGGCTGAAGGGGGTCAGGAACGGCCCGACTCGCCCACCGACAGCCACGGTAGAGGAATGAACCGAGCGCGCACCCACCCGGTCAGGGGGAAAAAACCCACCCCCCTCTCCTGCTGGCGGTAGCACCACAGGAACACCGCCATGGCGTCAAATGACGACGCTTTGGCGTCCAATGACGAGACTCATGGCTATCGCCGCGCCGGCTCTCTAAACAACCATTGGGAGGTGAAATAACTGGCTGCCACAGACAGTCACTCAACAAGAAAAACAGACGCGCCGTCTTCACTGGCGCCAACTGGAACACTGCCCATGAAGTTCAATCGACGCCAAACCCTTACCCTGCTGGCCGCCGCCAGCGCCACGCCCCTGCTTGGCATCAGTGCCTACAAGGCCAGTGCCGATGCCAAGCCAGCCGATCTGCCGCTAACACCCGAACAGGCCCGCGAGATTGCCCGGGAAGCGTTTCTCTGGGGCATGCACCCGGTGGCGATTTATCACTTTCGCTACAACCTCGTGCAGAACGAACAGAACCCCCGCTATGTTGGCCTCAACCGCCTACGGCTGGCACGTGCGCCCTACTCTGCCAAGCAACGCGGGGCCACGACGCCGAACGCCACCACGCTTTATGGCAACGCCATGCTCGACCTGAGTGCGGAACCGGTGGTGGTCACGATCCCGGCAGTCGACCAGCGTTACTGGAGCCTGCAGATGGCCGACAACTATTCGCGCTGGTGGCACATGATCGGCAGCCAGTTCAATGCGCCCGGCCCGGTGCGCCGTTTGTTCGTCGGTCCGAACTGGAGAGGAAAGTTACCCGCCGACTTTGTCGGCGAAGAAATCGTGCAATCGGATTCGGACTTTGCCGTAGCGTTGTTGCGCATCGCCCTGACCGACGACACCGCGCAAGAGCTTAAGACCATCAACGCAATCATGGACCGCGTCACACTCATGCCCCTGAGCCAATGGATCGCAGCGGGTAAAAAAGAGATCAGGGCTGAAGACGTGCCGCTGATGCGCGCCAGCTATCCGACGTTCCCGGGCATGGAGAACATGCGCGAGCCAGGTCGCCTCAAGGGTACGGACTTTCTGCGTTGGGTCAGCCTGATCCTCAATGATCCGAGCTTCACCAAGCAAGCGGACGGACACAAGGAAATTGCTGCCTTCGCCCGCTTCGAGCGACTGGGCCTCAAAGCTGGGCAAACCTTCGAACCGGGCAGTCTATCGGCTCCAGTTTTGGCGGCTATCGAAGCGGGGATCGAGGATGGCAGAAAGGCGGTCCAGGCACAGATTGCCAAGGGCCTGGGGGCTGACATGAACGGCTGGTCGCTCTCCACCAATCTGGGTTACCAGGACAGCGACTGGTTGATGCGTGCCGTGTACGGCTACGTCGCAATACTCGGGCCGATTCCTTCGCGCTCGCACACCGCCGGCTTTGCCCTCAGCGATTCCCGGGGCCAGCCGCTGCACGGCGAGCACCGCTACACCCTCACGTTCGATCTGGCCGACATGCCGCCCGTCACCGAATTCTGGGAACTGCCGCTGTACGACCGCGAAGGTTACTTCGTCGACAACCCAATCAACCGCTACTCGCTCAACAGCTACATGCTCCAGCGCGGCAAGTTGCACACCGCAGGGGGCAAACTGGTGATTTATGTGCAGCACGAGGCGCCGACCGACCCTGACCAACGCCGCAACTGGCTGCCGGCACCCAAGGAAGGCTTCCAGTTCGCCGCGCGTTTCTATGGACCCCGCGGACCGCTGATCGACGCCAGCTACGCCATGCCCGGTGCCGTTCGAGTGAGTTGATCCCTGAGGTATTCATGACGACCTTTAGCGCCAGTTTTAACTCTTCAGAGAACCCGTGATGAAATTCACCCGTAGAGACTTCTTGCCCCTGCTGACCGGTGCGGTGATCGCCCCGACCTTGACCTTCGGCGGGTTCATACCCAAGCCCGCTCAAGCCAACCCGGCCACCGCCCCCCTGACACCCAAAGAGGCCCGTGCCATTGCCCGGGAAGTGTTCCTCTGGGGCATGCACCCGGTGGCGCTTTATCACCTGCGCTACATCCACGCGCAAAATCCGAAAAGCCCGCGTTTCGTGGGCCTGAACCGCTTCAAATGGTCACGCCAGCCCGCCAAGGCCCTGCCGCGTTTTGCGACCACACCCAATGCCACGACGCTGTACGGTCTGGCGATGCTAGACCTCAGCCAGGAACCCGTCGTGTTGACAATGTCCAAGGCCGACGAGCGCTATTGGAGCGTGCAAATGGCTGACAACTATTCGCGCTGGTGGCACATGATCGGCAGTCAGTTCAATGCGCCTGGCCCGGTGCGCCGCCTGTTCGTCGGGCCGAACTGGAGCGGCACTCTCCCCGCCGAATTCGTTGGTGAAGAGGTCGTGCAGTCGCCCTCCGATTTCGCCGTGGCCCTCGGCCGCCTCGCCCTGACGGACGACACCCCGGAAGAACTCAAGGCGATCAATGCCTTCATGGACCGCATCACGTTGATGCCGCTGAGCCAGTGGCTGGCCACAGGCAAAAAAGATGTGCGTGCCGAAGACGTGGTGCCGGGCAAGGCCGAATATCCGACGTATAGCGGCATGGAAAATGTGCGCGAGCCGAGTCGCCTGCGGGGCACGGAGTTTCTGCAATGGGTCAGCCTGATCCTCAACGATCCGAGCTTCACCAAGCAGGCCGACGGGCATAAGGAACTGCAAGCGTTCGCTCGCTTTGAACGGCTTGGTCTCAAGGCCGGGCAATCTTTCGATCCGACCAGTCTCTCCCCTGCGTTGCAAACCGCCGTGGCCGAGGGCATCGAGGACGGCGTCACCGCGCTAAAGGCACAATTGACCAAGGGTACGGGCAAACCAATGAATGGCTGGTCGCTGGCCACAGACATCGGTTACCACGATACCGACTGGATGCGCCGCGCACTGGCCGGTTATATCGCCGTGCTTGGCCCGGTGCCCGTTCGCTCACACACCGCCGCGCGCATGTACAACGATGCAGCGGGGCAACCGCTCAATGGGAAGAACCGCTACACCATCACCTTCGACCTCAAAGACATGCCACCGGTGACGGAGTTCTGGGAGTTGCCGCTGTACGACCAGGAAGGGTTTTTCGTCGACAATCCAATCGATCGTTACTCGCTCAACAGCTACATGCTGCAACGCGGCAAGTTGCACACGGTCGACGGCAAATTGGTGATCTACGTCCAGGCTGACGAACCCGGTGACCCCGATCAACGGCGCAACTGGCTGCCCGCCCCACGGGATGCCTTCCAGTTCACCGCACGTTTTTATGGGCCTCGTGGGCCACTGATCGATGGCAGCTATGCGATGCCTGGAATCGTCAAGGTCGGCTGACAGAAAAACGCCCGGGCCAGCATTCCTGGCCCGGGCGTAACATCAACTGTAGGAGCGAGCTTGCTCGCGATGGCGGTGTATCAGTCAACCTAGATGTTGGATCAGATTGCCTCATCGTCAGATCGCCTCCCCGACCAAGCTCACTCGCACAGTGTCCGCGTGTGCCGAATCAATATTCCAAAATCAAGGTTGAGTACCCCAGAAAGGTTTGCGCAATTCAGTCTTCAACACTTTACCGACACCGGATAGCGGTAGCTCGGAGCGAAACTCGACGCTGCGCGGGCATTTATAGCCGGCGATGCGTTCACGGCAGTGGACGAGAATGTCATCGAAGCCTGTATCGGCATCAGGTTTGAGGACGATGACGGCATGCACGGCCTCTCCCCATTTTTCGCTGGGAATGCCGATCACCGCGCACTGCGCCACTGCCTGATGGCTGGCGATGGCTGTCTCGACTTCGGCGCTGTAGATGTTTTCGCCACCGCTGATGATCATGTCCTTGAGCCGGTCGCAAATATGGATAAAGCCATCGGCGTCCATGTAGCCGCCATCACCGGTGTGCATCCAGCCGTTTTTCAGGGCGGCCTCGGTGGCTTGCGGCTTTTTCCAATAACCGAGCATTACATTGGGCCCGCGCACGATCACCTCGCCGACGCAGCCACGGGGCACTTCACTATCGTTTTCATCGACGATGCGCACCTCGGTGCAGACCGATGCCTGTCCGGCGGAATACATCTTGCCGCTGGCCTGGTGTTCGACGCTGTGAAATTCGCCACTCAAGGTGCTGGCCATCGGTGACAGCTCGGTCATGCCATACCCCTGGAAAAACTGCGCCCGAGGGAAAGCCTTGCACGCCCGGTCCAGCAATGCGGGGGTGATGGTCGACGCGCCGTAATACAAGGTGGTCAACGAGCCCAGGTCCAGCGCGGCAGATTGCGGATGATTGTCGCGCCAGTCCAGCAGCATCTGGATCATGGTCGGCGCTAGCAGTAACTGATTGACCCGCTCTTCGGAGATGGTCCGCAACACCATGGCCGGATCGAACGCCGGCAATACCACATGACTGCCACCGCTGATGAACAGCCCGGTCATGGCCCAGATATCGGCCAGGTGAAACATCGGCATCACATGCAAAAACACCGCGTCGGCGCCATAGGAACCCATCGCCACGGTAGCCATCGAGGAGCTGGCCACGTTGTTGTGGCTGAGCATGACGCCTTTGGGGAATCCGGTGGTTCCGCCGGTATAAAAAATCCCCAGCAACGCATTACCACGCCGACGCGCATCCTCCACCGGTGGATTTTCAGCGATCAGCGTTTCGTAATCGAGCATGAGGGGCGGTGTTTCGTCGATACCGACATGAATGACGTGTTCGACCGTCATCGCTTGAACCGCGATCTGTTTACCCTGCTCCATGAACGCGTCATCAACGATCAACACCGAGGTTTCAGAGTCGTCCAGTGAATACAGAATTTCACTGAGGCTCCAACGGCTATTGACCGGATTGAGCACCGCGTTCGCCCAAGGTACGGCCAGGAAATATTCGATGTAGCGCACCGAGTTTTGCGCCAGCATTGCCACCCGGTCCCCGGGTTTGACCCCGAGTCGTTGCAGCGCCGCGGCCAGTCTTGCGACCCGCTCGCCGAGTTGCACGAAGGTCAGTGCCTGACCTCGGTCACGCACGGCTATCGCGTTGGGTTTCTGCTGGATATGCCGATGCAGCCCTTGAGTGATGTACATGCGATTCCCCTGTTTTTTGTTCTGGACGGGCCGCCGAAGCGACCCTTGCACATCACTTCACCGACGTTTCGCTTTCGGCTGCCACGGGCTTCTTGACTGCGCCAGCCGTCATGCGAGGCATGCCGGTCGGATCCAGCAACATGCCGAAGCGCTGGGTGTTGTGGGCGTGGGTGACCTGATGCAGGGCGAAGGCGGTCTGCATGGCGCTGACCCGGCCTTGTGCGTCCTGGGCGGCGTTGAGCGCTTCCTTGGCCAGCTTGAGTGCAAACGATGGTTTCTGGGCGATGTTGGTGGCCAGGGCGAGGGTGAAATCAGCCAGTTTCTCCGGGGCCACGACATGGTTGACCATGCCCATGCGCCAGGCGTCCTGGGCATTCACCCAACCGGAGGTGAAAAGAAATTCCTTGGCCTGGCGCAGGCCCATTTCCCACGGGTGGGCGAAGAATTCGATGCCGCACACGCCCATCGCCACGGTGTTGTCCATGAACGAGGCGTCTTCACTGGCCACGATCAGGTCACATGGCCAGACCAGCATCAGGCCGCCGGCAATGCACTTGCCCTGGACCTGGGCGATGGTCGGCTTGGCAATGTTGCGCCAGCGCTCGGAAAAGCCAATGTAGATTTCCTTTTCCCGGGTCATCTGCGACTCGACGGTTGATGTGGCGCAACCGTATCCGCAGAAGGTGCCGATCGTGTCCCACTGGGCCATGGCGTCGGTGGGGTCCACCTCGCTCACGTCGTGGCCGGCAGAGAAATGCTCACCCTTGGCCGCGAGGATGATGACCTTGACTTCGTCATCGCGGTTGGCGCAATCCATCGCGGCATTGAGCTCGTATAACAGATGGGTGTCCTGGGCGTTGCGCTTGTCGACGCGGTCGAGGCTGATGCGGGCGATGTGCTGCGCCGGTTTTTCGTAGGCGATGGTCTTGTATTCAAGAACAAGTGGCTGGCTCATGGTGAATGCTCTCATGAATGATTGTCAGGGTTAAGCAGTTGGGTCGCAGGCACACCGAACCAGTCGCGACAGGTGCGGGCGAAGTTGCTCAGGTCCTGGAATCCGAGCAGGTAGGCCACTTCCTTGATGCTATGGCGCCCTTCGCTGAAGTAGCGTGTGGCCTTTTGTCGACGCGCCTCGCGCAATAGCGTCTTGAAGCTGGTGCCATCGGCGGCCAGCCGACGCTGCAACGTGCGCACGCTGACGCCCAGGCGCTGCGTCACCGCGTGCTGATCGAAAAGACCGGCATCGAGCTGATGCATTACGGCGTCAGTCATTGACTGCGCGATTGGCATTGACGGTGTCATCACTGATGTCCTTGCGATGCCCGAGGGCAACACGAAGCCCGCCCTCCGAGGAAGGCGAGACAACGGTCGCAATGGGCTGCCTGTCGAGGCTCAGGCGATATGACGCGAGCGGTTTTCCCAGAAGGGTTTGCGCAGTTCGGTCTTCAGCACTTTACCGACGCTGGACAATGGCAAGGTGTCGCGCAGCTCCACACTGCGAGGGACTTTGTAGCTCGCGATGCGCTCGCGACAATGCGAGATGATTTCGTGCTCGCTGATGCACGACTCTGCCCGGCAGACGATGACGGCATGCACCGACTCACCCCACTTGTCACAGGGAATCCCGATCACGGCGCACTGCGCGACCGCCGGATGACTGGCGATGGCGCTCTCGACCTCGGCAGTGAAGATGTTCTCGCCGCCACTGACGATCATGTCCTTGAGGCGGTCGCAGATGTAGATGAACCCGTCCTCATCCATGTAGCCACCGTCGCCGGTGTGCATCCAGCCACCACGTAGCGTTTCGGCGGTCGCTTCGGGTTTGTTCCAGTACCCGAGCATGACGTTCGGGCCTCGTGCCACCACCTCACCCACCGTGCCTCGCGGCACCTCGCGGTCTTCACTGTCGACGATGCGCACCTCGACGCAATTGATTGGCAGCCCTGCCGAATACATCTTGCCGCTGCGCTGGTGGGCTTCGCTGTGATGCTCGGGCGCAAGCAGACTGATGCTCGGGGACATTTCGGTCATGCCGTAGCCTTGCTGGAAATCTGCTGCCGAGAAGGCCCGGCGGGCACGATCGAGCAACGCCGGTGAAATCACCGAAGCGCCATAGGTGATTTCCCGCAGTGGACTCAAGTCAAGCGCGGCGACGGCCGGGTCCGCCTCCCGTGCATCCAGCAACATCTGGATCATGGTCGGTGCCAGCAAGGTGTCGCTGGCTTGCTCCCCGCTGATCAATTCCAATGCCTCCCGGGGCTTGAACGCCGGTAACACCACATGGGTGCCGCCACTGATGAACAGCGCAACCATTGCCGCCAGGTCAGCCAGGTGGAACATCGGCATGGCATGCAGATACACGGTGTGCGGGCCAAAAAGCGCCTGACCGAGGACGGCCAAGGCAGAAAAACCGATGTTGTTGTGGCTGAGCATCACCCCCTTGGGAAAGCCCGTGGTGCCTCCGGTGTAGAACAGCCCCAACAGTGAATCGCCGCCACGCCGGGCATCTTCCACCGGCGCATGATTGGCGATCAAGGACTCGTAATTGAGCATGCCGGCGGGCGTTTCACCGTCACCGGCATAAATCATCAGGCGCAGGGTTTTCGCCGTGCTGACGATTTTTTCAGCCAGCGCCAGGAAGGTGTCGTCGACGATCAGTACCGACGTTTGCGAATCGTCCAGCGAGTAAACTATCTCCGCCGCGCTCCAGCGAATGTTCACCGGATTGAGCACGGCGTCGGCCCAAGGCACCGCCAGGTAATACTCGATAAAGCGTTGCGAGTTCAGCGAAAGCATCGCCACGCGCTCGTCGCTGGCCACACCCAATGACTTGAGTGCGCCCGCGAGTCGGGCTACCCGATTGCCCAGTTGGGCAAACGTCACACCGCCGCCTTGGTAGCGAATGGCCGTGGCATCGGGGCGCTGCTGCATATGGCGATGCAGCCCTTGAGTCATGTACATCGAAACCTCCCACTCTTATTTTTATACGGAGTTCAACTGATGTGTTTTGCAGCCAAGACTTGTCAGAGCGAGCGGCCCACCAGCTCGCGCTGAATTTCGTTGGCACCACCGTAGATGCGTGTGACGCGTATTTCTGTCCACATGCGGCCGATCGGGTACTCGTTCATGTAGCCGTAGCCGCCGAAGAACTGCAGGCATTTATCGACCACTTCACCTGCCCTTTCGGTCAGCCAGAATTTGCCCATCGAGGCCTGGCTGGAGTCGAGCTTGCCGTCCACCCATTGCTGGATCAGGCAGTCACAGAAGGCCCGCGACGCGAGGGTGGTGGCCTTGATGTCTGCCAGGGTGAAGCGAGTGTTCTGGAAATCCAGGACGCGCTGGCCAAACACCTTGCGTTCCTTGGTGTAATCGAGCGTCAGCGCCAGGGCACGCTCCATGGTGGCGGTGGCGTTGATGGCGATCTGCATGCGCTCATAAGGCAGTTGGTTCATCAGGGTGAAGAACCCTTTACCTTCGACACCGCCGAGCAGGCAGTCGGCCGATACCGTACAGTCGTCGAAGAACAGTTCCGCGGTGTCCTGGGCCTCCCACCCGAGCTTGTCCAGGGTCTTGCCCCGACGGAAACCCGGCAAACGCGTATCCACCAGGAAGATCGACAGGCCCTTGGCACCGCCGTCCTGGTCGGTCTTGGCCACGACCGCCACCATGTCGCAGATCTGGCCGTTGGTGATGAAGGTCTTGGCACCGTTGATGACGTATTGGTCGCCCTGCTTTACCGCCCGCGTGCGGATGGCTTGCAGGTCGGAACCGGTGCCCGGCTCGGTCATGGCCACCGCGCAGATCACTTCGCCCGAGGCGATTTTCGGCAACCACTCCTGTTTCTGCGCTTCGGTGCCGTCGGCCAGAATATAGTGACCGACGATGTGGCTGATACCCAGCCCCAGCCCGGTTACACCGGCATAGGTCATTTCATTGATCACGGCTGCCAGATGCGCCGGCGTTCCGCCAGAGCCACCGTATTGCACCGGCACATCGGGCAGGATCATGCCCATCTCACCAGCGCTCAGCCAGGAAGCACGGTCAACCTGATGTTGCTCGCGCCATTGCTCTTCCAGTGGTAGCAGCGATTGGGTGACAAAGCGGCGAACGCTGTCGGCAAAAGGTACAACGTCATCGTCCAGCCAGGGCGAACGGTAGTTATCCAGCATGGTGAAGGCCTCGAGTGCTTTGGAAGGGACTCCCGGATACCACTAGGGCATCCGGGATACGACGTCGCTTTAGAGAGTGCCGTGGCCGCCGCCGCAGACCAGGGTCTGGCCGGAAACGTAGTTGGCTTCCGGCAGGCACAGCATCACCACCGAACCTGCGGCTTCGTCCGGGGTGCCCGGACGGCCCAGCGGGATTACCTGGCTGGCGCCGTCGATCATGGCCTTCTGCACGCCGACCTTGATCTCGCGGCCTTCAATGGTGACGGTCTTGCTTTCATCGCCGGCCAGCGCCTGCGTCAGGCGGGTTTCGATAAAGCCGAAGGCCACGGCGTTGACGCACACCTTCATGCGCCCCCATTCCTTGGCCAGGGTCTTGGTCATGCCGAGGATGCCGGCCTTGGCGGCGGAGTAGTTGGACTGCCCGGCATTGCCGCCGGCGGCGATGGAGGAAATGTTGATGACCTTGCGGAACACTTCGCGGCCTTCGGCAGCCTCTTTCTTGGCCTGGGCGCTGATCACCGGTTGAGCGGCGCGCAAGATGCGAAACGGCGCGGTCAGGTGGCAGTCGATGATCGCGTACCACTGCTCATCGGTCATTTTCTGGATGACGTTGTCCCAGGTGTAGCCGGCGTTGTTGATGATGATGTCGATGCCACCGAAGCTTTCAACGGCAGTCTTGACGAAGCGCTCGGCGAAGTCGGGGGTGGTCACGCTGCCCACGCAGGCCACGGCATCGCCACCGGCGTTGCGAATCTCGGCGACCACTTCTTCGGCCGGAGCGGCATCTAGGTCATTGACCACGATCTTGGCGCCATAACTTGCCAGTTGCAGGGCAACGCTGCGACCAATGCCACGACCGGAACCGGTCACCAGGGCTACTTTGCCTTCAAGCTTTTTCATTGTTCTGTTCTCATTTCTTGTTCGAATGTGGGTGTTCACGGCAGCTTCAGGCCAAAGCCACCACCGCGCTGCCTGCGAGTTTTTCTTCGCCGTACTGGTTGCTGCAGGTGATGTCGATGCGCACACATTGCTCGCCATCGACTTCGAACTTCTCGGTGATGGTGCCGCTGCAGGTCGGGACGTGAGCCAGTTGGGTGATGCCGGTGAAACGCATGGACAACGAACGGATCTGCCGCTGTGGCACCCAGTTGGTCAGCAAGCGGCCCAGATAGGCCGCCGACAACATGCCGTGGGCAAACACATCGGGCATGCGCGCCTTACGGGCAAAGTCGATGTCGACATGGATCGGGTTGTGGTCACCCGAAGCACCACAGTAAAGGGCCAGGGTTGTGCGGTTGATCGCAGGCAGTTGCAGCAACGGAATCTGGTCACCGACCCGGATATCGCTGTATTGAGTGCCGCACTTCAGAAAATTGCTCATCGACTGCTCCTCAACGCTGAACCAGCGTGCCGCGGATATCGGCAACATGTTCGCCGTGCTGATTGGTCACACGGGTTTCGTTGACCACGAACTGCAACGCGCCGCCCTTCTTCTCGTAAACGTCGGCAACGCGGCTGTCAAAAGTCAGGACATCGCCGGCCACCGCAGGCTTGTGGTAAACGAACGATTGCTCGGCGTGCAGGATGCGACCCAGATCGAAGCCGTAGACGTTCAACTGCTCAACCAGGTCCCGGCCCTCGCCCTGCAGGCAAAAAAGGAACGTCGCAGGCACCGGTAGCGACGGATAGCCGGCGGCCTTGGCGGCAACTTCGTCGGTGTAGATCGGGTCGGTTTCACCGATGGCCTTGGCGAAAAACCGCAAGCGACCCTTTTCCACTTCTACCTGGGTGACGCCCATGGAGCGCCCGATCAGACTCTTGTCTGCCATTTCACTTGTCTCCTCTGCGGTTGTTTAAATCCCGCAATGCTGCTCAAACCCCTGTAGGAGCGAGCCTGCTCGCGATGGTTGTCAACGATGACACTGGCGTTCTGAATGAACGCGGCGCTTTCAAGTCCATCGCGAGCGAGCTCGCTCCTACAGGGATCAGCATTACGGCCAGGACTCAGGCGCGACCGTAAAGGGTCACGACACAAGCACCGCCCAGGCCGAGGTTGTGTTGCAGGGCCAGGTTTACGCCTTCAACCTGACGCGCCTCGGCGCTGCCGCGCAGCTGATGGGTCAGCTCGTAGCACTGGGCCAGGCCGGTGGCGCCCAGTGGGTGGCCCTTGGAGAGCAAACCTCCCGACGGGTTGGTGACCACCTGCCCGCCATAGGTGTTGTCACCATCGAGCACGAAGCGCTCAGCGCCGCCCACCGGACACAGGCCGAGGGATTCGTAGGTCAGCAATTCGTTGTGCGCGAAGCAGTCGTGCATTTCGGCGACACGGATGTCCTGCGGGCCGACGCCGGCCTTCTCATACACTTCACCGGCCGCGCGCTGGGCCATGTCGAAACCGACCATCTGGATCATCGATGGCGGCTCGTAGGCAATCGGCGCGTCGGTGGTCATCGACTGGGCGAGGATCACCACGTCGGTGCGCAGGCCGTGCTTTTTGGCGAAGGCTTCGCTGCAAATGATCGCCGCCGCAGCGCCGCAAGTCGGTGGGCAGGCCATCAGGCGGGTCATCACGCCCGGCCAAACCACTTGGTCGTTCATCACGTCTTCAGTGGTGACGATCTTGCGGAACAGCGCCAATGGGTTGTTGGCAGCGTGGCGGCTGGCCTTGGCGCGGATCGCGGCAAAGGTGCTCATCTGCGTTCCGTACTTGTGCATGTGCTCACGGCCGGCGCCGCCAAACATACGCAGCGCCATGGGCACACCTTCGGCATCCGCGGTCAGCAGGTTCGCCACTTCGGAGCATTTGCCCATCGCCATCGGGCGGTCTTCCCACTGGTTTTTCAGGGCACCGGGCTGCATCTGTTCAAAGCCCAGGGCCAACGCGCATTCGACCGCCCCGCTTTCCACGGCCTGACGCGCCAGGAACAAGGCGCTGGAGCCGGTGGAGCAGTTGTTGTTGACGTTGACCACCGGAACACCGCTCAGGCCGACCTCATACAGTGCCGACTGGCCCGCAGTGGAGTCTCCGTAGACGTAGCCGACATAGGCCTGCTGCACCAGGCGATAGTCCAGGCCCGCATCCTTGAGCGCCCGGCGCGTGGCTTCGGCGCCCATTTCAATGTAGGAACCGCTGGCTCCCGGCTTGAGGAATGGGATCATGCCGACACCGGCGACGTAAGGTTTGTGCGACATACATACTCCTTGGAATTTCTTTGTTGTTTTTGTTGATCGGCGGTCCCGAGCAAACCACCCTCTTATCCTTGCGCAGCCGCTCCGGGCTGTACCCGCTCGGACGGGGGGAGCTCGGGTGGGGTGGGATGCGTCAGCGCTGGTGGTTCAGTGCGTACTCAAACAATCGCGCCAACGCTGCGCAGCTCATCGATCTGCGCAACGCTAAGCCCCAGTTGCTCAAGGATTTCCAGGGTATTTTCGCCGTTTCTCACCAGACCACCCGCCTGCGCCGGTGTACGACTCAGGCGTGGCGCCGGGGCCGGATGCAGCACGCCGGCGGTCTCCATGAACAGGCCGCGCCCCTGATTGTGCGGGTGGGTGGGTGCTTCACTGAAGTCCAGCACCGGGGCGAAGCAGGCATCGGTGCCTTCGAGCAGCTGGGTCCAGGTATCGCGGGTACGGGTCAGGAACAGGGCCTCAAGCTTCTCTCGCAGAAGCGGCCACGCTTGCTGCTGCCACTGTTGCTTGAAGTCCGGATCGTCGATTTCGCACAGCTCGAGCAGGAGCTGATAGAACTGCGGCTCGATGGCGCCAATCGACACGAATTTGCCGTCGGCGCAGCTGTAGCAACCGTAGAAAGGCGCGCCGCCATCGAGCATGTTGCTCTGGCGCTGGTCGCCCCATTGGCCCTGATGACGCAGGTCGTAGTACATGCTGCCCAGCAGCGTGGTGCCGTCGCAGATGGCGGCGTCAACCACTTGTCCGAGGCCGGACTTTTGCGCCTCGAACAGCGCAGCGAGTATGCCGGTCAGCAGAAACATCGCGCCGCCGCCCATGTCACCCACCAGATGCAGTGGCGGGGTCGGCGGACGGTCGGCATGACCCATGGCGTTGAGTACGCCGGACAGTGCGATGTAATTCAGGTCATGCCCAGCCGCAGGAGCCAGCGGCCCGCTCTGGCCCCAACCGGTCATGCGTCCATAGATCAATTTGGGATTGCGCTCAAGGCAGACTTCCGGTCCCAGGCCCAGGCGTTCCATGACGCCGGGACGGAAGCCCTCGATCAGCACATCGGCGCCGTCGATCAGTTTGAGCAGCACTTCATCGGCGCCGGGTTTACGCGGGTCGATAGCAATACTGCGCCGTCCGCGTCCAAGCAGGCTGCCATCGGCATTGAGAAAACCGGCCACCTGACGGTCGACACGAATAACCTGCGCGCCCATGTCCGCCAGCATCATGGCGGCGAACGGCGCAGGGCCGATCGCATTCATTTCAACTACTTTCACACCTGCCAAAGGTCCGGGCATTGTCGGTACTCTGCTCTTGTCATGAGGGGACAGGCGAATCTGGCCAGTCCATTTAGGTCGCTGAGGGCGACTGGAAATACAGGCAGCACGCGGGTAGCATCACGGCGTCGATCTGCTGCGCGTCTGCTCGTCAGCCGGCACTGATTCAGCACACTAGACGTACGGTGTGATGGCGTACCCACTCCACTTGGGGGAACCGCCCCACCCCCCCCGTCCATAACAAGAACTGCTGTCGTCCGGATTCCCATGCCTGCCACCCGCCCCTTGATCACCACCCGTTTTTCACCGCCGCGCATCAGCAGCCATGCGGTATTGCGTGCGCCGCTGTTGTCGCGCTTGCTGGCCGCGCGCAACTGCCGTCTCACGCTGATCAACGGCAGCGCCGGTTTCGGCAAGACCACGCTGCTTGCGCAGTGGCGTCAGAGCCTGCTCAAGGAAGGCAGTGGCGTGGTGTGGTTGTCACTGTCCCAGGAGGACGCAACGCTGGAGTCGTTCTGCGCCAACCTGATCGGCGCGCTGCAACAGGCCGGCCTGCCGCTGGATGACGACCTGCTGTTGCTGGTCAAGGGGGATGCACAGAACGGCTCGCTGGCCCTCGCGTCGGTGATGATCAACACGCTGGCGCGGGTCGATACGGCGCTGTACCTGATGATCGATGATTTTCAGTTCGCCACGGACCCCGCCATTTCAATGCTCATGCAGACCATGGTCGACAGTGCGCCGACGCAACTGCATGTGGTGCTTGCGTCGCGGGTGTTTCCCGAGTTGAAACTGGGCAGGCTGCGGGCCATGGCCGAGCTGTGCGAAATCAGCAGCACCGACCTGGGCTTCAGCTTCGACGAATCGCTGGCATTCCTGAAGGCCTATCTGGACGACGACGTCGACATCGATCTGGCCCACAGCATTCATGCCTCGACCGACGGCTGGCCCATCGGCCTGCAAATGATGTCGATCTCGCTCAAGGCCAACCCGCGTAAAGGCCTCAATAGCGAACGACTGCTGTCGAGCAAGGCCGGCCTGGTGGATTACCTGGTCGAAGACGTGATCAGCGATCTGCCGGCAGCGACGCTCACCTTCCTGGAACAGGTTTCGATCCTGCGCCGCTTCAACGAGAAGGTGGCCGCCGAAGTCAGCCAGAGTTGCGACGCACCAGCGCTGATTGCCAATATCGAGGCGCGCAACCTGTTCATCGTGCCCATGGACATGGAGTGCCGGAACCCGTGGTATCGCCTGCATCCGTTGTTCGCCGAGTTTCTGCAGCAGCGCCTGAGCGCCTCGGGCGCTGATCTGCAAGCGCTGCATCTGCGCGCTTCGGCGTGGTTCGAGCAGGCCGGCGTTGTCAACGAAGCCGTGCATCACGCGGTGCAGAGCGAGAATTTCGAAGCCTTGGTGGCGCTGCTTGAACGCAGCCAACCCGACCAGCACAACATCAGTTATCTCGGTCAGTTTGTGCGCTGGCTCGACTGCGTGCCGCTCGAGCGCTTGGTGCAACATCCCGGTGTGTTGCTGCAAGGCGCCTGGGGTTGTGTGCTGACGATGATGACCGGCAAGGCGAAGGCCTGGATCGATGCGCTGGAACAGAGTCCCCACGACGAAGCCCAGTTGAGCCCGCACATCGCGTTGGTCAGGGCGTCGATCGCCACGCAACAGGACAACCTGCCCCTGTGCCAACAACTGCTGGAAGGCATCCGCGGGCATCGCTTCAATCATCCATTCAATGAGCAGATGCGTGCGTGCCTGCACGTCCACTGCCTCAATCAAACCGGTCAGCAGCAAGCGGCCTGGGATTACATCAACGCACCCCAGGCCCGGGCCATACGCATCAGTCATGACGAAGTGGCGCTGCTGGCCGTCGTCACCGCCGCCCATGGCGCCATGCTCAGCGGGAATGTGCGTGAAGCATCGCGCAATATCGTCGACGTACTGCTCGTGGCCGAGCGCGCCCATGGCCATCGCTCCATCAGCGCCACTTGCTGTGGCGTAGGAGCCGCCGAGACGCATTACGAAATGGACCGTATCGACGATGCGCGACAGGTGTTGGGCAATCGCCTCAATCTGCTGCACCTGTCGCCACCGGATATCACTATCAGCGCGATGATCAGCAATGCGCGTCTCAATTGCCTGCAGGAGTCTTCGGCGGCCGCATTGGCCTACCTGGCCAGCAAGGCGATCGGGCTACGCGCACAAGGTTTCGACCGCGCCGTGGCGTACAACCTGGCCGAGCAGATCCGTATCCTGTTGGGCAGTGGCGACTGGCGCCAATGCGAAAGCCAGCGCGCGGCACTGGAAGCGCTGGCCCATCGTCATGATGGCGACAGTCCGGCCGCCCACCAGATCGCCGCCCTCGCCGCCTTGTCGCGAGCCCGCACCTCGCTGGCCCGGCAAGAGCCGGAACGGGCACTGGTGGCCCTCGACAACCTGGAGCAACTGGCGACGCGTTACGCTCGCGGAATATGGAAAGTGCAGTCGCAATTGCTGCGCGCCGTAGCGCTCAATGATCTGGGGCAAACGGGAGAGGCCCGGATACTGTTGCGTCAGGTCGTGGCCGAAAGCCTGCGTCTTGGCCTGGTGCGTACCTTGCTGGACGAAGGCGCGCCACTGATCTCGCTGCTGGCTGAGCTGGAGTGCGAGGATGATCCGGTCTTGGAGAGCTATCGCAGTCGCCTGATCGCAGCGCCGCTGAACTTCAGCGTTGTGCCTTCGATGTCGGCGCGGGCCGCGACGGAAAGCGGCGTCAGCGAGTCTGCGCTATTCACCAAGCGCGAGATGGAAATCATCAGTCTGCTTGAGCAAGCCATGTCCAACAAACGCATGGCCCAGACCCTGAACCTGAGTCAGGAAACCATCAAGTGGAACCTCAAGAACATCTACGCCAAGCTTGGAGTGTCCGGGCGGTACGAAGCGCTGATCGCTGCCCGGCAACGCATCTCCCCAAACGAGTAGTGCCCCTGCAGGGAGCGAGCCTGTTCGCGATGGCGGCTTAACATTCAACAGATAAGTTGACGGTCAGGTTGCTATCGCGAGCAGGCTCGCTCCTACAGGGGTGCGGTGCTCAATCGGTGTTTCGATTGTTATCGAATACCGGCGCTACGCAGTGCTGCCGGGGTGTAATCGGCGAGATTCGCCGCGTTACCGTAAATGCTGCCGTGCCGGGATTCGTTCATCAAGGCATTGACCAGGTAGCGCCCGGCAATCAGGTCGTACAACGCCTGGGCCGCATAGGTACTGACGCCGTTGGCATAATCGTTATAGGCCATGCCTTCGGCCACCCGCCACAACTGCCCGCGGCCATCGTAATGGTCGATCAGTGCCGCCTGCCAGGTGTCTTCATCGATGTACATATGGCGTTTTGCATAAATGTTGCGCATGCCAGGTTTCAGGGTTGCCTCAACTTCCCAGACGCGGTGCAATTCATAGCGCGTCAGGTCCTGATTGATATGGCCAGGCTTGAGGATATCGGCGTATTTGAGCGATGGTGAAGCCAACCGGTAGTTGTTGTAGGGAATGTACATTTCCTTCTTGCCGATCAGTTTCCAGTCGTAGCGGTCGGGCGAACCATTGAACAGGTCGCCGTTATCCGTGGTGCGCATGCCGTCCGACGCGGTGCCCGGTCCGTCATAAGCGACCTGCGGGGCCCGACGAACCCGTCGTTGACCGGCGCTGTAGACCCACGCCAGGCGCGGTTCTTTCACCTGGTCGATGGTCTCGTGAATCAACGTCACGCTACCGGCCAGTCGCGGTGGTGCCGTCACTTCCTGCTTGTAGTAGAACAGGATGTTAGTTGCGTCAGCTTGGGCATCGGCAGGCATGAACTGCGGATACGCGATCTCATCGTTCAATTGGACAATGGTGAACGAACCATTGACCTGCGGCACCGCCTGCACTGTTTCGCGTTTCTGGTTCAAACCACGGTAGCGCGTCAAATGGTTCCATAACACTTCGACGCCACTCTTGGGGATCGGAAACGCGTAATAACGCGAGTCGGCGAAGTTCAGCAAGCCATTGCCGCCATCGGCCGGCTGGGTATTGAGCGCACTTTTCTTCGCCGCATCATAGACATTCTGCGGGTTAGCCGCGGTGCGGTGGCTTGCATATACCGGTATCTTGTAGGTATCGGGATAGCGTTTGAACATGGCCACCTGCCCCTCGCTTAGTCGGGCCTTGTATTGCCCGACGTTGGCAGCGGTAATGGTGAACAGTGGTTTCTCGCCGGCAAACGGGTCGCCGACGAACAGGTTCGTCACCGGCGCCGCATCCTGCTTGAGCCCACCAGTCCAGGCCGGAATGCTGCCTTCGGCATTACCTTCTTTCTGGGCGCCGAGCGGGGTCAGGCTGGAGCCTAGCTTGGCTGCTTCCTCCGGAGTAACGGCGGCCATTGCCTGGCTGACGATCAGGGCCAATGACAACGCCCATGTTTGCATCATTGTTTTTGTTTTCATGCTGAGGTTCTCTCGCCTGTCTTCGTTTAGAAGTTCGCGCCAAAGCTGAGCGCGACGAAGTCACGATCACCGTTGGTATTGAAATGACCACCGAAGAAATCGGTGTAACTGAGGCTTGCGGTGTAAGTGCTGGCATAGTCGGCATCCAGGCCGACGCTGACGGCCTTGAGGCCTTCCTCGAAGTTGGGTCCATTGCCATTCACGTCATGGGACCAGGCCATGTTCGGCGCCAGGTTGATACCGGCGAACACGTTCGGATAATCCAAACGCGCACGGGCACGGTAGCCCCACGAATCGGTGTCGTAGAAGCCCTTGTCGTTACACTCCTGTTGCGGGTTAGTCGGCGTGGTTACGCCTGCCGGTTGCCCTGGAACCTGCGACACCGAACCCCGACAAGCCGCCAAACCGGCAGCACCAGGCAGGATGCCGCTGCCGAAGATGCCGCTGCGGCCGAAGCGCAGGTCGGTACCGTCGGTCTCGCCCAGACCGTTGATTCGGTTGTACCCGACCTCACCCACCAGGGTCAGACGGCTTGCACCAAAGACCTGATCGAAGAATTGGGTAGCGGTCATCTGCGTCTGCAACACCGGCATGCGTTTGTAACCATTGATCACGCCGCCCGGCGTGCTCGTGGCGAAACCTGTGGAAACCAGTGGTGACGTGGCGGTGCCGATGCTGCCGTTGATCAAGTCCTGGCTGTTGAGTTGCAGCGGCATGTTGGGACGATAACTGACCTCACCGCCCAGGGAAGTACCGCCCAGGTTGGTTTGGAAGCTCAAGCCGTACAGGCGGATGTCTTCCGGGTAATCCACGAAGTAGCGTGAATTGCGTATGACATTCAATGAGCTGGCCGGCGTACCCGGCCCCGTTGTGCGAACCGCGCTGAGCAATGGGTTGCGACTGTGGTAGTTCATGAAATAGGCAGCGACTTCGGTGTCATTCATTTCCGGAACGAACCAGCGCAATGCCACGCCGAACTGACCGCTATCACTCGGCTCATTGTCTTTGACTCGCGGAATGTAGACGTCGTCGACACCGCCACCCTGAGCCGCTGAGCCACCGACTGCCGCTGCGCCACCGGTATTTCTGGCCACGCCTGGCGCCAAGTCCAGACCGGAAACCACCAGTCGGTCATTGCACCCCTTGGCCACCGCATCAGAGCCGAAGAAGGTGCCGCAGTTATCGACGACGGTGCTTTCCCATTCCAATTGATAGAAGGCCTCCGCGCTCAAGTTCTCGGTGAAATTCTGCGACAGGTAGAACATGTTGACCGGGATCAGCCCTTCCTTGACCTCGGCGCCCGGGCGGCGCAATGCCGCGGCGTCCGTCGGGTTGATCGAGTTGATACCGTTACCGATGAAGGTACTTTCGCCCCAGCTCACCACCTGTTTGCCCAGGCGCACATTGCCCGGCAAATTGCCGATGGTGTAGTTGTGATAGACAAAAGCATCGAGGAATTCTGCGCCGGACGCCTTGGCCAGATCATTGCGGCCACTGTCGTCAATGTCATAGAACAGGCGATGTTCATCCTTGAGTTCGAAGTCGTACCAGTACTTGCCACGCACGAACACGCCGCTTTCGCCGTATTTGAGTTCCAGGTCATGCACGCCCTTGAAGATCTTCGAGAAGGTCTCGCCTTTCTTGAAGTTCAAGCGATTGTCATCTGACACCCGGGTCGACGCCTCGCCACGCTTGCCCTGGGAATTGAAATTGGAAATGAAATCCGGGTCCGGACCACGCACGGCCCAACTGGCACCAACCGATAACGATGAATCGAATTGCCCCTGTACCTCCCCGATATTGAAATTTACAGCGTTTGCCTGGGCACTGAAGCCTGAAGCGACAGCGATGGCCAACAGGTGTGGCCGAAAGCCTCTGTGCATTGTTGTTCTTATCATGCAGCACTCCGATTACGGATGAGGAAAAATGAGCGTCAATCGCTCAGACGAGTCAATAGCGCACCAATTGCTTCAAGCCCTGGGAGGCACTCGTAGGTTTCGGGAGCGGTGATTGCTCGGTGACTTTTTGTGTTTTTTTCAGTTACCGCGACGCGATGCTATGAGTCAGATCGCGTAATACGGCCCCTCAAAGGAGGGGAAAACGGGGGGGAGTGGGGGTGAGTTGGTGGGGTACTCGAATAGATCACCCTCAAGCATCTATAAACTCTGAAGATTTGGGACGAATTGGCGCCTCCAACTGCGCTGGAGACCGGGAAGGTGGACGTTAATCGGGGGGCTCTTTGATGTTTTTGCCTGTTACACAGGTATAGGGGTAACGCCAAGCTTGTTGACCTCTATGGGTCGGTTTCAGCCGGCCGTAAAAGGCAGAAATCGGCCGATTCTGTTGAAAAAGTCGGGCATGGTTTGCGCGTCGGAAAAGTACGCGTCCGAGATTGAAATCTTTACTTTTAGCAGAGGCTTCCGGACTCGGATTTCACGTAGCAGCGTGCAAAAAAGGCGTTTTAACCAGTCAATGTTCAGGCAGTTTGGGCAGACCGACTTTTTCAACAGAGTCGGCCAAAAGCGGCCATTGAGTGACTACGAAACCAGGGGCGAATCAGTCTTCCTCTTACCCCCTTTTCTTTTGAGAGATAGCTTAGTAGTTTGGCCGGTATCTAAATTTGAGTGGCACTTCGTCTATGCGCTTTTTTTGTGACGGACCAAATATTCCTGACTTATTACTAGAGCGACGAGATCAAGGCCGAGTCGTGTTTCTCTGTGGGGCTGGCGTTTCCCTAAATGCTGGAATGCCAACATTTCTTGACCTCACCAAACACGTCATGGATTTTTTTGATCCGCCCGAGTCGTCTCAGGTAGCGACATCCTTTCAGCCATGGGTAGAGGAGGACGAAGGTCCAAAGACCCCTCTAGACCAAATTTTTCACCTGCTCTATCAGGAATACGGAAGGGCCGATGTTAACGCGTTAGTCGCAGAGCGCCTTTGTGCTGACTCAGGGGGGAGTGAAAGCAAAGAACATAAAATTGTTTCGAGAATATCGTCAGACCAAGCGGGAAATCCTCAGGTCGTGACCACTAACTTTGACCTTTTATTCGAGCAGACCCTAGATGGAAAGTCGGGCATTATCTACGAGCCGCCAGCGTTTCCAGACATCAGCCTCGGAGTACCATTAACGGGTCTCATTTATCTTCACGGCCGACTTAAGGAACCGGATGCCTCTCAGCATTCCTATGTGCTTAGTAGTGCAGACTTTGGACGAGCGTATTTGTCTGAGGCTTGGGCGACAAACTTTATACGTGCCCTCCTAGGCAGTTACACCGTTGTTCTGGTTGGCTACCAAGCTGAAGACCCGCCAGTGAGATACCTCCTTCAGGGGTTGAACCATGATGGTTTGTCGGACCGATCCAACCTTTATGCATTTGATAAGGGAGATCCCGAGGAAATTGAAGCGAAATGGCGTGATCGCGGCGTAACTGCAATTGCTTACAAGGATCACCCCCATCTTTGGCAAAGTTTGGGAGCCTGGGCAGATCGGGCCGATAACGCTCGGGGGTGGAGGTCCAAAGTAATTGATTTGGCGATGCAAAGTCCCCGTCAGATCGCTGCCTTCGAACGAGGGCAAGTAACCCATCTGGTACGTACTGCTCCAGGCGCACGGTTGTTCGCAAGCGCTGATCCCTCTCCTCCGGCAGAGTGGCTGTGTGTTTTTGACTCCGCTTGTCGAGTGGCTAAGAAAAGTAAAAGTTACGGCGAGGATGCCGAGATTTTCGACCCTTTTCAGGAATATGCCCTCGATGACGATCCTCCTCGGCCCTTAGCGCCTGGACGCCTTCTCCGTAGTCTGCATGACAATATATTTGAATGGCGTCGTGGCGATACCAATCCATCTGCCTCTCACAGGCTTGGAGGTCGGCAGGCAGTAGGCTTCGAAGAAATGCCTCCAAGATTAAATTATCTCTCCAACTGGATTTCCAAGAATCTGGGCAGCACTGTTACTGCCTGGTGGGCTCTGCGTCAGAATGGACTGCATCCGAGATTGATGGCTGGAATTCGACGTGAACTAAGGAAAAAAACAAAACTTCACCAAGAGGGAAGACGCATTTGGAATCTCATTCTTGAACACCAGTCCGACAGTCGAAATTTTTCCCAAGACAGTGACTGGTTCGAGCTAAAGGATAGGATTGAAGTCGAGGGATGGACCTCAAGCGTACTCAGGGACTTCGAGGACGTAACTAAGCCTATTCTATCTTACAGTCTACCGTTTGGTATTGGGGCATCGAAGCCACCATTTCAATCTTGGGAAGAAATCTGCTCCACAGAGTTGGCCGTATGGGAAGTAAAATTTCCTGATAGACACGGGGAGGCAATAGACATCCCCGATGAGGCTCTGGAATCCGTATTCAATATTGTTGAAGGGCACCTTCACAGAGCCGCTGGGTTGCTGAAAGATCTAAACATAAATTATTTTACCACGCCTACGTGCTACCCGAACCGGGAGGTAGATGGTCAAGAGCATGAACGCGACGCCACATTTCGGTGGTTCGTCGAACTGCTTATACGGATGATTAGACATCTCCCTACCAAAACACGTGCACACGCGATAATGTGGTCGACCGACGACAAATATTATTTCAGGAAGCTCAAACTATTCGCAATGAATCATGCTGATTTGTTTGAGGCTGACGAAGCCGCTGAGGTTGTATTAAACCTGAATCAGGAGCTGTTTTGGGATGACGGAGTTATCCGAGAGTTGATGTTTTTAATAAATGACCGGTGGGAGTCATACTCTGAAGCTAACAGGATTGCACTGGCAGACCGGATACTGAACGGACCAGACAAGAGAGAACAATGGTCGGAAGATGAATTTCTGAACTTCAAGCTTCAGATTGCATGCCGCTGTACAAAGTGGTTGACTCTCCAAGGTCGAGATCTTTCCAAAGACCAAACAGCGCGATTAGACGAAATGATTGCCAAATTGCCTGAATGGAATGACGGTTGGGCCTCAAGTTTTGTTACTCAACACTACGGCTATTCTGGAAGCGTCGTCGTGGATGAAGCCCCTGACACAATAATTGACTTGCCTGTAAAAGAGGTTTTGGAGCAGGCTAAAATATGCCAGCAGCGTGCCTTTCGCAGCTTTACAGAAAAGCGTCCCTTCAGCGGACTAGTCAAAGCTAATCCACGTAAAGCACTAGCATCACTGTCGTATGAAGCCAGAAAAGGTGAATATCCTCAGGAGTTTTGGTCTACTCTGATCCGAGAATGGCCAGAGAATACTAAGTCCCGGTTGTTCCGGTTTTTTTTAATTAGGTTATGTGGGCTACCAGATGAAAGCATTAAGGAGCTTCGGTACGCGATAGGGCAGTGGATTGAAAAGAGATTCTTGACGGCCTATCAGTTCGATAAAGACCTTGCTTGGAAAACATTTGACCATTTGGTGTCGGGATTGACAGCTGGTAAAGGGGGCGCCGGCGAAAGTGGAGATGGGGAAATACGTGGATTTGGCGAAATAGTTCGACGCTCTCGGCGTACTGTTGATTACGCATTTAACCGACCAATTGGAAACACTACAGAGGGGCTGCTCAATACATTGAACTCCCTGGGTTTGAGCGAAGGGCAAGGGATTCCAGAGGATTTCAAGACACGTTTAGAGTTGCTGATTGCTGCCCCTGGGGATCAATCAGACCACACTGTATCCTTACTTACCCAGCAGATTAACTGGCTTTATTACCTCGACCCCAAATGGGTTATGGGTCGGATCATGCCATGGTTCAACTTTGAGAATTCTGCATCAGAACCAGCGTGGAATGGTTATTTGTCGGCAGCGAAGATACCTCCGCTAGAAATTGGCATGGAGCTCAAGCCACTGTTGCTCGAGTTGTTCCCGACCATCTACCTATGGGACTGGGATCACGGCCTTGTCGAAATAGCAGCTCAGATTGTTGTAGAGCTTGCAGTCTTCCACAGTGACAAGCCGGATGGGTTAAACGTCAAGGAAGCCCGACACTGCCTTCGCTCTATGAATGACCAAAACCGGCAGGACTCAGTAACGCAGCTAGGGAAAATAGGTCAACGTGAGGAAAACGGTTGGTCTATTCATGTTATCCCATTTATCAATACAGTATGGCCGAGGGAGCGTGCATTCAGGACTTCAACTCTTGTCCGCTCGTGGGTCTCTCTACTATTACAGACTGGAGAGAGCTTTCCGACGGTACTTAATTCTGTTTTCCGATTTTTGGTTCCGGTAGAGGGAGTGAGGCATTGGCTTTATCGCTTCAGTAGAGGCGCAAGGGATGAACAGTCTTTGACTGTTATGTATCCAGAGGCTGTCTTGCAGTTAATTGATGCGGTCATCCCAAATAGTGCGGAGAATATTCCGTACGAATTGGCCCAGATACTCGAAATTTTAGAAGAAACTGATCCGAATCTTGTGCAGAGTCGCAGCTTCCTACGATTGATCAACCTAGTTGAGGGGTCGTAGATAAATCAATTACTTCGAACAATCCCTCATCGGTGCGGCAGCAGCTTACCTTTGAGGGGGATAGCTCGCGGATAAAATTATCTAACCCGAATGGTTCAGCTGACTCGTACCTGGCTTTTCTAGGTGTCACGACAGGCCGCTTTTGGGCCGATGCCTGTCTGTCGCCACCGTCAGCTATGGGGCGAAAACAGAGCCACGTGACCGTCCGCTACTGGCCGTTTCCTGCCCCTCGTGATAGGCAGAAAACGCCCAAGAGCGGTCGTCGGTTAAATGCGGCATCAAGGTGCACTCGCAGAGCTGAGGTTTCCACCGCGCCAGGTCGTGCCCATTACTCATAAGCTTCTGCTGGTCGGCCATACGAAGCTGGAGAGCACCATTCGATTATGGGATCGAGGTCGATGACGCCTTGGAGATGGTGGAACAGACTGAGGTTTGACTATGCATAGCGACGGTCGAAGTCAGGCCGTCGCTAACCGACCCATAGTTGCCTGTTGCCAAGGACTTTAGGTTACCCGAAGTGGTCGCTGATCCAACCCGAGCATTCATGTGCCGCATTTTAGGTTTTTCTGCATCAATGCATTCTGAAGAGTTATACCCCGACGGATCGGAAATCCTCGTCGCACTACATGAAAACCGTGCAATTCAAAGAACGGTTCAGCCGTTATGCTGACATCTGAAGTTAGCTCGTCAATGCCAAGAAACCTGGCTTCTTCATGAATTCGGTTCATGAGTAAGGTGCCTATTCCTTGCCGAGGATGAGTACCCGAGACAAAAAAATGGTCGATGTAACCGTTCGGTTGGATGTCGGCATAGCCCACTATTTTCCCTTCTGACTCGGCGACGAACGGGCGGAGATTTCGGAGGTGCTCCGCCCAAAGCGCCTGATCAAGATCAGCAGGGGCCCAAGCATCGATTTGATCGGCAGTGTAATCGCGTGACGCGACTTTATGGATGGCAGAGTAAAAAACTTGGAACAACGCAGTCTCATCCCCGATTCTGAACTGGCGAATCTCCATAGTTTACTCGTAAGGCGTCCGCGAAAGACGAGGAGTCTGCCATACCTGGTAAAAATCGGAAATAAACGATCTCAGGTTCCATAGGAACAACTGAGTGGCTGCTTTCGGTCTGCAGCCCTTGGCGGCAGGAAACAATCGGCCTATTTCAGCCGATGCTGACCGGCAACATGACTGGGTTGTTGCCGCGCACGGATTGCCATATATGTTAGGGATTATTTCATTAAAGTTGGTTAGGCCTTAGCCCACCAAGCCTCGCAATACGAAAAAGCTATCATCTGAAATACGCTTCCAGAAAGTAGCCGCGAGGTGAAGTGTCATGCGATGCACCATCACTGAGATCGCCCGACGCGTCGGCATATCAAAAGCCGCCATCATTCAGGCGCGCAATCAGGGTCGAATTCCTGAATCAATTTTCGTCGTGACGGAAAGCGGACAGACTTGCATCGCTGACGCTGAGCTGGCGGAGCAGATACTGAAGGGGACCATTGGGTTTAGGATGAAGAGCATGCTGCGAATGCCTAGGTTCTAGGTGACCGTTTGTCGCCTCGCAGTGGTTTCTTATTTAGGGGTACGTGAAGGGGTACGCCGTTGTTTTAATTTGGGAGTTTCCCTGTATTTATGCGGCCTACAGGTGCCATGTTCGAGTCCAGGTCGTGGAGCCATATAAGGTTCCAGAGAAGGCTTCAAAGATCTCTGAAACCCCCGAAAAACCCGCCTTCTGGCGGGTTTTTTCGTTTTGGCATTTCCTGCTCATGCCTGAGACTTCATCGTCTGCTTCGGCAACTCTCCAAACCGCTGCCGATAATAATTGGCAAACCGCCCCACATGTCCGAACCCGAACTCCAGCGCCACCTCAGTCACACTGGAGTGCGGCCGCGCCAGCAAGTAATCCCGAGCGGCTTCAAGCCGTAATCCGCGCAAACGGTCCATCGGGCTTTGACCGTATTCGCGCTGGCATAACGTGTGCAGGCTACGAATACTCACCCCGGCAGCAACCGCCAATTCAGCCAGGGTGATGCCCTGCGCAAGGTGATCGCGCATACAGCTGTCGATTTTTTGCAGTTGGCGGGCGGGCTGGCGCGGCGAAGGCGACGCCTGTTGCGCAACACCACAATGGCTGAGCAGAAACAGCGGAAGGCTTTGCTCCAGATGCTGTAACCAGCGTGAAGGCGTTGCGCTCGCCTCGCCCTCGGGCAAGTGCTCCAGCAACTCGCTCACCAGACGAAACCAGCGTATCGCCAGTGGGCGCTGCAAGCGGCTGACCGGCGCCAACGTGAAGTCAGACGGCAAGTCATCGGCCAGCGCCCTCTGGCCGGCATCGAGCAAGGTCCGGGGCAGTTTGAGAATCAGTTGCTCACACCCCTCTTCCCACACCACTCTCGCGTGTTCACGCGGTGACAGAATCGCCACTTCTCCGGGGCTCACGCCATAGCCCATGCCGTCGGACTCAAGGGTGGCCTTGCCGCGCAAGGGCATCTGGACCAACACGAAATCTTCGAATGGTTGCGGCCGGATTTCTACCTGGCCGCCGTAGCGCAGCGCATAGAGCTCGCAGCTGGCGACCTGGCCGCGATAGAACGCCGTATCAACGCCGCCACGTGGCCAATCCAGCTCATGTTCCACCAGCGCTTGCCCCATCAAGCGCTGGGTTTCCTGCGCCGAGCGACTGGTAAAAACCGGCTCGCGGCACATCAGCGACAGGTTCAGACCTACGCTGTTGGCGGTGGCGGCTTGTAATGTCGTCATCTCAAAGCGACCGATTGCGACGGGCTTCGCTGCGTTGCAGGGTGGCACTGGGCGTTTCGTTGAACAGCTTGCGGTACTCGCTGGCAAACCGACCCAGATGCGAGAACCCCCAGCACATAGCGATCACGGAAATGTTACGTACCGAGGCGTCTTCGAGGATTTCCTGGCGCACGGCGCCGAGGCGAAATTTTTTCAGGTACGCCATGGGCGAGACGCCGAAATGCTTGCGAAAGCCTTCGAACAGTTTGAAGCGGGACACACCTGCCGCCGCCTCGATGTCTTCCAGGTGCATGTCTTCGCGGGCGTTGCTTTCGATGAAGTCCTTGGCGCGTACCAGGTAGTACGGCAACTTGGCGCCCAGTTGGTCGCGCAGCTCGGCACTGTAGTTGTTGGGCTGGGAAAGAATAAGTCCCTTTATCATCGCGCTTTCGATATCGCGGGTGAAATACACCTGATTGAACAGATCGTGACCGCGCTCCAGCTCATCGATGTAGTAACGGGCCAGCCGCCACCAGGAGGCAGAGGCACCGTTGACGGCGTCCATCACCGGCTCGAATTTCAGCGGCATTTCCAGCGGGCGTTGCAGCATGCCTTCCAGGGTCTGGCGCATGGCCATGCGGGTGATCACCACGGAGATCTTGTGGCAGTCTCCGGCCATGGTCAGTGCCTGGGTTTCATGGGGCGTCACGATCAGCCCCTGGTCCTGGCTGGAGTACAAACGACGGCCGTCCTTGATCAGCTCCTGCTCGCCGCGAATCGGCAGGCTGAGGCTGTAGCAATTCAGGTGTTCTGCATCCTCGACGCCGATGGTCACGTCGGTGCCGTATTCCATTCGGCCCAAGGTCGTGGACATGGATTTGAATACATTGGCCTTGTGGTGAAACTGAATCCGGTTTGGCTGGCTCGTCTGCAGTTCGTGCGGCCCGCAAATGCCTGCCATCCACGCACGGGCACCGGCCAGGTCGTAGCGATCTATGCGGATATCTCGAAACTGGGCAACATTTGGTTCGGTCATCTCAGTACACCCACGGCAATAGACATCGACACGCTCTTCGGCGCGTATTTACATTGGGTCTGCAAGGGCTATGCCCAGCCGGTGCGAACAGGCGATATCCGCATTTTTTGGCTAGTAATCGGAAACTATCTGGATATCGAACGCGTTGAGCGGTGTTGATGCGCACAGCAACGGTGCCGGCCATGGTCAACGCCATGGGTAATGCGCTACCCAAGGCGTCACTTCAGCGCACAACCGCGTTCGATTTGAGGGCAGGACGTTACCAAAATTTCCAGGTGTAGGTGGTGATCAAGCGGTTCTCCGCCCAGTCGTTGCCGTGACTGAATTTAGAGACAACGTTTCCGGCCTCTACACCCACGCCTTTGAGCGGACCGCTTTGCACCACATAAGACAGCACGAGATCGCGCTCCTGTTCCGCTGCCTGGCTGAGGTTGTCGCCACGGTCCACCGACGTACCCTTGAAGTAGCGGGTCATGAAATTCAGGCCGGGCACGCCGAGGGCGGCGAAATCGTAGTCATAACGAACCTGCCAGGATTTCTCGTTGGGCTTGATGAACCCCACGCGCGACCAGTTCACCAGAAACGGCTGTGGTACATAACCACCCAGGGTCGGGAAGTTACTGTCGCCAAGCATGCGCTGGTATCCCACACCGAAGCGGTGCCCGCCTTTTTTCAGCGAGGTCATGGCGCCGTAGGAGCGGTTGTCGATGTCCCCGTAGAGTGCGTCGCCGTCTTCGTTGTTATTGAAGTAACGCAGGTCGGTCTTCAGCCCATAACCGTCGCCCAGGTCTGCCAGATGAGTAATGCCCAGGTAGTGTTGCTGATAGATGTCCTCCAGTTGCGCGTAGAAGTAGGTACCGGTCAGCGAGGGCGTCAAGGCATAGCTGGCACCGGCGAGGTTCAGGCCGTCACTGCCATGGCGCACGCCGGAACCGGTCTGCAGGTACAGCTTTTCGTAGTTGGAGGAGTTACGCGCCCCGATCTCCGTCAGCCGTCCGGCGGTCAATGTCAGACGGTCGACCTCCTTGGACTCAAGCAAGGCACCGCGATAGGTCGTGACCAGTTGGCGCGAATCGTCAATGATCACCACCGGCAGAAACGGCCGCAGCTCACCGACTTTCAGCTCGGTTTTCGAATAACGCATCTTCAGCGTCACACCGCCGCGGCCGTATTCATCGGCCTGCTCCTGACGGCTTTGGCTGTAAGGGATGATGGTGTCGTCGCCGCGCCCGCCTCCGCCGTCCAGACGATAGGCATACTGACCCTCTGCATCGAGGCCGAACTGCACCGGGCCTTCGGTGTAGCCGGAGGCGAAACGCAGGTCGAAACCCTGGGTCCAACTGCCCACTCGAGAATGGGGTGGGTTGTTCTCCTTGTAATCCCGATCAATGTAAAAGTTTCGGGTGCCCAGCGTCAGCTTGCTGTCATTGACCACATCCGCCTGTGCCAACAATGGCGCCAACAAACCAAATGTTTGAACTCCACGAACCAGCCACGCTTTATCCAACATATTATTTCTTCCCCTGCTGCTTATAGAGCAACACATAAATAGAAGGCACTTCTGGCACAGAACCCAAGGCCGTTAGCAATGGCAGTTTTTACTGACCTGAAGCGAGACACTCTGGTGGTGCTTGGATCGAGATTAAGCCGCAACAAGTTCATCAGCGGCTATCCCGTTACTGGAAGACAAATAGCCATTTGCTCAGCCACCCGGCGCGTAAAAACCCAATTATTACTGGGTCATACCGCTAACCACAGGGGATCAGGGCTTATTTTCCGGATGAGTTTCCACTATTAAGCGGATAGACCCTGTTCGCCACCCCGTCATTAAATGAAGGCGTGAATTAGCCCATTGGCCGAGGACTGGGAAATGACAACTGCACGAAGTATCGAACAGTGGAAAAGCTATATAGAAAGTTGCCTGGACTTCCGCCCGCAAGACGGCGTTTATCGTATTGCCCGCGATATGTTTACCGACCCGGAACTTTTCGATCTGGAAATGGAACTGATTTTCGAGAAGAACTGGATCTACGCCTGCCATGAAAGCGAAATCGCCAATAATCACGACTTCATGACCCTGCGTGCCGGTCGCCAGCCGCTGATCATCACCCGCGACGGTGAAGGTCGTCTCAACGCCCTGATCAACGCCTGCCAGCACCGCGGCACCACCCTCACCCGCGTCGGCAAGGGCAACCAGTCGACCTTCACCTGCCCTTTCCACGCCTGGTGCTACAAAAGCGATGGCCGCCTGGTGAAGGTCAAGGCGCCGGGCGAATACCCCGAAGGCTTCGACAAGGCGACCCGTGGCCTGAAAAAGGCTCGTATCGAAAGCTACAACGGTTTTGTGTTCGTCAGCCTGAACGTGGATGGCACCGACACCCTGGAGGACTTCCTCGGTGACGCCAAGGTGTTCTTCGACATGATGGTGGCCCAGTCGCCAACCGGTCAGCTCGAAGTGCTGCCGGGCAAATCGGCCTACACCTATGACGGCAACTGGAAACTGCAAAACGAGAACGGCCTGGACGGTTATCACGTCAGCACCGTCCATTACAACTACGTGGCCACCGTGCAGCACCGCCAGCAGGTCAATGCCGAGAAAGGCCTGACCGCCAGCGACACCCTGGACTACAGCAAACTGGGCGCCGGTGACAAGGAAACCGACGACGGCTGGTTCGCTTTCCACAACGGCCACAGCGTGCTGTTCAGCGACATGCCCAACCCGGCCGTGCGCCCGGGTTACGCCAGCATCATGCCGCGACTGGTCAAGGAACATGGCCAAGGCAAGGCCGAGTGGATGATGCATCGCCTGCGCAACCTGAATGTCTACCCGAGCATGTTCTTCCTCGACCAGATCAGCTCACAGCTGCGGATCATCCGTCCACTGGCCTGGAACAAGACCGAGATCAACAGCTTCTGCCTGGGGGTCGTCGGCGAGTCGGATACCGATCGGGAAAACCGTATTCGTCAGTTCGAAGACTTCTTCAACGTCTCCGGCATGGGTACCCCCGATGATCTGGTGGAGTTCCGTGAAGCCCAGCGCGGTTTCCAGGCCCGCCTTGAACGCTGGAGTGACATTTCCCGCGGCGAAGGCAAGTGGGTCAAGGGCGCCACCCGCAACAGCGAAACCATTGGTATCGCTCCGGCACTGACCGGCACCGAATTCACCCATGAAGGCCTGTACGTCAATCAGCACGCCAACTGGCAGCGCTTTTTGCTCGAAGGCCTGGCGCGCAAGGCGGCCGAACAACAACCGTTGAAACTGCGTGAGGTGTGAAACATGAATTCGCAACTGCAATACCGCGTCGAGCAATTTCTTTATCGCAACGCCGAGGCCTGTGATGCCCAGGACTGGGACACCTACCTGGCCATGTTCAGTGAGGACAGCGAATTTCACCTGCCGCAATGGGATTCCGAGCATGTCTACACCACTGACCCGAAAAAAGGCATGTCACTGATCTATTACCCCAATCGGGGCGGCCTGGAAGACCGGGTGTTCCGCATTCGCACGGGCAAGGCGGCGTCGACCATTCCGATGCCGCGCACCCTGCACCTGATCAGCAACGTGCGCATCGCGCCGCTGCAGGATGATGAGCTCGAGGTGCACGTCAACTGGAACACCCTGTATTACCGCATGCAAACCGCCGAGCAGTTCTTCGGCCGCGCCACTTACCGCCTGCGCCCCGACGGCGAGAGCTGGAAGATCGTCCGCAAACACGTGGTTCTGCTCAACGACACGATCAACTCCGTGCTCGATTTCTACCATCTCTGAACCCTGCGGATTAACGCTCATGACGTACAAGGTCGCCTTCAGTTTCGCCGATGGCAAAACACTTTTCTGCAACGTGCAGAACAATGAAATCCTGCTCGACGCGGCCCTGCGCAGCGGGATCAAGATTCCGCTGGATTGCCGCGAAGGGGTTTGCGCGACCTGCCAGGGCCGCTGTGAATCCGGGCAGTACACCCTGGACTACGTGGACGATGAAGCGCTGTCGGCCAGCGACCTGGCCGAACGCAAGGTGCTGAGTTGCCAGACGCGCGTGCAATCGGATGCTGCGTTCTACTTCGACTTCGACTCGAGCCTTTGCGGCAGCAGCGGCCCGAGCAGCCTGCAAGGCACCGTAAGTGAGGTGCGACAGGTCTCCCCGACCACCGCCATCGTGCACGTGGAAGTCGGCGCAGCGGGCGCGGCGCTGGACTACCTGCCGGGCCAGTACGCTCGCCTGCAAGTACCGGGCACCGAGCATCGCCGCTCGTATTCCTTTGCCTGCGCGCCGGGCAGCAGCAACCTGCAATTCCTCATTCGCCTGCTACCCAGCGGCGTGATGACCGACTACGTGCGCGATCGTTGCCAGGTCGGTGACGTGATTCACATGGAAGCGCCGCTGGGTGCCTTCTACTTGCGCCACATCGACCGCCCGCTGGTGATGGTGGCCGGCGGCACCGGGCTGTCGGCGTTCCTTGGCATGCTTGACCAGATAGCCGACCAGCACGGCTGCGATCACCCGGTACACCTGTATTACGGCGTACGCGAGGCCGCGGACCTGTGTGAGCTGTCGCGCATCGAGGCCTATGCCGCACGGATCCCGGGGTTTCGCTTCACGCCGGTGGTCAGTAACTCCAACCCTGACTGGTCGGGCAAGACCGGCTATATCGCCGAACACCTGGAGTTGGCCGAACTGCGCGACCAGCCGTTCGACCTGTACCTGTGCGGCCCGCCGCCTATGGTCGAGTCGATCAAGGACTGGCGCCAGCAGCACGGCCTGGATCACAGCCGTCTTTACCTGGAGAAGTTCACCGAGAGCAACAGCTGACACAGCGCCCCCATAACAACAATCAATCGGCCCGACCGAACACTGAATCACTGCCCTCATCGACATCTATCGTGCGTTGGCACGACCTACTTCATAGGCCGCCTCATGAAAAATCTGGTATTGCGTGCATGTCTGGCAACCTCCCTCTGCGCAGCATCCGCTGCACAGGCCGTGGAACCTGTCCGAATCGGCTTCATCACCACCCTCTCCACCCCCGCCGGCTACCTGGGAGAAGACTCGCGAGACGGCTTCCAGCTGGCGATCGATCAGGAAGGCGGCAAGCTCGGCGGTGTGCCGGTGCAACTGATCGTGGAAGATGATGGCCTGCAACCGGCCAAGGCCAAGCAGATCGCCGACCGCATGAGCCTGGATGGCGTCTCTCTGTATACCGGGGTGATTTTTTCCAACGTGCTGGCGGCCGTGATCAATACCACCACCAAAGACGCTTTCTACGTCAGCAACAACACCGCGCCTTCGACCCTTGCCGGTGAAAAGTGCATGGCCAACTACTTTGTCGGCTCCTACCAGAACGACACCCCACACGAAATGGCCGGTGTCGCCGCCAATGAGCTGGGCTACAAGAAGATGGTGATCCTGGCGCCCAACTACCAGGGAGGCCGTGACGCGCTGGCCGGTTTCAAGCGCACCTTCAAAGGTGAAGTGACCGAGATCTATACCAAGCTCAATCAGCTGGACTTCTCGGTGGAACTGGCACGCGTGCGTGCGCTGGCGCCGGATGCGATCTTCCAGTTTCACCCGGGTGGCGGCGGCATCAACTTCGCCAAGCAATACGGCGGCTCGGGCCTGTCGGCGCAAATACCGATGATAGTGCCGGTATTCTCCATGGATGAGCGCATGCTCGCCGCCACCGGCGATGTGGCCAAGGGCACCAACATCGTCACGCTGTGGAACCCGCAATCAGACAACCCGGCCAACCAGGCCTTCATCAAAGCCTTCACAGAAAAATACAAGCGTGTCCCGACGGTGTATGCCGCCCAGACCTACGATACGGCACGGCTGATCGGCGCGGCCCTGAAAACCTCCCAGGGCAATCTCAAAGACCAGGCGGCCTTCCGCGCCGCCATGAAGAACGTCAAGTTCGATTCCATTCGCGGTGACTTCAGCTTCGCCCAAAACCGGCACCCGGTGATCGACTGGTACCTGCTGCAGGTGCAGGCTGGCCCCGACGGCAAGCTGATCGAAGTGCCGATCAAGACCCTGGCGACACGCCACGTCGACAGCTACGCCGCTCAGTGCTCGATCTGACCGGCACCTGAATCCCGTCCTCGCCCTGCAGCACAACTGCGGGGCGTTTTCATGAGGAACGCAGCAATGCTATTGCTCGAACAGATTCTCAACGGCCTGCAATACAGCGCCTTGCTGTTTCTGCTGGCCTCAGGCCTGACATTGATATTCGGCATCATGGGCGTGATCAATCTGGCCCACGGCGCTTTTTACATGGTCGGTGCCTTCTGTGCCGCTTACACCGCCATGGCCACCGGCTCGTTCTGGCTTGGCGGCCTGGCCGCACTGATCGGCTCAGCCTGTTACGGCGCGCTGATCGAATTATCGATCATGCGCCGCCTTTACAAACGCGATCACCTGGATCAGGTGCTGGCGACCCTGGCGGTGGTATTTTTCAGCAACGAATTACTGACCGTGATCTTCGGCCGCAGCCCACCGGCGATGCCCACGCCCGAATGGTATTCAAGTTTTGTCCAAGTGCTGCCCGGGCTGATGTACCCGGTCAGCCGGCTGTTGTTCATCGCCGCAGGGCTGGTGGTGGCGCTCGGCATGTGGCTGCTGATCAACCACACGCGCCTGGGCATGCTCATTCGTGCCGGTGCAGACGATCACGAAATGGTCGGCGCGCTGGGCGTCAACATCGCCCGTCTGTACACCCTGGTTTTCGTATTCGGGTGCGTACTGTGCGGCCTGGCCGGTTTCATGGCGGCACCGCTGCTGTCAGTGGAGATCGGCATGGGCGAGAAGATCCTGATCACCACCTTCGTGGTTATCGTCGTCGGCGGTGTTGGCTCGGTGCGGGGTGCTTTGGTGGGCGCTTTGCTGATCGGCATGGTCGACAGCCTGGGCCGTGCCTACATTCCGCCGCTGCTGGACCAACTGCTGCCCAGCGAAACCAGCGGCACCCTGAGCGGCGGTCTGATTTCCGCCAGCGCCTACATCGTCATGGCCCTGGTGCTGCTGGTACGCCCGCGCGGCCTGCTGCCGGCCCGTGCCTGAGGAGAACGCCATGTCACCACGCCTTATCATTGACCTTGCGTGCCTGGCGACCTTCGCCTGCATGCCGTTGCTGGCCCATTGGCTACACGAACCCTATCTGGTCAGCTTCTTCACGCGCCTTGCGATCTACGGCATGGCGGCCATCAGCCTTGACCTGCTGATCGGCTACGGCGCCATGGTCAGCTTCGGCCATGCCGCGTTCTTCAGCCTGGGCGGCTACATCGTTGGCATCATTGCCTTTCACACGTCCCAAGGCATGCCGCTGTGGGGCTGGGAGGGCAGCAACAGCGCGATGGTGGTGTGGCCACTGGCCCTGCTGGTCTGCGCGCTGTTCTCGCTATTGGTGGGTTATCTGTCACTGCGTACCAGCGGCGTGCAGTTCATCATGATCACACTGGCGTTCGGTCAGATGCTCTACTTCGTGCTTGGCTCACTGTCGCTGTACGGCGGCGACGACGGCATTCTGCTCAACGAGCGCAATACCCTCGGCACGCTGGATCTGGGTGATGCCAACCACTTCTACTACCTCTGCGTGATCTTGTTGGCCGGCTGGATGCTGCTGTGCCGACGACTGGTCAATTCACGTTTCGGTTTTGTCCTGCGCGGACTCAAGCAGAGCGAGCGGCGCAGCGTCAGTCTGGGGCTCTCGCCCTTGCGCTATCGCTTGACGGCGTTTGTGATCGCCGGCACCGGCGGTGGCCTGGCGGGGATTCTGTGGGCCAACTACGCGCTTTTCGTCAGCCCCGACATGGGCGCCTGGCAGAAGTCCGGCGAGCTGATGGCGATGGTAATCCTCGGCGGCGTCGGCACCCTGCTCGGTCCACTGCTGGGCGCGGCCACCTACCTGGGCCTCGAACAGGTGCTGAGCCAGTGGACGGAGCACTGGATGCTGATCTTCAGCCCCCTGCTGTTGCTGGTGGTGCTGTTCGGCAAGAAAGGCGTTTACGGATTACTGCTGAGCCTGTTGCTGCGCAAACCGAAGGTGATGTCCGTCCAACCGGACGCCGTCGTGGAGGCACGCCCATGAGTGCACAACTGTCGATTCGTGATCTGCACAAGACCTTTGGTGCAGTGAAAGCCACCAACGGCGCCAGTCTTGAACTGGCCAAGGGCGAGTTGCACGCCATCATCGGCCCGAATGGCGCCGGTAAATCCACACTGATCGCGCAGATCGCCGGGGAGGTTTTCCCCGACCGCGGCCAGATCCACCTCAACGGCCAGGACATCACCCGCGTACCGGCCTGGCAGCGCCCGCGTCTGGGTCTGGCGCGGGCTTTCCAGGTCAGCCAGCTGTATAGCGAGTTCACCCTGCTGGAGAACGTCGCCCTGGCTATCGCCGCCCGCGAGGGCAAGGCGTTCGGCATGTGGCGTGCGCTTGGCCGCGACACCCGCCTGCTGGATCCGGCACTGGGGTACTTGCAACAAGTAGGCCTGGACGCTCGCGCCCAAGACTCCGTCCACGAGCTTTCCCATGGCGAACGGCGGCAACTGGAGATCGCCCTGGCACTGGCTCAGGAAGCTTCGGTGTTATTGCTCGATGAGCCGATGGCCGGAATGGGGGCTGACGAATCCGCGCGCATGACCGAGCTGTTGCACAGCCTCAAGGGTCGCTACGCGATCTTGCTGGTTGAACACGACATGGACGCGGTATTCGCCCTCGCCGACCGCATCACGGTGCTGGTGTACGGCCAGACGGTGCTGACCGGCAGCGTCGAACAAGTGCGCAACGACCCGCAAGTGCGGGCCGCTTACCTGGGAGAAGAACATGCTTGAAGTTCAAGGCTTGAAAGCGGGTTATGGCTTGAGCCAGGTGTTGTTCGACATGCACCTGAGCATCGAGCAGGGCCAGGTGGTGTCGCTGATCGGGCGCAACGGCATGGGCAAGACCACCACGGTCAAATCGATCATGGGATTGCTCAAGCCCAGTGCCGGCAGCATCCGCATCAACGGCACGGAAATGCGCGGTGCAGCGCCCTATCGCATCGCCAAGGCTGGCCTGGGGCTGGTGCCAGAAGGCCGCCGCGCCTTCGGCACTTTGAGCGTGCGGGAAAATCTGCTCGCCACCGCCACGCGGGGCAAGTGGGACCTGGCACGGGTCTATGAACTGTTCCCGCGCTTGCTGGAGCGTCAGGACCAGCTGTCACGCACGCTGTCGGGCGGCGAGCAACAGATGCTGGTGGTCGGTCGCGCGCTGCTGACCAACCCCAGCCTGCTGATTCTGGACGAAGCCACTGAAGGCCTGGCGCCGATCATTCGCGAGCAGATCTGGAGTTGCCTGGCCACTCTCAAGGCCGAGGGTGAGACGATTCTGGTGATCGACAAGAATCTCAAGGAAATGGCGCGGGTGGTCGACCGTCATCACATCATCGAGAAGGGACGACAGGTCTGGGATGGCACACCACTGGAACTGGCCGCTCAACCCGAACTGTCGCAACGCTACCTGGGAATATGAGCAGCCATGGACCTTGATCAGGCTTACAACAACGTCGCCGCCGTGGGCAATTTCCCGCAGATCATGCAGCGTTTTCGCCAGCGCAGCGCCGAGACCTATGCGAACCACGCTTGGCAGCGTGATGTGTCGTATGGCAATGCCAGGCGCGAGCGTTTCGACTGGTACGCCCAGGCGAATGCCGGGGCGCCGACACTGCTGTTCATTCATGGCGGTTACTGGCAAGCCTCGGACAAGGACGACTACGCCTTTATCGCAGAGGGCCTGATCGAAGCGGGTTTCAATGTCGGTTTGCTGGAATACACCCTCGCGCCCGAGGCGAGCATGGGCACCATCGTCGGACAGATCGGCAAGGCCCTGGACTACTTGGTGGCGCATCGCGAAGCCTTGAACATCGGTCAACAGGTGGTGCTTTGCGGGCATTCGGCAGGCGGGCAATTGAGCGCGCTCTATCGCCAGCATCCGCTGGTGACCCTGGCCATGCCGATCAGCGGCCTGATGGAGCTTGAACCCATCAGCCGCTGCTGGCTCAACGACAAGCTGCAACTGAGCGAAGACGAGATCCATCGCTATAGCCCGCAACGGCTGATCGGCGAAGGCGCACCGTTGCTGGTGACCGTGGGCGGGGATGAGTTGCCGGAGTTGATTCGGCACTCGCGCGAGTACGCCAGTGCCTGCCTTGAGGCCGGGCAGGCCGTGAGCCTTGTCGAGCTTGCCGGGTGTCATCACTTTGCGGTGCTGGAAGATCTGGCCAGGGCTGATGGTGAACACTTGCGGGCACTGTTGAAACACCTGCCCCCCGATTCCCTGTAGGAGCGAACTTGCTCGCGATGAACCAGAGAACACCACGGGGAATCAGGTTCCCCGCGTCATCGTTGACAACCATCGTGAGCAATCTCGCGCCTACAGTGAATGGGGTGCCGTATCCAGATTGCGCGCGGTGTTTTCAGGAAGTAGATCAGTCTCGCCAGAAGTGGATACCGGTTTGCCGTTTGCGGCTTTTTTGACCCCCTCAAGCTTCATACAGTGACTACGAATTCAGACAGGAATTGCGTATGTCCAGCCTCTCGCTCAGGGTCCAACAGATCGATCCTCTGACCCCCGCAATCCGCCGCGTGCTGCTGGTGTCCAACGATGCCCAGCCGCTACCGGACTTCACTGCCGGAGCCCATCTGGAGCTGCATGTACCGGGCAGTCGCGCCCAACGCCGGGCCTATTCGCTGGTCAACCTGACCGACAGTAAACACTACGAGATCGCCGTCCAGCTTGAAGAAGCGAGTAGCGGTGGATCGCGTTGGGTGCACTCACTCAAGGTCGGCGATGAACTGCTGGCCGATGCGCCACGCAACCACTTTCCACTGTGTGAAAACACCGAGCATGCCCTGCTGATCGCTGGAGGCATCGGTATCACGCCCATGCTTGGCATGGCCCGGTCGCTGCAAGCAGCCGGCAAGCCGTTCACCCTGCACTACGCCGGTCGCGATGAAGCACAGATGGCCTATCTGCCAGAGGTCCGCGCTTGCCTGGACAGCCATTGCTGGATCAGCGGCGGCGACCCGCAAAAGCGCTTCCCTGCCGCCACGATTCTGGCCGCGCCGAGACCCGGCCTGCACCTCTACATCTGCGGCCCGAGCGCCATGCTCAACAGCGTGCTGGCCTGCGCTCGCGAACAGGGTTGGGCAGAAGATCACCTGCATTACGAACTGTTCAGCGGTGCCCTGGAAGTGGCCGACGATCAAGGCTTTGAGGTGCACCTGCGCGAAAGCGGCGTGAACCTGCAAGTGGCCGCCGGGCAAAGTGTGCTCGACGCCATGCTCCAGGCCGGCCTGGACCCGATGTTCGACTGCCGACGGGGTGACTGCGGGGTGTGCGTCGCCCAGGTCATCGACGGTCAGCCCGATCACCGCGACATCTGCCTGTCGGAGCGCGATCGCGCCAGCGGCAGTTTCTGTACCTGCGTCTCCCGTGCCAGCAGCGCGCTGCTGGTGCTCGATCTGTGACAAGCCGAGGACATCCCGTGATACCGACAAACGAGCAAATCGCTGCCTTGATCCGCGAGGACAGCGTGCATAAGAGCGTCTACACCGACCCGACCCTGTTCAAGCTGGAGATGGAGCGCATCTACGGCAACGCCTGGATCTACGTCGGCCATGAAAGCCAGGTCAAGAACCCCGGCGACTATCACACCACGCGCATCGGCGATCAGGATGTGATCATGGTGCGCGGTGCCAACCAGCAGGTCAGCGTGCTGTACAACCGCTGCCCGCACAAGGGCGCAAAACTGGTGGCCGACGGTGACGGCAGTGTTGGCAAGTTCTTCCGCTGCCCGTACCACGCCTGGACATTCAAGCTTGATGGTCAGCATCTGTCGGCACCGCTCAAGAGCGGTTTCGAAGGCACCTGCTACGACCCCAAACACCCGGATTTCTCCATGGTCAGCGTGGCCCGCGTCGAGGCCTATCGCGGCTTCGTGTTTGCCAGTCAGGCAGCGTTCGGACCGGACCTTAAATCATTCCTGGGCGGCGTCATCACCTCCATCGACAACCTGTGCGAGCGCTCACCGGTCGGTGAGGTCGAGGTGGCTGGTGGCATCTTCCGCGTTCAGCAGCGCTCGAACTGGAAAGTGTTCTACGAGAACCTGCACGACACCATGCACGCCCGCGTAACTCACGAATCATCGGTAGACGCTGCGCGTGGCGAAGCCGAAGCCATCGGCGAAATGCCCTTCGAGCTGCTGATCATGGACGGCAATGGCGAGCCTTACGACTTCTGGGAAAAGCTCGAACTGCGCGCCTACCACAACGGCCACGGTTATATGGAAGCGATCTTCGACCCGGGCGCCGCCGAACGCGACGAGGTCGCTCGCGCTCACTTCGAATGCCTGAGCCAGGCCTACGGCGAACAGCGCGCCAAGGGGATCCTGGGCATGAACCGCCACAACACGGTGATCTACGGCAGCGGTTCGCCGCACACCGTGTTCATGCAGTTCCGGGTGATCCGCCCCATCGCCGTGGATCAGACCCTGGTCGAGATCCAGACCTTCCGCTGCAAGGGTGCTCCGGATGCCGTGTTCGACCGCGCGCTGACTTACGCCAACGTCATCAATTCGCCCTCCTCCAACGTGATGCCCGACGACGTCGAAGTCTATGCTCGCTGCCAGGAAGGCAACATGACTCGGGGTGGCGAGTGGATCAGCATGCACCGCTACGCCGGCACCGACACAGTGCTGGAAGACGGTGCAGTGTCCACCAACGGCACCAGCGAACTGCCTATGCGCAACCAGTTCGCCGCCTGGAAACAGTACATGACCGCCACCCTGATCGCCAAGGAGAGCACCCATGCTGCTTGACCGCCGAATCGACGTCGACACCCGCCAATTGACCCCTGCCCAGGTCCCTGCCGAGACCTTGCGCCAGATCGAACAGTTTCTTTATCAAGAGGCGCGCCTTCTGGATGAGCGGCGCTTCTGGGAGTGGGACAAGCTGTTCACCGACACCGGCATGTACTGGGTGCCACACAAGCACGAGCAAGCCAACCCGTTCGACCATATTTCGCTGTTCTGGGAAAACCGCATGCTGCGCGAGGTGCGGATCCGGCGGGTGGAAAACGCCCGCAATTGGTCCCAGCAACCACAGACCCAAACCGCGCACCTGATCGGCAACGTGATGGTCGAAGGTCTCGACGCCCAGGGCCTGCTGGTGGTCAGCGCCAGCTTTCAGTACAGCGAATGGCGCCTGGAACAACGCCAGCTCGCCGGTCGCTACACCTATAAATTGGCCGCGCAGGATGCCGGTGGCTGGCAGATCCAGCTCAAGCGCGTAGACCTCATCAACTGCAACGATGTGTTTGCCAACCTTGAGGTATTCGTCTGATGAACGCGCCGGTGGTGATCGCACTTCATTATCAGAACGATGTGTTGCACCCCGAGGGCAAGATTCGGGTCGGGCTGGGGGACGATGACAGCGTGCGTGATGCAGTGCTCGACGCTGCCGGCAGATTACTCGCAGGGGCACGGGCCAAGAGCTGGCCGATCGTCCACGTACGCGTGGCGTTCCGACCGGACTACGCCGATCTGATCCAGAACGCGCCGATCCTGCGCACGGTCGCCACCCTTGGCGCGGTCCGGGAAGGCAGTTGGGGCGCGGAGTTCCTCAGCGCTCTGGCTCCACTGAACAGCCGTCAGGAGTTCGTCGTCACCCATAACCGGATCAATGCGTTTTATGGCTCACCGCTGGAAACCGTGGTGCGCCGGTTCAATCCCTCGCACCTGTTGATCGCCGGCGTAGCAACCCACTCGGTGGTGGAAAGCACCGTGCGCCATGCGGTGGATTGCGGTTTCGAAGTGACGGTCGCAGCGGATGCCTGCGCCAGCGCGGACGGCGGCGCACACGCGGCCTCGCTGGCGAGCATGGCGCTGATCGCCCGTATCAGTCACGTCAACGAAGCTCTGGAGGACTTGTCATGATGCTCGAAGGCAAAGTGGCGATTGTGACCGGCAGTACCCAGGGGCTGGGTCTGGACATCGCTCGGCAGCTGTTGTCTGAGGGTGCTCGGGTGATGCTGGTGGGGCGCAACGCCGACAGTGGTCAGGCCTTGGCGCAATCATTGGATTGCGGGTTTTCCGCCTGCGACGTGGAGCGCGACGAAGACATCGACGCCTGTATCACGGCCACCCTCGCCCGCTTCGGCAGGCTCGACATTCTGGTCAACAACGCTTGCCTCTACGCCGATCAGGGGCTGGCTTCGGATCGCGCGCAATGGCTGAAAACACTCAACGTCAATCTCGTGTCGGCGGCGATCTTCACCCAGAAGGCCGCCGTGCACCTGCCCAGCGGCGGCGTGGTGATCAACATCGGCAGTACCGGCGGCAAGTTCGGTGCGGCCGGGCGGGCGCTCTATCCAGCTTCCAAGGCCGGCATCCTGCAACTGACGAAAAACCTGGCGATGACCCTGGCCCCGGAGCAAATCCGGGTGCTGAGCGTGTCCCCAGCCTGGACCTGGTCGCCCAGCGTCGCAGAGTTCAGCGACAACGATCCGCAACTGGCCGATCGGGTCGCAGCCCCTTTTCATCCGCTCGGGCGCATCGGCCGGGGCCATGAGGTCGGCAGCGTGGTGGCGTTTTTGTGCAGTGCCGGTGCGGGCTGGATGACCGGTGTCGACGTGCCCGTGGACGGCGGCTTTTCGATTCTCGGACCAGACCGCGGCGTGTCGCCGCGCGTGTGGTTCCAACAACACCGTGACAGCCAATAAATCTGATAACCGAATGAGGTAGATGACATGGGCAAGATGATCGAGATCCGGGCAACGGACAGCAACGCCACGTTCAGCGGCTACCTGGCCCTGCCGGCCAGCGGCAAAGGCCCCGGCGTGGTGATTGGGCAGGAGATTTTCGGGGTCAACGCGAACATGCGCGCAGTCGCCGACTTCTATGCCGAGGAAGGCTATGTGGCGCTGGTGCCCGACCTGTTCTGGCGCCTGCAACCGGGCATTGACCTGGGCTACACCGAAGCCGATTTTGCGCGGGCCATCGACCTGTTCCAGCGTCTGGATGTGGACAAGGCCGTCACTGACATCGACGCCAGTTTCAACGCCCTGCGTGCACTGCCTGAAGTTGAAGGCGCGGGTCTGGGTTATGTCGGCTTCTGCATGGGCGGCAAGCTGGCCTGGCTGACCGCCACGCGCACCAACGTGGCCTGCGCCGTCGGCTACTACGGCATGGGCATCGAACACCTGCTGCACGAATCGGAAAACCTCAAGGGCCGCCTGGTCCTGCATTTTGCCGAAAACGATGGCTACTGCGACGCCAGTGCCCGCGCCCAAATCAGCCAACACCTGGCCGGCAACGACAAGGCCGAAATCTACGTGTACCCGGGCGTCGACCACGCCTTCGCCCGGGCCGGGAGTTCACACTACGACAAACCGGCCTCGCTGATGGCCCATGAACGCAGTATCGCCGCCCTCAAGCGTGAGATCGGTCCCCACTTCAACCTGTCAGCCCTGTGGGAAGACCACATCCGCCACGAGTTCGACACCCGCGACGTACCTGCCACCATGGCAACCATGGTCGCCGAGCCCTACGTCAACCATATTCCCACCATGACCGGCGGCGTCGGCGCCAAACAACTCAGCCGCTTCTACCAACACCATTTTGTCCACGGCAACCCGCCGGACATGAAGCTCATCCCGATCTCCCGCACCATCGGCGCCCTTCAGATCGTCGACGAATTCATCATGTGCTTTACACACAGCACCGAAATCGACTGGATGCTGCCCAACGTGGCACCGACCGGAAAATACGTCGAGATTCCGATGCTGGGCGTGATCAAGTTCCGCGGGGACAAGCTGTACCACGAGCATATCTACTGGGATCAGGCCAGCGTGTTGGTGCAAATTGGCTTGTTGAACCCTGAAGGACTGCCGGTGGCGGGGGTGGAAACGGCGAGAAAGCTGCTGGATGAACAACTGCCATCCAATACGCTGATGGGGCGCTGGGCGCAAAGCGAGCAATAGAGACCACATGAATGCAAAAGGCCGATCTGTCACTCGACAGATCGGCCTTTTTTCATGCGTTTGAAACGTCAGACATGTTCACTGTTTTTCGCATGCACCGCGCGCGGCTCGCCATGCCCGTGGTCTACCTCAACCACTGGAATCTCCTTGCCATCGCAGTCATGCAGTTTTCCGTCGCTGAAGTAGTCCCCTTCGCGCAACGCCGCCAGATCCTGATAGCGCAATACCCGCTCGGTACCCGCCGCAAACACCGACTGCCCCTCGGAGTTACCCGCCGTGAGGTGGTTGAAGGTCAGGTTTAGAACGATCGCCATGATCGCCGAGGAACTGATACCGGAATGGAAAATCGTGGCGAACCAGCTCGGGAAGTGATCATAGAAGTTCGGTGCCGCGATCGGGATCATGCCGAAGCCGATCGAAGTAGCGACGATGATCAGGTTGACGTTGTTGCGGTAGTCGACCTTGGACAGCGTACGGATGCCACTGGCCGCCACCGTGCCGAACAACACAATGCCGGCACCACCCAGCACCGAAGTCGGCACCGCTGCGATGACCCGCCCCATGAAGGGCAGCAGGCCCAGGAGCACAAGGAACAGACCGCCGGTGGCAACCACGTAGCGACTCTTGATCCCGGTGACCGCCACCAGCCCGACGTTCTGGGCAAAGGCGCTTTGGGTGAAGGAGCCGAAGATCGGCGCAATCATGCTGGACAGCATGTCGGCACGCAGACCGTTGCCCAGGCGCTTGGAGTCAACCTTGGTGTCGATGATTTCACCGACCGCCAGGATATCCGCCGAGGTTTCCACCAGCGTCACCATGACCACGATGCACATCGACAGGATGGCCGCGAAGTGGAACGTCGGCATGCCGAAATGGAACGGGGTCGGGAAGCCGAACATCGGACCTTCGCTGACGGATGAGAAATCGGCCATGCCCAGGAACACCGCGACGACCGTGCCGATGACCATTGCGAGCAGGATCGAGAGACGTGAGATGGTCGCGCTGCCGATCTTGCTCAGCAAGAGCACCAACACCAGCGTCATTGCGGCCAGGCCGATATTGGCCATGCTGCCGAACTCTGGGGAATGGCTGTTGCCGCCCATGGCCCAGCGTGCGGCCACCGGCATCAACGTCAGGCCAATGGTGGTGATCACGATGCCCGTGACCAGCGGTGGAAAGAACTTGGTGATTCGCGAGAACACCGGTGTGATCAGCAAACCAATCAATGACGCGGCTATCACTGCCCCGAGAATCGACTGGAAACCACCCTCCCCGCCACTGCTGACAATCGCCACCATGGTGGCGACACCCGAGAAAGACACGCCCTGCACCAGCGGCAACTGACAACCAAAAAACGGTAGACCGAGGGTTTGCAGCAGCGTGGCCAGCCCCCCCGCAAACAATGAAGCAGCAATCAACAAACCGATGTCCGCCGGCGACAGCCCGGCAGCCTGACCAATGATCAAAGGCACCGCGACGATGCCACCGTACATGGTCAGAACATGTTGCAGGCCGTAAGCCATATTCGCGCCGATCCCTAGGTTTTCGTCCTCGGGCCGTTGGTGTGAAACATGGGGCGTTTTCATGTTAGGGGGTTCCCTGGTTTTTGTTATGCGCACACTGTATGCAAGACACAGGACAAATGTCTATAGAGTTGTATACAACTTACCGGTCACAAAATGGATACCTGTCCATTTCTCCTGACCATCCTCCAGCGAAGCACCGCCTAAAACCTTGAAATACATCCCCAAACGCTCGGCGCGCTCGGCTTACCAGTCTTTGGACTCCTGGCGACGAGCTGAAAAGCCTCCAGCAAAAACTGTCGCAAGCGCTACGAGAAACTCAACCCATGATGGAGCCAAAACGCTCGGCCTTGAAACGAAAACGGGCCGATCAACCAGACCAGCCCGATTTTTAGCTCATGGGGCTAAGCCTGTTTCGGCGCCGCGATCAATCGTTCAAGCGTTTGCCGCAACTGCCCATGCTCCGGCACACGAATGGCGAACTCGGCCTGCAGCAGCTCAATCAACTCCTGCACATCACTCAGCTGCCGTCGCTCGCTGTCCTCGCCGACCCGGTGAATGGCAAAGCTGCCGTTGTTGAGTGTGCGTCGCCAACCCTCCCCGGTGCGCGCCACCATCAGTTGCCGGGCGAATGAAGATTCGGGGTGGGTCGAGACGTACCAGTTGCCGACAGTGAAATCGATGTCTTCCTGGCGTTGCAGATCGAATATGTACATCGGGCGCCATTCGCCAGCGACATTGGCGCGCAGGGTGTAGCCGTCGACATGCTGATCGATGCGATAGGGTTCGTGAGGCGTGAACTGCCCGATTCGAGAGTCCAGCAGCAGTGGCGCGGTCGGCACCATGCCGCCGAAGCCGACGTCAGAGATGTATCGCACGTCATCGATAATGACCAGGCTCAAGCGATGAGTCCGCGCCGTCCACGCACCCTCCGGCTGCCCCATCACTACCCGGCCGCTGATGGCCCGCGCGTCGTAGCCCAGTTCCTGGAGCAAGGCCAGGAACAGATTATTGAGTTCGTAGCAGTAGCCGCCCCGACCCTCGTGCAGGACTTTCTGCTCGATCGACGGCAGGTCGATGAGTACTGGCTCGCCGGACAACGTAGTGAGGTTTTCAAACGGGAACGCGCCGGTGTGGCGCAGCTGTAGCAGTCGCAAGTTTTCCAGGGTCGGTGCCGGGGGCGCATCGAAGCCCAGGCGTTGCAGGTATAGCCCAAGGTGGGTCAAATGTGGTTCGCTCATCGTTCAATCCTTATGCACGCAAGCGACGGATCGCTCCGTCATTGGCCGCTATGTATAAGGGATGAAGCGGTGTCACCGACAATTGATTTAGCCAATCACCCCGCACGGAAAAATCAACGCCGCTTACGCGAATTCAACTGGATCCAGGTCGGCGCATGGTCACTGGCGTGAGGTTCGTTGCGTACCCACGCATCAACACCGGCCTCCTGCAGATAAGGACTCAAGGCAGGATTGAGCAGCAGGTGATCAATACGCAAACCGGAATTTTTCTGCCAGTGCTGACGAAAATAATCCCAGAACGTGTAGAGCCGATCGTTTGGATACAAGTGGCGTAACGAGTCGGTCCAGCCCTGGTCCAGCAGACGCTGATAGCACTCGCGACTCTGCGGTTGCAGCAATGCGTCCTTGAGCCAGGAGCGCGGATTGTAGATGTCCAGATCGGTGGGTACGACGTTGTAGTCGCCGGCCAACACAACCGGGTGCTCGCTCCCCTGGAGAGACTCGGCATAGCGGATCAAGCGCTCGAACCAGGCCAGCTTGTAATCGAACTTCGGCCCCGGCTGCGGATTGCCATTGGGCAAATACAGGCAGCCCACTAACACGCCGTGAACCGCCGCTTCCAGATAACGGCTGTGACTGTCGCTCTCGTCGCCCGGCAGTCCACGCCGGCTTTCCAGCGGTTGCACCTCGCGCGCCAGAATCGCCACCCCGTTCCACGACGCTTGACCGTGCCAGATCGCGCCATAACCGGCCGCTTCCAGTTCAGCGACCGGGAAGGCACTGTCGACCGATTTCAGCTCCTGCAAGCAGGCAATGTCGGGTTTCTCGCGCTCGAGCCACGCCAACAGGTTTGGCAGCCGGGCGCGTATGCCGTTGACGTTGAATGTCGCGATTCGCAACTTCTTCATGAGCGGACTCTCCTGAGCACGAGATGCCCAATGTCTGACACTAGCCCCTTTCGGTGGTTGCGTTTGGTGTCTCGTCCGGTTCGCGTGCAGGCTTTACGCAGAAGACACCACTCGTCATCCGGCGGGCACCAACCACCCCGCCCTTCAGACCAACATCAGGTAACGACTCATTCCGGGAGACGGACCATGATGAACATCAGAGTGACTTCCCTGATTCTGGCCGGTTTGTTGTCTGCCGCGTCCGTGACGACCTTTGCGGCGTCCGGCGATGGCGCTGACGCGACCGGCGCGCAATCAGGCTCGATCAAAGGCTCGGCCATGCCGCCGGATAACACCCCCGCATCCCCTTCCGGTGGCAGCGGAGCAGACGGCGGTGCGACCGGCTCATCCAGCGGCAGTTCCGGCAGTAACACTGGCTCCAGCGGGTCCGGTTCTGGCGCCGGTGGCGGGACTGGCGGAGCAGGTGGAGGGACGGGTGGAGCGGGTGGCGGGACAGGTAGCTGAACGCGTGAAGGCAACCGATGAAGGATGAACATCGGCTGCCTTCTTACCCACGTTTCACAATTGCTTGACCGGTGCAGGGTCCCATTTTCCATTCAACGCTTCAGGCTTCGGACCGTACAAGCGCATGGTCAGATTGAACGGCCCTTTGGGCGCGGGCAACCAGTTGGCCTCAAGATCCTTGCCGGGGCTTTCGTTCTGGAAATAGATATCCAGCGAACCATCGGCGTTGGTCTTGAACGGCATCCAACTGCTGAGCGCAAAACGGTCGAGCGAGTTGGCGACCTGAAACCCTTCAGGGTCATACAAGGTGATTGACCAGAAGGCATTCACCGGCGGCGTCTCGCCTTTGTTGAAATGCAGTATGTATTTGTTCGCACCGTTGAGTGGCTTGCCGTTGCTGTCCCCGATATTCAACGGATAAATCGCATCCTCGGGAAGATTGGCACCTAGCCCGACCTGCGCCACGATGGCGCGTTTGAGGTAGTAGTTTCCGTAAACGCCCATGGTGTCGGTGTTCATCGACCAGCCATTGACGACGCGGGCCAGGGTCGGGACTTTCCAGGTCATCAGTGCCTGCGCATCCTGGGGCACGGTCTGCAACGCCGCTTTGATTTGTGGGTCCAGGGCCTGCATGTCGAACGGTTTTCCCGCCTCGATGCCGATACGCTTGATCTGCGCGAGCATCGGTTGATCGGTACTGTGGGGAGGGTTCACTTTCAGCAGTTCGGCCGCATAGGCGAAGTAGTTGGCCGCTGACATCGTATCGACCTGTATCTTCGGCGGCGTTTTCATGTCCACTGCCGGGTCGACTTTCACACTGACCGCTTCAGGCTCCTTACCCACTCGGGATAACGGCGTCACGGTGTAGCCGGCCTGGATCTTGTGCACTGCCGCGTAATCGGCCGCGCCGTCCGTCTTGGTGCGACCGATGACCCAGACAAACGGCGTCGGCGCCGGCAAATGATCCATTGCGTCGGGCACCTTGCCGGTCCAGCCCGGCGGCGTCACCAGAAACTGCCCCATTTCGGTTCCGGTGGTGCGCCAGCCGGGCGAAGCGAACACATCACTCCACATGTCGAGCATTGGCAGCAGATAGAAACGTCCATCCGTGTCCGGCGCCGCGATCACCAACGGTTCCTTGGTCAAGTCGAGCCAGGCGATCGAATACAGGGTGTCGAAATTGGAGCGCACCACACCCTTGAAATCCGCAGGTGGATACTGCGGCACGCTCACAAACATGTTCATCGGACCTTTGCCGAACTCCTTGCCCGGCTCGATATTGGTGAATTGTTTGCGGGTGATGTCCATGGTCAACAACGGATAGAAATACACGTAGGCATCCACGCCGATGGCATGAGCTTCTTCAGCTGTGAGTTTCGATTGAGCGTGGCTGGCGAGCGGAAAAACAGCGAAAACGGCGACGGTTAGAGCAACGGCTGTCAATGTTTGGGGGATCAACATGTTGGCGATCGTCCGTGCGTTGGGGAGTGCAGCCTGGGTCGGCGGCGCTAACGGAACTCTAGACGATCAATTCACGAGAAAATGACAGACGGACGACTGGCGCTTCAGGTGTAAAGACAATGAAACAGCGCGAAAAATGCGCCTTAACGATCCGAGCGCATCAGCGCCTCGGCAGCGACATCCATGGACAATGTGGCCGTTCGGTTTCGCCCCGAATGCTTGGCTTGATACAGCGCCGCATCCGCTCGCTGGATGAACACGTCCATGTTGTCTCGGCCCGTCGGCACAAACGAATAGCAGCCGAGGCTGACCGTCACGCAGCCATTGGGCGAGCCGGTGTGGCTGATATGCTTGTCGATAACACTGCGGCGGATCTGTTCGGCGATGGTCAGGGCACCCTGAATGTCGGCGCTTGTTGCGCCATTGCCCGCGTCAGGTTCGACGATGCCTCTTGCGCCTGAGATAAATGACGACCACTTGCCGGGTGGCCGCACCCAGGTTTGTGCTATGGCTTGTTTTCTCCCGTCACCACCAGCGGAGTCTGCGCGTTGCGCAGATCCAGCGCCGGCAATCTGGTCGGCACATTCAGCCCCTTCAGGACCCGGGCGTCGTAATCGTAGATATCCGGCTTGAAGGTCACCCGCCCCTCGTTGCTCAGGTCTACGGTCCAGTAAGCCAGCAGTACCGGCACTTTTACCGGTAGCCGGATGTTCTCGGTTCTGCCATTGGCCAATTGCTTCTCAATACCTGCGCGGTTCCAGCGTACCGGGTCGTTGAACAACAACTCGACCAGTTGCAACGGATTTTCCACCCGGATACAGCCCGAACTGGTGGCCCGAACGGTTTTGGCAAACAATTCGCGATGGGGGGTGTCATGCAGATAAATCGCATAGTCGTTGGGGAAGCGAATCACCACCTGACCCAGCGAGCTGTCAGGCCCGGCGTCCTGGCGCAGGCTGATGCCCCGCGGATTGCTCCAGTCGACGCTCGACGGACTGAGCACATTGCCTTGGCGATCCAGCACACGAATGCGGTTGGCAGCCAGATAGCCCGGGTCGTTTTGAATCTTCGGAATCACATCCTGCTTGAGGATCGTCGGGGGTACGGTCCAGGTCGGGTTGAACGTGATGTAGGTGATCTCGGCCTGGAACACCGGCGTGCTGCGTACCGGTTTACCAACCTGCACCCGCGAGCGCCAGATCGGCAGCCCATCGCGATACATCGCCACCTTGTACCCGGCGATATCGACAATGACGAACGTGCCCTGAAGCTTGTACAACAGCCAGCGCGCACGCTCCATATTGACTCGCACCTGATCGATCCGCGCCTCGACGGGGACGTTCAACGCCGCCAGCGTCGCCGCCCCCGCCACACCATCAGCGCCCAGGTATTGCTCGGTCTGGTACTGTTTCACCGCTGCGATGACTTTGTCGTCGTAGAGGGCTTTTTTCGACGCGCCAGGCGCCAGATATCCACCCGCCACCAGGCGCGCACGCAGTTGCCCGACCGCCACCCCGTCCATACCGGGCTTGAGCGATTGGCCCTCAGTGACTTTTGGCCAGCCACCGGCACTGCGAACCTGACGCAACTTCGCCAGCCCTTCACGCAGGTCGCGGTAGATGATCTCTTGCGGAGGCGCCTGGGCGAATGCACGTGCCACGTCATGGGCATCGAGGGCGGCGAACAGATTGTTCATGTCCTCGCGGGGATCGACACCGGCCGGGTCAAAGTTCCAGTGAATGTCCAGCCGCGACGGATCAACTTTACCCCTGCGCAACTGAAGCAACGCGGTAATGAAACTGCGGGTCGCCGCCAGGTCGAACATTGCCCGCTGGGTCGTCGAAGGCATCGCCGCCACCAGCGCCTCATGGGCCTGCGCCAACTCCGTGATGCTGAAATCCGCCGGATTCAGACCATCGATCTGGGTGTCGTTGAGGCTTTTGAGCAACTGCGTCACATCGCGGTCGTCCGTCCACGCCGCGCGATAGTGGCGATGCATGTAAAAGTCCATGACCACCCGATCGACATCCACACGCTGATGGCGTCGGGCCGTGAGCACTGGTGGAAACGCCGAGCGCAGCGGTTCCAGCGTTGCCTGGATCGCTTGGCCGATTGCATCATCCGGCGCTGCGGCATCAATTTCGTTGCTTGCCGGAGATACCGGCTCAATCGGCGAAGTTTGCGCGATCGCTGCACCGCTGATCAGAAAGCCCATAAAAAACATGCGGCTTATGACGAATAACCTTGTTAATTGCACCATGGATAATCCTTAATCTCCCGTTTCAAACGGCTTGCTTCCTGCTCGCTGCTAGACTCGAAATTATCACGATGAGACCCGAATATGGCGCTAATCCGCTCTGGCCTTTTATTTGCCATTTTACTGACGAGCCTTTCAGTAACGTCAGCCTACGCCGATTCGCTTGAAAACGCGCTGGTCAAAGCCGCACCAGACGCCAATGCCAAAGTCATTGCCCTCGCCGTCCGTGCCTCCCAATGCAGTCGTGCCCAAGGCAAGCCTGCGGCCCAACGACTGGCAGTGATCGACTACTCCCTGCCTTCGACCGAACAACGCCTGTGGGTGTTCGATCTTAAACGACGCAAGTTGCTGTTTCACGAACTGGTCGCCCATGGTCGCAACAGTGGCGAAAACATGGCCACCCTGTTCTCCAACCAGAACGAAAGCCACGCCACCAGCCTCGGATTGTTCCGCACGCAGCAGAGTTATCGCGGCCAGAACGGTTATTCGCTGCGCATGGAAGGCCTGGAGCCCGGCTTCAACGATAACGCTTTTGACCGGGCCATCGTCATTCACGGCGCCCCTTATGTCAGCCCCGTGCTGGCCCGCGCCAATGGGCGGATCGGCAGAAGCCTGGGTTGCCCGGCGGTGAGACCGGCGATTGCACACCAGCTGATCGACTCGATGAAAGACGGCCAGTTGTTGTTCTCCTATTACCCGGACCAACGCTGGTTGAAATCGTCTTCGTACATCAATTGCGGCGGCGACACCGTTGCGTCATCGGACAAGACCACCTCTCGCCAATAATCAGCCATCCACCTGGCAAAACCGAGCCCGCCAATGGCCGCACAGGGGGCATCGGTTTCCGCCGTCAGCCTGTTGAACGTGTCGTCGAGGCTGACGGTCGGTACAACGCGTGACCGCATGAGCCTGACTATCTACACTCCCGGAGGCATCAATACTCACTCGCCATCGGGAACCTCTGCATGGACCTTCAACATCGCAACAACATCAACGTGATGGGCGACGGTCCGGCGACACTGATTTTTTCCCACGGTTTTGGTTGTGACCAGACCATGTGGGGCTATCTGCTCCCGCACTTCATCGCACGCTTCAAGATCGTACTGTATGACCTGGTCGGTGCCGGCCAGTCAGATCTGGGCGCCTACGACAGGCAAAAATACAGCTCACTGTCCGGCTATGCCCGAGACCTGGGAGAGATCATCGATCAGTTCGCCAGTGGCCCGGCGATCGTGGTTGGCCACTCCGTCAGTGCCATGATCGGTGCCTTGGCCGATCGCCAGTCGCCGGGTCGAATCGCTGCCCACGTGATGATCGGCCCTTCACCTTGCTACATCGATCGCGACGACTACGTCGGCGGATTCAAGCTCGAGGACATCCACTCATTGCTCGATACCCTCGACAGCAACTACCTCGGCTGGTCCAGCAACATGGCCCCGGTCATCATGGGGGCACCAGGGCAGCCGGCCCTGGGTGAAGCGCTCACCAACAGCTTCTGTCGCACCGAACCCGAGATCGCCAGACAATTTGCCCGAGTGACGTTCATGTCCGACAATCGCCAGGACGTCGCCGGGCTGCCCACGCCAACACTGATTGTGCAATCGAGCGACGACATCATTGCCCCGGTGGCCGTGGGTGAATACCTGCATGACGTCTTGCCCGACAGCACGCTGTGCCTGGTCAGCAATGTCGGACATTGCCCACACATGAGCGCCCCGCAAGCCTGCGCCGAGGCCATGAACGATTTCCTGTCGCCTTGGGAAAACGCCCATGTCGACTGACCAACCACCCTTACCCGATTCGCACACCCTGTTCGAAAACGCGCCATGCGCCTTGGTGGTGACGAAAGAGGACGGCACGATCCTGCGGGTCAACCTGACCTTCAGCCACTGGCTCGGTTACAGCCAGAACGAGCTCTGCGGCCGACGCTTCCAGGACTTGCTAACCATGGGCGGGCGTATTTTTCATCAGACCCATTGGGCGCCGCTGATGCAAATGCAGGGCTCGGTCGCCGAGGTGAAGCTCGACCTGATCCATCACGACCGCCATGCCCTGACCATGCTGCTTAACGGCGTACGGCGCGAGCACGCCAACGGCGCGTTTTATGAACTGGCGCTATTCGGCACCACCGACCGTGACAAGTACGAACGCGAGCTACTCAACGCCCGCAAACTCGCCGAAGCGCTGCTGCACGAAAAAACCGTCGCCGAAAACGCACTCCAGCACGCGCAGGCCGAACTCAACCTGGCCTACGAAAAAGCCCAGCGCCGCGCCTTGTTCGCTGAGCAAATGGTCGCCATTGTCAGCCATGACCTGAAAAACCCGCTGACCGCCATCAAGATGGCCTCGGACATCCTCGCCCGAGGCCAGCGCACAGCCAAGGAAACCCAACTGCTCGGCCACATCAGCCAATCGTCCGAGCGCGCCCAACGCATGATCGCCGACCTGCTCGACTTCGCGCTCGCCCGCGTCGGTCAGGGCCTGGGCATCTCGCCATCGCCCATCGACCTGCACACTGTTACTGACCAAAGCACTGACGAACTGCGCGTCGCATTTCCAAAGGCCAGCCTGATCCACAACACCTTGGGCAATGGCAGCGCCCATCTGGATGCCGACCGTGTTCAGCAAATCATTGGCAACCTCGTCGCCAACAGTGTGGCCTATGGCGACCTGAAACAGCCCATCACAATCATCTCGCGAATTGACGATGACGTGGCGTCGGTGTCCGTGCACAACGCAGGGCCAGCGATCACGCAATCGTTGATCGACGTGCTCTTCGAGCCCATGACCCGCGGCACCGAGAGTGACAGCGAACTGCGCAGCGTAGGGCTGGGATTGTTTATCGTCAGGGAAATCGCCCAGGCCCATGGCGGCGATGTTTCGGTCAGTTCCAGTGCAGAAAACGGCACGGTGTTCAGCGTTTGTTTTCCCCGTGACCCAAAAAATTCCATCACAGAAGCCCGAGACCCATGAACCACATAAAAAGCACCTTGATGCTCGGCGGCCTGCTCGCTTTTTCCTGCGGCGTTCAGGCAGCACCCTCGCATCTGGACAGCGTCATGCAACAAGGCCAACTGCGCGTTTGCACCACCGGCGACTACAAGCCCTACACCGCCAAAGCGGAGAACGGCGAGTACTCCGGTATCGATATCGCCATGGCCCGCACACTGGCCGACAGCCTCGGCGTCAAGGTCGAGTGGGTCCCGACCACCTGGAAAAACCTGATGCCCGACATGCTCGCCGGCAAATGTGACATCGCCATGGGCGGGATCTCGGTCACCCTGGAACGGCAGAAGAAAGCCTTCTTCAGTACCCCGCTCGACGTCGACGGCAAAATTCCCCTGGTGCGCTGCGAAGACCAGTCGAAGTATCAAACCATCGAACAGATCAACCAATCGTCGGTACGCCTGGTCGAACCCGCTGGCGGCACCAACGAAGCGTTTGTCCACGCCTTCCTGCCCAAGGCGCAGCTGCAGCTGCACGACAACGTGACGATCTTCCAGGAGCTGCTGGACAAGAAAGCCGACGTGATGATCACCGATGCCTCGGAAGCCCTGTACCAGCAGAAACAAAAACCTGGACTCTGTGCGGTCAACCCGACGCAGTACATGCAATACGGCGAGAAGGCCTACCTGCTACCCCGCGATGACATGAACTGGAAGCTGTATGTGGACCAGTGGCTGCACCTGGCCAAGGTGACGGGCAACTACCAGAAAGTTCTGGGTCAGTGGGTGGCAGTGCCTGAGGCGAAGTAACAGAACTTTTTATGCAAAAAAAGGGGCGATCCTGTTGGAGCGCCCTTGTTCATTGCGGGCCATGTATCAGTCGTCATGGAGTAACCCGCAACTGTACTCACCGAAGCTATTGCTCAGCGCATTACCGTGGAAATTCATCCGGCTGGAGTTGCTGTTGGCTGGCCCTGGCCCAAAACCGGCAAACGGCACCGAGTCGGCCGAATAATCCCGATGGGAGCTCACCCCCGAACAGGCGCTCAATAGCAAAGCGCCGGCAACCAACGAGACTTTGACGAGGCTTTCGATCATTTTCAGATTCCTGTGGAGGGTGGGCAGCGATAGTCATCCTGCGCCGCGTCATTGCCAGGCACGATGAAACCTTGCGATGTGACAGCTGCCGTTCAGGTACTAATCCAACCCGCCGGTCTCTCCTCCACCCCTTGAACCCAATCCTGATAAACTCCCCACCTCCCAGCCTCACCGATTCCAGATCCCCCATGTCCGTAACCACCGCCACACCCGCACCGCTCTCCCGCCGCTTTTCCGTGGCGCCCATGATGGATTGGACCGATCGCCACTGCCGGTTTTTCCTGCGCTTATTGTCGAAAAACGCTCTTCTCTATACCGAAATGGTCACCACCGGTGCTTTGCTCAACGGGGATCACGAACGTTTCCTGCGCCATGACGAGGCCGAGCATCCGCTGGCGTTGCAGCTCGGTGGCAGTGTTCCGCTGGATTTGGCGGCTTGCGCGCGCATGGCTCAGGAGCATGGGTACGACGAGGTGAATCTGAACGTCGGCTGCCCGAGTGATCGGGTGCAGAACAATATGATCGGCGCGTGCCTGATGGGGCATCCGCAATTGGTCGCCGATTGCGTGAAGGCCATGCAGGACGCGGTGTCGATTCCAGTGACGGTGAAGCACCGGATCGGGATTAACGGGCGAGACAGTTACGAACAATTGTGTGATTTCGTCGGCACGGTTCGGGATGCCGGCTGTACCAGTTTTACCGTGCACGCGCGGATTGCGATTCTGGAGGGGTTGTCGCCGAAGGAAAACCGTGACATTCCGCCCCTGCGTTACGACGTGGCGGCACAGCTGAAGGCGGATTTTCCGGAGCTGGAGATCATACTCAACGGCGGCATCAAGACACTCGAAGCCTGTCACGAGCATTTGCAGACCTTCGACGGGGTGATGCTGGGTCGGGAGGCGTATCACAATCCTTATGTCATGGCGCAAGTTGATCAGCAGCTGTTTGGCAGTACGTCACCGATCATTACTCGCGCCGAAGCGCTGGCGCAGTTACGGCCTTATATCGCTGCGCACATTGATGCGGGCGGTTCGATGCACCACATCACTCGCCATGTGCTCGGGCTGGGCACCGGGTTCCCGGGGGCGCGCAAGTTTCGCCAGTTGTTGTCGGTGGATATTCACAAGGCCAAAGAGCCTCTGGCATTGCTGGATCAGGCAGCGGAGTTGCTTGAAGGGCGTTGATGCGCTGCAGATAGCCCTCCAGCCAGGCGGTATGATCCGCCTGGTTCTGTCGTCAGCCTGCTGCGGCGGCCGACGTCCAGCTCACCCAACCGAACGCCCAGGTTGCCAGGATCAACAATCCAAAAGCGATCCGGTACCAGGCGAATGCTGCATAGCTATGGTTCGCAATGAACTTCAGCAGGCCTCGAACAGCGATCATCGCGAAAAAGAAGGCTGTAACAAAACCGAGGGCAAATACCGGCAGATCACTCCCCTCGAACAGGTCCCGGTACTTGTAGCCCGAATACACCGCTGCACCGACCATCGTTGGCATCGCCAAAAAGAACGAGTACTCCGTGGCAGCCTTGCGCGACAGGCCAAACAGCAAGCCACCGATAATCGTCGATCCGGAGCGGGAAGTACCCGGAATCATCGCCAGGCATTGCGCGAAACCTACCTTTAAGGCATCTGACCAGCGCATGTCATCAACATGATCGATGCGTACAACATGCTCGCGCCGCTCAGCCCACAACATGACGATGCCACCGGCGACCAATGCAACAGCCACAGTGATCGGATTGAACAGATACTCATGAATCCCGTCAGCGAACAACACGCCCAGCACAACAGCCGGAAGAAAACCGATCAGCAAGTTGAGGGTAAAACGTTGTGCATTGCGTTGGTTCGGCAAACCTTTGATGATTGTGCAGATTTTTTCACGAAACTCCCAAACCACAGCCAGAATGGCGCCCAACTGAATAATGATATTGAACGCCATGGCGCGTTCACCGCCAAATGCCAACACGTCTGCAACAATTATCTGGTGACCTGTACTTGATATGGGCAAAAACTCAGTCAAGCCTTCTACAGCACCTAAAATCAACACTTTGAAAAGGGTCCAGAAATCCATTACTCCTCCATCAGGTCGCTTATAAAAAAACGGCCCCTCAACTGCACTCAGATGTTGAGATGCTCAAATAAATCAATCGCTACACCCGCGGCCATTACCTGACTTGGCGCGGCAGAATATGCCCTGCCCAAACAAACACTCAAGCCATGTTATTAATCGTCCGCCTACGAATAACTTTTGAAAAATTTAGTGCTGAGTGGAAAAAGTCTCTGCGCCTGATAAAATGTGACCGCTCTCACACATTCAGAATTCACACTGGACTTTTCATCCTGGACACCCAGAGAGATCAACAGTGGCAAAACGACATAAAAACAAATCGCCATCAATGCAAAATAGTGGCACAATTCCATAATGCCACCATCTAACGATGGCTATTTCACTAGTTCAGCCAGCCGAGAAAAGCAACTAAAAGCTTGAAAAGCTTAATTATTGTTAGAAAACTCGGGAGCCACGTCTAAAATCCGCGTAAATGTTACCAATTGTCAGTCACAGATGAGAACCGGTGCTTTAACATCCCGATGTCAGCACCTATTCGAGTCAATGCATGATGCTTACAGGGAACTTAGCGACTAGAAGCCAGCGCCAGACAAACGATGAACCCGGTGTTCTCACTCTGGGTCGTACCCGTGGCGTGGCTGAACACTTTAGAGCGCTAGTCGCAAGGCATGTGCGGACCGATATCGCACTAGAAGCCCATTCGTACATTAGTTCACCCAAGAACAATGAACACCTCGGTTCGTATCGAGCCATCTTCATCATCATCGACAGCCCCCAGGCCCTCGAAGAAAGCCTGGCGCTGGTGGAGAACCTGCGCACCGGCAACTTGAAACCCATCATTTGCGCGGTCATCACGGGGCGGGGCGCCTTCAACAAGATAAAGTACTATCTTGCTGGGGCCGACTTTTGTATCAAACTCAATACTCTTTCCGACGAAGGCTCCGAGTTGCTTGCCGAATTCTTCAATAGTGAAGAATGGCAAAGCGACCTCAACCTGACATTGGACCCCACACGAATTTGCTTACTGGGCACCAGCAAGAGGCTGGACATTTCTTTTGCAGAAATGAAGATCCTGGAAGCATTCGCGCAAACCAGCAACCATATACTTAGCCATGACGAAATCGCCAACATCATGGGTCTGAACAGTCACTTTTATGACCCCAGAGCGCTGGAAAAATCGATCAGTCGTCTTCGCGGAAAAATCAAGGACATGTACGGCACGAACGCGATCCAGAGCATTCGCGGGCATGGGTACCGCTTGATGAGAGGACTGATTTCGACCACCTGACGCCAACCTGGCAAGGCACTTTGATATCAATTAGCCAGATAAAATCAACGATACAAAGATATCGGCATCATCGTTTATCCGGCACTTCAAACTTGATGGGAATTTATCGCCTCCGTGACCGTAGCAACACCGAACCATAACAATAAAAGTTTATTCTATTGCAGCAGATCGAGTGGAACCTATCGAGGGCCAATTTTGGGCCCAGACCCTGCCTTTCGATTACTTCCGTGGGAGTCGTTACTCCCCTGCCGATCATCTTTTAGCCAAATTTGGTGTGTACGTTAGGAGAGAGACATGGAAACCAGTACAACCCTTCCAAGAAAATATTTTGTGGTCGTGACCCATAGCACTACGTCGCAGCGTGAACTCGAAACCATCCTGTCCAGTGAGCGCTTCAACTCGTTTGGCACCGCCCAGGCACAAATGTTTATTGAAGGTATTGCTCCGCCCTCTAACGCTCCGGTGCTGATGGAATTCACCTACCCAAGCGTTTCAAGGAAAAATGTCGCGCGCAGTATCGAACACGACACACAAAGAATACTGGCGACACTTGAGTCCGAATGGCTGGCTGCACAACCTCCGAATCCCTTCCATCGCCTGCCGGCAATAACAGGTGACATCAGTCATACCTCCCGAACAATCGAGGATGACGCGCTATGCGGCAAAGCCTGGCAACTCGACAACGATCAAAGCGTATTGGTCAAAGAGGGTGTCGAGGTCAGCTTGACTGGTTTGGAAGCCGCGCTGATCAAGAAAATGCTGCACCACGAAGAGCGTGTCGTCAGTCGAGACGAACTGATACTCAGCATCGGTAGAGAACCGGAACATTATCGCGGACTTGAAATGTGCCTGAGTCGCCTGCAGGACAAGTTCAAAAGTGCCAGTAACGGTGAGCGACTGTTTCGTGCCGTACGCAACCGTGGCTATTGCCTGATCCAGGAAGTCGTAGCCTGAGCCCGTACTACTGATAAATAAAACAAACAGAAAAGTGCGACTACAACAATAAAAAAGCACTCTGTTTGGCCTCCTTCGCCAGTTGACTCTATCCCCCGCCCCTACAATATCAATACAATATTTATTATTCACCCCATCCTCTACGACGTTTTCTAACACCCAACCTTTTCAACAACTTTAATAGTTGGCATTGTGCCACCTTGTTAGAACTCGTCAGACAGCATCCCCACCAATAACTTAGTCTATTGACTGACGACAGTTCGGCCTATCGACGTTGTTACCTCAGGACACTCGCTCTAACAACAATAATAAGTCTACTTAACAACTCGGTTTTCAACTGTTGAAACCTGGATGGACGTCTTTTGGGGATATCTATGGATCTTACTCTTCGCATCAATCGAAACACCGGCCTCAAGGGACTTACCTTTTGGGGGCAATGGGCGCTGGCGCAGGGCTTTGTTGTTTCATTGTTGTTTACCCTCGCCGAGCAACAAACGGGCACAGTCGAGTTCTATTACCGAATGTGCGCCACGCTGGCTGTTTTGGCCTCGGTTCCGGCTTACACATTCAGCGGCGTGTATCGAAAAAGGGACAACTACCTGACGGGCCTGGGACGTTTGCTCATGGGCTGGTCCATGACCATGGCAGCGCTGGCCTGCATTGCGTTTATCTGCAAGGCCGATGAGTTGTTTTCCAGGCAGGTGATCCTGAGCTGGGCGGTGTATGGCTTCCTCGGACAGGCGCTGCTGTATGCGCCCCTGCATGCGTTCTCGAAGTTCTACCAACGCTCGCGTAAAAGCGAGCATAAAACCCTGATCGTCGGTACTGGCGAATTGGCGCTGGGGTTGGCAAACAAGCTGAGCACCCTAGAAAACCTTCCACTGGTAGGCCTGGTCAGCAACGGCGCCCTCCCCACTCTGGAGCCAGGAGCACCGCCCATCGTCGGCGCCCAGGAAGATCTGCTGGATCTGATCAAAGCCCACCACATTCGTCGTTTGTACATCACCTTGCCGCTCTCGGAAGCGGCAAAGATCGAAGCCATGTACGTCGATCTGCTGGATGCCAACGTAGACGTGGTCTGGGTGCCGGACTTGAACAGCCTGACGCTGCTCAATCACTCGGTGAAAGTCGTGGACGGCCTGCCAGCGATTTACCTCAACGAAAGCCCGCTGACCAGCCGGCCTACCGCTGCGCTGAGCAAGAGCCTGGTGGAAAAAAGCGTTGCGCTGTTGGCTATCATCTTTCTGAGCCCGGTGCTGCTGGTCATTGCACTGGCAGTGAAGATCAATTCACCGGGCCCGGTATTCTTCAAGCAGGACCGCCACGGCTGGAATGGCAAGGTGATTCAGGTCTGGAAGTTCCGTTCGATGCGTGTGCACGATGATCATGAAGTCAAGCAGGCCAGCCGTAACGACTCGCGCATCACCGCCGTCGGGCGCTTCATCCGCCGCACTTCGCTGGATGAGTTGCCGCAGCTGTTCAATGTGCTTCAAGGACACATGGCGCTGGTCGGTCCGCGCCCACATGCCATCGCGCACAACAACTATTACTCCGGGAAAATCCTCGCCTACATGGCGCGCCACCGAATCAAGCCGGGCATTACCGGTCTTGCGCAAATCAACGGTTGCCGGGGTGAGACCGATACCATCGACAAGATGCAGAAGCGTGTCGAGATCGACCTCAAGTACATCAACAACTGGTCGTTGTGGCTGGATGTAAAGATCCTGGTGAAGACACCGTTTACGTTGTTGTCGAAGGACATTTACTGATGGATTAGGACTGTACAACGCAACATTGCGAGGGGACGCCAGTCCCCTTTTTTGTGGCTGTAATTCGGGTTTTGGCGCCTGTCATACAGGCACATCGCCTGCGCGCTTGCGCAGGAACTGCGTCAGACAAACTCTTCGCGCAGCATCGCCACAAACGCCTCTCGCGCCGGGTGCACCCCGGCGTTTTCATGCCAGTAGAACAAGTTCTCGACCGCCGTCAGTTCGGGGAACTCATAGCCTACACAACCGGCGCCTTTGGCGAATTGATCGAACACACCTTTGGGCACCAGCGCCACACCGGCGCCAGCACTGACACACCCTACAATCGCGCCATAACTGGCCAGACTGACAATCGGCAACGCTAGCCCCTGCCGCAACAACCAATGCTCAAGGGCCGCCCGATATGGACAACCCTGGGGCCACATGAATACGGTTTTGTCGTGCAAATCAGTCATGTCGCGCACCGGCCCCAACGACGTAGAGGCAATCAGCAGAAGATCTTCGCGGTACATCGGCGTGCGCTTGAGGTGGGGACGCTCGACATCCACCGCGACAATCGCACCGTCGAGTCGATGGCTCAACGTGTCGTCGAGCAACTGGCCCCAACTGCCGGTGGTCAGTTCCAGCGCCACAGCGGGGTATCGCTTGTGAAACTTGGCCAGCAACCGAGGCAAACGACCGGTGGCCGAAGACTCGATGGCACCAATGCGCAGCGGTCCTGAAGGTTCGGCCGAAGGGTCCACTGCACGCTTGGCTTCAGCGGTCAGCGCGAGAATTTTCGAGGCGTAGGCCAGGAACGTCTGACCCGACGGACTGATGCGCAGTCCGCGCCCCTCGCGCAGGAACAGCGCAACACCCAATTCCGCTTCCAGCGACTTGATCCGTGCCGTGATATTCGACGGCACGCAATGCAGCAATTGGGCGGCACGCGCGATGCTGCCCTGCTCGGCCACGGTCTTGAACATGCGAATCTGCGCCAACTCCATACATCACCAAAAGTGAACGTTTTACGCAGTATAAGTCAGTTGTGGTGAGCAACATGCATTCTGATACTGGCTGCATTCACCCACTGGTGCACGACCATGAAGCCGCTCAGCCCCTCCCCATTGAAAATCATCCTGACCATGGCATTTGTCGTGACCTGCTGGGGGTATTCCCCCACCGGCATCCATATCGGTTTGCAAGCTTATGATCCAGGGCATCTGGCGCTGCTGCGCTTTTTGATCGCGTCCGGGTTCATGGCGCTGGTAGCGGTGTTCAGAGGCATCCGCCTGCCGGCCCTTCGCGATCTGCCCCTGCTGTTCGGGTTGGGTTTCTTTGCCGTGAGCCTGCATCACGTGGCGATCAACTTCGGGCAACAAGGGGTCAGCGCCGGCGCATCGAGTGTCCTGGCGCAAACGACACCGCTGTTCAGTACGCTACTGGCGCGCTTCGTGTTCAAGGACCGGGTGACTCTGTGGCGCTGGGGTTGTGTCTTGCTCGGCCTGATCGGCGCGGTGATTGTGGTGACGGGGGATCACGGGCTGGCCAGCATCGACGCCCACGGCTTGCTGATTTTGTTGGCGGCGGTTTCCTGGAGTCTCTATTTTGCCCTGCAAAAGCATCACACCGGGCGTTATGACGGATTGACGCTGGTCTGCTACACGGTCTGGTCCGGGACAGTATTGCTGTTGCTTTTTTTGCCGGGGTTGGCGGAGCAGGTGGCGATTGCGCCGCTGCGAGTGCAGTTCGCGGTGGTTGCCCTGGGAATCTTCCCGAGTGCGCTGGCGTACCTGGCCTGGGCCTATGTCCTGGCGCATGTCGACCTGAGCCGGGCGACCATGACGCTATATCTGACGCCGCCGACGGCAATGGTCATTGCATCGGTTGCCCTTGGCGAGCGGCCGACACTGATGATTGTGAGCGGGGCGTTGGTGGTGTTGGCAAGTGTGCTGGCCTTGAATCTGGAGCGCAAGCCAGTGGCTCGGGTGGCCAGTGTCTGATCGTAAAGGTGAGCTCCGGCAATTGGCATGTTCGCGCGATCATGACAAAGACATGGGGGCGCGGGACGCCAGCGTGGCGATGCAGTTTTTAATCCCGGGCTGGACGTTCGATCACAAGCGGCCGTGCTGGTACGCTGACATCAACAGTCGCGCAAGGCCTGGCTTTGCGCGGCGTCGACAAGCCAGCTACGGAACGCCGTCATCGCGGCGGTTTCCGGGCGGGATTGCAAGCGAGTCAGCCAGTAGCTGCCGGTGACGATGCCAATTGCGAACGGCTGACGGATCCTCTGTTCCGTCAGTTGCCGGGCAAACATCATCGGGGGGGCCAATGCCACACCGAGACCTTGAATAGCCGCCTCCATCATTGCCAGCGAAGAGTCGAATACAATGCTGCGCGGCGGTGCCGCCTGATCGGTCAAACCGGCTGCGTGGAACCATTGTGACCACTCATCCATGCGATATGAGCGCAACAACGTCTGTTGCAACAAATCGGCCGGTGTTTCCAATCGACGGGCAATGTCCGGCACGCAGAGCACCGACAATGGCGCCTCGATCAAGCGCAACGCTTCGATCCCGTGCCAGGCCCCCGCACCGAAGCGAATGGCGTAATCGAGCCCTTCGGCGGCCACGTCCACGCGGTTGTTGTTGGTCGACAGACGCAAGTCAATCAGCGGGTATCGTGCCTGGAAATCCGCCAACCGAGGGAGCAGCCAGCCCACCGCAAACGTTCCGACCGCCCCGACCGTCAACACTTCGCGGTAGTGCCCGTCTTCAAACCGCTCAAGGGTCTCGGCAATTCGGTCGAAGCAATCGCGCAACACCGGCAACAGGGTCTCGCCTTCGCTGGTCAACATCAGGCCACGGGGCAAGCGTTTGAACAGCGTGACGCCCAGCTGCCCCTCAAGCCCTTTGACCTGATGACTGACGGCAGCCTGAGTGACACACAACTCTATCGCCGCCCGGGTGAAGCTCAAATGCCGTGCCGAGGCTTCAAAGGCGCGAAGTGCATTCAATGGCAACTGAGGCCGGATCATGCTCACCCCCTAGTTTTTCTAATGACTCGTGCGAATTATCGTCGTTTGTCGAGCGTGACTGAACTGCTTAGATTTGGCTCGCCTTTCAGCGCCCCCAGACGAGAGGGCGCCCAAGGCACGTCAGCTACAATAATCAAAACTCAGGGAATGTGACTTGAAAATGTTCACGCTAAACATTCAGAAGGCATTGTCCTACAGTACTTTCGGACTTTTCCTCGGCGCCGGTCACTGCGTTGCCGCTACGCCCACGGACGCACAACTTGAAAACGTGGTGACCGCCGCCATCAAGCCTGTCATGCAGCAACAAAAGATCAATGGCATTGCTGTCGCGGTCACGCAGAATGGCAGGCAGCATTACTTTAACTACGGTGTAGCCAGCAAAGAAGACGGTAAACCGGTTGATCAGAACACCCTGTTCGAAATCGGCTCCGTCAGCAAAACCTTCACCGCGACCCTCGTTGCCTACGCACAGACCACCGGCAAACTATCTCTGACCGAAAAGGCCAGTGACGTGTTGCCAGCGTTGCGTGGTAGCGCGTTCGATCACGTCAGTCTGCTCCAACTGACCACCTACAGTGGCGACGGCCTGCCTCTGCAATTCCCTGCCCAGTCAGATTCGCCGGATAAAATGCTCGCCTACTTCAAACAGTGGAAGCCGGTTAGCGCGCCCGGCAGCAAACGGCAGTATTCAAATCCGAGCATCGGGTTGTCCGGCTACCTCGCCGCACGACGCATGGGTCAGCCGTTCGATGAGGCCATTGAAAACACCTTGCTGCCCAAACTCGGCTTGAAGCACACCTACCTCACGGTGCCGCAAGATCAGATCGCGCTGTACGCGCAAGGCTATGACAAGAACGGCAAACCCGTGCGAGTCGGGCCCGGCGCACTGGATTCCGAGGCGTACGGGGTCAAGACCAGCGCGGCAGACCTGATCGCCTATGTCGAAGCCAACATGAAACCCTCGCGTCTGGATAAACCGCTGCAACAGGCTATCGCGCTGACCCACACCGGCTACTACACCGTTGGCGACATGACCCAGGGCCTGGGCTGGGAATTTTATCGCTACCCGATCACCCTGGATCGATTGGTGGCGGGCAACTCGACGCCGATGGCGATGGAGGCGCACAAGGTTCAGTGGCTCAACCCACCACAAGCGCAACCAGAGAACGTACTGTTGAACAAGACCGGCTCGACCGGTGGATTCGGCGCGTACGTCGCGTTCGTGCCGTCAAAGGACATTGGCATTGTGATTCTGGCCAACAAGAATTATCCCAATGCGGAGCGCGTCAAGATTGCTCATCAGGTATTGAGTACGCTGGCCGAGTAATCCCGACACAACGCCACGCATCAGGCCTGCGACGCTTTCAGATAGCTTCGGGACTACGCTGAACAGGACATGAGGGCTGATCCATGAAAGTGCTGTGGGTTGATGACCACGCCGTCGTGCGCATGGCGATCGGGATGATTCTCGCTCGGGAAGGCCATGAGATTGGTCGGCTCGGGTACTGTTTGCCTTGATGACAAATCAAAACGAATACAAGCCAGATTCTATGCTCGGGGGTTCCCCCAAAAACATGGAATTTCCCACAGAAAAGCCCGCCCCTGGTCAGTCATCAGGCATTTCAGGTGGCTTGACGGGTTTGCCCGCCTTGCCCGGTTTGGTGCCCTTGGCGCCTTTGGCCGCGGGCGCTTCAGGCTCCGGAGTGGCCACTGTTGGCGGCGGGGCTTCCTTCTCGGCTGCCGGCAATTGATCGACGGCCGTGAAAATATCCGCCAGCTTGATGTTCTCCGACTGTTCAAGCTTCTTTTCGCCATCCTTGCCAACCAGTATCACCTTGGTCTTGGCCCCTGCCCCCAATTTCAGCGAGCGGATCAATGCCGCCGTGTCCTGCGGCCCTAGGTCCTTGCCTTCGCGCTGACCCATCAGGTTGAGCACGGTGTACAGCACCATGTTGCGATCAGTGAAACCCTTGCGATTGGCCGGCTCATCCAGCGACTGTTTCAGGCTGACCCACATTGGGTCAACGGTGCTCGGGGCGATGACAATCAGCGGTCGGGACCGGCCCTTGTCCATGTCCAGTGGTGAGTCGCCATCGGCAGCGAACAGGGGGCCGGCGATTGCCAGCAGGGTAGCCAGGGTCAGTGACCTGATGAGCATGCGCCTCTCCTTTTGATATCCACGCTCTAATGATTGCGCATCGCGGCGTTCGTTCCGGTGACGCTTGGCAAATGTGCTTTGCCTTGCCCCAAGCTTAGGTCAGCGCGGTCATTGCGCAACAGGTCGGAGCAATCTCGGGCGGGAGGCAGCGGGTGTATATCGATGTCCTGGACAAGCATCTGCCGGACAGTATTCACCCGCGAATGAGATTGGCGCAGCGGATCGAATCAGAACGCCAGCTTGTAGCCGATCAGCATCAGCATGGTTGCCAGGCAAGGGCGCAGCATTTCATCGGAGATACGCCCGGTCAGGTGGCTGCCCAGATAAATCCCCGGCAACGAACCGACCAGCAAGTAACCCAGCACCTGCCAATCCATGTTGCCCATGCTTGCGTGGCCGAGACCGGCGACCAGCGTCAGCGGAACGGCGTGGGCAATTTCCGTTCCCACCAGACGGCGAGTCGGCAACAACGGATAAAGGATGAACAGTGCCACGGTGCCCAGGGCGCCAGCGCCGATGGAAGTCAGTGCAACCATGGTGCCGAGGACCAGGCCGGTAATGACCGTCATGACATTGAGGCGCGGGCCACTCGGGTTGTAGTTGCCACCGGCGCGCTTGTGAGCGAAATCCAGCAAGCGCTTTTTGAACAGGATTGCCAGCGCCGTAGCGAACAACACAAAGCCCAGGGCCTGCTTGATGATGGCGTTCATCGCGTCGGGACTTTCGTGCAACGTGCTGAGGAACCACAACGTCAGCACCACCGCCGGGACACTGCCCAGGGTCAGCCAACCGGTAATCGCCCAATCGATGTTGTTGTTCTTTCGGTGAACCAGCACCCCACTGGATTTGGTGATAGCCGCGTAGAGCAGATCGGTGCCGACGGCAGTGGCCGGGTTGATGCCGAACCACAGCAGGATCGGGGTCATCAACGATCCACCACCTACGCCAGTCATGCCGACGATAAAACCAACCACCAACCCTGCAATGACCAACCCGATGTTCACTAAATCCATTGATACGTCCACAAAGATCGCAGGGAAATCCGGCCCGCAGCATAGCGATATTTCTTATAACCAGTTATATCGATACGATCTATCTTTATACCCGAACCTCATCAGCGCTCTGTAAGAAGAGCCTGCTCTCGAAGACTGAGTGCCCGTCAACCCTTGGTCTATTGACGCACAGTAATCGCGAGCAAGGGTCTACTGCACCGGCAGGAAATTCAGGAACAAAAGGCTCTGCGCATAATTCAACCCGATACGCCGGTAGCGCTCGTCGAGCATCTGGGTCAGCAGATCCAGTCGGGCGACGATCTTGCCAAATTCCACGGCGAAGCTCAGGTTGCTGCCTTCCTCCGAAATCTCATTGGAGAACAGCAACGGCTGGCCCTCCTTGTTTTGCCGCTGGCTCAAAATCCAGGTGGCGATCTCGATATTGCGCGCCGCGTTGCTGACGAACACCGGATTGATCGCATCCGTCATGTAGAACTCCAGGCGATCGCCGTGAGCGGTCACCAGCATGCTGCCGATGGCGTAGATAAACGCCCCGACCCGATCTCCCAGGAACTCCGGGCTCATGGCAAAACGCAGCGCCGCCAGGTCCTTCTTGCCACCGAGGGTGGGCAACGGCTCCTGCCGTTCGATGGCCATGCGCACTTGCTTGCCTGCGGTGCGGGCATCGAGGAAACCGGACTTTTTGAGTTCTTCGGGGTTACGCAAGTACAGCTTGCCCATCAACAGATAAAGGCTGTCGAGGTTGTCGCGCATCGCCAGGGTCGCCATGCGGTCAACACTGGTTTGCAAAAACTCCTGGGGCCTGCCTTCACGCATCTGAGTAAAAATGTCGCTGCCCTGCTGCTGGCTGCAACCGGTAAAAAGCAACATCGACAGCGCGGCTGGCAGCCAGCAATGCCTTTTGAAAAGTGCGCAGATGAAAGGTAACGCTGTGGCCATGATTGCTTGAACTTGGGCATGGGCCGACGGTGGGGATCGCCGCGGGCTGCCAAGGATAGAGCCAGTCATTTGCAAAAAGTGCAGTGCCGGCCGACACCAATCGATCACTGGACACGTCGCGGATCGAAAAATCGCCGCTTGCGACAGACGCCTGAACAGCAATCCATGGTCTATTCTGCTGCGCACTGAAGTATCGACAGATTCACCACGGGGGTAGACATGCGCGTTCTCCAATTGGCTGGCGCCAACGTGCCAGTCATCGGCCAGGGCACTTGGCGGATGGGCGAAGACCGCTCACGACAGGCACAGGAAGTCGCTGCGCTGCGCCTGGGCATCGAGATGGGCATGACCCTGATCGACACGGCGGAAATGTACGCTGAAGGCGCGGCCGAAGAAATCGTGGGCCAAGCCATCGCCGGGCATCGCGACAGTGTCTTCCTGGTCAGCAAGGTCTACCCGCACAACGCCAGCCGTCAAGGGGTTGCCCAAGCGTGCGAACGTAGTCTGCGGCGCCTCGGCACCGACTACATCGATCTCTATTTACTGCACTGGCGTGGCCAGTATCCCCTTGAAGAAACCGTCGAGGCCTTTGAGCGCCTGCGCGAAGCGGGCAAGATCGGTCGATGGGGCGTGTCCAACTTTGATCTCGACGACCTGCATGAACTGGCCGCCCCCGCCTGTGCCACCAATCAGGTGCTCTACAACCTGGAAGAACGCGGCATAGAATTTGATTTGTTACCCTGGAGCCAGCAGCAACGGCTTGCCGTCATGGCGTACTGCCCGATTGGCCAAGGAGGCAAAATGCTGGCCAATGCTACGCTTAAACAAGTGGCCGCCCGTCACAGTGTGACGCCGGCCCAACTGGCGCTGGCATGGATTCTGCGTCAGGATGGCGTGATCGCCATCCCCAAGGCGGTCAGTCCCGAGCACGTGCGACTCAACGCCCAAGCGGCGGGTGTGCAACTTGAACCCGGGGACCTGGAGGCGCTGGACCAAGCGTTTCGCGCGCCACAACACAAGCAGCGGCTGGCCATGGTCTGAGCCATCGCGGAGTGTCAGAGGATTTCGGCATGAGAAGTACCGATCCGCTGGACGCCTTTAATCTGCAACGCTTCATTCAGGCGCAGGACCCCGTGTTTGACCGGGTCCAGGCCGAATTGAATGCAGGTCACAAGCGCAGTCACTGGATGTGGTTCATCTTTCCGCAATTTTCCGGGCTGGGAGGCAGCGAGATGTCGCGACATTTTGCCATCCGCTCCAGGGAAGAAGCCCAGGCCTATCTGGATCATCCATTGCTGGGCGCCAGGTTGCGCGCCTGTACACAAGATGTGCTGAACATTACACAGGCTTCGGTAGCGCAGATATTTGGCCATCCGGACGACCTGAAATTTCATTCATCCATGACCTTGTTTGCCCAGGTCGCGCCCGACGACAGCCTCTTCCATCAAGCCCTGAATCGGTATTTCCACGGCATTCTGGACGCATGGACCCTGGAGCTGATGGATTCAAAAAAGGCCCAGTTGCCCTCCAATCAGGGTTGAGAAATCGTCGTCGACAAAGGGCAGTATCGCGTCCGCCACCGGTTGCAGTTGCCGCGTGATGTAATGGTCATAATCGATTGGCGCGCTGCGGATTTCCAGCGGCTCAGGGCCGGCGACGGTGATCACGTAACTGATCCAGCCGCCATTCTGGTATTGCCGTGGGCGGCCCTGGCGGTCGTTGTAGTCGTCGGCGATGCGCGCCGCCCGCACGTGGGGTGGCACGTTGCGTTGATAGTCGTCGAGGGTTCGACGCAGGCGTTTGCGGTAGATCAGCCGGTCATCGAACTCTCCAGCGAGGGTTTTGTGCACGTAGTCGCGCACATAGTCCTGATACGGCTGGCGCTGAAAAATCCGCAAATACAGCTCCTGCTGGAATTGCCGGGCCAACGGCGACCAGTCGGTGCGCACGGTTTCCAGGCCTTTGTAGACCATTTCCTCGCTGCCATCGGTGCGGGTCACAAGTCCGGCGTAGCGCTTCTTGCTGCCCTCCTCGGCACCACGGATCGTGGGCATCAGAAAGCGTTTGTAGTGGGTTTCGTATTGCAGTTCGAGGGCGCTCTGCAGGCCGTATTCTTCCTGCACATGTTCGCGCCACCACTGATTGACGTGATCCACCAGGGCACGGCCGATCTGCGCGGCTTCCTCCTGGCCATGGGCGCGGCGCAGCCAGACGAAGGTCGAGTCGGTGTCGCCGTAAATCACCGCGTGGCCCTGGGCTTCGATCAACTGCCGGGTACGCAACATGATCTCGTGGCCGCGCAGGGTGATGGACGACGCCAGGCGCGTATCGAAGAAGCGGCAACCGCTGGAGCCGAGTACTCCGTAGAACGCGTTCATGATAATTTTCAGCGCCTGGGACAGCGGCGCGTTATTTTCGCGCTTGGCGATCTCCCGGCCTTCGGCGACCCGCGCGACGATCGACGGCAGGCAATGCCGGTTGCGGGAAAACCGCGCCCCGCGAAAACCCGGTACAGACTCGCTGTCATCCGGGTGCGCGAGGCCTTCGATCAAGCCCACCGGGTCGATCAGAAAGGTGCGGATGATCGAGGGATAAAGGCTTTTGTAGTCGAGCACCAGCACCGATTCGTATAACCCGGGTTGCGAATCCATGACGAACCCGCCGGGGCTGGCTTGCGGCGGTTTGCTGCCAAGGTTCGGCGCGACGAAGCCCTGGCGATGCATCAGCGGCATGTACAAATGGGTGAACGCCGCCACCGAACCACCCATGCGATCGGCCGGTAACCCGGTGACGCTGGCCCGCTCCAGCAGGAACGTCAGTAACTGGGTCTTGGCGAAAATCCGTGTGACCAGCTCGCAATCCTTGAGGTTGTACCTGGCCAGCGCCGGCTTGTCCTCGGCGAACATGCGGTTGATTTCGTCCATGCGCTGGTACGGATTGTCGATCGACTTGCCCTCGCCAAGCAGGGTCTGCGCGACATTTTCCAGGCTGAATGACGGAAAACTCCAGGTCGCCGAACGCAAGGCCTCGATGCCGTCGATGATCAGCCTTCCGGCAGCGGCAGCGAAATAGTGGTTGCCGCTGCCATGCTCGCGCCACTGCATCTCCTCGCCGCCACGCCCCAGCCGCAATGGCACCGCCAGGCGGCGGGCGTGCTCGTGAAGGATCCGCAGATCGAACTGCACGACGTTCCAGCCGATAATCGCGTCGGGGTCGAAACGCGCAAACCATTCGTTGAGTTTTTTCAGCAATGCCACGCGAGAATCGCAATACTCGAGCTGGAAATCCACCTCACTGTCGTCGCCGTTCGGCGAACCGAGCATGTACACCTGGCGTTCGCCGCAACCTTGCAGCGCGATGGAATACAACTCGCACTGGGCTGTGGTTTCGATGTCCAGGGACACCAGTTTGAGGCTGGGCCGGTACGTCGGGTCGGGTTTCATTTGGGCGTCGAGCAGCAGGCCATCGTCACCCGGCGAGCCATGAAACCGTACCGGCGCGGTGATGAAGCGCTCCATCATGTAACGCTCCGGCGGCCGCACGTCGGCCTCGTACACCTCAACGCCAGCCTTGCGCAGCGCGGTTTCCAGGCGCATCAACTGACCGTGCTGCTGGCAATACAGCCCCAGGACCGGACGGTGCTCGAAATCCTGCAACGCCAAGGGTTTGAGCTCGACGTTTTTCTCGTCGTGCAGCAGCGCTTCGGCTTGCGCTCGCTGCTCGGCGGGTATGAACGCCACCGACGGTTGATGAGGCAGGCGGATGCGCCGGGGCCCGCTGTCGGTCGCCAGCCAGAACTCGACTTCCGTGCCGGCCGGGGTGTCGCGCCAATGCCGGGTCAGGACGAATCCCTGCGCTAAATCCACCACTGCAAACCTCAGATTTGATTCAAGGTGATGATTCTACCCGTGATCACCCAGACTTAGCCGCCGGCCGGGAAAAGATCGCAGCCTTCGGCAGCTCCTGCGCGATTATGTGATCTCCCGTAGGAGCTGCCGAAGGCTGCGATCTTTTCGAGGATTGCAGAAGAAAAACCGCCAAATGGCGTTTTTTGCGTGTTATCTGCCGCTTTCGCCCTTGCCCTCAGCGCTTGGGTCTATGATCCTTCAGGAACAACGACAACACCCGAGTAACCACCATGAAAACCGTCGCCCAACTGCTCAAGCTCAAAGATCAGAAGAATCAGGAAGTGCACCAGATCAAGCCCGATCACATGGTGCTGGAAGCGCTGATGAAGATGGCCGAAAAGAACGTCGGCGCCTTGCTGGTGGTGGACAATGATGAAGTGCTCGGCATCATCAGCGAGCGGGATTATGCGCGCAAACTGGTACTGCATGGACGCTCTTCGGTGGGCACTCCGGTGCGCGACATCATGGTGTCGCCGGTGATTACCGTGGACACCCACCAAACCGTCGACACGTGCCTGGGCATCATGTCCGACAAGCGCCTGCGTCACTTGCCTGTGGTTGAGGATGGCAAGTTGATCGGCCTGCTTTCCATCGGCGACCTCGTCAAGGAAGCCATCGCCGAGCAGGCTGAACTGATCCGCCAGTTGGAGCAGTACATTCGCGGCGACTAATGCGAGCCCTGCAGGAGCTGGCTTGCCAGCTCCTGCAGGGCTCGACGGAGTTCTCAGGCGGGCCAATGCCGCGCAAACACCGGCGCCAGCACCGGGTGACGGTCAATCCGCTCCAGCCAGGCAAAGAACCCGGGCCGGGCATTGCGCAAATGCTCCCGGCTACCCGCCCACCGCGATATCACCGCCGCCAGCACATCCAGCGCACCAGGCGTTTCACCGCCCAGATACAAATCCCCCGAAAACTGATCGGCAAACACCTCCCAACTCCAGTGCAAACGTCGACGCGTGCCGGCCATGAGATTGTGCCTCGACGACTCATCGGCCTCGGCCAGCCAGCGCTCTGGGTAATCGATGATGCCGATGGCGGCATAGCAATTGGCGACGATATACGTCATGCCCCGGATTGCCTGGTCGCGCTCTGCGGGATCGTCCGGCAACAACCCCGATGAGGGAAACGTAAGCCCGAGGTGAATCAGGATCGCCGCGCTCTCGGTCAGGACACCGCCGTCGGGCCGCTGCAATGTCGGAATCTGTTTAAGCGGATTGAGCTTCTCGAGCGCCTGAGCGGCTTCCGTTGAGGCCTCGACATCAATAAAACGGTAAGGAATCTCACAAAGCTCCAGTGCGGCCTCAATCGCCGCCGCACCGGAATTCTGATGGCCGTAGAGTTGGTACATAAACATCTCCTAGCAGATCACAAGCACCCGGTGCCCCAATCAAATCCGCCGTCATGACAATCGCATGGGCATAAGCGCCAGCTATCCAGTGTAGAAGCCGCCACCTGCCTCGCCGTGGCCATCCGACGACCGCACCATCAAACCCACAGGAGGTATTGCACAACGCTCATCATTGCCATCGATGTTCACCATCACGTCAATGAAGTTCTCATAAAAAATCCGCGGCGTAACATCGGGTCCATACCCACCCGTAAGCACCCCGGAGCACACACTCATGAAACGCCAAATCCTTCTCGGCATCGCTTTCTCGGTTTTTGCAGTCAACGCTTTCGCTGCTACCTCTGCTCACCCGGTTGTCGCTGAAGGCGGCTCGGATCGTCTGATTGAAAGCCGCGTGGCCGAGGGTGATTCGGATCGCCTGATCGAGAATCGTGTGGCGGCTGATGGCTCTGACAAGCTGATCGAAAACCGCGTCGCCGCTGACGGCTCCGACAAGCTGATCGAAAACCGTGTCGCTGCTGACGGCTCCGACAAGCTGATCGAAAACCGTGTCGCCGAAGGTGCCTCCGATCGCCTGATCGAAAACCGCGCTGCCTGAATGAATGGTTCTACCGATAGCCTCGACAACCCCGCCTCACCCCGCCGCTTTTGTAGGAGCGAGCCTGCTCGCGATGGACTCATGCACGACGCGTTTAACCAGTAAACACGCGTTATCGTTAACGTCCATCTCGAGCAAGCTCGCTCCTGCCCCATGGGATTACTTCCCGGCCCGCGCCATACAACGCTGATAACGCTCATCGACCCGTTTGGCGAACCACGCCGTGGTGAGTTTGCGGGTGATTTTCGGACTTTGCAGCACGATGCCCGGCAACACCGCACGCGGCAGCGACCGCCCCTCTGCCTGTTCGGCCAGTTCGAAAACCCTCCGGTACAACGTAGTGTCCTCGAACGCCAGGCTATTACCCTTCTCCAGTTGATCGCGAATTGTCGGGTTGCGCATATCCAGGCGCTTGCCGAGGCTGCGCACGGCCAACTCCGTAGTGCCGGGCATGATCGAATCGTAGCGCACCAGGTCGCCGTCCAGCGCCAGCGGGATTCCCGAAGCCCGGCTTACCGCGTTCTGAAAGGCCGCATTGCGGCTGGCGTACCAACCGGCGTTGAAATCGGCGAAGCGATACAGCGGCTGTTGATAACTCACCGGGTAACCCAGCAAATGGGCGATGCCGAAATACATGCCCCCGCGCCGCGTGAACACTTCACGACGGATCGAGCCCTTTACCGGATACGGATAGCCCTTGGCATGCTGCTCGGCGAAATCGATGCTGACCTGCATCGGTCCGCCGGTATGCACCGGATTGAAGCCGCCAAACAGGGTTTTGCCCATGGGCACCATGCCGATGAAGTCATCGAAAATCCCGCTCAACTCCTTTTCACTGCGCGCAGCATTGAGGCGATCGCTGTAGGTTTTGCCGCTGGGCGATTTGAGCCGCAACGCACCACTGACCAGCAATCCGGGGATGTGCGCGGTAGCGGCACGGCGATCGATTTCATCACGGGCAATCTTGCCCAGGCCGGGTACCGTCGGGTCCACCTGAAAGGTTGATTCCTGCTCGGTCACGGCCAGTACAGAACACAGGTTCTGAGTGCTCGGGTAGAGGTCTTGCGCGGCAAATGCCGCATAAATATCCGTGGCCCAGCCCTGTCGGTCGGCGGTCTTGGCCGGTAGCAAACGTACTATCTCGGCGCGAACTTCGTCGGGATTGCGCGGCGCGGGTTCCTGGCTCCGTTGACTGGCGCAACCGGCCAGCAACAGTAATGCGACGACGCCTGAAATCAATCGTATGGCTTGCATGTTGCTCCATCAAATCCGTTAAGCCGCCGTCACCATACGACCAATGGCCGATTTCTGCACCGACCGGAATTTCCTTTGTACCTTGCAGAAAACGCATTGCACGACGTTACTGAGAACAACTACCATTTGTGTCTGGAGTCGTATTAGCGCAAGGAGTTCCCGCGCCGCCCCCTTTTCCAATCGGCCGCGCGCCGCTCAGGAACGAAACATGACCCCTCCAGCCCGACTCCGCGTGCCTTTTCGTGCAACGTTACTGGCCCTGTTCTGCTCCCTGTCCGTAACGGCCCATGCCGAAACACCTGAAACGCCCGAAACTCAAGGCAAGCCGTTGGTGCTGGGCGACGTCAATGTCAGCGCCCAGGCCCCGACATCGTTCGACCTGCCACCCGTGTACGCCGGCGGCCAAGTCGCACGCGGCGGTCAACTGGGTGTTCTGGGCAATCAGGACATCATGGATGTGCCATTCAGTATGACGGCCTATACCGAAGAATTGATCCGCGACCAGCAAGCCGAAACCATCGGCGACGTGCTGCTCAATGATTCGTCTGTGCGCCAGGCCTCGGGTTTCTCCAACCAGGCGCAGACGTTCATGATCCGCGGCCTGCCGCTCAATGGCGACGACATTTCGTTTAACGGCCTGTACGGCATCCTGCCGCGGCAGATCGTTTCCACCGATGCGTTGGAACGTGTGGAAGTGTTCAAGGGCCCGAATGCCTTCATCAACGGAGTAACCCCGACCGGCTCCGGCATCGGCGGTGGCGTCAACGTGCAACCCAAGCGCGCCGATGACCTGCCGCTGCGTCGTTTCAGCACCGACATCAGCGATGACGGGCGCATCGGCGAACACCTGGACATCGGCCAGCGCTTCGGCGAAGACAACCGATTCGGCGCACGTCTCAACTTGTCGCAACGCGAAGGCGATACTGCCATCGACGATGAAAACCAGCGCTCCAAGCTGTTCGCCCTCGGCCTCGACTACCGTGGCGATGCCCTGCGCGTTTCCGGTGATTTCATCTATTCGAAAGAACGCATCAACGGTGGCCGCAGCTCGGTCAACCTGGGTGACGCCACGCATATTCCGGATGCGCCTTCGGCCGATACCAACTACGCGCAGAAATGGGGCTACAGCGAGATCGAAGACACCTTCGGTATGCTGCGCGCCGAATACGACCTGAACGACAGCTGGACCGCCTATGCCGCCGGTGGCGCAAAGCACAGCCGTGAAGTCGGCAACTACGACTCCACCACGCTGGTGGGCAACGATGGCAGCTCGGTGACCAGCGGTTCGTTCATTCCCCACGACGAAGACAACACCAGTGCCATGACCGGCCTCAATGGCCGTTTCGCCACCGGCCCGGTTACCCATAAACTCAATTTCGGCCTGGCCGGGATCTGGACCCAACAGCGCAACGCCTTCGATTTCGACTCCAATAGTTACCCGAACAACATTTACCATCCGATTGACGTTCCGGCGCCAGGCCCGGGTTTTTCCGGTGGCGATCTGGGTGACCCGGGGATCACCAGCAAAACCTTCATGCGCAGTGCCGCCGTGTCGGACACCTTGGGCTTTATCGATGATCGCCTGCTGGTCACCCTCGGCGTGCGGCGTCAACAACTGGTCGTCCAGGGCTACGACTACAACACTCAAGAGCGCACGTCCAACTACGACGAATCAATCACCACGCCGGTGTACGGCATCGTGTTCAAACCGTGGGACCACGTGTCGTTCTACGCCAACCGTATCGAGGGGTTGGCCCAAGGGCCGACGGCACCGACCACGTCTGGTTCGCGTGTCGTGATCAACGGCAACGAAGTCTTTGCCCCGGCCCGCTCCAAACAGATCGAAGCCGGCGTGAAAGTGGACATGGGTACCTACGGTGCGACGCTGGGTGTGTACCGCATCGAACAACCGGCGAATGGTTACACGCAAGTCATCGACGAAACGACCGCCGAGTTCATTCATGACGGTGAACAGGTGAACAAAGGCGTGGAACTCAATGTGTTCGGCGAACCGATCGACGGCCTGCGCTTGCTCAGCGGTGTGACCGTGATGGACACCGAACTGAAGAATACCCAGGACGGTCTCAACGACGGCAATCAGGCCATCGGCGTGCCGAGCTTCCAGTTCAACGCCAGTGTGGATTGGGACGTGCCGGGCCTGCCAGGCGTCGCCCTGAACGGTCGTATGTTGCGCACCGGCGGCCAGTACGCCGACGCGGCGAACAACCTCAGTTTGCCAACCTGGAACCGCTTCGACGCCGGTGCACGTTACGCATTCAAGGTTCAGGAAAAAGACGTGACCGTGCGTTTCGGCGTGGAAAACGTTGCCAACAAAAGCTACTGGGAATCGGCCCAGGGCGGCTACCTGACCCAAGGCGAACCACGATCCGCGAAGTTGTCGGGCACCATCGACTTCTAACCGCCAACTCGGTGTAGGAGCGAGCATGCTCGCGATGGACTCAAACCCGCCGCGTACTTCCAGAAAGCCCGCGTCATCGTTGACGACCATCGCGAGCAGGCTCGCTCCTACAGAGTTGTGAGCAGTACACAAAATCTGCCAACCGCAAAAATCCCTGTAGGAGCGAGCATGCTCGCGATGGACTCAAACCCGCCGCGTGCATCCTGAAAGCCCGTGTCATCGTTGACGACCATCGCGAGCAGCCTCGCTCCTACAGTGTTGTGGGTTGTCCACAACATCAGCGACGCAACAAAAATCCCTGTAGGAGCGAGCATGCTCGCGATGGACTCAAACCCGCCGCGTGCATCCTGAAAGCCCGTGTCATCGTTGACGACCATCGCGAGCAGGCTCGCTCCTACAGTGTTGTGGGCAGTACACAAAATCTGCCAACCGCAAAAATCCCTGGCTCCTACAATGTTTTTCCGTTGGGCGCACAAGCCGGCTGTCCTGTTCCAGTGGGCCATACTTGTCCCACGAACGAGGAGAACAGGCCCCATGCAACGTAGCGACGTGTTGATTACCGGTGCCGGCCCGACCGGGTTGGTGCTGGCGTTGTGGTTGAGCAAACTTGGCGTGCGGGTGCGGATCATCGACAAGTCTTCGGCGCCCGGCACCACGTCCCGGGCGTTGGCGGTGCAGGCACGAACGCTGGAGCTGTACCGCCAGCTCGACTTGGCCGACACCATTGTGCAAAACGGCCATCGTGTCGCGGCGGCCAATTTCTGGGTCAAAGGCGAACCCGTGGCGCGCTTGCCGCTGAGCCGCGTTGGCGAAGGTTTGACGCCTTATGCATTTCTCGAAATTTTCCCGCAGGACGAGCACGAGCGGTTGTTGATCGACCGCCTCGAAACCTTCGCTATCACGGTTGAACGCAACACCGAGCTGCTGGGTTTCGAGGAAACCGCCGACGGCATCACGGCCATTTTGCGCCTGCCGGACGGTCAGCATGAAACCTGCCAGGCCTGCTATCTGGCCGGTTGCGACGGTGCCCGCTCGATCGTGCGCAAGAACCTGGACACCGGTTTTCCCGGCGGCACCTATCAGCAGATTTTCTACGTCGCCGATGTGCAGGCCAGCGGCCCGACGTTCAACGGCGAACTGCACGTGGACCTGGATGAAGCCGACTTTCTCGCAGTGTTTCCATTGGCAGGTTCGGGCCGCGCACGCCTGATCGGCACTGTGCGCGACGAACGCACCGAACAGGCCGAGACATTGCGCTTCGAAGACGTCAGCAGCCGGGCCATCGAACACATGAACGTCAATATCGAGCAACTGAACTGGTTCTCGACCTACCGCGTGCATCATCGGGTAGCGGATCACTTTCGCACCGGTCGCGCCTTCTTGCTGGGCGATGCCGCCCACGTACACAGTCCGGCGGGCGGTCAGGGCATGAACACCGGGATCGGCGACGCCATCAACCTGGCGTGGAAACTCGCCGCCGTGCTGAGCGGTGAAGCCGAACTCAAATTACTCGACACCTACGAACCCGAACGCATCGCGTTTGCCCGCAAACTGGTGGCCACCACCGACCGGGTGTTCACCTTCGTTACCGCCGAAGGGCGCATGGCCGACTTGCTGCGCACACGTCTCGCGCCCTTCCTGATTCCGAAAATGGCCTCGTTCGAAACCTCCCGCGAATTCCTGTTTCGCACGGTGTCGCAAATCACCTTGAACTATCGCGGCATGCCCTTGAGCACCGGCGTCGCCGGGCACGTGCATGGCGGTGACCGCTTGCCATGGGCTCACGACGATGAGGGGGATAATTTTGAATCGCTGAAGTGCCCGACCTGGCAAGTGCATGTCTACGGAGACACCAGCGAGGAGATGATTGCGTGGTGCCAAGAGCATCATCTACCCCTGCATGTCTTCAGCTGGCGCCCGGCGTTTGAATCCGCGGGCCTTGGGCGTAACGGCTTTTACCTGTTGCGGCCGGACACGTATGTGGCGATTGCCCAAACGTGTTCAGACCCGAAGGTGATCGAGCGGTATTTCCGTGATCACGGGATTCGGCCGTTCTTCGGCCTACCCTGAGAACACCACATCCCCCGTAGGAGCAAGCCTGCTCGCGATGGCGTAGTGTCAGGCAACAGCAAAGTGACTGACCCATCGTATTCGCGAGCAAGCTCGCTCCTACAGGGAAAGGTGTTTAACTGGAAACGGGGCTTGGAATCTGCAAACCACGTACCACCGCCGGCCGCGCCAGGAAGCGCTCCAGCACCCGCGTGACGTTCGTGAAGTTCTGGATGCCCACCAGATCGCCAGCCTCATAGAAACCAATCAGGTTGCGCACCCACGGAAAGATCGCGATGTCGGCGATGGTATAGCGCTCACCCATGATCCAGTCGCGACCTTCAAGCCGGCAATTGAGCACGCCGAGCAGGCGTTTGCTTTCTTCGACGTAGCGGTCGCGAGGGCGCTTGTCTTCATAGTCTTTACCGGCGAACTTGTTGAAGAAGCCGAGCTGGCCGAACATAGGACCGATGCCGCCCATCTGGAACATCAACCATTGAATGGTTTCGTAGCGTGCGGCCGATTCCTGGGCCAGCAGCTGCCCGCTCTTGTCGGCCAGGTAGATCAGGATCGCCCCGGACTCGAAAAGCGCCAAAGGCTGGTCATCGGGGCCATGAGGATCGAGGATGGCCGGGATCTTGTTGTTGGGGTTCAGTGACAGGAACTCGGGGGACATCTGGTCATTGGTGTCGAAACCGACGCGATGCGACTCATAGGGCAGGCCGATCTCTTCGAGCATGATCGAGACCTTGACGCCGTTGGGGGTCGGCAAGGAGTACAGCTGAATCCACTCCGGGTACTGGGCCGGCCATTTTCGAGTGATGGGGAACACGGACAAATCGGTCATGGGAAGGATCCACGAGAAAATTGAGAACTCCGATCATAATGGAGAGAGCGCGGGTTGCGACGCCTGTTGCCATCAATATCGCTGATGGTGGAGATCATCAGAGTTCACACGCTTTTCACACCGACAACGGTAGGGTGTCCACAATTCCGCAACATCCTGTCGATAACCTAGACTGCAATCTGTTGATGGTTACCGGTAAATTGCTGCGCTCTCGACCGGTATCGAACCAAATGAGTGTCAGAGGACTCTGAGCACCACTCCTTTGGAAACGGACCGGTTCAACGACATGGAAAACACCCGACGCAGGAAACGCGTGGTGTAAAGGTTTGTCAGCCTTAACCGAATTGCGCTGAAGAACCCTTTTCGATGATGAACCCGCTGAAATTCGCCAAACGTCTCAAACATCGCGCCTATATTGTGCTTCCCACCTTGTTGGCGGTCAGTGCGGTGTTTCTGTCGCTGGAATCCAGCCATACCCGCGCCCAACCGATGGATGGCACGCAGACGCTGGTGTTCCTGCGTCATGGCGAGAAGCCCGCCGGCGGTCTCGGCCAGCTTAATTGCCAAGGCCTGAACCGCGCCATCGACCTGGCCACCCTGCTCCCGGAAAAATTCGGCAAGGCCGACTACGTGTTCGCCGCGAACCCGACACGCAACGTCGAGGAAGGAGAGCTGGACAACTCCTATAGCTATATCCGCCCGCTGATGACCATCAGCCCCAGCGCCATCAAGCTTGGCCTGCCGGTGAACATCAAATTCTCGGCCAATGACACCAGTGACCTGGCCGATGAACTGCTGCACGACAAGTATCACAACTCGGTCATTTACACCGCTTGGTCCCACGGTTACCTGCCGGAGCTGATCAACAAGGTTGCAGGTGACGCCGTGGGCAAAAAGATGAAGATCACCGAGGACTGGGAATCCAGCGACTATGACTCGCTGTATGTGCTCACCCTGACCTGGCACAACGGCAAGGCCAGCCTGGAGAGCCGTACCTATCAGCAAGGGCTGAACAATGGGCAGGAGACTTGCCCTACCTGAGTTTTTGCATTGCTTGAGCGGGCCTCATCTCGAGCGAGCCCGCGACGAGGTCGGTAGAACACCATCACCCCCGTTGGCTGCCCCGCTCCCGCAAATACTCCAGCACCGCCGTGCGCTCCCCGGCGAACTCGATCCGCGCACCCTTCTTCTCCCGTTGAAAGGCATACATCGGGTCGTAGTACTCACTCAGCAACCCTTCGATCCAGCCCCGGTGCAAATCCACCGCACCGCTGCGCCCCTGCTCGGCCAACGCCTCTTCCATCAAGATCAACATCCGTCGATGACGCTCACCGCCGAGGCGCTTCTGCACGTTGTTCAGGCTCTCCAGCAAGCGCTCAGAGAACAGCGCAAAGCCTTGATCGCCATGCACACTTATGAATTCGGCGCACAAGTCCACCACGTAATCGCGCAAGATCCGCTCGACCCGCCCTTCAAGGCTGTCTTCCAGCCAGACCATCGGAAATTGCTGCATGCCCTGATACAGCGGCAACGGCAACGCACAACTGCCGACGGCGCGGCTCTCGTCTTCGAGCACGAACTGCTCGATGCCCTGGGCACGCTTTTTCAGCACGTCCACGGCGAGGCGGTTCTCAAAATCGATGTTGGAAGGCTGTCCGGTGGCGCGCTTGCCGAAACTGGAGCCGCGGTGATTGGCGTGGCCTTCAAGGTCCAACCCGTTGCACAGTTGCGTCAGAACCTCGGTCTTGCCGGTGCCGGTCATGCCGCCCAGCAGGACGAAATCGCACTGGGCAACGGCTTGATCCAGCGTGTCGAGCAGGAACGTACGCATGGCCTTGTAGCCGCCACCAATGCGCGGATAATCGATACCCGCCTCGTCCCTGAGCCATTGCTGGACAATCTGCGAGCGCAGCCCGCCGCGAAAACAGTACAAATAGCCATCCGGATGCACCCGGGCAAATTCGGTCCAGGCCTGGAGGCGTTCGGCCTTGATTTCGCCGGACACCAATTGATGCCCCAGCGCAATGGCCGCCTGTTGACCGTGTTGCTTGTAGCAGGTGCCGATGCGTTGCCGCTCGTGATCGTTCATCAGCGGCAGGTTGACCACGCCGGGAAACGACCCCTTGGAAAACTCGACCGGCGCACGGGCGTCCATCATCGGCCGGTCGTTGAGAAAGATGTCGCGGTAATCGGTGTAGTCGGCAAACATCAAAACACCTCGACCGCGTTACTCTGTCGCTCGACCAGTTCGCCGATGGGCTCCAGGTTCAGGCCCTGTTCGGCAGCCACCGCGAGGAACTGCTCGTTGCCCTCGGGGGTTACGGCAATCAGCAAGCCACCGCTGGTCTGCGGATCGCAGAGCACGCGCTTGTGCAGCTCCTGAAGACGGCCGAGCTTGCTGGCATAACTGTCGTAATTACGCAGCGTCCCGCCTGGCACACAGCCTTGTTCGAGGTAGTACTCGACCCCCGGCAGGCGTGGCACGCGGTCATATTCGATACGTGCGGTGAGCTGGCTGCCGTCCGCCATTTCCACCAAATGGCCAAGCAGGCCGAACCCGGTGACATCGGTCATGGCGGTCACTCCGTCGAGTTTGCCGAAGCGGCTGCCGGGCTTGTTCAGGGTGCACATCCAGTCACGGGCCAGGCCGATGTCGGCATTGCGCAACTTGCCCTTCTTCTCGGCGGTGGTGAGGATGCCGATGCCCAGGGGTTTGGTGAGATAGAGCAGGCAACCGGCAGTGGCCGTGTCGTTGCGCTTCATGTGGCGCTTTTCCACCAGGCCGGTCACGGCGAGGCCAAAGATCGGCTCCGGTGCGTCGATCGAGTGTCCACCCGCCAACGGGATGCCCGCTGCGTCGCACACCGAACGCCCGCCGCGAATCACTTCCCGGGCAATTTCCGGTGCCAGCACGTTCACCGGCCAGCCCAGAATCGCAATCGCCATCAACGGATCACCGCCCATGGCGTAGATGTCGCTGATAGCGTTGGTGGCGGCAATACGGCCGAAATCGAAGGGATCGTCGACGATCGGCATGAAAAAGTCGGTGGTCGAGACCACGCCGCGCTCTTCATCGATGGAGTAGACCGCGGCGTCATCACGCGAGGCGTTGCCGACCCAGAGTTTCGGGTCCAGGTTCTGCGCCCCGCTGCCGGCCAGAATCACTTCCAGCACCTGTGGGGAAATCTTGCAACCGCATCCAGCGCCGTGGCTGTATTGCGTCAGGCGAATCGGCTCGCTCATCAGGGGTGCCTCATTGGGTCAATGAGGCCGATTCTAGCAGAGCGAGGCACGCCAAGGCGTTGCTCGCCCGCGCCATCTTGTGGGAGCGATCCTGCTCGCGAATGCGGTACCAGCATCGATGTGCCTGATACACCGCTTTCGCGAGCAGGCTCGCTCCCACAGGGTTCAAATCAGGGCAGCAGAATCACCTTGTCCCCGCGTCCCTGATTCACCTCGGCATAACGTTCCAGCCCTTCTGCCAATGGCGACTCCAGCAATCCTTGCGGCAACGGCAACAAGCCCTCATCGAAGAACTGGCCGAACTGATCAAGCATCGCCGCGCAAGCCTGCACGCCATACAACAATGTGTTGGTCCCGACTACCGAACCGCCCTTGCGATACAACCCCAGTGCCGGCAGTTGCACGTACCCGTCCACCGGCGCGGCGATGATCGCGATGCGGCCGAAGGTTGCCAGGGCCGCGACCGATGCGGGCAGCCAGAAACCGGTGGTGTCGAAAATCACCTCGGCGCCACCGGCATACACGGCGTTGACCTGCGCGCCAAGGTCTTCAGGCTTGTCCAGCTGGATCGTCTGGTAGCCCTGATCCTGCAAGTCTTTGACCTGCTCCGGTCGCCGCGCCGCTGCCAACACCGTGGCTCCCCGTACTTTAGCCAGCGCCAGTGCGGCACTGCCGACTGCCCCGCCGCCAATCACCAACAACTTCGTCCCGGTCGTTACCAGGCTGCGTTCCAGCGCATCCCATGCCGTGGTGTAAGGCACGCCAAGGCTGGCGGCCTGGGCGAAACTCAGCTGCGCAGGCTTGAGTGCCACGCCATTGGCCGGCAGTTTGACGAACTGCGCATGGGAGCCGTCGGCAAAAAAGCCCAGCTCCCGGCCCGTGCCCCAAACTTCCTGACCCAGTAACGCCTGCGGGCCTGCCACGACTACACCGGCAAAGTCACGCCCGGGAATGCGTGGCAACGTGGTGTAGGGAAAACGCCCCAGCACATTCTTTACATCGCTGGGATTGAGGCCCGCCGCCTTGATCTCGACCAATACTTCATCGGCGCCAGGAACGGGCGTGGCTACTTCAACGTAGCGCAAGGCCGAGAGGTCGCCGGTTTTGTCGAACTGCAATGCTTTCATGGCTATTTCCATCTAACAGGGATGCGCCGAGTCTAGAGACTGGCGCTGGCGTGCATCGGCCAAGTACTTCTGGATGTCGGCCAAAGCAGCCTGCCGGCACCTTCAGCCCTGGCGTTGCGCCGAGGAAAACTGCGAAGGCGCGACCCCCAGTTCGCGGCGGAACATGTCGCTGAAGCTGCTTGGCGAGTAGCCCAGCTCCCGGGCAATCACACTGACCGGCACGCCCTGAATCAGCTCGGCCACCGCTGTCACCAATTGCACCTGTCGCCGCCACTCGGCGAAGCCCATGCCCAGGCCGTCCTTGAACAATCGCGCCAGGGTGCGCACGCTGGCCCCGGCATTTTGCGCGTGTTGCTCAAAGGGTATGTCCAGCGACGGTGCGGCCATGACGGCCTGGCAAAGATTCATCAGCCGTCGGTCGGAATCGTCCGGCAGCGGGATGTTCAGCTGTGAGCGCTTCGCCCGCTTGAGCTCCAGCAGCGCCAGGCCAACCAACGCCTCGTAATACTCCGGTGAACCGTCATCGCCCTGCTCTACCAGCCCGACGATCAGCTCGCGCAGCAAGCCGCCGACCTCGATGACCTGAACACTGTCATCGAGCGTCGCCGCCAGTGTCGGGCGCAGGTAGATATTGCGCATCTGCAGGTCCGACACCACGCGAATGCCGTGGGCAATACCGGGTGGCAACCAGACGGCTCGCTGGGGCGGGACCACAAACGCTTCGTGCGGCGTCTCGACCCACATCACGCCGCTCATGGCATACAGTAACTGTCCCCAGACATGTTCATGGGGCTCGATGAACAACCCTCGCGGATAGGTGCGCGCCAGCGGTTGCACGGGCACGTCGGTGTCACTCAGGTCGGGTGGCGTGGCAAGGGCCATGGTCAATAATCATTGGGGCTGAAGGAGTCTGCATGGTAACGATGCACCCCGCTTGCCGCCAGCGACCGACACCGCCTGAAAATCCGAATGAATTTTCCGAGTGGCAAACGATCCTTCTATGTACAACAGGGAGGAACAGGGGCTTTATGAACAGCGCAAAACTTTTCGTCATTGAATACACCCTTCATGGCACGCCCAAGTCGTTCATTATCCGACTGGATAAAATGGACAACGCGGACGCCTGGCATTGGGCGAGCTGTGATGCGGGTGTGGGGCGCATCCCTCGCTTTGGCCGTGAAAAGGTGCAAAAGACCAGCAAGCCAATGGCGGAGAAATTCGGCGTGGAGAACGTCAAGTGGCGTCCGGCTAACTAGTGCCCGGCAGTCGTCGAAAAGTGGAACCTGAACAGGCTCCACTTTCATTCAGGCGGTCAGTGAGCACACTTGCATCCTTGATGGACACATTCCTCACCGTGCTCATGATGTTTGGCACAAGCTTCACAGCAATAGTGCTTGCCATGTCGCACGATCGGATGCTCACCGAGCTTGCAGTTGCATTTCGGACAGTCACAGGTGCGGTCATCGGTCATGGAGTCGACTCCTCTGGGTGGTGGTCGTCGGGGTCTCGACAATGCGACCCGTAGTACCAGTGTAGAAGTCAGGCGCCAACTCACACTTGGCGCACACTGCTGCGATACATGAACACCAGGGCCAGGCCAAGGCACACCATTGCAAGCATCCGACTGCCGGACAATTCAATCGGCGGGTTGCCCAGCCAACCAAAGTTGTCGATCAGCATACCCATTCCCAACTGCCCGACGATCACCGCGACGGTCGCCACCGCTGTACCCACTCGCGGTACCGCCCCGACCATTACCATCATGTAAACCACGCCGAACAGCGCCCCGCCGAGTTGCCATTTCGGCACATCCAACAGGCTCACCGCATGGGCCGGTTCGACAAACAGGATCAGCAAACCGGTGCTCACGGCGCCCACCACAAAGGTCAGCAAACTGCTTCGCAATACACCGACCGTTTCACCCAGTCGCCCATTGATCGCCGCCTGCACACTCAACACCGCACCGGCCGCAACCACCACAGCCAATAAAATAATCAGGTTCATCATCAACCCCGAGCAATCAGGACAAGAGCCGCGACAATCAGCAGCAAGGCTAGCCAACGTTCAGCGTTGACCTTTTTCCGGGGGGCGCCGAACCAGCCGAAGTGGTCGATCAACACACTTTTGCCGACTTGCCCGGACAGGATCGCAATCATGGTCATCGCGATGCCGATATGGGGCGTGGCCAAGGTCAGCACCACCACGTACATCGGCCCGAGGAATCCGCCAATCAATTGCCAGCGCGGCAATTCACTGAAGGCTGGACCGCGCTGCGGACCGCTGAACAGCAACAGTAAAAACAGAATCGCCGAGCCAACACCAAAAATGCTCAACGTGGCCCATAGATGCCCAACCTGAACCCCAAGAGGCCCGAGCAACCCGGCCTCTACCGACAACCCCATGCCGGCGAGGATCACCAGTGGCAACAGCAATAAGCGCAGAACGGGTTTGACGGCCGTTGCGGGCAACGCGCCAACCTCAATGGATGAAGAAGACTGCATGGGAAATTCCTGAGGAAGTGAACAATGGCGCGCATTATCGATTGGCATAGCTGTGCGATAAATGGGAGCATCCTGACAACACTTTTGCGTAACTCGCACAGCAGGAATGTTTATGCACGGCTTCAATGAACTGGGATTCAAGGCACTTCGGCTGTTCGTCGCGGTGCTCGATCAGGGCAGTTTTTCCGAAGTGGCGCGCCGCGAGGGCCTGGCGCCCTCTTCGATCTCTCGACAAATCCAGTTGATGGAACAGGCCCTGAACCAGCAATTGCTCTACCGCCACACCCGCGCCGTGACCCCCACCGAAGCGGGGCGCGTGCTCGGTCAACATGCACGACTGGTGCTGGTGCAATTAGAGGAAGCCGAACAGGCGCTGCAAGAGCAGCAAAGCGAACCCAGCGGACTGGTGCGCATCAATGCGCCGGTGGTTTTCGGCCAACGGCACCTGACACCGTGGCTGGGCCAGTTGTGTGAGCGCTACCCGAAACTGCAGCTGGATATCCAACAGACCGACCATTACGTTGACCCACTGCAAGAAGGCGCCGACCTGTTGTTTCGCATCGGTCCGCTGCACGACTCGAGCATGCAGGCGCGGATTCTCGCCCCCCATCGTTTTCAGGTGGCGGCAAGCCCCGCGTACCTTGAACGTCACGGCACGCCACAACACCCCAGCGACCTCCTCGCTCACCATTGCCTGGCCTACAAAGGCGCGACCGGGCAGCAACGCTGGTTTTTCCGCCAGGCTCAGGAATGGACGGCGTATTCGGTAAAAGGCCCGATCACCGGCAACCACGCCGACACACTGACCCAAGCCGCCGAACAAGGCCTGGGGCTGGTGATGTTTCCGTCATGGCTGATTGGCGAGGCGGTACGAGACGGCACGTTGGTACCGGTGCTGGAGGACTATCAGGTATCCAACAGTCTGGAACCGCAACAGATCGCCGTGCTTTGGCCGGGCAGCCGACGCTTGTCGGTGAAGGTCAGGACGGTGATCGATTTTTTTGTGGCGTGTTTTGGAGACATTCCGTATTGGGACAGACCCTGACGGCTATGCACATACCTGTAGGAGCGAGCTTGCTCGCGATTGCGGTCTGTCAGCGAATTAGCTGCTGACGGTTTCACCGCCATCGCGAGCAAGCTCGCTCCTGCAAGGTGGAACCGGGTTACAGGACCATCGCGGCCACCCAGCCGAACGCCAGCAATGGCAGGTTGTAGTGCAGGAATGTCGGGACCACGGTGTCCCAGATGTGGTGGTGCTGACCGTCGATGTTCAGGCCGGAGGTCGGGCCGAGGGTCGAATCCGAAGCGGGCGAACCGGCATCGCCCAGCGCGCCGGCGGTGCCGACAATGCACACGATCGCCAACGGACTGAAGCCCAGTTGCACGCACAGTGGCACGAAGATCGCCGCCAGAATCGGCACGGTGGAGAACGACGAGCCGATGCCCATGGTCACCAGCAAACCCACCAGCAACATCAACAAGGCACCCATGCCTTTGCTGTGATCAATGTACGAAGCCGACGACTCGACCAGCGTCTGAACGTCACCTGTGGCTTTCATCACTTCGGCAAACCCCGAGGCGGCGATCATGATGAAACCGATCATCGCCATCATCTTCATGCCTTCGGTGAACAGATCGTCGGTGTCGCGCCACCTCACGATGCCCGAGACCGAGAAAATCAGGAACCCGGCCAGCGCGCCGATGATCATCGAGTCCAGCAGCAGCTGAATGATGAACGCCGCGGCGATAGCCACGCCGGCGACAATCAGGCTCAGCGGGTTGTACTGCACCGCCACCTGTTCGACCTGCTCGATTTTCGCCAGGTCATAAACGCGTTTTTTGCGGTAGCTGATGAAAGCGATCAACAGGCCCGCCACCATGCCCAGTGCCGGGATGCCCATGGCGTGAGTCACGTTGATCCCGCTGATGTCGACACCGCTGCGGGCGACGTTGGCCAGCAGGATTTCATTGAGAAAGATGTTGCCGAAGCCAACCGGCAGGAACATGTAAGGCGTAATCAGACCGAAGGTCATGACGCAGGCGATCAGGCGACGGTCCAGTTGCAGCTTGGTCAGCACGTATAACAGCGGCGGCACCAGCAACGGGATAAAGGCGATATGTATCGGCAAGATGTTCTGCGAGGCGATGGCCACCACCCAGAGCAAACCGATCAACAGCCACTTGACCTGGCCGCCGCCCGTTGCGTGCTGGCGGTCAACCATCGCCAGGGCTTTGTCGGCCAGTGCATGGGCCAGCCCGGACTTGGCAATGGCCACCGCAAACGCACCAAGCAAGGCGTAGGACAACGCAACTGTCGCGCCACCGCCCAGCCCACCGTTGAATGCCTTGAGGGTCGCCTCGATACCCAGGCCACCGGTCAGGCCGCCCACCAGCGCGCCGACGATCAGCGCGATCACCACATGCACGCGGGACAGGCTGAGGACCAGCATGACGCCAACCGCGGCAATTACTGCATTAATCATCGTTACCTCTGGGCAAGCGAAAAGAGTCCGGCCGGCAGTCTGCGTGAGCCGCCAGCGGATTGAATAATGGGTTTTATTAGAGGGCGCGCACTTTGCCGCAGAGTGCACGCGGTGTCAAAGCCAACCCAATCCTCGTAGGAGCTGCCGCAGGCTGCGATCTGTTGATCTTTAGCGGTATCCAGAGAATTGACATCAAAAGATCGCAGCCTGCGGCAGCTCCTACGGGGGGAGATGGGATATTCGAGGGACGGCATAAAGAAAGCCGGATGACGGCCGTTACAGTGCAAAGTCTCAGATATTTATCGAATAAAGGACGCCTCCATGTCGCTCAGACAACTTTCCATTCAATGGAAAATCACCCTGCTGACCGGGCTCTGCCTGGCCGGTGTCGTGACCCTGCTGGTGGGTCTTTCGCTGTATCGCATGGAGCACAGCTCTGCGCTGGTGAAAGCCTCGAGCATGGAGATGCTGACCGACGCGGCCCAGGCGCGGATCGAGTCCCAGGGCGAAAACCAGGCGCTGGGCATTCGCCAACAATTCATGGACGCCTATCAGTACGGCCATGGCTTTTCACGGCAGGTGTTGTTTTTGCGTGATCAAGCCGAAAAACGCTTCCTCGATGCCTTCGACCTGCGTGAAGACCTGACCCGCCAGGTCAAGTCGGCCCTGCAAGCCAATCCGGAACTGCTCGGCCTGTCGCTGGTGTTCGAACCCAATGGGCTGGACGGCAAGGACGAACTGTTCAGCGGCCAGGCCGAACTGGGCAGCAATGACAAGGGCCGTTTTGCCCTGTATTGGTCACAGCCAACGCCAGGAAAAGTGACGTCGATGGCGCTGCCGGAATCGGACATGGCCGACACCCGCACCGGCCCCAGCGGCGAAGCGGCCAACGCCTGGTTCACCTGCCCACGCACAACGCTCAAGCCATGCGTGATCGAACCTTACTTCTATGAGATCGACGGCCAGAACGTGCTGATGACCAGCATCGTCTTCCCGTTGTTGGTCAACGGCAAAGTCATTGCCTCGCTGTCGGTGGACATCAACCTCAACAGCCTGCAAACCCTCAGTCAGAGCGCGAGTAAAAAACTTTACGACGGCCAGACCAACGTCAGCATCATCAGTCCCGCCGGTTTACTGGCCGGTTACAGCCCCGACGCCGGCAAGCTCAGCCAGCGCCTGGATACCGTCGACAGGACCAGCGGTGCCGAGCTGCTGCGCCTGCTCACCGCCAGCAGCACAACCACCAGCCTGCACAGCAATCACCAACTGAAAGTACTGGCGCCGTTCCAGCCGATTCCGGGCGGAAAATCCTGGGGCGTGCTGCTCGACGTACCGGAGAAGGTCCTGGTCGGTCCCGCGCAAGTGCTGAAAAAGCAACTGGATGAAAGCAACACCGCCGGCACCCTGATGGAACTTGGCCTGGGCGTGCTCGCGGCGCTGATCGGATTGTTGATGGTGTGGTTAATGGCTCGCAGCGTCACCAAGCCGATCCTCGGCGTCGCGCACATGCTCGAAGACATCGCCAGCGGCGAAGGAGACCTGACTCGCCGCCTGGCCTATGACAAGCAGGATGAACTGGGCCAGTTGGCCGGCTGGTTCAACCGTTTCCTCGACAAACTGCAACCGATCATTGCCGACGTCAAACGCTCGGTTCAGGACGCACGTGACACCGCTGACCAGTCCTCCGCCATTGCCACCCAGACCAGCGCCGGCATGGAGCAGCAGTACCGTCAGGTCGATCAGGTCGCGACCGCGTCCCACGAAATGAGTGCCACCGCCCAGGATGTCGCCCGCAGCGCCGCGCAAGCCGCCCACGCCGCCCGCGACGCCGATCAGGCGACGCGCCAGGGCCTGACCGTGATCGACCGCACCACCGCCAGCATCGACAACCTCGCCGCCGACATGAGCGCGGCGATGGTCCAGGTCGAAGGCCTGGCAGCCAACAGCGAAAAAATCGGCTCAGTGCTGGAAGTGATCCGCGCCATCGCCGAACAAACCAACCTGCTGGCACTCAACGCCGCGATCGAAGCGGCCCGGGCCGGAGAAGCCGGCCGCGGATTCGCCGTGGTGGCCGACGAAGTGCGCAATCTGGCGCGACGAACCCAGGAGTCCGTGGAAGAAACCCGCGTGGTGATCGAGCAACTGCAAAGCGGCACTCAGGAGGTGGTGGGTTCGATGAACAACAGCCATCGCCAGGCCCAGGGCAGCGTCGAGCAAGTCGGCCAGGCCGTGACGGCGCTGCGCCAGATCGGTGACGCAGTCACGGTGATCAACGACATGAATATGCAGATCGCCAGCGCCGCCGAAGAACAAAGCGCGGTGGCCGAGGAAATCAACAACAACGTGGCGACCATTCGCGACGTGACCGAGTCTTTGTCCGGCCAGGCCAACGAATCGGCGCGGGTCAGCCAGTCGCTCAACAGTCTGGCCAATCAGCAGCAGAGTTTGATGGATCAGTTCCGCGTTTAAGCACCCGCAAAAACATCCCCTGTAGGAGCGAGCCTGCTCGCGAAAAACCCGAGGGCGCCGCGGGGAGTCAGATTCCCCGCGGTATTGTTGACGATTTCCACAAGCAAGCTCGCTCCTTCAGGTTTTTGTCCGCACTCAATGATGGCGAGTGGATATCTACCAGAACCTGATTAAGCTTCTAGGAACCTTGCAACGTTCCGAGGCGTCACTTGTCTGCAAGACTGGTAATCCGATGACATCAGCCCCAGGGCCAGGGTGCGGCAACAATTGAGAGGTGCTCCGGCCTAAAACAAGAACCACGGAGAACACTCATGGCGGCAATCGACAATACAACCACGGGCAGCACGCCCAACCGAGGGATGACCAAGGAGGAGCGCAAGGTCATCTTCGCCTCGTCCTTGGGCACCGTGTTCGAGTGGTACGACTTTTACCTGTACGGCTCACTCGCCGCGATCATCGCCAAGCACTTCTTCGCCGGCGTCAACGAGACCACGTCCTTCATCTTCGCCCTGCTCGCCTTCGCCGCAGGCTTTGCCGTCCGGCCTTTCGGGGCGATTGTGTTTGGGCGCCTGGGTGACATGATCGGCCGCAAACACACCTTCCTCATCACCATTGTGATCATGGGCGTATCGACGGCGGTGGTGGGCTTGCTGCCCGGCTACGCGACCATCGGCGTGGCGGCCCCGGTCATTCTGATCACCCTGCGCTTGCTGCAAGGTCTGGCGCTGGGCGGTGAGTACGGCGGCGCGGCGACTTATGTGGCCGAACATGCGCCCAAAGGCAAACGGGGGTTTTTCACTTCATGGATTCAGACCACCGCGACCCTGGGCCTGTTTCTGTCGCTGCTGGTGATCCTCACCTGCCGCACCGTTCTGGGCACAGAAGCGTTTGAAGCCTGGGGCTGGCGCATCCCTTTCCTGCTGTCGATCCTGTTGCTGATCGTCTCGGTGTACATCCGCTTGCAGCTCAACGAGTCGCCGGTGTTCCTGAAAATGAAGGCCGAAGGCAAGTCGTCCAAGGCACCGTTGACCGAATCCTTCGCCCGCTGGGATAACCTGAAGATCGTCATCATGGCCCTGCTCGGCGGCACCGCCGGCCAGGCCGTTGTCTGGTACACCGGGCAGTTCTATGCGCTGTTCTTCCTGTTGCAGACGCTGAAGATCGACCCGCAGACCGCGAACCTGCTGATTGCCGGCTCGCTGCTGATCGGCACGCCGTTCTTTGTGATATTCGGCAGCCTCTCCGACCGCATCGGCCGCAAGGGCATCATCATGGCCGGGTGCATCATCGCGGCCCTGACCTACTTCCCGATCTTCCATGCGCTGACTCAGTACGGTAATCCCGATGTATTCATCGCGCAGGAGAAGAACCCGGTCACGGTGGTCGCCAACCCCGATCAGTGCTCCTTCCAGTTCGACCCGGTGGGCAAGGCCAAATTCACCAGTTCCTGCGACTTGGCCAAGACCATACTGGCCAAACGGGCCATCCCCTACAAGAACGTGAGCGCCGAGCCGGGCACCGTGGCGCAGGTGCGCATTGGCGAGAAAGTGATCCAGAGTTTCGAGGGCACCGGCATGCCGGCCGCCGACTTCAAGACCCAAAACGACGCCTTTACCGCGACCCTCGCCACAGCGCTCAAGGAAGCGGGTTATCCCGAGAAGGCCGATCCGGCGAAAACCAACTATCCGATGGTGCTGCTGCTCCTGACCATCCTGGTGATCTACGTGACCATGGTCTACGGGCCGATTGCTGCCTGGCTGGTGGAACTGTTCCCGGCGCGCATCCGCTACACCTCGATGTCACTGCCTTATCACATCGGCAACGGCTGGTTCGGTGGCTTTCTGCCGACGGTGGCGTTTGCCATGGTGGCGGCCACGGGGGATATCTACTACGGCCTGTGGTATCCGATCGTCATCGCGGTGATGACGGCCGTGCTGGGGATTTTCTTCATGCCTGAAACCAAGGATCGGGAGATTCATCACACCTGAACCTGGCACAACACAGTTCACTGTAGGAGCAAGCTTGCTCGCGATAGCGTCGGCACATTCGACATTGATGTGACGGTCAGACCGCCATCGCGAGCAAGCTCGCTCCTACAGGTTTTGCGGTGCGGCTTCAGCCGCGTTTTGGCAACTCGATAGCCACTTTCAACCCACCCCACTCGCTCTCCACCAGCGATAACCGGCCGCCCCAGGTATCGACGATGTCGCGCACGATACCCAACCCCAACCCATGCCCATCGGTTTGCTCATCCAGCCGCGCACCGCGACTGAAGACTTGATCTCGACGGTCTTCGGGGATGCCCGGCCCGTCGTCTTCAACGCTGAGTTCAAACCCATCAGTCGTCTCGACAACGCTCAAACGCACTTCGGCATCCGCCCATTTGCAGGCGTTATCCAGCAGGTTGCCCAGCAGCTCCAGCAAGTCTTCGCGATCCCACGGCAACTGCAATCCGGCCGGCGCCCGGTAGCTCAGCGCCAGGTGTTCGCCATGGATCATGTTCAAGGTCGCGAGCAACCCCGGCAGTTCGGCGTCGCAATCAAACAGCGCGCCCGGCAGCGCATCGCCGGACAGCCGCGCCCGGTTGAGCTCGCGATTGAGCCGTTGCTGGACTTGCTCCAGTTGCGCCTGGAGGACTTTGCGCAGTTGTGGGTGAGCGTCGAGTTGCTCGCTGGAGGCCAGGCTCAACAACACCGCCAGCGGTGTCTTCAGGGCGTGACCGAGATTGCCCAAGGCATTGCGCGAGCGCTTGAGACTGTCCTCGGTGTGCGCCAGCAAATGGTTGATCTGCGCCACCAGCGGTTCCAGCTCCACCGGCACTTGATCATCGAGTTGCGAACGCTGGCCCTGTTGCAACTGGGCAATCTGCTCGCGGGCCTTTTCCAGCGGTCGCAAAGCGCGGCGCACGGTGAACCGTTGCAGCAGCAGAATCAGCACCAGCCCTGCCAGTCCGAGGGCCAGACCGAGTTGCTGCATGCGCCGGAAACTCTCGCGCACTGGCGTGTAATCCTGGGCGACGCTGATCGAAATCGACTGGCCAAGGCGCCGGTAGTCAGTGCGCAACACCAGCAACTGCTGCCCTTCCGGCCCCAGTTGCAGATTGCTGTGCAAGCCCGGCTGATCGAGTTTTGGCAACTCCTGATCCCACAATGAGCGGGAACGCCAATGGTTGTCGGCGAAATCGATGCGGAAGTAATGCCCGGAAAATGGCCGCTGGTAGGCCGGGGACAAGTGCCGCTCATCCAGCTGCAAGCCTTGCGGCCCACGCACCAGCGCCACCAGCAGGCTTTCGCTGTCGTTGCGCAGCCCGGCTTCGAGGTAGCGCTGCAACCCCATTTCGAACAGCCATGAACTCGATTGCGCCAGCACCAGGCCGACGATCACCATCACGCTGATCAGACCCAGACTCAAGCGCCGCTGGATTGATCTCACTGAGCCAGCCCACCGAACAGATAACCCTGGCCACGACGGGTTTCGATCACGCTTTTGCCAAGTTTGCGCCGCAGATGGTTAACGTGAACTTCCAGCACATTGGAGTCGCGCTCGGTTTCGCCATCATAAAGATGCTCGGCGAGATGGCTTTTGGAGAGGATCTGCTCCGGGTGCAGCATGAAATAACGCAGCAGGCGGAATTCCGCGGCTGTCAGTTGAATGTCGGCGCCGTCGCGGACAACGCACTGGCGACCTTCGTCCAGATGCAACCCGGCGGCCTTGAGGGTCGGCTGGTTGGCCTGGCCGTGGGAGCGGCGCAACAGGGCCTGAATGCGTAAGTGCAGCTCTTCGGGATGGAAGGGTTTGGTCAGGTAATCGTCGGCGCCAGCCTTGAGACCTTCGATACGTTCCGCCCAGGAGCCGCGTGCGGTAAGGACCAGCACCGGCGTCGCCAGTCCGTCCGCCCGCCATTGCGCCAGCACGTCCAGCCCCGGCACCCCCGGCAAACCGAGGTCGAGGATGATCAGGTCGTAGGGTTCGGTGCTGCCCTGATGCAGCGCATCGCGCCCGTCGGCCAGCCAGTCCACGGCGTAGCCCTGACGGTTGAGGCCGGCCAACAGTTCATCGGCCAGGGGGACATGGTCTTCCACCAGAAGCAAACGCATCGGTCAATCTTCCTTGTCTTTGATCAGTTGGCCGGTGGTGGCGTTGATGTCCAGTTCACGGACCACGCCTTCGGTGGTCAGTAACTCGACTTCATAAATGTAGACGTCGTGTTTCTCTTCAAGCTCGGCTTCCAGCAGTTTCGCGCCGGGGTAGCGGTCCAGTGCCTGTTGCAGCAATTGTTCCAGCGGCAGGATCACGCCTTGCTGACGCAGGCGCAAAGCTTCGTCCTGATCCAGGTCGCGGGCCATCACCACCGAGCAAAACGCCAGAAGCACCAGGGCGATTCGAGCGCCGGCACATCGCTTGGAAAAAAACACCTTCATTACGAATCCTGATGATCCTTGAGTACCTGCCCGCTGACCGCGTCTAATTCCACATCCCAGTGAATGCCCTGCGGATCGCGCAGCTCCACCTGATAGATGTACTTGCCGTACTCTTCTTCCAGTTCGGTTTCAGTCACGGTCGAGCCTGGGTGTTTGGCCAGTGCGGTGGCGTTGAGCTTCTCGAAAGACACAATGGTACCAGCGTCGCGCAATCTCAGGGCTTCATCGGGGCCGAGGTCGCGAGCATGGGCGACACTGACGGTCAGGCCGATGACGGACGCGGTGAACAGGGCAGTCAGGGTTTTCATGGGTATCTCCATATTCTTTTCGGTGTTGCGTACGCGAGCCACGTTAACTGGGTGAACTTAATTGAAACTGAATGGCCATCATTGGCCACCCCGCAAAACCTGTAGGAGCTGCCGCAGGCTGCGATCTTTTTCTCGAATTCACTTGAGTCGTCAGGCGAAACCTCCAAAGATCGCAGCCTTCGGCTGCTCCTGCACAGACACAGAGACCGGTATGACCGCCATCCACATCAAGTTTCCCTCCCTGACGCTCAAGGCCGGTCCTCGTGCCTTGGCGCGCATCCGTGAAAACGGCCTGAACGCTGCCGACGTCGGCACCCTGCCCGGCGCGGCGGGCGGGCCGAAGGCACTGGGGATTCAAGGTCTGGACCTGGCGCTGTTCGGTGAATGGCTGCCGTCGGCGCCACGGGAGCGTTCACTGATCGGTGCCTCGGTGGGTTCCTGGCGCTTCGCCAGCGCCTGCCTGCCGGACGCCGCCGAAGGCATCCGCCGTCTCGGGAAGTTGTATACCGAGCAGAACTTCGCCAAAGGCGTGACCATGGCGCAGATCAGCTTGAGTTCGCAGCGCATGCTCGATGACCTGCTTGAGGGCCGCGATGCTGCGATCCTGGACAACAACGATTACCGGCTGAACATCATGGTGGTCAAAAGCCACGGTTTGCTCGCGGACGATCATCGCGGCCGACTGGGCCTGGGCCTTTCATCCGTGATCGCCGACAACCTGCGCGGTCGCGCCCGCCTGGCCCGACACTTCGAACGCCTGATCCTCCATGACCCGCGACGGGCACCACCGGTTGAGGCCTTGAACGACTTTCCCTCGCGCTTCATCGCCCTCAACACCGGCAACCTGCGCCAGGCCCTGCTGGCCTCAGGCTCGATTCCGATGGTGATGGAAGGCGTGCGCGACCTGCCAGGTGCCGGCGCGGGCACGTTTCGCGACGGCGGTCTGCTGGACTATCACCTCGACCTGCCCTACAGCGGCAAAGACATCGTGCTCTATCCGCACTTCACCGACCGGGTCGTACCCGGCTGGTTCGATAAGACCCTGCCGTGGCGCCGCGCCTGCCCCAAGCGCTTGCAGAATGTGCTGTTGCTGGCGCCTTCGAAGGAATACCTGGCGCGCCTGCCCTACGGCAAACTGCCGGACCGTAATGACTTCAAGCGTTTCATGGGCGATGCCCCGAGCCGGCAGAAATACTGGCGCGTGACGATGGATGAAAGCCGTCGCCTGGGTGACGAGTTCCTCGAACTGGCCGCCAACGGTCGACTTGGCGAGCGCTTGCTGACCCTTTAGTCAGGACAAGCTGTTAAACTCGCCACCTGCCCGAATCGCTGCGGCGACGCCACCTCAACAGAGCTGAAAACACTGTGGAAATCTTCAAGGAATTTACGTTCGAATCCGCCCACCGCCTGCCCCACGTACCGGACGGCCACAAGTGCGGGCGCCTGCACGGTCACTCGTTCAAAGTGGCGATTCACCTGAGCGGCGATCTCGATCCTCACACTGGCTGGATTCGTGACTTCTCGGAGATCAAGGCGATCTTCAAGCCGCTGTACGAGCGCCTCGACCACAACTACCTGAACGACATCCCCGGCCTGGAAAACCCGACCAGCGAAGTGCTGGCCAAATTCATCTGGGCAGAACTCAAGCCGTTGTTGCCCGAACTCAGCGCGATCCGCATCCACGAGACGTGCACCAGCGGTTGCATCTATCGCGGCGAATAACCCGGCAAACAAACGCAATATCCCTGTGGGAGCGAGCCTGCTCGCGATAGCGTCGGCACATTGAACATCAATGTGACAGACAAACGCTTATCGCGAACAGGCTCGCTCCCACAGTCGTTCTACAGTGATCAATGTCACTGGCGGGGAACGCCGTAGTCGGGATAACGTATCGACTACACGATCTTCCAAAAGGACTCATCTCATGCACATCATCAACGCCCGTCTGCGCAACCAGGAAGGCCTGCATGAGTTGTACCTGGAGAACGGCCTGATCAGCAGCATCGCCCGCCAGACGGAGGCCCCGACCCTGGGGCCCGAAGATCTGGATGCCGGCGGCAACCTGGTGGTGCCGCCGTTTGTCGAGCCGCACATTCACCTCGACGCGACCCTGACCGCCGGCGAACCGCGCTGGAACATGAGTGGTACGTTGTTCGAAGGCATCGAGTGCTGGGGTGAGCGCAAGGTGACGATCACCGAGGAAGACACCAAGACCCGCGCCCGTAAAACCATCCAGAGCCTCGCCGCCCATGGCATCCAGCACGTGCGCACTCACGTCGACGTCACCGACCCACAACTGACGGCGCTCAAAGCCATGCTCGAGGTGCGCGAGGAAAACCGGCACCTGGTCGACATGCAAATCGTCGCGTTTCCCCAGGAAGGCATCGAGTCGTACCGCAATGGCCGTGAACTGATGGAAGAAGCGATCCGCATGGGTGCAGACGTGGTCGGCGGCATCCCGCACTTCGAGTACACCCGGGATCAGGGCGTGAGCTCGGTGAAGTTCCTCATGGACCTGGCCGAGCGCAGCGGTTGCCTGGTGGATGTGCATTGCGACGAAACCGACGACCCGCATTCACGTTTTCTTGAAGTGCTGGCCGAAGAGGCTCGCAGCCGCGATATGGGTTCGCGGGTCACCGCCAGTCACACCACGGCCATGGGCTCTTATGACAACGCCTACTGCGCCAAGCTGTTTCGCCTGCTCGGGCATTCGGGAATCAGCTTTGTCTCCTGCCCCACCGAAAGCATCCACCTGCAAGGCCGCTTCGACAACTTCCCGAAGCGCCGGGGCGTGACGCGAGTCAACGAGCTGCTGGAAGCGGGGATGAACGTGTGCTTCGGCCAGGACTCGATCGTCGACCCGTGGTACCCGCTGGGCAACGGCAACATTCTGCGGGTGCTCGAAGCGGGCTTACACATCTGTCACATGCTCGGTTACCGCAATTTGCAAAGCGCGCTGGACCTGGTGACCGACAACAGTGCCAAGGCCATGGCCCTGGGCGAGCGTTACGGACTGGAGCGCGGGCGTCCGGCGAACCTGCTGATTCTGTCCGCCGACAGCGACTATGAAGTTATTCGCAGCCAGGGTTTGCCCCTGTATTCAGTGCGCGATGGCAAGGTGTTGATGAAACGGACGATGCCGGTGGTGGAGTTCAGTGGTTTGAGCTGAGCTATGCATTGACTGGGCTGGCCCCATCGTCGGATCGCCGCCCGGAGCATGCTCACTCCTACAGGTTTTGTGACTGACACACATCCACTGTAGGAGCGAGCCTGCTCGCGATAGCAAACTCCAGGTCAATCACTCATTCGGGCCGTACCAAACAGGCTGACCCGACTCAACTCCCCCCGCTCCTCTTCCAGCAAAATCGGCGCCGTACCGCCCGGCATCGTCACCTTGATCTCACCCGCGCTGACCCAGCCCACCCGCCAGGCCGCACAGGCCACCGCGCTGGCGCTGGTCCCCGAAGATGCCGTCGGCCCCTCGCCCCGCTCGAATACCCGCGCGGCGATGTGCCCTTCGGACAAGCGCATTGCCCATTGCAGGTTGATTCCCGCCGGACACGGTTTGCCTGCACCGACCGGCATGGCGTAGGCAATCCGTGTCAGCCCCTCACCCAGTGCCGGCTCGCGCATCTGCTCGTTGCTCGGCAGATCATCGGCACTTTCCACCAGCGTCACGCAATGGGGATTGCCAACCCGCGCGAACTGACTGCACGACCAGGCACCGTTGAGCGCCGACAACTGTTCAACGTGGCTGAGTTCGCGACCGTTCAACAGCACTGTTTCAACCCCATGGGCACTGACCGCCGTCGGCCCGAAACCCGGTCGGCCCAGATCAAGCCAGAAACCGTTCACGCCGTCGACCTGGGCGGCTTTCACCGAGGTTTGCCCCGGTGACGGCGTATCGGCCTTGTCGTGATGAACCCTGAGTTCACAGCCTTCGTTCAACAACCCTTGATCGCTGAGGGCCTGGGAGAAAATCGTCAGCCCGTTGCCACTGCGTTCAGCGAAGGTCCCATCGGTGTTGACGATCAGCAGATCGAAGGGTGACGCGTTTTGAAACGGTCCGACCAGCAAACCATCGCTGCGATGTTCCTTGGCACCGGCCGGTTGCGTGCCGGGAGCCCAGCCACAGCAAGCCTCGATGGCGGCCAGCGCCCAGGTTTCACGCGACTGCGCTGCATCGCTGGCGTGGTCGGGCAAATCGATTCCCTGGCGGCGCAATTCATCAGGCGCCACCACGATGTAGATATTGCCCCGTGCATCGTATCTTTGCGCCATGACGCCCCCTACGTGTCATTGAATGGCCTCAACATATCGCGAAACAGACGGCGGCTGTGCAACGATGTCGCCCTGTATCACCGCGAAACCGCCCGGACAGAGATCGAACCTCGCCGTTCAATCCCTGTCCCTTGGGAACGCGACGTTTTTTGCCAAGGATTGATATGACCAGCCTCAACACCCAGACCACATTCGTTCCCGGGCGCCTGGAACAGATGTCCACGCGCATCGCGTTTTTTATCGCCGGGTTCGGTATCGCCGCGTGGGCGCCGCTGGTGCCTTATGCCAAGACCCGGGCCGCACTGGATGAAGGCACCCTGGGGCTGTTGCTGTTGTGCCTTGGCGTGGGTTCGATTCTGGCAATGCCGCTGGCCGGAATCCTCGCGACGCGCTTCGGCTGTCGGCGGGTGGCGACCGGTGGAACATTGCTGATCTGCGCCGCACTGCCACTGCTGGCGACGGTGTCGTCGATTCCGGCATTGATCGCGGCGCTGTTCATGTTCGGCGCGGGACTCGGCACGGTGGATTCTACGGTCAACCTGCAAGCGGTGATCGTCGAGCGCGCCAGTGGCAAGAACATGATGTCGGGCTTCCATGGCTTGTTCAGCCTGGGCGGGATCGTCGGCGCTGCGGGCGTCAGCGCCCTGCTCGGCCTCGGCCTTTCACCGCTGGGCGCAACGCTGGTGGTGATCGTGGTGTTGCTGATCGCGCTGACCAAAGCGGTCCCGCACATGCTGCCCTATGGCAGCGAAAGCTCGGGGCCGGCATTTGCCGTTCCCCACGGGATCGTGCTGTTTATCGGCGGGATGTGCTTCATCGTGTTCCTTGCCGAAGGCGCGGCACTGGACTGGAGTGCGGTGTTCCTGGCGCAGGAACGCGGCATCGACACCGCTTATGCGGGGCTGGGTTACGCGGCGTTTGCCCTGACCATGACCGCCGGGCGTTTAACCGGAGACAAGATCGTGCGACGCCTGGGCGCGACGCGGGTGATGGTGTTCGGGGGGTTGATTGCTGCGGCAGGACTGCTGTTGGCCACCTTCACGCCGAACTGGGAAGCCGCTCTGGTGGGTTATGCACTGCTGGGGGCCGGCTGCTCGAACATTGTGCCGGTGCTGTACACGGCCGTGGGCAAACAGACCGTCATGCCTGAGAGCATTGCCGTGCCAGCCATTACTACGCTGGGTTATGCAGGCATTCTGGCGGGGCCGGCGCTGATCGGCTTCATCGCCCATGGCAGCAGCTTGAGTTTTGCCTTTGCCTTGATGGCGTTGTTGTTGGTGGCGGTGGCGGTTGGCGGGAAGGTGTTGAAAGTCTGAAAAGCTTCGCCGGCAAGCCGGCTCCTACAAGGGATCTGTGTCGCAATCCAAACCTGCTCACACCCCGGGCGACTGTAGGAGCTGGCTTGCCAGCGAAAGCGGTGGGTCAGCCAACATTTTCGTCGGCTGTTAAGCCGTCTTCGCGGGCAAGCCCGCCACAAGGAACTGTGTACACCTGAGGGAGCGGGCGAAGGCTTTTAGAATCCGACACTGGCCTGCACAAAGAACGTGCGCGGCGCGCCGACGTACATGCCCGAGTTGTTGTCGCTGGAGCGGGTGAAGTACTGCTTGTCGAAGATATTCTTCACACCCGCGCCGAGTTTCAGGTTCGACACCTGCGGGCCGAAGTCATAGCCGGCCCGGGCGTTCCAGAGCACGTACCCCGGGATGTCGCCGAATTGACCGTCAGCCGTGCCTTCGGTGATGTAGTTCCCATTGAAGCTGCCGTCAGCGTTCACGCCGGTGCCCGGCGAGCGCTGCTTGGACTGAGCGAATGCATCAAGGTTGTAGGTCCAGCGGTTGATGTCGTAGCGCAGGCCTGCGGTGGCCACTTGCCGGGAGTAAAACGGCAGGTCACGGCCCTTGAAGCCCGGAATATCGCCTTCGTAGGTGGCGCGGGTGTAGGTGAAACCGGCATTGGCGGTGAGGCCGTCCAGCATCGGGTTCAGCGCGGCCATGTCGTAATGCACGGACGCTTCAATGCCTTGGTGCTTGGTCGCGCCCAGGTTGGTCCAGCCCACGTCGTTGCTGATGTATTGCAGCTCGTCGTCAAAGTCGATGTAGAACAGCGTCACTTCGCCGCCCCACACGTCATCGTTGTAGCGCGTACCGATTTCATAGGTCTTGGCCTTTTCCGGCTCCAGGCCGTTAGCCGTGTTGTCGCCGATACCGCCCTGACCCAACTGGAAATACTGCAGGGCGCCGAACGAAGTCTCGTAATTGGCGAAAAGTTTCCAGGCCTCGGACATGTGATACATCACGCTCAGGGCTGGCAGTGGCTCGTTGCTTTCGATGCTGCGCTTCTTCTCCTGCACCGGTTTTCCGGCGGTGTCGAGCACCGGACGCTCATGCCAGTCGGTGCTGATGTGCTCGAAGCGAATACCCGGCGTAACAGTCCAGTTGCCCACGTCGATCTTGTTGTCGATGTAGATCGAATTGGCCTCGGTGCCCCCTGTGCGGTCCTGATAGACATGGCCGTCCGAACCCGGACGCACGACGGGCTCGTTGTTGACCAGTGCCACACGGCTGGCCTCCTCGTGCATGCCCTCTTTCAAATAGCGATAACCGACGCTGACTTCCTGGGTGGTCGGGCCCACGTCAAAAATGTGCGACACGCGAGGCTCGATACCGAAGGTGTAATAGGTGCGCGGGTAAGAACTGAGGGTCTTCAGGTCACGGGCGGCGATGGTGCTGCCGCGAAAGCTGTCGGTGTAGTAAGTCAGCACTTCGGCCTGGGTGCGATCATCGATCTGCCGCGTCCACTTGAACGACACATCCTTGCGGCGGCCGCTGAAATTGTCGTAGTCGCGCACGGACTGGAACGGGTCGGCGTCGTACTGCGCCTGCGTCAGGCCGCCGGGCATGTCGGCCTTGGCGTCGTAGTAGTGGAAATTGAGGCTGAAGTCGTCGTAATCAGTGGGCGCCCAGTGGGTCTTGAGGATCACGTCGTCGATGTCGTTGCCGTTGTTGCTTTCACGGTAGCCGTTGCCGTTCACGCCTGAGTACAACAGCGCCACCCCCATGCCGTTGTCGGCGGTGCCGCCCATGAACGCGGTGTCGATGTGCTTCCAGCCTCCGTGCTGGGAGGTTTCCATTGTGGTGCCGATTTCCGCAGAAGCTTGCTGCGGAATCGCACGGGTCACGAAGTTGATCACGCCGCCAACGTTCTGTGGCCCGTAGCGCACGGAGCCGGCGCCACGTACCACGTCGATGCTGTCGAGGTTACCCGAGGAAATCGGCGCCATGGACAGTTGCGGCTGGCCGTAAGGCGCAAACGCCGCCGGGATGCCGTCGATCAGCACGGTGGAGCGTGGCGACAGGCGCGACGTCAGGCCGCGCACGCCCACGTTCAGGGAAATGTCGCTGCCACCGGTGCCGTTGGCGTCCTGCACCTGCACGCCCGGAACGCGCTTGAGCACGTCGCCGACGTTCATCGCGCCCTGCTCGACCATGGCCTCGCGGCGAATCACCGTCCGTGCGCCCGGATGGTTTTGCACCACAGCGGCATCGGCATCGCCGAGCCAGTCACCAACCACTTTGATGTCAGTCACGCCCAGTTCCAGTGGACCGTTGGCCGCCGAGGTCGTTACCGGCATCAAAGTCACTGAGCCTTCATCGATCTGGTATTGCAATCCGCTGCCTTGCAGCAGCTGACGCAGCGCTTCTTCCGGAGAAATATTGCCGTCCACCGCCGGCGCCTGCTTGCCGGCCACCAGATCAGGGCTGAAAAACACCTGTAGCGAAGTCTGCTGGCCCAACTGGCTCAAGGCCTGCCCCAGCGGTTGCGCCGCAATGTGGATCGCTTCGCCAGCATGGGCCTGAGGCAGCGCGAAGTTGACCGCCAGCGCAAGGGCCAAGGGCAACCAGGTGGGTTTGTTGTTTTTAGCGGTGGATTTCTTCACGTCGAACGTAGTCCTGTGGATCGCAAGAGTGTGCGCTTGTTAATGCAAACCAGTTGCAGTTGAACAGGAAGACGATGAACTCGAAAAAAACCTGAATTTTATTTTGAGATTATTTCCTGGCTGCCGTCATCGAGGGTGTGCACGGCCACCGGCAGGATGTTCGGCAAGGCTTTGAGCAGCGCGTCGGTGTTGTCGGATTTGAACACGCTGGTCAGGCGCAGATTGCCCACCGCCGGGTTGCCGACCTTCAGTGGCTTCTGGCGATAACGCGAGACCTGCTCCACGACGTCGGCCAGGCTGGCGTTGTTGAACACCAGTTTGCCGCTGCGCCAGGCCGTGAGTTCGGCCGGGTTGACCGCGTAAGCGGCCGCGACCTTGCCTTGGGTGTCGACATGGGTGCCAAGGCCTGCAGTGAGATTGATGAAATCACTGTCGGCGGCTTCACGTCCCTGAACCTTGACGGTGCCCTGCTCCACGACAACCCGGGTATCGCTGTTGCCTCGGCGCACATCGAAGCGCGTACCGGTGACCGTGACCTTGCCGCTCCCGGCCTCGACCACAAAGGGCCGGCTGGTGTCGTGCTGAACGCTGAACATCGCTTCGCCTTCGGCCAACTCGACGCTGCGACGATCCTCTTCAAAGCGCACCTGAATCCGGCTGCGGCTGTCGAGGTCGACCACCGAGCCATCCGGCAATGCCACTTGACGCCGCTCGCCCAAGGCTGTGGAAAACTCGGCGGTGTAAGGGGTTGGGCGATTCAATCCACTGAACAACCCCAGCCCGAGGGCCACAGCCAAAACACTCGCCGCCACCGCGTAACGCAACACTGGACGACGCTGGCGACGCTCCGGCGGCGGTTCACACAAAGCCCGCAACCGCGCGGCCGGCACCAGGTCGGCGGCTTTCCACAAACCCTGGAGCAGATCGAATTCGGTTCGGTGCTGGGGATGTTCGTCCAGCCAGTCCTGGAACCGGCGGCGCATATCGACATCGACGACAGGCTCCTGCAACCGCACAAACCACTGCGCCGCCTCATCGCGAACCGTTGTTTTCCCGCACGCACAATCACGAGTATCCATCATGGAAGTTCCTGTTTGGCTGGGTAAGGGAATTCACGCCGCGTAAGGGCGTAGGAGCTGCCGAAGGCTGCGATCTTTTGATCTTCAGCGATTTCAATGCCGCCAAAAGATCGCAGGCTTCGCCAGTGCCTAAACAAGCCACCGCATATCATGATTGCAGTCCTTCAAGGCGGTCGCGCAGATGCCGCAGCGTGCGGATCATATACTTTTCCACCATGTTCTTTGACAGTCCCAGGCGTTCGGCGATTTCAGCCTGGGTCAGGCCTTCGATTTTCTGCCAGACAAACACCTTGCGGCAATTGACCGGCAGCTCGGTGAGCGCCCGTTCGATGGAGTCGGCCAACTGGATCGCCTGCATGAAATGCTCCGGGTCGCCGTTGGGCGACTCACTGAGATCAATCGCCTCGGACTCCATGGCGCCCCGTCGATCCTCGCGCCGATAACCATCGACCGCGATATTGCGCGCGGTCTGGTGCAGATACGCCCGTGGTTGCTCCACCTTCGCCGAATCCGACTCGAGCACACGCACGAAGGTGTCGTGGGCCAGGTCCTCGGCCTGCTGACGATTTCTCAGTCGACGGGTCCAGGTGCCAACCAACTCTTCGTAATGCTCGAAAAAGCCGTGTCTGCGGGGCAACTTGAGGGTCATTGCAGTGTGCTGTGAGGACGGGGCGCGAATAGTAATGCTTCCTATTAACGCAAAGCAATGACTTGCGGCCCATTGGCCCCACACTTTGTCTGCTTGCCATTGCGCCATCCGTCAGCAAAGCTGGATGACGGCACAGAAGCAAAGAAATCTGGCAGGCATTCAAATGCAGTCATTGACCGGTTGTAACAAAGTGCAGGAATGCCCGTACCCGGCTTTTCCCAGGATCTCCCACATGTTCAGCTCCAAAGCGTCGCCCAAAAGATCACCCTTTGCCCGGCTCGCCCTGGCTATCTCCCTGAGCGCCATCGGCCTGCCTTTCTGGGCAAGCAATGCCCAGGCCCACGGCGGTCACGCCGAAATGGTGCCGCTGCAAGCAGGCCTTGAGGAGTTTGGCGCCACGGTGAAGTGGGACGACTATGCCAATCTGTTCACCATCGCCAAGGACGGGGTCTACCTCAAGGTCAAGCCGAACAGCAAAGTGGCCATGCTCAACGGTAAGCGTATGGAGCTGACGGTGCCGGTGGTGTTCAAGGACAAGACGGCCTTCATGTCCAAGGACTTCATCAATCAGGTGTTCCAGTCCGGACTGGACACGACCTTTGTCGTCGAAACCCGCCCCAGCCCGCTTAACCCGCTGAGCGCCGCTGAAATCACGGCAGCGGTGGACATCGTCAAGCAATCGGAAAACTACAAGCCCGGTTTTCGCTTCACCGAAATCTCGGTCAAGACACCGCCGAAGGATCAGGTGTGGAATTTCGTCTACACCGGACAAAACGTCACGCAGCCGCGCCAGGCCAATATTGTGGTGCTGGACGGCAAGCATGTGATTGAAGCGCTGGTAGACCTGGACAGCAAACAGCTCAAGTCCTGGAAGCCGATCGAAGGCGCCCACGGCATGGTGCTCCTGGACGATTTCATCGCGGTCCAAACCGCCGTGGAAACCAGTCCGGAATACGCGCAAGCCCTGGCCAAGCGCGGCATCAATGACGTGAAAAAAGTTGTAGCCACGCCGCTGACCGTCGGCTATTTCGACGGCAAGGACGGCCTGGCCCAGGACAAACGCCTGCTGAAAATCGTCAGCTACCTCAATGTCGATGACGGCAACTACTGGGCGCACCCGATCGAAGGTCTGGTGGCGATTGTCGATCTGGAACAGAAAAAACTGATCAAGATCGAAGACGATGCGCTCATTCCGGTGCCGATGAAACCGACGCCGTATGACGGCCGCGGACGCAAAGGCGTGGCGGTCAAGCCGCTGGAAATCACCGAGCCCGAAGGCAAGAACTACACCATCACCGGCAACAGCATTCACTGGCAGAACTGGGATTTCCACGTTCGCCTCGACTCGCGGGTCGGGCCGATCCTGTCCACCGTCACTTATGACGACAAGGGCAAGAAACGCAAAATCATGTACGAAGGCTCGCTGGGCGGCATGATCGTGCCTTACGGCGATCCCGATGTGGGCTGGTACTTCAAGGCGTATCTCGATTCCGGCGACTACGGCATGGGCACCCTGACCTCGCCGATTGCCCGTGGCAAAGACGCCCCGGAAAACGCCGTGTTGCTGGACGCCACTATCGCCGACTACACCGGCGCACCGACCGCGATCCCGCGCGCCATGGCGGTGTTCGAACGCTATGCCGGCCCGGAATACAAACACCAGGAAATGGGCCAGCCCAACCTCAGCACCGAGCGTCGTGAACTGGTGGTGCGCTGGATCAGCACCGTCGGCAACTACGACTACATCTTCGACTGGGTCTTCCAGCAGAACGGCACCATCGGCATCGACGCCGGGGCGACCGGCATCGAAGCGGTCAAGGGCGTGAAGTCCAAAACCATGCACGAAGACACTGCCAAGGAAGATACCCGCTACGGCACCTTGCTGGACCACAATATCGTCGGCACCACGCACCAGCACATCTATAACTTCCGCCTCGATATGGACGTGGACGGCGAGCAGAACTCGCTAGTTGAAGTGAACCCGGTGGTGTTGCCCAACGACCGTGGCGGCCCGCGCACCAGTACCATGCAGACCGACACCAAAGTGGTCACCACCGAGCAGCAAGCGGCGCAGAAATTCGACCCGTCGACCGTGCGCCTGCTGAGCAACCCCGGCAAGGAAAACAAGGTAGGCAACACCGTTTCCTATCAGCTGATTCCGTATGCCGGCGGTACGCACCCGGTGGCCAAGGGCGCCAACTTCGGCAAGGATGAATGGCTCTACCATCGCCTGAATTTCATGGACAAGCAGTTGTGGGTGACGCAGTACAACCCTGAGGAAAAATACCCGGAAGGCAAGTACCCGAACCGCTCGGATAAAGACTCGGGCCTGGGGCAGTTCACCCAGGACAACCAGTCCATCGAGAACACCGACGACGTGGTCTGGCTGACCACCGGCACCACCCACATCGCCCGTGCCGAGGAATGGCCGATCATGCCGACGGAGTGGGTGCATGTGCTATTGAAGCCGTGGAACTTCTTCGATGAAACGCCGACCTTGAACCTCAACGCACCGAAGTAAACACAAGAAGCTCGCAGCCTTCGGCAGCTCCTACAGGATCGGGTTTCCACACCGTCAATGTAGGAGCTGCCGAAGGCTGCGATCTTTTAAGGCCGAAAGAACAACACAAACCTCAAGACCGCCTTCGCCAGCAAGCCGGCTCCCACAGGGTCAAGCAGCGTCAGGCAAACAATCACGCATGCCGCTTGCGATACTCCCCCGGCGCAATGCCGAAGCGTGATTTGAACGCCGTGGAGAAGTAGCTCGAATCGGAAAACCCCCACGAATACCCCAGCACCGACAGCTTCTGTTCCTTGCCCAAGCCACGCAGGGATTCGGCGCACAAGTCCAGGCGGCGGTTCTTGATGTAACGCGCCACCACCAACCCCTTCCTGGCAAACATCCGGTACAGGCCACGGGTGGACATGCCGATTTCACGCGCCAGCCACTCCGGGCACAACTCTTCGGAGCGAATGTTCGCGTCGATGAAGCTCAAGGTCTTGCGGAAGAGGCGCTCATGCGCATCGGTGCACTCTTCGCCCTGACTGATCGCCGGGCGCAGCAGACTCACAATCGCTTCCAGGGTCGCTTCGCTTTCCTGCCGGGTCAGGTGCTGCTGGCGGGTAGCATCGAGGATCAGTCGGTGCGACAACATCGCGATGGGGGATGACGCGGCAATCCGGTGACCGCACTTGACCTGGTTGAAGCGCAGGGTTTGTTCGACCACTTGATGCGGCAGGATCAGCGACAACTGTCGGGAGTTTTCGCTGTAGGTGAAATCGCTGGGCCGTGCGGCATCGATCAGTGTGATGTCGCCGGGCGCCAGCAACACCTTGTCGTCACCCTGGGCCATGCCCGCCGAGCCTTCGAGCTGGAACACCGCAAAATACTTGCCGCCCTCGCCCGCCGCGACTTCCTGGGGTGTGCGAAACAGTCGGGCCTGGCACACGTCGACGAAACTGAGCCTGAGCGCGTCGCTCTGGTATTCGCGGATGCGCCCGGCAAACTCGCTACCCAGGGGCTGTGCGTTGAAGGCGCCACAGATCTGGTTGATCTGATGGATCCATTGATCGAACCTATCATGGCGCTGTGCAGTGGTAAAAATCATGTCAGGCCTCACGCAGGCTTATTTTTATTGTCTACGTCAATCCACACGACATCGGGATGCTTCAAGTCTCCTGAACCGCACCGCTCCCTGAACAATGACGTGTTACTTCAGTCCGCCGAAACGCCGATAGAAACTTTCACCGACATCCGGTAGCGGACCATCGGCCGTTTCCAGTGCGCTGTTGAGCCACTCTTCGGCCTTGGCGTAAATCAGACGGTAAATGTTGCGGCACAACTGCCGGGCGGCGCGGCCTTCCCAATCGCCGGGCAGCAATTCATCCGGCAGTTGCGGGTCGCGCAGCAGCAGTTTGCGGTATTCGTGAATCAGCAGGATCCGCGCCAGAAAGCAGTCGGCCGGTTGCAGGTTTTCCTGTTCGCGAAGTGCCTGCCACAACGGACGGAACAGCTGGATGAACTCGCTGTAATGGGTCGCCAGCTCTTCGATGTTCCAGCTCTCGCGCACTTGCAGGCGCAGCGCCTTGGAGGCCAGTACGTCCTGGACGGTGGTTTCGAAAACGATGGTGTCTTCCTGGGCGCCGAGGTCGAGCAGCGTCGCGTTGACGTCGGAACGATCGCTGCGCGGGCACGCCAGCACCACCGGCGAAATCGCGCCGAAGCCTTGCCATTCCAGCTCCTCGCGCACTTGCTTGCGCTTGTCCGGGGTCAGTTGCGACAGCATCACCAGGCACCAGGAACCATCCCAGGCCGGCATCGTCGTGCTGTAGACCCGCTTGAAGGCCTTGTCGAAACGGCGACGGCCGGTGCCCGTCAGGCTGTAGTAGCTGCGACGACCGACTTTTTCGGCGGTCAGCCAGCCTTCCTTGGTCAGGCGGAAAATCGAGGTGCGGATCAACCGTTCATTGATGCCGATCGGTTCGAGCAGCTGAATCAGGCTGCCCAGCCAGACAGTGCCGCCATGGGGTTCGATGGCATCCCCGTACAACGTGATGATCAAGGAGCTGGCGCGGATCGGCGTCTGCTCCTGGAAGCGGGTAATCAGATGGTTCAAGGGCGTCAGGGACGACATGGGCGTTCCGTGCGAAAAAAGAAAAGGAATATACCGAAAGCTAACTGGTTAAGACCAATCCCTTGTAGGAGCCGGCTTGCTGGCGATGGTGTGTCAGTCGACACCAAGGTAGCTGACACAGCTTCGCCAGCAAGCCGGCTCCTACTGGGGCTCTGTGTTCACAGGCTGCTGCCTTTGGGCCGCAACCCACTGTCACTGATCCGCGGGCGATCCGGCTCCGGTTCGCTCAACGGTTCGCAGACGTGCATCTGTGTCAGGCAACGCTGGGCCAGTTGCTGATACTCCCGGGTGCCAGCCAGCTTCCACGCGACTTCCTGATCGCTGAGGGTGCGTTTGACGCTGGCCGGGGCGCCCATGACCAGCGACTGCTCCGGGCATTCGAAACCGGCCTTGACGAAGGCAGCCGCCGACACGAACGAGCGTGCGCCAATCCGCGCGTTGTCCATCACCACCGCATTCATGCCAACCAACACGTCGGCCCCGATCCGACAACCGTGCAGCACCGCGCCATGGCCGATGTGGCCGTTGCGTTCGACCACGGTATCGCTGTCGGGAAAACCGTGCATCACGCAGGTGTCCTGCAGGTTGGCGCCTTCCTCCAGCACGATCCGCCCAAAGTCACCGCGCAAGCTCGCCAGCGGCCCGACATAACAATGCGGGCCGATGATCACGTCACCGATCAACACGGCGGACGGATGCACATAAGCACTCGGGTCAACCACCGGGGTCAGGCCATCAAGGCTGTAGCAGGTCATGGACGGCTCCTTCACAAAGCGATGCGGATAATGACTCATTTTGTATCACATCACTTTTAACATCACAAAGATTAAAAAGCGTATCACTTGAAATGCACCTTTCCGACGAATGCCAATTCGCCCCAAAAACCGCCATAAACCCCAATATATTCAGGACCAAATCCACTAAATCCACCCCTTCAACAGGCCACAATGAAATACAAACACCCCCCAATAAGACACATTAAATACATTTCAGTATTGCTTTTACGTATCACGTTATAGCTATACTTCGGCAAAACCGGCCCCTGCGGCCGATCCAATAACGAGCCGGCGCCACGCCGAGCGTGAACCGTGAGAGCATCGCCATGCCTCTGACCCTTGCCGTCGAATTGATCGAGCCTGGCGTCCGCCTGATTACCCTGCAGCGCCCGCAAGCCCTGAACGCTCTGACCACCGAGTTACTGGGCGAACTGGCCACTGAGCTAAGCACCGCGCAGGCCGACCCCGACACCCGCGCCGTGGTCCTCACCGGTAGCCGCAAGGCCTTCGCCGCCGGGGCTGACATCAAGGAAATGGCCGAGCGCAATCTGGTCGGCATCCTCGACGACCCGCGCCAGGCTTCGTGGCAAACCATCACCCGCTTCAGCAAACCGCTCATCGCCGCCGTCAACGGCTTCGCCCTCGGTGGTGGCTGCGAACTGGCAATGCACGCCGACATCATTATCGCTGGCGAAGATGCCCGCTTCGGGCAACCGGAAATCAACCTCGGGATCATGCCCGGCGCCGGTGGTACCCAACGCTTGCTGCGCGCCGTCGGAAAATCCATGGCCATGCAGATGGTCCTGACCGGCGAGGCAATCGACGCCCGCCAGGCCCAGCGCGCCGGGCTGGTCAGCGAAGTGACGCAACCGGAATTCACCGTCGAGCGCGCCCTGTACATCGCCCGCAGCATTGCGGCCAAGGCACCGCTGGCAGCGCGCCTGGCCAAGGAAGCACTGCTCAAGGCCATGGACACCGACCTGGCCAGCGGCCTGCGTTTCGAGCGTCACGCCTTCACCGTGCTGGCCGGCACCCGCGACCGCGACGAGGGCATTGCAGCCTTCCAGGAAAAGCGCAGCCCGACTTTCACCGGGCAATAAAGCGGCCAACGACATCCGAATTCGAACGACTGCCAAGAGAACGCCAAGACCATGAACTTCGAACACATCCTGTTTTCCATCGACGCCGGCGTCGCCCTGCTCAGCCTCAATCGGCCGGAGCAGCTCAACAGCTTCAACACCCAGATGCATGGCGAAGTCAAAGAAGCGCTCAAGCAAGTGCGGCAGAACCCGGACGTGCGTGTGTTATTGCTGACCGGTGAAGGCCGCGGCTTCTGCGCCGGCCAGGATCTGAGCGACCGCAATGTCGCGCCGGGCAGCGCCGTGCCGGACCTGGGCGAGTCCATCGAGAAGTTCTACAACCCGTTGATCCGCCAACTGCGCGACCTGCCAATGCCGGTGATCTGCGCGGTCAACGGCGTTGCGGCCGGGGCTGGCGCCAACATTGCGCTGGCTTGCGACCTGGTGCTGGCGGCGCGTTCGGCGAGCTTCATCCAGGCGTTCTGCAAGATCGGCCTGGTCCCTGATTCCGGTGGCACCTGGACCCTGCCGCGCCTTGTCGGCATGGCCCGCGCCAAGGCATTGACCCTGCTGGGCAGCCGTCTGAGCGCCGAACAAGCCGAGCAATGGGGCTTGATTTACCAGTGCGTGGACGACGCCCAATTGCGCGACGAAGCCTTGAAACTGGCCCGCCATCTGGCGACTCAGCCGACCTACGGCCTGGCGCTGATCAAACGCAGCCTCAACGCCAGCATGAGCAACAGTTTCGACGAACAGCTGGAGCTGGAACGCGACCTGCAACGCCTGGCCGGGCGCAGCGAGGACTACCGCGAAGGTGTCGGCGCCTTCATGGAAAAACGCACCCCAAGCTTCAAGGGACGCTGAGTCATGACCGCACTGAACATTTCTGCACGCATTGCGGTGATCGGCGCCGGCGCCATGGGCGCGGGCATTGCCCAGGTCGCGGCACAGGCCGGGCACCCGGTGCTTCTGCTGGACAATCGTCCCGGCGCTGCTGCGCAAGCGATTGAAGGCATCGACCGGCAACTGGGCAAACGAGTCGAGAGCGGCAAGCTGTCGGCCGAATCGCGCAGCGCGACGATTGCACGTCTGCAAGCGGCGCAGGCCATCGAAGCCCTGGCCGATTGCGACCTGATCATCGAAGCCATCGTCGAGAACCTTGAGGTCAAGCGCGCCCTGTTCCGCCAGCTCGAAGCCATCTGCGGCAAGCATTGCATCCTCGCAAGCAATACCTCTTCGCTGTCGATCACCAGCATTGGCGCACAACTCGAATATCCAGAACGCCTGCTCGGCCTGCACTTTTTCAACCCGGCACCGGTCATGGCGCTGGTGGAAATCGTCTCCGGTCTGGCCAGCGATCCGGCACTCGCCGAATGCCTGTACGACACCGCCAAGGCCTGGGGCAAAAAACCGGTGCACACCCGCTCCACACCGGGCTTTATCGTCAACCGCGTGGCACGGCCGTTCTATGCCGAAAGCCTGCGGATGCTTCAGGAAGGCGCGGCCGACTGCCCGACACTGGATGCGTTGATGCGCGAGGCCGGCGGCTTTGCCATGGGCGCCTTCGAGCTGACCGATTTGATCGGCCACGACGTCAACTACGCCGTGACCTGTTCGGTGTTCGATGCCTATTACCAGGACACTCGCTTCCTGCCGTCGCTAATCCAGAAAGAGCTGGTGGACGGTGGACGCTTTGGACGCAAGAGCGGTCAGGGCTTCTACAGTTATGCACAGGGCGCGGTGCGGCCGCAGCCTGCCGAAATCAGCAGCGATGCGGCCATCCAGGCTTGCGTGATCGAAGGTGATCTGGGCATCGCCCAAGGCCTGATTCCACGCTTGCAGGAACACGGCATCGAAATCATCCGGCGTGACGGGCAAGGCTTGCTGCGAGTCGGCGATGCCGTAATGGCCCTGAGTGACGGGCGCATGGCCTGCCAGCGCGCCAGGGAAGATGGACTGCGCAACCTGATCCTGCTGGATCTGGCGGCGGATTATGCACAGGCCAAACGCATCGCCATCAGCCACTCGGCTGGCATCGATCCGGTCGCACTCGAACAAGGCGTCGCCCTGTTGCAGCGGGCTGGTTGCAAAGTCAGCCTGCTCAGTGACAGCCCTGCCCTCGCCGTCCTGCGCACCGTGGCGATGCTCGCCAACGAAGCGGCCGACGCGCTGCTGCAAGGCGTGGCCTGCGCCGCCGACATCGATCTGGCGATGCGCGCCGGGGTCAATTATCCACAGGGGCCGCTGGCCTGGGCCGATGCCGTCGGCCTGCCGCACATTCTTCAAACCCTGGAAAACCTGCAAGCCAGTTACGGCGAAGAACGCTACCGGCCGTCGCTGCTGCTGCGCCGTCGCGTCGCCGAAGGGAGAAACTTCCATGACTAACCATGAAGCCATGACGTTGGCCAGCGAATGCGCCCAGGCCTTGCTCCAGCGTGACGCCGCCAGCCTGGGGATGGGCATGCGCCTGCTCTCGGCCGGTCCCGGCTGCGCCCGCGTGGGCATGACCGTGCGGGCCGACATGGTCCAGGGCCACGGCACCTGCCACGGCGGCTACCTGTTCGCCCTCGCCGACTCGGCATTCGCCTTTGCCTGCAACAGCTACAACGAAGCGACCGTGGCCATTGGTTGCAGCATCGATTACATCGCCCCAGCTCGCCTGGGCGACACACTGAACGCCGACTGCATTGAACAAAGCCGCTCCGGGCGCACCGGCAACTACGACGTACGCATTGAAAATCAGCAGGGCCAGTTGATCGCCCTGTTCCATGGCAAATCCTACAAAGTGCGCGGCCCGGTGCTGACGCGGGAGAATCCGAATGAATGACGCCCTGATCATCGACGCAGTCCGCACCCCGATTGGCCGCTACGCCGGCGTCCTGAGCGGCGTGCGTGCCGACGACCTCGGCGCGGTGCCGTTGCGTGAATTGCTGCGCCGTCACCCGCAAGTGGACTGGAGCAGCGTCGACGACGTGATCTACGGCTGCGCCAACCAGGCCGGCGAAGACAACCGCAACGTGGCGCGTATGTCGGCGTTGCTGGCCGGGCTGCCGGTCAGTGTGCCGGGCACCACCCTCAACCGCCTGTGCGGCTCCGGGCTGGATGCCATCGGCACCGCCGCCCGGGCCATTCGCAGCGGCGAAACCGGGCTGATGCTGGTGGGCGGCGTTGAATCCATGTCCCGCGCACCGCTGGTGATGGGCAAGGCCGAGCAGGCGTTTTCCCGGTCGGCCGAGATCTTCGACACCACCATCGGCTGGCGCTTCGTCAACCCGCTGATGAAAAAGGCCTACGGCATCGACTCCATGCCGGAAACGGCGGAAAACGTCGCCGCACAATTCAACATTTCCCGAGCCGACCAGGACGCCTTCGCCCTGCGCAGCCAGCAACGTGCTGCTGCCGCCCAGGCCAATGGACGCCTGGCCAAGGAAATCGTCGCGGTGGAAATTCCCCAGCGCAAAGGCCCGGCCAAAGTGGTCGAGCACGACGAACACCCGCGCGGCGACACCACCCTTGAGCAACTGGCCAAACTCGGCACGCCATTCCGCGAAGGCGGCAGCATCACCGCCGGCAACGCTTCTGGCGTTAACGACGGCGCCTGCGCGCTGCTGCTGGCCAGCCCCGAAGCCGCCAAACGACACGGATTGACCGCCCGGGGCCGCGTTGTCGCCATGGCCACCGCTGGCGTCGAACCACGGATCATGGGCATCGGCCCAGTCCCGGCTACGCGCAAAGTGCTGGAAGTAGCCAACCTGAGCCTGGCCGACATGGACGTGATCGAACTCAACGAAGCCTTCGCCGCCCAAGGCCTTGCCGTGTTGCGTGAACTGGGCCTGAGCGACACCGACCCGCGAGTCAACCCCAACGGCGGCGCCATTGCCCTGGGCCATCCATTGGGCATGAGCGGCGCGCGCTTGGTGACCACCGCCCTGCATGAGCTGGAGGAACGTAATGGCCGCTACGCCCTGTGCACCATGTGCATCGGCGTCGGCCAAGGGATCGCGCTGATCATCGAACGTCTATCCCACTAAAGAATCGCGATTCCCGAGGAGCCGAGAGGTATCCTTGGGACATGCACTCAAAGCCCTTGTGCAAAAGGGCTGGAACACAAAAACAATTCGAGTGAACACATGAACATGCCAATAGCCCAAGCAGAGCTCAATCCTGTGCTGGACCCGCTGGAAACCGCCAGCATCGACGAGCTGCGCCAGCATCAGCTGGAGCGCCTGCGCTGGAGCCTGAACCACGCCTACAACAACGTGCCGCTGTACCGTCAGCGTTTCGATGCGCTGGGCGTGCACCCGGACGACATCAAGTCCCTGGACGACCTGGCGAAGTTCCCCTTCACCACCAAGTCCGACCTGCGCGACAACTACCCCTACGGCATGTTTGCCGTGCCGATGAACGACATCGTGCGCCTGCACGCGTCCAGCGGCACCACCGGCAAACCGACCGTGGTCGGCTACACCCAGAACGACATCGACACCTGGGCCAACGTGGTGGCGCGTTCGATCCGCGCCGCCGGTGGCCGCCGTGGCGACAAGGTGCACATTTCCTATGGCTACGGCCTGTTCACCGGTGGCCTCGGCGCCCATTACGGTGCCGAACGCCTGGGCTGCACGGTGATCCCGATGTCCGGCGGCCAGACCGAAAAACAGGTGCAGCTGATCAAGGATTTCCAGCCGGACATCATCATGGTCACGCCGTCCTACATGCTCAACATCGCCGATGAAATCGAGCGTCAGGGCATCGACCCGCACAAACTGGCCCTGCGTCTGGGCATCTTCGGCGCCGAACCCTGGACCGCCGAACTGCGCAGCGCCATCGAGAACCGCCTGGGCATCACCGCCCTCGACATCTACGGTCTGTCGGAAATCATGGGCCCGGGTGTGGCGATGGAATGCGCCGAAACCAAAGACGGCCCGACCATCTGGGAAGACCACTTCTACCCGGAAATCATCGACCCGATCACCGGCGAAGTGCTGCCGGACGGGCAGATGGGCGAACTGGTGTTCACCTCCCTGAGCAAAGAAGCCCTGCCAATGATCCGCTACCGCACCCGCGACCTGACGCGACTGCTGCCGGGTACTGCACGGCCGATGCGACGCATCGACAAGATCACCGGGCGCAGCGATGACATGCTGATCATCCGCGGCGTCAACGTGTTCCCGACGCAGATCGAGGAGCAGGTACTGAAAGTCAAACAACTTGCCGAGTGCTACGAGATTCATCTGTATCGCAATGGCAACCTGGACAGCGTTGATGTGCATGTCGAACTCAAGGCTGAGCACCAGCACCTGAGCGATGAACAGCAGAAGGCTGTTTGCGGGGAGTTGAGCAAGCACATCAAGACGTACATCGGGATCAGTTCACGGATCGTTTTGCAGCCGCTCCATTCGATCAAGCGATCGGAAGGCAAGGCTTGCCACGTGTTGGATAAACGTCCTAAAGCATGACTGCTGCACCCCTTACTGCCCCGCTTTTGCGGGGTTTTTTTTGGATTCTGGCGGGTGTTGTCAAGCCAGCTCTCGCTCTTGCTGGCTAGCGAGTTCAGCCTCGCGGTTGGCGATGGCGGCTTCGAGCTCCGGGGAGCGTTTGGCCCATTGTTCCGGAGGGAGTGGTTTGGACCATTCGATGATATCGGGGTGGGTCAACGCGGGTGGCGGTGACAATTTCCACGCTTGCAGCATCATTGCCAGCGGTGCCCCGAACAGTACGGCGCCGATGATAAGCCACAATGCCTTGTCAATTTCCCAGGCTGCCAGATGTTGTCTGATGCCATTCAAGTAGTCACAGAAAACACCCCAGAAAACATTCCTTCCACGCAGTCTCTCTCGCTCCCCTTCAAAATCATTGGTTAACGGGAGAACTTGCAGCCCGATCTCCATGTAGCTGCGCATGCACTCCCACAACGCCATCGCCGTGGTGCCGCCGCCGCAGTGGAAGCCCAGCGAAAAGTGCTTGTTGTCTTCCTCGGCGTGGGGATCGGGATTCTCGAAGCCGATGACCAGCAAGCCCATCGTGTTGCGGCCAGCCTGGCTGACGGAAGAGTGCTGAGTGGCGGCGGCGGTCACGCTTTCCCAGGGGACGAGCCAGTATTCGCCGTTATCGCGTGGGACGCAGACTTCGCGGCGTTGGCGGTTGAAGCGCACAGGGAGCGGTACTTCGCGGAATAGGGCCTGGATCAAGAGAACGGTAGGCACACCAATAATGATGGTGGTCATCACCGCAAAAAGGTGCATTTCATCGTGATCATTTCTGAACAGATAACCCATAAATGCAAACAGTACCACCATCGGCCAGAGCACCATCACCGCTGAACCAATGCTGTAGTTGCCGACATCCAGAAACACCTCATTCTTGCGCCAAATGATGTTGAGCACATCACACGGCTTTTCTCCCGTAGGGATGGGCAGCGGCGCCAAATAATCATTGCGCGACAACAGCCGTTGTTTTGTGGTGCCTGCCTCGGGCGTGCTCATGGTTTGTCCTTGGGTTGCAGGTAAGAGGCACCGGGATGATCTTCGCCGAGCCGGTAGCGCGGGACACGATCCAGCTCAGGTGTCGGGTCGTTCCGCAGCGCGATCACGCCGGTGCTGTCGCTCAAGGTAAAGGCCAGCCTTGCTTCGCCACCGATGAAGGTCGGGGCACCAAGCATGGCGAGGAGTGGCGTGCGATAGCGCAACCGCAGGGAAACGGTGCTGGGCAACCGGCCTTGAGGATTTGTCGTCACGCCAGCTCTCGCTCTTGCTGGCTAGCGAGTTCAGCCTCGCGTTTGGCGATGGCGGCTTCCAGTTCCGGGGAGCGTTTGGCCCATTGTTCCGGGGGGAGTGGTTTGGACCATTCGATGATGTCGGGATAGAGCAGGTCGGGCGGTGGGTACAGCTTTTTCCTTTGCAGATAGGTGGCGAGAGGAGCATTGAAGATGAATACGCCGAACACGCCCTCCCACAACAGCGTCAAAATCCAACCGCGCTCTTTGGCCTTGTCGCTCATGTAATCGATGTAGTAGCGCAGGTTCGCTCCCGAGTTGAGCGCAGCCGCCTCCGGCGCTGCTGCCGGCCCGATCTCCATGTAGCTGCGCATGCACTCCCACAACGCCATCGCCGTGGTGCCGCCGCCGCAGTTGAAACCCAGCGAAAAGTGCTTGTTGTCTTCCTCGGCGTGGGGATCCGGATTCTCGAAGCCGATGACCAGCAAGCCCATCGTGTTGCGGCCAGCCTGGCTGACGGAAGAGTGCTGTGTGGCGGCGGCGGTCACGCTTTCCCAGGGGACGAGCCAGTATTCGCCGTTATCGCGTGGGACGCAGACTTCGCGGCGTTGGCGGTTGAAGCGTATGGGTAAGGGGACTTCGCGGAAGAGGCCTTGGATTACCAAACAGATAGGAATGCCCATAATAACTGCGCCCAATATCAAAATCTCTTGACTGAATTCAATGTCGAGATTTCGAGTAAAAAAAGACATGGCTAAAAACAGCATCACCCCCGGCCAAATGGTCATCACCGCCGAACCAATGCTGTAGTTGCCGACATCCAGAAACACCTCATTTTTGCGCCAAATGATGTTGAGCACATCACACGGCTTTTCTCCCGTAGGGATGGGCAGCGGCGCCAAATAATCGTTGCGCGACAACAGCCGTTTTTTGTGGTGCCTGCCTCGGGCGTGCTCATGGTTTGTCCTTGGGTTGCAGGTAAGAGGCGCCGGGATGATCTTCGCCGAGCCGGTATCGCGGGACACGATCCAGCTCAGGCGTCGGGTCGTTCCGCAGCGCGATCACGCCGGTGCTGTCGCTCAAGGTAAAGGCCAGCCCTGCTTCGCCACCGATGAAGGTCGGGGCGCCGAGCATGGCGAGGAGTGGCGTGCGATAGCGCAACCGCAGGGAAACGCTGCTGGGGGTTGTGCCCAAGACATCGCGTAGCGCCTTGAAGGGACCACTCAGGCGCAGACCCTGACCGTCCTTGAACGGTATCCACTCGCAAATGCTGCTGACCAGCCAGTGCGGCGTCATGTCCCGCCAGGGACGCGGCGGCTTGAAATGTTGGTTGGGGCTGTTCTTGATCAGATGGCGGTAAGCCTGGGTATCCACGGGATCACCGATCATGCTCAGTTCCAGGTAGGCACTGCCGGGCTCGGCCCCCGGTAAATCGATGGTCAGGGCCTTGATGGCGCTGACGAAGGCAAGGCCCGACGCGCCACTACCCAGGGTCGATTCCGTGCTGCTTTGCATGCTGACCCGAGGTGCATACAGGATGAAGTACAGCCTATCGAGTTCTTCCTCCTGGGCTTTGGCTGCGATGGGGGCCAGGTCGAGCGCCCGGGCTTTTGACCAGCAACAGAAGTTGAGGAAGTTTTGCAGCGGGGTTTGCTCGAAGACCCAAGTGATCAAGTGCAGCACGCCCAGCACGGCAATCAGCCAGTTCAACGGCCCCAGGTACAGCGTGTAGCGCAAGATGGCGGCTTCGACAGTTATGGAACCTGCCAAGGCTTTCATTGTGTAAGTAGTCCCCAACAATGCCTGGGCACCGAAGGCTGCGATTTGTCCACCAACCACAGTCTGGCGCATGTCCAGCCATGGATCGATTCGGCTCTGGGCATCTTCTAGTTGCTTTTGTAGCGATCTAAACTCCTGATACGCGGCACCTGCAGACAACCCGCCAATCACCCCACCAAACAGCGTCAGAGTCGGAGCTGCAGATGTTCGAATAAAGAACCTATCCTTCCCCAACCCCTTCCGCACCTGATGATCAATCACCGCCACCAACGCCGCCCCCGCATACAACGTCGCCGACACCGTGTCATACACCCGTCGACTGTCCATCCCTCCACCCCCCAGCCTCGCTCAAATAGTTCTGCGCATTCAGCACGTTCAATAACAACGCCGCCACTGGCACCACGCCGCCGCTGTTGGCCACCGCCGGCGAGTTGACGATCCGCTCCACCCGCCCGGCCCCAATGGCCTTGCCGGTGGTTTTCACCCAGCCGTCCAACGCGTCGGCCTGTTGTCCCAGCAGTTTCCACAGCTGCCGGCTCCCTTCGACGCCGAACTGCAAGCGCGCATCGCTGCCCAGACGCGCGGCGACGAAAATGCCCAGCCAGGCATTGCTGAAGGCTTTATCGCCTTTGAGCACCAGCAAGGCCGCCGCGAGCCGCTTGACCAGCACGCTCCACGCGCTGCCGACGTCACGGGCCATGGCCGCGATGTCGTGCAGGATCGGCTTGCTCAATGGCGCCAGCGCCAGGTGCGTGGCATTGAGGTTGTCGTCGGCCAGTGCCGCCATCAGTTCGCCCAGGCGGCTGACGTTATTGACGGCGGCGTCGATCGTGGGTGTCCAGGCGTTGAACAGGTGCGTCAGCGCACCACCGTCCGCCGCGCGCACATAGTCGGCGTACTGTTCGGCCCCCTGGGCGCGGATGCATTGGGCGGTCAGGCAGCCGGTGGCGAGTTCGGTCAGCCACTGGCGGGTCTCCAGGTCGTCGTAATCGACAAACCAGGTGCCGCTGCGCGAGCGTTTGAGGTACTGGCCGCGGTCGGCGAACAACGCGGTGTGACGCTGCTCGATCTGCTGGTAGTGCGCCGGCGCGGTCTCTTCGAGCCAGGTGTTCATCGCCTTGAGGTCGATGTACTCGCTGACTTTATCACTCAAGAAATGGTTGTTGAGGTTGGCGTGCTTTTGCGCGCGGTACTCGCGGACGACGAATTCCGCTTCGGTGTACAAGTCCGCCGGAATAAACGCCCGCACCGGGGCGACGATGGCGGCGATGCGCGCATCGCGGGCGGCCGCCTCGGCCTGTGTGGGCTGGCCGCCGTACTGGCGGGCACGGGTTTCGGCCTTGAGTTCCTCATCCAGCCGGTGCTGGGCCTTGAGCATCACCTCGCCCTGCTCGGGCGTGAGGCTGATGTCGCGATCCTTGTATCGGTAGCTGAGCGTGCCGGCCAGCTCGGCGCCGTCTTCGCTGATCAGGCTGCGAATGAACCCGCCGATGCTCAGGCGCAAGTTGTTGTCGCCCAGCCACTGTTCGTGACGCGCCTCCAGCCACTCTTGCTCATGGTTGATGTCCCGCAGCACGCCCAGATCGTCGTCCAGGCAGGCGAACACGCTGAACAAGGGCCCAGCCTGGGATCTGGCGCGGTCCAGCCAGTCCCGGGTGCCCTGCCCGTCCCACGGCTCGGCACTCCACTGACCCGGCGGCTGATCGCTGGCGTCGGGGTACTCGGCGAGGATACGTTCGCGCTCACGGGCGCGGTGCATGGCGTCGGTGTAGGCCTTGATGTTGGCCGGGGTCGGGGCTTTCATCGCCGTGGCGCCCAGCGCGCCGGTGTCTTCACCGCCCTGTTTTTGATCCGCTTTCATCGACCGGGCATAGGTGTCCGGGATGAGTTCGGCCAGCACTTGATCGGCGCTCGCCAGCGGCGGGCAATGGGGCGCTTGCAGCTCGTCGGCCACCGTGCGCAAGGCCACGTGGCGCATGTGCGCTGCGCGCTGGGCATGGCTGTCGCTCAGCGACTGGCAGTGCTCGGCGTTCAGCGGGAACTCGCTGTAGAGCATCCAGGCGTCGTGGATTTTTTCCAGGGCCAGCCCCGCCACGTTACCCTTCTGCAAGAGGGTCGTCTCGTCCTCCAGCGCTTGCTCGCTGAGCAAACCATCTGCCGCGACCGCATAGCGTTTCAACGGACCGTTGTTTTGCCACAGGTAGAGAAAACCGGCCCGCAGGCGCCGTGTCGCCAGGGGATGACTCTGCGTGCCAACCCCGGGCTGGCAGCAGGCCTGGGTGGCGTTTTCTTCCCCCAGGGCATAACGCACCGGCACCACGAACAGTACCGGCTGGTGGGCCGGGCAAGGGGTCAAGGGGCTATTGATATCTTCATGCGGCATCGCCTTGGCGGCACGGTCGGCCTGTGCCAGGCGATCGACCATCGCCAGTCTATCTGCGCTCATACAGAGAACTCCTTGTCGGTGAGCAACTGCCGTGTCAGTTCGGCATTCAGGTTTTCCAGGCGTTGTTCTGGCAAAACGCCTGCTTCGGCGAGAATCTGCCGGTAAACCCCATGGCCGGGGGCGCAGGGAAAGTCCTCACCCAGCACGGCGTGAAACTTGGCCCAGCACATGACTTCGTCGGCGGCACCGTAGCCCTGTCGCTCAGCGCTGCGTTGGCAGCTCGCAGCCCACTGCTGTTGTGCGGCGTGATCCAACCCTTGCAGGGACTGTGGGAAATGCTGCTGGCTATGCTCGATCAAGCGCCGGGCAAGGCATTGGCGCTTGGCTTGGTTCAAGTGATCCAGTTGTTGCGCAGAAAGGTATAACCAGGGTTTATCCGCGTATTGCGCCGCCGCTTGTTCAGGATTTTCCTGGCGAATAAAACCGGAGCGATCAACCGACTCCGGCAGCATGATGAGTCGAATCGGCCCCATCAGCCCATCACGCTCCGTGGGCAGCAGGTCAGCGAGCCACAAATGGGTGATGCGCGGGTCGTAATACCGGAAAAAGACCGTGACATCGCCCTCGACGCGGGCGTGAATCAGGCTGCGAAGGTGCACTAACAACACTGCCTCATCCGCCTCGGATTCCAGCCAGATACCCGCCGTCTCACTCCACTCTTGAATAAAAGTGCGTGCCAGCGGGCTATTTGGAAGCACCGGCACCAGCACCGGACCCACCGCGTCCAGAGCGTGATAAGCCGTCTGTTGATACAGGGGGTGAAACACCGTATTGCATCCCAATTCAAACAGACGGATCGGCAGGTTGGCGATCTGGGCTGCATCGAGCAGCAAATACGCCTGATTCATGGGTTCACCTGTGCCAGTTTTTGGCACACCGCACAGATCGGGGCAGCAACCTCAGCGGCTTGAACCAAAGCCGCTCCCTGTGCGGCCGGTGATGGAGCAACCGACGCTTCGATGTTCACGGGAGTATCCGAAAGGGCCGACTGCGCAGGAGGACCCGGCACCGGTGCTCCGCCGATTTGAATCTCTGTGCTGCTGAAAATGCCACCCGGCCCGATCACGATGTGCTGGCCGCCGGCTTTCAAGGTGATGCTGACCCCGGCATCGAGGATAAGATTCGCCCCGGCCTTGAGGTGCACCTGCTGGCCGGCTTCGGCCACCAGCGTCTGGCCGACACGGGTGTGGCTGCTGTGGGCCACCTGCAAATAATCGTTGGCCTTGAGCTCGACCTTGCGGTCGGCAGTCACGGTGCGCTGCTCTTGCCCCTTCCAGCACCGTGATGCTGTCGCCCTTGATGATTTCATGCCGCTGGTTACCCACCTCCAGCCGGCTGTCGTTGAGGACTTGCTGTTGTAGGTCACGCTGGGCGCGCAGGTAGATCAGCTCCTGGCCGGCGCGGTCTTCGATCGACAGCTCGTTGTAGCCACCATTGGCCGGTGAGCTGTGGCTGCGCAGCACGGTTCGGGTCTTGTGTTCCGGCAAGGGGTACGGCACGGCGGTAACCGTGTTCGGCACGCAGCCGGTGATCAAAGGCTGGTCGGGGTTGCCCTCCAGAAAGGTCACCAGCACTTCCATGCCGATGCGCGGGATAGTCACCGCGCCAAATTGTTCACCCGCCCACGCGGATGACACCCGCAGCCAGCAGCTGCTCTTGTCACTGTTGCGTTCGGCGCGGTCCCAATGAAACTCGACCTTGACCCGCCCATGTTCATCGCAAAAGATCTCCTCCCCCGCAGGACCGGTGACCCGGGCGGTCTGGCTGACCAGCTGCGAGGCGCGCGCGAGCAGCGGCGGACGATAAAACACGTCCCAGGGAATTGCGCCAAAGCTGTTGCGATAGCCCTGGGTAAAGCCGTCTTCAGGCTGGACGTCGCTGCTGACCGACTCTTCAAGCACCTGGGGTTGTTTGCCCCGGTGATGGACACTGAGCAGCAACCACAAGTCGTTGTAGGCTTGCCGCGGGTGCTCGCTCAGGCCAAAGAAATGACCGCTGCGCAGGCTCGGCTGGTCGCTTTGGCCTTCGGCCAGTTGGTAGTCGACACGGTGCCGCTCCAGCGCCTGACGGGCCAGTTGTCGGCCGAGTTTTTCATTCTCGATCAGCGCCGGGTAACGGTAGTCTTCGAGTGTCGGGGTAAACCCGGCGGTGATCTGGCTTTCCAGCAAGCGGCTGGGGCGTTTCAAGTCATAGCCGCGGCGCGTGGCCGTGCTGGTTCGGGTGCTCAAGCGCAGGGAAAACTGGCTGACCACCGGATGCTCGGCGACCAGGCCAGAACCTGGCTGACAAGGCGTTTCGCCGAGTTTGGGGAACCAGGTCTGATCGTCGCTGAAGACCAGGTGATGCCCATCCGGGCTGTGTTGATGGTGCCAGGCAATCCCGTCTTCGCTGCACAGCCGCTGGATGAAGTCGAAGTCGCTTTTCCCCGTATTGCGTGCAGTATTCACGCACGGGACTGGTGCTGACGTTGAAGGTCACGGCATCGCCGAGAATACCGTGCCCCTTGAGGACCTCGGCAATGATCTGCGGCACGCTCTGGTGCTGGAAAATCCGCTGGTTGTGGCTGAACTGCAAGTAGTGCAGCGCCGGCACCAGGGTCAAATGGTAGCGCGTCAGGCGCTTGCCGGACGCACCGACCGACACCTCTTCGATACGCCCATGAAGGCCTTCGCCGTTGTGACCGAACCGGAGAAAGGCCGGCTGGCTGAGCAGGCTCTCCAGGTCCAGATCCGGGTACTCGCTGACCAACTCCACCCGGATCGCATACAAGGTGCTGATGCTTTCGACACCGTCAAACGCCAGGACCTTGAAATCGTTGCGTACGGTGGGAATTTTCAGTTCGAAATGCGCGGTATGGGCCGGCGCGAACATAGACTTGTCCTTAAGCTGAAAAATGAGACTTGAAGGTTGAATTGCCCGCCAAGGTGCCGATTAACAGATCAAGGTTTGTGCCATATTTTTAAATACGCTTGAATAACAACAAGTTACGAAACAGCCATGATTGAAATCCATTTTTGACCTGGAAATTCCAGCCAAAAGTGCGCAAGAAGTTGCGCAGTACTGTGCAACTTCTTGCGCACTTGGCTACAGCCCTTGAACGGCCTGGTCTGTAGCAAGATCACCCGGTGTTTTTCAGAAAAAGAGTGCGCAACTTCTTGCGCATAATGGCCATACGCCCCTATTCAGATACTGAAGCCTTTCGAGCTCTATCGACTGACGCCATCCGATACAGGGGATGACGCCTGATCGCATGAAAAACGCTCTCTGCCCAACCCTTCCGCCATCGCTTGAAACTCCTTCCTGACACCTCCCCTGCGACGCCTTGGCTGCCGCCTTCACGCCCCGAGCCTCTTCGACGACAGGGTTTGGCTTTGGCCCGATGGCGGGGCAAGTCTTTTGCTTGCTCACACCACATCAAAAAAACACCTCGCCCTCCAAAGCGATACAAAAAACAAATGCGACACGTCATTTTGTGTTTGATATTAATTTGTGTATCGCTTATAAAGTTCTCCATGCCTCAGAACAGATTCAAGGCGGGAGAACAAAAATGTACGCACAGCTCGTAGACACAGGCGTCAAGCGCATCAAGGACCTCTCGGAAATGTCCGAAGAGGAACGCGCCTTCCAGGAAAAAATCGATTCAGAAATCAAGATCGAAGCCAAGAACTGGATGCCAGATGCTTATCGCCAGACCCTGATCCGGCAGATTTCCCAGCACGCCCACTCTGAAATCGTCGGCATGCTGCCCGAAGGCAACTGGGTCACCCGTGCGCCGTCGCTCAAACGCAAACTGCAATTGATGGCCAAGATCCAGGACGAAGCCGGCCACGGCCTGTACCTGTACAGCGCCATGGAAACCCTGGGCGCCGACCGCGATGAAGAAATCACCAAGTTGCACAGCGGCAAGGCCAAGTATTCGAGCATCTTCAATTACCCGACGCTGAACTGGGCCGACATGGGCGCCGTGGGCTGGCTGGTGGATGGCGCGGCGATCGTCAACCAGGTGGTGTTGCAGCGTACGTCCTACGGCCCCTACTCCCGGGCCATGGTGCGCATCTGCAAGGAAGAGAGCTTCCACCAGCGCCAGGGCTACGAAATCCTCCTGACCATGATGCGCCACGGTACCCAGGCGCAAAAAGACATGGTCCAGGACGCGATCAACCGCCTGTGGTGGCCGTCTCTGATGATGTTCGGCCCAAGCGACGAACACTCGCCGAACAGCGCGCAATCCATGGCCTGGAAGATCAAGCGCCAGAGCAACGACGAACTGCGCCAGCGCTTCATCGACCAGACCATTCCGCAGCTGGAGTTGCTGGGCTGCACCTGCCCTGACCCGGACCTGAAGTGGAACGCCGAAACCGGCCACTACGACTTCGGCGACATCCAGTGGAGCGAGTTCTACGAAGTGCTCAAGGGCAACGGCCCGTGCAACCAGGAACGCGTCGCCACCCGCCGCAAGGCGATTGAAGACGGTGCCTGGGTTCGCGAAGCCGCCGTCGCCCACGCCCGCAAAAAACAAAACAAGAACGCCGCATAAGGCAATCCGACCCCCTGTAGGAGCTGCCGAAGGCTGCGATCTTTTGGCGCTTTTGAAGCCGCTGAAGATCAAAAGATCGCAGCCTGCGGCAGCTCCTACAGAAGCAAACGATGTGGAGTAACTGAAATGTCCGAGTGGACCCTCTTCGAAGTTTTCGTGCGCAGCAAGCACGGCCTCAACCACAAGCACGTCGGCAGCGTGCATGCCGCCGATACCACCATGGCCATCGAGAACGCTCGCGAGTTGTACACCCGTCGCAGCGAGGGCGTGAGCCTGTGGGTGGTGCCTTCGGGGCTGATCACCGCTTCGTCGCCGGATGAAAAGGACCCGCTGTTCGATCCGTCGGACGACAAGGTTTATCGCCACGCCAGCTTCTACGAGCTGCCGGCCGAAGTCGGACACATGTGAGGTCGACCATGGACAACAAGACTGATCTGATCGAATACCTGCTGCGTCTCGGTGACAGCGCCCTGATCCAGGGCCAGCGCCTGTGCCAATGGTGCGGTAAGGCCCCGGCGCTGGAAGAAGAGCTGGCGTTGATGAACGTCGGCCTCGACCTGGTAGGCCAGGCGCGTAACTGGCTGGAATACGCCGCTGAACTGCTGGACGACGGCCGCGACGCCGATCACCTGGCGTTCCGTCGTGACGAGCGCGCTTATCGCAACCTGCTGCTGGTGGAACAACCCAACGGCGACTTCGCGGTGACCATGCTCAAGCAGTTCCTCTATGACGCCTGGCATTTGCCGGTGCTGCAAGGGCTGAGTCAGTCCAGCGACGAGCGCATTGCCGGGATCGCTGCCAAGGCGGTGAAGGAAGTGACCTATCACCTGCGCCGCTCCGGCGAATGGATCGAGCGCATGGGTGACGGCACCGAGGAAAGCCACAAGCGCATGCTCGCGGCAATCCCCGAAGTCTGGCGCTTTACCGTGGAACTGATCGCCGCCGATGACAGCGAACAGCGCTTGAATGCAGCGGGCATTACTCCGGACATCGCCAGCGTCGCCGCACAATGGCTGGCCAAAGTGGAGCAGATCTTCAGTAGCTCCACCCTGCCCGTGCCTGCCGCACCGAGTTATTTCTACCTGAATGCGCGCAAGGGTCTGCACACCGAACACCTGGGCATTCTGCTGGCCGAAATGCAGTTCCTGCCACGAGCGTACCCCGATGCAACCTGGTGATCTGATCGCCAGCGACCTCGGCGCCCGGCCGGCTCAACCGACCGACCTGGCGGCTGCGTGGGCAATTCTGTCCGAAGTCATGGACCCGGAAGTGCCGGTGGTCAGCGTGGTTGACCTGGGCATTGTCCGCGATCTGGATTGGCAGGCCGGCCACCTTCACGTGGTGGTCACACCGACCTACTCCGGCTGCCCCGCGACCGAAGTGATCGAGAGCGACATCCGCGAAGCGCTGGAACTCGCCGGATTCAAAGCGCCGCAACTGGAGCGCAAATTGACCCCGGCCTGGACCACCGACTGGATCAGCGCCGACGGTCGCGAACGCCTGCGCGCCTACGGCATCGCGCCGCCCGAGGGCAGCACCAGCAAACGCAGCCTGCTCGGCGAAAGCCCGCAGGTGGTGTGCCCGCAATGCGGTAGCGCCCACACCGAGGTGCTCAGCGAGTTTGGTTCCACCGCGTGCAAGGCCCTGTACCGCTGCGTCGATTGCCGGGAACCGTTCGACTATTTCAAGTGCATCTGAGCGGCGAATCGGCCGTCCCAGCTGGAGAATAACAATGAGCAAATTTCACAGCCTGACCATCAAGGACGTGCGCACCGAGACCCGTGACGCGGTGTCCATCGCCTTCGAGATTCCGCAGGAACTGCAAGACAGCTTTCACTACACCCAAGGCCAGCACCTGGTGATGCGCACCCAACTGGACGGTGAAGAAGTCCGTCGTTCCTATTCGATCTGCACCGGGGTCAACGACGGTGAGCTGCGCGTCGCCATCAAGCGTGTGACGGGTGGACGCTTCTCGGCGTTTGCCAACGAACAGCTCAAAGCCGGACACACCCTGGAAGTGATGCCGCCGGCCGGGCACTTCTGCGTCGAGCTCGACCCGGCGCGCCATGGCAATTACCTGGCCGTGGCGGCGGGCAGCGGCATCACACCGATCCTGTCGATCATCAAGACCACCCTGCAAACCGAGCCCCACAGCCGCGTCACGCTGCTATACGGCAACCGTTCCAGCTCCGGCGCGTTGTTTCGCGAGCAGCTGGAAGACCTGAAAAACCGTTACCTGCAACGCCTGAACCTGATCTTCGTGTTCAGCCGCGAGCAGCAGGACGTCGACCTGTACAACGGCCGGATCAACGCCGAGAAATGCGAGCAACTGTTCAGCCGCTGGCTCGACGTCAAAGCCCTCGACGCCGCGTTCATTTGCGGCCCGCAGGAAATGACCGAGACCGTGCGCGACAGCCTCAAGGCCAAGGGCATGCAACCTGAGCGCATCCATTTCGAACTGTTCGCCGCCGCCGGCAGCCAGCAAAAACGCGAAGCCCGTGAGGCGGCGCGCCAAGTGGATGCGGCGGTCAGCCAGATCACCGTGATCAGCGACGGCCGCGCACTGGCGTTCGACTTGCCGCGCAACAGCCAGAGCATCCTCGATGCCGGCAATGCCCAAGGCGCCGAACTGCCCTACTCGTGCAAGGCCGGCGTGTGCTCGACCTGCAAGTGCAAGGTCATCGAAGGCGAAGTGGAAATGGACAGCAACCACGCCCTGGAAGACTACGAAGTGGCCGCCGGCTATGTGCTGTCGTGCCAGGCGTTCCCGATCAGCGACAAAGTGGTGCTGGATTTCGATCAGCTCTGAAAAGCAACACCTCCCTGTAGGAGCCGGCTTGCTGGCGATAAGGCCAATGAGTTCACCGGTGATTTCACCGGCCTTATCGCCAGCAAGCCGGCTCCTACAGGGGGAAAACCGTGGTCACCCCAAAAAAAACAAAAAAGGACGCTACCCATGAGCCCGCAAGAAGTAGAACTCATCCGCCAGCACCCGGACTTCATCCAGCTGGTTCGTCGCAAACAGAAGCTGTACTGGTCACTGAGCCTGGCCATGCTGGTGATCTATTACGGCTTCGTACTGCTGGTGGCTTTTTCCCCTGCGACCCTCGGCCAATCCCTCAACGGTGGCGTGACCACCGTGGGCATGCTGGTGGGTGTGGTGATCGTGTTCCTGGCCTTCGCGCTAACGGGTTTCTATGTCTATCGCGCCAACAACGTGATCGACCCGCTGAATGAAAAACTCAAGCAGGAGTGTGCCCGATGAGCCGCCTACTTGCGTTGTTACTGCTGCCGCTGGTGGCGGTCACTGATATGGCGATGGCCGCCGACGGCGCCGCCCGCCCACTGAACTGGAACGCCATCAGCATGTTCCTGGTGTTCGTGCTGTTCACCCTGGGCGTAACTCGCTGGGCGGCACTTCGCACTCGCTCCACCAGCGACTTTTATACCGCCGGTGGCGGCATGACCGGTTTGCAGAACGGCCTGGCGATTGCCGGTGACATGATCTCGGCGGCCTCGTTCCTCGGCATCTCCGCGATGATGTTCCTCAATGGCTACGACGGCTTGCTGTACGCATTGGGCGTTTTGGCCGGCTGGCCGATCATCCTGTTCCTGATTGCCGAGCGCCTGCGCAATCTGGGCAAGTTCACCTTTGCCGATGTGGTTTCCTATCGCCTGGAACAAACCCCGGTACGCCTGACTTCGGCTTTCGGCACCCTGACCGTGGCCTTGATGTACCTGGTGGCGCAGATGGTCGGCGCCGGCAAGCTGATCGAATTGCTGTTCGGCATCGACTACCTCTACGCAGTGATGCTGGTGGGCGTGCTGATGGTGTTCTACGTGACCTTCGGCGGCATGCTCGCTACCACCTGGGTACAGATCATCAAAGCGGTGATGCTGTTGTTCGGCACCAGCTTCATGGCGTTTATGGTGCTCAAGCATTTCGGTTTCAGCACCGAAGCGATGTTTGCCGGCGCCACCGCCGTGCACGTCAAGGGCGGCGCGATCATGGCCCCAGGCGGTTTGCTGTCCAATCCGGTCGATGCGATTTCCCTGGGGCTGGGCATGATGTTCGGCACCGCCGGCCTGCCGCACATCCTGATGCGTTTCTTCACCGTCAGCGATGCCAAGGAGGCGCGTAAAAGCGTGTTCTACGCCACCGGCTTCATCGGCTACTTCTACTTGCTGCTGATCATCGTCGGCTTCGGCGCCATCGTCATGGTCGGCACTGACCCGACATTCCGTGACGCCAGCGGCGCGATCATCGGTGGCGGCAACATGGTCGCCGTGCACCTGGCCCAGGCGGTAGGCGGCAACCTGTTCCTCGGCTTCATCTCGGCGGTCGCTTTCGCCACCATTCTGGCGGTGGTTGCCGGGCTGGCACTGTCCGGCGCCTCGGCGGTGTCCCACGACTTGTATGCCTGCGTGATGCGTAAAGGAAAGGCCACCGAGCAACAGGAAATCCGCGTTTCGCGCATCGCCACCCTGTGCATCGGTGTGCTGGCGATCATCCTTGGCTTGCTGTTTGAATCGCAGAACATTGCCTTCCTCTCCGGCCTGGTGCTGGCCATCGCCGCGTCGGTGAATTTCCCGGTGCTGTTCCTTTCGATGTACTGGAAAGGCCTGACCACCCGTGGCGCCGTCACCGGCAGCCTGGCGGGTCTGTTTTCGGCGATTGTCCTGCTGATCCTCAGCCCGGCGGTGTGGGTCAACGTGATGCATCACGATAAGGCGCTGTTCCCCTACTCCAACCCGGCGCTGTTTTCCATGAGCCTGGCGTTCTTCAGTGCCTGGCTGTTTTCCGTCACGGACAAATCACCCCGTGCCGTCCTGGAGCGTGGTCGTTATCTGGCGCAGTTCATCCGTTCGATGACTGGCATTGGTGCCTCTGGCGCCAGCAAACACTGAATAACGACCGATGAGTTGGCAGGGAATAAAAATAATGAAACCCGCATGCACCGCACGTTGTGAATCACTGTTTTCGCTGGCCGTCGTATTGAGCCTGCCCATGATCGCGCCCTGCGCCATGGCCGATTTCATCGACGACAGCAAAGCCCGCATCGATATGCGTAACCTCTACATCAATCGCGACTTCCGTCAGGACAACGCGCCGCAGTCCAAGGCTGAAGAATGGACCCAGGGATTTACCGCGCGCATCGAATCCGGATTCACCGATGGCGTGTTCGGTATCGGCCTGGACGCATTGGGAGAACTGGGGCTGAAACTCGACTCCAGCCCCGATCGCCGCGGCACCGGTTCGCTGCCATTTGGCTCGCAAAGCCACGAGCCCGACGACGAGTACAGCGAACTGGGCCTGACCGGCAAAATGCGGGTATCCAAAAGCGTGTTGAAACTCGGCACCTTGCAACCCTTGCTGCCGGTAGCGACCTACAACGACACACGCTTGTTGAGCTCGACCTTTGAGGGCGGCTTGTTGACCAGTCAGGACATCAATGGCCTGACCCTCAATGCCGGACGCCTGACCAAGGCCAACCTGCGGGACTCTTCCAGCAACGATGACATCGGCTACGCCGCCGCCAGCAGCGATCACTTCGACTTCGGCGGCGGCAGTTACGCGTTCAGCCCGCAACTGAACCTGAGCTACTACTACGGCAAGCTCGAACAGATCTACCGTCAGCAATTCGTCGGTCTGGTGCACACCCAAGCGCTGGGCAATGGCTTCAACCTGCGCAGCGACCTGCGTTATTTCGACAGCCGCGGCGACGGTGCGCAAAAGGCCGGGGGCATCGACAACCGCAACTTCAACAGCATGTTCACCCTGTCCCAGGGTGCCCACAAAGTCAGTGCGGCCTACCAGCAATTGTCCGGCGACAGCGCCTTTCCGTTCTTGAACGGGGGCGATCCGTACGTCGTCAATCTGGTGACCTTCAACACCTTTACCCGCGCCGACGAAGACTCGTGGCAACTGCGTTACGACTATGACTTCGCGGCGCAAGGCATTCCCGGCCTGACCTTCATGACCCGCTACACCGACGGTCGCCACGTCAAATCGGGGACCGTCGACAACGGTCGCGAGTGGGAACGCGACACCGATATCAGTTACGTGATCCAGAGCGGCCCGTTCAAAGACGTCAGCCTGCGCTGGCGCAACGTGACCTTCCGCTCCGGCAACGGTTTGAGTACCGCCATCGATGAGAACCGACTGATCGTCGGTTACACCGTGGCGCTTTGGTAATCCCTGAATCGCACGGCTGCGGCCGCGCCAACACTTTTCATCTCCAGGAGCAATCGTGATGTCCTCCTCACCTACACTGCATGCCCCTACCCTGCAGAGTTTCATCGCTGGCCGCTGGATCGGCCAGCAAGGCGCACAAGTACTGCGCAGCGCCATCGACGGCCATGAAATCGCCCGTACCCACGAAGAGCGCCCGGACTTCGCCGAAGCCATCGAGCACGGTCGTCGCCAGGGCATCAGCGGCTTGATGGCGCTGGACTTCCAGCAGCGCGCACAGCGTCTGAAGGCCCTGGCCCTGTACCTGAGCGAGCGCAAAGAACAGCTCTACGCGATTTCCCACCACAGCGGCGCCACCCGCGCCGACAGCTGGATCGACATCGAAGGCGGCAACAGCACACTGTTCACCTACGCCAGCCTCGGTTCCCGTGAACTGCCGTCGGGTAACGTCGTCCACGAAGGTCCGGCGATGCAGCTGAGCAAACTGGGCACTTTCGCCGGCACGCACATCCTGGTGCCACGCGGCGGCCTGGCCGTGCACATCAATGCGTTCAACTTCCCGATCTGGGGCATGCTGGAAAAGTTCGCGCCAAGCTTCCTCGCGGGCATGCCGTGCATCGTCAAGCCGGCCAGCGCCACCAGCTACCTGACTGAAGCCGTGGTCCGTCTGATGGACGAATCCGGCCTGTTGCCGGCAGGCAGCCTGCAACTGATCATCGGCGGCACCGGCGACCTGCTCGACCGCCTGCAAGGCCAGGACGTGGTGACCTTCACCGGTTCCGCCGACACCGCGGCCAAGCTGCGGGTCAACCCGAACCTGATCCGCAATTCGGTACCGTTCAACGCCGAAGCCGACTCGCTGAACTGCGCGATCCTCGCCCCGGACGTGACCCCGGACGACGAAGAATTCGAGCTGTTCATCAAGGAAGTCGCCCGGGAAATGACCACCAAGGCCGGGCAGAAATGCACCGCCATCCGCCGCGCCATCGTCCCGGCCAAGCACATCGACGCCGTGGCTACCCGCCTGCGCGATCGCCTGGCCAAAGTCGTGGTCGGCGACCCGTCGGTGGAAGGCGTGCGCATGGGCGCGCTGGCTTCCCACGATCAGCAGAAAGACGTGACCGAACGTCTGGAATCCCTGTTGCAGAGCAGCGACATGCTGTTCGGTGCCCGCGACGGTTTCGAACCGCGTGGTGTAAATGTCGACAAAGGTGCGTTCTTTGCCCCGACCCTGTTGCAGGCCCGCGACCCGCACGCCGAAGGCGGTGCCCACGACATCGAAGCATTCGGCCCGGTCAGCACCCTGATGGCCTACGATGATCTGGACGAAGCCTTGGCCCTGGCCGCACGCGGCAAAGGCAGCCTGGTCGCGAGTTTGATCACCAAAGACCCGCAAATCGCCGCCAAAGCCATTCCGGTAGCGGCTGCTCTGCACGGTCGTCTGTTGGTGCTGGATCGCGAATCGGCAGGTGAATCCACCGGCCACGGCTCGCCACTGCCACAACTCAAGCACGGCGGCCCGGGTCGTGCCGGCGGCGGTGAAGAACTCGGCGGTCTGCGTGCGGTGAAGCACTACCTGCAACGTGCCGCGGTACAGGGTTCGCCGACCATGCTGGCAGCGGTCACCGGTGAATTCGTCCGTGGCGCCAAAGTGATCGAGACCGAAGTCCATCCGTTCCGTCGCTACTTCCAGGACCTGCAGATCGGCGAGTCACTGCTGACCCACCGTCGCACCGTGACCGAAGCGGACCTGGTGAACTTTGGCTGCCTGTCGGGCGACCACTTCTACATGCACTTCGATGACATCGCAGCCAAGGAATCACAGTTCGGCAAGCGTATTGCCCACGGTTACTTCGTGCTGTCGGCAGCGGCGGGTCTGTTCGTCTCCCCCGGCGTCGGCCCGGTGCTGGCCAACTACGGTCTGGACACCTTGCGTTTCATCAACCCGGTGGGCATCGGCGACACCATCCAGGCGCGCCTGACCTGCAAGCGCAAGATCGATCAGGGCAAGAAGAGCCCACAAGGCATCCCGCAAGGGGTGGTGGCGTGGGACGTGGAAGTCACCAACCAGTTGGGAGAGTTGGTGGCCAGCTATGACATCCTGACGCTGGTGGTCAAGCGCGAGGACTAAGCCCGCCTCAGAGATCGTTCCCACGCCGTGGGAACGATCCTTCTACGCGGAACGGCGATTAAACCCGTGAAGCAAACAACGCCTGATGATCGCGGCACTGTTCCGCGCTCAGCATAAACACGCCATGCCCACCGCGCTCGAAATCCAGCCAGGCGAAATCGACTTCCGGGTACAACGCCTCGACATGCACCTGACTGTTGCCCACTTCGACAATCAACAAGCCCTTCTCCGTCAGATGATCCGCCGCTTCGGCGAGCATGCGTCGCACCAGGTTCAAACCGTCATCACCGCAGGCCAGGCCCAGTTCCGGTTCATGCTGGTATTCGTCCGGCATGTCGGCAAAGTCTTCGGAATCGACATAAGGCGGGTTCGACACGATCAGGTCGAAACGCTGGCCCGGCAAACCGTCGAAGCCATCGCCCTGAACGGTGTACACGCGCTCATCGACACCATGACGCTCGATGTTCTGATTGGCCACTTCCAGCGCTTCGAACGACAGGTCGGCCAGCACCACTTCGGCCTTCTGGAACTCGTAGGCACAGGCGATACCGATGCAGCCGGAGCCGGTGCACAGGTCGAGAATCCGTGCAGGCTCGGTGGCCAGCCACGGCGTGAAGCGGTTTTCGATCAGTTCGCCAATCGGCGAGCGCGGGATCAGCACGCGCTCATCGACAATGAACGACAGGCCACAGAACCAGGCCTCACCCAGCAGGTAAGCGGTCGGCACGCGCTCTTCGATACGGCGCTTGAGCAACAGTTGCAGGTGAACCAGTTCGTCTTCTTCCAGGTTGCAGTCGAGATAGCTGTCGGCGATTTCCCACGGCAATTGCAAGGCACCCAACACCAGTTGACGGGCTTCGTCCCAGGCATTGTCGGTGCCATGGCCGAAAAACAGATCCTCCCCATGGAAGCGGCTGACGGCCCAACGGATATGGTCACGCAGGGTACGAAGGCGGGAAGTGATCACGACGGTTAACTCCAGAAAAATCGATGGGCGATTCTACCAGCCAAACGTCGCGTCGACGACGCAGGAAAGACGCCGGCGAGAATGTAGGACTAATCTCTTTTTTAAGCGTGGTATTGAACAAATCGGGATACTTGACAACGCTGCACGCCAGTAACGACGGTGCCTACGATGGTAGCGATTCACAGAAGCGCTCAGCCAGAGGACAATGTCGCAAAAGCCCCACTCGAAGGAGCCCCAGAATGTCCGTTCCAAAAACGATGTTTCAACTCAGCGGCCGCGGTTACGCAGCAGCCAACCTGAGCCACGCAACCCTCGTCATCATCGATGCCCAGAAAGAATACCTGAGTGGCCCCCTGGCCCTGAGCGGCATGGATGAAGCGGTTGCGAACATCAAGCAATTGCTCGCCGCTGCCCGTGCTGCCGGCCGCCCAATCGTGCACGTACGCCACCTGGGCACGCTCGGTGGCATGTTCAACCCGCAAGGCGTCGGCGGTGAATTCATTCCCGGTCTTGAGCCAGAGAGCGACGAAACCGTCATCGGCAAACTGCTGCCGAGCGCATTTCACGGCACCGAACTGGCCAAGCGCCTGGAAGACCTCGGTGCCCTTGACCTGATCGTTTGCGGTTTCATGAGCCATTCGAGTGTCAGCACAACAGTCCGTGCGGCGAAAAACCTGGGTTTCCGCTGCACCCTGGTGGAAGACGCCTGCGCCACCCGCGACCTGCCTTACAAGGGCGGCGTCCTGAGCGCAGAGCACGTTCACCAGACCGAAATGGCGATCATGGGGGACAACTTCGCTACCCTCGCCCTGACTCGCGAGTTGATCTGATCGACGTTCAATGAGCGGTCTGCACCACCGCTCATCCGCAAAAACCTCTCATTCGCCGTAATTGTCTTAGCCTCAGGAACATCCCGGTCAACTCCCGGTCGAAGGGCCGATACCCATTGAGGAAGGTCGGAATGAAGATATCCGATGGTTTTGACGCTCGCCGCTTGCGGCCCAAAGGCCAAAGCAACTGGCGTTTTCGAATCGCCGCGACGTTCGCGGCGTTGCTGGCGATGTGCGGTGTACTGCTCACCATGGCCGGCATTGCCGGCCTGCTGGGTCAGGTGCCAGGCCTGGGCGAGCTCAACAGCAACCGGGCCGGTGCGGCCGTGGTTATAGTGATCGGCCTGTTTGTCCTGTACATCGGCGTCTGGCTGTGGCGCCGTTGCCGTCGTCGTGCACGGCAATCGATGGCGTTGAACATTTCTCCGCACCTGATGAAAAAACACGACTGAGCCATCGCAGCGCTGTTTTGTCGCGCCCGATTCGCTGCGAGTTGGGTAAACTGGCCGCCCTTCGCGGAGGCTGACATGCAAGACGACGATTTTTCCCTGTTCAAAAGTGCGATCCAAGGCGTCAAGCCGATCAAGCACGATCGCGCCGAAACCGGCAAACCCAAAGCTGACCGCGCGCAGATCGCCAAGCTGCGCCGGGCCGCCACCGTGCGCACAGATGCCACCACCGTCGACGGGCTGTCCGATCAGTTCGTCATCGACGTCGGCCCCGAGGACGAGCTGATGTGGGCGCGTGATGGCGTTCAGGAAAGCCAGATGCGCAAGCTCAAGATCGGCCAGATTCCGTTCGAAGGCAGCCTCGACCTGCACGGCATGAACGTGGAAAAGGCCCGGGAAACCCTTTGGGCATTCCTCGCCGAAGCCACCAAGTTCGAAATCCGCTGCGTGCGCGTCACCCATGGCAAAGCCGTGCGTCTGGACGGCAAACGCCCGATGATCAAAAGCCACGTCAACACCTGGCTGCGCCAGCATCCGCAAGTGCTCGGCTTTACTTCGTGCCAGGCCAGACATGGCGGTGCCGGTGCGGTGTATGTAATGCTGAAAAGAACCATGATGGAAGGTCGCGACGAGTAAAGCTGATGCATCGCGCTTGCAGCGCCGTGTTTGCCACCGTACCCTTGCCCTTTGCGTAAAATCCCACAGGTAGTTTCATGTCCCTGGAACAGAATTACACCGCGATCCTTGGCCAATTGGGCGAGGACGTCTCCCGCGAGGGCCTGCTCGACACGCCAAAACGTGCCGCCAAAGCCATGCAGTACCTCTGCCGCGGCTATGAACAAACGCTGGAAGAAGTCACCAACGGTGCCTTGTTCAGCTCCGACAACAGCGAAATGGTGCTGGTCAAGGACATCGAGTTGTACTCGTTGTGCGAACACCACCTGCTGCCGTTCATCGGCAAGGCGCACGTTGCCTACATTCCGAGCGGCAAGGTTTTGGGCCTGTCGAAAGTCGCGCGGATCGTCGACATGTACGCCCGCCGCCTGCAGATCCAGGAAAACCTCAGCCGCCAGATCGCCGACGCGGTCCAGCAGGTCACCGGTGCCCTGGGTGTTGCGGTGGTGATCGAGGCCAAGCACATGTGCATGATGATGCGCGGTGTGGAAAAGCAGAATTCGTCGATGATCACCTCGGTGATGCTCGGTGAGTTCCGCGAAAACGCCGCGACCCGCAGCGAATTCCTCAGCCTCATCAAGTAATTCGCCGCACGAAGAAAACCGGCATTCATCGCCGGTTTTTTTTCGTCTGCAAAAAATCAGGTAAGCTGCGCGCCTTTCTTCATTAGCACCGTGAGGCTTTCAACGTGTTCGTAAAAGCGCTTCGTGTCGGCCTTGGCCAACTGATCATCTTCATCGACTTCCTGACTCGCCCAGGCAAAAAGAAGCGTCCCGCCGCGGCCCAGGCTCAAGTCGAATCCGCTGCCAAGGGCCTGACCCTGTATCAATTCCACGCCTGCCCGTTCTGCGTGAAAACCCGCCGCACCCTGCGCCGCCTGAACGTGCCGGTGGCGTTGCGTGACGCCAAGAACAACGAGCTGGATCGCCAGGCACTGCTGGAGCAAGGCGGCAAGATCAAGGTGCCGTGCCTGCGGATCGAAGAGAACGGACAGACCACCTGGATGTATGAGTCCAAGGTGATCATTGATTATCTGGACAAGCGGTTCGCGGCAGCCTGAGGTTTTGCGGTGTCCTTGCGGACGCAATCGCCAGCAAGCCGACTCCTACAAAGTGGCGGCGCATGCAAGTTTCGTGGCCGCTGCCCGGCCCTGTGGGAGGCGGCTTGCTGGCGATGAGGCCGGTCCAGACACCATAAAACCCAGACAAAAATAAACCGGCCCTTGCGCCGGTTTATTCGTTTTCAGGCGGCTTGCGACGCTTGCGCCTGACGCACAACGCCCGCCAATCGCCCAAGCCCTTCATCGAGCCGTGCCGGATCGATATGGCTGAAGTTCAACCGCAGATACCCGTGATGGTTGTCCGGCTCAGGGAAAAATGGCTCACCCGGCATGAACGCCACATCATTGGCCAACGCATCATCGAGTAAAAGCCGCGTGTCTATCGGTTGCTTGAGTTTCAACCAGAAAAACAATCCACCCTGCGGCACATCCCAGTCCGCCAGATCGGAAAAGTGCGTCTCCAGCGCCACCTGAAACGCATCCCGCCGCCGTCGGTAAAAATCGCGCAACTCACTACGGTGCTGCTGATATTTCTCGCTGCCGATCCATTGCAGCGCCTGCCACTGACCGACCCGATTGGTGTGCAAGTCCGCCGACTGCTTGAGCTTGAGCAAATGCGGGAACAGGTCGGGGCTGGCGATCAGGAAGCCGACCCGCAAACCCGGCAGCAGGGTTTTCGACACGGTGCCGGTGTAGATCCAGCTGGCTTTCTTCAGACGGCTGACAATCGGCGTGGCGTTGGCGCCATCGAAGGTCAGCTCCCGGTAAGGTTCGTCTTCAATCAGGGTAACGCTGAACTCATCGAGCAAAGCCGCCACGGCATCGCGCCTGGCCTCGCTGTAACGCACGGCCGACGGATTCTGGAACGTCGGGATCAGATAGATAAACGCCGGGCGGTGTTTTTCCAGGCGAATGCGCAACTGCTCGAGGTTCGGGCCATCGGCCTCCAGTGGCACGGTCAGGCAATCGGCACCGAACAACTGGAAAATCTGCAACGCCGCCAGATACGTCGGCGCCTCCAGAAGGATTTCCGTTCCTTTGTCGATGTACAGCTTGGCGGCCAGGTCCAGGGTTTGCTGGGAGCCGCTGACCACCAGCACCTGACTTGCCTCACATGGCACACCCAGGGCCCGCGCCTCTGCCGCCAAAGCCTCGCGCAGCGCCGGCTCACCTTCGCTCATGCCATATTGGCCAATGGAAACCGGCATGTCGGCCCATTCGACCTTCGGCAACATGGCTTCGGCCGGCAAGCCACCAGCAAACGACATCATCTGCGGACGCTGGGCAGCAGCAAGGATTTCACGGATCAAAGAACTTTTAAGGCGCGAGACACGTTCGGAAAAAGCCATGGTGGTCACCGGTAGCTTGGCATGAGGAAAATGAGTCAAACTTGTTGACTGAAATTACGACAGCTCGAATGGAAACGTCAACATGCTTGACCTTAAAAATCCAATTTCCCAGCAACAGGCCATGGAAGCGTTTTTCTTCGGCTATCAGGCCTTCACCGCCAAGGCCGATGAAATGCTCGAACGCCGAGGCTTGAGCCGAGTGCATCAACGCATCGTGTTTTTTATCGCCCGCTATCCGAACCTGAGCGTCAAGGAGTTGCTGGCGTTGCTCGGCGTGAGCAAGCAGGCGTTGAACATGCCGTTGCGACAATTGCTGGAGATGCATCTGGTGGAGAGCATTGCGTCCGAGACGGACAAGCGTAAGCGCTTGCTCGAGCTGACCGATGAAGGCGCACGATTTGAGCAGGCGTTGCGGCGTGAGCAGGTGAAGTTGTTGGAGCGGGTGTTCGCCGAGGCTGGGGAGATGGCAGTGAACGGGTGGTTGGCGGTGAATCTGGCCCTTGGGAAAAGTCAGGCAGTTGTTGGCTGACTGTCCTGGCCCTATCGCCAGCAGGCTGGCTCCCACTGTGGGAGCCAGCCTGCCGGCGATGAGGCCCTCGATGGCGATATATCCCTATCGCCAAACTTTTCGTAAACAAAATCAAAAACATTATTTGCTTTCTTTGTATACAAAAGCATAATCCACTTCGTGCGAGTTCCTGACCAACAGGTCAACAAATTCGCAAGTGCCTCAAAGGGCCGCTGCCACCCTCATGGGTCCGGCCCTGGAAATAAAAATAAAACTCTTGAGGAGTACTCGCTGTGGAAAGCCGCAAATCCGAAGCATCGACGCTGGATCTTTCGCCGCCAGCACGCAATGGCTTGCTGGAACGCCTGTTCAAACTCAGCTTGCATGGCACCACGGTGAAGACCGAGCTGATTGCCGGTCTGACAACCTTCATCACCATGGCCTACATCATTTTCGTCAACCCCAACATCATGGCTGACGCCGGGATCGATCATGGCGCGGCGTTTGTCGCCACCTGCATCGCCGCTGCTCTGGGTTGCCTGTTGATGGGCCTGTACGCCAACTGGCCGGTCGGTTTGGCACCGGGCATGGGCTTGAACGCGTTTTTCACTTACACCGTCGTCGGCACCATGGGCTACAACTGGGAAACCGCACTCGGCGCGGTGTTTGTGTCCGGTGTGTTGTTCATGATCCTGACCTTCTCGCGCATCCGCGAGTGGCTGCTCAACAGCATCCCGGTCAGTCTGCGCTTTGCGATGGGTGCCGGCGTGGGTCTGTTCCTGGGGCTGATCGGCCTGAAAACCGCTGGCATCGTCGTCGATAGCCCGGCCACACTGATCAAGCTCGGTTCCCTGCGCGAGCCTGGCCCGCTGTTGGCTGCCGTATGTTTCCTGATGATCGCGATCCTCAGCTATCACAAAGTGTTTGGCGCGATCCTCATCAGCATCATCACTGTGACCCTGGCCGGCTGGGGCCTGGGCCTGGTGCACTACGAGGGCATCATGTCGGCCCCGCCGAGCCTGGCTCCGACCTGGATGGCCATGAACGTTGCGGGTGTATTCAACATCAGCATGGTCAGCGTGGTCCTGGCATTCCTTTTCGTGCACATGTTCGACACCGCCGGCACCCTGATGGGCGTTGCCCAGCGCGCCAACCTGGTGGGCGCTGACGGCAAGATCGAAAACCTCTCCCGCGCAATGAAAGCCGACAGTGCATCCAGCGTGTTTGGTGCAGTGGTCGGTGTGCCGCCAGTCACCAGCTATGTGGAAAGTGCGGCCGGTGTCGCGGCGGGTGGTCGGACTGGTCTTACCGCAGTGACCGTAGGTGTGCTATTTATTGCAGCCATGTTCTTCGCACCGCTGGCCGGCATGATCCCTGCCTACGCCACCGCCGGCGCGTTGATTTATGTAGCGATGCTGATGATGGGCGGCATGGCCCACATCGAGTGGGACGAAGCCACCGACAGCATTCCGGCGATCGTGACCGCAATCATGATGCCGCTGACCTTTTCGGTCGCCGACGGCATCGCGCTGGGCTTCATCACTTACGTGGCGATGAAGGCCGGCACCGGCAAGTACAAGGAAATTTCGGTGAGCCTGTGGGTGCTCTGCGCGATCTTCATCGCCAAGTTCATCTTCTTGTAAACCACACGCCGTACACGCTTGGAAACAGCCTCACCCCGTCGGGTGAGGCTTTTGTGCAAATGGAGGAAAGTGATGAGTCTGGAAACCTGGCTGCTGTTCAGCGGCGCTGCGCTGATAGTGATCCTGATCCCGGGGCCGCTGTCGTTGTTGATGATCAGCAACAGTCTGAATTACGGGTTGCGCCGTTCCTATCCGGCGTTTCTCGGTGGGGTTTCGGCTTCGATCTGCCTGCTGAGTGCTTCGGCGCTGGGCCTGGGCGCCCTGCTGCTGGCTTCGGAACAACTGTTCAGCGCCCTGAAGATCCTTGGCGCGCTGTACCTGTTCTATCTTGCATGGCAGAGCTGGCAGCAATCGCGCCTGCCTTCCCACGGCGCCGAAGTCCCTCAGGCGGCGCCGGTGCCACGTTTTCGTGCACTGTTCGGCCGGGCATTCATGCTGGGCGCGAGCAATCCGAAGGACATTCTGTTCTTTGCCGCTTTCCTGCCGCAGTTCTTGAGTGCTGAACAGCCGTTCTTGCCGCAGTTGCTGGTGATGATCGTCACATGGACACTGCTGGATCTGGCCTGCAAGCTGGCTTATGGCCTCGGCGCCCATGGTGCAGCGCGGTATCTGCGCAGTGGTAAGGGCCAGAGCTGGTTCAACCGGATCAGTGCCGGGTTGTTCAGCGGTGCGGGTGCGGCGTCTCTGTTGAGCCGCTAACCGCAAGAGCAAAAGATCGCAGCCTTCGGCAGCTCCTACATGGTTTGTGTGAACCTGTAGGAGCCGCCGAAGGCTGCGATCTTTTCACATTCATCAAGACGAAAAAAAGCCCGCAGTGTGAGCGGGCGAAAAACCAAAGAAGCTATATGCGCAGTCGCTTCCAGGGTGAGGCAGCTGCTTGGGGGATCAGCTGCCGCGGTACGTGGAATAGCTGTAAGGCGAAATCAGCAGTGGCACATGGTAGTGATCCTGCTCGGCAGAGATGCCGAAACGCAGCACCACCACATCCAGGAACGCCGGTTCCGGCAACTGAACGCCACGGGCGCGGTAGTAATCGCCCGCGTGGAACTGAACCTGATAGACCCCGGTGCGATAGTCATCGCCCTGCAGCAGCGGTGCATCGACACGGCCATCGCTGTTGGTTGTCGCGCTGGCGACCAATTCCAGCCGAGAACCTTCAACACGGTACAACTCGACTTTGATCGAGCTGCCCGGGCAACCGTGTGCTGCGTCCAAAACGTGTGTAGTCAAACGTCCCATTGATTCTGCGCGCCTGCCTGCGTGGAGCAGTCAGACTTCGCGCCTCCCGAAGTCAAAGTGAAAAGGAGACCGCACCGATTCGGAGCACGAAAAGCTGCGGCGAGCGACTGATTAAGACACTTTTCAAAAAAATTGTACACAATAAAAACGACATTTTTCGTCCTTCTCCCGCCCTCCAACGGATTTTCGCCAATTCAACGCAAAACCCCGCAGAATATGCCTCATCAAATCATTAACTGACGGGTCAGGCAGGTTTCTTGCAGACGCCTGCCAATAACAGCAAAAGATGACAGTCGGTGAAAAATGCGAAAATTCGGGCTTACAAAGTGAATATAAAGTTGTATACAATCATCCCATTGCAGTGACGCCAGCCTTTCATTCAAACCCCGGGCGCGTCACACCAACCGTTTTCACCGAACAAGAAGGAAGACTGCAGTGAGCGCTGACTACCCACGCGACCTGGTCGGTTACGGCAGTAACCCTCCCCATCCACACTGGCCGGGCAACGCCCGCATCGCCCTGTCGTTCGTGCTCAATTACGAAGAAGGCGGCGAGCGCAATATCCTGCACGGCGATAAAGAGTCCGAAGCCTTCCTCTCGGAAATGGTTTCTGCGCAGCCGCTACAAGGCGCGCGCAACATGAGCATGGAATCCCTATACGAGTATGGCAGCCGTACCGGCGTCTGGCGGATCCTGAAACTGTTCAAGGAATTCGACATTCCGTTGACCGTCTTCGCCGTGGCCATGGCCGCCCAGCGCCATCCAGACGTGATCCGCGCCATGGTCGATGCCGGTCACGAGATCTGCAGCCACGGCTATCGCTGGATCGACTACCAGTACATGGACGAAGCCCAGGAACGCGAGCACATGCTCGAAGCGATCCGCATCCTCACCGAAATCACCGGCGAACGCCCGCTGGGCTGGTACACCGGCCGCACCGGCCCGAATACCCGTCGCCTGGTGATGGAAGAAGGCGGTTTCCTCTACGACAGCGATACCTACGACGACGACCTGCCCTACTGGGAACCGAACAACCCGACCGGCAAGCCGCACCTGGTGATCCCGTACACCCTGGACACCAACGACATGCGCTTCACCCAAGTCCAGGGCTTCAACAAGGGCGACGACTTCTTCGAATACCTCAAAGACGCGTTCGACGTGCTGTACGCCGAAGGCAGCGACGCCCCGAAGATGCTGTCGATCGGCCTGCACTGCCGCCTGATCGGCCGTCCGGCGCGTCTGGCTTCGCTCAAGCGCTTTATCGAATACGCTAAAAGTCATGAACAGGTGTGGTTCAGCCGTCGCGTCGACATCGCGCGCCACTGGCAAGAAACCCACCCGTACACAGGGGCTGCCCAATGAGCACCTTTCAAACCGTAAAACCCTCGACCCTGAGCCGCGACGCCTTCGTCGCCGCTTTCGCCGACATCTACGAACACTCGCCATGGGTGGCCGAGAAGGCCTTCGACCTGGGCCAGGACCCTTCGATCGACGAGATCGAAACCCTGCACCAGCGCATGAGCGACATCCTGTTGAGCGCCGATCACGAAAGCCAGCTTGAGCTGGTCGTCGCTCACCCGGACCTGGCAGGCCGTGCGGCCGTCCAGGGCCAATTGACCGAAGCCAGCACCAATGAACAGGCTGGCGCCGGTATTCACCAATGCACGGCCGAAGAGTTCCAACGCTTCACCGAGCTGAACGACGCCTACAAAGCCAAGTTCAAGTTTCCCTTCATCATGGCGGTAAAAGGCAGCAACCGGCATCAGATCCTCGCAGCGTTCGAAACGCGCATTCACAACTCGGTCGAGACCGAATTCAAATGCGCGCTGGCGGAGATCAACAAGATCGCCCTGTTCCGATTACTGACCCTATAGCAAGCCTTGCCCGAGTGTTAAAAACGCGAAAACACCCAGGGCACTGCAAGCATCCCAAGCCACTTATTTAAAGGCAGACAAGAAGAATGAAAGCTTACGCCGTACCTTTCGAGAAGTTCGTCAACCTGGCCGACGCCCGCCTGGGCACCAAAATCATCTCGGTCACCGATGACTGGTTCGCAGACGCCAACCGTCTGTTCCAACCGACCCCGGCCGTATGGAAGGAGGGCGTGTTCGATGACAACGGCAAGTGGATGGACGGCTGGGAGTCGCGCCGCAAGCGCTTCGAAGGCTTCGACAGCGCAGTGATCCGCCTGGGCGTACCGGGTTCGATCAAGGGCGTCGACATCGACACTTCATTCTTCACCGGCAACTTCCCGCCATCGGCATCCCTGGAAGCCTGCTTCCTGGCCGAAGGCGAGCCGAACGAAAACACCCAGTGGACTGAAGTGCTGTCCGCCGTCGAGCTGCAAGGCAACAGCCACCACTTCCACGAAATCAACAACGACCAGGCGTTCAGCCACCTGCGCTTCAACATCTACCCGGACGGTGGTGTTGCCCGTCTGCGCGTGTACGGCATTCCGTTCCGCGACTGGTCCGCTGTCGGTGACAACGAGCAAGTCGACCTGGCCGCAGCCCTCAACGGCGGCCGCGCCCTCGCCTGCTCCGATGAACACTTCGGTCGCATGAGCAACATCCTCAACCCGGGCCGTGGCATCAACATGGGCGACGGCTGGGAAACCGCACGTCGTCGTACGCCAGGCAATGACTGGGTCATCGTCGCGCTGGGTCACCCGGGCGAGATCGAGAAAATAATCGTCGACACCCTGCACTTCAAAGGCAACTACCCGGACACTTGCTCGATCCAGGGCGCGTTCGTGAAGGGCGGTACCGACAGCCAGATCGAAACCCAATCGCTGTTCTGGCGCGAACTGCTGCCAAGCCAGAAGCTGGAAATGCACGCCGAACACACCTTCGCCGAGCAGATCAAGGCACTGGGCCCGATCACCCACATCCGCCTGAACGTGTTCCCGGACGGTGGTGTGAGCCGCCTGCGCGTTTTGGGCAAGGTCGCTAAATAAGCGCTGATGGAAAACCTGTAGGAGCCGGCTTGCTGGCGATGGCGCCCTTACCGACGCCATCGCCGGCAAGCCGGGCTCCTACAAAAGCTGCACACCAACACATTTGAGATTAAGTAGAACAGCATGCGCACATTAACGATTGAACCGCTGACCAAAGAAGCCTTCGCCCCTTTCGGTGACGTAATCGAAACCGACGGTAGCGATCACTTCATGATCAACAACGGTTCGACCATGCGCTTCCATAAACTGGCCGTGGTCGAAACCGCAACGCCAGAGGACAATGCGATCATCAGCATCTTCCGCGCCGACGCACAGGACATGCCGCTGACCGTTTGCATGCTGGAGCGCCATCCGCTGGGCAGCCAGGCTTTCATTCCGCTGCTCGGCAACCCCTTTCTGATCGTGGTCGCGCCCGTTGGCGATGCACCTGTATCAGGCTTGGTCCGCGCCTTCGTCACCAACGGCAGGCAGGGCATCAATTACCATCGCGGCGTTTGGCACCACCCGGTGCTGACGATCGAAAAGCGGGATGACTTCCTGGTGGTTGATCGCAGTGGCACAGGCAATAACTGCGATGAGCATTTTTTCAAAGAGGAAGAGCGTTTGGTCCTCGCCCCCCACCAATAAGAGAAGGTCTGATCACTCGACGACAGAGTGACAGGCGAGAGGTAAAGACTGTGGAAGCACATCTGTTGGAATGGCTGAACCTGAGCGTGCGCTGGGTTCATATGATTACTGGCGTGGCCTGGATCGGCGCATCGTTCTACTTCGTCTGGCTGGAAAACAACCTCAATCGGGTCAACCCGAAAAGTGGTCTGGCCGGTGACTTGTGGGCGATCCACGGCGGCGGTATCTACCACCTGGAAAAATACAAACTGGCTCCACCGACCATGCCGGACAACCTGCACTGGTTCAAATGGGAAGCCTACTTCACCTGGATGTCGGGTATCGCGCTGCTGTGCGTGGTGTTCTACTCCAACCCGACGCTCTACCTGCTGGCTCCGGGCAGCACCCTGAGCGGTCCTGAAGGCGTGGCCATCGGTATCGGCTCGCTGTTCATCGGCTGGTTCATCTACTCCTTCCTCTGCGACTCGGCCCTGGGCAAACGCCCTGCCCTGCTTGGCGCCATCCTGTTCGTTCTGATCATCGCCGCAGCCTATGGCTTCAGCAAAGTGTTCAGCGGTCGCGGTGCGTACCTGCACGTTGGCGCGATCATCGGCACCATCATGGTCGGTAACGTGTTCCGCATCATCATGCCGGCGCAACGCGCACTGGTAGCGGCCATCGCCGAGAACCGCACGCCGGACCCGGCACTGCCGGCCAAAGGCCTGCTGCGTTCGCGTCACAACAACTACTTCACCTTGCCCGTGCTGTTCATCATGATCAGCAACCACTTCCCGAGCACCTACGGCAGCCAGTACAACTGGTTGATCCTGGCCGGGATCGCGGTGCTGGCGGTGTTGGTGCGTCACTACTTCAACACCCGTCACGACAGCCACAAGTTTGCCTGGACCCTGCCGGTGGCAGCGGTGGGCATGATCTGCCTGGCTTATGTGTCCGGTCCGAAGCCGATGTCCAGCGCTCCTGAAGTGGCCAAGGCACCTGCTGCGATCGAATACCAACCGCTGCCGGAAACTGCAGTGGGCGGTGGTTTGAAGCCTGCCCAAGCCAAACCAGCAGAAGCTGCCGCTGCTGCACCAGCACAAGCGTCCAACGCCGGCCCCGGCTTCGACAAAGTCCACAGCGTGATCCAGGAGCGTTGCGCGGTTTGCCATTCGGCCAAACCGACCAGCCCATTGTTCAGCGCGGCTCCGGCCGGTGTGATGTTCGACACCCCCGAGCAGATCCGCCAGAACGCCGCGCGTATTCAGGCTCAAGCCGTCGCCAGTCAGATCATGCCACTGGGCAACATCACGCAGATGACCCAGCAGGAACGTGACCTGATCGGTGCCTGGATTGTGCAGGGAGCTCCGACCAACTGATCGTTGAAAGCATCGCCAGCAAGCCGGCTACTACGGGTTTACGTCGTTCGCAAACCCCAACCTGTAGGAGCCGGCTTGCTGGCGATCAACCGCGCAGCGGTTGCCTGATGCACAAAATCACAAGAATAAAAAAGATCCGAGGTGTTGCATGTCCGAGCTCTCCAAAGCGCGCATCCCCGACGCACCCGCCATTCAGCGTTTGCCCCTTTTGCAGCTGATCCTGGTCGGTCTGCAACATGTTCTGCTGATGTACGGGGGTGCCATCGCGGTGCCGCTGATCATCGGACAGGCCGCAGGCCTTAGTCGTGAAGAAATCGCCTTCCTGATCAACGCCGACCTGCTGGTCGCCGGGATCGCCACTATCGTTCAATCCCTCGGCATCGGCCCAATGGGCATTCGCATGCCAGTCATGATGGGCGCCAGTTTCGCCGCCGTCGGCAGCATGGTCGCCATGGCCGGTATGCCCGGTATCGGTCTGCAAGGGATCTTCGGCGCAACCATCGCCGCCGGGTTCTTCGGCATGCTCATCGCGCCGTTCATGTCCAAAGTCGTTCGCTTCTTCCCACCTCTGGTCACCGGCACAGTCATCACCTCGATCGGTTTGTCGCTGTTCCCCGTGGCTGTGAATTGGGCCGGTGGCGGTGCGAGCGCCGCCCAATTCGGCTCACCGATTTACTTGGCCATTGCCGCACTGGTTCTCGGCACCATCCTGCTGGTGCATCGCTTCATGCGCGGTTTCTGGGTCAACATTTCCGTACTGATCGGCATGTGCCTGGGCTACGTGCTTTGCGGTCTGATCGGGATGGTTGATCTGAGTGGCATGGACCAGGCGCCATGGCTGCAATTCGTCACACCGCTGCACTTCGGCATGCCGAAATTCGAACTCGCGCCAATCCTCTCGATGTGCCTGGTGGTGGTCATCATTTTCGTCGAGTCCACCGGAATGTTCCTCGCGCTGGGCAAGATCACCGGCCAGGAAGTCTGCCCGCGGATGCTGCGTCGCGGCTTGCTCTGCGATGCCGGCGCTTCGTTCTTCGCCGGTTTTTTCAACACCTTCACCCACTCCTCCTTCGCCCAGAACATCGGCCTGGTGCAAATGACCGGCGTGCGCTGCCGTTCGGTGACCATCGTCGCCGGCGGATTGCTGATCGTGCTGAGCCTGCTGCCGAAAGCCGCCTTCCTGGTGGCGTCGATTCCACCGGCGGTATTGGGTGGTGCGGCCATTGCGATGTTCGGCATGGTCGCGGCCACCGGGATCAAGATCCTGCAAGAAGCCGACATCGGTGACCGTCGCAACCAATTGCTGGTGGCGGTGAGCATCGGCATGGGCCTGATCCCAGTGGTACGCCCGGAGTTTTTCGCACACTTGCCGGTGTGGATGAGCCCGATTACCCACAGCGGCATCGCCATGGCCACTATCAGTGCACTGGTGCTGAACCTGCTGTTCAACATCCTTGGCGGCGCTGAACGCGCGGCCATCAATGAGTGCCAAGCCCACACGCATTAATTCATTAGGCAATGACCCCTGTAGGAGCGAGCTTGCTCGCGATGGATTCAAGAACAGCGCGTTTTTCCAGATAACACGCGTAATCGTTTACGACCATCGCGAGCAGGCTCGCTCCTACAGGGGCGGCGGTGCCTGCGCCTGAAAAATAAAAACAAGAGGGAGCAACAGATGATTCGGACACAAACCAACTTGCTGTTGAGTGCCGGCCTGCTGGCCGCGAGTCAAGCCATGGCCGGCGATTTATTGCTGTGGCAGACCAACAGCCTGAGCTATCTGTACGGCAAGGACTTTGCGGTGAACCCGTCGATCCAGCAGACGATCACCTTCGAACACGCCGACCGCTGGAAGTACGGCGATAACTTCATGTTCATCGACAGTACCTACTACAACGGCGAGAAAGACCGGAACAAGGGCGTTCACGCCTATTACGGCGAATTCAGCCCGCGCCTCTCCTTTGGCAAGATCCTCGACCGCCGCTTCGAATTCGGCCCGATCAAGGACGTGCTGCTGGCCATGACCTACGAGAACGGCGAAGACGACACCGAGGCCTACCTGATCGGCCCCGGGTTCGACCTTGCGATTGCGGGCTTCAATTTTTTCACCTTGAACTTCTATAACCGCCAGACCGAGGGCTCGCGCCCCGGTGACGATGTCTGGCAGATCACTCCGGCCTGGTCCTACACCCTTCCATTGGGCAATTCGAACCTGCTGATCGATGGCTACATCGACTGGGTCGTGGATAACGACGAGAACTCACACGGCACCTATCACGCCAACGTGCACTTCAACCCGCAGATCAAATACGACCTGGGCAAAGCCCTCGGCTGGCGCGAAAAACAGATCTATGTCGGCGCCGAGTACAGCTACTGGAAAGACAAGTACGGCATCGAAAACACTAACAATTTCGACACCAATGAAAACACCACCAGCCTGCTGGTGAAGGTGCATTTCTAAGATGACCCGCAACCGTGCCCCAAACCTGTCGTCGGTGCGCTGTTGCGGGGCACTTGAGACCTGGCCAAGGAGTCAGTATTCTCCGCGACCGCCTGAATCCGCTTTAAAAAAAAGCCCGGATATAATTCCTGACCAGAAAGCCAACTTATCCCGGCTCTGGACGGTACCAAGGCACTCCAATACCCCTCTCAATCGACTGTTCTTGAGCCGTCGAACGGGAGTTTTTTTGCTTTCTGAAAGCCTTGGCGCAGCTCTTGCTTACTGCATTAAAGCTGACCGATTGGATGATTTTTTACCGCTACAGAAAAAGGCGCCACACCAGAGCGCAGACCTTAAAAAAATAAACGTGGAACACACCTACATTTTGGGAGCAACCGAATGAAACGTACGTGCACTAGCCTGATGCTGGCGGGATCAATGCTGGCCGGGGGCCAAGCCATGGCCGGCGAATGGCTGCAATGGCAGGACAACAGCCTGACCTACCTTTACGGCAAAGACTTCCAGGTCAACCCGCGCATCCAGCAGACGGTGACCTTCGAGCACGCCGATGGCTGGAAATACGGCGACAACTTCTTCTTCATCGACAAGATCTTCTACAACGGCAAGGAAGACGCTTTCGCCGGTGAGAACACTCACTACGGCGAATTCCAGCCGCGCCTGTCGTTCAACAAAATCTTCGACCAGAAGTTCGAGTTCGGTCCGATCAAAGACGTGCTGCTGGCCATGACCTACGAGTTCGGCGAAGACGACACCGAGTCGTACCTGGTCGGTCCAGGCTTCGACCTGGCCATCCCGGGCTTCGATTACTTCCAGCTGAACTTCTACAACCGTCACACCGAAGGCGACCGCCCGGGTGACGATGTCTGGCAAGTCACACCTGTATGGTCCTACACCGTTCCAGTGGGCGATTCGAACATCCTGATCGACGGCTACATGGACTGGGTCGTCGACAACGATGTGAACGACAAAGGCGAATACCACGCCAACCTGCACTTCAACCCACAGGTCAAATATGACCTGGGCAAGGCGCTGAATCTGGGCGCCAAGCAACTGTACGTCGGTGTCGAGTATGACTACTGGAAAAACAAGTACGGGATTGAAGACAGCCAGGGCTTCAAGACTGATCAGAGTGTGACCAGCTTCCTGGTCAAGGTTCATTTCTGATGATTCTTTGATCGTTCTGCGCCTCACTAATGAGGCGCAGCTCGGTTTTATCGCGAAGCCATACTCAGCACTTCTCCCGGAAACCGCGTGTAGGACCTTCTTTTGCTGACAACCGAAGGAGGTTCAACTGACTTCAACCCCCTATCCACCATTGGTATGGGTCTCACGCTAACAAAACGCTTGGATACAGACTTTTCTGGAGTAATTTCCACGCTCAAATACTGATAAATTGCAGCTGTTGTTAGCGCGCCACTCAAACCAACCTGTATCTCGAGCAGCCTCTCTTTATGGGTATTTTCTCGTGTGATAATTGACGGCACGTCATGCACCTCAATAGCGAGTGTCCCTCCATTCCTGGAAAGATAGTTCCGCACAGATTTAGACTTTTCTTCATTCCCTGAAACTTCTGCTCCCAAATCGGCGAGACTCACATTATTCCCCCGCAAATCACGCAAGACTACTGCGCCTCTGACCAGAGTGGGCTGACCGGCCGCCGAATTAAATACCTCAATGTACCTTCTAGGCCAAAGCTCCATTGTTCGGCTTGACGGGTTATGCTGAAGCATATCCGCCTTAAAGCTCCAAGACTGATTTTTTGAAAAATCATTAAGCGTTATTCTTTCCTTCCATCTTAAGTTCGGCATTTCCTGAAATACGCCTAGCACACTATCTTTCCAATCCGGCTTATAGGAAAGCTCAATATTGGCGACAATGTTATTCCCGACAGCCTCATCTGAATTCAGATCAGAATAAGAAAATTGCAATTTTTCAAGCTTCCATTTTCCAATTTTCTCAGGCAACTTCAAATTCACGTCCCCCCCTGTCAGTCCTTGCTCATCTTTCAACGACACAGGGCGATTATTTACCATTAAAAACAGGTTCAAACCGTCTACGCTGCCGATAGGATCCGCACTCGCCCACCGCTGCAACCACGGTGCGTAATACCGAAACCCATAGCAATAAAGCCCCGTCGCATCCCGTTCTTTACCCGAGTAGCGAATCGTCTTGTACTTGACCTCGTTGTCACTGCCACCCGCCCACAACGCCGTCCCGCCAAACGGGTAATAGACTTCCTGACTCAGCAGCGCTCCCTGCTCATCCAGTTCCAGCGTGCAGGAGTTAAGGTGGTCGCTCAGGCAATAACGCAGTTGGTCGTTACGTACTCCACTGGGCAGTTTTTCAACCCAGTGCAAGGCCTGTACATGGCTGAGCCCCGCCTCGACACTCAGCACATGCCGCTCTTCACCAGTAGCCGTATCTCTATGGATTTCCAGCCCTGGCAAATAACGAACTTCAGCACGCAGCGTGCGACGAGAAGCCTCCGTGAGTCGGACTTTTCTCAGTCGATGCCCGGGACTGTCGTAGAAATAACACTCGGTATCGTCAGATCCATCTTCACGCCGGACCATCGTCACGCGACTCAACTGATTACGAATGCCCCAACTCATTTCCTGGCCGCGCAACAGCTCCCGCTGATTGCCGTTGGAATCAAAGCCATCCGCCAGATTGCCTTCTTGCGCAACGCTGCGATTGCTGTCGGTCGAGGTAAACATCTCGAAGGTTTCCACACCGCTATGGTGACGGGTTTGCAGATTCCCGGCGGCGTCGTAATTGAAGGTCTGGGTGTAATTGCGCAACTGGTTGGGATCCAGCGGCGTGGTTTTCCAGGCAGGCAATGCAGGGCCATAAGCGGGCTGGCTCACTTCCCGGCCGGTGGCTTCGACCAGTTGATAAAGGCTGTCATAACGATAGCGGTTGATCGGGTCGATGCGCTGTTGATTGAAATAGCGTGTCAACGCCACCTTGTCTTCGACACTAGAAATGTTGCCAACCGGATAATAGGCATATTCGAGGTGCTGAAGCGGCGTGCCTCGGGCATCGCAAGACAGCAATCCGATCAGCCGCCCATCTTCAGGCGCGTATCGGGCTGTGGTTACGACACCATTAGCGGCTCGTTCACGCTCAATCCTGCCAACGGCATCGTAACGGATGTCACCCACCAGCACTTGAGGAGGGCCAGATGCGTCAGCCAACCTCAGTCGGGTTTCCTGCAACTCACCGGCCTGGTTGTAAGCGAATGCCCTGAGGTTAACCTTGGCGTCCGTATGGCAGAGCATTTCCCCTGCAGGCCCATACTGTTGAGCCGTCCTGAAAACATCCTTCTCCAGGCGAGCATCAGCAGATTCGGAAGACCAATCCACCGGGGCCAGATCGAGCAAAAAACGGGTCTCTTCCGCCAGAAGCAAACCACCCACACCATATTCACAAAGGCTACGCCTGCCCGCCGGATGGTCATGACGGATCGATTGGCCGCACTGGTTATGCACCGCGAACTCATCACCCGCCCCTGCGTAAGCAAAACGCTCGGAGACGCTCGGCGACTCATCCTTCATCTGCTCCGTCACGGTCGTGGGACGCTGAAGCTCATCGTACTCAGTGTGCCGCTGACTCCCACGACCGTCCCAGAATGAGCGCGCCATACCGGCCTGATCCAGCAAGCTCAGTTGCCAACCGGCATCGACGCTATCCACCAGCAGCGGCTGATTCTGTAGATCGCGCGTCCTGGCGAGGTTCGGTTTTGGCGTCATGCCCCACAATCGTGGATCCCAGGAAGCCACCTGCCGTCCGGCAGCGTCAAAGTGATTGCGGGTGATGCGAGTTTCCACGGAGGACGGGGTAAGCGGATGACGAAAATACGCGACACTTCGCACAGCCAAACCGCGCGAATCCACCACCGACACGCTCGGTGTGTGAGCATCAATCCATTGCGCAGGCGCCATCTTCGAACCCTCTGCCAAAGGGGTTCAATCTGATGGAAATACCTGACGACATCTACTGTCAGATCTGACAGTTCAAACAGTCTCTGCCACCGAGAGCCCGAGAAACCGGCACAACTCCCCGCGCTTGGCCAACGCATCGCGTCGCCCCAGCTCGATCAATTCGCTGCAATACCCCGATTCGAACAACAGATAGCTCAACACCCCTGCCCCGCTAGTCTTGGTCGCACCCGGCCCGCGCAGAAAAAGGCGCAAAGCCGCCGGCAGCTCCTGGCGATGGCGTGCGGCAATCTCGTCGATTGGCTGGCTCGGTGAAATCACCAATACGTCCACCGGTGCCACGCCCAATGCGCGGGTCGGCGTGCCGTCGGGTATCAGGTGACTGAACTGGTTCAGGCGTTGCAGCAATTCGATATCGCTTTCCAGGCTGTCAATGAACGTACTGTTGAGCATGTGCCCGCCGATCTGCGCCAGGGTGGGCTGCTGACCGGTGCAGGTGCGCTGCAAGGGTTGCTCAGGGTCGACGCCACGCGGGTTGCCGCTGACACCCACCACCAGCACCCGACTGGCACCCAGGTGCAGCGCTGGGCTGATCGGCGCCGATTGGCGTACGGCGCCATCACCGAAGTACTCCTCACCGATTTTCACCGGGGCGAACAACAGTGGAATGGCTGAACTGGCGAGCAAATGCTCAACGGACAACCGCGTGGGAACGCCGATCCGACGATGACGCAACCAGGCGTCAATCTTGCCGCCACCCTGATAGAAGGTGACGGCTTGACCAGACTCATAGCCGAATGCAGTCACCGCCACGGCCTGCAATTGCTGTTGCGCGATGGCTTCGGCGATGCCGTTCATGTGTAACTTTTCGTTGAGCAAATCCCGCAGCGGCGAACTGTTGAGCAACGCCACCGGCACTTGGGCGCCGATGCCCAACAAGCTATGACTGACAAATCGAGTGGCCTGACGGATTACCCCGGGCCAGTCGCTGCGCAACACCCGATGACTGCGAAAGCCCTGCCAGAACGCCGTCAAACGTTCGATGGCACCGCGAAAGTCCATCGCCCCGCTGGCGAGGCTGACGGCATTGATCGCACCTGCCGAGGTGCCGACAATCACCGGAAACGGATTGCTCGCACCCGGCGGCAGCAATTCCGCAATCGCCGCCAGTACACCCACCTGATAGGCCGCCCGAGCCCCGCCGCCGGAAAGAATCAAACCCGTGACCGGTTCGCTTGGACTCATGCGCAACTCTCCATGGTGCTTGATGGGGTTTCGTTGTTTCGACCTCTTCCCCTGTAGGAGCGAGCTCGCTCCTACAGGGTCTCGGCATTCAACCGCGCTTGGCGTACAACTTGGGTTCGCCCGGCGGACGGCTCTTGAAGCGGCGATGGGCCCACAGGTATTGCTCGGGGTGCTCGCGCAGAACACTTTCGATCCATTGGTTGATGCGCAGGCAATCGTCCTCTTCGGTTTCGCCGGGGAAGCCTTCGAGAGGGGCATGGATCACCAGGCGATAACCACTACCGTCGGCCAGACGCTCCTGGGTGAAAGGCACCACCAACGCCTTGCCCAACCGCGCAAACTTGCTGGTGGCCGTCACTGTAGCGGCCTGAATGCCGAACAGCGGAACGAAGATGCTTTGTTTGGCGCCGTAGTCCTGATCCGGTGCGTACCAGATCGCTCGGCCCGAACGCAGCAACTTGAGCATGCCGCGCACGTCCTCGCGCTCTACAGCCAGCGAGTCGAGGTTATGCCGTTCACGCCCCTGGCGCTGGACGTAGTCAAACAGCGGGTTCTTGTGCTCGCGGTACATGCCATCGATGGTGTGCTTCTGACCAAGTAGCGCCGCACCAATTTCCAGCGTGGTGAAATGCAGCGCCATCAGAATTACGCCCTTGCCCTCGCGCTGGGCCTTCTGCAGATGCTCCAGTCCCTCGATGTGAGCCAGGCTCGCCAGGCGCTTGCGCGACCACCACCAGCTCATCGCCATCTCGAAAAAGGCGATGCCCGTAGAGGCGAAGTTTTCCTTGAGCAGACGTTTGCGCTCGGCAGCGGTCTTTTCAGGAAAGCACAGTTCCAGATTGCGCTTGGCGATGCGCCGTCTGTCGCCGGCCACTCGATACATCAGAGCGCCCAGGACACGACCGATCCACAGCAATGCCGGATACGGCAACTGAACGATCAGCCACAAAAGCCCCAGACCACACCACAGCGGCCAGAAACGTGGAGCTAGAAATGCTTTTTGAAAACGCGGGCGGTCCATTAAAGCTTCCGGAATGACAATGGCCGCGCATTCTACATCGTTCGACCCGGCTTGCGGCCTGCGGGCGTTCTCGTTATAAGTCTCGGCACTTTTAGTGACAAGTCGTTGTATGCCGACCATGAGCCAAACCGAACCGCTAGACCAAGATCCCGTGTTCCAGTTGAAGGGCAGCATGCTGGCCATTACGGTGCTGGAACTGGCCCGTAACGACCTGGAAAGCCTTGATCGGCAACTGGCCGCCAAGGTTGCCCAAGCGCCCAACTTCTTCAGCAACGCGCCGCTGGTACTGGCCCTGGACAAGCTCCCGGCCAACGAAGGTGCTATCGACCTGCCAGGGCTGATGCGCGTTTGTCGCCAGCATGGTCTGCGTACCCTGGCGATCCGTGCCAGCCGCATCGAAGACATCGCCGCCGCCATCGCAGTCGACTTGCCGGTGCTGCCCCCGTCCGGTGCACGGGAGCGCCCATTGGACCTGGCGGAGGGCGAACCGAAGAAAAAACCGGAAAAACCGCCCGAGCCCACCATCAAGCCGACAAAAATCATCACCTCGCCCGTACGGGGTGGCCAGCAGATTTACGCCCAGGGCTGCGATCTTGTGGTCATCTCCTCGGTCAGTCCGGGGGCGGAACTTCTCGCCGATGGCAACATCCATGTATACGGCCCGATGCGTGGTCGCGTGCTGGCTGGGGTCAAGGGCGACAAGAAGGCCAGGATTTTCTGCCAGCAAATGAGCGCTGAACTCATCTCGATTGCAGGTCATTACAAGGTTTCCGAAGATCTGCGCCGCGACCCTTTGTGGGGTTCGGGCGTGCAGGTCAGCCTGTCGGGCGATGTGTTGAACATCATTCGGCTTTAACGGATACTGCCGCATTTTCCAAGCATCTCTGAAACGTAGCGAAAACGGCTCAAACGAAGTAGGAAAAAGGCCGAAAGCAGTGTTTACCGGGGGTAAACGCCGCTCAAAACCGGATTCCAGCCAAGGCTGTCCGACTGCAGTAGTTTTTCAAGAGATGTTTTTCAGGGGCTAAAAGTCCTTTTTCCTTAGGGGTGAAACACCTTGGCCAAGATTCTCGTGGTTACATCCGGCAAGGGTGGTGTGGGTAAGACCACCACCAGTGCCGCTATCGGTACCGGCCTCGCTCTGCGCGGCCACAAAACAGTGATCGTCGACTTCGACGTGGGCCTGCGTAACCTCGACCTGATCATGGGTTGCGAGCGCCGCGTGGTGTATGACTTCGTCAACGTGGTCAACGGCGAAGCCAACCTGCAACAGGCCCTGATCAAAGACAAGCGTCTGGAAAACCTCTACGTCCTGGCCGCCAGCCAGACCCGCGACAAAGACGCGCTGACTGTCGAAGGCGTGGAAAAAGTCCTGATGCAACTCAAGGAAGACTTTGAGTTCGTGGTCTGCGACTCCCCGGCCGGCATCGAGAAAGGTGCCCACCTGGCCATGTACTTCGCCGATGAAGCGATCGTCGTGACCAACCCGGAAGTCTCCTCGGTACGTGACTCGGACCGCATGCTCGGCCTGCTGGCCAGCAAGTCCCGTCGCGCCGAACGCGGCGAAGACCCGATCAAGGAACACCTGCTGATTACCCGTTACCACCCTGAACGTGTGAGCAAAGGCGAAATGCTCGGCGTGGAAGACGTCAAGGAAATCCTCTCGGTGGCCCTGCTCGGCGTGATCCCTGAATCCCAGGCGGTGCTCAAGGCATCCAACCAGGGCGTTCCGGTGATTCTCGACGACCAGAGCGATGCCGGCCAGGCCTACAGCGATACCGTAGACCGCCTGTTGGGCAAAACCGTGGAACATCGTTTCCTCGACGTACAGAAGAAGGGATTCTTCGAGCGCCTGTTTGGAGGCAACTAAGCAATGAACCTTTTTGACTTCTTTCGTGCCAACAAAAAGCAAAGCACCGCGTCGGTAGCGAAAGAGCGTCTACAGATCATCGTGGCGCACGAACGCGGCCAACGCAGCACCCCGGACTACCTGCCAGCCTTGCAGAAGGAACTGGTCGAGGTGATTCGCAAGTACGTCAATATCGGGTCCGATGACGTGCACGTCGCACTGGAAAGCCAGGGCAGCTGCTCGATTCTGGAACTCAATATCACCCTGCCAGATCGCTGAGTCGATCCGGCTGGAGCCACGGCGGCTCGATCATTTGGGCGCCCCTTTTTTGTAGGAGCCGGCTTGCCGGCGATGCAAACAGCGCGTTGTAACTCTTACAACGCATTGATGCCATCGCTGGCAAGCCAGCTCCTACAAGCAGGGCGTCAAATGATCGAACCGCCGTTGGCGTTTGTTACGAGGCTGTTTTAATGCCGCTGTCCAATATCCATATCCTCCATGAGGACGCCGCCGTACTGGTGGTGAACAAACCAACCCTGTTGCTCTCCGTCCCTGGCCGGGCTGATGACAACAAGGACTGCCTGATTACCCGTCTGCAGGAAAACGGCTACCCGGAAGCGCGAATCGTCCACCGGCTTGACTGGGAGACTTCCGGCATCATCCTGCTGGCCCGCGACCCGGACACCCATCGCGAACTATCCCGGCAATTTCACGACCGTGAAACCGAAAAGGCCTACACCGCCCTGTGCTGGGGTCAACCGGAACTGGACAGCGGCAGTATCGACCTGCCCCTGCGCTACGACCCGCCGACCAAACCACGTCACGTGGTCGATCATGAGTTCGGCAAACATGCCCTGACGTTCTGGCGAGTACTGGAGCGTTGCGGCGATTGGTGCCGTGTCGAGCTGACTCCGATTACCGGCCGCTCCCACCAGTTGCGCGTGCACATGTTATCCATTGGCCATCCGCTGCTGGGCGACGGTCTCTATGCCCATGAGCAAGCATTGGCTGCCTGGCCGCGCCTGTGTCTGCATGCGAGCATGCTCAGCTTCACGCACCCGCAAAGTGGCGAACGCTTGCGCTTCGAGTGCCCCGCGCCTTTTTGATTAGCACTTGAGCCCTACCCGCAAACGCCCTTCCATTGAAGGGCGTTTTGATTGGCCAGGACTGACTGCCAAAAATGAAAACGGCGTGAAAAAATTGTCATAATTTTGTAATAATACGTAAAATGATGGCATCCAGACATCACGCAGGATGCCCTAGTGTTCAGCAGTAAAACGCTTCAATGCCATTACCCCGTCACCTTCGTTTTCGGCAACACCACCCTTCATTTGAGTGAACAGCCCAGCTGCGAAGCGCGGTTGGCTTTCGAACAACTCATCAAAAAACGACGCGCGCAAAAACTCAATCGTGCAAGCGCACCGCTGGCCATCGGTAAGAAGCCGTTATTTGCGAAAGTCCAGCCGCTGGATTCATTCAAGGCGAAAGTCCGGGTAACCTTGGGCAAAGCGCAACGCAATGGTCGATTCGACTGGCCACTTGAAGAACTGATCAATACTCATGAAGCGCAGCGTCGAGGCGTGGAAATGCCACCGCTGGAAGGCTTTGGATATACCAGAAACAGACTGGGTCTAACCCAGGAATACTTCATTATCACTCGCCTGCTCAATGACTATATCGACGGCGCGCAATGGCTCAAACGCCATCCTCAATACGTCGAAACCTTCATTCGCAGTGCATTCGAACTGTTGCACTCCCTGTCCCGAAAAAACATCACGCACATGGATTTCTGGGTGGGCAACGTCATGATCCCGGAAAAGTCGCAGCACTCGCTGAAAGCCATTGACTTCGAAAACTGTTTCGCCGGACAGACCGCTCACTTCAGCGAAACGCTAGGCTTCCAGCTAGGTTTTTTTTACAGTCGAGAGATCTACAAACTCATTACCGAAGCCGACTATGATCGCCTGGTAGATGAATATATCCGAAAGTTTCCGGATCTCTCACGGCGCAAATTCGACGAAATCTACCACCCAAGCAAACATGAACATGTCGGACGCAAGCAACGTCGAGACATATTCCTCCATGGCAACCTGATCACCGGTTGAAGGAAGCTCCGGGGCTTTTTCCCTTACAAACTACAAACAGTTGTACACCTGCAATGCAACAGGCAGATACGCTAAACTCCGGCATTCGCTGCCAGGAGCTGCTTATGCATGAAGCACTGAGTCCCCTCAAAAAGTCACCATCCCAGTTGCTTTACCTCATCTACGGCAACCAGGATGTGTACCGGCGCGAAGCCAAATTCAGCATGCTCACGGCACTCTCGCACCTCAAGCGTGGGGAATCGCTGTGCATCCGGATCATGACGGATCGCCCGCAGGACTACGACGGCTGGCCGGTCGATGTCATTACTCTGAGCGATCAGACCATGATCGACTGGCAGGGTGAAAACGGCTACCACCATCGACGCAAGGCCTGCGCCATCGCGCAGGGGCTGAAACTGGCTGAAAAGACGCTGTTCGTCGACACCGATACGCTGTTTCTGGAGTCGCCCCATTGCGTCTTCGAGCGTATCGAGCCGGGCCAGTATGTAATGGACCGTTTCGAATACGACTGGCATTACGTCTGCGAGCGCCCGGACTACATCAAGCTCGGCCGCTGCCTGCAAGCTTACGGGATCTCATCCGAAAACAGCTTCAAGCTTTACAACAGCGGTCTGTGCGGTGTCACGAGCAGCGATACGCCGCTGCTCGAGGAAACGATCAGGCTGATCGATGAATGGACTGTGGACACTTTCGACATCCATACCATCGAGCAAATCGCCCTGTCATTCGCAATGCGCGACAAGCCGGTTCGGGAAGCGAAAAAATTCGTTTATCACTACTTCGCCGAAAAACGCTTCTTCCATGCGATGCAGAAGCATTTTTTCACCCGCCATGGTGAACAGTTCCGTGCCGAGCTTGCGATTCTTTGCACGGAAGTACCACGTTGCAAACCTATCCCGTCACCATGGCAGCGCCTGCGCATCAAATGGAAGTTGCGCAATAAACGCGATGGCATGAAAAAAGTCGGTCGCCACCTGTTGTACGGAAGCGCTGCCCCCGACCATCCATATTACGAAGTGTGCCGCCATGAATGGTGGGAGTCTGCCTCCCGAGAAATTCTGCGCTGGGATGAACAACAGCAGAAAAGGTTCTTCGGCCCGGAAAAGGATCGCTGGCCAAAACACCTGCCCAAGCCAACCAAGGCCGCCGACGAACAGACCATCATCGCCTACCTGCGCGAGCGAATGAAACAGTAACCGACTCGAGACACGTGCGCTAAACGGTTGCGAAAGCTCTTGCCCAATGCCCCGGGCCAATGCGTTAAACTGGCACCATTGCTGTCTGGAGCTATTTATGCGCGAAGAGTTGAACCAAGGCCTGATCGATTTTCTCAAGGCCTCCCCTACCCCTTTCCATGCCACCGCCAGCCTGGTTCAGCGACTGGAAGCGGCAGGCTATCAACGCCTCGACGAACGCGAACCGTGGCACACCGAAGCCAATGGTCGCTATTACGTCACCCGTAACGACTCTTCAATTGTCGCGATCAAAATGGGCCGCCACTCGCCGCTGCACGATGGCATTCGCCTGGTCGGCGCCCACACCGACAGCCCATGCCTGCGCGTCAAGCCACAGCCAGAGCTGCAACGGCAGGGATTCTGGCAATTGGGCGTCGAAGTCTATGGCGGTGCGCTGCTGGCCCCGTGGTTCGACCGCGACCTGTCCCTGGCGGGCCGCGTGACCTTCCGCCGTGATGGCAAGGTCGAGAGTCAGTTGATCGACTTCAAAGCCCCCATCGCGATCATTCCGAACCTGGCCATCCATCTCAATCGTGAGGCCAACATGGGTTGGGCGATCAATGCCCAGACCGAGCTGCCACCGATACTCGCGCAATTTGCCGGTGACGAACGCGTGGACTTCCGCGCTGTGCTCACTGATCAACTGGCCCGTGAGCACGGTTTGAACGCTGACGTGGTGCTTGATTACGAGCTGAGCTTCTACGACACCCAAAGTGCCGCGGTGATCGGCCTGCACGGTGACTTCATCGCCGGTGCGCGCCTCGACAACCTGTTGTCGTGCTACGCCGGCCTGCAAGCGCTGCTCACGGCCGATACCGACGAAACCTGCGTGCTGGTCTGCAACGACCACGAAGAAGTCGGCTCGTGCTCGGCCTGCGGTGCCGATGGCCCGATGCTCGAACAAACCCTGCGTCGCCTGCTGCCTGAAGGTGACGAATTCGTACGCACCATTCAGAAATCCCTGCTGGTTTCGGCCGACAACGCCCACGGTGTACACCCCAACTACGCCGACAAGCATGACGCCAACCATGGCCCGAAACTCAACGCCGGCCCGGTGATCAAGGTCAACAGCAACCAGCGCTACGCCACCAATAGTGAAACCGCTGGCTTTTTCCGCCACCTGTGCATGGCTGAAGAAGTACCGGTGCAAAGTTTCGTGGTGCGCAGCGACATGGGTTGCGGCTCGACCATCGGCCCGATCACTGCCAGCCACCTGGGCGTTCGCACCGTAGACATCGGTTTGCCGACGTTTGCGATGCACTCGATCCGTGAACTGTGCGGCAGCCACGACCTGGCTCACCTGGTCAAAGTGCTGAGCGCGTTCTACGCCTGCCAAGAGTTGCCGTAATACCTGTAGGAGCTGCCGTAGGCTGCGATCTTTTGATTTTGTTGTTCCGATAAAGATCAAAAGATCGCAGCCTACGGCAGCTCCTGCACACATCATCACCCGTTGTTTAAAAGCCACCTAGACTTTCAAATATACCTTCGACAAGGCTGTCTTCATGATCTCGATGTCTACCTTTCAAGCCATGCTGATCCCGATTCTTGCCGGGATGCTCATGCTGGCTATCGGCTTCAACTTTCGCGACAAAAATGCCGGCGTGTTCGCCATGTGGATCGGCATGCTAACGATTCTGGCCACGGTCATTTTCAAGATCCTCGCCAAACTCAACGAATAAATCCTCCCACCCGGCTCGCATTGATTTAGACGGGCTCGTACACTCGGTCGATCCGCTCCTTGCGAGGTTGACCGCCTAGTGTTCGCTCGTCTTTTCGCCCTGCCCTGCTTCTTCCTTGTCTGCCTGATGACGCTGCTGCCGATGGCGCCTGCCAATGCGGTCGGTTTGCCCGGCCTGCTCAACAGCCAGGCCAAGGCCCAGCCCGAAGCACAGGAGCCGCTGGGGCAATCCCTGGATGAAGTGATCAAGTCACTGGAGAACGATCAGCAGCGAACCAAGCTGCTGGCGGACCTGAAAAAACTTCGGGACGCCACCAAAAAAGCCCAGCCTGTCGCCGAAGAAGGCGTACTGGGTTTGATTGGTGGAACCCTGGCCGATCTCGAGAAGAAACTGTCAGGTGAGGACAGTCCTCTGACTCGCTGGTCCAGCGAGCTCGATCTGGCCAGTGAAGAGCTGAGCGCACTGGCACTCCCGGCCAATGAGTGGCTGCCCGTGTTTTTTGCCTTTGCCATGATTCTGATGGTCTGGAGCCTTTTGGCTGCCGCATTGATCTGGCTCAGCCATCGCGTGCGCATGCGCTTTGGCCTGACCGAAGAGTTGCCGCAGCACCCAAAGGCCCTGGACATGTTGCGCTTTGCGTTGCGCAAGCTCGGTCCGTGGCTGGTCGCCCTGGTCATCACGGTCTACATGAGTTACGCCCTGCCCTCGTCCCTGGGTAAAAGCCTGGCCATGGTGCTCGCTTATGCACTGGTAGTCGGCACCTGCTTCTCGGCGATCTGCGTGATTGCCTTTTCCCTGCTCGACGGCCCGCACCGCCACCGTGCCTTGTATATCCTGCGGCACCAGGCCTTTCGGCCTTTGTGGTTGATCGGCAGCTTCGCCGCTTTTGGTGAAGCCCTGAGCGATCCGCGATTGATCGACAGCCTCGGCAGCCATCTGGCGCATACCGCCGCAACCATCGCCAACGTCCTGGCCGCATTATCCACGGGCTTGTTCATCTTGCGTTTCCGCCGACCCATTGCCCATTTGATCCGCAATCAGCCGCTGTCACGACGTCTGACCCGCCGAGCCCTGAATGACACCCTCTCGATTCTCGGCACCTTCTGGTACGTGCCTGCCCTTGTGCTGGTAGGTATCTCACTGTTCGCCACATTCATTTCGGCGGGCGATACCAGCACAGCACTGCGTCAATCGCTTATCTGCACGGTGTTGCTGGTGCTGTGCATGGTCATCAACGGACTCGTGCGCCGCCATGCCTTGAAGCCGCAGCGCGGCATCAAGCGTCATGCGTTTTATTCCGAACGCCTGAAAAACTTCTTCTACACCATCGCGCATATGCTCGTATGGCTGAGCTTCATCGAACTCGGCCTGCGGGTCTGGGGCATGTCGTTGATCCGCTTCACCGAAGGCGACGGCCATGAAGTCAGCGTTAAGCTGTTCAGCCTCGCCGGTACGTTGCTATTCGCTTGGCTGATCTGGATTCTCAGCGACACTGCGGTGCATCACGCCCTGACCCGATCGCGCAAAGGCCTTGCCAATGCCCGCGCGCAAACGATGATGCCGCTGATCCGCAACGTGCTGTTCGTGGCAATTTTCATCATCGCGCTGATCGTTGCCCTGGCGAACATGGGCATGAACGTCACGCCACTGCTGGCCGGTGCCGGCGTGATCGGCCTGGCCATCGGTTTTGGTGCCCAGTCGCTGGTAGCTGATCTGATCACCGGTTTGTTCATCATCATTGAAGACTCCCTGGCCATCGACGATTACGTGGATGTCGGCGGCCACCTCGGTACTGTCGAGGGCCTGACCATCCGCACCGTGCGCCTGCGTGATATCGATGGCATCGTCCACACCATTCCATTCAGCGAAATCAAAAGCATCAAGAATTACTCGCGAGAATTCGGCTACGCGATTTTCCGGGTAGCGGTGCCGGCCAACATGGACATCGATAACGCAATCAAAATGATGCGCGACGTCGGCCAGAAGATGCGTACCGACCCGCTGCAGCGACGCAATATCTGGTCGCCACTGGAGTTTCAGGGCGTGGAAAGCTTCGAATCCGGCAATGCGATACTTCGCGCCCGGTTCAAGACGGCGCCGATCAAGCAATGGGAGGTATCGCGAGCGTTCAACCTGTCACTCAAACGGCACATGGATGAAGCCGGACTGGATCTGGCGACACCGCGGATGAGTATTCAGGTGATCACGGCCGGTGGCGGTCCGCAGAATGAGTAACGCTGTAGGAGCTGGCTTGCCAGCGATGACGGTTTAACGTCCAACGAAGAGGTTGAATGTTATGGCCTCATCGCTGGCAAGCCAGCTCCTACAAAAGCAGCGTCAGACCACATCGACACCGACATGAATCGCATCATGCCGCCAGAACTCCAGATCGCAGTCGATCAAGCGTTCATGCTGGTCATAGTTGACCCGGGCGATCCGCAGGCCGGGGCTGCCGACCGACACTTTCAATGCCGCCGCCGCGTCCACCGACAACGCCGTCGGTACAATTTCAAACCGCACCCGCCCGTAATGCAAATCGTAGTGCCGTGCATACAGCTCGGTGATCGATTGATTCAAATCGAAATCGAGAATCCCCGGAAAATACTGCGGATTGAGGTAATGCTCCACGTATAGCACCAGTCGCCCATCGATACGCCGTGAACGGCAAACCTGGATTACGCTCGACAGCGCCGGCAATTGCAGCCAGGCACAGACTGCCGCCGACGCTGGCTGCAAGCGCGCCGAAATCACTTCCGTTGACGGTTCACGCCCCTGCGCACTGACCATCGCGTGAAAGTGACTGCGCTGCATCAGGTTGTACGCCAGACGCGGAGGCGACACGAACCAGCCCCGGCGCTCTTCGCGATAAATCTGCCCTTGCGATTCCAACTGCAACAACGCTTCGCGCACCGTGATGCGCGTGGTGCCGAACAACTCGCTGAGTTTACGCTCGGCCGGCAACTTGCTGCCGGGCGCCAGCAAGCCATGGTCGAGTTGCTCCTGAAGCACTTGGCCGATGGCTGTCACCGCTTTTGTTGCCTCATCGCGCATCAACGTTACCTATCTGGACTAGACCAGCACTGTTTCGGGGCGGAACCGCACTGAGATCGGGGTTCATTTAATAGGGTGCAAGCGTAGGCAGTGCAGATGACCGAGAGATGACAAAGCCGCCCGACGGTCGCATCAAGGACCTGCAATAGATCGGCCAAGTCCCTTGTACTCCGGGGCCTTGGCCATGGTCTACGCTTAGCTGGCCCCTAGTGATACCTGGCGATAAGAGTCCTGCCCGGACGACGAGCGACATCAAAGTGTCATCCAGGCTCCTTAGATTGGCTCAGGTATTGCTGACCTAGACCAACACGAACCGCAATCGCATCGTTGAATACGACCCAAGGAGCTTCGGAATGAAAAAGCTTTTCCTGGCATCACTGTTAGGCTCGACCATCGCAATGTGCACCGCCGCCATGGCGGCAGATGACTTGAAAACCCTGGAAGCCGCTGCGAAAGCGGAAGGCGCCGTCAACAGCGTTGGTATGCCTGACGACTGGGCAAACTGGGCCGGCACCTGGAAAGACCTGAGCGACAAATACGGCCTCAAGCACATCGATACCGACATGAGCTCGGCCCAGGAAATCGCCAAGTTCGCAGCCGAAAAAGATAACGCCAGCGCCGACATCGGTGATGTGGGCGCCGCGTTCGGTCCGATCGCGGTCAAGCAAGGCGTGGTCCAGCCATACAAGCCTTCGACCTGGGATCAGGTGCCCGCCTGGGCCAAGGACAAGGATGGCAACTGGGCGCTGGCCTACACCGGGACCATCGCATTCATCGTCAACAAGAAGCTTCTGCACGGCTCCGAAGCACCGACCAAATGGGCTGACCTCAAGACCGGCAAATACAAGGTTTCCATCGGCGACGTGAGCACCGCTGCACAGGCAGCCAATGGTGTTCTGGCGGCGGCACTGGCCAACGGCGGCGATGAGAAGAACCTTCAGCCAGCTTTGCTGATGTTCGCTGACATCGCCAAGCAAGGTCGCCTGTCGATGGCCAACCCGACCATCGCCACCATGGAAAAAGGTGAAATCGAAGTCGGCGTGGTCTGGGACTTCAACGGTTTGAGCTACAAGGCCAAGATGGCCAACCCCGATGACTACGTGGTACTGATCCCGTCCGACGGCTCGGTGATTTCCGGCTACACCACCATCATCAACAAGTACGCAAAAAACCCGAACGCCGCCAAGCTGACCCGCGAATACATCTTCAGCGACGCCGGCCAGATCAACCTCGCCAAAGGCAACGCCCGTCCGATCCGGGCCGAGCACCTGACCCTGCCAGCCGAGGTGCAGGCCAAACTGCTGCCTAACGAGCAGTACAAGAAGGTCACGCCGATCAAAGACGCGGACGCATGGGAAAAGACCTCCAAGGCCCTTCCTCAGAAGTGGCAGGAAGAAGTCATTATCAACATGCAGTAATGCTGCATCTGTAGGAGCCGGCTTGCTGGCGATCCAGACACTGCGGTCTGTTTGATCACCGCGGCGATGCATTCGCCAGCAAGTCGGCTCCTACAGGCTTGACGATTTTTCACGTTTTGCGGAGTCCCATTCCCCATGAAGCACAACGTCATCCTTGTCGTGCTCGACGGCCTCAACTACGAGGTCGCCCGCCACGCCATGGGACACCTGCAGGCCTACGTCGGCGCAGGACGCGCAGCACTCTACAAACTGCAGTGCGAACTGCCGGCCCTGTCACGGCCGCTGTACGAATGCATCCTGACCGGTGTCACCCCAATCGACAGCGGCATCGTCCACAACCATGTCTCGCGCCTGTCCAATCAACGCAGCATCTACCATTACGCCACCGAGGCCGGTCTGACGACTGCGGCGGCGGCCTACCACTGGGTCAGCGAGCTGTATAACCGTTCGCCTTTCGTGGCTGCGCGGGACCGTCATACCGACGATCCGACACTGCCGATCCAGCACGGGCATTTCTATTGGAGCGATCACTACCCGGACGCGCACCTGTTCGCCGACGCCGAGAACCTGCGCCTGCGCCATGCTCCGAACTTCTTGCTGATCCATCCCATGAACATCGACGACGCCGGGCACAAGCACGGCCTCGACACCCCGCAGTACCGCAACAGCGCCCGATCGGCCGACATTATTCTGGCCGACTACCTGCAAGGCTGGCTCGACGCCGGTTATCAGGTATTGGTGACCGCCGACCACGGCATGAACAACGACCGCTCCCACAATGGCTTGCTCCCGGAGGAGCGCGAAGTGCCGTTGTTTGTCCTCGGGGATGCCTTCAGTTTCGATGCCGAGGCCGAACCGAAGCAGACCGACATCTGCGGTACTGTTTGCGAACTGTTGGGTGTGCCCCACGACAAACCGGTCTGCCGGGAGCTTGTGAAGTGAGTCCCATGACCCGCAGCAAATACCTGGCAGCCCTGTGCCTGGTACCTTTTGCACTGTTCTTTATCGTGTTCGAAATCGCCCCGCTGATCTGGGTCATGGTCAACAGCCTGGAATCGGAAGAGTTCGGCTGGGGCCTGGCTAATTTCACCAGGATCTTCAGTTCAAAGTTTTACCTGCAGGCGATCCAGTACAGTCTCGAGATCAGCCTCTGGTCCAGCGTGTTCGGGATCATCATCGCAGTGCTCGGCGCTTATTCTCTGCGCCGGGTCGATTCGAAGCTGCGCAATTTCGTCAACGCTTTCGCCAACATGACCAGCAACTTCGCCGGCGTGCCCCTGGCCTTCGCATTCATCATCCTGCTCGGTTTCAACGGCAGCTTCACCATCATGCTCAAGCAGGCCGGAATCATTCAGGATTTCAACCTGTACTCGAAAACCGGGCTGATCATTCTCTACACCTATTTCCAGATACCACTCGGCGTGTTGCTGCTCTATCCAGCCTTTGATGCCCTGCGCGAGGACTGGCGCGAGTCCGCCGCGCTGCTCGGTGCCAGCGGCTGGCAGTTCTGGCGGCACATCGGCCTGCCGGTGCTGACCCCGGCGTTGCTCGGCACCTTCGTGATTCTGCTGGCCAACGCCCTTGGGGCTTACGCCACGGTGTACGCCCTGACCACCGGTAACTTCAACGTGCTGCCGATCCGAATCGCGGCGATGGTCTCGGGGGACATTTCACTGGACCCGAATCTGGCCAGTGCCCTGGCCGTGGTGCTGGTGGCCTTGATGACCCTGGTAACCATCGTGCATCAGTTGCTGCTGAAGAGGAGCTACCATGTCTCGCGCTGAACTGGGGCCTGCCGGCGTCTACCACCGCATCGTGGTGTATCTGCTGTTTGCGATCCTGCTAATGCCACTGCTCGGCACGCTGATCTACTCGGTCGCCAGCAGTTGGTCGGCGACCATCCTGCCCAGCGGATTCACCTTCAAGTGGTATGTCCAGTTGTGGAGCGATCCGCGCTTTCTGCATGCGTTCGGTCAATCATTGCTGGTCTGCGTTGGCGCGCTGATTCTGTCGGTGGTGCTGATTCTGCCGCTGCTGTTCGTCGTGCACTACCACTTCCCGAAACTCGACGTGCTGATGAATATCCTGATTTTGCTGCCCTTCGCCGTACCGCCCGTAGTGTCATCGGTTGGACTGTTGCAGCTCTACGGATCGGGGCCTTTCGCAATGGTGGGTACACCGTGGATCCTGATCGGTTGTTACTTCACGGTGGCTTTGCCGTTCATGTACCGGGCGATCACCAATAACCTGCAGGCGATCAACCTGCGCGACTTGATGGACGCCGCCCAATTGCTCGGTGCCAGCACCTTCCAGGCGGCTTTCCTGGTGGTGTTGCCCAATTTGCGCAAGGGCCTGATGGTCGCCCTGCTGCTGTCGTTCTCGTTTCTGTTTGGTGAATTCGTGTTCGCCAACATCCTCGTCGGCACCCGCTACGAAACCCTGCAGGTCTATCTCAATAACATGCGCAACAGCAGCGGCCATTTCACCAGTGCGCTGGTGATTTCCTACTTCTTCTTTGTGCTGGTTCTGACCTGGATCGCCAATATCTTGAACAGGGACAAAAGCGAATGAGCTATGTCAGCGTCCAACATCTTCAGAAAAATTACGCGGGCACCACGGTGTTCAGCGACATCAATTGCGAAATACAAAAAGGCGAATTTGTCACCCTGCTCGGCCCATCCGGCTGCGGCAAGTCGACGCTGCTGCGCTGCATTGCCGGTCTGACTTCGGTCGATGGCGGCAAAATCCTGCTCGATGATCTCGATCTCGTGCCGTTGAGCCCGCAAAAACGCGGAATCGGCATGGTGTTCCAGAGCTATGCGCTGTTCCCCAACATGACCGTGGAGCAGAACGTCGCCTTCGGTCTGCGCATGCAAAAGGTCAATGCCGATGACAGCCAGAAACGCGTCGCCGAAGTGCTCAGACTGGTGGAGCTCAATGAGTTCGCCGCGCGTTACCCTCATCAGCTCTCGGGCGGCCAGTGCCAACGCGTCGCCCTCGCCCGCTCGTTGGTGACCCGACCACGCCTGTTGCTGCTGGATGAGCCGCTGTCGGCCCTGGATGCGCGAATTCGCAAACACTTGCGCGAACAAATCCGTCAGATTCAGCGCGAGCTGGGCCTGACCACGATTTTCGTCACACACGATCAGGAAGAAGCCCTGACGATGTCTGACCGGATTTTCCTGATGAATCAGGGAAAGATCGTACAAAGCGGCGATGCTGAAACCCTCTACACTGCCCCCGTGGATGTGTTCGCGGCAGGCTTCATCGGCAACTACAACCTGCTGGACGCCGACAGTGCCTCGAAACTGCTGCAACGACCGATCAGCAAGCGCATCGCGATTCGCCCGGAGGCCATCGAGTTGAGTCTTAACGGCGAACTGGACGCGCAAGTGCGCAGCCATAGCTTGCTGGGTAACGTGATTCGCTACCGGGTAGAAGCCCGGGGCGTGGAATTGGTCGTGGACGTACTCAATCGCTCGGCGGCCGACCTGCATCCCGACGGTCAGCGCCTGGCGCTTTCCATCGATCCGACGGCCCTGTGTGAGGTAGCCTGATGACTTTGCTGACGCTGAAGAGAGAACTGCACTGATGGCCCTGGCAATTTTTGATCTGGACGAAACCCTGATCCACGGCGACTGTGCTTCGCTGTGGAGCGAACAAATGGTCCGCCTCGGCTGGGTCGACGGTGAATCGTTCCTGAGTCGCGACAAGGAATTGATGGACGCCTACGGCCGGGGCCACCTGGCGATGGAGGACTACATGGCCTTCAGCCTGGAACCGTTGATCGGACGTACCCCCGCCGAAGTAGAGCATTTGGTTGGGCCTTGGGTTGAAGACTTCATCGAACCGATCATTTTCAGCGACGCCACCAAAACCATTGCGGCGCACCGCAAGGCTGGTGACCGGATTCTGGTGATCTCCGCTTCGGGCACCCACCTGGTCGGCCCCATCGCCGAGCGCCTGGGTATCGACGAGATCCTCGGCATCGAACTGGAAGTCGCCCACGGGGTTTACAGCGGCCATACCGTCGGCACCCTGACCTACCGCGAAGGCAAGATCACCCGTTTGCTGGAATGGCTGGATGCAGAAGAGGAAAACCTTGAAGGCGCGAGTTTCTATTCCGACTCACGCAATGATCTACCGCTGTTGCTGAAGGTGGATTACCCGCATGTGGTCAACCCTGATCCGGTGTTGCTCGAGCACGCCGAAAAAGCTGGCTGGCCGATCCATCACTGGAAGTAACCCGAAACCTGTAGGAGCTGGCTTGCCAGCGAAAGCGGTGTGTCATTCAACGATCCATTGACTGACACGACGTCTTCGCGGGCAAGCCGCGCTCCTACAGGTCCAGTGTTGTCAGCTCAGGCTTTCATCAATCACCAACACCACTTTCCCCGCCACGTTGTTACTCGCCAACTCGGCAAACGCGGCCTCCGCATCCTTGATCGCAAAAGTCCTGGCCAATTGCGGACTCAACCGCCCTTCGGCAAACAACGGCCAGACATGCTGGCTCAAATCACTGAACAGATCAGCCTTGAACTGATCATCGCGAGTGCGCAAGGTTGAGCCCAGCAATTGCACACGCTTGGCCAGCACCTGAGCAAGATCGAGCTTGGCCTCGCGCCCGCCCATCAATCCGATCAGCACCCAACGCCCGTCCTGAGCCAGGAGTTTGAGGTTCAGCGACGCGTAATTGCCGCCCACCGGGTCGAGGATCACATCGAACGGTCCGAGATCCCTGAGACTTTCCAGATCACCGTTGCGCACCACACCGCCCTGCGCCCCCAGTGCCTCGCAATACGCCAGACGCTCTGCGGACCCGACGCTGACCCAACACGGGTTACCAAACGCCTTGCACAGCTGAATGGCCGCTGAACCGATTCCACTTGCCCCGGCGTGCAGCAGAACTTTCTGACCGGGTTTGAGCGCAGCCAGTTGAAACAAATTCAGCCAGACTGTTGCATAAACCTCAGGCAATGCCGCCGCCTCGATCAATGTCATTGCGTCGGGAACCGGCAGCACATGCCGCCCGTCGACAACCACCTCTTCGGCCATCCCACCCCCGGCCAGCAAGGCGCAAACCCGATCGCCCACCTTCCATGACGTTCCCGGGCCGACCTCGCTGATCACCCCCGAACACTCTAGACCGAGCACTTGGCTTGCCCCTGGCGGGGGCGGATAAAGGCCTGCTTTCTGCAACAAATCGGCGCGATTGAGACCTGCTGCCGACACTCGAATGCGAACTTGCCCTACATCGCACGTAGGACTCGGCTCATCAACCCACACCACTTGACCGTCAACGCCTTGCAATGCTTTCACAGTGCCTCCATAGTGAGTCTGGACTGAGCCCGAAGCTATAGCGCCGGGCTTTTTGCATTATGCGACCGGCTCCCAAAGAACCGGCGACTTCAAAGACGGCCTAATATGCGTTATCAATTGTCCCCGCGTCGAATCAGCATGAAGCATTTGTTCCCCAGCACCGCCCTCGCCTTATTCATTGGTATCGGCTTGCTGCCGATGTCGAGCAATACATTCGCAGCCAATAGCTGGGACAAGCTTCAGCCCGATCGTGACGAAGTGATCGCCAGCCTGAACGTCGTGGAGTTGCTCAAGCGCCACCACTACAGCAAGCCACCACTCGATGACGCGCGCTCGGTGATCATCTACGACAGCTACCTCAAGCTGCTGGATCCGTCGCGCAGCTATTTCATGGCCAGCGACATTGCCGAATTCGACAAGTGGAAGACGCAGTTCGACGACTTCCTCAAAAGCGGCGACCTCAACGCCGGCTTCACCATCTACAAGCGCTATCTGGACCGCGTCAAGGCGCGTCTGGACTTCGCCCTTGCCGAGCTGAACAAAGGCGTCGACAAGATCGACTTCACCACCAAGGAAACCTTGCTGATCGACCGCAAGGACGCCTCGTGGCTCAAGTCCACCGCAGAGCTCGATGACCTGTGGCGCAAACGCGTCAAGGACGAAGTCCTGCGCATGAAGATCGCCGGCAAAGACTCCAAGCAGATCCAGGAAACCCTGACCAAGCGCTACAAGAACCAGTTGGCGCGCCTGGACCAGACTCGCGCGGAAGACATCTTCCAGGCGTACATCAACACCTTCGCCATGTCCTACGACCCGCACACCAACTATCTGTCGCCGGATAACGCGGAAAACTTCGACATCAACATGAGCCTGTCCCTGGAAGGCATCGGCGCGGTGTTGCAGAGCGACAACGACCAGGTGAAAGTCGTGCGCCTGGTGCCGGCAGGCCCTGCCGACAAGACCAAGCAGGTTGCTCCGGCCGACAAGATCATCGGCGTTGCCCAGGGCAACAAAGAAATGGTCGATGTGGTGGGCTGGCGTCTGGACGAAGTGGTCAAGCTGATCCGTGGCCCGAAAGGCACCGTGGTCCGCCTGGAAGTGATCCCGGCCAGCAATGCGCCGAACGACCAGACCAGCAAGATCGTGCCGATCACTCGCGAAGCGGTAAAACTTGAAGACCAGGCCGTGAAGAAGTCGGTGCTGAACCTGAAACAGGACGGCAAGGACTACAAGCTCGGCGTCATCGAGATCCCGGCCTTCTACCTGGACTTCAAAGCCTTTCGCGCTGGCGACCCGGATTACAAGAGCACCACCCGCGACGTCAAGAAGCTGCTGACCGAGTTGCAGAAAGACAAAGTCGACGGCGTCGTCATCGACCTGCGCAACAATGGCGGCGGTTCCTTGCAAGAGGCCACCGAGCTGACCAGCCTGTTCATCGACAAAGGGCCGACCGTGCTCGTGCGTAACGCCGATGGGCGCGTCGATGTACTTGAAGATGAAAACCCGGGGGCGTTCTACAAGGGCCCGATGGCGTTGCTGGTCAACCGCTTGTCCGCCTCGGCTTCGGAGATTTTCGCCGGCGCCATGCAGGACTATCACCGCGCATTGATCATCGGCGGCCAGACCTTCGGCAAAGGCACCGTGCAGACCATTCAGCCGCTCAACCATGGCGAACTGAAGCTGACCCTGGCCAAGTTTTACCGGGTTTCCGGCCAGAGCACTCAGCATCAAGGCGTCTTGCCGGACATCGACTACCCGTCGATCATCGACACCAAGGAAATCGGTGAAAGTGCCCTGCCGGAAGCCATGCCGTGGGACACCATCCGCGCCGCCATCAAGCCAGCGGCCGACCCGTTCAAGCCGTACCTTTCGCAGCTCAAATCCGAGCATGACGTACGTACAGCCAAGGACGCGGAGTTCGTGTTCATCCGCGACAAACTGGCACTGGCGCAGAAGCTGATGTCCGAGAAAACCGTCAGCCTCAACGAAGCCGAACGTCGTGCCCAACACGCCGACATCGAAGCCAAGCAACTGGTCATGGAAAACATCCGTCGCAAGGCCAAGGGCGAAGAACCGCTCAAAGAGCTGAAGAAAGAAGACGAGGATGCGATCGCGGCCGAGGATGACAAGACCAAGCCAGAAGACGATGCCTACCTGAGCGAAACCGGGCGGATCCTGCTGGACTACCTGAAACTCAATACGGCAGTGGCCAAGCACTAACGGCAATTGATGTCGACGCTCCTCGGAGCGTCATCAAATAATCATCGTTGTGCTGTGTAATACGGGACTGGGCGTGCTTTTGATATCAAAGGCACCCCCGGTCTTTTTTTTGCCAGAAATCGCCATGCCCCCACCGAACAGCTGAGTGCTTGAGCTCAATCCTGGCTCAGCGGTTTGCACAGCCTGCTCCAGCCGATCAGCAGCCTTTCTGAACAGACCGGTTAGAGAGGGGGCACTGATTTCAGGTCATCGTCGGAGCAGAAAGTTTGCAGCTCTTTCAATTTGATTGGCGCCAAGGGATGTCCGGCCTTTGCAGCCAACGCCCAGAACCGCGCCGCCTCACCCGGATCCGGTGCCTTGGCCGGCGTCCCCGCCAAGCTGATCACGCCCATCTGATAAGCCGCCTTGCCATCCCCCGCCAGGGCCGCCAGACGCAACAAGCGCACCCCTTCCTCACGAGCACCGAGGCCAACACCGCGAAAGGTCAGGATGTGCCCATAGAAGCTCTGAGCGCCGACATCACCCAGATTGGCCATACGGGCGAACTGGCCTTCGAGCCAGCGCCAGCCTCGCGGCTGACGAACCAACCACGACCAGTGAAACAGCCTGCGCGCGAGCCAATAGCCGGCTCGTGCCTTTAATTGCAGAAACACTCAGGCCTCTGCCGATTCCGGGTATTCGTATTCAAATACCCGCACCACTTCCGACGCATGCCAGGACGCTGCGGCAACGCCGTCGGAGGGACCTGAAAAACGCCCCAGGCGCTCGACACACTCGAAGAAACCGGTACGCGGCAAACGGCTGGCACCCTGGCTGATCACCAACGAACTGCGCAGCGGCTGTTCGGCCCGGGCATCGAGCGCCGCCAAATGCTCAAGGGCTGCCGTCAGGGTTTGCATGGCTGGGGTCGGCAACTGCAAACGCTCCAGCAGTGCCCGATAAGTCAGGAGATGGCGCTGACGGCGCGCCTGATCCAGCTCCCCCAGCAATCCGTCCCAATGTTGACGACTGATGCGTACGCTCACGATTCATCCCTCCACCCTGGCACCGTCAACTCCCAGGCCAGGCTGCGGCGAATCGCGGCGTCGGGCAGACGCTCGCCACTCTCGATCAAGGCCAGATAAGACGGGCTGATGCCTACCGTGCGGGCCAGCGCCTCAATGGCGATGCCCTTCCCTTCGCGCAAACTGCGTAGTTCTTCCAGGCCCGGAAGAACCTGATCGGGTGCTGCCTTTTGAAGCTTCGAGACTTCAGGCGACGGTTGCTCCTTGATGCCTGCCGCTTTGAGTAAAGCCTGATACTGAGCCCATGGCAGAACCGCATATTCGGGTTCGCCTTCGCGTGTAATTATCTGAATATCCATGACTACCCCGTAGGACAACAACACTTAGCGAGTCGGCACTTTTCCCTAGAAGTGTAATCCTAACAGCGGCCAAGGTCGCGGGGGGCATCAATCTATGGGCGAGACGGGGTCAGCTCATTTTTTTTTCGGGCCTTGAAGGTGCAACTGCTCCGGGTTGTCGGGCAGGCGCTCGACCACTGCGAGCTTCTCTGGCCCCTGACGCTTGCGCCAGGCGCGGAAGGCATTGAGTTCATCGTCGAGCACTTTCATCAACCAGGCCAGCACGGCAATGTCATCGATCATGCCGAACAGCGGCAGAAAGTCCGGTATGGCGTCGACCGGACTGAGGAAATACATCAGACCGGCGACGACCGAAACCAGGGCCTTCGGGCTTATGGCACGATATTCACCACGCCAATAAGCCAGACAGAGCGCCTGCAACAAGCGCAGGTCATCCTTGATCTTGCCCAGGCGATTGCCTTGGCTAGCGCCTTTGCTGGCTACGGCGAACAACAAAGTCGGCAAACGCCCGCGTGCGAGCAGGCGCCCGGCCAATGGCAGGAAACGAGCGAAACTCCAGGGTGCTTTCATCATTCCTCCCGTTGAAATGTTATCCACACAAATTGTGGATAACCTTGTGAACAGAGCTGATTTTCAGGGCTGCAAGCCCCGTTTCACAAGGCCCCGGCTCAGATCGGGCGTTTTTTGCCCATCGAAAAAATCCCATAATTTCATTGACTTGGCACGCCGAGGCAGCTAGCCCCGTTGCCTACATTGGCTATGACTCTCGCTTGGGACATCTGTTCGCTTTGTTTACCTGCGCTGAACGCCAGATGCAACAACGCCCCGCATGAGCGAGGCGTTGTACTTGAAGCAGTCGCTGATTATTTGGCAGCGGCGTCTTCTTTCGTCGGATCCTTGATCGCCAGCAGTTCCAGGTCGAACACCAGCACCGAGTTGGCTGGGATCGCCGGGCTCGGGCTTTGTGCGCCGTACGCCAGGTCCGCAGGGATGTACAGTTTGTACTTCTCGCCAACGTGCATCAGTTGCAGGCCTTCGACCCAACCCGGGATCACACCACTGACCGGCAGATCGATCGGGCTGCCGCGCTCGACGGAGCTGTCGAATACGGTGCCGTTGGTCAGCTTGCCGGTGTAGTGAACGGTCACTACGTCAGTCGGCTTTGGCTGAGCGCCTTCGGCTTTCTGCACAACCTCGTACTGCAGACCCGACGCAGTGGTCGTCACGCCGGCTTTCTTGCCGTTTTCTTCGAGGAATTTCTTGCCGGCAGCTGCCGACTCTTCGCTCATTTTGGCCATGCGCTCTTCAGCACGCTTTTGCAACGCGGCGAACGCTTCAACCAGTTCCTCATCTTTGAGCTTCTGCTCTTTCTTGCCGACGGCGTCTTCGATGCCCTGGGCTACAGCTTTGGAATCCAGGTCATCCATGCCTTCCTGAGCCAGGCTCTTGCCCATGTTCAGGCCGATTCCGTAGGAAGCTTTTTGCGCCGGAGTTTTCAGCTCTACGCTGGTCTGCGAGTCACAACCCGCGAGTACCAGGCTAACCAGGGCTACCGCCGCCGCCAACCGATGCTGTTTCATGCTATTTCCTTGTTCATGCGCCTAAAGGGCAATCGAGTAAAGCCGCGAGCTTATCAGGCCGCCACGACCAATGGCTACCGGCATGAGAGCTGAAAAGCTCCGATAAGTTCAGGTGTTTAAACGCATTTCAGGAATCGGGTAATGAAGTTTCATTCATCTTCCCCTCATGCAGGCAATTTCTGAACCTGCAACATATTGCGTAATGGCCTCCTGCCGCTCTTTGGACGCACAGGCATAAAAGAATGACAACTGGACAAGGACGCTCATCTTGCGCTCGATTTTCAGCCTGCCGGGCTTGCTGGCAGTTCTGCCCGGGCGTCGACCCAGCGCGGGAACCAGATGCCTGGCGTCAGCTTTGAGTTTTTCGCGAGCAGGTTCGCCCCTACACAGGAAAGCCAAACACCAGACAGCAAAAAGCCCGCATTTAGCGGGCTTTCTGTGGTGACCTGGCGTTCAGTGGTCCAGGTAACCGAATATGGCGCAGCGGACGGGACTCGAACCCGCGACCCCCGGCGTGACAGGCCGGTATTCTAACCGACTGAACTACCGCTGCGCGTAGCGTTGAAAGTAAATGGTGGGTGATGACGGGATCGAACCGCCGACATTCTGCTTGTAAGGCAGACGCTCTCCCAGCTGAGCTAATCACCCTTTACCTTCGTTGCGGGGCACATTATGCCACAGGTTTTTATAAAGTGTTGATTTAATTGAAGTTTTTTTCAAATAAATCTAAAAACCGGTGAAACGATGCGACCCGCAGGAACAACATACAAACTTGGAGCAGAAAAAAACCCGCGTTAGCGGGCTTTTCCGTGGTGACCTGGCGTTCAGCGTTCCAGGTTACCGAATATGGCGCAGCGGACGGGACTCGAACCCGCGACCCCCGGCGTGACAGGCCGGTATTCTAACCGACTGAACTACCGCTGCGCGTAACACTGAAAACGAATGGTGGGTGATGACGGGATCGAACCGCCGACATTCTGCTTGTAAGGCAGACGCTCTCCCAGCTGAGCTAATCACCCTTCGCTTCGGTGTGGCGCGCATTCTACGGAGCGACCCCACCTCTGGCAAGCACTTTTTTAAATAATTTTCTTAGCCCTTCCAAAGGCTTAGAGAAAGGTTGGCCTATGGCACGGCGAAGACAATAATGCCCCCCTTTGCATATAAGGAGAGACTTACCCCATGTGGTTCAAAAACCTGCTTATCTATCGCCTGACCCAAGATCTGCCTGTTGATGCCGAGGCGTTGGAAACTGCACTGGCCACCAAACAGGCGCGTCCATGTGCAAGCCAGGAGTTGACCACCTACGGTTTCGTCGCGCCGTTCGGCAAAGGCGAAGATGCTCCGCTGGTGCATGTCAGCGGCGACTTCCTGCTGGTTTCCGCGCGCAAAGAAGAACGCATCCTGCCGGGCAGCGTCGTGCGTGACGCGGTCAAGGAAAAGGTCGAAGAGATCGAGGCCGAGCAAATGCGCAAGGTCTATAAGAAGGAACGCGATCAGATCAAGGATGAAATTATCCAGGCCTTCCTGCCTCGCGCCTTTATCCGCCGCTCGTCGACCTTCGCTGCCATCGCGCCGAAGCAAGGTTTGATCCTGGTCAACTCGGCCAGCCCGAAACGGGCCGAAGACTTGCTGTCGACGCTGCGTGAAGTGATCGGCACCTTGCCGGTGCGCCCACTGACCGTGAAGATGTCTCCAACCGCGACCATGACCGAGTGGGTCACCACTCAGAAAGCCGCGGATGACTTCTTTGTGCTGGACGAATGCGAACTGCGTGACACACACGAAGACGGCGGCATCGTGCGCTGCAAACGTCAGGACCTGACCAGCGAAGAAATCCAGCTGCACCTGAGCACCGGCAAAGTCGTGACTCAATTGTCGTTGGCCTGGCAGGACAAACTGTCGTTCGTTCTCGACGACAAAATGGTGGTCAAGCGCCTGAAGTTCGAAGACCTGCTGCAAGACCAGGCAGAACAGGACGGTGGTGATGAAGCCCTGGGTCAACTGGATGCCAGCTTCACCCTGATGATGCTGACCTTCGGCGACTTCCTGCCGGCGCTGGTTGAGGCGTTGGGCGGGGAAGAGACGCCACAGGGCATCTGATTGCCTTGATCGGCGGCGCTTGGAAAAGATCGCAGCCTTCGGCAACTCCTACGTTGATTCGGTTGGCCGCAAATAATGCGGATTGACCTGATTCCTGTAGGAGCTGCCGCAGGCTGCGATCTTTTTTTGTAAGCCGCGTATGCTTAGCTCCCTAACGCTTTCACTCTAATAAGGAACAAGCCATGCGCGCACTGGCTGCTTTAAGTCGTTTTGTCGGCAACACTTTCGCTTACTGGGTTCTGATTTTCGCCGTCGTGGCCTTCTTGCAACCGGCATGGTTCATCGGCCTCAAAGGCGCCATCGTGCCCTTGCTGGGGCTGGTGATGTTCGGCATGGGCCTGACCCTCAAACTCGAAGACTTCGCCGAAGTCGCCCGCCATCCATGGCGCGTGGCACTGGGCGTGGTTGCGCATTTCGTGATCATGCCCGGAGTAGCGTGGCTGCTCTGCCAGGCGTTTCATTTACCGCCGGAAATCGCTGTCGGTGTGATTCTGGTCGGCTGCTGCCCGAGCGGTACTTCTTCTAACGTAATGACCTGGCTAGCGCGCGGGGATCTGGCGCTGTCGGTGGCGATTGCCGCGGTCACTACACTCCTCGCTCCATTGCTGACACCCGCGCTGATCTGGCTGCTGGCTTCGGCCTGGTTGCCGGTGTCTTTCATGGAGCTGTTCTGGTCGATCCTGCAAGTGGTGTTGCTGCCGATCGTGTTGGGTGTGGTTGCCCAGCGCGTGCTCGGCGACAAGGTTCGTCATGCGGTGGACGTATTGCCGTTGGTGTCCGTGGTCAGCATCGTGATCATTGTTACCGCCGTGGTCGCCGCCAGCCAGGCGAAGATCGCTGAGTCCGGCCTGCTGATCATGGCCGTGGTCATGCTGCACAATAGCTTTGGCTATCTGCTGGGTTACTTCACTGGCCGTGTATTCAAGCTGCCATTGGCGCAGCGAAAATCCCTGGCACTGGAAGTCGGCATGCAGAACTCCGGATTGGGCGCCGCGTTGGCCAGCGCACACTTTTCACCACTGGCGGCGGTACCGAGCGCGCTGTTCAGCGTCTGGCACAATATTTCCGGGGCGTTACTCTCAACGTATTTCCGCCGCATGAGCGAAAAAGAAGATCGCGAAGTCGCTGCGCGGCAAGCGACTGACTGATTCGCGAACTTGATCCCCGGGTTAATGCTGGGCACTATATTGCGCAACGCGAGGACGACCTCGCGGCTCAATCGAGTCATTAATCTGGGGACGACCCCGTCAATCGATGGAGGTCTCTCTTGTCCTGGATCATTCTGTTTTTCGCCGGTCTGTTCGAAGTGGGCTGGGCCGTCGGCCTGAAATACACCGACGGCTTCAGCCGCCCGCTCCCCACTGCACTGACCGTGGCGGCCATGGCCATCAGCCTTGGCTTGCTGGGCCTGGCCATGAAGGAACTGCCGCTGGGCACGGCCTATGCGATCTGGACCGGGGTCGGCGCTGTCGGCACGGTGATCGCCGGGATCATTCTGTTTGGCGAGTCGATGGCGTTGTTTCGGTTGGCCAGTGTGGCGTTGATTATTGCCGGGTTGGTTGGGCTCAAGGTCAGCGCTTAGGCCACTGACGCTATCGCTGGCAGGCTAGCTCCCACATCGGAATGCATTCCCCTGTGGGAGCTAGCCTGCTAGCGATGAGGTCCGCACAGACACCTGTTATCTGACTGCCCCACGCAACTCACCGACCAATGCCTGCAACTTCGCCGGCTCTGCTGCATTAACCGCCACTGCCGGGCCTGCCACCAGCGTCACCCGTGACCACAATCGGCGAAACACCCCTTTGCCCGGATCACGACTGAAAAAACTCCCCCACAACCCCTGCAAGGCCAACGGAATCACCGGCACCGACGTCTCTTCGAGAATCCGCGTGAGACCGCCTTTGAACTCATTGATCTCGCCATCAGCCGTCAACTTGCCCTCAGGGAAGATGCACACCAGCTCCCCATCCTTCAGATAACGGGCAATACGCGTGAAGGCCTGTTCGTAGATCTGGATGTCTTCATGACGCCCGGCGATAGGAATCGTCCCCGCCGTGCGAAAGATGAAATTGAGCACCGGCAGATTGTAGATCTTGTAATACATCACAAAGCGAATAGGCCGACGCTCCGCGCCGCCAATCAACAGCGCATCGACGAACGACACGTGGTTACACACCAATAACGCGGCACCTTCGTCCGGAATCAGATCCAGATTGCGATGCTCCACGCGGTACATGGAATGGCTCAGCAGCCAGATCATGAAACGCATGGTGAATTCGGGGACGATCTTGAATATGTAGGCGTTGACGCCGATGTTCAGTAACGACACCACCAGGAACAGCTGCGGGATCGACAGCTTGGCGATACTCAGCAAAACGATCGAAACAATCGCCGAGACCACCATGAACAGTGCATTGAGAATGTTGTTCGCGGCAATCACCCGCGCCCGCTCGTTCTCGGCGGTACGCGACTGGATCAACGCATACAACGGCACAATATAGAATCCACCGAACACACCCAGACCCAGGATGTCGAACAGCACCAGCCAGGTGTGGCCGAAGCCGAGAATCTCGATCCAGCCGTGCCCCGTTGCACTGTCCGGAATCCCACCGGAATGCCACCACAACAGCAAGCCAAAAACGGTCAGACCGAACGATCCGAAGGGCACCAATCCGATCTCGACTTTGCGCCCGGAAAGCTTCTCGCAAAGCATCGAGCCCATCGCAATGCCTACGGAGAACACGGTCAGAATCAGGGTGACCACGGTCTCGTCACCGTGCATCCACTCCTTGGCATACGCCGGGATCTGCGTCAGGTAAATCGCCCCGACAAACCAGAACCACGAGTTGCCGACAATTGAACGAGACACTGCCGGGGTTTGCCCCAGGCCCAGTTTCAGCGTGACCCAGGACTGGCTGAAAATATTCCAGTTCAGGCGCATTTCCGGCGTGGCGGCTGCGGCGCGGGGAATGCTGCGACTGGCCAGGTAACCGAGCACGGCGATACCAATGATTGCGGTGGAAACGATGGGGGCGTAATGCCCGGACGACATCATGATCCCGGCGCCGATGGTGCCGGCGAGGATCGCCAGGAATGTGCCCATTTCCACCAGGCCATTGCCACCGACCAATTCATCTTCGCGCAAGGCCTGAGGCAAGATCGAATACTTCACCGGCCCGAACAGTGCCGAGTGGGTGCCCATGGCGAACAGCGCCACCAGCATCAGCGACAGGTGATCAAACAGGAAGCCGACCGCTCCGACCGCCATGATGGCGATCTCACCGAGCTTGATCAGGCGGATCAACGCATCTTTGGCGAATTTTTCCCCGAACTGTCCGGCCAGGGCCGAAAACAGAAAAAACGGCAGAATAAACAGCAGTGCGCACAGGTTGACCCAGATCGAGCGATCACCCTCGATGGACAACTTGTACAAAATGGCCAGGATCAACGACTGCTTGAAGACGTTGTCGTTGAATGCTCCCAGGGACTGGGTAATGAAGAACGGCAGGAAGCGCCGGGTGCGCAGCAAGGTGAACTGTGAGGGGTGACTCATTCCATGTGTCTCTGATGTGGGTAAGAGTGGCCTGGATTCTTTACAGGATTATCAAACGTCGATCCAGGCCACACATTACCCAATCTTTGCGGCTTATTTCTTTAATCCGGCAATGCATGGCGATACAAACAACTCTCCGCGCCATGCGCCCAACACCGTTCGCTTGCCAACGATCAGCCACATGACCGCCAGTAACGTCACCAGTATGCAACCCGCAACACTGAAAAACGTCAGGTTCAAGGTGCTGGCCAGTTTCAATGTCGCCAGTGAGTAGACACCCAACGGGAAGGTGAACCCCCACCAGCCGAGGTTGAACGGAATCCCGTCGCGCAGATAACGCACGGTGATCAGCACCGCCATCAGCATCCACCACAAGCCGAAGCCCCACAGCGTAATCCCGGCCACCAGCCCCAACCCGGCAGCGACTTCCCCGACACCCGGCATCCCATTGGCCGCGAAAATCAGCGGCGCATCGCCTCCGAGCAACAACATACCCAACGCCCCGGTGCCGATAGGACCGAGCGCCAGCCAACTCGACGCTGCCATGTTTTCATGGGGCAATTTATGCAGGGCCATTCGCAGCAGAAGAATTGTCAGAATGCTGAACGCCACCGGCAGGGAAAATGCCCACAGCACGTAGCTGGTCACCAACACCACCAGTTGCGAATGTGCGTCGGCCAAATGCGGTGCCAGCAATCCACCGCTGGCCGCCGCCACTTCGGCCGCGACCACAGGAAGCAACCAGACTGCGGTCATCTGATCAATGCTGTGCTCCTGACGGGTGAACATCATGTAAGGAATAAGCACGCCGCAGGCCACAGACATTGCCACATCCAGCCACCACAACACCTCAGCCACGTGAATCACGCTATCGCCCCAGCGTGGCAATCCGAACACCAGAAAACCGTTGATGATGGTCGCCAACCCCATCGGGATCGTGCCGAAAAACATCGAAACCGTGGAGTGGCCGAAAATTCTCCGCGCCTCGTCAAAAAACAGTACCCAACGCGCCGCATAGACCGCGGTGAACACCAGGAACAATACGATGTTGAACAGCCAGAGTGCTTCGGCGATGGCGTACAGGCCGGGCATCGCAACGGGCAGTTGCGCCAGCGCCAACGCCAGTACGCCGGTGCCCATGGTGGCGGCGAACCAGTTCGGGGTGAATTGGCGAATCACTTCGCGCGGGTGCTGCAAGTGGCTGAAAGGCTTTATTCCGGGCTTGATGCTATTGGCGCATGTCATGACGAACTCCTGTCCTCACGTGAGGTAGAGCCCATGTTAGATTCGAATAGAATATCTATATAACGGGTAATATCTCTATATGTTATCTGTTTTGCAGATATTCTCCCGAAACTCACTCCTACATACACAGGCTGAACGCAGGCGCAGCAGGCGTGCCACGCGATAACGGACAGCACAATCAGCGCTGCTGCGTAGCCGCTTTCGCGTACAGGCTCGCTGCCACATTGGATCGCGTTTAATGGTGGGAGAGAGCTCGCTCGCGATGAGGCCTGCCCAAACAGCGAAAATCTCCCTCATTTCAACCTGCGACACCCCGCCACGCCACGACCTTGGTCGACACTGACTAACCGGGGCGGCCGTGCGAGACTGTCAGTCCGGGCGGGAGGCCCGGAAGTCTTTTGCCGGGAGTTTCCATGTCGTTGTCCACCGGGCTGATCGCCGCCGTCGCCCTGGCCTATATGGCCATCATGTTCGCCATCGCCTTCTACGGCGACCGTCGCAGCGCGCCCTTGCCGCCGCGAGTGCGGGCGTGGGTGTACAGCCTGTCGCTGGCAGTCTATTGCACCAGCTGGACCTTTTTCGGCGCAGTGGGTCAGGCCGCCGAACAACTCTGGTCATTCCTGCCGATCTACCTCGGGCCGATCCTGCTGTTGCTCGGCGCGCCGTGGGTCCTGCAAAAAATGGTGATGATCAGCAAGCAGGAGAACATCACCTCCATCGCTGACTTCATCGCCGCCCGCTATGGCAAATCCCAGTCATTGGCGGTGGTGGTCGCGCTGATCTGCCTGGTCGGCGTGCTGCCTTACATCGCCCTGCAGCTCAAAGGCATCGTGCTCGGGGTGAATCTGCTGATCGGCGCCGGGGCCGACGCGATGGGAACCCGCGCCCAGGACACCGCGCTTATCGTGTCGCTGGTACTGGCGCTGTTCACCATCGTTTTCGGTACCCGCAACCTCGACGCCACGGAGCACCACCGCGGCATGGTGCTGGCGATTGCCTTCGAATCACTGGTCAAGCTGTTCGCCTTTCTCGCTGTCGGCGCGTTCGTCACCTACGGCCTCTACGACGGTTTCGACGATCTGTTCGACCAGGCGATGCTCGCGCCGCGCCTTGAAGAGTATTGGAAGGAAACCATCAACTGGCCGTCGATGGTGGTACAGACCGGCGTCGCGATGATGGCAATCATCTGCCTGCCACGGCAGTTCCATGTCACGGTCGTGGAGAACATCGACCCACAGGATCTGCGCCTGGCCAAATGGGTGTTCCCAGCCTACCTCGCACTGGCGGCATTGTTCGTTGTGCCTATCGCCCTCGCCGGTCAAATGATGCTGCCCAGCTCGGTGTTGCCGGATTCGTTTGTCATCAGCCTGCCGCTGGCCCAGGCGCATCCGGCACTGGCCTTGCTGGCGTTTATCGGTGGCGCTTCCGCCGCTACCGGCATGGTGATCGTGGCCAGCGTGGCGCTGTCGACCATGGTCTCCAATGACATGCTGCTGCCATGGCTGCTGCGGCGTAACAATGCCGAGCGACCATTCGAAGTGTTTCGCCAGTGGATGCTGTCGGTACGACGGGTCAGCATCGTAGTCATTTTGCTGCTGGCCTACGTCAGTTATCGGCTGCTGGGTTCTACCGCGAGCCTGGCGACCATCGGTCAGATCGCCTTCGCCGCAGTGACCCAATTGGCCCCGGCCATGCTCGGCGCCTTGTACTGGAAACAGGCCAACCGCCGTGGCGTATTTGCCGGTCTCGCTGCCGGTACGTTCCTGTGGTTCTACACTTTGGTTCTGCCAATTGCCGCCCACAGCCTTGGTCTGTCACTGAACACTTTCCCGGGCCTGGCATGGCTTCACTCAAATCCGATGAACCTGCCGATTACCCCGCTGACCCAAGGCGTAGTGCTGTCCCTGGCGGGCAACTTCACGCTGTTCGCCTGGGTCTCGGTATTGTCACGCACCCGGGTTTCCGAACACTGGCAGGCTGGGCGCTTCATCGGCCAGGAGATCAGCGCCCGCCCCAGCGCCCGCTCCCTGCTGTCGGTGCAAATCGATGATCTGTTACAACTGGCCGCACGTTTCGTTGGCGAGGAACGTGCTCGACAGAGCTTCATCCGCTTTGCCTATCGTCAGGGCAAAGGTTTCAATCCCAACCAGAATGCCGACGGTGAGTGGATCGCCCACACCGAACGCTTGCTGGCAGGCGTGCTCGGCGCATCTTCGACTCGCGCCGTCGTAAAAGCCGCCATCGAAGGTCGTGAAATGCAACTGGAGGACGTTGTAAGAATCGCCGACGAAGCCTCGGAGGTGCTGCAATTCAACCGCGCCCTGTTGCAAGGGGCGATCGAGAACATCACCCAGGGCATCAGCGTGGTCGATCAGTCTCTGAAACTGGTGGCCTGGAACCGTCGCTATCTGGAGTTATTCGACTATCCGGACGGTTTGATCAGCGTCGGCCGGCCGATTGCCGACATCATTCGCCACAACGCCGAGCGCGGACTGTGCGGCCCCGGCGAAGCGGAAGTGCATGTCGCCCGACGCCTGCACTGGATGCGCCAAGGTCGCGCGCACACGTCCGAGCGACTGTTCCCCAACGGTCGGGTGATCGAGCTGATCGGCAACCCGATGCCCGGTGGCGGCTTTGTCATGAGCTTCACTGACATCACCCCGTTCCGCGAGGCTGAGCAGGCACTGACCGAAGCCAACGAGAGCCTCGAGCAGCGAGTCACCGAGCGCACCCAGGAACTGTCGCAACTCAACGTCGCCCTGACCGAAGCCAAGGGCAATGCCGAGGCGGCGAACCAGTCTAAAACCCGTTTCCTTGCAGCAGTCAGCCATGACTTGATGCAACCGTTGAACGCAGCGCGGCTGTTCTCCGCTGCGCTCTCCCATCAGGACGACGGCCTGTCGCTCGACACGCAGAAACTGGTGGCGCATCTGGACAGCTCACTGCGTTCGGCCGAGGACTTGATCAGCGACCTGTTGGATATTTCCCGCCTGGAAAACGGCAAGATCAATCCGGACCGCAAGCCTTTTGTCCTCAACGAACTGTTTGACACCCTCGGAGCGGAGTTCAAGGCGCTGGCGCAGGAGCAAGGACTGATCTTCCGCGTTCGTGGCAGCGCACTGCGTGTCGACAGCGACATCAAACTGCTGCGACGGATTCTGCAGAACTTCCTGACCAATGCTTTCCGCTATGCCAAAGGCCCTGTATTACTGGGCGTACGTCGACATAAAGAAGCATTGTGCCTTGAAGTCTGGGACCGTGGCCCGGGCATTCCGGAAGATAAGCAGCAAGTGATTTTCGAAGAATTCAAGCGCCTCGACAGCCATCAGACCCGCGCTGAAAAAGGACTCGGCCTGGGCTTGGCAATTGCCGACGGACTGTGCCGGGTCCTCGGTCACACCCTGCGCGTGCGCTCCTGGCCGGGGCGCGGCAGCGTGTTCAGCGTGAGCGTGCCATTGGCCCTTGCACAAACGGCGATGCCGACCCAAGTCACCGAACTCAATGGCAAATTGCTGAACGGCGCTCAGGTGCTGTGTGTCGACAACGAAGACAGCATCCTGATCGGCATGAACAGTTTGCTCTCGCGCTGGGGCTGCCAGGTCTGGACCGCGCGCAACCGTGAGGAATGCTCAACGTTGCTTGATGAGGGCGTGCGTCCGCATCTGGCGCTGGTGGATTACCATCTGGATCACGGCGACACCGGGACCGAACTGATGGCCTGGTTACGCACCCGATTGGGCGAGCCGGTGCCAGGGGTGGTGATCAGCGCCGATGGGCGTCCGGAGACGGTGGCGCAGGTGCATGCGGCGGGGCTGGATTACCTGCCAAAACCGGTGAAGCCTGCGGCGTTGAGGGCGTTGTTGAGTCGGCATTTGCCGTTGTAACGATCGCAGCCTGCGGCAGCTCCTACATAGATCGGCACTGTAGGAGCTGCCGCAGGCTGCGATCTTTTGATTTTATTCTGGCAACTCGACCAAGCCATCCACATCCGTCATCGCCCGCTCCAGCAAGTCTGCCGGCAGGCTTTTGCTCGCACGGGCACCCAGCAACTTGAGCTGCTCACTGCGACTGACCAGATTGCCGCGGCCTTCTGTCAGTTTGTTGCGAGCCGAGCTGTAGGCCTTGTCCAATTGCTGCAAGCGATTGCCGACCTCATCCAGATCCTGAATGAACAGCACGAACTTGTCGTACAGCCATCCGGCTCGTTCAGCGATTTCCCGGGCATTCTGGCTCTGACGTTCCTGTTTCCACAAACTGTCGATCACCCGCAGGGTCGCCAACAACGTGGTTGGGCTGACAATCACGATATTGCGGTCAAACGCTTCCTGAAACAGCGTGGGCTCAGCCTGCAACGCGGCCGAAAACGCCGCTTCGATCGGCACGAACAGCAAAACGAAATCCAGACTGTGCAAGCCGTCGAGTCGCTTGTAATCCTTGCCGGCCAACCCCTTTACGTGATTACGCAACGACAGCACATGCTGCTTGATCGCAATCTGTCCTATGGCCTCGTCTTCGGCCGCGACGTATTGCTGGTAGGCGGTGAGACTGACTTTCGAGTCGACCACCACCTGCTTGTCGCCCGGCAGATAGATGATAACGTCTGGCTGGAATCGCTCGCCGTCCGGCCCCTTGAGATTGACCTGGGTCTGGTACTCGCGGCCTTTTTCCAGCCCGGCATGTTCCAGTACCCGCTCCAGGATCAGCTCACCCCAGTTGCCTTGGGTTTTCTGCCCTTTCAAGGCGCGAGTCAGGTTAGTCGCTTCGTCGCTCAAGCGCAGGTTCAGCTGCTGCAAGCGCTCAAGCTCCTTGGCCAGGGAGAAACGTTCACGGGCCTCTGCCTGATAGCTTTCTTCGACGCGTTTTTCGAAGGACTGGATGCGCTCCTTCAATGGATCGAGCAATTGCCCCAGGCGTTGCTGACTGGTTTCGGCAAAACGCTGCTCACGCTCATCGAAGATTTTCCCCGCCAATTCCGCGAACTGAGCACGCAGTTCGTCTCGCGAGCCTTGCAGGTCGTTGAGGCGTTGCTGATGGCTGTCCTGTTGTTCACGCAACTCGGCGCTCAGCGAAGCTGTCTGTGCATCCAGACGACGCAACTCGGCTTCTTTGCCGGCTCGCTCGATATTCCAGGCGTGGGCGGCGTCCCGAGCATCGTCTCGTTCTACCTGCAGTAATTCGACTTCCCGGCGCAAGGCGGCCAGGTCTGCCTGCTTGGCAGCATTGGCCTGAGTCAAATCACCGATTTCATCGCGACTCGATTCAAGTTGCGCGCTCAGTCCATCCTGGGCCAATTGCGACATGGCCAATCGCTCCTGCAGCAGTGTGACCTCTGCCTGCGCAGTACCGGCTCGTCGCTGAAGTTGCCAGGCCAATACCAGCAACGGCAGCGCAGCACCCGCCAAACCAAGCAATGCGCTGGTCAAGTCCATCGCCATAGTCACTCCTGCCATCCGGATAAAGCCTGAAGGTTAACCAAGGCATCAGGTCTTGGACAGCTCAGTCTTCAATCAGCCCCAGTTCCTGTTGAGCACGCCGATCGCCTGCCCGAGCGGCCTGACGCAGAAGGTCCTGGCCGATCCGGCGGTCCCGGGCATTTCCACATTCACGGCACATCAACTGGCCGAGGCGGCTTTGCGCGGCCACGACGCCTTCACGAGCCGGCTGCTTGAGCAAACGCCCGGCGATGTGTTTGACGTTAGTGTTTTCACCCAGCCGCGGGCTGTCCAAAAGCCACTCGGCTACCCGCATCGAGAAGCGTTTGGTAGGAGGACCAGAAGGAGGTGCGGAGGATGTGGAATCAGAGGTTGAACGAAACTTCATAAAGCACTGTGGGGTAGATCGGAAGGCGCGCAACTTTACTCTCTTTTTCTTACAGGTAAAGCTGAAAATAACCCGGCACGCCCGTGCTAGAGCAAGCGCTCGGGACAATCCACAGAAGCTGTGGATAACTCAGTGGACAACCACCCGTGAACTCCCGCAAAGCCCTGTGGAATGGGGCTTGCAGTCAAACTGACGATTTTTTCACCAGTAAAAAAAAGCGATGTTTTTCATTGACTTAAATTTTGGATACAGGCAGCCATGCTGCTTGAACGTGAGATGACAGCACAGTGACAAACTGCGCAACTAATGTGCACAAGTGCCTTTGCGACGGTTATATCGATGCACTTTTTCGGCGCATTTTGACGCCAGACCTGGGGATAAATGCCTGTATCTGCGGATTCCCATGTTACAGCTTCGGTTACCGGCAGTCGGATTTCGTAGAGTTTCCGGGGGCCTTGACCGCTCGCTGGCAGGGTACAAAGGCCTGCCCTGAAGTCATCTGCGACTCTTTTTTGCTAACACACTTCCCTTCTCCGGTTCAATCCGTTAGTATCCGCGGCGTTAGTACCAAGCTGAAAGTCAATTCTGGTCGAACAAATCCCCCCGGTCAGCCTTCTCCATGGAAGCTTTCACCGAACAAGCGGGATCGGCCACCTCGATGGTTTCCAGGTATATCTTGCGCCAACACTTCCTTTGAATCGAAAGCAAAGGGTGTTGCCAAGCGCTATTACTCTGACCGAACCAACCTGCAAATTGATCAGGATCTTCACCCCGGGCCCAGAACCTTTGCCCTTGATGTGTTGCCTGCCCTCCTAAGTACCTACCTGCCGGCCCAAGCGCGCAAAAATTCATAGCGCTTCAAACTGGCTGCTTTGTTCCAGTCGGGTTCTTCGTTCGACCAATGGTGGTCGACGTTACTGGAACGTTTTAACGTTGCACGGTTCTTATCCGTGTCATTTGCAGGAACACCCAACAATGTCTACTCAAATCCATACACAGGATGCCATCCGCACCCTAACCAATGCTTTTGCACCAATGAACTGCCTGATCATGGCCGCTCGCAAAGGCTGCTTCAGTTTCACTCTGGTGAACGAACACGGCATCGCCCGCCACAGCGAGCGCCTGTACCCCGATCAATACTCCAGCGCCGAGCCGCTGCAGGCCGTAATCGAGCGTACCCGTCAGGCACTGGTTGCCTGATACCAGAACGCTGATAGCCAAAGGCCCCGCTAATAAAAAGCGGGGCTTTTTTATTGCCCGATATTTCCCATTGACAGGGTTCAGGCTAAGTACAAACCGGTATAACGATTATAACTGGCAGCCAGAAATATTTTAAAAACAGAACTTTACGGCGCGAATATGACACTACACTTCAACTCAAGCGGCTTGACCCGCTTGCGGCGATCCTGAGTAGATTCACTGCTGCCAAAGCCCCTTCAGGTTTCGCCGCCCATTTAAGGTTTCGAGGGTTTTATGGGTATCGCTGCCAGCGAACTGTGCCGTTATGTCATTCGTCCTACCCTGATCTACCTGGGACGTCATAGCGCTACTGCCGAATCCCTGCTGCTGGGCATCGCCGCCAGTCAGTCTGCCCTTGGATCCGCCCTGCATGACCGCCGTGGTCACGGCCTGTACCGAATCGCCGAGCCCCGCCACCAGGCTCTCTGGGATCACTACCTGGCGCTGGACCCGGAGCGCGCAAGCCTGGTCCGCGGGCTGGCCAGCCAACACGCCTTTCTGAGCGGCCCGCACCTCGAATTGACCGTCAACCTGCGTTACGCCACTGCCATCGCCTGGCTGCTGGTGGAAGAACAAAACACTCCCCTTCCCGAAGCTGATGACTTGTTGGGTATGGCCAGAATTTGGCGCCAGACATTTCATCCCCAGGGTCGTCTGCGTGATTTCACCTGCGCATGGCAAACCTGTGTTTCACCCCTGAATCAGGTCGCCTGCTGAAAAAATTTGTATCCAAAGATCGCGCAACGCGTCGGCATTTTGGTCGGATTGTCCTACAAAACCGCTCTAAATCAAGCATTACAGCCTATGGCGCTGGGACGAAAATGTTGGTAATTTTCGCCCCGGTGATCACCAGGAGTTCTAATAATGAAAAAAGTAATGCTCAAATCCACCATTAGCCTCGCCGTTGCCATGGCATCCACCCAGATCTTTGCGAGTGGCTTTGCCCTTAACGAGCAGAGCATCAGCGCAATGGGGACTGGTTTTGCAGGGCGCTCTTCATCTGCCGACGATGCAAGTACAGTATTTGGCAACCCTGCCGGTATGGCCCGCCTCAATGGCCAGCAAATCACTGGCGGTATTGCAGCGATCGACGCCTCGACCGACATCAGCGATACCAGCGGTCGCTCAACCGGGACCAACAAAGGCGACATGGTTCCGTTCACCGCAGTACCGATGGGTTTCTACACCAATAAACTCAACGATGAATGGGCTGTCGGCTTTGGTGTCTATGCTCCGTTCGGGCTGGTCACCGACTACGAAAGCGGCTTTCAGGGCCGTGCTTTCGGCAGCAAGAGCGAAGTCAAAGTCATCACTTTCCAGCCAACCGTCAGCTACGCGTTCAACGATAAAGTATCGATTGGTTTCGGCCCTACCATCAACCGGATCTCCGGCACCCTGGAATCGGACATTGCTCTCCCTGTCCGCGGGACTGGCGACAACAATATCCAGATCAAGGGCGACGATACGGCCTGGGGCTTCAACGCCGGTATCCTGGTGCAAGCCACCGACACCACGCGCCTGGGTCTGACCTATCACTCGAAAGTGAAGTACGAGCTCGATGGCCACACCGAAGTGACGGCCGGCACCAACGTGCCACCACAGTTACTCAGAAGCAACCGTTACGATGCCTCGCTGAAGATCGATACACCTGAGTCCTGGGACCTTTCCATGACTCAAGATATCAATGAGGCCTGGAAGCTCTATGCCGGTGCCACCTGGACTCGCTGGAGCCGCCTGAAAGACATCACGGTCAACAACGAAGGTGTAACCGCCGCTGGCGGTGGTGCCCTCGCCCCACAAATCGTGGGCTCCATCAAGGAAGACCAGAACTGGCATGACACCTGGGCCTACGCCGTGGGTACTTCCTACCAGTTGAACAAGCAGTGGGTACTGCGTACCGGTCTGACCTTTGACCAGTCGCCCACCAACAACACTGATCGCTCGCCACGCATTCCTACTGGCGACCGGACGATCTTCAGCATCGGTGCTGGCTTCAGCCCAACCGACGACTGGACCATTGATGTGGCTTACTCCTACCTTCAGGAAGAAGATGTCACTGTCAAACGCTCCAACGCTTTGGGTCAGTCCTACAACGCGAAGTACGAAAACAGTGCAAACGGTTTTGGTGTCGGTGCGACCTACCGCTTCTGATGATTGCCGGCGAGCCTGAACCGCTCGCCGACAGCATCAAAAAAGCCCCGCTCTCTTGTAAAGAGGCGGGGCTTTTTAGTGGGCGTTTATCAAGGTTTCGACGCCAGGGCTTTCTCCACCGCCGCGATGAACTCGGGATCATCCGGCTTGGTCAGGCTGGAGAAGCTGGCGATAACCTTACCCTGGCGATCGACCACGTACTTATAGAAATTCCACTTCGGCGCACTGCTCTGTTCGGCAAGCACTTTGAACAGGTGCGTCGCCTCGTCGCCACGAACCTTCTGCGGCTCGGTCATGGTGAAGGTCACGCCGTAATTCACGTAGCAGACCTTGGCGGTTTCGGCTCCATCCCCGGATTCCTGCTTGAAATCATTGGACGGCACGCCGATCACTTCCAGGCCTTGATCCTTGAAACGCTGATTCAGTGCCTCCAGGCTTTTGAATTGCGGAGCAAAGCCACAGAAGCTCGCGGTATTGACCACCACCAGCGGCTTGCCGGCGAAGCGCTCGCACAGGTCGATCGTTTCCTTGGCCCGCAGCTTCGGTAACGAGCCTTGCAACAGATCCGGACATCCTGCCGCTTGAGCCCACCCGGTAAACGCGATCAGTAACGCGGGAACTGCCAGCCAGCGTATCGGCATATCGGGATATCCTTGAAAAGTCGTCAGGGTTGGACGTTACTCGCCCCCACATCCCGCTAGCAAGTCCCCATACCCAACTGCATCAAGGCCAACCCGCCCTGCTGCCAGCCCCACCACACGGCGGCGAGCAGCATCGCGCCAACAGCAAAAATCGTGATCCGTGGCCAAAGACTGTTCATGTCGCACTCATACTGGTTTGAAGACGCTCCACCGGACGCTCACGCACCGGCCAATTCAGCGCAGCGGCAACGAGACTCAAGAGAATCGCCACCTGCCAGATCAAGTCATAGCTCCCTGTGCGGTCGTACACCACCCCGCCCAACCAGCCGCCGAGGAACGAGCCGAGCTGGTGAAACAGGAAAACAATCCCACCGAGCATGGACAGGTTCCGCACGCCAAACAAGGTGGCGACCGTACCGTTGGTCAACGGCACCGTCGACAACCACAGGAACCCCATGGCCATACCGAACAGATACGCGCTAGTGGTCGTCACCGGCGCCCACAGGAACAGTGCGATGACCACTGCCCGCAACAGATACAACCCCGTGAGCAAACGCGGTTTGGACATGCGTCCGCCCAGCCAGCCGGCAGTGTAGGTTCCGAAAATATTGAACAGGCCGATCAGTGCCAGCACCGTCGTCCCAACCGTGGCCGGCAAATGTTGATCCACGAGATAGGCCGGCAGGTGCACACCGATAAACACGACTTGAAAGCCGCACACAAAGAAGCCGAACGCCAGCAACCAGAAACCCGAATGGGAACAGGCTTCACGCAACGCTTCACCCAGGGTTTGTTCATGCCCCAGCACTGGCAGAGGTTTGTCCTTGAGCATCGTCACCAGCGGCACGATCAACGCTACCAGCAGACCCAGCGCCAGCAACGCGGCCGACCAACCCAGCCAACCGATCAAACCCAAGGTACCGGGCAGCATGGCGAACTGGCCGAACGAGCCGGCAGCACTGGCAATCCCCATGCCCATGCTGCGTTTTTCCGGCGGCACCGCACGGCCGACCACACCCAGAATCACCGAGAACGAGGTGCCGGACAGGCCAATCCCGATCAGCAGGCCTGCACTCAGGGACAGGGTCGCCGGTGAGTCGGAAAGTCCCATGCAAATCAACCCTGCCGCGTACAGGACGCCCCCGATCAGCACGACTTTCGCCGCACCGAAGCGGTCGGCGAGCGCACCGGTAAACGGTTGTGCCAGGCCCCATATCAGATTCTGCAAGGCGATGGCAAAGGCAAAGACCTCACGCCCCCAGCCGAACTCGGCGCTCATGGGCGCCAGAAAAAGCCCGAAACCGTGTCGCACACCCAGTGACAACGCAAGGATCAGCGCACTTCCCAACAAAACCCAACCGCACGTACGCCACATCGATGTCATCTTGTTCTCCGGTAGCGGGTATATACCCGCTTAAGATCGGAAAAAACCGGCATCAAGCCAGTTCATCCAACAGTTTCAGCAAAATTTCCTGCTTCTCGACACCCAAGCGATCAATTAAACGCTGTTGCGCCGCTTCCCACGCTGGCAAGGCTGCTTTCAACCGATCGGCACCCGCTTGGGTCAACACGACGATACGATTGCGCATGTCCTCGCCTTCGACCAGCGTCACCAGGCCTTCGCCTTCCAGAACGCGCAAATTACGTCCCAGGGTGCTGCGATCCAGCCCCATTGCCTCGGCCAGCACGGAAATACTCGGCTGATTCAGGCGTTGCAGATTGCACAGCAAAGAATACTGCGCAACGTTGATCCCGAAGCCATCGAGAGCGCCGTCGTAGTGCCTGCTGACGCCACGAGCGGCGCGACGCAGATTGATGCATAAACATTGGGAATCGAGCATGGTGCGTGTATATACCCGCGAGTGGGTTAAATCAAGTTACAGATTGCAAAATTATCAAGCCAGGGCTAAGCCTACCAGCACTGCAACTTCCAGCAACTCCAGCATTGCGCCAGCCGTGTCACCGGTCGTACCGCCCAGTCGTCGCAGCATTATTTGGCGCAGCCAGACAAAACCCAATATCGCCAGCACCACCGCCACAACGCCGTTCAATCCGGCGATCACCACGCATACCACTGCGCTAAGTGCCAACACCTGCTTGCCTGCGGAGCGCGGCAGATGATCCGCCAGCGCCTGCCCCAGACCACCAGGACGCACGTAAGGCGTCGTCAGGAACACGCCCAGCAAGGCACTGCGACCGATCAACGGAACAATCAGCAACGCCAACGTCTGCTGCTGTTCGATCAACGCCAGTAGCGCTGCGAATTTCAGCAGCAATACCAACACCAGCGTGACCACGGCGATCGGCCCGCTACGGGGGTCTTTCATGATGATCAAGGTGCGCTCTCGGTCGCCGAAACCACCCAGCCATGCATCGGCGCTATCGGCCAGGCCGTCCAGATGCAGCGCACCGCTGAGCAACACCCAAACGGTGAGTAACAAAGCCCCATGCAGTAACAGCGGCGTGCCGAGCAGCAGCCCGTTCACCGCCCACAGAAACGCACCGAAGAGCAGACCGACCAGCGGGTAAAACAACAGGGATCGACCCAATTGTTCAGGCTCGGGCATACCAGGAAGGCGAATCGGCAGGCTACTGAGAAATTGCAGGGCGATCCAGAACGGCAACATGGTCAGACTCTTTCTTCCAGCAAGCCGCGGGACGTCACCGCCAGCGAGAACAATGCGCCATGCCCGACTTCAACACTGAGCAACTGCTCACGAGGCAAGCCCCGGGCCTGAGCCAGCAATAACCGCATGACACCGCCATGGCTGATCAGCAGCACCCGCTCGCCGGCGCACGAAGCGTGCAACCGCTCCACCGCCGTGAGCACTCGCGCGGAAAAATCAGCAACAGGTTCACCCCGAGGCGGTGTGAACGCGTAAGGATCAGCCCAGAACCGGCCCAGGCCCTCAGCATCGGTTTCCATCAACGCCGCAGCGCTTTGCCCTTCCCAGTCGCCGAAGTGCAGCTCTTGCAGATCTTTGTACAGCTCGACCGGCACCGCCAACTGCGCACCGAGTTCTTGCGCGAATCGCGCACAACGCTGCAACGGTGAACTGATCAAGCGATCCCAAGGGCCCTGCGCGACCACCGCTGCACGCATCTGCGTCCAGCCCTTTTCGGTCAGGGCGTCATCGAGACTGCCGCGCAGGCCGCCGCCGAGTTCGGTTTCGCCATGCCGCAGCAGGTCCAGGCGCAGGGTCATGCTGGACGATCCGCCACAGCTGCTTCGGCAAAGGTCGCCATCTGCCCGTGCAGGTCGCACGCCAGGCGCAACAGCGGCACCGCGAGCGCTGCGCCGCTGCCTTCGCCCAGACGCAGGCCGAGGTCGAGCAGCGGCTCAGCCTGCAGGGTTTCCAGAACATGCCGATGCCCCGGTTCCGCACCACGATGACCGAACAACAGCCACTGGCGACATTCCGGATTCAAGCGCACCGCCACCAACGCCGCGACGCTGCAAATGAAACCGTCCACCAGCACCGCGATACCTTCCTGGGCACATGCCAGATAAGCGCCCACCAGCGCGGCAATCTCAAAACCACCCAGGTTGAAAAGCGTCTGCAACGCATCGCCACGCTGCGCGCCATGCAACGCCAAGGCCTGCTCGATGACGTGCGCCTTATGGCTGACACCGGCTGCATTCAACCCGGTTCCCGGCCCGGTCAAATGCGTCACCGGGCAATCGAGCAACGCACACGCCAGTGCACTGGCGGCCGTGGTGTTGCCGATGCCCATTTCGCCGCCGATAAAAAGCTGCGCGCCTGTCGCTTTGGCCCGTTGCGCACTGTCGCGCCCGGCCTGCAGAGCAAGTTCACCCTGAGTCACGGTCATCGCCGAACCCTGCACAAAATTCGCCGTGCCCGGGCCGATGTTCAAGTGCCGCACTCCCGGCAGATTCAATGAAGGCGTGATTGTCCCGAGATCGATCACCTCGAGCGACGCGCCCAACTGCCGCGCCAAAACGCTGATCGCCGCCCCACCGCCGACAAAATTGTGCAGCATTTGCCCGGTGACTTCCTGGGGAAACGCCGACACCCCTTCGGCAACGACGCCATGGTCACCGGCAAAAATCGCAATCCACAGCTGATCCAGACTCGGCTTGACCTGTCTCTGCAAACCCGCCAACTGAATCGCCACCGACTCCAGCTGACCGAGGGAACCGGCCGGTTTGGTCAGTTGCTGCTGCCGGGCCTGCGCCTGTTCCATCACTTGGGCGTCAATGGGCGTGCACGGATTGAGCCACCAGGTTTGGGTCATAACGCAGTTCCTTTCAAAGTCAGAGGCAGGCCGGCGACGGTCAGGATGACGCGGTCACAGCGCTCGGCCAGGGCTTGATGCAGCCAACCGGCTTCATCGACATAGCGGCGAGTCAATTCGCCCAGCGGCACGACACCCATTCCGGTTTCGTTGCTGACAAAAATGATTTCACCCGGCAACGACGTCAGGCAGTCCAGCAAAGCGTCGCGCTCGGCGATCAAACGCTGCGCATCGTCCTGCATCAGTAGATTGGTCAGCCACAACGTCAGGCAATCCACTAGCAGACAGCGTTCGGCGCTCGCGTTTTCGTGCAGCACCCGGGCCAGATCCAGCGGCTCTTCGATCAATGCCCATTCGACAGGGCGACGGGCGCGGTGATGGGCCACACGTTGATTCATTTCACCGTCCAGCGGCTGGCTGGTGGCGATGTACGTCACGGCCAGATTGCTGTCGATGGCGAGCTTTTCAGCTAGACGACTTTTGCCGGAGCGAGCGCCGCCGAGGATCAGTTGGAGCATGGTGCCGTCCTGAAAAATCATTGTTGAGGCGACTGGCCTCTTCGCGGGCAAGCCCGCTCCTATAGGGTTCGAGGTGCTCTCTGTGGGAGCGGGTTTACCCGCGAGGAGGTCCTGAAGGCATCTCAAATCCCGCAGAGCTGACGCAGCAAGTCGGTATCCAGATGCTTCTCCACCAGATCCGCCAGCCGCTCGATATCCCGTTCACGCAAGCCGTGGTAATCCACCTCCTGCACATCCTGCAAACCGGCCCAACGCAGCAGCGCGCTGCACGCCGCCGGTGACTCGAACAGGCCGTGCAGGTAAGTGCCGAAAATCTGCCCATCGAGACTTTGCGCACCGTCGCAACGCCCGTCATCGAGCAATACCCCCGCATTTTCCAGCGCCGGCCCGGTGGTCACGCCTGCATGAATTTCATAACCCGAGACCGGCGCATCTTCCAGCGCCAGGCGACCGCGTACATTGCGCAGCTGCTTGTGTTCTTCGAGCACCGTTTCAAACGCCAGCAATCCCAAACCGGCACTGGAACCCGGCGCGCCTTCCAGGCCCAGCGGGTCGTGCACTTGCTCACCGAGCATTTGCAGGCCACCGCAAATCCCCAGCACCTTGCCGCCGTAACGCAGATGTCGGGCGATGGCGTTTTCCCAGCCATTGGCCCGCAAAAACGCGAGATCGCTGCGTACGCTTTTCGATCCGGGAAGAATGATCAGATCGGCCGGTGGCATTGCCTGGCCCGGACCGATGAATTGCAGATCGACTTGCGGATGCAGGCGCAACGGATCGAAATCGGTGTGATTGCTGATGCGCGGCAACACCGGCACCACCACTTTCAACACTTGCTCGGCCTTGTCGGTCTGGCGCTGGTCAATGCCATCCTCAGCTTCCAGGTGCAGGTCCATCACGTAGGGCAGAACGCCGATCACCGGTTTGCCGGTGCGTTCTTCCAGCCAGTCGAGACCCGGTTGCAGCAAGGCAATGTCGCCACGAAAACGGTTGATGATGAAACCTTTGATTCGCCCCTGCTCGCTCGGCGACAAAAGTTCAAGGGTGCCTACCAGATGCGCGAACACGCCACCACGATTGATGTCGGCAATCAGCACCACCGGGCAATCCACCGCTTCGGCAAAGCCCATGTTGGCGATGTCGCCGGCCCTCAGATTGATTTCGGCTGGCGAGCCCGCGCCTTCGACCATCACCACCGGATACACCGTCCTCAAGCGTTCGTGGGACGCCAGCACCGCTTGCATGGCGATGGTCTTGTAGTCGTGATAGGCGACGGCATTCATGCTTGTGACAGCGCGACCATGAATAATCACCTGCGCGCCGGTGTCGCTGTTCGGCTTGAGCAGCACCGGGTTCATGTCGGTGTGTGGCTCAAGATTAGCCGCCTGGGCCTGCACCGCTTGCGCACGACCAATCTCGCCACCGTCAGCGGTCACCGCACTGTTGAGCGCCATGTTCTGTGGCTTGAACGGAACGACACTGACACCCTGACGCGTAACCCAGCGGCACAGTGCGGTTACCAGCGTACTCTTGCCGGCATCCGAGGTGGTGCCCTGCACCATCAACGTGGTCATGCAGTTTCCTTGGCGAACGCTTCGAATGCCGCAGCCAGGCGAGTCCAATCGGATTCGTCGCCCGGCAAGCCGAAACGCAGGCTGCTGTTGTGAGTGAACAGGCGCAGCAGAATGCCGCGCCTGGCCATGAATTCGTGAAGGGCCTGGGCTTGATCAGTGATCAGCCACTGGAACAAGGCGCAGCCGCCCTGAGCCTTGAAACCGTGTTGTTCCAGCAACGAAGCGAGGCGCTCTCTGGCCTTTTCAGCGCGTGCTCGCTGGCGCACATGGCCTTCGGTATCACGCAAGCATGCCTGCCCGACTATCCGCGTCGGCCCGCTCACCGCCCAAGGCCCCACTTGTTCGGCGAGCAGCTTGAGCAACTTGCGCTCCGCCAGCACGAAACCCAATCGCACCCCGGCCAGGCCGAAGAACTTGCCGAACGAACGCAGCACGATCAATCCCACCTGATGGGCAAACGGCGCCAGACTCAGCTGCGGCGTGTTGTCCATGAACGCTTCATCCACCACCAGCCACCCGCCGCGCTGGGCCAGCCGCGCGTGCCAGTCCAGCAAACGCCCCGGTGTCAGATTCAAACCCGTGGGATTGTTTGGATTGACCACCACCAGCACGTCGAGGCTGTCAATGAAGAAGTCGACTTCCTGCTCCACCACTTCGCGCACGATGTAACCATTGCGGCGCCACGCTTCGGCATGTTCGGCATAACAAGGCGACAGCACGCCGACCTTGCCGGCGCGACGCAGGCGCGGCAGCAGTTGAATGGCCATTTGCGAACCGGCCACCGGCAGTGCCTGTAACGTGCCGTAGTAATCACACGCAGCCTGCTCCAGCCCGTCGTCGGCTTCCGGTAGACGCGCCCAGGAGCGCAACGGAATGTCCGGTACAGGAAACGGCCAGGGCGCCAGACCGGTCGACAGGTCCAGCCATTCGGATTCGTCTATGCCATATTCGAGCGCGGCCTTGCGCAGCCTTCCACCGTGCTCAAGCATAAAATTCAGCCCCTATGCAGAGAATCAGCAGCCATAACCATACCCCGCGCTGGACCAATTGCCAGCCCCGGTCAATGGAGTCGGCATCCGCCGGCGGACCTTCGCCCAGCTGAGGACGCTGATGCAGTTCACCGTGATAAATCGCCGCCCCGCCCAATTCGACTCCCAGCGCTCCCGCCCCCGCCGCCATCACCGGACCGGCATTCGGGCTGTCCCAGGTCGGGCCTTGCGTACGCCAGCATTTCAGCGACAGGCGGGTTTTACCCAGCAACGCGTAAGTCATTGCCACCAGCCTTGCCGGAATGTAATTGAGGACGTCGTCAATCTTCGCCGCCGCCCAGCCAAAACGCTCAAAGCGCTCATTACGATAGCCCCACATCGCATCCAGCGTGTTGCTCAAACGGTAGAGCACCACCCCCGGCACACCGGCCACGGCAAACCAGAACAAGGCAGCGAACACCGCGTCGCTCCCGTTTTCCAGCACTGATTCGGTGGCGGCGCGGGCGACTTCGGTTTTATCCAGATCGCTGGTCTGGCGGCTGACCAGATAGCCCACACGCGCGCGGGCTTCTTCAAGATCATCACTGCGCAGTGCTTTGGCTACCGGCTCGACGTGTTCGCCGAGGCTGCGCATGCCGAGCGCGCAATAGAGCGCGAGTATCTCGACGATCCAGCCAACATAAGGCGCCCAGGAAAATGCCGTAGCCAGTAATGTCAGTGGCACCACAGCGATCATCCACGCGGTGACGCCATGGCTGCGCCAGCCGCGCCCCCCACTGTTGAAACGTTGCTCGATGCGGTCGGCAAAACGGCCGAACGCCACCAGCGGATGCCAGCGTTTGGGTTCACCCAGCAGCGCATCCAGCGCAACCGCGGCGACACTCAACAACGCCACACTCATTGACTCACTCCCCAGTAATTTTCGTACAACAGTTCACTCAGCGGGCGCGCCTGCGCCCAGCCTTCGAGCACCAGCATCGGCGCTGGATAGAATTCCTTGACCGGCCCCAGGCACAGCACCGCCAGCGGTTTCGCACCGGGCGGCAAGTTCAACAGATCCGCCAGGGCTTGCGGTTCGAACAATGACACCCAGCCCATGCCCAATCCCTCGGCACGGGACGCCAGCCAGAGGTTCTGGATCGCGCAGGACAACGACGCCATGTCCATTTCCGGCAAGGTGCGACGACCGAAGACATGCCGCTCGCGGTCGTCGGTCAGCGCGGCGACCAGCACTTCGGCGCAATCGTCGATACCTTCGACCTTGAGCTTCATGAACTCGTCGCTGCGCTCACCGAGGGCTTGGGCGGTGCGGATGCGCTCTTCTTCCACCAGTTGCTGAATCTGCCGGCGCAAGGCGCGATCGCTGATGCGGATGAAACGCCACGGTTGCATCAGGCCTACGCTCGGCGCCTGATGCGCGGCTTCGAGCAGACGTCGAAGCAGCTCCGGCTCGACCGTACCGCCGCCGAAGTGACGCATGTCGCGGCGTTCGGCGATGGCACGGTAGACGGCTGCGCGTTCGGTTTCAGAGAAGGTGTTGTCAGTCATGACCGCTTCGCTGGCAAGCCAGCTCCTACAGGATAGAGGTGGTCCCTTGTAGGAGCTGGCTTGCCAGCGAAGGCGTCCTGAAGGTCGGGCGCAAAAAGCGCGGCAATCGCTGAGGGATTGGACGGAAAATAAAAGTGCACATAAGAAGCGGTCATCCGCCCCTCACGATAAACCGCCTCGGCTCCGCGACCGCCATTCGGGCTCAAACCCCGGGCAATCGGCACCAACTCAGTGGTGGTCAGCGAGTGATGATACGTGTGTCCGCGCAACGACCCTTCCGGCAGCTCGACCGCTTGCAACGCCAGCGCGGCAAGGCGTTTTTGCATCACGGCATCACCGGCCAGCAAGCCAACCAGTTCAGCGCGAGTACCGTCGACATCGGTCAACGAATCGAGCAGATAAAGCATGCCGCCACACTCGGCAAGCAATGGCTTGCCTGCCCCGTGGTGTGCGCGGATCGCGTCAAGCATCGCGGTGTTTTTCGACAGCGCAACATGGTGCAACTCCGGATATCCGCCCGGCAGATAGAGACTGTCCACCTCCGGCAACACGCTATCGCGGATCGGCGAGAAGAATGACAACTCGGCGCCCATCGCCCGCAACAGGTCCAGGCTCGCGCCGTAGGTGAACGCAAAAGCTTCGTCCCGAGCCACGGCGATGCGTACACCGGCCAGCAACGGTTCGACGTCAATAACGTCCGGCGCCGCGAACGCCACGGCGGGCGGCAGCGCCACCTCGCAACTGCTGGCCAAGGCATCGGCGGCCGCATCGAGGCGCACATCGAGATCGTTCAACTCGCTGGCCTGCACCAGGCCAAGGTGCCGACTCGGCAATTCGATCCCGGTTTCCCGGGACAAGGCGCCGTACCAGCGCAACCCTTCAGTCAGGCTGCCTTCAAGCAACTGCGCATGACGCAACGTGCCGACACGGTTGGCCAGGACCCCGGCAAACGGCAGGTCCGTTTGATACCGCGCCAGCCCCAACGCCAGTGCGCCGAAGGTCTGAGCCATGGCGGTGCCGTCGATCACCCCCAGCACCGGTACACCGAAGTGCCGCGCCAGGTCGGCGCTGGACGGTGTACCGTCGAACAGGCCCATGACACCTTCGATCAGAATAAGATCAGCTTCGCCGGCGGCTTCCCACAGCAGACGACGGCTTTCCTGCTCGCCGACCATCCACATATCCAGTTGATAAACCGGCGCACCGCTGGCGCGCTCGAGAATCATCGGATCGAGAAAGTCTGGCCCGCATTTGAATACACGAACCTTGCGCCCCTGATTGCGATGCAAACGGGCGAGCGCGGCAGTGACAGTGGTCTTGCCCTGACCGGAAGCCGGCGCGGCGATCAGTACCGCCGGGCAATGACGAGGTTGATTCACAGCTCGACGCCTTTTTGCGCTTTGATTCCAGCCTGGAAGGCGTGTTTGAGCATGCCCATTTCAGTCACGGTGTCGCCCATCTCGATCATTTCCGGCTTGGCGGCGCGACCAGTCACGATCACATGCTGCATCGGCGGCCGCGCCTGCAAATCGCTGAGCACCTGATCGAGATCGAGATAGCCGTGTTTGAGGGCGATGTTCAATTCATCCAGCACCACCAGGCCGATGGACGGATCGCGCAGCAGTTCGCGGGACACTTCCCAGGCAGCCTCGGCCGCGGCGATGTCGCGCTGGCGATCCTGGGTTTCCCAAGTGAAACCCTCGCCCATCACGTGGAAGCGCACTTGTTGCGGGAAACGCCGGAAGAACAACTCTTCGCCCGTGCTGTTGCGCCCCTTGATGAACTGCACCACGCCGCATTGCATGCCGTGACCCATGGCTCGCGCCAGCATGCCGAACGCCGAACTGCTCTTGCCCTTGCCGTTGCCGGTCAACACCAGCAACAGGCCGCATTCATTCGGGGAACTGGCGATGCGCTCATCGATCACCGCTTTTTTGCGCTGCATGCGCGCCAGATGGCGCTCATCACGTTCGGGGGTATCAGTCATGGGGAAGCTCTCCGTTGAGGCTGGAATAACGGCGGGCAGGCACAAGAATAGAAGGCAACAAGCCTGGCATCGCCCACCGTGATGCCGTTGGATGAATCAGGCCGGTCTCCGGGCTCATGAGCGGTTTGCACCCGACTGCGCGCCTTCCCATATCGACATATCGATACAGTGGCTCAAGGCGCAGCCTTCACTCATTTACCGTTGCGGGGGCAGCGCCGGGATCATGACCTTCAACCCTTTGAAGAACTCATTCACCGGCTTCCCTGTTTCACTCTGTCGACACAAGCCACAGAGCACCTGAAACAAGCCGCGAAGGTTAGAGGGTTGGGAATGGAGCGTCAATTAAAGCCGGGCGGCCGGGCAGGAATATCGCAAGCCCACGGCTGAAGGTTGAACCATCGAAAGGCAGCGCTTCTCTATGATTAGAACAAGGCATTCATAGGGACGATCAGCATGCGCACCTCCCCGTTCGTTTTCGTTATCGCCCTCGCTGGAGGGCTCACCGCTTGTGGCGAGACCTCCAGGCTGCAAGTATCCGACGGCACCGGCCCCTCGCCCCAACTGCCCGAACCCAATAAAACCCTGGTCCCGACGGTGAACATCGCGCCCGCCATCGGCTGGCCTGCCGGTGCCAAACCCGTCGCCGCCGCAGGCACTCAAGTAGCCGCTTTTGCCGAAGACCTTGATCACCCGCGCTGGCTCTATGTATTGCCCAACGGCGACGTGCTGGTGGCCGAAACCAACGCCCCGCCCAAACCCGACGATGGCAAAGGCGTCAAAGGCTGGGTCATGAAAAAAGTGATGGGCCGCGCCGGAGCCGGCGTGCCGAGCCCGAATCGCATCACCCTGCTGCGGGACAAGGATCACGACGGTATTGCGGAAACCCGCAGCGTGTTTCTGGAAAATCTCAATTCACCGTTTGGCATGACGCTGGTCGGCAACGACCTGTACGTGGCCGATACGGACCGCTTGCTGCGTTTTCACTATGAGAACGGCGATATGACGATCAAGTCGTCGCCGATCAAAGTGGTCGACTTGCCGGGCGGCCCCCTAAATCACCACTGGACCAAAAATGTCATCGCCAGCAAGGATGGCAGCAAGTTGTACGTGACCGTGGGCTCCAACAGTAACGTCGCGGAAAATGGCATGGACAAGGAGCAAGGACGCGCCGCGATCTGGGAAGTGGATCGCGCCACCGGCAACCACCGGATTTTTGCTTCGGGTTTGCGTAATCCCAACGGCATGGCCTGGGAACCACAAAGTGGCGCGCTGTGGACCGCGGTCAACGAGCGCGATGAAATCGGCAGCGACCTGGTGCCGGACTACATCACCTCGGTGCAGGACGGCGCGTTCTACGGCTGGCCGTTCAGCTACTACGGTCAACACATCGATATTCGCGTCGAGCCGCAGAATCCGGATCTTGTCGCCAAAGCTCTCAAGCCAGACTATGCCGTCGGCCCGCACACCGCCTCGCTGGGCCTGACGTTTGCCGAAAACAGCAAACTGCCAGCACCGTTCACTCAAGGTGCTTTCATCGGACAGCACGGCTCGTGGAACCGCAAGCCGCACAGTGGTTACAAAGTGATTTTCGTGCCATTCAATGCCGGCAAACCGGCCGGGCAGCCGGTTGATGTCCTTTCCGGGTTCCTCAATGACGAGGAAAAGGCCATGGGTCGACCCGTGGGCGTGGTGATTGATCAGCAGGGGGATTTGTTGGTGGCCGACGATGTAGGGAACAAGATTTGGCGGGTGTCGACTGCAAAATAGACAGCAAAAGATCGCAGCCTTCGCCAGCTCCTACATTGATTGGCGCACGTCCTGTAGGCGCTGCCGAAGGCTGCGATCTTTCCTGCTGATGACTACCGTTTACGGCAGAGTGTCAATCCATCGCCTATCGGCAACAGGGATAGATCCACTCTCGAGTCATCTTTCAACGCTCGATTAAGCGCCTGGATCGCACGGGTGTCTTCGCTCTCGGGATTTGCCTCGAGAACTCGGCCACTCCACAGGGTGTTATCGAACACCGCCAGCCCACCGACCCGCAACAGACGCAGCGCATGCTCCAGGTAGGCGGGATAGTTGGCCTTGTCGGCATCGATGAAAATCAGATCGAATTGACCTGGCTGGCCCAGCTTGCCAAGCGTCTCCAGCGCAGGCGCCAGACGCAGGTCGATTCGCCCGGTCAGCCCTGCCTCGAGCCAGTAACGGCGGGCGGTGGCATTGTAATCGCCGGGAATGTCGCAACAGATCAGTGAGCCGTCATCCGGCAATGCCGCCGCCATGCACAGGGCGCTGTAACCGGTGAAAGTGCCGATTTCCAGCACATGCCTGGCGCCGGTGAGTTTCACCAGCAGCGCGAGAAACTGCCCTTGCTCCGGTGCCACTTGCCATCGCGCCATGGGCATTGCCTGGGTTTCGTCGCGCAAACGCTTGAGTAGCGGCGTTTCGCGCAAGGAAACATCGAGCAGGTATTGGTACAAACCATCGTCGAGATTGAGCGTGCGAGCGGTCATGTCCACAACCTCAGGCGATTATGGATTGCGCGCCAGATGCTCCGGCTGCAGAACGCGCTTGGCGCTGAGGTAGGCTTTCTGCCAATAAGCCTTGGACAAACTGTCGAGCTTCACAGTACCGCCGGTGGCGGGTGCATGGACGAAGCGCCCCTCGCCAACATAGATCCCGGCATGATTGACCTGGGAAGCACCATTGGTGGCGAAGAAGATCAGGTCACCGGTTTGCAGACCCTCCTTACCGACACTGGCCGCTTGTATCGTGATCATCTCGCGGGTGGTGCGCGGCAAGGAAATACCGGCAACGTCACGGTACACGTAGCCAATCAGACCACTGCAATCAAATCCCGAATCCGGCGTGTTGCCACCCCAGCGATAAGGTGTGCCCACAAGACCGAGCGCGCGGAACAGCACGTCTTCCGCTTCAGGCGAAAAAGCTTGGGATGGACCGAATACGAGGGGCGCGCGAACCACCGGCGCTGGCGGCGGTGTGCGACTGGCGCAGGCGCTGAGCAGCGCTGCGAGGAAGATGATTGCGAGGCGGGCCGACGTCGTCATAAGCAGAACATCCTGATCTGGCTGCGGCTTTTTTCTGCGGGGAGCGCAGAAAAGAAAACCGCCTGCGCGTGACGCAGGCGGTTTGCCATCATTAGTAGATCAGAATTTTAGCGGCTATCCGGCAAACTTCAAGTAAGACTTTAAGTTCACCTTACAAAATGTCTGCTTATTTACGCGCAGTGACGATTGGCGATGCGTTTGGTGCCATTGCCAGGGCTCGTTTGGCTTCGATGAAGGTCTTGCTCCAGTAGCTGTCCCCCAGGCTATCGATCCGCACGCCACCGCTACGACGGCTGCTCGAATGGATGAACTGGTTGTCGCCGAGGTAGATTCCGGCGTGACTGACGCGACCGCGACGGCCGTTGGTAGCGAAGAACAACAGGTCGCCCGGCTCAAGCTTGCTGCGCGAGACCAGAGGGGCGTCCACGTTGATCATTTCGCGAGTGGAACGCGGCAGGTTCATGCCCGCTTCTTCGCGGAACAGGTAACCGATGAAGCCACTGCAATCGAAACCGGCTTCAGAGGTGCCGCCGAAACGGTAACGGGTACCGATCAGGGACATGCCACGCTCAAGGATGCTGTCTGCCAGAACCGGCAATTGATACGACTTGCCACCAGCGAAGTCGGCGAGTTCTTTTTCGTTCGCCTTCTCTTCCTGTTCCAGCGTTTCCTGATAAAGAGCGGAAGTCTGGGTTGTAGCGGAGTTCTTGACCTGCTGTTGCGATGCTTGCTGACTCACTGGAGTGTGAGCAGCGCAACCGAACAACAGGGTAACGAGTGCGAGGGGCACGAGGGGTGCAAAGCGATTTAGCATGGGCACGACCGTGGCTGATAGATGTAAAGAAGCCGAGACTATGCCCGCTATCAACCTCATTTGCAAATTCAATCGATCTTTATGTGACTTCTCGGTTTCTCGTTAGCATCTAAGCGCTTAAGCCCATTTTGAATGTAACGCGCTGCCTGAGACCCGACAGGAAAGCGTGTTTTCTGGCGCCTTAAATATGCCAAACCCGCTAAACCTCTCGGTTTTAGCGGGTTTACCAGCCCAGGGTTTCTTTCAAAAACGGGATGGTCAGCTTGCGCTGAGCCTGAAGCGAGGCCTGATCGAGGCGCTCAAGCAGTTCGAAAAGTGCACTCATGCTGCGAGTGCCCCGGGTCAAAATGAAATGCCCCACTTCGTCGGTCAGATGCAGCCCGCGACGGGAAGCACGCAATTGCAGTGCACGCAATTTGTCTTCATCGGACAGGGGACGCATCTGAAAGATCAACGCCAGGGTCAAGCGGGATTTGAGATCCGCCAGTTTCACCGGCAACTCTCGGGGTGAAGTCGACGCAGCAATCAGCAGACGTCGGCCGCTGTCACGCAAGCGATTGAACAGATGGAACAACGCCTCTTCCCAGTCCGCCTTGCCAGCGACCGCCTGTAAATCATCCAGGCAGACCAGTTCGTACTGTTCGAGGTTATCGAGAATTTCAATGCCACGGTCCAGCAGCTCGGCCAGCGGCAGGTATACCGCCCGCTCCCCCAACTGCTCGAAACGCAGACAGGCCGCTTGCAGCAGGTGCGTACGCCCTACCCCGTCCTTGCCCCAAAGGTAGATCAGGCTTTCGGTCCAGCCGGCGTCGGCTTCGCAGAGCCGCTCGACATAGCCGAGTGCAGCGGCGTTGGCGCCTGGGTAATAGTTGATAAAGGTGGCGTCATCACGCAGACGCACACCTAGGGGCAGCTGAATCGGTTTCATGCTGACTGAACAGTTCCAAAGGAACCGTTAGTGGCCTCTGTGTAAAGTTTGCGAAGTTTATACCCGTGGCGCTGGACGCACAATGCGACAGACCATAAGCAAAATCAAAGGTTTGCGTTAACGCTACAGTTTTATGACAGTTTGTTCGGCGGTCAGTGCGACCGCCACCCACTCATCTTCTCGTCAAGGCTCCTCGCCATTGGCATAGATGTCCGAGTCCTTGTACAAATCATGGGCATGACGTACCAGCACCATGATCACTGCCGCCACCGGTAGCGCCAGCAACACACCGGTAAAGCCGAACAGCTCTCCGCCAGCCAGAATCGCAAAAATCACTGCCACTGGGTGCAAACCGATACGGTCGCCGACCAGCAACGGCGTCAGCACCATGCCCTCCAGCGCCTGACCGATCATGAAGACCGCTACGATTCCCAGCATGGGATACAAATCCCCGCCGAATTGAAACAGGCCGGCGATCAATGCCGCTCCGATGCCGATGATGAAACCCATATACGGCACGATTGCCGCCAGACCGGCAATCAGACCAATCAGCAATCCCAACTCCAGGCCGACCAGCATCAGGCCTGCCGCGTAAATCACGCCCAACGCCACCATGACCAACAATTGCCCGCGTACGAACGCCCCGAGCACTTCGTGACATTCGCCTGCCAGGGACACAGCACGCTCCTCGCGATCGCGAGGTAACAGGCCGCGGATTTTGGCCATCATCACGTCCCAGTCCCGCAACAGGTAAAAACTCACCACCGGAATAAGCACCAGGTTCGCCAGCAAACCTATCAACGCCAGCCCCGAGGCCGTCGCCTGGCTCAACACCACGCCGACAATGTCAGTGGTCTGACCCATGTGCTCGCTGATCGCCGCCTTGAGCTTGTCGAACTTCCAGAACCCGTCTGACAAGCCGAATTTCGATTGCGCCCATGGCAATGCGGTGTGCTGCAACCAATCGAGCATTTGCGGCGCCAGTTCATACAAACGGAACAACTGCCTGGCGAGCATTGGCACCAGCACCAATAGCAGTGCAGTAAAAATCAGGGTGAACACTGCAAACACAGTAATCACGCCCCAGGTCCGGGAAAGACCGGCGCTCTCCAGGCGATCCACCAGCGGATCGAACAGATAGGCCAACAGCAGCGCCACCAGGAACGGCGTCAGAATCGGATGCAACAACCAGACAAACACGCAAAGCAGGACCACCCCACCCAGCCAGAACCAACGCCGAGAATCGGCCATGTACCACTCCTGCTTCTATATAAGGAACGAAAACGATTTACCAACGAAAACGCAATTGCGGTGTCGGTGCGACAGGGGCTGGCGCTGCGGCAGGTGCCGCGCCTCCAGCCACAGGCTGGGCGGAAACTACTGGCGCCGGTGCGGGTTCGACCGGCATTTCCTGCAATCTCGCCAGCGACATCTGCGCCTTCAATTGTTCGACACTGCCATTTACCCGATAAAGTATCCGGTCACCATCAACACCTTGCAGCCGCCCGCCAAATGGCTCAAGCAAACGCCCAAGCGCGGCGTATCGCTCAAGATTCATGCCCTGCACTTCTACCAACTGCTGACCTGAAGCCCCAGGCTTGGCGACGAAACGGGGCGCCAGACGCTGATTGACCGCCAGCATCACCGCATCGGCCAAAGCCGCCTGATCGGCGCCCTGCACAGTGCCGGCCTCTTTCTGATCACCAAGCCACAGCCGCCAATTGGCTTGCCACTGGCCACCTTCCTCACGGGCATGCACCGCCAGCAAGGCGTCTGCGTTGTATCGTTCCGAAGCACCGCGCAACGGCGCCGGGTCAGTGCCTTCCAGATTCGGTGCCGTGGCGATGATCTGTTCATTCAAGTCCGCCAATGGCAAGCGCAATGGCAATCCACGATGCTGTGCGGCCCGTCGCAGCGGTGTTGCGCTGGCCTGACCATCGCCGACAAGGCTGGAACCCTCAGTCGAATCATTCAGCCACCAACCCAGAATCGACGGCCGATTGGCACCCCACATGGGCAAACCGGCACGGCGCAGAGCTTGCTCAGTCGTGCCCGGATCGAAATCGACTTTCAACACTTCCGGCGGACCGGCTTCAAAACCGTACTGACTGATGATTTGTTGCGGATCCTTGCGAACCGCCGCCAACCCCGGACTCTGCGCAGCCTTGGGATCGCCGGTCAGGCGTACCACCAGCGTATCCAGCGCACGCTGAGTCGCCTGCTCGCGCTCCTCGGGCGACTGACCATTGACTGGTTCACGCACTTGATAGAGGCCTTTGACGGTTTCGGCATGACCCACAAGGCTGAACAATGACAAACAGCCCACAAACAAGAATTTACAAAAACGCATGGACGATTCCTGACGACAAGAGCGGCTTGGAACAGACCGCATGAGAACAATCGGGCAAGGCTGTGACCCTCGACCGACGCCAAACATTCACACGCCCTGGGTAAGTTTTTCGCACTGCCATAACGATAGACGGTTAATCGCGATACCTTACAGCCATGAAGGATGCCAATGACACGGCTCAATCACGGTTTTTTTTAAGCAGATATGCCCCTGCTGTCGGCGTGAGGATGGTCGCTGCCGCTCAAGCCTGATAAAATCGCGCGCCTTCGCAGACCGGCAACAGCCGGGCAGTGTCCGAATAGCGCGCATGGCTCTTGCCTACGCAGTTCGGCGGTCCCGCTGGACTCGGTCGTTACCCAGAAATCCCCCCTAAAGGCCTGGATCATGAGCAAGCAACCCTCCCTGAGCTACAAGGACGCCGGTGTAGACATCGACGCCGGTGAAGCATTGGTCGAACGCATCAAGAGCGTCGCCAAGCGCACTGCGCGCCCGGAAGTCATGGGCGGCCTGGGCGGTTTTGGCGCCCTCTGCGAAATCCCGGCCGGCTACAAGCAGCCTGTGCTGGTTTCCGGTACTGACGGTGTCGGCACCAAGCTGCGCCTGGCACTGAACCTCAACAAGCACGACAGCATCGGTATCGATCTGGTCGCCATGTGCGTGAATGACCTGGTGGTCTGCGGCGCCGAGCCACTGTTCTTCCTCGACTACTACGCCACCGGCAAACTCAACGTCGAAACCGCGACCCAGGTCGTAACCGGCATCGGTGCTGGCTGCGAGCTGTCCGGTTGCTCACTGGTTGGCGGTGAGACTGCAGAAATGCCTGGCATGTACGAAGGCGAAGACTACGACCTGGCCGGCTTCTGCGTCGGCGTCGTGGAAAAATCCGAGATCATCGACGGATCCAAAGTCGCAGCCGGCGATGCCCTGCTCGCCCTGCCGTCTTCCGGCCCGCACTCCAACGGCTACTCGCTGATCCGCAAGATCATCGAAGTGTCCGGTGCCGACATCGAAAACACCCAGCTCGACGGCAAGCCACTGACCGACCTGCTGATGGCGCCAACCCGTATCTACGTCAAGCCGCTGCTCAAGCTGATCAAGGAAACCGGCGCAGTCAAAGCCATGGCCCACATCACCGGTGGCGGCCTGCTGGACAACATCCCGCGCGTCCTGCCTAAAGGTGCACAGGCGGTGGTTGACGTGGCGAGCTGGACCCGCCCGGCGGTGTTCGACTGGCTGCAAGAGAAAGGCAACGTCGATGAAAACGAAATGCACCGCGTCCTGAACTGCGGCGTCGGCATGGTCATCTGCGTGGCTCAAGAGCACGTTGAAACCGCCCTGAACGTCCTGCGTGAAGCCGGCGAGCAGCCATGGGTCATCGGTCAGATCTCCACCGCTGCCGAAGGCGCGGCTCAGGTCGAATTGAAGAACCTCAAGGCTCACTGATGCCTAAGACCTGTGATGTCGTGGTGCTGCTCTCCGGCACCGGCAGTAACTTGCAGGCCTTGATCGACAGCACGCGGACCGGCGACAGCCCGGTCCGCATCGCTGCGGTGATTTCCAACCGCGCCGACGCTTACGGCCTGCAACGCGCCAGGGATGCGGGTATCGACACTCGCACCCTGGATCACAAGGCCTTCGAAGGTCGCGAGGCCTTCGATGCCGCGCTGATCGAACTGATCGACGCCTTCAACCCCAAACTCGTTGTACTGGCCGGTTTCATGCGCATTCTCAGCGCTGGATTCGTGCGCCACTATCAGGGTCGCCTGCTCAATATCCACCCGTCGCTGCTACCCAAATACAAAGGGCTACATACTCATCAGCGCGCGCTGGAGGCCGGCGACGCCGAGCATGGCTGCTCCGTGCACTTCGTCACCGAGGAACTCGATGGCGGACCACTGGTCGTACAAGCAGTAATACCGGTAGAGTTGCATGACTCGCCGCAGAGCCTGGCGCAGCGGGTCCATGTACAGGAACACCTGATTTACCCGATGGCGGTACGCTGGTTTGCCGAAGGTCGTCTAGCCCTCGGCGAACAAGGTGCTTTACTGGATGGACAGTTACTCGCGGCCAGTGGCCACTTGATTCGACCCTAGGAGATTTTATGCGTCGCGCCCTGCTCTTCGCTTGCGCCTTGCTTGCCTTACCCTTCGCACAGGCTGCAGACCTACAACCGTTCTCCGCCAGCTACACCGCCGACTGGAAACAACTGCCCATGAGCGGCACTGCCGAGCGAAGCCTCGAAAGCCTGGGTGGCGGCAAGTGGAAGCTGAGCTTCAAGGCATCAATGATGATTGCCAGCCTGTCCGAAGAAAGCACTCTGACCGTGGACAAGGACACTTTTCTGCCGCAGTCGTATCACTTCGAACGCGGTGGCCTGGGTAAAGCCAAGAAAGCCGACCTGGATTTCGACTGGACCACCAAGATGGTCACCGGCACCGATCGTGGTGACCCGGTCAAGATTGCGCTCAACCGTGGCATGCTCGACAAATCCACTTACCAGTTGGCGCTGCAGCATGACGTAGCTGCCGGCAAGAAAAGCATGAGCTATCAAGTGGTCGATGATGGTGAAGTCGATACCTATGACTTCCGCGTGCTGGGTTCGGAAAAAGTCGACACCAAGGCTGGCCAGATCGAGGCAATCAAGGTCGAACGCGTGCGCGACCCGACACAAAGCAAGCGCATCACCGTGCTGTGGTTCGCCAAGGATTGGGACTACTTGCTGGTCCGCCTGCAACAGGTCGAAACCGACGGCAAGGAGTACAACATCATGCTCCTGAACGGTACGGTCAACGGCAAGACTGTCAAAGGCAGCTGATTCGGATCGACATGTAAAACACCGCCATTGCGGCAACGTAGTTTGCGTAAGCAATTAAACCCCTGCGAGCTTCTCCGAAAATCCGATGCCAGACCTCTGGCATCGGATTTTTTTCTGCTGAACAGGACCCGCTCGCCCTCGGCAACTCTTTAGCCCATACGACATTAATACCCGCACTTCATATATCCCCGCTGAAAAACCTTCGAACACAAGAATATAGATACTTTAAGAAACCAGATTTAAGTACCGGGAATTTTTTAGTACACAAACTCTTAGATCTTCCCTGACGCCTTAATCCTACAAGCCACGTCGTAATTTCCCACAGCAATTTCTTAATCTAAAACAAAACGGGTGAAATATTGCATTTTCAGAAACAGCCTAAAGCCAGGATCAACACTTCTCCTATAATCTGGCGCTCCCAATAAATTAAGGAGCGACCTTAATTGCGAGCCATAGCTACATGAGTATTACCGGTAAGCGTCAAGGGAAGATTTCTGCCGGCTGCTCAGGCCAAAGTTCTATCGGCAATAAGTGCCAATTCGGTCATCAGGACGAAATCATGGTGCTGGCTTTTTCGAATGATATGGTTGCAGGCAATGACGGAAGCATTACCGGTGGTCGCGGTAAACACATGCCTATCATGATAACCAAAGCCATCGACAAATCATCACCACTGCTGGCGAGCGCACTGCATGGTGGTGAAGAATTGGACTGCACCATCAACTTATACAGGACTGCCTCGACTGGAGGGCAAGAACGGTATTATTCCATTCGCCTCACAGGGGCGCGCATTGCACAAATCAGTCAGCAGGTACCCCATGCAATTCGCATGAATGATGCCGAGCCGCAAGAGTTGGTATCTATTCGACATAGAGATATTGTTTGGGCGCACATTCCGGGAGCAACAAGCGCTTACAGTAGCTGAATGAATGATAACGAATGAAACTTCCTGTGATATTCATGACGTGACCAGAGCGGCGTCAGAATTGGTTGCAGCTGGCTGCAGCATAGGCATGGCGCACATCGGAAATTATTCAGGCCGTTGATGAGGGCGTGATAAGCGCATGGGAAGGGCTGCGGCAGATCGGGGCTGAACATGCGGAGCTAATATCCAAGTCACTTTTTTATACTCAAAACGGCATCAATATTCTAGCAGGAGGCGCACAGATTAAAGCAGGGGTAGTGGTTACAGGTGCATCCTGGGGAGTCGGAGTTATACCTGGCGCACTTCTAGTCAGTCATGGGGCTAACAATATCGCCGAAGGTGCGGCCAATATTATAACGGCCCAGACATGCCTGCCACTCAAGGACCTATTCGGCGCGGCTATCAGGCGTTATTTAGGGATAGCTACAGCGGCAATATGGCGTACTACACAACAGACTTGATCTTGTCGGGTTACGGAATGTTCAGAGTTGTGCGAAAACCAGGCTCTGTACAGTTTTTTCGATTTGACCCTATTAGTAATGAGCGGAGCTATCAGCAAACTGGGAGGCTGGCTTTGCTCTTTGAAGGATTAGTTGACTCGATCACATTGAGCGCCATTCACGAAGAAAACCAATCAACACTTAATAATCCATAATACTGGATGATGCGCTGCTATTTTATGTCATGCCGCGCATTCTTGGAATGTAAAAGCGCAAGCCAAGCAATACTATAAACACATAGGTTGTTAAATAAGCAATTTTCAAGGCTCGATCTTCAAGCGGGATTATCTCAGTAATTACCCAGACCACCATTCCCATGACCGGAATTGAACACCCTAAAACCAAGAGAGTGACTGCGATATGGTATCGAATATTTTCAAGATTCATTAGCCATCATATCCAACCGATGTGAGCATCGAGATTAATACGGCCTTGCAAAACAAATAAACACTTCTTCGGACGACACCAGAAAAGCATTTGTAATTGAATTTGACTGGCGGCGATGACTGAACTGATTGGCTGTCCGAAGAAAAACACCCTGACCGCCGACAAGGGCACCGGTAGCGGCGACGCGGTCAATATTGCCCTCAACCGCGGCATGCTCGACAAATCCACCTACCAGCTGGAGCTGCAGCATGACGTGGCCGCCGGCAAGAAAAGCATGAGCTATCAGGTCGTCGATGATGGCGAAGTCGATACCTACGACTTCCGCGTGCTGGGTTCGGAAAAAGTCGAAACCAAGGCTGGCCAGATCGATGCGATCAAGGTCGAGGTCGAGCGCGTGCGCGACCCAACACAAAGCAAGCGCATCACCGTGCTGTGGTTCGCCAAGGATTGGGATTACCTGCTGGTTCGCCTGCAACAGGTCGAGACCGATGGCAGGGAGTACAACATCATGCTCCTGGACGGCGCGGTGAACGGCAACTCGGTTAAGGGCAGTTGAACGAAGCCCCGCGAATGCGGTAATGCTGTTCACTTTACGTTGGAGGGCTCCAGGTGGATATTTGGATTAGGTGTATATCCATTCCTGCGGTAACGGCCACCTATGGTTTTGCTCTTACAGCGAGTCACTTGGAAAAGCCTGCGCAGAACCTCCACTCGGCCTCTCGATATAGGGCAAGAAAATCAAAAAGCCAAAGCCAAAGCGAGGCGGCCTGACAGCCGACCTGATTGCAGGTCTGTGCGCGATCCAATTGTAGGAGCGCGCCTGCTCCAGGCGGCGTTCCGACGATGGACTTCCAGACAACGCAGTCATCCAGACAGGGCGCTTTATCGTTGGCGACCATCGCGAGCAAGCTCGCTCCTACAGGGAAACGTGTTCACTAGAAACAGGTCGGCTGTCAGGCCGCCTCGCTTTGCTTTTGATCGTGGCGCCCCGTTAAACCACGATGGCCGAACGCAGGCATTGCGTAGTGGGTAAACCGGCAGGACGCCGGTTTAGCCGCGCTGGGCCATGGATGGCCCATCGCGGCGACCCACGGAGCAATGCCGGAGAGAGGGCATGCCGAGCCTAGAGGCACCGAGTGGTGGGGCAAGAGCCTTTTGGTTCCTTTTTGGCGTTTGAAAAAGGGACTCGCCGTAAGGGCGAAACCATAAGTGGCCGTTACCGCAGCAATGGATATCCCCCCAATCCAGTTTTTAACAACCCCATGCTTAAGTGAACAGCATTGCGCAAATGCTTTTTTTTGAAGATCAAAAGATCGCAGCCTGCCCCAGCTCCTACAGGAGGAATGCGGAACGCACGCGCGGTGTAATGCTCTATACCTTCAAGGTCTTTCTTGATCGAATGACTTTTCCTGCTGCCTGCGAGGTTTCCCATGACTGTCACCGTCAACACCGTTTCTGCTGAAGGCTTGCGCCATACCGTCCAGATCGATGACCACGAACTCTTTGCCGATGCCCCGCCATCGGCAGGCGGAGAAGGTTCGGCGCCGGAGCCGCACGATTACTTCGATGCCGCGCTGGGCGCCTGCAAGGCCCTGACCTTGAAGATGTACGCGAAGAAAAAGGACATTCCGCTGACCGGCGTTGGCGTGGAGGTCAAACGTGACAACAGTGAAGAACAGAAAGGTAAATATGCCCTGCATGTGAAACTGACCCTCAAGGGCGTGCTCACCGACGCCCAGCGTGAAGAGCTGCACCGGGTGGCCGACCGCTGCCCGGTGCACAAGCTGATGACCACCAGCGAAGTCAGCATCGAGACCCATCTGTCCGAAGGTGCCTTCAGCCAGTAGCGGCAAGGGCAACGCAAGCGGGTTATGCTCGACGGCATCACCCGCTCAGCCTGGAACGCACCATGAACACTCCGCTCGTGATCCGCCCCCGCGCCGAAGATGTCGAAGGCCAGCCGATTCTCCGCCCGCTGCCATCGGCCAAGTGTCGCAGCGTCGGGCCATTCGTGTTTTTCGACCACATGTTGGAGACCCGTTATCCGCCCGGCAAAGGCATGAACATCCGCCAGCATCCGCACATTGGCCTCTCCACTTTGACCTACCTGTTCCAGGGGCAGATTCAGCACAAGGATAGCCTGGGCTCCGATCAGGTAGTGAATGCCGGTGATGTCAGCTGGATGACCGCCGGCAGCGCCATTGCTCACGTCGAACGTACCCCTGAGGCGCTTCAAAGCAGCGGCTTCACGATGCATGGCCTGCAGATTTGGCTGGCATCACCCAAAGAACATGAACAGGGTCCCGGCCATTACAGCCACCATCGCGCATCCACGCTTCCGGTCAGCGACAACCTCGGTGTGAAAATCCGCCTGATTGCCGGCTCAGGCTTTTGCCTGGAATCGCCAGTACCGGTGCTTTCACCTACGTTGTACGCTGAGCTGCACCTGCAAACAGCGACGACAATGCTGATTCCCACCGAGCACGAAGAACGCGCGCTATATGTATTGAGTGGTGAGGTGCAACTGGATGGCGAGCCAATAGAACCGCACTCGCTGGTGGTGCTGCCTGCCGGAGTAGAAATGACCCTGTTCGCTGAAAGCGACAGTCATGTCGTTCTGTTCGGCGGTGCACCGCTGGACGGGCCACGACGGATCAACTGGAATTTTGTCGCAAGCGATCCGGCAGCCATCGACGAGGCGCGCCGTCGCTGGGCGGCCGGGGATTGGCCGACAGTTCCGGGGGAGGTGGAGCGGATCGAATTGCCTTAGGATAAAAAGCAAAAGATCGCAGCCTTCGGCCACTCCTACAGGAATCACGTCATTCTGTAGGAGCTGCCGAAGGCTGCGATCTTTTGACCTCAAAGCTAATCAGCCCTTGAACACTTCATCCAGCAAGTTATGCATTGAGGTAAACGCTCGAGCGGCGATTTTAGCGTCGTACATCATCATCCCCGCAACGTTGGCATGCGGATCGGTGAACGAGTGGAAGGCACCGCCATAACTCAGCAACTGCCAATCCACACCCGCCGCATTCATCTCATCTTCAAAGGCTGGCAACTGCTCCTTCGGCACCAATGGATCGGAAGCACCGTGCAGCACCAGCACTTTACCCTTGATGTTGTTCGCATCAGCCGGATTCGGCGTATCGAGAGTGCCGTGGAACGACACAGCCGCCTTGACCGGAGCACCGGTACGCGCCAACTCCAAAGCACAGCAACCGCCGAAGCAGAACCCGAAAGTCGCCAGTTTCGACGTATCAACGGCCGCTTCACCCTGGCTTTGCAGCTGTTCGAACGCCACCTGCATGCGTTTGCGCAGCAACGGACGGTCATCTTTCAACGGCATCATCGCCGCGGCCGCTTCATCGTTGTTGGTCGGACGAACCGATTGACCGTAGAGGTCCGCGATCAGCACCACGTAGCCCTTGGCCGCCACCGACCTGGCAATCTCTTCAGCGCCGGCGCTGACGCCCATCCAGTTCGGCGCCATCAACAGACCCGGAGTCGGACCTTTTTGGTCGGCATCGAAAGCCAGACGGCTTTCGTACTCCCGCCCATCAATCTGATAGGCAACGGAACGTACAGTGATTTGGCTCATTTATGACTCCTGATTGTTGAACACCAGAATAAAAAAAACCCGCCGAAGCGGGTTTTTCTGCAACACAGTTAAGCTGATAGTTCGACCAGCAGCTTGTTCAGACGGCGCACGTAGGCCGCCGGGTCTTTCAAGCTGTCGCCGGCAGCCAGAGCGGCCTGATCGAAGAGGATGTGCGACAGATCGCCGAAGCGCTCGTCGCTCTGCTCGTTGTCGAGCTTCTCGATCAGCGGGTGAGTCGGGTTGAATTCGAAGATCGGCTTCGAATCCGGAACCTTCTGACCGCTGGCTTCGAGGATCTGACGCATTTGCAGACCCAGGTCCTGTTCACCGATGGCCAGAATTGCCGGGGAGTCGGTCAGACGATGGGAAACCCGCACTTCAGCAACGGATTCGCCCAAGGCGGTTTTCAGACGCTCGACCAGACCTTCTTTGGCCTTGGCGACTTCTTGCGCAGCCTTCTTGTCCTCTTCCGAGTCCAGGTTGCCCAGGTCCAGGTCACCGCGCGCCACGTCGACAAAGCTCTTGCCGTCGAAATCGCTGAGGTAGCTCATCAGCCACTCGTCGATGCGATCGGTCAGCAGCAGCACTTCGATGCCTTTCTTGCGGAAGACTTCCAGGTGCGGACTGTTTTTGACTTGCGCGTAGGTTTCGCCGGTCAGGTAGTAAATCTTGTCCTGACCTTCCTTGGCGCGTGCCAGATAGTCAGCCAGGCCGACAACCTGCTCGCCATCATCGCCGTTGGTCGAGGCGAAACGCAGCAGACCGGCGATTTTCTCTTTGTTGGCGAAGTCTTCTGCCGGGCCTTCTTTCATGACCTGGCCGAAGTTTTTCCAGAAGCCTTTGTATTGCTCGGGCTCGTTCTTCGCCAGCTTTTCCAGCATGTCCAGAACGCGCTTGGTCAGCGCCGACTTCATGGAGTCGATGATCGGGTCTTTCTGCAGGATTTCCCGGGACACGTTCAACGACAGATCGTTGGAGTCGACCACGCCCTTGATGAAGCGCAGGTACAACGGCAGGAAGGACTCAGCCTGATCCATGACGAACACACGCTGCACGTACAGCTTCAGGCCTTTCGGCGCTTCACGCTGGTACAGATCGAACGGGGCACGGGCCGGCACGTACAGCAGCGAACTGTATTCGAGCTTGCCTTCGACCTTGTTGTGGCTCCAGCTCAGCGGGTTTTCGAAGTCGTGAGCGATGTGCTTGTAGAACTCCTGGTATTCCTCGTCCTTGACCTCGGTACGCGGACGGGTCCACAGAGCGCTGGCGCGGTTGACGGTTTCCCATTCAACGGCAGGCTTCTCTTCGCCTTCAGCAGCTGCCACTTCTTTCGGCAACTCGATTGGCAACGCGATGTGGTCGGAGTACTTCTTGATGATGTTGCGCAGGCGCCAGCCATCGGCGAACTCGTCTTCGCCGGATTTCAGGTGCAGGACGATGCGCGTGCCACGGTCGGCCTTTTCGACGGTAGCGACTTCAAAGTCGCCTTCGCCTTTGGACGACCAGTGCACACCTTCGCTGGCAGCAGCGCCGGCGCGACGGCTGTACACGTCGACCTTGTCGGCAACGATGAAAGCGGAATAGAAGCCGACACCAAACTGACCGATCAGGTGTGAATCTTTCTTCTGGTCGCCGCTCAGGTGCTTCATGAAATCGGCGGTGCCGGACTTGGCGATGGTACCCAGATGGGTGATCGCGTCTTCGCGGCTCATGCCGATACCGTTGTCTTCGAGGGTGACGGTTTTAGCGTCCTTGTCGAAGCTCACACGGATTTTCAGTTCGGCGCCACCTTCCAGCAGCTCTGGTTTGGCCAGGGCTTCGAAACGTAATTTATCGACAGCGTCAGAGGCGTTCGAGATCAATTCGCGAAGGAAAATTTCCTTGTTGGAATACAGCGAATGGATCATGAGGTGCAACAGTTGCTTCACCTCGGTCTGGAAGCCCAGGGTTTCCTTTTGAGTTTCCACACTCATGGTCATCAAACTCCAATCAGATGGCATAAACCGCGACCCGAATGATCGACGGCGGGTTGTCCTCAGAGTTTGGGGCACCGATCAGGATTTCAAGGGCTCCTCGAGTTTGAAATGGGCGCGGGCGGTGGCAATGGGTTCGGCTTCGGTGCTTTGCCAGGCGGTAATCGCCACATTGGCGACTCTGCGGCCCTGGCGACATACCTGGCAACGGGCCCAGGTATCGCGAAATTGCCCGGCCCGAAGGTAGTCCAGGGAGAAGTCGATGATCTTCGGCACACCGGGCGATCCGGTCGCGACCAGCAGATGCAACGCGGCGGACAACTCCATGAAACCGGCGATTACTCCGCCATGAATGGCCGGCAATAAAGGATTACCAATATTGTCTTTGTTGGCCGGCAGACGAAAAAGCAGTTCATCCCCCACCCGTGAGCATTCGACGCCGATCAGCGTGGCGTACGGAATCAGCTGCAACAGCGAACTGTAGTCCCCCTGCTCATGGGCCGCTTGCAGTTGCGCCTGAAAGCTAATGGTCATTTCACTCCTCCGGCGATGGCGCCACCGAAGCCTTTGGTGCCTTTAATGCCCTTGCCCATGCGCATGAATGTGCCGACCACATGGGCGATGGGATGCTCCGGGTCGTCCTGATAAGCGAAGCCGCGGGCAAAGATCACATCGGTGGTCACCCGGTAGCACTGGGCAAAACCGTAGACATTTTTATGAGGCTCGGCGGCGTGCATGTAATCAATGCGCAGGTCGAGCGTCGGGCAGACTTCGAATTCTGGCAGTACGCAGAGCGTAGACATGCCGCAAGCCGTGTCCATCAACGAGGTCAAGGCGCCGCCATGAATGACGCCGGTTTCAGGATTGCCGACGATTTGCGGGCTGTATGGCAGCACAACGGTGAGGCCTTCGTGGCTGGCGCTGTGAACTCGCAATCCAAGTACCTGACAATGCCGCAACGCCGATAGGAATCGCCTGGCGCGCTCAAAAACGGGGTTTTCAGCCATTTGATAAAGACTCTTGTTAGTGTTGGCCCAGTGCAGTGAAAGTCCCGGTAAAAGTTCCGCGTTAGAACAAACTTATATATCTGCACAAATTGTGGAACTTAACCCGAACGCCTGCGCTCTTAAAGCCAGTAGATATTTTCCATAAGGAGAAACACCCCATGCGTAAGACTTTAGCTATTGCCTTGATGTTGACCGCTTCCCTCGGTCTCGCTGCCTGCGATAAAAAATCCGAGGACAAAGCTCAAGATGCCGCCAAACATGCTGAGCAGGCTCAGCAAGACATGAACAAAGCTCAGGATAAAGTGAACGACGCTGCGAAAGAAAACGCCGAAGCTGCCAAAGCTCAGGCTGAATCGAACGAAGCAGCGGCTAAAGAGGCCGCCCCTAAAAACTAAAACAGTTTTTAGCGCGACAAAAGAAAACCCGCCAAGTGCGGGTTTTCTTTTGTCCGGAGTTTTTTGTTGCATCGTTAGCGCTAGAGCAAAATCGTTCGAAAAGTCGGACTAATCATCAGTAACAACGAACAGACCAATCCCACCAGCCAAACAAGACTGCGCTGCCAAGCCAGATCTTTCCAGTAACACGCCAGGTAGATCACTCGCGAAATCACGAAGATGATCGCCAGCAAATCGATGAGCCATCCTGCCGTTTGAGTGGTATGCGCCATCAACACACCCACGGCGAATAACAAGAAAGCTTCGAAACTGTTCTGGTGGGCCGCCACCGCGCGCGCACCCAACCCCGTGAGTTGCGCCTGCTGTTGGCGTGGCTGGTGATTGTTGTAACCACCCTGCTCTTTCATCGCCTTGCTCACGGGCATACGCGCCACGAAGATCAGCAACGCCGAGATAAACACGCACCAGAACGGAATACTCATCAAGCCGCCTCTTTACTCACATCGGGCAAGGGTGCCTCTGTAGGGGTATAGACCATCACGTCGAGAACGTCAGAGTGAAACTCGCGGCGATACAACACGAACACCACACCGGCGCTCATCAACATGAACAACCAGGGGCTGACAAACCAGGCCAGCATCGTCATGCCGAAGTAGTAGGAGCGCAGCCCGAAGTTGAACTGGTTGGCGGCCATCGAAATAACCCGCGCCGCCCGGGAGGCGAAGGCTTTGCGTTCCTGTTCGGAAACATGACGCTCACCGACCATCGGCGCCGAACCGACCAGAATCGCCGCGAAGTTGTACTGGCGCATGCACCAGCTGAAGGTGAAGAACGCATAGACAAACACCAGCGCCAGGCACAGCAACTTGATCTCCGACATGCCTTGGGACGCCTGTTGCACCATTGGAATATCCGCCAGCAATGACACTGCACGCTCGGAAGCGCCGAGCACCGTGAGAATGCCCGCCAGGATGATCAACGTGCTGGAAGCAAAAAATGACGCGTTGCGCTCAAGGTTACCGATCACGCTGGCATCAGCAATGCGGTTGTCTCGCAGCAGCATGCGACGCATCCAGTCTTCGCGGTACAGGTGCAGGACGCTGGCCAGACACGCCGTGTCGCGGCCCTTCCACGTCGCATAGCGGGTGTAACCGCCCCAGCAGATGACAAACCAGATAGCGGCAAGAATGTGGATCAGGTTGGCTTGGATAAACGACATGCAGGTCCTTGTGATGTGTTAACGGCGTACATAAAGCCTGTAGGAGCGAGCTTGCTCGCGATGGTCGCAAACCATGGCACGTGATTTCTGGATAAACGCGTTACTCTCGGGTTCTTCGCGAGCAAGCTCGCCCCTACAATCGATTCGGCAATGCTTCGACGTTAGCGCAACGCAAAAGACACCGCATCCCTCACAAAAAAAATGCCCCGTATCAATCGATACGGGGCATTTCTGTATTGGCTTGTCAGGCCGGCTAGCGGCCGGCCTTTGAGGCTTAAGCCAACGCTTCGGCGCGCTTGCCCAACAGACGATCACAGACCACGGCGACCACCAGCGTCATCACCGATGGCACCAGCCATGCCAGACCTTGCTCGCTCAGCGGCAAATGGGTCAGTTGAGTCGGCATCCAGTCAGCCAGACCGGCCCCCTTCAGGGCATCGATCAAGCCGAAGATGAACGACACCAGCATCACTGGGCCAAGGATGCGACTCTGCTCATGCCAGAAGTCCTTGCAGAAGCTCAACGCCACCAGAACGATGCACGGTGGATAGATCGCGGTGAGCACCGGGATCGAGAACGCAATCAGTTTGGTCAGGCCCAGGTTGGACACCAGCAGCGAGAATGCCGCGAGGATGATCACCAGTGTCTTGTAGGACAGCGGCAACACACGGCTGAAATACTCGGCACAGGCGCAGGTCAGGCCGACCGCTGTCACCAGGCACGCCAAAGAGATCAGCACGGCAAGGAAGCCGCTGCCCAACGAACCAAAGGTATGTTGCACGTAAGCATGCAATACCACTGCGCCATTGGTAGCGCCAGCGGCCACTTCGTGGCTGCCCGAACCCAGGCGGAACAGACTGACATACACCAGTGCCAACCCGACACCGGCGATCAGGCCGGCGATGATCGCATAACGGGTGATCAGTGCTGGCGACTCGACGCCACGGGAGCGGATGGCGTTGACAATGACAATGCCGAACACCAGTGCGCCCAAGGTATCCATGGTCAGATAACCATTGATGAACCCTTGGGAGAACGGTGCCGCAACGTACTCAGGCGTGGCTTGACCAATATCACCCGCCGGCAAGGCGAATGCAGCAATGCCCAGAACGGCGAGCGCGATGATCTTCAGCGGGGCGAGGAAACGGCCTACAGTGTCCAGCAGGCGGCCCGGATAGAGCGAGATGAAGAACACCAACAGAAAGTACACCGAACTGTAGAGGAACAGCGCCAACGGGCTCTCGCCGGTCAAAGGCGCCAGCCCCACTTCGAACGATACGGTCGCAGTGCGCGGTGTCGCGAACAGCGGACCCACAGCGAGGTAGCAGGCGGCTGCCAACAGGCCACCGGCGACTTTACCGATCGGGCTGCTCAGCGCATCCATGGCACCACCGACCTTGGCCAGCGCCACAACGGTGATCACTGGCAGACCGACTGCCGTGACCAGGAAACCCAGCGCCGCCATCCAGACATGAGGTCCGGACTGCAAACCGACGATAGGCGGGAAGATGATGTTGCCGGCCCCGACGAACAGGGCAAACGTCATAAAACCAAGTGCCAGGATGTCCTGGCCTTTCAACACTTTCATTAAGGAAATACCACACTACTGAATCGGAATTTAGAGAGGGATTTCCCTATGGGTGAGGGAAATGCTGTCGGTCCGTATGGGACCAACCCTTTTAGCGCGTTGCCGCCTTGTGGGCTGCGGACGCAAAAATGGCGCGTAGCCTAACGAATTTGACCGATAAACGCACTGTTACGGGGCGAACATTCCGATCTGCGACACTTCGATGTCGCGTTTATGCATTAAAAGATCAAAAGATCGCTGCCTGCGGTAGCTCCTACGGGAAATGCGATCCAATGTAGGAGCTGCCACAGGCTGCGATCTTTTGATCTTCAAAAACGACAAAGGCCACCCGAAGGTGGCCTTTGTTTGGTGAAGCGTCAGCTAAGCGCGAGGCTTACTTGACAGCCCAACCGGTCAGCTCGGACAAAGCCTTGCCGATGTCTGCCAGCGAACGCACGGTTTTAACGCCTGCGTCTTCCAGGGCAGCAAACTTCTCGTCTGCAGTGCCTTTGCCGCCAGAGATGATTGCGCCAGCATGGCCCATGCGCTTGCCCGGAGGAGCAGTCACACCAGCGATGTAGGAAACAACCGGCTTGGTCACGTGTGCCTTGATGTAGGCAGCCGCTTCTTCTTCAGCCGAACCGCCGATCTCGCCGATCATCACGATCGCTTCGGTCTTCGGGTCTTCCTGGAACAGCTTCAGGATGTCGATGAAGTTCGAACCCGGGATCGGGTCACCACCGATGCCGACGCAAGTCGACTGACCGAAACCGGCGTCAGTAGTCTGCTTCACAGCTTCGTAGGTCAGGGTGCCGGAACGGGAAACGATACCGACCTTGCCTGGCAAGTGAATGTGACCTGGCATGATGCCGATCTTGCATTCGCCTGGGGTGATCACGCCTGGGCAGTTAGGGCCGATCAGGACTACGCCCAGCTCGTCGCACTTAACTTTAGCGTCCAGCATGTCCAGGGTAGGAATGCCTTCGGTGATGCAGACGATCAGCTTGATGCCGCCGAAAGCAGCTTCCAGGATCGAATCTTTGCAGAAAGGAGCCGGAACGTAGATCACGCTGGCGGTAGCGCCAGTGGCAGCTACTGCGTCTTTAACGGTGTTGAACACTGGCAGACCCAGGTGCTCGGTGCCGCCTTTGCCTGGAGTTACGCCACCAACCATCTTGGTGCCGTATTCGATGGCTTGCTGGGTGTGGAAACTACCTTGCGAACCGGTAATACCCTGGCAGATAACTTTGGTGTCTTTATTGATCAGGACGCTCATTATTTGCCCTCCGCAGCTTTAACAACTTGTTGAGCAGCGTCGGTCAGGCTGGTAGCAGCGATGATGTTCAAACCGCTTTCTGCCAGTACTTTAGCGCCCAGCTCAGCGTTGTTGCCTTCAAGGCGAACAACAACCGGGATTTTCACGCCGACTTCTTTCACGGCGCCGATGATGCCTTCGGCAATCATGTCGCAACGAACGATGCCGCCGAAGATGTTGACCAGTACTGCAGCGACGTTAGTGTCGGACAGAATGATCTTGAACGCTTCGGTAACGCGCTCTTTGGTAGCACCGCCGCCCACGTCGAGGAAGTTGGCTGGCTTGCCGCCATGCAGGTTGACGATGTCCATGGTACCCATGGCCAGGCCAGCACCGTTGACCATGCAACCGATGTTGCCTTCCAGTGCTACGTAGTTCAGTTCGAACTTGGCAGCGTGCGCTTCGCGCGGATCGTCTTGCGACGGATCGTGGAAAGTTTTCAGCTTAGGCTGACGGTACATGGCGTTGGCGTCGATGTTGATCTTGGCGTCGAGGCAATGCAGATCGCCATCAGCCTTGATCACCAGCGGGTTCACTTCCAGCAGAGCCAGGTCGTGATCCTTGAACAGTTTGGCCAGACCTACGAAGATCTTGGCGAACTGAGCAACTTGCTTGCCTTCCAGGCCCAGCTGGAATGCCAGCTCGCGACCCTGGAATGGCTGAGCGCCAACCAGTGGATCGATAGTGGCTTTCAGAATTTTTTCTGGAGTGTCGTGAGCGATTTTCTCGATGTCCACGCCACCTTCGGTGGAAGCCATGAACACGATACGACGGCTCGAACGGTCAACGACAGCGCCCAGGTACAGCTCTTTAGCGATATCAGTGCACGATTCAACCAGGATCTTGGTGACTGGCTGACCATTGGCGTCAGTCTGGTAAGTCACCAGACGCTTGCCCAGCCACTGCTGTGCGAAGGCTTTGGCGTCTTCTTTGCTGCGAACCAGCTTTACGCCGCCCGCTTTACCGCGACCACCGGCGTGGACCTGGGCTTTGACAACCCACTCGCTGCCGCCGATTTTGTCGCAAGCTTCTGCTGCTGCTTCCGGGGTGTCTACTGCGTAACCGGTGGAAACTGGCAGGCCGTATTCAGCGAACAGCTGCTTACCCTGATACTCGTGAAGATTCATGCTTATTACCGTCTTCGTTAGGTACTGCGCATTCGGTGCTGCACTCATTCAAGTGCCGCACCACCTGTGACTGCTGCTTGCGTAGCCTTTCCGGACAACCGGTGCAGCTACGCAAGACTGCGTCCAGCGGATATTCCGCGGTGAGTCTTGCATGCAAGGCTCACGACGGGCCATTCCGCCGTGGTTTCTTATTGTCTTAACGCTTCTTGCGGTTGGCGATGTGGATGGCGCCGCCATTCACTGCCAAAGCAGCTTCGTGCAAGGCTTCAGACAGGGTCGGATGGGAGAAAACCATCATGCCCAGGTCTTCAGCGCTGGTGCCGAATTCCATACCGATCGCGCCCTGCTGAACCAGTTCGGCAGCGCTTGGGCCAATCACGTGGACGCCCAGTACGCGGTCTGTCTTGGCATCTGCGATGACCTTGACGAAACCACCGGTATCGTTGGCAGCCATGGCACGGCCGGAGGCTGCGAACGGGAAGGTGCCGACGTTAACTTCAACGCCTTCAGCTTTCAAGGCCTGCTCGGTTTTACCGACCCACGCGATTTCCGGGTGAGTATAAATAACCGAAGGGATCAGATCATAGTTCATCTGAGCCTTGTGACCCTTGATGCGCTCGACAACCATGATGCCTTCTTCCGACGCCTTGTGCGCCAGCATCATGCCGCGAACCACGTCGCCGATGGCGTAAACGCCCGGCACGGTGGTAGCGCAGTGATCGTCGACGTGCACGAAACCGCGCTCGTCCAGGGTCACGCCGCAGTCGGCAGCCAGCAGATCAGTGGTCACCGGGCGGCGACCAACGGCTACGATCAGCTTGTCGAAAGTGATGTTCTGTTCGCCTTTGGCATCGGTGTAGTTCACCACGACTTCGTCGCCGTTCACTTTCGAACCGGTCACGCGAGCGCCCAGCTTGATGTCCAGACCCTGTTTGGTCAGGGTTTTCAGCGCTTCCTTGGAAACAGCGGCATCGGCTGCCATCAGGAAGGTGTCCAGGGCTTCCAGGACAGTGACTTCTGCACCCAGACGCGACCAGACCGAACCCAGCTCCAGACCGATCACGCCAGCGCCGATCACGCCCAGACGCTTAGGCACGGATTGGAATTCCAGGGCGCCGGTCGAATCGACGATCACATTCTGGTCAACCGGTGCTGGCGGAATGTCGATCGGACGCGAACCTGGAGCCAGGATGACGTTTTCGGCCTCGATGATTTCTACCGAGCCATCAGGCTTGGTGACTTCAACTTTTTTGCCGGCCAGCAGCTTGCCGTGACCCTGGATGGAGGTCACACCGTTGGCTTTGAACAGGGTCGCAACGCCGGAGGTCAGGCCTTTGACGATGTTGGCCTTGCGGCCCACCATTGCTGGCACGTCCATGGTCACGCCAGCGTGGTTGATACCGTGGATCGCGAAACCGTCCTGGGCTTCGTGGAATTTCCACGAGCTGTCCAGCAGGGCTTTGGATGGAATGCAGCCGACGTTCAGGCAAGTACCGCCCAGAGCCAGTTTACCTTCCTTGTCGGTGTACTTCTCGATGCAGGCCGTCGAAAGACCAAGCTGAGCGGCCTTGATGGCAGCCACGTAACCGCCAGGGCCCGCGCCGATCACTACTACGTCAAATTTCTGCGACATTCAAAAAATCCTCTTTAGCGAAAAGCTTCAAGCCGCAAGCTGCAAGCCAGGCAGCGGGTTTTCCGACAGCCTGGACTTGCAGCTCATGGCTGCTTCTATCAGATATCCAGCAACAGACGAGCCGGATCTTCCAGCAGGTTCTTGATGGTCACCAGGAAGGTCACAGCTTCTTTGCCATCGATCAGACGGTGATCGTAGGACAGTGCCAGGTACATCATCGGACGGATAACGACCTGGCCGTTGATGGCCATTGGACGCTGGATGATGTTGTGCATGCCCAGGATGGCGGCTTGTGGCGGGTTGACGATCGGGGTCGACATCATCGAACCGAAAGTACCGCCGTTGGTGATGGTGAACGTACCACCGGTCATTTCGTCCATCGACAGTTTGCCGTCGCGGGCTTTCTTGCCGAAGGTGGCGATGCCGCCTTCGATTTCAGCCAGGCTCATCAGTTCGGCGTTACGCAGAACCGGTACAACCAGGCCGCGATCGCTGGAAACTGCAACGCCGACGTCAGCGTAGCCGTGGTAAACGATGTCGCCGCCGTCGATCGAAGCGTTGACAGCCGGGAAGCGTTTCAGCGCTTCGGTGGCCGCTTTCACGAAGAACGACATGAAGCCCAGGCGCACGCCATTGTGGGACTTCTCGAACAGGTCCTTGTACTTCGAACGCAGGGCCATGACTTCGGTCATGTCGACTTCGTTGAAAGTGGTCAGCATCGCCATGTTCGACTGAGCTTCAACCAGACGCTTGGCCACGGTGGCACGAACGCGGGTCATCGGCACGCGCTTCTCGATGCGGTCGCCAGCAGCGAACACCGGAGCAGCAGCGGCAGGTGCAGCCGCCTTGGCAGGCGCGGCAGCCGGAGTGGCTTTCTTGGCAGCAACAGCTGCAACCACGTCTTCCTTGGTCACACGACCGCCTTTGCCAGTGCCGGCAACGGAAGCGATGTTGATGCCATTTTCTTCAGCCAGCTTGCGAGCAGCCGGTGCAGCAACAGGATCGTCTTCGCCTTCGGCAGCTGGAGCAGCAGCCTGTGCAGCAGCCGGAGCCGCGGCAGCAGCTGGAGCGGCAGAAGCGCCGCCCGCTTCGATGGAACCCAGTACCTGGGCAGAAAGAACGGTAGCGCCCTCTTCGGCCACGATGGCGCCCAGGACGCCGTCGGCTTCTGCCAACACTTCCAGCACAACCTTGTCGGTCTCGATGTCTACGATCAGGTCGTCACGCTTTACAGCGTCGCCTGGTTTTTTGTGCCAGGTGGCAACGGTGCCATCGGCAACCGATTCCGGGAAAGTGGGGGCCTTGATTTCGATAGCCATTGTCTGTGAGTCCTTAAATTCGGTTTCAGGTGCGCGAAGGCGTTAAACAGTAAAGGCCGCTTGCAGCAATTGTTCCTGCTGCTCGGCGTGCATCGAGGCGTAACCGCATGCCGGTGCAGCAGAAGCCTCGCGGCCCGCGTACTCAAGTACGAGAGACTTGTCGAGGTTGCTGATGCTTCGACGCATGTGGTGTTGGCTGCAGTACCACGCACCCTGGTTCATCGGCTCTTCCTGACACCAAACGGCAGCTTTGACGTTGGTATAAGGCGCCAGGACTTCTTTCAAGTCGTCCTCAGGGAATGGGTACAGCTGCTCGATACGCACGATGGCGATATCGTCACGGCCTTCGGCACGGCGTTTTTCCAGCAGGTCGTAGTAGACCTTGCCGCTACACAGAACAACGCGCTCGACCTTTTTCGGGTCCAGGGCATCGATTTCCGGGATAACGGTCTGGAACGAACCTTCGGCCAGATCTTCCAGGGTCGAAATGGCCAGCTTGTGACGCAACAACGACTTCGGAGTCAAAACGATCAACGGCTTGCGCAGCGGGCGAATCACCTGACGACGCAGCAAGTGGTAGATCTGTGCCGGCGTAGTCGGTACCGCGACCTGAATGTTGTGCTCGGCGCACAGTTGCAGGTAACGCTCCAGACGAGCCGAGGAGTGCTCTGGCCCCTGACCTTCATAACCGTGCGGCAGCAGCATGGTCAGACCGCACAGACGGCCCCACTTGTGCTCGCCACTGGTGATGAACTGGTCGATAACCACTTGGGCACCGTTGGCGAAGTCGCCGAACTGGGCCTCCCAGATCACCAGCGCATCCGGCGTGGTGGTCGAGTAGCCGTATTCGAACGCCAGCACCGCTTCTTCGGACAGGAACGAGTCGTACAGGTCAAAACGCGGCTGACCGTCGTACAGGTTCTGCAACGGGATGTAGGTGCCCGCGTCTTTCTGGTTGTGCAGCACAGCATGACGGTGCGAGAACGTACCCCGGCCGATGTCCTGGCCGGTCATGCGGATCGGGTGACCTTCGAACGCCAGGGTCGCGTACGCCATGGTTTCGGCGTAACCCCAGTTGATCGGCAGGCCGCCGGCTTGCATCTTCTGACGGTCTTCGTAGATCTTCGCAACCTGGCGCTGAACCACGAAGCCTTCCGGAATTTCCAGCAGCTTGGCGGACAGTTCCTGCAGGGTCTTCAGATCAAAGCGAGTGTCGTGACGCGCGGTCCAGGCGTGGCCCAGATACGGACGCCAGTCCACGAACAACTCTTTGTTCGGCTCTTTGACCAGGCTTTTCACAACGTGCAGACCGTTGTCCAGCGCGCTGCGGTATTCGTCGACTTTCGCCTGAACACGCTCTGCGTCCAGCACACCGCCCTGGGTCAGACGATCGGCATACAGCTCACGGGTGGTGCGCTGTTTGGTGATCTGCTGATACATGATCGGCTGGGTACCGCTAGGTTCGTCGGCCTCGTTGTGGCCGCGACGACGGTAGCAGACCAGGTCGATCACCACGTCACGCTTGAATTGCATGCGGTAGTCGATGGCCAGCTGGGTCACGAACAATACGGCTTCCGGATCATCACCATTCACATGGAGGATCGGCGCCTGGATCATTTTCGCAACGTCGGTCGCGTACTCGGTGGAGCGCGAGTCCAGCGGGTTGCTGATGGTGAAACCGACCTGGTTGTTGATCACGATGTGCACGGTACCGCCGGTCTTGAAACCGCGGGTCTGCGACATCTGGAAGGTTTCCATGACCACGCCCTGACCGGCGAAAGCCGCGTCACCGTGGATGGAGATCGGCAGAACCTTCTCACCGGTTGGATCGTTGCGACGATCCTGACGGGCGCGTACCGAACCCTCGACCACCGGGGAAACGATTTCCAGGTGGGACGGGTTGAACGCCATCGCCAGGTGAACTTCACCGCCGGTGGTCATCACGTTGGACGAGAAGCCCTGGTGGTATTTAACGTCACCCGAACCCAGCTCGACCTTCTTCTTGCCTTCGAACTCGTCGAACAGCTCGCGCGGGTTCTTGCCGAAGGTGTTGACCAGTACGTTCAGACGGCCACGGTGGGCCATGCCGATGACGATTTCCTTGGTGCCGTAGGAACCGGAACGCTGGATCAGCTCGTCGAGCATCGGAATCAGGCTTTCGCCGCCTTCCAGGCCAAAACGCTTGGTACCCGGGTATTTGGTGCCCAGGTATTTTTCCAGGCCTTCACCGGCAGTCACGCGCTCAAGCAGGTGGCTCTTGATGTCGGCGGAGTACGTCGGACGGCCGCGCACGCTTTCCAGACGCTGCTGGAACCACTGGCGCTGCTCGGAATCGGTAATGTGCGTGAATTCAGCGCCGATGGTGCGGCAATATGTCTGCTGCAACGCTTCGTGAATTTCGCGTAGGCTCGCTTCCTCTTTGCCGATGAACAGGTCGCCGGCACGGAAGGTCGTATCAAGATCGGCATTGGTCAAGCCGTAATGATTGATCGACAGGTCTGCAGGTGCAGGACGCTGCCACAGCCCCAGCGGATCAAGCTGGGCTGCCTGGTGGCCACGCATACGGTAGGCCTGGATCAATCGCAGCACTTCAACTTGCTTCTTCTCGTGCTCACTGCTCACGCTGCCGGCGGAAACCGGTTGGGCGCGGCGCTGGTTCTTTGCCAGCAGGACGAAATGATCGCGAATTGTCGAGTGCGAAACATCGGTGGCAGAGTTGCCGTCAGCAGGCAACTTCTGGAAGTAGGTGCGCCACTCTTCTGGCACAGCGTTAGGGTCGTGCAGGTAGAGCTCGTAGAGCTCTTCCACATAGGCAGCGTTACTACCGGATAGGTAGGCGCTGTTCCACATGCGCTGCATCACGCTTTCTTGCATGCTTGGTCACCCTCGGTTAGGGGAACACCACCGGTGTCGACACAGAGCAAGCTTGCAGAAGTCCGAATGCAGCGACCAAAACAAGCCACTAGGATCACACTGATAGTCCGGGTACCAGCCCGGATGCCCCTGCTTGTCTCATTTCTTCAAAATAAGAGCCCAGCCTTTTAAGCTGCTGCTCAGGTTAAAACTACGGCGCCGGTTGAAGCCTGCGCCGTAGCATCTACGGGTACAACGGGTACAGCAGCTGAATCACACGCCGCTAGACAGCAACATGTTACGGATGTGACCGATGGCCTTAGTCGGGTTCAGGCCTTTCGGACATACGTTGACGCAGTTCATGATCCCGCGGCAGCGGAATACGCTGAACGGGTCATCCAGCGAAGCCAGACGCTCGGACGTCTTGGTGTCACGGCTGTCTGCCAGGAAGCGATACGCTTGCAGCAGAGCAGCTGGACCCAGGAATTTGTCCGGGTTCCACCAGAAGGACGGGCAAGAGGTCGAGCAGCAAGCGCACAGGATGCACTCGTACAGACCGTCGAGCTTTTCACGCTCTTCAGGGGACTGCAGACGCTCGATGGCCGGAGCCGGCGTGTCGTTCTGCAGGTAGGGCTTAACCTTCTCGTATTGCTTGTAGAAGATGCTCATATCGACGACCAGGTCACGGATAACCGGCAAACCTGGCAGAGGACGAACGATCAACTTGTTGCCTTTCACGACAGCAGACAACGGTGTGACGCAGGCCAGACCGTTTTTGCCGTTGATGTTCATGCCATCGGAACCGCAAACACCTTCACGGCAAGAGCGACGATAGGAGAAACCTTCGTCCTGCTCTTTGATCAGGGCCAGCACGTCCAGCACCATCAGGTCTTTACCACCGGTATCAACCTGGAATTCCTGCATGAACGGCGCGGCGTCCTGATCAGGGTTGTAACGATAAACGCTGACTTGCAACATGGCGGCCACCCTTAATAAGTCCGAATCTTAGGTTCAAAAGTCGGAACAGTCTTCGGCGAGAAGTTCACAGCACGCTTGGTCACGCGCTTGTCACCCGGGAAGTACAGGGTGTGGCACAGCCAGTTTTCGTCGTCACGGTCTTCGAAGTCTTCACGGGCGTGAGCACCGCGGGACTCTTTACGTACTTCTGCAGCGATGGCGGTAGCTTCTGCCACTTCCAGCAGGTTCTGCAGCTCAAGCGCTTCGATACGTGCAGTGTTGAACGCCTGCGACTTATCGTTGATCTTGACGTTGGCGATGCGCTTGCGCAGGTCAGCCAGCTGGGCAATACCCTTCTGCATGTATTCGCCGGTACGGAATACACCGAAGTAGTTCTGCATGCAGTTCTGCAGCTCGCGACGCAGGGTAGCCACGTCTTCGCCTTCAGTACGGCTGTTCAGTGCGTTCAGGCGCGACAGGGCAGCTTCGATATCGGCTTCGGTAGCGTCGTCGTATTCGATGCCGTCGGTCAGTGCTTTTTCCAGGTGCAGGCCGGCAGCGCGGCCGAACACCACCAGGTCGAGCAACGAGTTGCCGCCCAGACGGTTGGCACCGTGAACCGATACGCAAGCCACTTCACCCACTGCGAACAGACCCGGGATGATGGTGTCAACGCCTTCGGCGTCCTGTGTGATCGCCTGACCATGAATGTTGGTGGCAACGCCGCCCATCATATAGTGGCAGGTCGGAACAACCGGAACCGGCGCAACAACCGGGTCAACGTGCGCGAAAGTCTTCGACAGTTCGCAGATGCCTGGCAGACGGCTATGCAGCACTTCCTCGCCCAGGTGGTCGAGTTTGAGCATTACGTGGTCGCCATTCGGACCGCAACCGTTGCCGGCGATGATTTCTTTAACCATCGAACGAGCAACCACGTCACGACCGGCAAGGTCTTTGGCGTTCGGAGCATAACGCTCCATGAAACGCTCGCCGTGCTTGTTGATCAGGTATCCACCTTCACCACGGCAACCTTCGGTGACCAGTACACCGGCGCCGGCGATGCCGGTCGGGTGGAACTGCCACATTTCGATGTCTTGCACCGGAACGCCAGCACGCAGTGCCATACCAACGCCGTCACCGGTGTTGATCAGGGCGTTGGTGGTCGAAGCGTAGATACGACCTGCACCGCCGGTAGCCAGTACGGTGGCCTTGGCACGGATGTAGGTGGTTTCGCCGGTTTCGATGCAGATGGCGATCACGCCGACGAACTCGCCTTCGCCGTTCTTCACCAGATCGACAGCGTAGTACTCGTTCAGGAACACGGTACCGGCTTTCAGGTTGCCCTGATAAAGGGTGTGCAGCAGAGCGTGACCGGTACGGTCGGACGCAGCGCAGGTACGCGCAGCCTGGCCGCCTTTACCGTAGTCCTTGGACTGACCACCGAATGGACGCTGGTAGATACGACCTTGCTCGGTACGCGAGAACGGCATACCCATGTGATCCAGCTCGTAAACGGCAGCCGGGCCTTCCTGACACATGTATTCGATAGCGTCCTGGTCACCGATGTAGTCGGAACCCTTGACGGTATCGTACATGTGCCAGCGCCAGTCATCGTTCGGGTCAGCGGACGCGATGGCACAGGTGATGCCGCCCTGGGCGGAAACAGTGTGCGAACGGGTCGGGAAAACCTTGGTGATCACGGCAGTCTTGTGACCGCCCTGTGCCAGTTGCAGCGCTGCGCGCATGCCGGCACCGCCACCACCAATAATGATGGCGTCGAAAGAAATCGTTGGAATGTTAGCCATGAATCAGATACCCCAGAGAATCTGCACGCCCCAGACGAAGTAAGCGAACATCGCAACGCCGCAGACTGCCTGGAAAAGGAAACGTATAGCCGTCGCGGACTTGCCGAACGCCATTGGCGTCAGGTAGTCGGTCGCGATGGTCCACATGCCGACCCAGGCGTGAGCGCCGAGGGCAACGAGGGCCAGGAGGCTGAAGATACGCATTCCGTTATGGGCGAACAGTTCATGCCACTGGGCGTAATCGATGCCAGGGTTGGCCGCGATGTATCCGATCAGGAAGATGAAGTAAGCCGCGAGAACGACCGCAGACACACGTTGCGCCATCCAGTCATAGAGGCCCGAACGCGAGAGGTTCGTGACGTTAGTTACCATATCCAAACTCCTGCCAGAACGATTACCACCACGGAAACGGCGATAACGATTTTCGAGCCCAGCTTGCCGCCTTCCAGCGTCTCACCGATGCCCATGTCCATGATCAAATGGCGCACACCGGCTACCAGATGATAAAGCAGAGCGGACAGGATGCCCCATGTCACTAGCTTGGCTAGCGGACTGGTCAGACACGCTTTCACCTGACCGAAGCCTTCCTCAGAGCTCAGCGACTTGTCCAATGCATAAAGCATGATGGCAAGGCACACGAAGAGGATGACACCGGAAATACGGTGAAGGATGGACGTGTAAGCAGTGACTGGGAGTTTGATGGTCCTTAGGTCTAGGTTTACAGGTCGTTGGCTTTTCACGGCTTTTTTTTCACACTGAAGAGCCCCTAACAATCAGGGCAAAGTTGTTGGGGAGTGCACTGGTCAGGTAACCACCACCCAGGGATGCGACCCCCAATGAAAGCAAGCCCAAAAGCCCTTGGCGGTCGGTGGCCGAGTATAGACAGTTAGGCTACTAATGACAACGCGTTCACCTTCCCCTAATAGCTGATTGCACAAGTTGGATAAAAGGCGTAAATGGCAGTCAATTTCGAGGAAAAAGTACGGTTAAAGCCTTTAGCAGCAAGACTTTAGGCAAATTGACATTCAAATTTATCTCACTATAGTGGTGCGGGCCCTGCGTGGGGGGTCTGTCTGATGATTTCAAGCATAAATAGGAGGCCACATGGCTGACAAAAAAGCGCAGTTGATCATCGAGGGCGCAGCCCCCGTCGAGCTGCCCATTTTAACCGGCACCGTTGGTCCCGATGTTATCGATGTTCGGGGTCTGACGGCCACGGGCCGCTTCACCTTTGACCCAGGCTTCATGTCGACCGCTTCTTGCGAGTCGAAGATCACCTATATTGACGGTGACAATGGCATTTTGTTGCATCGCGGCTATCCGATCGAGCAGTTGGCTGAAAAGTCGGACTACCTGGAAACCTGCTATCTGCTGCTCAACGGCGAACTGCCGACCGCAGAACAGAAGGCCCAGTTCGTCAGCACCGTGAAGAACCACACCATGGTTCACGAGCAGCTGAAGACTTTCTTCAACGGCTTCCGTCGCGACGCTCACCCGATGGCCGTAATGTGCGGCGTAGTCGGCGCCCTCTCGGCGTTCTACCACGACTCCCTGGACATCAATAACCCGCAGCATCGCGAAATTTCCGCGATCCGCCTGGTTGCCAAGATGCCTACCCTGGCAGCGATGGTTTACAAGTACTCCATGGGCCAACCCATGATGTACCCGCGCAACGACCTGTCGTACGCGGAAAACTTCCTGCACATGATGTTCAACACCCCGTGCGAGATCAAACCGATCAGCCCGGTACTCGCCAAGGCCATGGACCGGATCTTCATCCTCCACGCCGACCACGAGCAGAACGCTTCGACCTCCACCGTACGTCTGGCTGGCTCTTCGGGCGCCAACCCGTTCGCCTGTATCGCCGCCGGTATCGCTGCACTGTGGGGCCCTGCCCATGGCGGCGCCAACGAAGCCGTACTGACCATGCTCGATGAAATCGGCGATGTTTCGAACATCGACAAGTTCATTGCCAAGGCCAAGGACAAGAACGATCCGTTCAAACTGATGGGCTTCGGTCACCGCGTTTACAAAAACCGCGACCCACGCGCCACCGTGATGAAGCAGACCTGCGACGAAGTGCTGCGCGAACTGGGGATCAACAACGATCCGCAACTCGAACTGGCCATGCGCCTGGAAGAGATCGCTCTGACCGACCCGTACTTCATCGAACGCTCGCTGTACCCGAACGTCGACTTCTACTCGGGGATCATCCTCAAGGCGATCGGCATTCCAACCAGCATGTTCACCGTAATCTTCGCCCTGGCGCGGACCGTCGGCTGGATCTCCCACTGGAAAGAAATGCTCTCCAGCCCGTACAAGATCGGCCGCCCGCGCCAGCTGTACACCGGCTACGAGTCGCGTGACATCACCAAGCTGGAAGACCGTAAGTAAGATCTGTCTTGCTGTAGCGTGTTGAGTTGTACCGGAGACGGCCTCTGCTTTTTATATAAAGAGCAGGAGGCCGTTTTTGTTTGTGCGCCTTTTTCGCAATTGGTTCTTTGCTCGGGTACATATCCGTTTTTTCTGTAACGGCCACTTAGGGTTCCGCCCTTACGGCGGGTCACTTGGAAAAACGGAACGCCGCCCGGCCCCAAGTAACCAAGGGCTCTTGCCCCTGACATTCGGTGCCTCGCCGTGGCTCGGCATTCCCTCGCTCCGGTCCTGCTCCGTGGGCCCGCCGCCATCGGCCATCCATGGCCGGGGGCGGCTAACCCGGCATCCATGCCGGGTTGCCCACTGCGCAGAACCTCCTCTCGGCCTCACGAGGGAGCCTGCACCGCAACAGCGTCCGAGGCGGCCTACCGGCCGGCCTGGTTCTGATGTGTACGCGCCCTCCCTGTAGGAGCTGTCGAGTGCAACGAGGCTGCGATCTTTTGACTCTGTTTTTTAAAGGCAAGATCAAAAGATCGCTGCCTTCGGCAGCTCGGAGTGATACATCCGCGAAATCTGGCCGGCAGGCAGGCCGCCATCGCTGGCAAGCCAGCTCCTACAGTAAATCGGCTACATCCACCAAATTCAGGCCGATTACCGCCCAATAAAAAAATGCCCCGATCTCTCGACCGGGGCATTCCATTCAACACATCTTAAACAGTCAAACCCAAACGCTTAGTGCGAAACCGCCCCACTCGCGCCCAGGCCAGTCTGCGAACGAACAAACTGCGGGAAAAACAGCGCCCGCTCATTGTCAGCCGCCGTCGACTTGTCAGTGATCGAGAAGAACCAGATACCGACAAAGGCAATCATCATCGAGAACAGCGCCGGGTACTCATACGGGAAGATAGCCTTCTCGTGATGCAGGATCTGCACCCAGATGGTCGGACCAAGCACCATCAAACCGACCGCACTGATCAGCCCCATCCAGCCGCCGATCATCGCACCGCGAGTGGTCAGCTTTTTCCAGTACATGGAAAGCAGCAGCACCGGGAAGTTGCAGCTCGCCGCGATGGAGAATGCCAGGCCGACCATGAACGCAATGTTCTGGCTCTCGAACAGGATACCCAGACCAATTGCCAGCACCGCCAAGGCGATGGTGGTGATCTTCGAGACGCGAATCTCATCCTTCTCGTTGGCTTTGCCTTTCTTGATCACGCTGGCGTACAGGTCGTGGGACACCGCCGAAGCACCGGCCAGAGTCAGACCAGCTACCACTGCCAGAATGGTCGCGAACGCCACCGCCGAGATGAAGCCCAGGAAGATACTGCCACCGACCGCGTTGGCCAGGTGCACCGCCGCCATGTTGTTGCCGCCCAACAGCGCGCCAGCAGCATCTTTGAAGGCCGGGTTGGTGCTGACCAGCAGGATCGCGCCGAAGCCAATGATGAAGGTCAGGATGTAGAAGTAACCAATGAAACCAGTTGCATACAACACGCTCTTGCGAGCTTCTTTAGCGTCACTCACGGTGAAGAAGCGCATCAGGATGTGTGGCAGGCCAGCGGTACCGAACATCAGGGCCAGACCAAGGGAGAACGCCGAGATCGGATCTTTCACCAGGCCGCCCGGGCTCATGATCGCTTCAGCTTTGGGGTGAACCTTGATCGCTTCGGAGAACAGCATGTTGAAGTCGAAGTTAACGTGCTTCATCACCATCAGCGCCATGAACGAAGCGCCGGACAGCAGCAGGACTGCCTTGATGATCTGCACCCAGGTGGTCGCCAGCATGCCGCCGAACAACACGTACATGCACATCAGGATACCGACCAGGATCACTGCAACGTGGTAGTCGAGACCGAACAGCAGCTGAATCAGCTTGCCGGCACCCACCATTTGCGCGATCAGGTAGAACGCCACCACCACCAGCGAACCGCACGCGGACAGCGAGCGAATCTGGGTTTGGCCCAGGCGATAGGACGCCACGTCGGCAAAGGTGTACTTGCCCAGGTTCCGCAAGCGCTCGGCGATCAGGAACAGAATGATCGGCCAGCCCACCAGGAAGCCGATCGAGTAGATCAGACCGTCGTAGCCGGAGGTGAACACCAGCGCGGAAATGCCCAGGAAGGATGCTGCCGACATGTAGTCACCGGCAATCGCCAGACCGTTCTGGAAACCGGTGATCTTGCCGCCAGCGGCGTAGTAGTCGGAGGCCGAGTTGTTTTTCTTGGACGCCCAGTAAGTGATGCACAAGGTTGCGCCGACGAACGCCACGAACATAAGGATCGCGGCGACGTTCAGCGGTTGTTTCTGCACGGCGCCGGTCAGGGCGTCAGCCGCCCAGGCGCCCGGTGCGAAGGCTGCGATGCTCAACAGAGCCATTAGACGCCGGATCATTGCTGAGCCTCCTTGAGAATCGCATTGTTCAGGTCGTCGAATTCGCCGTTGGCGCGTCGCACGTAAATAGCGGTCAGGACGAAGGCCGAGATAATCAGCCCGACACCGATCGGTATACCCCAGGTAATCGATGACTCAGGGCTGATTTTCGCCCCCAGCACATGCGGCCCGTAGGCAATCAAAAGGATGAATCCGGAGTAAAGCCCTAGCATGATCGCCGAAAGAATCCAGGCGAATCGTTCCCTCTTGCTAACCAGCTCCTTGAAGCGCGGGCTGTTTTGAATCGAGAGGTAAATGCTGTCGTTCATTGTTTTTATCCTCGCAGCACAGATTTAGTTGGAACGGTATCCACTCTATGCGGCTGCGGGGCAGGTTCCAGACGACCTTAGTCTTAGAACGCCATGACATATCTGCCAATTGTAGGAGCGAGCTTGCTCGCGATGAATTTGGAGGCACCGAGTTTTTCCCGGCGGCACGCGTTAACGTTCACGCCCATCGCGAGCAAGCTTGCTCCTACAGAAAAGAAAAAGGGCCACTAGGCATAGAATGCCCAGCGACCCTGGAAGAGACTGACCTGAAGCATCAACTCAGATTATTTAGTCCAATCAGCCACGCGCTCCGGGTGTTTAGCGACCCAGTCCTTCGCCGCCGCTTCAGGTTTGGCACCATCCTGAATCGCCAGCATGACTTCGCCGATTTCGTCTTTCGACGCCCACTGGAAGTGCTTCAGGAACTTGGCCACTTCCGGTGCTTTGGTTGCCAGCTCTTTGCTGCCGATGCTGTTGACGGTTTCAGCAGCGCCATACACGCCTTTCGGGTCTTCCAGGAAACGCAGTTTCCACTTGGCGAACATCCAGTGCGGCACCCAACCGGTCACGGCGATGGATTCGTTTTTCTTCTCGGCGCGAGTCAGCTCGGCAATCATGCCGGCGCCGGAACTGGCCTTGAGTTGATAACCGGTCAGGTCGTAATCCTTGATGGCCTGCTCGGTCTTGAGCATTACGCCTGAACCGGCGTCGATACCAACGATGCGGTTCTTGAAGGTGTCATCGGTTTTCAAGTCGCCGACTGTCTTGGCTTTCACATACTCCGGTACGATCAAACCGATTTTCGCGTCTTTGAAGTTGGGGCCGTAATCGACAACCTGATCCTTGTTCTTGGTCCAGTAATCGCCGTGTGTCACTGGCAGCCACGCCGATAGCATGGCGTCGAGCTTGCCGGTCGCCACGCCTTGCCACATGATCCCGGTGGCGACGGCCTGCAGCTTCACGTCATAACCGAGCTTCTGTTTGATCACTTCGGCGGCCACGTGAGTGGTCGCAACGCTGTCGGACCAGCCGTCAACATAACCGATGCTCAGGGTCTTGCTCTCGGCATTGGCGAATGTGGAGCCAACCGCAAGTACCAGAGCGGCACTCGCGCCTAAAAGTCGTCGCATCTTCATCGTTACTTCCCCGAAAGTGCTGCGCTCGACGGGTGCCGAGCCGCGTCAACGTATAGTTATCGTGCACAGCGCCCCCATCACGCCTCACTGCAAACTCGCTCGAACATCAGCGGAGCACTGACACTCCGATCATCAACCTCGCGCCAATGACGACCTGCTCTGCCAGCGACCTCAAAGCAACGAGAAACGACATCAGAACGCCATTAACCCTGAGCACGACAAACACTCCGGCCGATCCGCCCGAACTTTGCATGTCAAAATCATGCAGGCCCCCAAGCACGCGGTAAATGCAGGTAACATGCGCCGCTTTGCTCCCACACGGTCTGACCATGTCCGCGACTCCTCGATTCCCTTTTGCTGCTTATTTTTTCGCTTGCCTGCTGGGTCTGTTCGCGCTCTGCGGCTTTTGGTACGGGCTTGGCAAACCGGTGATTTTGCCGGACGTGGCCAGCGCGACGCACAAGCTGCAGTGCGCCTCCTACACGCCATTCGATAAAGACCAATCACCGTTCGATGTGCCGTTCAATTTGCGTCCCGAGCGCATGGACGCTGACCTCGCGCTGCTGTCCAAGAGCTTCGAATGCATTCGTACCTACTCCATGACCGGCCTCGAAGCGTTGCCGGATCTGGCGCGCAAGCATGGCTTGAAGTTGATGATCGGCGCCTGGGTGAACAGCAATCCGGTGGACACGGAAAAAGAGGTCGATATGCTGATCGCCTCGGCCAACGCCAACGCCGACGTGGTGAGCGCGGTGATCGTCGGCAACGAAGCCCTGCTGCGCAAGGAAGTTACCGGACCACAACTGGCCAAGCTGATCAACAAAGTCAAAAGCCAGGTCAAACAACCCGTCACTTATGCCGACGTCTGGGAGTTCTGGCTCAAGCATCCGCAAATCGCCCCCGCCGTGGACTTCCTGACCATCCACTTGCTGCCGTACTGGGAAGATGATCCATCGAACATCGATGCCGCCCTGCAACATGTGGCCGAGGTACGCCAGGTGTTCGGCAACAAGTTCGCGCCCAAGGACGTGATGATTGGCGAAACCGGCTGGCCGAGTGAGGGCCGCCAGCGTGAAACCGCGCTGCCGAGCCGGGTTAACGAAGCCAAATTCATTCGTGGCTTTGTCACCATGGCCGAGCAGCAAGGCTGGCATTACAACCTGATCGAAGCTTTCGACCAGCCGTGGAAACGCGCCAGCGAAGGTGCAGTCGGCGGTTACTGGGGATTGTTCGATGCCGACCGCCAGGACAAAGGCGTGCTGGCCGGGCCGGTGACGAACGTGCCGTACTGGTCGCAATGGCTGGTGGTGGGTGGTTTGATTTTCATCGGCACGCTGCTGCTTGGCGGTCGGGTTCGTAGCACGCGCGCGGCTTTGATACTCCCGCTTTTCGGTGCACTCGCCGCCTGCTCGCTGGGTGCCTGGGGCGACCTGGCGCGGGTCACCACTCGCTTCAACAGTGAATGGTTGTGGGTCGGTTTGCTGACCGTGTTGAATCTGCTGATCATTGCCCATGCGGCGCTTACGCTGAGCTCACGCACCGGATGGCGTGAAAGCGCTTTCAACTTTTTGGAGCGCCACGCTGGATGGCTCGTCGCAGCTTCCGGTTTTGCGGCGGCAGTGATGATGCTCGAACTGGTGCTCGACCCGCGTTATCGCAGCTTCCCGAGTGTCGCGTTTGTCGTGCCAGCACTCGTCTACCTATGCCGCCCGGTGAGCGTGCAGCGTCGGGAGATTGCGCTGCTGACCTTCATTATCGGGGCCAGCATTGCACCGCAGTTGTTTCGTGAAGGGCTGCAGAATCAGCAGGCTTGGGGTTGGGCGTTGGTGAGTGTGTTGATGGTGGCGGCGTTGTGGCGTTGCCTGCGAGTTCGCAAGGCTTGAATTAACAGCGAAGCGTACGGCCCCATCGCGAGCAAGCTTGCTCCTACATTTGATTTTTGTCGCACGCCAATTTTGCGTTCGCTGAAGATCTACTGTAGGAGCGAGCCTGCTCGCGATGGCAATCTATCAGGCGCTACGAGACGCCCGAACCAACCGCAACCCCGCAACCACCACCGCAAACACCGCCAAGGTCGTGTTGTACAACGCCAGCGCGGGTAACCCGAACACCAGCGCCAGTACCGCCAGCCACCACCCTGCCCGCCCCGGCACAACGAAACCGATAATCGCAGCCGCCAATGCAGCCCATCCCAGGACGGCGAAGTGAATCATCAACCCCAGATTCGAACGTACCTGACATTCCCAACGGCTTGTCTCGTCAACGCAAATGCCAACCCATTGCGCATCCTCCATGAAGCCATAACGCGCGCCATAACTGGCGGCCAGCCAGACAGGCAGCAAAACAAGCAGCAGGATCACGGGCAGGCGACGGGACATGTAGCACTCCAATTGACGAAAAAACGGCGGCCAGCTTAATCGCACACAAACGATTCGCAAGCTATAACAACTGTTAACTGGTCATTCAATCGCTGCAAAGTGTATCGTCCAGCTACTATTACTTCGAAATCCGCCCTGTTTGGTGCCGATGCATGGCACTTAGGCGCAAACCCTGTGGTCATAGCCTGCGAAATTCAATCGGCACCTTCTTCTAAGGGATCTAGTCATGCTCCGTTCCTTGCGCTTCGCCGCCCTCTTTGGCGGCCTTATATTGAGTGCGTCCGCACTGGCGGTCGATATAGACGCTGCCAGTTATGGCTATCCCCTCACCAATCCGTTCGAAGCGACCATCGCCACGACACCACCGGACCTGCGTCCCGAATTGCCGCTGGACGAAGACATCGATCAGTCGACACGCAGCATCACCCTGCGCCCCGAGCGGGCGTTTGAACTGCCGGACAACTTCTGGCCAGTGAAGAGCCTCAATTACCGCATCGCCACCCAGGACCATGCCGCTCCACTGATTTTCCTGATTGCCGGCACCGGCGCACGCTATGACAGCAGCCACAACGAATACCTGAAGAAGCTCTACTACAAAGCTGGTTATCACGTGGTGCAGCTGTCTTCGCCGACCAGCTTCGATTTCATCAGCGCCGCTTCGCGCTTTGCTACACCTGGCGTCACCAAGGAAGACGCCGAGGATATGTATCGGGTGATGCAGGCCGTACGGGCACAAAACCCGAACCTGCCGGTCACCGATTACTACCTGACCGGTTACAGCCTGGGTGCTCTGGATGCCGCCTTTGTAGCGCACCTGGACGAAACCCGCCGCAGCTTCAACTTCAAGAAAGTCCTGTTGCTCAACCCGCCGGTGAACCTCTACACCTCCATCACCAACCTCGACAAGCTGGTGCAAACCGAGGTGAAGGGCATCAACAACAGCACTACCTTTTATGAGCTGGTACTGAACAAACTGACCCGCTACTTCCAGCAGAAGGGCTACATCGACCTCAACGATGCCCTGCTTTACGATTTCCAGCAGTCCAAACAGCATCTGACCAACGAACAGATGGCCATGCTGATTGGCACATCGTTTCGCTTTTCGGCTGCCGACATCGCATTTACCTCGGACCTGATCAACCGCCGCGGCCTGATCACGCCGCCCAAGTTCCCGATTACCGAAGGCACCAGCCTCACGCCGTTCCTCAAGCGTGCGCTGCAATGCGACTTCGATTGCTACATCACCGAACAGGTGATCCCTATGTGGCGCGCCCGCACCGACGGTGGCAGCCTGCTGCAACTGATTGACCAGGTCAGTTTGTATGCGCTGAAAGACTATCTGCACAACAGCCCGAAAATCGCCGTCATGCACAATGCCGATGACGTGATCCTCGGCCCGGGCGACTTGGGCTTCCTGCGCGAGACGTTTGGCAAACGCTTGACTGTTTATCCACTGGGCGGCCATTGCGGCAACCTTAATTACCGCGTCAACAGCGACGCCATGCTGGAGTTCTTCCGTGGCTAAATATCTCCTGCTTCTCGCCGCGTTACTCTGTGCAAACATCGCCAATGCCGATAACAGCAAGGCCAACGCCCCCACCGTGGTCGACAGTGACGGCTTCAAGGAACCATTGAGCAAGCTGAAGATCAACCCGGGCCTCGATCAGCGCGAATTCGAACGCTCGACGCTCAACGCGCTGAACATCTACGACCCGCTGGAAGAGTGGAACCGTCGCGTTTACCACTTCAACTATCGCTTTGACGAGTGGGTGTTCCTGCCCGTCGTCAACGGCTATCGCTATATCACTCCGAGCTTCCTGCGCACCGGCGTCAGCAACTTTTTCAACAACCTTGGCGATGTACCAAACCTGTTGAACAGCCTGCTGCAGTTCAAGGGTGAGCGCTCGATGGAAACCACTGCGCGACTGCTGCTCAACACCACCATCGGCATTGCCGGCCTGTGGGACCCGGCAACTGCCATGGGCTTGCCGCGTCAGAACGAAGACTTTGGCCAGACACTGGGCTTCTACGGTGTACCAGGCGGTGCCTACTTCGTATTACCCATCCTTGGACCGTCGAACCTGCGGGACACGGGCGGCCTGATCGTGGACTTCAGCGCGGATTCGGCGATCAACTTTCTCAACGTATCCGAAGTCAGCTCCAACCATCCGGAAGTCTGGATCCTGCGCGGCATCGACAAGCGCAACCAGACCAGCTTCCGCTACGGTCAGCTGAACTCACCGTTCGAATATGAAAAAGTGCGTTACGTGTATACGGAGTCTCGCAAGTTGCAGGTTGCCGAGTAAGTCCGGCGCCCAAAAAACAAAAACAGTGTGGGAGCGAGCCTGCTCGCGATGACGGTGTGACAGACAACCTTTTTGGTGACTGACACGCCCTCTTCTCGAGCAGGCTCACTCCCACATTTGTTATGTGATTGCTTTCAGCCTTTCAGGGCTTTCCAGATTTTGCTTGCGACCATCACACCGGCCAGCACCACTGCACCCGCGACAATACCCGCCGCCGCATTCAGCAACATCGGCACGATAAACCCTGCCCCGCCCGCCCCCGCGCTGACACTTTCAATCCAGTGATGCACCACAGGCACACCATGGGTCAGGATCCCCCCGCCGACCAGGAACATCGCGGCCGTGCCGATCACCGACAGACTTTTCATCATGTAAGGCGCTGCCCGCAGGATCGCGCCGCCGATGCTTTTCGCCATCTGTCCGGGCTTCTGCGTCAGCCACAGCCCCAGATCGTCGAGTTTGACGATGCCCGCCACCAGGCCATAGACGCCGACCGTCATGACGATTGCGATGCCCGACAGCACGATTACTTGCTGGGACAGCGGCGCATCGGCCACGGTGCCGAGGGTGATCGCAATAATTTCCGCCGAAAGAATGAAGTCGGTGCGCACGGCGCCTTTGATCTTGTCCTTCTCGAAGGCCACCAGGTCGGTGGCAGGATCGGCCACCGCCTCGACCAGCTGCGCATGCTCGGCGGCGTCCTCGGCCTTGCTGTGCAGGAATTTGTGGGCGAGCTTTTCGAAACCTTCGAAGCACAGGTAAGCGCCACCGACCATCAGCAACGGCGTGACCAGCCACGGAACGAATGCGCTGATGGCCAATGCCGACGGCACCAGGATCAGCTTATTGATGAACGACCCCTTGGCGACCGCCCAGACCACCGGGATCTCCCGTTCGGCGCGCACGCCGCTGACTTGCTGGGCATTGAGCGCCAGATCGTCGCCGAGCACCCCGGCAGTCTTCTTGGCGGCCATTTTGGTCATCAACGATACATCGTCCAGTACGGTGGCGATGTCGTCGATCAGCACCAGCAAACTGCTTCCTGCCATGGGTCAGGTTTCCTTCTTCGATAAATGCGATGCAGCATAGCGCGGCGCAACAGGCTATGGTGCATTCTTGAGCGCCGCGCGAGCCCGGTGATACCATGCGCAACCGCCAGAACAGGCAAGGAACCACCGGCTTTATGAGCACAATCCGCGAGCGCAACAAACAACTGATCCTGCGTGCCGCCAGTGAAGAATTCGCCGACAAAGGCTTCGCTGCGACCAAAACCAGCGACATCGCAGCCAAGGCGGGATTGCCCAAGCCCAACGTCTATTACTATTTCAAATCCAAGGAAAACCTCTACCGCGAGGTCCTGGAAAGTATCATCGAGCCGATTCTCCAGGCGTCCACGCCCTTCAATCCGGACGGTGTTCCCAGCGAAGTGCTCAGCGGCTACATTCGCTCGAAAATCCGCATTTCCCGCGACCTGCCTTTCGCCTCCAAGGTGTTCGCCAGCGAAATCATGCACGGCGCACCGCACCTGAGCACCGACCTCGTCGAACAGCTCAACGGCCAGGCCAAACACAATATCGAGTGTATCCAGACCTGGATCGATCGCGGGCAAATCGCCCCCATCGACCCCAACCACCTGATGTTCAGCATCTGGGCCGCGACCCAGACCTACGCTGATTTCGACTGGCAGATCACGGCTATCACTGGCAAGGCAAAGCTGGACGAAGAAGATTATGAAGCGGCGGCGCAGACGATTATTCGGTTGGTGCTCAAAGGATGTGAGCCGGATTGATCCATCGCTGTGTCTTCATCGCTAGCAGGCTAGCTCCCACACTGGATCCTTGTGAACACAAAATTTGTGTAAGACAAACATCCCCCTGTGGGAGCCAGCCTGCTGGCGATGACGGTAGATCAATCAATAAAAAACTTAAGCAACCACCCCCGCATCCGCCCGCAACCCCAACACCTCAATCGCAGTGATCGCACACTGCTCATCAACATCGGACAAATCCCCGCTGATCCCCAACGCCCCCAGCACATTGCCCGCCTGATCGCGGATCAACACCCCTCCCGGTGCCGGCACGACGCTGCCCTGCCCCAGGCTGTTCAACGCCGCGATAAACGCCGGACGTTGTTGCGCATCCAGCGCCAGCAGACGTGAACCCTTGCCCAGCGCGATCGCGCCCCAGGCTTTGCCGATGGCGACGTGCGGGCGCAGGAGGCTCGCGCCGTCTTCGCGCTGCAGGGTGATCAGATGCCCGCCGGCATCCAGTACTGCGATGGTCAAGGGTGCCGCGCAGATTGCACGCCCTGCGGTGATGGCTTCGTTGACCAGGTTGACTGCGACTTTCAAGGTTAAAGCGCTCATGGTGCCGTCCTCATTTTGTTTTTCGGAAAGCCGTTGAGCTGCGCTTTTACGTCGCAGCCCGATGCAACAAATAGAACACAATGAATTATTTTTTTGTATACAATAATTATCGAAAAGCGCGACATGCGACGAAAAGCCACAGCAGAACGGGCTTCAGACGAATGAAACGAGCGCTTGAGAAAATGGATTGACCTGCGCCGTCCGCCGTGAATACACTCTGCGCAAAGCCACTTGTATACAATTACAAAACGTAAAGAGGCACAAAACCATGAGCAAAATGAGAGCAATCGAAGCCGCCGTTCTGGTGATGCGCCGTGAAGGGGTTGATACCGCTTTTGGCATCCCGGGTGCCGCCATCAACCCGTTGTACAACGCCCTGCAAAAGGTCGGCGGCATCGATCATGTCCTTGCTCGCCACGTTGAAGGCGCCTCGCACATGGCCGAGGGCTACACCCGCACCAAGGCTGGCAACATCGGCGTGTGCATCGGGACTTCCGGCCCTGCCGGTACTGACATGGTCACCGGGCTCTACAGCGCCTCGGCCGACTCGATTCCAATCCTCTGCATTACCGGCCAGGCACCCCGCGCCCGTATGCACAAGGAAGACTTCCAGGCTGTCGACATCACCAGCATCGTCAAGCCCGTCACCAAGTGGGCAACCACGGTTCTCGAACCGGGCCAAGTGCCCTACGCGTTCCAGAAAGCTTTCTTCGAAATGCGCTCCGGCCGTCCAGGCCCGGTGCTGATCGACCTGCCGTTCGACGTGCAGATGGCCGAAATCGAATTCGACATCGACGCTTACCAGCCACTGCCGCTGGCCAAGCCGACCGCCAGCCGCGTTCAAGTCGAGAAGGCTCTGGCCTTGCTGGATCAGGCTGAACGCCCATTGCTGGTGGCCGGTGGAGGCATCATCAATGCCGACGCCAGCGATCTGTTGGTCGAGTTCGCCGAACTGACCGGTATTCCGGTGATCCCGACCCTGATGGGCTGGGGCACCATCCCGGACGATCACCCGCTGATGGTGGGCATGGTTGGCTTGCAGACTTCGCACCGCTACGGTAACGCCACCATGCTGAAGTCCGACGTGGTGCTGGGTATAGGTAACCGCTGGGCCAACCGTCACACCGGCTCGGTGGATGTGTACACCGAAGGCCGCAAGTTCATTCACGTCGATATCGAAGGCACTCAGATCGGCCGCGTGTTCACCCCGGACCTGGGCATCGTGTCCGACGCTGCCGCCGCGCTGACCGTGTTCATCGAAGTCGCTCGCGAATGGCAAGCCGCCGGTAAGCTGAAGAACCGCAGCGCCTGGCTGCAAGACTGCCAGCAGCGTAAAGCCAGCCTGCAGCGCAAGACTCACTTCGACAACGTGCCGGTCAAGCCGCAACGCGTTTACGAAGAAATGAACCAGGTGTTCGGCAAAGACACCTGTTACGTCAGCACCATCGGTCTGTCACAGATTGCCGGCGCGCAGTTCCTGCACGTCTACAAGCCGCGTCACTGGATCAACTGCGGTCAGGCAGGCCCGTTGGGCTGGACCATTCCGGCAGCACTGGGTGTGGTCAAGGCCGATCCCAACCGTAAAGTCGTGGCCCTGTCGGGGGACTATGACTTCCAGTTCATGATCGAAGAATTGGCCGTAGGCGCGCAGTTCAAGCTGCCGTACATTCATGTAGTCGTGAACAACTCGTACCTGGGACTGATCCGTCAGGCACAGCGCGGTTTCGACATGGACTACTGCGTGCAGCTGTCCTTCGATAACCTGAACGCGCCGGAACTCAACGGCTACGGTGTCGATCACGTCGCAGTGGCCGAAGGCCTCGGCTGCAAGGCACTGCGTGTGTTCGAACCGGCTCAGATCCAGCCTGCCCTGCGCAAGGCTCAGGAGCTGATCGAAGAGTTCAAGGTGCCGGTGATCGTCGAGATTATCCTGGAGCGTGTGACCAACATTTCCATGGGTACCGAGATCAACGCCGTCAACGAATTCGAAGACCTGGCGCTGGTCGGCAACGACGCACCGACGGCGATTTCGTTGCTTGATTAATAGCTGCTCGCTCCCTCTGTAGGAGCCGGCTTGCTGGCGATAGCGGAGTATCAATCGACATTGATATGACTGAGATAACGTCATCGCCAGCAAGCCGGCTCCTACAAGGGGGCCTTACATATTTACGGGAGACCACCATGCCGCGTTTCGCAGCCAACCTGTCCATGCTGTTCACTGAACAGGACTTTCTCGCCCGTTTTGAAGCGGCCGCCAAGGCCGGCTTCAGTGGTGTCGAATACCTGTTCCCGTACGACTTCAGCTCCGCCGAAATCAAGGCCCAGCTTGATGCCCACGGTCTGACTCAAGTGCTGTTCAACCTGCCGGCCGGTGATTGGGCCAAGGGCGAGCGCGGTATCGCGTGCCTGCCGGACCGTATCGAAGAGTTCCGCGCCGGTGTCGATCTGGCCATCGCTTACGCACAAGTGCTGGGCAACACCCAGGTCAACTGCCTGGCCGGTATTCGTCCGCAGGGTTTTGACGATGCCACCGTCGAGAAAACCTTCGTCGACAACCTCAAGTTTGCCGCCGACAAGCTGCAAGCGGCAGGTATCAAACTGGTGATGGAAGCAATCAACACGCGTGACATTCCGGGTTTCTACCTGAACAACACGGCGCAAGCCCTGTCGATTCGCGAGCAGGTCGGCAGCGCCAACCTGTTCCTGCAATACGACATCTACCACATGCAAATCATGGAAGGTGATCTGGCGCGCACCCTGCAATCGCACCTGGCCGAGATCAACCACGTGCAACTCGCGGACAACCCGGGGCGCAACGAACCAGGCACCGGTGAAATCAACTACCGCTTCCTGTTCGAACACCTGGACCGCATTGGTTATCAGGGTTGGGTCGGTTGCGAATACAAGCCGCTGACCACCACTGAAGCAGGCCTGGGCTGGCTGAAAACCCACAACGCGATCTAACACAAATCCCTGTAGGAGCCGGCTTGCCGGCGATGGCATCACCGCGGTGTATCAGACAGACCGTGTCGCCTGGATCGCCAGCAAGCCGGCTCCTACAAAAACAAATACAACGAGGATTTTCTCATGGCTAAAATCGGATTTATCGGCACCGGCATCATGGGCCACCCAATGGCGGCGAACCTGCAGAAAGCCGGTCACAGCCTGTTCCTGTCGGCGCACCACGACGCCGCCCCTGCCGACCTGGTCGCCGCTGGCGCCGTCGCACTGGCGAACCCGCGCGAAGTGGCACAGGAAGCCGAATTCATCATCGTCATGGTGCCGGATACCCCGCAGGTCGATGACGTGCTGTTCCGAGCCGACGGCATCGCTGCTGGCGTAGGCAAAGGTAAAGTCGTGATCGACATGAGCTCGATCTCGCCAACCGCCACCAAAGCCTTTGCTGCCAGGATCAACGAAAAAGGCGCGCAATACCTCGACGCCCCGGTATCCGGTGGTGAAGTCGGCGCCAAGGCCGCGACCCTGAGCATCATGGTCGGTGGCGACGCCGATGCCTTCGAACGCGCCCTGCCGCTGTTCCAGGCCATGGGCAAGAACATCACCCTGGTCGGCGGCAATGGCGACGGTCAAACCGCGAAAGTGGCGAACCAGATCATCGTTGCGCTGAATATCCAGGCCGTGGCCGAAGCCCTGCTGTTTGCTTCGAAAAACGGTGCCGATCCAGCCAAGGTGCGCGAAGCACTGATGGGCGGTTTCGCTTCGTCGAAGATCCTCGAAGTGCACGGCGAGCGCATGATCAAGGGCACCTTCGACCCAGGTTTCCGCATCAGCCTGCACCAGAAGGACCTGAATCTGGCCCTGCAAGGTGCCAAGGAACTGAACATCAACCTGCCGAACACCGCCAACACTCAGCAAGTGTTCAGCACCTGCGCGGCCATCGGTGGCAGTAACTGGGACCACTCGGCGCTGATCAAGGGCCTGGAACACATGGCGAACTTCTCGATTCGCAAGTAGGAGCAAGCTTGCTCGCGACAAAATCGCCTCGGTGTATCTGAAGCACCGAGGCGCCTGGATCGCTGGCAAGCCAGCGCCTACAGAACCAGATGAAACCCTGTCGGCGCTGGCCTGCGAGCGATCTATTCAGCACTGCTCCAACGTCAATCCCAAAAACAAGAATTCCGGGAGTCCGTCATGTCGGTCGATCCGCAACAATTGCTGCGCGAGCTGTTTGCCACAGCCATCGACGCGGCGCACCCGCAGCAAGTCCTCGAAGCCCATTTGCCTGCCGACCGCAGCGGTCGCGTGATCGTCATTGGCGCCGGCAAAGCCGCAGCTGCCATGGCCCAAGTGGTTGAGCGCTGCTGGCAGGGTGAAGTGTCCGGCCTGGTGGTGACCCGTTATGGTCACGGCGCACCGTGCGAAAAAATCGAAGTGGTCGAAGCCGCTCACCCCGTTCCCGATGCAGCCGGCCTGGCCGTCGCCAAACGCGTGCTGGAACTGGTCAGCGACCTGAACGAAAGCGATCGCGTGATTTTCCTGCTCTCGGGCGGTGGCTCTGCCCTGCTGGCACTGCCGGCCGAAGGCATCACCCTGGCCGACAAGCAGTCCATCAACAAAGCCCTGCTCAAGTCCGGCGCGACCATCGGCGAGATGAACTGCGTGCGCAAGCACCTCTCGGCGATCAAGGGTGGGCGTCTGGGCAAAGCCTGCTGGCCTGCCACTGTTTATACCTATGCGATTTCCGATGTACCGGGCGACCTCGCCACGGTCATCGCCTCCGGCCCGACCGTGGCCGACCCAAGCACCTCCGCCGAAGCGTTGGCGATCCTCAAGCGCTACAACATCGAAGTGCCAGCCACCGTGCGCAACTGGCTGCAAAGCCCGGAATCGGAGACGGTCAAGCCCGGCGATCCGAGTCTGGCGCGCAGCCACTTCCAGTTGATTGCCCGCCCACAGCAATCGCTTGAAGCCGCGGCGGTGAAGTGCCGTCAGGCCGGTTTCAGCCCGCTGATCCTGGGTGACCTGGAAGGCGAGTCGCGAGACGTGGCGAAGGTCCATGCCGGTATCGCGCGGCAGATCGTCCTGCACGGTCAACCGCTGGCCGCACCTTGCGTGATTCTCTCGGGCGGTGAAACCACCGTGACCGTGCGCGGCAATGGCCGTGGCGGACGCAACGCCGAGTTCCTGCTGAGCCTGACCGACAGCCTCAAAGGTCTGCCCGGCGTCTACGCGCTGGCCGGCGACACCGACGGCATCGACGGCTCCGAAGACAACGCCGGCGCGATCATGACCCCAGACAGCTACGCCCGCGCCGCCGCCCTGGGTTTGAGCACCAGCGACGAGTTGGACAACAACAATGGCTACGGCTATTTCGAGGCGCTCGACGCGCTGATCGTCACCGAGCCGACCCGCACCAACGTCAACGATTTCCGCGCCATTCTGATCCTCGAGAGCCCAACATCATGACGCCTGATAAAAAGGTCAAAATCCTCGCCACCCTTGGCCCGGCCATCAACGGAATCGACGACATCCGTGAGCTGGTGCAGGCCGGGGTGAACATCTTTCGCCTGAATTTCAGTCATGGCGATCATGCCGACCATGCCCAGCGTTTTCAGTGGATCCGTGAAGTCGAGCGTCAGCTGAATTATCCGCTGGGTATCCTGATGGATCTGCAAGGTCCGAAACTGCGGGTTGGCAAATTCGCTGAAGGCAAGATCCAACTGGTGCGAGGTCAGGCTTTGCGCCTGGATCTGGACGCCACACCGGGCGATGAACGCCGGGTCAACCTGCCGCACCCGGAAATCATCGCCGCGCTGGAGCCGGGCATGGACCTGCTGCTGGACGACGGCAAGCTGCGCCTGCGTGTGGTCACCAAATACGCCGACGCCATCGACACCACGGTGCTCAATGGCGGCGAACTGTCGGACCGCAAAGGCGTGAACGTACCGCAAGCGGTGCTCGACCTCAGCCCATTGACTGCCAAGGACCGCCGTGACCTGAGCTTCGGTCTGGAGTTGGGTGTGGACTGGGTGGCGCTGTCATTCGTGCAACGTCCGGACGACATTCGCGAAGCCCGTACGCTGATCGGCGACAAGGCGTTCCTGATGGCGAAAATCGAGAAGCCGTCGGCTGTCGAACAACTGCGCGAGATCGCCCAATTGAGCGACGCGATCATGGTCGCTCGCGGTGACCTGGGCGTGGAAGTGCCGGCCGAAAGCGTGCCGCAAATCCAGAAGAACATCATCAGCACCTGCCGCGAGCTGGGCAAACCGGTGGTGGTCGCCACTCAGATGCTGGAGTCGATGCGCTTCTCACCGGCTCCAACCCGCGCCGAGGTAACCGATGTGGCCAACGCCGTGGCCGAAGGTGCGGACGCGGTGATGCTGTCGGCGGAAACCGCGTCCGGCGAATACCCGCTCGAAGCCGTGCAGATGATGAGCAAGATCATCCGCCAGGTGGAAAACGGTCCGGACTATCAGGCGCAACTGGATGTCAGCCGGCCAAAAGCCGAGGCGACTGTTTCCGATGCGATCAGCTGCGCGATTCGCCGCATCAGCAATGTGCTGCCGGTGGCGGTGCTGGTGAACTACAGCGAATCGGGTACTTCCAGCCTGCGTGCAGCGCGGGAACGGCCGACGGTGCCGATCCTCAATCTGACGCCAAATCTGCAAACCGCACGCCGACTGACTGTGGCGTGGGGCGTGCATTCGGTGGTCAATGATCGCCTGCGTCAAGTGGACGAAGTGTGCTCGACGGCACTGGAGATTGCTCAGGCCCAGGGCATGGCCCAGCGCGGCGATACATTATTGATCACTGCCGGTGTGCCCTTTGGTCAACCGGGATCGACTAACTCATTGCGTATCGAGACGTTGATCTAGAGCGCCCATACCGGCCTCATCGCCAGCAGGCTGGCTCCCACATTGGTTTTGTGTCGATCACGGAATCAAGACTGAACAGAGATTCAGTGTGGGAGCCAGCCTGCTGGCGATGGAGGTGACTCGGTTTCACCGACCTTTCAGAACTGCCATGCCTGCCAACCACTTCAACACCCACTGCCCCGACTGGGCCGAGGCTTTGCTCAACGGCTTCAGTCAAATATTCCTCCAGCGCAATCCGCTGTGTGGATTGCTGATTCTTTCGGCCATCCTGTTCACCGCGCCCGCCTTGCTGGGCGGCGCATTACTCGGCGGCGTCGCCGGGCTGCTCACCGCGCAACGTCGCAACTATGCCAAGACTGATCGTCAAGCCGGGTTGTACAGCTACAACGGCGTATTGCTCGGACTTTTGCTGAGCCTGTATTTCCCTTGGTCGGCCATGATGCCGCCGCTGATTCTGGCTGCTGGCGGCCTGAGCGCGATGATCACGCAACAGTGGCTCAAGCGCGTGCGGGTCAGCCAATACCTGCCCGCCTACACCACACCCTTCGTCGTGCTGAGCTGGATGCTGCTGTGCTTCGCCGCTCCCTCGACAGACGCTCGCTTGATCGAAGTCAGCACGCTGAACATGCTCGCCGCGCCACTCAAAGGCATCGGCCAGGTGATGTTCCTGGGTCATCCGCTGGCCGGGGCGATGATTGTCGCGGGTTTGCTGATCGCCGATCGCCGCGCATTCTGTTGGGCGCTGTTGGCGTCTGTCGCCGGCATCGGCTGGAGCCTGTTGCAACACGACTTCTATACCGCGCTGCTCGGCCTCGGTGGCTATAACGCCGTGCTCGCCGCCCTTGCCCTCAGCTCGCAGCGCCAACAGCCGTGGCTGCCGCTGGTTGGCATAGTGCTAGCGCTGGTGCTGACACCGATGTTTGCCGCCATCGGTCTGCCAACCCTGACTGCGCCGTTCATTCTTGCCTGCTGGCTGGTGCGCTGCGTGGTTCAAATGTTTGCCAAGGCCCCTGTCAGCCATACGCCTTGCACTCTGGAGGAGAATCAACCTAGGCTGCGCTGATCATCGAGTCAGGCGCAATCCATGGACAGCAACAAAAACTGGCGTGAAGACCTTTACGTCATGATTTTCCAAAGCGACACCCAGGCTGGCCGGCGTTTCGACGGCATTTTACTGTTGATCATCCTCGCCAGCCTGGTAATCGTGATGCTCGACAGCATCGACAGCATTCACAAAAACTACGCCGATGTACTCGCCTATATCGAATGGGGTTTCACGGTCATCTTCCTTGGCGAGTACATCCTGCGCCTTTACTGCTCGCCCAAGCCCCTGCGCTATGCCTTCAGCTTTTATGGACTGGTGGACTTGCTCGCAATCGTGCCCGGTATCCTTGCGCTGTATTACGCCGATGCGCAGTACCTGCTGATTATCCGGATCATCCGGATGCTGCGGATTTTCCGCGTGCTCAAGCTCAGCCCTTATCTCAAGCAAGCCAACTACCTGATGTCGGCGCTGCGCGGCAGCAAGCAGAAAATCGTGGTGTTTCTGGTCAGCGTCTGCACCCTGGTGACAGTATTCGGCACCCTGATGTATGTGATTGAAGGCCCGGAACACGGTTTCACCAGCATACCCAAAGGCATCTACTGGGCGATCGTGACCCTGACGACCGTGGGTTTCGGCGACATCGTGCCCAAGACACCCCTGGGCCAGGTGATCTCGTCGCTGGTGATGATCACCGGTTATTCGATCATCGCGGTACCCACCGGCATTTTCACCGCCGAACTGGCCAACGCGATGCGTGGCGAACAGTTGCAACACGATTGCCCTGTGTGCCGGAAAAACAGTCACGAACACGGTGCCGCGTTCTGTTCCCGGTGCGGCAATGCATTGTTTAAAAAACTGGAATAAGCAAAGAGCTTTTTAATCTTTAAAGGACTATCCGTCCCCGGCTATAGTCGCTGGCTGGAATAAAAGACTAATAACCCGTAGGAGCTGCCGCAGGCTGCGATCTTTTGATCTTTGAAGGCAAAATCAAAAGATCGCAGCCTGCGGCAGCTCCTGCACAACAAGGAATGCGCAGTGAAAAAACTCTTTGGCGCCTCACTTCTGGCCGCTGGCCTGGCATTGACCAGCGTGGCTCAGGCCGCACCGACCCTGCTTAACGTTTCCTACGACGTGATGCGCGATTTCTACAAGGACTACAACACTGCGTTCCAAAAGCACTGGCAAGCCGAACACAACGAAAACATCACCTTGCAGATGTCCTTCGGCGGTTCCAGCAAACAGGCGCGTTCGGTTATCGACGGCCTGCCGGCTGACGTGATCACCATGAACATGGCGACCGACATCAATGCACTTGCCGACAACGGCAAACTGGTCCCGGAAAACTGGGTGACGCGCCTGCCGAACAACAGCGCACCGTTCACCTCGGCCACCGTGTTCATCGTCCGCAAAGGCAACCCGAAAGCCCTGAAAGACTGGCCCGACCTGCTCAAGGATGGCGTGCAAGTCATCGTCCCGAACCCGAAAACCTCGGGCAATGGTCGCTACACCTACTTGTCGGCCTGGGGCTATGTGCTGAAAAACGGCGGCGATGAAAGCAAGGCCAAGGACTTCGTCGGCAAGCTGTTCAAGCAAGCGCCGGTCCTGGACACCGGTGGCCGCGCCGCCACTACCACTTTCATGACCAATCAGATAGGCGACGTGCTGGTGACCTTCGAAAACGAAGCGGAAATGATTGCCCGCGAGTTCGGCCGCGATCAGTTCGAAGTCATCTACCCAAGCGTCTCCGCCGAAGCCGAGCCGCCGGTGTCGGTGGTCGACAAAACCGTCGACAAGAAAGGCACCCGCGCCGCTGCCGAGGAATACCTGAAGTACCTATGGTCGCCGCAAGGTCAGGAGATCGCCGCCGCCAACTACCTGCGTCCGCGTGACCCGGCCGTGTTGGCGAAATACACCGACCGCTTCCCGAAAGTCGACTTCCTGTCGGTTGAAAAGACCTTCGGCGACTGGCGCACCGTGCAGAAGACCCACTTCAATGACGGTGGCGTTTTCGATCAGATCTACACCGGTCAGTAAGCGCAGATCGGCATAAAAAAAGGCGGCCTGCACAGGCCGCCTTTTTCATGGATACAACCTGACCCCTGTAGGAGCGAGCATGCTCGCGAAGATCGCAAACGATAACGCTTGAAACCAGACAGCCCGCGACGCCCTTGGCTTTTTCGCGAGCATGCTCGCTCCTACAGGGCTCGGTGTCTTTTAGCTCAGGCTCCCGCAAAAAATATTCTGGTTGCCGTCGGCCGGACTTTCCCGCACCACCAACGAATAGCCTCCCGCCCGAAGCGTCTCGTAGGCGACCGGTGCGCTTTTCCAGAAATACTGGTGCGATGCCGCAGAATAGAACCGCGCATTCGGGCCGTCGTTCATGTCATACACCGGTTTGGCACCCAGATTCGCACAGCTTCCCGAGTAGATGTAGGCCTGCAAACGACCCGGCAAGGCACTGCCCATGCTTTCGCCGCTGACAGCGAACCAGAACACCGTGGCATTACCGTCGGCCATCATGATAGGCCGGGCGATATTCCCGGCGTTGATGGGTGTAGCGTTGAGGGGAACGTTGGTGACTTGACTGTCGGGCACTGTCGAGCACCCGCAGATCGATCCAATCGCTACCACCAACGCCAGCGAAGATACGATTTTCATCGTGATACTCCCGCTATAAGGATGCGTTGAAGTGATCCCCCTGTTGATTTTAGTTGCCAGGCAAAGGTGGGCATTTCTTCGGATGGCCGGTCACACATCGTTCGAAAGAGAAACATAAGCATGCTATCGAACAAGATGTAAGTGAATGTATCATTCCTGTTCAACGCCTCTGTCGCGAGGCTGACCCTCTCGCGCTCGTTCATCACGCCTTGCACAACGCAATGACCGGTAGCACGCCAATCACTCTTCCGCCGTTTCAGTCAGGCTTCCAGCCTGCGCGCATTCCCTTCTGCTCAGCGAGACACGTCATGAATCCAGCAACCCAGGTGCCCCATGGCACCGCGACAATGACCCCAGGCATGGTGCTGCTGTTCGCCTTCTGCTGCGGCGCCATTGTGGCCAACATCTACTACGCACAGCCGATCATCGGTCTGATTGCCCCGGACATTGGACTGACCAACACCATGGCCAGCCTGATTGTTTCGCTGACCCAGATCGGTTATGCGCTGGGCCTGTTTTTCCTGGTGCCGCTGGGCGATTTGCTGGAGAACCGTCGGCTGATGATCATCACCACAATAGTGGCGATTGCCAGCCTGCTGGGTGCAGCGTTCACCGATCAGCCCAATGTGTTCTTGTTGATTTCGCTGCTGGTGGGGTTCAGTTCGGTGTCGGTGCAGATCCTGATTCCACTGGCCGCGAACCTGGCGCCGGAAGCGTCTCGCGGCCGCATCGTCGGCGGCATCATGGGCGGCTTGTTACTGGGGATTCTGTTGGCCCGTCCGGTATCCAGCGTGGTAGCCGATCATTTCGGCTGGCGTGCCATGTTCGTGATCGCCGCGGCGTTGATGGCAGCGATCAGCATCATCCTGGCCGTGACCATTCCAAAGCGCCAACCCGATCACAGTGCATCCTATGGCCAACTGCTGGGGTCGCTATGGACGCTGTTGCGCAAGCAACCGGTGCTGCGCCAGCGTGCGTTTTACCAAGGCTGCATGTTCGCCACGTTCAGTCTGTTCTGGACTGCGGTGCCGCTGGAACTGGCGCGTAATCATGGCTTGTCGCAAAGCCAGATCGCGATTTTCGCCCTGGTCGGGGCCATCGGTGCCATCGCCGCGCCCATTGCCGGTCGCCTCGCCGATGCCGGTCACACCCGCACGGCTTCATTGCTGGCCCTGCTGTTCGCCAGTCTGAGTTTCTTGCCTGCGTTCATCCACCCGGCCTACAGCGTAATCGGCCTGGCCGTGACCGGCGTAGTGCTCGACTTCTGCGTGCAAATGAACATGGTCCTCGGCCAACGCGCGGTCTACGCCCTCGATTCCAAAAGCCGCAGCCGCCTGAATGCGCTGTACATGACCAGCATCTTCATCGGTGGCGCCTTCGGTTCTTCAGTGGCCAGCGCGGTGTACGAGCACGGTGGCTGGTTGTGGATCGTGATCGTTGGCAGTGCGTTTCCCCTGTTGGCGTTGTTGCGATTCTTGAGTTTTTCGCAGAAAGACTCCTTGGCGACGGCGTAGCCCCCTAACGAGGAGCGGCTTTTGACATCCGAAATCGGCATCGGAATCGTATCGCCGGCGGTCACTGCGCCGGGAATATCTGGATCTGGAATCAAAATCAAAAGATCGCAGGCTGCGCCAGCTCCTACGTTGGTCGTGCATATGGCCCTGTAGGAGCTGGCGCAGCCTGCGATCTTTTTACAGCACACACCCATCAAACCCGACACTGACATTGCCCGGCAGCTCTTCGCGATGCTCGATCAACCATGCATCGAGCGTATGCCCGACGTGGGTCAATACCGCTGACGTCGGCTGCAACTCCTCGATGCACTGCAAGGCCAGGTTCAGGTCATTGTGATTGCGCGGCGCCTGGGGTTGCGGCGGCATCGAGCAGTCCAGCACGAGCAAATCCAACGTCTGACGTTGCAGCCAGGCCGTCGTATGCGGGGGCAATCCCACGGTGTCAGTGAGGTAGGCAATCCGCCGCCCCTCGCCTTCCAGCAAATAGCCCAGAGTCGGTCTGGAGTGCAGCAACGGCAGCGCGGTAACGGTCAGCGTGCCGAAGGAGCGTGTTTCAAAGGGCTCGAACGGCTGGCTGAAATCGAGAATGCCGGGGTGCTTGTAGAGGTCGGCCAGGCCCTCCGGGTCCACGGGACCATGGACCGGAATGACCAGCCCCTGCCCCCAGCGCAGGTGCAACAAGCCCTGGGCGTGATCAGCGTGGTAGTGGGTCTGGAAAATGCCGTTAAAGCTGCGTGGCGCAAAACGTTCGCACACGTCTGGCAGACCACTGTCGATCAACCAGCGTTGATCGCCACACTCGATCAGCGCACTGCATGGTCGACGCTGCAAGCGCTGATCATGACGCGCCCGGTCGCAAGCCACGCACTCGCAGCCATAGACCGGAACCTGTCGCGCATCGCCGGTACCGAGCAACATCAGGCGCATGCGCAAGGCTCATCGATGCAGGCAAGCAAACGATCCACTGTGTTCTCCAGCGCCCCGGAGTTATCGAGTACGTGCAGCGTCGGGTCATTGTCGGCGAGTACGCGCTGGTTGAACCGGGCATTGCGTGCCAGTCGTGAGTCTATTTCCGCTATGGACTCTCGCCCTCGTGCCAGCAGGCGCTCACACAACACGGCCTGTTCCACGGTCAACAGCACCACAAGCATGTGCGGGTAGCGCTCACGGGCATTCTGCAAATGCCCGCGTGAGCCGTTGACCAGCACATCCTGCCCCGACTTCAGCCAGTCGTCGATTTCCCGCGGGATGCCATAGGACAAGCCATTGGCGTGCCAGCTCAGGGCAAACGCGCCCTGAGCTTCCATCTCGGTGAACTGCTGCGGGCTGACGCCCATTGCGGCCTCGCCCACCGCCTCGGCCGAACGGGTGATGACCCGCCGCACGATACGGCAGCCGCGTTCGGCCAATCGTTCGCGTGCTGCATCCAACAGGCTGTCCTTGCCCGCCCCTGAGGGTCCGATGAGATAGATCAACCTGCCCGCCATCAAAACACCCTCTTCGCTTTTCGCCATACTTGCTGGACCACCGGCATACCGTCCTGACTGCGCGCCTGCACCAGATCAGCGCGCAAGCCAGGCGCAATTTCGCCCCGATCATTCAATCCCGCCGCCCGTGCCGGGTTCAGGCTGACCATGCGCACCGCATCAGCCAGGCCGATGCGATTGTTCTGGGCCGCCAGCGCGAACGTCGATTGCAACAGACTCGCCGGGTAGTAATCGCTGGACAGGATATCCAGCAAGCCTTCGGCAGCCAGATCCGCGGCGGCCACGTTACCCGAGTGCGATCCGCCGCGCACGATGTTCGGTGCGCCCATCAACACTTGCATGTCCCGCTCCCTGCAACCGCGTGCCGCCTCGACCGTGGTCGGGAACTCGGCGATGGTCATGCCGTAGCGCGCCGACTCTTCGACGTGGGCCAGGGTCGCGTCATCATGGCTGGCCACCGACAGGCCAAGGGCCTGGCAATGTTCGACAATCGCCGCACGATAACGATCACTGTATTGCCGGGAGTTGGCCATTTGCAGGGTGATGAACTCATCCATCTGCGTCGTCGTCAGGTGGTACTTGCCCATGTAGTACTCACGGTACTTGGACTCCAGCACGAATTGGCGCTGACCCGGCGAGTGGTCCATGACCGACACCAGTTGCACCAGCGGGTTTTCCACCAGATCGCGAAACACGCTGAGGGTGTCCGGGTGGCACAGCTCGCAGCGCAAGTGCAGACGATGTTCGGCGCGGGTCAGCCCGGCATCCGAGGCCTTGGAGATGGCATCGAGCATCGCCGGCAATTTCTGCATGCGATTGCCCTTGGGGTTCACGTCGCCGATGGACACGGCATCGAACACCGTGGTGATGCCCGCCGCGATGATCTGCGCATCGTGGCTGAGCACTGCCGGCACCGACGGCCAATCCACACCGGGACGTGGGGTCATGTGGCGCTCCAGGTTGTCGGTGTGCAACTCCACCAGACCGGGCAGCAGGTAATCACCGTGCAGATCCTGTGCCTGGGGCAAGCGGCTCGGACCTTCGGCGACCTCGGCAATCAACCCGTCGCGCAGCACCACGGTGCCGTAGAACACACGGTCCGCGGTGACCAGTTGGGCATTGCTGAGGATCTGTTCAACGGGCATCGGCGTATTCCTCTTGGCTGACTGCGGCTGGGGTCATGTCGAGATGGCGATCGGCAACCGCCTCGCGGGCGATGCGATCGTGGAAGATGCCGATCAGTGCGGCACCCGCGCTTTTCGCTTCGTTCATCAGTTCCAGCACCACCTGGCGATTGTTGTCGTCGAGTGATGCGGTCGGCTCGTCGAGCAACATCACCGGCCACGCCACCATGAAGCCGCGAGCGATGTTGACTCGTTGCTGCTCGCCACCGGAAAACGTACCGGGCGCAAGTTGCCAGAGCCGTTGCGGAATGTTCAGGCGGCTGAGCAGCAATTCGGCACGCAATTGCGCCTGATCTTTCGACCAGCCCCGGGCCAGCGCTGGCTCCATGACCACGTCCAGGCACGCGACCCGCGGGATCACTCGCAAAAACTGGCTGACATAACCCAACGTGCGCTGACGCACTTGCAGGATGTCCCGGGGCTCGGCGCCCACCAGCTCCAGCCATTGGCCATCGTGCTGCACGCGAATGCTGCCGCCCGCAGGCAAGTAGTTGCCGTACAAGGTGCGCAGCAAGGTACTTTTACCGGCACCGGACTGACCGTGCAGCACCAGGCATTCACCGGCCGCCACACTGAAATCGATCCCGCGCAGTACATTGAGGACCACGCCGTGCTGCTGGTGCAGGGTGAAAGTTTTCGAGAGGTCACGGACCTCGATCAAGGTATTCATCGCTCGGATTCCACTATTGAACGGGGCTTCACGGCTGCAACACCGAAGACACCAGCAGTTGCGAATAAGGGTGCTGAGGGTCGTCGAGGATCTGGTCGGTCAGCCCGGTTTCCACCACCCGCGAGCGGCGCATCACCATCAAGCGGTCGGCCAGCAGCCGCGCCACCGCCAGGTCATGGGTGACAATCACCACGGCCAGATCCAGTTCACGCACCAGCCCACGCAGCAGGTCGAGTAAGCGCGCCTGCACCGAGACGTCGAGGCCGCCGGTCGGCTCGTCCATGAACACCAGCCGTGGACTGGACACCAGATTGCGGGCGATTTGCAGGCGCTGCTGCATGCCGCCAGAAAAGGTCCGGGGCAAATCGTCGATGCGCTGCGGATCGATTTCCACCTGACTCAACCAGTCGAGACCGGCCCCGCGCAGCTGCTGATAATTGCGCACGCCCTGGGCCATCAGGCGTTCGCCGATGTTGGCGCCAGCGGACACGCCCATGCGCAGACCGTCCCTCGGATTCTGTTCGACAAAGCCCCATTCGGTGCGCAGAAGCGTGCGGCGCTCGGCTTCGCTGGCGCTGTACAGGTCCAGCCATTGGTCCTGTTTGTCGCGGTAACCGATGTTGCCGCGCTGCGGCGGCAAGCGCCCGCTGAGCAACGAGAGCAACGTGGATTTGCCCGAGCCGGACTCGCCGACAATCCCCAGCACTTCACCGGGGTACAGGTCGAAACTGACGTCCTGGCAGCCCTTTTCCGGGCCGTACAACAGCGACAAATCACGCACTCGCAACAGCGGTTCAGTGGACACGGACACATCGTTTTTCAGCGCATGCTTCATTGGCCCTGCTCCTGCTGGCTGACGCGCTGGGCGCAGTAATAAGTGTCGGAACAGACGAAGCTTTGGGTGCCGGCGTCGTCGAGAATCAACTCATCGAGGAACGATTCACGGCTGCCACAAATGGCGCAGCACGCTTCCCATTTCTGCGCTTCGAAGGGGTGATCCTCGAAGTCGAGGCTGGTGACCCGGGTGTACGGCGGCACCGCGTACAGGCGCTTCTCGCGGCCGGCGCCGAACAGCATCAGCGCCGGGCTCATGTCGAGTTTCGGGTTGTCGAATTTGGGAATCGGCGACGGGTCCATCACGTAGCGCTCGTCGACCATCACCGGGTAGGCGTACGCGGTGGCGATGTGGCCGAAGGTGGCGATGTCTTCGTAGAGTTTGACGTGCATGACCCCGTAATCGTTGAGGGCGTGCATGGTCCGGGTCTCGGTTTCCGACGGCTCGATAAAGCGCAGCGGCTCGGGAATCGGCACTTGATAAACCATGATCTGATCGGCATGCAGCGCAGTTTCCGGGATGCGGTGACGGGTCTGGATCACCGTCGCGTCCGGCGTACTTTCGGTGGTGGCGACGCCTGCGGTGCGGGCGAAGAAGCGGCGGATCGATACGGCGTTGGTGGTGTCGTCCGCGCCCTGATCGATAACCTTTAGCACGTCATCGTCACCGAGAATCGCGGCGGTCAACTGCATGCCACCGGTGCCCCAACCGTAAGGCAACGGCATCTCGCGACCACCGAACGGCACCTGATAGCCAGGGATCGCCACGGCCTTGAGCAAGGCGCGACGAATCATGCGTTTGGTCTGTTCATCAAGGTAGGCAAAGTTGTACGCCGCGTCGCGCACGGGTGCCTGGTTCAGGTCATTCATGGTTTTGGCCCTCGGCAGGCTTGCGCAGTTTGCGGATCAGTTCCAGTTCGGCCTGGAAGTCGACGTAGTGAGGCAGCTTGAGGTGCGAGACAAAACCGGCGGCCTCGACGTTGTCGCAGTGCATCAGCACAAACTCTTCCTGCTGGGCCGGGGACACGATCTCTTCGTTGTACTCGTCGGCGCGCAACGCACGGTCCACCAGCGCCATGCCCATGGCCTTGCGCTCGGCGTGTCCGAAGGCCAAACCGTAGCCGCGAGTGAACTGCGCCAACTCCGTGGCCGAGCCGACGAACTGGTTGACCATCTCGCACTCGGTGACTTCGATGCTGCCCAGATTGATCGGAAAACCCAGCTCTTCAGGGTCGATCCAGACCTCGACTTCGCCGATGCGGATTTCACCCGCGAACGGGTGGTTGCGGCCATAACCGCGCTGGGTCGAATAACCCAGCGCCAACAGGAAACCTTCGTCGCCCCGGGCCAGTGCTTGCAGGCGTTGAGCGCGACAGGCGGGCAATTCCAGCGGGTCGCGGGTGATGTCGGCCACGCGTTCGCCGTTGTCGGACTCGTTCTTGATCAGGCCTTCCTGCGCCAGCAAACCGAGGACTCGCGGGCACGCTTGGAGACTGGCATTCGGGGTCACTTGCGGCCCCGGGTATTCGCCTTCGGCCAGCAACGCGAAGTCCAGCAGACGATGGGTGTAGTCGAAGGTCGGACCCAGCAGTTGTCCACCCGGCACGTCCTTGAAGGTGGCGGACAAGCGCCGACTCAGTTGCATGTTCTGGGTATCGATCGGCAGGCTCGGGCTGAAGCGCGGCAACGTGGTGCGGTAGGCCCGCAGCAGGAAGATCGCTTCCACCAGATCCCCCGCCGCCTGCTTGATCGCCAGCGCAGCGAGCTCTTCGTCGTACAGCGAGCCTTCACTCATCACCCGCGCCACCGCCAGCGGCAGTTGCTGGCGAATCTGCTCGACACCGAGCTCAGTGACCGCGGTATCGCCCCGACGTTTTTTTGCCAGCAGACGGTGGGCATTGTCGATGGCCTGTTCGCCACCCTTGACGGCTACGTACATCAGGCTCGCTCCTCTGCGATGCGGGTGCTGCGCGGCAGGCCGACCAGGTCGTGGCCGGCGGTGAAAAACAGGTCAAGCCCACGGGGGAATTCGTTGCGCCGTTCGCGTTCGCGCCAGAAGCCTTCGGCCACCGGCAGCGCGACGCCGTGTTCGCTTTCGATCCCCGGTCCGCGCCACGTCCGCCCTGCCCCGCCGTCGAGGCGTGGCAGCTGAATGAGCAAGGTGCAGGACTGGTCGGGATAACGATCATTGCCGGTATCGAAACCGCTCAGGTCGAGCAGATCCTCGGAGGCGAGCAATGCGAACCGCGCTTCTTCACGCTTGGCGGTCAACGGGCAACCACCGTGGAACGCCAGATTGGCGCGGATCAGCGGCGTGTCGAAGGACGGCGCCAGCCACAGCGGCGTGTCGACATCCAGCAACGCCAGACACAGCGCATAGGTTGCGGGGGCCAAGCCTTCGAGTCTCGGCGAGGCGTATAACGTCTGGATCAAACCGGGACCGGCCAGGGCCTTGAGCGCCGTGCGAAATCCACGCTGGGCATCCAGCACCGGGTCGCTGAAGGCCGGTTGCAACAGCTGTGCGCTCATCAGTTTTCTCCTCGCACGAGGGTGAAGAATTCGACTTTGGTGGCGGCGGTTTCCGCCTCTTTCTGTGCCCGGCGCTCGGCCTGCGCTGCCGCCAGAGGCGTGATCATGTCGGCCAGCCAATGGCGCTGTTGCGCGCCCTGCAAATGCGCGTCGGCCAGTGCAGCCAGTTCGGCGTGGACCTTGTCGCGGCCTGCCAGGTAGCTGTAACCGGTACGGCCATCGGCCAGGCGCACCACGCAACGGGTGACGCTCATTTCGCCGACATTGAACGGCGCGCCGTTACCGCCCATGCGACCACGGACCAGGGTCATGCCGATTTCCGGGGCGCGGATCAGTTGGTAATCGATGTCGCGCAGCGCATTTTCGAAGGGCTGTAATTCATCGCGACGAGCGCAGGCGAGTACGCCGATCCAGTGTTGCCGTTCGGCGTGCTGAGCAAGGTTGGTCATTGAGTTCTCCATCAGGTCACGACCTGGTACTGGAAGCGATCCGAACGGCTGGTGGACTGGGCCAGCTCCACCGCACGGCCGTCGCGGTCGCGGGAAAGGGTGAACACGCTCAGCGCCGGCAAATGCCGGGGCATGAGCAGCAGCGCGGCTTCTTCGCGGTTGGGTAATCGGGCGCCGATCAGGCTCTGGGTACGGGTCAGCGGCAGGTCCCGTTCGCTCAGGTATTTGCGCAGAGAGCCGCCGCAGTAGTCGGCCAGCAGCGGTGCGTGACTGGCGCAGTAGCGATGGCGGATCAGGCTGACCGGTTGGTTGTCGAGTTTGCGCAAGGTCTGCAATTCGATCATCGGCGCCATCTCGGCGATGCCCAGATGCTGCGCTTCTTCACGGCTGGCAAAGCAGTAGCGACGCTTGAGCAGCACTGCCTCGACGCCATGTCCCTGGGCTGACAGCGACTGGCTGTAGGCGCTGTCGGCGGTCATCGAGTAAATCAGCGGCCGCTCCAGCACCTGGGTGCCTTTGCCCTGAAGGCGCAACAGGCTGCCTTCGAACACCAGTTCATCGATGGCGCGGCGCAAGGTGTGGCGATTGACACCGAAGCGCTCGGCCAACATCACTTCGCCCGGCAGGAAATCCCCGGCGCGGTACTCCGCCAGCTCCCGCCGCAGGATATCGGCCAATTCGCGGTACACCGGTTCATCTTGTCTAGACAACTGCATGCTTTAAAAAAAGCGCCCAAGGGCACCCCTCCGAAAAAGTCAGATGAACTGCTTGCGCAAGCGCTGCGACAGGATGTCGATCAAGCTGACCACGACGATAATCACCAGCAGCACCGCGCAGGTCTGTGTGAACTGGAAGGCGCGGATGTTCTCCCACAGGATCACCCCGATCCCGCCGGCCCCGACCATTCCCACCACCGTCGCCGAACGCACGTTGGCCTCGAAGCGATACAGCGCGTAGGACACCCACAGCGGCATCACCTGCGGGATCACGCCGTAGATCACTTCCTGCAAGGCGCTGGCACCGGTGGCGCGAACGCCTTCCACCGGGCCCGGATCTATCGCCTCGACAGCTTCGGCGAACAATTTGGCGAGTACCCCGGTGGTGCTGATCCACAGCGCCAATACCCCGGCAAACGGACCCAGCCCGACGGCCACCACGAACAACATGGCGAACACCATTTCGTTGATTGAGCGGAACGCATCCATCACCCGGCGCAGCGGTTGGTGGATCCACCACGGTGTGATGTTTTCCGAACAGAGGATGCCCAGCGGCACCGAGCAGACAATCGCCAGCACCGTGCCCCACAGGGCGATTTGTACGGTGACGAGCATTTCCTTGAGGTACATGCGCCATTCATGGAAATCCGGCGGGAAGAAGTCCCCGGCGAAGGTCGCCATGTTTCCCGAGTCGCGGTACAGCGTCATCGGGTTCATTTCGGCGCCGTGCCAGGCCCAGGCCAGCAGGACCAGGAACAGGCCCCAACCGGCGTATTGCGGCCAGGTACGCTTGCCGACAGCTTCAGCGTGCAGAGTGGTCATGAGGGTTCTCTAGATTGCGTAATGCAGAACCTGTAGGAGCGAGCCTGCTCGCGATGGTCGTCAACGATGACGCGGGAAACCGGGAGAAACGCGGTGTCCTTATGTTCATCGTCGGAACGCCGCCCGGAGCCGGCTCGCTCCTACAGGGGTTAGCCGTTGGCTGCGGATTTTTTGTCGGCGGTTTTATCGAGCACGGTGATGCGCTCTTGCAGCTTGGCCAGTTCGGCGTCGATGTCGGCCAGTTTCTTGGCCTTGTCCGCCGCCTCAAGCTTGGTGTCCGCACTGATCGTGGTCCGTTGCTTGAACAATTCGAGCTGGCGAATCGGCAGCAACTGGTCGTCGCTGGATGTCAGGAACTTGCCCAATTGCATGCCCTTGAGCACCGCTTTCTCTTCGTCGGTATCGCCGTAGCTGAAAATGAAATCGCGGATCTTGGTTTTCTCGCTGTCACTCAGCGCTTTGCTCCACACCAACGGGTCGGCGGGGATCAGCGGCGACTTCCAGATCACCTTCAGCAGCGCAGCTTTATCAGGCTGGGTGACCTCCAGGCGATCCCAGCTCTCGGTGTTGAAGGTCGCCACATCCAGCTGCCCCTTGGCCACACTCAAGGCGTTGACCTCATGGCTGGAGTTGAGCGTGCGCTTGAACGCGGTGGCCGCATCGACATGGTTCTTGGCGAACACGTAATAGCCCGGTACGAGGTAGCCGGACGTCGAGTTCGGATCACCGTTGCCGAAGGTCAGGTTTTTGGCGTTTTTCAGCATGTCGTCGACCGAGTTGATCGGACTGTCCTTGCGTGCGATCAACACGCTCCAGTAACCGGCAGCGCCACTGGCTGCAGCGGTCTGGGCGAAGATTTCGCCGTTGGAACGGTCCACGGCTTCGATGGCGGCCTTGTTGCCCAGCCAGGCGACATCGACCTTGTTGAAACGCATGCCCTGGATCAGACCCGCATAGTCAGAGGCAAACGTGGCATTGATCTTCAGGCCGGTCTGTTTGTGCATGTCATCAAGGAATGGCTGCCAGATGCTCTTGAGGTTTTGCGAAGACTCGGTGGACATGATGCCGAAGTTGATGGCTTTTTCTTCAGCCTGGGCAGTGCCCATCAAGCAACCGGTGAGCAGAGCTGCACCCGCAAAAACGCGACCGATACGGTTCAACATGGAAAGGCTTCCTGAGAGTGAACGGTTAAGGAATACGCAGTGATCAAACACGCGCCAGCACCAGCCGGGGCGCTGATTCGTTGTGACGCAGTGGCTCGGAGCACATGAGGCTGGTGTCGATATCGGCCCCGTACAAATCGTTGAGGAACGCGCCACTGAGCTCGGTACCCGGGCCATCGAAATGAATCCGGCCGGCCTTCAGTGCTACCGCGCGTGGGCAATAGCGGGTGGCGTAGTCGACCTGATGCAGGGTCACCACCACGGTCTTGCCGTCGCGGCGATTGATGTCGGCGAGGATTTCCATAACCTTGCGCGCCGATTCCGGATCCAGAGAGGCGATCGGCTCGTCCGCAAGGATGACTTCGGCACGTTGGGTCAGTGCACGGGCAATCGCCACGCGTTGCTGCTGCCCACCGGACAGGGTCGAGGCCCGCTGTGCGGCGAGGTCAGCCAGGCCGACGCGGGCCAGGGACTCCATGGCGAACTGTTTTTCCTCGGCATTGAACAGGCCCAGGTTGCCACGCCAGCGCGGCATGCGCCCCAGGCAACCGAGCAGCACGTTGTCGAGCACGCTCAGGCGGTTGACCAGGTTGAACTGCTGGAAGATATAGCCGATGTCGGCGCGCAGGCGGCGCACCTTGCCATTGAGCCGACCCGACGCCTGCACCTCGCGGCCCAGCACCTTGACGCTGCCGCCGTTGTTTTTATCGCAGCAAGCCAGGCCCGCGAGATGGCGCAACAAGGTGGATTTGCCGGAGCCGGACGCGCCGATCAGCGCGACCATCTCACCGGCCGCGATGGTCAGTTCGAGGTCAACCAGTGCAGTTTTACGCGCAAAGGTCTTGTTCAGATGATCGACATGGATAGCTGCGTTCATGGGCATCTCTGTCTGGTTGAACAGCCGTCCGTGGCCGTATTTGAGTTCAACAGACTTTAGGCACGGGGCATGTCAGCCCTATGACTTGCACATTTCACTGGGTGAATCATTTGATGAAGGTTTTGTGAAAGGTTGAGCTGGAGGGCTGGCGCGTTTGGTCGCGGTTGTGACCGGATTGGGTGTCCACTGGGGCACCCTGCAGCCTTAATTCAGGCTGGTATTCGCCCTGGTTTTTCATGAGGGGCATCTACCGCAATCGCGTCCGAGGCGGCCTACTGGCCGGCCTGGTTCTGATGCGTGCGTATTTCCCTGTAGGAGCTGTCGAGTGCAACGAGGCTGCGATCTTTTGACTCTGTTTTTTACAGGCAAGATCAAAAGATCGCAGCCTTCGGCAGCTCCAGCGGAGTGATACATCCGCGAGATCAGGTCAGCTGGCAGGCCGCCATCGCTGGCAAGCCAGCTCCTACAATTGATCAGCGTACACCCACGCTCTTCACCACTCATCAGGCCGAGCGTTAGCTCGCCTTCCGCTTTTGATCCACCCGCCCCCTCGGGAGGCTGAGTGGAGGTGTTTATCCGGGGATTGGCGCGCAGCGCCGTTCGACGCAGTCGAACTCATTGCATGTAGGTCGTAGCGAAGCAGACCGGAGGGCAATGCCCCCGGATGAATGCCGGAGCGAAGGAACGCCGAGCCTCAGCGAGGGGCCGTACGTAAGGGGCGAGCGTTTTTTGCTTACTTTTTTAGGCGCTTGTAAAAAAGTGAGTCGCCGTAAGGGCGAAACCATAAGCCGTCGTTACCGCAGCAATGGATATGTACCCGGTCAACCAAAGTCAGGCCGCCTTCGCGAGCAAGCCCATTCCCACAGAGTTCACACGCGGCCCGAAAAACACTGTTCAACGCCCACAAAAAAGGCGACCCGAAGGTCGCCTGTCTGCGTTACTGCTCGAACTGCCGTCCCAATCCACCCGGCACCCCGTGGATATCCGTCTCCTCCCAAGGCCCTTTCGGACTGATCGAACGGCTCCAGCCATTATCCCAACGGTAGTAAGTCCGCTGGCGATAGAAGGTATTGGGCTGGTCATCAAGCACATAGACCCCCATCTTCTGATCCCAATGACTGTTCCCACCCGGCGGCGGCGCGAAGCTGGCGGAGGTGCGCGGCAACGGCTTGGCCGGTTTGGCCGGGATGCTCGGTTTGCTCGGAGTGGGCGACGTCGATGGCGTAGGGCTTGGCTGCGACGGCGGGATCGGTGCCGGAGTCGGCTGCTCCGGCGGCCGCTGGACCGCACAAGCACTTAACCCCAAAACAGCGCTGAGCAGGGCAATACGAGCAATGGCGGTCATGGTGGCGTTTCCTGTTATTTGTCCGGGCTGTCGATGGTCAGTGTTTGCGGCGCGGTGGTGCTGCTGGCCAGCGGCTGGCTGCGACCGATCCATTCGCCGGCGGTCGGTTTGCCGGCACGGGAAACGCGTGCAACCAGTTGGACTTCAGGGAAGTTCGACAGTTTCAATTGCGGCATCATCGCATCGGCATCACCCAGTTCGACGGTTACCGGCAGATCGGCCACGGTCATGCGCTTGACCGCCAGCGGAGCCGGAGGACCGGAAATCGCCCGGGCGAAGATGAAGACGCTGTCGCCGGGCTGGACCTTGCCTTTGAGTTCGGCCGCCAGATCGACGCTGACCTTGAGCACTGCCGAGGCCTTTGCCGCCGGTGCTTGCGCGACCTTGCCGCCGCTGGCCACCAGCTTCTCGGTGGCGCGGGTAATCCCGCCTTGCAGGGCTTCGCGGGAATTGTCTTGCGGTGGCAATTGCGCCAGCAGGCGGTTCCAGTAATCGATGGCGTCCTGATAACGCTCGCTTTCAAAAGCGGCAATGCCGAGCAGGCCAAGGCTGGTGACTTCATTCGGATCAGCCTTGAGTGCTTCATCGGTCAGGGCCTGGACCTTGTCCGACCACTTCTTTCCGTCGGCAAAGTACTGGGCCTGAGCCCATTGGCCGAGCAGTTCAGGCTCACGACCCGCCAGGTTTACGGTGCGTTCGAACATCTTCGCCGCCTCCGCAGGCCGATCCTGGGCCATGTAGGTACGACCGAGGAAATATACGCCTTCGGCAGAATCCGGTTGAGCGGCAACCGTGCGCTCCAGGCGCTTGGTCATCTCTTCCATCGATTGCGGCGCATGGGCGAATTCACGGGTCAGCTCGACTTTGTCGCTGGCACCAAAATGCAGGTACAGCCCAAGGCCCAGGACGGGCACCAGAATCGCTGCGAGCAACGGCAAGGGTTTGCCCAGACGCGATACCCGAGGTGCCTCGACGCCCTCGGTATCCGCCAGCAACTCGCGGGCGGCTTCGGCGCGGCCGGTGTCCATTTGCGCCGCATCCAGTACGCCTTCTTCCTGCTGAGCCTGCAACTCAGCCACGCGCTCCTGATAAAGCGCGACGTTCAGGGCGGTACGATCCTCTTCGAGCTGGGCACGACGACTGCGCAGAACCGGAATCAACAGAAAACTCAGGGCAACCAGAAGCAGCAGACCTGCAGCGAGCCAGAAATCAATCATTCTTGGTTTTTATCCAACAGGTTGTCGAGGCGCGAACGTTCCTCGGGAGACAGCTCATCCTGGATGTCGGCGCGCTGCACGCGACGACGGCGGACGATCACCGCAATAATCACCACACCACCGAGCAACAGGCCGGCGGGGCCGAACCAGAGCAATGCGGTCTTGGCATTCAACGCCGGTTTGTAGCGGACGAAATCACCGTAGCGATCGACCATGAAGTCGATGATCTGCTGGTTGTCCTTGCCCTCGCCGAGCATGCGAAAAATCTCTTTGCGCAAGTCAGCGGCAATCGGTGCGTTGGAGTCGGCAATGTCCTGGTTCTGGCACTTTGGGCAACGCAGTTCTTTGGTCAGCTCGCGAAAACGCTCGCGATCACCTTCCTTGGCGAACTCATAGGTGTCGATGGCCGCGTGGGCCATGCCGGCCATGCTCAAGCCGAGAATGGCGGCAGCGATCCAGCGCTTCATGGCTTGGCCTCGTCGACCAGCGCCTGATACTTCGCCGCCAGTTTTTCGCGCCAGACCTGTTCGTCGATCACGCCGACGAACTTGTCGCGGATGATGCCCTTGGCGTCGATGAAGAAGGTTTCCGGAGCACCGTAGACACCGAGGTTCAGGCCCAATGAGCCTTCATCGTCTCGAATGTCCAAGACGTACGGGTTGTGGAAGTCTGCCAGCCACTTCAAGGCATCGGCATTGACGTCCTTGTAGTTGATGCCATAGATCACCACGCCCTGCCCGGCCAGTTTGTTCAGCACCGGGTGCTCGACCCGGCAGGAAATGCACCAGGTGCCCCACACGTTGACCAGCGCCGGTTTTCCGAGAATATCGGCCTTGGTCAGGGTCTTTTCACCCTGCACCGCTGGCAGCGAAAACTCTGGGAACGGCTTGCCGATCATCGCCGAAGGCAGCTCGGCCGGGTCCAGGTACAGACCGCGATAAAGGAACACCGCCACCACCAGAAAAATCGCCAGCGGCAACACCATCAACCAACGTTTCATGCAGTCGCTCCCGACAGGCCCAGCGCTTCACGCACACGGCTTTTCACCTTGACCCGATAACGACGATCCAGCGCCGCCAGCAATCCACCCAGACCTGTCAGCAGACCGCCGAACCAGATCCAGCGCACGAACGGTTTGACGTGCACGCGCACGGCCCACGCGCCATCGCCCAACGGTTCGCCAAGGGCGACATAGAGGTCACGGGTGAAACCTGCGTCGATCCCGGCTTCGGTCATCACCGAGTTTTGCACGGTGTAGAGGCGTTTTTCCGGGTGCAGCACGCTGATTTCCTTGCCATCGCGGATCACGCGAACGGTGCCCTTGTCCGAGGTGAAGTTCGGGCCTTCGTAATGCTTGGCGCCTTCGAACACGAACTGATAACCGCCCAGGTCCATGGATTCGCCCGGCGCCAGACGCAGGTCGCGCTCGGCACTGTTCTGGCTGGACAACACGACACCCAACGCACACACGGCAATGCCCAGGTGCGCAACCTGCATGCCCCAATAGCTGCGGGTCAGGGTTGGCAGGCCTTTGATCAGGCCTTTGTGGCGCGTCTTGTCGAAGATGTCACGCACACCGGCCAGCAACACCCAGGCCGCGAGCATGAAGGTCGCAAGCACCGCCCAGTTGAAATCGCCGTAGGCGACGCCCGCTACGACCGCGAGCGCAGCGCTGCCGAGCAGCACTGGCGTAAGCATGCTCACCAGCCATTTCACCGGTGTGTCTTTCCAGCGCACGATCACGCCGACCGCCATCACCATCATCAGCAGCGCCATCAACGGAATGAACAGTGCGTTGAAGTACGGCGGACCGACGGACAGCTTGGCGCCGGTCATGGCATCGAGAATCAGCGGGTACAAGGTGCCGAGCAGGATCATCGAAGCCGCTACCACCAGCACCAGATTGTTGCCCAGCAGCAGGGTTTCCCGAGACCACAGGTTGAAGCCGACCTGACTCTTGACCACCGGTGCGCGCAGGGCGAACAGCGTCAGCGAACCGCCGACCACGAAGAGCAGGAAAATCAGGATGAACACGCCGCGCTCCGGGTCGGAGGCAAACGCATGCACCGACGTCAGCACGCCGGAACGCACGAGGAAGGTGCCCAGCAGGCTCAACGAAAACGCGGCGATGGCCAGCAACACGGTCCAGCTTTTGAACACACCACGTTTTTCCGTGACCGCCAACGAGTGAATCAGCGCGGTGCCCACCAGCCATGGCATGAACGAGGCGTTTTCCACCGGGTCCCAGAACCACCAGCCGCCCCAGCCGAGTTCGTAGTACGCCCACCACGAACCGAGGGTGATACCGATGCCGAGGAACGCCCAGGCCACGATGGTCCACGGACGCGACCAGCGCGCCCATGCGGCGTCCAGGCGACCGCCCATCAGTGCGGCAATGGCGAAAGCGAAGGCCACCGAGAAACCGACGTAGCCCATGTACAGCATCGGCGGGTGAACGATCAGTCCGATGTCTTGCAGCAACGGATTGAGGTCGGCGCCGTCGGTCGGCATTTGCGGCAGGATGCGCTTGAACGGGTTCGAGGTGAGGATCAGGAACAGCAGGAAACCGGTGCTGATCATGCCCATCACCGCCAGCACGCGGGCCAGCATGACTTGCGGCAATTGCCGGGAGAACACTGACACTGCGAAGGTCCAGCCGCCAAGAATCAACGCCCACAGCAACAAGGACCCTTCGTGGGCACCCCACACGGCGCTGAATTTGTAGTACCACGGCAGCGCGCTGTTGGAGTTGTTGGCCACGTAAGCCACGGAGAAGTCGTCGACCATGAAGGCATACGTCAGGCAACCGAAAGCGAACAGCAAAAACGCGAACTGCCCCCACGCGGCCGGCTGGGCCAGGCTCATCCAGAAACGATCACCGCGCCAGGCACCGACCAATGGCACCACGGCCTGAACCAACGCAAAACACAGCGCCAGGATCATGGCCAGGTGGCCCAGCTCCGGGATAAAAATTCCAGCGGTCATCGGTTAGCCCTCTTTCGCAGGAGTAGGTGCCGACTGGCCACTGTCTTTCAGGGCCTTGGTCACTTCCGGCGGCATGTACTTTTCATCGTGTTTGGCCAGCACTTCATCGGCCACCACCACGCCTTCAGCATTGAGTTTGCCCAAGGCGACGATGCCCTGCCCTTCGCGGAACAGATCCGGCAGGATGCCACGATAGGTGATGGTCACGGATTTGTTGAAGTCGGTGACGACAAACCTCACGTCCAGCGAGTCGCCGGAGCGCTGCAGGGAACCTGCCTCGACCATGCCGCCGGCACGAATGCGCGTGTCTTGCGGGGCTTCGCCGTTGGCGATCTGGGTCGGCGTGTAAAACAGGTTGATGTTCTGCTGCAGGGCGCTCAGGGCCAGGCCGACGGCAGCGCCGACCCCGACCAGAATCGCGAGAATGATGATAAGACGCTTTTTGCGCAGCGGATTCACTTGCCGTTCTCCCGGCGCAGACGACGCGCCTCTTGTTGCAGATACCGCTTGCGGGCCAGGATCGGCGCCGCCACGTTGAGGGCCAATACCGCCAGGCAGATGCCATAGGCTGACCAGACATACAGGCCATGATGGCCCATGGCGATGAAGTCGCCGAATGAAGCAAAACTCATCGAACGACCTCCAGGCTGTTTTCCACTTCGGCTTTTACCCAACTGGCCCGCGCTTCGCGCTTGAGCACTTCGAGGCGCATGCGCAGCAGCAACACCGCGCCGAAGAAACAATAGAAACCCAACGCCGTCAGCAGCAACGGCAGCCACATCTCGGCGGGCATCGCCGGTTTTTCCGTGAGGGTGAAGGTCGCGCCCTGGTGCAGGGTGTTCCACCACTCCACCGAGTACTTGATGATCGGGATGTTGATCACGCCGACAATCGCCAGCACCGCGCAAGCCTTGGCCGCGCTGTCACGATTGCTGATGGCGTTGCCCAGCGCAATAAGACCGAAGTACAGGAAAAGCAGAATCAGCATGGACGTCAGTCGTGCATCCCAGACCCACCACGAGCCCCACGTCGGCTTGCCCCAGATCGCCCCGGTGACCAGCGCCAAGGCGGTCATCCAGGCCCCGACCGGCGCAGCGCACTGCAGGGCGACGTCGGCCATTTTCATTTTCCACACCAGGCCGACGATGCCGCACACCGCCAGCATCACGTAGATGGACTGGGCCAGCATCGCGGCCGGGACATGGATATAGATGATGCGGTAGCTGTTTTGCTGCCATTTTTCCGGCGGCGCGAAGGCCAGGCCCCAGACCACGCCAACGCCGATCAGCAGCAACGCCGCGACGCTCAGCCATGGCAGCATTTTGCCGCTGATGCCGTAAAACCATTTGGGCGAGCCGAGCTTGTGAAACCACGTCCAGTTCATACTGTTTCCATCACGGTTGCTCTTTACTGTGAAGAGCCTGGGTCTTTGCTGATCAAAAAATGATCAGACCTCATTATTCGCCGACGCTGATCTTCAGGCCAGCAGCTATTGCAAAAGGTGTCAGGGTTATCGCCAAAGCGGTCAGGCTACCAAGCCACAGCAGATAACCGGTTGCCGGCATGCCCTGCAAGGCAGCCTGCAAGGCGCCACTGCCCAGGATCAACACCGGGATGTACAACGGCAGAATCAGCAACGCCAGCAACAGGCCGCCGCGCTTCAAACCGACCGTCAGCGCCGCGCCCACTGCACCGAGCAGGCTCAGCACCGGTGTACCGAGCAACAACGAAAGCAGCAACACCGGCAGACAGGCGGCAGGCAAACCGAGCATCAACGCCAGCAAGGGCGCGAGCAAAACCAGTGCCAGGCCGGAAAACGCCCAGTGTGCCAGCACTTTGGCCAAAACCAGAAGAGCCAAGGGGTGCGGCGAAAGGACCCACTGTTCAAGCGATCCATCCTCGAAATCACTGCGAAAAAGCCCGTCCAGCGAGAGCAAAACCGATAAAAGGGCTGCGACCCAGACCAGCCCCGGAGACAAGGTTTGCAACAATTGAGACTCGGGTCCGACCGCCAACGGGAACAGCGAAACGACGATGGCGAAAAATACCAACGGATTGGCCAGCTCCGCCGGACGGCGAAACAACAAGCGAGCCTCACGGGCGACCAACAGGCCGAAAACACTCATACGACCCAGCTCCCCAGATCGATGTCGCGATAACCGGCCGGCATCCGGCTCAATGTGTGGTGTGTGGTCAGGACCACCATACCGCCGCGCTCGCAGTGGGTCGCCAGGTGTTCTTCAAGTTGCGCCACGCCTTGCTTGTCGAGGGCGGTGAACGGCTCGTCGAGAATCCACAACGGTGGACAGTCCAGATACAAACGCGCCAATGCGACGCGGCGCTGCTGACCGGCGGACAAGGTATGGCACGGCACATCCTCGAAACCGCGCAGGCCGACAGCCGCCAGCGCCTGCCAGATCGCCTCGTGGGTCGCCCGATGATGCAAGGCGCACAGCCAGCTCAGGTTCTCTTCCGGCGTCAGCAGGTCTTTGATCCCGGCAGCATGGCCGATCCACAACAGGTTGCGCGCCAGCTCGGTGCGTTGCTCGTTCAGCGGCTGGCCGTTGAGCAACACTTGACCGGCCGTCGGCTGCATCAGCCCCGAGAGCAGGCGCAACAGGCTGGTCTTGCCGCTGCCGTTGGGGCCGCTGATTTGCATCATTTCGCCACTGGCCAGTCTCAAATCGAGATTTTCGAAGAGCAGCCGAAGGTCTCGCTCGCAGGCAAGGGCAACGGTTTGCAGGACAGGACTGGTCAAGGGTTCACGGCCTTATACGGTTCAAGTCGGCGCTGGCGCGGCCGTTAAAGAGATGCAGCATAGATGCAACGACGTCTTGTTCTAGAGAGCTGCGTCAAACAATTGCAAAGTTTCCGCCATTTTTGGATACAACGGCGCGGCATTATACATGCCATGCCTTACTCTAAAGAGCGCATTTTCCTCAGGTTGTGACCGCGTATGACAGGCGAAATGAACATTCCCCCGCTGCCGCAGACCACTGCGACGACTACGCGCGCCCAGGCATTCAGCGGTGAGTTGCTCAAGCTGCTGACGCCACTGGAGGGTTTGATTAGCGCAGGCCAGACCGCTCGGGCCGAAGTCCTGTCGCTCAAGCAGGCCGACCAGGCTTTCCAGATGTTGCTCAAACTCACCCTCGACAGCGGTCGGCAGACCACGGTGCAGACCACCAGCAATCAACCGTTGGCGCAAGGGTCCAGCCTGCTCGTCACCCAGCCTTCAGCGGGCAATCTGGCGGTCAGCGTGCAACAGGCCATCGCCTCCAGTGTCGCCACCCTCACCCGCATCGACACTGCGCAATTGCCGGCCGGGACGTTACTGCAGGGCAAGGTGCTGACCTCTCAAGCGCTGCCGCAACTACCGGGGCAGCCGGCCGTGTTTCGTTCGATGGTCAGCCTGCTCAACACCGCCCTGAGTGGCAGCACCCTGACCATCGACAGCCCGCAACCGTTGCGCATCGACACCTTGCTCAGTGCCCAGGTGCAGGACGGCCAGACGCTGAAATTCGTACCGCTGAGCAGTCGCCAGGAACAGTTGGCCGTGACCCAGCAATTGGTCAGCCAGCAAAGTCGCCAAGGCTCGCTGGATGGATTGCTCAAGCTCCTGCAAAACCTGGCGCCCTCCGAGCAGACCTCCAGCGGCCTGCGCGCAGCCGTCGACAAACTGCTCGCCGGCCTGCCCGATGTGCATCAACTCAGTACGCCCAAAGGGCTCGCGTTAGCCTTGGCCAGCAGCGGCGCATTCCTCGAGTCGAAACTGCTGAGCGGCCAGAATCCAGCACTGGCACCGGACATGAAAGGCGATCTGCTCAAACTGATCGGGCAACTGACGCCGGGGTTGCCGACGAGCACTAATCTCGGCGCAATCATCGCCGCCAACACCCTGGCCCAGGCAATGCCGAGTTTCGTGCGCAATGCCCTCGGCATGCTCGGCCAGGTCAGCGCCAAACCATTGCCGACCAGTTTCCCTTTGCCCGAGCGCTTGCTGCAAAGCACCGAGGGCGAAGGCAATCTCGAACACCTGCTGCGTCTGGCAGCCGCCGCTGTTTCACGCCTGCAAAGCCACCAGCTCTCAAGCCTGGAACAGACCGGCGTCACCGCCGACGGACGGCTGATGAGCACCTGGCAGCTGGAAATCCCGATGCGCAATCTGCAAGACATCGTGCCCCTGCAGCTCAAGTTCCAGCGCGAAGACGCCCCCGCGAAAGAACAACCAAAAGAGCGTCGCGAAGAACACGAGCCCAAACAACAGTTGTGGCGTGTGGAACTGGCCTTCGCCATGGAGCCGCTGGGACCGTTGCAGATCCAGGCACACCTGATCAAAGGCAGCCTGTTTGGCCAGCTCTGGGCCGAGCGCCCGTACACCGCCAGCCTGATCGAAAGCAATCTGGCCGGTCTGCGCGACCGCTTGCTGGCTGCCGGACTCAACGTCGGCGATCTGGATTGCCACCTCGGCACACCGCCCCAAGGCCCACAAACCTGCCTCGAACAACGCTGGGTCGACGAAACCGCATGAACAATTCAAACGCGCCACGCCAGGCCATCGCCCTCAAGTACGACGGCACCCACGCCCCGACCCTCACCGCCAAGGGCGACGAAGAACTGGCGGAAGAAATCCTGCGCATCGCCCGCGACTGCGAAGTGCCGATCTACGAGAACGCCGAGCTGGTGAGGTTATTGGCGCGAATGGAATTGGGGGACAGCATTCCGCAGGAACTCTATCTGACGATTGCCGAGATCATTGCGTTTGCGTGGAACTTGAAAGGGAAGTTTGCGGCGGGGCAGGATCCGGATGGGGCGATGGTCGAGAAGGATGTCACCGAGCGTGGGGATGATTATTGAGTTTTTGAGGATGCCATCGTCGGAACGCCGCCCAGAGCAGGCTCGCTCCTACAGGTTGTCAGTTCTTGTGCGGCTTGTGCATCAACTACGCAACCGGAACATCCTTGAACAAACGCAAAAGCCTGAGACTGCGTCCGAGAATCAAACCATTGATCAGACCCGCTCCCAGTGTTGAGAAAATGACTCTCGAAACTTCATTGACCAACTCCGGATACATGGCGACCTGATAACCGTCATAGTAACGCCACATGAAGTAGCCCCAATACACAACCAACACTTTGATTGTTCCATCCAGCACCAGGCTTTCCCCCTCGCGCTTAACCTCGTTATACGAATAAAACCGCAATGCCACGGCCCAGCCCGCAAACAGGCCGAGTGCATAGACCGCGAGCGCACTAGCGATCCCTTGGGAAAGGTTCAGCGAAGTCAGGGATACAACTACAAATATCGCTGGCATGAACATCAGCGATCTTTTCGACATACGATGCTTGAAGCAGGCAATGACACCGTAATAAGTCAGTATCAGAAAAACCGCGTAAACCCACAGCGGCGCACCACGTAAAATGTCGGACATAGTCCTTCCTTGGTCTCGCGTTGATCAGAACTGATCGCTGAATTGAGACAAACAAGCTACCGGCGTCACTCAGTGCTCACAAGCCGGCTGATTCCGTAACATTCATAGGCAGGAGATGACGACATCGTAGTCCCTTTCTGAGGACCAAAGAGGTGGAAAGGAAATAATCGGGCGTGGGGAAGACTACTGAGATTTCGAGGACGCCATCGCGAGCAAGCTCGCTTGTATGTTTAGACTTGAAGGAGCGAGCAGGCTCCGGGCGGTGTTCCGACGATGGAGTAATGAGCGCCGCGTTTTTCCCGGAAGCCCGCGTCATCGTTGAAATCCATCGCGAGCATGCTCGCTCCTACAGGTTTCTGTCAGTTCTTGTGCATCTTGCTCATCAACTCCGCCTCTGCCTGGGTCAAGCCGCAGGACTGGGTCAGTTCGTCGACGCTGGCGCCCATCCCGACCAGTCGCGCCGCCTGGGCGAACGACAGGCTGGTGGGATCGCGCTGTTCCAGCTGGACGAGTTTGTTCGGCAAGGGCGCGACGATGGTCCGCAGTTCGTGCAGGTCTTCGCCCATGCGTACATTGCTGTTCTGATAGTCGTCAATGCGCTTGGCCAGGTCCTTGATGCGCTGATCACGCAGCGCATCCCCCTGGGCTTGCTGCGCGGCGATGAGCTTTTGTCCGCGAATATACGCCAGGAACATCGCCAGGGTGCCTGCCCAGAACAGGAACAGGACGATGACCGCCACCTCGAGAATCAATCAGATGTTCTCCAGGTCCGACCATTCTTCTTCGCTCATCATCTTGTCCAGCTCGACCAGGATGAGCAATTCATTGTTCTTGTTGCAAACGCCCTGGATGAACTTGGCAGACTCTTCGTTACCCACGTTCGGCGCGGTTTCGATTTCCGACTGACGCAGGTAAACCACTTCGGCCACGCTGTCGACCATGATCCCGACCACCTGCTTGTCAGCTTCGATGATGACGATGCGGGTGTTGTCGCTGATTTCGGCATTCATCAGGCCGAAGCGCTGGCGGGTGTCGATCACGGTGACGACGTTGCCGCGCAGGTTGATGATGCCCAGCACGTAGCTCGGGGCACCCGGGACCGGGGCAATTTCGGTGTAGCGCAGGACTTCCTGGACGCGCATCACGTTGATGCCGTAGGTCTCGTTGTCCAGCTTGAAGGTGACCCATTGCAGGATCGGATCTTCGGAACCTTTTGCCGCCGTTGCCTTGTCATTCATACCCTGACCCCTCAAGAAACCGCCCTGGCGGTGTGTGTTCTGTGCAACATCATCAGAGTGACGTCGCCTGTTTTGTTTATTTGACTGATGTCGGTTTGTGGCCCGGCTTGCTGCCGGACATGTGCCGGGCGCCGCCGCTGGCGATCAATTCGGCCAGTGAGGCGACATCGAGCAAAGCGCACATGTGCTCAATCACCGTGCCGGCGAGCCATGGCCGCTGACCTCGGTGACTTCTCCATTTGATTTCGTTCGGATTCAGGCGCAACGAGCGACTGACCTGGTGCACAGCCAGCCCCCACTCGTAGCCCTGAACGGAAATGACGTATTGCAGGCCCTGCTTGAAATCGTCGCGATATCGATCGGGCATGACCCAACGCGCGGTATCCAGCACCTTGAGGTTGCCCGCCTGACTGGGCAGGATGCCAAGGAACCACTCCGGCTGGCCGAACAGCGGCGTGAGCTCGTGACCGGTCAGGGAATAGATCGAACCCAGGCACACCAGCGGCACCGCCAGGGTCAACCCTGCGACGTCGAACAGCAGGCATTCGAAGGGTTCGGCCGCCCAGGCAGGACGTCCGTCGGTTTCTACCGGGGGCGGCGTGTTGCTCGGCGGCAGATGAACTTCGACGACGGGTTCTACCAGGACTTGCTGCGATTGCGTGGGCAGCGGTTCCTGGGCCTCAGGCGCGTCGACGACTGGCTCGGACAAGGTTGGCAGCAACGGCGCGATAGTCGATACCGACACCATGGCGGGTGCAGGCGCGTCGACCACGGCAACGAGCGCTTTGACTACCGGCGCAACCGCCACCGTGTTTTTCTGCGCATCCCGGGCCTGTTCTTCAAGCACGGCTGCCTGGAATTCATCCAGCACGCCCTGCTCTTCAATGGTTTTTACTGCTGCGACGACTTCCACGACTTCGGGAATTGCCGAAATGTCTGGCGAAAACTCTTCGGTCGCGTCTTGCAGCAGGTTGTCCAGATACGACTGCAACGCCCGCTGTGGACGCGATGTGATCTTGATCGGCCGGTTCACTGGAACGTTCCCACTGTAGGAGCTGCCGCAGGCTGCGATCTTTTAGCGATATCAAGAGCGCCGCCAAGCAAGATCAAAAGATCGCGGCCTGCGGCAGCTCCTACACAGATTGAGTTCATATCAAGCCACCTGCGCGACGAGTTGCGCCGCCAGCAGGTGCTTGAGCAATGCACGGTACGCGAGCACGCCGCGGCTCTTGCCGTCAAACTGCGAAGGCGTCAAGCCGGCGCGGCTGGCATCACGCAGGCGCGTGTCGACCGGGATGTAGCCTTGCCAGATTTCCTCGGGGAATTTGTCGCGCAGGACCCGCAGCGTTCCAAGGGAGGCTTGCGTGCGGCGGTCGAACAAGGTCGGGACGATACTGAACGGCAACGCCTGTTTGCGTGAACGATTGATCATCGCCAACGTATTGACCATGCGCTCAAGACCCTTGACCGCCAGGTGTTCGGTTTGCACCGGGATTACCAGCTGCTGGCTCGCGGCCAAGGCATTGACCATCAGCACCCCGAGCAGCGGCGGGCTGTCGATGATCGCGTAATCGAAGTCCTGCCATAACTGCGCCAGGCTCTTGGCAATCACCAGACCCAGACCACTCTGGCCCGGCGACTGGCGCTCAAGGGTCGCCAGCGCGGTACTGGAAGGTAAAAGCGAGATTCGCTCGTCACTGGTCGACAGCAACAGTTGCCCTGGCAAACCCTGCGGCACGCTGCCTTTGTGCAGGAACAGATCGTAGTTGCTGTGTTCCAGAGTGTCGGGATCGTAACCGAAATAGCTGGTCATCGAGCCGTGGGGGTCGAGATCGACCACAACCACGCGCTTGCCCGCCTCGGCCAGTAAACCGGCTAAAGCGATGGAGGAAGTGGTTTTACCAACACCACCCTTTTGATTGGCGACTGCCCAGACTCTCATTCGAATGATTCCTCCCGGCCAAGTGGATCGGCCGAGAAATAGCTCAACGTGTTAATACGGGTGACGGAGATTTGACGGCGCTCTCTCGTACCGGCGACTTGACGGTGGTCGGTGCAGTTTGTGTGCCAGCACGCTTCAGCGCGGCGTCCGGTTGCGCTTTGGCGGTTCCGGTGGCGGTCAGGCTGCGGCGCACATCCAGGTTGCGCGAGACCACCAGCACAACGCGGCGGTTGCGCGCCCGGCCTTCGCTCGTAGCGTTATTGGCCACTGGCTGGAATTCACCGTAACCCACCGACGCCAGGCGCCCAGGGTGTACCCCCTGCATCGCAAGCATGCGCACGATGCTCGCCGAGCGGGCAGACGACAGCTCCCAATTGGTCGGGTACTGCGCGGTGCGGATCGGTTGGTCATCGGTAAAGCCTTCAACATGAATCGGGTTGTCGAACGGCTTCAGAATCGCCGCGACCTTGTCGATGATGTTGAACGCAATGTCGCTGGGCATGGCATCGCCACTGCCGAACAACAGGCTGGAGTTGAGCTCGATCTCGACCCATAACTCGTTGCCGCGCACGGTCATCTGATGGGAACTGATCAGATCGCCGAACGCTGCGCTGATGTCGTCGGCGATGCTTTTGAGCGGATCGCTGGCACCGGCCACACCGGCGTCGACCTCGTCGCTGTCCTTGACCAAAGGTTTGGCCGGTGTGACGGTCTTCGGTCGCTCGTCGCCAATCGGGATCGGCTTGAGCGCGCGATCGGTGTCGCTGAAGACGCCGATCAATGCCTCGGAAATGATCTTGTACTTGCCTTCATTGACCGACGAGATGGAGTACATCACCACGAAGAAGGCGAACAGCAAAGTGATGAAGTCGGCGTAGGACACCAGCCAACGCTCATGGTTTACGTGCTCTTCATGCTGGCGACGACGAGCCATAGTCCTTTACCCCCATCAATCCATGAAGCCTTGGAGCTTCAATTCAATGGATCGAGGGTTTTCACCTTCGGCGATCGACAGGATGCCTTCGAGCAACATTTCGCGGTAACGCGACTGGCGCAACGCGATGGACTTGAGCTTGGCGGCAATCGGCAACAGCACCAGGTTGGCACTGGCCACACCGTAGATGGTGGCAACAAAAGCCACGGCAATGCCGTTGCCCAATTGCGAAGGATCGCCGAGGTTACCCATCACATGAATCAGGCCCATGACCGCGCCGATGATGCCGATAGTCGGCGCATAGCCGCCCATGCTTTCAAACACTTTGGCCGCTTCGACATCGCGGCTTTCCTGGGTGTAGAAATCCACTTCGAGAATGCTGCGGATGGCCTCTGGCTCAGCGCCGTCGACCAACAATTGCAAGCCTTTGCGCGAGTAATTATCCGGTTCGGCGTCGGCGATGCCTTCCAGGCCCAGCAGGCCTTCCTTGCGCGCCGTCAAACTCCAGTTCACCACGCGGTCGATGCCACCGGCGAGGTCGACGCGCGGCGGAAACAGGATCCACGCCAGAATCTGCATCGCACGCTTGAAGGCGCTCATCGGCGATTGCAGCAGCGCAGCACCGACGGTCCCACCCAGTACGATCAAGGCCGCCGGGCCGTTGGCCAACGCGCCGAGATGTCCGCCTTCGAGGTAGTTGCCGCCAATGATGGCGACGAACGCCATGATGATGCCGATCAGGCTCAGAACATCCATCAGACGCACGCCTCGACGATGTGCCGGCCGATCTCGTCCAGGCTGTACACCGCGTCGGCGAGTTCAGCTTTGACGATGGCCATCGGCATGCCGTAGATCACGCAACTGGCTTCGTCCTGAGCCCAGATCGTACTGCCGCCCTGCTTGAGCAGGCGCGCGCCTTCGCGGCCGTCGGCACCCATGCCGGTCAACACAACCGCCAGAACTTTGTCACCGTAGGTCTTGGCCGCCGAACCGAACGTGATGTCCACGCACGGCTTGTAATTCAGACGTTCGTCGCCCGGGAGGATTTTCACCGCGCCCCGACCATCGACCATCATCTGTTTGCCGCCCGGCGCCAGCAGCGCCAGGCCAGGTCGCAGGATGTCGCCATCCTCGGCTTCCTTGACGCTGATGCGGCAGAGCTTGTCCAGACGCTCGGCGAAGGCTTTGGTGAACGCGGCCGGCATGTGCTGGATCAACACGATCGGTGCCGGGAAGTTGGCCGGCAATTGGGTCAAGACCCGCTGCAGGGCAACCGGCCCGCCCGTGGACGTACCGATGGCCAGCAGTTTGTAGGCTTTGCGTTTGGGCGCTGGCGACGACGGCGCAGGCGCATGGGAACGCGCAGGGACCGGTGTCGGGACCGGGCGTGCAGGCACGCTGCTGGCGTAACTGCCAATGCTCGAAGGCGCAGGGGCCGGGGCCGGGGCCGGGGCGTGCACTGGCGCCGGAGCACTGTAGGTGCTGACACGACGGTTGCTGCGCGAGATGCTCAGGATCTTTTCGCACAGCAGTTGCTTGACCTTCTCGGGGTTGCGCGAGATGTCTTCGAAATTTTTCGGCAGAAAATCCACAGCGCCGGCATCCAGCGCATCGAGGGTCACCCGGGCGCCTTCATGGGTCAGCGAAGAGAACATCAACACCGGGGTCGGGCAGCGTTGCATGATGTGCCGCACGGCGGTGATGCCGTCCATCATCGGCATCTCGTAGTCCATGGTGATCACGTCGGGCTTGAGGGCCAACGCTTGATCAATCGCCTCTTTGCCGTTGGTTGCGGTGCCGACGACCTGGATATTGGAATCCGCTGAAAGAATTTCCGAGACGCGGCGGCGGAAAAAACCCGAATCATCCACCACCAGGACTTTGACTGCCATAAACACTCCATTAGATGGAGCGAAGCTCGGTCGCCCCGCCCCACCAGAATCAAATACGCCGTGTGGCGTAACGCTTGAGCATGCTCGGGACATCGAGGATCAGCGCGATGCGACCGTCACCGGTAATGGTGGCGCCCGACATGCCCGGCGTTCCCTGAAGCATTTTGCCCAATGGCTTGATGACCACTTCTTCCTGGCCCACCAGTTGATCGACGACGAAGCCGATCCGCTGAGTGCCCACCGAAAGGATCACCACATGGCCTTCGCGCTGCTCTTCGTGAGCGGCGGAACTGACCAGCCAGCGCTTGAGGTAGAACAATGGCAAGGCCTTGTCCCGTACGATCACCACTTCCTGGCCATCGACGACGTTGGTGGTCGACAGGTCAAGGTGGAAGATCTCGTTGACGTTCACCAGCGGGAACGCAAACGCCTGGTTGCCAAGCATCACCATCAGCGTCGGCATGATCGCGAGGGTCAGTGGCACCTTGATGACGATTTTCGAGCCCTGGCCCTTGGCCGAGTAGATATTGATCGAACCGTTGAGCTGGGAAATCTTGGTTTTCACCACGTCCATGCCCACGCCGCGACCCGACACGTCGGAAATCTCGGTCTTGGTCGAGAAGCCCGGGGCGAAGATCAGGTTGTAGCACTCGGTATCGCTCAGGCGATCGGCCGCGTCCTTGTCCATCACGCCACGTTTTACCGCGATGGAACGCAGGACGTTCGGGTCCATGCCTTTGCCGTCATCGGAGATCGACAGCAGGATGTGATCGCCTTCCTGCTCGGCGGCCAGAACCACCTTGCCGCCACGTGCCTTGCCCGAGGCTTCGCGTTCTTCCGGCGACTCGATGCCGTGGTCGACCGCGTTGCGCACCAAGTGGACCAATGGGTCGGCCAGGGCTTCGACGAGGTTCTTGTCGAGGTCGGTTTCTTCGCCGACCAGCTCCAGGTTGATCTCTTTCTTGAGCTGCCGAGCCAGGTCGCGAACCAGGCGCGGGAAGCGCCCGAAGACTTTCTTGATCGGTTGCATCCGGGTCTTCATGACCGCGGTTTGCAGGTCGGCCGTCACCACATCGAGGTTCGACACCGCCTTGGACATGGCTTCATCGGCGCTGTTGGCACCCAGGCGTACCAGGCGGTTACGCACCAGCACCAACTCGCCGACCATGTTCATGATTTCGTCGAGACGCGCGGTATCGACCCGCACGGTGGTCTCGGCTTCGCTGGCCGTTTTTTCCGCCGGCGGCGCGGCGACAGCGCGGGCCGGCGCCGGTGCTGCGGCAGGCGCTTGGGCTTTCGGTTCCGGGGCCTTGGCTACAGGCGTGGGCGCGGCGGCTTTGACTGCCGGGGCCGCGACGGACGCACTCGCCCCGCTCACCACCTTCGCGGTGCCGACTTCGCTGAACTTGCCTTTGCCATGCAGCTCGTCGAGCAGCGATTCGAACTCGTGGTCGGTGATCAGATCGCTACCGGCCGCTACAGCGCTTGGCGCTGCGGGCACGGGCACCGAGGCAATCGCCGATTCCAGCGCTTCGACGGCAAAGTTACCCTTGCCGTGCAGCTGATCGAGCAGCGCTTCGAATTCTTCATCGGTAATGTCGGAGCTGTCGCCAGCGGCTTTCGGCGCTGGTGGCGCAACAGGCGCTGGCGCGATTGCGTCGACGGCGAACTGGCCTTTACCGTGCAATTGATCGAGCAGGGACTCGAACTCGGCATCGGTGATTTCATCGCTTGCCGCGGCATTGCCGGCCGAGACTGGAGCAGCCGCCGGCGCCTCGGCCTGTGCCTTGACGGCGTTCAGCGAATCCAGCAGTTGTTCGAATTCGTTGTCGGTGATGTCACCCGATTCGCTTTGAGGAGCGCCAACCACTTCGGCGACGGGGGCAGGCGCCGCCTCGTCAGCTGCCTGAGGTTCTGCCAGACGCGCCAGTGCGGCGAGCAATTGAGGTGTGGCGGCCGTGATCGGGCAGCGCTCGCGGACTTCGCTGAACATACCGTTCACCGCGTCCAGTGCTTCGAGCACCACGTCCATCAACTCCGAATCGACGCGACGCTCACCCTTGCGCAAGATGTCGAACACGTTCTCGGCGATGTGGCAGCACTCCACCAGCTCGTTGAGCTGGAGGAAGCCGGCGCCCCCTTTTACAGTGTGAAAACCGCGAAAAATTGCATTGAGCAAATCCGCATCATCCGGACGGCTTTCCAGCTCGACCAGTTGTTCGGACAGTTGCTCTAGAATCTCGCCGGCCTCAACCAGGAAATCCTGAAGGATCTCTTCATCGGCGCCGAAGCTCATGTAGGGGGGTGCTCCTAAAGGTCAAAAAACCCAAAAACCTAAAATGCTAAAACGCTAGAACCCTAGGCTGGATAACAAATCGTCCACATCGTCCTGACCGGACACAACGTCTTCTCTTTTATCGGCATGAATCTGCGGACCTTCACCCTGAGAGAGATGTTTTTGTGGATCTTTTTCTGCAAGCATCGCGGCACGGTCATGTTCGATGCCCGCAAAGCGGTCCACCTGACTGGCCATCAGCACGAGCTTGAGCAAGTTGCTTTCAACTTCGGTGACCAACTGGGTCACGCGCTTGATCACCTGCCCCGTGAGGTCCTGGTAATCCTGGGCGAGCAGGATGTCGTTAAGGTTGCTCGACACCGCACGACTATCGACACTGCTGCGCGACAGAAAACCGTCGACCCGTCGTGCCAGCTCGCGAAATTCTTCGGCCCCGACTTCGCGACGCATGAAGCGCCCCCAGTCCGTGCTCAAGGCCTGGGCTTCATCACCCAGGCTGTTGACCAGTGGCGTGGCGCTTTCGACCAGGTCCATGGTGCGATTGGCCGCGGCTTCGGTCAGCTTCACAACGTAGCCCAGACGCTCGGCGGCGTCGGTGATCTGGGACACTTCTGCGGCTTGCGGCATGTGCGGGTCAATCTGAAAATTGACGATCGCGCTATGCAGCTCGCGGGTGAGCTTGCCCACCTCCTGATACAGGCCGCGATCACGGGTCTGATTGAGCTCATGGATCAATTGCACAGCGTCGCCGAACTTGCCTTTTTCAAGGCTTGCGACCAATTCGACGGCGTGTTTTTTCAGGGTCGATTCAAAATCGCCCAATGAAGATTCGTTATTCCCCATAGCTCCCCCGTGGCGCCGTTCAACCGATGCGTTCGAAAATCTTCTCGATTTTTTCTTTCAACGCCTGGGCTGTGAAGGGTTTGACCACATAGCCGTTAACGCCGGCCTGGGCCGCTTCGATGATCTGCTCACGCTTGGCTTCAGCGGTTACCATCAACACCGGCAGGTGCTTGAGCTTTTCATCGGCACGCACGTGGCGCAGCAGATCGATGCCGGTCATGCCCGGCATGTTCCAGTCCGTTACCAGAAAGTCGATGCTTCCGCTGTTGAGCACCGGAATGGCGGTAGTGCCATCATCGGCCTCGACGGTGTTGGTGAACCCAAGGTCACGCAGCAGGTTCTTGATGATCCGCCGCATCGTTGAGAAGTCATCAACGATGAGGATTTTCATGTTCTTGTCCAATTCGACCTCCAAGCAGTCTTAAACGCGCCCAGCACCTGGACGCGCCATTTCATTCAATCCGGCAAAGCACTCAATGACTGTCTGGAGCACAACAGATCGAGACCGGTGCAGTTCAACGCCACACCAGCTCCATTCGCAGTGTCCCCACACTGCCTTCAGCGCGCTCGCCACTCCCCCAAACGCCCCCGCAAACGGGCCGCGCACTGGCTGTGTAACTGGCTGACCCGAGATTCGCTGACCCCCAGGACCTCCCCGATTTCCTTGAGATTCAACTCTTCGTCGTAGTACAGCGCCAACACCAGTCGCTCACGCTCCGGCAAATTGGCAATCGCGTCCGCCAGCGCTGCCTGGAAGCGTTCATCTTCCAGATCGCGAGACGGCTCGAGATGAGCACTCGCGCCATCCTCGTGCAGCCCCTCATGTTCGCCGTCCTGCAACAGGTCGTCGAAACTGAATAACCGGCTACCCAGGGTGTCGTTCAAAATTCCGTAATAATCATCGAGACTCAATTGGAGTTCGGCCGCAACCTCGTGATCTTTAGCGTCACGGCCGGTTTTAGCTTCAATCGAGCGAATCGCGTCGCTGACCATGCGCGTATTGCGGTGAACCGAACGGGGTGCCCAGTCTCCCTTGCGCACTTCATCGAGCATCGCGCCGCGGATTCGTATGCCCGCGTACGTCTCGAAACTGGCGCCTTTGCTGGCGTCGTATTTGGTCGAGACTTCAAGCAGACCGATCATCCCGGCCTGGATCAAGTCTTCGACCTGGACACTGGCCGGCAGACGCGCCAGCAAGTGGTAGGCAATGCGTTTGACCAGCGGCGCGTAACGCTCGATCAGCTCGTACTGCGCATCGCGGGCCGATTGCTTGTAGAGGTTGTAGCCGCTGGCGGTCATAACACCGGTCCTGCCGTTTGTTGCACGAGGCGCTCGACGAAAAACTCCAGGTGCCCACGCGGGTTGGCGGGCAGCGGCCAGGTGTCGACCTTCTGCGCGATCGCCTTGAACGCCAGCGAGCATTTGGAACGCGGGAAGGCTTCATATACGGCGCGTTGCTTCTGCACAGCCTTGCGCACGCTTTCGTCATAAGGCACGGCGCCGACGTATTGCAGCGCGACGTCGAGGAAGCGGTCGGTGACCTTGGTCAACTTGGCGAACAGGTTGCGCCCTTCCTGCGGACTCTGGGCCATGTTGGCCAGGACGCGGAAACGGTTCATGCCGTAGTCGCGGTTGAGCAACTTGATCAAGGCGTAGGCATCGGTGATGGATGTCGGCTCGTCGCAGACCACCAGCAACACTTCCTGAGCGGCGCGAACGAAGCTGACGACCGACTCACCGATACCGGCGGCGGTATCGATCACCAGCACATCGAGATTGTCGCCGATATCACTGAATGCCTGGATCAGGCCGGCGTGTTGAGCCGGGCTCAAGTGAACCATGCTCTGGGTGCCGGACGCCGCCGGAACGATGCGAATGCCACCGGGGCCCTGCAACAGAACGTCGCGCAGCTCGCAGCGGCCTTCGATCACGTCGGCCAGGGTACGTTTGGGTGTCAGGCCCAGCAGAACGTCGACGTTCGCCAGCCCCAGGTCGGCGTCCAGCAACATGACGCGCCGGCCTAGTTCCGCCAAGGCCAGCGACAAGTTCACTGACACATTAGTTTTCCCGACGCCACCTTTGCCGCCGGTCACCGCGATCACCTGTACAGGATGCATGCTGCCCATGTTATTCCATTACCTTGTCTTGCATAGACGGAGGCCACATTACTGGCTGCGCGTTCACAAACGGAACAATGCATGGCAGACCATCGATGTAGGTACAAAAACTATTCATTTTCACCTCAGCCTACCTGCTTGGTGGGGCTGTGGTAGATGTCAGCGAACATGTCAGCCATGGCTTCTTCGCTGGGTTCTTCCTGCATTTGCACGCTAACGGCGCGACTGACCAGTTGATGACGACGCGGCAGATGCAAATCATCCGGAATCCGCGGGCCATCGGTCAGATACGCGACCGGCAATTCATGGCTGATGGCTAGACTCAACACTTCGCCCAGACTTGCCGTTTCATCCAGTTTAGTCAGGATGCAGCCAGCGAGCCCGCAGCGCTTGTAACTATGATAAGCGGCGGTTAGAACCTGTTTTTGGCTAGTGGTTGCCAGGACCAGATAATTTTTTGAGCGGATGCCACGGCCAGCCAGGCTTTCAAGCTGCATGCGCAGCGCCGGGTCGCTGGCCTGAAGGCCTGCGGTATCGATCAGCACCACACGCTTGCGCATCAGAGGCTCCAGCGCCTGCACCAGGGACTGCCCCGGATCGACATGGGTTACCGGTACATTGAGGATGCGGCCAAGCGTGCGCAGCTGCTCCTGGGCGCCGATGCGAAAACTGTCCATGCTGACCAGCGCAATGTTCTGCGCGCCGTATTTGAGCACGTAGCGGGCTGCCAGCTTGGCCAGAGTGGTGGTCTTGCCCATGCCGGCCGGGCCGACCATGGCAATCACGCCACCTTCTTCCAGAGGCTCGATTTCCGGCGTCACGATCATTCGCGCCAGGTGCGCCAGCAACATGCGCCAGGCCTGACGAGGCTCCTGAATTTCAGTAATCATGGCCAGCAGATCACGCGACAACGGGCCGGACAGGCCAATGCGCTGCAGACGCCGCCACAGGTTCGCCTGGCCCGGGCTGCTGCCTTGCAGCTGATTCCACGCCAGCGAGCCGAGCTGTACTTCCATCAATTCACGCAGACTGTTGAGCTCAAACCGCATCGAGTCGAACACCCGAGCATCGATACCGGCTGCTGGAGCAGGCGCTGGTGCAGGGTGACGAGGCTCGGCCAGTGTCGGTTCAATCAACGGCTCGGCAGCGGTCAGCGGCAAGCCGGCGAACAACTGAAGGTTGGTGCTGTCGTCGCGCTCGCCTTCGCTGCGCAGGCTCAGTTCGGCCTGGGCGGTGACGATCCGCGACTGGGTCTTGCGCAGCTCATCCTCGAGCTCGAGGTTCGGCACACGCGGCGCCAGCGCCGACAACTTGTAATCCAGCGCGGCAGTCAGCTCGACGCCGCCGGCGATTCGGCGGTTGCCGATGATCGCAGCATCAGCGCCCAGCTCATCACGAACCAGCTTCATGGCCTGACGCATATCGGCGGCGAAAAAACGCTTAACTTGCATAAACCACTACCTCAGCCGTTGGGCCCTACTGTCGCAACGATGGTCACTTGCTTGTTGTCAGGGATTTCCTGATAAGCCAACACGTGCAAACCCGGGACTGCGAGCCGGCCAAATCGCGAGAGCATCGCGCGAACCGGACCGGCTACCAGCAGAATCACCGGTTGACCTTGCATCTCCTGGCGCTGCGCTGCATCGATCAACGAGCGCTGCAGCTTTTCAGCCATGCTTGGCTCCAGCAGAACCCCCTCTTCCGAGCCCTGCCCTGCCTTCTGCAGACTATTGAGCAATATCTGTTCCAACCTTGGCTCCAGCGTGATCACCGGAAGCTCGGAGTCAGTGCCTACAATGCTTTGGACGATGGCGCGAGAGACACCGACACGCACCGCAGCCACCAGGGCGGCGGTATCTTGACTCTTGGCCGCATTATTGGCGATGGCTTCGGCAATGCTGCGGATGTCGCGTACCGGCACCTGTTCAGCCAACAACGCTTGCAACACCTTGAGCAGTTGCGACAGCGACACCACTCCCGGCACCAGCTCTTCGGCCAGTTTTGGCGAGCTGCGGGCCAACAATTGCATGAGCTGCTGCACTTCTTCGTGGCCGATCAGCTCACTGGAATGCTTGTAGAGAATCTGGTTCAAGTGGGTGGCCACTACAGTACTGGCATCGACCACTGTATACCCTAACGATTGCGCTTGCGCACGCTGGCTGATTTCGATCCAGACCGCCTCCAGGCCAAAAGCCGGGTCTTTGGCGGTAATACCGTTGAGCGTGCCATAGACCTGCCCCGGATTGATCGCCAATTCGCGATCCGGGTAAATTTCCGCTTCCGCCAGGATCACCCCCATCAACGTCAGGCGATAGGCACTCGGCGCCAGGTCGAGGTTGTCGCGAATATGCACAGTCGGCATAAGGAAACCCAGGTCCTGGGACAGCTTCTTGCGCACGCCCTTGATCCGTGCGAGCAGCTGACCGCCCTGGTTGCGATCCACCAGTGGAATCAGGCGGTAACCCACTTCCAGGCCGATCATGTCGATAGGCGTCACATCGTCCCAACCAAGCTCTTTGGTTTCCTGGGCCCGCGCTGGCGATGGCAGCAATTCCTGCTGGCGTTTGATCTCTTGCAGCGCCTGCACCTTGGCACCGTTCTGCTTCTTCCAGAACAGATAGGCACCGCCCGCCGCAAGGGCTGCCATGCTCAGGAAGGAAAAGTGCGGCATGCCGGGGACGAGCCCCATGACCGCCATCAAACCCGCCGATACCGCCAACGCCTTGGGCGAGGCGAACATCTGGCGATTGATCTGTTTGCCCATGTCTTCCGAACCGGAAGCACGGGTCACCATGATGGCGGCCGCCGTGGACAACAACAGTGATGGCAATTGCGCCACCAAACCGTCACCGATGGTCAGCAGCGCATACACCTTGCCGGCGTCGCCGAAGGACATGCCGTGCTGGAAGATACCGACCGCCATGCCGCCGATCAGGTTGATGAACAGAATCAGCAAGCCGGCGATGGCATCACCGCGCACGAACTTGCTGGCACCGTCCATGGAACCGTAGAACTCGGCTTCCTGGGCGACTTCCGAACGACGGGCCTTGGCCTGCGCCTGATCGATCAGGCCGGCGTTGAGGTCGGCGTCGATCGCCATCTGTTTGCCGGGCATCGCATCGAGGGTGAAACGCGCGCTCACCTCGGAAATCCGCCCGGCACCCTTGGTCACCACGACGAAGTTGATGATCATCAGGATCGCGAAGACCACGATACCCACGACATAGTTGCCGCCGATCACCACCTCACCGAAGGCCTGAATCACCTTGCCGGCGGCCGCATGGCCATCCTGCCCGTGGAGCATCACCACCCGCGTGGACGCCACGTTCAACGCCAGGCGCAACAGCGTCGCCACCAGCAGAATGGTCGGGAACACCGCAAAATCAAGCGGTCGCAGGGCGTATACGCAAACCAGCAAGACCACAATCGACAACGCAATGTTGAACGTGAAGAACACGTCGAGCAGGAACGGCGGTATCGGCAACATCATCATCGCCAGCATGACCAGCAGCAACAGCGGCACACCCAAATTGCCCCGACTGAGGTCGGCGACGTTTGTGCGAGCTGCGCTGATTAACTGAGAGCGATCCACCGGTATTCCCCGTTCCTTTGAAGCAAAACATTGACGCCTGAAGCGGGCGCAGGGCGGCTACTGCAAGAAGCTTTCCAACTTTTGCGGGAGGTTGAAATAGAGAGGTTTAACCGCGATTTTCTTTGCCTGAACAGACGCCTTCGCCGGCTAGCCGGCTCCTACAGAAAGCGTGGGCAAGATCTACGCAACATCCAACGCAATCAACACAACCCTGTAGGAGCTGGCTTGCCAGCGAAGGCGTCGGCACAAGCACTGCAGACCTCAGGAATCGCGGCGCAGGTCCGGCGGAATCGGCAAGTCATCCTTGAGCGGATCAGGTCGTTTACCTTTACCCGCGCGGTACTGGCGGATCTGATAGACGTAAGCCAATACCTGGGCAACCGCGAGATAGAGCCCGCCGGGAATTTCCTGCTCCAACTCCGTGGAGTAGTAAATCGACCGCGCCAGCGCTGGTGACTCCAGCAGCAGAATCTCGTTGGCCGTGGCAATCTCGCGAATTTTCAGGGCCAGGAAATCGCTGCCCTTGGCGATCAGCATGGGCGCCCCACCCTTGTCCGGATCGTACTTGAGCGCTACCGCGTAATGGGTCGGGTTGGTAATGACCACGTCGGCGTCGGGAACCGCCGCCATCATCCGGCGCTGGGACATTTCACGCTGCAACTGGCGAATCCGCTGCTTGACCTCTGGCCGCCCCTCCTGATCCTTGTGCTCGTCACGCACTTCCTGCTTGGTCATCTTGAGTTTCTTGATGCTTTCCCAGATCTGGATCGGCACGTCGACAGCGGCAATGATGAACAGCCCGCAAGCCATCCACAGCGTGCTCCAGCCGACCACTTGCAGGCTGTGAATGATCGCGCGATCCAGCGGTTCATGGGCGATGCGCAGCAAGTCGTCGATGTCCGCCGACAGCACCAGCAGGGCCACGAACAGCACGATGAAAAACTTTGCCAGGGCTTTGAGCAATTCGGCCACGGCTTTGGCCGAGAACATTCGCTTGAGCCCGGCGCCGGGGTTCATCCGGCTGAACTTGGGCGCCATGGTGCCTGCGGAAAACAGCCAGCCACCGAGGGAAATCGGGCCGATCAAAGCGGCCAGCAGCAAGGTAATCATCACCGGTTGAATCGCCAGCAAGGCAATCTGCCCCGAGTGCAGCAGGTAGCTACCCATGGAACGCGGATCCAGCAGCACCTCCCGCGACAGGGTGAAATTCAGGCGCATCAGGTCCATCAATTCCTGGGCCAGCGCCCCGCCGAACACCAGCAATGCGCCGGAACCGGCGAGCATGATCGCCAGCGTATTAAGCTCCTTGGAACGGGCAATCTCACCCTTTTCACGGGCGTCCTTTTTCTTTTTCTCCGTGGGGTCTTCTGTCTTGTCCTGACCGCTTTCGCTCTCAGCCATGACTCAGCGCGCCTTCGCCAGTTCGCGTAAAAACTGCAGGGCCTCGGTGGCCAGCGGCTGATACTGATTGAGGATGTCCGCCAGACCGACCCAGACGATGAACAGGCCGAGCACCAGAGTCAGCGGGAAGCCGATGGAGAAAATATTCAGTTGCGGCGCCGCGCGTGTCATCACGCCGAAGGCGATGTTGACCACCAGCAACGCGGTGATCGCCGGCAACACCAGCAACAGTGCCGCGCCCAGCACCCAGCCCAGTTTGCCGGCCAGTTCCCAGTAATGATTGACCATCAAGCCGCTCCCGACCGGCAACGTAGTGAAGCTTTCGGTCAGAACTTCGAACACCACCAGATGGCCGTTCATCGCCAGGAACATCAGCGTCACCAGCATCGTGAAGAACTGCCCGATCACCGCCACCGACACGCCGTTGGTGGGGTCGACCATCGAGGCGAAGCCCATGCCCATCTGGATCGCGACGATCTGCCCCGCCACCACGAACGCCTGGAAAAACAGTTGCAGAGAGAACCCCAGGATCGCACCGACGAGAATCTGCTCGGCGATCAGCAACAATCCGCTCAAATCCAGTGCGTTCACCGGTGGCATGGGCGGCAGGTTGGGAGCAATGACCACAGTAATGGCCAGGGCGAAATAAAGACGGATGCGTTTGGGCACCAGCGAGGTGCCGAACACCGGCATCACCATCAGCAATGCGCCGATGCGAAACAGCGGCAGCATGAAGGTCGCGACCCAGGTGCTGATCTGAGTGTCGGTCAGCTGAAGCAGGGAAGGCATGGCTTAGCCGATGACCATCGGAATGTTGTGGTACAGCTGGATGATGTATTCCATGAAGGTCTGCACCAGCCAGGGTCCGGCGACGATCAGCGTCACCAGCATCACCAACAGGCGCGGCAGAAAACTCAAGGTCTGTTCGTTGATCTGGGTGGCGGCCTGGAACATCGCCACCAGCAACCCCACGAGCAGACTCGGAATCACCAGCACCGCCACCATCATGGTGGTCAGCCACAGCGCTTCGCGAAAGATATCGACCGCAACTTCAGGCGTCATGGCGAGACACCGCCGAAACTGCTGGCCAATGTACCAATGATCAACGCCCAGCCATCCACCAGCACGAACAGCATGATCTTGAACGGCAGGGAAATGATCAGCGGCGAGAGCATCATCATACCCATCGCCATCAGCACACTGGCCACGACCAGGTCGATGATCAGAAACGGAATGAAGATCATGAAGCCGATCTGGAAAGCGGTCTTCAGTTCGGACGTCACGAAAGCCGGCACCAGGATGGTCAACGGCGCCTGGTCCGGCGTGGCAATGTCGGTGCGTTTGGACAGACGCATGAACAACTCCAGATCACTGCTGCGGGTCTGGGCGAGCATGAAGTCCTTGATCGGCACCTGGGCCTTGGCGACGGCATCCTGCGCCGTGAGTTTTTCCGCCAGGTAAGGCTGCAAGGCGTCCTGGTTCACCCTATCGAAGACCGGCGCCATGATGAACAGCGTCAGGAACAGTGCCATGCCCGTGAGGATCTGGTTCGACGGCGTCTGCTGCAGGCCAAGGGCCTGACGCAGGATCGAGAAGACGATGATGATCCGGGTGAAACTGGTCATCAGCATGACGAACGCCGGGATGAAACTCAGCGCGGTCATGATCAGCAGGATTTGCAGGCTGACCGAGTACTCCTGAGCGCCTTCGGCGTTGGTTCCCAACGTGATCGCCGGGATCGACAATGGATCGGCGGCGAACGCCAGCGGCGCAGCCAGCATCAGGGCCAGCGTCAGGACGATGCGTAACGCACCCATTACTTCTTATCCTTGTGATCTTTGCCCAGGATCTCCAGCAGGCGCTGGGCAAATTCCGGAGTCGTTTTTTCAGTCCCGTCCGGCACTTTCACCGGTTCTTTGAGCACGTGCAGCGCGGTGATGGTGCCGGGGCTCAGGCCAAGCAGAATCTGCTCGTTGCCGACCTGTACCAGCATCAGCCGGTCACGCGGACCCAGGGCGCGGGAACCGATCAGTTCGATGACCTGGCCTTTACCGGCCGGTCCGGCCTGTTGCACCCGGCGCAGCAGCCAGGCCAGGAAGAAGATCAGCCCCAGCACCAACAGCAATCCAAACACCAATTGCGTGAGTTGCCCGGCCACACCGCTGTTGACCGTCGGCGCAGCTGCGGCGGTGGCCGTAGCGACCGGCTCGGCCGCCAGCGCGCTCATCGGCAAGGCCAGAAGAACTCCCAGAACCTTTTTCACTCAGCGCAGCTTCTTGATGCGTTCGCTTGGGCTGATCACGTCGGTCAGGCGGATGCCGAACTTCTCGTTGACCACTACGACTTCGCCATGGGCGATCAGGGTGCCGTTGACCAGCACGTCCAACGGCTCACCGGCCAGACGATCGAGCTCGATCACCGAGCCCTGGTTGAGTTGCAGCAGGTTGCGGATGTTGATGTCGGTGCTGCCCACTTCCATGGAAATCGATACCGGGATATCCAGGATCACGTCCAGGTTCGGACCTTCGAGACTGACCGGCTCGTTGTTTTTCGGCACGCTGCCAAACTCTTCCATTGGCAGACGGTTGGACGACGAAAGCCCGGCATCGGCTGCCAGCAAGGCATCGATATCGGCCTGCGCGTCACCGGTTTCTTCCAGGGCTGCCGCCCACTCGTCGGCCAGAGCCTGGTCGTCTTGGGTGTTCATATTGTCAGTGTCCTCGGCGAGCAAAAAATCAGAATTCGGTTAACTGCGAATGTGTAAGAAGCACCGCTCAACGGCGCTCGATCGGCTCGATCACTTGCAACGCCAGGTTGCCTTTGTGCGACCCCATCTTGACCTTGAAGGCCGGTACGCCATTGGCGCGCATGACCATGTCTTCCGGCATGTCGACCGGGATGATGTCCCCCGGCTGCATGTGCAGGATGTCGCGCAGCTTGAGCTGACGACGAGCCACGGTGGCGCCGATTGGCACATCGACGTCCAGCACGTCCTGGCGCAGGGCGTTGACCCAGCGCTCGTCCTGATCATCGAGGTCGGACTGAAAGCCGGCGTCGAGCATTTCGCGCACCGGCTCGATCATCGAGTACGGCATGGTCACGTGCAGGTCACCGCCACCACCATCGAGTTCGATGTGGAAGGTCGACACCACAATGGCTTCGCTCGGGCCGACGATGTTGGCCATGGCCGGGTTCACTTCCGAGTTGATGTACTCGAAGTTCACTTCCATGATCGCCTGCCAGGCTTCCTTCAGATCGACGAACGCCTGCTCCAGCACCATGCGCACCACACGCAGCTCGGTCGGCGTGAACTCACGACCTTCGATCTTCGCGTGGCGGCCATCGCCGCCGAAGAAGTTGTCCACCAGTTTGAACACCAGCTTGGCGTCCAGAATGAACAGCGCAGTGCCGCGCAGGGGTTTGATCTTGACCAGATTGAGGCTGGTCGGCACGTACAGCGAGTGCACGTATTCGCCGAACTTCATCACCTGCACACCACCGACCGCCACGTCCGCCGAGCGGCGCAACATGTTGAACATGCTGATGCGCGTATAGCGGGCGAAACGTTCGTTGATCATTTCCAGCGTCGGCATGCGTCCACGGACGATGCGATCCTGGCTGGTCAGGTCATAGCTTTTGACGGTGCCGGGTTCGGCAGCGTTTTCGGTCTGTACCAGACCATCGTCGACGCCATGCAACAGCGCATCGATCTCATCCTGGGACAGCAGGTCCTGCACGGCCATGTCGTGTTCCTACTGCAGTACGAAATTAGTGAAAAGCAACTGTTCGATCACCACTTTGCCCAGCTCTTTCTGCGCCACTTCCTGGACGCTGGCCGTGGCTTTCTGACGCAGCATTTCCTGACCGACCGGCGAGGCGAGGGTCGAGAAATCCTGACCGGAGAACAGCATCACCAGGTTATTGCGGATCACCGGCATGTGGACCTTGAGCGCGTCCAGATCAGCCTGATTGCGGCCGAGCATGGTGATGCTCACCTGCATGTAGCGCTGACGACCGTTCTGGTTGAAGTTGGCCACGAAAGCGGGCGCCATCGATTCGAAAATCGCTGGCTGCTTGCCCACGGTGGCGGTTTCAGCCACGGCGGCGGTCGGCTTGTTCTGAGCGCTGTGCATGAAGTACCAGGTCGCACCCACGGACACACCGATCGCCAGCAGCAGGGCCACCACGATCGCGATGATCAGTTTGAGTTTGCCTTTGGTCGCGGGGTCTTTTACTGCTGCGTCGCTCTTCGCCATGCCAATAATCCGTCACTATTCGGGTTTTCACAGTCGCACGGATAGGCAAGAGCAAGTGTTATGCCATGTAGGAGCGAGCTTGCTCGCGAAAGACGTGAGAGCGCCGCGTTTTTCCAGATGGCACTCGTCATCGTTAACGTCCATCGCGAGCAAGCTCGCTCCTACAAGGTTGGGCGTTGTGTTCGTCAGGCGTAGTAGTCAACCGCGCTGGAGCCGATCACGCTGGTGGTGGTTGCGGCGACTTCGGCGACGCTTGGGGTGAGACTCTCGTCCACGCCGTCAAGTCGACCGCCATTGGCGTCAGCTCGTCCGCTCCGGGCCTGCTGATTCTGCCCCTGATCCTGCGAACCGCGATTCTGGTCGGACACGTTGACGTCAACCTGCCCCATGCCCTGCTGCACGAACATGTCCCGCAAGCGATGCATCTGGCTGTCCAGCGCTTCACGGACACCGGGATGGGCGCTCATGAAGGTCACTTGGGTCTGCTGATCCGGAACCATGTTCACCCGGATATCCAGACGCCCAAGTTCGGCAGGCTGCAACTGAATGTCAGCCGCCTTGAGATTGGCGCTGGACAGGTACATGACCCGATTCACCACCTCTTCGGTCCAACCGCTTTGGTGCATGGCAATCGGCTGGTTGACCGGCAAGGCGTTGGCGGTTTTCGGCGTGGCAGCCTGGGTCAACGCGGCCAGACGATTGGCAAAATCGTCGACCCGGGTATCGCTGGTGGCAGCCTTGAGGTCCTTGAGACCGTCATCGATCAAGCCGCTGAATGCCTTGTCGCCACCCTGGCTGGTGCTGTCCTTGTCGGCCTGCACGTCCAGCATGTTCGCCATGCCCGTGGCGAAATTCTGTGCCGAGGTCAACTCACCGTCAGCCTGTGCTTCTGCTGACGTCGACGCCCCCTTCGCCTGAGCCTGACTGGACGCGGACAGATGCCCACTCTGCTCCATCGCCAGGCGCAACGCCGGCAATGCGTCGAGCGGGTCCGCTTGCGGGTCGAAATCCGCGTCGGCGGCAAGGGCTGTCGTCGCCGCAGTCGAGACCGCTGAGTCTAACGGGGCCTCCTGCGCGGCATCCTCCGCTGGCAGCGCTGCAGGCACTATCGCTTGAGCGACCTGCAATGCAGGATCAAGCGCTGGATCGACGGGCAACACATCGGCAACCGGAGATTGACCTGCCTCTGGAGCCTCATCAGTGGACGTCGTGCCGTCAGCCTGCGCCGATTGATCGGCAGGCAAAGATTTGCCGTTATCGGCAAGCGCTGGCTGTGCAGCGGCAGATTTGTCGTCGCTGCTGTCTTTTTTACCAGGGCCATCCGCCGCCTTATCGCGCATCGGCCTGGCTGAGCCATCGCCCATCGCTGAAGGTTTGTTCTGCGCTTGATTGGCATACACATGAGCGAAGCTGGCCGCCTTGCCCCCGGGCTCGACGGTCGGCGCCGGGCTATTGGCGGACGCGGTTTGCGCCTTGGTCTGCGCGGCGGCCTGAAGCAAGGTGTTGGGGGTGACAGGCATGAAACGGTCTCCGCTGCACGGGGCTCGTAGATACAGTTGGAAGAGTTAGCTGCAAGGGTTGAGCCAGTTTTGCTCGAACACGACGAACAGCAGAAACGGCTTCAAATTTCCGAAAGGCAACGCTGCAGCTCAGCTTCATAAAGGGGCCGTACGAAAGCGAACTCATCGTGAATTTCTGCGACCAGTGCTTTCAAGTCCACCGATGGCATGTCCTGAGCACTGGATTCGAGCGTGCCGCATAACGCCGCGAGATGGATGGCCCCCATGTTGCCGCTGCTGCCTTTGAGGCTGTGAGCGGTTTCAATGAGCTGCACAATGTCGCCTGATTTTTGCAGGTGGTCTAAACGCTCTTCGCAATCAGCAAGAAAAGTATCCAGCAACGTCGAATACTCCTCCTCCATGACTTCCTGCAACGCGGCCAAGATGTCGAGATCTAGATGCTTATCAGCCACTTGCTCACTCCTTGATCAAGAATGCGGGGATTATGCCTGAGCGCTCCAGAAAAATTCCACGCGGGCACTTCGTCCATCGTCGGTCCAACGAGCGTTTCTGCCCAATTGGCGGATCAGACTGACCCCGCGACCCGACAGACGGACCTCATCCAGCGGCCGCTCCATCACCCGCGCCACATCGAACCCCTTGCCGCTGTCCTCGACGTGTATGGCCAGATGACCGCCCTCGCCTTCGGGGTTTACCTGCAAGTGCACCCGGATGAAACCGTCCTGCAGCGTCTCCAGGCGTGCACTGCGCTCTTGATAATAGCGCGCAAAACCCGAGGCATTGCGTTTCAGGCTCGAGTCCAGGCCCAACACGCCATGTTCCAGCGCATTGGAGTACAGCTCCGCCAGCACGCTGTACAGCGCCCCGCTCTGAGCCCGCAGGCCATGCACCTCCAGCAGCAACTGCAACAGATAGGGCAACGGATTGAAGCGTTTGAGCGTCGCGGCGCGAAACTCGAAGCTGGCTGACCAATCCAGCGGACAGGATTGGCCACTGTCGGAATACACCAGTGCCGGCAGGTTTGTCTGCGCAGGTTCCAGCAGACTGATCTCGACCATGCTCACATCGTCGCGGGACTCACCGCCAAAATCCCGCAGTGCCTGCTCGATCTCTTCGAACACTGCATCTGGCTGACGATTGGCCGCGAACACCTGCTGCAAGCGCTCCACGCCAAACAGCTGATCATTGGCATCACAGGTATCGACCACCCCGTCGGACAGCAGGAAAACCCGATCGCCGATGGCCATGGGATAAACCTCTGACCGGTCATCGAACGACTCCGGCCCCAGCACCCCGAGCGGCAGATGCCGTGCCGTCAGTGGCGTTCGCTCGCCGTCGGCCATGCGGTGCAGGTATCCGTCCGGCATGCCGCCATTCCAGACCTCCACCGAGCGCCGCTGGATACTCAGGCACAGCAAAGTGGCGCAACAGAACATGTCCACTGGCAGGATGCGTTTGAGCTTGGCGTTCATCTCGCGCAGGGTTTGCGAGAATCCGTAACCCTTGGCCGTCATGCCATAAAAGACTTCGGCCAGGGGCATGGCACCCACCGCAGCGGGCAAACCGTGGCCGGTGAAATCGCCGAGCAGCACATGCATGTCGCCGGAAGGGGTATAGGCGGCCAGTAACAGGTCGCCATTGAACAGCGCATAGGGCGACTGCAAATAGCGGATATTGGCAGCGGCATTCAGGCAACCGGAGTGCGCAACCTTGTCGAACACGGCTTTGGCCACGCGCTGCTCGTTGAGCAGGTATTGGTGATGCCTGGCGATCTGGTCACGCTGCTGCAGCACCGTAGTCTGCAGCCGTCGCAATCGATCCATCGCCTTGATCTTGGCTGCGAGGATCACCTGGTTATAGGGTTTCGCCAGAAAGTCGTCGCCTCCCGCCTCCAGGCAGCGGGCCAGGGCCTCGCTCTCGGACAACGACGTGAGAAAGATGATCGGCACCAGGTTTTCCCCGGACAACGCCTTGATCTGCCGGGCCGCCTCGAAGCCATCCATCACCGGCATCATGGCATCCATCAACACCAGATGCGGCTGCTGCTGGCGGAAGATGTCGACAGCTTGCGCACCGTCGGCGGCTGTCAATACCGCGTGCCCCTGCCGACGCAGAATGCTCGACAACAGCATGCGATCGGCAGCGCTGTCTTCGGCGATCAGGATCGTGAGCGGCTCAGAGGGCTGCACGGGGATCAACTGATGTCGAACAGCTTGTCGAAGTTGGAGATGGCGAGGATCTTTCGCACATCCGGGGTGCTGTTGATCACTTGAATGTCAGAGTCGTCACCGCCGGCGTGGTCGCGCAGCAAGAGCAACATGCCCAATGCGGAACTGTCGAGGTAGGTGGCCTCCTTGAGGTCGACGACGACCGCTGACAGTGTTTTATCTTCGTAGGATTCACGAAATTCTTGATGCTTGGCGAAATCGAATCGTCCTTTGATCGATATCGTCAGTTTTTGCCCATCCGGGGAGATTTCTGAAACGACTGGCATGGCATGGCTTCCTTGTCGCTGGGGAACCTCGTTGTACAAGGTTTAGCATTGGCTAGAGGTTGGGGCAAGTTACGCCATCAGGATCAAAAGCTCGCACCCTTCGCCGGCGCCTGCCAAATCGAAACTGCATGCGCTCAATGTAGGAGCTGCGATCTTTTTAAACCCTACAATCAATACGGATTGTCCCGCGGCAAGCGCTGAGACAATTCATCCATCAACTTTTGCTCGCGCCGATCTTCCAGCGCCCTTGCCTCATCGGCATAACGCTGCACCAGCTTGCGCAAACCTTCGACCCGGGCAAACGCCTGCTGCCAGGTTTCCCGGGCCTTGTTCAGATTGTTCTGATGCCAGGCGAGGCTTTGACGCTGCTGGTCGATGGCCGTCCCCAGTTGCGCGAGAAAGCCCTGATAGCCCAGCAACCATTGGCCGGAGACGCCACCGCTGCCGCGCACGATCCATTGTTCCTGATAATCCAGACGAAAGGCTTCGAGGTCGGCGAGTTTGCTTTCTGCCAGCCGCACCTGCCCCTGGAAATGCCCCAGACGCTGCACCGCGGTTTTCTCGGCTTTTTCGGCCATTTCCACCACGGGGGCCAAACGCCCTGCACGAGTCTGGGCCATGACCGGTTAACCGCCCGCCGCTGGCGCGAAGATCGAGGCGAGATACGCTTCGCTTTCGCCCAGGCTGATGCTGTCGTTGAGGCCCTGGCGCAGGTATTTGACCAATTGCGGCTGCAGGGAAATCGCCAGATCGGTCTCGCGGTCGCCACCGGCGACGTAAGCGCCGACGCTGATCAGGTCGCGGCTCTGCTGATAGCGCGACCACAACTGCTTGAAGTATTGCGCGCGCATCATGTGTTCCGGCGAAACCACGGCCGGCATCACCCGGCTGATGGAGGCCTCGATATCGATGGCAGGGTAATGCCCTTCTTCGGCCAGTCGCCGGGACAGCACGATGTGACCGTCGAGCACGCCTCGCGCTGAGTCGGCTATCGGATCCTGCTGGTCATCGCCCTCGGACAGCACGGTGTAGAACGCGGTGATCGAGCCACCGCCCTTCTCCGCATTACCCGCCCGCTCCACCAGTTTCGGCAGCTTGGCGAACACCGACGGCGGATAGCCCTTGGTCGCGGGCGGCTCGCCGATGGCCAGGGCGATTTCCCGCTGGGCCTGGGCAAAACGGGTCAGCGAATCCATGAGCAGCAAGACATTCTTGCCCTTGTCGCGGAAATACTCGGCGATTCGCGTGCAATACATCGCGGCGCGCAGACGCATCAACGGCGCATCGTCCGCCGGGGACGCCACCACCACCGAACGCTTGAGCCCTTCTTCACCGAGGATGTGCTCGATGAACTCTTTGACTTCACGACCCCGCTCACCGATCAGCCCGACGACGATGATGTCGGCCTCGGTGAAGCGCGTCATCATCCCCAATAACACGGATTTACCGACACCGGTACCGGCGAACAGCCCGAGCCGCTGACCACGACCGACCGTCAGCATGCCGTTGATGCAGCGAATGCCCACATCCAGCGGCTCGCTGATCGGCTCGCGTTTGAGCGGGTTGATCGTCGGGCCGTCCATCGGCACCCAGTCTTCGGCTTTCATTCCGCCCTTGCCGTCCAGCGCACGCCCGGCACCGTCGAGCACACGCCCCAGCATGCTCATGCCCATCGGCAGCCGGCCACTGTCAGACAGCGGCACCACGCGGGCGCCGGGCGCAATGCCGGCAACGCTGCCGACGGGCATCAGAAAGACTTTGTTGCCGGAGAAACCCATGACTTCGGCTTCAACCTGCACCGGGTGATAGCTGTCATCGTTGATGACCATGCAGCGGCTGCCCATGGCGGCGCGCAGGCCTTCGGCTTCGAGGGTCAGGCCGACCATGCGCAGCAGGCGCCCCTCGAGGATCGGTGCGCCGGCCAGTGTCGTGGCCTCGGCGTAACTGCTCAGGCGCTTGGCAAAGCTGGTGCGGTCAAGGCGCATCAGGTGCATCCGGTTCAGGCGCGACCGCCGGTTTGGCTGTTGCCGTCAAATCGACGCTCAAGTCAGGCGCGGCCGGGTGCAGCGCCTGTTCGTGCAACTGATCGAGCAGCTTGTCCATGACCCGCGCGACCCGGGTTTCCACGGTAGCGTCGATGCGACTGTGCTCGGTCTCGACCCGGCAACCACCCGGCAACAGCGACTCATCCTCGACAATGCGCCAGGTTTCCTCATGGCGTTCGCGCAGGGCTTTGACCTGGGCGAAATCCTGCGGATTGATGTACAGCCGCACATTGTTCGCACCCAGCGGCAATAGCTTGAGCGCGTCGCGCATCACGTGTTCGAGTTGCGTCGAATCGATCGCCAGTTCGCGCTGGATCACTTGCCGAGTGATGTGCTGCACAAGATCGACCAAGGATTTTTCAATCAGCGTGTCCTGTTCGGCGATAGGCTCGAACAGGCGCGACATCAGTTGCTCCAGGGCCGAGACTTTCGCCGTCAGAGCCACGTCCGCTTCCTGACGGACCTTGAGCGTGGCGCTGTGAAAGCCTTCCTTTTCGCCCACGGCGAAGCCTTCGTTGTAGGCTTCCTGGCGGATGCTTTCGAGCTCTTCGAGGGTCAGTGGCTGGACTTCCTCCAGCGGCACTTCCTCCATTTCCGGCGGCTCGGGTTCCGGCTCCGGCTGCGGTTCAGGCTCGGGTGCCGGCGGATCGAAACTGGGCAACGCCCAGGTATCGAAACCACTGACAACCCCGGCCCGAATCAGCTCAGAGTGCACTTCATCATGCTTGGCCATGGGGTCAGATCATTTCCTCGCCGCCCTTGCCACCGAGCACGATTTCTCCGGCTTCGGCCATACGGCGGGCGATGGTGAGGATTTCCTTCTGCGCGGTTTCGACATCGCTGACGCGCACAGGGCCTTTGGCTTCCAGGTCGTCGCGCAACAGTTCGGCTGCACGCTTGGACATGTTCTTGAAGATCTTTTCCTTGACGCCTTCGTCCGAGCCTTTGAGCGCGAGCACCAGCACGTCCGAGGACACCTCGCGCAGCAACGCCTGAATGCCGCGATCGTCGACATCGGCCAGGTTGTTGAACACGAACATGAGGTCTTCGATCTGGCCGGACAGGTCTTCGTCGACTTCGCGGATCGAGTCCATGAGCTGGCCTTCGATCGAGCTGTCGAGGAAGTTCATGATGTCCGCTGCGCGCTTGATGCCGCCCAGGTTGGTGCGCGAGGCATTCGAGTTGCCGGAGAACTGCTTCTCGAGAATCTGGTTGAGTTCTTTCAGGGCTGCCGGCTGCACCGTGTTCAGCGATGAAACCCGCAGAATGATGTCCAGGCGCACCTTATGGTCGAAGTTGCCCAGCACTTCACCGGCCTGGTCCGGATCGAGGTAGGCCACCACGATCGCCTGGATCTGTGGGTGCTCGTAGCGGATCACGTCGGCGACGGCACGTGGCTCCATCCATTTCAGGCTGTCGAGGCCGCTGGTGTTGCCGCCGAGCAGGATGCGGTCGATCAGGCCGTTGGCCTTGTCTTCGCCCAACGCCTGGGTGAGCATCTTGCGCACGTAATCGTCGGAGCCGACGCCCAGGCTGGTCTGGTCGCCGACGATGTCGACGAACTCTCGCATGACCTGCTCGACCTGCTCGCGATGCACATTGCCCATCTGCGCCATGGCCATGCCCACACGCTGAACCTCTTTGGGCCCCATGTGGCGCAGCACTTGGGCAGCGTCGGTTGAGCCCAGTGACAGCAACAGGATCGCGGCTTTGTCGACCTTGTTGAGTTTGACGGTAGCGGCTCGGTTATCACTCATCTGCGTTAATCCACTCTTTCACGACCTGGGCCACGCGACCCGGGTCTTCAGCCACCAGACTCTTGATTGCGTTCAACTGAGCGTCATAGCCTTCGCTTGGGCTCGGCAGCAGAATGCTTTGCGGGCCGCCGAGGCTGACACGGTCGTTGGCCAGTTCGCCATCCAGACCGCCCATGCCACCCAGTTCGACATCGCTGCCGATGCCGGCCAGTTGCTTGTCTTTGCCGCCACCGGTGATGTTGTTGAGCACCGGACGCAGCACGCCGAACACCAGCACCAGAATGAACAGCACACCCAGCAGTTGCTTGACGATGTCCCAGAACCACGGCTGGGAATAGAACGCAGCTTCGGCAATCACCTCTCCGCGCTCCGCGGAGAACGGCATGTTGATCACGCTGACACTGTCGCCACGGCTGGCATCGAAACCGACCGCATCCTGAACCAGCCGCGTGAAGCGCGCCAATTGATCGGCGCTCCAGGGCGCGCGGCTGGTTTCACCGTTGGCCGGGTTGATCACGACCTGATCGTCGACCACGACCGACACCGACAGGCGATTCAATCGACCCTGCTGTTGCTTGGTGTGGCTGATCGAACGATCCAGCTCGAAGTTCCTGGTCGATTGCTGACGCTTGTCCGCCGGATACGGCGCGAGCATCGGCTGGCCGGTGGCCGGATCCATGATTTGCTGACCGTTGGCATCGATCAGCGGCTGACCTGGTTGCACCATGCCCGCCGACGCCGTGGCGCCACCGGTGGTTTGCGGCGCGGAGGCCGGCGCCGGTGGCTGATTGCTCAGGGCACCCGGCACCCCTTGCGGGCCATTGCTGGCGGTGCGTTGTTCGTTGACCGACTGCTCGCTGCGCAACGCCGGTTGGTCCGGGTTGAACTGCTCGGAGGTCGATTCGACGGCGCTGAAATCCACGTCGGCCGAGACTTCGGCTTTGTAGCGATCATTGCCCAGCACCGGCTGCAGAATATTGTGCACACGCTGGGTAAGCATGCTTTCCATGCGACGGCTGTAATCGAATTGCTTGCCGGCCATGGTCAGTTCGGAGTTTTCCGCCTGATCGGAGAGCAGGTTGCCCTTCTGGTCGACCACGGTGATCTGCGACTTGCTCAGTTCAGGGACGCTGGTCGCCACCAGGTTGATGATCGCCACGACCTGCCCCGGCTCCAGCGAACGACCGGAATACAACTCAACCAGAACCGAAGCACTGGGCTTGCGTTCGTCGCGCACGAACACCGAACTCTTCGGAATCGCCAGATGCACACGGGCACCCTTGACGTTGTTCAGGCTGGAAATGGTGCGGGCCAGTTCGCCTTCGAGACCACGACGATAACGGGTCGCCTCCATGAACTGGCTGGTCCCCAGGCCTTGCTCCTTGTCGAGAATCTCAAAGCCGATGTTGCCATCGCTGGGCGTGACACCAGCGCCCGCGAGCTTGAGCCGCGCACGGGACAAGTCTTCGGCCTTGACCAACAACGCGCCGGAGTTCGGTTCGACGGTGTAGGGAATATCGGCCGAGGCCAGGGTATCCATGACCTGTTTGGCGTCCATACCGGCAAGGCTGCCGTACAGAGGCCGATAGTCCGGCTGCTGGGACCACAACACCACGGCAAAACCAATCGCCACGCTCGCTGCCAGGCCAACCAACAGGCCTACCTGACGCAACACGGTCATCTCGGAGAGGTTTTCCAGAAAGGACAACCCGAACAGCGGCGGCTTGCCGTCGTTTGAGGTGGACTTGGCCGGAACGTTATCGGCGACTGCTTCTGCCATGACTCAATCTCGTCCTTTAAACCGGCATCTGCATGATGTCTTGGTAGGCCTGAACCAGCTTGTTGCGCACTTGGGTCAGCGCCTGGAATGAGACGCTGGCTTTCTGCGAGGAAACCATCACGTCCGTCAGGTCGACACCGCTTTTACCGATTTCGAAAGCGCTGGCCAACTGAGTAGAAGCCTGCTGGGTGTCGTTCACTTTATTGACGGCCTGACCGAGCATGTCGGAAAAGCTGCTGCCCGCCAGTTCCGGGACGGCGGCAGTCGATTTCGGCGCAGACATGGCATCCATTTGCATGGCGCGCATATCCAGCATCAATCGATTAAATTCGATACCTTGGCTCATGATCTACTCTCTTGGGCGACCCGCAATTTTTTGACACTCACGCGGCGGGCACTGAGGTGTTAGCAACAAGGGTGCCAGCTCCATGACCTCACCTAACAAAAGCCCTTTCCAGACATCTCACCCCCTGTAGGAGCTGGCTTGCCAGCGAAAGCGGCGTCACAGCCACCATCGATTCGCCGGCAAGCCTGCTCCTACAGGATCGGATGTGGTGAACAGGGTTGTTCGCCAGACCCTCAGGTCGCGAACAGGTAAGCCTCTACATCCATGCCGGCATCGCGCATTTGCGCCAGCTTGTAGCGCAGGGTTCGCGGGCTGATGCCCAGGCGCTGCGCCGCCTCTTTGCGGCGACCGCGCTCGGTGCGCAAGGTGTCGATGATCATCTGGAATTCACGGCGACGCAGGTCGTCACCCAAGGCACCGACTGATTCAGGCTCGCTTTGCGAGGCACGAACAGGCTCCGCCGACGCAACGGGCAACGGCGCGCAGGCCACCACCCCGACCAGACAAAAATCCTGCGGCTGAATCAACCCGCCCTGCTGAAGAATCAAGGCGCGCTGGATCGCGTTGTCCAACTCCCGCACGTTCCCCGGCCACGGATAACCGACCAGACACGCCTGAGCCTCGGGCGACAGCCGCGCTGGCGCGTGCTTCATTTTATTGACGTGCTTGGCCAGCAGACGCTCGGCCAGCGGCAGGATATCGGCGGTGCGCTCGCGCAGAGGCCGCCAGGCCAAAGGGAACACCGACAGACGATAGAAAAGATCTTCACGGAAGCGCCCCGACGCAACCTCTGCCGCCAGATCCCGATTGGTCGTGGCAACCACGCGGATATCCAGACTGATCGGCTTGCGCCCACCCACCCGCTCAACTTCGCGCTCCTGAAGCACCCGCAGCAACTTGGCTTGAAGCCCCAGGGGCATTTCGGAAATTTCATCGAGCAGCAGCGTCCCGCCGTCAGCCTGTTCGAACTTGCCCGCCTGCGCGGCGATGGCGCCGGTGAAAGAACCCTTTTCGTGGCCGAACAAGGTGGCTTCGAGCATGTTGTCCGGTATCGCTGCGCAGTTGATCGCCACAAACGGCTGATTGGCGCGATGGGAATGCTGATGGATGTACCGCGCCAGCACTTCCTTGCCGGTCCCCGACTCACCGGAAATCAACACCGTGGAATCGCTGCGCGCCACACGCGCCGCCAGTTCCAGCAACTGGGTGCTGGCCGGCTCGAACGCAATCGGGCCGTCATGGTCAGACACACCCAGATTGCCCAGGGCGTGACGCGCCACCAGGTCGAGCAGCGCCTTGGGCTCGAACGGCTTGACCAGATAGTCCGCCGCGCCCTGGCGCATCGCGTCGACTGCGCGCTCCACCGCACCATGGGCGGTCATCAGCAACACCGGCAATTGCGGCTGGCGTGCCCGTAGCAAGCCGAGCAATTGATGCCCGTCCATGCCCGGCATGTTGACGTCGCTGAGCACCAGACTGAAAGCCTCGCTGCCCACCGCCACCAACGCCTCTTCCGCCGAGCCCACAGCCTGGTAATCATGCCCCGCCAGCAACAGCGTATCCGCCAGTGCTTCGCGCAAAGCGCGGTCGTCCTCAACCAGTAAAACCTTGATGCCCATGCCCGTCACTCCACTCCCTGGGTGCCGCTGAACAACGGCAGAATCACTTGCGCGCAAGTACCGCGACCGAGTCGCGAACGCAGGCGCAATTCTCCCTGATGCGCACGCGCCACGGCCTTGACCACGGTCAGCCCAAGGCCCGTTCCGTTGGTCTTGGTGGTGAAGAACGGCTCACCCAGACGCGCCAGCACGGCGTCGTCGATACCGCTGCCGCTGTCGCTGACACTCAGGCACAGACTGCTGCCACGGGTGTAGAGATGAACCTTCAGACGCAAATCGCCGGCGCTGGCCTGAATGGCGTTTTCGATCAAGTTCAGGATCGCGCCGACCAGGGTGTCGCGATTGCACAGCAACTCCCCGCAATGACTGTCGCACTGCCAACGGATCGGCAGATCCTGCACCTGAGTCAGCGCGGCAGCCTGCAGCGACTGCATCAACTGGCCAGGGGTCACGCGATCAGTCAACGGCAGCTCGCCACGAGCGAACACCAGCATGTCGCGCACCTGATGCTCCAGCTCGTGCAAGCGCTCCTTGAGACGCCCGGCAAAGCGCTGCTGGGTCGCGACCGGCAACTCCTGTTCGGTCAAATGGCTCGCATACAGCAACGCCGCCGACAACGGCGTGCGAATCTGATGGGCCAGTGAAGCGACCATGCGCCCCAGGGACGACAAACGCTCGTGGCGCGCCAGTTGATCCTGCAGGTGGCGGGTTTCGGTCAGGTCATTGAGCAGCACCAACTGACCGGGCTCGGCATCCAGCGAGCGCGTGGCTATCGACAGGCGCCGACCATCCTTGAGGGAGACTTCATGCCCGTCGTCTTCGCGCGGCGCAAAGCAGCGGGCGATGACATGACGCCACAACTCGCCTTCGAGCGGCAGGCCGAGCAGCTCGCAAGCCGCCGGATTGGCCTCGCGCACGATGCCTTGGGCATCGATGACAATGACGCCGCCAGGCAACAGATCAAGCAGGTTTTGCAGACGGTTGGCCAGGCGTTCCTTTTCGGCCAACTCCTGCATGCGTTGCGCGCTGACCACCGCCAACTCGCCCTTGAGCTCGGTGACCCGGGCTTCCAGCATGCTGTAGGAATCGGTTAATTGACTGGACATCTGATTGAACAGTGCGAACGCCTGCTCAAGCCCCATCCGGCTCGCCTGCTCGACGGACGACGATGACTCCGAAGCATCAGGAACAGGAGACATCTGGGCGGCTTGGGGCATTGTGCTCTCTCGCTTGGTTGACCGTCAGTGAAACGGAACGTTGCGAGGGACGTAGCAATACCCGTGCCTAAAAAAAATCGCTTACAAATGAACAAGTTGAAAAACGGGCGTCAATCATCCGCCTGTTCATCACCGTCACGACGGCTCATGCCGTACTTGCGCATCTTCTCCACCAGGGTGGTTCGACGGATGCGCAGGCGCTCAGCGGCACGCGCCACGATGCCATTGGCATCATCCAGCGCCTGCTGAATCAGCCCTTGCTCGAGCCCGCCCAGATAGTCTTTGAGGTCCAGACCTTCCGGCGGCAGCATGGCGCCGGCGTTGAAGTCCTGGGCATGCCCATTGATGGCCACGCGCTCTTCGAGATCGCTGCGCAGGCTGTCGACCATCTGCTCGTCTTCGTCGTCGACGTAGCGGAATTTCTTCGGCAATTCGACCACACCGATGACGCCATAGGGGTGCATGATCGCCATGCGCTCCACCAGGTTGGCCAGCTCGCGGACGTTGCCCGGCCAGCCATGGCGGCACAGGGACATGATGGCGGCTGAGTTGAAACGGATCGAACCACGCTTCTCGTGCTCCATGCGCGAGATCAACTCGTTCATCAGCAGCGGTATGTCTTCGACGCGCTCGCGCAGCGGCGCCATCTCGATCGGGAACACGTTCAGGCGGTAGTACAGGTCTTCGCGGAAGGTGCCGATCTCGATCATGCTTTCGAGATTCTTGTGGGTGGCGGCGATGATGCGCACGTCGACGCTCTGGGTCTTGTTGCTGCCCACGCGCTCGAAGGTGCGTTCCTGCAATACGCGCAGCAGCTTGACCTGCATTGGCAGCGGCATGTCGCCGATTTCATCGAGGAACAGCGTGCCGCCATTGGCCAGCTCGAAACGCCCGGCACGACTGGTGATAGCACCAGTGAACGCGCCCTTCTCGTGACCGAACAATTCGCTTTCCAGCAACTCGGCCGGGATCGCCCCGCAGTTGACCGGCACGAACGGCGCTTCGCGGCGCTTGGAATGGTAATGCAGGTTACGCGCAACCACTTCCTTGCCGGTCCCGGACTCGCCGAGGATCAACACGCTGGCATCGGTGTCGGCCACTTGCTGCATCATCTGACGGACATGCTGAATCGCCCGGCTGGTGCCGACAAGGCTACGAAACAGATTGGGTTCGCGATGACGACCGCGCTCACGGGCCTGGTCATACATTTCGCGATAGACCTGGGCACGGTGCAGCGAATCGAGCAGCTTGCTGTAGCTGGGCGGCATTTCGAGGGTCGACAGCACGCGACGACGCTGGTCTTCAGGCAGGTCAATGGAAGAATTATCGCCCATCAGCAAAACCGGAAGGAACTCATCCCAGGTTGCGAGTGTCTTTAACAAGCCCACAACTGCGCCAGGCGCATTGACCGTGCCGATCAGGACACAGATGACTTCACGACTTGACGACAAAGAGCCGACGGCCTGCTGCCAGTCATGGCTGCCGCAAGGCAAATTTTCTTCACCGAGAAAATTCAAGATCACCGCCAGGTCGCGGCGGCGGACGCTATCGTCATCAATCAGCAGAATTTTGGTTTCACGCCACATGCAATAGCAACTTCCCTAGTCAACTCAATGCCCAAAATGCTGGGGCAAGCTAAACGCTTGCAGGCCTGATATGCCTGAAGACGACTGAAACCTGGAACCAGCCACACTAGTTAAGTCAAAAAACCGTGCACAGTCAAATTTATGGCGCACATATCTGGATTAACCGCGGGATTAATTAACCAAACAGATGGTAAACCTTTGCCGCGCTCTTCGCTTGGTTCATCTGCGACATCTCTTCGACTATCGCCTGACGCTCGCCCATTGTCGCCGTCAATAAATCTTTGTACACCGCCAATAATCCTTCCAGATTGCTGCGAACAGCGTCTTCATCGACGGGTGCTTCGCTGAGTACTTCTTCGACGCATTCCCGGCAAGCTGCATCCAGTTCGCCGATGGCGTCCCAGTTGCGCTCGGCCAGGGCATCGACCAAGGCTTCACGGGTTTGTTCGATCCGTTGGAGTGCTTGACTCATGACGTCATCCTCGGCCATCAGGCCTGTGGGGTGCCGATTGCATCCCAGCCGCTTTTCACGGTAACGAGCAGGCTCACGACCTCGTCGATGATTTGCGGGTCATTGCCGGCGTTGGCTTGCACCAATCTCGCATTCATATATTCGTAGAGACTGTCGAGCTGTTCGATCGAGGCTGGATCTTCGGCCTTCTCCGCATCCAGACCCTGGCGCAGACCGGTGATGATGTCGATTGCCTTGGTGATCAACAGGCACTTCTGGGCGATATCCCCGCGAGCCAGTGCACCCTTGGCCTGAGCCAGTCGATCCAGACCACCTTCAAGCAGCATCTGAATCAGACGATGAGGACTGGCCTCGGATATCTGAGCGTGGGAATTGACCTTCTGATACTGACGAAGGGCTCTCATAGGATTCATGTTGCTACCTCGTAACAGGCTACAGGCGAAAAAACTCTCTGTTCATTTTGTCGACTGCGTGGCATAAAACTTTAATTCGGCCAAAAAGCCGAGGCCATCCGGCATCAATTCCCGAGGTTTTCCCTCATGGATCAATCCGACTTCGGATTATTCAACGAGTTGAGCGTTGTCATGATGCTCGAACTACTGGCGTTGAGCTTGGCGATCAGGGTATCCATCGCCGTGTACTTGGCCGTCAGGGACGTCTGCATACTTTCCATGCGACGATCAAGGTCCGACTGCTGGGTGGTCAGGTCGGTCAACTTGGTGTTCAGATCGGTGACACGCGAGGCCAGAAGCCCGGCGGTCCCTACATAAGCGTCAGTCGCCTTGTTCATGCGGGTGATCAAACCGTCGTCGCCGGTGAAAAGCTTCGCGATATCACCAGAGCTCTTGACCACCGCTTTTTCCCACGCCTTGTCATCCAGGCTCAAGAGCCCGGTTTTCTGGTCGGTGGTCACGCCGATCTGTGCCAGTCCGGTCATGCTGGTCGAACCCGAACTGTTGACCAGCTCGCTGCGCAGGCTCGCCACCAGCTGACGCATCGATGCGTCCCCCGTGAGGGCGCCTGACGTGGTGGTCGAGGCATCGCCCGTGGCGGTGACTTTGGTCTGGGTATTGATGCTGGTCATCAAGGCGTTGTAGGCCGTGACGAACGACTGCACCGAAGTCTTCAGGGTGGCAGAGTTACTTTCCACATTGACTGTGATCGGCTTGTCTTTGTCACTGGCAAGCAGATCCAGGGTCACACCACTGATGGCGGAAGTCACTTTGTTGGTCGTGGACTCCAGCGCGATGCCGTCGATGGTGTACTTGGCGTTCTTCGCCGCCACGCCAGTGTCGTAGCCTTGGGCCAGTTCGGAGTTGCCACTGAGGGTAATGTCGGTGCCTGCGCCCGTGGTGGTGGAACCAACAACCAGGCGCGCACCATTGGCATCACTCAGAATGTTGGCGCTGATACCCTGGGCCGAAAGCTGGGTATTGATCGATTCGCGCACCTGGCTCAGGGTCGCGCCACCCGGAATCGACACATCGTAGCTTTTGCCGGACTGGGTAATGGTCAGCGTCTGCGCTTCATCAGTGGTGTTGGCCTTGCCCGTTGCACCACCCGCAAACAACTTGCTGGTGACTTTCGAGGACGTAGCCAGATCCTGCACGACGACGGTGTACTTGCCGCTGGACGCGCCATCGCCCAGGGTGACCTTGACGTTCTTGTCTTCGGACGAAGTACCCGCCAAGCCGTTGAAGGCAGACACGTTGTTCAATTTGCTGATTGCGGTGCGGTATGCCTCCAGCGCGCCCTTCACCGAGCCGACTGCCGACAACTGAATCGTGGTGTCTTTTTGCTGGTTGGTAATCTGGGTTTGCTTGGGGGCTTTTTCGGCCGCGACCAGGGCTTTGACAATGCCCTGGGTATCGAAGCCCGAACCCACGCCGGTAATCGTTGAACTCGCCATCTGCTTTCTCCTTGTCCTGTGGCTGCCGTTTTATTGGCGAATAGCGCCTTAACGGCAGTCAGAAACACATTTCATGCCAGATCAGGCCTTGGTATCAAACAGCAGGCTGCTGGCATCACTCAGGTTTTGTGCAAGTTTCAGCGCCGTCTCTGACGGAATCTGCCGAATCACTTCGCCACTTTCGGTTGCTATCACCTTGACCACGACACGACCGGTCGAGTCATCGATGGAAAAATCCAGGTTGCGCTGAGTCGATTGAACGAACTCGCGAATATCGGTTACAGCCTTCTCCAGGGCAACTCGCCGGGTCTCGTCCGCAGGCGCGGAGTCTTTCTCGACCACAGGCTGCGCCTGAATGACAGAGGCGCTGCCAGCCTGGGTTGCACCGGCAGGGTAATGCGCGTTCAGCTTAATGCTCATATCCATGACATCACCTCAAAACTGAAAAAAACGAAAGGGCACGTAAACGCGCCCTTCCGTTAATCAACCGATACCGAGATTACTGAAGCAGCTTCAGAACAGCGGATGGCAGTTGGTTAGCCTGGGACAGGATCGCGGTGGACGCCTGTTGCAGGGTTTGTTGCTTGGTCAGTTCAGCGGCTTCGGAAGCGAAGTCGGCGTCCTGTACGCGGCTACGAGCTGCGGTGGAGTTTTCCGAGATGCTTTGCAGGTTGGCAACGGTGCTGGTGAAACGGTTTTGCACCGCACCCAGTTGCGAACGCTGAGTGTCGATCTGCTGGATCGCGCCGTCCAGGGCCTGGATGGTCTGCTGGGCGCTAGCCGAAGTCAGAACGCTCAGGTCGGCAACGGTGGTTTCCATTTTGATGGCTTTGGTGGTCGCGGCGGCAGCAGTGGTCAGACCCAAAGTGCTCAGGCCGTTACCCGAGCTACCATCAGCGATGGTGATGTCTTTGGTGGAGAACAACTGCAGGGAGTTGTCGGTCTTGTTGACGCTGGCGGTAACGCCAGTGCTTGCGCTGTTGATCGACGAAACGATGTCAGCCATGGTCGAACCAGCAGTGAATTTCACTTCGGTACCGTTCAGGCTTACCGAGGTAGCAGCGGTCAGCTTGGCTTCAGTGGTGCCAGCGGACAGGCCCAGCTTGGCCAGTGCACCTGCGCCGCCGTTGGCAGCTGCGCCAGTGCCGTTACCCAGCTTGATTGCTTTGCCGTCTGTGGAAGTCAGTTGCAGACGACCGTCGGTTACCTCAGCGGTTACACCGAACTTATCAGTTAGGTTGGCAGCGTCGATTTTATCCGCGATATCGGTGAGTTCGTCGCCGATAGCGAAAGTAACGTTCTTACCATTGATGTTGATTTCAGCTGCGGCAGTCAGTGCGCCCGGGACAGCTGGGGTGGTGGTAGGGACACCACCAGTTACAGCACCGCCGCTCAGACCGGAAGTCGTGGTGCCGCCGATGTTGATCGCAGCGCCAGATGCCGATGTCAGGACGAGAGCCGTGCCGCCACCGTTTTTGGCAGCGGTGATGTCAGTATTACCTGCGGTAGTCAGAGCGTTTTGGATAGCGAGAAGAGTTGTATCGATGTCATCGGCAGTAGTGGTGTTGACAGTAGCGCCGTTGATATCAAAGGTTTCGTTAGCAGTTGGCGCAGCGAAAGCGGTACCGGTCAGGACACGCGGAGAGGTAGTGGTGGTAGCTGGAGTACCGCCTGGCAGAGTGATCGCGTTACCAGTCACACCAGCCGACAGAGTAGTAGTCGCGCCAGCTACAGTAGCCTCGCTGAAAGTACCTTTCAGGCCGGTAGCGCTGATGTCGCTCATGCCGAACGAGATGGTCTGGTTGGCGTCGGAACCGATCTGGAAGCCAACGTTCTGGAAAGTACCGTCCAGCAGGTTACGACCACCGAAAGTGGTGGTAGCAGCGATACGGGTCAGTTCACCAACCTTGGCAGTGAATTCCTGTTGCAGGGAATCACGGTCAGCGGCGCTTTTGTCACCGTTCGCGGAGTTCAGGGCCAGCTCACGCAGACGCTGCAGAATGTTGGTCGACTCTTGCATCGCGCCTTCAGCGGTCTGGGCGATGGAAGTACCGTTGTTGGCGTTGTTGATCGCAACGGTCATGCCTTTGACCTGGGAGGTCAGACGGTTGGCGATCTGCATGCCGGCAGCGTCGTCTTTGGCGCTGTTGATTTTCAGGCCGGAAGACAAGCGGGTCATCGAAGTGCCCAGAGCATCGCCGGCTTTGTTCAGGTTACGCTGAACGGTCAACGACGTAATGTTGGTGTTTACTGATAAAGCCATGACGAATTCCTCGTTGGTTGGGTACTGCGGCTTCCGGCCCTGGCAACCGCCGGGTATGGCCTAGAGAACCTTCGTAATGGTTATCGTCGTGAAAGCAGGTTGCTTGAGGGCTTTTTTGAATTTTTTTACTAGCAACGTGCCACTCCTTGGGTTTCAAGGCCCTGCGCTAATACCCCAGAACGAAAAAACGCCCATGACCGTTGGTCATGGGCGTTTTCTTTGGCGTTGGATAACTAACGCGTCAGGAGCGATGAATCAGCGCCGATCCCCAAGACAGGCCCACACCGAAACCACTGATCGCCACACGCCGCCAGGTGGAGTCGAACATGTGTTTTTCCAGCAGCAACGGAATGCTCGACGACACGGTATTCCCGGTCTCAACCATGTCCTTGATGAACTTCTCCGGCTCACCTTCGAATCGCCGCGCCACGGCATCGACGATGGCCGCACTGCCTTGGTGAATGCAGAAGGCGTCGACATCCTGGGACGTCAGACCGGACTCATTGAGCAATTCGTGCAAGTGCGCCGGCACTTTGAGCAGGGCGAAGTTGAACACCTGACGCCCGTTCATGTAGAACACGCCATCGGTCACCTTCAGGTGCGGTGCACCCGAACCGTCGGTACCGAATTTGGCCTTGCCCAGCTGCCAGACCGCCTCTTCACCCATCCAGGTCGCTGTGGCGGCGTCGCCGAACAGCATGGTGGTGTTGCGGTCTTCCGGGTCGACGATCTTCGAATACGGGTCTGCGGTGATCAGCAGGCCGTTCTTCAGGCCAGCGGCTTCCATGAAGCCCTTGATGGCGTAGATGCCGTAAACGTAACCGGAGCAGCCCAGGGAAATATCAAAGGCGGCGACCCGGGTGGACAGGCCGAGCTTGTCCTGAACGATGGCGGAGGTGTGCGGCAGGCCCTCTTCGTCACCATTCTGGGTAACGACGATCAGCACGTCGATGGATTGACGGTCGAGCTGAGGGTTGTTGGCGAACAGCGCATTGGCCGCTTCTACACACAGGTCCGAGGTTTCCTGAGTAGCATCCTTGCGCGGCAGGAACGCCGAACCGATTTTCCCGAGGATGAACTCTTCATCCTTCTCGAACTTCGCGCCCTGAGCATAGTTATCCAGCCCGCTCGCAGGCACGTAGCTGGCAATGCTTTTTATGCCAATCATTGTGGCTTCCCAATACTAAATAGCTGGAGATCACCGCTCGCAAGACCGAGAGGTACGACAATACTGGATTTCACCGAGCGAAAAAAATACGGCACAGACGCTCCAGAAACCCTGAAAACACGCCCGGCAAGGGTCATCCCCCTGCCCATCCTTTTTTACACAATACAGTGAAGATGCGCTTTATGACTCTCAGGTCACGCATTATGCGTGGCTGGCACTAAACGTCCAGCCACAAACAAGCGATCCACCACACTTTGGCAGACAAAAAACCGAGAAGTGAGCGAAACGCGATAGCGAAGGAGAGAGGCGACATTGCCGGCATCCTGGATGCCGGCAATCTGGAAGGGATCAAAGCTTGTTGAACAGGCTCAGTTGGGCGATTTTCACAAACGCCAGTTGCGAGGCCTGCAGCAAGGACTGCTGAAAGGCCAGGTCGATCGATGCAGTCGCCACATCGGTATTACCGATCGCTGCCTGCATGCTCGCATTTGTCAGATCAAGGCTGGTATTTTCGGTAGTGGCGAAATCCACGGAATTCAACCGCGCACCGATTGCACCCTGCACGCTCAGAACCTGCTCACTGGAATTGGCCAGGTTGCCGATGGCCGAGTTCAAAGCGTCCTTGAGCTTGATCTGCTGCATGACACTTTCATCAGAAGGCGTTTCCAGAACCTGGCGCAGCTGGCTCAACGTGTCGAGGGCACTTTGGGTCTTATGGCCACTCGCCCCCACTACGAACTGATCGTCCGCTTGCGGAGCGCCGGTAAAGTCGAGCTTTACCCCGGCAACCGTGATCGAGCCAGCGGTGAGCGCACCGCCACCGATCGACTGGCTGTTCGCCCCCATAGGCTGGGCATAGACCTTGTAATTGGTGGCGTCGGTAAACTTGACCACCACGCCGGTATTCGGGAACCCGTTCACGTAGGCTGCCGGGTCCGCAATGCCGGAGCCTGTGACCACTGCCGTGGAATCATTGCTCGGGGTCCGGGAAGCGTTGAAGCTGTCGGGCTTGCTGCCCAACGCGAACACGTGATCCTTGACCTCTTCGTCAGGGGTCATGGGCAAGTTGGTGACCGGGTCGACGGGCGCCTTGAGGCGCAGGGTGATATCGAATTGCACGCCGCGCAGGCTGATGCTCGAGCCGCCTTCTTTGTTCGCGTCGAATACACCATTACCAGGCAGTTCTGAAGTGATGTCATTGCCATCCTTGTCGGCGACGGTGTAATGCGTGCTGTCGACAAACTTCAGTTCGTAGGGCTCACCGGCAGTGAAGTTCTTGGTGTACGCCGCATTGGAGTTCATCAAGCCGGCAGACACCGAAACGGTGCCATCATTGGGCTTGGACGGATCCAGAATGGCCTGGGTACGTCCCGAGTTGGTCGCCGACTCCAGGATACTTTTACCCGTGTCATTGACGGTGATCGACAAGGTATTGGACACCTGCAGACTCAGCTGAGTGTCATCACCCTGATAGGTATAGGTGCCGTCGTTGTTACGCACATAAGGAGCTGTAGACGACTTCGAACCCGCGAACATGTAATTGCCCGAAGGGTCTTTGCTGTTGAGCAGGCTCAGTACGTTGGCTTCGATCTCGCCAAGCTCGGCGGCAATGGACTTGCGATCTGCATCGCTCTTGCCGCCGTCACCGGCACTCAACGCCAGTTCGCGAGCACGCTGCAAGGCGGTATTGATGTTATCCAGTACGCTCTCTTCATTGGCCAACGAATACTTGATACTGCCCATGTTCGCACTGTACTGCCCCAACATGTCCTTCTGCTGCTGCAACATCAGCAACTGCGCCGCGCCAACCGGATCATCGCCCGCGCTCTGAATCCGCACGCCGGAAGTGATCTGCTCCTGAGTCTTCACAATCGAGGAAAAGTTGTTCTGGTACTTGGCCGCACTTGTCTCAAAATACTGGGCGGTGGAAATGCGCATCGTCGAAGACTCCCTTAAAGACTGTTGATCAGCGTGCTGAACGTTTCTTGCGCGGCCTTGATGATCTGCGACGACGCGGTGTAGTACTGCTGAAACTTGACCAGGTCGGCGGCCTCATCGTCCAGGTTGACCTGGGACACCGAGGCGACCTCCGATTTGGCGCGGGACAGGATCGCCCCGGTGGCGGAGCTGTCGCCCAAGGCCTGGCTGGCCTTGGCACCGACCTGCTCGACCAGGCGACTGTAGGCGGTGGTCATGCTCATGCCGGCGTTGCCGCCTGTCACGCCCACGGTGGCCTTGGTCTGCAAACCCAACAGTTCGTTGGCGTTGCGGTTGTCTTTCTTGCCGTCGACGTTGAACGCGACTTCGTACTTGTCGTTCTTCGAAGGCGAGCCGCTGACGGTCGTGTTGAACGAAAACGATTGGCCGGCAATCGGTGCGCCGGACGCGTCGAGCATCGGAACGTTGATCGTCAGATCATTGCTTTGGCCTGGCACGATGGTGCCCTGGCCGATGCTCTTCCCTGTGGCGTCGAACACTTCGTAGCCTTGACTGCCACCCACCGCTTCCTTGAAGGCGAGTGTCACCGGCATGGAGTTCTTGATGCCCGCTTGCAGGTCTGCCAGGTCGGTGCCGCTGTAGATGTCCAACGGCATGGACAGCGCCGGCGGGGTCAATGCACCGGTGCCGCCGTTGCTCGTACTGCTGTTGGCAACCAGCGGTCCGGCAAACGCGAGCTTGTTCGAGTCGGTCAGCTGGGTGGTGATGGCGCTCGCCGCGCCACGGGTCGGGCTCACTTTGAAGGTGTCACCGGCCTGCAGAGCACCGCCATTGAGGTCCAGCTTGAAGCCATCGATCTCTGCCGCCGGGGTCAGGTCGAAAGAGCCCATGTCCTTGCCGTCGGAACGCTTGACGGTGTACTTGTCCGCAGCGGTAAAGGTCACTGCGTAATCGAAGGTGGTCAGTGCGCTGGAGTTGCTGATGGTGACGTCCAGATTGCCCGAGCCGGCGCTGTTGTTCGACGACGCCAGGCTGCGCTGGCTGATCGCCGCGGCGCTGTTGATGCTGGAGAACAACGAAGCACCGAATTCGCCGTTGGCGTCGAGGCCCTGGCCCAACTGGCTGTTGATCTTGTCGGCCACCACCAGGGCGGTGCGCCCCAGATCATTCATTGCCGGCGCAAGCACGTCTTCGCGATAACGCAGCAGGCCACCGATCTTGCCGCCGCTGATGACCGAGGTGACGTCACTGGAGGACGACGGCGAGTTGACTACGATCGACACCTGGCTCTTGTCGATCCCTGTGCGGGCAGTGGAAAGCGTATTCGCCGTGTTGCCCAGCACCAACGACTGGCCGTTGCCCAGGGATACGTTGTAGCTGCCGTTTTGCTCCTGGACCGTCACCCCGACCAGTTCGTTGAGTGTACGAACGGCTTCGTTTCGAGCGTCCAGCAGGTTGCTCGGGCCGCTGCCGGTCGAGCTGCTGGCCTGGGAAATCTGCTGGTTCAACGATGCAATCGACGTCGTCAGCTGATTGACCTTATCGGTCAGTGTCGTCAACTGACTGTTGATCCCTTCGCTCTGTTGTTGCATCTGCGACGCGAGGGCGTTGAAACGGTTGCTCAAGGTTTGCGCGTTGGTCAGCAGCAACTGCCGCGAAGCGGTGTCGTTCGGCGTGCCTGCGGAGGTTTGAACCGCAGCGAAGAAGCTGCTCAATACCGCGCTGATCCCCGTGGTCTTGTCGGAGAACAGCTTGTCGAGCGGACTGACCTGCTCGAGATAGGCGTTGGCATCGCTGTTGAGCGAGGTACTGGTTTGCAACTGATTGTCGAGGTAGGCGTTATACACCCGACGCACATCGGCCAGGGTCGTGCCGCTGCCGATAAACACGCCGCCATTCAGGTTCGACGTATTGCTGCTCTGAACTGTTTGCTGACGTGAATAGCCAGCCGTGTTGGCGTTGGCAATGTTGTTGCCGACAGTCGCCAACGACACCTGACTGGCGTTAAGCCCGGACATTCCGATGTTGAGCAAACTCATGGTTCAAACCTTATAAATTCGTTGAAACGCTCGCCGCAGCGTAGTTTTGGTAACTCGTCATCTGCCTGGCTATCTGCGAAATCTTGCTTGCGTAGTCCGGGTCGGTTGCGTAACCGGCTTTTTGCAACTCGCGTACAAACTGTTCCGGGTTATCGGCCGACTTCACGACATCTTGATAGCGATTATTGGTCTGCAAGAGCGTCACAAGGTCGTGGAAACTGTCCTTGTAAGAGTCATAGGAACGGAACTGCGCCGTCTCCTTGACCATCTCGCCATTTCTGAATTCGCTGGTGATCGCCCGCGCCGAATTGCCCTGCCAACTGTTGCCGGCCTTGATGCCGAAAAGGTTGTGGCTGCTGCTGCCGTCCTGAGCACGCATGACCGACTTGCCCCAGCCAGTTTCGAGAGCGGCCTGGGCGACCAGATAACGAGGATCGACACCAATGCGGGCGGCGGCTTCCTTGGCCATCGGCAACATGGTGTTGACGAACTGGTCGGCGGAGCTGAAGGCTTTCTTCGCCGGCGCCAAAGGAATCTGCGCCATGGCGCGACCGTAGATCTGCATGCCGCCGCCGGAGGCTTGCTGCGCATTGGCCAGCCAGTCGCCGTTGTACAACGGACCGGTTCCGCCAGTAGGGGTGGTGCGTTGTGGCAGCCGGGTTGCGTTGACCGGTGCTGCGGCAGTTGTCGCAGAAGGCACCAGCCCGGCGAGCAAGCGATCGGCCAATTTCGGCGGCAGCGCCAGGCGTCGCTGATTGATCAGTGCCATGTCATTGCGATGGGCGCCCTCGCCCGCTTCCTGCGGCGTATGCAGCGAGCGCGACGCCCACAACGGACGCTGGCCGTTGACCCGCGACAACGGCCCGTTGAGCGCGACCGTGCCGGCAGCCACCGGCGTTACCGCTGCCGCTTTCGCGGCCTCTTGCTTGGCAGCCGACGCGGCGGCAGCCTCGCCCGGGGCCAGCGGTTTGTTCTTCGACATCTGGCGCATCAGCACGTCCGCCAGACCAATACCGCCGCCCTCGCGGGACATGGAAACGGCCAGTTGCTGGTCGTACATTTCCTGGTATTGCTTGGCGGCTGGCGTGTTGAGCGGATTGTCCTGGCCCAGCGCTTCGGTCGCCGAGCGCATGGATTTGAGCATTTCCCCGAGGAACAGCGACTCAAACTCCTGCGCCACCTTGCGCAGGTTGCCGTCGCTGTTCTTGTCGCCGACCTTGAGCTGGTTCAGTCGATTAAGGTCCGAGTAAGCGCCCGAATCACTGCTGCTGACCAGACCGCTCTTGTGCATGTCCATGCGCGCCGTCCTCAGATCACGATCAGGTCGGCTTGCAGCGCGCCAGCCTGTTTCAGGGCTTCAAGGATCGCCATCAAGTCACCCGGCGCCGCGCCGACCTGGTTCACCGCACGCACGATTTCGTCGAGGGTGGTGCCCGGGCCGAACTTGAACATCGGCTTGGCTTCCTGCTGGGCGTTGACCTTCGAACGCGGAACCACGGCCGTGGTGCCATTGGACAGAGGGCCGGGCTGGCTGACGATCGGGTCTTCGGTGATGGTCACGGTCAGGCTGCCGTGGGTCACGGCGGCCGGGGACACCTTGACGTTCTGGCCGATCACGATGGTGCCGGTGCGGGAGTTGATGATGACTTTCGCCACCGCCTGGCCCGGATCGATTTCCAGGTTTTCCAGGATCGACAGGTAGTCAACGCGCTGGCTTGGATCGAGCGGCGCCGTAACACGCACCGAACCACCGTCGATGGCCTGGGCCACGCCAGGGCCGAGCATGTCATTGATCTTGTCGACGATGCGCTTGGCCGTGGTGAAGTCGGAACGGTTGAGGTTCAAGGTCAGGCTGTTGCCCTGGTTGAAACCGCTCGGTACCGCACGTTCAACCGACGCACCGCCAGGGATGCGACCGGCCGACGGAACGTTGACGGTGATCTTCGAGCCGTCGCGACCTTCGGCATCGAAACCGCCAACCACCAGGTTGCCCTGGGCCACTGCGTAGACATTGCCGTCGATACCCTTGAGTGGCGTCAGCAGCAAGGTGCCACCGCGCAGGCTCTTGGAGTTACCGATGGACGACACGGTGATGTCGACCTGCTGCCCCGGCTTGGCGAACGCCGGCAGATCAGCGCTGATCGACACCGCCGCGACGTTCTTCAACTGCACGTTGCCCGAACCCGGTGGCACCTTGATGCCGAACTGCGAGAGCATGTTGTTGAAGGTCTGCAGGGTGAACGGGGTTTGCGTCGTCTGGTCACCGGTGCCGTTAAGCCCGACCACCAGGCCGTAACCGATCAATTGGTTGGAACGCACGCCGGAAATGCTGGCGATGTCCTTCAGGCGCTCGGCTTGAGCGTTGAAAGCTGCGGACAGCATCAGGGCGGCCACCAGAAGGTGTTTAAAGTTCAACGTGCTCAACTGGAAAGCCACCTAGAAAGGAAACAGCGGGCTGAGGAAGAAACGGTCGAACCAGCCTGGCTGACTCGCATCGGCAAACGAACCGGTGCCCGAGTAGGTGATGCGCGCATCGGCGACACGGGTCGACGACACAGTGTTGTCGGTGGCGATATCGTCAGCACGAACGAGACCGGCAATCCGCACCAGTTCGTCACCGGTGTTGAGGGTCATCCACTTCTCGCCGCGTACCGCGATGATGCCGTTGGGCAGCACATCGGCGACGGTCACGGTGATCGAACCGGTCAGGGTGTTGCCCTGCGCGGCCTTGCTGTCGCCCTTGGTCGCGCGGTCGCCGCTGTAGCCCACATCGAGGCTCAGGTCGCCACTGCCGATCGGATCGTTGGTGCTCAGGCCACCGCCAAAGAACGAGGTCAGGCCGATGTCGGTCTTGCTGTTCTTGCCGATCTGCGAGTTCGCGTTTTTGCTGGCCTGGGTTTTTTCGTTGAGCGTAATGGTGATGATGTCGCCCACCCGGTACGCCTTGCGGTCGCTGTACAGGTTCTGTTCAAAACCGGCCTGATAGATCGAACCATTGTTCGCCGCAGACGGCAACGGCGTGCGCGGCAACACCGGAGCGTAATAAGGGTCATTGGGCTTGGGCGGCACAGGCACGCAGCCTGCGAGCGCGGTGATCCCACTCAGTGCCAGAACAAATGCATAGCGATTCATGACCCTACCTCACGGTGCTGCAGGCGACCTCATGGCCGCCTCATAGACTTGATTACAGATTCTGCGTTACGAACGAGAGCATCTGGTCGGCGGTGGAGATCACCTTGGAGTTCATCTCGTAGGCACGTTGAGTGGTGATCATGTTGACCATCTCTTCAACGGTGCTGACGTTGGACGTTTCCAGGGTGTTCTGCAGCGTGGTGCCGAAACCGGCCAGGCCCGGCGTGCCGACTTGTGGTGCGCCACTGGCGGCGGTTTCCAGGAACAGGTTGTTACCCACCGCTTGCAGGCCGGCCGGGTTGATGAAGTCGGCGGTTTGCAGGTTGCCGATCACTTGGGACGCAGCGTTGCCAGGTACGGTGACGGACACGGTGCCGTCGCGACCGACCGTGAAAGTCTGGGCATCGTTCGGAATCACAATCGCCGGTTCCAGGGCAAAGCCACTGGCGTTGACGATCTGGCCGTTGGAGTCCAGGTGGAAGGTACCGTCACGGGTATAGGACGTGGTGCCGTCCGGTTGCAGGATCTGGAAGAAACCACGACCGTCGATGGCCATGTCCAGCGGCTGCTCGGTGGTTTGCAGGCTGCCGGCGGTGAAGTTTTTCTGGGTGCCGACGATGCGCACACCGGTACCCAGTTGCAGACCCGACGGCAGTTCGCTGTCCTGGGTCGACTGGGCGCCTGGCTGACGCTTGATCTGGTAGAGCAAGTCCTGGAACTCGGCGCGGTCACGTTTGAAACCCGTGGTCGACACGTTGGCCAGGTTGTTGGAAATGGTAGTCAGGTTGGTGTCCTGGGCAGACAGACCTGTTTTGGCAACCCATAGAGCCGGAAGCATTCGATTCTCCTCGTGCGCCTGTTTTACGGCGCGACGTTCTGGTAATTAGCTGATCTGCAAGACCCGAGCCATGGCCTGGTCATCTTCTTTGGCGGTGTTCATCATCTTGATATGCAGCTCGAACTGCTTGGCCAGGGCCAGCACCGAGGTCATCTCTTCCACGGCATTGACGTTGCTCGCCTCGAGGAACCCGGACACCAGCTTGACGTTGGCATCGGCTTGCGCCGGCTGTCCGTCCCTGGTGTGGATTGAACCGTCCAGGCCTTTGGTCATGTTCTTGAAGTCCGGGTTGACCAGCTTGATGCGGTCGACTTCCGCCATCACGCGAGGGCCTTCGCCCATCGCACGGATGCTGATGGTGCCGTCTTCGCCCACTTCGATCTGCTGCTCGGGCGGCACGGCAATCGGCCCGCCATTGCCCATGACCGGCATGCCGTTGCCGGCGCGCAGCACGCCCAGGGCATCAACGTTCAGGCTGCCGGTGCGCACGTAGCTTTCGCCACCGTCTGGATTCTGCACGGCGATCCAGCCATTGCCTTGCACGGCAACGTCGAGGTCGCGGCCGGTCTCCACCAACGCACCGGGGGAGAAATCCGTGGCCGGGCGTTCAGACAGGGCAAACGCACGCGCCGGAAAGCTGTCACCGAACACCGGCATCGAACGCGCCTGTTCCAGGTCTTTCTGGAAGCCGTTGGTGGAGATGTTCGCGAGGTTGTTGGCATGCGCCTTTTGCGCCAGTGCATTCTGGCTGGCGCCGGTCATTGCCACATAAAGGTACTTGTCCACACTCTTTCCTCTGCATGCCGGACGGTTGCCGCCCCAACCTGTGTTGCGCAGGTTGTAGCAATTTGCAGACCAACTTTCGCGCAGCGACTCAAACCCCTTTGAAACACGGGGTTTGAGGCTAGTCAGAGGAAAAATGAACACGGTATCGAAGACGAAAAACCGGCGCGCTTCTGCCGTTTGGCGGCAACACCAATAAACGCTGGCTACCAGCCTTTTACGCCACTCATATCGGGCAACTTGTGGGCAATGCCCTTGTGACAATCGATACACGTTGCCTGGCCGCTGGCCAATGACGTGGAATGCATGTTGGCCGCACGTTTGCTCTGGCGAGTGAAGTCCATGAACTCGAAGTTATGGCAGTTGCGACACTCTCGGGAGTCGTTGGCCTTGAGCCGCGCCCACTCATGTTCGGCCAGTTCCCGGCGCATGCCGAGAAACTTGTCCCGGGTGCTGATCGTGCCGAACAGCTTGCCCCAGACTTCCTTGGACGCCTGCATCTTGCGCGCGATCTTGTGCGTCCACTCGTGGGGGACGTGACAGTCCGGACACGTGGCGCGCACGCCCGAGCGATTGGTGTAGTGAATGGTTTCCTGCAACTCGACAAACACGTTGTCGCGCATTTCGTGGCAGGACGTGCAGAACTTCTCGGTGTTGGTCGCTTCCAGCGCAGTGTTGAACCCACCCCAGAAAATCACCCCGGCGATAAACCCGCCAAGGGTCAGGAAGCCCAGGCTGTAATGCACGCTGGGCCGACGCAATACACCCCAATAATCCTTGAGCAAGGCAAGCAACGATTTCATGGCCTCTCCTCAAGGTTTCGGCTGGCGATTGATTTCGTCTTGCAGCACCTGGTCGATATTCTTGAAACTGTTGTTCACCAGTGGCTTCACGTCTTTCTGCGGTACGTGACACTGGTTGCAGAAGTACCGGCGCGGCGACACCGCCGCCAGTGCCTGGCCGTCACGGTCCATGTAGTGCGTGATGCTGATCATCGGCGCCTGGGTGCGCGCACTGTTGGCGCGACTGTGGCAGGTCAGGCACTTGTTGCTGTTCATGTCGATGGCATAGCCGCGAATGCTGTGGGGGATGGTGGGCGGTTGCTCGGGGTAATTGCGCTCTCGCTTGAGGTCCTTGTTCTCGTCTTCGGCAATGGGCGGTGCCGGCAGCTCCTGGGTCAGGGTCCCACCGACTCGCCGGCCATCCGGCGCCGGTGCATCCAGCGGGTAACCGGGGTCGGCCGCAAATGTCGCGGGCAGCCAGATCAGCAGCGCGGCAAGCAGGGACAGCGAACGAACATTCATCAAAGCGCTCCTTATGCCGTCTTGATCAACTCAATCCTGATCGCGCATTTTTTGTAATCGGTCTGCTTGGAGATAGGGTCCGTCGCATCGAGCGTAACTTTGTTGATCAGCCTGTTGGCGTCGAAGAACGGCACGAACACCAGGCCCTGTGGCGGTTTGTTGCGCCCACGGGTTTCAATTCGGGCACGCATCTCGCCGCGCCGACTGATCAGCTTCACTTCGCTGCCACGCCGGGCATTCAAGGCCTTGGCATCGGCCGGGTGCATGTAGACCAGCGCATCGGGTACCGCTTTGTAGAGTTCTTCGACACGCTGGGTCATGGTCCCGGTGTGCCAATGCTCAAGCACCCGTCCGGTGCTCAACCAGAACGGGAAGTCCGCGTCCGGGGCTTCCGCAGGCGGCTCGTAAGGCAGCGCGAAGATAATTGCTCTCTTGTCGGGGTAGCCGTAGAACTGCACGCCACTGCCCTTCTCGACATAGGGGTCGTAGCCTTCGCGAAAGCGCCACAGCGTTTCCTTGCCTTCGACGACAGGCCAGCGCAAGCCTCGCTCGGAGTGATAACGATCAAAGGGTGCAAGGTCATGACCATGCCCTCGGCCGAACTGGGCATATTCCTCGAACAGGCCTTTTTGCAGGTAGAAACCGAAGTCCTTGGCTTCGTCGTTCTGATAGCCCGCCGCCATTTGCTCCACGGGGAACTGATCGACCTGGCCGTTCTTGAACAGCACCTCGTACAGGGTCTTGCCCTTGAATTGCGGCGAGCTATCCAGCAACTCCGCCGGCCAGACTTCGTCGGTTTTAAAGCGCTTGGAAAACTCGACCAGTTGCCAGAGGTCTGACTTGGCGTCGCCCGGTGCCGAAACCAGCTGATGCCAGAACTGCGTACGCCGCTCCGCGTTGCCGTAAGCGCCCTCCTTCTCCACCCACATGGCCGTGGGCAATATCAGATCCGCTGCCTGCGCCGAAACGGTGGGGTACACATCCGACACCACCACGAAGTTCTCGGGGTTGCGCCACCCCGGCAACACTTCCTGCATGATGTTGGGCCCGGCCTGCATGTTGTTGCTGGCCATGGTCCAGTACACATTGAGCACACCGTCTTTAAGCATGCGGCTCTGCTGCACGGCATGGAACCCGACCTTTTCCTTGATGGTGCCCGCCGGCAGTTTCCAGATTTTCTCCGCGGTGGCACGGTGCGCCGGGTTGGTGACCACCAGGTCGGCCGGCAGCCGATGGGAGAACGTGCCCACTTCCCGCGCCGTCCCGCAAGCCGAAGGCTGGCCCGTCAGCGAGAAAGGACTGTTGCCCGGTTCGCTGATTTTCCCGGTCAGCAGGTGAATGTTGTAGATCAGGTTGTTGGCCCACACGCCCCGGGTGTGTTGGTTGAAGCCCATGGTCCAGAACGAAACCACCTTGCGTTTGGGGTCGGCATACAGTTCGGCCAATGCCTTGAGGCGCTCGGCCGGCACCCCGGTTTCCTTCGCGGTGCGCTCCAGTGTGTAGGGTTTGACGAACGCGGCGAACTGCTCGAAGTCGATGTCGGTCCAGGTGTTCGCCTTGTCGGCGTTCTTGGCCTTCATCTCCAGCGGATTATCAGGGCGCAAACCGTAGCCGATGTCATCCGTGCCTTTGGCGAACTTGGTGTGTCTGCTGACGAAGTCCTGGTTGACCGAACCGCTTTCAATGATGTGGTTGGCGATGTAGTTGAGAATCAGCAAGTCCGTCTGCGGTTTGAACACCATCGGAATGTCGGCCAGTTCAAAACTGCGATGTTCGAACGTGGAGAGCACGGCCACTTTGACATTCGGCTGGCTCAAACGGCGATCGGTGACCCGACTCCAAAGAATCGGGTGCATTTCCGCCATGTTGGAACCCCACAGGACGAATGCATCGGTGACTTCGATATCGTCATAGCAGCCCATCGGTTCATCGATACCAAAGGTGCGCATAAACCCCATGACCGCCGAAGCCATGCAATGACGCGCATTGGGGTCGATGTTGTTGGAGCGGAATCCGGCCTTCATCAACTTGTTGGCCGCATACCCTTCCCAAACAGTCCATTGTCCGGACCCGAACATGGCGACCGATTCCCCGCCTTTGTTCTTCAGTGCCTCCTTGTACTTCAACTCCATTACATCGAACGCCTGCTTCCAGGACACCGGCTGAAACTCGCCCTGCTTGTCATATTGCCCGTTGGTCATGCGCAACAGCGGCTGTGTCAAACGATCGACGCCGTACATGATCTTGGATAAAAAGTAGCCTTTGACACAATTCAACCCGCGATTGACCTCGGCTTTTACATCGCCATGGGTTGCCACCACCTTGTTGTCCTTGGTCGCGACCATGACGCTGCATCCGGTACCGCAAAAACGACAGGGCGCCTTGTTCCACTCCAGGGAAATCATGTCCTGTTCGGTAATCAGGTTAGTGGCAGAGGTAAACACCGGGAGGCCCGCCGCCGCTGCCGCGATCCCGGCCGCCTGGGCTTTGACAAACTCGCGCCGAGTCATAGGCATGGGCTTTCTCCCGTTACATCGAGAATCTCGTGATAGACCAGTGCGGCATTGAGCACGCCTGGCAAGCGGTTGATCTGATCGATTCGCTGCAGAATCTGGCTTTCGTGTTCGGTTTCCAACACAACCACCAGTTTGCCAGCGGGACTTTCCTGATGAAGTTCAACGCCCTTGAGCAAACGCAGGTTGGCTTTAACTGCCTCGAACAAGGCAGGACGGGCATGAACGACCAGACTGGCGATGTGCAGCGACTTTTCCATGACCCGTACTCCCTGTTGAGATAGAGATTGGAATGCCGATCAGTTAGGAGGGCCTGGCGGGCCGAGGAGCATTTGCAGAAACCAGACAAAAAAACCGTATCCACCGACGATCGCCACTGACAACAGTGGAAATAGAACAATGATCAGGAAATAGAACAGGCGAGTTTCTTTGCGAAGTCGCTGGGTAGAGTCATCCATTGATGGCATGGTCAGCACTCCTGCCAAACTGTGAGGAGAAGCCTAGATGGCTAAATCGACAAGTTCCATGATTCAGATCAATGGCAGAAGTTTTGGCACTTTAAATGAGAAGTTAAAGCGCCGGATAAATATTCTTGTTCAAGAATCTTTTAAACGATCAAGTTTGCCGATCTCATATTCACGCAACTTGTTGGCAATCGTTGTGTGAGATACACCCAAGCGCTTGCCGAGCAATCGACTACTGGCATGTTCTGAATAAAGCCGTTCCAGCACCGCTTTTTCAAAACGCCCGACTATTTCATCCAGCCCGCCTTCGAGCGAGAAGTCACCCAACGGTTGACGCACGCCGTAATCCGGCAGACGGATATGTTCAGCCTTGACCGTGCCGCCCTCGCACAGGGAAACCGCCTGGAACAGCACGTTTTCCAGTTGGCGCACGTTGCCCGGCCAATGGTAATGACTGAGTCGATCCATGGCCGCCGGCGCCAGTTTGGGTAATGGGCAACCGATCTGCCGACTGGCCTGATCGAGGAAGTGCTCCACCAAGGGCGTCAACCCGTCCAGGCATTCACGCAGCGGCGGGATGTGCAGCGACAGCACGTTCAAGCGATGGTACAGGTCCTGGCGGAACTCGCCGCGAGCACACAGTTCGGACAAATCGACCTGGGTCGCGCAGATCACCCGCACATCCAGATAAACCTCTTCATCACTGCCTACACGCCGGAAGCACCCGTCCTGCAGGAAGCGCAGCAATTTCACCTGCAAGCGCGGGCTCATTTCCCCTACTCCGTCGAGAAAAAGCGTACCGCCCGCCGTCAGCTCCAACAGCCCGAGCTTGCCCTCGGCTCGCGCACCTTCAAAGGCACCGGGGCCGTAGCCGAACAGTTCGGTCTCGGCCATCGACTCCGGCAGGCCTGCGCAGTTGAGCGCCATCAATGGCGATTGCCCACGGGGGCTGGCCAGATGGCAGGCTCGCGCCAGCAGTTCTTTGCCCGTGCCGGTTTCGCCTTCTATCAACAGCGGCGCATCCAGCGGCGCCATACGCCTAGCTTCTCGGACCACGGCGGCCATTACTTTCGAACTTTGAAAGATACTGTCGAAGCCTCGCAATTCCTGCTTGCGCACGTTGTAGATGCGCTCGCCCACGCGGTCGGCTCGGTGCAGCGTGAGCACCGCGCCGGCCATGGCTTCGCTGTCGTCGTGCTCTGATTGCAGTGGCGCGATGTCGGCCAGAAACACGTCACCCTTGACCTTGACCCGCAGCCCGTTGATCCGCGATTTGTTGGCGCGCACCAGTTCCGGCAAGTCGAAGTCTTCGGCGTAGCGCGACAGCGGAATCCCCGGCACCTCGTCGACCCTGACACCCAGTAGCTGCGCGGCCGCACGGTTGGCCGCAACGATAGAGCCGCCCATGTCGATCGACAGCACCGGAAACTCCAGCGCCCCGAGCAACGCATTGAGTTCCATGTGCCGACGCTCGCTGGGCATCAGCCCTACACGCTTGACGCCAAACACTCCGGCAATCGACTCGAACTTCGGACGCAGTGCCTGGAATTGAATGTTGATCAGGTTCGGACAATGCAGATAGATAGCGTTGCCGTGCTCGCCGCCCACTTCACCGCGGGCCACGTTGATTCCGTACTCCACCAGCAGGTTGAGAATGTCGCGCAGGATGCCGATGCGGTTTTGGCAGTGGACTTTGATACGCATGTAAAAGACCTGGATCTGAATGAAAGGGGTGGCATTGAACCTGTAGGAGCCGGCTTGCTGGCGATGACACCCCCAAGGACGCTATCGCCAGCAAGCCGGCTCCTACAAAGCCCCCAGGCAAGCATTTTTCTGTCGGGGCGCTCAGATAGTCGTCAAGATTATGTGACAGGTACAGCGCTTTTCAAACCCGAAAATCTCAGCAACTACGCGACGACCACCGATTCGTAACGAAAACTTTACGATTTTTGAGGATTTTTCCCACACAGTTCGCCGACCACCTGCTGCATCGACGCAATCCTTGGGGTATTTCTAGGTCCATAGCAGCACATAACAAGAACGAATCCCCTAGCAGGAGAGCAGCATGAAGCAGACGCAATACGTGGCCCGCGAGCCCGATGCGCAAGGTTTTATCGACTACCCCGCCGAAGAACACGCGGTGTGGAACACGCTGATCACTCGCCAACTGAAAGTGATTGAAGGGCGTGCGTGCCAGGAGTACCTGGACGGTATCGAAAAACTCGGTCTGCCCCACGACCGCATTCCACAACTGGGCGAAATCAACAAAGTCCTCGGTGAAACCACCGGCTGGCAAGTTGCCCGTGTGCCAGCGCTGATCCCTTTCCAGACCTTTTTTGAATTGCTCGCCAGCAAGCAGTTTCCAGTCGCGACCTTTATTCGTACCCGCGAGGAACTGGATTACCTGCAAGAGCCGGACATTTTCCACGAGATCTTTGGCCACTGCCCGCTGCTGACCAACCCGTGGTTCGCCGAATTCACTCACACCTACGGCAAGCTGGGGCTGCAAGCGACCAAGGAAGAGCGCGTGTACCTGGCGCGCCTGTACTGGATGACCATCGAATTCGGTCTGGTCGACACTCCGCAAGGCCAACGCATCTACGGCGGCGGCATTCTGTCCTCACCAAAAGAGACCGTGTATTGCCTGTCGGATGAGCCTGAACATCAGGCCTTCGATCCGCTTGAATGCATGCGTACGCCTTACCGCATCGACATCTTGCAGCCTCTGTATTTCGCGCTGCCCAATCTCAAGCGCCTGTTCGACCTCGCTCACGAAGACATCATGGGCATGGTCAAGCAAGCGATGCAGATGGGTCTGCGCGCACCGAAATTTCCGCCAAAACCAAAAGCCGCGTGATCCGCCGCTTTTAGAATCAAGTGAGCCTGTCAGAAACCATCGCTTTGCATTAGCGTGGTAGCACTGAGGGCCGATTTCCCAACATTCGATTTCAGGAACACACCATGACCGCACTCACTCAAGCCCATTGCGAAGCCTGCCGCGCCGATGCTCCACAAGTCAGCGACGAAGAACTGCCGGTATTGATCAAGCAGATCCCGGATTGGAACATCGAAGTTCGCGACGGCATCATGCAGCTGGAAAAAATCTTCCTGTTCAAGAACTTCAAACACGCTCTGGCATTCACCAACGCCGTCGGTGAAATCTCCGAGGCCGAAGGTCACCACCCGGGCCTGCTGACCGAGTGGGGCAAAGTCACCGTGACCTGGTGGAGCCACTCGATCAAGGGTCTGCACCGCAACGACTTCATCATGGCCGCGCGCACTGACATCGTTGCCAAGGACGCCGAGGGCCGCAAGTAATGCACTTCGACGCCATCGGCCGCGTGCCCGGCGACCCGATTCTGGGTCTGATGGAGGCCTACGCGCAGGATCCGAACCCACGCAAGTTTGACCTTGGCGTGGGTGTCTATAAGGATGCCCAGGGCCTGACGCCGATTCCTCAGTCAGTGAAACTGGCCGAAGCACGGCTGGTCGAGCGTCAGACCACCAAAACCTACATCGGCGGTCACGGCGAACCGGCGTTCGGCAAGGCGATCAACGAACTGGTGCTCGGCGCCGACTCGACCTTGATCGCCGAGCAACGTGCCGGCGCTACCCAGACACCGGGCGGCACCGGGGCCTTGCGCCTGAGCGCAGACTTTATCGCCCAATGCCTCCCGGGCCGCGGCGTGTGGCTGAGCAATCCGACCTGGCCGATCCACGAAACCATTTTCGCAGCGGCCAAGGTCAAGGTCAGTCATTACCCGTACGTGGGCAGCGATAACCGGCTCGACGTTGAGGGAATGCTGGCGGTACTCAACGAAATCCCCAAAGGCGACGTGGTATTGCTGCACGCCTGCTGCCACAACCCGACCGGGTTCGATCTGTCCCATGAGGATTGGCGCCGGGTGCTGGAAGTGGTGCGCAAACGCGAACTGCTGCCGCTGATCGACTTCGCCTACCAAGGCTTCGGCGATGGCCTGGAACAGGATGCCTGGTCGACCCGGTTGTTCGCCGCCGAGTTGCCGGAAGTGCTGATTACCAGTTCCTGCTCGAAGAACTTCGGCCTGTACCGCGACCGTACTGGTGCGCTGATTGTCTGCGCGAAAAACGCCGACAAACTCACCGACATCCGCAGCCAACTGGCCAACATCGCCCGCAACTTGTGGTCGACCCCGCCGGATCATGGCGCCGCCGTCGTGGCGACCATCCTTGGCGCCCCGGAGCTGAAAAGCCTCTGGGCCGACGAAGTGGAAAGCATGCGCTTGCGCATCGCTCAACTGCGCAGCGGCCTGGTGGAAGCGCTTGAGCCGCATGGCCTACGCGAGCGTTTTGCGCACATCGGGGTACAGCGCGGAATGTTTTCATATACCGGCCTGTCGACGGAGCAGGTGAAAAACCTGCGCGACCACCACAGCGTGTACATGGTCAGCTCCGGTCGCGCCAACGTCGCGGGGATTGATGCCACGCGCCTGGATCTGCTGGCCGAGGCGATTGCCAAGGTTTGCAAATAACCTACAAACACTGCAACACCTTCTGTGGGAGCCAGCCTGCTGGCTCCCACAGAAGGTGTTGTGTTGATCCTTCAGACCTGTCTAGACAACCCCTTCCGTCGAAACAAATAGATATAAAAGTCTGTTTGTCATTTCTCTTGCTGTATCCTGCCCAGGCTTTTTAAAAGCGCGGATCTACCAGATCTATCAACAGACTTAGCGAGGAGCGCAACCATGCACGAGATTCCTAATCTCCCCTTCCCAAGCCTGCACGAACCTGAGCAGACGACCACGCAGCAAGCCGGCGCCCAACAGCCCGAGCCGAAAGAAGCCACTGACAGCCGCCAGGCTGACAGAGAAGACTGAAACACCCGCCGTACAGACCGTGTGGAAAGCGCTAACATGCGCTTTCCACACTGCCTGAACCGAGACCCTGTCCATGACCGATGAATTTAGCGAAGCCCAGGCCAGCGTCCTGATCGGCACCGCCGAGAAAATGATCGAGATCTGGAATCGCCTTTCCCCCGAGAAACAAGCCGCTTTGCTCGCCCGATTTGGTACCCAGGAAAACGCGTTGGCCGCCCTGGTCACTACGCAACTGGTCGCGCCCGCCAAGTCCGAGTGACACCGCCCGGCAAATAGTTTTACTTTTTCCCAACCCACGAACGCTGGCACCGTTATCATAAGCAGCCTATCTAATCCTGCTTTCCCGTGGACCTTTACCCATGTCTGAAAACCAGCGCCCCCTGGCGGTCACGCTGCAAGTTGTATCCATCGTCCTGTTTACCTTTATCGGCTATTTGAACATCGGCATCCCCCTGGCCGTATTGCCCGGTTACGTCCATAGCGACCTGGGCTTCGGTGCCGTGATCGCGGGGCTGGTGATCAGTGTGCAATACCTGGCCACCCTGCTCAGCCGCCCGTATGCCGGGAAAATCATCGACAACAAGGGCAGCAAACTCGCAGTGATGTATGGCTTGGCCGGTTGCGGACTGAGCGGTGTGTTCATGTTGATTTCGGCATGGACGCAAAGCCTGCCGATGCTCAGCCTGATCTGCTTGTTGATCGGCCGTCTGGTACTCGGTAGCGCGGAGAGCCTGGTGGGTTCCGGTTCGATTGGCTGGGGCATCGGCCGGGTGGGCGCGGCGAACACCGCCAAGGTGATTTCCTGGAATGGCATCGCCAGTTACGGCGCACTGGCAATCGGCGCGCCGCTCGGCGTGTGGCTGGTCAGTCAGTTGGGCTTGTGGAGCATGGGCGTGAGCATTGTACTGTTGGCCGTTATTGGCCTGCTGCTGGCCTGGCCGAAAACCGCCGCGCCGATCGTTGTCGGTGAACGTTTGCCGTTCATGCATGTGCTCGGCCGCGTATTGCCCCATGGCTGCGGCCTGGCGCTGGGTTCGATCGGCTTCGGCACCATCGCCACCTTCATCACCCTGTATTACGCCACGCAACACTGGGACAACGCGGTGCTGTGCCTGAGCCTGTTCGGTGCCAGCTTCATCGGCGCGCGCTTGCTGTTCGGCAACCTGATCAACCGCCTCGGCGGCTTTCGCGTCGCCATTGCCTGCCTGTCGGTGGAAACCCTGGGATTGCTGTTGCTGTGGCTGGCACCGGATGCCCATTGGGCACTGGCGGGTGCGGCGCTGAGCGGCTTCGGCTTTTCGCTGGTGTTTCCGGCACTGGGCGTGGAGGCGGTCAACCTGGTGCCGGCGTCCAGCCGTGGCGCAGCCGTCGGCGCCTATTCGCTGTTCATCGACTTGTCGCTGGGGATCACCGGGCCGCTGGCCGGGGCGATTGCGGCCGGGTTCGGGTTCGCTTCGATCTTCCTGTTCGCTGCCTTCGCCGCCTTGAGCGGATTGATGCTGAGCCTTTACCTGTACCGGCAGGCGCCAAAGCAACGCGAAACGCGGGATGTCCGTTAGAAATCGACCTTGCCGCGCCCGGCCTTGATGTTACCGCGCTTGGATTTGGATTCGAGACGACGGGTCTTCGAGCCGAGGGTCGGCTTGGTCGGACGGCGCTTCTTCTCGACCTTGGTGGCACTGAGGATCAACTCGGTCAGCCGCAACAACGCATCGGCGCGGTTCTGCTCCTGCGTCCGGTACTGCTGGGCCTTGATGATCAACACACCGTCGCTGGTGATGCGACTATCGCGCAGCGCCAGCAGCCGCTCCTTGTAGAACTCGGGCAAGGACGACGCCGGAATGTCGAAGCGCAGGTGCACCGCGCTGGAGACCTTGTTGACGTTCTGCCCACCGGCGCCTTGGGCGCGAATGGCCGTCAACTCGATCTCGGCATCCGGCAGATGCACGTTGTTGGAAATCACCAGCATGGAAAAGCGTCCGTGTTCGAGGGCGTTCAGGATACCGCGAATGACGTTCGCAATAGCGGTCATCATGGCGAATCGCTAACATCGGGCCTCGCTGCCAGTCAAATTCATTTACAAATATTGCTCTTAGCCTAGTGAAGAAACGTTTAATTGTTTCGAATAGCCATACTAATCTAGTGGCTCACATCAGCAGGACATGATGATCAATGAACTTTGAAAACATTCGATACTACATCTCAGTGACGTTTTTAGTTTTAGGCTGCTCTGGACTACCAGCTGGAATTATTGCATTCGGAATAAGAAAAATAATTCACATAGATGAAAACCACCTAGACGCCACCTACCTGACAACATATATAATCCTCGTCATTCCTGGTTTGATAATCTACACCCCAAGAATGCGTGGCGTAATATAAGCGAAACTCACACCCTATCACACCACTTCACGACACACATAAGAAGCCTACTCTGAAAGTATCGAATCTATCGTAAAAGCATCAACCATCACTTCAAAAGACAAAGCCAACCTCCCCATTTGATGACAAGCTCGCTCGTAATTAATTGGATCACGCCTGAACAACTCCACCGAACCGGGCTTTGACACCGACCTAAACACCCCAACTACAGAAAGAAACAAGTCCGTTGAGTAGTAAACCATGCCCCCCCCGTTCTTCATCCAACATATCCCTATAAAAATATCTAATAGGCCCAACCGTGCCTAGAGCATTCGGCCCGCGATAAATATTCCCCAAACCTTCGTAGATATTATTAACTCCATGCCCAACCATGAGTCCGCCCGGTATCGAACCAAACCCTGTCGAGCCTACGAAAATCGCGCCCCCTGTCCTCACCTGCATCACCCCTGCCACAACCCCAACACCATTTTGTAGATAGAAACGCGCCTTCGCCGATAAGTCCTCATATTCAGCTGTTATTTCCTGCACGGCTTGCCACGCACTAATAGCCCCTTCATCAACCGCCTGAATTATTTCATCAACATAGGCAGAGACAATCGAGCCAAATCGAAGTCGCGCAAAGCCATCAGGAATATGCGCCATGCCTATGCTGCAACCAACTGCAACCAACTGCAACCAGATCGGAAGCCGATCTGGTTACATCATGAATATCGCAAGGGTCCTCATTCACCTTCATTCCCCCAAGAACTATAGGCACTGGTAGCCCCTGGAACATGCGCCCAGGCAATGTCCCTATAACGAATGGACACTAGCTCTTGCGGCTCAGCGTCATTCATGCGAATTGCGTGGGGAACCTGCAAGCTGATATGAGCGATACGCGCACCTGACAGGTGTATTGAATAGTACCGTTCCTGGCCGCCAACCGAAGAGGTTCGATAAAAATTGATCTTGCAATCAACTTCTTCACCCTCATGCAGCGCACTTGCCAGCAATGGTGATGACTTATCGATACCTTTGGTTATCATGATCGGCATGTGCTTGCCACGCCCACCTGTCACGCTGCCGTCATTACCCGCAAGCATTTCACGTGAATAAGCCAGCACCAGGATTTCATCCTGGTGTCCGATCTGGCATTTGTTGCCGAGAGAATCAAGACCGGAGCAACCGGCAGAAATCAAACCTTGGCGCTTTCCGGTAATGCTCATATAGCTGTGGCTGGCCATACACCCCTCCTTTGTGTTCGGAGAGGCAGCCTAAGACAAAAAGTGAAATATCGGTTGTAGGCTGTTTCTGAATTTGCTGTATGAACCCAGAAACAATCAACCCGACGCATGGCCGGGTTGTTTGTCGAAGCGAGACGCTTACTTCACAGCAGGGGCAGCGCTATTCAATTCGCGTTGCGCAGTGCGCTTGTTCCTGATGCCGTAGCAGATCCACATGAACACCAGCCAAACCGGAATCGCATACACCCAGCGACACGTTTTGCGGAATCAGGTAGTTCAGCAGTAGCGCGATCAGGGTCACGGCAGCTGAGGTCAGGAGGAAAACATGATGAAAGCCATGACCATTACCAGACCCATGACACCATTCGGGGAGAAATCACCGTGGGACCACAGATAACGGCTTGTCATGGAAAACCGGGCAACCAGGCATCGCCAACAGTTAAATTCGTTTACAATAACTGCTCTTGCGTCTACTGATGAAAAGTTGATTTGTCTTGAGTAACCGTACTAATCTTTGGGACTTTATCAGAAGGATATGATAGCTAATGAATCTTGAAAACATTCGATATTACATCTCGGTTACACTTTTAGTTCTGGCCTGCTCCGTCCTTCCTTCTGGAATTATCATGCTCGGGATAAAAGAAATAATTCATTTAGATAAAAGCCACCTAAACATCATCCACGCAACAACATACACACTCCTTGTAATTATCGGTTTAAAGCTCTACACTCCAAGAATGCGGGGCGTGATATAATTAGTACTGAGATTTAGTTAAAACAGCAGCCTCCTGTTTACAGAACCTACTCTGACAGCATCGATTTCATCGTAAGAGCATCAACCAAAACCTCAAAAGATAAAGCCAATTTCCCCATCTGATGATAAGCCCTCTCATAATTAATTGGATCACGCCTGAACAACTCAACCGATCCTGGCTTTGAAACCGGTCTAAACACACCGATAGCAGAAAGAAGCAAGTCCACGGAGAAGTAAAACATGTCCCCCTCGCTATCATCGAATATGGCCCTATAGCCCCCCCTAACAGGCCCAACCGTGCTTGGAGCATCCGGTCCGCGATAAATATTCCCCAAACCTTCATAGATATTATTAACACCATGCCCCACCATCAGCCCCCCCGGAACAGCACCTAGTGCTCCTGGGCTGCCAATGACCAAAACACCCGTCCTGATCTGCATCGCCCCAGCCACAACCCCAACACCATTTTGAAGATAAAAGCGCGCCTTAGATGACAAGCCCTCGTATTCGGCTCTTATTTCCTCCAACGCTTGCCAAGCGCTAATAACCCCCTCATCAACCGCCTGAATAACTTCATCAACATAGGCAGAAACCATCGAACCAAATCGAAGTCGCGCAAAGCCATCAGGAATATGCGCCAGGCCTATGCTGCATCCAAGTGCAACCAGATCGGAAGCCGACCTGGTGACGTCGTGAATATCGCAAGCCCCTTCATTCACCCTCATTCCCCCCAAGTACTATAAGCACTTGTGGCGCCTGGAACATGCGCCCAGGCAATGTCCCTATAACGAATGGACACTAGCTCTTGCGGCTCAGCGTCATTCATGCGAATCGCGTGGGGAACCTGCAAGCTGATATGAGCGATACGCGCCCCGGTCAGGTGTATTGAGTAATACCGTTCCCGACCGCCCACCGAAGAGGTTCGATAAAATTGATCTTGCAATCAACCTCTTCTCCCTCATGCAGCGCACTGGCCAGCAAGGGTGACGACTTGTCGATGCCTTTGGTAATCATGATAGGAAGGTGCTTGCCGCGCCCACCTGTCACGCTGCCGTCATTACCCGCAAGCATTTCACGTGAATAAGCCAGCACCAGGATTTCATCCTGGTGTCCGATCTGGAATTTGTTACCGAGAGAATCAAGACCGGAGCAACCGGCAGAAATCAAACCTTGGCGCTTTCCGGTAATGCTCATATAGCTGTGGCTGGCCATACACCCCTCCTTTGTGTTCGGAGAGGCAGCCTAAGACAAAAAGTGAAATATCGGTTGTAGGCTGTTTCTGAATTTGCTGTATGAACCCAGAAACAATCAACCCGGCGCATGGCCGGGTTGTTTGTCGAAGCGAGACGCTTACTTCACAGCAGGGGCAGCGCTATTCAACACGCGTTGCGCACTGCGCTTGTTCTTGATGCCGTAGCAGACCCACATGAACACCAGCCACACCGGAATCGCGTACACCGATGTCTGGATCCCCGGAATCAACAGCATCACGCCGAGGATGAACACCACGAACGCCAGGCAGACATAGTTGCCGTACGGGTACCACAGGGCCTTGAACAGCGGCGTCTGTTTGGTCTTGTTCATGTGCTGGCGGAACTTGAAGTGCGAGAAGCTGATCATCGCCCAGTTGATCACCAGGGTGGCTACCACCAGCGACATCAGCAGTTCCAGAGCGTTTTGCGGGATCAGGTAGTTCAGCAGTACCGCGATCAGGGTCACGGCGGCCGAGGCCAGGATCGAACGCACCGGCACGCCGCGCTTGTCGATCTTCGCCAGGCCCTTCGGCGCATCACCCTGCTCGGCCATGCCCAGCAGCATGCGGCTGTTGCAGTAGGTGCCGCTGTTGTACACCGACAGCGCCGCGGTCAGGACCACGAAGTTGAGGATGTGCGCGGCAGTATTGCTGCCCAGCATCGAGAATACTTGCACGAACGGGCTGCCGCTGTAGGAATCACCCGAGGCGTTGAGGGTGGTCAGCAGGCTGTCCCATGGCGTCAACGACAGCAGGATCACCAGGGCACCGATGTAGAAAATCAGGATCCGATAGATCACCTGGTTGATGGCTTTCGGGATCACGGTTTTCGGTTTGTCGGCTTCGGCTGCGGTGAAACCGAGCATTTCCAGGCCACCGAAGGAAAACATGATGAACGCCATGGCCATCACCAGACCGCTGACACCGTTCGGGAAGAAGCCACCGTGGGCCCACAGGTTGCTGACCGCTGCTTGCGGGCCGCCATTACCGCTGACCAGCAGGTAGCTGCCCAGGGCAATCATGCCGACGATCGCCACGACCTTGATGATCGCGAACCAGAACTCGGCCTCGCCAAACACTTTGACGTTGGCCAGGTTGATGGCGTTGATCAGCACGAAGAAGCCCGCTGCCGAGACCCAGGTCGGAATGTCCGGCGCCCAGTAGTGGATGTACTTGCCGACGGCTGTCAGCTCGGACATGCCCACCAGAATGTACAGAATCCAGCAGTTCCAGCCAGACAGGAAACCGGCAAAGCCGCCCCAGTACTTGTGCGCGAAGTGGCTGAAGGAACCGGCCACTGGATCTTCGACGATCATTTCGCCCAGCTGGCGCATGATCATGAAGGCGATAAAGCCGCAGATGGCGTAACCAAGGATCATCGAAGGACCGGCGGATTTCAGTACCCCGGCCGAGCCGAGAAACAAACCGGTACCAATCGCGCCACCGAGGGCGATCAGTTGAATGTGGCGATTTTTCAGGCCGCGTTTCAGCTCGCCTGATTGCGGGTTTTGTCCACTCATGAAAAGGGTCTCACGCAAGGTTTGATGATGTTCAGAAAACGTTGCTGCTTGGCAAAGACATCAAGCGGCACCGATCAAACCCCAGCGCAGGCACCAGGAGTTCAGCGTATTTACAACGGTCATACGTCACCTGTTTGTTTTTATCTGTGACGAAATCGAACCCGATACGCTTGTGGCGCAGCGGAGTGAACAAGGCGGATAGCCTTGAGGTTTGCGCAGATGCGCAGGAGGTCACAGGTAAAACGCGGCGCATTGTACACCTGTAACCCCCTGCTGCCAGACCCGCTGGACAAGCGTGTCTATGGCCGGGATTGCCTGTGTCCGCCCCGAGAGGCTCGGGCGGCTGCAAATACGGGGTCTGACCCTTGCGGATCATTGACGCAGGCGGCAGAAAAAATGCACCTCGCGGAGAACGGGAAACGGATTGCGGCGTTCATTGCGCCTCCTTTTTGTTATGCACCTGCACGACAGGCATGGCGCGCATGACACCCTGACTGGAGCGGTGAAACAAGCGGGCTAGAGGGCTGGAAGGAGGTTTGAAGGCTTTGACATGTAAGAGTTTTCTTACGGAGCTAAGCCATTGGCCAATTTACGGGGTTACCCCGGAGATTTTGTCAGGATTTCTTTACGCGGCGTAAATTCTTGTTTCCACACTGGATTGCGCGGCGAGGCCACTGACGCCATCGCGAGCAAGCTCGCTCCTACAGCGGACCGAAGTGCTTGATGGAAATATGATGCCTTGCAGGAGCGAGCCTGATCGCAAAGGCGCCCTCAATAACAACACAGTCATAAAAGCCGGTCCAAAAAAAAGCCAACCCGAAGGTTGGCGTTTTCATGAAGCGCTCAGCCGATTACTCCGGCTTGCGACGACCAAAGCCCGGACGCTGACCGGAGCCGGCCGGTGCGCCACGGCGTTTGCCCGAAGGCTTGTCACCGTCGACCAGGCTGATGCCCGGACGCTTCGACGCCGGCTTGGCCGGGCGCTTGGTATCGGCCGGACGATCCGCCACCGGCGTACCACGGCTCTCACCACGCTCGGTGCGGCCATTGGCCGGACGCGGTGTGCGTGGGCCGCGCTCGCCGTCCTGACGGGCGGCTGGTTTGCGGGCTGGACGCTCGCCTTCGATCTGCGGCTCACGATTTGCACGTGGCGCAACTGGAGCAGCCGGGCCACCAGCAGCGGGACGCAAGGTACGCACGCGCTCGGTCTTGCCCATTGGACGCGACGATTTACGCTGCATCCGGTCCAGCTTGTCTTTGCTCTTGGCGTTCATCTGCGGCATCGCGACCGGCGTCAGGCCGACCTCGGCACTCAGAATGTCGACTTCGTACTGGCTCATTTCGCGCCAGCGACCCATCGGCAGGTCAGAGTTGAGGAACACCGGACCGAAACGCACACGCTTCAGACGGCTCACCACCAGGCCCTGGGATTCCCACAGGCGACGCACTTCGCGGTTACGACCTTCCATCACCACGCAGTGATACCAGTGGTTGAAACCTTCGCCGCCTGGCGCCTGCTTGATGTCGGTGAACTTGGCCGGGCCGTCTTCAAGGACTACACCAGCCTTCAAACGCTCGATCATCTCGTCATCGACTTCGCCACGCACACGTACCGCGTATTCACGGTCCATTTCGTAGGAAGGGTGCATCAGGCGGTTGGCCAGCTCACCGTCGGTGGTGAACATCAGCAGACCGGTGGTGTTGATGTCCAGACGACCGATGTTGATCCAGCGACCCTCTTTAGGGCGCGGCATCTTGTCGAACACGGTCGGACGGCCTTCCGGGTCGACGCGGGTGCAGATTTCGCCATCGGGCTTGTTGTACATGATCACGCGGCGGACCGACTCGGCGGCCTCTTCGCGCTTGATCACCTTGCCATCGATGGTGATGGCGTCGTGCATGTCGACACGTTGACCAAGGGTGGCGTCTTTGCCGTTGACCTTGATGCGGCCATGACTGATCCAAGCTTCCACGTCACGGCGCGAGCCGACGCCGATACGGGCGAGGACTTTCTGCAGTTTTTCGCCTGCTGGGCCGATTTCCTGGTCGTCTTTCTGGTCTTTGATACTCATCTGGGCACCTCCCGGTGTGGTCTGTTCAGGCGTTGCCTGAAGCGATGTAAATCTGGGTTCCTGGGCGAGGGATCGCCGAAGGGTCGCGAATCATACGCGCATGAGGGCGTTTGCGCATCAGAGACTAGCTGATCGAGGCAAGGTTATTTGTTTTTCCGCCGGTCGGTGATCGCGAGCCTTTGTAGGAGCCGGCTTGCTGGCGATGGCATCACCGCGGTCCTTCACAGACACCGCGTTGGCCGCATCGCCAGCAAGCCGGCTCCTACAGGGTTGTGGTCAGTCTTCGAATTCGCGGCGTTCGGCTTCGATGGCTTCGGCCAGTGCCCGGGCTTCGGCCTCTTCGTCCGAAAGCTCTGGCTCGGGTTTCGGTTGTTCGAGGGCGGCAACGGCGGCCAGGAGTTTTTCCCGGGCCTCGGCAACGCCGAGGATGTCGTCTTCCTGCTCCGGTTCAATTTCCGGGGCTGGCTCGCCTTCCGGTTCAGGCTTGGGCTGTGCCACTTCGACGTCTGGTTCGACATCCGAAGTTTCCGAATCGAATTCAGGCGACACACTGTCACGCAACAAATCATCGAAGTCGGTCTTGATCCCCTCCTCCATACTGTCCAGTTCCTGAAGCAGCGTATGGAAACTGGTTTCTTCCTTTGGCTCTCCAGGCTCGGGGCTGGCATCGGCCAGCGCTTGCAGAGCGGCGGGCACCGGCGCGTCGTCGAAATCGAGCACCGGATCGGGTTCCAGTTCGCGCAGTTCGGCCAGCGGCGGCAGGTCGTCGAGGTTCTTCAGGTTGAAGTGATCGAGAAACGCTTTGGTGGTGGCGAACATTGCCGGTTTGCCGGGCACGTCTCGGTAACCGACGATGCGGATCCACTCGCGCTCCATGAGCGTCTTGACGATGTTGCTGTTGACCGCCACGCCCCGCACGTCTTCGATTTCACCCCGGGTGATCGGCTGGCGATAGGCAATCAGCGCCATGGTTTCGAGCATGGCCCGGGAGTAGCGTTGCGGACGTTCTTCCCACAGACGCCCGACCCACGGCGAGAATTTTTCGCGGATTTGCAGGCGATACCCCGAGGCCACTTCCTTGAGTTCGAAAGCACGGCCGTCGCAGGACTTGGCCAAAATCGTCAGGGCCTTCTTGAACACCGGTGGCTCCGGCCGCTCGGCTTCTTCAAAGAGTTCGAACAGGCTTTCCAGGGATTGCGGCTTTCCCGAGGCCAACAGAAAGGCTTCAAGCAATGGCGCCAGCTCGCGGGGTTCACTCAGGTTCATGATTCAACTCGTTATTCGGCTCGGGCCCGCACGTGGATCGCTGCGAACGGCTCATTCTGCACCAGCTCGACCAAAGATTCCTTGACCAGTTCGAGAATCGCCATAAAGGTCACGACCACCCCCAAGCGTCCCTCTTCAGCGGTGAACAGCTCGACAAACGGCACGAAACCGCCGCCCTTGAGCCGCTCCAGAACATCGCTCATGCGTTCGCGCGTCGACAGCGCCTCGCGGCTGACCTGATGGCTTTCGAACATGTCGCCACGGCGCAGGACCTCGGCCATGGACAGCAACAGCTCCGACAGGCGCACATCGGGCAACAGCTTGCGTGCCCGGGCTTCAGGGGCGTCGAGCCTGGGCACCACCACATCACGACCGACTCGACTGAGGCCATCGATGCCTTCGGCTGCCGCCTTGAAGCGTTCGTATTCCTGCAAGCGGCGGATCAGTTCGGCGCGCGGATCGTCTTCTTCTTCCTCAATGGTTTCAGCCCGTGGCAACAGCATTCGCGACTTGATTTCGGCCAGCATCGCGGCCATCACCAGGTACTCAGCCGCCAGTTCGAGGCGCACCGACTGCATCAACTCGACATAGCCCATGTACTGGCGGGTGATTTCCGCCACCGGAATGTCGAGGATGTTGATGTTCTGCTTGCGAATCAGGTACAGCAGCAGGTCGAGCGGGCCTTCAAAAGCTTCGAGAAAGACTTCCAGCGCATCCGGCGGGATGTACAGGTCCAGCGGCATTTCCAGGACCGCCTGGCCATAGACCATGGCGAAGGGCAGTTCTTGCTGGGCACCGGCCTGACTGTCGACGGGCTCTACAGCAGACATCTACGCCTCGGCCATGAAAGGCGCAGGGTCGCCGCAACCGACACGAATGACTTCAGGCTCGCCGTCGGCAAGGTTGATCACGGTAGACGCCTTGATACCACCGAAACCGCCGTCGATGATCAGGTCAACCTGATGTTCCAGGATCTGACGCATTTCGTAAGGGTCGGTCAACGGGTCGGTATCACCGGGCATGATCAGGGTCACGCTCATCAGCGGCTCACCGAGCTCTTCAAGCAGCGCCAGGGCAATCGGATGGCTCGGGACACGCAGGCCGATGGTGCGCTTTTTCGGATGCAGCAGCAGCCGCGGAACTTCGCGGGTGGCATTGAGAATGAAGGTATACGGCCCCGGCAGGTGCGCCTTGAGCAGACGGAATGTGCCGGTATCGATTTTGGCAAACAGGCCGAGTTGTGACAGATCGCAGCAAATCAGCGCAAAGTTATGCTTTTCATCCAGCCCGCGCAAACGGCGCACGCGCTCGACGGCGACTTTATCGCCGATCTGGCAACCAATGGCGTAGGACGAGTCAGTAGGATAAACCACCACCCCGCCGCTGCGAATGATCTCGACCGCCTGTTTGATCAGGCGCGCTTGCGGGTTTTCCGGATGAATCTGGAAAAATTGACTCACATTCTCTACCTGTTCAGACGGCGGCAATAACTGGGTCATGTTTGAATCGACACCAAAGTGGCGGCAAATCCTCTGGGAGCGGGCGATATTCACCGATCTCTGACCAGCCCCCCGGGCCATGGAAATCACTGCCGGCGCTGACCAGCAGACCGAACTCACGGGCCAGAATGGCCAGGCTGCCCACTTGCTCGGCAGGCTGATAACCATTGACCACTTCGATGGCATGGCCCCCTGCTTGAATATAGTCGGCAATCAGGCGACGACGCTTGCTGCGGGTGAATTCGTAGTGCCAAGGATGGGCAAGACTGACCCAGGCCTTGGCCGCGCGCAGGGTTTCGACAGTGTCTTCCAGCGTCGGCCAGTGTTGCTTGACGTCGCCCAGTTTGCCGGCGCCCAGCCATTTGCGAAATGCTTCGGCGCGATCCTTGACGTAACCTTCGCGCACCATCCAGTCGGCAAAGTGCGGGCGGGCCGGTGCGTTGCCGCTGTCGCCCAGTTCCTGTTGTATTGACCGGGCACCTTCCAGCGCCCCCGGCATGCCTTTGAGCGCTAGTTTTCGGCTGATTTCTTCGGATCGCAACCAGCGGCCATCGTGCAATCTGGCGATCGCTTCGACCAGCGGCGCGGCGTTGACGTCGAAACCATAGCCGAGCACGTGGATGGTCGCGCCGCCCCAGGTGCAGGACAATTCGACGCCGTTGACCAGTTGCATCCCCAGCGCATTCGCCGTTTCCCGGGCTTCGGCGAGGCCTTCGAGGGTGTCGTGATCGGTCAAGGCCAGGACTCGCACGCCTTTCTCGAACGCACGCGCGACCAGAACCGCAGGCGCCAGGGCGCCATCGGAGGCCGTGCTATGGCAGTGCAAATCAACATTCACAGGGCTTTGTAACCTCAAATCAGCTGGCGCTATCGCGCGCCCATATGTTTGTTATTATGCCGCCACATCCTGCTTCTGGCTGCCACTGTGAAACAATTCATCGATTTCATCCCGCTCCTGCTGTTTTTCATCGTCTTCAAAATCGATCCACGGGTCGTCGACATTGCCGGCCACGAGGTAACTGTAGGCGGTATTTACAGCGCCACGGCAATGCTGATCATCAGTTCGCTGGTGGTGTATGGCACGCTGTTCATCAAACAGCGCAAGCTGGAGAAGAGCCAATGGCTGACGCTGATTGCCTGCCTGGTCTTCGGCAGCCTGACCCTGGCCTTCCACAGCGAGACCTTCCTGAAATGGAAAGCCCCGGTGGTCAACTGGCTGTTTGCGCTGGCGTTCATCGGCAGTCACTTCATCGGTGACAGCCTGCTGATCAAGCGCATCATGGGTCACGCGCTGACCCTGCCGGAGCCGGTCTGGACGCGCCTGAACATCGCCTGGATCGTATTCTTCCTGTTTTGCGGTGCCGCCAACCTGTTTGTCGCGTTCACCTTCCAGAGCTACTGGGTCGACTTCAAGGTCTTCGGCAGCCTGGGCATGACTTTGCTGTTCCTGGTCGGCCAGGGCATTTACCTGTCCCGCCATCTGCACGATGCCGATACCACAACGCCTAAAACCGAGGACTGACATGCTTTACGCAATCATTGCCACAGACGTCGCCAACTCCCTGGAAGCCCGCCTGGCCGCACGGCCTGCACACCTGGAGCGCCTGCAGGCGCTCAAAGGTGAAGGTCGCATCGTATTGGCCGGTCCACACCCGGCGATCGACAGCAATGATCCAGGTGCAGCAGGTTTTACCGGCAGCCTGATCGTCGCCGAATTCGATTCCCTGAGCGCCGCACAAGCCTGGGCCGACGCGGATCCGTACATCGCCGCAGGCGTCTACGCCAACGTTCTGGTCAAGCCGTTCAAGCAAGTCCTGCCGTAACCCCCCTCTACGCGGTGAACCTTATTGGTTCATCGCGTTCTCAATCGCTCATTATTCTCGTTTGCCGGCCGACAACTTGCCCAATACTCGTATTGGAATCAGGAGTCGCGATGCGCAAGGGTCCGTTGTGTCTGATGTTGGTCACGTTGTCGATCGTGGCACCCGCCCACGGTGAAGAAAGCACCGAGGGCGGCAATTCCACGCCGCTGTCCCTGAGCGCCGGCAGCCAGATCAATGAGTTGCAGCAACGCTTGAAAGACAGCGAGCGGCAACGGGAAGAACTGAGCAAACAACTGCAAAATGCCGATGGCGAACGCGAAAGCGCTCAACTGGCCCGGATGCGCCAAGAGAACCAGCGCCTGAAGCTGCAACTCAAGGAAACCCAGGCCGGCAGTTCAATTCCGCGCTTGCTGACCGATCAGCAACAATGGTTCGTGATCGGCGCCGGTGTAGCGCTATTGGCGCTGCTCTGCGGTATCTTCGCCAGTGGGGCAAGTCGAAAACGTCGACAATGGCTAAATTGAGTGAGTCATGAGCGAGCTGTTACTGATTGATGATGACCAGGAGCTGTGTGAGCTCCTGAGCAGTTGGCTGAGCCAGGAAGGATTTCAGGTTCGCGCCTGCCACGATGGCCAAAGTGCCCGACGTGCGCTGGCGCAAACCTCCCCGGCGGCCGTGGTGCTGGATGTGATGTTGCCCGACGGCAGCGGCCTGGAACTGCTCAAGCAATTGCGCAGCGATCATCCGGACCTGCCGGTGCTGATGCTCTCGGCCCGGGGCGAACCGTTGGACCGCATCCTCGGCCTGGAACTCGGCGCCGACGATTACCTGGCCAAACCCTGCGATCCGCGTGAACTGACCGCCCGCCTGCGTGCGGTGTTGCGCCGCAGCCATCCGGCGGCGGTGTCCAGCCAGATGGAACTGGGCGACCTGTGTTTCAGCCCGGTGCGCGGCGTGGTCAGCATCGACCAACAGGAATACATCCTCACCGTCTCTGAAAGTCGCCTGCTCGAAGCCTTGCTCAAGCAACCCGGCGAGCCTCTGGACAAGCAGGAACTGGCGCAAATCGCCCTCGGCCGCAAGCTGACCCTGTACGACCGCAGCCTGGACATGCACGTCAGCAACCTGCGCAAAAAAATCGGCCCGCACGCCGATGGCCGACCGCGCATCGTTGCCCTTCGCAGTCGCGGTTACTACTACAGCCTCTGACGAAACACGCCCCCTGTAGGAACCGGCTTGCCAGCGAAGCTTTCGGTGGCCTCAAGGCCCCTTCGCCAGCAAGCCGGCTCCTACAGGGTTGTTTTGTCAGGGACATAGAAAACCATCTTTACCCAAGCCTTACACTCCGCTGACCGCCGCTGACCTTGATCTCCGTAATCTGCACTCATCCGGAACGTACCGGGAACGAGACAAGGAGATACACCATGCGCAAGACTCTAATCGCTCTGATGTTCGCTGCCGCTCTGCCGACCGTTGCCATGGCCATGCCCGAAGGCGCAGGCCCGATGGATGGCTCGATGGACGGTTCGCGCCACGGCGGTCAGATGCACGGCATGCACGGCAAAGGCCCGTACAGCCAGCTGGACCTGAGCCGCGAACAGCGCGAGCAGATCCGCAAGATCATGGGCGAGCAGATGCACGAGCGTAAGCAAGTGGTCGACAAATACCTGGAGAAACTCTCGCCAGCGGATCAGAAAGCCTTGAAAGACGAGATGGCCGCGAACCATAAGAAAGCAGAAGCGGATGTGCGCGCCCTGCTGAAGCCGGACCAACAGAAGAAGTTTGACGAAATCCAGAAAAAGCAGGCTGAACGTCGCGCTGAATGGGCTGAATTCAAAGCGTGGAAAGCGCAACAACCGCAAAAGGCGCAATAATGCGTTAAACCCGGACCCGACGGCTACACGCCGTTGGGTCTGACAGCTTCAGAAAAAGGAACTGTAGGAGCGAGCTTGCTCGCGATGGCGTTTTTTCAGTCACATCGATATTGAATGTGCCGACGCTATCGCGAGCAAGCTCGCTCCTGCATTGGAATGTGTTTGCTTGAGGATTTTCTGTGCGTTCATTGTTCTGGCGTATTCTGGCCAGCTTCTGGCTGGCCATCGCTCTGGTCGCGGGGCTGTCCATTCTGCTCGGGCACATGCTCAATCAGGACGCATGGATTCTCAGCCGCCACCCGGGCCTCAACACCTTGGCCGAACAGTGGACGCAAACCTACGAATCCCAGGGTGAGGAAGCCGCTCAGGACCTTCTTCAGCAACGCAAACGCCAGTACCACATCGACGTTCAGGTGCTCAACGAAAGTGGCGACCCGGTGGTGCGCGGTACGTTCCCGCGTCGCGCCGCAGCGTTCGAAGCGCGGCAAAACAATGAAGACCGACGCCTGCCATGGCGGCGCCTGACCGATGAATTCACCAGCGAAAAAACCGGTGACACCTACCTGCTGATCTACCGCATCCCCCACCCCGAACTGGACGCCTGGCACCGTGAGAGCCTGCTTTGGCCGTTGAGCGCATTGGGTATCGCGTTGGTGGTACTGACCCTGTTCAGTCTGCTGGTGACCTTTTCCATCACCCGCCCACTGAGCCGTCTGCGTGGCGCGGTGCATGACCTTGGCCAAACCACCTATCAGCAAAACAGCCTGGTGAAACTGGCCAACCGCCGCGATGAATTTGGCGTGCTGGCCAACGACTTCAACCGCATGGGTGCACGCCTGCAAAGCCTGATCGGCAGCCAGCGGCAATTACTGCGCGATGTGTCCCACGAACTGCGTTCCCCCCTCGCCCGCCTGCGCATCGCCCTGGCGTTAGCCGAACGGGCCAACCCACAGGAACGCGAACAACTCTGGCCCCGCCTGACCCGCGAATGCGATCGCCTCGAAGCGCTGATCAGCGAAATCCTGGTGTTGGCGCGGGTCGATTCCGACAACGCGAGTGCGGAAGAGGTGGACCTCAATGCCTTGCTCAATACGCTGCAAAAGGATGCGCAACTGGGCTCGCCAGATCAGTTGGTTCATCTCGAAGCCGAGCAGCAACTGAACCTCAAGGGTTGGCCGACCATGATCGAACGGGCGGTGGACAATCTTTTGCGCAATGCATTGCGCTTCAACCCGGTGGGGGGGCTACCGATTGAGATGCAGGCGTTGCGCCATGGCGATCGCATTGTGGTAACCGTGCGCGACCATGGGCCAGGGGTTAACGCCGAGCACCTGAATCAGCTCGGTGAGCCGTTCTACCGCGCTCCGGGCCAGACGGCGGGTGGCCATGGCCTGGGGCTGGCCATTGCGCGCCGTGCTGCGGAACGGCATGGCGGCACCCTGGTGCTGGCCAATCACCCTGAGGGCGGGTTTATTGCGAGCCTGGAGTTGCCGTTAGTGCCCGGAGCCATCGCTGCGTTGTAAGCGCCGTGGCGATGCAAAAAAGATCTGTTGATCTTTAGGCTTTATTACCGGGCCAGGCGCTGACGAACTCGGCCAAGTCGACCTTCTCGGCCACTCGCGGTTCTTTCTGCGGTGTACCGAGATACAGGAAAGCAATCACCTCCTCCCCTTCTGCCAATCCCAAACCTTTGGCCACATGCGGCGAATAGGCCAGGTCACCGGTACGCCATACCGCCCCTATACCCTGTGCGTACGCCGCCAGCAAAATCCCGTGCGCCGCACAACCCGCCGCCAACAGTTGCTCGGACTTCGGGTATTTGACGTGATCCTGCACGCGAGCAATCACCACCACCACCAATGGCGCCCGCAACGGACCGTTGCGCGCTTTGTCGATGGCCGCTTCGGAGACTTCGCTGTCCTGCAGTTTCGCCGCTTCAGCAAGCAACTCGCCCATCTGCTCACGCGCCGCACCCTCCACCGTCAGGAAGCGCCAGGGTTGCAAATGGCCGTGGTCCGGTGCCCGCATGGCGGCGGCAAACAGCACTTCACGCTGCTCGGCGGTCGGTGCCGGATCAAGCAATCGTGGAACGGAAACACGGTTGAGCAAAGCGTCGAGAGCCTGCATCGGCCACCTCCTGAAAAATTTGTGCGGCTATTCTAGCTGTAACTACCATCGCAGTGCGGTTTACATGGCCTGCCCCGCGGGTAGAATGGCGCCCTTCCTCATTTCAGCCGAGCGGACCTCATGGCGTTGCCGACCTTACGGATCATTGGTTTCATCATCGGCATCTTCCTGATTACGCTGGCAATCGCCATGGTCGTACCCATGGCCACGCTGGTCATCTTTGATCGCACCAGCGACCTGCCCTCGTTTCTCTGGGCCAGCATGATCACCTTTGTCGCCGGTTTGGCGCTGGTGATTCCGGGGCGCCCCGAACACATACATTTACGCCCGCGCGACATGTACCTGCTGACCGTGAGCAGTTGGCTGGTGGTGTGCATCTTTGCTGCGCTGCCGTTTCTATTGACTCAGCACATCAGCTACACCGACTCCTTCTTTGAAAGCATGTCCGGCATTACCGCCACCGGTGCGACCGTGCTCAACGGCCTGGACACCATGTCCCCCGGCATCCTGATGTGGCGCTCGTTGCTGCACTGGATCGGCGGCATCGGCTTTATCGGCATGGCGGTCGCGATTCTGCCGCTGTTGCGTATCGGTGGCATGCGGCTGTTCCAGACCGAATCGTCGGACCGTTCGGAAAAAGTCATGCCCCGTTCGCACATGGTGGCGCGCCTGATCGTGGCAGCCTATGTCGGCATTACCATTTTCGGCAGCCTGGCGTTCTGGTGGGCCGGGATGAGCCCGTTCGATGCGATCAACCACGCGATGTCGGCGATTTCCACCGGCGGTTTCTCCACCTCCGACCAGTCTTTGGCCAAGTGGCCGGAGCCTGCGGTGCATTGGGTGGCGATCGTCATCATGATTCTCGGTGCCCTGCCGTTCACCCTGTACGTCGCCATGTTGCGGGGCAACCGTCGGGCTCTGATCAAGGACCAACAGGTGCAGGGTTTGCTCGGTATGTTGCTGGTGACCTGGCTGGTGCTCGGCACCTGGTACTGGTGGACCACCCAGATGCATTGGCTGGACGCGCTGCGGCATGTGGCGCTGAACGTGACGTCAGTCGTAACCACGACCGGCTTTGCGCTGGGGGACTACAGCCTGTGGGGTAATTTCTCGTTGATGCTGTTCTTTTATCTGGGCTTTGTCGGCGGTTGCTCGGGATCGACCGCTGGCGGGATCAAGATTTTCCGCTTCCAGGTCGCCTATATCCTGCTCAAGGCCAACCTTAACCAGCTGATTCACCCGAGGGCGGTGATCAAGCAAAAGTACAACGGCCACCGGCTCGATGAAGAGATCGTGCGGTCGATCCTGACCTTTTCGTTCTTTTTCGCCATCACCATCTGCGTGATCGCACTGCTGCTGTCGCTGCTCGGCGTGGACTGGATGACCGCTTTGACCGGCGCGGCCAGCACCGTATCCGGCGTCGGCCCGGGCTTGGGCGAAACCATCGGCCCGGCAGGCAACTTCGCCACCCTGCCGGACGCCGCCAAATGGATTCTCTCGTTCGGCATGCTGCTGGGCCGACTGGAGATCATTACTGTGTTTGTGCTGTGTATTCCGGCATTTTGGCGTCATTGATCGCCGCAGGTGCCTGCAATAGCCGCATCCGGTACTCGCCGGGCGTGGCGTCGAACCAGCGGCGGAAGGCGCGGAAGAAATTGCTCGGATCGGCGAAACCCAGCAGATAGGCAATTTCCAGCAAGGTCATGTTCGGTTGCGCCAGATACTGCTCGGCCAATTCGCGTCGGGTATCGTCGAGCAACACCTGGAAGCTCGTGCCCTCTTCCTGCAAACGACGCTGCAAGGTTCGCTGGGACAAATGCAGCGTCTGCGCCACGGCGTCGCGCTTGGGTTCCCCTTGAGGCAACAGACGACACAACACCTGCCGCGCCTTGTGGGTCACGCGGGTTTCCGAGAAGCGCGCCAGGTATTCACCGGCAAAACGGTCATGCAGTAACGCCATGGCCTCGTTGGCCGTCGGTAACGGTGCTTCCATGTCCGAACGCTCGAAGATCAGCGCATCGTACGGTGCGTTGAACACCAGAGGCGCATGAAAGGCCTGCTTGTAAGGTTCCAGATTGGCCGGTTGATCACCCTGAACCAACACTTTGCGCGGCTGCAATGTCCGCCCCGTTAGCCAGCCGCACAGGGCCAGCGCGCAGGCCAGCGAAGCTTCTGCACTTTGTCGGGTAGGCGGTAGATGATCACCATGCACCGTCAGAATCAGCGCGTAGCCATCATCAAGCAGTTTGAAACTCAGGTCGGCACTTTCGGCGATAATGCGCTGAAAACGCACCAGACGCCGGAAGCCCTCGGCCAGGGTCTGACTGGACATCAAGGCGTAGCCTGCCACGTGGAATTGCGCAGGCCGCACCACCTTGCCCATGTTCAGGCCGATCGCCGGGTTACCCGACAAATCGACCGCGCGCTGCCACAGCCGCGTCATGGAATCCTGCGGGAAGCGCGCATCCGGATCATCCAGTGCCGCGTAGTCGAGCCCTAGCTGCTTGAACAAAACCCGACAATCCAGGCCGTCCATTTCCAGTGCTTTGACAATTCCCATCGCCCAGCTTGCAGAAGTCGTTCGTTCGCTCATGGCGTTTTCTGTCTTGGTGAGCCGTCTCGTCGCGGCTGATTTCCGAAAGGATACTAAAGTGGCGCCTATTGTCACTGGCTGATACCAATGATCACTTTAGACTCAAATAAGCTACCCGCAGAACAAGTTGCCGTCAGAACAATAACCACAGAGATCGCAGTCGTGGATAACATCAAGCGTTTCAACAGCTTCGCTGAGTTCTATCCGTACTACCTCAGCGAACACAGCGACAGTACTTGTCGACGATTGCATTTTATCGGCACAACCCTGGTCATTTTCATTCTGGCGCTGACCATCGGTCGTGGTGCGTGGATGCTGTTGTGGGCCCTGCCGCTGGCGGGTTACAGCTTCGCCTGGGTCGGGCACTTTTTCTTCGAGAAGAACCGCCCGGCCACCTTTCAACATCCCCTCTATAGCCTGCTCGGTGACTTCGTGATGTACCGGGACATGATTCTGGGGCGCGTTCCGTTCTAGTCATACGCCGCGGGAGACCTGCCGATGAATGCCAATGCCCGTTTCACCCACATGAAGGATGGCACGGAGGAAGACTGGGCGATCATCGCGGCAGACTTCAGTGCTTACGCCCGACAATTGCCGACCCGGATTGTGGCGCACCTGAAGTTGCTGGAGGGTGACTTTGGCGGGTTCCCGGTGGATCGCCTCACACACTCCCTGCAAACCGCCACCCGCGCCTGGCGCGATGGCCGCGACGAAGAGTACGTGGTTTGCGCCCTTCTTCACGATATCGGCGACACCCTGGGTTCCTTTAACCACCCGGACATTGCTGCGGCGATCCTCAAGCCATTCGTCAGCGCCGAAAACTTGTGGATGGTGGAGAAACACGGGATTTTCCAGGGTTACTATTTCTTCCATCACCTGGGCATGGACCGGCACCTACGCGAGCAATTCAAGGACCATCCGCAATATCAGGCGACGGCCGAATTCTGCGCAAAGTACGATGCCGCGGCGTTTGATCCAGAATACGATACGCTGCCGCTGAGCTTCTTCGAGCCGATGATGGAGCGGTTGTTTGCGCAGCCGAAGAATTCCATCTACAAGGCGGCGATGGAAGAACAATCGCCAGCCTGAAGTTAAAAGATCGCAGCCTGCGGCAGCTTCTACAATCACGACTCTCTGTAGGAGTTGCCGCAGGCTGCGATCTTTTCAAGCCAGTTCTTCGACTTTCGAAGCCTTCAACTGCACCTCCCGCACCTGGGCATCGGCCAACCGATACAACTCGATCGTGCCATCCCAGTGCTCGATCAGCGCCGTGCACGATTCCACCCAATCCCCGCAATTGAGGTAATCCACCCCGCCCACCTTGCGGATCTCCGCATGGTGAATGTGCCCACACACCACGCCATGCAGTTCGCGTTTGACGCACTCATGGGCGATGGCTTCTTCGAAGTCGCTGATAAAACTGACCGCGGTTTTGACCTTGTGCTTGAGGTACGCCGACAGCGACCAGTAACCGTAGCCATAACGCGCCCGCCAGTGGTTTAGCCAGCGATTGAGGGTCAGGGTGAACTCGTAGGCCCAGTCGCCGAGGAACGCCAGCCAGCGGTGGTAACGGGTGATCACATCGAACTGGTCGCCGTGAATCACCAGCAGATGCCGGCCATCGGCGGTGACATGCACGGCCTCGTCGACCAGCTGGATATTGCCCAGTATCAGCTTCGAATAACGGCGCAGGAATTCGTCGTGGTTGCCGGTGACATAAATCACCTCGGTGCCGCGCTTGCTCATGGTCAGCAAGCGTCGGATCACATTGGTGTGCGCCTGGGGCCAGTACATGCCACCGCGCAGTTTCCAGCCATCGATGATGTCGCCGACCAGGTAAACCTTGTCCGCGTGGTAGCCCTTGAGAAATTGCGAAAGGTGTTCAGCCTGACAATCCCGCGTACCCAGATGCACGTCGGAAATCCACAAAGTCCGCACGCGTTGCTTACGGGTGGGTTTGGCGAGCTCGGCGCTGGTCATGGGCAACCCTCTGGCAATTTTTGGCCAGTCTGCGCCGGAGCGGTTAATGGTCCATGACAGCGCCAAGTCAGTCCTGTGACGGCGTTTGCATGCTCACTCGGTGTAGACTGGCGGCCTGACCCGGGAGAACTGCGATGAGACCGATCCTCACGCTACGCCAGTACAGCCACGACCTGATCGTTCACAGCCACGAACACGCGCAACTGGTGTTCGGGCTGTCGGGCGCGCTGGATTTCGAGGTCGGCGGCCATGGCAGTCAGGTGGTTCAGCAGAGCTTCGTGGTGATACCGTCCGGCGCCCATCATGCTTGCGGTAGCGCCAATGGCAGCCGTTGCCTGGTGTTGGACGTGCCCAGCGAGCAATGGGTGGCGCAGTCGCTGGGTGATCACGCCGATTCGAGCCGACGCCTGCTCGACAATGCCGGTCGGCTGGCACTGGATGCCGGGCAAAGCCAATTGGTGCATTGGCTGGCGAACAGCCCGGTCGATGATCCGCTGATTGCGCAACAGGGCGCGGTCTTGCTGCTGGCCAGTCTCAACAAGGTCGGGCCTGAAGCCATCGGCGGTCGGCGCCTGCCCTACGCCGCGCTGAATGCGCACATCGATCAGTACGCAGCCTATCCTTTGCAAGTCGCCGACCTGGCGCGTGTGGCCGGGCTGTCCAATGCTCGCTTGCACGCGCGATTCGTGGCCGAATGCGGGCAGACACCGATGGACTACATTCGCAGCCGCCGCCTGCACATCGCCGTGGACTTACTGCGCACCTCAGCGCTGCCCATTGGCGAAATTGCCTGTCGGGTCGGGTATAGCTCGCAGAGTGCGTTTGCGGCGGCGGTGCTACGGGAGTTCGGCGCCTCGCCCGGGAAACTGCGGCGCGAGGCTGGCGACAAAAAACGCTAGTTTGCCGACAGACACCACGGGGCCGCACGGTTCAATGTAGGAGCTGCCGGAGGCTCGGTCCGCGCTCGGGCGATCTTTTGACCTTGTTTTTTTCAAGATCAAGATCAAAAGATCGCAACCTCCGTCAGCGCCTACATGATTTTACTGTTAAGGATTGCAATGACTCCCCGTACCGCCCTTGGCGCCCTGCATATTGGTGCACTGATGTTTGGCCTGACCGGCGTGTTCGGCAAACTCGCTGCCGCTTCACCGGCGATCATCGTTTTTGGTCGTGCTGCATTCGCCGTATTGGCCCTGGCATTTTTTGCCCGGTTTGCCAGCCAGACACGCTGGCAAAAACTCGAAGCCGTGGACTGGCGCCGCCTGTTGCTCAGCGGTCTGTTGCTGGCCGGGCACTGGGTGAGTTTCTTCATTGCGGTGAAAGTTGCGGGCGTTGCAATCGCAACATTGGGTTTTGCCAGTTTCCCGGCGTTTACCGTAATTCTCGAAGGACTGATTTTCCGCGAGCGCATCCGTGCCAATGAAATCCTGCTGGTGGTGCTTGTCAGCATTGGCCTGGTGCTGGTCACGCCGGACTTCGATCTGGCCAGCGGCGCCACCACGGGCCTGCTTTGGGCGGTGGCTTCCGGCTTGCTCTTCTCACTGCTGTCGCTGACCAACCGCGCCAGCTCCGGGCGAGTACCGCCCGTGCAAGCCGCCTTGTGTCAGAACGTGGTGGTTGCCCTGTGCCTGCTACCAGTGGCAGCACCGCAATTGAGCGAAGTGCGTGCCCTCGACTGGCTGTGGATCGGTCTGCTCGGCGTATTCTGCACCGGTGTCGCCCACAGCCTGTTTGTCGCCAGTCTCGCCGTGATCAAGGCTCGCACCGCCGCCGTGGTGTTTGCCCTGGAGCCGGTTTACGGCATTACCGTGGCGTGGCTGTTGTTCGATGAAAACCCGACCCTGCGCATGCTGCTCGGCGGTGGTTTGATTATCGTGGCGATCGTAGTGTCCAGCAGGCTCTCAAGTGGCTCCCCCAACCAAGCCACTGCCACTCAGGCTTCGTCTCACTGAGTCCGGTCGCTGTGCCCCAGGTCGCGGTCCGGATCGATCTGATCACGGACCCGCTGCTTGAGGACCTTGGCTTCAGGAAAACCACCGTCCGCCTTACGCTCCCAGATCTGCACATCGCCGCAGAAAATATGAAAGACCCCGCCCGTGCCCGGCACCAGGGAGACTTTGCCCAAATCATCACCAAAGGTACTGAGCAGTTCCTGGGCCAGCCATGCCGCGCGCAACAGCCATTGGCATTGGGTGCAATAGGTGATGATGATTTCCGGTTTGCTGGTGGTCATGACGAGGCGAAACTCCAGGATCTGAGGACGCCGTCATGATAGCCCGGCTTGCTGGTTCCGGGCTGTACGCTTGGGGTCGTCCCGTGGCTGCGAATCAGGCTCCAATACCCATTCCATTGTTGCTTCGATCTCGTTCAAGGCGGCAGGCCTGGCACTTTCATACGGATTGATCAGCTCCCAACTTGAGTTCATGGACAGGTCCTCAGGCTCAAGCCGGTATGGTTCCTCAGGCACATCTTCGGGCGGGGCCGCAGCGGCCATCGTTGTATCAACGACGGGAGCGAAATACGCGAGCTGCGGATAACGCGCAGGGGCGTCCTGAAGCATGTGCTCCTGATCCACTGGAATCTCGCCATGCTGCGCGCAAGCCGATTGCATCGCGCGATCGGCCCCCCGCAGATCAACCATCGACTCAGCTTCTGATGGCTGCTCGGTCGAGGGCTCGGATCGAGATAAACGACGCTGACGAAGCAACAACCAGCCCAGTACCAGCAACACCGCCAGCAGTGGCAACCTGGCAGCCTGCAACCAGTCAGTGTCGGATTCTTCAACAACTTCCAAAGCGGGGGAAACCGGCTCAGCCTGCGCACTCTTGAGCGCCACCAGCCGGGACTGCAGCTGCGCCAGCTGTTTTTGCTGAACCGAAATCTCCTTGTCCTGGCCCCGAAGCTTTGCATTGAGCTCATCGACAGTGATTTGCAGCTGACGGTTTTGCAGGATACTGGCCGCTAATTGCTCGGCAGCGGGGACTGCGTCGGGTGCTGAAGCTGATTGAACGGACTCGGATTTCAGCGACGGCTGGACTGGCGCCGGCGGAGCCACGACGGCCGGTTGCACGCTGGGGAAGGCAGAGGAAGGACTGAAAACCGGCTCATCCGTCGCGGGCACAATCTCCGGTGAACCCGGCGGATCGATCAACAGCGTGTACTCGCGCACCAATCGGCCATTGGTCTGATTGACCTGCACGAGGAAGTTCAGGAACGGCTCATTCACCGGTTTGCTGGACGTCACCTGGATCAGCCTGCGATTGCCCCGCAAGACCGGAGTGAATGTCAGGTTGTCGAGAAACACTGCCCGATCGACCCCTGCGCGCCTGAACTCGTCGGCCGTCGCCAGCGTGGCCGAAAGCTCGCCCTCTTCAAGCCCGGCGACATCCACGAGCGTAATCTCGGCACGCAATGGTTGATTCAACGCCGAATGAAGGGCGATATCACCCAAGCCCAACGCGGGCGCCAACGCCGGGTAAGTGACAGCGGCGAGAGCAAGCATTACTCGGGAACAACTGCATAAAACCAATCGCCAGCGCTTGAGCATGAGCATCCTTTGGAAAACGAGAACCGACCCGCACGTATTCGCACATCCGGTACGAACACGATATTGCCAAGTAGTTCTTATAGTCCGCGTGACGCTGCTTCTCTCAAGCCTGACGGTCAGTTATGCCTCAAGATTTTTCAAGGTTGGCCAGTATGTGGCCGTGAACCCGCATGCACACCTTGAGATCCGCTTCTTCCACGCCTTCGAACAATTCGTGACGAAGCTGATTGGCGATGGTTTCAATTTGTTCGATCAGGGGACGCGCCGGCGCGCAGAGGACGATTTTTTTTGCCCGACGATCTTCCAGAACCGCCTGCCGTTGCACCAGTCCCTGCCCTTCGAGGCTATCGAGCAACCGGGCCAGAGTCGGTCCTTCGACACCGACACTTTGCGCCAGCTCACGTTGGGTCGGTGCGTCGTTGAAACGGGCCAGATGCAGCAGCACCAGCCAACGCGCCTGGGACAGCCCCAGGCCAGCCAGGCGACGGTCCAGTTCGGCACGCCAGCCGCGAGACATCTGGGCCAGTTGCATACCAAATCGGTGGGGTTCGGTTAACGGCATAAAAGACTCATGATCAGACTAAAATAGAGAAATACTAATTATTAGTCAGCTAAGCATGAGCCTTGGCACGAAGCAAGGCTTGATCGTTAGTGAATCGTTACATCAGCTGTACTAATCACTCAAATTTCGAATTCAGACTGCAAGGCTGCACGAACGCAATACAAAACCCCTTCCGGCACCCTGCCGGCAAACAGCGCCGCAATCTCGGAAACCGGCGGCAACTCGCCCTCGCCATCAAGGAAAGCGTCCTGGACTTCACCCATGAGGTCTTCAGGCAGATCCAGCGCCTGCTCCAGCGACAACTGCTGCTTGCCGATCGCTTCGGCCAGCATGGTGTAGACGTTCTTCTCCGAGCACTGCAACTGACCGGCAATCTGCAACGGCGTCATGCCGGCCCGGGCCAGTGTGATCAGTTCGTGGCGCACGTCGGCCACGACCTTCGGGGCCTCGACCTGACCACCGAGGACTTCGAGGAAGGCCTCGCCATAGCGTTCCAGTTTGCGCGCGCCAACGCCGCTGACCGTGGCCATTTCTGCCAGGGAAGTCGGCTGGCTGCGCAGCATTTCCAGCAGGGTCGAGTCAGGGAAGATGACGTACGGCGGTACGCCATGCTCCTCGGCGAGTTTGCGACGCAAGGCACGCAAGGCCTCCCATTGCTCGCGTTCCTCCCCACGGACCAGTTGACTGGCCTGGCTCTTGCTGCTTTTAGCGGTGGTTTGCGCCTTGAGGTCGCGACGCAATTCCAGGGTCACTTCGCCCTTGAGTAGCGGCCGACAGGTATCGCTCAAGCGCAGGCCGCCATACCCTTCATGGTCGACGTCAGCCAGACCGCGCGCCACCAACTGTCGGAACAACGAGCGCCATTCGCTCTCGGCCCTCGCCTTGCCGACCCCGAACACCGACAGGTGCTGATGACCGAAGCTGCGGACCTTCTCGTTGTCCTTGCCCAACAACACGTCCACCAGATGCCCGACGCCATAGCGCTGGCCGGTGCGGTAAATCGCCGAGAGCGCCTGACGCGCCGGCTCGGTGGCGTCCCAGGTCTGCACGCCATCGACACAGTTATCGCAGTGACCGCAAGGTTCGGGCATGTCCTCGTCGAAGTAGGCCAGCAAGGTCTGGCGGCGGCAGCGGGTTTCCTCGCACAGCGACAGCATCGCGTCGAGCTTGTGCTGCTCCAGGCGCTTGTGACGCTCGTCGCCTTCGGAGTTCTGCAACATCTGTTTGAGCATCACCACGTCTTGCAGGCCGTAGGCCATCCACGCGTCCGCCGGCAAGCCGTCACGGCCGCCGCGACCGGTTTCCTGGTAATAGGCCTCAAGGGATTTCGGCAAATCGAGGTGCGCGACAAACCGCACGTTGGGTTTATCGATGCCCATGCCGAATGCGACGGTGGCGACCATGATCAGGCCTTCCTCGTTGAGGAAGCGCTTCTGGTGATAGGCGCGCAAATCGTTCGGCAGGCCGGCGTGGTACGGCAGCGCCGGAAAGCCTTGTTCGCTGAGGAAAGCTGCGACTTCCTCGACCTTTTTCCGAGACAGGCAGTAAACGATGCCCGCATCGCTGCGCCGTTCGGCGAGGAACGCCAGCAACTGCTTGCGCGGCTGTTCCTTGGGCACGATGCGATAGAAAATATTGGGGCGGTCGAAACTCGACAGAAAGCGCTCGGCATCCTGCAAATGCAGACGGGTGACGATTTCTTCCCGGGTGCGCTTGTCTGCCGTGGCGGTCAAGGCAATACGCGGTACGTCGGGGAACAATTGCGCCAATTGCCCCAGTTGCAGGTATTCCGGACGGAAGTCGTGGCCCCATTGCGATACGCAGTGGGCTTCGTCGATGGCGAACAAGGCGATATTCAACCCTTGGAGGAACGACAACATGCGCGGCTGGACCAGGCGCTCGGGGGCGAGATACAGCATTTTCACTTCCCCGCGCTTGATGCGGGCCGCGAGATCGCGCTGCTGCTCGGCACTCAGCGTGGAGTTCAACGCCGCGGCGGCCACACCCAGTTCTTCGAGAGTGGCAACCTGATCGTCCATCAACGCAATCAGCGGCGACACCACCACCGCCAGGCCTTCTCGCAGCAGCGCCGGGACCTGGAAGCACAGGGACTTGCCGCCACCGGTAGGCATCAAAACCAGGGCATCGCCGCCGCTGGCCACGCGCTCAATGATTGCACCCTGGCGGCCACGGAAACTGTCGTAGCCGAAGATGTCCTTGAGGACGCGTTGAGCCTGTTCGAGCATAAAAACTCCAAAAATCACCGAAACATCCCTGCAAGGCTGGTTCAGAACCCGCAACGCTGCACCAAAAAAGAGTAAGGGCGCGTTGCATGACGCTTCACATCTGAGCCATGACGCCAGCAGGGCATCACAAAACGCGCGAGTATACCCGAGCGCTGTCCGGCAAAGGGTGCCGCTGATAAGTCAAACCTGATCCGGCAGGAGCTGGCGAAGGCTGCAATCTTTTGATTTTGTTTTTCAAGATCAAAAGATCGCAGCCTTCGGCAGCTCCTACATTAATAGGGAGGCAAATATGCCGCGCGGCTGGCCCAAGCGCTCAAGAAGGCCTAGAATTCCCGCATCGAACATTCCCCAAGGTAGTCCTTTAATGTCCTTCGCTGAGCAACTAACCCGCCTGCAAGTCTTCCTCGACGCCGACGAACTGCATGACGAGGCGCTGGACTACGTGGCCGCACACGGCTATCTCACCGCGCTTTCGATCTGTTCCGAAGACGTTCCTGATCGCGAATGGATCGATGCGCTCTTCGCCGAAGAGCCGCATTACAGCAGCGAAGCTCAACGCGAAGAGATCGAAGCCACCCTGATCGGCCTCAAGGCCCACATCGCCCGTCAACTGGCCTCCGATGAAGAGTTCGAGTTGCCATGCGACCTGGACCTGGGCGAAGAGCCGGATGATTCCGACCTGCGCGGCTGGTGCATCGGTTTCATGGAAGGCGTGTTCCTGCGCGAAGCAGCCTGGTTCGAGAGCGCCGAAGAAGAAGTCAGCGAAATGCTGCTGCCGATCATGGTCGGCTCGGGCCTGTTCGACGAACAGCCAGAGTTCGAAGACATCGCCAAGGATGCCAACCTGATGGACGACATGATCGTGCAGATCCCGGAAGCCCTGACTGCGCTGTACCTGCTGTGCAACGCACCAGACGAAAAACCGGCGATCCTCAAGCCACGCCACCATTAAGGTCCTGCCTATGGACAACCCCATAGGCAACCGCCCCCTGATGTTGCGCTACGTGCTGCTGGCCATCGGCTGGCTGAGCGTAGCGTTGGGGGTGATTGGTATTTTCCTGCCCGTACTGCCCACCACCCCCTTCCTGTTGCTCGCGGCCGCCTGTTTCGCCCGCAGTTCACCGCGTTTCTATCATTGGCTGGTGGAACATCCGCGGCTCGGGCCATGGATTCGCGACTACCTCGACGGCAACGGTATTCCGCTCAAGGGCAAGGTCTACGCCATCGGCCTGATGTGGGTGAGCATTCTGTTTTCCTGCTATCTGGTGCCGATGCCATGGGCGCGGGGGTTTATGCTGACCAGTGCACTGTTGGTGACGATTTATATCTTGCGGCAGAAGACTTTGCGCAAGTCCTGAGTTTCGGGGTCGATGTTCACACGCACACCCATTACTCAACAGACCGAGCGCTAGCTACAAACTCCACCTAGACTTCACCAATCTGCATTTGAGCAGCCCGACATGCCCCGCAGTCCGCGTAGTCAAGGATGGCCAGCGCTCCGACTCCGGTTCGGCGGGTGGCTGCTGCTGGCCAGTTGCTTTTTCACTGCCCTGCAAACTGTCCAGGCCGACTGGGATTTCGCGCAAATCCTGCGTTCCGTCGAAAAACGCTACGGCCCTCTCGGCCCCGCCCGTGGTCGGATCGAGGCGTGGGGCCAAATGCTCCAAGGCGAACGAGGCGCACCTGAGCGCGAGCAACTGACTGCGGTCAATCGTTTCTTCAATCAGCAGTTGACCTTTCAAGACGACACGCGCATCTGGCATCAGACCGACTACTGGGCCACCCCCGTCGAAGCCCTGAACAAGGGTGCTGCCGACTGCGAGGACTATGCCCTGGCCAAATATTTCAGCCTGCGCCAACTCGGCGTCCCCAGCGAAAAACTGCGCATTACTTATGTCAAAGCCTTGAACCAGAACCAGGCACACATGGTGCTGACCTATTACAGCAGCCCGACGTCCGAACCGCTGGTGCTGGACAACCTGATCGGCGAAATCCGCCCCGCCTCCCAGCGCAAAGACCTGTTGCCGGTATATGCCTTCAACGCCGAAGGCCTGTACCTGCCGGGCAAGAACGGCGGCCAGCGCAGCAGCGATTCGAAAAAACTGTCGCGCTGGCAGGACGTGCTGAAAAAGATGCAGGCCGAAGGGTTCGATGTCGGCGATGGCTAGCCGCAACAGCAAGGAGCAATTTCATGACATTGCGCAAACAGTTGTTTCTGGCCATCTGCCTGTTCCTGCTGGTGGCGTTCAGTGGCAGTTTTTTTGTCAGCCTGGAAACCTCGCGTGAGCAGACGCTCAGCCAGCTGCGCGCCCACGCTCAGGATGCGGCCACTGCCCTGGGGTTGTCCCTGACGACGCAAATCGATGACCCGGCAATGGTCGAGCTGATGGTCAGCTCGATTTTCGACAGCGGTTATTTCAGCACCATCCGCATTGTCGACATCAAGAATGACCAAGCGTTGGTGGAGCGCAGCACGTCCACGCCAATCGACGGTGTTCCGCGCTGGTTCGTCAGGCTGGTCCATCTGCGCCCCGAAGGTGGCGATGCGCTGATCATGCGCGGCTGGGAGCAAGTGGCGCGGGTTGAAGTCCTGAGCAATCCGCAGTTTGCCCTGGCCAAACTTTGGGACAGCACCCTCGGCAGCCTGATCTGGTTGCTGTTGTGCGGATTGCTCAGTGCCGTGTTCGGAGGATGGCTGTTGCGCCGGCAGCTGCGGCCGCTCGACAATATGGTCAAGCAAGCCGAAGCCATCAGCAAACGCGAATTTCTCAGCCTGCCGAAGCTGCCCCGCACGCCGGAATTGAAACGGGTGGTGTTGGCCATGAACCAGATGGTCGAAAAGCTCAAGGCCCTGTTCACCGAAGAGGCTGCGCGCAGTGAAAAACTTCAGGCCCAAGCGTATCTGGATAGCCTGACGGGGCTGGCAAACCGGCGTTTGCTCGATGAACAACTGGCAGTTCGCTTGCTGCCGGGCGAACAAAGTCGCGACGGTCATTTGCTGATGTTGCGCATCAACGATTTGGTCGGACTCAACCAACGCCTTGGCGGTCAGCGCACCGATGCACTGATCGGTGCCGTCGCTGAGTTGCTCACCCGTTTGACGCAATTACCGGAACGGCGGACCTGGCTGGCAGCACGCAATCGCGGAGGTGAATTCAGCCTGTTGGCCCCCGGGCTGAACAACGACGAGGCCGCACACCTCGCCGCTGAGGTCAGCGCCTCCCTGGAAAACCTGCGCCTGACCGCTGCCAGTGACTGCACGCCCGTCGCCCATCTGGGCATCGTCACCTACCGGCCCGGCGAGCCGGCGAGTGACGTATGGCTACGGCTTGATCAGGCATTGACCGAAGCACGGCAGCACCCCGAACGACCCTGGATACATCTGAGCCGGGGCGACTCGGCGATCAATCACACTCAACACGACTGGCGCACCTGGATCGACGACGCGCTGATACACGGTAAGTTAAAGCTGTACTTCCAACCGGTCGTGCAATGCGCCGACACCAGCCAGGTATTGCATCACAAAGTGCTGGCGCGCTTGCTCGACCCACAGGGGGAGGCGATTGCGGCCGGGCATTTCCTGCCGTGGATCGAACGCTTCGGCTGGTCGGCAAGGTTCGACATGGCGATGCTCGAAGCTACGCTGGATTACCTGGTGATCAACCGCTGGCCGCTGGCATTGAGCCTGTCCGGGAGCACCCTGAGTGATCAGACACAGTTCAGGGAAATCCTCGACCTGCTCGATTCCCTCCCCGAGCTTGCACCGCTGCTGACCCTGGAAATCGACGAGCGCCAACTGCCCTCCCCCGAACAACTGGAGAGTCTGAGCCATAGCCTGCTCAAAACCGGTTACCGCCTCGGCCTGCAGCATTTTGGCGGCCGCTTCAGCCAGATCGGCAATCTCACCCAGTTGGGACTGGCCTATCTGAAAATCGACGGCACCTATGTTCGCAGCATCGACGAGCAACCGGACAAACGCCTGTTCATCGACGCCATGTTCCGCGCAACCAACAGCATTGATCTGCCGTTGATTGCCGAAATGGTCGAGACCAGTGGGGAACTGGCGGTAATCAAGGAATTGGGTGTGTTCGGCGCCATGGGACGACTGATAGGGCCACCCGAACCCATGTGACCGAAAGTAGGTGACCCTATAGGGTGGCGAGCCTGCTCGCGAAAGCGGTTTCACATTCAACACTGTCGTTGATTGAACCACCGCCATCACGAGCAGGCTCGCTCCCCCCGGGATCTCGGATTACACGGTATCGACCTTCAAAGAATGATCGTTGAGCATGCCGGTGATGATGGTCGCCGTGTCAGGCCCGGCTACCAGTCCGCCGGCACCCGGCGTCACCCCGTAGTGGCTGGCCAGGTCCACGCCCGCGAGGTCGATGGTCTGGTTTGGCGCAGCGCCGGCCATGGCGCTGACGTCGATGCTGGTCAGGACCGAGGCACCACTGCCGGTGACGGTGAAGTGCAGGTAGTCGTCGAGCGACGCCGTGGTGCCGTTTTCACCTTGCAGCAGTTGCGACAGGTCGAGCTTGTCGGTACCGGGGGTGAAGTCCGTGATCAGGTCGTGACCGCTGTTGCCCTTGAGCCATTGGAAGGTGTCGGCGCCGCTGCCGCCGGTGAGGGTGTTGGTGCCCAGGCCGCCGATCAGGAAGTCGTCTCCACCCTCGCCCCTGAGTATGTCGTTGCCCAGGCCGCCAGTGATGATATTGCTGTTGTTGTCGCCGGTCAGGGTGTCGTTGAAGTTCGAACCGGCGAGGTTTTCGATACCGCTCAGGGTGTCCGAACCCGCGCCAACGGTGTTCTGCGCGCCGGTCAAACCAAGATTGACGGTGACCCCGGCAGTGGCGTGGGCGTAGCTCGCAGTGTCGATGCCGGTGCCGCCGTCGAGCAGGTCGTTGCCCGTGCCGCTGTAGAGCAAGTCGTTGCCAGCTTCGCCGTGCATCTCGTTATTGCCTGAGCCTGCGGTGAGCACGTCGTTGCCGTCGCCGGCATTAAGGATATTGTCGCCAGTCCCGGCTACCAACGTGTCGTGCCCGATTGTGCCAGTGAGGGTGTGGCCGTCCTGATAGCTGATGTTCACGTTGGCCGTGTCGCTACCGCCGTGGTTGTCGCTGGCGCTGTAGGTGCCTTGGTAGTCCGGGGTGCTGTCATGGCCTCCGGCGTAGTTGAGGGTCATGGTCAGCTGGTAGTTCTCGGAGCCATTGCCGCCGCTACCGCCGTTGGGAATGTTGACGATGTGGATCTGGTAAGCCCCGCCTGAAGTCGCCGTAATGGTCTCGCCATCAGCGACAGACGTATAGGCCCCGCCATTGACCGAGTACTCCATCGTGATATGACCGCTGGCCAGGTTGTGGTCCAGGTTCAGGGTTTCGCCCTGCTTGAGGTTGACGGTGATACGGTCCTCGTCATTGGTGCTGTTGCTGCTGACCGACCCCAGCGTTCCACTGACCACCAGCATGGCGGTCATGGCCGCGGTATTGGCGACGAAGGCGCTGCGATCGATCGTGACGGCCCGGACATTGCCGCCGGTAAAGCTGAAGTTCGAGTTGGTCCCGGTAAAGTCCGCACCCTTCGATACCCAGCCGGTGTTGAACGAGATTGGACCTGCCGAGAGTTGATCGTCGTTGGAATCGGTGTCGTTGGCCAACAACAACTCGCCCGGTACCACGATAGTGCCCGACAGCACGTTGGTGATGATGTGGTCATCCACCGCGACCGGCGCCGCGTTCGGAATGACTTTGACCGTCAGCGTTGAGCTGGCCAGGTCGCCGTCATTGTCGCTGGCGGTGAAGCCGATGTTTTCAGTGATGACCGTTGAAGTGGTTTTCTGCGAGGTGTAGCTGTACTCACCAGTATCGAGGTTTACCACCAGGGTGCCGCCATTGCTGGTGGCAATACTGATGCTGTTGTTCACCGTGTTGAACGTGCCGTGGTTGGTGACGCTACTGGCGGTCAGCGAACCCTGATTGTTGTTGCCTTTAGGGTCATAGGTGTAGGTGATGCCGTCCACCACGACGGATTTGATGAAGCCGCCGTCGGCGCCAAAAGTGCCGCCCTCCATCAGCGTGCCGGTGACTGGCGCACCGATCACGGTGCCCGAGAGCACTGAGTTGAGCTGATTGAGATCGGTCACCAGGACCGCGTTGGTATCGGTATGGGAACTGCCGTCATACGCCAGCGGATCGAGGTTGGCGTTACTCACACCGCTGCCCAGTCCGATCGCATAGTTCTTGATGTTGTTGGCCTCGAGGAAGGCTTTGAGTGCAGCTTCATCCGCCGCGCCAATGTCACCTTCGTTGGGTTTGCCATCGGAAAAGAAGTAGCCGATGTTTTGTGCCCCGGTCAACTTGCCGGAGGTGGCGAACGCAGTTTTCATGGTCGCCACAGCAGCATCGTAGTTGGTGCCGCCGCCCGCGCTGAGGCCGGCAAGCAGGGTCTTCGCTGTCGCCACATCGACCCACACCGAGGTCCTGTCGGTCGCATTGCTGCTGAAGGTGACGAGCTGTACTTTGACGTCGCCCAGATCGTCGTACTTGTCCAGCAAGGCACTGATTGCCTGCTTGGCCAATGCCAGACGCGACAGGCCTTGCACACCGGAGTTGTCGACCATGCTGCCGGAGATGTCGAGCACGATCAGCAGGTTCGAATCGATTTCCACCGCCGCCACGGAGCGTTCTGCCGCCGCCGCCTTGGGCACGTCATCGACGATGTTGACCACGATGGTGCTGGTGGTGCTGTTTCCACCTGCATCGGTGGCTTTGTAGGTGAAAGTTTCGCTCAGGGTGTTAGGACCATCGTTGGCGCCCGGTGCGGTTTTCGGTGCCGAGGTCAGTGTGTAGGTATAGGTGCCGTCCGAGTTGAGCACGATTTGCCCGTAAGCCCCGGTACCGCTGCCGACCAGCGTATAAGTGATGGCGCCCGCAGCTCCGGTGACCGAACCGACCAGAGTGCCCGATCCGGTTTCCCCGGTATTGCCCGGATCGCTTCCGACGACAGAGCCCGCCGCCAGATCCTGGCCGTCCCTGGTCAGGTCGAGGGCTTTTTCGTAGACCGTGACGTCGGTGTCGCTGAGCGCTTTGATGTTGCTGTTGCAGACATCAATGGTGATGGTGGTGGTGCTCAGATCGCCATCACCATCGCGCACGGTGTAGGTAAAGGTGTCGGTAGCGCCCGCAGCGCCGACCGAGTTCGGATTACTGTGATAGACCGCGTTGCCGTTGGCATCGAGGGTCAGGTAACCGTAGTTGCCGTCGATCTGGCTGTTGAGCCCGCCCACGGCCGCCGTCGAGGTATTGCTGCCGAAGCGCACGCCGATCACCGCGCCCAGACCATCTGCACCGCCGGTGTCGTTATCCAGCACATTGCCGCTGACGGTACCGCCCTCCACCACCGAGTCCACGTCCGGTCTGGCGGTGGGCACGTCATCGACGATGTTGACCACGATGGTGCTGGTGACGATGTTGCCCAGCGAGTCGGTGGCCTGATAGGTGAAGGTTTCGTGGGTGACGTTCGGCCCGTCATTGGCGTTCGGCGTGGTGCTCGACGGGGACGTCAGGGTGTAGGTGTAAGTGCCGTTGGAGCTGAGCACGATTTGCCCATGAGCCCCGGCGCCGCTGCCGACCAGCGCGTAGGTGAGTGCGCCCACGGCGCCACTGACCGAGCCGACCAACGTGCCGCTGGCGGTTTCCCCGGTGTTGCCCGGCTGACTGCCGACGACCGTACCGGCGGCCAGGTCCTGGCCATCCTTGACCAGGTCGAGGGCTTTTTCGTAGACCGTGACGTCGGTGTCGCTGAGCGCTTTCAGGCAACTGTTGTACACGTCGATGGTGATGGTGGTGGTGCTTTCATCGCCGTCGGCATCGCGCACGGTGTAAGTGAACACATCCACCGCGCCGGGGCCGCTCACCGTGTTCGGAGTGCTGTGATAGACCGCGTTGCCATTGGCATCGAGGGTCAGGTAACCGTAAGTGCCGTTGATCTGGCTGTTGAGGCCGCCGATGGCCGAGGTCGATGTGTCGCTGCCGAAGCGCACGCCGACGACCGCACCGCTGGCTGCCGGGCCATCCGCACCGCCGATGTCATTGTCCAGCACATTACCGCTGACCGTACCGCCTTCCCTTACCGAATCAGCGTCCGCTTTGGCGGTGGGCACGTCATCGACGATGTTGACCACGATGGTGCTGGTGACGATGTTGCCCAGCGAGTCGGTGGCCTGATAGGTGAAGGTTTCGTGGGTGACGTTCGGCCCGTCATTGGCGTTCGGCGTGGTGCTCGACGGGGACGTCAGGGTGTAGGTGTAGGTGCCGTTGGAGCTGAGCACGATTTGCCCATGAGCCCCGGCGCCGCTGCCGACCAGCGCGTAGGTGAGTGCGCCCACGGCGCCACTGACCGAGCCGACCAACGTGCCGCTGGCGGTTTCCCCGGTGTTGCCCGGCTGACTGCCGACGACCGTACCGGCGGCCAGGTCCTGGCCATCCTTGACCAGGTCGAGGGCTTTTTCGTAGACCGTGACGTCGGTGTCGCTGAGCGCTTTCAGGCAACTGTTGTACACGTCGATGGTGATGGTGGTGGTGCTTTCATCGCCGTCGGCATCGCGCACGGTGTAAGTGAACACATCCACCGCGCCGGGGCCGCTCACCGCGTTCGGAGTGCTGTGATAGACCGCGTTGCCATTGGCATCGAGGGTCAGGTAACCGTAAGTGCCGTTGATCTGGCTGTTGAGGCCGCCGATGGCCGAGGTCGATGTGTCGCTGCCGAAGCGCACGCCGACGACCGCACCGCTGGCTGCCGGGCCATCCGCACCGCCGATGTCATTGTCCAGCACATTACCGCTGACCGTACCGCCCTCCCTTACCGAATCAGCGTCCGCTTTGGCGGTGGGCACGTCATCGACGATGTTGACGTCAAGTGTGCCATTGGCGGTGGTGCCGTTGTCATCGACGACGGTCACGGCGAAAGGCTCGGAAATACTGTTGGTACCGTCGGCAGTCGGGTGAGTCTCGTTATCGGCCAGGGTGTAGCTGTAGCTCACCACCCCGGTGACTGGATCAAATCCGGTGATGGTCAGCGTACTGCCCAGCGGCGTGGTGATCGATTGTGGGAAGCCCACGCTCACGCCACCGGTAACCACGGCGATGCCGCCGACAGTCAAGGTCTGCACGCCGTCCAGTGCGGTGATGGTGAAGGTGCCGCTTTGGGTCAGCGCTGGCGTGTTGGGGCTGGTGCCGTCACTGAGGTTTTTCTCGTAGACGTTCAGTTCGCCGCCGTTGGTGCTCAGGCCATCGATGGTTACGACGTCGTCATTGTTATGGATGTTCAACACCAGGTTCGCCGTGCTGGTGTCGCCATCGGCATCAGTGATGGTGTAGGTGAAACTCTCGGTGCCGTTACCACCGCCATGCAGGTTTTTGAAGTCGGCGTCAGTGGTGTTGAGCGTGTAGGTGTAGGTACCGTTGGCATTCAGCACCAGGGTGCCGTAGGTGCCGGTGAAGGTTCCCGCCGTGATCGGGCCGGTGTTTTCTCCGACGGTGACACGGTCAGCGCCTTGCACATCGTTGGTCAACACGTTGCCGTTGAGGGTCAGCAGGGTTTCCGAGGCCGTACTGGCGTTGCTGTCGTTCACGCCTTGCGGCAGGTCGTCGACGATGTTCACACCAATGCTGCCATTGGCGGTGGTGCCGTTGTCATCGACCACGGTGACTGCGAACTGCTCGGAGAGAATGTTTGTACCATTGGCCGTCGCGTGTGCTTCATTGTCGACGAGGGTGTAGCTGTAACTGACGACACCGGTCGTGGCGTCGAACCCGGTGATGGTCAGGGTGCTGCCCAAGGGTGTGGTGATCGATTGCGGGAATCCGGCGCTCACGCCAGCGGTGACCACGGCGATGCCACCGATGGTCAAGGTCTGCACACCATCCAGTGCGGTGATGGTGAAGGTACCGTTTTGGGTCAGGGCTGGTGCGTCGGGGCTGCTGCCGTCACTGAGGTTTTTCTCGTAGACGGTGAGTTCGCCGCCGCCCGCGTTCAAGCCACCAAGGGTGACCGAATCATCGTTATTGTGAATTTGCAGCACCAGATTCGCGGTGCTGGAATCGCCATCGGCATCCGTCAGCGTGTAGGTGAATGTTTCCGTGCCATCGCCACCGCCGTGCAAGGCCTTGAAGTCCGCATCACTGGTGTTGAGGGTGTAGGTGTACGTGCCATTGGCATTCAGGACCAATGTGCCGTAAGTGCCGACGAAGGTGCCGGGCGTGATCGGACCGGAGTTTTCGCCAACCGGTACACGGTCGGCGCCCTGGGTGTCGTTGGTCAATACGTTGCCGTTGAGGGTCAGCAGCGTCTCCGAGGCGACACCATTGCCATCATCCACCGCTTTGGGCACGTCGTCGGTGATGTTGATGTCCAGGGAACCGGTGGCGGTGTCGCCATTGCTGTCGCCGGCCACCACGGTGAATTGTTCACCGACGCTGTTGGCGCCATCACCGCTCGCGTGGGTTTCGCTGCCGTTGAGGGTATAGCTGTAGCTGACAACGCCCGTCGCCGGATTGTAACCGGTGATGGTCAGCGTGCTGCCCAGCGGCGTGGTGATCGACTGCGGGAAACCGGCGGCAACACCACCGCTGATTACATTGATTCCTCCGATGCTCAGACTGTTCAGCCCATCCGGCGCCGAAATGGTGAAGGTACCGGATTGGGTCAGTGCACCGACATTTCTGGCCGAGCCGTCGTCCAGATTGGCCTCGTTGACGGTCACCTCCCCGCCCGCCAGCGACAGACCGTCGAGGGTGACGGGATTGTTCGGCCCCTCAGGCACCACGACAGGTGGCAGGATCACAGGCGCATCGGCCGCCGCGATCGCGTTGTCTGGATCACCGTCATGACGTTCTTCGGGGAATTGCGGAATGCCGTTGAAACCGGCCGTGGGAAAACCGATGACGGGATCGACCCGCCCGCCCACTTCTTCGAGCAAGACAAAACTGTGCCCCCCGCCCTGCGCCCCACCCGGCGCGGTCATCGTTGGACCGGCAGCGGTGGCCTCAGCGGTTTGGGTCGGGTCATCGCCGGCCGCAATGGCTTTTTGCAGCTGTTCGACATCGGTCAGTTGCGCCTGACTCGGCGCCACCGGCTCAGAGGTATCGACATGGGATATCTGATTCTCCAGCATTTGACTCGTCATCTGCTGGCTGCTGCCGCGCCCGAGCGTCAGCTCCTGGCCATTTTGCAGCTGCACCGCCACCGCGCCTTCAGCGCCAGTGATCAACTGATCGCCGGCGAACAAGCGATCGCCCTCGACCACGGTGCGCCGGGTGCCGTCACTCGCCACCGCGGACACCTGACCAATAACCTTACTGACGATTCCGATGAGCGTAGCCATCTGCACTTCCTCCGCTGCCAACTGCTGTCGGCACCCTGGTTTGTGCGAAGAACGTGCTATGGCTCAGCGGGTAGCCTGACGAATTGTCTGCCGGTGCCGTTTACGTACACAAAGCAAGCCGTGGCCCCGGCGACAATCTCGACCAACCATTTCACTCACCGCGATGTTTATGGTTCGGGAAAAAGCCTATGCAATCAATGGCATTGGATCCCTGTTCCGTAACAACCTGCTGTAAGTGATGCGTAACGATCCTGAAACACCCAAATGACAAAAAACCGTCACATCCAGATCGCTCGCGCCCCTCCCCTTTCAGCACTTCCCCGCCCTGTATCGATAAGTGGACTGGAACTATTTTCCAGTTCTGACGAGCGCCCTAAAGCTCGCAATTCAGGGGCTTTCGGAGTGAACAATGTGCTGGATTTCGCAAGTCTCATAAGTTTTTTTTGGCATAACCGCTATGAAAAAAATTTCTTAGCTAAGCTCCAGAATGTTCTTAGCTCTGTTGTTACAAGCTTGAAACGGTTTTACCTATAAATGTCGTCAAATATTTGGCGACTGATAAGCACCATCAGGAATCAGGGAGATGCACCATGCGCCTATTAACCCCCCTCTGCAGCGCGGTTCTTCTGGCGATGGCCTGCACATCCCAGGCGCAGGCGATGTCGCTGACCGAAGCGATCCAGAGCACCATCGCGACCCACCCGGAATTGGCGTCGCGCGTGGACAGCCGTCTGTCGGCTGATGAAGACGTCAAAGTCGCCAAAGGGGGGTTTTATCCATCCGTTGATCTAAATGCGGCGTACGGGCGCGGGTACAGCGACAACACCAACACCCGCGCCTTCGGCAATCACCACACGGAAATCCTCAATTACACCCAGTCAGAGCTGCGCCTGCGGCAAATGCTTTTCGACGGGTTCAACACCGCCAATGAAGTGGAACGTACCAAAGGTGTAGTCAACTCTCGGGCCTATTACGCTCAAGGCACTGCTCAGGATCTGGCGCTGCGTACCACCGAGGTTTACCTTGAAGTACTCAAGCGCCGTGAACTGGTGAGTCTGGCCAAGAACAACCTGCAAGCGCACTTGCGGGTCAACGATCAGATCGGCCTGCGCACCCAGCGCGGCATCGGCAGTACCGCTGATGCCGATCAGTCCACCGCTCGCCGGGCACTGGCAGAAAACAACCTCGACACCGCCGAAGTCGATCTGGCCGATGCCGAGTCGAACTTCTACGCCGTGGTCGGGCGTTTGCCCGATGAGCTGGAAGCCCCGCCATCGATCCGCGGCGAAGTGCCCACCTCCCTGCCGGACGCCCAGCAGAGCATGGTGGAAAACAACCCTTACCTGAAATCCGCCCAGGCGGATGTGCAATCGGCCGAAAGTCAGTACGAAGTCGCCAAGTCGCCGTTCTACCCGCGCTTCGACGCCGAAGCCGCTGTGGGCGCGAACAACAACATTGCCGGCGAAGAAGGCCACGACAACGAATGGCGGGTCGGTGTGGTGATGAACTACAACCTGTTCCGCGGCGGCAGCGACAAGGCGCGCCTGCAGTCCGACGCGCACAAGATCAACCAGGCGATGGACATCCGTAACAACGCCCTGCGCCAGCTCAACGAGAACATTCACCTGGCCTGGAACGCCATGGTCAACGCCAAGAAACAAACCCCGACCGCCCGCGAATACGCCGACACCAGCAAACGGGTACGCATGGCTTATCAGGATCAGTTCGGCCTCGGCCAGCGCACTCTGCTCGACCTGCTGGACAGTGAAAACGAGCTCTATAATGCCAACCGTCGCTACACAGAAGTACGCTACACCGAGGAGTATTCGATGTACCGCGTGCTGGCGAACATGGGCCAGTTGTTGAGCAAGCAACGGGTGGTATTGCCCGCCGACGCGATTGCCCAGACCGAAGTGAAGAACGAAGCCCGTTTACCCGAAATGAAGTAGTGCCCCGGAGCGACCAATGTGACCAGCATGGAACCCGGCAATACTGGTGTCGATCCGCGCCTGAGTTTCGATGACCCGCTCCTCGACGGTCTGTTGATCCTCTGCAAACTCCATGGCGCGACCGTCAGTCGTGCCAGCCTCAGTGCCGGGCTGCCAATGGCACACCAACGCCTGAGCCTGGACCTGCTGCCCCGCGCAGCGGCCCGGGCCGGCCTGCAGGCGCGCTTGCTGCGCCGCGAACTCAAAAACATCTCCCCGCTCAACCTGCCCGTGATGCTGCTGCTCAACAATGGCCGCACAGCCGTCCTGCGCCGTTATGGCGAGGACGGTCGGGTGCTGATCCTGCCCAGTGAAGCGGACGGCGGGGAACAATGGATCAGCCCGCAAGAGCTGGAGGAACATTACGCAGGCCAGGCGTTGTTCGCCCGGCCGCGGCACGAACTTGAAGACCTGCGTTCGCCACTGGTGCCGCGGGTCCAGGCCTGGTTTCGCGACACCCTGAAACTGTCGAAATGGCTGTACAGCGACGCGATTCTGGCGAGTTTCCTGATCAACCTGCTGGGCTTGATGGTGCCGCTGTTCGTGATGCAAACCTACGACCGCGTGGTGCCGAACCAGGCGACATCAACGCTGTGGGTGCTGTCCATCGGTCTGTTGATCGGCACCGGTTTTGAACTGGTGTTGCGGGTAGTGCGAGCGCATTTGCTCGATACCGCCGGCAAGAAAACCGACGTGATTCTCTCGGCAACCCTGTTCGAGCGCATCACCGGCATGGCGATGAAAGCGCGACCGGCAACCATCGGCGGATTTGCCCAAAGCATCCATGACTTCCAGGGCCTGCGCGAGTTTCTCACCGCCGTGACCCTGACCAGCCTGATCGACCTGCCGTTTGCCCTTTTGATGCTGGTGGTGATCGGCCTGCTTGGCGGTTGGCTGGTGGTGATTCCGGTCTTGGCATTTCCCATCACCATCATCTTTGCCATGGTGATTCAGACACGCCTGCGCGATACCGTGCAAAAAAGCCTGAGCCTGGGCGCTGAGCGCCAGGCATTGCTGATCGAAACCCTCAGCGGCCTGGAAACCCTCAAGGCCTGCAGCGCCGAAAGCGAGCGTCAGCACAAATGGGAAAGCACCCACGGCGCCCTCACCCGCCTCGACAGCCACGCGCGCAACCTCTCCGCCCTGGCCACCAACGGTACGTTGTTCATCCAGCAGTTCTGCGGCATGGCGACGATCGTTGCCGGGGTCTACAGCATCATCGCCGGCAACCTCAGTGTCGGTGCACTGGTGGCGACCTACATGCTCGGCAGTCGAGTACTCGCGCCACTGGGGCAAATCGCCGGTCTGATCACCCGTTATCAGCAAGCACAACTGACCATGAAAAGCACCGATGCGCTGATGAGCCTGCCTCAGGAGCGCGATGCCCGGCAACGGCCGCTTGAACGCACCCAACTGCAAGGTGCGCTGGATGTCGTGGGCGTGACCTTTCACTACAACGGCCAAAGCGCCCCGGCGCTGGCCAATGTCAGCTTCAGCGTCAAACCCGGTGAACGCATCGGCATCATCGGGCGCAGCGGTTCGGGCAAAAGCACCCTGGCGCGTCTGGTGATGGGTTTCTACGAACCGGAAGAGGGTCAACTGCTGCTCGATGGCCTGGACCTGCGACAACTGGACGTCGCCGACCTGCGCCATCAGATCGGCTACGTCGCCCACGACCTGCCGCTGCTGGCCGGCAGCCTGCGCGACAACCTGACCCTCGGCGCACGCTACATCAGCGACGCCCGCATGCTGGAAGTGGCAGAACTGACCGGTGTCACCGAACTGGCTCGCCAACATCCGCAAGGCTTCGACCGGCCGGTGGGTGAACGTGGGCAACTGTTATCGGGCGGCCAGCGTCAGGCCGTGTTGCTCGCGCGTGCTTTGCTGCTCGATCCGCCGATCATGCTGCTCGACGAACCCACCAGTGCCATGGACAACAGCAGCGAAGACGCTCTTCGGCAAAAACTCCACAGCTGGGTCCAGGGTAAAACCGTCTTGCTGGTGACTCACCGCACGTCGATGCTCAGCCTGGTGGATCGGCTGATCGTCCTGGACAACGGACGGATCGTGGCCGATGGTCCAAAAGAAGCGGTCATCGATGCACTGCGCAAGGGCCGTGTCGGCTCTTCAGCTGTCTAGGAGTCGCCCATGTCTGCCGATCAGCCTGTACCGTCGAACGATCGCGGCTACTTCGACAGTTTCAACAAAAGTGCCGAGACCGAGTTCATGCCGGAAACCGCCGGCGCCGCATTGCAAGACTCCCCGCGCTGGTCGCGGATCACCGTATGGCTGGCTGCCGGGTTGATTGTCAGTGCCGTGGTCTGGGCCAAATTCGCGGTGCTTCAGGAAGTGACCATGGGCGAAGGCAAGGCGATACCGTCGAGCAAGGTCCAGGTGATCCAGAACCTTGAAGGCGGGATCGTCAGCGAGATTTTCGTGCGCGAAGGGCAAATGGTGAGCAAGGGCGACACCCTGCTGCGTCTTGATGACACGCGCTACCTGTCAAACAAAGGCGAAAGCGAAGCCGATCGTTATGCGCTCACCGCGCAGGTTGAACGCCTGTCTGCCGAAGCCGAAGGCCGACCCTTCAAGCTGTCAGAAGAAGTGATCGCCAAGGCCCCGCAAGTGGCCGAAGACGAGCGTTCGCTGTACGAGCAACGGCAACGTCGACTGGCCAGCGAACAGCGCACTTTGAGCGAACAATTGCGGCAGAAAACCCAGGAGCTGGCGGAGTTTCGTTCCAAGGCCGGGCAATTCAGTTCGAGCCTGTCGCTGGTCAATCAAGAGATGAACATGTCCGAGCCACTGGTCAAGACCGGCGCTGTGTCGCCGGTGGAGATCCTGCGACTCAAACGCAGCGCCGTGGAAATTCGCGGCTCGCTGAATGCAACGACGCTGGCCATTCCCCGGGCGGAATCGGCGATTGCCGAGATCCGCAGCAAGATCGACGAGTCGGAACAAACCTTCCGCTCGGAAGCGGCCAAAGAGCTCAATGAGAAACGTACCGACCTGTCAAAAATCACGGCAACCAGCATCGCCATCGACGACCGAGTAACCCGGACCACCGTGGTCTCACCGGTCAAGGGCATCATCAAAGTGCTGAAGGTCAATACCATCGGTGGTGTGGTCCAGCCGGGCAGTGACATGGTGGAAATCGTGCCGCTCGAAGACAACCTGCTGATCGAGGCCAAGGTTCGACCACAGGACGTGGCGTTCCTGCACCCGGGCCAGAAAGCCATGGTCAAGTTCAGCGCCTACGACTACACGATCTACGGCGGCTTGAGCGCCAAACTGGAATTGATCGGCGCCGACACCATCACCGATGACAAGGGCAACAGCTTCTACCTGATCCAAGTGCGCACCGATAAAAACCACTTGGGCGGGGACGTGAAACCGCTGCTGATCATTCCAGGGATGGTGGCGACGGTGGACATCATTACCGGGGAGAAGACGGTGCTCGATTACTTGCTCAAACCGGTACTGAAGGCGCGGACCGAGGCGATGCGGGAAAGGTAGGCCTGACTCAATCCTGACTTGCAAGGCTGTTGTGGCGAGGGAGCTTGCTCCCTCGCCACAAAGAACTTCATTGCTTGTGATTCTTGCGGTAAACCTCCTCCCCCATCGCCGCAATCTGCCCCTCGATCAACGCCTCGAACGGTTTCAACAACGGTGCAAACGTGGTCGGAACCTCGAGGGTTTCCAACGCCTGCACAATCGCCTCCACCGTCGACAAGGCCCCTGGCCCCGGTGCCTTGCGCAGCCGATAACGGGACACACCACCCTCGGCCAGCGTCACCCTCGGCAACGCCGCCAACAGCGGATTGAGGTGCAGCATCTTGCGCGCCTTGCGCCACGTGCCGTCGGGGACCACCAGCAACAGCGGATCTTCAGTCCCGGCATAACCCTGCATCGGTTGAGCGTCCTCGCCGGGAAACAACAACCGCGCCCGATACCCTGGCTGATTCAACAACGCGGGCAAATCCTCGAACACCTCCCCCACGATCAACTCGGCATTCTTCAATCCAAGCGCCGCCAGACGCGCCGTATTCAACGCATGGTTCACTTCACCCGGATGCTGCAACAGCAGTACTCGGGTGCGGCTGTCGAGGCTTGGAATCAACGGGCACAGACAGTGGGTTTGCGGGCGCAGGCAGCGTGGACATTGGATTCTGGACATCGTCTTCAGGCCTGATTCAGTTGAGCTTTAAGCAGATCGCGAAAGGTCTGGATCAACGGCTCGCGGCTACGGCCCCGGCGCACAATCATCGAGAATGGCGCCTGATAACCGAAGGTCGCCGGCAGCAACACCCGCAAGTCCCCCTTGTCAGCCCAGGCCTGGGCGTAGTGCTCAGGCAAATAGCCAATGTAGGCGCCGGACAGCACCAGAATCAACTGCGCCTCCATACTCTCCACGGTCGCGGCGCTGTGCTTGAAACCGTGGCGTGCCAGTTCGGCCTGGCTCCAATAGCCGCGACCGACCATGCGTTGCTGAGTAATAACCTGCTCGGGAATGCGCCGCTCGTTGAACAGCGGATGCCGCGTGCTGCAATACAACCAGTGTTGTTCACGGTACAGCGGCATGTACACCAGACCGCTCATGCGGGTGGAGAACGCACCGATGGCAAGGTCCAGGCGGTTGTCCTGCACGCCAAGCTGCAATTCGTAAGGGCTCATGACCGACAGGTGCAAATGCACGGCTGGGTGCTCCTGGCTGTAGGCGCCGATGGCTTCGGCGAACGGCAAGGCCTTGTCGCTGACGGTCGAGTCGATCACGCCCAGGTTCAACGTCCCGCGCAATTCGCCCTTGAGGGCGGCGGCGTATTGCTCGAAGCCTTCGAGTTCACCCAACAGACGCAGGGTCTCCTGATGGAACAGCTCACCCTTGCTGGTCAGGCTGAAACCGCCACGACCGCGATGGCAGAGCACCAGGCCGAGGGCCGATTCGAGCTGGCTCATGTAGGTGCTGATCGCCGATGTCGATAGGTTGAGCTCATGCTGGGCGTTAGCGAATCCCTGATGGCGTACCACGCTGACGAAGATGCGCAATAGTTTGAGGTCGGGTAAAGCGTTGGCCATCGGTGGCTCCGTAACCTGTTCAGTGAGTCCGCGCTGTGGGATGGGCGGTTGCTGCGCAACCGATCACCAGCAAGCCGGCTCCTACAGTAATAACCAATACCTCGGGCCGACGCCGACCTGTAGGAGCCGGCTTGCTGGCGATCGGTCCACCCGTGCAACGCATCGCTCAAGCCGAGAAGTCTATCCCGGCCCTCACCATTAGTTTAGAAAAATCTGAACTAAGTATTTGCCCGTAGCGATTCTTCCCGGCCACTACATTTCGCAGAATCCGCACAAATCGGTGCCCGTACCTTCCGTTAACGGCGCAACCAATAAATAAAACAACGACGATGAGGCCCTACCCGTGGACAAGATTCTTCACCAACCACTGGGCGGCAACGAAATGCCGCGCTTCGGCGGCATCGCCACCATGATGCGACTCCCCCACTTGAACACCGCTGCCGGTCTGGACGCTGCCTTTGTAGGCGTGCCACTGGACATCGGTACTTCGCTGCGCCCCGGCACCCGTTTCGGACCTCGCGAAATCCGCGCCGAGTCGGTGATGATCCGCCCGTACAACATGGCCACCGGCGCTGCTCCGTTCGACTCGCTGTCGGTTGCCGACATCGGCGACATCGCGATCAACACCTTCAACCTGCTGGATGCCGTACGGATCATCGAAGAATCCTACGACAATATCCTCGAACACGATGTGATTCCGCTGACCCTGGGCGGCGACCACACCATCACTTTGCCGATCCTGCGTGCCATCCATAAAAAGCATGGCAAGGTCGGCCTGGTGCACATCGACGCCCACGCCGATGTTAACGATCACATGTTCGGCGAGAAAATCGCCCACGGCACCACTTTCCGCCGCGCCGTTGAAGAAGGCCTGTTGGACCCGGACCGTGTCGTACAGATCGGCCTGCGCGCCCAGGGCTACACCGCCGACGACTTCAACTGGAGCCGCAACCAGGGTTTCCGCGTCGTTCAGGCCGAAGAGTGCTGGCACAAATCCCTGGCGCCACTGATGGCCGAAGTTCGCGAGAAAGTCGGCGGCGGCCCGGTGTACCTGAGCTTCGACATCGACGGCATCGACCCGGCCTGGGCCCCTGGCACGGGAACCCCGGAAATCGGTGGTCTGACGACCATTCAGGCGATCGAGATCGTTCGTGGCTGCCAAGGCCTCGACCTGGTCGGTTGCGATCTGGTAGAAGTCTCGCCCGCTTATGACACCACCGGCAACACCTCGCTGCTGGCCGCCAACCTGCTGTACGAAATGCTCTGCGTACTGCCTGGTGTGGTCCACCGCTGAGGATCGGTCATGAACGAACGTGATCAGGTTCTGAAAGCCGCCGCCGACCTGGTGGCGGCGTTTGCCCGTAACGATCGCGAAGCCTACTTCGGCGCATTCAGCGCCGATGCCAGCTTCGTTTTCTACACCCTCGATCAGCCCCTGCTATCGCGCGACGCCTATCAGGCGATGTGGGACGGCTGGCGCTCCGAGGATGGCTTCGAGGTGCTTTCGTGCACCTCAAGCAACGCCTTCGTGAGCCTTCAGGGTGACGTGGCGATTTTCATCCATGACGTGGCCACCGAGCTGCGCATGCAAGGGGAGCGGCACTTTAGCCAGGAGCGCGAGACGATTGTTTTCAAGAAACAAGCGTCTGGCCAAGAACAACAAGGCCTATGGCTGGCCTGCCACGAACATTTGTCCGCCATGCCGGAAGGGCTGCCACCCCCTTAGCCAAACAGGTGACGCTCACACACGATGGGCGCGCCTTTATGATCGGAGCAGATCATGAATAACAAAAACAACGAAAAAAGCCTTAGCAGCATCGAAACAAACGGGGTCGAACAGATCCCGGACCATGAACGTACCGCCCGTCCCGGTGACTTGTTTCGCCTGATCTTCGGCGGCGCCAACACCTTTGCCACCGCCGTGCTCGGCAGTTTCCCGGTGCTGTTCGGCCTGTCTTTTCAGGCCGGGGTCTGGGCGATTGTGCTGGGCGTGGTGCTCGGTTCGTTGATCCTGGCGCCGATGGGCCTGTTCGGGCCGATCAACGGCACCAACAACGCCGTGTCTTCCGGTGCACACTTCGGCGTGCACGGGCGAATCGTCGGGTCCTTCCTGTCGCTGTTGACTGCTATCGCGTTCTTCTCGCTCTCTGTATGGAGTTCGGGCGATGCGCTGGTGGGCGGTGCCAAACGCCTGATCGACCTGCCGGAAACCGACCTGACCCTGGGCCTGGCCTACGGTTTGTTCGCGTTGCTGGTACTGACTGTATGCATCTATGGCTTTCGCTTCATGTTGTGGGTCAACCGCATTGCGGTGTGGGCGGCCAGCCTGCTGTTCCTGCTGGGTGTTTTCGCTTTCGCTCCTGCATTCGACAGCCAGTACGCCGGCACCGTGGCCATGGGTCAGGCCGGTTTCTGGGCAGCCTTTATCGGTGCCGCACTGGTCGCGATGAGCAACCCGATCTCCTTCGGCGCGTTCCTCGGCGACTGGTCCCGTTACATCCCGCGTGAAACGCCGAAAGGCCGGATCATGGTATCGGTGATCGCAGCACAACTGGCCACGCTGATTCCGTTCCTGTTCGGTCTGGTCACCGCCACGATCGTTGCGGTCAAGGCACCGGACTACATCGCGGCCAACAACTATGTTGGCGGGCTGCTGGCCGTTTCGCCGAGCTGGTTTTTCCTGCCAGTGTGCCTGATTGCGGTGATTGGTGGCATGTCCACCGGCACCACCTCGCTGTACGGCACCGGGCTGGACATGTCCAGCGTGTTCCCACGGGTGCTGTCGCGGGTCAAGGCCACGCTGCTGATCGGTGTGATGTCGATTGCCTTCATCTTCATCGGGCGCTTCGCGGCGAACCTGGTGCAGAGCGTGTCCACCTTCGCCGTGCTGATCATCACCTGCACCACTCCGTGGATGGTGATCATGATCATCGGCCTGCTGGTGCGTCGCGGCTTCTACTGCCCGGATGACCTGCAAGTGTTCACCCGCGGCGAAAAGGGTGGCCGTTACTGGTTCACCCACGGCTGGAACTGGCGTGGCCTCGGCGCCTGGATCCCAAGCGCGGCCGTCGGCCTGTGCTTCGTGAATCTGCCGGGGCAGTTTGTCGGACCACTGGGCGAAATGGCCGGCGGCATCGACATCAGCCTGCCGGTGACTCTGGGCCTGGCTTCGCTGGTGTACCTGGCGCTGCTGAGCCTGTTCCCGGAATCGAGCGCAGTGTTCGGCCCGAACGATGCACGCAGCAAGAGCACGGATTCGCTCGCTAAACCGGCGATGCGCCAAGCCGCCTGATTTTTTGAAGACAGGGCCATGAGGTGACCTCTGTGGCGAGGGAGCTTGCTCCCTCGCCACAAGAACTACCCCATAGCCATAACGCAACTTTGTTTCACCATAAAAAAGACAATCGGAGACACGCCATCATGGCTTTGGATTTATTCGTCGTACTCATCTACGCCGCCGCGATGCTGATACTCGGCTACTACGGCATGCGCAAGGCCAAGACCAACGAAGACTTTTTAGTTGCCGGTCGCAACCTCGGCCCTAGCCTGTACATGGGCACCATGGCCGCCACCGTTCTGGGCGGCGCGTCCACTGTGGGCACCGTGCGTCTGGGCTACGTGCATGGCATCTCCGGTTTCTGGCTGTGCGCGGCCCTCGGTTGCGGGATCGTGGCACTGAACCTGTTCCTCGCCAAACCGCTGTTGAAACTGAAGATCTACACCGTTACCCAGGTCCTGGAAAAACGCTACAACCCGATGGCCCGCTCCGCGAGCGCGATCATCATGCTGGCGTACGCGCTGATGATCGGCGTGACCTCGATCCTGGCAATCGGCACCGTCCTGCAAGTGCTGTTTGGTCTGCCGTTCTGGATTTCGGTGCTGCTCGGTGGCGGCGTGGTCGTGATCTACTCGGCAATTGGCGGTATGTGGTCCCTGACCCTGACCGACATCGTCCAGTTCATCATCAAGACCGTTGGCCTGATGTTTATCCTGTTGCCAATCTGCCTGTACCGCGTCGGCGGCTGGGATGAGTTGGTTCTGAAACTGCCGGCGGCAAGCTTCAGCTTCACCACCATCGGCTGGGACACCATCATCACCTACTTCATGATCTACTTCTTCGGGATCCTGATCGGCCAGGACATCTGGCAACGGGTATTCACCGTCAAGACCGCCAAAGTGGCTCAGGTTGCCGGAACCGCTGCCGGTATCTACTGCATCATCTACGGCCTGGCCTGCGCCCTGATCGGCATGGCGGCGCACGTTCTGATCCCGGATCTGGACAACGTCAACAACGCCTTCGCCGCCATCGTCAAACTGTCCCTGCCAGACGGTATTCGTGGCCTGGTGATCGCTGCCGCACTGGCGGCCATGATGTCCACCGCCAGCGCCGGCCTGCTGGCCGCTGCCACTACCCTGACCGAAGACTTGCTGCCGAAACTGCGTGGCGGCAAACAGTCGAGTCTGGCGATCAACCGCCTGTTCACCCTGTTGACCGGTATCGTGGTATTGGGCATCGCTCTGATCGTGAACGACGTGATCAGCGCCCTGACCCTGGCCTACAACCTGCTGGTGGGCGGCATGCTGATCCCGCTGATGGGTGCCATCTTCTGGAAACGCGCCACCACCGCCGGCGCTATCGCCAGCATGGGCATGGGCTTCGCCACTGCGCTGCTGTTCATGTTCAAGGACGGTCTGGATGCCAACACCCCGATCTACTACAGCCTTGGCGTAGGTCTGGTGAGCTTCGTGGTCGTCAGCCTGATGTCCCGTCGCCCGGCTGTATTGGCGAGCGCTGCGTGAGCTGACCTGACAACTTGATGCTTTCTTCGACGGGTGTGGCGTCGGTTGCCACACCCGTTTTTTTTCGTCTGGAGAAACCCTCCAGCGGCTAAAGCCTGCTGTACTCATCACAAGGATAAAAAAGGCAGGGAGAACAACAACGCCCTCGAAGAACCCTCATGAACAGAGCTGCCGTCCGTGCCGTGGTGCATCGCTACATCAGCCGCCTGCTGGAAAATCAGCAAGACTTCGACGACAACGCCAACCTGGCGCAGTTGGGACTGGATAAGGAAGATATCGAGGAGCTGATCTTCCATCTCGAAGATGAGCTGGGCGTGACGGCGTTTACTGCCGAAGAAGACCGGATGCTGAAGAATGCCAGGACGGCGAATGATTTGAGTCAGTTCTTGATGGAGATCGGGCGGCATTGAATGCCGCGCCCAGTGAAATATCAGAGCGCCAGGATCGCAACCTTCGGCGCTCCTACGGATTCACGCGCAACCGCAACACTTGCACAACGCCCTGCAGGCGCCGCCGCAGGCTGCGATCTTTCCCAAACCCTGACGCGATCACCGACGTCGCTGCTGACGCCGACGCTGTTCGTCGTCAGTGCGAATAGGCACAGGTTGCAGAGGCGGTTCGATCAACCCGAGTGCAACACCCAGGTCGTGCAGCCAGTTTTGGATTTTCTCTTTCATGGTGCCCCCCTTCAGGGTAGTGCCGAGCGGCCAAAATTCTGTAGCCCCTTCGCACTGATAATAGTCCGAAGTCCCAAGCAATGCTCGCCCAACGTCGCAATGATCTGTTACTGAATCCATCACAATCACCCGGCGTTCAGGCAATGGCCTGTGCCGGCGACATTGCCGGCGGAAAAACCGCCTGCTGTTGTTCGATCCATGCGTTCAAGTTGGCCCCCAGCATGCCCTTGCGCCACATCAGCCAGGTGGTCGCACTGGCAAACGGTTCGGCCAAGGGGTGCACGGCCACGCTTTCACGGCCCGGCAGGCTGGCAAGCATCGACTCAGACATCAACGCCACGCCTGAACCGGCAATCACACAGGCCAGCATTCCCGGATAGGATTCTATCTCCATTGCCCGGCCCATCGCCGCATGGTCATGGGCGAACCAGGCTTCCAGGCGCATCCGGTAAGAGCAGCCCTGGCGAAAGGTGAACACCGAACGCCCTTCCACATCCAGCGCACTGCGCACGGGCGGATGATCGGCCTCGCTGATCAGCACCAGCCGCTCTTCACACAACGGCACGCCGTCAAGTCCGGCAAACTCCAGCGGACCATCCACCAGCGCCGCATCAAGCCGACCGGTCAGCAAGCCTTCAAGCAATTCGCCACTGGGTCCGGACTGCACTTGCAGGTTCACCGCCGGATACAGCCGGTGATACCGCGCCAGCAGCGCCGGCAAGTGAATCGCCGCCGTGCTGTACATGGTGCCGAGTACAAAATCGCCCGCTGGCTGACCGCCCTGCACCGCTGCACTGGCTTCGTCATGCAGGGCGAACAGTTTGACGGTGTAATCCAGCAAGACTTTTCCCGCAGGCGACAACTGCAAACGCTGACGCTCACGCCGGAACAGTTCGACACCCAGTTGCTCCTCCAGCTGCTTGAGCCGGGTAGACAGGTTCGACGGCACCCGATGCAGCCGTTCGGCAGCACGGGTGATCGAGCCCTCCTGCGCCACGGCCTGGAAGATGCGCAATTGGCTGAATTCCACGACATTCTCCTAATCAGAACAACTTACTCAATATTATTCATTTTTAAAGAAAGTCAATCAGTCCTAGCCTGACGGTCATTGATCCTTGAACTGGAATCCAGACCATGTCTCCTCTGATTCGCTTATCCGCCAGTTTTATCGCGCTGATGATGGCGATGGGCATTGGGCGCTTCGCCTTGACGCCGCAGCTGCCTCACCTGCTGAGCGAAGGCCAGATCGACCTGACCGCTGCCGGCTTGATCGCTGCCGCCAATTACCTCGGTTACTTCATTGGCGCAGTAGACGCGATGTTCTCGCGGCGCCCGGAGCAGGTTCGCCGACGATTGCTTGGCGGGCTATGGCTGTGTGTAGTGCTGACCCTCGCTTCGTTCTGGGCCAACGGTTTCTGGTCGCATCTGTTGCTGCGTTTCGGTACAGGCGTCGCCAGCGCTTGGGTGCTGGTTATGATTACCGCACTGAGCCAACCGCTGGCGGCGGCTGCCGGGCGTCCACGACTGGGTGCTCTGGTCTTTGCCGGTCCGGGCCTGGGGATTTTGCTGACTGGCTTGTTGGCGCTGGGATCGAACCTGCTGGGCCAGACTTCCGCTACGTTGTGGCTGATTTATGCGGCCGTCGGCTTGGTGATGTTGCTGGTGATCCTGCCGTTCCTCCCGCAACCGAAGGCTAATGTGGCGCCTCCCCCCAACCCCGTCAGTTGCAGTCACCCAGGCATCGCTCGCCTGGGTCTGATCTACGGCTTGTACGGTTTGGGCTACATCATTCCGGCCACTTTCCTGTCGCAGATGGCCAACACGCAGTTTCACGGACAATGGCAGGCGGACCTGTTCTGGCCCTGCTTCGGCCTGGCGGCAGCGAGCGGTGTGTTGCTGGTCAGTTTGCGGCGGCAAAAACCAGGTGCCACACGCCACTGGTTGACGGCGACATTGTGGCTGCAAGCGGCGGGCGTGTTCGCCTGCCTGCTGGGCAATGGACCGGGCCTGGCGCTGGGCGTGATCCTCTGTGGCACACCGTTCCTGGCCTGCATGCAATTGGTGATGCAGCGCTCCCGGGAGCTGGCGCCCCACGCCACCCAACGCAACGCCGGGCTGTTGACTGCGTGTTTCGCCGTGGGCCAACTCAGCGGGCCGTTGCTGGCGGCACTGAGCAGTCATTTCAGCGGTGGTCTGCAGCCGGCGCTGATGTTCGCCGGCAGCGGCTTGCTGATTGCCGGTGGTCTGTCCCTGGCGTCGGTCAGTGCTGCCCGAGGGCTTTGCGCAAACGACGGCGCACCCACTGCTCAGCGCTGACAAAGGTAATGCCCAGCAGTACCAATACGGCGCCGACGACGAAGTTGACGCTCAGGTCCTCGCCGAGCAGCACCACACCGAACGTGACGCCGAAGAGCGGCGTCATGAACGAGAACACCGCAAGATTCGCCGCCAGATATCGACGCAGCAGCCAGAACCACACCAGATAACTGAAAAACGACACTACGATGCCCTGAAACAACACGCTGGCCACCGCCACGGTGGTCAAGTTGACGTGGGTAATCTGCCCACTGAGCAATGCGATCAATAGCAGCCCGACGAAGCCGACGATCAACTGGTAAAACAGCGTCAACGTGACAGGTGCTTCCGACAGCCGAGATGCACGCACAACCACTGTCGTAGCGCCCCAGGCGGCGCCGGCGAGCACGCCCAGCGCATCGCCCATCAACATGCGGCGATCGAGATTATCCCAGGAGACACCCCCGGCAAAGGCGATCGCAATCCCGACGAACGCGAGGATAATCCCCAACCATTGCAAGGGTCTCAACCGCTCACTGGGCAACAGCCAATGCACGCCTAGCGCAGTGAAGATTGGCGCCGTGTAGAGAAACACCGACATGTGCGCCGCGGTCGTCAGTTGCAGACCTTCGGAAATGAAGAAGAACTCCACACCGAACAGCGCGCCAGCCAACAGCCCACCGCGCCAGGTAGAAGCGACCTGATCCCAACCGCCCTTCCAACAGATCAACAATCCTACGAGCAAAGCTGACATGCCTGACCGCGCTGCCGCCTGCATCACCGGTGCAATGTCCGGAGCTGCCCACTTGATCATCACCTGCTGAACGCCCCAGACCAGGCACAACCCGACCATCACTTGCAGGGCAAAGCCATCGGCGCTACGCCGGGTGGCAGTCACTGAAACACCTCGACTTCACAATCCATGACAGAGACTCGACAGTAAAAACAAAAACCCCGGCCTTCTGATTCCGGGGTCAACAATCAAGGATGCCAACCGTAGGAGCTGCCGCAGGCTGCGATCTTTTGATTCTGATGACTAAACAGCAACGATCGCAGCCTGCGGCAGCTCCTACGGGGATCAGCTTAGTTCGATGCGATCGGCATGAATGACGATCTGGCCATTCTTGTACAGCGCACCAATGGCCTTTTTGAAGTTGCCCTTGCTGACACCGAACATGCTGCTGATCAATACCGGATCGCTCTTGTCGCTGATCGCCAAGCTGCCGTTGTTTTCGCGCAACTTGGCGAGGATCTTCGAGTTAAGGCTGGTCGCCGCTTCCTGGCCGACCGGTTGCAGGCTCAGGCTGATCTTGCCATCGGCACGCACTTCCTTGATGAAACCCTTCTCTTCCTTGCCGGCACGCATGAACTTGAAGATTTCGTTCTTGTGAATCAAGCCCCAGTGCTTGTTATTGATGATCGCCTTGAAGCCCATGTCAGTGGCTTCGGCAACCAGCAAATCGACCTCCTGGCCCGCGGTGTAGTTGGCCGGGGTCTTGTCCAGATAGCGGTCCAGGCGCGCAGTCGCGGTGATGCGGCGGGTGTGCTTGTCGAGGTAGACGTGCACCACCACGTACTCGCCGGCCGTCATCTGACGCTTCTCTTCGGAGTACGGCAGCAACAAATCCTTGGGCAGCCCCCAATCCAGGAATACCCCGATGCTGTTGACTTCAACAACTTTCAAACTGGCAAATTCACCGACTTGAACTTTCGGTTTTTCCGTCGTTGCGATGAGTTTGTCATCGCTGTCCAGATAAATAAAAACGTTGAGCCAGTCTTCATCTTCGCTGGGAATATCTTTGGGGATATAACGATTGGGCAAAAGAATTTCGCCATCCGCCCCACCGTCCAGATATAAACCGAAGTTAGTGTGTTTAACCACTTGCAAACTGTTGTAACGCCCGACTAAAGCCATGTCCAATACCCTCATTGCGTGGGCGGCATTCTACCCGGTTTTAACCGCTTCGTTGGGCGCTCGGCCCGGTGGCACGCGAAATTCCTCTGCGAGCCTTGGTTTTCCGGGGTTTGGGTTGTGCGACTGCCCGCTCGTCAGTCCGATTGGGGCAATTATGCCAAGCCCCGGCAGGCGCAACACTGCATTTTTTTTAGCAGTGAATTTAGTTAAAACAGCGACTTAGGGGAATAATTCGAAGATTGGCCAACTCTTTATTCCAGATAGGCCATCAGTCGATGCAGGGGATATTCGCCAAGCAATTATCCGGTGTTTCCTGTACGATGCATGGCCAAGTTAATTTTCTACAGGTTAATGGCCGCCATGCGCGTAAAAGCATCCACCAGCAAAGCAAAGCCAGCTCCAGCCGTCGAAACCAGCGAATCGATCAACAGCCAGATTGCTGCGTTCCTCAAGTCCGGCGGTGAAATCCAGCAAATTGCCAAAGGCGTCAGCGGCCAGACGTTCGGCCCGTCCAAGCAGATCACCTTGGGCAAAAAGTAATACCCCTCGCGTCACCTGGTCCTCAAGCGCTTTGAAGCTCGAAGCGCTTGGACTGGAACCCCTCTTGCATCACCTCTTGCTGCAACCCATCGTTTAAAAATCGACGAACGGCCCTTTATGCCGATCATTCGCCGGTATCCTTGCACGCGTCTGGATCAAGCGTTTCAGCCGATTTTTCATCGGCACCCGCTGCTCAAGGAGTGACGCATGCTCAAATTTTCCTGTTTATCGCTTCTGTTCGTCGGCTTGCTGGCCAGTTCACTGGCGCACGCCCAGATCTTTCAGCGCGAACTGGGTGATTTCGACCTCAAGCTCGGCACCAGCCCCAGTCGCAGCATGGCCCAGGGTCTGGTCAAACCCAATGCTGTCGGCTCGTTCCACGGTGGCCTGGACCTGAGCCACGACAGCGGCTTTTACGTTGGCCAATGGGCGCCGAGCATGGGCATCAGTCCTGGCAAAAACCTTGAGATCGATTCCTACGTCGGTTTTAAACAGCCCTTCGACCAAACCCTGGGTTACGAAGTCGGCATGATCCGCTACAGCTACCCTGAAGTCGAAACCCTGAACAGCCAGGAGCTTTTCGGTGGGCTGACCTTGCTGGGCAGCCGTTTTGGCGTTGCGTTCAGCAATGACCCGGACAAACAAAACAACACCCTTTTTGCGGACCTGGGCGGTAATCAACCGTTCGGCATCGGTGTCAGCATGAAATACACCACTCACCAACTCAATGCACCGGTCGCGGTGGATGGCGGGTATGTAGGCAGTTTTACCGATTGGTCGCTGAAATTGTCCCGCCCGTTCATGGGCATCGATCTGGACCTGATCTACAGTGATTCAAGCCTGCGGGGCAGCGATTGCCCGGCCTACTCCGGTCACAACAGTCAGTGCGACGCACTGGTCACCCTCAAGGCTGTGCACGCGTTCTATTGATCGGCTGAACTGCCGGGCTCATCCTGCGTTCACATGAGAATCAGTTCCCGAAGGCAGGCTTTCGCAAGGACTCGCCCATGTCTCGCTGGCTCGCACATATGGCAATTGCGCTCACCGTCACCCTCGCGCTGGGCGCATGCAGTCGCATGGGCCTGGCTTACCGCAACCTCGATGTAATCATCCCCTGGACACTCAGCGATTACCTGGACATGAACGGCGAGCAAAAGAGCTGGCTGGATGAGCGCCTGAAAGAACACCTGAGTTGGCACTGCAGCACTCAACTGCCGGGTTACCTCGATTGGCTGGACCGGTTGCAATCAATGGTCGCCGACAACCAGGTCACTGATGCCGCGCTGCAAGCCCGAGCCAATGAAGCTCGGCAAGCGATTGCCGAAACCGCTTTGGAAATTACCCCTTCAGCCATACAGCTATTGCAAGGGCTGGATGACAAGCAAGTTGCAGAAATGAACGATGCCTTCGCCAAAGACCAGCGCAAACGCCAGGAGCAGTACCTCAAGCCGCCCCTCGCCCAGCAAATCAAGGAACGAGCCGAACGCATGGAGAAGCGCCTTGACGACTGGATGGGGCCGCTTGGTTCAGCGCAGAAACAGCGTGTCGTGACGTGGTCCAATGCACTTGGCGAACAAAACACCCAATGGATCGCCAACCGTGTCCACTGGCAGAAACAGTTCAGCGCGGCCGTGGCGCAACGCCAAAGTCCGGAATTCCCACAGAGAATCGAGACGCTACTGGTCAATCGCGAACGCTTATGGACACCGGCCTACCGCGAGGCCTTTGCCACCACGGAAGCCCAGGCGCGGGCGCTGTTCGTCGACTTGATGGCTGAGAGCACGCCGACGCAACGGCAACGGTTACTGACGAAGATTGAGGGTGTGAAGAAAGATTTCAGTGATTTGAAGTGCCTGAAAGCGGCCAAACAAAGTTGAAAGATCAGCAGATCGCAGCCTTCGGCAGCTCCTACGGATCAATCGTAGGAGCTGCCAAAGGCTGCGATCTGCTGATGTTTGAAGTGTTAGGCAATCTGCGCCCTCGACGCCACTTCATCAAATGTCACCTCATCCAGCGCATCCTCCTGCTCATCCAACACCTGGCGAGGATGATCATTGCCCGGAATGCTGCTGTCGATCAGGCTCAAGAGGCTCGATCCGCGCGGCGTCAAAATATAATTCGAACCTGTACCGCCCTGTTCTTCAGGCCGAGGTTCAATGTAGCCCCGCTCCAGTAACAGCTTTTCGTATTCACCTGCCACCGCTTTGAGATGGTCCAGGTTCTCTGTCTGCTCACCTTCGGTCGCTTTTTGCGCCACATACTGCTCGGCATACGGCCTTGGGGTAAAGCTGGCTTCACCATGCTGCACTTCATGCAGCAGGCGCTCGATCAAATCCCAGTTATAAGTCGTCATCCTGCAACCTCCGGTGCCCACGAGTGAGGGCCTTCATAGCTTGTGACCGATGCAGCCCGTAGCCGTTCAGCCGAGGTTTTTACCGAGACCGACCGGCGGTCTGTCGAATTGAACGCGGGTCAAACGACTAGGCTGTGTAAGTCCACTCCCAGCCCCACGCAGGAGAACAACACCATGAACATTCAGAATCATCCCGTCGTGTCGCGGGAAGAATGGCTAGCCGCCCGCAAACAGCACCTGGCCCACGAAAAAGCCTTCACCAAGGAAAGGGACAGACTCAGCGCCGAACGCCGAGCACTGCCTTGGGTAAAAATCGACAAGGACTACCACTTTCAGGGACCGAACGGAGAGTTGAAACTGGCTGATCTTTTCGGCGGTCGCAGCCAGTTGGTCATTTACCACTTCATGTTTGCCGAAGGCTGGGACGAAGGTTGCCCTGGCTGTTCCTTCCTCTCGGACCATATCGACGGCGCCAATCAGCATCTGGCTCATCATGATGTGGCCGTGGTGGCGGTGTCCCACGCACCGTTCGCCGAGTTCCAGGCCTTCAAGCGACGCATGGGGTGGAAATTCGACTGGCTCTCGTCAGAAGGTTGCGATTTCAACTACGACTTTGGCGTAACAGCAAGGGCCGAAGACGTCGCCGCGGGAAAGGCTACCTACAACTACGAAAAAACTGACGGTGCCGAAGAAGAGCTCCCGGGTCTCAGCGTGTTTTATCGCAAAGAAGCCGGGGATATCTTCCACACCTATTCAACCTATGCCCGAGGTTTGGACATGCTGGTCGGTACTTACAACTATCTCGACCTGACGCCGAAGGGGCGCAATGAAGAAGAGATCATGGAATGGGTGCGGCATCACGACAAGTATGAGGACAAGGCGTCGGCGGGTTGCTGCCATGGTGGCGGCCAGGTTTGAAACCGAGTCGCGGCGGATCGCGAGCATGCTCGCTCCTACAAGTGTGTGGGCGGACTTTCGGCGCGGTCCTCAACCCCTTGACTGAACTTTCCATCGTCGTTAGCGCTCAACCGGTTAACCCGCCTTAACCGGAACTGAGGCCTGCCCCATGAAATCACTATTGAAGTTCACCCTCGCCGCCACCTTGATCTGTGCCTTGCCTGCCTGGGCTTGCACTCCCGAAGAGGCTACGCAAAAACGCGAACAGCTGGCCCGGGAAGTGACCAAGCTGACAGAACAGAATCCGGCAAAGGCCAAAGAGATCAACGATGAATTGCAGAAGATGGATTTGGGAACCGCGGCCAAGGATTTGCCGGACAAGTGCCAGTTGATCGATCAGCGTTTGAAAGAGTTGGATACGGCGGAGAAAAAAACCGAGAGCTGATGATTACAATCTTTTAAATAAAAAAACCGGACAATGTCCGGTTTTTCTATCAGCAGGTACCGCGCGTTACTCGGCTGCCGGCGCTTCCGGCTTGCGGCGCTTGAGCGGGGCCATGCCGTCGCTGCTCACCAGGGAGTCGCTTTTCGGCCGGTTGGCGCTCTTGCGCTTGGTCGGGGTCTTGGCGGCGGTTTTCTTCTTGTCGCCCTTCGCGTCGGTCTTTTTCTTCTTCACGCCGACGGCTTTACCCGAGGCTTTGACCTTTTTCGGTCCGCCGTAGGTGCCTTTGACTTCCTTGATGGTGCGACGCTCGAAGCTTTGCTTGAGGTAGCGCTCGATGCTCGACATCAGGTTCCAGTCGCCATGGCAGATCAACGAGATCGCCAGGCCATCGTTACCGGCGCGACCGGTACGACCGATGCGGTGAACGTATTCGTCGCCGCTGCGCGGCATGTCGAAGTTGATCACCAGGTCCAGGCCGTCCACGTCCAGACCGCGAGCGGCAACGTCGGTGGCCACCAGGATCTTCACACCGCCCTGTTTCAGACGATCGATCGCCAGCTTGCGATCTTTCTGGTCTTTCTCGCCGTGCAGCACGAACGCTTTGTATTCCTGCGCCACCAGACGTCCGTAGATACGGTCAGCCATGGCCCGGGTGTTGGTGAAGACGATGGCCTTCTGGTAGGTCTCGTTGGCCAGCAGCCAGTTCACAATCTGCTCTTTGTGCTGGTTGTGGTCAGCGGTGATGATTTGCTGGCGAGTGGTTTCGTTTAGCTGGCTGACCGCATTGAGCTGCAAGTGCTCAGGGTTGTTCAGGACCTTGGCAATCATCTCGCGCAGACCCGAACCACCGGTGGTGGCGGAGAACAGCATGGTCTGCTGACGATTGGTGCACTCGTCGACCAGACGCTGCACGTCATCGGCAAAGCCCATGTCGAGCATGCGGTCGGCTTCGTCGAGTACCAGTACTTCAACTTCCTTCAGGTCGAGGTTGCCGGCGTTCAGTTGCTCGATCATCCGGCCCGGCGTACCGATCAGGATGTCCGGCACCTTGCGCAGCATGGCGGCCTGGACCTTGAAATCTTCGCCGCCAGTGATCAGGCCGGACTTGATGAAGGTGAACTGCGAGAAGCGTTCAACTTCTTTCAAGGTCTGCTGGGCCAGCTCACGGGTCGGCAACAGGATCAGGGTCTTGATGCTGACGCGAACCTTGGCCGGGCCGATCAGGCGGTTGAGGATCGGCAAAACGAATGCAGCGGTCTTGCCGCTACCGGTTTGCGCTGTCACCCGCAGGTCACGCCCTTGGAGCGCCAGCGGAATAGCCGCGGCTTGCACAGGCGTTGGCTCGACAAATTTCAGCTCGGCCACGGCTTTGAGCAGGCGTTCGTGCAGGGCGAATTGGGAAAACACGGGTGCTACCTCGAAGAAATACAAAAAAACAGCTGCATAGGGTAACGGTTTCGAGCGCTTAGGCCGAGTTTCTTTGTGCAAAAGGCAGTAAACAGTGGTTTTTTTGTTGCCTGTTTTGTCACCACCGGTAATACAAAGCGTCTTAAATGCTCTAATCACCTCTCTGCCTTACAGAAGAATCGTGCTTGCCCATGGAAATCAAACAGCTCTGGCTCAACGCCCAAGAACTCTGGAGTGCGCTGGAAAACCACCCGCGCGTGTACTGCGCACTGGCACTGCTGGTGCTGCTGAGCATCGCCCTGGTACTCGGACGAGTGGCGCGTTACCTCATTCTGCACGGCGTCAAATTGCTCGGTCGCCAACCGGCGATGTTCTGGCTCAATGACTTTCTCGAAAACAAAGTGTTCCATCGTCTGGCACAGGTTGTGCCCTCGCTGGTGATCCAGTTCGGTTTGAACCTGATCCCCGAGCTGAACAAGGCCACCCTGAATTTCCTCGGCAACGTCGCCCTCGCCTTCACCTTTCTGTTTCTGCTGCTGGCGGTCAGCGCCCTGCTCAATGCCTTGCTGGACATCTACGCGCGTACCGAACACGCCCGCACCCGCTCGATCAAAGGCTATGTGCAGCTGACGAAAATGGTCTTGTACATCTTCGGCTCAATCATCATCGTCGCCACCTTGATCGACCGCTCACCGTTGTTGCTGCTGTCAGGCCTGGGGGCGATGTCGGCGGTAATTCTGTTGGTCTACAAGGACACCCTGCTGTCGTTCGTGGCCAGCGTGCAGTTGACCAGCAACGACATGTTGCGGGTGGGCGACTGGATCGAAATGCCCCAGGTCGGCGCCGATGGCGATGTGGTGGACATCACCCTGCACACGGTCAAGGTGCAGAATTTCGACAAGACCATCGTGTCCATCCCCACTTGGCGCCTGATGTCCGAGTCGTTCAAGAACTGGCGCGGCATGCAGGCTTCCGGGGGACGCCGGATCAAGCGCAGCCTGTTCATCGACGCCAGCGGTGTGCGCTTTTTACGCGATGAAGAAGAATTCAAGCTCTCGCAGGTCCACCTGCTGACCGACTACATGACCCGCAAACAGGCCGAACTCCGGGCCTGGAACGAAGCTCAGGGCAACGTCGCGGCGATGTCGGCCAACCGCCGCCGGATGACCAACATCGGCACCTTCCGCGCCTATGCGCTGGCTTATCTGAAGAGCCATGCGGACATCCAGCCGAACATGACCTGCATGGTTCGACAAATGCAGACCACGGCCCAAGGCATTCCACTGGAAATCTACTGCTTTACCCGCACCACGGCATGGGCCGATTACGAGCGCATTCAAGGGGATATTTTTGATTACTTGCTGGCGGTGCTGCCGGAGTTCGGCTTGAGCCTGTATCAGCAACCGAGCGGAACGGATTTGCGTTCCGGGCTACTGCCGGCGGTGTTGGGCGCGAGCCACATTCCCGAGCAGGAAAAACGCTTGATGTAATCCACACCCCTTTAGGAGCTGCCGAAGGCTGCGATCTTTTGATGTTCAAGATCAAAAGATCGCAGGCTGCGCCAGCTCCTACACCAGGCTTGCTTCTCGCCTGATGCCCAACCGACTGATCCACACCGCCATCAAAATCACCGAACCACCCAGCAACAACCGCCCCAGCTCCTCATGCTGATTCCAGATCAGCAGATTGATCAACAGCCCCACCGGCACATGCAAATTGTTCATCACCGCCAACGTGCCGCCGCTGACCAGGCACGCCCCCTTGTTCCACCAGTACAGCCCCAACGCAGTGGAAACCAGGCCGAGGAACAGCAACACGCCCCATTGCAGCGGTGCTTCGGGCAGGAAGTTCTGCTTGCCGAACAGCAAAAACGCCGGCAATGCCACCGCCAGCGCACCGAGGTAAAAGTAGCCGAAGCGCCGGTAATGCGGCAGATCGCTCGGATGCCGCGCGACCAGGTGTTTGTACAGTACCTGCCCGGCGGCATAGGTGAAGTTGGCCAGTTGCAGCAACAGGAAGCCCATGAAGAAGTCCGGGTTGATCCGGTCAAAGCGAATCACCGCCGCCCCCGCCACTGCCACCAGGGCCGCGATCAAGGCCCAGGGATTGAAACGGCGATTGAGTGCGTCTTCGATCAAGGTCACGTGCAACGGCGTGAGGATGGTGAACAGCAAGACTTCCGGCACCGTCAGCACGCGAAAGCTCAGGTACAGGCAGACGTAGGTCACGCCGAACTGTAACGCACCGATCAGCAACATGCCGCGCATGAACGCCGGTTCCACCGAACGCCAGCGGGTCAGTGGAATGAACACCAGCCCCGCCAGCAGCACGCGCACCAGCACGGCGAAGTAACTGTCGACATGACCGGCCAGGTATTCGCCGATCAAGCTGAAGGAAAACGCCTGGATCAGCGTGACAAAAAGTAGATAGCCCATGCTCGCCTCATTTCGATTGGCGGCGACGATAGCGGGTTTTGCTGCTGATCGCGAACCCCCAAACAATACAAACCCTGTAGCAGCCGGCTTGCTGGCGTTGAGGGCGTGTCAGCCAACGATGATATTGCCTGACACCCCGCTATCGCCGGCAAGCCGGCTCCTACGGGTTCTGTGGTGTTTTGCGCAATCGCAGGCAAAAAAAAGCCCGATCTCGCTAAAGCGTTCAATCGGGCTGGAGCACTCAGGAGCAACAAGTGCGAAGGGAGGTCGATGCGCGTACAGGCTTGAAGGGTTGCGCCAGGTCACTAGACCATCGAGCGATTATCTGGCGATTAACAGATCAGGCCACCAGGGAAAGCTTGGCGTTCGCCTGGTTCAGGCCTTTCTCCTGGAAGTCGCCCCCCAGGTTCATGCCTTCAGCGTGGATGAACGTCACATCGTGAATGCCGATGAAGCCCATCACCTGACGCAGGTACGGTTCCTGATGATCGGCAGTGCTGCCAGCGTAGATCCCGCCGCGGGCAGTCAGCACGTAGGCGCGCTTGCCGCTGAGCAGGCCTTGCGGTCCGGTTTCGGTGTATTTGAAGGTCACGCCGGCACGCAGTACATGGTCGAGCCAGGCTTTCAGGGTGCTGGGAATCGCAAAGTTGTACATCGGCGCAGCCATCACAAGCACGTCGGTGGCGAGCAATTCGTCGGTCAACTGGTTGGAGCGTTCCAGAGCGACCTGCTCTATGTCATTGCGCTGCTCGGCGGGTTTCATCCAGCCGCCCAACAAGTTGATATCCAGGTGCGGTACCGGGTTGACGGCCAGGTCACGCACGGTGATCTGGTCGTTCGGGTGCGCGGCTTGCCACTGTTTGACGAAGGTCTGGGTCAGCTGACGGGAAACCGAGTCTTGCTGACGGGCACTGCTTTCGATGATCAGAACGCGGGACATTGGATGTAGCCTCCATCTGAGAATGCTGTAGGTCGATGGAGTGAAGGTTAAACAGAGTCATATCGATGAAAAAGCGCAAATAACTGCTATAACCCATCAATAAATTCGTTTATAAGCAACCCATGTCCTATGCCCTTCGTAAGAGCGAGCATGCTCTCGCGAGGGTATACAGACACCGTGATATCGATTGACCCACCGTATCGCGAGCAAGCTCGCTCCTGCAGAAGGGCTATTTCGGGGTGCAGGTCAGTTCGATACGCAGCTTGATAATGTTGCGGCTGAATTTGGCGGTTGCTGTTTTATGTTTGCCGGCCGCCACATCGAATTTGCGTGTGCGCGGGGCTTCCGGGCCATTGCTGAAAACCGCCTTGCAGCTCGCATCGACATCGCCGTAGTTGGCCACCCGAATCGAGCCGATATCGCTATCGGTATCGAAGGTTTCGTAGTCGATCTTCATGTCGTTGAGTTTTTTGTTCACATCGATCGGATAAGCAAACGCCATCAACGGCAACATCGCCAGCAGCACGCAACAGACTTTCTTCATTCGGCAGGCTCCAATAAGGGCTGCCAGCTTAGGACAAGAGGAGCTCAACATGAAAGCGCCCCGCGTGACCCTTGATCAATGGCGAACGCTTCAAGCCGTGGTCGATCACGGTGGCTTCGCCCAGGCCGCCGAGGCTTTGCATCGCTCGCAATCGTCGGTCAGCTACACCGTGGCGCGCATGCAGGACCAGCTCGGCGTGCCATTGCTACGCATTGATGGCCGCAAAGCAGTACTGACCGAAGCCGGCGGCGTGTTGTTGCGTCGCTCGCGGCAATTAGTGAAACAGGCCAGCCAACTGGAAGACCTCGCCCACCATATGGAGCAAGGCTGGGAGGCTGAAGTGCGCCTGGTGGTTGATGCCGCTTACCCGAGCGCCCGCCTCGTGCGTGCGTTGACTGCGTTCATGCCGCAAAGCCGTGGCTGCCGCGTGCGCCTGCGTGAAGAAGTGCTGTCGGGCGTGGAGGAAGTGCTGCTCGAAGGTGTGGCGGACCTGGCCATCACGGGCTTCAGCATTCCCGGTTACCTGGGGGCGGAATTGAGCGACGTCGAATTCGTCGCGGTGGCCCACCCGGAGCACCACCTGCACCGCCTCAACCGCGAGCTGAACTTCCAGGATCTGGAAAGCCAGATGCAAGTGGTGATCCGCGACTCCGGCCGCCAGCAACCTCGGGACGTTGGCTGGCTCGGCGCCGAGCAGCGCTGGACGGTCGGCAGCCTGGCCACCGCCGCGACGTTCGTCAGCAGCGGTCTGGGTTTTGCCTGGCTGCCCCGGCACATGATCGAGCGGGAATTGAAGGAAGGGACGCTCAAGCTGCTACCGTTGGATCAGGGCGCAAGCCGCAACCCGAGCTTCTACCTGTACTCGAACAAGGACAAACCGCTGGGGCCGGCCACGCAAATTCTCATCGAACTGCTGCGTACCTTCGACACCGCGCCGCTGGATGCACCGTTCGCCGCCCCTGAACAAGCCTGACACGGAGTGTATGCATGGCCTATTTCGAACACGAAGGTTGCAACCTGCACTATGAGGAATATGGCCACGGCGCGCCGCTGCTGCTGGTCCATGGACTCGGTTCCAGCACGCTGGACTGGGAGAAGCAGATCCCGGCGCTTTCGACCCGCTATCGGGTCATCGTCCCGGATGTGCGAGGCCACGGTCGCTCGGACAAACCCCGGGAGCGCTACAGTATTGCCGGGTTCAGCGCTGATCTGATTGCCCTGATGGAGCATCTGAACCTGGGTCCGATCCATTATGTGGGCTTATCCATGGGCGGCATGATCGGCTTTCAACTGGGTGCGGATCAGCCACAACTGCTCAAGAGCCTGTGCATCGTCAACAGTGCGCCGCAGGTCAAACTGCGTACCCGCGACGATTACTGGCAGTGGTTCAAGCGCTGGAGCCTGATGCATGTGTTGAGCCTGGGCACCATCGGCAAGGCACTGGGAAGCAAACTGTTCCCGAAACCCGAGCAGGCCGACTTGCGGCAAAAGATGGCCGAGCGCTGGGCAAAAAACGACAAACATGCTTATCTCGCCAGTTTCAATGCCATTGTGGGCTGGGGGGTTCAGGAACGACTTTCGAAGGTATCCTGTCCAACGCTCATCGTCAGCGCCGACCGTGATTACACACCGGTTTCGCTGAAGGAAAACTACGTAAAACTGCTGCCTGATGCGCGGTTGGTGGTCATTGACGATTCTCGCCACGCCACGCCATTGGATCAGCCGGAAGCATTCAACCAGACGCTGCTCGAGTTCCTCACCGCAGTCGACACCACCACTCAGGATCATTGACCCATGCTGAAAAAAATCGCCCTCGCCGCTGGCTCCGTTCTGTTTGCCGCCAACCTGATGGCCGCGACGCCTGCAACAGCGCCGCACGTTCTGCTGGAGACCACCAACGGCCAGATCGAAATCGAACTGGACGCGGTCAAGGCCCCGATCAGTACCAAGAACTTCCTTGAGTACGTCGACAAAGGCTTCTACAACAACACGATTTTCCACCGAGTAATCCCGGGCTTCATGGTTCAGGGCGGCGGATTCACTCAACAGATGCAACAAAAAGACACCAGCGCACCGATCAAGAACGAATCGAAAAACGGCCTGCACAATGTGCGCGGCACCTTGTCCATGGCCCGTACTTCGGTGCCTGATTCGGCCACCAGCCAGTTCTTCATCAACGTCAAGGACAACGACTTCCTCGACCAGGGTGATGGCTACGCGGTATTCGGCAAAGTGGTCAAAGGCATGGACGTGGTGGACATCATCGTCAACTCGCCAACCACCACGCGTGGCGGCATGAAAGACGTACCGGCCGACCCGGTATTCATCAAGTCGGCCAAGCGCATCGACTGAGACTAAGCTGGACAAGGACGTCCGAGCCGTTGCCGGTGCTGCCGGCAACGCTCAAACCGTTTAAAGGAGAGCCCCTTTGTGGGCGAAAAACCGATGCTTTATCGCCGTTTTGAAAAACTGATCGATATTTTCCGTGATGCACCGACGGCGTCCCCGCCGGACCGGGTCTTCCCTTTTTATACCTATTACCTCAAGCAGGTGTGGCCAAGCTTTGCCGCCCTGTTGATCGTCGGACTGTTCGGTGCCTTGATCGAAGTGGCGCTGTTCAGCTACCTGAGCCGCATCATCGACCTGGCACAGGGCGAGCCGAACGTTAACCTGTTCAAGGAACACGGCCTGGAACTGGCCTGGATGGTGGTCGTTGCATTGGTCCTGCGCCCCATTTTCGTAGGTCTTCATGACCTGCTGGTGCACCAGACCCTGAGCCCCAGCATGACCAGCATGATTCGCTGGCAGAATCACAGCTACGTGCTCAAACAGAGCCTGAATTTTTTCCAGAACGACTTCGCCGGGCGCATCGCCCAGCGCATCATGCAAACCGGTAACTCACTCCGCGATTCCGCCGTTCAGGCCGTGGACGCACTGTGGCATGTGCTGATCTACGCCATCAGCTCGCTGGTGCTGTTCGCCGAAGCCGACTGGCGCCTGATGATCCCGTTGCTGACCTGGATCATCGCCTTCATCGGTGCCCTCTATTACTTCGTGCCACGGGTCAAGGACCGCTCGGTGCTGGCGTCCGACGCACGTTCCAAACTGATGGGGCGGATTGTCGACGGCTACACCAACATCACCACCCTGAAACTGTTCGCCCACACCAACTTCGAGCAACAATACGCCCGCGAAGCGATCAAGGAACAAACCGAAAAAGCCCAACTGGCGGGCCGCGTCGTCACCAGCATGGACGTGGTCATCACCAGCATCAACGGCTTGCTGATCGTCAGCACCACGGGGTTGGCCCTGTGGCTGTGGACGCAGTCGCTGATCACTGTGGGCGCAATTGCCCTGGCCACTGGCCTGGTGATCCGCATCGTCAACATGTCCGGCTGGATCATGTGGGTGGTGACCGGCATTTTCGAAAACATCGGCATGGTTCAGGACGGCTTGCAGAGCATTTCGCAACCGGTGTCCGTCACCGATCGCGATCAGGCCAAACCCCTGGCCGTGGCCCGTGGAGAAGTACGCTTCGAACACGTCGATTTTCACTATGGCAAGCAGAGCGGGATCATCGGCGACCTCAATCTGACCATCAAGCCCGGGGAAAAAATCGGCTTGATCGGTCCATCCGGTGCGGGTAAGTCGACGCTGGTAAACCTGCTGCTGCGCCTCTACGACGTCGAAGGCGGACGCATCCTGATCGATGGCCAGAACATCGCTGACGTCAGCCAGGAAAGCCTGCGTGAACGCATCGGCATGATCACCCAGGACACGTCGTTGCTGCACCGTTCGATCCGCGACAATTTGCTGTATGGCAAACCCGACGCCACTGATGCCGAACTCTGGGAAGCGGTACACAAGGCCCGAGCCGACGGGTTCATCCCGTCGCTCTCGGACGCCGAAGGCCGTAGCGGTTTCGATGCCCATGTCGGTGAGCGCGGGGTGAAGCTTTCCGGTGGTCAGCGCCAGCGCATCGCCATCGCCCGGGTGCTGCTCAAGGATGCGCCGATCCTGATCATGGACGAGGCCACCTCGGCACTGGATTCAGAGGTTGAAGCAGCGATCCAGGAAAGCCTCGAAACCCTGATGCAGGGCAAAACCGTGATCGCCATCGCCCATCGGCTCTCGACCATCGCCCGGATGGACCGGTTGGTGGTGCTGGAAAACGGCAAGATCGCCGAGACCGGCAGCCACGCCGAACTGCTCGCCCATGGCGGTTTGTATGCGCGGTTGTGGCAGCACCAGACCGGTGGGTTTGTCGGGATCGATTGAGTTTGCGGTGGCCCCAAAACCTGCAGGAGCGAGCCTGCTCGCGATAGCGATGGACCCGACGACCTGGCTGTTTACTGACACTGCGCCATCGCGAGCAGGCTTGCTCCTACAAAGGTCGCGTGATGTCTGAGGAACCTTTAGAACCGCCAGAACCTGTCAACAACGGGCCCTGGCGTTTTTTTATGCTCGCTGGAATTCTGAAAAAACCGTGCTGTACTCACTTCAACATTCTGGAGGTGGTTCTGCAGTCCATCGGCTGGATGCACAAGGCGGCATAATCTCGATAGGGCACTCTCTCATGTCTCTGTTCAAACGTTCGGCTACAGAGTTGGTAGGCACGTTCTGGCTGGTGTTGGGTGGTTGCGGCAGTGCGGTACTGGCCGCAGCTTTTCCGGACGTGGGGATCGGTCTGCTGGGTGTGTCCTTCGCATTCGGTCTGACGGTGCTGACCATGGCGTTTGCCATCGGCCATATTTCCGGTTGTCACCTCAACCCGGCGGTGTCGCTGGGCCTGGTGGTCGGCGGACGCTTTCCGGCCAAGGAACTGCCGGCCTACATCATCGCCCAGGTGATTGGCGGGGTAATCGCAGCCGCCCTTCTGTACTTCATCGCCAGCGGCAAGCCAGGCTTTGAACTGGCCTCCGGCCTGGCGTCCAACGGCTATGGCGAACATTCCCCTGGCGGCTACTCGATGGCGGCGGGCTTCGTCTGTGAATTGGTGATGACCGCGATGTTCATCCTGATCATCCTCGGTGCCACCGACAAACGTGCGCCGGCTGGCCTTGCACCGATTGCCATCGGCCTGGGGCTGACGCTGATCCACCTGATCTCGATCCCGGTGACCAACACCTCGGTCAACCCGGCGCGCAGCACCGGTCCGGCGCTGATTGTCGGTGGCTGGGCGATTCAACAACTCTGGATGTTCTGGATCGCCCCATTGCTCGGTGCGGTAGTCGGCGGTGTGCTGTATCGCTGGTTGGGCAAAGAAGAGAACTGACCGCTAACATGATCAGCCTTGCCGGTAAGGCAGGGCTGATCTCGCTTCTTCTGCGTAACCCAGTACGCCAAGCCGCTCCTGCGCCAGAAAATCCTTCACCGCCGCTTTCAAACCCGGATGACGCAAGTAGTGCCAGGAGTGCGTAATCACCGGTTCGAATCCGCGAATCAGCTTGTGCTCACCCTGCGCCCCGGCATCGAAACGCTGGAAACCGTTGGCGATCGCATAGTCCATGCCCTGGTAGAAACAGGTCTCGAAATGCAGCCGATCGAACTCCGCCAGGCATCCCCAGTAGCGTCCGTAAAAGCTGTCGCCCCCCACCAGACTGAACGCCATCGCCACCGGACGTGAGCCCTGCCTGGCCAGCACTACCCGAATCGATTCCGGCATACGCTCGGCCAACAGACTAAAAAATTCCCGGGTCAGATAAGGCGTTTGCCGACGCACCGCGTACGTATTGGCGTAGCAGGCATAAACAAAATCCCACTGCGCCTCGCTCAGTTCCCGCCCTTCGAGCCATTCAAAATCGAAACCCTGCCCCACCACCTGTTCACGTTCCTTGCGCATCTGCTTGCGTTTGCGCGAACTCAAGGCATCGAGGAAATCCTGAAAATCCCGATAACCGCGGTTCTGCCAGTGGTACTGACAGCCGATGCGTTGCAACCAGCCGGGCTGCTCACTCAAGGCGGTATCGGTGAACGGGTCGGTGAAATTGATGTGGGCACTGGAGAGCTGTTCGATTTCGAGGTAGCCCGGCAAGCTTTTCAATAATTCAAAACCGTCCTCGACCGTGGCGGCCAACAGACGTGGCCCACTGACCGGGCTGAACGGTACGGCGGTCAGCAACTTGGGGTAATAGTCGATGCCGGCACGCTCACAGGCATCGGCCCAGGCGTGATCAAACACGTACTCGCCGTAAGAGTGCCATTTACGGTAACTGGGCAGCGCCGCGATCAGGCGATCACCGTCCATGTGCAACAGATGCTCAGGCTGCCAGCCGGAATGCGGACCGACGCTGCCACTGTCCTCGAGCGCGCTCAAAAAAGCATGACGCAGAAAAGGCTGCGTCTCGGGCACCAGGGTATCCCACGTCTGCGGGGCGATTTCTGACAGTCTTTGCAGGCGTTGCAACGGCATCACCGTCCTCACTCTTTTATGGTGCGAAAGCCTTGCGAGTATCGCTTATCGCTCCCCGTTGCACACGGGCATTTGGACGAAGGCGCTCTAACTCAAGGGTTCACGATGACTTCGTATCGTCATCGACATGCCATCACATTGCCACTGCTTTGTAATAAACCATCGCGATACTGGCGCCTGTTTTTAGAGCGTCGGGTTCTAACCCGGCCACTGTTTTCCGTCCATCAATGGTCGGTTGTGCCCTGGATGATTCAGTCATCCACTCTCATCTTCGGAGATTGATATGCGTCTTGCTTCCACGAAAACTGCGGCGGCCCTCTGTGGCAGCCTGATGCTGGCCATGAGTGTTTCGGCCAACGCCGCAGTCGACGCCAAACTGCTCGACATGCTCAAGGCTAACGGCTCGATTACCAACGCGCAGTACAGCGAACTGCAGGCCGAACTGGCCCGGGACCAGAAAGATCAGCAAATTGCCCGTCAGGCTCAACAAGAGACCAATGAGCAAATCGCCGCGACCGCGAAGAAAACCGACGCCCTGAGCACCTTCGACCAGAAACTGGCGTGGGCCGCCAAGACCCAATTCAAGGGTGACGTGCGTTTCCGTCAGGAAAACGTGCACAACGACGGCGTTTCGAACAACAAAGACCAGGATCGCCAGCGCATTCGTGCCCGCCTGGGTGCGTTCACCGAGATCAACCCGCAAGTCGACACCGGTATTCGTATCGCCACCGGTAGCAGCGACGATGCGCGCTCGACCAACCAGGACCTGAACAACTACTTCGACAAGAAGCAGATCTGGCTCGACCTGGGCTACGTCGATTACCACCCCGACGCCATCAAGAACCTGCACCTGATCGGCGGCAAGATGCTGCAGCCGTGGGTGAGCATGGGCGACATCATCTGGGACAGCGACATCAACCCGGAAGGTCTGGCCGTCACTTACAAATATCCACTGGGTAACACCGAACTGTTCGGTAGCGCCGGTCACTACACCCTCAAGGACAACGTTGATGGTGAGGGTGTGCAGTTCAAACACGACTTGCGTCTGTACGCTGGCCAGTTGGGTGCGCGCTTCGCCATTACCGACAACCTGAAAATGACCTTGGGCGGCAGTATCTACGCCTACGACAACGATGACAGTAGCGCCTGCCCTACCACCGGCAGCGTCACCGCACCGTGCGCGCTGGCCGTCAACGGCAACAGCCCGGGCGAGCAGTTCAAGCTGTACGAAGGTTTTGGTCAGCTGGAAATCGGTGGTCTGCCAATGCCACTCTCGCTGTACGGCCAGATCGTCAACAACGACGATGCCAGCAACGATCAGGACATGGGCTGGCTGGCTGGCGTCAAGACCAAGTTCTACGGCTTCGGCGTGGACTACAACTACCGCGACGTGCAGCGTAACGCAGTGGTCGGCGCGTTCACCGACTCCGACTTTGCCAACGGCTACACCGGATCACGCGGCAGCAAGCTGAAAGTAAGCTACGAACTGGACAAGAACTTCACCCTGGGCGCGACGTACTTCATGGCTAACTCTGACTACACCAACGCGACCCTCAAGGACTCCGACATCAACACCCTGCAACTGGATGCTGAAGCGAAGTTCTGATTCACCCCGCTACACGCCTCCGGCAAGGATGCCTGAGCCCCTTTTACAGCCTGGTGTTGATGTATCGGTCCCCATCATCCTCCGATACTTCATCGCCGGGCTGTTTGTTTTTTGGCTTTACCCACATACAAAAAAGATCGCAGCCTGCGGCAGCTCCTACCTTGATCGATAAACTCGATCCCGTGGGAGCTGCCGCAGGCTGCGATCTTTTTTAGTTACAGCAACACGATCAGCGCTTGCGCAGCAACACGCTACCAATCGAGTATCCGGCGCCGAACGAGCTGAGCACCGCCAGCGAGCCGGCAGCCAGATCATCCTGGTTCTTGTGGAACGCAATCACCGAACCTGCGGAGCTGGTGTTGGCGTAGGTGTCGAGAATCACCGGCGCTTCCTGTTCGGTGGCGTCGCGGCCGAGCAGTTTCCTGACGATCAGGTGATTCATGCTCAGGTTGGCCTGGTGCAGCCAGAAACGCTTCACGTCACTGATGTTGAGCTGGTTTTCTTCCAGATGCGCCGCGATCAGCTCGGCCACCATTGGGCAGACTTCCTTGAACACCTTGCGGCCTTCCTGCACGAACAATTTGTCCTTGGCACCGATGCCCTCTTCCGCCGCGCGGTTGAGGAAGCCGAAGTTGTTGCGGATGTTGTTGGAGAACTTGGTCAGCAACTTGGTGCTGACAATATCGAACTGATGCTTGGACGTCGCAAGGTCAGCACGCTCGATGATCACGGCAGTGGCCGCATCGCCGAAGATGAAGTGGCTGTCGCGGTCACGGAAGTTCAGGTGACCAGTGCAAACTTCAGGGTTGACCATCAGGATCGCCCGGGCCTGGCCCAGCTTCACGCTGTTGGCGGCGGTCTGGATGCCGAAGGTCGCCGAGGAGCACGCCACGTTCATGTCAAAGCCGAAGCCCTGAATGCCCAGCGCTTCCTGAACTTCGATGGCAATCGCCGGATAAGCGCGTTGCAGGTTGGAGCAGGCGACGATCACGCCGTCGATGTCCGCCGCGGTCTTGCCGGCACGTTGCAAGGCTTGCTCGGCAGCGCCGATGGCCATTTGGCAAAGGACCGACCACTCGTCGTTGGAACGCTCCGGCAGGCGCGGTGCCATACGCTGCGGGTCGAGGATGCCTTCCTTGTCCATGACAAAGCGGCTCTTGATGCCGGACGCTTTTTCGATGAAGGCTGCGCTGGACTCGGTCAACGCCTGGACTTCACCACGTGCGATGGCGTCGGCGTTATCGGTGTTGAATTGCGCCACATAGGTATTGAAAGACTGCACCAGCTCTTCGTTGGAGATGCTGCTGGCCGGGGTGTACAGGCCGGTGCCGCTGATGACGACGTTATGCATGGTCGTGTCTCTAATCTGTTCAGGCAGAAAGCATTGGCACCGACGTACCAACACACAAGGGGTCTATTCCCATCCGGGGAGGCAAACCTGGCATCGCTTTATTCCGGCCTGCCCGCAGCGTGAAGGCTCAAAACCGCGGGGCCGGCGTTTATAGGCGCGAAGTTTGCCATAAACCTTGGGTTTTCGCCCTATTTGCGAGATGACTTGACCTGAAACGGCGTTTCGGAATGGGGATGGCTAACCTGTAGGAGCCGGCTTGCTGGCGAAAGCGCCTTGAAGAACGCCATCGCCAGCAAGCCGGCTCCTACAGGGGGCCGTGTCAGGGTTCGACCTGGGTCCACTGCTTGCTCAGGCGTTTGTCGGAGATCGGGACCTTGGTCCCCAACTGCTGGGCGAACAATGAAACCCGGTACTCCTCGAGCCACCAGCGATACAGTTCCAACTGCGGATCGCGCTTGCCTTCCTGGGCATGCTTGTTGGCGCGGGTCTGGTATTGCGTCCACAGGCCGGACAATTCGCCGCTCCAGACCCTGTCCCGCTGCACCTGGGCACCGATTTTTTCGAAGCGCTGTTCGATGGCTTTGAGATAACGCGGCAATTCCTTGAGCCACTGCATCGGCGTTTCCCGGACAAACCCCGGATACACCAGATGGCTGAGTTGTTGTTTGATGTCGTTCAGGGCCACGGCTTGCGCCAGGTCGATCTTGCCTTTGAAGCGTTTTTGCAGACCGTGCCACAGCTTGAGGATTTCCAGCGTCAGCTTCGCCACGCGTTCGGCGTGCTCGGTCCAGGCGCTACGCTTGCGCTCGGCCAGCGATGCCAAACCGGCGCCGTCACGGGGTAATGGGTCTTCACCTTCAAGAATGCAGCTGTCGAGGCTGGCCAGCAGAATGTCTTCCACCAACGCATCGACACGTCCCATGTCGCGGTACAGCAGGCCCAATTCGGTCAAGCCCGGTAACTTGCCACGCAGGAACTTGGCAGGCTCGGCCAGTTGCTGCATCAGCAGGCGTTGCAACGCACGACGATGCTGGAACTCGGCTTCGGCTGGCGTCGAGAAGCGGCCTTCCTTGACCGTACCGCCCTCTTCCACCAAGGCCGGATAAACCGTCATCGACAGCCCGGCAATCTTCTGCTGGGTTTTCTCGGCCACGGCAGCGAACACTTTCGGCTCGACCGGTTGCTGGCTTTTCGCGGTTTGCGGTACCGCCAAAGCAGCCTGGCTGGCTTCGACAAAGCGGGCCGTCAGTTCAGCCAGATCACGGCCCTCGCCGAGGAACTTGCCCTGTGCATCGACGATTTCCAGGTTCATCCGCAGATGGCTTTCGACCTGCTGCGCCGCTTCGCTCCAGGCTTCATCGCTGACACGAGCGCCGGTCATGCGCAGCAGCTCACGGCCCAACGCCTGGGGCAGCGAGCCCTCGGCAAAGGTCATGCGCTGCAACGCCGCTTTGACGAAATCGGGTACCGGCACGAAATTCTTGCGCAGGGCTTTGGGCAGGTTTCGCACCAGGGCAATGCACTTGGCTTCGATCAAACCCGGCACCAGCCATTCCAGGCGCTCCGGCGGCAGCATCGGCAACAGTGGTGCCGGCACGCGCAAGGTCACGCCGTCACGTGGATGGTTCGGTTCGAAGTGGTAGCTCAAGGCCAATTCCAGATCGCCGATGTGCAGGGTGTCCGGGTAATGCTGGGCGGTGACTTCACTGGCTTCGCGGGCCAGTACGTCCTCTTCGCGCATGATCAGCAGCTGCGGGTCTTTCTGGCTGTTGATTCGGTACCAACTGTCGAAGGTCGCGGTCTGGTGGATCTCCGCCGGAAGCCTTGCATCGTAGAAGGCATACAGGGTTTCTTCGTCGGCGAGAATGTCGCGGCGACGGGCCTTGGCTTCCAGCTCGTCGAGTTGTTCCAGCAGTTGCTTGTTGGCGGTCAGACACTTGGCACGGGACTGAATTTCGCCACGCACCAGCGCTTCACGAATAAACAACTCGCGGGACACCCCCGGGTCGACCGGGCCGTAGTGCACGGGACGACGACCGACCACGATCAAGCCGAACAGGGTGATCTGCTCGAACGCAACCACCTGGCCGCGCTTCTTCTCCCAATGCGGCTCGAAGTGGTTTTTCTTGATCAGGTGCCCGGCCAGCGGTTCGATCCAGTCGGCGTCGATCTTCGCCACCATACGTGCGTAGAGCTTGGTGGTTTCCACCAGTTCGGCGGTCATCAGCCACTGCGGGCGCTTCTTGCCGATGCCCGACGACGGATGAATCCAGAAGCGCCGCTGACGCGCACCGAGGTAATCGCCATCTTCAGTTTTCTGGCCGATCTGGCTGAGCAGGCCCACCAATACCGCTTTGTGCAGTTTCGGGTAATCCGCCGGCTCTTTATTGAGGCTCAACTGCATGTCGCGGCAGATCAGGCTCAACTGGCGATGGGAGTCACGCCATTCACGCAAGCGCAGGTAATTGAGGAAATTCTTGCGGCACCAATTGCGCAGTGGACTGGCCGTCAGCGCCTGGCGCTGCTCTTCAAAACCACGCCACAGATTGACCAGCCCGGCGAAATCCGAATCGGTGTCTTTCCATTGAGCATGGGCCTGATCCGCCGCTTGCTGGCGTTCCGGCGGTCGCTCGCGCGGGTCCTGGATCGACATGGCGCTGGCGACGATCAGCACTTCCTGCAAGCTGCCAAGCCTGGCCGCTTCAATCAGCATGCGCCCCATGCGCGGGTCCACCGGCAGCCGCGCCAACTGACGACCGAGCGGGGTAAGCTGGCTGTTGCGGTCCACTGCCGAGAGCTCCTGCAGCAGGTTGTAACCGTCGCTGATCGCCTTGCCATCCGGCGGTTCGATGAACGGAAACGCGGTGACCTCGCCGAGACGCAGGTGCAGCATCTGCAAAATAACGGCGGCGAGGTTGGTACGCAGGATTTCCGGATCGGTAAATTCCGGGCGCCCGAGGAAATCTTCTTCGCTGTAGAGGCGGATGCAGATACCCGGTTCGACCCGTCCGCAGCGCCCCTTACGCTGGTTGGCGCTGGCTTGTGAAACCGCTTCGATGGGCAGGCGCTGGACCTTGGCGCGGTAGCTGTAGCGACTGATGCGTGCGGTGCCGCTGTCGATCACGTAACGGATGCCCGGCACGGTCAGCGAGGTTTCCGCGACGTTGGTCGCCAGCACCACGCGACGCCCAGGGTGGGACTGGAAAATCCGTTGTTGCTCGGCCGGCGACAGTCGAGCGTACAACGGCAGAATCTCGGTGTGCTTGAGCTGGGCCTTGCGCAGCATGTCTGCCGCGTCACGAATTTCACGCTCGCCCGGCAGGAACACCAGCACGTCACCGGGACTGCGGCGTTCGCTGCGCTCAAACGCGGCGATTTCATCGAGGGTGGCGAGGATCGCCTGATCCACCGTCAGGTCGTCCTCGACGCGGTTGCCCTCTTCGTCCTGCTCAAGCGTCAGCGGTCGATACCAGGTGTCCACCGGGAAGGTGCGGCCAGACACCTCGACAATCGGCGCATCGTCGAAGTGCCTGGAGAACCGCTCCAGGTCGATGGTTGCCGAGGTGATGATGACTTTCAGGTCCGGGCGACGCGGCAACAGGGTTTTCAGGTAGCCGAGCAGAAAGTCGATATTGAGGCTGCGTTCGTGGGCTTCGTCGACGATGATCGTGTCGTAGCGTTCCAGGTAGCGGTCGTTCTGGGTTTCTGCCAGCAGAATGCCGTCGGTCATCAGTTTGATCAGGGTGTTGGAATCGCTCTGATCCTCGAACCGCACCTGATAGCCGACCAAGGCGCCCAATGGCGTGCCCAATTCTTCGGCTACGCGACTGGCTACGCTGCGCGCAGCAATCCGGCGCGGCTGGGTGTGGCCGATCAGGCCGTGTTGACCGCGACCGATTTCCAGGCAGATCTTCGGCAACTGGGTGGTTTTACCCGAGCCGGTTTCGCCAGCGATGATCAGCACCTGATGCTTTTCCAGCGCCTTCTTGATTTCGTCGCGCTTGGCGGCGATGGGCAGGCTGTCGTCGTAACGGATTACCGGCAGGCTAGCCTTGCGCGCCAGCACCTGATCGCAGGACGCCTGCATCCGCGCCACCCACTGGGCCAGCTTGGCCTCGTCGGGTTTCTTGCGCAGCTCAAGCAACTGCCGCCGCAGCCGGTGGCGGTCGGCGAGCATGGCGTGATCGAGGTTTTTCAGCAGTTTGTCGATGGAGGGCGATTCGTCGGTCATCGGGTACGCAATTCAGTCGTCTAGTGGCGCAGGGTGCCGATTGTCGCAGATTTGAAGGACGAACGAGATCCCTTGTAGGAGCCGGCTTGCTGGCGAAGGCGTCCGCACTGACGATGCAAGGCTCAGGATTGCCTTCGCCGGCAAGCCGGCTCCTACAGGGGGGGGTGGGGTTATTCGGTATCGTGGCCCTTGCGCCGATACGGAAACACATCAATCACCTTCCCCCCCCGAATCGCCTCCTGCAGGCTTTTCCAGTAATCGGCGTTGTACAACTCGCCATGCAGTTGATCGAACAACCTGCGCTGGCCGAAATCGGCAAACAGAAACGGCGGAAACTCCTCGGGAAATACATCCAGCGGCCCGATCGAATACCACGGCTCGGACGCCATTTCGTCTTCCGGGGTCCGCGGCTGCGGGATATGGCGGAAGTTGGCTTCGGTCAGGAAGCAGATCTCGTCGTAGTCATAAAACACCACCCGGCCGTGGCGGGTGACGCCGAAGTTCTTCAGCAGCATGTCGCCGGGGAAAATGTTCGCTGCCGCCAGTTGTTTGATCGCCAGACCGTAATCTTCGAGCGCCTCGCGTACTTGCGCCTCGTTGGCGTTTTCCAGGTACAGGTTCAGCGGGGTCATGCGTCGCTCGGTCCAGCAGTGGCGGATCAGCACCGTGTCGCCTTCCACCGAGACCGTGGACGGCGCGACTTCCAGCAGTTCTTCCAGGCACGCCGGGTCGAATTTGCTTAGCGGGAAACGGAAATCGGCGAACTCCTGGGTATCGGCCATGCGTCCGACGCGGTCGACGCTTTTCACCAGGCGATACTTCTCGATCACCGTGGCACGGTCCACGTTTTTCGACGGCGAAAAACGGTCCTTGATGATTTTGAACACGGTGTTGAACCCCGGCAGGGTGAACACGCTCATGACCATGCCGCGCACGCCGGGGGCCATGATGAACTGGTCGTCGGTACTGGCCAGGTGATTGATCAATGCCCGGTAGAACTCGGACTTGCCGTGCTTGTAGAAGCCAATCGAGGTGTACAGCTCGGCGATGTGCTTGCCCGGCAGAATGCGCTTGAGGAAGCCGATGAACTCCGCAGGCACCGGCACATCGACCATGAAGTACGAACGGGTGAACGAGAAGATGATCGACACGTCCGCCTCGTCGGTGATCAGCGCATCGATCTGGATGCCGCGACCTTCGAGGTGCAGCAGCGGAATCGCCAGCGGCCATTGCTCATCAGCGGTGTAGATGCGCCCCACCAGGTACGCGCCCTTGTTGCGGTAGAGCACGGAAGAAAACAGTTCGACGCTCAGCTCCGGGTCTTTGCACACCCAGTCCGGAAGGTTCTCGCGCAACTGCGCTTCGAGGCGCTTGAGGTCGCCGGGCAGGTCGGCGTATTCCTCGCTGAAGCGGTAGTCGGCAAAAATGCTCGCGAGCATGCCGGACAATTGCCCATGAGGCTTATAGGTGCGGGTTTGCGCAGCGCGGGCCCGGCGCAGGCTCGGCCGGGTAGTGTGGATGAACATGCAGCCGTCGCTGATCAGGTCATGGCTGAACAGCCCGCAGAAGATCGAGTTGTACCAGGTCTCGGACAGTTCATCGTCGAAACGCAGGTCGATCAGGCTGATGTAGGCGCTTTTTACCAGCGGCCAGCAACTGACGTCCAGGGTGTCGGTATCAAACGCGGTGCGCAGTCGCTCCACCGTTTCACTGACCTTTTCTTCGTACAGATTGATCCGCGCCGCTGACGCCGATTGAGTCTCCTGCCACTTGGCCTGTTCGAAACGGGCCCGGGCGCCGTCGGTGATCTGGCGGAAATGCTCGCGGTAATCGTCAAAGCCATCGAGGATCAAGCGGGCGATATCGGCGGCTGGCCATTGCTGCGGCATGGTGAGACCTCTGCGGGAATTCGAAAGCCTTGAGCTTAGCCAGTGAACCGGGTGCAGGAGAAGCGTAATTTTCCGGGCGAATTAAACGCGCGGTTTTCGGTTGCCATCGATCACACACTCAGCAACACTTTCGCCCCTTCATCAAGGAAGGAACGCGCTGTGAACCCCGTCGATATTTTCCGTTTACTGTCCCTGGCGGCCATTTGGGGTGCGAGTTTTCTGTTCATGCGCATCATCGCTCCGGTGATTGGCAGCATTCCCACCGCTTTTTTCCGTGTATCGATCGCCGCAGCCGGACTGCTGGTGATTCTTGGGTTGATGCGCATCAGTTGGGATTTCAAGGGCAAACTCAAAACCGTGATGCTGCTCGGGGTGATCAACTCCGGGATTCCGGCGACTCTGTATTCGGTAGCCGCACAGGTGCTGCCAGCGGGTTACTCGTCGATTTTCAATGCCACGACACCTAATAAATCGGCAATGTTATGATGAGCGCCTTCCTTCCTTTATAGGCGCTCTGCCATGCCAGTGGCGTACAGCTATATCCGCTTCTCTTCCGCCCAACAGCAGCACGGTGCATCCCTCGCCCGACAACAGGAAATGGTCGGCAAGTGGCTCGTGGCGAACCCCACCTACACACGTAGTGAACTGAGCTTTCAAGACCTTGGGAAATCTGGCTGGAGCGGTGAACACCTCGACAACGCTTTTGGTCGTCTACTGGCGGCTGTTGAGAACGGTGTAATAAAGGCTGGCGATGTGGTGCTGATCGAGGCCATCGACCGGGCTGGGCGTCTGGAGCCTATGGAGATGTTGCCGCTGCTATCCAAGATCGTGAATGCTGGTGTGGACATCGTTTCACTGGACGATGGGATCACTTACAACCGGGCATCTGTGAACAGCAATCACCTGTTCCTGCTGGTGGCGAAAGTCCAGCAGGCTTACAACTACAGCGACAACCTGAGCCGTCGCGTCAAAGACGCATACGCACGCAAAAGGGTAAAGGCAGCCAAGGGCGAGTTTACAGAACGTCGTACGCCGCTCTGGCTGGAGAACACCGGCACGGAAGTTAAGCTGGTGGCCGACCTTGCACCGTTTATTGTCCAGATCTTCCAAGACTACGCAGCAGGGATTGGAGAACGTCGAATCCTGGCCCGGGTTCGTGGAAAACATCCGCTGTTGGAGACTTTGAACCCCACCACTATCAAGAAGTGGCTGAGGAACCCAACGGCGATTGGTCGCTGGCAGCCTTGGCCTGTCGATGGAGTGGAGCAAACGCCCATAGAGGATGTGTACCCGGCTGTTGTATCCAAGGAGCTTTGGTACAGGGTGCAGAAGCAGTTGGAGTCTGGCGCCAAGATCAAGGGTGTATCAAAGGTCTATCTGCTTTCTGGGTTGGTGGTATGTGGCCGCTGCGGCAAGAACTTCGGTGTGGTGGACACCAAGCGCTCCCCTGCTGCAATGCTGTGCATGTCCCGTCACCGACTCGGTGAAGCTGGGTGCACCAACAGCAAATCCATCCCGTATTCAGTGCTGGAGTACATCCTGTCTAACACCTACTACGAACCACTTGAACGGGCTCTGGCTGGGCAACATCTCACCGCTGGCGAGAAGCGTGAGATTGAAATCGAAGGTGAACTGGTCGAGCTGCGAAAGCAGAGTGAGAACGCGGCTGAAGGGTTGGTGAAGTACGGCATGCTGAAGGCAATCACTGACGTACTGGACAAGGTGACGGCCAGCATTCAGGCACTGGAGGAGGAACGCGCACTACTGAAGACTGCACCACCACCGCCATTCATTGCTGTAATCAATGCCCAGTACGACCTACGCGAGAACGACCCTGTAAAGCTCGGTGCACTGCTACGTGGCGCCGGATACAAGATCATCTGTGACGGTGGTGACATCGTTGTAAACGAAGCAGTGAGCAACGTTAACGACCTGCCCGTACAGAAGTTCCAGTACAGCAGATTCAACCGAAAGACTGGCCTGTACGAACTGACAGAAAATGGCTATCCCGTCACGCACCTGCACATGGTTGGCAGTGCTGCTTACGAAAAAATCCGTGCAAGAGACATAGCGGTGTTTGAGAAGACTGGTTGGATGGAGGTTGAAGACAACCTAAGGCCGTACGAGCTGTAATACCCACTCGGCTACACAGAAGCTGGCAGCGATTTCCAAACTCCCGACCCTGCCTACATCATGTAGGCGGGTCAACTGAGTGCGCGGTCTAAAAACTGCCCAACTCTTTGTGCATCCGATAGGCGTATGCGTAAGGGCCGAGGTCCCTTTTGAGGCCGACAAGCTTCGGCTTCGCAGAGACTTTGAATTGGCTCACAACTCCAGCCGTGGCAGCAATCACCTTGCTAGCGCCCGGAAGGATTAAATCCACCCCGGCCTTCAGGGCCGCACCACCAGCCAAAGTAGAAGCAGCTACCATCCTCTCTACGTCGAACGAAAACTCGAAACTCTTATCCGCTAGGACTATTGGGAACTGCCATTCACTGCTTACCTTCAGCAAATCCCTGCACGCCTTGTCGATGTCGCCTTTGGAAAGCTCGATAAATTCGGCAGGATCGTTAGATAGCTTCGCCTTGGATTCCAACCTTTCTAACTCGACCCGCAGGAACAACAGTTCGTCCTTACGTTTTTCCTTGAACTCCAGAATCTCTGGTAAAGGGACGTCACCCTGAGGGATAGGGATACACCGCAGCAACTCGATGCTGAGTGCTTGCGGCTGCGAGATTACGTCACGCTGATAAGAGATTGAGTTCTCTCCTTCTAGCAAGGCCCAAGCTCGCGGCTGTTTTTTGCATAAGTCTTGGTGCGCCATGAGTACACCAGTCAGTATCCCCTGAGCGCCATCCCCCATCACAGTGTAATTAGGACGCTCCAGTACTCCGGCAGATGCCAGATAGTCTTCGTCCACACCGTTTGCAAAATATATCACTTTAGACGACGGCCAGACCAACTTGTCCCAGTAAAGCAGCCCATATCGTAGCTCCTCATGGTGAAGCCAGCTTTGCTTGACGAAAAGCTTGGAGCCGGAAATCTCCATTGGACAGGTCATGACTAGTCCACGAAACATCTGCTCCTTTCGAACTTTTCCCCAGAGTGGGTCGGTCGACTGTCTTTGCTTGGCTTGGCCCATGAACTAATCCTGACTCCAATGGCGGCAGATACCGCAAGTCAAAATGATATCACGCTCAAACTACACGAACTTCTTGATCATTCACTAAAAAAATGGGCTGTCTGAAAAAACTGTGAGGACCATTGCTTCCAGTGATATTCGATTGTCTGAAGCTTACGACTGCCGAAGCCGCAGGATAGCGTCTGTGATGCCCTGAGCATTAGTGTCCAGCGTTTCCAAGGCCGTTACTGCGTTAGCAGCAACACTTCCCACCCCTTTCTCAGCGAGCCACTGGGTCACCTCCTCAATGGCCGCACAGATGGCGTGCTGGTTGTGTAGGAGTAGTGTCAGTGCGTCCGCTGTAGCGATGTTGGCTTCTGAGTTATCCGCCATGACTGCTGGCTACCTCTTCACCGTGTGCTAGCCCCGCTCTTCGCAATGCATCTGCTGCATCCATCAAGACTTTATAGTCGGCCTCTGTTGGCCAGGGTCCGCCAGCGTGAAGACATTGCTCGATCTTCTGATCAAGTTGTTCGTTTGCCTTCTTAAACGCTTCATGGGCTTCGTCGAAAGCGGCCAGTTTGGGCTTGATGGATTCAGGGTGGGTCATAGTGCTACTCCGTGTGAGGTGTGCCCGATGTTAGCAACCTCGCATCACAAAGTTCTACGCTGATGTGCAGTGTTACTTCTTAGCCTTTTTCTAGAAGGCCAGAAATCTGAATTTTCTAAAAATGGGATCGCCTTTCGGAATGCACTAAGCGTTTCTGGCGGGGATAAATATCCAGATGCAGTCTGGAGAATGCTGAAGCTGCGCACTCAGGAGGGCGGTATCAAACCCCTACTCCCTCCCGAAAGGCTACAGGCGGATAGGAAAACCGAATATTGAGGGTGCACGGGCCACTGCATTAGAGTGGCCTATATGGCGCTACAGGAGCTTCTAGAATACAAACTCATGGTACATAGCGGCCACTTCTGCCCGGGTGATGCCGATGTACGCCATTGTCACCGCTGGACTGCTGTGGTTCAGCGTTTTGCATATCATCTCGATGGACACCCCACCGTTGTACATCAGCCAGCCACGGGTCTTGCGCATTGAGTGCGTACCTAGTTGAAGGCTCATCTCATCACCTACAGCCTTGAATGCGGCTGCCACTGCAACACGGCTGACAGCCTTTCCCTTGGCCCGATTGCTATCCACCTCAAACAGAAACGTATGCGTTGGGTGTGCAGTCCTGCGGCGCCCTATGATGGCCTTGGCGGCGCTGTTCAGTTCAATGCTGCGGGTTTTGCCAGTCTTGCTCTCCTTGATTGTCAGGTTGTCGCCTTTCACATCGTCGAAGGTCAGGCTGAGCAAGTCACTGATACGGAGTGCAGTGTTGACGCCGAAACGCCAGATGTCCGCATACAGAGGATTACCCTTGGCGTTAAGCGAAAGCTTGCGGGAGATTGTCTCTGCTTCGCCTGCTGTTTTTACTGCTTCTACGATGTTCATCTACTTTACACTCCGTGTGATTCTTACTCGATGTGTAAATTAGAACATAGACCACTAGGCTATAGCAAGGGTTTTAAAGGGCTGGCTACTTTACACAATAGTATTGTGTCAATTAGGAATGGGATTTGAGAGCTGGCCCTGACTTTTCAGGGGTGGCTGCTGGGGTACACAGAATGTGCGTACCCTTGGCGGCTGGGGATGACGCCTCAAACGTGAGGTGTCCACATCCTGAGCGTTTTGCTCACATTTACTGCGCGTGATGTGGCTCAACTCTGAGCCGCGTTGGGTTTATCGCACGAAAGGGAATGCGGCTTGAGGGCTGTAGCGGTATCGCCCCACAGATAGGGCACTTGAGCAGGATATGGGGTGTGGGGGTAATCTGGCGGGAGGGATATCAGTGGGCGGGGGATTGGTTGCGGGATTAGTTTTGCATTAGATATTTAAGAGGGTATGCAGAGTGGACATACCCCTCCTCATGCTGCTGCCTTACGTGCTTTGTACTCCCGGAACTCCTCCATAGAGAGGAGCGGCAGACCATCCATTCTCTGGAAAGCATTGTGAAACCTCAGATCGTAGTCTTCCGGGGTGATCTTGTACTGCACCCGCATTGCATCTAGGTCGAGGTCAGCGGGCCAGTACTTCATCCTCTGCTGCTCAAACCATCGCTGCACAAAGCCATTGGTGCCAGACATATCTATTGGCCCCAGCGAGCATTTAACCAACCCCTGATCTACAAGGGTCTTCAGGGTTCGCGTCAGGTTGGCTAGATCGAAATCACCATATCCTAAATTATCCTTCAGAACCTCATGGAGCCGTACAGCGTTATAGGGGGGATACATGCCTTGGTCGGCATTGATGTGAGCGAGAGCTTCAAGCACCCGCACCTTGTTCATTGTCATTCTCATTTTGTACACCTTGTAAACGTCACCCTATCGAACAATTCCTTACTGACAAGTAGCTTGGGGCGACATAAAAAAAACCATAACTAAGCAGCAAGAGGTAACGGCTCTGCCACTACTGGTGGGAATTCCAGATAGGCCGGATATCCCTTGAAGCCCCAAGTCAGGTGAACCGTACCCTGCCGCTCTTGCCGGAACAGTTTCATGTACTGCTTACGCCCTCGCTCAATGGCGGTGTGTAGGCTCTCCAGTACACCAGTGCGAGCTGCTTCAATATCCTCAGCAGTACACAGTCCAGTGTGTAATAACGCTTGCCATACTGGCTCTGCATCGGCGTACAGGCCCTCAATGAACTTGTCCCAGGAGCCGAATGCCTTGAACCGCCAATCCTCAGGTGCCAGTACAGTCGGAACCAGTGTGGCGACATCCAGACGCTTCAGCAGGCGAGCCCGTAAGAGTCCTTGTGGAATGTCTGCACCGGCCAAGGCATGGAAGCATTGCGCAGTGAGGTTCTTTGTCAGGAACTCTAGATCGGCATCAATCAGGCGCTTTGCTGGCTTGCCCCACGGCTGCTGCCAGTTCAAGTGAGCCAGTGGTTTCCACTCCATATCCCCCAACGGCAAGAAACTTCTGTGGGCTATACCTTGCTCGTTCTCCGCCTGAGCGATGAACATTCCCAAGACTCGCACCAGACCCGCCATGAACCGGCAGTTATCCCGCTGGCGCTCTGAGGGGGAAGTGTTTGCCATCCGCTCCAGCTCATCCAGATAGACGCACAGTGCAGCACGGGTATATAGCTCCGGCTGGAACACTGATACTGAGTCCTCGCCGCGTTGATATGCATCAAACGCTTGCAGCTCCTCAAGAGGGAAGGTTTCAAGCGTCTCTTTTGTGTAGCGTTGATCTAGCTCCTGTACGGCTTTGCCCTTCTGCTGGCGGTTGTAGATCCGTTGGGCCAAGGTGTTCACCTGATTCATTGCGATAGCAGCAGACTGGGAAAGGTACTCAGTGAACTCTGCTCCCAAGAGTTTGCGGATCTTCTGTGCCACTGCCTTGTTCGTGTCCGTCTTGGATACCTTCCACGCTGACTTCAACTTACTGGCTGGGATCTTCAGGCCAGCATCTGCGGATACTGCTCTATTCCCGTACTCCTGATTGGGGGTGCTCTCGCCAATGAACAGGTTGACGGGGTGCAGAGCTCCCACTGAGCCATCTGTGCCCTTGTGGGCCTGAATGTGGCTGCGGTGGAATACAGACTTCTTCTCGTCCTTGTTCCAGCCGTGACACTTATAGAAGCTGTCATTGAAAGATTTCAGCTCGAACAGGGAGGCTGTAGTGTGGCCTAGCAGTACACCAACTGTACCCGCATCTCTGCAATAGTCGAAGACGTATTTGCCGTGAGTGCTCTTGTACCAGCGGATGAACTGTTCCTCTATGCGGGATACCTTCTTCTCTGCTTTCTTGGCAGAGCGTGCCTTGGCTTGCCTACAGGCATCTTTACAGAAGCGTTTACTCTTGTCCGCCTGCTCCCGCTTCCCCTTGTAGGGATCTTTGCAGCAGTAGCAGATGTAATCGTACTCAGTAGACTTGGCCTTCTTGGCCTTGGTGTTCGTTAACATTCGTTCCGCTCTTTAGGGAATCAAGCCGCATGGCAGCTTCTTCAATCAGTTGTTCAACCATTCGGGTTGGGTTCTTTACGCCTGTGTGCGCCATCAAGCTGAGCAGCTTGGATTGGTGGTCAGGCCGGTACACTGAAACTCTCAAGGGGTGTTCCTCGCATAGTGTTTTCACTGGAAATACGCATAACGGATTGGGCTGGAGCCCTTATGCCATGCGGGTTTGGTCAATTAAGGCGGTCACATTTCTATACTACCTGCGGGCCTTCGCCCGCCTTTCGCCAGACAGCACGATACCGACGCTAATCGTTTGATTGTCGGCTGAGTGGTGTCAGGGGAAGGCGGGCAGTATATAGAAGTTACTGAGCTGGCGCTGCTTTCATTACAGCAAGGTACGACTCAACCATGTGAGCCATAAGGTCGCGAAGCGACATCCCTTGCCGACGTGCATACAGGTTCATGGCGCTGAAGTGTTCAGCGGGGATTGAGAAGTTTAGAGTCCTTGTTCCGACCGATGTCGTGTCTCTCATGCTGCTTCCTGCTTAACTTTGGCTTTAGTCTTGGGTGTGTACGCCTGTAGCAAGTCAGCTAGAGCAAACGCTTCTTCGGCTGCCTTATGCTCTGCATCTGCCTTGGCCTTAGCTTCGGCCTGTTCACGGGCTCTACGAGCAATGGTGAATTCCATCTGGCGTTGAGTCTCGGCAACGTTACTAGCGTAACGCAACTCCGCATACTCTGCTTTCGCAAGTTCAGTCAACTTAGGAAGTTCTGTTGCAATGATCTGATCGGGCTTACGCAAGACGGCACGGAAGTACATGCCATTAGCCCAAGCATCCGTCACCGTGTAACCCTGCTTGATAACTTCTTGCAAGTCCATAATAGTAGCTCTGAGTGGCTGGTCCCGGCAGAAGTCAACATTAGCGGCGAGATCCTTCCAATGCAATCCCTCTGAGCGGGACTGATACTGCGCCTCTTTCTTGGCGATTAGCTGTTGTAAGTCTTCGTCAGAGTGTTTAATGATTTCGGCAACTGCTTGCCCGTATTCGTATTTAGTTGTCATCGGTATATTCCTTATGGTTATTGGTAGCTTTTACGCTTGGCGTCGGCCATGAATTTCGCAAGCTTCTGTGCGGTCTCGGAACGCGTCCTGCCGGACTTCGCTTGAGGTGCGTCTGTGCCTGCCTGTAAGGCTCTGTACTGGGTGATTAGCTGCGCCTCGTACTCAGCAACAGCCATGCCGTGCTTCGCTGCCCCTGCACTCAGTAGAGCGGCCTTTTCGGCTAGAGTGGCGGCAAGTTCAGCCCTGAGTTTGGCAGCCTTGGTCTGGGCCTGAGCAACCTTGCCCCTACTTTGAGCAAGTTGGAACTCTAGCAGAGCAATCTTCTTCGCTCTCGCTCTATAGCCTTCCAAGTCAGAGAGCGTAGTGACCATGCCCGGGGGAAGATTGGCCTCCACAGCATTGAGGTAGTTCAGCTCTGTTTCGGTGGCCTCAATATAGTCTGAAGCCTTACTCTCTAACTTAGTAACAGAGTACGAGAGGATCGCTCCGTTGCTCTTGTCTACTTCCAGATATAGTGTGTCAGCCATTATAGCGTCCCTTCTTGTGTTCGTTGACTAGTGCTCTGTTCTGCTTCCTGAGCCTGATATTGATGTTCAAGTTGCTCTTGGGAGTTTTTGTTATTAGCTCTCCAAACCTTAACTTGGTGAGCGATACAGCAAAACCTACTGTGGGGAGAGCGACTGAAAAAAGCTCGTCGGCAAGACTCACAGCTGTGTTTGCGAAGCGGGCGTTGTGCCATAGTTGGTATCTCTTGTATGTATGGAATGTTTCTATAGGCCAAATATAACCCCGCACTCTGCACAGAGTTCCGGGGGGAAGTGGCTATCAGGTTGTTTGCACTGAATAGTGCTTAGAACACGCCCCCAGAAGTGGGGGCGTGTTGAAATAGTGACCGTCTGAGTTGCGTCCTGACGGCCAAGGACTGGCATTGCGACTACAGAACATGCCGTACTCTATAGCCACTATGGCAACAATCCACTCTAAGGAATGTTAGGTGCCGATCTTCTGCAACTCGGATCAGCAAACAAGTTTGAACAACACAGTTCGGCTAGGATGGACCAGAACTGTGCCGGAGCAGAGGGGAAACTTACGGAGGGCAGTTGCGACTTAGTTCTTTAACTGAGGGGGCAAATAGTACCACATACATTCATATATGTCAAGCGTAAAATCACACTTAAGGCGATATTGCAACACTTATTGCGCGAAAGCTGACGAACGGTAGATGCCTCCAGATGTGGAGCCATGTACAGCGTGACTCTGTGTGAAATCGGAGGGGTGTGGCCCTGCTGGGCTGGCAGATTTCATACTGTGAAGGGCTTTCAGCGGTGCTAACCCATAAACACACTGCCGACCTCTTCCCCTTGATGGGCGTGCTGATCGGCGGGCTGTTTTTCCATGAACGGCTCACCGGCGCCAAACTTGGCGGCGTGTTCCTGGGGTTGTTCGGCGTGGGCGTGCTGACCCGGGCCGGTCCGGTGGCGTTCGATATGGAACTGCTGATGGGGGCCGTCGCCTGCCTGCTTGCGACTACATGCTACGGATTCGCCGGGTTTCTGGCCCGCCGCTGGCTCGATCAGGCCGGTGGTCTGGACAGCCGTTTGTCGGCGCTGGGCAGCATGCTCGGGGCGACGTTGTTTCTGCTGCCGCTGTTCGGCTACAGCGTGATCAGCCAACCACCCGCGAGCTGGGGTGGCTGGAGCGTGTGGCTATCGTTGCTGGGCTTGGGGCTGGGCTGCACGGCGTTTGCCTACATTATCTACTTCCGTCTGCTGACTTCGATTGGTCCGGTGAAATCGATGACCACGACCTTTTTGATCCCGCTGTTCGGTGTGTTGTGGGGCGGGTTGTTTCTTGATGAGCCGTTGTCGATGGCCCATGTGTATGGCGGGATGTTGATTGCGCTGGCGTTGTGGATGGTGTTGAAGCCGACGGCGGTAAAGGTGGCTCAGATAAATGCCAAGTAATTCGGTGGTGTTGCTGATGACGCCATCGCCGGCAAGCCAGCTCCTACAAGGACGCGTATAACCCTGTAGGAGCTGGCTTGCTAGCGATAGCGTCGGCTCAGGCACTACAAAGCTGAATGAGTGACCTCCCCATCCACCAACCGCCGAATCCCCAGCGGATTGCTGTCCTGTAACGCCTCGGGCAACAACGCATCTGGATAATTCTGAAAACACACCGGCCGCAGGAAACGATCAATCGCCAGCGTGCCAACCGACGTGCCACGCGAATCCGAGGTCGCCGGATACGGTCCGCCATGCACCATGGCCTCGCAGACTTCGACCCCGGTCGGATAACCGTTGAGCAGAATTCGCCCGACCTTTTCCTGCAGCAATTCAGCCAGCCAGCGGTACTCCAGTAACTCATCGGCCTCGCCGATCAGCGTTGCCGTCAATTGCCCGCGCAATCCCCGCAACGCCGCCGCAAGTTGCGCCCGACCCTCGACTTCGATGACGAGGGTGGTCGGCCCGAACACCTCTTCCTGCAACAATTCATCGCCCTTGAGCAACAGGCTGACATCGGCCTTGAACACCTGCGGCTGCGCCAGATTTCCGTGTTGTGGCTTACCTGCCAAATGGGTCAGCCCAGGATGTTCGTGCAGCGCCCCCAGGCCTCGGTTGTAGCTGGCCAGTGTTCCAGCGTTGAGCATGGTTTGTGGCGGTTGCTGGTTCATGCTCGCGCAAAACGTTTCCAGGAAGGTGCTGAATTGCGCCGAACGCAAACCAATCACCAGGCCGGGGTTGGTGCAGAACTGACCGCACCCCATCGTCACCGAACCGGCCAGTTGTGCCGCGATCTGTTCACCGCGCCGGGCCAACGCATCGGGCAATAGGAACACCGGGTTGATACTCGACATCTCGGCAAACACCGGGATCGGCTGCGGTCGGTTCGCGGCCATGTGGCTCAGAGCATTGCCGCCCTTGAGCGAACCGGTGAAGCCCACGGCCTGAATCGCCGGGTGCTTGACCAGCCACTCGCCGACACCTCCTCCGTAGATCATGTTGAACACGCCTGCCGGCATTTGCGTGCGCTCGGCGGCGCGAATGATTGCGTCTGCCACCCACTCGGCCGTCGCCATATGCCCGCTGTGAGCCTTGAACACCACCGGGCAACCGGCAGCCAGTGCCGAAGCGGTATCGCCACCGGCGGTGGAGAATGCCAGCGGAAAGTTGCTTGCACCGAACACCGCCACCGGCCCAAGCGCGATGCGGTATTGGCGCAGATCCGGACGCGGCAACGGCTGGCGATCGGGCAATGCCCGATCGATGCGAGCCCCGTAGAAATCCCCGCGCCGCAACACCTTGGCGAACAAACGCAACTGGCCGCTGGTGCGCCCCCGCTCGCCCTGAATTCGTCCGGCCGGCAGCGCCGTTTCACGGCACACGGTGGCGACAAAGTCATCGCCCAGCGCATCGATTTCATCGGCAATGGCATCAAGGAAGGTGGCCCGTTTTTCCGCGCTGAGGTTGCGGTAGATCGGATACGCCGCCGAGGCGGCGTCGGCAGCGGCATTCACCTCGGCTTCGGATGCCTGAAAGAAGAATCCGGGGAGCGGTTCGCCAGTCGTTGCATCGAGGCTTTGCAATTGCGTCGTACCATTGCCACTGCGGCGACCGCCGATGTAGTTGTGTCCGAGTAACGTGGTCATGTCGAAATTCCTTGGTCGATTGCAGACCTGTAGGAGCCGGCTTGCTGGCGATAGCGGTGTGTCAGGCGCTATCAATGTTGATTGATGCGCCGCTATCGCCAGCAAGCCGGCTCCTACAGGGTCAGAGTGTGCGCACCTGGCCGATGGCCAACGGCTGAGCGCTCTCGCCGATGCCGTTGACCAGCGGCGCACCGAACGCGTCGAGGCTGATCTGAAAGCGATCCCCCGGCTGGGTTTTCACCCCGTCGGCAAACGACAGGGTGGCGGTGCCGAAGTAATGCACATGGACATCGCCGGGGCGCAAAAACTGCGCATATTTGAAGTGGTGAAACTCGAGGTTGGCCAGACTGTGGCACATGTTGTCTTCGCCGCTGAGAAACTCTTTCTCCCAGATCGTTTTGCCGTTGCGCTTGATCCGGCTGGTGCCGACCAGATGCCTGGGTAACTCGCCGACACGCAGCTCCGGACCGTAGGAACAGCTGCGCAGCTTGGAATGGGCGAGGTACAGGTAATTGCGCCGCTCCATCACATGGTCGGAGAACTCGTTACCCAGCGCATAACCGACGCGATACGGCTGGCCATCGTCGCCAATCACATAGAGGCCGGTCAGCTCCGGCTCCTCACCAGCGTCCTCGGCAAACGGCGGCACGGGGAAGTCCGCACCGGGGCGCACGACAATGCTGCCATCGCCTTTGTAAAACCATTCCGGCTGCGCGCCGACCTGCCCCGCTTGTGGCTTGCCGCCCTCCAGGCCCCACTTGAACATGCGCATGGTGTCGGTCATGCCGGCTTCGACTTCGCCGTCGTGCTGGTGCATTTTGTCCCGGGTGGCGGCGCTGCCCAGATGCGTCAGGCCGGTGCCGCTGATCAGGCAATGGGCCGGGTCTTCGTGATCCAGCGGTGGCAGGACCTTGCGTTGCTGCAACAGCGTCGCGTAATCCGGGCCGGGTTCGGTGCCGCGCAAGGCCACTTCTTCCTGCAGATTGCGTTGGCCGCGAATCGCCGCCAACGCCAGTTCTCGGGTGCTGCGTGTGTCGCGCACCACCAGAATCTGCGCCCCGGCGACCAGCCCGACCTGACGCTCGCCGTCAGTGTTTTCAAATTGAATCAGGTGCATGTTGTGCCTCCGACAAGTCAGCCGGGCGCCGCCCGAAAGCGGCGCCTGAAGGTCATTCGATGATGTTGAAATCGCTCAGGTATTCATCGGAGATTTCCAGGCCAAGGCCCGGTTTGTTGTCATCGAGCTGGATGTAGCCGTTGACCGGTTGCGGCTCGCCCTTGAACACGTAGTAGAAGAGTTCGTTGCCGACCTCGACGTCGAATACCGGAAAGAACTCGGCCATCGGCGAAGCGGTGGTGGACATGGTCAGGTGGTAGTTGTGCATCTGCCCGGCGTGGGGAATGACTGGCACCGACCAGGCCTCCGCCATGGCGTTGATCTTGCGCGCAGCGGTGATGCCGCCGACGCGGTTGGTGTCGTACTGGATGACGTCGACGGCGCGGCGTTCCAGCAGGTCCTTGAAGCCGTAGGAGGTGAATTCGTGCTCGCCGCCGGAGATCGGCATGATCCCCATTTTCTTCAGTTCGATGTAGCCTTCGATGTCGTCGGCGATCACCGGTTCTTCGAGCCAGCGCGGTTCGAATTCGGCCAGTTTCGGCAGCATGCGGCGGGCATATTCCAGGGTCCAGCCCATGTAGCATTCGAGCATGATGTCAACGTCCGGGCCGGCCAGTTCACGCAAGGCACGCACCTGTTCGATGTTGCGGCGCATGCCCGCCGGGCCGTCTTTGGGGCCGTAACCGAAGCGCATTTTCAACGCGGTGAAACCCTGGCTCAGGTAGCCCTGGGCTTCTTCGAGGAACAGGTCGAGGTTGTCGTTGGCGTAGAGCTTGGACGCGTAGGTCCAGATCTTTTCCTTGGTGCGCCCGCCGAGCAGCTTGAACACCGGTTTGTTCACCGCCTTGCCCATGATGTCCCAGATGGCAATGTCGATGGCCGAGATTGCGGCCATGCCGATGCCTTTGCGGCCCCAGGCATGGCTCTGGCGGTACATTTTCTGCCAGATGTATTCGTTGTCGAACGGATCTTCGCCAATTGCGATCGGCGCCAGATAGGTGTCGATGATTTCCTTGGCCACACGCGGCGCCAGGGCGCAGTTACCGATGCCGACAAGACCGGTGTCGGTCTCGACTTCCACCACCAGCCAGCCGTGGAAACGGAACGAGCCCATGGCGTCGCCGCGCTCGAACAGGATGTCGCTGGCGTTGGTGCAGAAGTGCGCTTGAGGGGGGACGACTTTGCCTTTCCACTCGAAAACTCGGGTACGGATCGCTTTGATTTTCATGAATACAGTTCCTTGGGCTGCCGGCTTTCTTGTCATTGTTGGTCGTGTGCGCAGAGCCTCTGGATGGATGGGCTTTGGCATTCGATGGGCCGACTTTAGCCAGCGCCCGGGGGCTGCGGATAATCACTTATGCGTATCCGGCGATAACCAGGGGTGATCGCAAAAAGCAGTTATCCCGTAGATCGAGTTATCGGGGCAATACCTAAAACTGTAGGAGCTGGCTTGCCAGCAATAGCGGCCCGACAGTCACTTCAAGGGTGTCTGTCAGGCCGTCATCGCTGGTAAGCCAGCTCCTACAAGGGGTTTCGTGGGTCTGAAAGTCAGTAGCGGTTGCCACCCATCCGGCAAGCAATCTCGAACGCCTGGCGAATCGCACCAACATTCGCCTTGCCCTGCCCCGCGATATCAAACGCCGTGCCGTGGGCCGGAGTGGTGATCGGGATCGGCAAACCGCCCTGCACCGTCACGCCGCGAGAGAAACCCATCAGCTTGATCGCGATCTGGCCCTGGTCGTGATACATCGTGACGACCGCGTCGAAGGCGCTGGCATCGCCCTGGACCTTGAGGAAAATCGTATCCGCCGGATACGGCCCTTGCGCCTCAATCCCCAACGTCTGTGCCGAGCGCACGGCCGGGCCGATGATGTCCAGTTCTTCGCGGCCGAACGAGCCGTTATCGCCGTTATGCGGGTTCAACCCACACACGCCGATGCGCGGTTTTTCCAGTCCGTTGCGCTTGAGCGCGGTGTCGATCAACTGGATCGCTTCGATCACCCGCTTTTCGCTGAGCAACCCCGGCACATCCTTCAAGGCCACATGGGACGTCACCCGTGAAGTCCACAGATTGTCGAGCACATTGAATTCACAGAACGGCCCGTGGAAATCCAGCAGCTCGGCAAACCAGTGCAACTCATCGCTGTGCGCCATGCCGGCCATGTGCAGCGAAGTCTTGTTCAACGGCCCGAACAGCACCGCGTCGGTCGTGCCGGCCTCGGTCAGGCGCAGGGCGACTTCCAGGGTATCGAGGCTATAGCGACCGCCAACCACGCTGGCTTCACTGCGCGGGAACTCACCGACCGTGTCGCCGCGAAAGTCGTAGAGCAGTGGCGTGTCATCAACAAAGGAAATTTGCTCCAGCGACTCCACGCGTCGATATGGAAACTCCAGCCCGGCGATGCGCATGCCGCGACGCATTTCCGCTTCGTCGGCGATCAGGATCACGTTGGCCTTGCGGCGCACGTCGGACTCGCCGAGCAGGCGTGCGATCAATTCCGGACCGATGCCCGCAGGGTCACCCAGGACCATCGCGATGGTGGATTTTTTCATGCTTCACTCCTCAAGGGTTCAGGCTGCGCCCGGTCAATGGCGCAAGGCTCGCAGCGATAAACACGCTGCGCGTTGCTGTAGAACAGTCGCTCCTGATCAGCCCAGGGCAGATCGGCGACGATGGATTTGAAACCGCTGTAGATGTCGTCGAACGAGCCGCACAGGCTGTCGACCGGAAAGTTGCTGGCGAACATCGCCCGGTGGCTGCCGAACATGGCGATGACTTCGCGCACGATCCAGGCATTGTCCTTGGCGCGCCACCGCTGGCCGCCCTGCCCCAGGCCAGAAATTTTCACCACGACGTTCGGCCACTGGGCCAGCCGCGCCATTGCCAGGCGCCAGGCGGCCAGGCCTTCGGCGCTGCGGTCATTGGGCAACCCGGCGTGGTTGAGAATCAGCGTGATGCCAGGGAAATCCCGGGCCAGGCGTTCGGCCTCGTGCAGGTTCCACCAAGGCGTCTGCAAATCGAAGTGCAGGCCCAGGCCTTCCAGTGCGGCGTAGCTGCGGCGCCAGTGCTCGTCGCTCATCAGACTGCGCATGTGACCCACTTGCGACGCCGCGGCCGGCCCGCCCGGTTTGTGACGCACGCTGCGCACATGCTTGAAGCGCGCCTGCTCGGTGAGCACATCGATGGCGTCCGGATGATCGAGCCAGGCTTGCGCGACGACCGCATTCGGCACGCCGTAGCGAGCGGCGAGTTGCTCGATGAAACGGGTTTCGCCAATCGGGTCTTCAGGGTTCCATTCGGTCTCGACGTACACCGTTTGCACGATGTTGTGCGGACCTGCATCGGCGAAATAATCCTCGGGAAAATATCGGCGTTTGATCGCGGTGTAATCGCCGTAGCGAAACGGGATGTTGGCCTCGGGCGCGAGCCACGGATGGTCGTTGACGGTGGGGTCCCAGAAGTGATGATGGGCGTCGATGATCGGGCCGTTCCAGGCTTTTTTCAGTAAGAGCTCAGTCATGACGCACCTCGTCGAGGCTGATGAACAACGTCGCCAGCACAAACACTGCCGAACACGCCGCGAAGAACCCGAGCACCGGGGCAAAACCACCGGCCGCTTGCAGAATCACCCCCACCAGAATCGGCACCGCGATGCCGCCGGTGCTGCCGGCCATGTTCATGACGCCGCCGATCAAACCGACTCGCGCCGGGGCTGCCAGCAGCGCCGGGAAGCTCCAGTAGAGACTGCCCCACATCAGGAAAAATGCGGTCATGGCCAACAACGCCACCGCCGCGTAGGGATTGGTCAGGGTCGGCAGCATCAGGAACGCACCCAGAGCGACCAGCCCGGAAAACGCCAGCAGACTTTTGACCGCGACACCTCGGCTGACACCTTTGCGGATCAAACCGTCGCACAGGAAACCACCGGTCAACGAACCCAGCGCACCGCAGATGAAGATCACAAACGTCGCGGCGCCAATGCCCTTGATATCGAAGCCGCGAGCCTGGGCCAGATAGCTCGGCCCCCAGGTCAGCAGACCGAAATACACCATCGCCCAACTGGCCCGTCCGATCAGCAAACCACTCAGGGAACGGGCGGCGATGCCCAGCCCCTTGACCGGCACCCGCGCCGCTTCGGCGGCAGGGGTTGCACGTCCGACATTGATTTTTTCCAGCTCCGCTTCATTGACCTGCGGATGACAGGCCGGGTCATCGCGCAGGTAACGCCGCGCCACCCAGGCCAGCACCAACGTGGCAATCCCGGCGATCACAAAGGCCAGGCGCCAGGAGTCCAGCGACGCGATCAGGTACGCAATGATCAACCCGCCCAGCGCCACGCCCAATGGACTGCCGCTGTCCATCAACACGGCGCCGCGACTGCGTTCGCTCGGGGCCAGCCACAAAGAAATCAGCTTGCCGCCCGAGGGGAACAACGGCGCTTCCGCCGCGCCCAGCGCCACCCGCGCAAACAATAGCGACAAGCCGCCGGTAGCAAACGCTGCCAATACCTGAAAGGTGCCCCACAACCCGGTTGACCAGCTGATGACCCGATGCGGGCCGAAGCGATCGATCAGCCAACCGCCGGGAATCTGCAACAACGCGTACGCCCAGAAAAAGCTGCTGAGGATCAGCCCTTGCAGGCTCGGCGACAGGGAGAATTCGTGGGCGATGGTCGGCATGGCGATGGACAGCGATACCCGGTCAATCAGGTTGACCATGGTCAGAGCGAAGATGATCGCGAAGATCTTCCAGCGTACACCGCTGGCTTTGGCACTGGCTTGCGCGGGAGCAGCGGCCTGCGTCTGGACACTTGCGTCGGGCAGGCTCAGGGAAGCACTGGATCGAGCCATGGTGCGTACCTCGTTTTATTATTGTTGTGCAGATGCAAACGTCGATCTGTAGGAGCCGGCTTGCTGGCGATGGCGGCGCATCAATCAACATTGATGGCGCCTGACACACCGCTATCGCCAGCAAGCCGGCTCCTACAGGATTGGCGTTGTGCCGCGTTTGTTGCGGCGTTGTTGAACACTATCGAAGGCTCACTGATAACCGTCTAATCAAAACTTGAAATCAGGTGATAGCCACGGGTTATGTCATGTCGTGCTTTCAATGACCTTTCAACTCAGATCCTTGTAGGAGCAGGCTCGCTCCCACTGCTATAACCCCAGGCTATCGGTGTATGTATTGTTTTGACTAGACGCCACGCCAGGACCTTCACACACTCAGGCCAGGCTTGCAGCTTTCGAACGTAGACAAGTCACTACTCATAACAACTACAAAAACGAGGCCCTTCCATCATGCGAAATGCATTCGTCCGTAGCACATCCCGTCTGTTTCTTGGTTGCACACTGGTCGCCGCCGGCGCCCTTCCTGCTCTGGCTCACGCCTGGCAACCGGACAAGAACGTCGAAATCGTTGTCGCCGGTGGCCCAGGTGGCGGCACAGACCAGCTCGGTCGGCTGATCCAGTCGATCATCACCACGCACAAGCTGCTCGACGTCAATACCATCGTCCTCAACAAGGGTGGCGGCAATGGCGCCGAAGCCTTCCTCGACATGAAAATGAACAAGGGCGACGCGGAAAAACTGGTGATCGGCACCAACAACATCTACCTGTTGCCGCTGGTCTCCAAGCTCGGTTACCAATGGCAGGAACTGACGCCGATTGCCGCCGTGGCCGAGGACGACTTCATCCTCTGGAGCTATAAAGGCGCGCCGTGGAAGGATGCAAAAAGTTTCTACGAAGCGGTCAAGGCCGATCCCTCCAACCTGCGCATGGGCGGCAGCCAGTCCAAGGACGTCGACCAGACCCTGACCCTGCTGCTCAACCAGACCAACAACGCCAAACTGGTGTACATCCCATTCAAGAGCGGTAGCGAAGCCGCAACGCAACTGGCCGGCAAACACATCGCCGCCAACGTCAACAACCCCAGCGAAAGCATCAGTCAATGGCGCGGAGACCAGATCGAGCCGCTCTGTGTGTTCAGTAAAGAACGCATGAGCTACACCGAAAAAGTCGCCGGCGACAAATCCTGGGCCGATGTACCGACCTGCCATGAACAAGGCCTGGGCATCGACCAATATCGCTTCCCGCGCACCGTGTTCATGCCCGGCGACATCAGCGCCGAACAACGGGCGTTTTATGTCGAGTTGATGCGCAAAGTCACCGAAACGCCTGAGTTCAAGGCCTACGTGAAACAGAACGCACTGGTGCCGACCTTCCTTGAAGGCGAACCACTGACCGCCTACATCGAAAAAGACACCGCCCGCGTCACCCCGGTGTTCAAAGAAGCCGGCTGGCTGAAAAACTAAGTTGTCGCGGCCGCTCGCCTGCGGGCGAGCGTCTCCTGCTGGAGGTATTTCATGTCCCATTCTTCGGATTCACCGGCACTGGTCGGCACCCGCTGGGTCGAACTCGGCCTGACGCTGTTCACCACCCTGATCGGCGCCGTGGTGATGTTCGGCAGTGTTGAACAAGGCATCGGCTGGGGTGATGCCGGCCCCGAGCCGGGTTACTTCCCCTTCTATATCGGCCTGTTGCTGAGCGCCGCGAGCGTGGGCAACGCCGTACTGACGCTGGTGCGCTGGCAGGCCATGAGCGTGGCTTTCGTCAGTCGCGACGCATTCCGGCAAGTGTTGTCGGTGTTCGTACCGATTGCGCTGTTCGTCGCCGCCATGCCGTTCACCGGCATCTACGTGGCCTCGGCGTGTTTCATCGCCTGGTTCATGTGGCGTGACAAGGTTCGCGTCAAGCCGTACGGCAAGTGGATGATTGGCAGCGTATCGCTCGGCGCGGTGCTCGCCAGTTACCTGATTTTCGCGTTGTGGTTCAAGGTGCCGCTGGATGCCGGCCCGATGGGCGACTGGATTGCCCTGGCCGGGAGAAACTTCAAATGAGCGAGTTCGACTCCCTGCTGCAAGGCATGAACCTGATCCTCACCCCAGGCCACATCGGCTTGATGGTGATCGGCGTACTGCTGGGCATTCTGGTCGGCGTCCTGCCCGGCCTCGGCGCCCCCAATGGCGTGGCGCTTTTGCTACCGCTGACGTTCACCATGTCGCCAGTGTCGGCGATCATTTTGCTGTCGTGCATGTATTGGGGCGCGCTGTTTGGCGGCTCGATCACCTCGATTCTGTTCAACATTCCCGGCGAGCCCTCATCGGTGGCGACCACCTTCGACGGTTACCCGATGGCCCGCGAAGGTCGCGCCGCCGAGGCATTGACCGCCGCATTCAGTTCGGCACTGATCGGCGCATTGTGCGGGGTGCTGCTGCTGACGTTCCTGTCGACCAAGATCGCCGCGTTCGCCATGTCTTTCAGTTCGCCGGAGTTCTTCGCGGTGTACCTGTTGGCTTTCTGCACCTTCATCGGCATGAGCAAGAACCCGCCGCTGAAAACTGTGGTGGCGATGATGATCGGTTTCGCCATGGCGGCTGTCGGCATGGACACCGTGTCAGGCAACCTGCGCCTGACCTTCGACCAACCGACCCTGATGACCGGCATCAGCTTTGAAGTGGCGGTGATCGGCCTGTTCGGCATCGGCGAAATCCTCTGCACCGTCGAAGAAGGTCTGGTGTTCCGTGGCGAACATGCACGTATTACACCGATGGTGATCTTGCGCACCTGGGCAAAACTGCCGCGCTACTGGTGGACGATCGTGCGCAGCACCCTGGTCGGTTGCTGGATGGGCATCACCCCCGGCGGCCCAACCGCTGCGTCGTTCATGAGCTACAGCCTGGCACGGCGTTTCTCGAAGAACCGCGACAACTTTGGCAAAGGCGAAATCGAAGGCGTGATCGCACCCGAGACGGCCGACCACGCGGCGGGCACCAGCGCTCTGTTGCCAATGCTGACCCTCGGCATTCCGGGTTCGGCCACCGCCGCGGTCATGCTCGGCGGCTTGATGATCTGGGGGCTGCATCCCGGGCCTACGCTGTTCGTCGAGCAACATGATTTTGTCTGGGGCCTGATCGCCAGCATGTACCTGGGCAACGTGGTGAGCCTGATCGTGGTGTTGGCCACCGTGCCACTATTCGCTTCGATCCTGCGCATTCCGTTCTCGATCATCGCGCCAATCATCATCATGGTCTGCGCCATCGGTGCGTACTCGGTGCACAACTCGTTTTTCGACGTGGTGCTGATGCTGGGCTTCGGCGCGCTGGGTTATCTGTTCAAGAAGCTCGGCTACCCGATTGCGCCGTTGGTGCTGGCTGCGGTTTTGGGCGACAAAGCCGAAGATGCATTCCGTCAATCGATGCTGTTTTCTGACGGGCACCTAGGGATTTTCTGGTCCAACCCGCTGGTGGGCAGCCTGACCACGGCGGCCCTGCTGATGCTGTTCTGGCCGCTGATTTCCAAGGCCTTGGGCCTCTTGATCGGCCTGCGTAAACCACACGTCGCCAAGCCAAAATCGGTGCTGTGACACAGCAATGCTGGCAACGCCTGACATTTGTTGTCAGGCTTGCCGCAGACTTTCTTGCGAGCGCGGCCCATGACCCGAATTCCTGTTGCCAATGTCATCCATAGTCGACTTCGTCTGCGCCAGCTGAGGCTGATGCTGGCGTTGCAGGAATTCGGTTCGTTGCGCCGCGCTGCCGACCACATCGGCATGACTCAACCGGCGGCGACCAAGATGCTCCACGAAGCCGAGGATCTGCTCGGCGTGGAATTGTTCGAACGCCTGCCCCGGGGCATGCGCTCTACCCCGTTCGGGGAAACCGTCATCTACTACGCGCGGATGGTCTTCGCCGAACTGAGCGGCATGCGTGAAGAACTGGTCGCCCTCGAATCCGGCAACCTGGGCCGGGTCGCGGTGGGTGCCATTCCGGCATTGGCCTCGGGGCTGCTGACCCGCACCATCGCCACCTTGAAGAAAAGCCACCCGCGCTTGTCCATGAGCATTCAGGTCGACACCAGCGACGTGCTGGTGCAGGCACTGTTGCAGGATCAACTGGACATCGTGTTGGGACGGATTCCCGCAGGTGCCCGCGCCGAAGAGTTGCTTTTCGACAGTCTCGGCGAAGAAGCCTTGTGCGTGATTGCCGGTGCACAACATCCACTGGCGAAAGCCACGCAACTGAGCTGGGCTGAATTGCAGAACATGACCTGGGTACTGCAACAACACCCAAGTCCGATGCGCGCCATTATCAATCAGGTGTTTCACAACGCCCGCGTCGACATTCCGAGCAGCATCGTCGAGACCACATCGATCATGACCTTGCTGTCGCTGATTCAACAGACCGACATGCTCGGGGTGACGCCGGTTTCAGTGGTCGAGGATTACCCCGGCCGGGATCTGCTGGCGGTGTTGCCGATCAAATTCGAAGCGCGACTGCCGCCGTATGGGCTGATTACCCGCCGACATCGCATCCAGTCTTCGGCGATGCAGGCGTTCATGAATTCGGTGCGGGCCGAGCACACGCTGAGCACATAAGAAGCGCGGGTTACGCCCCGTATCTTTCCAAAAACTCTCCCGGTATCCACATTCGATCCGTTGGATGATCAGACAGCAATAACTAAAGAATATTTACAAACTTCAACAACTTCATAAGATAACTCCGATATTCAAGTAGGACTTTTCCGAAAAACAAGCTAACAGCAAAATCATCCTTTAATGCTTAATACTGAAATAACAACCAATGATAACCTTGCAAGTCTAGCCAAGCCTATACATGCAAGGACCCGTCCATGACCAGACAGGTATTGTTAACAGGTCTCACTCTATTGCCTCACGGGCTGTCAGGCACAAACGTTACCGCTTCCTTTCGCCCGGCAAAGTAGCCCAGATCGCCGCGACCATTGAGCAACAACACCCAGCACTTTCCACCGAAGTTCGCGGCAAGCTGCTGAATACTGTGGTGCTATCACTGGATAACATGGTGTTTGTCGAGGGAGGTGAATTTCAAATGGGGGATTTTGGTTGGCCGTTCGATGATAACCCAACAAATATGTGTGACTGGCCCTGCGGTGTGGAGCCGGAACGGATGGGGCGTATCAGCAGGGATGCTGACGACGACTACGTTCATCTCGTTAAGCTGAGCAGTTACTCCTTTTCGAAATTTCAAGTGACGCTGAGAGATTTCGATCTGTTTTTTATTGCTCAAGGCAAACCATTGTTTGACGCTGAATATCGTGAGCGGGAAAATTTAAAGTTCAAGCGTTTTGCACCTAATCTACCTGCACCAGTAAAAAGCTGGCAGGAAGCCAAGGACTACTGCGGTTGGTTAGGGGGCTAAGTGGGTTTCCCGTGGATCTGCCCACTGAGGCTCAATGGGAATATGCCGCACGTAATCGTGGTCAATGGGTAATGTTCCCCACCGACAATGGCAGCCTGAATTATGGGCGCAACTTTCCCAATCCGGGATCTGGTCGTACTTTCGCAGTTGATAGTTTTGTACCTAACCCCCTTGGGATCTACAACCTCTCTGGAAACGCCACCGATTGGGTGAATGATTGGTACGGAAAAAATTATTACCGTAACTCACCAGTGGAAAATCCTACCGGCCCCGAAACAGGCACACTTCGGATTCGCAGAGGATCGAACTATCCGGAAGAGCCAGTATTCAGCGCGACGCTGGGCTGATGAGCGTATAAAAATGGGTATTTCGCAGGCGATGGCTTCCGCTGTGCTATTCAGTCCGATCAACCGCTATAGAGCGGAAACAATGAGGGCGTTGTGTATGCGTCCTCATTATTGCTCACTGCCTACGCCAAACAATCAAACCTGCCGCTGTTGTGTGCAGCCAACAGTACATCGTCTTTGCGCCAGGCATTGCTCGGCTTCCAGGCCATCACTTCGGACAACAGAACAACCAGCGCCTGCTCTTGTTTTTCGATGAACATTCCGCTCACTCCTGCCACAACCCCTTCCGTCAGCAGGTAAACCATGGGGCCAATGGTTTCCGGTTTCATTAGACCACTACACAGGCGCTTGCCGGACGCACCGACTGACACCTCTTCGATACGCCCATGAAGGCCTTCGCCGTTGTGACCGAACCGGAGAAAGGCCGGCTGACTGAGCAGGCTTTCCAGGTCCAGATCCGGGTACTCGCTGACCAACTCCACCCGGATCGCATACAAGGTGCTGATGCTTTCGACACCGTCAAACGCCAGGACCTTGAAATCGTTGCGTACGGTGGGAATTTTCAGTTCGAAATGCGCGGTATGGGCCGGCGCGAACATAGGCTTGTCCTTAAGCTGAGAGAAGCAGAGAGGAAATGAAACGCAGCATCCAAACCCTCGGTGGTCTGCATGCGAACAGTGCCGAGCACGCTAACAAGGAGGAAAAAAAGTTTATGTAGGAAGCTTCCTGATTTGCCGCACGAACCTTCCGGCACTACAGAATATTATGTCTGCAAACGGCAGGCAGTGAGCACGACAACAGGCAGCTGCAGGCGCGCAGGCACTCACGGATCTCGCACTACGACCATGGGATTACAATCTGGGATATCGGCTTCCTTGCGCCCGAACAGGCAAAGGCAGCGAACCGAAAAAAGAACCCAGGACAAATGTCTCGAGCCTTCTCGGGTTTATGCGGTTTTGCGGAATACGAAAACCAGGCCGGCGACGATCAACATCCTGCGAGCAGGCTCGTCGTCTCCAGCCGGTTGCTTATTCGTTGGATGCAGGGCTCAGGCAAACAACCAATACCCCAACAACCCCAGCACCATTACCGCCAGCACCGGTCGCAATACACGGTAAGCCTCGGGGTAACGGCGCTTCCATCGTTTGACCACACCGCTGATTCTGTCGCTGGAGCACTTGCTCCAGGCGTACGCCTTATTGATCCCGCCGACACGCTCGTCATCAAGATTCTGCGGTGCCGTGGCGCGCCCAAGGAAGCCACTGACGAAACGGTTTATGCCGGTCATCATTCGGCTACTCAGTGGTCGCTCGATGTCGCAAAACAGGATGACCCGGGTCTGCTCGGTTTCGTTCTTGACCCAATGCACATAGGTCTCATCGAACATCACGTCCTCACCATCACGCCAGGCGTAAACCTGACCATCGACGAAAATGCGGCAATCTTCGGAGTTGGGGGTCGACAGACCCAGGTGATAACGCAACGAACCGGCGAATGGATCGCGATGCGGGTTGAGGTGACTGCCACCTGGTAGCAGCGCAAACATCGCGCCCTTCACGTTAGGAATCTTGCTGACAAGTTCCACTGTTTTCGGGCACAGGAGTTCCGCCGATGGCAGTGGTTTGTCATACCACTTGAGGTAGAAACGCTTCCAGCCCTTCTTGAAGAATGAACCGAATCCGGCGTCGTTGTTCTTCTCGGCAGCGCGGATGTAACCCTCATCGAACAGTTCCAACGCTTCGTCGCGTATGGTTTCCCAGTTGTCCTTGAGCACGTCCAGTTCAGGGAACCTGCTGCGGTCGAGGTAAGGTTTTGAAGGCACATTTGAAAACAGGTACATCAAGGCGTTGTAAGGTGCGAACAACGCCGAGTGGTTGACGAACTGACGCAGGACAGGCAACCGCGCCTTGCCACGTAAATGCACATATAGGGTACTGCCAATAAATAGCAGCAATAACGACGCCTTCGCGACGAAGGGTAGGTTCATCTACAACTCCTTGTTAACAATTCAGACTGCAACGCCATTTACCCGACGCTGCCCTTGGCATGATAAACATTGCCAATCACGGAAATAACCGCCTGACTCAACATTCAGTTTTAACAGTTACGCAACAAAGCCACTGTTAATAACACCAAGTACCTGAACGCCAGCTGATCTGAACCTCCTGCTGATGACGAGGGTTTCCCCTCACCATCAGGCCTGCACCAGCCCCTTACTGCTGATTCTCCTGCTCGGTGAACAGATCGCTGAACAGCATGCTGGAGAGATAACGTTCGCCTGAATCCGGCAAGATCACCACGATGGTCTTGCCCTGCATTTCCGGGGTTTCGGCTAAACGCACTGCCACCGCCATTGCTGCGCCACAAGAGATGCCGCACAAAATCCCTTCTTCCTGCATCAACCTCAGGGCCATCGCCTTGGACTCATCGTCGCTGACCAACTCAACGCGATCGACAATCGACAGATCAAGGTTCTTTGGTACAAAACCGGCACCGATGCCCTGGATCTTGTGCGGGCTCGGTTTGATCTCCTCTCCTGCCAGCGCTTGAGTAATCACTGGGGAGACAATCGGTTCCACCGCCACCGAAAGAATCGGTTTGCCCTGGGTATTCTTGATATACCGCGAAACACCCGTGATGGTTCCGCCCGTTCCGACGCCTGCGACCAGCACGTCGACAGCACCATCGGTATCGTTCCAGATTTCGGGGCCCGTGGTCTTTTCGTGGATGGCCGGGTTGGCCGGGTTATCGAACTGAGCCGGCATGAAATACATGGACGGATCGCCAGCAACAATTTCACCCGCTTTCTCAATGGCGCCTTTCATGCCCTTGGCGGGCTCGGTCAGCACCAGTTCAGCTCCCAGAGCCTTGAGCACTTTGCGCCGTTCGATACTCATGGAGGCAGGCATGGTCAGCATCAATTTGTAACCACGGGCGGCAGCCACGAAGGCCAGGCCGATGCCGGTGTTTCCGGAAGTCGGCTCGACGATGGTCATGCCCGGCTTGAGTTTGCCACTGCTTTCAGCGTCCCAGATCATGTTCGCGCCGATCCGGCACTTGACTGAGTACCCCGGGTTACGACCTTCGATCTTGGCCAGGATAGTGACGCCACGCGGGGCGATCCGGTTGATTTGCACCAGCGGTGTATTGCCAATGGAATGGGCGTTGTCAGCGAAAATTCGGCTCATGGCTATGTCCTTGACTCATATCTGCAACATTAAAAACAGGGCATCAAGGTAAGCCTCTTGCCCGTAGGCGTCCAGTCAGGTCGAACGTCCTGTTGTCAGCGCAGTCAATGGCTTTACATCGCCAGAGATTTGCCATCATGAAACGTCGCTACAGCTGGCCCCTGTGGACCTTCGCGGCCCTCGTTGCGCTGCTGATTACCCTGCACTTCGCCCTGCCCTATCTGGTGCGCAACTACCTCAATGAAAAGCTGGCTGACATGGGTGATTACCGGGGGCAAATCGTCGACGTTGACCTGGCACTGTGGCGCGGCGCCTACAAAATCAACGGACTTAGAATCGTCAAGGTCAATGGCAAAGTACCGGTGCCCTTCGTCAATGCGCCGTTGATCGATCTTTCGGTCAGTTGGCATTCCCTGTGGTACGACCACGCGGTCGTTGCCCAAGTACAATTTTTTGACCCCGAAGTGAATTTCGTCGATGGCGGAGCCAACAAGAAAAACTCACAGACCGGTGAAGGCACTGACTGGCGAGCGCAATTGGGCAAATTACTGCCGATCACCCTGGATGAAGTACGGATTCATGACGGTCGACTCACTTTTCGAAATTTCAACTCCAAACCGCCGGTCAACATGAATGCCACGCAGGTCAACGCCAGCATCTTTAACCTGACCAACGTGGTCGACAAAGAAGGCAAGCGCGATGCGCGCTTCGAAGGCAAGGCGCTGCTGCTGGGGCACGCGCCGCTGGAAACCACGGCGACGTTCGATCCTTTGAGCAATTTCGAGGATTTCGAATTCCGGATGAGGGCCACGGATATCCAGCTCAAGCGCATGAACGACTTCGCTGCGGCCTACGGCAAGTTCGACTTCAACGCCGGGCATGGCGATGTGGTGATAGAAGCCAAGGCCGACAAAGGACGCCTTACCGGTTACATCAAGCCTTTGCTGCGCGATGTTGACGTATTCAATTGGCAACAGGACGTGGAAAACAAGGACAAAGGCCTGTTTCGCTCGATCTGGGAAGCTTTGGTCGGTGGTACCGAGACCGTTTTGAAAAACCAGGGCAAAAACCAGTTCGCCACGCGCGTCGAACTCAAAGGCAATGTGCATCAACAAAATATCAGTGCGTTCCAGGCGTTTTTACAGATTTTGCGCAATGGCTTCGTTCAGGCCTTCAATGCGCGGTACGAGCGACCGAAGCCGGAAGCGGGTTAAGGTTTACGCGTAACGACGTAGCGACCTGTTTTCTCCGCTGCCTGGGACTGCTTCATTTGCTGCTGCAGAAAATCCCAACCCAGACACGCCAAGGCCAGTGAACGTGGCACCGCTTCGCGACCGCTGCTGTAGCGGCTGATGCTGCGGGTGCTGACTCCCAGCGCTTCGGCGGCCTGATTGAGCGGCAGCCCGTTGCGGGCACGCCAATCTATAAAAATCCGAGTATTTTCGTCGGACGCATTTTGCGCGAGGGCATCCAGATACAAGGTGTCGGCGCCTATCTGAATATCCGGCTCCGGCCATTCGACGCACCAGCCGTCGTCACCGAGGGAGGCGGCCTCGAAAGCAGTTCCCTGCAATGGCTGCAAGCCGGGAAAAGCCTGCAAGTCATGGCTCAAATCCAGGGTCAGTTGCTGACCGTCGATGAAGGTCAGCGCCAGCCGGTAATCCGACAACGCCTGCACGGCCGACAAACGGGGTCGTTTCATGGGTAACATCGTTTCCATTCCTCCAGCAATTGCGTCTGATGGGCTCTGATCCACGCCAGCGCTTCCTTGATAATCAGCGGCGGTGCCTTGCCGACCATCACTTCGATGGTTCCCAGGCTGAGCATGACGTCCGGCCCGCCACCCGTCAGATGAACATGCGGCGGTGGATGATCCTTTTCGCGCAACTGAATGCGGTACGTATCGCGAAATCGATATTTAGTAGACATGCCCGGCAAGCTATCGCCAATATGGCGATAGCTCAATACTGGCTAGCCGCCGAGACTGAGTCAAGATGTGACGCCCCATTCAGAGACTGAATAAGCCGTCTGCGTTCACAGTCGACCGGGCACCGCGTTATAGTCGGCGCTGACCATTTTATTGCGCCCCGCCCTGCCTCGTTCAGGTCGGCGTTACCGTTCGAGGATTAGCAGATGAAGTTCGAAGGCACCCAGGCCTACGTCGCCACCGATGACCTGAAGCTGGCGGTCAACGCCGCCATCACCCTGGAGCGGCCATTGCTGGTCAAGGGCGAACCGGGCACCGGCAAGACCATGCTCGCCGAGCAACTGGCCGAATCCTTTGGTGCCAAGCTGATCACCTGGCACATCAAATCGACCACCAAGGCCCATCAAGGCCTGTACGAGTATGACGCGGTGAGCCGTCTGCGCGATTCGCAACTGGGCACGGAAAAAGTCCACGACGTTCGCAACTACCTGAAAAAGGGCAAGCTCTGGGAGGCTTTCGAGTCCGAAGAGCGTGTGATCCTGCTGATCGACGAAATCGACAAGGCCGACATCGAGTTCCCGAACGACCTGCTGCAAGAACTCGACAAGATGGAGTTCTACGTTTACGAGATCGACGAAACGATCAAGGCCAAGAAACGCCCGATCATCATCATTACCTCCAACAACGAGAAAGAGCTGCCGGATGCCTTCCTTCGCCGCTGCTTCTTCCACTACATCGCCTTCCCTGACCGCAACACCCTGCAAAAAATCGTCGACGTGCACTACCCGGACATCAAGAAGGACCTGGTCAGCGAAGCGCTGGACGTGTTCTTTGACGTGCGCAAGGTGCCAGGCCTGAAGAAAAAGCCGTCGACCTCCGAGCTCGTCGATTGGCTGAAGCTGCTGATGGCCGACAACATCGGCGAAGCGGTGCTGCGCGAACGTGATCCGACCAAGGCCATCCCGCCGCTGGCCGGTGCCCTGGTCAAGAACGAACAGGACGTGCAACTGCTGGAGCGTCTGGCGTTCATGAGCCGTCGCGGCAGTCGATAAGGGCCAACGCCATGTTGCTCAACCTGTTCAATGAAATGCGCGCAGCCAAGGTGCCGGTCTCGGTGCGTGAGCTGCTGGACCTGATCAACGCGCTGAAACAGCGCGTGACTTTCGCCGACATGGACGAGTTCTATTACCTGGCCAGGGCGATCCTGGTAAAGGACGAAAAGCATTTCGACAAGTTCGATCGCGCTTTCGGCGCCTACTTCAATGGTCTGGAAAAACTCGATGACCACTTGCAGGCGTTGATTCCAGAAGACTGGCTGCGCAAGGAATTCGAGCGCTCGCTGACCGACGAAGAGCGGGCGGCGATCCAGTCCCTCGGTGGCCTGGACAAACTGATCGAAGAGTTCAAGAAACGCCTGGAAGAACAGAAAGAACGCCATGCCGGCGGCAACAAGTGGATCGGCACTGGCGGCACCAGCCCGTTCGGCTCCGGCGGCTTCAACCCAGAAGGTATTCGGGTCGGTGACGCCGGTAAGCGCCAGGGTAAAGCGGTCAAGGTCTGGGACCAGCGCGAGTACAAGAACCTCGACGATTCGGTGGAACTGGGCACCCGCAACATCAAGGTCGCCCTGCGTCGCCTGCGCAAGTTCGCCCGTCAGGGCGCGGCGGAGGAACTGGACATCGATGGCACCATCGACCACACCGCAAAGGACGCCGGGTTGTTGAATATCCAGATGCGTCCGGAGCGACGCAACACGGTCAAATTGTTGCTGCTGTTCGACATCGGCGGCTCGATGGACGCGCACGTAAAAATCTGCGAAGAGCTGTTCTCGGCCTGCAAGACCGAGTTCAAGCATCTGGAGTACTTCTACTTCCACAACTTCATTTATGAATCGGTGTGGAAGAACAACATGCGTCGCACCTCCGAGCGCACTTCGACCATGGACCTGCTGCACAAGTATGGCGCCGACTACAAAGTGATCTTCATCGGTGACGCTGCCATGGCACCGTATGAAATCACCCAGCCGGGCGGCAGTGTCGAGCACTGGAACGAAGAAGCCGGTTACGTTTGGATGCAGCGGTTCAAGGAGAAGTACAAGAAGCTCATCTGGATCAATCCGTACCCGAAAGACACGTGGGGGTATACCTCGTCGACCAACATCGTACGGGATTTGATCGACGACCAGATGTATCCGCTGACCCTTCGGGGGTTGGAGGAAGGGATGCGGTTTTTGTCCAAGTAACACCTCTGTCCTGTAGGAGCTGGCTTGCCAGCGAAGGCGTCCGATCTGTCGCGACAAGGATCAAGATTGCTTTCGCCGGCAAGCCGGCTCCTACAGGGGGTCACCTGAACCGGTGCAGATATTCGACCTGTTCGCGATGCGCCACTTCCTGCACCACCGGCCGCAACCGCACCTGCGCTCCCGGCAGATACTGCGCCAGCCGCGCCAGCGCCAACGGCGTCAACGCCCCCAATCGCGGATAACCGCCAATGGTCTGTCGATCATTGAGCAGCACAATCGGCTGACCGTCCGGTGGCACCTGAACAGCGCCCAACGGGATGCCTTCGGAAATCATCGGTTTTCCCTGGTACTGCAACGCCTTGCCCAACAGACGAATGCCCATCCGGTCGGCTCGGCTGTCGAGGGTCCAGGAAGTGTTGAAGGCATCGAACAGGCTTTGCCCGCTGAACTCGCCAATCTGAGCGCCAAGGACCAGATCCAAAGGCGTATCCAGAGTCAGATCGGGGCGCTGGTCGGCCGTCAGCTCGCGCAACAACATCAGCGAATTGCCCGCACTGCTCAAACTTGCGCCTTTGCTCAAGGCCCGCCCCATGCCATCCAGCCCGCCCAGTTCTTCACGGACCACCGTCGCACTGCTGCCCAACACCCTCGGTGCGTCAAACCCGCCGGGGGCGGCCAGATAGGCGCGAGCGCCGAGCAATGGCTGGGTGAACTGCAAACGCTGGCCTTTGTGCAAGCGGAAACTGCGCCAGGGTGCCAACACCTCGCCATCCACTTGTGCCCCCAGATCCGCCCCGGCCAGCGCCAGCACGCAATCGTCCTCGGCCACGACGGTGAAACCGCCGAGGGTGATTTCGATCACCGTCGCATCCAGTCCGTTACCCAGCATCCAGTTAGCCCACGACATCGAACGCCAATCAGCCGCGCCGCCCTGGGTCACGCCCAGATGCCGCACGCCGAATCGACCGGCATCTTGCAACAGACACAGCGGTGTACTCGCTTCAATTGTCAAACGGCTCATGCCAAGGCCTCCAACGGTGTGTCATCTCCGCCCAGATTGATGAACTCGGCATGGCCGATCGCTTCAAAGCGCACGGTGTCGCCCGGTCGCATCAGGCTGTATCCATCGCGATTTCGATCGAACAATTTCGCCGGGGTACGACCAATCAGGTTCCAGCCACCTGGCGATACCACTGGGTAGGCGGCCGTCTGCCGTTCGGCGATGCCGACACTGCCGGCGGCGACTTTTTTGCGTGGCGTGTTCAAGCGCGGCGTGGCGAGCACTTCTTCCACCAGCCCCATAAAGGCAAATCCGGGCGCAAAACCCAGGGCGAACACCTGATATTCATGTGCGCTGTGACGGCGAATCACCTCCTCCACCGGCAGTCCGCTGCGCTGCGCCAGAAGGTCCAACTCAGGGCCCACGCTCAAGTCGTACCACACCGGCAACACATGGCAGGTGCCGCGAGTGCGCGCGTTGGGCGACAGATCGATTAACGCTTGGGCAATCAATTCCCGCGCTTGATCCGGGCTCAAGGCAGTCAGGTCGTAATGCACCATCAATGTCGTATAGGACGGCACCAGATCGATCAGATGATCAGCGAACGCCGCACGCAGACTTTCGCTGGCGGCGAGCATCCATGGCATGTTGGCTTCGGCGATCTCATCGAACAGACGCACCATCAGGCAATCGAGGGCGACGATTTCTACCCGTATTTTCATGATGTGTGCTGCCGGTTCAGCGCTTCACGGATGCGTTGCACGGCGGCGACCGAATGGGCATTGTCGCCGTGCACGCAGAGGGTGTTGGCTTGCAGATGCAAAGGGCTACCGTCATTGGCGGTGAGGTCGTCGCCACGGGCAATGATCAGCGCCTGTTCGATGATTTCCTCCGGGTCGTGATGCACGGCCCCCGGCGTTTGTCGCGCCACCAACCTGCCGGCGCTATCGTAGGCGCGGTCAGCAAAGGCTTCGAACCACAGGGTCACACCGCACTCATCGCCCAACTGCTGGGCGGCGCTGTTGTCTTTGGTCGCCATCAGCATCAGCGGCAGGTTGCGGTCATAGGACGCTACCGCTTGCAGCACCGCACGCAACTGCGCCGGATTGGCCATCATGTCGTTGTACATCGCGCCGTGAGGTTTTACGTAGCTTACCCGCCCGCCCTGGGCACGGCAGATGCCATCGAGGGCGCCGATCTGGTAATGCACAATGTCTTGTAGTTCCTGGGTGGCATAGGCCATGGAACGTCGCCCGAAACCAACCAGATCCTGATAGGCCGGATGCGCGCCGATCTGCACGCCGTGGCTGAGAGCCAGGCTGACGGTCTTGCGCATGATGCTCGGGTCGCCGGCATGGAAACCGCAAGCGATGTTGGCGCAATCGATGAAGGGCATGACCTCGGCGTCCAGACCCATGGTCCAGCTGCCGAAGCTCTCGCCGATATCGCAGTTCAATAGCAGGCGGCTCACAATGAACACTCCTGTAGGCTTTATTCTTTTTAGCTGCGGGACATTTCTGAGCCCGCAGGTTATCAGTTACTGCGCATCCAGTTGTTTACCACGGGTTTCCGGCAGGCTCAGGGCCGCGAGGATTACCACGCCGTAGGACACTGCCGCAAAGGCACCGATGCCTACACTCAGCGGAACTGTCTGGCTGAGCAGGCCGATCAGCAGCGGAAACAACGCCGCCAGCGCACGGCCGATGTTGTAGCAAAAACCCTGGCCCGAACCGCGAATGCGTGTAGGGAACAACTCGGTCAGAAACGCGCCCATGCCGCTGAAAATCCCCGAGGCGAAGAAACCCAACGGGAAGCCCAGCCACAGCATCACGCCGTTGCTGACCGGCAGTTGCGTGTACAGCAGGACGATGGTGAAGGAGCCGACCGCGAACAGGATGAAGTTCTTTTTTCGTCCGAGGATGTCAGTCAAATAAGCGCTGATAACGTAGCCAACGTAGGATCCAATGATCACCATCGCCAGATAACCGCCGGTGCCGAGTACGCTCAGACCGCGTTCATTCTTCAGAAAAGTCGGCAGCCAGGAAGTGATGGCGTAGTAGCCGCCCAATGCACCGGTGGTCAGCAACGAAGCGCGAAACGTGGTGAAGAGCATGCCGGGAGCAAAGATCTCGTAGAACTTCGACGGATTGCTCGGTTCCTGTTTAGCCTTGGCTTCACGGTAAATTTCCGGATCCTTGACCAACCGGCGAACGAAAATCACGAAAATCGCCGGCACGATGCCAAGGATGAACAGTGCGCGCCAGGCGTCTTCCGGCGGCAGTACCGAGAACAGCAAGGCATACAGAATCGCCGTCAGCCCCCAGCCCAGAGCCCAACCGGATTGCACCATGCCGACAGCCTTGCCACGGTCCTGGGCACGAATCACTTCGCCGATCAGCACCGCGCCGGCCGTCCATTCGCCGCCGAAACCGAAGCCCATCAGGGTCCGTGCAATCAACAGTTGTTCATAGCTCTGGGCAAAGCCGCAGAGGAAGGTGAAAAACGCAAACCACAGCACAGTCAGTTGCAGGGTGCGAACGCGACCGATGCGGTCGGAGAGAATCCCCGCCACCCAGCCACCGATGGCCGAGGCAATCAGGGTGCTGGTATGAATCAGCCCGGCCTGCCCGGTGGTAATGCCCCACATCGCAATCAGGGTTGGCACCACGAAGCTGAGCATCTGCGTGTCCATGCCATCGAGGCCATAGCCGATCTTGCAGCTCCAGAAGGTGCGACGTTCCTGCTGATTGATGTTGCGATACCAGTCGAAAGGTCCCGGCCGGGCCGTTGCTTTCGGGATGGCAGTGGTGTCGGGCGCACTCATGGCAAATCTCCGCGCTGATTTTATTGGTATTGTTCTGAGCCCCGACGACGCCTATCGTGGGAACCGGATGCGTCGATTTTTGGACGCGCGCCCCTGCGGCGTCCAACTAATAAAAACCCGCCTTAGCCATAAGAAATTCTTATCCGATGAATCTGAAGTTTCTCGAGACCTTTGTCTGGGTCGCCCGGCTCAAGAGTTTTCGCCTGACGGCCGACAAGCTCTTCACTACCCAGGCGTCGATTTCCAGCCGTATTGCCGTGCTGGAAAGCGAGTTGGGGGTGAAGTTGTTTCTGCGCGATTCGCGCGGCGTCAGCCTGACGCCCGAAGGCTTGAAAGTGCTCGATTACGCCGAGCAGATGATGGACACCATGCAGGCGCTGAAACAGTCGATCGAAACCCGTTCGAGCAAGGCCGGGCGCGTGCGCATCGGCGTGATGGACACGGTGATCCATACCTGGCTCAGCCCGTTGGTAGCGCAGATGACCGATCACTATCCACGGGTGGAAATCGAGTTGGTGGCCGATACCTCGCTTAACCTCTGCGATCAGCTGCAAAAAGGCTTTCTGGATGTGATCCTGCAAACTGATTTGCTGCGCCATGAAAGCGTGCGCAGCCTGGAACTGGCGAGTCACCCGATGGGCTGGATCGTCGCCAGCAATTCCATCTACAACCGCGAGTATTCTGGCATCGCCGACCTGGCCAATGAGCGGATCATTACCTATTCGAAAAACTCCCATCCGCATCAGGAAGTGCTCGCGCTGATGCAGGCCGCCGGCGTGTTGGCGCCACGGCTGAACTGCGTGAATTCGGTGTCGGCGATTACCCGCTTGTTGCGCGACGGTTTTGGCATCGGCGCCTTGCCGCCGGTGCTGGTGGCCGAGGAACTGGCGCGAGGCGAACTGACCTTGCTCGACATCGATCAACGACCACCGAACTTGCAAGTGGTGGTGTCGTGGCGGGTGGGCGTGGAGTGGGTCGAGGAAATTGTGGCGTTGTGTCAGCAGGTGCTGGAGGGGTATGCGCGGAAGGTGGGTGAGGGCTACATCGTTTTAAATCGCTGAAGATCAAAAGATCTCAGCCTTCGGCAGCTCCTACAGATGAGCGCGCTGCCGAAGGCTGCGATCTTTTCTTACAAACCGCGCAAATCCCGCTCTTCAATCGGCCGGCTCTGGCGCAGACGCTTGCCGCCCAGCACCACCCAGTCGATCAGACGGAACAGGCACTCGATCCCGAACGACAACAGCAACGCGCCGCTCATGCCCCAGATCATCGCCTCCGGAGTCAGCAAGATCTGATAGCTGTAGCCATTCCAGGTTTCCTTGCGAATGTCCGGATCGGCGGCCAGCACCACTTGCAGGAAGCGGATGTACCACGGGCCCTGCATCGCCTGGAACTGCTTGTCCAGCGCCACCTGACGGGTCAGCAGGTTGTTCAGACTGTCGGCATCGCTGCGAAAGATCGGGTCTTCGCTGGCGCGGTAATGAGCCACCAAAGCCTGCATGTCGCCCTTGAAAAACTGGTTGGCAGTGCCCTGAAATCCACTCAACCCGGCCTGGGCCTCAATCAGGTGCGCCTCGACCCGTTTGGCGTAATCGTTGATGAACCCCGGCACCTGGACACCGATCAACAGGCCTGCTGCGAACAACACCAGCCGTAGGTAACTGAGCAACATGGGGAACAATCCTTAGGAAGTCTGGCCCTGACTGACGCATTCACCGCGTCGCCACAGGCTCCATTGACCCGGTTCGTAACGGGTCCAGGTTTCGTTTTCGGTCAACGGTTCGGTAGCGATCACGGTGACCACATCATTGGGTGTTGTTTCGGCCTGAAAATCGACGATCACATCGACATCTTTCAAGCGCGCCGGGCCGAAAGGTGCACGTCGGGTAATCTGCGCCAGTTTGGTCGAGCAATAGCAGAACAGCCAGTCGCCATCACTGAGCAAGCAGTTGAACACACCTTTGCTGCGGTATTCAGCGCACGCTGCTACCAGGTCCGGCAGCAGCTCTTCCACATCGACCGGATCAGGGAACGCCGCACGCACGCGGTTAAGCAAATCACAGAACGCCGACTCGCTGTCGGTATCGCCGACGGGGCGGTAGAAACTGGTAGTCGGCTGAAAATCTGCCAGTTGGCCGTTATGTGCGAAACACCAGTTGCGTCCCCACAGTTCACGGACGAACGGATGGGTGTTGGACAGGCAGACCTTACCGACGTTGGCCTGGCGGATATGCCCGATCACCACTTCGCTCTTGATCGGATAGCGTTGCACCAGGTTGGCGACTTCCGACTCGCAGCTCGCCGCCGGATCCTGGAAAAGCCGCAGCCCGCGACCTTCATAGAAAGCGATACCCCAGCCATCGCGGTGCGGGCCGGTGCGTCCGCCGCGCTGCATCAGCCCGGTGAAGCTGAACACGATATCGGTCGGGACATTGGCGCTCATGCCCAATAACTCACACATGTTCGGGACTCTCGCTCAATGGCAGGGCAAGGTTATAGACGGGGTTCGACGCGCATCCGCTGGGGATTGCTCGGTACAGGTGGACGACCGTAGCGATCATCGCCGGCACCGCCGAACGGATGATCCTCTTCTGGCTCGTCGGCCCGAGCAGCGGCCCTGGCGGCGGCAGACTGTTCTTTGCGAGCGTTGGAAGCACGCTCGATGGGGAAGCGGATCGCTACCATCACCAGATAAAGGCCGAAGGCGATCATGCCGTACATGAACAGATCGGAAATCGCCCGCCACGCGTTGTTGCCGACCTTGAACAGCAGGTCCAGAGCCGTAATGGCGATGGCCGGCGCGACTTTATCCTTCACCGGGTCGATGATGGTCGGGCTGAACAACAGCACCGCCATCAGCAGCCGCAGCGGTTCACGCAGCCAACGCCACATCCAGTGGGTAATGCGCATCCACACCAACAGGCAGCCCAAAGCGGCGAAGGCGTAGAGGCCCCAAGCGATCAGATAGTCGTTCTCGGTCATGGTGTCCATGGCAAGGCAGGCAAAGAGGCGCTTATGATAACGGCTTTTCGTCCGTCAGGCTCCTTCATGTAGGTTGCCAACCCCTATTCAGTACACTTTTCGAGAGCCCTTCATGCCCACATCCGCCAACATTTGCGACGCCCCGATCGCCCACAAGGCTGAAGGCCCCGACCCGTACGCCTGGCTGCAAGAACGCGACACCGAGGCCGTGCTCGACTACCTCAAGGCTGAAAACAGCTATCAGCAAGCACAAACCGCCGATCAGGCCGGGTTGCGCGAAACGCTGTTCGAGGAAATCAAGGGGCGGATTCTCGAGACGGACTTATCCCTTCCTTCGCCTTGGGGGCCGTATCTGTATTACACCCGCACCACGGCGGGCGACGAATATGCCCGGCACTACCGTTGCCCGCGTCCGGCCGATGACAGCCTGACCCTCGACGAAAACCAGGAACAACTGCTCCTGGACCCGAACGAGCTCGCCAACGGCGGCTTCTTTTCGCTTGGCGCGTTCAGCATCAGCCCGGACCATCAGCGTCTTGCGTACAGCATCGACTCCACGGGCGATGAGATTTACACGCTGTTCGTGAAGGAATTATCCAACGGGCGTGTCAGCGAACTGGAATTCCAGGATTGCGACGGCAGCATGACCTGGGCCAACGACAGCCTGACGCTGTTTTTCGGCGAACTGGACGACACGCACCGCCCACACAAACTGTACCGCTATCGTCTGGACGGCACGGCAGCCGAAGAAGTGTTCCATGAGGCTGACGGCCGTTTCTTCATGCATTGCTATCGCTCGAGTTCCGAACAGCAATTGCTGCTGTCCCTGGGCAGCAAGACCACCAGCGAAGTCTGGGTACTCGATGCCAACCAGCCTCAGCAAACCTTTACCTGCATCGCGCCCCGGGTCGAGGACCATGAGTATGACGTCGACCACGGTGCGCTTGACGGACAGTGGACCTGGTTCATACGTACCAACCGCGACGGCATCAACTTCGCCCTGTACACCGCGGTCGATACCGGCGGTGCGCCGTTCGAGGCCGACTGGCAAAACCTGATTGCCCATAGGGACGCCGTGATGATCGACGGGGTAAGCCTGAACACTGGCGCCATGACCTTGAGCCTGCGGATCGGCGGCCTGCCGGTCATTGAAGTTCACCCGCAAGGTCTGTCGCCTTATCGCGTGCAATTACCGGACGCTGCCTACAGCCTGCACGTACAAAACAGCCTGGAATTCGCCAGCGAGCGCATTCGCCTGCGTTATGAAGCACTGAACCGCCCGGCGCAGATCCGTCAGCTGGACCTGGCCTGCGGCGAGCAGACAGTGCTCAAGCAAACCCCGGTGCTCGGCCCGTTCGATGCCGACGCCTATGTCAGCCAACGTCTGTGGGCCACCGCGCCGGACGGTACGCAAGTGCCGATCAGTCTGGTGGTCAGGCGTCAAGACCTTGGTAAACCTGTGCCGCTGTACCTCTACGGCTATGGCGCCTACGGCGAAAGCCTCGATCCATGGTTCTCCCACGCACGCCTGAGCCTGCTGGATCGCGGCATGGCGTTTGCCATAGCGCACGTGCGCGGCGGCGGCGAACTGGGGGAAGCCTGGTATCGAGCCGGCAAACAGGAGCACAAGCACAACACGTTCAGCGATTTCATTGCCTGCGCCGAACACCTGATCACCAAAGGCTTCACCACCGCGCCACAACTGGCGATCAGCGGCGGCAGCGCCGGCGGTCTGCTGATCGGCGCCGTACTCAACCAGCGGCCTGAGTTGTTTGGCGCGGCCATTGCCGAAGTGCCGTTCGTCGACGTACTCAACACCATGCTCGACCCGGATCTGCCATTGACCGTGACGGAATACGACGAGTGGGGCAATCCCGAAGCGCCGGATGTCTATGATCGGATCAAGGCCTACGCCCCGTACGAAAACGTCACCGCGCAAGCCTATCCGGCGACGCTGGTCATCGCCGGCTACAACGACAGTCGCGTTCAATACTGGGAAGCGGCCAAATGGGTGGCGAAATTGCGCGCGACCAAAACCGATAGCAGTCCCCTGCTGCTTAAAACCGAACTCGGCGCCGGGCACGGCGGGATGAGCGGGCGATATCAGGGATTGCGTGACGTATCGCTCGAATACGCATTTTTGTTCAACGTTTTGGGTATCGCCTGAGGAACCTGGTGCGCTGTGTCGGTCTTAATTCAGCACACCAGGTGCCGATACAACACAAAAGCCAATGCAGGAGCGAACCTGCTCGCTCCTGCATTGGCTGCTCCCCCGGAACCATCGACATAACAAAAAGACCGTGACGACATGTCAGAACCCACTCTACTGAATAACGAAATTCGCGACTGGCTGATGGACTGCGGCCTGTTCAATCAACTGCTGCCAGCAGACTTTGCCGCTGCATCGGGCTATTTCAGCATCAGCACCATTGCCCAGGGCGAACAGATTTTCCAGGAGGGCGATGCCGGCAGCTTCATGTGCATCATCCACACCGGCCAGGTCGCGGTGCAGAAAACCACCGCTGACGGGCAACGAGTAACCATCGCTACATTGCGCAGCGGTCGCTCGTTCGGCGAAATGGCCGTCCTCGACGGCGAACGGCGCTCGGCCAGTTGCGTGGCGGCGAGCAATTGTCAGCTGCTCAACCTGGGTAAGGATTCGCTGGAAAAGATGCTCAACGACGCACCGAAAATCGCTGCCAAGATCATCCGCGCCCTCGCCGTTTCCCTCTCAAAACGCTTGCGTATGGCCGATGGGCAATTGCTTTCCCAGCAGGTCTAACCACCCGGTGGCTTGGGTTTCGGTGGATTAGACTCCAGTCCAGGCAGTGGCTGGTCCTTGGCCGGGGGGCTCGGCTTGTTGATGGGCACCAACGGTGGACCGCTGCTACCCGGGCCGACTCTGGGCAATGGCGCCGGGCTGATTTGCGGATACGGCGTGGGTGTTGCGGTGCCAGGTGAACCGGGCATCGCGGCGGGACTGATGGGCATGGTCTGCAACGGTTGGGCCTGCGCTGCAGTTATCGCGAGCGCGGTCAGGGCAATGGCCGTTAGAATGGTGCGCTTCATCAATGACTCCGTTGGCCTTGTTGTCATGAACAGGCTACTCCCAACTGCGTCTGATTGCCCCCCCGAGTTCTGCCAATTTTCTTCAAGTGAGCCCCATGAAACGTTTCGTTCTGCTCGACACCACCCCCATTCCTGAAAACGGCGGTGCCCTGTGCCTGTTCGAATACGGCGAGGATTTCGTCATCAAGATCCAGGGTGGTGACGGCGGGCAATTGATGAACACCCGCATGCACGGCTCCGAAGATGCCCTGGCCGAGATCCCTTGCCGCAAGGTCGCCGGCCGGCCCAATTCGCGCGTGTTGATCGGTGGACTGGGCATGGGCTTTACCCTCGCCTCGGCGCTCAAGCACCTGGGCAAGAGCGCCGAAGTGGTCGTCGCTGAGCTGGTGCCCGGCGTCGTGGAGTGGAACCGAGGCCCATTGGGCGAGAAAGCCGGTAAACCGCTTGAAGACCCTCGCACCGTGATTCGCCTGGAAGACGTGGCCAAGGTCCTGCAAGCCGAGCCGCAGGGCTTCGATGCGATCATGCTCGATGTCGATAACGGCCCCGAAGGCCTGACCCAGAAAGCCAATAGCTGGCTGTACTCCGCCGGCGGCCTGAGCGCCTGCGCCAAAGCCCTGCGACCAAAAGGCGTGCTGGCGGTCTGGTCGGCCAGCGCGGACCGGCAATTTTCCGACAAACTGAAAAAAGCCGGGTTCAAGGCCGAAGAGATGCAAGTCTTCGCGCACGGCAACAAAGGCACCCGCCACACGATCTGGATTGCCGAGAAGCTCAAGGGCTGAGCTAAACTGGCTGCATAACCGTCATTAGTCTTTCTACAAAGGTGAACCCATGAGTTCGTCCACCCCAACCAACACGTCGAAACTGGACCGCATCCTCGCCGACAACCAGCGCGACAAGGAAATGGGATACCGCGACAAGGCCCTGAAAATGTACCCGCACGTGTGCGGCCGCTGTGCCCGTGAGTTTTCCGGCAAGCGTCTGAGCGAACTGACCGTGCACCACCGTGACCACAACCACGACAACAACCCGCAGGACGGATCGAACTGGGAGCTGTTGTGTCTGTACTGCCACGACAACGAACACTCCCGGTATACCGACCAGCAGTATTTCGGCGAAGGTTCGCTGAGCACACCGAAAATCGCCAAGGCGACGCATAACCCGTTTGCGGCGCTGGCGGGCCTGATGAAGAAAGAAGAGTAAATCCCAGCGCCTCGGCGGACCTGTTCGCTAGCAAGCCCGCGCCCACAGGGAGCCTGTGTTGAACTGAAATCCAGGTACAAAAAAGCCCGACTCAGTGGTCGGGCTTTTTCATTCCTCAAGCGGTGCTTATTTGGCACGGCCTTTGTAGGAACCGCCTTCGCGGGTATCGATCTCGATCATGTCGCCGATTTCGATGAAGTCAGCAACCGACAGCTCGGTACCGTTCTTCAGTTTGGCAGGCTTCATCACCTTGCCGGAAGTGTCACCGCGAGCGGAACCTTCGGTGTAGTCAACCTGACGCACGATGGTGGTCGGCAGCTCTACGGATACCAGACGGTCTTCGAAGAACACGGCTTCGCAAACGTCGGTCATGCCTTCTTCGATGAACGGCAGAACGCTTTCGATGTCTTCAGCGTTCAGCTCGTACATGGTGTAGTCAGTGGTGTCCATGAACGTGTAGGCGTCGCCGCTGATGAAGGACAGGGTCGCTTCTTTGCGGTCGAGGATCACGTCGTCCAGTTTGTCGTCGGCGCTGTAAACGATCTCGGTCTTGTAGCCGGTCAGCAGGTTTTTCAGCTTGGTCTTCATGATCGCGCTGTTACGACCCGACTTGGTGAATTCAGCTTTCTGAACCAGCCAAGGATCGTTTTCGAGACGGATCACCATCCCGGGTTTCAGTTCTTTACCAGTTTTCATTACGAATATCCGAATTTGGATGGGATTTACAAAAATCTAGGCCGCGTATCATATCCAATTTCCATAAAACTGTACCAGCGCCGTGGCAAGATCGGCCAGCAAGGCCTGTTCCAGACACCACGTCTCGGCGTGTTTTTCCAGCTCTGGCCAGTGTTTACGTGTGGATTGCCAGTGGTCGGTCATTTTTTCACCCGCGTTCCACGCCCGCCACAGACCGCTGATCGCCTCCCGTGCCGGGGTCGACAAGCCCTTCGTATACAGCTCGAGAAAGGCTTCAAGCTTATCCAGGTGGACATCTTCCTCTTGCTGATAGATGTGCCACAGCAGCGGTCGACCCGCCCATTGCGCACGGACGAAAGAGTCTTCGCCGCGCACGGCATTGAAATCGCAACTCCAGAGCAACAGGTCATATTGGTCCTGCCGAACGAATGGCAGCACCTGCACCGTCAAGGCCTCGCGCCTATGCAGATCACCGGCCGACAGCCCGTCGACCCCGAGCCAGCGTTCGACATCACCGAGAATTCGTCCCTCGGGCACCAACAGATGAGTGGCAGTCGAATCAGCGGCCATTGAATCGAGCCAACTGGCCAGCCCGGTGTTTTCGTAGGCAAACAATGAGATCAATTGTGCGTCAGGTGCGCGATCAATCCCTAAACCCTGCAGGAATTCTCGCTGGGCTTCAGGGCGTTGCTGAAACTGCCGACGTTGCTCAAGCAGATTGCGTTCACGCAACAGGCCACCTGTTCCTTTCTGGAAGCCCGGGAAGAAAAAGAACTTCTGCACGTGCCTGAACTTCACCGAAGGCAAGCCATGGCAGCCGATTACCCAATCCTCGGCGCTCAGGTAGTCAAGGTTCATCCACAACGGCGGCTGTTCCCGTTCGGCCATGGCCTCCATGTAGGCAGCGGGCAATTGACAGGCGAATGCGGCGATCACCACGTCTGCCGCAGCTGTCGGCTGCCACTCGCCCGACCACTGACGGACTTCGACATTCTCCTGCCACTGCTGCGCCGCATGGATATCGATTGCGGGACACAGGCGCTCGAAGGCGCGCAAATCATCGACCCATAACCGTACAGCCAGGCCATGCTCGGCCACCAGTTGACGGGCCAGTCGCCACGTCACGCCAATGTCGCCGAAGTTGTCGACCACGGTACAAAAAATATCCCAGCGGGTATTCATTTCAGGCATTGCAGATTCCCGTTGGCAAATGCGCCGATTGTCCGCATAAATTACCCCGCGCAGAAGAGCCGACGGCGATTAATCTTCATGCGACAATCGTCTCTCGCCCGCGACTATTCGCCAGGAGGCCGCCATGCCCTACCGTTCCACTCCGCGCCGATCCTTCCCGATTCGACTCAATGCCCTGCAACTGACCGCCAGCATTGCCCTCGGCATGTGGCTGGGCTTCATTGCCATTGCGCTGACGAGCTGGCTCGCTTCGCGCCTGTTGTTCAGCGAGCAATTGGCACCGGTCGCGGCCGCAGTGGAGCTGTTGGCCAAACCGCCAGTGGTCGCGCAACCCGTGCCGGACATCGCGCCGCAAAGTCCGCTGTTCGAGCAATATGAGCAGAATCTGCGCAAGAATGAGCAGGCGCAACGGCTCGATCAAGCCCGCAGCAGCAGCCGCAATCTGGCCAATCCGACCTGTCAGTTCTGGTTGCAGCAGGATCGAACCATTCCAAGCGAGAAAAGCCGCGCCAATGTCCTGCAATTCTGCGATTGATCATGAATAAACACACGGTTCACCAACTGATCCTCGACAAGCTGCGCATCGATCTCGACATTGCTGAGCGTGCCGCGCAAACCGCTTACGAAACCGCGACGCACGAAGAAAACATCGCCGAGAACAAGTACGACACACTGGGGCTGGAGGCGTCCTATCTGGCGGCCGGGCAGGCCAGGCGTGTGGAGGAAATTCGCCACTCACTGACGCTTTGCCAAAACCTGACACTGCGTGCGTATGACGACCAACGCGGTATCGAGGTCGGCGCCCTGCTCGGACTGGAAGACGAGAAAGGTCGCGAACAATGGCTGTTTCTGGCGCCGGATGCCGCGGGTCTGAAAGTTGATCTGGTGGGACAGTTGATTACCGTCATCACCCCACGCTCGCCACTGGGCAAAAGCCTGCTGGGCAAGTTCGAGGGCGATGAGGTGGAAATTCTGGTGGAGGGTACTCGGCAACAGTTTGCTGTTACCGAGGTCGTTTGACCGGCATCAGTGCACGGGCAATTCAACACCGTCGAACAGTTCTTCCAGCTCCTGCTTGTTGTGGCAGGCGATGGCTTTGGCCATGACTTCGCGGGTCAGGTGCGGCGCAAACTTCTCGATGAAGTCGCACATGAAACCACGCAGGAAGGTTCCGCGACGGAAACCGATCTTGGTCACACTGGACTCGAACAATTCGCTGGCATCGAGCACCACCAGGTCGCTATCGAGCTTGGTATCGACGGCCATTTTCGCCACGATGCCGACGCCTAGCCCCAGGCGAACGTACGTCTTGATCACGTCGGCATCGGCGGCGGTGAACACCACTTTCGGCGTCAGACCGCGATGACTGAAGGCTTCGTCGAGCTTTGAGCGACCGGTAAAACCGAACACGTAAGTCACGATCGGGTATTCAGCCAGCGCTTCGAGGGTCAGCTTCGACAGCTTGGTCAGCGGATGCCCTTGTGGCACCACCACGCAACGGTTCCAGCGATAGCACGGCATCATCACCAGATCACCGAACAGCTCCAGCGCTTCGGTGGCGATGGCGAAATCCACGGTTCCGTCAGCAGCCATTTCGGCGATTTGCATCGGCGAACCCTGGTGCATGTGCAGGGCAACGTCGGGGTATTGCTTGATGAAATTGCTGATCACTGGCGGCAACGCATATCGCGCCTGGGTGTGAGTGGTGGCAATCGACAGGGTGCCTTTCTTCTCGTTGGAGAACTCCTGGGCGATCTGCTTGATGCTTTCAACCTTGCGCAGAATTTCGCCGGCAGTGGTGATGATGCGCTCACCGGCCGGGGTGACGCGGGTCAGGTGCTTGCCGCTGCGAGCGAATACTTCAACGCCCAGTTCGTCTTCCAGCAAGCGGATCTGTTTACTGATGCCCGGTTGAGAGGTGTAAAGGCTTTGGGCCGTAGCGGAGACGTTGAGGTCGTGGTGCGCCACTTCCCAGATGTAGCGCAGTTGTTGAAGCTTCATATGAATCCCTCAAAGCAGGTAGACGCCACGGGCATCAGCGACGATATATAACTATATTAATGGCTCGAAGAATAAATCTAGAACTTTTTTATCAAATTGCCATTATTCGTGTTCTAGCTATCCCCTTGGCGGCGACGCTGTACCAGCGGCACCAGATAAACAGGGACGGTGGCCAGTTGCAGAACTCGCGCAGCGGTTCGTCCCAAGGGGGTTTCCGCTCCAGCGCCATGGCTGTGACTACCTACGATCAACAAATCCACAGAGAGTTTCTGCGCCTGGTCCAGAATCACCTGCGACGGATCGCCCTGCAGCACCCGCACCGCCTGGATCCGTTCAAGGTCATGTTGGTTCTCTTCCCCGAGTTCTTCGCGGAAACTGTCCAGCACCCGCTGTTCAATGCTCGCGATGACCGTACTCAATCCCTGGCTGTGAAATTCGTTCAACGACTGCTCGTCGAGGTAACTTTGCAGCACCGACTCGGCAAATAATCCCATGGGCTCAACCGCGTGCACCACGTACAAGTTGGCATTGAAGGTTCGAGCCAACTCCAGGGCATGCTGCATCACCACGGGGGCGTACAGACCGAGGTCAGTGGCATACAGCATCGAACGAATCATATGACCTCCTCGAATGCCAACATGGCGGAGATTTGATTCAGCTTAGCAGTGCCTTGGAGAGTGCGACGCCCGGCGTAACGCATTGAACGGTGGGCTTAAACCTTTTGCTCGTTGCTTATGCCGTGGGGCACATGACCGGTGGCGACGACTTCACGTGCCAACTCGCAATGCCCGGCCTGATCGTCGAAAAACACATCGGCAGCGAAGGCTTCGAGAAACGCCGATTTGGTCAGGCCACCGAGAAAAAGCGATTCGTCCAGGCGGATATCCCATTCGCGCAAGGTGCGAATCACCCGCTCATGGGCCGGGGCCGAGCGCGCCGTCACCAGAGCGGTGCGAATCGGGCAGGCGTCGTCCGGGAACTCGCGCTGCAACAAATTGAGCGCGCCGAGGAAGCCTTTGAACGGCCCACCACGCAACGGCTGACGGGCAGATTCACGCTCGCTGGCCTGGAACGCTTCCAGGCCAGCGGACTGATAGATCCGCTCCGAATCATCGGAAAACAGCACCGCGTCACCGTCGAAAGCAATGCGCAATTCGTCGCTGGCCGCGCGACTGGCGCCGCCCGAGAGAATGGTCGCCGCAGCGAAACCGGCGTCCAGCGCACTGCGCACGTCTTCGGCATGGGTCGAGAGAAACAGGTCGCAGCCAAATGCCTTGAGGTACGGATACGGACTGCGGCCGCCGACAAATGCCGCCCGGGATATCGCCAGGCCATAGTGGTGGATCGAATTGAACACCCGCAGCCCGGTGTCGGCGCTGTTGCGCGATACCAGTATCACTTCGACCCGGGCGCGCCCCAGTTGAGTGTTGAGATTCAGGAGTTTCTGCACCAACGGGAAAGCATCGCCAGGTTCGAGGATTTCGTCTTCGTGTTCAATCTGATATTGCCGGTAGGCCTCGACCCCACTGGACAGGTATACCTTGTGGCTTTCGCTGAGGTCGAACAACGCCCGCGAGGAAATCGCCAGCACCAGTTGGTCGTCGTTAGTCTTTGCCATGCCTTTACCCCCTCGGGTCGACCGATTCAACTATTGCGTCGATCAATAAAACTCAAGCTGCGATACAGGGCTTCGATGCGCGGCATCTCACACCCGGCGGCCTTCGCCGCGGCCAGAGGCCGAGCGTAAATGGCGGCCAGTTCCAGCGGCCGCTTGTGCAGGAAATCGTGGTACATGCTCGGCCAGTAGTCGGGCATTTTTTCGGTCACCATGAACAAATGGTCGGCGTACCCGGCTGGTAAGGCGTGACCACAGGCGGTCGCGCCCTGGACCACTTCGGCCATCAGCGCCTTGATCAATTCGCGGCTGTCGCTGTCAGCCATCAGCGGTGTAGTGCTTGCCCCGAGCAGCACCGACAGACCGTTGTACGGAATATTCCAGACAAGTTTTTGCCAGCGCGCCTGATGCAGGTTCGACATGACCTGGGAATCGATCCCGGCGGCGAGGAACAAACCGCTCCCCTCCCCGACTATCGCAGTGCGTGCCGACGCATCGGCAGGCCCGCTGTGGTAACCGATATGCACCGCACCCAGCGCCTGATGGGTGATGACGCCCGGGCTCTCGCGATGGACACAGATATAGCAAAGCCCCCCGAGCACATGCAGAGATTCAGGGAGCAGTTCGCGCAAGCCGTCTTCCACGTCCAGGCCATTTTGCAGCAGCAGCACTTTGGCGCCTGGCGCTGCGATGTGAAGGATGGCCGGTGCCAGATCGGCATTGCTGGTGGTTTTCGCCCCGACCAACAACCAGTCGCAGGGCGGCATGACTTCGGCACTTGAATACGCCTGCACCGGGTTCAGCGTCAGTGCGCCATGCGGTGCACTATTGACGCACAACCCGTGCTCGGCGACCGCACAAAATTCGCTGCGCAGCAGAAAATGCACATCGAAGCCGGCACGCGCCAGCATCACCCCGTAGAAACCGCCGATTGCACCGGTCCCGATAATGCCGATTCTCGGCCTGGCAACTGTCCCCATCAAGGCAATTCCTCTGCTGGGCGACTTAACGCCTGCGCCACGCCAGCATTGAGTTCAGAGCGGGTCAGGCGCGTTTTCAATGCGCCAAAGAATTCACCATCGCGCACGACAAACAGCGCGGGCAAATGAAAAACAGAATAACGTTCGACCGCCCCGCCATTGTCCCCAGCATCGATCCAGCACAGCCGATCCACCGCCAGATCAAGGCCAGGCAGCTGTTCACGGGCAAACCGGCAACTGGCGCAACCGACGCTGGTAAAAATCACCAACGACACGCCGCTCATCGCCAGCAGCCGTTGGTCGGCGTCGAAATCGGTGAGATCCAATTCGACCACTATACTGGGGGAAACAATGTCAGATGGCCGACACATGGAGTCTGTGTTCATGGGACGTTTTATTCCTCACCCTGACGATGTGCCCGTCGAATTAACATTGCTTAAACCCGAGTGTATTTCGCGGCAACAGCTACACACTATCAGCCTGGGGGGCATGGCTTGCAATTACCACCGTGCCTGGCGCCATGGCACAGCGCTTGAAGTACGCATGCCGACGCTGAATCCCGATATGCGTTTTCTGGGCTACGTCGCCTGGTGCCTGCGACGTAAACACGGGTATCTGGTGGGCATTGCCTTTGTCGACGAGCAGATGCTGTTCAGCGCCCGGATGGGCGAGCAGGTCTGCCGGATCGATAGTTTCTGCCGCCTGCATGACGCCCACGACGATTTGCAGGATATTCAGGCGCTGGCGCTGGAATGGGTCCAGGCACATGCCGACGAGTTCTCTCATGAATCGGTGCGCAAGGCGTTTACGCAGCCAGTGCTGGACTAAAACGGTGTCTGCCCATTGTCGAGTCACGGTGTAACGCGCTAAGGTTCGGCTCCCCGACGCGCTTAATTTGCTGTGCTCCGCCGCGCGGGTTCGCTGGCGGCCGGCACCCGTGACCTGACGAGTAAACGATGGCTGATTTACCGATCAACGACCTAAACGTCGCCTCCAACGATACGCTGATCACCCCCGATCAGCTCAAGCGCGATATTCCCCTGAGCGATGCTGCATTGCGCACCGTCACCAAGGGTCGCGAAGTCATTCGCAACATTCTGGATGGCACCGACCATCGCCTGTTCGTCGTCATCGGGCCTTGCTCGATCCACGACATCAAGGCTGCCCACGAATATGCCGAGCGTCTGAAGGCACTCGCTGCCGAAGTGTCCGATACCCTGTATCTGGTCATGCGTGTGTATTTCGAGAAGCCGCGCACCACCGTCGGCTGGAAAGGCTTGATCAATGACCCGTATCTGGACGACTCGTTCAAGATCCAGGACGGTCTGCACATCGGTCGCCAGTTGCTGCTGGATCTGGCTGAAAAAGGCCTGCCGACCGCCACGGAAGCACTCGATCCGATATCCCCGCAATACTTGCAGGACCTGATCAGCTGGTCGGCCATCGGCGCGCGCACCACCGAATCCCAGACTCACCGTGAAATGGCATCCGGCCTGTCCTCGGCAGTCGGCTTCAAGAACGGTACCGACGGCGGTCTGACCGTGGCGATCAACGCCCTGCAATCGGTTTCCAGCCCGCATCGCTTCCTGGGCATCAACCAGGAAGGTGGCGTGTCCATCGTCACCACCAAGGGCAACGCCTACGGTCACGTGGTCCTGCGCGGCGGCAACGGCAAGCCGAACTACGATTCGGTCAGCGTTGCGCTCTGCGAGCAGGCGCTGAACAAGGCGAAGATCAAGCCGAACATCATGGTCGACTGCAGCCACGCCAACTCCAACAAGGACCCGGCCCTGCAACCGCTGGTGATGGAGAACGTCGCCAACCAGATCCTGGAAGGCAACAAGTCGATCATCGGCCTGATGGTCGAGAGTCATCTGAACTGGGGCGCCCAGGCGATCCCGAAAGACCTCGCCGACCTGCAATACGGCGTGTCGATCACTGACGCCTGCATTGACTGGACCGCGACTGAAACCACGTTGCGCAGCATGCACGCCAAGCTCAAGGATGTGTTGCCAAAACGCGATCGCAGCTGATCGCCGTTTGCCGCAGACAAAAAAACGCCGGGCTGAACCCGGCGTTTTTTTATGCGTTCGTTTTACTCCGGGTCACTGGCTCAGCTTGGCCGCGTGCCGCTGGTGACGCTCCATATAGCGCTCGACGTAGGAGCACGAAGGAATGACGGTGTAGCCCATTTCCTCGGCGTACTCCAGCGCCTTCTCGGTCAAGGCTGCTGCTATGCCACGACCACGCAATGCGTTGGGCACGAAGGTGCGATAGATATCCAGGGTCTGTTTCCCCAGATCCATATAGGTCAGATAGGCACGATGACCGTCCACATTGGTCTCGAACTGATGACCAGCCTGGTCATGGTGGATGGACAACGCCTCGCTCATCACTACTCCTCGCGGGTCTGAAATTCTGACCCCTACCTTACCGATGTTTTTCCGGCGAAGGAACATCTACGCCACCCCGTGCCTGAATGGACACCGAGAAGAACCGCACCGATCTCGCGCTGCCGAGCACGTACAAATAGTAGGCACCATTGCCCGAAATGCTCAAGGTACGCTCGTCATTACGCAAGTTGACGGGTGCTGCTCAGGGTCACGCAGGAAAGGCTCGACCCAAGATTGCCAAGGTCGAAAGCCTGAACATTGCCGGATGTTGAGACTTAAGACGAGCGCCCGTTGTTAAAGTCACCTGAATATGGAGAAAGATATGAGAGCTGCTGCGCAAAACCCGAACAAAAGTGTAGACGAACCCATATAGGCAGACTTTAGCCAAGACTGAAAAAAAGAGCACTGGGAATGAGGAACTTTTCCGCAGCGGCTCGCTCAGGATCGGGCCTTGCGGCTGGATATTTTTTAAACATTGCAGTTAAAAGTTGCTCGAAAAAGCATCAACGCCTACAATTTTTTTTGCTTCTTGCTTCATGTCAGTTTTACTTACTACAAGTAATGGGTAGTATGTACGCCGGCTATTTCCTCATGCTGAGGAGATAGCTACTTAATAGAAAGTCCTTGAAGGGGAACACGATGAACAACGTTCTGAAATTCTCTGCTCTGGCTCTGGCCGCAGTTCTGGCTACCGGTTGCAGCAGCGCATCGAAAGAAACCGAAGCACGTCTGACCGCTACTGAAGACGCAGCAGCTCGCTCCCAGGCTCGTGCAGACGAAGCTTACCGTAAAGCTGATGAAGCTCTGGCTGCTGCTCAAAAAGCACAACAGACTGCTGACGAAGCTAACGAGCGTGCTCTGCGCATGCTGGAAAAAGCTAGCCGCAAGTAATAATCCCTCGGGATTGTTATTAAGCCGACCCATTTTTTGGGTCGGCTTTTTTATTGCCTGGTGTTTCTGCGGGCAATAAAAAACCCGCCGACGCGGCCTGCGTCGACGGGTTCCCTTCAAGCCTTACTGCAGTGGATCGAGAGGTGCGCTCGACACCATCGGAGCGGTACCACTCGGCACGCCGATTTCCACCGGCAGGCCGTCTTCGGCAGCGACAACATCGCGCACCACATCCCAGTTCATGCGCAGGTTGTTGGTAATGTCTTCACGCTTGAGCATCGCGTTGATCACGGCAGTATGCTTGTCGACCACCGACGGGTTGCCCTTGTCGTCCAGCGGTGTGTGCGCTTCCAGGTAAACCTTGCCGCCACTGACGCCGAACTTGTAGGAGTCGTTGATGATCCTTACCGACGTGCCGACCGGCACCATGCCCGCCATTTCCAGCACGTTGTTGTTGAACATGCGGAAGCAGCCGTGGCTGGTGCGCATGCCGATGCCGAACTTTTTGTTCGAACCGTGAATCAGGTAGCCCGGCGTACCCAACGTGAATTTGAACGGCCCCAGCGGGTTGTCTGGACCCGCCGGCACGACATTGGGCAGCGGATCACCATCGGCGGCGTGCTCGGCCTTGATCGACGCTGGAGGCGTCCAGGTCGGGTTCGGTGTCTTGGCGGTGATGCTGGTATGGGCAATCGGCGAACCCCAGCCTTCACGACCGATACCCAGCGGGAAGGTGTAGACGACGTTCCGGCCTTTAGGGAAGTAGTAGAGGCGGTATTCGGCGAGGTTGATCACGATGCCTTCACGCGGGCCCGGCGGCAGGATGAAGCGCGTTGGCAGAATGATTTCGGTACCGGCACCCGGCAACCATGGGTCGACACCCGGGTTGGCCGCGACCATTTCCGTGTAACCCAGATCGTAAGTGGTGCCAAGGTCAGCGAAGGTATCTTCGTACTTGGCCTTGATCACTTGCACTTGACCGACGATGTCTTCACCGGGCGGTGGTAGAGGCAGCTCCAAGGCTGCAGCAGGACCGGCCACACACAGGGCGGCAAGGGTCAGGCAGCGGGTGACGGCGGGAAAGCGCGGCAACATCCGGAAAATCCTTCGCATGATCAACAGGGGGTATAAGAACGCGATTGTACACCGCTGTCTGTTATTTCGGGGAGATCGCCCGATTGCAGGCGATGCAAGGCGGTTTTGTGCTGTGGGTTCCTACACACTTCCCGTAGCAGCTGTCGGCGAAGCGAGGCTGCGAGCCGTTGATCTGGTACCTCTGCAAAATCGGCTCGGCTGGCAGGCTGACATCGCTGGCAAGCCAGCTCCTACAGGGATTGGGTATATCCGTAAGGTTCAGGTCGGCTGGCAGGCCGTCTTCGCTGGCAAGCCAGCTCCTACAGGGATTGGGTAAATCCGTAAGGTTCAGGTCGGCTGGCAGGCCGTCTTCGCTGGCAGGCCAGCTCCTACAGGGATTGGGTAATTCCGTAAGGTTCAGGTCGGCGGGCTGGCCGTCTTCGCTGGCAAGCCAGCTCCTACAGGGATTGGGTATATCCGTAAGGTTCAGGTCGGCTGGCAGGCCGTCTTCGCTGGCAGGCCAGCTCCTACAGGGATTGGGTATATCCGTAAGATTCAGGTCGGCTGGCAGGCCGTCTTCGCTGGCAGGCCAGCTCCTACAGGGATTGGGTATAACAGTAAGATTCAGGTCGGCTGGCAGGCCAGCTCCTACAGGGATTGGGTATATCCGTAAGATTCAGGTCGGCTGGCAGGCCGCCATCGCGAGCAGGCTCGCTCCTACAGGGATTGGGGGCATCGGCAAGATTCAGGTCGGCCGGCAGGCCGTCTTCGCTGGCAGGCCAGCTCCTACACGGATTGGGGCATCACCCCCTGCTTTCCACCACTCAACAGGCCGAGCGTTAGCTCGCCTGCAGCTCTTGATCTTGATCCACCCGCCCCTTCGGGAGGCTGAGTGGAGGTGTTCATCCGGGAGTAGGCGCGCAGCGCCGTTCGACGCAGTCGAACACATCGAGAGGAGGTCGAAGCGAAGCCGACCGGAGGCGATGACCCCGGATGAATACCGGAGCGAAGGAACGCCGAGCCTAAGCGAGGGGCCGGACGCTCGGGGCGAGCGTTTTTTTGGTTACTTTTTTTAGGCGCTTGTAAAAAAAGTGACTCGCCGTAAGGGCGAAACCACAAGCCGCCGTTACCGCAGGAATGGATATGTACTCGACCAACCAAAGGCAGGTCGGCTATCAGGCCGCCTGGACTACTGGACTCCTGGACTCCTGACGGATTAAAGCTCAAACCGCAATTCAGGCCAGATCGGTGACGTGCCCCGCTTCTGCGACTCAAGAATCGCCCGACACAACGAACACAACCGCTGATCCTGAAACACCCGCCGATCAACACTCGACCAACGCGGTTGCGCAGGCAACAGACTGCCGCACAGCGTCCGGTCCGCCGACCCGCCCAGTTCCAGCTGACGGGTCACCAGATGCACCCGCACTTCCTGACAGGCGAACAGATCCAGCTGTTCGTCAGGCTCGATCAGTTGATAGGAAAATAGTGACCAGGCGGGACGCGGCATCGGGGGCTCCAAATCGGGGGCGCCACCTTAGCCGAAAGCCTGCTACTAGAAAAGCGTCATAACAGCGGTTTTAGAGTAGGCCAGACATTTTCCAGCAACTTGTCCTGGGCCCCGGCTGCCGGGTGGATGCCGTCGGCCTGCATCAGATCCGGGTGACCACCCACACCGTCGAGAAAAAAGGGCACCAGGGGGATTTTCTTTTCATCGGCCAGATTGCTGTAAACCTCGGCGAAGGCCTGGGTGTAACGCGCACCATAATTGGGTGGCAATTGCATGCCCAGCAGCAACACCTTGGCACCGCTGGCCCGGGAGCTGTCGATCATCGACGCAAGATTTTGTTGCAATTGTGTTGGCAGCAATCCACGCAGGCCGTCATTGCCGCCCAACTCCAGGACAACCAGCTCCGGCTTATGCTCTGCAAGCAGCGCCGGCAGCCGCGCCTGGCCTCCGGCACTGGTGTCGCCACTGATGGACGCGTTGACGACTTTATCGTCGAAACCTTCACGCTTGAGCCGTTGCTCGAGCAACGACACCCACCCCAGCCGGGTATCCAGTCCGAAACCGGCGCTGATACTATCGCCAACGATCAGGACAGTACCCGCCGCTGCGTTCTGGGCCATGCACATCAAGGCCAGGCCAGCACTCAAAAACCACACACGCATCGGATTCTCCATGGGCGCAAGCATTCTCACCGCGAAGAACCTTAGCAAAGTGGTTCCCAGCGCGGAAGGTGAACTGACCATCCTGCACGAACTCAGCCTGGAACTGAACAAGGGCGACAGCCTGGCCATCGTCGGCGCATCCGGTTCCGGCAAATCCACCCTCCTCGGCCTGCTCGCTGGTCTCGACCTGCCCAGCAGTGGTGAAGTGACACTTGCCGGTCAAGGCCTGAGCAAGCTCGACGAGGACCAGCGCGCACGCATTCGCGCCGAGCATGTGGGATTTGTCTTTCAGTCGTTTCAACTGCTCGACAGCCTCAACGCCCTGGAAAACGTCATGCTGCCGCTGGAGCTCGATGGCCGCAAAGACGCCCGCAGCCGCGCCACGGAGTTGCTGCAACGGGTTGGACTCGGTCAACGCCTTACCCACTCGCCACGCCAGCTCTCCGGGGGTGAACAGCAGCGCGTGGCAATCGCCCGGGCGTTTGCCGCCGAGCCCGATGTGCTTTTTGCCGACGAACCCACCGGCAACCTCGACAGCCACACCGGCGAGCGCATCAGCGACCTGCTGTTCGAACTTAACCAGGAACGCGGCACGACTCTGGTGCTGGTGACCCACGACGAACGCCTGGCCCATCGCTGCCGGCGCCTGATCCGACTTGAAGCCGGCCTGCTGGTCGCCCCTCTGGAGCCTTGATGGCACGCCTGCCGCTGTTGCGCCTGTTCAGTCTCGCCATCCGACAATTGCTGCGCGACGCCCGCGCCGGTGAATTGCGCGTATTGTTTTTTGCCCTGCTGGTGGCCGTGGCCGCGAGTACCGCCATCGGTTACTTCGGCGCCCGCCTGAACGGCGCCATGATGTTGCGGGCCACGGAGTTCCTCGGCGCCGACCTGCTGCTCGAGGGCAGCTCACCGGCCCGCCCCGAACAGATAAAAAGCGGCATCGATCTGGGGCTGAAACACGCACAAGTAGTGGAGTTCTCCAGCGTCATCGCCACCGATACCGGCATCCAGTTGTCCAGTATCAAAGCGGCGGACAGCGTCTATCCGCTACGTGGTGAGCTGAAAAGCGCGCCCGCACCGTTCGCCCAGGAAGAGCCCGGCGGCGGGCCGAAACAAGGGGAAGCCTGGGTCGAAGCGCGGCTGCTGACCGCGCTCGACTTGAAGATCGGCGACAGCGTCGATGTCGGGATGAAAACCCTGAAGCTGGCGCGCGTGCTGACTTACGAACCCGACCGCGCCGGCAATTTCTACAGCCTGACACCACGGGTGCTGATCAACCTCGACGACCTTGCCGCCACCGGTGTGGTGCAGCCCGGCAGTCGGGTCAGTTACCGCGAACTCTGGCGCGGCAATGCCGAAGCGCTGGAAACCTATCGGCAATTGATCAAACCCGGACTGGCGGCCAATCAGCGCATCCAGGATGCCCGCGATGGCAACCGGCAGATCGGCGGCGCCTTGGGCAAAGCAGAGCGTTACCTGAACATGGCCAGTCTGGTGGCGGTGTTGCTGGCCGGTGTGGCGGTGGCGCTGTCGGCGACGCGTTTTGCGACCCGCCGTTTCGATGCCAGCGCACTGCTGCGTTGTCTGGGTCTGTCACGCCGGGAAACCCTGGTGTTGTTCAGCCTTCAACTGACCGTGCTCGGACTACTCGCCAGCCTCACCGGCGCCGCAATTGGTTGGCTGGCACAGCTGGGGCTGTTTGCCTTGTTGCATGATTTGCTACCGACCGACGTGCCACCGGGCGGTCTGTTTCCGGCCATCGCCGGGATCGGCACCGGACTCGTGGCGCTGGCCGGTTTCGCCCTGCCGCCGCTGGCTGCCTTGGGTCGGGTACCGCCATTGCGGGTGTTGCGTCGGGACATGCTGCCGATTCCCTCCAGTACGTGGATGGTCTACGGCGCGGCGCTGGGTGCCCTTGCCCTGATCATGTGGCGCCTGAGCCTGGATCTGCTGCTGACCTTCGCATTGCTTGGCGGGGGCGTGGTTGCTGCACTGGTGCTGGGAGGATTGCTGTTGCTGCTGTTGCAAAGTCTGCGACGGATGCTGGCCCGCGCCTCCCTGCCGTGGCGTCTGGGCCTCGGTCAACTGTTGCGTCATCCGCAGGCCGCTGCCGGTCAGTCCCTGGCGTTCGGCCTGATCCTGCTGTCGATGGCGTTGATCGCCCTGCTGCGTGGCGAGCTGCTCGATACCTGGCAAAACCAATTGCCAAAAAACGCTCCAAACTACTTCGCCCTGAACATCCTGCCGGCAGACAAACAAGCCTTCACCGATCGCCTGATTGCCGTGTCAGCACAATCGGCGCCGCTGTACCCGGTGGTGCCGGGGCGCCTGATCAGCATCAACGGCGAGCCCGTGCAGCAAATCGTCACCAAAGAATCAGCGGGTGACCGGGCCATCCAGCGTGACCTGAGCCTGACCTGGGCCGCGGACCTGCCGGCAGGCAACAAACTCACCGCCGGCAACTGGTGGCCGGAGCAACCGCCCGATGAAATCCCCGGCGTATCGGTAGAGGGCAAAGTCGCCGAAAGCCTGAAGCTCAAGCTGGGGGATCATCTGGTCTTTACGGTCGGAGGGGTCAATCGCGAGGCGAAAGTCACCAGCCTGCGAGAAATCAACTGGGACAATTTCCAGCCGAACTTTTTCATGATCTTCCAGCCGGGGACCTTGAAGGATCTGCCAGCGACTTACCTGACCAGTTTTTATCTGTCGGCAGGACATGACCAGCAGATCGTCGACCTGTCTCGGTCGTTCCCTGCAGTGACCATTTTGCAAGTCGAGGCATTGCTGGCGCAGCTGCGCAGCATCCTCGCGCAAGTCACGTTGGCGGTGGAATACGTATTGCTGTTTGTGCTGGCGGCGGGTATGGCGGTGTTGTTTTCCGGTCTGCAAGCGACACTCGATGAACGCATTCGCCAAGGCGCATTACTGCGGGCTCTGGGCGCGGAACGGCAATTGCTGGTCAAGGCGCGACGAATCGAATTCGGTTTGCTGGGGGCGGTCAGCGGGTTGCTGGCAGCGCTGGGTTCGGAACTCGTGAGCCTGGTGCTTTACCGATTTGCATTCGACCTGCCCTGGCATCCGCATCCGTGGCTGCTGGTGTTGCCGCTGATTGGCGCGATACTGATTGGTGGCGCCGGCGTGTTCGGCACCCGCCGGGCGCTGAACGCAAGCCCCCTGACAGTGCTGCGCGAGGGTTGATAAACTCAAGCACTCCTAATCACAAGAAGTCACCATGAGCCGTTATCGCCCTCCCCGCACCGCCGGTACCGCGCTGATCACCCCTGAAGGTGAAGCGCGGATGCGCGCCGAGTTTCATGAGCTCTGGCACGTTCGACGACCGCAAGTAACGCAGTCGGTCAGCGAGGCTGCGGCACAGGGCGATCGCTCGGAGAACGCCGAATACACCTACGGCAAAAAAATGCTGCGCGAGATCGACAGCCGCGTACGCTTTCTCACCAAACGCCTGGAAGCGCTCAAGGTCGTCAGTGAAAAACCCAGCGATCCGAACAAGGTCTATTTCGGTGCCTGGGTCACGATTGAAGACGAGGACGGCAAAGAGTCGCGCTACCGCATTGTCGGGCCGGATGAACTGGACCTCAAACTGGGCCTGATCAGCATCGACTCACCACTGGCTCGCGCCTTGATCGGCAAAGCCCTGGACGCCGAAGTACGGGTCCAGACGCCGACCGGCGAGCAATGCGTATACATCGTGGCTATTGAGTACCCATAACCTCAGCGTCGGGTAATCAACCCTTGCCGGGCAACGCGAGTCAGCTGCCTGATCATTTCAGGCGCATCTTCGAGGCTGGGAGATTGAATCACTGCCAGGTCGAAACTGTCGTTAGCGAACCGCGCCAGGGATTCGCCATCTTCGACAAACTGGATCAGGAACGCAGCAGGACCGCCGGTGCGACGAGGCCAGCCATCGAGATAACGCAACAGCGTCGGCTGATGTTTACCGCCAAGCAGGATTTTTGGATTGCGTTGGGTCAGATGTGCCGTGATCGGCGCGGGACGTATAACGGGGCTTAGTGCATTCATTGTGTCGTGTCTCTGCCTCAAAAGTCTGCATGGCAGGTGAGAGGCAACACCGAACCAGCGCTTTAGCGGTATTTCGAAGCCTGTTTCCAGCTTCTATCGGTAACTGATCGAGTTACCTGGCGCCCCGCAAGTAGCTGTTTAAATCGGCGCATGAGCAGCATCCTAGAGAAGCTGACCGGACGGTGTCAAGAATCACGAACAACAAAAAAAGCCCGCGTAATGCGGGCCTTTTCGTTGCGCCAGAGCGTTCAGCCCGCGATGACGCGATCAGCTGAAAGCTTCCCGGCCCCTTCAATCAATACCGCGATACTGCCACCCAGCAGAGCCAGGGCGAATTCGTAACCGTTGTTGGCCATGAACAGACCATTACTGATGTGTACCGAAAAAATAGCGACCAATGAGAGGAACGTCAGCCCCAATGCCGCCGGGCGCGCCAGCAGGCCGATGATCAAGGCCAGGCCGGCAAAGAACTCGGTACCACCAGCCAGCGTCGCCATCAGGTAACCCGGTGCCAGACCAATGCTCTCCATGTACTGTGCGGTCCCGGCCAGGCCATAACCACCGAATGCCCCGAAAAGCTTCTGCGCCCCGTGGGCTGCGAAGATGATGCCGACGAAAATTCGCAAAACGGTCAGACCGTAGCCAGCGCGGGTGAACAGTACCTTGTTGACCAGTGTGCTCATGCTGTTTCTTCCATAATGAATGTGTGTTGGTTGGCCGCCATATTAATCAGTAAACATCATGTTAAAAGCGCAAAAACCCCGCCATAACAATCAGTTTATTCGATTACTTGCGTAGGGCTACCTTTTGCCCCTGAGGCTCCAACGACTCCCGCTCTCGATCGAACGCCAAGTAATACTTGTTCACGCTATTAACATAGCTGACAGGTCCCATTCCGACCTGCTCCATGGCGATTCGCTCAACCTGGAAGAACCACTGATTCGGATTCAAGCCGCGCCGCCGCGCCTCGGCACGCATACCTTGCACCCGCTCTGGTCCGATGTTGTACGCCGCCAGCACGAAGGCCATGCGTTCACGTTCATTGAGCCTGGAACTGGCAAAGAACTTGCGCCGGATCATCGCAAGGTACTTGGCGCCAGCCTGCACATTGCCGTCGATATCCTGAATATTGTTGACACCTACTCGCTGAGCCGCAGATGGCGTGATCTGCATCAGACCGGTCGGCGCACCACCACTGCGAACGGTGGGCTGCAAGCCGGACTCCTTGAATGCCAGCGCAGCCAGGTTCAGCCAGTCCATGCCTTGAGCGTCAGCGTGTTTTTGCAGTACGGGCCGCAGTTTCTCCAGGCGCTGCCGGTCAGCCTTCGCCAATGGATAGTGAACCTGGTACAGGCGCCGATAAATCCGCAGGAACGCCGCGTCCTGATCCGATGGTTTTTTGTATCCGCTCAGGAAGCGATCGATGCTGGCGCGCAGCATTGATGCATCACGGCGCACGAACCAGAATTCCTCGCCCGGATCCCTGATAAGCACCTGTTTGTCTAATCGCAGTTTCGGCAGGATCTTGCCCCAGCGCTCGGCAATCGGCTGCTCGACGATGGTCAGGTGAAAAATGCCGCCCTGAACCATCTCCAGCACATCCTCGACCGCGAGACTTGGATCGACCCACTCGATCGTCACCGGAGGCAGCTTGTGCAGTGCGAGTTTTTGATTGATTTGACTGACGGCGTCTCCCGCGGCGCTTCCGGTGGGCAAGGCCAGGGTCTTGCCCGAGAGTTGTTCGAGACGGGTATAGCGCCGCTCGCCTTTGATCCCCACCAAGACCAACGGAATATTGCTGGCAAGCGGCTCACTGGTGCTGACGGCATAGCCCGGCTGCAAATCCAGCAGTTCGCCCGGCGCCACCAGGTCACCTTCTCCGCGCTGTAATGCGCCGAGCAGTTGGTCCTTGCCCTTGGGGATAATCTTGAGGGAGATGTCCTGACCGTCGCGAGCATGCCCGTTGAGGTATTGTTCGAACGCGCGCAGGCGATGATATTCGACGCCAATCGCCTGGCCCTGAACTTCGCCGGAACTGTTGCGGCTCTGGTTGACCAGCACCCGCAGTATGCGGCTGTTGCGAATTTCCGGAAGATCTCGAACTTTTGCCGCCGGTACGGCTTGCTGTGGTCCAGGCAGCCGCGCAACCGCCGCCATCGGCAGCAGCAGCGAACAGCACAGCAGAAGCAAAACCGAGGGACGAATCATCCACTCTCCGCAAAGAAAACCAGGCCATGTTCATGTCAAATGGCATCAAGCACGGCGACAAAAACAGAACACAGAAGCACCGGAAAAGCGCAGAATAATGGCACATTGACAGTAGTCGCACCAACGCGTGTGTCCTGCCGCTCAAGATCGCGAATCAAGATCGCGAATCAAGAGACAGCGTTAACCCATTGTAGTTCTTGGCTTTTCTTATAAATCCAAGGCTCTGATATGCTTTTCGGCCTTTGGTCCGAGGTAGCACCATGCAACTCATCGATATCGGCGTCAACCTGACCAACCCCAGCTTTGCCGACAAACACCAGGCTGTTCTCGACCGCGCCTACGCCGCAGGGGTATGCCAACTGGTGCTCACCGGCACGAGTGTCGAGGGCAGTGAGCAGGCTTTGGAGCTTTGCCAACAACTGGATGAAAGCGCCCTGCGCCTGTTCGCCACGGCGGGTATCCACCCCCACTCGGCCAGCGACTGGACTGCCGACAGCGCCCGGCGCCTGCGCAGTCTGTTAAAGGAGCCCACTGTGGTCGCCGTGGGCGAATGCGGTCTGGATTTCAATCGAGACTTCTCACCACGCCCCCAGCAGGAAAAAGTCCTCGAAGAACATCTGGCGATGGCCGTCGAATTGCAGTTGCCCGTATTCCTGCACGAGCGTGATGCCAGTCAGCGCCTACTGGAAATCCTGCGCGACTACCGCGATCAATTGCCCGCCGCCGTGGTGCACTGTTTCACCGGTGAACAGAAAGCATTGTTCAGCTACCTCGATCTGGACTTGCACATCGGCATCACCGGTTGGATCTGCGACGAGCGCCGGGGCACGCACCTGCATCCCTTGGTCAAGGAAATCAAGCGCGGACGTCTGATGCTGGAGAGCGACGCCCCCTATCTGCTTCCGCGCAGCCTGCGCCCCAAACCGAAAAACGGGCGCAATGAGCCGGCATATCTGACCGAGGTGTTGCGAGAGGTCGCACTGCATCGCGGGGAAACCAATGAGGATCTCGCGGCGCATACCACCCTCTGTGCACGCGAATTCTTCGGTTTGCCATCAATCTCCCAGTAATCACCTCCCCCCAGTAGGAGCGAACTTGCCCGCGATAGCGTCCTCACACTCAATACGGATGTGACTGACAGACTGCCATCGTGAGCAAGCGCACTGACCTGCATCAAATTTCGTATCGCTGAGTAGCGGCACAATAATGGCACCTTGCCAATACTGTTTCCGCTATCAGAGAAAACCTCCATGGGTGCCTGGCTTAGCAACATCTCGTTGAAGTACAAATTCTGGGCAGTCAACGCCGTCGCCTTCGTCACCACACTGCTGCTGGTGCTGTTTGCCGTGCATCTCGAACAGCAGGCCCGCAGTCAGGCAGCAAAGGCTTCGGCACAGGAGCAGGCCCGATTGCTCAGCGCCTGGCCTGCCGGGCAGCCGCTGCCCCGGCAAGATAATCTGCTGACATTCAGTCGCGGCCAGATGCCAGCGTTGAATAAACAACCGGTACCGGGACTGAGTGATGCGAAGGGTTGGGTCGACCTCAATTCCATGCCGCTGGTCGGTGACAACCCGTTGATGGGTGCCGAAGTATTCACCCGCTTGGACGGCCAGCAAATAGCGGTTGTCGCCTACGGGCCAAGTCTTCAACAGGTTTTCGCCGAACGCTTCAGCCATTACGCCACGGCGGTGTTAATCCTGATGCTGGCGATGCTCGGCGCATCGCAGCTGTTGATCCGCTTTCTGCTCAGCCAACTCAACACGTTGAAAGATGTGATGCTGCACGTTGAGAAAACCGGGGATTTGTCGGCCCGCGTTCCATTGGCCTGCAACGATGAAGTCGGGCAAATGGCCAATGCCTTCAATGCCATGCAGGCCGGGTATCAGCGGGTGGTCAACACGGTCGCCACTACCGCCCGACAGCTTGACGAAGGTGCCGCCCGATTGGCATCGAGCATGAACGACGTGCGCCAAGGCATGCTCGGCCAGCAAAGCGAAACCGATCAGGCCGCCACCGCGATCAACGAAATGACCGCCACGGTCTATCACATCGCCCAACACGCCGGCGCCACCCGTGACCTGTCGCAATCGGCCGACAGCCTGGCCGGTAGCGGGCAGAAAGTGGTGACTCGGGTTCAAAAGTCGATTGCCGGGTTGTCCACCGGGGTGCAGCAAACTGCCGAGATGATCCAGCGCCTGGCCGAGGACAGCCAGAAGATCAACAGCGTGGTGAACGTGATCCATAGCATCGCCGAGCAAACCAACTTGCTGGCGCTGAACGCTGCCATCGAAGCGGCCCGGGCCGGTGAGATGGGGCGCGGCTTTGCCGTGGTGGCCGATGAAGTGCGCAACCTCGCCAAACGGGTTCAGGCGTCTACTGACGAGATCACCCTCATGGTGTCGGCACTACAGGCGGGAACCCGCGACGCGGTTGACTTCATGCAGGAGAGCTCGTTCAAGGCGGACGAATGCGTGCAACAGGCCCAGGAGGCCGGTGCTGCGCTGGCAGACATCACCGGCGCGGTGGCGCAGATGCGCGAAAGCAATACGCAAATCGCGGTGGCGGCCGAGCAGCAGAGCCAGGTCGCCGAAGAAATGAACCGTTCGGTGGTCAGTATTCGGGATGTGACCGAGCACACCGTGCAACAGACTGTGTGCTCGGCAACTACCAGTAATGAACTGGCCGCCTTGGCTGGGGAACTGAGCAAGGCCATTGGTCAGCTCAAGCTTTGACGGCGCTTCGCGAGCAGGCTCGCGATGGCAATCAGCCCGCCAACATCAATATTGACCATGGCCCCTATCACATCGATAGCCAGCCTTGATTCGCCGCCAGCAATGTCCGGGCCTATTCTTCAATCATGTGTTCAGCATGGATAGAGGATCAGCATCATGGGCAAACGACACCCCAACCTTCCCGCGTGGCAATGGCGCGCGTATCCGAACAATCATCAGCACCCGACAAATCTGGTGTTGCACCTGATTGCGGTGCCGCTGTTCATCGTGGCGTTTGTGCTGATTGTGTCCGGGGTGTTCGGCCTGAACCTGGCGAACGTTGCCATCGGCGTGATCGGTGTGATCGCCGCACTGGGCTTGCAACGTCACGGCCACAGCCTTGAGACGCAAGCCTCCGAGCCGTTCAGTGATCGCAAAGACGCGATGTCGCGCCTGATGGTCGAGCAATTTCTGACCTTCCCACGATTTTTCCTGAGCGGTGGCTGGTGGCGCGCCTGGCGTGAGCGCCACCGTCGTCCTTGATCAGGCAAAAACCGTCACGGTCTGCCGACTCATGGCAATCAACCGACCGTCCGCGCTCCACAACTTCGCGGCGGCATGGCCGTAACCGTCGGCTGCATACTCGGTTTCTACCAGATATTTGCACCAGGCCAGCGCGCTCAGTTCCAGCAAGGGCTGCACGAACTCGATAGTCCACGTCAACGTGCTACCCATCGCCGGCTTTTTCAAAAAGGGCAATACAGCAGGTGGCCAAGCGTCCACCAGCGCCAGAATGTGCGCTTCACTGACCGCCTCTTCCGCCTCATCGCCGCGCAAGCGAACCCATCCGCCCATTTGCCGAGAGGTGCTACCGCTGAACGGCAGTCCGCCGATACTCCAGCGCATCGCCAAATGCCGCATGAATTCCGGGATAACGCCTTCGACAAACGGCAACTCCTGGCATTCGTCCCAATGCTTCATCTCTGGCGCACGCTCAGCGTTAACCGCCACTTCCGATGGGCGCGAGGCGCCGAAGCTGCCCTGGATCAACGTCACCACCTGGCCCCTTTGCATCACTCGGCCCAGTACCTGGCTGACGGCTTTGCCTTCGCGTAACACATCGACTTCAAAGCTGACGGGGACTTCAGGCTCGACCGGGCCCACGAAGGTGATCGCCAGCGAGCGAACCGCACGATCCGTCGGAACCTTTGCGCGCATGGCTTCGAATTGAAGCGCCGCCACCAAGCCACCGAAACTGGCCCGCCCCTGTGCCCAGGAGGCCGGAATAGACAGTTCCTGTGGCTGGCGGCGGACGGCGTCGAGCAATTCGGAAAAACGCATGAAAACCTCAGGAGCGGGAATTGGATGAAGGAATATTAACGATCGGTCAGAGGCCATACAGCACTCATTCCGGCCAAATTGACTGACAGATGAGCCGCACAGTGGTGGACACCACTCTCTGCAGGAGCGAGCTTGCTCGCGATAACAGTGTGTCAGTCACATCGATGTTGGATGTGCCGCCGCCATCGCGAGCAAGCTCGCTTCTACAGGGGGATGCATCGGGTTCAGGATTTGAAGCAGTCAGCGCTGAGTTTATCCAGCACTTTATCGGCGCGGCTTTCGGCCTTGGCCATCGTGGCTTTCCACACGGCGACACAAGGTTGCAAGTCAGCTTCGTGCTCGGCCAGGGCCAGCCACTGAACGCAGTCGTGCCAGTCACCCAAAGCGCCTTGAGCCTCTTTCAACCGAGGCATGGCTTTTTTCGGTAACCGGTTCAGCTCCGGGTAGGCATCGATGCCATAGCGCGAGCGCTTGATCAGCAACCGCAGTCGATGCCGGTCATGGGCCGGATCGTGCAATGCCTTGTCGAGCTTTTTCCATTGTTTGGCCAGCCGCTTTTCGATGTGCTGGCGCAGCCCCTTGAGTAAACCCTGACGTTGGGATGCGCGCAAAAAACGCGGAAAAGCGTCGAGCACGATCAATAGCTGCGACAACTCGATACTGCTCGCCACGGCCGGGTACGCCTCAGCCATCTGAGCCATGCGTCTGCGTCCAGCTTCGGGTTGGCCGTGCTCAAGCAGGTACGCCGCCATGACTTCGCGATCCCGCAACGGCGTGGTCAGGTCACCCACCCGCGATGCCGCCTCCTCCAGCTGCTCGACGCCCGGCAAACCGCGCAACGGCCGCAGCAGGCTGCGCAATCGACGCATCGTTGTTCGCAGGTCATGCAACGCCTCGGGGTCGGTACGGGCATCCAAGCGTGCCTGACAGGCCAGCAGACGAACTTCCAGGCCTAGAACTTGAGCCACCAAGCGATCGATCATGGGTTACTCCGTAAACAGTGCCTTAACCAACTGTAGGAGCTGGCTTGCCGGCGATGGCGAGCTTGAGCTCACTGTGATTGAACATTCTATCGCCGACAAACCAGTGCACAGCTCGTCCTAGCGTCCGGCGCGCGACTCACGAATATAGAAACGGGCCTTCTCGGCTTTCTTGCTGCAACCTTCGAACCCTTCGAATTGCTGTTGGGTCTTGGCCGCGGTCAACAGCGACAAGGCCTTGGAATAGCTGACAGTCCCGGCAAAACCCTCGGCCTTGGCCAGGTCCAACTCATGCCAAGCGGCATCGAGTTGGCTACCGCAACTGTCGCGGTAGGCGGTTTTACCGGCACAACCGGCAAGCGCCAGGGCAATCAGCGGTATACAGATCCAGGCTTTCATCACTCACACCTCAAAGATAGGTCAACAATCGTGCAGTTAAGACGGTCTGGCGCCTAAAAAGTGCCGTTGGTCCGCTTCGCCCACTATAGCGCCGGCGAGAATAACCATGTGCCGCCATGGAGTGTCGAAAAAACGACGCCTTCACCGCTTCGAACGACTTTGCCGATTGAAGCGCGCCCCTCGATGGGTGCATTGTTGAATCTGGTCAGACGAGGGCGATTCATGAAAAAGCGTGTCGCACTGGTGCTGGGCTCGGGTGGAGCCCGAGGGTATGCGCATATTGGTGTCATCGAAGAAATTGAACGGCGCGGTTACGACATCGCCTGCATCGCCGGTTGCTCCATGGGCGCCGTGGTGGGCGGGATCTACGCCGCAGGCAAACTCAATGATTATCGCGACTGGATCGAGAGCCTGGACTATCTCGACGTGTTGCGCCTGGTGGACGTCAGCTTTCGATTGGGGGCGATTCGCGGCGAAAAAGTCTTCGGCCAGATTCGCAAGATCGTCGGTGATATCAACATCGAAGACCTGCGCATTCCCTACACGGCGGTCGCCGCCGACCTTACCAACCAGCAGGAAATCTGGTTCCAGGAAGGCTGCCTGCACCAGGCCATGCGCGCCTCAGCGGCAATTCCGAGCCTGTTCACGCCGGTCATGCAAGGCAATCGCATGCTGGTCGACGGCGGCATTCTCAATCCGCTGCCGATCGTTCCGGTGGTATCGAGTCACTGTGATTTGATCATCGCGGTCAACCTCAACTCCACCAACCAGCGTCACTACCAACTGCCGGTGATCCAGCGTCCCGCCGCGTTCAAAACGCGTTTCGACAGTTTGATCAACTCACTGGGTTCGAAGTTGCCGTTCCGGCGCAAACAGGCCGAACAACTGTTGATTCTGGAACAGGAAGCCTTGAGAGCCGAAGGCGCGAAGCTCAACCCGTGGATCGAGTCCGCCGAACCGGAGGCCCAACAACCCGCTGCAGCTCCAGAATCCTCTGGTGCGCCACGATCCGCGACCGGTTCATTCATCATCGACAACGTTGGCCCGGCGTCGTTGCTGGATCTGATCAACCAGAGTTTCGAGGTGATGCAGACGTCGCTGGCGCAGTACAAGATTGCCGGGTATCCACCGGATATCCTGATCAACGTGCCGAAGCGGGTGTGCCGGTTTTTTGAGTTCTACAAGGCACCGGAATTGATCGCGTTGGGGCGCGAGATTGCGCGCGATACACTGGATCGGTATGAGAATGAGCAGAAGCGCGATGGTTGAAATGCCCGATAGGGCCAGCTCAAACAGTAAAAAAACTAAAGACTGACCTCACTCAACAATCGATACCCCACACCCGCCTCGGTCACGATAAACCGAGGCCGGGTCGGGTCGTCCGCCAGTTTCTGGCGCAAATGGCCCACCACAATCCGCAGGTAATGGGTGTCCTCGGTGTGGGTCGGTCCCCAGATGTCCTTGAGCAGTTGCTGCTGGGTGATCACCCGCCCGGGATGCCGCGCCAGTTGCGCCAGTACGGCGTATTCCTTTCGGGTCAACGCCACCTCGACACCGTCGAGCAATACGCGCCGATAAGCGAGGTCGACGGTCAGCGGGCCGAAGGTCAGCGCAGCTTGCTGAGCCTCGCCCACCGTTGCCTGACGCAATAACGCACGAATCCGCGCCAAAAACTCCTGGATGCCGAACGGTTTGGTCACGTAATCATTGGCGCCGCCATCCAGAGCCTCGACTTTCTGCCCTTCGCTTGCGCGCACTGACAGCACCAGTACCGGTACCTTCGACCACTCGCGTAACTCGCTAAGCACTTGTTGGCCGTCCATGTCCGGCAAACCAAGGTCCAGCACCAGCAGGTCCGGTTTGTTCAAGGCGGCCTGCGCCAGGCCTTCGCTGCCGGTGCCGGCTTCCAGCACTTTGTAACCTTGGGAAGCGAGGCTGATGCGCAGGAATTTGCGGATTTGCGGTTCGTCATCGATGACCAAAATGGTCGCGGTCTGGCTCATGAATTCACATCAACACATAGAAGTGACAAGAGAGTAGCGCAAGCACGATCAGGCTTCACTTTCGTATCCCGGCTGCGCCTGCAGCGGCAGGTGCAAGGTGATGCAGGTGCCACGCCCCTCGATGCCGTCCGCAACACTGATACGACCGCCATGGGCACCGACCATGCCCTGACAAATGGCCAACCCAAGCCCGGTGCCATGCCCGCCACGATCGCCGCGAGCAGCGGTATAGAACATATCGAAAATCTTTGCCCGCTCCGCCTCCGGAATGCCTGGCCCCTCGTCACTGACCGAAAAAAACAGCTCCTTGTCATCAGCCCCGGCATGCAACTGCAGACGTCCGCGAGAGGGCGAGAAACGTGCGGCATTTTCCAGCACGTTGACCAGGGCCTGTTCGATCAGCGCCGCATGCACATACAACAGGGGTAACTCGGCGGGCACCTGCGTGCTGACGTGCAAGGACGACAAGACCGCCCGCAGGCGATTGAGTGAACTGCCGACAATATCGGCCGGCGACACCCAGTCTCGTGACAGTTTCAGTGCACCGTGACCGAGGCGGGTCATGTCCAGCAGATTTTGAATGTAGCGATCCAGGCGCTCGGCTTCATCCCGAGTCCCTTCGAGCAATTCGCGGCGGTCCTCCAGCCCAATCGCCTCGCCAAGGGCCAACAGGCTGTCGATGCTGCCGCGCATTGAGGTCAGTGGTGTGCGCAAATCGTGGGACACCGAGGCCAGCAAGGCACTGCGCAATTGTTCGGTTTCGCCGTGCAGTCGAGCGGCTTCGAGGTCGTCGACCAGTTGCGCACGAGCCAGCGCCTGCGCCAGTGGCTGACTGAGCGCCGTCAACAAACGCCGACGCTGCCCACTCAAGGTCTGGCCCTCTTTGGCGCATACGCCGAGCAGCGCCAACGGGCCATCCTCGACCGACAATGGCCACCACCACCAACGTCCGAACGGCAAAGTGCCAGTGCCTGCGCCAGCCGGCTGATCGTGTTGCCAGGCCCAATCGGCAGCGGCGCGCTCGGCTTCGGTCAGTTCCAGCGGGCCACCGGTCTCGACTATCCAGGCGCTTTGACCGTCGCGGTTGAGCAGGCACAGTTGCAGATCGCTCCAGCCGTTGAGGTGCTGTGCCGCGGCGCTGACCACAGCCTGACGGTCGGTAGCGGCAGTCAGCTTGCGCGACAGGTCGAGCAGTTCGGTGGTCTCTTCCTGGGTGTCGCGCAGTGCCTGCAATTGCCGTCGCTGACGCGCGGCCAGATTACCAGTCAGTGCCGCCATCAACAGGAAAAACAGCAAGGTCAGCACGTCTTCTTCGCGTTGAATGCTCAAGGAAAAATTCGGCGGAATGAACAGGAAGTCATAGGCCAGAAACGACAGCGCCGCACAGGTCAGCGCCGGCCCGATACTGCTGCGCACCGCAACCAGCAGGACAGCGGCGAGGAACACCAACGAGATATTCGGCAACGCCAACACACTCGCCACCGCCGACGCCAGGGCACTGGCCAACACCGTTGCCACCACTGCCAGGGCGTAATCAAACCATACCAACGCCTGCATCGACCGTTGATGAGGCTGATGTTGCTCGTGATCACCGTCGAGAACGTTTATTTCCAGCCCGCGTGCATTGCGCAGCAAACGTGCCGCCAGCCCGCCACCGAACAATCGACGACGCAGACGTGGCCGGGACTGGCCGACCAACACCAGGCTGGCGCGTCGTTCGGCGGCATGCTGGATCAGGGTTTTCGCCACTTCACCTGCCCGCAACAGCACCACCTCTCCGCCCAGACGCTCAGCCAGTTGCTGGGCACTTTGCAGGCGCAGGCGCGATTGCTCGTCACGCACGCTGCCGTTGTCGACATGCACCAGACTCCAGGGCAGATGGCGACGCTGGGCGATGCGACTGGCGTGACGCACCAGCCGCTCGGCCTGGGCATCGCCGTCGACACCCACCAGCAAACGCCCGCGCACGGCCGGCGCGGCTTGACCGAGTTGGCGATAACCCTGGGCCAGATCGTTATCGATCTGAGCGGCCGCGGTTTGCATCGCCAGTTCGCGCAGGGCCGTCAGGTTGGTCTGGGAGAAAAAAGCATCGATCGCAGCACGCGCCTGCTCCGGCACGTAGACCTTGCCGTCGCGCAGCCGCTCAAGCAACTCGCGCGGTGGCAAATCGATCAGCAGCAATTCATAGGCTTCTTGCAGCACCCAGTCGGGCAATGTTTCGCGCACCTGTACGCCGGTGATGCCGCGCACCTGGTCATTGAGGCTTTCCAGGTGCTGGACGTTGACCGTGGTGTACACGTCGATGCCAGCGGCGAGTAGCTCTTGGATGTCTTGCCAGCGTTTTTCGTGACGACTGCCGGGGGCGTTGGTGTGGGCCAGTTCGTCCACCAGCACCAGTTTTGGTTTGGCCGCCAGCAGACCATCGAGGTCCATTTCTTCGAGCGTCACGCCTCGGTATTCCGAGCGCAGCAGGGGCTGCTGAGGCAAGCCGCTGAGCAATGCTTCGGTTTCGGCCCGGCCGTGGGTTTCGACGACCCCGGCAATGATTTTCACCCCTTGGCGCAGTTGGGTGTGCGCCGATTGCAACATGGCGTAGGTCTTGCCGACACCCGGCGCGGCACCGAGAAAAACCTTGAGCCGGCCGCGACCATCGCGGGGCAGATCTGCTAACAGCGCATCGGCGCGGCCGGAGTCGCTCATGTCTGGGGTTCTCGATTTTTTTGATGTTGATGTAGCGATTGTGAGGCCGTCATCGCGAGCAGGTTCGCTCCCACATTTGGAATGCGTACTCCTGTGAGAGCGAGCCAGCTCGCGAATATGGCGCCGTCGATTTACAGGCTTTCCAGCGCCCGATTCAGCTCAAGCACATTCACCACCGGCGGTCCTACAAGGGGCTGCTCAATGTGCTCGTCCAGCAGATTCTGCAAGGTGGCAACCGGCAGATTTCGCGCCGCCGCAACACGCGCCAGTTGATAGGCAATCGCCGCCGGTGGCAAGTGTGGATCGAGGCCGCTGCCGGATGTGGTGACCAGCGCCAACGGCACCGCCCCCTGGCCTGGCACAAGCAGTTTGTTCGCATCATTGATCACACGAACAGCCAGCGCCGGATTGCTCGGTGAAAGATTGCTGGCGCTGCTCGACACGGTGGCAAAGGCGCCCGCCGATGGGCGCGGATGGAACCACGCATCGCCGACGAAATCCTGGGCAATCAACGACGAACCTCGCACCTTGCCCTCGGCATCGTAGACCAGACTGCCATTGGCCTGATCCGGGAATGCAACCTGAGCCACACCCGTGACGACCAAGGGATAGGCAACGCCGGTGATCAGGGTCATCAGGACCAACAGGCTCAGGGCCGGGCGTATCAATGTGGACATGTCAAAATCCTCGAATTGGCAGCAATTACCTGTAGGAGCGAGCTTGTTCGCGATGGATCTGAAAGCGCCGCGTCCTATCACATAGGACGCGTTATCGTTCACTACCTATGCGTGCAAGCTCGTTCCTGCAATGGGGTGTCAGGTCAAACCAGATGCAACGCCGTCAACAGCATGTCGATGGCCTTGATACCCACGAACGGCACCGCAATCCCGCCCAGTCCGTAGATCAACAGATTGCGTCGCAGCAACGCCGCCGCATTCGCCGCCTGCACGCGCACACCGCGCAGTGCCAGCGGAATCAACACCACAATGATCAGGGCGTTGAACACGATCGCCGAGAGAATCGCGCTCTGCGGACTGCTCAAGTGCATCACGTTGAGCACACCGAGTTGCGGGTAGATCGAGGCAAACAACGCCGGCAGGATGGCGAAGTATTTCGCCACGTCGTTGGCGATGGAAAAGGTCGTCAGCGCACCGCGGGTGACCAGCAATTCCTTGCCGATCTGTACCACGTCCAGCAGCTTGGTCGGATCGCTGTCGAGGTCGACCATGTTGGCGGCTTCGCGTGCGGCTTGCGTGCCATCGTTCATCGCCATGCCGACGTCTGCCTGGGCCAGTGCGGGGGCATCGTTGGCGCCATCGCCGCACATCGCTACCAGCCGGCCGTCGTTCTGCTCGTGACGAATGCGCGCCAGTTTTTTCTCCGGCGTGGCTTCGGCCAGCACGTCGTCAACGCCTGCTTCGGCGGCAATGGCGGCGGCCGTCAACGGGTTATCGCCGGTGACCATGACCGTGCGAATCCCCAGCTTGCGCAGCTCGGCGAAACGCTCGCGGATACCGGGCTTGACCACATCCTTGAGGTGTATTGCGCCGAGCAATTTGCCGTCGGCACACACCAGCAACGGAGTACCGCCGCTCTGAGCGATCTTGTCGATTTCCCGGGACAGTGCCGGTGCCAGGTCGGCGCGTTTCAGGCCGACGAAGGCCAGCAACGAATCCACTGCACCTTTACGATAAACCCGGCCCTGATAGTCGACCCCGGACAAGCGAGTCTCGGCACTGAACGGCACGGCTGTCAGCAGATCAGCGCAGGGTTCCGGTTGCGGATGAAGCCCGCGCAGGTACTCGACGATGGATTTACCCTCAGCGGTGTCATCGGCCAGTGAGGCGAACAGCGCACCTTCAGCCAGTTCCCTGGCAGTCACGCCCGGCGCGGCATACACCGCTGAACAACGACGGTTACCAAAGGTGATGGTGCCGGTCTTGTCCAACAGCAGGACGTGCACGTCGCCCGCCGCTTCCACTGCCCGACCTGATTTTGCAATCACGTTCAGGCGCACCAGACGGTCCATCCCGGCGATACCGATGGCCGACAGCAAACCACCGATGGTGGTCGGAATCAGCGTCACCAACAGCGCCACCAGAAACACCAGCGGCAGACTGCCATTCGCGAAATGGGCGAACGGTTGCAGGGTGACGACCACCAGCAGGAAGATCAGGGTCAGGCCGATCAGCAGGATATCGAGCGCCACTTCGTTCGGGGTTTTCTGGCGCTTGGCGCCTTCGACCAGGGCGATCATGCGGTCCAGCGTCGACTCACCGGGGTTGGCGGTGATCTTCACCAGCAGCCAGTCCGAGACCAGCCGCGTATTGCCGGTGACGGCGGAGCGGTCGCCGCCGGACTCGCGGATCACGGGCGCAGATTCACCCGTGATCGCCGCTTCGTTGACCGCTGCGATACCCTCGATCACCTCGCCGTCACCGGGAATCATCTCCCCCGCTTCGACACGTACCACATCGCCTTTTCTCAAGTTGGCGGCAGGCACCACTTGAAAGCTGCCGTTACTGGTTTTACGCCGAGCGCTGAGGCCTTCGCTGCCGGCCTTGAGACTGTCGGCGCGAGCCTTGCCGCGACCTTCGGCCAAGGCTTCGGCGAAATTGGCGAACAACACCGTGAACCATAGCCACACCGCGATTTGTGCAGCGACGAAAGTTGGCACCGCCGCGTCGGGAATGAAGCACAACACCGTGGTCAGGATCGCGGTCAGTTCAACCACCAGCATCACCGGCGCGCGCTTGAGTTGCCGTGGATCGAGTTTGACGAAGGCTTGCACCAGCGCCGGACGCCAGAGGGCCGAAATCGCGGTTTTGGGTTGCTCCGACGCCTTCACGGCTACCGGTTTGATTGCAGGCATATTCATCGTCCAGTCCTCAGAAGCCCATGCTCAGATGTTCAGCGATAGGGCCTAGCGCCAGGGTCGGCAGGAACGTCAGGCCGCCCACCAGCAAAATAGTCACGGTCAATAAAGTCACGAACAGCGGACCATGGGTCGGGAAGCTGTTCTGACCAATCGGGGCGGTTTTCTTCATCGCCAGGCTGCCAGCCAGAGCCAGTACCGGAAGGATGTAGCCGAAGCGGCCGATCAACATACCCAGCCCCAACATCACGTTGTGGAACGGGGTGTTGGCACCAAAACCAGCGAACGCGGAGCCGTTGTTAGCGCTGGCCGAGGTGTAGGCGTAGAGCAACTGGCTGAAACCATGGGCACCGGGGTTGCTCACCGAGGCCACCGGCCCCGGCAGACTGGCGGCGATTGCGCCGAGCACCAGCACGCCAATCGGCATGACCATCAAGGTCAGCACCAACAGTTGCACTTCCCTCGCTTGCAGTTTCTTGCCGAGGTATTCCGGCGTGCGGCCAATCATCAGCCCCGCGAGGAATACCGCGATCAACACGTTGAGCAACATGCCGTAGAGCCCGGCGCCCACGCCACCGAAGATCACTTCGCCGACCATCATGTTGACCATCGCCACCATGCCGCTCAGGGGGTTGAGGCTGTCGTGCATGCCGTTGACCGAACCGTTGGAGGCCGCCGTGGTGGTCACCGACCACAGCACCGTGGCGGTGGTGCCGAAGCGCGATTCCTTGCCTTCGAGCGGCGCGGTCTGTTCAACGGCTACGTTGTCCAAGGTCGGATTCGGTTGATTTTCAGCCCACAGCGACGTCGCTCCGCCAATCAGAAACAGCGCAAGCATGCAGGCGATGATTGCGCGGCTCTGACGCAGGTCTTTTACGTAGTGGCCAAAGGTGAACACCAGCGCCACCGGAATCAAAATGATTGATGCGACTTCGAACAGGTTGCTCCACGCGGTCGGGTTCTCGAACGGATGCGCAGAGTTCACGCCGAAGAACCCTCCACCGTTGGTGCCCAGTTGCTTGATCGCAATCTGGCTCGCGGCCGGACCAAGCGGAATCACCTGATCGACGCCCTGCATCGTCAGCGCATTCACATATTGTGCGAAGGTTTGCGGCACCCCCTGCCAGACCAGATAAAGCGCCAGCAACAGACACAGCGGCAGCAGGCCATAGAGGGTGGCGCGGGTCATGTCGACCCAGAAGTTGCCCAGGGTTTTGGTTGACCTGCGACCGATTCCTCGACACAACGCAACCAGAACAGCGAGCCCGGTGGCCGCGCTGACAAAGTTCTGCACGGTGAGACCGACCATCTGGCTGAGGTAACTCAGGGATGCTTCACCGCTGTAGCCCTGCCAGTTAGTGTTGGTCATGAAGCTGACAGCGGTGTTGAACGCCAGCGTCCATTCCTGGCCCGGCAGGTTTTGTGGATTGAGCGGCAAGTGGCCCTGAAACACCAGGATCGCGAACAACAGCAAGAAGCCTGCAAGGTTGAACGCGAGCAAGGCCAGCGTGTATTTCTGCCAACTCTGTTCGGTTTGCGGATCAACCCCGGCCACCCGATAGCAGCCACGCTCCACCGGTCCCAGAATCGGCGTCAGCCAGGTGCGCTGACCTTCCATGACCTTGTAGTAGAAGCGCCCGAGAAACGGTGCCGGAACCAATACCACCGCGAAAAACCCAAGGATCAGCCAATAGTCATAACTGTGCATGGCCGCTCCTAGTTCCGGTCCGCGCGCAACAGCGCAACCAACAGATAAATGAACAGCCCAGCTGCCAGCAGCAGCGACACCCCGTCCAGAACGCTCATGGAAGATCTCCCAGTCACGGCGTATTGCCGCGTGTGGGGTCATTGTCGGGAGGGAGGGTGTAAAGGTGCGAGATCGAGGGGGGAGGCGGAGAATAAAGAAACCGTAAAAGAGTGAAATCCAGAGTCACCACTCGCTTAGGTGCGCACTTTGCGCAAGAATGTCGGCCATTGATGTCCTTTGCTGGAGAATCACCCATGAATGTAATCACCACCGACCTGCCCGGTGTTCTGATCATCGAACCGAAGGTATTTGGTGATGAAAGAGGCTTCTTTTATGAAAGCTTCAATGCCAAGGCTTTTGAAGATGCGACTGGCCTGAATACTCAATTCGTTCAGGACAATCATTCGCGCTCGCAAAAAGGCGTATTGCGCGGCCTGCACTACCAGCTGGAAAACACTCAAGGCAAATTGGTTAGAGTGACCGTGGGTGAAGTACTCGACGTTGCAGTCGATATCCGCCGCAGCTCGCCACACTTCGGCAAGTGGGTCGCTGTACGACTGTCGGCCGAGAACCATCGCCAGTTATGGGTTCCGGAAGGTTTCGCCCACGGTTTCGTGGTGCTGAGTGATTTCGCCGAATTCCTGTATAAGACCACTGACTACTACACTCCTTCCGCCGAGCGCAGCATTCGTTGGGATGACCCGGACCTGGCCATCGACTGGCAGCTCAGCGAAGTACCGCAACTGTCGGCAAAAGACCAGGCTGCAACGTACTTCAAGGAGGCCGAGGTTTTTTCCTGAAACCCGGATTTCCAGGCTTCAACTGATGGGCCAGTGAACCTCATGCTGGCCGCGCAATTTGCGCGCCGGAGCGCCGATGGATGCAATGTTGCCCAGACGTTGAAAGCCCTTCGGTGAACCTTGAATAACAGGCATAGAATGGTGGTGATTGCGATGGAACTGCGATGAAGCCCCATTACTCAAAGTGGTATGCACAAATGGTCGGCGAACCCTCGCCTGCCTGCTTTCAAGGAGAGTCCTATGCCCTGGTATGCCTGGTTGATTCTGGTCGTTGCCATTGGCTCGATCGTTGGCGGTTTGATGATGCTGCGTGACACAGCCAACAAAGTCGAACTTACCGAAGAGCAACGTAAACGCGTCGCGGAACGCAATGCGGAAATGGACGCCAAGGAAGCGCAGGACCGCTGAACGAAAAACCCGCCAACAATGGCGGGTTTTTTATTGCGCTGCATATTTTGAAAGAATCTCATCATTCGTTGCAGGCTAATCACCGGTTTGGACCAAGATCGAAGCATCTGCATGCTTTTTAGAAGTAGAAGTACAGTCACCATCCAATTTTCATTGGTTAATATGTTGCGCATTGATGTGGAGATATCAGATGCGTTACTCGCAGGACCATAAAGCCCAAACCCACAAACGCATCATCAAGGAAGCTTCGGCGCGATTTCGACGCGACGGTATCGGCGCGACCGGCCTGCAACCGTTGATGAAAGCATTGGGTTTAACTCACGGGGGCTTTTACTCGCACTTCAAGTCCAAGGACGAACTGGTTGAAAAGGCGTTACAAGAAGCCGGCGAGCAGGTAGACGGCTTGTGTGCGCAACTGTTCTCCGAGGAGCAACCCCTCGAAGCTTTTATTGACGCCTACTTGTCCGAATGGCATCAAACCTCACCTCATGAAGGCTGCCCGTTGCTGACCATTTCTTCGGAACTGGGCCTTCGCGGCCAACCGAGCCCAACGAGCGATATGGTGCTCAAGGCTCGACTGGATCAAATCGAAAGTACGCTGGAAGGACAGCATGCCGCCGATCGCAGCATCGTGATCATGTCTACGCTGGTCGGCGCCTTGTTGTTATCGCGCAGCGTCGCTGATGCCGAGTTTGCCCAGCAAATTCTCGACGTCACACGCCGATACCTGAAAAGAACTCAGGATTAATCCCGCCAACGTTTGAACAGCACGCTGGCGTTCACGCCGCCGAATCCGAATCCATTGGACAAGGCATATTCGATCGTCATGGGTCGAGGCTGACCGTGAACGATGTCGACGCCCTCAGCCGCAGGGTCGGGATTTTCGAGATTGAGAGTGGCAGGGACAATCTGATCTCGGATCGCCAGCAGCGTGAATATCGCCTCGATCCCGCCGGCTGCACCGAGTAAATGGCCGGTGGCCGACTTGGTCGACGTGACGGCAATCTTCTTGTCCGAACCAAACAACGACTTGATGGCAGCCAACTCGCCAAGATCCCCTACCGGCGTCGACGTTGCGTGGGCATTGAGATGCTGCACCTGTGTCGCAGCAATGCCCGCCTGAGCCAACGCCAGCGACATGGCCCGGCGAGCACCGCTGCCATCTTCAGGCCCTGCCGTCAGGTGATAGGCGTCGGCGCTGGTGCCATAGCCGACCAACTCTGCCAATGGCTGGGCACCGCGGGCGAGCGCGTGATCCAGAGATTCGATAACCAGCAATCCAGCGCCCTCACCCATGACGAACCCGTCACGCGCGCTGTCGAACGGTCGAGAGGCTCGTTCCGGGGTTTCGTTGTAGCCGCTGGACAAAGCACGCGCCGCCGCAAATCCAGCAAGACTGACCCGGTCGATTGCGGCTTCTGTGCCCCCACAGACCGCAATGTCTGCCTCCCCGGCGCGAATCAAACGCGCGGCATCGCCGATGGCCTGTACTCCGGCTGCGCAAGCGGTAACTGGCGCGCCCAGTGGACCTTTAAAGCCATGTGCTATCGAGACATGGCCGGCCGCCAGATTCACCAGAAAAGAAGGAATGGTGAACGGTGACAAACGTCGCGGTCCACGGCTGTCAGTCGTGCGTACCGCGTCTGCAATCGCGCCGAAACCACCCACTCCGGAACCGATGATCGTCGCCGTGCGCTCCTGGGCACAAGCTTCCAGCGCCTGCCAACCGGCCTGGTTAAGCGCCTGACGAGCAGCCTCCATCGCAAACAGAATGAATCGATCCATTTTCTTCTGTTCTTTAGGCGGTGTTGCTAGGTCCGGGTCAAAACCTGCCTCGGCATCCTCCGCCGAGGTCGGCACTATTCCGCCGACCTTGGCCGGCAAATCGGCACTCACCTCGGCTGGCAAATTCCGCAAACCTGAACGTCCTGCCAACAAACGTCCCCAAACAGCTTCGACACCGCTGCCCAACGGAGACACCAGGCCCATGCCCGTCACAACCACTCGACGATCACTCATACCGCATACACCTCAAGCTAATGGAGGATGCCTCACTTGTAACGTGCGGCAGATGTGCTTTTGGAAAGATTTGGCGCAAGAACCAAGCGCGCGGCAACGAATGCGTCCCAATCGGCTGCGTCCGGCAGGGATGGAATGGTGACCAGTTCACCTTGATCCAGGCCGGCCAGGGCGGCATCGACCATCTCGCCCGCCTCCATAACCATATCTGCCGGAATTTGTGAGGCGTCGATACCGGAGCGCTCCCAGATTTCAGTACGCGTGACACCTGGCAGAACGGCTTGAATCTTGACGCCGGTGCCGTCCAGTTCGGCGTTCAAAGACTGGGTTAGACTCAGTACATAAGCCTTGCTGGCGCTATACGTTGCATTGAAACGCTCGGGAAACAACGCAACCACAGATGCGATGTTGATGATTGTCCCCCGACCGGCCTTTGCAAAACTGGCGGCTGCCGCCGACGCCAATCGCGTGACAGTCGTGACGTTCAATTGAATCATTCGCTCAAGCTGGTCGGTATCGGCATTACCCAACAAGCCATCGGCTGCAATACCGGCATTGTTCAGCAACAGACTGATGCTTGAATCGCTGCGCAATCGCTGCTCAAGCTTCAGCACCTCCTCCTTCTCTATCAGATCCGCCTTGAATACCTCAACCTGGATCCCATACTCGGCGCGCAACTTACTTGCCGTCGCCTCAAGTCGGTCAAAATCTCGGGCGACCAACAACAAATCAAAGCCACGCGCCGCCAATCGCTGCGCATAAACCGCCCCGATACCGGAAGAAGCGCCGGTAACGAGGGCTGTACCTTGGGGCTGGACTGAATTCATGACTGGGCTCCTGTGGAACGCTTGATGAAACCAGGCGCTTGAATCTCAACACGCCTCGCCGAAACGCTAATATATTATAGGCATAATCCAAATTAAATATGATATACGTAATTTTTAAAATGCCGACGGGTGGTGCATCCGCCCAGCGCCCAGCGGAATCGAGAGGAGGAGACATTTACGCCCGCGGCCCTCTGACTCGCCATAAATACGGTTCCGAATACACCGGCCAGAATATGCGAACACGTTCGTTTCAAACCTAACACCTGGACAAGATCCAGTGCATCCCATCATTTCTATGGTCTACCTGGATTCAATAGATTCTTCCGTGTTCCACCATGAACATAGAGCGTTGAAGGTTAACTCCTTTCAGGCGCAACCTCGCACCTCGCTAGCCACAGACGCACCATAGCCTCTCGCACATGCAAAAAGGCCGGACAATGACCGGCCCATAAAGCTGATTAGGTTAGTTCAGCCGAAGTCGCTCGCGATTTTTATCGAGAATGGCTTTGCCAATCCCTTTGACTTCCAGCAATTCGTCGATCGAGGCAAACGGTCCATTGCCTTCACGATAAGCAACAATTGCATTAGCCTTGGCCTCCCCGATACCTGTTAACTCCCTTTGCAACGTCGCTGCATCGGCTGTATTAAGGTCGACCGTTGAAGATTGTGAACCCGCTGTCATTGCCACTACTGGGGGACTTGCCGTCTCTGGCCCGACTGCTGGCGCGGCGTGAGTCGCGATCGAGACACTGGTGAGCAAGGCAAAAAACAGCGAATAAAAGTAACCAATACGCATAGTACGCTCCATAACATCGTTTGAGGAAAGCCGCTTTTCCAAAGCAGCCTCCCAAACTTAGGCGTTGACCGGGTTCTGTCAAAACTGTGTCCGTTACGGAATGTGAATACGCAGAGGTCGAGTCGACGATGTCAATAGGCCCTATGGGCCGCCTTGCGCTCGTGGGTATAGCCAATACCGCTTCTGCGAAGTTGATGGCCAGTCTGGGAATAATCATGATTTTTGATGTCAGCAAGAGTGCTACGCGTGCCCGGTGTTTTCCTCATGAATCTATCAGTCGAAGCGACGAGCAATCGCACCAGTTCGTGGCTGAGTTTTTTTGGTAGCAACAAGATAAGCGAGTCAGCTGGCTCCTCCCCTACTGCCACCCACTGTCTACATCCGCCTGTTATCGTTGCTGAGTCGAAATAGCAACGGAGAACGCGACTCTGGCGCCCAAAATTTAAATAGTCCCAGCAAACAGCAATACCGTTCTATTTTGGAATTTTCAACCCCACTATTTATATAATTTTCCTGAACGGCTGGAATATTCTTGCGGCGTAGACAGGAACAAGGGACAGGAGAAAGATCGAAATAGATAAAACAGGAATCACCCAGAGCATGGATTGTTGTTCGATGAACGAACCATAAATCAGGCTAAATCTATTCATGACAAACACATGAATACAGTAAATACCGAGAGTGCATCCCGACAGCACGCTTAGTGAATGGGAGTATTTACCCATACGCGACCCCATCACGATTAACAATTTAAAAGCAGAAAGTGAAGCAAAAACGACGACCGGAGAAAGATAAGAGTAAAATAACTGATTAGGTGCACCCTCACCAACAGACAAAGCATACGTAAATACAGCGGTTAGAACACTGCAAAAAATAAAAATAACACTCTCTTTCATCACAGAGATCGATCGCCCCTGACTTCCAACTTGATCAAAAGCGAAAGCACCAAGAAAGACGTAACCTACTAACCCAACAAACGATGACAAGCCGTATACACTAGACAAATCACCCATCGCCGGATAAAAATAAGATAACAAAGGAATTACACAGGCGACAACCATCCAAATAACCAGATATAATCTTCTTTCCAGATTGCTGGAATTGATAAATATTTTTGACATAAAAGGGATAAAAAGATAAATCCCTACAAGCGCATACAGATACCATAAGTGATAATAAACTGGGCCCTTAAGTATTGCGATCAAGGAATCAAAAAAACCTCCGTACCCGATACCCATGGTACTTTTCCAGATCGCGTAAAATGCTGACCAAAATAGCAACGGGGGAAATATCCTCAAAAAACGTTTCTTGTAAAAGACCAAAGCGTTTTCTGTCCTGCAAAGTAGCAATGCGCCAGAAATCATCAAGAAAATGGGCACGCATGACCTTACAAAGGAGTCGTAAACATTCGAGTAAATCCAGTTATAATCAAATACAACAACACCGCTTGCTGACACATGTAAAAAAACAACCATCAAGCAAGCAACAACCCTGGCAAAATCAAGACCAACGCTTAAGTTTTTCAATATTACATCCCCTGACAATAACAGGATAAATATAACGAAATTGTGATTCCGGAGGTAATCTGGACCAGTCTAGAAGCTTACTTATAAGGTAATTTACGCGCCCAACTCCATATTCGCTGTGAGCAACAATCCCAAAAGCCACCTCGTATCTTGGAAAAGACGTCCATTCTTAATGTTCCATTTTAGCGCTTGTCTTTTATCCCGCTGCGTTGCTACAACTGTTATGCTTCGGGCAACCAGAAGTTATTTGATGATATCGAACCAGGATGGGTTGTTTTGACCATGGTCTATTCAGACCTCATCAAATACGTATCAATCCTCTACCAACGACCAGGTAACGGATTGGGAATTCGAAGCCTAATTAACATAATTACGGAAATACAACATTACCGTATACTTAGCAAAAAATCGTTACCTTTAAAAGCCGTTTAGCATTGATCAACTTAATCAATCAAACCCGATCGGCGTCTTTCACCAACCCTACAACTTTCGCTGGACAACCAACTACCAAGCAGTTATCCGGAACATCTCTGGTAACTACAGCCCCTGCCGCCACCATGGCATTTGCACCGATGGTGATGCCGGGCAGAATGGTGCAGTTCGCGCCAAGTGATGCTCCTCGTTTCACCGTCGTGCGCAAAAATTTTTCTGGGTAGACCTTGCTGCGCGGAGCCATATCGTTTGTAAAGGTCACATTAGGACCGATAAAAACATCATGTTCGAGTTCCACGCCGTCCCATAGCTGAACGCCGCACTTGATTGTCACCCGATCACCTACGACAACGTCGTTCTCAATAAAAACGTGATCACAGATATTGCAGTCTGCGCCTATTACTGCACCGGGGAGCACGTGAGTGAAGGCCCACACTTTAGTGCGTGCACCTATTTTATTTGATTCACAAAGCGCGCCTGGGTGAACAAAAAAATCATCCATTGCTGTTTCTCCTAAGCAATTAGAATGTCTACACTCATATATGTAGGCTGCTTAAAGGCTTTGTCCCTAGGACATCAAAAGGCTTGTACGCAAGCAGCCCCGACTTTGATCACTACCAACCGCAAGCCAATCCCCCAGCGATCAAAGCGTTTGAGCACGTCGCCGGGCAGCATTCGCTTCGACTGTCTGGGTTTCATCGACTCTGCACGGAGGATTAGGGTTCGAGTCGACGTTGCTGATAGATCCAGTCGACGATTTCTCCATCGGGGGCATAGCCACTAACGGTATCGCGCAGTAACTGACGAACTCTGGCATAGTCATCCAGCTCAACCGCTGCAAGCAATTCAGTTAGCTTGGCCTTCAGCACGTCCCAAGCGAGATAATCTTCATTTGCACTCATGATCATCGGATGCTGGGTTGCTGCCACATTGTCACCAATCAGCAACTCTTCATAAAGCTTTTCGCCGGGACGAAGACCTGTAAATTCAATCGAGATGTCGCCATGGAGGTTCTTGTCCGAACGAATGCTCAAACCGGAAAGGTGAATCATCTTCTCCGCCAACTCGACTATCTTGACCGGCTCCCCCATGTCCAGCACGAACACATCACCACCGCGCCCCATCGACCCAGCTTGAATCACTAGTTGTGCCGCCTCGGGGATGGTCATGAAGTAGCGAGTGATTTTCGGATGAGTGACGGTCAACGGTCCGCCCGATTTGATCTGACTGTGAAACAGTGGAATCACAGAGCCAGAAGAACCAAGCACATTACCGAAACGCACCATAGTGAAACGGGTTTTATTGACTCGAGAGACGTTCCCTTTATCACCGAACAAGATCGGCGCAACCTCCCGACTGAGCGCCTGAAGAGTCAATTCAGCAAGGCGCTTTGTACTACCCATCACATTGGTCGGGCGTACTGCCTTGTCCGTGGAAATCAATACGAAATTAGAAACACCTGCTTCTAACGCAGCCTGCGCTGTATTGAGCGTGCCGATCACGTTATTCAGCACGCCTTCGGCAATATTGTGTTCAACCATAGGAACATGTTTGTAAGCAGCGGCGTGATAAACCGTGCTTACACGCCAGGTGTTCATGATGTCGAGCAACTTAACCTGATTGCGAACGGAACCAAGGATAGGTACAAGACGCAAAGACAATGACTCCCGCGCCAGTCGTCTTTCAAGTTCTGAAAGAATGCTATAGAGATTGAACTCACTATGATCAAACATTAGAAGTACTGTGGGGCGCAGCGCTACGATCTGGCGACAGAGCTCCGAGCCAATCGAACCACCTGCTCCGGTCACAAGGACTACCTGATCCTTAATGCAATGCTCGAGCAAACTAGCTTGTGCTGGTACTGCATCTCTGCCCAAGAGGTCTGCAATATCGACCTCCTGAATATCGTCCACTTTTACTCGACCGCTGGCCAGATCCATGAAACCGGGAACACTACGCACATGCAGAGGAAAGGTTTCCAGGAACTCCAGTACCTCACGACGGCGAGCGCGTGTAGATGATGGAATGGCCAACAGTATTTCCTGAGCCCCCGTGATTTCGATCATTCGCTGAATGTCCCGAGGTTTATACACCTGAAGACCAGAAATTACGTGATTCGAAATACCTTCATCATCGTCAATGAAGGCCACTGGGCGCATAACGCGCCCCATGCGTAGCGCCGCGACCAGTTGGTTCCCAGCGGCCCCGGCGCCATATATCGAAACCTTCGGAAGTCCATCGTCGCGGTTGGTGAACGGGACATGTTGGGTTGCCGAGAACCAGTCACCCAAAAAATACTGACGCATGGCGAGCCTCAACCCCCCGACCATGATCATACTCAGCCACCAATAATTGAAAATGATCGAGCGAGGAACAACAGCTTGGTGATTACTATACCAGTATACAATAAATGATAACGTAAGGGCTGACAGGCTAACGGCTTTGATAACTGTAACTAATGCGTCATTTCCGAAATAACGCATTACGGCTCGGTACATGCCGAAACGCACAAACAGGGGAATGGCAACAATAGGAGCAGAGATAAACAGCCAAGTATGAATCCGAAACGGATTAATCATCTCGTCGATTCCCAAGCGTACGATAAACGCAAGCCATAGGGCAAACCATAAGAGAATTACGTCAGTTATAACTTGCAACAGTCGTTTATAGCTTCTTGGAAGAGCCAACAACCACCAACGCACCTTGTTAATCATCCTTACCAACCTTCATATGCAAACCCATAATCACCACAGCTTAAGCCTCAGGGCTGAACGCTGAACGCTTTTGCAAGATAGCAAAAATATCTTGCCTGCGCTTATCAAAAAACCAAGCGTGCTGAACCCATCGCAACGTCGAAATAGCTTGACTACACCAAAAAAAATCCGTCTATTTTCAGAGTCTGCAAGCGCAGAGTCTCAATGGGATACACCATCGCGACGCACGACTTTGAGAAACGTCAGGCACAATATTTTCAGGTCAAGCCATAAGGATTGCCGGGCCAAATACTCTGCATCAAATTGAACTTTGACGGGAATAGGCAGTTCGTCTCTACCATTAATCTGAGCCCAACCAGTCAGGCCAGGACGAAGCATATGAATACCTTTTTCAGTACGCTGCTGAATCAGGTCCACTTGGTTAAACAATGCGGGGCGGGGACCGACAAAACTCATATTGCCGACCAAAATACTCCATAGCTGTGGAAGTTCGTCCAAGCTGGAGCGCCTGAGAAAACCGCCGATAGGCGTCAGGTACTGATCTGGATCACTTAGAAGATGTGTCGCCACCGCCGGGGTGCCCGTACGCATAGAGCGAAATTTAGGCATCTTAAAAATTGAGTTATTGATACCAACCCTATCCGACCAGTAAAAAACAGGCCCAACAGATGTCAACTTTACAGCAATAGCAACGATTATGATCGGAACAATCAGAACGAGCAACACACAAAGTGCCAATAACAAATCGAGAAACCGCTTCATACACTTCCCTACCTTTTAAACATACTTCGAGTTATAGACGCCGCTTTTTCAACACTGCCCTGGGTGCTTTAAGCAGATTTGCCAATCCGCCCCGGTAACGCATACAGGGCTTCTCAATAAGATGCCAAGAAACCAATGCCGCCAGGAGTGAAAGTGGAAATGCCAAAGTGATCATTTGAACAGGTTGAACAAGTGGAAAATGATGCGCTATGATTTGTTGAATAGGGAAGGCGTAGATATAAACTCCAAAAGAATAATCACCAAGACGGTTATAGAACCTTGACACCTTCGACGTTGCGAACCCAACGAGAAACACAACAAAGCACCAGGCTATTATAAAAGCCTCCAGAAACCAGTTAGATCCATAAAACAAACAACACAGCAGCACGAGGACAATTACTATTGCAAGCTTGTGTCGCATTGAACTCCAAAACTGGAAGAAACTCATTCCTACAACAAATGGCAAACTCCATGTGTGTAAGCTTTTCGTTCTAAACAAGCCTGCTGCCGCTTCGCTATTGAGTACAAAAAATTTGAACAAAATATAAACGACTGTATACACAAATAGAAACCACAGGAAACGACGTGCATTACCCACAATCGAAAAATATCCAAGTACCGCTACGAGTCCGTAAAGTACCACTTCGTAATAAAGCGTCCACAACGAACCATTTACACCGGGATAAACATTATCCTCAAAAACATCCAACAATCCGAACTGAATATTTTTCAACCATAGATTATTAGTGATGTATCCATAGGTAGTTTCGCTTGAAAAATACTCTTTTACAGAAACCTCAGTGTATAGCGGACCAATCACAAACGCTGTGACGCACAATACGACCACCAAGCCTGGATAAATCCGAAGGAACCTTGCGCAAAAAAAATCGACCAGGCCAGACGACCGAGCCCAACTCAACGATATGAAATATCCAGATATCACAAAAAATGTGATAACACCTACCCCGCCGAGCGTGAAACCGAATATTGAAAATAACGGCTCCTTCTCGGAAGGCCCCAGAGACAGAGGGTAAGAATGAGACACAAGTACAAATAATGCGGCCATCATTCTGACAAGGTTAAAACTATTATTATTTTTTGACTCTGTAACAATCAAAATGAAAACCCTACGTGGCTTTATTTATTTTTATTCTTGATAGACCTAAAGTGCTTTGCAGTGATTCCAAGCCCTTCATCTACCGTCTGCGGTGGAGTCCAACCAAGCAAATGTATCGTTTCAGAAATGTCCACTTGGAGTGAACCACACAATCTTGTTGCTATATTCCGCCTAAAAATCAGCGATGCACATAATTTTATAAGCCATTCTGGAATTGGTAACAGAAGGCTATGGCTGTCCAGGAAAAATTTCAGCTTTTTAAGTAACTGCGTCGTGGATAAATCCTCACCATCACTCACAAGAAATATTTTGTTCGAGGCTTTAGGGTGATCCACGCAGTGGAGCACTAGATGTGCAAGATTAAAGGATGACACAAGGCTTCTTTTATTTTTTATCAGACCCAGTGGCAATGGTACTCCCGTCATTAACCAATTCATCATTGACGCGAAGTTGGCTTTGACACCAGGTCCATACACCAGCACAGGTCTGATGATAACAACATCCATAGCAGAGCTTTCTGACATTTTTAGAAGCGCTTGCTCCGCCTCCATCTTGGACACACCGTAGGGGTCTTGAGGCGAAGGTACATCATCAGCACGGAAAGGCACACCAGGACGCGTCGATTCACCATTCACTTTTATAGAGCTTATGTAAATGAACCTTTTGGCTCCGGCCAGTTCAGCCTCTTTTGCCAGACGCAGCGTAGCCTCGACGTTTACCGCGCGAAACGCTGCCAACGGATCGGGATCCGTCTCCGACATGACATGAACCCGAGCAGCGGAATGAATGACTACATCCACCCCGGAAAGCAGTTCAGGCCAGCCATCATAAGTAGCAATATCCCTCACCACACTGATTTGCGGCTGCCATCTACTGGAGCCGGTTTCGCGGTGATGTTGATGAGTTCAAATGACCTTCGATGTCAACAAACACGTGATCCGCACCACACCGAAAATCGGTACTACCTGTCATCAAAATTCTAGAACGCCAAGAACTCATACTTTCCTAGATAGCCAGCCTGTAAAATTTACTTAATAAGCGATTGGAACAACTCATCATATTGAGAGGCAATCCCCTGCCATCTGTACCGTGATTTGGCTACGGCGTGCATTTCATTCCCCAACGAACGGCGCTTTTCCTCGTCTTGAAATAGAGCTTGAACTGAGCTTTCAAGATGACTAGCAGAACTTGAAATACTCGGCCTTATCTTCGGTAGACGCTCGGTTAAATGAAACGTCAAAGGCGATAATGGGCAATCCCAACCACATCGCTTCCACCAACGATGGATTCGTACCGCCAGCACTATGACCATGTACATACAGCGTGCAGTTACTGCGCAACGGTGCCAGCTTCGCAGGGTCATATATCGGATCAAGCAAAAATAAATTTTTAACTGCAGAATAACGCCTTTGCAGCTCCGAACCGTATTCGCTCTGTTTCCAGTTTCCTACAAGAACCAACGGAATCCCATTATCACTGAACGCCTGCAAAATCAAGTGTATATTATTTTCCGGCTCGATACGACACACAGAAAATGCATATGGAGAATTCAGAAAATCGAACTGAACGGCAGCTTCTTCATCGACCGCACTTTTCAAAGCTTGGTCACCACCATAAGCAATAAGCGTACTATCAACTCCATATTCACTAAGTACATAGTCACGAAGGACTTTATTGTCCGTCACAATCCGATCAGCAAACCTGACTGCAAGACGTTCGGAAAACTTCAAAAACTTCTTGATCAGTGGAGACCACTTAGCTCTCTTCCACTCAAAACCATCAATATTAACAATAATTGCTTTTTTGGTGAGCAGGCGTATAACAGGTAACGCAATACAGCCTGAGACACCCAAGATCAACATCACATCGCTTTCACGATATGCTCGCAACATGCTCACAATATCGTACGGAATACTTTGGAAGCCATTCGCCTTTAACTTGATATAGACCAGCTTGGCATTTCCGAACTTTTTAGGGCGCTCTGCATAACTGAAGGCGCTGCAATAAACCGTCATATCATAGGTTTTATCAAGGTTCAGAACCAATTGCTCAGACAGCGATTCCCACCCACCATATTGTGCTGGAAGACCTACAGTTCCTATTATGGCAACTCTATATTGCATTTAACACCTTCAGTATATCGAGCTCGAATTTTTGTTGAGAGAACTGCTTGGATTTGATCTTGGCCTCCCGAGAGAATGCTAGACAGTGCTCTGGGCTTTTAGAAAGAAACAATATTTTCTTTGCAATCTCGTCGGTACGATCAGACGCAAACAAATAGCCCTGCTTTTCGTGCTCAATCAACTCAACCGGTCCTCCCACGGGAGGTACAATACAGGGGATACCGAAAGCCATTGCTTCGAGAATGGTCAGACCAAAGGTCTCAACCCAGCTTTCTGGCTTAGAAAGATTCAACAGGATATTCGACGTTGCGTAAAACGAACTGACGTCCGCAGTAGTTCCGAACAATTTGACATTGGTTGGGACTTTAGTTTCGACAAAAAACTTTTCAATTTCCAACGCACTGGCATTCAATACCAGTGTAAATTTGATATCAGCACTCGACTCCAGAAGAGTGGCCACTTCCAAAAACTCAAAAACCCCCTTATAAGGCTTCTCTTTCAATGAACAAACCATCAACACCTCTTGAAAACAACCATCATAACGTGGCAAATACGTATGCTCGATGCTTGAGCGGAAAAATCAATTTAGCGCGTTATATATGTTACATGCGGAAACTCATACACTGTCAGTGACTGCCATAAAATTCGAAACAAAAATATTCTTTTTCGAGGTATAACGCACTACAGCCCGAAGAAACGTTTTTAACGCTCGAGGTGTAATCGATGTTTCGTGTATGTGGTAAACAACCTTTTTCCCTAAAAGGTATCCCGCCACTGCCGCACCAAATGGCAATAAGGTATTTATATAAAAAACAACATCCTGTTTCCGGTACTTGAACAACTTAAAAAACAGATCGACCTGCGAAAATGAATAACTAACCAAAGTGAAATATTTATTATTGAATCGTCTATACCAGAAACGACTGACAGGCCCTCGGACATCGGATAAAAAACCCTCTCCAGTCCCACCAACGTACAACTCTGTAGTATAACCGCCGTTCTGTGCGACAGACACAACCTGGGATAGTACTTTTGGGCTACCGCTGCGATCGTTCAACAAGTGAAAAAATACAATTTTTTTCATTTGGCATCTATCTCAACGCAGCGCTTCTTGATGAATTTTGCCGGCACTCCGCCATATACAGAGTTCGCTGTGTAAATACCATCCCGAACTAAGGTACCCGCCGCGATAACGCAACCATCTTCGATAATGGCACCATCCAAAATAGTAACCTTGGCTCCTATCCAGCAATTGGCGCCAATTTTTATCCCCTTCCTGTTCACACCTTGCAATCTAATTGGTATTTCCGGATCTGAAAAATTGTGATTTTCGGAATGAAACGAAACGTAATTTCCGATAATGACATCATCCCCAATGGAGATTCCACCGGCGCACCCAAAAAAACAATGGGAACCAATACCTACATTATTACCCACTAAAAGACCGTGACCTATATTACTCACGCTTCCGGTACATTCAATAGTTACGTACTTATTGATTGAGACACCGCTGCCGAAAGTAATGCCGGCTCTAGAAAGTGCGTCAATATAGCATCCTCGATCAATCGACAACCCCTTGGGACTGGTGATCTTGGACGATTCTTTTATGACCGCACTTGGAGCAACAAAATAAGGGGTTAGACGCTTGAACTTAAAGACCCCACTCACCAACATGATCACTTTCGAAAACATAAAACCCAGCAAATAGGTTTGCGAAATATCTCTATCCACATGGATTTTGCGTCCTTTTAAAAGATACGCAAGTTTTTCTAGCACGAAGTGGATCAATTGGAACTCCTCACCTAAAAAAAATGCGCAAGAAAGCTGAATCTTTATAGATTAGCGTCTTTTTAATTGCGGCGAACAAAAGATAAAACCGAAGAGATAAGCGCACAACCAAATTTTGCTTTTCGAATACAATTTTTAGCCCTTTAATCATCTCTTCATACCTGAAACAGGCGCGCTCCGTACTATCCGACGTGAGTTCGGATAGATCATGTTCAATTACCACATCCAAAACATATACATATTTATAGGAGGCTTGATATCGGACAAAAAAATCAGTGTCGGTAACGTAAAACTTCAATCGCTCGTCATAGAATGAAGGCATGTTCAAATAACATGCTCTAGTAACTATCATACCACTATTAATTGCTAGTAGATTTTTTGAAGGGTGGACACCCGCAGCTATTGTCGGCAAAAGCTTCCCTAGAAACAACAGTCGTTTCCCTGGGCTTATCAAAACATTGCCTGTATAAATCTTAGGGAGAAACACACCAATATCGTTGCGCTGCGCCTGTATATTTGAGGCAACATTTAAACAACTGATTAGATCACAAGACTCATAATCCGTATCATCATCAGAAACAAGCAAGTAATCACTACCAGCATCAAACGAAAGCTTTGCAATCTGATTATATATAAAAGACAATCCATTGTTACTACCCGAATACCAACGAACATCCTCATGCTCTAATGCATCCGAATACTCGGGAGTGTTGTTCCAGACGTGCAAGGTGACCAAGAGATTATTGCCACACGCATTTATTTTATTCAACAACGATTGAATGGCGACAGATCTTGCATAGTGCTTTTTATAAAGCACCACTACAATCGACAGCCTGATTAACCCGAAATCTGCGCTCATACATGACCACCAACAAAGTGATTGCAAACAAATATAGTACAACGCTGTTTGTATATGCTTGAAAAAAGAAAGAGCTCAAGTAAAATGGATATATCGCCATTATATACATACCAAAGGCTGCTTCGATCACCGTACCTTCCCGCTTCATCTCGGTGCATGTCTTAACGATTTTACCGTAAAACAAAACCAAAAACAGCATCATGGCCACCCCGAAGACTCCACAACCAGCGATGAGGTTTAGCCAAAAAGAATCGAACCAATGGGCTTGTCCTGGACCGATTTCACCAAGTCCATAACCCAAGGGATGGCTTCCTTGGAACGATAAAACCTCCAGCCATTGCCTAGGTCGATCCAACGCCGAAGGATCATCGGTGAAGCCCAATGTCAAGTAGAGAAAAATAACTAACGAAAGTGAAACAAAGTAACCGTAGCCCAAAACAAGCAATAGGTATTGATTCCTTATATTGTTAGTTAAAACAAGAAAGAAAAACAGGCTAATTAATCCGATCAATGAAGTTCTAACACTACCAAAAATAATGAGAAGCGTAAAAACGAGAAACGTTACAATTAACAAAATCAATTCTACATTTATTTTCCGCCGACTAATGCTTGCAAAGATGACACTCAATACCAGGATTGCACAGTTTAAAACAACCGCTGAAAACTCCAAGGTCCCGGTAAAGAAACCTGCCATACGAGGCAATCCATCTCGCATTGAGTTCGTAGGCTGAAGGACAAAACCCTTCTCAACCAACGGGACCCAATACCAGAACTCGACAGGATCCTTGATCGTAAGAAACTGATAAGCGCCATATATTCCCGTGCACAAAGAACACAATAAAAGCACTCTTAACAACCACCTCAATTTAATATCAAGGGGCTCTCGCTCAAGTAGAAACACCACTATAAAACCCAAAAAGACCGGTACACTGAGCGCACGAAACGAGCGAACAGAGGATTCAGAAAAATCGCCACAAAGTAAAAAAACCGCTGAAAACACACAGACAATTACAACGAGATAGACGTACTTAAAGTGCACGGCTCTTCCTTTAGCCGCTTTGACCACAAGCACTAATATCAACCACCCGAGCAACAAAAAAGAAAGCGCTTCCTTCCAAGCCCCAGTAACACTTAACCCAAGACTCAAAATAAGAAAGTCACTAAAAAAAAGCCCCACAATAATCATTGCACATATAAAACGTCCCATCACTCCCTCTTATAACGTAAAACAAACTCGTAAGTACCAACGCCGAAAAAGACTCATTACTTTGATAACGCACGAGTAAATTGTCTTATAATTAGTTTTACAACAACTCTAATTTTTTGCTGCATCGCCAACGTCGATAAGAGCTTAAAGAACAACTTCTTATCAATTCTCACCAATGCGATTACTGTTTCAATTGGGATCGGCGATTTTATCTTGCGCCCCTCCCTCATGAAATCAATATCCCCTGTCCAAGGCACATACTTTTCCATATCAGAAACTGAAATAGTATCATTGTAGATGCAATTCAAATAGCGTTGCTTCACAACACTGTAACCATTCATCTGCACACACATCAACGCGGCATCCGCATAATCCCGAGGGGCATTGATATCGTTCAAAATGTCAGCCTTCGACTCACTTTTTAGCATGTCCGCTGGCGAATACCCCTGAATAGGGCTTACGAGCCCAATGCACCGCCGACCTTGGATGAGTTGCTCGGCAAAAGCAGTCCCACCTGGAATTGGATAGCTATCAACATAAAAATCTGCCTGAGTCAGTAGCGCCTTATACTCCTCAAAAGGCAAATGAGGCACAACAGAAAATCGATTTCTGTATTTTAGTTTTAACCCCCACCACCAGTAATTCGTAAATAAGTTGGCACCAACGATATGAAAAGTCGAATTTGAATATCCGTCCAGTATCATACTAATGACTGGAGACATACTTAAACCTACACGAGGCTTATATTTCAATGCAGAAGCAGCGCTAAAAAACTTTAAATTATCTTTATCAGTCAGTGAGTGAGTTACTAAACTATTCACTGGCCTATCAACAGGGATACCTAAAAAGCTCTTCTTGCCTATTATTTTTTTCTTCACATCCCGCCGGGCGCCATAACTACTGATTTCAAAATAATAATCAGCGACTGAGCTACCGAACGAAAAAACATGATCCGCATGATTTATGCACAGGAGAAAAAGCTTGCACTACACGAAGCCTGCAATAAACCACAAGCCACGATACTCACAATATCGTCGGGGTGGGACATGCAGCACTACATTGCGATAGTCCGTCAACAACTTAGCAATTTTTTGAGTTTGCGCCATTGGCCTGCCAGCGGCAACCACCTCGTACTGAATGTTAAAAAACTGGTTTAATCTTGCTCATCATTTCTGCTGATGTGCCTCTGGTTATAATAAGATTCTGGCTTGCTATCGTACTCCGAGGCAAGTCTTTTTTTAAATCGAGTATGTCCGCCTATCAAATAACAAGTGCCCTGATATGACATGAACCGTGTCCTTCTCTGGATCGCTGACTTAACGACACATTCTAGCGATTTACCAATTCTTTCGACCAGTTCCGTTTCTATATCAGATGCATCGTTTATCCCCATATCAGCAGCCCAAAAAACTGAGCCATAGATCTGGCTCAACTCCAAGGCTTTGTTCAAATCTTCCTCAGAGAATATTTTTGACTTGAAATAATCAGATAACGATAACATTACTTCATCCACTTTATATAAATTCCATACACGCGATTTAGATAATCTTGTGCAATCGTCGAAACACCATGAAATACATCACAATAAAGTAAAATCCGTAGTTTATCGCGTGCGCCCAAGAAACACCGACAAATCCGAACCACCCGGTTAAATATACAGTCAACAGATAAAAAGTTAGACTGAAAACAATTTCGCTAGCAATAAAAGCTTTAAACATCGCCTTACCTAGCATCATATATGCAAGGATCCAGCTACCAATTTTCAGGGTATCCCCGATCATCTGCCACGCAAACAACTCACGCATGGGGGCAAAATCACGCGTGAATAATAATATTATGATCAGGTCCCTGAGCATATAAATCAATAACCCGCATAGCGCAGCCACTGGCAGGATTATTTTATAACCTTGAAGTATTTCTTGCCGTATCTCGTGATACGTCTTTAACTCAGACAACCGTGGCAGATAGTAAACTCCCAAAGTCGTGGTAACCACCATCAAATATGCACTACTTAGCCTCCATAACGCTTCCCAATATCCTGCGGCTTCAAGGCCAAACTGAACGGAAAGATAATTCCTGATCAGTATGTGACTCATTGGAACCGAGAGCGCGGTTGTCAATGCCATCGCAGTATATTTGGCCAAATCTTAGCGCAAAGTTTCACTCAATGAGACGTACCACGATACTCGAAAATGAACAACTCATTTAATGCAAAGAAATAACGTAGAAGCAAAAGACAACCATTGAAGGACTGCCATGTATAGCAGGGCGCTATAGAGAGCAAACATGAAAACCAACACCCGTGGGTAATGACAAGAGAAAATAAACCTGCCGTTATATTACAAAACATATTTAGCGATTTCTTTTTTCCCATTTAAGATAGACAACAACAAGGTATTTAAAGCCAAAACACCAGCGTTGCACTCAAACCAGGGGAAACCCCCGCTAAAACTATCATTATTGAGAAACTAGTTCGCCAAGGCGACACCAAAACGCTATCGCTGCGCTGGCAAGGTGCCCGCTAGTGCGATCGCGCCAGCGGTCTGCCAGACTTTGTGTTGTGCGGACTCATCGTCCGCGTATTCTGCAGTGTACTTCACAACCCCTGTATTCACCGCACCACTGGCGAATGTAGTGATCATCTGCACTGCGTTCTGAAATTGTCCGATCGCTGCGTACCCGGTAGGGCCTACATAGATGGCTAAAATCTTATTGATACCCAACAGAGTCAACATCTTGACGACAACGGCAATTCCGTTGAGCAAGCTTGTTTTTATAAGCGTCATGCTTTATCGGCCTGTCGGAGCAAAGCTGTTACAAGCATCGACTACAACTCTAGCCTCCTCAATCGTCATTACAGGACTAATTGGAAGGCTGAGGACCTCGTCGTGAATTACTTCAGTTCCAGGGAAACTCAGTCTGTTAAGATCAGGATAAGCCTGTTGCTTGTGCGGCGGAATCGGATAGTGAATTACCGTCTGCACGCCCGCGGCAGCAAGATGCGCCTGCAGAGCAACTCGCTCTTTACAACGTAAAACAAAAAGATGCCAGACATGTCCCAGATAATCATCCGGCTGACCGCATGGAATCGAAGGTAATACGATCGCATCATTTTTTATTTCGTTGTAATAAACATGAGCAATCTCGCGTCTTTTTTGAGTGTCCGCATCCAGATACTTGAGCTTCACATTTAATATCGCAGCTTGGATCTCATCAAGCCTGCTATTTACTCCCTGATAAACATTTCTATACTTTTCGTGTGAACCGTAATTCGCTAACGCCCTTAGAGTATTCGCCAGTTCATCATCATTAGTAGTAATTGCGCCTCCATCACCTAGAGCGCCAAGATTTTTTCCTGGATAAAAACTGAATCCAGATGCATCGCCCCAGTTACCCGCTTTGATGTCTTTATGACTAGCACCGTGGGCCTGTGCGGAGTCCTCAAGCACCAGCAAATTATGCTGCTTAGCGATCCCCATAATCACAGGCATGTCTGCCAGTTGCCCGTAAAGATGGACAGGGATGATTGCTCGGGTTTTAGTGGTTATTGCAGACTTAATGGCATCAGGACTGATATTAAAGGTTTTTCCATCGGGCTCGACCAACACAGGAACCAGACTGTTTTCTGTTATCGCTAGAATTGTTGCGATGTAAGTATTTGCTGGAACAATGACTTCGTCGCCACTTTTGAGTTTCCCAAGAATTTTCCACGCCCGAAGAGTCAGAATCAACGCATCAAGACCATTACCAACACCTATGCAATGCCGAGCCCCACAATACTGAGCGAATGCCTGTTCAAATTGCTTTACGTTATTACCTTGAATGTACCAGCCCGAATCAACGACTTCGGTAATCGCAGAAATCAACTCATCCCGGTATTGAGCGTTTACATTTGCCAAGCTAAGAAAGGAAACCATGGGGAGCCTCAGGTTCAATATGAAAGATTTAGATTTTAATTGTCAGCTTTAACATTGCCATCATTAAGAAATAATCCGAAGCAAGGACTACTCCGACAACTCGAAAAATCACATCACGGCGTCAAATATTCTCAACCAAAAGAACCTCAACTTCCGGCGAATATACAGCTTTTCGGTCTGTTATTGCCTCTTCACCGTCTGCCTGGCATGTTTGTTTTTCCAATAAATGTTCACGTCTAAAAGTTAAACCACACGCAAATAGTCAAACAGGCGAAAAAATTAGAGGTCTAGACTTTACTGGATTGAACCTTCTCCTCCTGGCTTCGACCTCGCCACTCAAAAATGCCATACGATTCTTTGTCAATTGCATGACTTAGTAACGAGTTCGTTGTTGCAGGTGAGGCTTTCATAATGAATTTTCTTAGGAGAAAATTGAACCACGAGAACTGCTCTATGCTAAGAAGAGGACTCAGTTTCTAAAACTGGCTCCACGACTATCGTCTCACTCAACCAGTTCTGCATGTATTTATCACGCCAATGAACGTTAAGCACCATAATTGGCAGCCTGTCTTGTTCATTAATCAGCTTTCAAACTCTGAACATTCAAAAAATTTTGATAATTTCTGATGTAATCACTTTCATCATACGGCTCACTTGCGATGACCAACAAGACACAATCAGGTGTAAAATCGTGCATCTCACGCCACACCATGCTTTCGATAAGAATTCCTTTGGTCGCGCAATCTAACCACACATCTTCTCTTTGAATGCCATTATCCAAGACCATACGACATTTCCCGGATACGCAGATAGCAACTTGTTTGAGGTTCCGATGCGCGTGAAACCCTCGGCTTACACCTGAAGCAGTATGATAAAGATAGTAAATTCGCTTTATCTCAAACGGAATTAGCGCGCCTTGTTCGATAGAAACCAAGCTACCCCGCTCGTCTCCGAGTATTTGAAACTCTATCCATTTTATTAAAGTCATTTTTTGCTATCCTCTAGCAGCTCATACGAAGAATTTTAGCTATGAATGCAAAAAATCATCGCTGAATAAAAAAGCACGCTACCGCCTCAAGATTTTCCGTCATTTCCTGAGAACGAATCATTCGCAATGTCGAGGGTAGAACCACACCCTACCGTTCAGTTTTTGGTCACGCAGAACCGTGGCAAATGAATTTTTTGCTCTCGATTCAAAAAATTAATCAACAAAACGACGCGCTCCATTCCGTCTGAGCAGAGAAAAATTGCATCAAGATCAGAAAACGCTCCGGCTAAAACACGGACCTTGTCTCCTGCGCTGATCTCTTTCTCGGTCAAGCTATCTCCGCGGTTGCTCAACTCATTAACGAGTTCGTCACTGACAGAAAGGGGTTGCCCACCAAATCCGACGATCTTGTGCACTCCGCGTGTTGAACGCAAAGGAGCCCAGTTGGTTTCTCCCGGCAGATAGATAAAAAGGTAGCCAGGAAACAATGACTCAAAAAATGGTTTCTGCCTGGTTGATCCATTCTGCTGGCGAGCAAATTTAGGTCGAGAAACGACGAAGCCCTGACGCACCAGGTTCTCTTCCGCGCGCTCATCCTGCCGAGGCTTGCACTGAATTAGATACCAACTGTTACATGCTCCCATGCCATGCTCTTCCTTTACTACCCGACTCTGGCCCTATGGGATGCCCAAGATCTCGACCGCATACTGCTTTGAAACCCGCTCCTAGTCTCATCGCCGGTGGTGTAAGCGTGGTTATTATGCCCGTTTATGGGTGGACATGTGAGCCCTGTATTCTGGCGCGCTACGCCTGAATAGAGGACTCACATGTCCACAAAAAACATCTTTTTACGCTTGGGGAGGACTGAGAGCCCTGCGCCATGACATAAAAATTTCAATACCAGCAAACCGCCTTAATCCGTGCTTTTTTGAAGATCGCTTCTAGATTGAAGTCGATAATGCCTAACAATTGCAACAAGAGCTCCCAGAATGCCGCCCAAAAGGCCAAATACGACAACCAGTATGCTTTTCTTTTTGATAGGACTGTCTGGCACTTCAATCGAGCCATCCTGCGTATATACGGCAACGCTATTTGGATCTACAACCAGTCCCTTGTAGAAATTTAATTTACTCTGAAGCAATCGCAAATCATTGATAAACGGATCATCGTACCGTCTTGTTTTCAAGTTTTCGATTTCCGCTTTAAGCGCCTTACTGCCACGCATATACATTAGTGGCCCATCCATCGCTCCGATGTCCACTTCTCGCGAGGATTTTGAATTGATAATTGCAGGACTTTCAAGGCCTATGGCTTCAGCGACAAGCAACGCCTCCTGAAGTCTGGTTATTGAGTCTGAGCGCGTACGTTGACTGCTCTCCCGCATATCAGCAATCTGCTGAGCAAGGCTTCTAGCGCGTACATCGGCTTCGCTTTCGGCGTTTTTTATTGTTTCTTCTTTGGCCAGTGCGCCCGCTCGCTCTACAAAAGTCGAGACCCACTCAGCAGCTTTTGCCGGGTCACTGTTGAGTGCAGTAATTGAAAATCTATTATCAGAGTCCTTTCCTTCTTGAACAACAAAAAGAACTTTTAAAAACTGTTGATAGAGTAAAGACTGAGGAGCCTTTCGTTCATCTGGCGTCAATGAAGGCAAATAGTATTTATTGAAAAATTCGCGATGAAGGGACTCACCATCTAATTTTTGCAAAAATATCCCGTATATCTCCTTCACAGAAAAAGGTGCGAGCTCGGTTTCACGCGTCCGCCCATAGTTAAAGTTTGCAATATTACTTTGAGAAGGTGGCAGCACAAATGCTTTCGCTTCATACGTAGTTTTATTGATAAAAAGAAAAGCGGCTGCAGCCGCTGCTCCTAACACAGCAAAACCAATTATCCAAAGTTTCTGCTTCCACAAACCAACCAATAACTCTTTGAAGTCCAGCTCATCTTCGTTGCGCGACTCGGTAGAATTGATCTGCATCTTCACAGCCTTTTAAAGTCATACCGTTTCTTGTTGTGAGCAGCCGAATTGCGACTATCTCTCCTCTAAGAAAACCGGTATTTTTCAATATCTGAATTCTGGACGGGTTAATGTCTCAACGAAAATCTGCATCCAGTATCTTTTTCAAGTACTGTCCATATCCCGTTTTTTTAAGGCTTTCTGCCTGAGTAGCTAACTGCTCAGCCGTTATCCAGGAGTTCGTGTAGGCAATTTCTTCAAGGCAGGCTACTTTCAGCCCCTGACGTTTCTCAATGGTATGCACAAAGTGACTGGCTTCCAGCAGCGAGTCGTGAGTACCAGTATCCAGCCATGCGAAGCCACGGCCGAGCATTTCGACATTGAGAGTCTTTTGTGCAAGATAAGCACTGTTTACGTCGGTGATTTCCAACTCACCTCGCTCAGACGGCTTGATATTTTTGGCTATTTCGACGACCTGGTTGTCGTAGAAGTACAAACCGGTAACCGCGTAGCTGGATTTTGGTTTGAGCGGTTTTTCTTCGATACTCAAAGCACGACCAGCAGTGTCAAACTCGACCACTCCGAAGCGCTCAGGATCGGAAACGTGATAACCGAAAACTGTCGCCCCTTGGGTTTGACTGTTAGCAGAACGCAAGTTGTCCGAGAAATGCTGGCCGTAAAAAATATTATCGCCCAGGATAAGACAGCATGGATCCTTACCGATGAACTCTTCGCCAATAATGAAGGCTTGGGCCAAGCCATCCGGGCTAGGTTGTTCGGCGTACGAGAGCTGAATCCCATACTGACTGCCATCACCCAACAACTTGCGAAAGCACGGCAGGTCCTCAGGAGTAGAGATGATCAGAATTTCGCGCATGCCCGCGAGCATCAGCACTGACAGTGGATAGAAGATCATCGGCTTGTCATAGATCGGCAGCATCTGTTTCGAAACACCGAGAGTCAACGGGTGCAACCGCGTACCAGAGCCACCTGCCAGGATAATGCCTTTGCGATTTGTCGTATTGATCATTTGTTCAGAACTTCCCTAAGCATTCGGGTTACACCAGTTTGCCAATCCAGCAAGTGTAGAGAAAAATTGTCACGTAGCTTCTGCGTATTCAAACGCGAATTCAGAGGTCGTCGCGCAGGTGTTGGATAATCGCTTGTTTCAATTGGGTTGATCGCCCTGACGGCAAGCGGCTCACCGTTGGCTTGGGCAAACCCAATCACATAGCTGGCATAACCGTGCCAGGATACTTCGCCACTGGCCGTCAGGTGATACAAACCCGCTAACTCCGGACGCTGCAGGATCTGCTGAATGGCCAATGCGGTCACGTCAGCAATCAGGTCAGCCCCCGTCGGGGCTCCGACCTGATCGGCTATTACGTTCAAGGTTTCACGATCCTTGGCCAGTCGCAGCATAGTCTTTGCGAAGTTATTACCACGTGCACCATAGACCCAGCTCGTGCGGAAAATCAGATACTTGCAGCCAGACGCGATAATCGCCTGTTCACCAGCCAGTTTGCTGGTGCCGTAGTGATTTACCGGGGAGACTTCATCCGTCTCCTGCCATGGTGTATCGCCCTGACCACTGAATACATAGTCAGTAGAGTAATGAATCAGCCAAGCCCCCAGAATAGCGGCCTCGTCAGCCAGGAGTTGGCTTGCCCGACCGTTGACAAGGTCAGCCAACTCGGTCTCGGATTCAGCTTTATCAACCGCGGTGTAAGCCGCTGCGTTCACGATAATGTCCGGTTTAACCTGCTGGATTGTCGCGCGCAATGCACCGAGATCGGACAAATCACCACATAGACCATCGACTTTATTACGGTCTAACGCAATCAACTCACCAAGCGGCGCAAGGGAGCGCTGTAGCTCCCAGCCCACCTGGCCGTTTTTTCCTAACAGAAGAATTTTCATCCCTTGCTCGAACGATCTGCGTAGTTTTGATCAATCCATTGCTGATAACTGCCGTTCTTGACGTGGGCTACCCATTCAGTGTTCTTCAGGTACCAATCTACGGTCTTACGGATACCTGAATCAAAGGTTTCTTCTGGCGTCCACCCCAGTTCACGCTGAATTTTGCTGGCGTCAATTGCGTAGCGCTGGTCGTGACCCGGGCGATCCTGAACATAAGTAATCAGGCTGGCATGAGGATAGCTAGCGGAGTGGGGACGTAGTTCGTCAAGCAACGCACAGAGGGTTTGCACCACTTCTATGTTTTGCTTTTCGTTGTGGCCGCCGATGTTGTACGTTTCGCCGATCACCCCTTCGGTTACTACTTTGTAAAGCGCTCGTGCGTGGTCTTCGACGTACAGCCAGTCGCGGACCTGATCACCCTTCCCGTAGACCGGTAATGGTTTGCCTTCCAGTGCGTTGAGTATGATCAACGGGATCAATTTCTCGGGGAAGTGACAAGGGCCATAGTTGTTAGAGCAGTTGGTGATCAGAATTGGCAGGCCGTAGGTACGGCTCCAGGCACGAACCAGGTGATCGGAACTAGCCTTGCTGGCCGAGTAAGGTGAACTCGGCTGATACGGGGTTGTTTCAGTGAAGAGGTCTTCCGGCCCGTCAAGATCACCGTAAACTTCATCGGTCGAAATATGGTGAAAGCGAAATGTGGATTTACGCGCATCATCCAGCGTCGCCCAATAGTGGCGAGCAGCTTCCAACAGTGTATAAGTACCAACGATGTTGGTCTGGATGAATTCAGCCGGCCCGGAAATCGAGCGGTCAACATGGGACTCTGCGGCCAGGTGCATGATGGCATCCGGTTGCTGTTCTCGCAGGATACGGTCAATTTCGTCACGATCGCAGATATCGGCACGCTCGAATACATAACGTGCGTTTTGACTGACTTCAGCTAAAGACTCAAGGTTACCCGCATAAGTGAGCTTATCTACGTTAACGACATAGTCAGCAGTGTTGGTAATGATGTGGCGAATGACTGCCGAACCGATAAACCCGGCACCGCCGGTTACTAGGATTTTCACGAGAAACCATACCTTGAGCTTTGACAGGGCCGCCAACAGAGCTCTGTCTAATCCATGAAAACAAAAGCCTACTGAAACATAGAGACCTTTGGCCGAGTCAGCCTGCCCGATATGGGAGCACCATTATCCGACAAGTGCAGCATTTTACAGATTAATGAAGGTTTTACTAATGTACGCAGACAAGCTGTGACTGAAGCTTTCTACGCCGTCCAGTTCATCGTGCGATCATGCAGAGCGCTTTCGTGAAGCCCTCGACGTACTCGCCAGAATCCATGCAAGCGCGGGTCCGATCAGCATACCGATTAGCAGTGCAATGATGATCAACAGCGATACAGGAAGCTGAGGTCCTGCCCAGCCGAGGAACAACAGGGATACTGATTGCTGATTTTCCAGCGCGAAGACAAGCATCAGCAACGCTATCAGCAGGACGAGCAACGTCATCAATACACGCCTGATGTTACGCATTTGCAGACACTCGAATTACGGTGACTATCAAAGCCCCTCCTCCTCATCCTCATTCACCCGATCCCGCAATTCCTTCCCCGGCTTGAAATGAGGAACAAACTTGCCATCCAGGCTGACCGATTGACCGGTCTTCGGATTACGCCCGACCCGTGGCGCACGATAATGCAAGGAAAAACTACCAAACCCCCGAATCTCAATCCGATCCCCAGTGGCCAGACATTGTGACATTTGCTCAAGCATGGTCTTGATGGCCAGCTCCACATCCTTGGATGAAAGCAGCCCTTGATGGGTGACAATTCGTTCGATCAACTCCGACTTCGTCATATTTTTCCCTTCTTTTTCAAGCAGCTAGATCAGCGCTTCAAAGGTTTTAGCACGCCCGAAAGAATTTGAACAGTCCGAGTTTTATCATCTGGCTCCCAATCCAAAAGGCTCAGTGCAGGAGCAGTGAATGACCAGAGGACGAGCTACTTTCATCGGCAAATTACCAGCATTTTACGCGTCAGCAAGCCGGCAGGATTGAATCCGAGGGGAAAACTCTCTCCCTCTTTGACATCATCAGATCTGGCCACAACGCGGTAACCCGCTTCCTCACACTCTTTCGCCGCACGCCTTTGACAGCGCTCCCAGCCTGAACCCAACCCGGAACAATCAACCTCAACTCCACTGACACCATGCACCGCATGAGTTTTTACATTCGTAGTACAGCCCGCCAGTGCCAGTATCGCAATCACGACAATGAGCTTATTCATTCGCATCCTTATGCCTGGCACCCTCACGGAAAGCTCGCCAACCGTAATCCATAGAGTAGCTGCAAAATAACCGATTGATCCGATTAAAGAATCGGACACCTTTCACCTTGATTTGTTTCAAGCGGGCACTGCTCTTGCTCCTTCAATACCGACCAAATTCCAGGCACAAAAAAGGGCGACCAAAGTCGCCCTTTTTTACAGAAAGTCAGAACTTAGTTCTGTTTTTCCGCTTGTGCAGCACGCAGCAGGTCACCCAGAGTGGTGGCTACTGGAGCATCCGTAGCTACTGGCTTGTCGCGCAGGCTCTGGATAGCTTCTTTCTCGTCTTCAACGTCTTTCGACTTGATCGAGAGCTGGATTACGCGGCTCTTGCGATCAACGCTGATGATCTTGGCTTCTACTTCTTCGCCTTCCTTCAGAACGTTGCGCGCGTCTTCAACGCGGTCACGGCTGATTTCGGAGGCTTTCAGAGTCGCTTCGATATCGTCGGCCAGAGTGATGATGGCGCCTTTAGCGTCAACTTCCTTCACGATGCCTTTAACGATGGCGCCTTTGTCGTTCTCTTGAACGTACTCGGAGAACGGATCGCTTTCCAGTTGCTTGATACCCAGGGAGATGCGCTCGCGCTCTGGGTCAACCGACAGGATAACGGTGTCCAGCTCGTCGCCCTTCTTGAAACGGCGTACGGCTTCTTCGCCCACTTCGTTCCAGGAGATGTCGGACAGGTGAACCAGACCGTCGATGCCGCCGTCCAGACCAATGAAGATACCGAAATCGGTGATCGACTTGATGGTGCCGGAGATTTTATCGCCCTTGTTGAACTGGCCAGAGAAATCTTCCCATGGGTTAGATTTGCACTGCTTGATGCCCAGGGAGATACGACGACGCTCTTCGTCGATGTCCAGAACCATAACTTCCACTTCGTCGCCGACTTGTACGACTTTCGAAGGGTGGATGTTCTTGTTGGTCCAGTCCATTTCGGAAACGTGTACCAGACCTTCAACGCCTTCTTCCAGCTCAGCGAAGCAGCCGTAGTCGGTCAGGTTGGTTACACGAGCGGTAACGCGAGTGCTTTCTGGGTAACGGGCTTTGATAGCAACCCATGGATCTTCGCCCAGCTGCTTCAGGCCCAGGGAAACACGATTGCGCTCGCGATCGTACTTCAGAACCTTGACATCGATCTCGTCGCCAACGTTGACGATTTCGGAAGGATGCTTGATGCGCTTCCAAGCCATGTCGGTAATGTGCAGCAGGCCATCGACGCCACCCAGATCGACGAATGCGCCGTAATCGGTGAGGTTCTTGACGATACCTTTGACTTGTTGGCCTTCCTGCAGGGATTCCAGCAGAGCTTCGCGCTCGGCGGAGTTCTCGGCTTCCAGGACGCTGCGACGGGAAACGACAACGTTGTTGCGCTTCTGGTCCAGCTTGATGACCTTGAATTCCAGCTCTTTGCCTTCCAGGTGCGTGGTGTCGCGCACTGGACGGACGTCAACCAGAGAACCTGGCAGGAACGCACGGATGCCGTTAACGTCGACAGTGAAGCCGCCTTTAACCTTACCGTTGATAACGCCCTTGACCACTTCTTCGGCTGCGAAGGCTGCTTCCAGAACAATCCAGCATTCAGCGCGCTTGGCTTTTTCACGGGACAGCTTGGTTTCACCAAAGCCGTCTTCAACCGAGTCCAGAGCAACGTGAACTTCGTCACCGACGTTGATGTTCAGTTCGCCAGCGTCGTTGTAGAACTGCTCAAGCGGGATGAGTGCTTCAGACTTCAGGCCAGCGTGAACGGTTACCCAGCGAGCTTGGTAATCGATATCAACGATAACACCGGTGATGATGGAGCCTGCCTGAAGGTTCAGGGTTTTTAGGCTTTCTTCAAAGAGTTCCGCAAAGCTTTCGCTCATTTTAATTCCTGTTGATGAGGGCGAAGAATACGCCCATCTCCACACCCCAGACGGTGTGGGTTAGTTTCATTTAAAAGAAGCCACCGCAGGACTATGACTGGTCCCCTGCGGCCCTCTTGGTCACCCGGCGATATCGCGAATGGCGATCTCGCTCATGATGCGTTCCAGCACCTGCTCGATGGATAATTCCGTGGAATCCAGCTGTATGGCGTCAGCCGCCGGTTTGAGCGGGGCTACCGCTCGCTGGGTGTCACGCTCATCGCGCGCACGTATCTCATCTAGCAGACTCGACAGACTAACACCCTCGACTTTGCCCTTCAACTGCAAATATCGACGACGCGCTCGCTCCTCGGCACTGGCGGTCAGGAAAATCTTCAGCGGCGCGCCAGGAAAAACCACCGTTCCCATGTCGCGACCATCCGCCACCAGGCCCGGCGCTTCCTGAAAAGCACGCTGACGTTGCAGCAACGCCTCACGCACAGCCGGCAGCGCAGCCACCTGGGAGGCTCCGGAGCCGACACTTTCGGTGCGGATGACATCACTGACTTCATCACCTTCCAGAATGATTCGCTGCAACTGACCTTCGGTCGCTGCAATGAACTGAACATCCAGATGAGCGGCAAGTTTCTTCAGCAATTCTTCGTTGGTCAGATCCACGCCATGGTTATGCGCAGCGAACGCCAGCAGTCGGTACAGCGCACCGGAGTCCAGCAGGTTCCAGCCCAGACGCCTGGCCAGTATCCCGGCTACCGTGCCTTTACCCGAGCCACTTGGCCCATCGATGGTGATGACCGGTGCAATGCTGATCACGACTGTGCCTCTTGCGCAACGCGGATGCCGACCTGCGCGCACAGCGCGAGGAAGTTGGGGAACGACGTCGCGACGTTGGCGCAATCATGGATGCGGATGGGCGCGGTCGCGCGCAGTGAAGCAACGCTGAAGGCCATCGCAATCCGGTGGTCGCCGTGACCATGTACTTCGCCGCCGCCGATCGAGCCACCATCAATGATGATACCGTCCGGGGTTGGCTCGCACTTGACGCCCAGCGCCAGCAGGCCGTCAGCCATGACCTGGATACGGTCCGACTCCTTGACCCGCAGCTCTTCTGCGCCAGTCAGTACGGTACGCCCTTCCGCGCAGGCTGCTGCTACGAACAGTACCGGGAACTCGTCGATTGCCAATGGCACCAGCTCTTCGGGAATTTCGATACCTTTAAGTTTAGCTGCACGTACACGCAGGTCTGCGACCGGTTCGCCACCGACTTCACGCTGGTTTTCCAGAGTAATGTCGGCACCCATCAGTCGCAGGATGTCGATGACACCGGTACGGGTCGGGTTGATGCCAACGTGTTCCAGCACCAGCTCCGAACCTTCGGCGATGGATGCAGCCACCAGGAAGAAGGCCGAAGACGAGATGTCGCCCGGCACTTCGATATGAGTGGCCGTCAGTTTGTTGCCGGACTCAACCGATGCGGTGGCGCCGTCGACGCTGACCGGGTAGCCGAAGCCACGCAGCATGCGTTCGGTGTGGTCGCGGGTCGGCGCAGGCTCGGTCACGGTGGTCGTGCCTTCGGCATACAGACCGGCCAACAGCAGGCAGGATTTAACCTGGGCGCTGGCCATCGGCATGGTGTAGGTCAAACCCTTGAGCTTGTGCCCCCCTCGAATGGTCATCGGCGGACGCCCTTCGGCGGCGGTTTCGATCACGGCACCCATTTCACGCAGTGGATTGGCCACGCGATTCATTGGGCGCTTGGACAGCGAGGCGTCGCCGGTCAGGGTGCTGTCGAAGTTCTGCGCAGCCAGCAGGCCGGACAGCAGACGCATCGAAGTACCGGAGTTACCCAGATAGATCGGGCCCGGCGCAGGCTTCAGGCCATGCAGGCCGACACCGTGAATGGTCACGCGACCGTGGTGCGGACCTTCGATCACGACGCCCATGTCACGGAACGCCTGCAAGGTCGCCAGGGCATCTTCGCCCTCGAGGAAGCCTTCGACTTCAGTGACGCCTTCGGCCAGGGAGCCGAGCATGATCGAACGGTGGGAAATCGATTTGTCACCTGGTACGCGAATCCGACCGGACAGGCGGCCACCAGGTTGAGCCAGGAAAATCAGATCGTTGGAATTCATAGCGTCCACATAGGCCCTGCGGGCCAGGATTTTACTGAAATGCTCGCGGGCAACCCGGGCGCGAGTGAAAACGCCCAACAATTGGTGCCCATCCCCTGCATCGACCGCGTCGCGCAAGGCGTCGAGGTCGCTGCGAAATGTATCGAGTGTGCGCAGTACAGCTTCGCGGTTGGCGAGGAAGATGTCGTGCCACATGACCGGGTCGCTTCCAGCGATTCTTGTGAAATCGCGGAAACCGCCCGCAGCGTAACGGAAGATCTCAAGATTTTCATTGCGCTTGGCCAGTGAATCGACCAAACCGAATGCCAGCAAGTGCGGCAGATGACTGGTTGCCGCCAACACTTCGTCGTGACGCTCGACCTGCATGTGCTCGACATCGGCACCCAGCTCGCGCCACAAACGGTCGACTACTGCCAGGGCTGCAGGATCGGTTTGCGCCAGCGGAGTCAGGATCACTTTATGGCGACGGAACAGATCGGCGTTGGAGGCCTCTACGCCACTTTGCTCGGAACCGGCAATCGGATGCCCGGGAACAAAATTCGACGGCATGCCGCCAAATGCTTGAGTCGCGGCACGTACTACGTTGCCTTTGGCGCTGCCGACGTCAGTCAAAACCGCTTGCCCCAGATCCATGCCGGCCAAACGGCCGAGCATTTTTTCCATGGCAAGAATTGGCACCGCCAACTGAATCACGTCAGCACCTTGGCAAGCTAGCGCCAAATCTTCTTCACAGCGATCCACCACACCCAGCTCAACCGCCAGCTTGCGCGACTGCGGATCGAGATCGACTCCAACCACTTCGCGGCACAGGCCACTTTCACGCAAGCCTTTGGCAAACGAACCGCCGATCAACCCCAGACCGACCACTACCAGGCGGCCGATCACAGGTTCAGCAGACGGCAGTGCAGTGACATCAACCACGAGCCAGAACCTTGGTCAGCGCCTCAAGGAAGCGACTGTTCTCTGCCGGCAGGCCAATGGTGATGCGCAGGTGGTTCGGCATGCCGTAGTTGGCCACCGGACGCACGATCACGCCTTCGCGCAGCAAGCCTTGGAACACCGGGGCTGCGACTTGACCGAGATCGACGCAAATGAAATTGCCTTTGGACGCAATCCAGCTCAGCCCCAGCTCCCGGAAGCCAGCTTCCAGTTGCTGCATGCCGGACTCGTTCAAGTGACGGCTTTGCGCCAGATACTCTTCATCCTTCAACGCCGCACAGGCAGCGGCCAAGGCCAGGCTGTTGACGTTGAACGGCTGGCGCACGCGGTTCAGCACATCGGCGACCACAGGCGTCGACAAGCCATAACCCACACGCAAGGCCGCCAGGCCATAAGCCTTGGAGAAGGTGCGGGAAACCAGCAGGTTCGGATAAGCCGCCAGGAAGTCCAGACCGTCCGGCAGGTCGCTGCCTTCGGCGTATTCAATGTAGGCCTCGTCCAATACAACCAGCACATGCTCCGGAACATCCTGCAGGAATTCGTCCAGCGCTTCGGCGCCGAACCAGGTCCCGGTCGGATTGTTCGGGTTGGCGATGAAGACCACGCGGGTATTGGCATCGATGGCCGCCAGCATTGCTGGCAGGTCGTGCCCCCAATCCTTGGCCGGAACCACTTTGGCCTGTGCGCCGACGGCTTGAGTCGCGATTGGATAAACCGCAAACGCATGCTCACTGAAAACGGCATTCAGGCCCGGCGCCAGGTAGGCGCGCGCAACCAATTCCAGAATGTCGTTGGAGCCGTTACCCAGGGTCACCTGGCTCAGCTCGACTCGGCATTGCTCGGCCAACAGGCTCTTGAGCGCAAAACCGTTGCCGTCCGGATAACGGGTCAGCTCAGCCAGTGCATTGCTAATAGCCGCCAATGCCTTGGGGCTGGCGCCTAGCGGATTTTCGTTGCTTGCCAGTTTGACGATGCTGGCCGGATCGAGATCCAGCTCACGCGCCAGTTCGTCCACGGGCTTGCCGGGAACGTAAGGGGAAAGTTGTTGCACGCCCGGCTGTGCCAGAGCGAGGAAATTGCCACTCATTGCTATCGCCCTTTAAAGAACTGCTTTCGGGTAGGAACCCAGCACTTTGAGTGCCACTGCTTCCTGACTGATCTTTTCCAGCACACCTTTGACCAACGGGTCACGATGGTGGCCGACGAAGTCGATGAAGAACACGTAGGTCCATTTACCGCTGCGCGAAGGACGCGTCTCGATCCGGGTCAGGTCGATGCCGTTGTCGTGAAACGGCACCAGCAACTCGTGAAGCGCACCCGGCTTGTTGCTCATCGAAACGATGATGGACGTCTTGTCGTCGCCAGTCGGAGGCACTTCCTGATTACCGATCATGAGGAAGCGCGTGGAGTTGTCCGGGCGATCCTCGATTTTCTCGGCCAATCGGGTCAGGCCGTACAAGCCCGCCGCCATGTCACCGGCAATTGCCGCCGAGTTCCACTCACCCTTGACCCGCTTGGCCGCTTCGGCGTTGCTGGACACCGCCACGCGCTCGACATTCGGGTAATGGGCGTCCAGCCACTTGCGGCACTGGGCCAGGGACTGGGCGTGGGAGTAGATGCGACTGATGCTGTCGGTCTTGGTGTTTTCTCCGACCAACAGATGATGGTGGATACGTAACTCGACTTCGCCGCAGATCACCATGTCGTGCTCGAGGAAGCTGTCGAGGGTGTGGTTGACCGCGCCTTCAGTGGAGTTTTCCACCGGGACCACGCCAAAATTCACCGCACCGGCCGCCACCTCGCGGAACACTTCGTCAATGGCTGCCATCGGCTTGCTGATCACGGCGTGACCGAAGTGTTTCATGGCCGCCGCCTGGGTGAATGTACCTTCAGGACCAAGGTAAGCCACTTTCAGCGGCTGCTCCAGCGCCAGGCACGAAGACATGATTTCGCGGAACAGCCGCGCCATCTCTTCGTTGCCCAACGGCCCCTGGTTGCGCTCCATGACTCGCTTGAGCACCTGAGCTTCACGCTCAGGACGATAGAACACCGGCACTTCGCCTTCGGCCAGCGAGGCCATCTTTACTCGCGCAACTTCCTGGGCGCAGCGTGCGCGCTCGCTGATCAACTCCAGGACCTTGGTGTCCAGAGCATCAATGCGAACGCGCAGTGCCTTGAGTTCTTGCTCAGACATTAGCCATGTTCCTTCTCGAACTCTGCCATGTACGAAACCAGTGCGTTGACCGCAACGATGTCCACGGCGTTATAGATGGAGGCGCGCATGCCGCCTACCGAACGGTGCCCCTTGAGGTTCAACAGCCCACGCTCGTCGGCACCCACCAGGAACGGCTTGTCCAGACGATCATCTGCCAGGCGGAACGGCACGTTCATCCACGAGCGGTCCGGCTCGTTGATCGGGTTGCTGTAAAGGCCGCTGGCATCGATGAAATCGTAGAGCGTGCGCTTTTTCACTTCATTGAGCTTGCCGATGGCTTCGACACCGCCCTGCTCTTTCAGCCACTCAAACACCAGGCCGGACAAGTACCAGGCCAGGGTTGGCGGGGTGTTGTACATCGAGCCGTTATCGGCCGCGACCTTGTAGTTGAGCATGGTCGGGCAAATGGAACGGGCGTGACCCAGCAGGTCTTCGCGAACGATATTGACCACGACGCCGCTCGGACCGATGTTTTTCTGGGCGCCGGCGTAGATCATGCCGAACCGCGAAACATCCACCGGGCGCGACAGAATGTCCGAAGACATGTCGGCCACCAATGGGACGTCACCGGTTTCCGGAATCCATTGGAATTCAAGACCGCCGATGGTTTCGTTCGGCGCGTAATGGACATAGGCTGCGTCTTTCGACAGCTTCCATTCGTTTTGGCCTGGAATGGCAAAGTAATCGTAGGGCTTGGCGGTCGCAGCCACGTTGACATTGCCGTAGCGCGAAGCTTCTTCGATGGCTTTCTGCGACCAGATACCGGTATCGATATAGTCGGCAGAGCCGTTTTCCGGCAACAGGTTCAGAGGAATCTGAGCAAACTGCTGGCTGGCGCCGCCTTGCAGGAACAGCACTTTATAGTTCGACGGGATATTCAGCAGATCACGCAGATCCTGCTCGGCCTTGGTGGCTATGGACACGAACTCATCACTGCGATGGCTCATTTCCATGACTGACAGACCCTTGCCGTGCCAGTCCAAAAGCTCACCCTGGGCGCGCTTCAGAACAGCTTCGGGAAGCGCCGCAGGACCGGCACAGAAGTTATAGGCTCTCTTGCTCACATCCAATCTCGCTCTGATTTGGTGGTATCACGCAATAATACGGGGTGATCGCTTTTCGCATGGCGCGGAACGATCAACTGTAGGAGCGAGCATGCTCGCGATGTACTTGAGGGCGTCGCGCTTAATCAGTAAACCCGCGCCATCGTTAACGTCCATCGCGAGCATGCTCGCTCCTACAGGGTCATCAATATTCCAAAGGGACAAACAACAAGGGGGCGAATTTTCATCCGCCCCCCCTTTTTACCCGCTTACTCTTGCGGTTCTTCGTCAGCGGCAGCGTCGAGTTGCTGGTCTTCGGCAACGTCGTCGATCACGACTTCACCGACAAACCCTTCACCCTCTTCACCTTCCAGCTCTTCACCCTCGACTTCCGACGGCTCCTGAACCCGCTCCAGACCGACCAGCGTTTCGTCGCTGGCCAGTTTGATCAGGGTCACGCCCTGGGTATTACGACCCAGGCTGGAGACTTCGTCGACACGGGTGCGCACCAGGGTGCCCTGGTCGGAAATCAGCATGATTTCCTCGCCATCGAGCACCTGGACCGCACCGACCAGACGGCCGTTACGCTCGTTGCTGACCATGGCGATAACGCCCTGACCGCCACGTTTGTACTCAGGGAACTCGGTGATCGCCGTGCGCTTGCCGAAGCCACGCGCCGAAGCAGTGAGGATCTGGCTGCCCTCTTCCGGGATCAGCATGGAAATCAGCTTCTGGCCTTCCGGCAGACGCATACCGCGCACACCGCGGGCGGTACGGCCCATGGCGCGAACATCGGATTCCTTGAAGCGAGTCACCTTGCCGCCGTCGGAGAACAGCATGACTTCGCGCTCGCCATCGGTGATGGCCGCGGAAATCAGCACGTCGCCTTCATCCAGTTCCAGCGCGATAAGGCCAACGCTGCGCTGACGACTGAAGGATTCCAGCGGGGTCTTCTTCACGGTGCCGTTAGCGGTGGCCATGAAGATGTAGTGACCTTCGGTGTATTCCTCGACCGGCAGCATGGTGGTGATGTATTCACCATCATCCAGCGGCAGCAGGTTGACCAGCGGACGACCACGGGCAGCACGGGACGCTTCAGGGATTTCGTAGGTTTTCAGCCAGTACACCTTGCCCTTGCTGGAGAACAGCAGCAGCGTGGTGTGGCTGTTCGCAACCAGCAGGTGAGCGATGTAGTCCTCATCCTTGACGCCGGTCGCCGACTTGCCTTTACCGCCACGACGCTGGGCCTGGTACGCAGCCAAGGGCTGGGTCTTGGCGTAGCCACCGTGGGAAATGGTCACGACGCGCTCTTCTTCCGGGATCATGTCACCCAGGGTCAGATCGAGACGGGCATCGAGGATCTCGGTGCGACGCACATCGCCGTATTCGGCGCGGATCACTTCCAGCTCTTCGCGGATCACTTCCATCAGGCGCGTGGCGCTGTTGAGGATGCGGATCAGCTCGCCGATCTGGTTGAGGATCTCTTGATACTCGGCCAGCAGTTTCTCGTGTTCCAGACCGGTCAGACGGTGCAGACGCAGTTCCAGAATGGCTTGTGCCTGCTCTGGCGACAGGAAGTACTTGCCTTCGCGCAGACCGTATTGCGGATCGAGGTTTTCCGGACGGCACGAATCGGCACCGGCGCGTTCAACCATCGCCACCACGGCCGAGGATTCCCAAGGGGTGCTGATCAGCGCTTCCTTGGCTTCCGACGGCGTTGGCGAGGCCTTGATCAGGGCGATGACCGGGTCGATGTTCGACAGGGCAACCGCTTGACCTTCCAGAATGTGACCACGTTCACGCGCTTTGCGCAGTTCGAACACGGTACGGCGGGTAACCACTTCGCGACGGTGACGAACGAAAGCTTCCAGCAGGTCCTTGAGGTTCAGGATCCGCGGACGGCCGTCGATCAGCGCGACGATGTTGATACCGAACACCGCTTGCAGTTGGGTCTGGGCGTAGAGGTTGTTGAGGATCACCTCAGGCACTTCACCGCGACGCAGTTCGATCACGACGCGCATACCGTCCTTGTCGGACTCGTCGCGCAATTCGGTGATGCCTTCGAGCTTCTTCTCTTTGACCAGCTCGGCGATCTTCTCGATCAGACGCGCCTTGTTCAGCTGGTACGGGAGTTCGGTGATGACGATCTGCTGACGGCCACCGACCTTGTCGATGTCTTCGATCATCGAGCGAGCGCGCATGTAAATGCGGCCGCGACCGGTGCGGTAGGCTTCGATGATGCCGGCGCGACCGTTGATGATCGCGGCGGTCGGGAAGTCCGGACCGGGGATGTATTGCATCAGCTCGTCGACAGTCAGCTCGGGATTGTCGATGAGCGCCAGGCAACCGTCGATGACTTCACCGAGGTTGTGCGGCGGAATGTTGGTCGCCATGCCCACGGCGATACCGCTGGAGCCGTTGACCAGCAGGTTGGGAATACGGGTCGGCATGACCGCAGGGATCATTTCGGTGCCGTCGTAGTTCGGCACCCAGTCCACGGTTTCTTTATGCAGGTCGGCCAGCAGCTCGTGCGCCAGCTTGGTCATGCGCACTTCGGTGTATCGCATGGCAGCAGCGTTGTCGCCGTCCACCGAACCGAAGTTGCCCTGGCCGTCTACCAGCAGGTAGCGCAGGGAGAATGGCTGCGCCATCCGAACGATGGTGTCGTACACCGCGGTATCACCGTGCGGGTGATACTTACCGATCACGTCACCGACAACACGGGCAGATTTCTTGTACGGCTTGTTGAAGTCGTTGCCCAACTCGCTCATCGCGAACAGCACACGCCGGTGCACGGGCTTCAAGCCATCGCGCGCATCCGGCAGTGCCCGCCCGACAATTACGCTCATCGCGTAGTCGAGGTAGGACTGCTTCAGCTCGTCTTCGATATTGACCGGGAGGATTTCTTTGGCCAGTTCGCCCATGAGAAGCCTGATTCCTTTTTCTGGTGAAACTTCGTCACATCCATATGGGACCAACGAAGCTCGCCGATACAGGCTGAGTGCCATGCACCGACTTACGACAAATCAACGAGTTATGCCATGGATCTGCGCAGTACGGGTCGCCACTTCGGGCAACCCTGGAAACCGCCGGATGTTATCACAAGAGCCGCCACGCACCTATCCCCCAGACGCGCATGGAGAGTAGTTAGTTGACCGGTGACAGGCTTGAAGGAGACGAGAGAAGCTTAGAGCTTCTTTGAATGCAGATATGAGGCTTGGCTTGCGGATGTTTATTGACTTTCAAGGCCCCATCGCTGGCAAGCCAGCGATGGGGCCTTTCAGACACAACATTCCTTTAATGCAGACGCTTACGGCACATCAACTGCGCCATTTTCGCGGTGTCTGGGCGTTCAACGATGCCTTTTTCAGTGACGATTGCATCAATCAGGTCTGCCGGGGTCACGTCAAACACGGGATTGAAGGCATCGACATCCGCCCCGACCCGCTTGCCGCCAACCTCAAGAAGTTCACGACCGTCACGCTCTTCGATCGGAATGTCGTCGCCGCTGGCCAGTTGCATGTCGATAGTCGAACTCGGCGCCACGACCATGAAGCGCACGCCATGGTGCATGGCGTTGACCGCCAGTTGATAGGTGCCAATCTTGTTCGCCACGTCGCCATTGGCGGTGATCCGGTCGGCTCCGACGATCACCCAGGTAATGCCCTTGGTCTTCATGATGTGGGCGGCAGCGGAGTCGGCGTTGAGGGTCACGGGAATGCCTTCGTTGGCCAGTTCCCACGCAGTCAACCGCGAACCTTGCAACCATGGACGGGTTTCGTCGGCATAAACGCGCTCGACCATGCCCTCGATGAATGCCCCGCGAATCACGCCCAGTGCGGTACCGAAGCCGCCGGTTGCCAGCGCGCCGGTATTGCAGTGGGTCAGGATGGTCTGGGCGTTGCCCTGATGTTTGCGGATCAGGTCCACACCCAACTGCGCCATGGTCAGATTGGCCTCGCGATCACTTTCGTGAATGGCGATGGCTTCAGCTTCCAGCGCCACGAGCGGGTCGGCATTTTCTTTCAAGCGATCAAGCCGGTCGTGCATGCGACCCAGTGCCCAGAACAGGTTGACTGCCGTGGGACGGGAATCGGCCAGCAGCGCAAAATCCTCTTCCAGCGCCGCGTACCAGTCGCCACCCTCGGCAATCCGCTCCCGGGCCGCGAGTACAATGCCATAGGCTGCGCTGATGCCAATCGCCGGGGCACCACGCACCACCATCGAACGAATGGCCTCAGCCACGCCAGCCGCGCTGGTGTAGGCAATCCAGGTTTCCTCGAACGGCAAAATGCGCTGATCCAGCAGATACAGGGCACCGTCACGCCAATCGATGGCCTTAACCTTTTCCGCAGCCAACAGTCGATCGCGCATCCCACACCCCGTACTCAGTAACAAAGCGGCCGATTATAGCGATCCCCCCGCCAAGACGCTCGGGTATACTTCGCCATCCTTTACAAAAGCACTGGAACCCACCTTCGATGCCGAACACTGCCGCTGCGCTCGACCTGTTATTGCTGCCGACCTGGCTGGTACCCGTCGAACCCGCTGGTGTTGTCCTCAAAGAGCATGGCGTGGGCATCCGTGACGGACGCATCGTATTTATCGGCCCACGTTCCGCTGCCCTTAAGCTTAACGCAACCGAAATTCGCGAATTGCCTGACGTGCTGCTCAGCCCCGGCCTGATCAACGCCCACGGGCACGCAGCAATGAGCCTGCTCCGCGGGCTGGCCGATGACCTGCCGCTAATGACCTGGCTGGAAAACCACATCTGGCCTGCGGAAGCCAAATGGGTCGACGAGGGGTTCGTGCGCGATGGCACAGACCTGGCCATTGCCGAGCAGCTCAAGGGCGGTATCACCTGTTTTTCCGACATGTACTTTTTCCCGAAAGTTGCCAGCGAACGCGTGCACAACAGCGGTATCCGCGCGCAGATCGCCATTCCGATCCTCGACTTCCCGATCCCCGGCGCCAGCACCGCGGACGACGCCATTCGTCAGGGTGTCGAACTGTTCGGCGACCTCAAGCACCACGAACGCATCAAGATCACGTTCGGCCCCCATGCGCCCTACACCGTGGGCGATGAAAACCTGGAAAAAATCCGCGTGATCGCCGAGGAGCTGGACGCCTCGATCCACATGCACGTGCACGAGACCGCGTTCGAAGTGCAGCAATCGGTCGAACAGCGCGGTGAACGCCCGCTGGCCCGATTGGCGCGACTGGGCATGCTGGGGCCGCGCTTCCAGGCCGTTCACATGACCCAGATCAGCGATGAAGACCTGCAACTGCTGGTAGAAAGCAACACCCATGTGATTCATTGCCCGGAGTCGAACCTGAAGCTGGCCAGCGGTTTCTGCCCGGTCGAGCGTCTGTGGCAGGCCGGGGTCAATGTCGCAATCGGCACCGATGGCGCGGCCAGCAACAATGACCTCGACCTGCTGGGCGAAACCCGCACCGCCGCCCTGCTGGCCAAGGCCGTCGCCGGTTCCGCCACCGCACTTGACGCCCATCGCGCCCTGCGCATGGCCACACTCAATGGCGCCCGGGCGCTGGGGATCGAGGCCGAGGTCGGCTCGCTGGAAATCGGCAAGGCCGCGGACATCGTGGCATTCGATCTTTCCGGCCTGGCCCAGCAACCGGTGTACGACCCGGTGTCGCAGCTTATATATGCCACCGGCCGGAACTGCGTAAAACACCTTTGGGTCGCAGGCAAACAACTGCTCGACGACCATCGCCTGACACGCATGGATGAAGAGCAACTCAGCGCTACCGCCAAGGCCTGGGGCCAGCGCATCAGCGGCCGCACCGAATCGTAAGCCCCCCGGACCGAACGCCGGGGCAACAGAATTTTTCAAGTTTTTCGAGGACTTAAACCATGAGCAACGTCGACTACGCCGAAATCGCCAAATTCGAGGCCCTGGCCCATCGCTGGTGGGACCGCGAAAGCGAATTCAAACCGCTGCACGACATCAACCCGCTGCGGGTCAACTGGATTGACGAGCGCGTCAACCTGGCCGGCAAGAAGGTCCTCGACGTTGGTTGCGGCGGCGGCATTCTCAGTGAAGCCATGGCGCAGCGAGGCGCAACGGTGACGGGCATCGACATGGGCGAAGCGCCGCTGGCAGTCGCACAACTGCATCAACTGGAGTCCGGCGTGAGCGTCGAGTACCGGCAGATCACCGCCGAAGCCCTGGCCGAGGAGATGCCCGAACAGTTCGACGTAGTCACCTGCCTGGAAATGCTCGAGCACGTTCCAGACCCATCCTCGGTGATCCGCGCCTGCTTTCGCATGGTCAAGCCCGGTGGCCAGGTGTTCCTCTCCACCATCAACCGCAACCCGAAGGCTTATCTGTTCGCCATCGTCGGTGCCGAGTACATCATGAAGCTGTTGCCGCGCGGCACTCACGACTTCAAGAAATTTATCCGCCCTTCCGAACTCGGCGCCTGGAGTCGCATGGCTGGCCTGACCGTCAAGGACATCATCGGTCTGACGTACAACCCTCTCACCAAGCATTACAAACTGGCGGCCGACGTGGACGTCAACTACATGATCCAGACCCTGCGCGAGGAGTAAGCCAATGCCAATCAGAGCAGTTCTTTTCGACATGGACGGCACCCTGCTCGACACCGCGCCGGACTTCATCGCGATTTGTCAGGCCATGCGTGCCGACCGTGGCTTGCCACCCATCAACGATAAACACATCCGTGACGAGATCTCCGGCGGCGCCAAGGCGATGGTCGCAGTGACCTTCGCCATGGACCCGGAATCTCCAGGGTTCGAAGAGTTGCGCCTGGAGTTCCTGGAACGTTATCTCGTGGGTTGCGCCGTTCACAGCAAGTTATTCGACGGCATGGGCGAACTGCTGGCGGATATCGAGAAAGCCAACCTGATCTGGGGCGTGGTCACCAACAAGCCACTGCGCTTCGCTGAACCGATCATGCAACAACTAGGGCTGGCCGAGCGCTCGGCGCTGCTGATCTGCCCGGATCATGTGAAGAACAGCAAACCGGACCCAGAGCCGCTGATCCTTGCCTGCAAGATGCTCGACCTCGATCCGGCCAGCGTGTTGTTTGTGGGCGACGATCTGCGCGATATCGAATCCGGGCGCGATGCCGGCACCAGGACGGCTGCGGTCACGTTCGGCTATATCCACCCGGACGATAATCCGCGGCATTGGGGGGCGGACGTGGTGGTCGATCATCCGCTGGAGTTGCGCAAGGTGCTCGATAGCGCCCTCTGTAGCTGCTGATCAACGTCAAAAGATCGCAGCCTGCGGCAGCTCCTACACCGATCGCCCACGTAGGAGCTGCTGCGGGCTGCGATCTTTCCCAGCTTTTTATGGATTGAGGTTTTTATGTTTGATTATTCCGCCCGCCCCGAGCTGCTCAAGGACCGGGTCATTCTGGTGACTGGCGCCGGTCGCGGCATCGGCGCTGCTGCTGCGAAAACTTACGCCGCGCACGGTGCTACCGTTCTGTTGCTGGGCAAGACCGAAGCCAACCTGACCCAGGTCTACGACGAAATCGAAGCTGCCGGGCATCCACAACCTGCCGTGATCCCGTTCAACCTCGAAACCGCCCTGCCCCATCAGTACGATGAACTGGCCGCGATGATCGAAACCGAGTTCGGCCATCTCGACGGCTTGCTTCACAACGCGTCGATCATCGGCCCGCGCACGCCAATCGAACAGCTCTCCGGCGAAAACTTCATGCGTGTCATGCAAGTCAACGTCAACGCCATGTTCATGCTCACCAGTACACTGTTGCCGCTGCTCAAGCTGTCCCGGGATGCCTCGGTAGTATTCACCTCCAGCAGTGTCGGGCGAAAAGGTCGGGCGTATTGGGGCGCTTACGGCGTTTCGAAATTCGCCACCGAAGGCCTGATGCAAACCCTGGCCGACGAAGTCGACACCGTGGCGCCAGTGCGCTCCAACAGCATCAACCCCGGCGCAACCCGAACCAGCATGCGCGCCCAGGCTTACCCTGGGGAAAACCCGCTGAATAATCCGACGCCCGAAGAGATCATGCCGGTCTACCTGTACCTGATGGGCCCAGACAGTACCGGCGTCAACGGCCAGGCTTTTAACGCTCAGTAAGTGCCGTGTGTCGCTTCCCCCTTGCGGCGAATTTTCGTCGCGGGGGGAGAAATCCCCTGAAACGGGGCTTTTACTGTCAAAGAAATGCCACGCCTGACTGAAGTGGCACTGCCAACTTCATGTATCTAATTGATTTAATTCAAATTTTATTCACTGGAACCGAATGGCACGACTTTCGCTCTAAGTTTGCTCAACAGGCAACGTGAAAGCAGATGGGCAGTGCTTGAGGTGATGAGTTACTCATCTTCAGCAAAGCGGATTAGACTTGTAAGAAATGTCCTACGGGACTGACGGACCAGTACGACGCGCAGCTCAAAGCCGCTCTCACCCAGCTTGTAAGACAGTCTTGCTGCTTAGGGGGCGCACGCCTTATGAAACCACCTTCCCAGACCAACGCAATTGACTTTGATAGCGCCAAATTGCAACGCCTGGGCTTTGGTCAACAGCCTCCCTTTCTGGAGAGGCCGGTCAACCTCGCGCAATTGCGCCAGCAACTGAACGTGCAGCTGCAAACCAGTCTTGAGCCACAACGCATTCTCGGAATTTTCTTTCGCGAAGTTCAGCGCATCGTGCCGCTGGACGCCTTGAGCTATCAACACAAAAGCAGCGACTTGCGCCTGGATTTCGGCCATAGGGGCCATCACTCCATCAGCTATTGCCTCAGCCACGAAGGCGAACACCTGGGTGAGCTGGTTTTTCGTCGCAATCAGCGATTCAGCGAACCGGAACAGGCCCATCTGGAATCGCTGCTGGCCGCGCTGCTCTTCCCGATGCGCAATGCACTTCTTTATCGTGCCGCCACCCAAAGCGCATTGCGCGACCCGCTGACAGACACTGGCAACCGCATCGCCATGGATCAGACCCTGCAACGGGAGATCGAGCTTTCCCGGCGCCACCTGCAACCGTTATCGCTGCTGATGCTGGACATCGACCATTTCAAGCGAGTCAACGACACCTACGGGCACAGTGCCGGTGATGAAGTGCTCAAGGCAGTTGCCGCTTCAATCAAGAACCAACTGCGTAACGTAGACATGGTGTTCCGCTATGGTGGCGAAGAGTTCTTGATTCTGCTGTCAAACACCACCCGCGAAGCCGCGGCGATGGTTGGTGAGCGATTGAGGTTTGCAACGCAAGCTGAGGATTACCAGGTCGATGGACATCCGATCGAACTGACCGTCAGCCTTGGTTGCTCGACCTTGTTACCAGGTGAATCTGCCGACAGCTTGTTGCGACGTGCCGACAGCGCGATGTATGTGGCCAAGCGCGAAGGACGCAATCGGCTGACGATGGCAGGCTGAGCCTTTGGCCTACGCTTTAATCATTGCGGGAGCGAGCCTGCTCGAGAGAGCGATCTGAGATTCAACAATGATGTTGTTTGACAGTCCGCCATCGCGAGCAGGCTCGCCCCCACGGTTGTTTCAAGCGATCGGATCAGCTTTCGGCCAGTTCCGGACGCTCACGGACCACCAACGCTTTTTCCGCGTGCTCCAACTGCATGCAGCGCTCAAGAAACAGGTACATGTAGTCGTAGCTCTTGCACACCGCCTGGCGTAATTCCACCTGCAAGGATTTGCTGGGGTTCATGCCTGCCAATGTGCAGATGATTTCCAGGGCTTCCCATGGATGGGCATCGTCATACTGGGCATGCATCTTCAGCCACTTCATCGCGCGTTTGCGATCTTCCTCGGCAAACGATGCGGCGTAGATGCCATTGGAACAGACCACCGCCGACCATTCGCCGGTCGCCCCTTCAATGGCGTAGTTGGTGGCAGCAATGCCGACAATCAGCGAATCCGCTGAGCTTGTATGCCAGCACCAATGGCTCAGGGCGTGAAGCTCAGGTGCAACCTGTTGCGCCTGCAGATCTTCCAGGCTGACTCCATGAGCGCGGCTCCAGTGCACCCAATAATCGGCATGGTTCAATTCCACGCGAATGTTGCGCATCAGCCAGCGGCGCGCCATGTCCTCGCCAGGATGACGGGCAAAACGGGTCTTGGTGAGGTTTTGTGCCATATACAACGCGAACTGTTCGACCACCGGCCAGCCACCGATCAGGTACTGACGCATGGTCTTCGCACTGAGCTTGTTATCTCGCATGCGTTGATACAGTTCGTGTTCGACAACCCGGCGCTTGCTCTCGCTGCAATCCTGAATCAGGCGCTGGGCCCAAGCGGGATAACTTGCAGCTTCCATGAGGGGTCCGGTTCTGTTGAATGTGTCGATCACTGTCGAGCTCCTTTTGATTGTGATTGTCAGGATCGGCGAGAGATTTCAACGGAACGTGCCAGGCGCCTTTAGCAGCAAAGGCTGAGGCCTGGCAGGACGACTCTGTAAACTGTCGCAGGTAAACGGATGCGGGCGTTCAATCACATACCCTTGAGCATAATCCACCCCGATCTCAAGCAAGGCCTGCTCAATCTGGGGCGTTTCGACAAACTCAGCTATCGTGCGCTTACCCATGACATGGCCGATGTGATTGATCACTTCGACCATGGCTCGGTTAATCGGGTCGTCCAGCATATCCTTTACGAAACTCCCGTCGATCTTCAGGAAGTCTACAGGCAAATGTTTCAGATACGCGAATGAGGACATTCCGGCGCAAAAGTCATCCAGAGAAAAATGGCAACCCAAGCCTTTGAGTTCATTGATGAATCTGATTGCGCTGCCAAGATTTGAAATGGCGCTGGTTTCAGTAATTTCAAAACAAATCATTTCAGGCGGAATCGAATAAGTAACGAACTGTTCCCGCAGGAAGTCGAGAAACGCCTCGTCTCCAATCGTCGTGCCTGACAGATTAATCGCACACATGGCCAACGGCCCCGGGCGCTGCTCGGCCTGGCATTGGGCAATGATTTTGAACACGTTCTGCACGACCCAGCGATCAAGCGAACTCATCAGGCCATAACGCTCAGCGGCAGGAATGAAACTGTCGGGCAGAATCATGCGCCCCGCTTCGTCATGCAAACGCAGCAAAATCTCTATATGCCCGCCGTCCTTGTCAATGTGACCCAGGGGCGCGATCTCCTGGGCATAGAGACAGAAGCGGTCCTCTTCCAATGCCATGTGCAGGCGCTGCACCCAGGCCATTTCGCCGAAGCGCAGGGACAGTTCAGAATCGTCCGGATGATAGACCTGAACCCGGTTACGCCCCTTTTCCTTGGCCATATAACAGGCCATGTCCGCGGTACGTAGCGAGGCTTCCAGCGTGGTCGGACTCTGCGCGACGTGCACCAACCCGATGCTCACAGTGGTCACGAATGGCCGGCCTTTCCAGACGAAATGCAGGTTTTGCACCGTCTGGCGCAGGCTCTCGGCAATTTTTTCAGCGACCTCCAACGAACAGTTTTCCAGCAAGATGCCGAATTCGTCGCCGCCCAGGCGGGCCAGGGTATCGCCTTCGCGCAATCCCGATTGCAACAACGCGCAGATGTGTCGCAACAACTCATCACCCGCCGCATGCCCACAGGTATCGTTGACCAGTTTGAACTGATCCAGATCGAGGAACATCAAGGCATGTCGCCCTGAGTAGCGCGTCAGATTGTGCAGCGCCTGCTCCAGGCGATATTCGAACTCGCGGCGATTGGCAAGGCCGGTCAAGGCATCGTGGGTTGCCTGCCAGGACAGATTGGCGATGTATTGCCGCTCCTGAGTCATGTCGTGCAACACGAGCACCGCTCCGCTGACCTTGCCGGCGTTGCGGATAGGCGCACCGACCAGCGTGACCGACACCGTGCTGCCATCAAGACGCTGAATCAACTTGGAATGCTCGCTACCTCCACTGAGTTGGCCGCTCAAAATGTGCTCGATCAACGTAAAGCCGTCGGCCTGGGCATTGTCATCCAGCAGGTTGAACAATGCTGCCAGCGGCAATCCCGTTGCCTGCTCGGCTTTCCAATGGGTCAACGCCTCAGCGGCCGGGTTCATGTAGGCAATCGCGCCCGAGACATCCGTGGTGATGACTCCGTCGCCAATCGATTGCAGTGTGATCTGCGCCCGGTCCTTCTCCAGTTGCAACGCGTCGGCAAAAGCATGACGTTGCTTGAGCAGTTTATGGGTGCGCATCAGCGCCAGCACGATCAAACCCAGTGCAGTGGCCAGATTCGTCCATAGCAGCAGACGAAGTATCATCCGCGAACCTTCACCCAGCGCATCGCTGAAGGCTTTTGCGGCTGGAGTCACGCCTTCGTTGATGGTGAGAATCTGTTCCTTCCAGCGTTGGATATCGGCTTGCGATGCCCGATTCGCGGTAATGCCCTGATGCATCTCCCGGGCTACATCATCAAGCCGGACCAGATACGAGTCCCCGAGCGTCCAGAGATCAATAGCTTTCTCGAGATAACTGAAGTGCCGGAAATTGAGGTACAGCCAGATCAGGCTGGAGACATCGTCGGGATGATTGCCTCCCTTGAGGATGGCTATGCGCGCTGCTTCGATATCCGGTGGTTGATGGTCCAGGGCCACCCGCAACTCGTGGCCTCCCTGAGGCACCGAAATGGCGTTCTGGTATTTGTGGAAAATCGCCTCATCACGGCTGTCGCCGTAGAGATTGAGGTAATAGATGGCGTCTTTCTGGCCTTTGGACCACAGGCTTTCCCCGGCAACATAGCCACGTACCGCCGACAGCACATAAAGGCTGACGCCACCCAGCAGGGCCTGAAATATCACGACGGCGATAAATGGCCAGACGATGCCCAGCAGCCGTGGCGTTCCGAGTGTCCGCACTTGATTCATGAGGTCCCTTGCTTTAGCACTGCTTGCTCGCCATCCGGGCGAAATCGCTACAGCTAGCCTAGGTCGCGATTGCAGTCCAGGCAAGCGACACACCTTCCCTGAAAGACGCAGCGTGACTGCAAATCACGCGCGTCACGGTGTTTTCCAGTGTATTGACCGTCTGGTTACAACTGCTGCAAATGCCCATAAAGCTTGGCATACAAACCACCATCGGCAATCAGCTGCTGGTGGTCGCCATCCTCGGCGATTTGCCCGCCGTCAAACACCAACACCCGGTCTGCCTGCTTCACGGCAGATAGACGGTGGGCAATGATCAACGTGGTGCGATTGCTCAGGAAACGCGCTAGTGCCTGATGCAGGTTGTATTCGGTGGCGGCATCCAGTGCAGAGGTGGCCTCGTCAAGGATCACCACTTTGGGTTCGGCAAGCACCATCCGCGCAATCGCCAGGCGCTGGCGCTGGCCACCGGACAAACGCACGCCGGAACGCCCGACGATGCTGTCCAGACCGTTGGGCAACTCGCGGACCGTGCCGTGAAGTTGCGCGATTTCCAGGGCTTGCCAGCAAGCCTCATCGCTGCGCTCACGACCCATGGTCAGGTTGGCCCGAATCGTGTCGTTGAACAACGCCGGGTGTTGAAGCACAACCGCGACGTTTTCCCGCACGGTTTCCAGGCCGATCTCTTGCTGGGTCGAGCCGCCAAAGCGAATGGTCCCGGCCAGCGGCGTGTACAAGCCCAGCAGCAATTGCACCAACGTACTCTTGCCACCGCCGCTGGCACCGACAATCGCGACTTTTTCCCCGGGGGCGATGGACAAATTCATCTCGTTCAGGACCAGTTCGTCGCCGTAGCCAAAACTCAACCCCTGCACCTCGAGTCCGACCGTCTGGCGACCGCTGAACGGATCGACGCCCCCCGGGTACTCCGGTTCATCGGCTCGGGACAGCAACTCGTTGATCCGTGACAGCGCGCCGCCGGCGGCGTAGTAGGCATATTGCAGGTTCAGCAATTGTTCCACCGGACCAATCATGAACCACAGGTAGCTGAACACCGCGAGCATCTGGCCGATGGACAGGTCGGAAAACAGCACGGTAAGCATCGCGGCAGCACGAAAAATATCGATACCAAACTGGAACAGCAAACCACTGGCACGGTTTGACGCATCGGTTTTCCACTGCGAGTTCACCGCATAATCACGGACCTCTTTGGCACGCTGACCGAGGCGACCGAGGAAAAACCCTTGGCGATTGCCGGCGCGAACTTCCTGGATTGCATCGAGTGTTTCGGTCAATGCCTGAGTGAAGCGCGAGGTACTGTCGTTCTCGAGTTTTTTCAGGTGCTTGACCCGCTTGCCCAATTGCACCGTGGCGTAGATCACCAACGGATTGAACAACAGAATCAACAGCGCCAGCTTCCAGTGCATCCACATCAGGATGCCGGCGGTTCCGAACAGAGTCAGCATAGCCACAAGGAAGCGACTGAGGGTTTCGCCAACGAATTTGTCCAGAGTATCGAGGTCAGTCACCAAGTGAGTGGTCACCGTGCCACTGCCCAGACTTTCATACTCACCGAGCGAGATGCGTTTGAGTCGTTCGATCAGGCGCAGGCGAATTCGGTAGACGATGTCCTTGGCCAATGCGGCGAACAACCGTGCCTGCACCACGTTGAACAGCAGGGCCGAGCAGCGCAGGGCCAAAGTCACTACCAGCATCAGGCCAATGTAACCGGCGGCTTTTTGCCAAACCTGGGGCAGTGCAAGATTCATGACCTTCAGCGCAGCGTCACCATGCCCCAGCAGCACTTCATCCACCAGCAGCGGCAGGAGTAACGGGATCGGCACGCTGCACAGGGTTGCGAGCACCGCCACGCCGTTGGCGATCCATAGCGACTTTTTATGATGAAGGGCCAGGCGACGGATTTCTGCCCAGCTCAGACGGTCGACACGTTTTGCGCTTGGGACATCGTCAGGCAGATCATGCACAGGCGGCGCGCTCCAGCCAACGGCCAAGAAGCGGGGACAGCACACTGAGCGGTTGATATCCGTTGGTCAGCAGCGCCAATTGGCCATTACGTTCGGCCAACAGGGTCGGAAAACCGGCAATGCCCAAGTCTTGCACCCAGGTGAAATCGGCGTTGGTCGCAGCGTGCATGTCGGCACGGTCGAAAGCGGCCGCGAACTCGATGCGCGGTACGCCAGCCTGCTCTGCCAGTTCCACCAGCACGCTGGCGCGAGTGACATCCCGACCATCGGCGTAAAACGCGTGCTGGATCAGCCGGAGCAGTTTCCATGCGCAATCCGGTGCCAGGCCGCGCGCCGTCACCAGTGCCCGGCAGGCAGGCTCGGTGTCGTAGACAAAACCGTCAGGCAATGCGCCTTCGAGTTTGAACGGTTGGCCGGTGGCCTCCGTGACCGCCTGCCAGTGTTCAAGAATGTAGCGCCGTGTGGTCGGTTCCAGCGCCGCACCGCTGCCGGTGCGCAAACCACCCACGATCAAATGCACTTCAACGCCTGCAGCTTGCGCCTGCTCGACCAATGCGTTGGCGACCGGGGCAAACCCCCAACACCAGGAACACATCGGATCCATCACATAGAGCAGGCGTGCTGACATGGTTCAGGCCTCGGAGGATGCTTGTTTATAGTTGTAGCCGATCGGGTGCGGCTGGTTACGGGCCTTGGCCAGTTCGATCTGCTTTTGCCGATCGATGGCGCTGCGACGGGTTTTTTCGCTCAATTTGTCCCAGCAATGCGGGCAGCTGATACCCGCCACGTAATGCTCCGAAGCGCGATCTTCAACGCTGACCGGCGTACGGCAGGCATGGCACTGATCGTAGTCACCTTCGCTCAGGTCGTGGCGAACGGTCACACGGTTATCGAACACGAAGCAGTCGCCCTGCCATTTGGTTTCTTCCTGCGGCACCTCTTCGAGGTACTTCAGGATGCCGCCCTTGAGGTGATAGACCTCACCGTAGCCTTCGCTGAGCATGTAGCTCGACGCCTTCTCGCAGCGAATACCGCCGGTGCAGAACATCGCGACCTTCTTGTGCACGGCCGGGTCGAAGTTGGCTTTGATGTAGTCGGGAAACTCGCGAAAACTGGTGGTTTTCGGGTCGATGGCGCCTTCGAAGGTGCCAATCGAGACTTCGTAGTCGTTACGGGTGTCGATCAACAACACTTGCGGGTCGCTGATCAGTGCGTTCCAGTCCTGCGGGTCGACGTAAGTGCCGACCTTTTTGTTCGGGTCCACGCCTTCCACGCCGAGGGTGACGATTTCTTTCTTGAGTTTGACTTTGGTGCGGTAGAACGGCTGCTCATCGCAGTACGACTCTTTGTGGTCGATGTCGTCCATGCGCGGGTCGTTCTTGAGCCAGGCCATCAGCCCGTCGATGCCTTCACGGCTGCCGGACACGGTGCCGTTGATGCCTTCTTCGGCAATCAGCAAGGTGCCTTTGATGCCGTTGTCGACCATCGCTTGCAGCAGTGGCTCGCGCAGGGCGACGTAATCTTCCAGGGTGACGAACTTATACAGTGCCGCCACGACAATCTGTTGTGTCATGGGTAAATCTCCAGGTGGCTACCCTCGTAAGGGGTGAACCGGATGCGAAAAAAAACGCGCCGGGTTAGCGGCGCGCTGCATTCTAACAAAAATAACCTTCTCTGTAGGAGCCGGCTTGCTGGCGATAGCGATTTCGAAGACGCCATCGCCAGCAAGCCGGCTCCTACAGGGGGGAGCGTCAGTGTTTGCTGCCGCCGGCACAGGTCGGCGAGGCCGGAGCCGCGTCGATCTGTGCCCATTCATCTGGCGTGTAGGTATGCAGCGCCAACGCATGGAACTCGCCCATCAACTCGCCGAGCGTGCCGTAGACTTTCTGGTGGCGCTTGACCCGGCTCAGGCCGTCGAACTGTGCGCTGACCACCACCGCTTTGTAGTGAGTCTGTAACCCACGGCTGTGCATGTGGCTTTCATCCAGCACTTGCAGATGCTCGGGCTGAAGCAAGGCCAGCGTCGATTCGATGCGTTGTTGCATGGTCATACCGAACTCCGTTTAAGGCTTTTTCTTGGCTGGAGCGGCGGCGCCTTTCGGATCCAGCTCCGTCGTCATGTCCGCCAGCAGCTTGTTGACCACCGGCACTGCGCTTTCCAGCTTCGCCTGAGTCATCTGGGCCGATTGCTGGGTCAGCTGCGGCATTTTTTCCAGGACTTTCTTGCCCAGTGGCGACTTGTAGAAGGCAACCAGATCCTTGAGCTCCGATTCGGTGAAGTTGGTGGTGTAGAGCTTGACCATGTCCGGTTTCAGCTTGTTCCAGCCAATGGCCTGGTCCAGGGCGGCGTTGGCCTTGGCCTGGTAGGTTTCCAGCACGGCTTTCTTCGACTCCGGGGCTTTGGTCTGGGCAAAACGTTGAGCAAACATCTGCTGTACTTGCATGTACACCGGAGTACCCAGTTTGTCAGCGTGCGCCAGGGTCAGGAAAGCCTCGGCACTGGCGTTATGGCTGGCGGTGTCGGCAAAAACCTGGCCGCTGGCGCAGACCAAAGCAACGGCGGTACAGATGGCACGAAGACGAGTCATCGAGTTTCCTTTTTTTAGCTGGCGAGGTCAGACCCCAAGGGCGACCATTCTGCGCCTAAAAAAGTGTGTCGCTCAACCCCAAGCCTTGTCGGACCTGATTTAGAGGGGTTGAATGGGTGAAATCCAGACTGATGGAACCACGGCCGACGATCACGGCCTAAACTGCGCAATTGGACCTACAGGAGTGTGCAAGATGAGCCGTATCGAAACCGACAGCCTCGGCCAGGTTGAAGTCCCGGATGAAGCCTATTGGGGTGCTCAGACGCAACGCTCGCTGATCAACTTCGCCATCGGCAACGAACGCATGCCGCTGGCGGTGCTGCATGCCCTGGCACTGATCAAGAAAGCGGCGGCCCGGGTCAACGATCGCAACGGCGACATCCCGGCCGACATCGCCCGGCTGATCGAACAGGCGGCCGATGAAGTACTCGACGGAGAACACGACGATCAGTTCCCGCTGGTGGTCTGGCAGACCGGCAGCGGCACCCAGAGCAACATGAACGTCAACGAAGTGATCGCCGGGCGCGCCAATGAACTGGCCGGTAACCCACGCGGCGGCAAGTCCCCGGTGCACCCTAACGATCACGTCAATCGCTCCCAGAGCTCCAACGACTGCTTCCCCACTGCTATGCATATCGCAGCTGTCCAGGCCGTGCAGCAACAGTTGTTGCCCGCCATCAGCGAACTGTCGGGCGGGCTGGCCGAGTTGTCCGCCCGTCATATGAAACTGGTCAAGACCGGCCGGACCCACATGATGGATGCGACCCCCATCAGCTTTGGCCAGGAAATCTCGGCTTTCATCGCACAACTGGATTACGCCGAACGGGCGATCCGCAGCGCCCTGCCGGCAGTCTGCGAATTGGCCCAGGGCGGTACAGCCGTCGGCACCGGACTCAACTCCCCCCACGGTTTTGGTGAAGCGATTGCCGCCGAACTGGCCGCCCTCTCCGGCTTTCCATTCGTCACCGCGCCCAACAAATTTGCCGCACTGGCCGGCCATGAACCGCTGACCACACTGTCCGGCGCGTTGAAAACCCTCGCCGTGACGCTGATGAAAATCGCCAATGACTTGCGCCTGCTGGGCTCTGGACCGCGCGCCGGATTTGCCGAAGTGAAGCTGCCGGCCAACGAGCCTGGCAGTTCGATCATGCCGGGAAAGGTCAACCCGACCCAGTGCGAAGCCCTGTCGATGCTGGCCTGTCAGGTCTTGGGAAATGACGTCGCCATTGGTTTTGCGGCCAGTCAGGGTCACCTGCAATTGAACGTGTTCAAACCGGTGATCATCCACAACCTGCTGCAATCGATCCGTCTGCTGGGCGATGGTTGCAGCAACTTTCAGCAACATTGCATTGCCGGCCTGGAGCCGGATGCCGAGAAAATGGCTGAACACCTGGAACGTGGGCTGATGCTGGTGACGGCGCTCAATCCGCACATCGGTTATGACAAATCGGCGGAGATTGCCAAGAAGGCTTACAGCGAAGGGCTGACCTTGCGGGAAGCGGCGCTGCAGCTAGGGTATCTGACCGATGAAGAGTTTGATGCGTGGGTGCGGCCGGAGAATATGCTGGAGGCTGGCGCCAAGGGCTGAGATTTGCAGTGAAGCGAAAAGATCGCAGCCTGCGGCAGCTCCTGCATGTAAATGTTCCCTGTAGGAGCTGCCGCAGGCTGCGATCTTTTGATCTTCAGGCCATCCGTAACTTCCGTGCCTTCAACCCGGCAATCAAAGAAGGCCCCAACGCCACCAGCGCCGAACCCAGCACTACCAGCACCGCCCCGCCATATCCCAGACCATTGATGGTCTCGCCATGCACATAATCCGGCCATAACCAGGCCGCCACGGCGACCGCTGCGAAGGTCACCAACGGCGTAATCGCCAACGTCGCACTGACCCGAGAGGCTTCCCAGTGCGCCAGCGCCTCGGCGAATGCACCATAGGCAATCAGGGTGTTCAAGCAGCACGCCAACAGCAACCAGCCTTGCAACGGGCTCAACTGCAGCGCTTCCAGCGGATGCACCCACGGCGTCAGCAACGCCGCGCAAAACAGGTAGATCACCATCATCACCTGCAGCGAATTCCACACCGTCAGCAATTGCTTCTGGCCCAAGGCATAGAAGGTCCAGACCGTGGACGCCAACAGCACCAGCAGGACACCGGCGGTGTAGTCGGTCAGCGACGTCAGCAGTTCACTCAAACGTTGATTGAAAAACAACGCGAAACCGATCAGCAGCACCAGCAAACCCATCCCCTGCCCCAGGCTGAAACGCTCCTTGAACACAAACACACTGGCGATCAGCAACATGATCGGCCCCATCTGCACCACCAATTGCGCGGTGCCGGGACTGAGCAGGTTCAGGCCCATCAAATACAGCACATAGTTACCTACCAGGCCGAGTACTGCCATCAACACCAGCCAGCCTCCGCGCGGGCCGAGCACTTTGCGGCTGGGCAGACGTCCGGTCACGGCCAGGTATATGAACAGGCACCCTCCAGATACCGCCAGACGAAACCAGGTCACCGTGACCGGGTCCATCACCAGCAGCACTTGTTTGAGTTTGATCGGCAGGATTCCCCACAACAACGCGGTCAACAAGGCCAGAAACAGACCGTAAACCCAGCGACCCGATGAAATGTGCATGTGAACCCCAAAAGCCTGATAGCAAGAAGCGTCATTCTAGGCGCTGCGGCGTGTGGCACACAGGGACAGTTTGGGACTGGCCGTGGATGAAACTGTGCGGGTCGTAATCTTCGTCGGATGCTTTGACCGTGGCGCCCCCATCGCTAGCAGGCTCGCTCCTACAGGTTCTGTGGCGTGCACAATATTTGTGATCACAACAATTCACTGTGGGAGCTAGCCTGCTAGCGATAACTATTGAACAGTCGCTACATATCCGAGGTATTTAACGCACCGCCTCAAACAACCCGGTAGCCCCCATCCCGCCGCCCACGCACATGGTGACGATGCCGTAACGCAGGTTACGTCGCTGCAACTCGCGCACCAGATGCCCGACCTGACGCGAACCGGTCATGCCAAACGGGTGACCAATGGAAATCGAGCCGCCGTTGACGTTGTACTTTTCATTGTCGATTTCCAGCCGGTTGCGGCTGTACAGGCACTGCGAGGCAAACGCTTCGTTGAGTTCCCACAAGTCGATATCGGCAATCTGCAAGCCCTTGGCCTTGAGCAGTTTCGGCACCGAGAACACCGGGCCGATGCCCATTTCATCAGGCTCGCAACCGGCCACCGCAAAACCACGGAAGAACGCTTTCGGCTTGAGCCCCAGTTCCAGGGCCTTCTCCAGACTCATCACCAGGGTCATGGACGCACCATCGGACAGCTGCGAAGAGTTGCCCGCCGTGACCGAACCGTCTTCGGCGAACACCGGTTTCAAACCGGCGAGGCTTTCCAGCGTGGTGTCGGGACGGTTGCAGTCATCACCCTCGACGATGCCGTCGAGGACTTGCACCTGCCCGGAGGCCTTGTCTTCAACGCGATACTTCACCGCCATCGGCACGATCTCATCATCGAACAACCCGGCAGCCTGAGCCCGCGCGGTCCGTTGCTGACTTTGCAGGGCATACAGGTCCTGCTCCTCGCGGCTGACGTTGTAGCGACGCGCGACGATTTCAGCCGTCTGGCCCATCGGGAAGTAGATACCCGGCACCTGCTCCTTGAGCAGCGGGTTGATCAGGTTGTCGGTGTTGACGCTTTTCATCGTCAGGCTGATGGACTCGACGCCACCGGCGACGATGATATCGCTGCAACCCGAGGCAATCTGGTTCGCGGCAATGGCGATCGCCTGCAGGCCTGAAGAACAGAAGCGGTTGAGGGTCATGCCGGCAGTGCCGATGCCCAATCGCGACAACACCGCGACGTTGCGCCCGATATTGAAGCCTTGCGCGCCCTCGTTGGAACCGGCACCGACGATGCAGTCCTCGACGCTCGCCGGGTCGATACCGGTGCGCGCCAACAGTGCGTCGACACAGTGCGCCGCCATGTCATCCGGACGAGTCATGTTGAATTTGCCGCGAAAGGATTTGGCCAGGCCGGTCCGCACGCTGTCGACGATCACCACTTCACGCATGGCATACCTCATTGTTGTTATCGGTTGAGAGTGGACCGAGCATAAGTCCACCTCATTAGCGACCGCGACAATCATTCACCCCGCGTATGCGCAACCATCGCTTCAATCCTTTTATTTGTGCTTCTTTCGCTCATGGCGGTCAGACCTTTCGAACGCTTCTTCCATCGCACGATTGATGGTGCGCAACACCTTTACCCGCGCCCAGCGCTTGTCGTTGGCCTCGATCAGGGTCCAGGGCGAGATTTCGGTGCTGGTACGGTCAACCATGTCGCCGACCGCAACCCGGTAGTCATCCCACTTCTCGCGATTGCGCCAGTCGTCTTCAGTGATCTTGAAGCGCTTAAAGGGGATCTGCTCGCGCTCCTGGAAACGCTCCAGTTGCGTCTGTTTATCGATGGCCAGCCAGAACTTGACGACAATGACCCCGGATTCGGTGACCTGCTCTTCGAAATCGTTGATTTCGCTGTAGGCACGCAGCCAGTCCGCCGGGCTGCAATAACCTTCAATGCGCTCCACCAGCACCCGGCCATACCAGGAACGGTCGAACACGGTGAACTTGCCTCGCGCCGGCAAGTGCCGCCAGAAGCGCCACAGGTACGGCTGCGCCCGCTCCTCATCTGTGGGCGCGGCAATCGGCACGATGTTGTACTGACGCGGATCGAGCGCCGCCGCCACCCGACGGATCGCCCCGCCCTTGCCCGCCGCGTCATTGCCTTCAAACACGGCGACCAGGGCGTGCCGACGCATGCGTTTGTCACGCATCAGCCCGGAAAACCGCGCCTGCTCGGTCACCAACTGTTCTTCGTAATCGTCTTTGTCCAGGCGCAGGTTCAAGTCCAGGGCGTCGAGCAGGTTCACTTGATCGACGCTCGGCAACACCGGGGCGGCGCTGACTTTCTCCGGATGGATCTTCGGCCGCTTCAAGGCGCCATGCAGGCTGTCGAGCAGAATTTTCCCCACCAGCAGGCTGCGATAGCGTGCATCCATCCCGGCGATCACATGCCATGGCGCGTAGTCGCGACTGGTGCGTCGCAAGACCCGCTCACCGAACTTGACGAACCGGTCGTAGGTTTGCGATTGCTGCCAGTCCAGCGGGCTGATGCGCCAGCTATGCAGCGGGTCATCGGCCAACGCCTTGAGCCGCGCCTTCATCTGTTTTTTGGAGAGGTGGAACCAGAATTTGACGATCAGCGCGCCTTCATCGCAGAGCATTTTCTCCAGGCGTTCGGCGGCGTTGATACTTTGGTCGAGCCGTGGGTCCTTGATCTGGCCATGAACTCGCGACTGCAGCATCTGGCTGTACCAGTTACCGAAGAAAATCCCCATGCGCCCCTTGGCCGGAAGCATTCGCCAGTAACGCCAGGCCGGTGGCCGCGCCAGTTCTTCGTCGGTCTGCTGATCGAAGGTGCGGACTTCGATCAGGCGCGGGTCCATCCATTCGTTGAGCAGCTTGACCGTCTCGCCTTTACCGGCGCCTTCGATGCCGTTAATCAGGATGATCACCGGAAAGCGGCTCTGCTGGCGCAGCTCAAATTGCGCTTCGAGCAAGGCCTCGCGCAGGGCCGGCTCTTCGGCGTCGTACGTTTCTTTGTCGATGGCGTGATCGATTTCGGCAGATTCGAACATGAACGGCTCCCTTCCAGATGTGAGCAAGACTAGCGGATTGACCTCTCCAGCGTGGGAGAAATCCCATTTTCATCGCCGACGCCACGCCAGACATTGCCACGGATCAAGCACCGCGCTGGCGATCGGCTAGAATGGCCACCTTGCCGTTGCCGAGCCTGCCATGAAACCAGTATTGCCCCACGCCCAACTCGACTGGGATGACCAGGGTCGCCCGTATTCGCGGGTGTTCGATGATGTGTATTTCTCCGATAAATCGGGTCTGGACGAAACGCGCTACGTGTTTATCGAACAGAACCGTTTGGCCGAGCGCTTCGCCGCGCTGCGGGCTGGCAGGCGTCTGGTCATTGGCGAAACGGGTTTTGGTACGGGTCTGAATTTTCTGTGTGCCTGGCAGGTGTTCGAGCAACACGCCGTGGCGGATGCGAGATTGCATTTTGTCAGTGTCGAAAAGTACCCGCTGAGCCATGACGATCTGCAACGAGCCCTGGCGTTGTGGCCCGAACTGAAGGTATTTGCCGATCAACTGCTGGCGCAGTACGTGGCGATCCATCAAGGCTTCCAGCGCGTGGTGCTGGACAACGGCCGGGTTACCCTGACTCTGCTGATCGGCGATGCACTGGAACAATTGCCGCAACTCGATGCACAGATCGACGCCTGGTTTCTCGATGGATTTGCCCCGGCGAAAAACCCGGACATGTGGACCGCCGAACTGTTCGCCGAGCTGGCGCGCCTGGCCGCTCCCGACTCGACTATCAGCACGTTCACCAGCACCGGATGGGTTCGGCGCCTGCTGAATGCCGCGGGCTTCAAGATGAAACGAACGCCGGGTATCGGCCACAAATGGGAGATCCTGCGCGGTGAGTTTCTCGGCTGGCCGGAGTCAGTCCCCACGCCCACCCAACCAAAACCGTGGTTTTCGCGCCCGACACCTGTGGCTGGCGAGCGCCGCGCCCTCGTGATTGGCGCCGGTCTGGCCGGTTGTGCCAGTGCGGCAAGCCTGGCGGCGCGGGGCTGGCAAGTGACATTGCTGGAGCGTCACGATGCACTGGCGCAGGAGGCTTCGGGCAATCCGCAAGGCGTGCTGTACCTGAAACTGTCGGCCCATGGCACGGCGTTATCGCAACTGATTGTCAGCGGTTTCGGCCACACCCGACGCCTGTTGGAACACTTGCACCGCGGTGTCGATTGGGATGGCTGCGGGGTCCTGCAACTGGCGTTCAATCCCAAGGAAGCCGAGCGTCAGGCGCAATTGGCCGCCGCGTTCCCGCGAGATTTGCTGCATGAGCTGGATCGACAACAAGCCTGCGAACAGGCCGGCGTTGATCTGGCGAGCGGTGGCTTGTTCTACCCGCAGGGCGGCTGGGTTCATCCTCCGGCGCTGTGTCAATGGCAAGCCAGCCATCCCAATGTGCAATTGCTGCGTCACCATGACGTGCTGGAACTGCGCCAAGTCGACGACCAGTGGCAAGCCTTCTCTGGAGATAAGCTGCTCGCCAGCGCACCGGTCGTGGTGCTCGCCGGTGCAGCAGAGATCAAACGTTTCGAGCAAAGCACCGATCTGCCACTCAAGCGCATTCGCGGACAAATCACTCGCCTGATGCAAACCACCGCGAGCCAGGACCTGGCCACGGTGGTCTGCGCAGAAGGTTATGTGGCCCCGGCGCGGCTGGGTGAACACACCCTGGGTGCCAGCTTCGATTTCAACAGCGACGACCTGACACCGACCACCGCCGAACACTTGGGCAATCTGCAGTTACTGGAAGAAATCTCCAGCGATCTGGTCGACCGCTTGCAGGTCGACCAACTGGCTCCCGAAGATCTGCAAGGCCGCGCAGCCTTTCGTTGCACCAGCCCGGACTATCTGCCCATCGTCGGCCCTTTGGCCGACGGTTCCGCCTTCAACCAGGCCTATGCCGCACTAGGCAAGGACGCCCGGCAAGTGCCGGACGCTCCATGCCCATGGCTTGATGGCCTGTACATCAACAGCGGCCACGGTTCTCGAGGCCTGATCACGGCACCACTGTCTGGCGAACTGCTGGCGGCCTGGCTGGAGAACGAACCATTGCCGTTGCCTCGCAGCGTGGCCGAGGCTTGCCACCCCAACCGGTTTGCCTTGCGCCGACTGATTAGAGGCAGCTGAACGGTTCAGCGCTCGGGGATGGCGCAACTGCTCGTATCGACCAGTTTCAAGACATCCCCGGTGAGGCGCTCCAGCAATGTTTTTTCTGCCGTGGCCTGCTCAGTCTTGATGGTATCAATCTGCGTGCGGTAATCGGCATCCGTCATCGTGTCCCTCTGATCAAACACTTTTTGCAGACGATCCTGTAATGGCTCGGTCATTTTGGCAAAGTCCTCCGCAAAACTGCGTTTGAGGTAGTCAATCCAAAAAGGACGTTGCACCAGGAATTTACTCAGCTCAGGCGAATGCTCCGCGCGTTGCACACTGGTTTTGGCCGACGCAAGGTCCTGTTCTGACACGCCACTAAGTGACTTGTAGCGCATGTGTTGAGGTTGGCCGGGTAAATCCAGATCTTTGATCAGCCCGGTGCGATAGGCCAGTCCAACCTCCAGTGGATCGACCTCCGGATGCCTGCTGATGTGCGTCTGGGTAATTTTGTCCAGTTGATCGAGTCGAAAAAGCCCCTTGCCCAGTTTCGTCAGCGAAGCTGCTGCCGACTGCGCACTGCCCAAGGGGCCGGTGATTTTTTCAATTTCTACCGCCACCTCAAGATTGCTGAAATTGAACGCCGCCGAGTCGGTACAGTTGATCGGGTTGGCAGCAAGGTCAAATACCTGCTCGCGCAGCGCCGCATTGCCTTCGGCGGCCTCCAGCACCGACCAGACCCGCCGAGTCATGTCTTCGCGCACATACTGGCTGTCCGCCGTATTCCCCAATTCCGCCAGCAACCGGAAAAGCCCATCGGAACCGGGATCATCCTTGAATGCGGTCCAGATCTTTCCACGTGGCGAATAGGTCACATTGACCTCCTCCGGTAACCAAAGCGCCTTGGCGGTCTGCTCATCCAGACGCGCAATGTCATCCTCCAGAAATCCCATGCCGATACCGACCCGGTCACGGTATGCCTTGAGCTTGACGCGGCTGTCGCTCACTAACGGATTGGTACGCAGATTGATGCTTTGGCTGAAACGGCGAGGAACAGTAAACAGCCAGTCCGGCAGTGTTCCGATGTCGTTATCGCGCAGGTCGACTCGGTCAAGATTGGGCAGCTTCGCCAGCCCCTTGGGAAGCTCGGTGGCACGGGTGTTGCGCAGCATCAACAAGCGCAAATCGAACATTTTGCCAACATCCGGGAGCGTGCCCAAAGGGTTCTTGCTCAGGTTCAATGTCTTCAGCGTGCGCATGGCCGCCAGTTTCTTCAACGTTTGCTCGGTCATGACCAGCTTGTTGTCGGCAAGGCTCAAATACCTCAAGCCGGTCATCAAGGAGATTGATTCGGGCAACAGGGTCAACTGGTTACTGTCCAGCTCCAAGGACTGCACCGACTTGAAGTGTTTGAGAAAGTAGGCCAGGTCATTACCCTGATTCATGTTTTTCAGCGATAGAAGTTCAATGTGATCGAAGTCGATGTCCGGTGACAATGTCGGGAGCTGGCCGACCCGCATTCCGTCCAGCCTCAGCCCCAATACACTGCTCGCCCGCTGCTCGTCTCGCACCACGCCCATTTGCCTCCAGGCATTTTCGATAGCATCGGACACCTGGCAACGACTCTGTCGATACTCATTCAAATCACCTTGCAACTTACGCATTTCGGTGTCGTCGTTGCGCCAGGTTTTTAGCGCTCGACGCAGTTTTTCAAGTTGGCCCTGACGCTGCTGGACGGCTGTTGCTCGACTCAAATGGTCAGTCCCCAGACTGTCGAGCAGGGTGCTGATTTGCGCTTCGGTCTTGAGGGGATAGAGTTTTTTGGCCTTTCGAACCAGACCTGAGGCATGAGAAGAAGCTGCCGGTGGATCGGCCAGTACACAGGTATCGGGCGCCACCCTTTCACCTGGAGGCTTACCCGTCAGCAGACGAGCGCTGCGCGCGCGATCCTCCACGGCTCGGGAAGCCAGCCGATTACGCAACGCCAGGACTTGCGCCGGTCTGTTGGCACCCAGGCTCATGGTGGTCAGTTGTGATTCGGGCAGAGCATGCGCAATAGCCTGGTATAAGGCTTCTGGTCCTTGAAGAACGCTCGCCAGATTCTTGTCATCGCCGTCGAACACCCGATAACCCTCCGCCGACTCCACAATCGTTCGCTTCAGTGCGCTACCTTGCTTGCCAATGCTGCGAAGTACCGGCCCGGTGATCGAGCCGTTACGCAGTTCCAGCAACAGTTCACTGTTCCAGCCAGGCAAATGTTCGAGCAGGGAGAAAGCCAGATTGCGCGTGTCGACATCGGCGATTTCCGGCAGATGAAGTCCACCGATACCCCTGTCGAGTTTCACTTCTGCCAATGCCTCACGAGCACGCTGTGCAAGCCTCATCGGAACGCGCTTGAGGGTCCGCAGGCGCAATCGTTCAACGCTACTGATTTGGTCTATCAGCTCTCGGGCGATGGTGTGCGGCACCTTTGGGAAAGCCTTTCTGAGCAACTCGGCATCGCTGTCATTACCGGTGTCATGTGCTTCATACAGACGCTCAAACAACGGTAATCGATCATTTTTCATTGATGCAGCGAGCTTCTTGGCCAACGCATCGTTTTCCGTCTGATCACTGACCGTTCCTCCGAGCAGGTCCTCCACTTCCTCGGGATACAGCCCGGATACAATCCTTCTGAGCAACTGGCCTTCAGACAATTGCTCTTCGGTGACATCGACCGCAGGTTCCTCGTTAGCAATAAATGCGTCTTTGGGAAAATATTCCTTGGTAATGCCTTCGTCGTTGAGTACTCGAATGTAACGTCCGGTAGGCCACCCCTTCATTGATGGCAATTCATTCATCTGCTCGTCGGTGTGGATAAAAGTCTCTGGATCACCCTGCTCCAATATCGCAATGCAATCTCGAACCCTTTGCTCCAGTCGAAAACGATCGATCGAGTCCTGCAAACGTGCAGGTAGTTGCAAGTTTTCCTCACTCAATCGATGTAGCTCACTCAGAGGGCTTGCGGTCACCTGACGGATTTTCTCCAAGCGACTGTTATCTTGCGCGGCCAGTCGAGAATCGAGCCGTTTCAATACGTAAGCACCGTCGCTCCACTCCTCCGTACGCTCGCCGGGTTGGCGCCAGCCTCCCTGTCCGTTGTGTTCGAGAATCGGCGTGTAAGCATCCTGGCGTGTCGGATGCTTGATCTTCCAGGCCTCTGCAGCCGCGTCGAAATCGACGGCATAAAAGTGTCCGTCGATCTGCACATACTTCTGATGGTCGAACTCGTAGAACCCTTCGGCATCGGCCTTCAGCCCTTTATCCGTAGAAAGCCTGCGTTCGTAGGGTTTGAGATCAGACTTCCACAGGCGTGTTGTGCCATCCGTTTTTTCAATCGGAATGAAAGACTTGAAGAAGTCAGGGTTTGCGCGCGTCACTTTGCTGGCAATCGAGCTCACCACCTTCTGCCCTGCGGCAAAGACAGCCATCTGCGCGAGGCTTTCGACAACATTCAGCAAATGCGTGAGGGCTTCGGTTCGCTCCCCGTGCGCCCAGTCCTCCACGCCCTCATAAACTTCACTGAGAATTTCGACGACCGCCACCGACAACATCAATTGACCAATCACAGGGACAAAAAATGACGCCGCGTTCAACAGTAAAAGACCTCCATCGAGCAATGTCTGGAGGGTCTTTTCTCGTTGGAGTTCGTCGACTTCCGCCGTCGGCACAGCGAGGATCTGCGCATCGAGTTGGGTCTTGTGGACGAAAGCGTTAAAGAAAAAATCGCCGGGACATGTATCGGCCGGCATTGCGGTGAGACTGCCCAGGTTCTTGTTCTTGTCGAAGCGGGTGAAAAAAACCGTCTTGTCATTGCCGGGAAAGTAAAGTTCGCAAAAGCGGTCTTTGTAGACTTTGCTTTGCAGATGAAGGGTCAGATAGGCTTTGAAATCATCGAGCGAGGCATATTCATACAGGGGTCGTCTGGGCTCGTTGGGCATGTAGACAACGCACTTGGCCGAGGGGGCTGTATCGATGGAAACCTTGGTAAAGACCAAGACTCCACACAGGCAAGCATCATGAATTTGCAAGCCTTGCCAAATCACCGGTGCACCATCGAACAGGGTCCCTTTGGCCTTGGCCGCCGGGAGATCCTGTTCAATGACGCTGAGCAACATCGTGTAAACGGTACTGCTGATGTGCTTTTTCAGATAAGCCACATGGGCGGCGACCTGGATGTCCAGCAATTTCAACTGTCGAATATCGGCGGCTGACGAGGCGGTACTGACCGGGTTGCCTGTGGGGTTGGCCGGCAGTGCCAGAACGTCATTCACATGACTCTGGTATTTACCCCCAAGATCGAGTTCGCGACAAAGTTCGGCAAACTTGGCGGGGGTCATGTCAGCACCTTTTTGAGGTTTTGCGTCGACCTTGATCACCGAGTCTTTTGGTAGGCCGCCAGGTGTGGCTTCCTCGGAGGTGAAATTTTCCATAGCGGCGTGCAGCAGGCTGCGTGACCTGGTTACCTTCCCCTTCTCCCAGGCAACCGGCAGCACTCCTGTTGAAGAAAGCACGGCTTTAATGATATCCAGTGTGTCCCGCTCGACATCAACGTCGACCTTCCATTTTTCCTTGAGTAGAAGAGTCAATTGCTCCTTGCAGTATTCGTCCAAGGGTTTGAGCCTTGCGAGCACCTCGGCAGCCTTGGTGTAGGAAACCTGGGACTGTTGCATGGCCGAATTCAAAGCCTGAGCCACGCTCAGCTCCGCCGAAGTCAACCATTCAGGCATTGATTCTTGCAAGGTTTGGGCCGTGTCCAGATCACCCGTATGTTCCAGCAGACTCTCGAGACGTTGTGTTGATGTCAGCGGCACCACAGGGGGTGTCGTGGGGGCAGCAGGTAGCATGAGCAATATCCTTATTGCGATTAGAAGCTTTCAGCCTACGAGGCGCGAACGACAAAAAATAACTCAAATATCGAGTCGGATTGGACGCTGTCCAAGCAGATACTCCTATGTATCACAGCAATAATTACCGCACGCTCCTGGTCCATTTCTGTCTCGCCCGCCCAATCTTCGACATTCGCTGCTTATAACCCATCGATCTAAAACTACGAGCACCCAGCCGGGTCAGTTTCTGAGTACCCGCCATTTGGGCGCGGTATCGATTGACCCTCCCCAACGGAAAAACCGGTAAGGAATTTATGTGCGGATTAGCTGGCGAGTTACGTTTTGATCATCAACCTGCAGACCTTGCAGCTGTTGAACGAATTACCCACCACCTGGCCCCTCGGGGGCCCGACGCCTGGGGCTTTCATAGTCAGGGACCAATTGCCCTGGGCCATCGGCGCCTGAAAATCATGGACCTCTCGGACGGCTCGGCGCAGCCGATGATCGATGCGCAATTGGGCTTGTCACTGGCCTTCAACGGTGCGATCTACAACTTCCCGGAACTGCGCGCAGAGCTTGAAGACCTCGGTTACGCGTTCTATTCCGGTGGTGATACCGAAGTGCTGCTCAAGGGCTATCACGCCTGGGGCGAAGCCTTGCTGCCCAAGCTCAACGGCATGTTTGCCTTTGCCATCTGGGAACGGGATGCCCAACGTCTGTTCATTGCCCGTGACCGTCTTGGCGTAAAACCGTTGTACTTGTCGCGCACCGGCCAGCGCCTGCGTTTTGCCTCGGCTTTGCCGGCGTTGCTCAAGGGCGGCGACATCAACCCGATCCTCGACCCGGTGGCGCTCAATCACTACCTGAATTTTCATGCCGTGGTCCCGGCACCCCGTACCCTGCTGGCGGGCATCGAAAAGTTGCCACCTGCGACCTGGATGCGTATCGAAGCCGATGGCAGCACCCAACAGAAAACCTGGTGGACCCTGCCCTATGGCCCACATGAGGATGAGAAAAACCTCAGCCTTGAAGACTGGCGCGACCGCGTGCTCGACAGCACACGCGACGCTGTTGCCATCCGTCAGCGCGCGGCGGTCGATGTCGGCGTGCTGTTGTCGGGCGGTGTCGATTCAAGTTTGCTCGTGGGTTTGCTGCGCGAGGTCGGCGTGGAAAATCTGTCGACCTTTTCTATCGGTTTCCAGGACGCTGGTGGTGAACGTGGTGACGAATTCCAGTATTCGGACCTGATCGCCCAGCACTACGGCACGCAGCATCATCAGCTGCGTATCGATGAAAAAGAAATCATCGAACAGCTGCCCGCCGCGTTCCGTGCCATGAGCGAGCCGATGGTCAGCCACGACTGCATTGCGTTCTATTTGCTGTCGCGAGAAGTGGCCAAGCATTGCAAGGTGGTGCAGAGCGGCCAGGGTGCCGACGAACTGTTCGCCGGGTACCACTGGTATCCGCAAGTGGACGGTGCCGGCGATCCGTACACCGCTTACCGCGAAGCATTTTTCGACCGCAGCTACGACGATTACGCCGCCACTGTGCAGCCGAAATGGCTGACCGCCAATGACGCTGCCGGCGACTTCGTGAAGGAGCATTTCGCACAGCCTGGCGCCGACGCTGCGGTGGACAAGGCGTTGCGTCTGGACAGCACGGTGATGCTGGTGGACGACCCGGTCAAGCGCGTCGACAACATGACCATGGCCTGGGGCCTGGAGGCGCGCACGCCGTTTCTCGACTATCGACTGGTGGAACTGTCAGCTCGGGTGCCGGGGCAATTCAAACTGCCGGACGGTGGCAAACAGGTGTTGAAGGAAGCGGCGCGGCTGGTGATCCCGAGCGAAGTGATCGACCGCAAGAAAGGTTACTTCCCGGTGCCGGGCCTCAAGCATTTGCAGGGCAACACACTGGACTGGGTACGCGAGCTACTGCTTGATCCGAGTCAGGACCGCGGCTTGTTCAACCCCGCTATGCTCGACCGCCTGCTGACCGATCCCCAAGGTCAACTGACGCCATTGCGCGGCTCGAAGCTGTGGCAACTGGCGGCACTGAACCTGTGGCTCAGCGAACAAGGAATCTGATCGATGAAACCTCACGCTACGGCCATCAGCCAACGCTTGTTGCGCGGTCAGGCACCCTCTTACGAGCGTTTGCAGGCACGTCTGGCCGAAGATCGCTGTGAACTCGGTGCTGCTCCGATCGCCGTGCACTGTGGTTGGGGCCGACTACTGATCGGCCATACCTTCGCCGACGCCGCAAGCCTCGCCGCAGAGTTGCTCAATGAGCAACCCGGCGAGCGGGACATTGCCTTGTATGTCGCCGCGCCTCAGCAAGTATTGGGACTGGAACCCGCCCAGTTGTTTCTCGACCCGTCCGATACCTTGCGCCTTTGGTTCAGTGACTACCGCCAGGCCACACGTGTGTTTCGCGGATTTCGTATTCGTCGCGCACAAAGCGAGGCAGACTGGCAGACGGTCAATCAGCTGTATCAGGCGCGCGGCATGCTGCCGATCGATGCCACATTGCTTACCCCGCGCCACTTGGGCGGCCCGGTGTACTGGTTGGCAGAAGATGAAGACAGTGGTCAGATTATCGGCAGTGTCATGGGGCTCAATCACCAGAAGGCGTTCAACGATCCGGAACACGGCAGCAGCCTGTGGTGCCTGGCTGTTGATCCGCAATGCTCCCGGCCAGGTGTCGGTGAAGTGCTGGTGCGGCATCTGATCGAGCACTTCATGAGTCGCGGTCTCGCGTACCTCGACCTTTCGGTTCTGCATGACAATCGCCAGGCGAAAAACCTCTACAGTAAATTGGGCTTTCGCAACCTCTCGACTTTTGCCATCAAGCGCAAGAACGGGATCAATCAACCATTGTTCCTCGGGCCTGGCCCCGAAGCGCAATTCAATCCCTACGCCCGGATTATCGTCGAGGAAGCGCACCGACGCGGTATCGATGTACAAGTCGACGACGCCGACGCCGGGATGTTCACCCTCAGTCATGGGGGGCGCCGGGTGCGTTGCCGTGAATCTCTCAGCGATCTGACCAGCGCCATCAGCATGACCCTGTGTCAGGACAAAAGCCTGACTCACAGAGTGCTAAAGGCTGCAGGACTGAACCTGCCCTCCCAGCAATTGGCTGGTAACGCCGATGACAATCTGGCCTTTCTCGACGAGCACCAGAGGGTGGTGGTCAAGCCGCTGGATGGCGAACAGGGCCAAGGTGTGGCGGTGGATTTACAAACCATTGAAGAGGTGCAGCAAGCCATCGAGTCCGCCCGCCGTTTCGACAGTCGCGTATTACTGGAAAGCTTTCACGAGGGCCTCGACCTGCGCATTCTGGTGATCGGATTCGAAGTGGTGGCCGCCGCGATTCGTCGGCCGGCCGAAGTAGTGGGTGATGGTCAGCATTCCATCGGTGCGCTGATCGAAGCGCAGAGTCGGCGTCGACAAGCGGCCACCGGCGGTGAGAGCAGGATCCCGCTGGATCACGAAACCCAGCGCACTGTGCAGGCCGCCGGATATGACTACGCCAGTGTTTTGCCGGCGGGCGAGCATTTGTTCGTGCGGCGCACGGCGAACCTGCATACCGGCGGTATTCTTGAGGACGTCACCGCAATCCTGCACCCGGCGTTGGTGGACGCCGCTGTGCGGGCAGCGCGGGCACTGGACATTCCGATGGTTGGCCTCGACCTGATGGTGCCGGCTGCCGATCAACCGGAGTATGTGTTTATCGAGGCCAACGAGCGGGCCGGATTGGCCAATCATGAACCGCAACCGACGGCGGAGCGGTTTGTCGATTTGTTGTTTCCGCACAGCCAGCCGGTGGTCTCTTAGTTTTGTGTGCCTGGACTGGCCCCTTCGCTGGCAAGCCAGCTCCTACATTGGCATGCGCACTCCTCTAGGAGCTGGCTTGCCAGCGAAAGCGGCCTGACAGGCAAAAAACATCCCCTCATCGAAACCATCGATGCGCTCAATTCATCAGGAGTTTCCATGACTAGCAAAATCCCAGAACCCGATCTCGGTTACCTGCAAAAAGTCCTGCTGGAAATGCTCGCCATTCCCAGCCCGACCGGCTTCACCGACACCATCGTGCGCTACGTCGCAGAACGCCTTGAAGAACTCGGCATTCCCTTCGAAATGACTCGGCGTGGCACGATCCGCGCCACGCTCAAAGGCAGGAAAAACAGCCCGGACCGCGCCGTCTCCGCGCACCTGGACACCATCGGCGCGGCTGTGCGTGCTGTGAAGGACAACGGTCGCCTGACCCTGGCGCCGGTCGGCTGCTGGTCCAGCCGGTTTGCCGAAGGCAGCCGCGTCAGCCTGTTCACCGACAACGGCGTGATCCGTGGCAGCGTGTTGCCACTGATGGCCTCCGGGCATGCGTTCAATACCGCCGTGGATGAAATGCCGATCAGTTGGGATCACATCGAATTGCGTCTGGATGCCTATTGCACCACCCGCGCCGATTGCGAATCCCTGGGTATCAGTGTGGGTGACTTTGTCGCCTTCGACCCGCTGCCGGAGTTCACCGAAAGCGGCCATATCAGTGCCCGTCACCTCGACGACAAGGCCGGCGTGGCCGCATTGCTGGCGGCGCTCAAGGCCATCGTCGACAGCGGCGAAGAGCTGATGATCGACTGTCATCCACTGTTCACCATCACCGAGGAAACCGGCAGTGGCGCGGCAGCGGCATTGCCTTGGGACGTCAGCGAATTCGTCGGCATCGACATTGCACCGGTCGCCCCCGGCCAACACTCCAGCGAGCATGCCGTGAGCGTGGCCATGCAGGATTCCGGTGGACCTTATGACTATCACCTGTCCCGGCATTTATTACGCCTGGCCAGTGACAACGAATTACCGGCCCGGCGCGACCTGTTCCGGTATTACTTCAGCGATGCCCATTCGGCGGTCACCGCCGGCCATGACATTCGCACCGCTCTGCTCGCCTTCGGCTGCGACGCCACTCACGGCTACGAACGCACCCACATCGACAGCCTCGCCGCGCTGAGCCGATTGCTCGGTGCCTACATCCTCAGCCCGCCAGTGTTCGCCAGCGACGCGCAACCGGCCAAGGGTTCACTGGACCGCTTCAGTCACCAGATCGAACACGAGACCCAGATGGAAAGCGATACGCGGGTGCCGTCGGTGGACAGTCTGGTGGGGCAGCGGTCGGACGGTTAACAGGTGTAAAAATCGTAGCAGCTGCCGAAGGCTGCGATCTTTTGATGTTTGGCTTCAATGGCGCCGTACAAGATCAAAAGATCGCAGCCTTCGGCAGCTCCTACTGGTGATGTATTGATAACCGCCGTAGCATCGCGCGATTGATTGAACCGAGGTGCCTATGCTGATCCCCCACGACCAACTTGAAGTCGATACCCTGACCCGCCTTATCGAAGATTTCGTGACCCGCGACGGTACCGACAATGGCGACGACACCCCACTGCAAACCCGCGTCCTGCGCGTGCGTCAGGCTTTGACCAAAGGCCAGGCACTGATTGTGTTCGACCCTGAGAGCGAACAATGCCAATTGATGCTCAAGCACGACGTACCCAAACACCTGTTTGACTGACCCCTTCAGTTGCCCTTCTTTTTTGCCACTTTGGTCCGAATACGTTCATACACCTCGGATCGATGCACCGCAACGTCCTGTGGAGCTTCAACGCCAAAACGAATGTTGTTTCCGTTGATCGCAAGTACGCGCACGGAAATGTTGTCACCAATGGAAATGATTTCGCCCACAACGCGGCTGAGTACGAGCATCAGGTATGTCCTTCAAAGGTTACCGGCCCCTGAAGATGCCCGGCTCGCCGCACGCCTTCAATGCATTGGCAGTAAATCAGTCTCGCCCTACAACGCCGGCCTGCTCCGCTGACAGAAAGGTCTGACAGGTTCGTTTAGGTGCAGGAAATCTCTGTCAGGAAGCGGAGAATCGTGGGCCAAACAGGATAATGCTCGCGCCAATCACACACAGCGCTACGCCAATCCAGTCCGATCCCAGCGGGCGAATCCGCTCGACCACCGCCAGCCAGCCGATCGAGGCAATGATGTAGATGCCACCGTAAGCGGCATAGGCGCGACCCGCGTAGGTCGCTTCGACACGGGTCAGCAGCAGCGCGAAGAGCGTGAGGCTGATGAGGGCCGGCACCACCCACCAGGCACTTTTGCCCTGACGCAGCCATATCCAGAAGGCAAAGCACCCGGCAATTTCGAACAGCGCGGCGAGGAAAAACCACAGGTAATTGAGCATGCACGTAACTCGCGAGGATGGCCGATGGCGGCCACCCTAACCAGCGCAATGCACAGGAGCAAGATCAGCTTGCGGTTTGTTTGGACTTGGCGCGCATTTTATCGGCCATGACGGTCATTTCGTTGTAGAGCAACTGCGGGTTCTTCTGCTTGATCGCCCAGGCCATGCGGCCCTGTTCGTGTGGCAGGATCATGAACTCGCCAGCGGCGACCTGCTGATAGATGTAATCGGCGATGTCGGCAGCCGTGATCGGTGAGCTCTCAAGCAACTTGCCGACTTGAGCTTTCATGGCCGGGGTCGGGCCTCGGAAGGAGTCCAGCAGGTTGGTCTGGAAGAACGACGGACATACCACATGCACGCCGACTTCCTGGTGCGCCAGTTCGATCAGCAGGCTTTCCGACAACGCAACTACGCCTGCCTTGGCCACGTTGTAATTGCTCATCGCCGGACCTTGCATCAGCGCAGCCATCGACGCGATGTTGATGATTTTGCCTTTACTCTTTTCCAGCAATGGCAGGAAAGCCTTGCAGCCCTTGACCACACCCATCAGGTTGATCGCGATCTGCCAGTCCCAATCTTCAAGGGACAGCTCATTGAAAAATCCACCTGACGCCACGCCCGCATTGTTGACGATGACATCGATACCGCCGAATTTGACTTCGCAAGCCTGGGCGAACGCGGTCAGCTGGCTATAGTCGCGCACATCGCAGCGCTGGATAAACCCGTCGCCGCCGGCTTCGCGCACCAACGTCAATGTTTCCTGCAAGCCGGGCTCACTGACGTCCGACAATGCCAGTTGCCAGCCTTCACGCGCCCAGCGCAGCGCGATTTCGCGACCCAGGCCAGAGCCCGCGCCAGTAATCATCATGCGATTTTGCATAGCAAACAGCCTTAGTTGTGTCTGGGGAAGATGCACCGAGTGTAGCGAAGGATATGCCCCGACCCACGCTCCATCAGATTGCTGAATGGCCCAGGCAAACCCTGGAAGCGCCCGGGCCAACTAGCACAACAAGAACCGAAATAAGGACATGTCCGAAATACTTTAAAAAACTTGGAATTTTCTTACCCTGACAGCAGTCGGATTTTTTAAGCAGCTCGAATATCTGTCATTCCCGCTGACTGTAATTGGCATGGTCAATCCAAACCCTAATCAACAAGGAAACAGACATGGGCACAATACTTATCATCATTCTGATCCTGTTACTGATCGGTGGTTTGCCGGTCTTCCCGCACTCCAGAAGTTGGGGTTATGGTCCGTCCGGTATCATCGGCGTGGTATTGGTGGTGCTGTTGATCCTGCTCTTGCTCGGCAAAATATGACGATCTGACAGGCAAAAAAAAGAGGCTCTGCAAGAGCCTCTTTTTTATTGCGTCACAACTTAGTCCGGCGTCCCGTCGACCACACCGGCGGTGTTGTCCAGCAGGCTCTTGGTCGCCGTTTGCAAGAACGCCTCGAGTTTGGTTTTCAACTCCGCGGTGCGCGGCGCGTCCGGGATAACCTCGGCACGTGGATTAGCACCCAGTTCGTACTGGTACATCTTCGGCGCCATGTCCTTGTCCCGCGGCAGCACCAGAATCTGGTCGGCGGTAATAATGGCCGTGGTCTGCTCGCTGCCCGAAGGCTTGATCACGCCAAAACCCGGGTCGCCTTCCGGCAGGTTGAGCAGATCTCGACCCCAGCACTGATGGCGCACTTCACCACCGATGCGACCCATGATGGTCGGCACGATGTCGATCTGAGTGCCCACGGTGTGGTCGCGCTGGCCGAATTTTTCCTGGATGCCCGGTGCAATCATCAGCATCGGCACATTGAAGCGCCCCAGGTCCATTTCGGTGATCTGGCGCTCGTTGCCGAAACCGTGGTCACCGACGATGACAAACAACGTTTCCTTGAAGTACGGCTCCTTGCGGGCCTTTTCAAAGAACTGGCCCAAAGCCCAGTCCGAGTAGCGCATGGCGGTCAGGTGTTCGTTCAGGCTGCCACGATCAGTGACGCGCTCGACCGGCAATGGCGTCGGCAACGCGTATGGCGTGTGGTTGGACAGGGTTTGCAGCAAGGCATAGAACGGCTTGCCGTTTTCCCGCGCCTTGAGCTCCACCAGACCACGGTCGAACATGTCCTGGTCGGACACACCCCAGGTCGGATCCGAGAACACCGGGTTAACGAAATCGTTACGGCCGATGAAATTGGTCATGCCCTGGTTGCTGAAGAAACCCGACTGGTTGTCCCACGCGAAATCGCCGTTGTAGACATACACATCGTCGAAGTCACGCACGCTGAGCAACTGCGGCAAGCCCGACAGCTTGTGACTGCCTTCCGGAGTCTGCATCAGGTATTCGAAGCCCGGCAGGTTCGGGAAGCAGGCCATGGTGGCGAACATGCCCTGGTGGGTATGGGTACCGTTGGAGAAGAAACGGTCGAACATCAACCCTTCCTTCGACAGTTTGTCGAGGTACGGCGTGATGTTGCCCGGTGCGCCAAGCGCACCCACCGAGTGCCCCGCCATGCTTTCCATCAGGATCACGACGACGTTCTTGATCGGCAGGGTCTTGTCCGCCGGCGGCGTGTAATCGCGACGGACCGCTGCGGTCTCGCCATCCACCAGCTTGTCATCCGCCATCACCAGCATGTCACGCACGACTTGTTGAGCTTGCGGCTGTGGCAGCGTGGCTTTCCAGATATTGTCGCGATCTTCGGACATGCGGCTCTTGGCGGCGGCAACCAGCGAAAGCGTACCATTGAGACCCAGTTGATTGGCGAAGTTGGAGTCCGTGGTGTAGACGTCACCCCAGCGCATTGGCGGACCTTGACGTAAAGTGCCACGGGCCGCGACCACGCAGATCAGCAAGCAAACCACAAACACACCAACGCGCGCGTACCACGGTGCTATCTGGCGCGTGCCGATACTGCCACCACTGAAAGGACCACGAGGTCGGGTCGCACGGTCGGCGCCCTTGAACGCCATGCTCAGGATCACGGTGCCCACGGCCCATGCCAGGAGGTAGCGGACCACCGGGAAACCGTACCAAAGCATGCTGGCCACGGTTTTCGGATCTTCCTTGACGTACTGGAAGACCAGCCCGTTCAGGCGCTGGTGGAATTCACGGTAGAAATCCATCTCCATCAGGCCCAGGAACAACGCGATGCTGGAGACAAGGGTCAGCCAGAAGCGAAAGAACCCGCGCGCCGCCATGGCCCGGACGCTGAACAGCGCCAGCAACAACGGAATGCTGAGGTAGACCACCAGGCGCAGGTCGAAACGCAGGCCATTGGTGAATGCTTCGAAAAAGGTCGAGGCCGGGGTGTCGAGGATCATCTCGCGGTTGTAGACCAGCAGCGCGACGCGCAGCAGGCTGAACATGACCATCATGACCAGGGCACACAACAGCGTGTAGGCCAGATGCGATTTGACGGTCGGTTGCAGCAGGCGACTAGAAGCTCGCTGCTGATTCAGGGCGTCCGGGATTGCCATGTCGTTTTAGGACCCATTGGAAGTTGAAGTTTCAAAAAAACAGCGGCGCCTTACCCTCTTATGGCCAGTACCTGGCCCCGGGGTTTGCGCGGTGCGCAAATGTTGCACGATCAACGGCAGCATTGCCATTGATAACTACGCTCACTCAAACGCTGCATAGGCGCTGAGCCAACCGCAAGGTCAAAGGATCGCAGTCTGCGGAAGCTCCTGCAGGGATGTGTTCAGCATCCGCAAGAACGCGGGGCGGATTGTCTTGGAGGGTTTGTGAAAAATTCGTGCAACGAATATTCGGATACAAAATAAAGCGCTGTCCAACTCTGAAAAACAGAAACGCCCCGAACCGGTCGGGGCGTTTACAAGCCTGCTCAACGTACCGTTACTTCTCGGCACGTTCCTTCAAGGCTTTCAAGGTATTGAAAGGAGCATCCACCACGAACTTGTTGGCCACCATCGACGGTACGCTGCCACCAGGTTCGGTGTGCACCTGATAGGTCACTTCGACCTGATCGCCCTTGGGCACGAACTTCCAGAAACCCTCGACCCTGTCCACACGGACGAAACCTTTTTCTTCGGGAATGTACTTCGGCACGCCTTCAAGCTTGCGGGTCAGGCTGCCATCGGCGCCTTCGATGGTCGTGACATGCAGCACCGAATCACGGGCAGTGACTGGCCACGGCGTATTGAACTGAGTGTAGGTCCAGGTCTGATCGCCTTCGTGTTTGAGCAATTTCTGGATTTTGCATTCGTGAATCCAGGCGCAAGCGCCCGGTACGTCTTCCTGCAACGCACGCAGTTTGGCCACGGTGGTCTTCATCAGCGCCACCCCCTGGTAAGCCTTGTAATCGGAGCCAGCCACTTCGCTCAGGGACACCTTGATGCCGTCTTCGCTCTTGGCGACTTTCCAGTCCTCGGCCTGTGCAACCGACGTGGCCAGCACGGCCGTCAAACCACACAAAACAGCAATACGATGCAGCGAACCCATAGTCTTATTCCTTATTGTTGAGTTTCCGTTGGTTCAACACATCACGCGGCCGTCATTTGCTCCCACCAGCCGATCAGCCTGATGGCTTCGTCGCTGCTGTTGCCACACACCTCGGGGTCGGCTTCAAACGCCGAGCACACCGCTGGTCGTTCCGGTTGCCCGAAAATCTTGCACAGGTTTTCGTCGGACAATTGCAGGCAGCGTTCACCCGCGGCTTTGCCATTGGGCATTCCGGGAATCGGTGAACTGATGGAAGGGGCAATGCAACAGGCACCACAGCCCTCACGGCATTTCATGACGGCAAGCTCCTCGCGACGAGCAATGTGTTAAAGGACGTGCCACAGAGTACCTGCTAAAACACTTGTTTAAAATTACCCGCAGGCGAGTTTTTCAGCTGAAACGGACGTGACCGGACAGTCTCCGACAAAGCGTCTGATCTGCGGCTCACGGATTGGGACGTGTTACTGCTTGAACTCGAATTCCAGTGCTGCGCCTTCGACTTCATGGCGTTCTTCATTGCGTAGTTGCAACTGCATTTCGTTGCTCAGCAACCGACCGTTGAGTTGAAACGGGCTATTTTTGTCGCCGAACATTTGTGGCAGCAACGGTTCTCGCTTGGGCAGCGGTACGGTACCGACCGGCTTCAACTCTTGAACCATGTCCCGGGGCAGCCTCAAATCCAGTTGAGCAGGTGGAAGCTGAGTTTTCACAACTTCACTGGCCGGCTTCGATTTGGAGGCAATCGGTGGGCGCTTTTTCACAACCTCAGCGCGCTTTTTGACGGGTTCGGCTGTTTTGTCGGGCGTATCGGTATTCTCTTTAACCTGCAAATTGCCGCTGGACGGTACGTCCTGCAAGGAAGCAGCAACGGCGGATGCTGGCTGAATGCTCGCTGACAAGCAGATCAACAGCCAGGCGGCAGGAAAAATCGGTTTCATGGACCCAACGGTGCAAACGGCAGAGAAGCCTATGCTCCCCTGTTGCAACGGACAAGACAAGCGCAGTCGGTAACCGCGCGTTACATGTCACAGACCGCCAGCCGTCTCCTGGCAGAGTTGGGTAGCCAGCATGCCCAGCGTCATCAATGCGCGCTCCGCTTCACGGTTCCACGGGATGCCACAGTTCAGACGGATACAATGATTGAACTGCTCGGTATTACTGAAAATCAGCCCCGGCGCAATACTGATGCCCTGCTGCAATGCCCGGACGTGCAGTTCCTGGGTATTGACCCTTCCCGGCAAACTGACCCAAAGAATGAATCCGCCGGTCGGCCGTGTCATTTGGGTACCTTCCGGAAAATACTGCTGCACGGCCAGTTGGAAGGCGCTGAGGTTTTTCCGGTATTCCTGGCGGATGAAGCGCAGATGTCGATCGTACCCGCCATTTTCCAGATACGCCGCAATACCCATTTGCGTGACACTGCACGCAGAATGCGTGCTGAACGTCTGCAACCGCTGGATTTCCTGCTGATATTTGCCGGCGATCATCCAGCCGATCCGTACGCCCGGCGAAAGGGTTTTGGAGAAACTCGAGCAATAAATCACCCGATCCAGGCGATCATAGGCCTTGAGTGACTTGGTGCGGCCTTGCTCGAACATCAGTTCGCCGTAGATATCGTCCTCGACAATCTGGATATCGAAGTCCGATGCCAGGCGCAGCAGTTGTTTCTGCCGCTCCTCGGGCATGGTGCCTCCCAATGGATTGCTCAGACGCGTGGTCAGCACCAGCGCCTTGATCGACCACTGGTTGGCCGCCAGCTGCAGGGCTTCGAGACTCATACCAGTGGATGGATCGCTAGGGATTTCGATAACTTTCAAGCCCAGCAGATCCGCCAGTTGCAGCAAACCATAATAGGTTGGCGACTCAGCGGCGATCAGGTCACCCGGACGAGTCAAGACACGCAAGGACATCTGCAGGGCATCCACGCAACCGTGGGTGATCACCACTTCCGACGGGTCGACCACCACGCCGGCATCTCGCATGCGGATTGCCACTTGTCGACGCAAGGGTTCGAACCCGGGGCTGAACATGTAGCTGAACGCACGAGGGCTGTGGAATCGGGTGACCTTGGCCAACTGCTGATGCAGTGCCCGCACCGGCAAATAGTCGACACTCGGCACCGCCGCACCCAGCGGAAAAACACCTTCACGACGGGATTCGACCAAGACTTGCTGAATAATACTACTGCGAGTGACAAGCCCCGGTCGTTCGACCCGGGCGATGTCCGGTGTAGGTGCCGTCAGGGCCGGCGTCTGGTGCACGTAGTACCCGGACTGCGGCCGTGCACGGATCAGCCCCTGATCTTCAAGATTGGCGTACGCCTGCAACACTGTTGCATGGCTGACATTGAGCTGCGAGCTCATCTTGCGTACCGACGGCACGCGCTCTCCCGGTTGATAGACCCCACGGCGGATGTCTTCGGCCAGTTGCTGGGCAATACGTTGGTAGAGCAAAAGATTGGTCATGACGCAGCACTCGATTTCACGGGCATTTTATTCTTGTGTGAAACAATACCGGAACAGTTTAGAAGTGTACTGGGACAGTTGTCACAATAGTCGACCGTACAGTGCATTGTCAGCAAAAACTGTACTGTTGTGTGAGCGAATTGGCAGGCGTAAAAAAACCCGGCACTGCATGACAGGCCGGGTTTTCCAGAGACGCAACCCTCAGCGGGCGGCGCCGAGCTGGCCTATTTCGTCGGAGAATACAATTTCTACCCGACGGTTCTGCGCCCTTCCTCGTTCGGAGGCGTTCACATCTACCGGGTACTCATCGCCATAGCCCTCGACTTTAATGCGTTTGTCGTCGATTCCCAGATCCATCAGCAAGTCGGCGACCGATTGCGCACGGTCGCGAGACAGTTTGAGATTCTCCTGCTTGCCGCCGGTACTGTCGGTATAGCCTTCGATGCGAATCACGCGCTTGGGATTGAGTTGCAGGAATTGCACGATTTTCAACACCACGCGATTGGCCGAGGTTTTCAGTTCTGCCTCGCCCGTGTCGAACAGCATGTCACCCAGGGTCATCACCAGTCCGCGATCGGTCTGAGCCGTGGTCAACGCGAGTATCTGCTCCTCGAGCCATTTACCCTGCTGCTGCACGCTAAACAGTTTGGATTCGCGCAAGGCCAATTGCAGACGCTGGCGTTCCAGTTCGAGTTTCGCTGCACGCTCTTCGTTGAGCACCTGATTGGTGTGTTCTCTGGCAATCTCGCTGTAGCGCTGGCTCAAATACGCGTAGTGCACGACATCCGTTCCGCTTCCCCAGTAACTGGACAAGCGATCGGCGCGGGCCAGGGACTCACCGGCGCGAATTACATCCTTGGGGGCGATACGCAGCACATTGGAGTCTTCCTTGACCTTCTGGAAGTCGGTACTGGCTTGCTGGATTGCCGTCTCGCTGCGCTGACCCGCGCACCCGTAAAGACTCGCGCAACCCGCCAGGATCAAACCACAGAGCGCTTTGTTCTTGAGGCTCATTGGGCATCTCCCAATTGCTTGCGCAGACGGGTAATGCGGGTATTGAGCACGTCCAGTTGTTCCTCGCTCTTGAGTGTCAGTACTTTGGCTTCGGCCAGACGCGCATCCAGTTCGGCCTGCTCGGCGCGCATGCGTGCATTCTTGAAGGAATCGTCAGCCATACTGCCCTTGGCGCGGTTGAATTTGTCTTCGGCCAGTTTCATTTCCGGCACATCGTCGGCGTTGGCGCCAACTGCCTTGGCTTGCTCCAGTGCCTGTTCAGTCAGGCGCATTTGTTCATTCGGCGCCGGATCGGCTGCACAACCCGCCAGAGCCAAAAAGGCCAGGGCAGCGAAAAGAGGTCGAATACTCACGAAAAATCCCTACTGTTTTTGGATACTGGCGGGGTGTAGCGGCGCTTGCTTCTGTTGCGCGGTCCAGCGCTCGATATTGCGTTGCAGCACAGCCTCCGTCAGTCCGGACGCGGGCAATTCTGTCATCTTTTTAGCCAGCTGTCCGCGCAACCACGGATCGTTGCAGGCGGAGTTATGGGAAACCGCCAGGAACAGGCCCGGTCTGTCCACCGGTTGCGCACGTGCGATCAGGTCGTTGCCCATGCCAAGTGTCTGCGCCATCGCCATGCCCGAGTAGCGCCCGGCGAGGACAAATTCCACCTCGCCCAAGAGCAATTTTTGCAAAGCCTGGGTCAGATTTGGCGCACGACTGAGGGTCAATTGCTGCTCGGCAAATGTGCCGAATGCCGAAGTCAATCGAGATTTTTCCGACACTGCGCCGGAGTGGCCGTGCAGGTCCTGTGCTTCGTTGTAGACCAGCGTGGAATCCTTGCGGGTCCAGACCAGGTAATCATTTTCCAGCAGTGGCGGATAAATGTAGTCCAGGGTTTCCAGTTCGCTGACTGTCAACGGCGCGTCCGCCAGCATGTCCATCCGCCCACTGCGCACTTCGTCCAGAGCCTGGGAGCGTTTGCCGGCATAAAGCAGCTCGACCTTGATCCCCAACTCCCCCGCCACCTGCTGCAATAAATCAGCGCTGGCTCCGATAAGGTGCTTGGGGTTTTGTGGGTCTTGCCACAGATACGGCGGTGCATCCGGGCTACCGGTGACTACAAGGCGTTCGCACTTTCCTGCGGCAATCGAAAATGCCGGTAATAGCGCCAATCCCAGCAAACTCCAGACAAAACGCAGATCCATGGCAATACACTCCACTCATTCCCGGTTATGTCACCGTAGGAGCCTCTTTGCACTCGACAGCTCCTACAAAAAAGAGCAAAAAAAAGCCCGACCAAAAGGTCGGGCTCTTTATAAGTGAAGCAGCCGGATTAGACCAGCTTCTCCAGCTCAGGGATAGCTTCGAACAGGTCCGCCACCAGGCCGTAATCGGCCACCTGGAAGATCGGCGCTTCTTCGTCCTTGTTGATCGCAACGATCACTTTGGAGTCTTTCATGCCGGCCAGGTGCTGGATCGCGCCGGAGATACCGACGGCGATGTACAGCTGCGGTGCAACGATCTTGCCGGTCTGACCGACCTGCATGTCGTTCGGTACAAAACCTGCGTCGACCGCGGCGCGCGAAGCACCGACGGCAGCGCCCAGCTTGTCGGCCAGGGCGTACAGGTGTTTGAAGTTGTCGCCGTTCTGCATGCCGCGACCGCCGGAAACGACGATCTTGGCAGCGGTCAGTTCCGGACGATCGGACTTGGCCAGTTCTTCGCCAACGAAGCTGGAGATGCCAGCGTCGTGGGCAGCGGCAACGGCTTCTACCGAAGCGGAACCACCTTCAGCAGCCACCGGGTCGAAACCGGTAGCACGCACGGTGATCACTTTCACTGCAGCGTTCGATTGAACGGTAGCGATGGCGTTACCAGCGTAGATTGGGCGCTTGAAGGTGTCAGCGCTTTCTACCGAGATGATCTCGGAGATCTGGTCAACGTCCAGCGCAGCGGCAACGCGCGGCAGGATGTTTTTGCCGTTGGAAGTAGCGGCAGCCAGGATGTGGCTGTAGCCCTTGCCCAACTCTGCTACCAGAGGAGCGACGTTTTCCGGCAGTTGGTGAGCGTAGGCAGCGTTGTCAGCTACCAATACTTTGCTCACACCAGCGATTTTCGCAGCAGCTTCAGCCACGGCACCAATACCCTGGCCAGCAACCAGAACGTGGATGTCACCACCGATTTTGGCGGCAGCAGCAACGGTGTTCAGGGTGGCAGGAGCCACAACCTTGTTGTCGTGCTCAGCGATTACCAAGATAGTCATGATTAGATTACCTTCGCTTCGTTTTTCAGTTTCTCGACCAGTTCAGCCACCGACTTGACCTTGATACCCGCGCTGCGTGCAGCAGGCGCTTCGACTTTCAAGGTTGTGTTGGTGGAGGCGGTGGAAACGCCCAAAGCGTCCGGAGTCAGCACTTCGAGAGGCTTCTTCTTGGCTTTCATGATGTTTGGAAGAGACGCATAACGCGGCTCGTTCAGACGCAGGTCGGTGGTAACGATGGCCGGCAGTTTCAGGGAAACTGTCTGTGCGCCGCCGTCGATTTCACGGGTAACAGCTACGCTGTCGCCGCTGATTTCCACTTTCGAAGCGAACGTGCCCTGACCGTAGCCGCTCAAGGCAGCGAGCATCTGGCCAGTCTGGTTGTTGTCGCTGTCGATGGCTTGTTTGCCAAGGATCACCAGCTGAGGCTGTTCCTTGTCGACAACAGCCTTCAACAGTTTGGCAACGGCCAGGGAAGTCAGATCTTCGGCGGACTCGACGAGGATGGCGCGGTCGGCACCCAGAGCCAGCGCGGTGCGCAGTTGCTCTTGAGCGGTGGTCGGGCCGACGGAGACAACGACGATTTCAGTCGCAACGCCTTTTTCTTTCAGGCGTACAGCTTCTTCAACGGCGATCTCGCAGAACGGGTTCATCGACATCTTGACGTTGGCAAGATCGACGCCGGAATTGTCCGCCTTGACGCGAACTTTCACGTTGTAATCCACAACGCGTTTGACAGCTACAAGAACCTTCATGGATTCCTCGTTACTCTCCGGTGAAAAGAAAGTCGCCTAGGCGAACCTGGCGGTTGATGCTCATCGGGCGCAAGGGCACCTCCAAAAACGCCGGCAAAGGTGTCAAGTGACCATCGCTCATGATCTGGATGACCGTTCGTCAGTGGTGACCGACGAGTCATTCGCTATCGCGGCGTGTAAACTGCGCGCCAAAGCTGCGCTGCATATCACTCTCTACTGCCATCGCCCTGTCTTTAGAGGTGCTCTTGAAGCCACCAGTCAGCCTACGGCGAGCGCAAAACCGACCGTATCTTGACCGGAACGCCTATTCCGGTCAATACGCCAAAATAGCCGTTCATAAGGCGCGTGACTTTGATTTCTCTGGGTTTGAGCCAATTCAAACAAACGTTTGTATTGGACGCTGGGAGTGGTGTAGATATAATGCGCCACCCAGAGAGAAAGGTGGTCAATCGTTTGTCCGCTATCGGCATTACGCCGGGATTCATGGATGCGACACCAAACCTCCAATTAGAAAAAAAACTGTTGAGCCTTGAGTAGGAGATAACCTGTGGAACGCGAATACATGGAATTCGACGTGGTCATCGTCGGTGCCGGCCCCGCTGGTCTTTCCGCCGCCTGCCGCTTGAAGCAGAAGGCTGCTGATGCCGGTAAGGAAATCAGCGTCTGCGTGGTCGAAAAAGGCTCCGAAGTCGGTGCTCACATTCTGTCCGGTGCCGTGTTCGAACCACGCGCCCTGAATGAACTGTTCCCGAACTGGAAAGAACTCGGCGCGCCGCTGAACACGCCAGTCACCCGCGACGACATCTTCGTTCTGAAGAACGCTGAAAGCTCGCAGAAAGTCCCTGACTTCTTTGTGCCCAAGACCATGCACAACGAAGGCAACTACATCATCTCCCTGGGCAACCTGTGCCGCTGGCTGGCCCAGCAGGCCGAGAACCTGGGCGTGGAAATCTACCCGGGCTTCGCCGCTCAGGAAGCGCTGATCGACGAAAACGGCGTGGTGCGCGGGATCATTACCGGTGATCTGGGCGTCGACCGCGAAGGTCACCCCAAGGACGGCCTGTACACCCCGGGCATGGAACTGCGCGGCAAGTACACGCTGTTCGCCGAAGGCTGCCGTGGCCACATCGGCAAGCAGCTGATCAAGCGTTTCAACCTGGACACTGACGCTGACGCCCAGCACTACGGCATCGGCTTGAAAGAAATCTGGGAAGTCGACCCGGCCAAGCACCAGCCAGGCCTGGTGGTCCACACCGCCGGTTGGCCGATGGACATCATGGGCACCGAGAACACTGGTGGCTCGTTCCTCTATCACCTGGAAAACAACCAGGTCGTGGTGGGTCTGATCGTCGACCTGTCCTACAGCAACACTTACCTGTCGCCGTTCGACGAGTTCCAGCGCCTCAAGCATCACCCGGTGCTCAAGCAGTATCTGGAAGGCGGCAAGCGCATCAGCTACGGCGCCCGCGCCATCTGCAAGGGCGGCCTGAACTCGCTGCCGAAAATGGTCTTCAAGGGTGGCGCGCTGATCGGTTGCGACCTCGGCACCCTGAACTTCGCCAAGATCAAAGGCAGCCACACCGCGATGAAGTCCGGCATGCTCGCCGCTGAATCGGTGGCAGACGCGCTGTTCGCCGAGAAAGATGGCAGCGAAGAGCTGACCACTTACGTCGACGCGTTCAAGAACAGCTGGCTCCACGAAGAACTGTTCGCCAGCCGCAATTTCGGTCCGGCGATCCACAAGTTCGGCGCGATCGTCGGCGGTGGTTTCAACTGGCTGGACCAGAACATCTTCGGCGGCAAACTGCCGTTCACCCTGCACGACACCAAGCCGGATTACGCTTGCCTGAAACTGGCGGCCGACTGCAAGAAGATCGACTACCCGAAACCGGACGGCAAGATCAGCTTCGACAAATTGAGCTCGGTGTTCATCTCCGGCACCAACCACGAAGAAGAGCAGCCGTGCCACCTCAAGCTGACCGATCCGAGCATCCCGATCAGCAAGAACCTGCCACTGTACGATGAGCCTGCTCAGCGTTACTGCCCGGCCGGCGTGTACGAAGTGATCACCAAGGAAGACGGCGAGAAGCGCTTCCAGATCAACGCCCAGAACTGTGTTCACTGCAAGACCTGCGACATCAAGGACCCAGCACAAAACATCACCTGGGTGACCCCGGAAGGCGCTGGCGGCCCGACTTACCCGAACATGTAAGCCGAACCGCTGAACATCGAGGCTCCCGCAATGGGGGCCTTTTTGTTGCCTGCGATAATGATCCCCCCTGTAGGAGCCGACTTGCTGGCGATAGCGGTGTGACAGGGACATCTGTCTCGACTGATACACCGCCATCGCCAGCAAGCCGGCTCCTGCAAGGAAATTGCGGAGGGTCAGGCTGCGCGTTCATCACCAGGACTGCGCTCAAAATAGCGCTTGTACTCGCGACTGAACTGCGACGTGCTCTGATACCCCACCCGATGCGCCACCTGCGCCACACCCATTCCCTCCCCCACCAACAACTGCTGCGCCCTCAGCAAACGCAGTCGCTTCAAGTACTGCACCGGTGACAACAAGGTGCTGCGCTTGAAATGCTCATGGAAGGTCGAGGCACTCATGTTCGCGCAACTGGCCAGGGTCTCGACGTTCAATGGCTCGGTGTAATGTGCATGCAGATGACTGAGCGATGCCGCGATCCGGGCGAACTGACCCTGCTGTTCCACCAGTGCACGCAGTACATCGGCTTGTGGACCGCGCAGTGCAACAAACAACAATTCGCGCAGACGCGCTTGCCCCATGATTTGGCATTCCAGAGGATCGTGCAGACACCGCAACAGCCGCTCGACACAACCTCGCATCGCATCATCGAGCACCGCCGAGGTCATGGACTCAGGCGTTTGCGCCGGGATATTCCGCCCCGGCGCCAAGCCCATCGCCATCACCAACTCGCCGAGCATGACCCGGTCAATCGCCACGGAAACGCCCAGCATCGGGCCAGCGGGTGCCGCAAAGGTTTCGCACTCGAACGGCACCGGCAACGCCTGGATCAGATAGTGCCCGGCGCCATATTCAAGGGTGCGCTGCCCCAGATACGCCAGCTTGCTACCCTGGGCAATGATCACCAGGCTCGGCTCGTAAATCTGCGGTCCACGGGCCACATCACAACTGGCCCGTAGGACCTGCACGCCCGGCAAGGCAGTCGGGACGAAACCGTCGCGAGTGGACAGCGGCTCGATCAGTGAAACCAGGGTGGCATTGGCATCAAGGTGACGGGTCAACAGCATCGGAGTTCTTCACAAAAAAGACACGGGAACGGGATGAAAACATCATCGCAGATCCACTGACCAATGCGACGGATCACACCCGCATGCCGGAGGAATAGGCATGACACCCGGAGGAATCGTCATTTGCGCTACAGGTTTCGACGCCCAAAATGCGCCACCTCATCTGTCACTGCTTTTGCGAGGTTCACCATGTACACCGCCATCGGATACGCCGCCCAGTCGGCCACCACGCCCCTCGCCCCCGTGAAGTTCCAACGCCGCAGCCCACGAGCCGACGACGTGGCGATCGATATTCTTTTTTGCGGCGTCTGCCACTCCGACATCCATCAGGCCCGCAACGAGTGGGGCATTGCCGTTTACCCGCTGATGCCCGGCCATGAAATCGTCGGAAAAGTTACCGCCATCGGTACGAACGTTACCCGACATAAAATCGGCGACCTGGTTGGCGTCGGCTGCATGGTTGACTCTTGCCGCAGCTGCGAAGCCTGCCAGGCTAACCTCGAGCAATACTGCTTCGAAGGTCCGACCATGACCTATGCCACCCCGGATCGAGTGGATGGCAGCATTACCATGGGCGGGTATTCCAACAGCATCGTGGTCAGCGAGCATTTCGTGGTACGCATTCCCGAGTCACTGGACCCGGCCAACGCCGCGCCGATCCTGTGTGCCGGTATCACCACCTACTCGCCGCTCAAGCACTACGGCGTAAAGGCCGGTGACAAGGTCGGAATTCTCGGAATGGGCGGCCTCGGCCACATGGGTATCAAATTTGCGAAGGCCATGGGCGCTGAAGTGACGTTGTTCACTCGTTCGGCGAACAAGGCCGAAGAGGCTCGTCGTCAGGGCGCGGACCATGTGATCGTGTCCACCGATGACACGCAGATGCAGGCAGCCGCCGGTCACTTCGACTTCCTGCTCGACACCATTCCGGTGCAACACGACCTCAACCCTTACCTCGATACGCTGCGTTTCGACGGCGTGCATATTCTGGTGGGGTTGATCGAACCGGTCGAGCCACCAGTGCATGCGGCCAAACTGGTGTTGGGGCGTCGGATGCTGGCCGGGTCGCTGATAGGCGGCATCGCCGAAACCCAGGAAGTGCTGGATTTCTGCGCCGAGCACAACATCACCTGCGACATCGAGATGCTCGACATCCGTCAGATCAATGAGGCTTACGCCCGTATGATTGCCGGTGACGTGAAGTACCGTTTTGTCATCGATATGGCGACCCTCAAGGTCTAAACCTTGAGTCCCAGTTCCGACGACAGCCGGGCCGTGACCCCTTTGATCAGGGGAATCAGCTCGGCCATTTTTTCCAGAGGCATGTATGGCACGGTGCTGGCGATGCTGATACCGGCGACGATGCGTTTGCTGGCATCACGGATCGGCGCCGCCACGCAGCGGATCGACGGTTCATTGTCTTCCAGATCGAAAGCGTAGCCGCCCGCCACGTACTCGATCATGCGCTGCTGAAACTGCTCCCAGGATTGTTCGGGGTGTTGCGGCCAGAACTGGCTTTTCCCACCCGCCGGCAGGCTGACTTCGTACAGGCGCTGCCACTCTTGCGGCGAGTCATCGAGCATCAGCGCCTTGCCGATGCCGGTGCGCGCCAACGGCATGCGATGGCCGACCCGCGAACGCATTTCCGGACCATTGCGCCCCGGATTCTTGTGCAGGTACAGCACTTCGTCGCCTTCACGAATCGCCAGGTGAATAGTGTCGCCGGTCAATGCTGACAACTCATCCAGATACGGCCCGGCCAGAGTCACCAACGGCAACTCTTCACGAGCCTGAAAACCCAGCTCGATCAGCTTCGGCCCTAGCAGATAACCGACTTGCGGCACTACCCGCAGATAACGCTCGTCCACCAGGCAACTGGCCAGGCGATGGGTGGTGCTGCGCGTGGTGCCGATCAGCCGGGCAATTTCCTTGAGATCGCGGGCGCCACTGGCTACGGCCTGGACCACGCCCAAACCGCGAAGCAGTGTCTGGGTGCCGGTCGGCGCGGTGTCCTTGGCAACTTTTGGGGCGTCTTCCTGCATATCCAGCCTTTACCGTTGAGCGAGTGAACGGGCGGCATTATGGTCGCCCGCGTGCCACGACTACAACTTGATACGCTCGACCTTGCCCACCAGCAAAATGTAGGAAAGCGCACCAATCAACGCCAGAACCGAGATATAGGTGATCGCCGGGGCGAAAGAATCGCCGCTGGCAAGGAACCCGATCACGATAGGCGTGGCGATGGCCGACAAGTTGCCGATGAAGTTGAACACCCCGCCGGTGAGCCCCAGCAAACGCGCTGGAGCCAGGGTCGACACCAAGGACCAGGTGATCGAAGCCAGACCGTTGCCAAAAAATGCCAGCGCGAGGAAGGCAATCACCAATGGCGTCGAGTCGACAAAATTGGCGCCGATGATCGACGTGGAAATCAGCAGCCCGCTGATGATCGGCAGCTTGCGGGCGAAGCCCACCGAGTAACCGCGACGGATCAAAAAGTCCGAGAAGAAACCGGAACACAACACACCGACAAACGCAGCGAGAAACGGCAGTGACGCCAACAGACCGGACTTGATGAAATCCATGCCACGGTATTTCACCAGGTACGTCGGGAACCACGTCAAGAAAAACCACAGCGTCGAGTTAAGGCAGAACTGACCGAGGTAAATGCCCCAGAGCTTGCGCTTGGTCAGAACAACGCCCAGGTCGCTCCAGCTGAATTTGGCTTTGACCCTGGCTTGTTCGGACTGGATATCCACCAGCCCGCCGCCCTCGCGGATCAGGTCGATTTCAGCCTCATTGGCACCGCTGAAATCCCGTGGTTCGCGATACACCGCGTACCAGATTGCCGCCCAAATGATCCCCACCGCGCCCGTGGCGACGAAGACCATATGCCAGCCGAACTCGTGCTGAAGCCACGCCAGAACCGGCGTCAGGAAAGCCAGACCGACAAATTGTCCGGAAGTGTAGAAACCGATGGCCGTGGCGCGTTCGCGCTCAGGAAACCAGGTGGTGACCACGCGGCTGTTGATTGGATAGGCCGGCGCTTCCAGGGCACCGACCGCCATGCGCAACACGAACAGGGCGATGAAGCTGGCGGCGAAACCGAGCATCACCGTGGCCACCGACCACAGCAGCAAGGCGACGCTGTACAGAATCCGCGGAGGCACCCGGTCCACTAGCCAGCCACCAGGGATTTGCATGGCGGCGTAGGTCCAGCCGAACGCGGAGAAGATCAGGCCGACGTGGATCGGGTCGATACCCAGATCGGTGGTCAGTGCTGGCGCGGCAATCGACAGATTACTGCGGTCCAGGTAGTTGATCACCACGGTGATGAACAGCAGCACCATGATGAAAAAACGCTTGCGGCTGGGCGTCACCAACGACGCCTGCCCGGTGAGGGTTTGCGGTTGCATGAAGGGTGCCTCTTTTTATGGTTATTGAGGTCGTTCCAAGACTGGCGCTAATCCCGTAGGAGCCGGCTTGCTGGCGATAGCGGTATCACATGCGGCATCAATGTGACTGACAGGACGCCATCGCTGGCAAGCCAGCTCCTACAAGGGATCGTGGTGAATCAGAGAGATTTCACCACTCGGCAAAACTGCCATCGGCATGGCGCCAGATCGGGTTGCGCCAGCGGTGGCCGATGGCGGCGCGTTCGATCACGTATTCCTCGTTGATCTCGATACCCAGGCCCGGTCCGTTCGGGATCTTCACGAAGCCTTTGTCGTAGTCGAATACCCGTGGATCCTTGACATAGTCGAGCAGGTCGTTGCTCTCGTTGTAATGGATGCCCAGGCTCTGTTCCTGGATGAATGCGTTGTAGCAGGCCGCATCCAGTTGCAGGCACGCCGCCAGGGCGATCGGGCCTAGCGGGCAATGCAGCGCCAGCGCCACGTCGTAGGCTTCGGCCATGTTGGCGATCTTGCGGGTTTCGGTGATGCCGCCGGCGTGGGAGGCATCCGGCTGGATGATGTCGACGTAGCCTTCGCTGAGCACGCGCTTGAAATCCCAGCGCGAGAACAACCGCTCGCCCAGGGCAATCGGCGTGCTGGTCAGCGGCGCCAGCTCTTTGAGCGCTTCATAGTTTTCGCTGAGCACCGGTTCTTCGATGAACATCAGTTTGTACGGGTCGAGTTCTTTCATCAGCACCTTGGCCATGGGCTTGTGCACCCGGCCATGGAAGTCGACGCCGATGCCGATGTTCGGGCCAACCGCATCGCGCACAGCTGCAACGTTGGCCAAGGCCTGGTCGACCTTGTCGAAAGTGTCGAGGAATTGCAGCTCTTCGGTGCCGTTCATTTTTACCGCGGTGAAACCACGCTCGACCGCTTCTTTTGCCGCCCGCGCGGTATCCGCAGGACGGTCGCCGCCGATCCACGAATACACACGAATCTTGTCCCGCACCTGACCGCCCAGCAGGTCGCTGACCGACACACCCAGCGCCTTGCCCTTGATGTCCCACAAGGCCTGGTCGATACCGGCCAGGGCGCTCATGTGGATCGCGCCGCCACGGTAGAAGCCGCCGCGATAGAGCACGGTCCAGATGTCTTCGATGTTGCGCGGATCTTTGCCGATCAGGTAGTCGGACAATTCTTCCACGGCAGCGGCAACGGTGTGGGCGCGGCCTTCGACCACGGGCTCACCCCAGCCGGTCACGCCCTCGTCGGTCTCGACCTTGAGGAAGCACCAGCGCGGCGGAACGATGAAGGTGGTCAGTTTGGTGATTTTCATCTGATTGTCTCTCTTGTTAGATGCAGCGCTCGCAGCGCCAGAAAAGTCTTAGCGAAGGGCCTTCCAGGCAGCGACATAGGCCTTGGCATTGGCCGCCACTTGCGCCGGCGTCATGTCCGGTTTGAACAGGCCTGAGCCGAGACCGAAGCCCTTGACGCCCGCATCGATGAACGAATGCATGTTGTCTGGAGTAATGCCACCAACCGGCGCCAGAAGGGTTCCGGCCGGCAATACCGCGAGCCAGGCTTTGACGACCGCAGGCCCCATCTGCTCGGCAGGGAAAAGCTTCAATACATCCGCACCTTCGGCCAGTGCGGCAAAGGCTTCGGTCGGTGTAGCGACGCCCGGCGACAGGTACATTCGCGCCGCTTTTGCGGCGCGCAACACCTTCGGATCACTGTGGGGCATGACGATCACTTGGCCGCCCGCCGCTTTCACCTGTTCAACCTGCTCCGGCGTCACCACCGTGCCCGCGCCGATCAGGCAATCGGCGGGCAAGGTATTGCGCAGGATGCGGATACTTTCGTACGGCTCCGGGGAATTGAGCGGTACTTCGATGATGCGAAATCCCGCGGCGTACAGGACTTCGCCGATGGCCGCCGCTTCCTGCGGGCGAAGGCCGCGCAGGATCGCGATCAGACCGTTTTGCGCCAAGGCGTGTTTGAGCATGTCAGACCTCCAGTCAGGTTAACGGGATGCGGTGGACGTGATCAGCCCGGCGGCGAGCGCCAGTTGCCACAATCCGCGTTCGGTGGCCTGTTCGGCCAGGGTCACCCGGGCAAAACCGCAGGCGTCGAGCGCGCGGCTGTAACGGGCACAGAGTCGGGTGTTGCCGATAAGGATGACCGACGGCAAATGCACACTGTTGCGGCGACGCCGCTGAGCGCTGGCCAGGGCCGAGAGCTCGTGACCGATCAGCAGGCCGGACAGGTAATCCGCTTGGGCCGTGGCACTCAATTCGCCGGTCAGGCCCAGGCTGCGGGCACTGAACAAGGTCGACAGCGGGCCGATTTCACCGTCCGCCGACAATGCGATCTGCACGCCCCGATCAAACGCATCGCCATCGAACGAGCCACCGCGTTGCTGAGTGCGGCCCAGAATGCTGTGTTCGCTGAGTACGGCGAAGACTTCGCCAGTCATGAACGTCTCGAAATGCACGATGCAGCCGTCGGCCACTTCCACCCATTTCGAATGGCTGCCGGGCAGACCGATCAGCCGATCAGCACCCGCCTCGCTCGCCAGCGTTTGCAGCACCCCGAGCACCTGGGTTTCTTCGCCGCGCATCACGTTTGGAAGGCGCGAACGCTGAATCACCCCCGGCACGATATGCACATCGACACCGCGAAGACTGCGCACGGTTTGCAGGGACGTTCCGAGATTGGCGACGTTCGCCGGTGTATCGCGGTAGGCCGCTTCTCGCCAACCCTGGGCGCTGCCGACCATGCCACAGGCAATCACCGGCAAGTCGGGTTGTTCGTCGAGCCAGTCGCCACAGGCGTCATCGAATGCGAGTTCAAAACCATCGGCGCAGTCCCGGCCGTTGATGACTCGCGGCGCCTTGGGCAACTGCATGATTCCCGACGACAGCGAACGCTGTTCGAGCACCTGGCCGCCTTCGGCAAGTTTGTAAGCACGGAGTGAGGTCGTTCCCCAATCCAGTGCGATCAATTGCGCCCGCATCGCTTCACCTGTTCTGGTTTATTGGCAGTGAGTGGGCGGACTATAAACCTGCGCCGCGGTAAATCTCAATATATAAATATCAATCCCATATTATGGGATAAGACAAAAAAAAGATCGCAGCCTGCGCCAGCTCCTACGTTGGAATACGTTCTCTGTAGGAGCTGCCGCAGGCTGCGATCTTTTAAGAGGTTTCAGTTACCCGAGGCAAAATCCCGCAACACCGCCCCATCCATCCGATACCGAACCCACTCCTCCTGTGGCTGGGCACCCAGGGATTTATAGAATTCGATGGCCGGCGTATTCCACTCCAAAACACTCCACTCAAACCGCCCGCAATCATTGGCGCAGGCGATTTTTGCCAGATGACGCAGCAAGGTTTTGCCCGCACCACCGCCGCGCTGTTCCGGAGTGATGTACAGGTCTTCGAGATACAGGCAATTGCTCCCCAGCCACGTTGAATAGCTGAAGAAGAACACCGCGAAACCAATTGGCAAACCGCCGCGCAAGCAGATCAGGCCATGGGCGGTGGCGCCTTCACTGAACAAGCTGCGCTCGATGTCGGCGACGCTGGCGATGACTTCATGGCGGGCACGTTCGTAGTCGGCCAGCTCAGTGATGAACGCGAGGATTTGCGGCGCGTCACTGGGGGTCACCGGGCGGATTTCGATCGTCATGGACGTGCCTTGTCAAAAGTTGAAAACGCCATACTAAGGCGATGCGTGGTTCGTGGCGAGGGGGCTTGTCTGCGGGAATAGCGCTTACTCCGGCCAGCACTAACCCTGGAATCGAAAACCTCGGACCTATCCTCCTGACCTTGCGTGGTTAGATAGGCAAGCTGCTCATCTATCCGGTCAAGGAACCGCGTCATGTCTACCGCAACACCCCAGGTTTCAAGCAAGTTGTTCGGCCTGTTTTGTCTCGCCAGCTACCTGCTCTCGCTGTCCTATGGCTCGACGTTTTTACTGTCGCTGTTGATCGGTTCGCGCGGCGGCAATGAGCACGATGCGGGCGGTGTGATTTCGGCGGCGATGCTTAGCACTTTTGCGGCGGTGATTGTCTCCGGGCATTTGTCCGATCTGCTTGGCGCAGCGCGTTCGGTGGCGCTGTTCGGCGTGCTGTTGGTGGCCGCCAGCCTCGGCTTCGCATTGTCGCCGGGGTTTGGACATCTGCTGTTGTTTTTTGGCTTGCTGCTGGGATTGGGCTGGGGTGTGTTCTACACCCTCGGGCCGATCATCGTGGCGAGTCTGGTAACGCCGGCCCAGCGCGCCAGATACTTCGCGTTACTCTCGGGCAGCATGATGACCGGGATCGGCAGTGGGCCATTGCTCGGTCGTGCCGCGAGTGCCCTCGGCTATCCGGTGACGGCGGCGTTTTATCTGGCGGCGCTGGCCAGTCTGATCGGCGTACTGCTGTTCTGGCGGCTGGATCGACAACTCAAACAGGCGCCGATGCAATCGACCAGCGTGTCGCGGATTTCCTGGCGTGCAACGGGTCAGGTGCTGTCCTCCAGGGCCGTGTTCCCGATCATCATGGTTGGCCTCGGCGGTTGCCTCTTCGGTGGACTGTCGAGTTTCCAGACCAGCTATGCAGCGGCGCGCTCGCTCGACTATTCGCTGTTTTTCCTCGGTTTCATGAGCGCAGCGATCAGTGGGCGCCTGTTGATCGCCGGGTTCGTGGTCAAGCGCGATCCCTTTCTGACCTCTTGCCTGCTCTCGGGTTTGATGCTGAGCTCGATCCTGATGTTCGGGTTTGTCGTCGACGACGGCTTCACTTATGTGCTCGCCGCCGTGATGCTCGGGGTCGGTTATGGCTTGACGTACTCGGTGATCAACGGCCTGGCTGCTAATGAAACGCCTGAAGGCACTACGTCACAATCCCTGTTGCTGTTCAGTCTGTCGTACTTCATCGGAGTGTTTGGTTTTCCGCTGCTGGCGGGAAAAATCATCGTCGAACAGGGCATGGCAACCCTGCTGCTCACGGTCCTGGCCGTCGCCTCGCTCAACTGGTTGATTACCGTGGGCCGGCTGATGTGGCGGCGGGCAACCACGGTCAAGGCGCTGCAGCAGGCCTGAGCCGTTCGTCGCGAGTACGGCACCCCTTCGGATCGAGGGCTGACTAATCAAGTAGGACTCTATTCGTTGGAGACGAGACTATGAGCCTGTCCAGATTGACCGCCTTCGCCCTCACTGCCTTGCTGTCTTCCACCGCACTCGCCGGAACGATCGGTTCCAGCACCGGTCCGACCAACCCGGTGGAAAAACCCCAGGCACCGGCCATCCAGAGCGCTCCCGGCATGAATACCAACGGTACGGGCGTCGACAACAGTCTGCCCCCCTCCACCGGCACGGACCCACGGATACAGGGCAACGATGCAGGTCGTCAGGGCGGATTGAATGTGCCGGACACCAAAACTCCGAGTGAGGGCGGACTCGGCTCGACCACCACCGACAATCAAAAAGGCGGTATGAGCCAATAACGGGCCCCATCGCTGGCAAGCCAGTTCCTACAGGTTTTTTTGCTGTCCGCCGATCCAGTGCAGGGGCCGGCTTGCCAGCGACAGCGGCAACTCAGTCACCGCAGATTTGCCCGATCAACGCGTCCACCTCAGCCGCACCCGGCGAAGTCGCCGGCCCCCAACGCGTGACCGCCAGCGCCGCCGCCGCATTCGCTCGCCGCGCCGCGTCAAATGCCGATAACCCTTGCGCCAGCCCCGCCACGAATACCCCGGCATGGGCATCGCCAGCACCGTTGCTATCCACCGCCTCGACCTTGAATCCCGGAACATGTCGACGCTGGGAACCCTGGCTGATCCAGCACCCTTGGGGCCCGTCGCGAACCACTATCAGTGCGCTGGCCGACAGATGCTCGGCCAGGCAATCCAGCGCCTCGGTAATGTCCGCTGCTCCGGTAAACGTCAGCGCTTCGACCGCGTTGCTGGTCCACACATCGATACGCGCAAGCAGTGACTGCATCAATGGCTCGTCCGGCGAATTCACCAACGGACCTGGATCGAATACCACACTGACATCATTGCGCAGCGCCAGCGTCCAATCCACCAGCGCTTGTGCCTTTGCGCTGTGCAACAGGCTGTAGCCGCTTAAATAAGCGTAATCACCCGCCTCGGGCGGCACGCTTGCCAGGTCCTCGGTACTCAATTCGCCCTCGGCACCGATGTAGGAAACAAAACTGCGCTCGGCGGACGCATCGGTGATGGCAACACACAAACCCGTGTCCCGCTCGGCACGATCCGCGATGCCGATACGAATACCTTCAGCATTCATCGCATGCCGCGCCAGATCGCCGAAACGCCCGGAACCGTGACGCCCCAGATAGACCACCGGCAGACCATTACGCTGTGCGGCAGCCATCACATTAAAGCCCCCGCCGGCCTCAAAACTGGCGGACTGCGCCAGCACGTCGCCGCCCGCCTCGGGCAATTTATCCACGGCCATGACCAGGTCGATGATGACCTGGCCAGTGTGCAGCATCCTAGGCATGAGCATTCTCGACTTGCGCGGCGCGACGATCTTTCGCCCCGCCGAGAATAGAATAAATCCCCCCCGCCACCATGAAAGTCACGACCCAGCCGAGACCGTTATGGCCCAGCCACGAGTCGGACAGGAAGCCTTTGAACCAGACGTTTTCAGCCGTGGTGCCGATGGTGGTGAAACTGAAACCCAGCACGATGGCGATCGCCCATGCACCGAAGGCACGCCACTCGACGCCACCGCGATACCAATAGGCGCTGTTCGGACTGACGTCCAGCAGATCCCAGGGGCTGTAGTAATGACGGTGAATCAGGTCGACCACAAAGATCCCGACCCACGCGGTAATCGGCACCGCCAGCAGGGAAATGAAAGTGATGAACGGGCCGTAGAAGCTGTCGGCAATCAACATGAAGTAAATCGAACCGGCGAAGATCGCGACGATGTCGACCACAACCGCGTAGACACGCTTGACCTTCAAACCGAGGGTCAGCGTGGTCAAACCGGCGGAATACACCGACAGGTTGTTCGACAGCAACAAGCCGCCGAACGCAGTGATCAGATACGGCACGGCCATCCAGGTCGGCAGCATGTCGCGGATCGCAATAATCGGGTCAGTGGCCTGGGCCAGGTCGTTATTGCCCACCGACAGCAAGCCGCCGAGGGTGATCAGCAGCACCAGCGGAATCCCCGCACCAAATGCCGCCGACGCCACCAGGCGCACGGCCTTGACGCTACGGTGCTGATAGCGCGACATGTCGGCACCGGCGTTGGCCCAACCAATCCCCGTGCCGGCGGCCATGGTGCCGACGCCGATGATCATCGCGCTGAGCGGCGCAGGCGTGGCACTCAATACTGCGCTCCAGTCGATGGTCGCACAGAGGAAACCGCCGACCAGAATGTTCAGCGCGCCGAACACGTAAGTCGCCCACTTCTGTATCACCAGCAGCGTGGCGTGACCGAGACCGGAAACCGATAACGTCAGCAGCACGAAAATCGCAATGAACACCAGGGTCAACACCGGAGCGCTTTTGGCCTCGACCGGCGAGCCGAACAGGATCGAGCACAACGACAGCAGCACGAACGCGGCAGTGGTGGTGTTAACGGTTTCCCAACCGAGACGAGACATCAGCGACACCATCGTCGGTCCGATATTGCCGCGCACACCGAAGATCGCCCGGGACAGGGTCAGGCTCGGCGCACGGCCGCGACGGCCGGCAATCGAAATGATCCCGACCACGGCGAAGGAGCCGGCGGCGCCGAGGATCGCAACGATGATTGCCTGCCAGATCGCCAATCCGCGAAAGGCTACGAGCGTCGCGCCCAGCGGCAGGCCGAGGATGGAAATGTTGGCGGCGAACCAGACCCAGAACAGTTGCAGCGGATGGCCATTACATTCGGCCTCCGGCACCGGTTCGATACCGCGGGTTTCCAGTTGCCCGGCACTTTGCCCGGCGCTCGATGAACTCATGAAAAATGCTCCTGTTGCCATTTTTGTGGTTGTGGGCAAGACGATCCGGCGACCCACGACCCCCTGCGGCAGCTCCTACACGGGTTATGTATCTCAGCGCAGGGTGAGGAGCCCTTTCACCAAAGGCTCAAGCTCCAGATCATTGACGGATTTGACCGTGTCGATCATCTCGACAGGCCAACTCTCAAGGCCCAGACAGGCACCGAGCATTGCGCCCAGAATCGCCGCGATAGTATCGGTGTCGCCCCCCAGGCTGGCGGCCATGCACAGCGCATCGAAGGCGCTCATTTCACCGATGGCCACTTGCTGGGCCAGGGCGAACGACACCACCACCGATTCCTGGGACGCCACCGACGTGCCGATCACGTCGTACATCAAATCCGCCAGCAACAGATGGTCGCTGTCGACACTGATGCTGCGGGCCCAACTGATACGTGACGCGATGCGCCCACCGGCTACCCAATGGCCATGGTTTTCCGCCTGCTGGGCGATGTGCTGACCAAGGTTCAAGGCCTCGCCAAGGTCCAGGCCATTGATGCCAGCCGATACCACAGCCGCCACCGCCGCTGCACTGGAAATCCCCAGCGTGGTGTTGTGAGTGACCTGGCAAGCCTGCACGACAGCCGCGATAAACCGCTGAGGATCGGCGACATCGGCGGCGATCCCGACCGGTGTGATGCGCATCGCCGCGCCGTTGGTGGTGCCGTAGCGCCCGGCCTCTTCCGGCGAGTGCCCGGCAAGAATCATCTCGATGGCGCGTTTGGTCGAGGGTCCCAGCAAATCCTGCGAGCCCTTGGCCTGCATGGCTGCTTCCCATTCGATCAAGCGTTGCGCGAGCACCGCCGGTTCGAACTTGCCCCCGCCCTCAACCAGCAATTGAGCGACCAGAATGGCTTGTTCGGTGTCGTCGGTGATCGAGCCCTTGGGCATGTTCGCAGCAATCGGTTGATCGGGGCCGGCATCTTCGAGGTCGGTGATATTGCCGAAACGCGACTGGATCTGCGTGCGGCTCAAGGATTGGGTCGGCATGCCAAGGGCGTCGCCCAGGGCCAGTCCATAAAACGCGCCCAAGGCACGATTGAGCGCAGTCATCGCAAACTTCCAAATTGCAGGTGCAAACGAAAATGCACCGGATCGAGCAGACTTTCGACCTGCTCCATGAAGCGGTTCTGCCGATCGTATGTCGTACGCAAGGCTTTGAGGAACACCGTGCCGACCGGGCGCCCGAGCAACTCGGCGTCTTCGGCATTCAGCGGTTCGGCGCCGATCCACTGATCGCCTCGTTCGCCGATATAGCCGTAGGCAGCCAGGGTGATGGTCAGGGAATTGTCGATCAGACCGACACGCGGCAGGCTTTCCAGGCCTCCGGTGGCGGGCATCAAGGAGCGTTCAAGGGAGACCAGCGTGCCTTCGTTTGAACGCCGACGACGGTCGAGGGTGATGAACTGGTCAGTGCCGAAACGCGACAGCAGATCAGTACGCGTGACGGCCTCCAGCCGCAGCACTTCGGTGTTGACCAGCGCTCCGCTATCCGCGAGCGCCTGGGCCCAGCCGCTACGTTGATCGAGCGCCACACCGTCGAATGTCACGATGGAACCGACGCCGCTTTGCGTCGCGATGTAATTGCGCCGTTTCAGTTCCGCCAAGGCTTCGCGCAGCGTGCCTCGGCTGACTTTGAATTCTTGAGCCAACTGATGCTCACCCGGCAAATGAAAGCCATCCTCCATGAGACCGCTTTCGATGCGCCGGATGAGTTCGTCGACCACCCGTTGTTTCTTGTCGAATCGTACCTGTCTAATCATGTACAAATTGATACCCGAAACGGGTTGGGACGGGCAAGGAATATTTAAGGGACGTGACGGAAGGGATAGTAAAAAACCGGGACCGTTACACGGTCAATCGCTGGCAGGCTAGCTGCCTCAGGGGATTTACGGCGAACCCGGAACATCTAAACAACACAAAAAAACAGTGGGAGCTAGCCTGCTAGCGATGAGGCCGGCGCACCCAACATCAATGTTGGCTGACAGTCCGCCATCGCGAGCAAGCTTGCTCCTGAAGATGTAATGAATGTCAGCGTTGTTTCAGTCGGTCAATCACCACCGCCAACAGCAAAATAGAACCCCGAATCACATACTGATAAAACGTGTCGATGTTCTTCAGGTTCATCGCATTCTCGATGATCGCCAGAATCAACACCCCGGCTATCACGTGCCGAATCATGCCGATCCCGCCGCTCAGCGACACCCCGCCCAACACGCATGCCGAGATCACAGTCAGTTCGAAACCCTGGCCGATCATGGGTTGGCCGGAGGTCATGCGCGAGGCCAGAATCACCCCGGCCAGCGCCCCGATCACGCCATGCACGGCGAAGATGATGATTTTGGTCCGATCAACGTTGACCCCGGCCAGCAATGCCGCTTCCTGATTGCCGCCGATGGCCATGGTGTTGCGTCCGTAGGTCGTGTAGTTCAGCAGCCAGCCGAAAAACAGGAAGCAGACGATGGTGATCAGAATCGGCACCGGCACGCCAAACAACTGGCCGTTGCCGAAAACGAAGAACGATTCCAGGGACACGCCCACCGCTTTGCCGTTGGCAAAGATATATGCCAGGCCACGCACGATCTGCATGGTCGCCAGTGTGGTGATCAGCGCATTGACGCGCAATTTGGCGATGACGATGCCGTTGATCAGTCCGACGATCAGGCCCATCACCAGCGCCGCACAAACGCCGAGTAACACACTGTCGGTGTCGCGCATCACCACCGCTGCAACCACGCCGGCGCAGGCAATCACAGAGCCCACAGACAAGTCGAAATGCCCGGAAGCCAGGCAATACAACATGGTGCACGCAGCGATGCCGGTGGTGGAAATCGCGAGGCCCAGACCGCGCATGTTCAGCGGCGAGAGAAAGTTGTCGATCAACAAGGTGCAGGCGACAAAGATGCCGACCGCCGCCAGCAGCATCACCCAGTCATCGAGGAAACGCCGCAGGTCCAGAGGCTTGCGCTGGGTCGGCAAAGTGTTGTTTTGGGCTGTCATCATAGTCACCTCTCAGTTCGCCACGCCGTCGGCGCGTTGGCGCGGCAAAGCCAGTTGCAGCAGGTTGGATTCATTGGCCTGTTCGCGGCTCAGTTCGCCACGCAGCGCGCCTTCACACAGCACCAGAATGCGGTCGGAAATGCCCATGACCTCCATCAGGTCACTCGACACCACAATCACCGCAATGCCGTCGGCCGCCAGGTTATGGATGATCTGGTAGATCTCGGCCTTGGCACCGATGTCGATGCCGCGTGTCGGCTCGTCGAGCAGCAGCACTTTCATCGGCATCGACAACCAGCGGCCCAGAATCGCCTTCTGCTGATTGCCACCGGACAGGTACATGATTTTCTGCGCCGGATTAGGCGTCTTCACTTTCAGCGCCTGGATCTGTTGGTCGGCGTTGTCTTTTTCCCACAGACCGCGCAACAGGCAGCCGAAGGTGGAATGGGCGCCGCGCGCGCTGATGTTGATGTTCTCGGCAACGCTGGCCAGCGGCAGGATGCCCTCTTTCTTGCGGTCTTCCGGACACAGCAGAATCCCGGCAGCGATGGCATCCCGAGGCGAGTGCAACTTCAATTCATGACCGCGCAGTTCAAGGCGCCCGGCTGAGTTGCGCTCCAGTCCGCTGAGTAGGCGCAACAATTCTGTACGACCCGCGCCGACCAGTCCGAACAGCCCGAGAATTTCACCTTTGTGCACGTCGAAACTCACCGGCTCGCGCAGCCCTGGACCGAGCAGACCATCGACCCTCAGCGCGACCGCTCCGCGTTGGCGAGGCCGATAATCGTAGATGTCCTGAATGTCGCGCCCGACCATGCAAGTAACCAGCTGATCGTGAGTCAGCTCGCTCATGTCCTCGAACGTGCGCACGTAGCGGCCGTCCTTGAACACCGTCACCGCATTGCAGATGCGGAACACTTCTTCCATGCGATGGGACACGTAGAGCACCACTTTGCCTTCGTCGCGCAGGCGTCCGATGATCGCCATCAAGCGATCGATTTCCCGCGCCGAGAGGCTGCTGGTGGGTTCGTCGAATGCAATCACGTGGGCACCACGGGACAGCGCCTTGGCAATTTCCACCAGTTGCCGTTGCCCGAGGGACAGGCGCCCGACTTTGTCCTGCGGGTCGATTTCATCGGCCAGCCCCCTCAGGCAAGCCAACGCCTGCTGACGCAGAAGCCCGCGATTGATCAGGCCGAAACTGGCGGGCAAGTGGCCAAGAAAGAGGTTCTCGGCCACGGTCATTTCCGGTACCAGGTGCAGTTCCTGGTGAATCACCGCGACGCCGCTGCCGATGCTGTCGGCAGTGGACTTGAAATCCATCACCTGAGCGCCGATCTGCAGGCTGCCGCTGCTCGGCGTATAGGCGCCACCGAGGATTTTCAGCAGCGTCGACTTGCCGGCGCCGTTCTCGCCCATCAAGGCGTGAACCTGTCCCGGATGCGCGATGAAGCTGATGCCGTCCAGTGCCTTGACGCCGGGAAAGGTTTTGCCAATTGCGTTGAAGCGCAAGCTGCCGTTGGCGCTCTGTTCGTGTTCGATTGTTTGCGCGTGCATAACCACCTCTTCACTCAGATCAGACAACCCCGTCGCCGAGGCCGTCGCTGAAATCAATGACCGTCAATTCCACAGGCCGATCTTTTCCAGTTCCTGCTTGAAGTTGTCGCGGGTGATCAGCGTCACGTCGTCCATCGCGGTGTACTTCGCCGGTTCTTTGCCGGTGGTGACCCATTCGTACATCATGCTCGCCGTGTTGTAGCCCTCGATATGCGGGCTCGGCAGCATCGAGCCGTAGAAGCCGCTGTCAGGTTTCTTCAGTTCACCAATGGCGTCGGTGCCGTTGATGCCGATACCGATCACGTTGGCTGCGGCGAAACCGGCGCTTTCAGTGGCGCGCACACCGCCCAGCACGGTGTTGTCGTTCATGCCGCCGATGATCAGGTTCTTCGCCGCGCCCGGCAGTTTCACCAGCGCCGAATTGGTGGCGTCCATGCTGCCCGGCACATCGAGGGTTTTGAGGGCCGAGAACAGAATGTGATCCTTCGGCATACCGGCATCTTCCAGCGCTTTCACCGACCCGTCGGTGCGTTTTTTGCCGGTATCGAGTTCGTTGTAGGTATTGATCACCGCATAGGTGTCTTTCCAGTCCCAATTGCGCTTCTTCGCTTCGGTCGCCATGGCATTGCCTTGTTTCTGGCCGACTTCGAACGCCGCCATGCCGAGGTACGGCACGTCTTCCATGAACTTGCCGCTGGCATCGACGAAACGGTCATCAACGGCGATCACTCTCAACCCGTTGAGCTTGGCTTTGGCCATGATCGCCGGGCCGAGGGACACGTCCGGCGGACAGATCACGAAACCTTTGGCGCCATTGGCCGCGAGGCTGTCAATGGCCGAGAGGGTTTTCTCGCCGTCGGGCACGGCGATCTTGATCAGGGTGAAACCCTTCTCCTTCCCGGCCTTTTCGGCGAACGCCCATTCGGTCTGGAACCAGGGCTCTTCCGCTTGTTTGACCAGAAAACCGATTTTCACTTCCTCGGCCGCAAGCAACGCACTGGTGAGGCTGACCGCGGTGACCGCCAAAGCGGCACAGCACAGGGAACGGATCCCACGACGACGATTCATAAGCTGACTCCTTGTTGTTTTTGTTGAGCATTCTTGGAAAGCCATAAAACGGTAAAAGGCGGCACGGCCAAAAGTCATATCGTATGATGATTGGATTTCAGGCGTCGTTCTGCGCCTCAAACCTCGCACACTCAGTCGTGATACATGACCGAACGACCACCATCGATAGTGATGCACGAGGCGTTGATGAATGGCGCTTCATCGCTCGCCAGGAATACTGCCGTCATCGCCACTTCGATCGGCTGTCCGATGCGTTTTGGCGGATGCAGGTCAAAGGCGCGTTGCCGCTCGGCATGCGGATCGGCAAAGCCGTTCCAGTAGTCGACGTTCAATTGGGTTTCAATGTAGCCGGGCGCGATGGCGTTGACGCGAATGCCCTTGGGCGCGTATTCGATGCCTAATGCGCGGGTCAGGCCGAGCAAACCATGCTTGGCCACCGGATACGGAAAGCAGCCGGGAATGATGTGGCTGGAATGGGTCGAAGCGATATTGATGATGCTGCCGATGCCTTGCTCGATCATCTGCGGCAACACTGCCTTGCAGCCATACCAGGCACCATCGAGGTCAATGGCAAAGCAGCGGCGCCAGTCTTCCTCGGTCATCTCCAGCGGATCGCGGAACACGTTGACCCCGGCGCAATTGACCAGCACGTCGATGCGCCCGTGGCGCTCTACCGCCAATCTGGCCATCGCCTGCAGATCCTGCTGGCACGACACGTCGGCCTTGATCGCCACGACATCCGCCCCTTGGTCCCGCCAGTGCGCCGCGACTTTCTCGACTTTCTCGGCCTGGATATCGCTGATGATCAGCTTGGCTTGCTGGGACGCGAAGGCCGCGACGATCGCCTCGCCAATACCTTGGGCGGCGCCGGTCAGCAGCACGACTTTATTTTTCAGGCGTTCGCCTTTGGGTGGCTCGGGCACCGGTGGCAGGGTAAGGGGTTCAGCCATGGATCAGGACTCCTGTTCGAAAGCATGACGAAAACCGGGCATCTGTGGATGTCCGGTTGAAAGGCGTAGAAGTAGAAACTGGCAAGAACGCAAACGTTTCAGCGTGGAAGCGCTCTGAGGCACTGACTCCACACGGACGTGCGGTGGAATTTCGCTGCATCACTTCACCTGTTTTGTTTTTTTAAGTGTGAGTGCATGTACTTGGTGGAGCCGACTATAAACCCGGCCCGCAGAAAATCTCAATATATATATTCGCATCCCATATTATGGGACTCAACCTGCAAATCGGGTGCAGGGTTTTCCGCCGATATCCATAGCAATCGATAACACCGCCCCATCCAACGGGTGGTTCCGTGGGCTGGCAGCGCTCGTGATGAACAGGGTTTTCAAGTCTTCACCGCCGAATACGCAACTGGTGGGACGGCTGACCGGCAACTCGATCACTCGATCAACCGCGCCGCTTGGCGTTAGCCTCAGCAAGCAACCGCCGTCCCAGCGCGCATTCCAGATGAAACCTTCTGCATCCATCGCCGAGCCATCCGGACCGCCGCGCTGATGGGGACCGAACCAGACTTGAGACGGATCGAGCACGCCGTCGGTGCGAATGAAATGCCGATACAACGTGCCATCGAAGCTGTCGCCGAAATACACCTGAGTGGCGTCATCGCTCCATAGCAGCGTGTTGGGAATGCCCAGTCCGCGCAGCAGCGGTGTCACACGGGCATCAGGATCAATGCGAAACAAACCGCCGGTACGCCTCACGACGGGCAGGTCTTCACCGTTTACGCCGATGTTGTTTTGCATGGTGCCGAGCCAAAGTCGGCCCTGTGCATCGCAGCGGGCTTCGTTGGCGCGATTGCCGGGTTGTGGATCGGCGATACAGAACAGCGTGAGCCGCGGCTCCAGCCCTGGTGAATCCAGGTCAAGCCGATAGACACCGCTGCTCAAGGTCACAAGGGCATCACCGCTTTCACAGGGAATGAACGCCGACACGTGCTCGGGCATCTCCCAGATTTGCACATTGGAACCGATCAGGCGCAGGGCTTGTTTGCCGGCGATATCCACCCAGTACAGGGCCTGTGCGGGAACGTCCCAGAACGGGCCTTCACCCAGTTTCGCCCGATGCTCGGTAAGCGCCGTCAGCGTCATGAAGCCTCCTGTATTGTTTTTGTTTTTATGCAGCGCTAGGGATGGTGTGTCAGTCGAGGCCACAGCGGTTGATACACCCTCGCCAGTTCCTACCGTTATTGCAGTTGTCAGCTGGCCTTTTTATCGGCCATGACTTGTGGGTAGTAACGCTTGATCGCCAGGTCGGCGTTGTCGATAAGGGTCATGCAGGCCCAGACGCCCCGTGCCGTATCCCGTGCGGCAATGGCTTCGGCCAGGTCTTTGTGAAGGGGTAAGGTGCGGCGTAATTCGTTCGGGTCGGCGGCGGACACTTCGAACGCTACAGCGAGCAGCGCTCCCAATGCGGGAACCATTTGTTCGATGAATTGATTGTGGCTGGCGGCGAGGATGCACTCGTGAAACACCTGGTCGGCGCGGTTGTAATCAATGCCGCTGTCGACCGCTCGTTCCAACGCGTTGTAAGCCAACAGGATGGCGTCGACTTGCTCGCCATTGGCGCGCTCGCACGCCCAACGCACCGCCATCGGTTCGATGGTGCGGCGCAGGTCGAGCAAATCGTCGACGAAGTTTTCCGGCAATCCGCTGCGAGACAGCCAACCGACGACCTGCGGATCGAAGAGATTCCAGCGGCGCACCGGCAAAACCCGCGTGCCGACCTTGGGTCCGACTTCAAGCATACCTTTGGCGACCAGCGTCTTGATGGCTTCGCGGATGACCGTGCGACTGACGCCGAGTTGCTCGCCGAGATCGGCCTCGACTTTGAGGGATTGCCCCGGTTTGACCTGCCCGGTGGCGATCCAGCAACCCAGCCAATCGACCGTTGACGCATGAAAGCTGCTGGACATGGACACCTCAAAGCCGTTCGCAATGAAGGCTAACGCTAATCATCATATGATTGGCTGTCAATCTTTTCAGGGCTCCAGGCCGATACGGAAAAACTCGCCGCCACTCCACACACCGAGCCAGCGCTTCCCGTCGATCTCGCGACTGACCGCCAGTTCCACCAGCTGGTAGAACACGTTGCGGTGAATCAGCGCTTCAAGATTGGTTCGCACATGAACGTAAGGCGCCGGTTCTTGAGTGTCCGGGTCGATCACCACGCGGATCGGGTGTTCGGCTCCAGCCTCTGCGGTCTCGTCAACATTGGTGGTAAAGCGCAGGCGTTGCGCCTCACCCTCGCCCTCCACGTCAACGGCAACCGCCACGAACGGCGCATCGTCGACCTTGATGCCGACCTTCTCTACGGGGGTGATAAGGAAATAATCATCGCCGTCGCGGCGGATGATGGTGGAGAACAATTTGACCATGGGCTTGCGTCCGATCGGCGTCCCCAGGTAGTACCAGGTGCCGTCTCGGGCGATGCGCATGTCGATATCGCCGCAGAAGTCAGGGTTCCACAGGTGGACCGGCGGCAAGCCTTGGGTCTTGGGGATTTGCCCCAGCAGGTCGTTGGCTTTTTGCGGGTCACTCATGGTGTTCTCCTTGGGTTTACTGGTCGCTGAGCCCCAGCAGGCTGCGCGCGTATTGTTGCAACGGCGGGCCCATCAGGTCTTCGGGTTTTTCGTCGTGGAACGTCAGCAAACCGCCACGACTCTTGATATGTGCAGTATCAATCAAATACTGGGTGCTGGTCTCGATCAACATGATCTGAATCACGCCGCTGTCGACGCCCAGGCGATCCAGCGCTTCCTGATCCAGCCACTCGTCCGAGTTGCCGATGCGGTCGTCGGACTTGGCAAAACGGGTGTAGAGCAGGTAGTGAGCACCGACGGCACGGGCTTCACTCATGGCCTGGTCAAGCCCTTCCGGAACTCGGGCGCGACGGACCATCGGGAAGTATTCAACAAAGCCATCGAAGGCGACTTCGGCAATCACATTGGGGCGCGGGTAAACGGTGCTGCCCGGCGGCATGAACGCACCCTGGGCAATGTAGACGAACGAGTCCGGTTGAATGCGCAGGTTGTTCACGCGACGGCTGTCGCTGTGGTCAAGCAAACCTGCATCGCTCATATGGTAACGAGTCCCTTCGGCCATATCGCTGACGTTCATGCAGCCACCAAGCGCCATAACGGTCAGCAGCAAAACCAGGCTACGCATCCTATCCTCCAGGGGCCGGTGACGGAAAACCGGCGAATGGTCGTGGGATGCAGCTTCCGCGCCAGCTCCCGCTCACCAACACTCAGATCGCATTACGAGCAGGCTCGCACAGGGGATCGCATTTCAATGTGGGAGCGTGCCTGCTCGCGATGAGGAAAGATCAGCCGCCGATGATTTTCATTACGGTCGCGCCACCAGAGAACGCTACTTCCTGCTTGTCCCCCAAGGCTTTCACCAAGAGTCTCTGCAGGGCCGGCAGTGCCTGGTGGCGCGGCTTGTCCAGGAGATCACCGATGTAATGCCGATTGCTCGATGACAGGCAGCCATGCAGCCACCCCGTTGAGGACAAGCGCAATCGTGAACAGGTTCGGCAGAACGGGACGCTCTCGTTGGCAATCACGCCGAAATGCCCTAGCCCCGGAATTTCGTAGCGCACGGCGGTTGCATCGACCGGTGCATCGGCTTGCAAATATTCGTAACGCTCGCCGATCAGGCTCAGCAATTGCTGGAGGCTGACAAACTGTTGCAGAAAGGAATTGGAGTCGCTGGCCAAGTGCCCCATGCGCATGAGCTCGATGAATCGCAGTTCATAACCGCGCTCCAGACAGTAATCGAGCAGAGGCATCACCTGGTCGAGGTTCTGACCGCGCAACGGCACCATGTTGACCTTGATCTTGAGGCCGGCCGCGTGGGCCTGGTCCATACCGTCGAGCACAGTCGCCAGGTCGCCGCCACGGGCAATACCGCGGAACGCACTGGCATCGAGGGTATCGAGGGAAACGTTGATACGCCGGATGCCGGCATCCACCAGCAAGGGCAGTTTCTTCGCCAGAAGCTGCCCATTGGTGGTCAGGCTGATGTCTTCCAGCCCCATCTGTCCAACCGCCGTCATGAACGCTTCGAGTTTCGGGCTGACCAGCGGCTCGCCACCGGTGATGCGCAAACGCTCGATGCCGGCGGCTTCGATCAGATATGCCACACCGCGGGCCATGGCTTCGGCCGACAATTCATCCTGCGCAGCCACCAACCGCTTGCCGTTAGGCACGCAATAGGTACAAGCATAATTGCAGGCTGAGGTCAGGCTGATGCGCAGATTGCGAAAACGCCTGCCTTGACGGTCAACGATCATGATTTCTCCGGTGGAAGACTATTTGGGGCCGCTAAAACTTGACCTAGAAATCAAGTTTTAGCAAGTCCTACACCTGAGTATATTCCTGCGCACGTCACCCTGTAGCGAAATCATGGCGCAATAAGGTGGCTGAATGGCTCAGCTGCTCGGGGTATCGCTGTCGCGCTTGCGCTTGTTGCCCATGCGTACGCCGATGTCCATCAGAAACTGGAAGAAACCTTCCTGATCTTCCAGCACGTTGCTCCAGAATGGCGAGTGATACAGCGCCACGGCGCCGTGCACCAGCGCCCAGGATGCGCAGTAATGGAAGTAAGGTGGGACGTCCTCAAGCTTGCCTTCGCTGATCCTCCCCTTGATCAGCAATGTCAGGCGTTCGAAGTTCGAGGCGCGAATCTTGTGCAGCTCCTCGATCATCTCCGGGACCTGATTGCCCTTGACCACCTTTTCTTCCAGGCGATCGAACAGGCGATAGCGCTGAGGATCGCGCATGCGGAACTCAAAATACGCGCGAGACAGGGCTTCCTTGTCCTTGTCGACGTCAGCGGAATGCAAGAGCTCGTTCAAATCACGCTCGTAATCGAGCATCAGGCGCAAATAGATTTCAGCCTTGGATTTGAAGTGCTTGTAGATCGTGCCTTTGCCGATACCGACAGCATCAGCAATCATCTCGACGGTGACACTGTCTTCACCTTGTTCGAGGAACAGCTTGAGCGCGGTATCGAGAATTTCTTGCTCGCGGCGACGAAACTCACGGACCTTACGGGGTTCTTTATGCATAAGAAAAGGTCTGTTCGGGTCAAAAATCGAAGCCGCGTATTATGCCTAACTTGCGTAAAAATGCACGGATCATCCGACCATATCTGCGCTTTCTGGTCATTCTGTGCACGCCGCCGGGTTGATGAGAACTCTTCCGAAGCGGCGGTATTCCAAATTTGTTTAAAAATCCCGGACATCAAACTGGACGAGATGCAATCCTGATCAATACTTGAACTGTCGGCGGGACATCTCCCCCAAGTGTCATGCCGATATTGGTACCAACGGACCGCGTGCCATTGTTTTACTCCTAATGGTCTTAACCCGGATTCACCCCCCAGAACCCGGGTTTTTTTTGCCTGCGATTCAGGCGCAAAAGCCCCGTAGGAGCTGCCGCAGGCTGCGAACTTTTCCGGCGTTACGCCAAACCCCTGACATGCGCCAAGGGAAACAATCGCTTAAAGTTCTCTGTGGTCTGCTCAGCAAATCGCTCATAGGACTCACCCCGCAACATTGCCAGAAATTCCGCTACTTCACGCACGTACTGCGGCAGGTTCGGCTTGCCGCGATAGGGGATCGGCGCCAGGTACGGCGAATCGGTTTCCACCAGCAACCGGTCGGCAGGCACTTTGCTGGCCACATCGCGCAAGGCGTCGGCATTGCGAAAAGTGACAATTCCGGACAGGGAAATGTAGTACCCCATGTCCAGCGCAGCCCTCGCCATCTCCCAGTCTTCGGTGAAGCAATGCAGCACGCCTGCCTGGGGCAGTGCTGCGTCACGTAGCAGATCCAGGGTATCGGCACGGGCGCCACGGGTGTGGATGATCACCGGCTTGCCCGTCTGCTGCGCCGCTTGCAGGTGCAGGCGAAAGGATTCCTGCTGCAACACTGCCGCTTCCGGCTCGTAATGATAGTCCAGGCCAGTTTCGCCAATCGCCACCACACGCGGGTGATTTAGCTCATGCAACAGCCAGTCGAGGGCTGGTGCGGCGCCCGGTTGAACATCCAGAGGATGTACGCCAACCGAACAATCGACGTCGTCATAACGCTCGGCCAGGGCTTTAACGTCGGCAGCATTGTCAGCACTGACACCGATGCACAGAAAGTGCCCGACTCCGCGCTGGCGAGCGGCATCGAGTGCGGCATCCAGTGAACCGTCGTGGGCAGTCAGGTCAAGGCGATCGAGGTGGCAATGGGAATCTACGAGCATAAAAGGGCCGCAACTTACATCGAATGAGTGGGACAACAGGATTTACCAGTGCTTTAAGTCTAGGCCCGGACAGTCATCGCTGGGCGGGCAAGGACGCCCATTGCACCAGCAAGGCTTCCAGCAACAAAACCCGATTAAGGTTCGCTTTGCTCAATACTTTCTGGCGCTGGGAGAGGATCCAGTCCTGAATATTCAAGACTTTGTCCTGAGCGGTTTTCTGCGCCAGATACTGAATGACCTTGCGCATATCGGTCAGCCCCAGCCCGCCCTCATCCTGAGTCAGCTGATAGCGCAGGATCAGGCTGGACCAATCGCAGAACCAGTCAAACAACAAAAGCAACGGAATCGCATTCCAGCCTTCAGCCAGTTGCGTTGGCGATTGTTGCTGCTTGAGCAGCTTTTTTACCCCCTCAACGACTTGGGCCCGCTGATCGCGAACGCCCTGAGCCTGCAAAGTGACCGCAGCCAGCGGCGAGCCCGCCGCCAGGGTCAGCAGTTCAGCACGCTCCTCTTCTGTGCAGTCCGGCAAGGCCTTCGCCAGCCAGGCTTGACTCATGGCCTCACTCGGCAACGGGCAGGCCTGCTGCACGCATCGGCTCTTGACGGTCGGCAACAGGCGGCTTGGCTGGTGACTGACCAGTAACAGAACGGTATTGCCGGAAGGCTCTTCAAGGCTTTTCAGCAAGGCGTTGGCGGCATTGATATTCATCGATTCGACCGGCTCGATCAGCACCACTTTGCGCCCACCCAGTTGCGCAGTCTGCACAACGAAGCTGACCAGGTCCCGAACCTGATCGACCTTGATCGCCTTGTCGGCCTCTTCCGGTTCCAGAATATAGTTGTCCGGATGACTACCCGCCTTCAGCAACAGGCAGGATTTGCATTCGCCACAGGCCTCAAGCCCAGCGGGACGCTGACACAGCAGTCTGGCCATTAAGCGTTCAGCCAGCGCCCGTTTGCCGATACCGGCCGGACCGTGCAACAGATAGGCGTGGGCATGCTGGGCACGACCGGCCAGTTGCTGCCACAGACTGTCCTGCCACGGATAGGCCTCAGCCACGGGTTAGCTCCAGCAAACGCGGCAACAGTGCATCCAGCGACTGCTGAACCTGCGTCAACGGTTGTGCAGCGTCAACCAGAACATAGCGCGCCGGATCCGCTTCGGCTCGCTTGAGGAAGGCACTGCGCACGGCATCGAAAAAGGTCCGGCCTTCGAGTTCGAAGCGATCCAGGCGACCGCGAGCACTGGCGCGGGCAAGGCCTACTTCCACGGGCAAATCGAAAATCAGCGTCAGGTCCGGGCGCAGATCGCCCTGAACAAAGGTCTCCAGGGTGGCAATGCGCTCGAGCGACAAACCGCGACCACCGCCCTGATAGGCATAAGTCGAATCGGTAAAACGATCACACAAAACCACAGCACCACGGGACAAGGCCGGGCGAATCACCTCGGCCAGATGCTGGGCTCGTGCAGCGAACACCAGCAGCAATTCGGTATCCGGGTTCATGACTTCATCGACCGGCGCCAACAGCACTTCGCGGATGCGCTCGGCCAGTGGCGTTCCACCCGGCTCGCGGGTCAACACCACCTCGATACCGGCGGCGCGCAAACGCTCGGCAAGGTATTCGCGGTTGGTGCTCTTGCCGGCGCCTTCAGGGCCTTCCAGCGTAATAAACAAGCCAGTCACAGGCAGTCCTTAGTCAGAGTCATTGCGAGCTTTGCGGTGCGGTTGCATCAAGAACCGGTGCATCCGGTGCAGGTACAGGCGCAGGTTCTTGCGGCGGCACCTGAGGCAAAGTGTCGGGAGCGCCGTTCGGTGACGCGTCGGGGATCGGTGCCTCGATTTCCTCAGTCTCCGGTTCGGCAGCTTCATCCACCGGCGTCTCGGGCGCGGAGATCGGCGCCGGACTGGAGCGGTAGTCGGCGCGACGCTTGATCTGGTACTCACGCACCGCATTGTTGTGCGCATCCAGATCATTGGAGAACACATGGCTGCCATCACCGCGCGCCACGAAATACAGACTGCTGCCCTCCACCGGATTGAGCGCCGCATGGATCGCTTCGCGACCGACCATGGCAATCGGGGTCGGCGGCAGGCCAGCGATCATGTAAGTGTTGTAGGGCGTGGCTTCCCGCAGATGTGCCCGGGTCAACTTGCCGCTGTAACGGTCACCGAGGCCATAGATCACCGTCGGGTCGGTCTGCAGCAACATGCCCATTGCCATCCGCCGCACAAACACGCCGGCTATCTGCCCACGCTCCTGCGGCACACCGGTTTCCTTTTCTACCAGCGAAGCCATGATCAGCGCCTGATAGGGCTCAGTGTACGGCACGTCAGCCGATCGTTGCGCCCACTCCTTGGCAAGCACATCGTTGAGGCGATCATAGGCAATTTTCAGCAGCTCGACATCGGACATGCCGCGCACGAAACGATAGGTGTCAGGGAAGAATCGCCCTTCCGGAAAAATCCCGGTATGGCCAAGCTTGTCCATGACCTGGCTGTCGCTCAAGCCCTCAAGGGTCTGCTCCAGCTTTTCGTCCTTGGCCAGTGCCGCACGGACTTGATGAAAATTCCAGCCTTCGACCAGGGTCAGGCTGTACTGAACCATCTCTGCTCGCTTCCACAGGTCGATCAGCCCTTCGACCGTCATGCCGGGAAGCATGCGGTATTCGCCGCTGTGCAGAGGTTGTTTGGGTAGATTGAAGCGCCAATAGACGCGCAGCCAGAACGCGTCCTTGATGACGCCGTCGGCTTCCATTTTAAGGAACGTACGATTCGGAGTAGTGCCCTTGGGCACCTCCAACAGTTTTTCCTGAGTGATATTCAGCGGCTGCACCAATGCTGAATGAATTTTCCAGGCAGAAGCGCCCAACATCAGCCCCGCCAGAACCAGTCCGGTTTCCAGCAGCAGCAAGAGTTTACGTCTCACGTATCAAGCATCCAGTAGCTCATTGGCAATGGTTTGGAGTTTACGGGTGAGCGGCCCAACCGGCCAGCTCAGTGCTGCATAAGAGCGCACCGGCCAAATGCCATAAACGCTGTTGCAGACAAAGACCTCGTCAACCCATTGCAGCTGTTCGAGGGGGATATCGGTAATTTGTGTGGGGATACCCGATGACTTGGCTTGAAATAAAACTTCATCACGCATCACCCCGGCGACGCCACAGCGCTTGAGATCCGCCGTGATCAGCACGCCATTGCGCACCAGGAACAGATTGCTGAATACGCCTTCGATCACGCGCCCGGCTTGATCAAGCATCAAGCCTTCCGCATGCTCGGTGTCCTGCCACTCAGCGCGAGCAAGGACCTGCTCCAGGCGATTCAAATGCTTGAGGCCAGCGAGCAGAGGCTGTTCGGAAAGTCGTGTGGCACAAGGGAACAGCCGCACCCCTTGCTCGGCATGGGCGGCGGGATAGGCCGCTGGCGGGTTACCCGACAAAATACGTCGCGCCGGCGCGGAGGGATCGAAGGCATAGCCTCGTAAGCTATCACCGCGTGTGACGATCAGCTTGAGCACACCTTCGTCCAGCTTCGCGGCATAATTCAGCAGCTCGGTGACCATGACCCCATGATCAAGGTTGATTGCCAATCGCTGGCAACCACCAGCCAAACGCGCCAGATGACGATCCAGCAGCAGCGGAACGCCATTTCGCACAGCGATGGTCTCAAACAGACCATCGCCGTAAGCCAGGCCACGATCCTTCAGCGACAGAGCGTCAGCCGGTTGACCGTCGACCCAGCTATCCATCAGCCTGCGAACCGGCGGAACACCAGCGAGCCGTTGGTCCCGCCAAACCCGAAGGAGTTGGAGACGACCACATCGATGTCCATGTTGCGCGCAGTGTGCGGCACGAAATCGAGATCGCAGCCTTCATCCGGCTCATCGAGGTTGATGGTCGGCGGCGCTACCTGGCTGTTGATTGCCAGCACGCTGAAGATCGCCTCGACCGCGCCCGCCGCACCCAACAGGTGACCGGTCATGGACTTGGTCGAACTGACCGCCAGCTTGTAGGCGTGATCGCCGAACACCGACTTGATCGCACAGGCTTCGGCGAGGTCGCCGGCCGGGGTCGAGGTGCCGTGGGCATTGATGTACTGGACCTGATCGCTGTTGATCTTCGCATCGCGCAGGGCGTTGGTGATGCAGCGTGCAGCGCCAGCGCCATCGGCCGGTGGCGACGTCATGTGGTAAGCGTCGCCACTGGTGCCGAAACCGATCAGCTCGGCATAAATGGTCGCACCGCGAGCCTTGGCGTGTTCCAGCTCTTCGAGGACCAGCGCACCGGCGCCATCGGACAAAACGAAGCCGTCACGGCCCTTGTCCCATGGACGGCTGGCACGGGTCGGCTCGTCGTTGCGGGTCGACAATGCGCGGGAGGCACCGAAGCCGCCCATGCCCAGGCCGCAAGCGGCCATTTCGGCACCGCCGGCAATCATCACGTCGGCTTCGTCGTACATGATGTTGCGGGCTGCCATGCCGATGCAGTGCGTACCGGTGGTGCACGCGGTGGCGATGGCGTAGTTAGGTCCCTGTGCACCGAGGTGAATGGACAGGAAACCGGAAATCATATTAATGATCGAACCCGGCACGAAAAACGGAGAAATCCGTCGTGGACCGGTTTCGTGCAGCGTGCGGGCGGTTTCTTCGATATTGGTCAAGCCGCCAATACCCGAACCCATGGCCACGCCGATACGCTCACGGTTGGCGTCAGTGACTTCCAGACCGGCGTTGCGCACCGCCTGAAACCCTGCGGCCAGACCGTACTGGATAAACAGGTCGAGCTTGCGCGCTTCCTTGACTGACAGGTATTCCTCGACATTGAAGCCCTTTACCGAGCCGCCAAAACGGGTGGAATAGGCAGAAAGGTCGGTGTGTTCGATCAGACCAATGCCACTGCGGCCAGCCAGAATGCCCTGCCAGCTGCTCGGCACATCCGTGCCCAGTGGCGACAACATACCCATACCGGTGACTACGACGCGTCTACGCGACACAGCACTCTCCTTTTTCAAATGACGACTTTGCATCAGGCCTAAAGAAAAAACCGCACGCCATGATGGCAGTGCGGTTTTTCCATGACAGCGAGCAACGATTACAAACTATTACGCCTGGTGGCTAGTAACGTAGTCGATTGCAGCTTGTACAGTAGTGATCTTCTCAGCTTCTTCGTCAGGGATTTCGGTCTCGAATTCCTCTTCCAGAGCCATCACCAGCTCAACGGTGTCAAGGGAGTCGGCACCCAGGTCTTCAACGAAGGAAGCAGTGTTGACCACTTCTTCTTCTTTAACGCCCAGTTGCTCAGCAACGATTTTCTTGACGCGCTCTTCGATGGTGCTCATACCTTGTTTTCACTCCTAATGGACAAATTCAGGCAGCTGGCCAGTGGGTAAGTGTATAGAAAGGCTTTTCAGCTTTTCAACTGAAAGCTTCACTCCTCAGACCCGGTGACCCACTGCCTATAAATAGATTGCAGCTTTATAACGGATTTTAGACAGCTCGTATGACATTTTTTTGAAGCAATCCGTCACATTTGAATTACATGTACATCCCGCCGTTCACCGGGATTGTAGCCCCAGTCACGTAAGCCGCACCGTCCGACGCAAGAAAAGCGACCACGGACGCGATCTCTTGAGCTTGACCCAGACGACCCAGAGGAATCTGCGTTTGCAAGGCTTCACGCTGCGCCTCAGGCAGTTCACGGGTCATATCGGTGTCGATGAACCCAGGGGCCACCGAGTTTACCGTAATCGAACGCGAACCGACTTCACGCGCCAGTGCACGGCTGAAACCTTCCAGACCAGCCTTGGCGGCAGCGTAGTTTACTTGGCCTGCGTTGCCCATGGCACCCACAACCGAGCCAATACTGATAATTCGACCCCAACGAGCCTTGGTCATGCCGCGCAAAACGCCCTTGGACAGGCGGAACAGACTGTTCAGGTTGGTATCGACAACGTCATGCCACTCGTCGTCTTTCATGCGCATCATCAGATTATCGCGGGTGATACCGGCATTATTGACCAGGATCGCCGGCGCACCATACTGCGCCTGAATGCTTGCCAGGACACTTGCCACGGACTCGTCGCTGGTGACATTGAGTTCCAGCCCGGTGCCTTGAACACCGTTTTCTTTCAGGGTGGCAGCAATTCGCTCAGCGCCCGAGGCGGAGGTCGCGGTACCGATCACGATAGCGCCCTGACGACCCAGTTCCAGGGCGATAGCCTGGCCAATGCCACGGCTTGCACCGGTGACCAGTGCAACTTTACCTTGCAGACTCATGCAAGTTTCTCCTGATTCAGGCCAACGCCGCACGAGCGGCAGCGAAAGCGTCTGGGGTATTGAGGTTGGATGTCGACACGCCTTCAGCGCAGCGCTTGTTCAGACCGGCCAGCACTTTGCCCGGACCGCATTCGACCAGCTGGGTCGCGCCCTTGGCGGCCAGCGCCTGGACCGATTCAACCCAGCGTACTGGCTTGTAGAGCTGCTCAAGCAAATCGCGCTTGAGGATTTCCAGATCAGCCGGAACATCGGCACTGACGTTCTGCACCACAGGAATTTGCGGTACCTGCCAGTCGATCGCGGCGATCGACTCAGCGAAACGCTCAGCGGCCGGACGCATCAGCTCGCAGTGGGACGGCACGCTGACCGGCAACGGCATGGCGCGCTTTGCACCACGAGCCTTGCAGCCCTCGATGGCGCGCTCGACCGCCGCCTTGGCACCAGCAATGACGACCTGGCCCGGAGAGTTGAAGTTGACCGCGCTGACTACTTCGCCTTGCGCCGCTTCGGAACAGGCAGCCAGCACGTCAGCATCGTCCAGACCGAGGATCGCGGCCATACCGCCCTGCCCGGCCGGAACGGCTTCCTGCATCAACTGACCACGACGCTCGACCAGTTTCACGGCATCGCCCAGACTCAGACTGCCTGCCGCAACCAGCGCGCTGTATTCACCCAGGCTGTGGCCGGCAACGTACGCCGGATGCGCACCGCCTTCGGCCAGCCACAGACGCCACAAAGCGATGGAGGCAGTCAGAATGGCCGGCTGGGTTTTATCGGTTTGATTGAGTTGCTCTTCCGGCCCTTGCTGGGTCAGTGCCCACAGGTCGTAACCCAGAGCATCGGAAGCTTCTTTGAATGTTTCGAGGACAACCGGATGTTGTGCGCCCAACTCGGCCAGCATGCCGAGGGACTGCGAACCCTGTCCTGGAAAGACGAATGCGAGGGAAGCAGACATGTAACAAGCCCCTAATGATCTTGTCGTCGGAGAGTTGACGTCCCGCTTTAGGGGACGCAAGAAACTGACAGTTGGATGGTCACTCGAACCGAGCGGTCACATTTAAGCATTGTCCGACGAAAACGCCTAAAGCAACAAATCCTCCAGACGACCGTGTATGCGCTCCGGCAGATTCTCCTGAATTTCGATCAGTGCGCGCTGAATGGCGCTTTGAAAGCCCTGCACCCCGGCAGATCCGTGGCTTTTTACGACGATGCCCTGCAAACCGAGAAAGCTCGCACCATTGTGTCGCGCAGGCGCCAGATCAGCCTGTAGACGCTTCATCAGGGGTAGCGCCAAAGCACCGACCATGCGCGATGCGACACTCTGCCTGAACAACGCCTCGATACGCCCGGCAATCATGGTTGCCAGGCCTTCACTGGATTTGAGCAGGATATTGCCGACAAATCCGTCGCACACCACCACATCCGCTTCACCTCGGTACAAACCGTCACCTTCGACAAAACCGATGTAATTGATACCCCGGGCCGCCTGTAACAACGTCGCGGCCAGCTTGACCTGCTGATTGCCCTTGATGTCCTCGGTGCCGATGTTCAGCAAGGCCACGCGCGGGCGAACAATCCCCAGAGTTTCGGCCGCGACCGAGCCCATCACCGCAAACTGCAACAGATGCTCTGCACTGCAATCGACGTTGGCACCCAGATCGAGCAACTGGCAGTAACCCTTCTGCGTCGGAATCGCCGCCACCATGGCCGGCCGATCAATGCCCGGCAAGGTCTTGAGTACAAAACGCGACAGCGCCATCAACGCTCCCGTATTGCCGGCACTGACACAGGCCTGAACCTTGGCGTCGCGCAGCAACTCAAGCGCCACGCGCATGGAGGAGTCGGGCTTGCCTCGCAGGGCTTGGGCAGGTTTTTCATCCATGGTGATGACTTCGGACGCCGGAGCAATCGACAGGCGTGCGCGATCCACAGCCGAATGGCCAGCGATCAGTTCTTCAAGTAGGGAGGGTTGACCGACGAGGGTCAGGTGAAGCGAGGGGGTAGCAGCCAGGCAAGCGAAGCTGGCTTGAACAATGCTGCGGGGACCGAAGTCCCCGCCCATTGCGTCAATCGCGATGACTTGAGCAGACAAGTGATTACTCGTCAGCGCCCTTGTCGATCACTTTACGACCACGGTATACGCCTTCTGGCGATACGTGGTGACGCAGGTGAACTTCACCGGTGGTTTTTTCTACAGACAGGGTGCTAGCCTCGAGAGCGTCGTGCGAACGGCGCATGTCACGGGCAGAGCGGGATTTTTTGTTCTGCTGAACAGCCATAATTGATTAACTCCTAAACGTTTGGGTCACGCTTTAACTGCGCCAATACACTGAACGGGTTGGACCGCGTTACCTCGTCCTCGCTCGGTTCGGGCTCATCGAGACCCGCCGGCTGCTGGCATTCTTCCGGATGATGAGCAGGCACAATGGGCAAGGCAAGCAGAAGCTCCTCCTCGATCAGTGACTGCAGATCCAAAGGATCTTCGCCCAGTTCCAGCACGTCATAACCTTTCGGCAACGACTGGGTATTCGCACCCTCCTTCACCACAGCGTAACTGCATTCGCTATGGATCGGCAGGGTGACCAGCTCAAGACAACGCTGGCAAACCATTTTGACCTCAGTGTCGATAAAGCTGTGGATGACCACAGATTTACGTTCATCTCGCTCAAAAACGAATTTAGCCTGCACCGTACCGACATTGTCGGAAAGCGGGTCGCAGAGTCTCTCCAAATCGGCCAGCAGCATTTCACCTTGAAGGGTGGTGCCACGATCAGCCAATTTGCGCGGGTCAACGTGAGGTGGAATCGGGTCATTCAACATAGGCGCAGCATTATAGGGATGCACCCGGCCATGTCAAAGGAAATTCAGCCCTGTCCGTCACTTGGAAGCGCCGCTAGAATTCACGACTGCCATTTGGAGTTGCGCATGCTGCCTTTATTACTCGCTTCCAGCTCAGCCTATCGCCGGGAATTGCTCACCCGCTTGCAGCTGCCATTCACCTGCAGCTCGCCGAATATCGACGAGAGCCATCGCCCCGACGAGCCCGCGATAGAGCTGGTCAAACGCCTGGCCGAAGAAAAGGCACGCGCCTTGGCGGCCAGCCATACCGCTCATCTGATTATCGGTTCCGACCAGGTCGCCGTGCTCGGTGACAGGATTATCGGAAAGCCCCACACCTTTGAAAAAGCCCGGGAGCAGCTGCAAGCCTCAAGCGGCGCCAGCGTGACGTTTCTGACCGGGCTGGCGCTGCTGAACAGCCAGACCGGCCACTGCCAGGTCGACTGCGTTCCATTTACCGTCCACATGCGCACCCTCGAGACCGCACGTATCGAGCGCTACCTGCGCATAGAGGAACCCTACGACTGCGCTGGCAGCTTCAAGGCCGAAGGGCTGGGTGTCAGCCTGTTTCAAAGCACCGAAGGACCTGATGCCACCAGCCTGGTCGGCCTGCCACTGATCCGACTGATCGATATGCTGTTGGCTGAAGGCGTGCAAATCCCCTGAACGCAAAAGATCGCAGCCTTCGGCAGTTCCTGCAGGGAGCAGGAGCTGCCGAAGGCTGCGATCTTTTGACCTTGGAAACGTATCAGCGCAGCGACGGACCGTTAAACCCCATCCACATCGCCAAATGCTCAGCCACACTGGCACCGAGTTTTTTCGAGAAGCGATCGAATGGCGACTCCTGAACGGTAAAGTCCACCAACTCTTTCTCGCCGACTACATCTCGTGCGACCGAACTGGCATTGCCCATCCCGTCAATGAGCCCCAATGGCAGAGCCTGCTCGCCAGACCACACCAGGCCGGAGAACAACTCCGGATGATCCTTATCCTTCAAGCGATCGCCACGACCCTGCTTGACGCTGTTGATGAACTGGTGATGAGTCGTATCGAGGACACCTTGCCAGAAGGCGGTTTCTTCCGGCTTCTGCGGCTGGAACGGATCCAGGAACGATTTGTGCTCGCCCGAGGTGTAGGTGCGACGCTCGACACCCAACTTCTCCATGGTACCGACAAAGCCATAACCGGCCGCCGTCACACCGATGGAGCCCACAAGACTCGCCTTGTCCGCATAGATCTGATCGGCTGCACTGGCGATGTAATACGCCCCGGAAGCCCCCAGATCGGAAATGACCGCGTACAGCTTGATCTGCGGATGCAGAGCGCGCAGGCGACGGATCTCGTCATAGACATAGCCTGACTGCACCGGACTGCCGCCCGGGCTGTTGATGCGCAGAATCACACCCTTGACCTTTTCATCCTCGAAGGCCGCACGCAGGCTGCCAACGATATTGTCAGCGCTGGCCGGTTCTTTGTCGGCGATCACGCCCGTCACATCGATCAGCGCGGTGTAGTTACCACTGCGAGTGGCCGCTTTTTCCATGTCCATCAGCGGCGAAAACAGTGCCAATGCACCAAACAGGTACACAAAGGTCAGCAGCTTGAAAAATATCCCCCAGCGACGGGACCGGCGCTGCTCCTGCACGCTGGCCAGCAGGGTCTTTTCCAGCAGCTTCCAGCTTTTATCGTCACCGCCATCAGCGCTCGCCTTGGCGGGCGCTTTCCATTCGTCGGTCATGCGATCTACCTCAGCAAAAACGTATTAAGCCTGACGAAGCCAGGCGTGCAATTCGCAAAAACGGTCAATCGACAGTCGCGGCTCGAACACCTTCAACGCCTCGATGGATTGAGCGCCATAACTCACCGCAACCGAATCCATGCCGGCATTGCGCGCCATTTGAAGGTCAAAGGACGAATCCCCGACCATCAGCGCCTTCTGCGCAGAAACACCACAATGAGCGAGGATTTCTTCCAGCATCAGAGGATGCGGCTTGCTGGCAGTTTCATCCGCCGCACGGGTGATATCGAAATAGTCTTCCCAGCCATGCGCCTTGAGCACCCGGTCCAGCCCGCGACGGGCTTTGCCGGTCGCCACCGCCAAGTGATAACCCTCGTCACGAAACGCGGCCATCGATTCGACAACCCCCTCGAACAGCGGCGAAGGCACCGCCTCCGATGCGATGTAGTGATCGGCATAGTGCTGACGAAACGCGATGAGCTCGTCATCACCGATCTGCGGATACAACGTGCGAATCGCCTCGGGCAACCCCAGACCAATAATGCCCTTGACCGAAAAGTCATCGCACAATGGAAAACCGGATCGCTCGGACGCTACATGCATCGCTTCGACAATCCGGCCGATGGAATCGGCCAGCGTGCCATCCCAATCAAAAATCAGCAGTTTGTAATCAGATGGGCGCACTCAATCGCTCCACGGTCTTGGCCCACATTTCGTCTACGGGTGCCTGTAGTTTCAGCTCACCACCATCGGGCAGCGGCACGGTCAACATGTAGGCGTGCAGAAACAGGCGCTTGCCGCCCAGATCGCGGATTTCCTTACTGAAATCGTCGTCGCCGTATTTTGTGTCGCCGGCAATGCAGTGCCCGGCGTGCAACGTGTGAACGCGGATCTGGTGTGTACGGCCGGTGATCGGTTTGGCTTCAATCAGCGTGGCAAAGTCGCCAAAACGACGCAGGACCTTGAACACGGTCACAGACTCCTTGCCCTCCTCCTCATCGACCTCGACCATGCGCTCGCCAGAGCGCAGATTGCTCTTGCCCAGCGATGCACGGACTTGCTTGATCGAACTCGCCCAGTTACCGCGAACCAGCGCCATATAGCGTTTATCGACGCCATCACCGCGCAAGGCCGTGTGCAAGTGACGCAACATGCTGCGCTTCTTGGCGATCATCAGCAGGCCGGAGGTATCACGGTCGAGACGATGAACCAGTTCGAGCTCCTTGCAATCGGGACGCAACTGACGAAAGGCTTCGATCACTCCGTAATTCAAGCCGCTGCCACCGTGAACGGCGATGCCGCAAGGCTTGTTGATCACGATCAGCGCCTTGTCTTCGAAGACAATCGAGGCCTCGAGCCGCTGCAGCAGGCCTTGTGCCAATGGCACCGGCTCGTCGCGTTCAGGCACACGCACCGGCGGCACGCGCACGATATCGCCCGCCTGCAGCTTGTACTCGGGCTTGATCCGCCCCTTGTTCACCCGCACTTCGCCTTTGCGCAAAATGCGGTAAATCAAGGTCTTGGGCACGCCTTTGAGCCGGGCGAGGAGGAAGTTATCAATACGTTGGCCGGCATATTCCGGCGAGACCTCAAGCAGTTGTACGCTTGGAGTCGGGGGGGTAGTCGTCGTCATGCCGCGGATGATAACAATTTTTTATGGAATTGAAGCACTTAATCATTACTGCTATAGTCGCGAACGCCGCCAAAAGCGGCCTGGGCAGAGGACCATCGGTCAAAAACCGGCCCTGACCAACGCAATTCACCAGGACGCGAGGCCGTCCTACGCAGCGTTCGCTACGTAACGGTGGAGTTTGCAGGTGTAACGAGCGCAGGTGACATGAGGCCTGAATCACGCCGCATAACAGAGTATTTCACTCGTTCTGCGAGCCATATTCACGGCCAGTTCACAAAGTGCAGTCAGCTGCGAATGACCCCGAGCGAACGCTTCGGAAACAACGCCTAAATTAGCCATGATGCGTGACCTCCCCTTTCGGAGCTCACGGTAAATGCCAACCCGCTGCGGATTCTGCGCGCGGCAGCACCCGAATTATCAGGGATACGTGTAGGGTGGAGATGCACAACCGCTGGACTGTGTAGCAACAGGCTTTCATCAAGACGCTTCATCTCGTCCACAGCCGCTGGTTGATTCCTCCTCCTGACTGAGTGCTTAGTAGCCACAGCAAGCAGGACGCGTACGTCGCGATGAAGGCCCTCATTGGCCAGACTTCGCTGGACACGGGAATGGCCAACCACTCCCGACGCACCTGACACCGACCGTGAGAAGTCGTGTGTGCCGAACGCCGTTTCCGGCAGCCCGGAAACCGACGGTACTACATGAAAAGAATGCTGATTAACGCAACTCAACCCGAAGAGTTGCGTGTTGCACTGGTAGATGGCCAGCGCCTCTACGACCTGGACATCGAATCCGGTGCACGCGAGCAGAAGAAGGCCAACATCTATAAAGGCCGGATTACTCGCATCGAACCAAGCCTTGAGGCTGCCTTTGTCGATTTCGGCTCTGAGCGCCACGGCTTCCTGCCACTCAAAGAAATCTCCCGCGAATACTTCAAGAAAGCCCCCGAAGGCCGCGTCAACATCAAGGACGTCCTGAGCGAAGGCCAGGAAGTCATCGTTCAGGTCGAAAAAGAAGAACGTGGCAACAAGGGCGCCGCCCTGACCACCTTCATCAGCCTGGCCGGTCGTTATCTCGTCCTGATGCCGAACAACCCGCGTGCAGGCGGTATTTCCCGTCGCATCGAAGGCGAAGAGCGCAATGAACTGCGTGAAGCCCTGAACGGCCTGGTTGCCCCGGCCGACATGGGTCTGATCGTGCGCACTGCCGGCCTGGGCCGCAGCAGCGAAGAAATGCAGTGGGACCTCGACTACCTGCTGCAACTCTGGACCGCCATCAAAGAAGCTTCGCTGGATCGTTCCGCGCCGTTCCTGATTTACCAGGAAAGCAACGTGATCATCCGCGCCATCCGCGATTACCTGCGCCAGGACATCGGCGAAGTGCTGATCGACAGCGTTGAAGCCCAGGACGAAGCCCTGACCTTCATCCGTCAGGTGATGCCGCAGTACGCCAGCAAGATCAAGCTGTACGAGGACAGCGTTCCGCTGTTCAACCGTTTCCAGATCGAAAGCCAGATCGAAACCGCTTTCCAGCGCGTCGTCGAACTGCCTTCCGGCGGCTCCATCGTCATCGATCCGACCGAAGCCCTGGTGTCCATCGACATCAACTCGGCACGCGCCACCAAAGGCAGCGACATCGAAGAAACCGCCCTGCAGACCAACCTTGAAGCCGCCGAAGAAATCGCCCGTCAGTTGCGCCTGCGCGACATCGGCGGCCTGATCGTCATCGACTTCATCGACATGACCCCTGCCAAGAACCAGCGCGCCGTGGAAGAAAAAGTCCGCGAATGCCTGGAAGCCGACCGCGCCCGCGTGCAAGTCGGTCGCATCTCGCGCTTCGGCCTGCTGGAAATGTCCCGTCAGCGCCTGCGTCCATCCCTGGGCGAAAGCAGCGGCATCGTTTGCCCGCGTTGCAACGGCACCGGCATCATCCGTGACGTTGAATCGCTGTCCCTGGCAATCCTGCGCCTGATCGAAGAAGAAGCGCTGAAAGACCGCACCGCCGAAGTTCGCGCACAAGTGCCGATCCCGGTGGCCGCGTTCCTGCTCAACGAAAAACGCAACTCGATCACCAAGATCGAACTGCGTACCCGTGCCCGTATCGTCATCCTGCCGAACGATCACCTCGAAACACCGCACTTCGAAGTGCAACGTCTGCGCGACGACAGCCCGGAAGCCGCGACTAACCAGTCCAGCTACGAAATCGCTGCTGCCGCTGCCGAAGTGGAAGAAGTCCAGCCAGCCGCCGCGACCCGCACCCTGGTTCGCCAGGAAGCAGCGGTCAAGACAGCGCCAGCCCGCGCCAACGCTCCGGTTCCGACCGAAGTCGCCGCTCCGGCCCCGGCTCCGGTGGCAGTACCTGAGCCAAGCCTGTTCAAAGGCCTGGTAAAGTCGCTGGTCAGCCTGTTCGCCACCAAGGAAGAACCTGTTGCTCCGGCCGTGGTTGAAAAGCCTGCGACCACCGAGCGCCCCGCTCGTAACGAAGAGCGTCGCAACGGTCGTCAGCAGAGCCGCAACCGTAACGGTCGCCGCGATGAAGAGCGCAAGCCTCGTGAAGAACGTGCTCCGCGTGAAGAACGCGCACCACGTGAACCGCGTGAAGAACGTCAGCCACGCGAAGCCCGTGAAGAAACGCCGACTGTAGCTCGCGAAGAACGCGCACCACGCGCCCCTCGTGAAGAACGTGCTCCGCGCGCCCCGCGTGAAGATCGCAAGCCGCGTGGCGAGCGCGAGGAACGCGTTCGTGAACTGCGCGAGCCCCTGGATGCCACTCCAGCCGTCGCCCCAGCTGCCGCCGTCACCGCTGAAGAGCGTCCGGCCCGCCAGCCACGCGAAGAGCGTGCTCCACGCCCACCGCGTGAAGAACGCCAGCCACGTGCCGAGCAAGCTGCTGCTGCCGTCGCTGAAGAAGAAGAACTGACGACCAGCGAAGAGCAACTGCAGGAAGAAGGTCAGGATGGCGCCGAAGGCGATCGTCCACGCCGCCGCTCCCGTGGCCAGCGTCGCCGCAGCAACCGCCGCGAGCGTCAACGCGATGCCAACGGCAATGTGATCGAAGGTTCGGACGAATCCGAAGGCGACAACGCCGAAGCCCCGAGCACTGCCGACCTGGCCGCCGGTCTGGCTGTTACTGCAGCCGTTGCCAGCAGCGTGATCAGTGCTCCAGCCGAAGCACAAGCCAACGAGCAAGCCGAACGCGCTACTGCTGCCACCCTGGAAACTGCTCCGGTCGAAGCGCCAGTCGTTGAAGCGACCACGCCGGTTGAAGTCACTGCATCGCCAGAAGTCGAAGTCGCACCAACCGTCGTTCAGGCCGTAGCCGAACCGGCTGTGGTTGCAGAACCGGTTGCCGAGACCGTGACAGAAACCATCACTGAAGCCGTTCGTGAAGTTCGCGAAGAGCAGACCGCGTTTAACTGGGTTGCCGAGCCAGCCGTAACTGAAACGCCAGCAACTGCGCCAGCTGTGGAAGCAGAAGTCGCTCAAGCAATGGTTTCCGAGCCAGTGGTTGCTGCTGCCGAGCCTGCGCCGGTCGTTGAAGTGCCGGTTGTTGCCGAAGTAGCTGCACCGGTAGTCGAAGCGTCGGTCGTCGCTGAAGTGACCGAGCCTGTCGTCGAAGCTGCCCCGGTCAGCGCCCTGACGCCAAGTGGTCGCGCGCCTAACGACCCGCGTGAAGTGCGTCGTCGCAAGCGTGAAGAAGAGCGCCTGCAAAAGGAAGCCGAACTGGCTGCCGCTGCTGCACCGGCGCCGGTCGCTGCCGAAGCGGTTGAGTCGGTGATCGAAGAAGCACCACGCTCCGTTCAGGAAGCGGTACAGCAACACGAGCAAGCCGAGGAAAAAGAACACGAGCCTAAACCGCTCGTCTGATTCCGCCGGTCAATAAAAAGCCCCGCCTGGTGATCCTGGCGGGGCTTTTTTTGCAGTAAAAATCTAAAGATCGCAGCCTTCGATAGCACCTACAAATGATCGACGCAGGCGCTGCCGAAGGCTGCGATCTTTTTGATTTCACCCAAAGACCAACTTCTCCGGCACATCCACATCCCACAAAACCCCGGGATCATCCACCGCAACCTCAACCACTCGCCCTTGCGCAAACAACGGCTTGGCACCCCGATCACCCGACAGCGCCATCAATCCCGGTCCATATTTACGCCCGAAACCCACCGGATGCCCATAGTCACCGTCATGCACCGGCACACTGATGCAATCTTCATAAACCTGAGCCACAACTTGTTCGATCGTCGATGGCAAAACAAACGGCATATCTCCCAACACCACCAACCATCCACCAAGTTGCGCAGATACAGCGACTCCAGCAGCAATGCTGTCCCCCATTCCTGTGGACTCGATCAGCACGATCTCGCAACCATAAGCCTTCGCCATGCGAATCACCTGCGGGCGATCATCGGTGGTCACCAACACCCGTTTTTCCAGGTTGGCTGGCAGATTCAACAGAACATGTTCAATGACAGAGCGAACTGCTCCATCGCGACCGACGCAATCGGCCAGCAACTTGTCTTTCTCGACACCAGCGACCTGGCGAAACCGACTGCCCTGCCCCGCTGCCAACACGATGACGCCGATGGGCTCACTCATACATCCTCCTGCAGCGGCTTCTTCTGCTTCAACTCGACGCCATTCTTGATCGCCACGATTTCGGCCATGAGCGACAAGGCGATTTCCGCCGGGTTGTGACTACCGATGTGCAAACCGATTGGCCCGTGCAGTCGAGCAATGGCCTGCTGTGACAAGCCTAGTTGAGCCAGATTGTCCCGACGTTTCTGGCTGTTGACCCGTGAACCCAGGGCGCCGACGTAGAACGCCTTGGAATCGAGGGCTGTCAGCAGCGCCATGTCGTCCAGGCGCGGATCATGGGTCAGGGCGACGATGGCAGTGCGTTCGTCGGTCTGAATATTCAGCACCGCCTCGTCGGGCATGCCTTGAACGAAACGTCCGTGTTGCGCTTCCCAGCCGTAGGCAAACTCGGTGCGCGGGTCGCAGATCAGCACTTCAAAATCCAGTAATCGGGCCATTTCGGCGACATACCGGGACAACTGCCCCGCACCAATCAACAGCAAACGCCAACGCGGACCGTAGATTGCGCGCAAGGTCTGTCCGTCGAACGTCAGCACGTCCGACTTGCACGCGGGCGTCAGAATCACTTGGCCGGTTTTGAGGTTGAGTTCGCGGGCAACGATTTCATGGGCCTCACAGTGGACCAGCAATTGCGCGACCCAATCCGCATCATCGACGCGTTCCTCGACCAAACGCAGGGTACCGCCGCACGGCAACCCGAATCGCGCCGCCTCTTCACGGGTGATGCCGTAGGTAATCAGCTGCACCGGTGGTCCGTCGGCCGGGATTCGACCGTCATGCAGGCGCGCTATCAGGTCATCTTCGACGCAACCACCGGACACCGAGCCGATCACCACACCGTCTTCGCGCAAGGCCAACATGGCGCCAGGGGCCCGAGGCGCGGTACCCCAGGTCTGGGCCACGCTGTACAACATCACCCGCTGGCGGGCGCGACGCCACTCCAGCACGCTGCGCAGGACATTCAGGTCGGCGCTGTCCATCAGACACCCGCCTTCTGCCAGCCTGACAACTGATAGCGAACCGGCAGGTTACGAATGCGTTGGCCAGTGGCGGCGAAGATCGCGTTGCACAGCGCCGGAGCAATCGGGGGTACACCCGGTTCGCCGACGCCACCCAACGGAACGTTGCCCGGTGGCGTCACCAGATGCACGGCGATTTCTTTCGGCGCCAGGGACATGCGCGCCACTTCGTACATATGGAAGTTGTCTTGCTGAACCTTGCCGTCCTTGAAGCTGATTTCACCCAGCACCGCGTTGCCCAACCCCATGACACAGGCGCCTTCGAACTGGGAGCGAATCCGTTCGGGGTTGATCTGCGGTCCGCAGTCGACGGCAATATCGGCCTTGTGCACGATCAGTGCGCCATCATCTTTGACTTCAACCTCGATCACCGCTGCCACGTAAGTCACGAAGCTGTAATGCACTGCCAGGCCCAGCCCTCGCCCCTTCGGCAATTCGCGCCCCCAACCGGCAGCCTTGGCGGCGGTTTCCAGCACCGTGCGCAAGCGTGCCGTGTCAATCGGATAGCGTTCTGGCGATTCACCGTAGTTCCACTCTTCACTCAAGGTACGCGGATCGATCTGACGATCCGGGCCGAGCAATTTGATCTGGAATTTGAGCGGGTCTTGTCCGGCCTTGTGCGCCAGCTCATCGATAAAGCTCTGAATCGCAAAACCGTGGGGAATGTTCGACACCGAACGGTACCAGCCGACCCGGGTGTGCACCGTCGCTTCAGGATTTTCCAGGCGGATGTTGGGGATGGCATAGGCCATATTGGTGAAGCCCATGCCCAATTCAAAAGCCGCTTCATGGTTCATGCCCGGGGCAAACAGCGCGGTAATGCTCGGCGCTACCGTGCGATGCAGCCAGCCGGACGGCAAACCATCCTTGTTCAAACTGGCTTTGAGGTATTCCACCGACACGGTATGGAAGTAGGAGTTATGGATATCGTCTTCGCGAGTCCACTGCACCCGTACCGCTTTGCCGGGGAATTCCTTGGCCAGGATGGCGGCTTCGATGATGAAATCAGGTTTGGACTTGCGCCCAAAACCGCCGCCCAGCAATGTCACGTTGAAGGTGACCTTGTCGAACGGCAGACCGAGGCGCTCGCCAATCCGCTCGCGGGTCACTTGTGGCGCCTGACTCGGCCCCCAGGCTTCACAGACGCCCTCCTTGTAACGTGCGATGGCGACCATCGGTTCCATTGGCGACTGGGATAAATGCGGCAAGTAATACGAAGCTTCCAGCCTGCTGTCGGCACTGCTCATGGCCTCGTCTATGTTGCCGGTATTGCGCACTACCTTGCCGGGCTTGAGCGAAGCGGCCTCCAGCTCCTTGCGGTAGGCGATCGAGTCATAACTGGCGTTAGGGCCGTCGTCCCACTCGATCTTCAGCGCCTCACGCCCTTTGATGGCCGCCCAGGTATTGCTGGCCACCACGGCGATACCGCCCAAGGGCTGAAACTCGGAGGGCAGCGGACGACTTTCGATCTGCAGCACTTTCAGTACGCCGGGGACTTTCATCGCCGCACTGCCATCGAAACTTTTGACCTTGCCGCCGTAGACAGCGGGCCGGGCGATCACTGCGAACAACATGCCGTCGAAATGCACGTCGGCACCGTACACGGCGCGACCATTGACGATGTCGTCACCGTCGATGGCCTTGGTGCCCTCCTTGCCGATGTAGCGGAATTCAGAGGGTGGTTTGAGTTTTAGACTGTCACGCGCCGGCACAGCCAAAGCACTGGCTGCTGCCGCCAGCGCGCCATAATCGAGTTCACGGCCCGACGGTGTGTGGATGACTTTGTGCAGTTGTGCGTGGCATTCGCTGACCGGCACTTTCCACTGCTCGGCGGCGGCTTGTTCGAGCATGGTCCGCGCGGCGGCACCGCAGCGGCGCATCGGCTCGTACCAGTGACGCATGCTGCGCGAGCCGTCGGTGTCCTGGTTGCCAAAACGAACTTCGTCGCCCGGCGCCTGCCGCACCTTGACCCGTGCCCAGTCGGCTTCCAGCTCATCGGCCACCACCATGGTCAGGCTGGTGCGCACGCCCTGCCCCATCTCCGACCGATTGCAAACCACCGTGACCGTGCCATCCGCAGCAATGCTCACATAGACCTTGGGATCATCGATCCAGCCGTTGGGCATGCCATCGGCGCCAAATTTTTTCTCTTTCTCTTCGGCAAACGCATCCTGCCAACCCCAACTGGCCGCGACGACCAATGCGCCTGTGGCACCGACCCCCTTGAGGAAGCCTCGGCGACTGAGATTGCTCAAGGCGAAGTCATTCGGTAAATGGCTCATGCCTTGGCCTCTTTCAGGTGAGTGGATGCCTGACGGATGGCGGTCTTGATGCGATTGTAGGTGCCGCAACGGCAGATGTTGCCGACCATCGCTTCTTCGATCTGCTCGTCGCTCGGGTTCGGATGGATCTTGAGCAACGCGGTGGCGGACATGATTTGCCCACCTTGGCAAAACCCGCATTGGGCCACCGCGCTATCGAGCCAGGCTTGCTGCACAACTTTGCCAATCGGGTCGGTGTGCAATTCGTCGATGGTGGTGACGTTCTGCCCGACGACCGAACCGATCGGCGTGATGCAACTGCGCGCCGGAGCCCCCTCGATATGTATGGTGCACGCCCCGCACAGGCCCATGCCGCAGCCGAATTTGGTGCCGTTGTAACCGGCGACGTCGCGGATCGCCCAGAGCAGCGGCATGTCCTCGGTGACGTCGAGTTGATGGTCTTGATCGTTGAGTTTCAGGGTAATCATGGGCACGCCCGCATAGTGTTCGGGTTATGGGGTCGAGCAATCTGCCGCTGGAAGGTCAGCGGTTGGCATCACGCAGATCGACTCAGGCTGATGTGGGCTCTCTTGTGCGGACGAACACGTCTGCACCGGGCCTTTGATGGAGTGAATGGATTGCATCGTTAGCTCGCTAAGTTAACGCAGCATTAACAAAAAAGCCCTGCACTTTTCACGGTACAGGGCTTTGGAGTCATGCTTGAAAGCGTAGCTTCAATAGCGGTTCGGCTCCATTTCCAGCTCGACATGGAAACGTTCTGAAATGTCATTCTGAATGCGTTGCGCAAGATCGAGCAATTGCAATCCGGTGGCACTGCCGTAGTTGACCAACACCAGCGCCTGCAATTTATGCACGCCCGCGTCGGCATCACGAAAACCTTTCCACCCTGCCCGCTCAATCAGCCACCCAGCGGCCAACTTCACCTGCCCATCGGGTTGCGCGTAAGCCACCAGATCCGGGTATTCATCTTTGAGCCGCGTGGCCAGCGCAGCCGGCACCAGCGGGTTCTTGAAGAAGCTGCCGGCATTGCCGAGCACGGCCGGGTCAGGAAGTTTTTCGCTGCGGATGCTGCAAATGGCCTGGCTGACGTCGGTGGCGGTCGGATGCTCGATACCTTGATCGGTCAAGCGCTGACGCACCGGGCCATATTCAAGATGCAAATGTGCTGCGCGGTCGAGGGCGAAACGCACGCGCAGGATCAACCAGCGCCCCGGTTCCTGCTTGAAGAGGCTGTCGCGATAGGCGAAGTTGCATTCTTCCAGGCTGAAGTCCCGCAGTTCGCCACTCTGACGATCGAGAGCGGTCAGACCTGCGAAAACGTCCTTGATCTCGACCCCATAAGCGCCAATGTTCTGCATCGGTGCGGCACCGACGGTGCCTGGAATCAGGCTGAGGTTTTCAAGCCCCGACAACCCTTGCGCCAACGTGTGTTGCACAAACGGATGCCACGGTTCACCGGCCTCGGCTTCGATCACCACTTTGCTGCCGTCATCGCTGATCACACGAATGCCACGGGTGGCCATGCGCAACACCAGCGAATCGATATCCGCCGTCAGCAGCAAATTGCTGCCACCGCCGATCACCAACACCGGCACCTGGTGCTCCCGGCCATAGGCCAAGGCATCACGCACATCGGCGTCGCTATGGGCCTGGGCAAACAACCGCGCCTGAACGTCCACCCCAAAGCTGTTGAAGGGCTTGAGCGAAACCTGCGACTGAACCAGCAAACTCATAACCGTCCCTTCAATTCGATCACCAGCAAATCACTGGCGCGCTCGATCAGATCAAGCACCTGCTCGAATCCCTGATCGCCGTCGTAATACGGGTCTGGCACTTCGTCGACCTGCGACTCATAGCGACGCAGGAACAGATCCAGCTCGGCCTTGCCCTTGGCCGGTTGCAGGGCCTTGAGGTTGCGCAGATTGCTGTTGTCCATCGCCAGGATCAGGTCGTAGGTGGCGAAATCGGCACGGCTGACTTGCTGGGCGCGCTGGGCGGACAGGTCGTAGCCGCGCAGTTTCGCCGCCGCCTGACTGCGCTTGTCCGGCGCCTTGCCGACATGCCAGTCACCGGTTCCGGCGGAGGCGACTTCGACCTGATCAGCCAGCCCCGCTTCACGCAATTTATGCCGTAGAACGCCTTCGGCCGTAGGAGAACGGCAGATGTTGCCCAGGCAGACGAACAGAACGCGCATCAAGCCTCCAGCAGGCGCCGAACGCGCTCGAGGTCTTCAATGGTATCGACACCGGCTGGCGGTGCAATCAGCGCGTCGGCAACGTGAATCCGCACGCCGTGCCACAGAGCACGCAATTGCTCCAGACACTCGGTATTTTCCAGCCAGCATGGACCCCAGCTGACGAAGTCATGCAGGAAACCGGCGCGATAGGCATAGATGCCGATGTGGCGACGGTAAGGCACGCCTTCCGGCAGCTGTTCGCAACTCTGGGCGAAGGCATCTCGCGCCCAGGGCAGCGTGGCACGACTGAAGGTCAGCGCCAGGCCATTGAGGTCGCTGACCACCTTGACCACGTTCGGGTTGAACAGGGTTTGCACATCATCGATCGGCTCAGCCAGCGTGGCCATGCGCGCTTCGGTGTGGGCGGCCAGGTTGGCGGCGACCTGATCGATCACGCTCGGCGGAATCAGCGGTTCGTCACCCTGTACATTGACCACGATGGCGTCCGGCGCCAGCCCCAGTTTCTCGGCCACTTCGGCCAGGCGATCGGTGCCGGAGTTGTGATCTTCCCGGGTCAGCACCACTTCGGCGCCAAAACCTTTACACGCTTCGACAATGCGCGCGTCATCGGTGGCCACCACCACACGCTCGGCGCTACTTTTGCAGGCCTGTTCCCAGACGTGCTGGATCATCGGTTTGCCGGCGATCAGCAACATCGGTTTGCCCGGCAGGCGGGTCGAGCCATAACGCGAAGGAATGACAACGGTAAAGGCAGTTGTCATTTATCCAGGCGCTCGTCGGTGGTCAGTGTGCGCGCTTCGGATTCAAGCATCACCGGGATGCCGTCACGAATCGGGTAAGCCAGGCCTGCGCCTTTGCTGATCAGCTCGGTCTTGTCAGCGCTGAGCTTGAGCGGGCCTTTGCAGACAGGGCAAGCGAGGATATCGAGCAATTTGGTGTCCATGAACATTCCCTGGATAAAAACGGATTAAGGCAACAAACGAGACGGTAACAGGCGCATCAACTGCGTATCGAACCAGGCCACAAAGGCCGGCGATGGCGCAGCATCGACCGCCAGGTACCACCAATCGGCGGCGGCGAAAGCACGGCACTTCACCGCATCCTTTTCCGTCATCACCAACGGCAATGACGGCGTGAAACTCAAGGCCTCGACGCTGTACTCGGCGTGGTCGGCAAATGCATGTGGAACAGGCAGCCAGTGTAGCGTTTCAAGGGTGTTGAAGAAACGCTGCGGGTTGCCGATCCCGGCCACGGCGTGCACGGCCTGGCCTTTGGGAAAATGGTCGAGGGAGCGACGTTCGCCGCTGCGCAGATTGACCAGTTCGGTAGGTTGCAACTGGAAGGCAAAGCCATCGTCGCGGTCAGCCGGGGCGCCGTTGTAGAGCACAGCGTCAACGCTTTGCAGACGCTCGACCGGTTCACGCAACGGCCCTGCCGGCAAGCAGCGGCGATTTCCCAGGCCTCGGGCCGCGTCGATCAATACCAGCTCCAGATCCCGTGCCAGCCGATAATGCTGCATGCCGTCGTCAGAGAGGATCAGATCCAGTGGCTCACTGGCTACCAGGGCTTTGACGGCGTTGCTGCGGTTGGGGTCGATCATCAAAGGCACACCCGTGCGCTGGACAATCAACAGCGGTTCGTCGCCCGCGATATCGGCACTCTGTTCGGCCTCGACCCGCCATGGCAGTTGCGGCGGCTTGGCACCGTAACCACGGCTGACCACGCCGACCCGAAGCCCACAGCGCTGACAATGCTCGATCATCCACAGAATCAACGGTGTCTTGCCCGTGCCACCGACGGTGATATTGCCAACAACGATCAACGGCACAGGGGGTTGATAGATCTCGCCCTCGCCCGCCAGAAAGCGTTTGCGCTTTTTCATGACCACGCGGCGGTACAACCATTCCAGCGGCTGTAACAGCTTCAGGGCCGGATGACCGTTATACCAGGCGGCAAGCAATCGATTGGACATGGCCATCAGGGCGCGGGGGGCGCGGCCTCGACAGTGGTCATGCGCAAGTGGCTGAAACCGAGTTTGCCGGCGGCGTCCATGGCAGTAATGACGGACTGATGCTGAGTCTTGCCATCGGCGCTGATAGATAGCGGTCGGTTGGTGTCGCCATTGGCTTCTTTCTGCAGCGCGTCCATCAGCGAGGCCAGGTCGCTTTTAGCCAGGATCTGGTTGTTCACCGAGAACACACCTTCGGCGCTGATGGTGATGTCCACCGGCTTGGCCTGATCGTCCGCGGGCGAGCCGCTGACCGCTTCGGGCAGATCGACGCGCAACTGGGTTTCACGGGTGAAGGTGGTGGTCACGACGAAAAACAGCAACAGGATGAACACCACGTCGATCAGCGACGCGAGGTTGATGTCCACCGTTTCCCGTGGTTTGCGGCGGAATTTCACGCTTTGCTCCCGGACAGGTCCACATCACGGTCGCCCTGAACCACCTCGACCAGCTTGATGGCCTCTTGCTCCATACCGACCACCAGCTCATCGATCCGGCGTTGAAGGAATCGGTGGAAAAACACCGCCGGGATACCGACCATCAGGCCTGCGGCTGTGGTGATCAAGGCTTTGGAGATACCACCGGCCAATACCGAGGCGTTGGTCGTCATGCCACTACCGGTGAAGGCACTGAAAATGTCGATCATGCCCAGAACCGTACCCAAAAGCCCCAGCAACGGAGCCATGGCAGCGATCGTTCCCAGCGCATTGACGTAGCGTTCCAGCTCATGAATGACCCGTTGTGCAGCCTCTTCAATGCACTCTTTCATGATCTCACGACCATGCTTGGAGTTGGCCAGGCCCGCCGCCAGGATCTCGCCCAACGGCGAGTTGGCGCGCAATTCCTTGAGTTTTTCCTTGTTGAGTTGTTTGTCCTTGATCCAGACCCAGACCTGGCCAAGCAAGTGCTCCGGGGTCACACGGCTGGCTCTCAGGGTCCATAGACGCTCAGCGACAATCGCCATGGCCGCAATGGAACTCAAAATGATCGGCAGCATCATCCAGCCGCCGGATTTGACCAATTCCCACACAGTGACAATCCCCTCGAAAAAGTGCGCCACTCTAACATAGGGGGTCGACGCATCGAAGACCGTGATGTCGCTTCCGGTCGGGCTCTGATAATTGCGGATTATTGGCTTTGCGGTGCTGGTTCACGCCAGAAACGCCGCTCCTGACGCATCGTCCAGGGTGCTTCGAAGCGTCCCAATTGCAGACGGATGGCGCCCTGTTCGGCGCTATCGTAAATCGCCATGTCTCGGTTGCGGTAACGCTGGATGACGGTTGGATGCGGATGTCCGAACGAGTTGCCCTGTCCACGGGAGATCAGCGCGCCTTTGGGCTGCAACACATTCAGCAGCGCCTTGGACGACGAGCTTCGACTACCGTGGTGCGGTGCCTGCAACCAATCGATGGGCACGGCCATGGGGCTGTCCAGCAGGGCTCGCTCGGCAAAGACATCAATGTCGCCGCTCAACAGCAACCGTTCGCCATTGGCCTCGATCAGCAATACACAGGAGTTCTGATTGCTGTCGCTGGCCAATGGCCAATGCCAAAGCTGGAAGTCAACGCTGTCCCAGGTCCATCGCCGGCCGCTCTCACAACGCCCGGCTCGCAACTGTGCAGGCAAGTCAGACGGCTCACCACTGATCACCTGTTTCACCGGCAGGCCCTTGGCAACCGACTGGGCACCGCCGGCATGATCGGCATGGGCATGGCTGATCAACATCAGGTCCAGATCCTCCACCCCCAGTTTGCGCAATGCCGGCAACACCACCCGCTCCCCCTGATCAAGTTCTCCGAAGCGTGGTCCGGCATCAAACAGCAATGTGTGATGCCGAGTACGCACGAGGATTGCCAGACCCTGACCGACATCCAGTTGCCAGACTTCAGCGATACCTTCCTGCACCATCGTCCGGGGCGCAAACACCAGCATCAACAGCATCGGCCACCCTAAGGGTCGCATCGGCACGCCTCGGGGCAGTAATAGCAAAAAGGCGCCAACGGCACCGATTGCCCAGGCCCAGAGCGGAACGGCCGCGGGCACCCATGCGGGAACCTGACCGGACACCAGCCGCAGCCCCCTGAACCACCCATCGATCAAACCGCCCGCCAGCCACAGCAATCCCTCCCCCACAAAAGGCACGGGCAGCAGCAGCGTCCCGAGCAACGCAGGGGGAAGCACCACCAGACTGACCCAGGGCACCGCAAACAAATTGGCCAGTGGGCCGCTCAGGCTGACTGGCAATCCCAATGCGAGTAACAATGGGCACAGCCCGATCGCGATCAACCACTGGGCACGGGTCCAGGTCTGCCACCATCGCCAAGGTCCCAGACGGCCTGCGAATGTAAAGACCAATACCGCCACTGCAGCAAAAGACAACCAGAACCCGGGGAGCAAGCTGGTCAGCGGATCGAACAACAGAACGCCATTGAGCGCCAGCAGCAGCGCCCACCAGGCGCTGTGGTGACGAAAACGCAGACGCCACAACAACACCAGACCGATCATCAGGCAGGCCCGTCTTACCGGCACTCCGAACCCGGCAAGCAGTGCGTAGCCGAGTGCGGCGGCAAACGCCAGCCCGCACGCCCAAGGTAACCACGGCAGTCGACTGGGCCACAGGCCAAGGCGGGCCATGCCGGCGATCAACAAATAGATGAGCCCGGCAAGCAAACCGATGTGCTGCCCGGAGATCACCAACAGGTGCACGGTGCCGCTGTCCTGCAACACTTGCCAGTCCTCACGCGTCAGCCCGGCACCGTCTCCGAGGACCAGCGCAATCAGCGCTCCGGTCCTTCCCTGGGCATCCACGGTCTGCAAACGCTGACGAACAGCATCACGCCAAGCTCCACTCGCCGGCATAAGACGTTGACCATCCTTGACCGTCCCGGTTGCCCCAATGCGTTGTGCCAGTAGCCAGGCCTCGTAGTCGAAGGCGTGGGGGTTGAGCAGCCCCACCGGACGCTTCAACTTGACTGCCAGGCGCCAGCGCTCACCGCTGCTCACCGGCGGTCCGCCGTACCAGGCCAGACGCATTTTTTGCGGCAGGCGGACGCGGCGGGACAGGCTGTTGCTCAACTCGAATCGAACGACACCGTCATCATGCCGGGGCAAACCGGTCACTCGACCTTCGATCCAGCGGGTTTCCCCATCCAGCGCCGGTGTTAACCGTTCATCCATGGCCCATTGCGCACTTGCGCAGGCCCAACTGAACCCGAACAGAAAAAACGCCACCGGGTACATCCTGAACGGCAGCAACATCAAACCCCCCACCGGCATCACCCACCACAACCAGACCGGCGGTAGTGCCGGTAAAAAACGCAAGGCCAACAATCCCAGCGCCAGCGCCATCATCCCTATGCGCATAAGCCCGTCCTTGAGAGTCCCAGCCCTAGGCTTAGCCCGTCCGTCGTATCGACGTCGTTATCAATTGTCACAAAGTCTGAATGGGCAGTTCATGGATTCCAGACATACTTGCCGCCTTGACCGACCGAGAAGCCTTATGCCCCGGCGCTTATTCAAACGTTACATGCCAGATCCGATCAGCATCAGGGAACACAAATCCTTACGCTTTCTAGGCACGCTGCTGCATGACCCGAATCTTTGGCACCTGAACCGGCACTCGGTTGCACGCGCCATGGCGGTCGGCCTGTTCGCGGCGTTCCTGCCGATTCCGATGCAGATGCTGCTGGCGTCGATCCTGGCCATTGTGGTGCGCGGCAACATGCCGATTGCGGTGAGCCTGGTCTGGCTGACCAATCCCATCACCATGCCCGCCGTGTTCTTCTGCACGTACCAGACCGGTGCCTGGCTGATGGATGTTCCCACCCGGCACCTGCCGGATGAACTGACCTGGGAATGGGTCAGCGGAGAACTCTCGACGTTGTGGCAGCCGTTTTTGTTGGGTTCGGTGGTGACGGGGGTGGTCCTTGGCGCATTGGCCTATTGCCTGGTGATGATGTATTGGCGCTGGTGGGTGGCGCGGCAATGGAAGCGGCGCAAGAAAAGCAGGATGTGAGAATGCAGAACGGCCTCCGATATGGGAGGCCGTTTTTTTTGCATTTTAAGGGAGGGGGGTACATATCCGTTGCTGCGGTGACGGCGGCTATTGGTTCCGCCCTTACGGCGGGGCACTTGGAAAAAACGGAACGCCGCCCGGCCCCAAGTAACCAAGGGCTCTTGCCCCTGACATTCGGTGCCTCGCTCCGGTCCTGCGCCGTGGGCCCGCCACCATCGGCCATCCATGGCCGGGGGCGGCTAACCGGCCGGCCTGGTTCTGATGCGTGCGTGATTCCCTGTTGGAGCTGTCGAGTGCAACGAGGCTGCGATCTTTTGATCTCTATTTTTAAAGGCAAGATCAAAAGATCGCAGCCTTCGGCAGCTCCTACGGCGTGATACGTCCGCGAATCAGGTTGGTTAGTCGTCGTTAGGTACGCATTCCGCGCCCGCTGACCAACAACCGCGCACACCCGAGGTACAGGACCACGGTCGCCACCAGCATGAACGTGATCGCAATGCTGATCCTGATGTCCGACACCCCAAGGATGCCGTAACGGAACGCATTGACCATGTGCAGCACCGGGTTGGCCAGGGAAACGGTCTGCCAGAATGGCGGCAGCAACGAGATCGAGTAGAACACACCACCCAGGTACGTCAGCGGTGTCAGCACGAAGGTCGGGATGATCGAGATATCATCGAAGTTGCGCGCAAACACGGCGTTGATAAAGCCCAGCAACGAGAAGATCGTCGCGGTCAGCACCACCACCAAAATGGTCAAGCCCAGGTGATGCACTTGCAAGTGGGTGAAGAACAGCGACAGCAAGGTCACGATGATCCCCACCATCAACCCGCGCAGCACGCCGCCCAGGGTGTAGCCGATGAGGATGGTGTGCGGTGACAGCGGCGATACCATCAACTCTTCGATGGAGCGCTGGAACTTGCTGCCAAAGAAACTCGACACCACGTTGCCGTAGGAGTTGGTGATCACCGACATCATGATCAGCCCCGGCACGATGTACTCCATGTAGGTGAAGCCACCCATGTCGCCAATTTGCCGACCGATGAGATTACCGAAAATCACGAAGTACAAAACCATGGTGATTGCCGGCGGCAGCAAGGTCTGCGGCCAGATCCGGGTAAAGCGCCGGACTTCACGGTAAACAATTGTGTTGAGGGCAATGAGGTTGGGGCGCAACTCGGAACTCATACCGCCACCTTCGACAGATTTTTCTCCACCAGGGACACGAACAACTCCTCGAGGCGATTGGTTTTGTTACGCAGGCTCAGCACTTCGATGTTCTGCTGCGCGAGTTGGGTGAACAGCGCAGTGATGCCCATGGCCTTGTCGACCTGGACTTCCAGGGTGTGGCTGTCGATCAGTCTGGCGGGGTAGCCGATCAACTGAGGCGCCACTTGCAAGGTGTTCTTCATGTCCAGCAGGAACGTTTCTACGTGCAGTTGGCTGAGCAACTGCTTCATGCTGGTGTTCTCGACGATGGTGCCGTGATCGATGATGCCGATGTTGCGGCACAGCTGTTCAGCCTCTTCCAGGTAGTGGGTGGTGAGGATGATCGTGATGCCTTTCTGGTTCAGCTCGGTGAGGAAACTCCACATCGAGCGACGCAATTCGATGTCCACCCCGGCAGTCGGTTCGTCGAGGATCAGCAGGCGCGGCTCGTGAACCAGTGCGCGGGCGATCATCAGTCGACGCTTCATGCCGCCGGACAGCGAGCGCGACGGCACATCACGCTTGTCCCACAGCCCCAATTGGGTCAGGTATTGCTCGGCGCGTTCCTTGGCGATTTTCGGCGGAATGCCGTAATAACCGGCCTGAGTCACGACGATGTCGAAGGTCTTTTCGAACTGGTTGAAATTGAATTCCTGCGGCACCACGCCAATGGAGCGCTTGAGCTGTGCAGGATTCTTGTCCAGGTCGTGACCGAAGATATTCACCGTGCCGCTGGTCTTGTTCACCAGGGTCGAGAGAATGCCGATGGTCGTGGATTTACCGGCACCGTTAGGGCCGAGCAAGGCGAAGAAGTCACCTTCGGCGACATCCAGATCGATACCACTCAATGCCTGGAAACCGTTGCCGTAGGTTTTGGTTAGCTGCCGGATGGACAGAGCGGAACTCATATCGGATTTACGCACCAAGAAGGGAGGAAAGGGATAAATATGGGCGGGCGGCGAGCAATGCAACCGCAGCGCATGAGCGCAATGGTGCTTGTCGCCGCCACACAAGTACAGTCAAGTGTGTCGATAGTGAGTATTAAGTCAACGCGGTCATAACGGCCTTGCGATACGCCGGACGCTGTTTCAACCGGGCGTACCAGGCCTCCAGATGAGGCTGCGGCGCACGCTCGATCGGCATCTCGAACCAGGCATAAATGAAACTGCCCAGGGGAATGTCGCCCATGCCGATCTCGTCACCGGACAGCCAGGGTTTGTCCGCCAGCGCCTGGTCGGCCATCGCCAGCAGGGTCTCGCACTCTTTGATCGCCGCCTTGATCGCGGGCCAGTCCTGTTGGTCGGCGGGGGTGCGCAGCACGCCCCAGAACACGGTGCGGAACGGGCCGGCCAGATTTGACGTAGTCCAGTCCATCCACTTGTCGGCGCTGGCGCGGGCCTGCAGGTCCGCCGGGTACCAGGCTGTGCCGCTGGCGTGGCGGGCCATCAGGTAGCGCACGATGGCATTGGATTCCCACAGGACAAAGCCGTCATCTTCAATGACCGGTACACGGCCGTTGGGGTTCATCACACGGTACTCAGGCGTATCGACGACACCAAAGGCGCCGCCCGCATCGATGGTTTCATAGGCCAGCCCCAATTCTTCGGCGGCCCACAGCGGCTTTCTGACATTCGACGAATTTTTCCGACCCCAGATCTTCAGCATGACCGCCTCTTTTTCCATAAGTGGGCAGGCAGCATACGCCGGATCACGCGCGACTCAAATCGCTCTGCATGTCACCCAGCAGCGGTGTCAGCTGATCGCCGAACAAGTGCGGATAACACTTTTCCAGGTGCTCGAAAAAGAACTGTTCCGGCACATCGGCAAACTGGCCATGATCGACCAGATATTCCATCAGCTTCTCGCCATCACGGTTGTACGGGTGGAAAACACTGTCGTTGATCCCGTCGAACTCCAGCGGCGCCACATTGAACAGCTCGCAGAGTTTCTGATTGAACGCGGGTGTGGCCTTGACCCAGCGATCATTCAAATAGAACTCGGTGTAGCCGTGCATGGCAAACATGTCGCTCTTGAGTAACTCAAGCAGGCGAGGCGTGGACAAATGATTGCGCACGTCCGCCAGACCGATCCGTGCAGGAATGCCGCAATGTCGCGCTGCACCTGCCAGCAAAGTGGCTTTGGGCACGCAGTAACTTTCGCCGGTCGCCAGCGCATAACTGCCGCGCAAGGTTTGCGGGTCGCGGCTGAAGGTGTAGGGGTTGTAGCGCACCGCCTCGCGCACGGCGTAATAGAGATTGATCGCCTGCTCAAGCGGGTCGCGGCGGGCACCACGGTGTTTTTCGGCGAACTCCACCACGCACGGGTGGTCACTATCGATGAAGCGGCCGGGACGCAGATACTCGTGCATGAGAACAATCTCCTGGGGAAGTCTCGAGTCTAACCAGAGGTTGAGCACAGAGATAACGACGTTTCGGCCAAACATGGGCGCTATGCCGCTCGCTCAAATTTCCTGCGCCCGCCACCACTCGGGGCGACGAAATTCATCCAGGGTTTCTCACGACTTCAGTCACATGCCGCGACCAACCGGTTTTTCGGATGCCGTCTAAGCTCTGAGGGTTGTTTTGCCCTGGGTTCACGGAGGATTAAATATGCTGCTGTTGTGGATACTGGTTCTGGTGGTCGGGATTGCCTATTTGGCTCACCGCCGCATTGCGCCTCTGCCTGCCCTGGGCATCGTGGCTGTCTATGTCGTGGCCATGGGGGCCTTCAGCCACGCACCGGGCTGGCTGCTGCTGATTTTCTGGGTATTGATCGCGGCAATTGCCGCCCCCTTGTTGCTGCCCGACCTGCGCCGTAAATTCTTCAGCGCACCGATGTTCGACTGGTTCCAGAAAACCCTGCCACCGATGTCGCAAACCGAACGCGACGCCATCGATGCCGGTACGGTGTGGTGGGATGGCGAGTTGTTCAGCGGCCGTCCGGACTGGAACAAACTGCTTTCCTACCCCAAAGTGCAATTGAACGAAGAAGAACAGGCCTTCATCGACGGCCCGACAGAAGAACTGTGCGCCATGGTCAGTGACTGGGAGCTGGGCCAGACCATGGATCTTCCTGCCGAGGCCTGGGCCTTTATCAAGGACAAAGGTTTCTTCGCCCTGATCATTCCCAAGGAGTTTGGTGGTAAGGGCTTCTCGGCCTATGCCCACTCGCAAGTCGCGATGAAACTGGCCAGCCACAGCGGCGACCTCGCCTCCACCGTGATGGTCCCCAACTCCCTCGGCCCGGCCGAACTGCTACTGCACTACGGCACCGATGAACAACGCAACCACTACCTGCCGCGCCTGGCACGGGGTGACGACATTCCCTGTTTCGCCCTCACTGGGCCCTTGGCCGGTTCCGATGCCGGTGGCATGCCCGACACCGGGGTAATCTGCAAAGGTGAGTGGGAAGGCCAGGAAACCCTGGGCCTGCGCCTGAACTGGGAAAAGCGCTACATCACCCTCGGACCGGTCGCCACCCTCCTCGGCCTGGCATTCAAGGCCTACGACCCGGATCATCTGTTGGGCGACAAGGAAGACCTGGGCATCAGCCTGGCGCTGATTCCAACCGATCTTCCCGGCGTCGATATCGGTCGCCGCCACCTGCCTTTGGGCGCTGCCTTCATGAACGGTCCGAATGCGGGCAAGGATGTGTTCGTACCGCTGGAGTTCCTCATCGGCGGTCAGGAAATGCTCGGCAAGGGCTGGATGATGCTGATGAATTGCCTGTCGGTCGGGCGCTCGATTTCCCTGCCGGCGGTGGGTTCCGGTATGGCCAAGTTCACCAGCCTGGTGACGGGCCAGTACGCGCAGATTCGCGAACAGTTCAACGTCCCGATTGCCGCGTTCGAAGGCATCCAGGAAGCCATGGCCCGTATCGGCGGCAACGCCTGGATGATGGACGCCGCCCGCATGCTGACTGCCAACGCCGTGGATCTGGGTGAGAAGCCGTCGGTCCTGTCGGCCATTCTCAAGTACCACCTCACCGAGCGGGCCCGCGATTGCATCAGCGATGCCATGGACGTGCACGGCGGCAAGGCGATCATTGAGGGGCCGAACAATTACCTCGCGCGCAAATGGTGCGGTGCGCCGATTTTCATCACCGTCGAGGGCGCGAACATTCTTTCGCGCAACCTGATGATCTTCGGTCAGGGCGCGATTCGCTGCCATCCCTTTGTGCTAAAGGAAATGGCCCTCGCCGGCCGCGAAGACAAGGATCAGGCACTCAAGGAGTTTGACGACCTGCTGCTCCAGCACATCGGTTTTGCCGTGAGTAACGCCGCCAGCACGTTGGTGCTGAACCTCGGTTTTGGACACTTGGAGCACACGCCCGGCGACAAACTCAGCCAGGGTTATTTCCGCGCCCTCAATCGTCAGGCCGCCGCTTTTGCCTTGCTCGCCGACCTCAGCATGATGTTGCTGGGCGGCGCACTGAAACGCCGCGAACGCCTCTCCGCACGACTCGGTGACATCCTGAGCAATCTTTACCTGGCATCCGCCGCGCTCAAGCGTTATCACGACCTCGACGCGCCGGAGTACATGACACCGCTGCTGACCTGGGCCATGGAAGAAAGTCTGGGGCAGGCCGAACGGGCCATGGATGAACTGCTGAACAACTTCCCGAATAGAGTTGTGGGCTGCCTGCTGCGAGTGATCGTGTTCCCGCTCGGTCGCCGGCACAAAGGACCGTCCGACAGCCTCGGTGCCGAAGTGGCTGCAATTATCGGCCGCGCCAAAGGCGACCCGGCCCTGGAGGAATTGCTCTTGGGCTGCTATCGCCCACAGTCGCCCGACGATGCGGTCGGGGCCCTGCAACATGCCTGCAACCTGTTGAGCACAGCGCAGCCCTTGCAGAAAAAACTGCATTTAGCGCTCAAAAGTGGTCAGCTCAAACCGGTTGCCGGGGAACATGTCATCGACGCCGCGCTGGAGGCTGGTGTGTTGCAACCGGTGGAAGCACAAACCCTGCGGGAGGCAGAAGCAGCACAGCGCAAAGTGATCGATGTCGACGATTTCGATAAAGAGGAACTGGCACTGGCCGACCGCAAGGTCCGCTGATCTACCCAGGCATGTAAAAACGGGCGCTGGAGCTTTATACTCCGGCGCCCGTTTTGCTCTTGAGGACTTATCTCGTGTCCAACATCGTTGCCGATCATCTCGTTTTACTCGACCACCTGCGCAGCATCCTGGTCGCCGTAGGTGAGGCCGAACAGGTTCCCGAAGAAAGCCATGCCTTGTTCCTGGAGCGCTTCGACGAACTGCTGGCGTCACTGCCGATCGATCCGATCGAAAGCCAATACCTGGGCCAGGACATCCTGACTCAAGTCATTTCCCGTTATCCGCAAATCGCCCACCTGATTCCACGGGATCTGCTGTGGTATTTCGCCGGCGACTGCCTGCACTACTTGGCCGATGAAGAAATCGACCTGTATCAGGCACTGGAAGAACGTCGCTTCGAAGCCGAGCAGAATGACGAGCCTTTCGACTGGAACCAGGAGAAACAACTGCTGGCGCTGTCGAACCAGGACAGCAAGCACTGATCCTGCATCCGTAATGAAAAAGGCCCGCATGGTTGAACATGCGGGCCTCTTCATTTCAGGCAGATCAAAAGATCGCAGCCTTCGGCAGCTCCTACAGGAAAAGCGCATTCCAATGTAGGAGCTTCCGAAGGCTGCGATCTTTGATCTTTATTCAGAACAACCCGTCGCTCTCCGGCAGTTCATACTCCGATACGGCTGTATTCAGACCGCTCGACTTGCCGGGCTTGGTCAGAGTCGGTTCCTGCTCCAGACACTCCACCAAATAATCAATCAACACCCTAAGCTTGGGCGGCAAATATCGGGTCGGTGAATGCAGCAACCAGGCACCGCCATGATAGGACGCCAAAAAGGTCCAGTCCGGCAGCACTTGCACCATCAACCCCTTCTCCAGAGCTCGGCGCGCAGTGAAGTACGGCAGACTGCCAATACCGATGTGTTGCAGAACCGCACCAAATCGCACGCCCGTGTGATTGGCGGCATATCGCCCACGCACACCGACGGTGACGGATTTGCTGCCCTTCTTGAATTTCCAGCGCGCATCGCTCGGGGTTTCACCCAGGTAAATGCAGCTGTGGTTGAGCAAGTCATGGGGGTGCGTCGGTGTACCGTGTTCGGCCAGATATTGCGGTGTCGCGCAGAGCAGGTGGTCGATAGTCAGCAACTGTCGCCCCACTAATCCCACGGGCGGGCGGTCGGTAATACGAATCGCCAGGTCGACGTGATCATCGATCAAATCCACCTGTCGATCCTCAAGCAACAGTTCCACATCCACTTTGGGATAACGGCGCAAAAACTCCGGCACATGCGGGTGGATCACAATTCGACCGACCGCTTTTGGCACACTGAGACGCACAAGGCCCTCGGGTTCGTCGGTAAATTGACCACTGACCTCCATCACGGAACGGGCGGCACTGACCATTTCCTGGCATCGCTTGAACACTTCTTCACCACCGTCGCTCAAACGTAACTTGCGCGTGGTTCTCTGCAGCAGACGAGTTGCCAGCGCTTTTTCCAGCCGCGAAATGCTGCGGCTGACCGCTGAAGGCGAAGAGCCCAATTGACGTGCCGCTTCGGAGAAGCTGCCGGTCTCGACGACCTTGACGAAAATTGCCATTTCACCCAGTAGTGGCAGCGGAAGATTTATGCTCACAGCGCAACAGTCCTTTGATGTTTGGCTGGATTATCACGCATTTGCAGGCTTTCTATAATAAAAACCAGAAATTCTATCGAGCCTGAAATATGACGCTGCGCCTTTTTTTCCATAGCGATGAGCTCAAGGCCAACGTGGAAGTCCTGGAATGCATCCCTCACGAGAACGAGTTTGCCGTGGTCTTGCGTGCCACCCTGTTTCACCCACAAGGCGGTGGACAGCCTTCTGATACAGGCTGGATTGGCGAAAGCCAGGTATTGCGAGTGGTTCAGGACCCCGAGCGGATCATCCATTTCGTCGACCTGCCGGTAAGACTCGGCATGACAGTCATACGGGTCGATGAACACAGTCGCTGGCTCAACACACGCATGCACTCCGCCGGTCATCTGATCGGTCACTTCGTCCAGGCTTTGGGCTGGATGCCCGTCAAGGCACATCACTGGCCAGGTGAAGGTCGCGTTCAGTTCATGCCCGGGAATTCCGCGCAGGATGTCGATGCCCTGGCTGTTCAGCAAGGCATCAAGCATTGGGTCAGCCACGATCTGCCGCGCCTGACCTCGCTGCGCGAAGGTGCTCGGGAAATCGGTTTCGGTGAGCTGCCCGCCTATGGCTGTGGCGGCACCCATGTCCGAAGCCTGAAGGACCTTGGCGTTGTCACGATCGATTCCCTTTCGAACAAGAAAGGCGCGTTGTCCGTCCACTATCACGTGGGCTGAGCAGAGAACCCAGCCGTCATTTCCCGCGAGCGTTTTTCTTTCTCGGTGATAGCGCGCACATCTGAATGTCTGGAGTTGAAATGCTTTCGAACTACCTGGGCGAATTTCTGGCATTGGCGACCGTCCACTTTCTAGCGGTGGTCGCTCCCGGGCCAGATTTCGCCGTGACAATCCGGCAGAGCGTACGCTTCGGTCGAGTGGTCGGGGTCTGTACGGCGCTGGGTATCGGCGCAGGTATTTCCGTGCACGTGCTTTACACATTGCTGGGCGTCGGCGCATTGATGCACACGATTCCCTGGCTACTGACGATGGCCAAAGTCGTGGGAGGTACCTACATCTTGTATCTCGGCGTGAGCTTGCTGCGCAGCAAACCTAAATCGTTACCGGAAGTTCAAAAGGCTGGCGATGAACCGCTAGCCGAGCAAACGCTCTTCAAGGCCTTCTCCACAGGTTTTCTGACCAACGCGACCAATCCAAAAGCCACACTGTTTTTCCTGGCGATTTTCACCACGATTATCAGCGCCACCACACCCCTGAAGATACAGGCGTTGTACGGCGTTTGGATGTGTTTGGTGAATGCCCTGTGGTTCGTCATCGTTGCGCTGTTCTTTTCCAGCAGCCAGGTGAGGTTGCTGTTCATGCGGCTGGGGCACTGGTTTGAACGGACCATGGGAGTGATTCTGATTTTATTCGCCGGAAGGCTGATTCTGTCGATGTAACAAGCGCCTGACATGAATAAGGCCCGCTCAGTCAGACTGGCGGGCCTTTTTTATCAACTATCGATACAAATCGCGCACAAACAAAAACGCCGCTCAATGAGCGGCGTTTTTGTTAAATATGGAGCGGGAAACGAGACTCGAACTCGCGACCCCGACCTTGGCAAGGTCGTGCTCTACCAACTGAGCTATTCCCGCAAATGGCGTCCCCTAGGGGACTCGAACCCCTGTTACCGCCGTGAAAGGGCGGTGTCCTAGGCCACTAGACGAAGGGGACACGCTGCCCGGAACACATGGTGTGTGTTTCGGTGCCCAGACCCGCATCCGAAGACTTGGTTCTGGTTTCACTCAGCCCTGCCCGAAAGCAACGCTGTTTAAAATTGGAGCGGGAAACGAGACTCGAACTCGCGACCCCGACCTTGGCAAGGTCGTGCTCTACCAACTGAGCTATTCCCGCATTGGCGTCCCCTAGGGGACTCGAACCCCTGTTACCGCCGTGAAAGGGCGGTGTCCTAGGCCACTAGACGAAGGGGACACACGTACAACATTCACTACCTGCTTCGTTTCGCTGTGTGCTTTACGCTGCAAGTGGCGCGCATTCTATGGATGGATTGAGAAGTCGTCAACCCCCAGATATAAATTTATTTAAATCAATGACTTCGCCCCGCTTTTGGGCGCCTCGGCGGAATTTGGGATGCCCAACGTTTGACGCCTATATTCTGGCATTCATCAAGACGCTATAGTCCCTCCAATGATGGCAACCTGCCTGTCAGGTGCCATTATTTATAGAACCGGGACTGCGGCCGATATAGGCACAAGCCTGTCCGATTCGCCCGTCGTGCGAGCCTATGCGCTTGAATACCCAGCCACTACACTCGCACGCAAACCCTATATAAGAGGTCTTAACGGTGACACCACTCATGATCACCCTGCTGGTTGTAGCCGGGATCGCACTGTTGATTGCCATTGGCTACATGAACCATGTAGTGGAAAACAATAAGCTGGAAAAGGCCCGTACCAAGCTTGAACTCAATGATCGCGTGCGTCGCTGCGGCGAAATCACCGAGACCTTTCCCGGTCAATTGATGACCCCGGCACTCAAGCTGCTGGTGACTCGCCTGGAACTGAACGTCTGCCAACGCTTGCTCAACCTGGAAAAGTCCAGCGCCAATCTCAAGGCACGGATTACCGAGCTGGAGGCCCTCGTTGGCCAGGGTGAATCCATTCCGGTCAATAATCCACCCGGACCCATCCATACCGAAGCCAAGGCCAAGGACGTGCGCTTTCTGCTCGAAGCATTGCACGGCCAGATTACTCGCGCGGCCCAGGACGGATTCTTGCCGCCCAGCGAAGCCAAACGCTGGATCCGCGAAGTCCGCCACATTCTGGTACTGCTGCACATAGAGTTCTTCAACAACCTCGGCCAGCACTCCCTGCAACAAAATCAGCCCGGCCAGGCACGGCTGGCGTTCGAGCGCGGCGTGCAGTATCTGCGCAAACAGCAGGATCCACGGGTCTACGCTGAACAACTGGAGTATCTGGAAAAGCTCCTGGCCCGAGCCAACGACCAGGTCATGGATCGCATCGCGCCGGTAGAGGGCGAGGTCAACCAGTTGACCGAAGGCCTCAAAGACGTTGAAGCCGATGCGGACTGGAAGAAGAAAGTGATTTACGACTGATCATCGAAATCGAGAAGCCACCGCAAAGGTGGCAACAAATTTGTAGGAGCGAGCTCGCTCCTGCTTAAAGCCTGAAATGCCCCACCATCCCCTTCAGTTCAACTCCCAGCTGCGCCAACTGAATGCTCGACGTTGCGTTCCCCTGCATCGCCATCGATGATTGATCCGCGCTTGCCCGAATGCTGGTGACACTGCGATTGATCTCCTCAGCCACTGAGCTCTGCTCCTCGGCAGCGGCGGCAATCTGCTGGTTCATCCGCTGAATCAACGACACCGCCGCCGCAATGCTCCCCAGCGCGCTCTCGGTCTGCAGCGCATCACTGACCGCCAGCTTCACCAGTTCACCACTGCCTTGAATCTGCCGCACTGATTCCTGCGCTGCCGAATGCAAGGCGCTGATCAGGTGTTCAATTTCCTCGGTTGATTGCCGGGTCCGCCTGGCCAGTGCGCGCACTTCGTCGGCCACCACCGCAAACCCTCGACCTTGCTCGCCAGCCCGGGCGGCCTCGATTGCCGCGTTCAACGCCAACAGGTTGGTTTGTTCGGCTACACTTTTGATCACACTCAACACTGCGCCGATATTCTGGATTTCTGCACTCAGGCTTTCGATGCTCGAACTGGCCGCAGTGGCAGAGTCCGCCAGCTGTTCGATCCGCACCATGCTCTGGCGCACCACTTGCTGACCGCTTTCAACCTTGTCATCCGCCGTTTGCGCGGCCTGGGCCGCCTCTTGCGCATTGCGCGCGACGTCGTGCACGGTGGCGGTCATTTGATTCATCGCCGTGGCAACCTGTTCGGTTTCTTCCTTTTGGCTGCTGACCTCCAGATTGGTCTGCTCTGTTACCGCCGACAGCGATTGCGCAGAGCTCGCCAATTGCCCGATACCCGACTGCAAACCACTGACAATATGGTTCAGTCCCGCGCCCATCTGCTGCATCGCCCGCATCAATTGACCGATCTCGTCACGACGGTTCACGTCGATCCTCGCACTCAAATCCCCTGCAGCAATCTGCTGGGCGACCTGGATCACACTGCGCAGCGGCGCCACGATCAACCGGGTAATCAGCCACGCTGCAATCAATCCGGCCAACAGTGCCAAAGCAGAAGAACCGAGGATCAGAAGCGTGTTCTTTTTCAGCTCGGCCTGCATCGAACGGTCTTGGGCCATATAGGACTGGTCCACCCGATCAACCACTTCAGCCGCGCGCTGATGAAGATTCTGGTAAACGATTTTTTCCTGCTCCAACAGACCGGTGTACTCCGCGAGCTTGTCGCTGAAGCTGGCAATGTGACCCGTCACTTCGTTGAGGACGGTCTGGTAGCCCTCATCCTTGACCGTGGTTTTGAGCTGTTCAGCCTGAATGAGCGCCTGACTGGCCTGCTCGATTTTGCCCTGCCCGACGCTGACATCGCCCTTGCGGCTCTGATCCAGTCGCGTGCGCGCTTCATTCATGGCTTGCAGCATCAGCCGCGAAACCTGGCTGACCTGACCGGCTTGCTCGATGAATTGCCCACCGTCCTTACCGTCTGAATCTTTCAGCGTGTAGGCAGCATCATCGGCAAGCCCAGCCTGCAGGACATCAAGATTGTTGGCCACGCTGGACACTGACCAACTGGCCATTTCCAGCGCCAGGTCTTTGGCCTGACTGAGGGAAACAAACTCGTCGAAAGCCTTACGGTAGGCGACCAAGGACTGCTCGACGCTTGCCGAAGACCCCGCCTTGAGCTGAGTGGCCAGTGCGATCAACCCGTCAACGCCCTCGTGCAACGCGTCGATGGTTTCAGGGTTTGCGTGCAGGGCATATTCCTGCTCCAGCAGCCGCACCTTGAGCAAACCGCTGTTGAGCGAAGACATCTGTTTCAGTCCGTCGAAGCGCTGGCTGATAGCTTGTAGGGACCAGATGCCAATACTCGCCACCAGGGCCGTCAACAACAGTACAAGCAAAAAACCCATACCCAGTTTTTTCGCCATACCGAGGTTGGTAAAACGTCCCTGCACGGCCGAATTCATTGCACTCAATCTCCTGCCATCGTCTGTAGACGCAGACTCGCAACGCGCTTGCAGCAACACAAGGCTCTGGCGCCTGAACAATGGCAAAAAGCTACACCAACGTCGTTTTCAGAATGTTTGAGGTCGATCCGCAGCGGTGGCCTGGAAGAATGCTCGCGCACGGGGATCGCAGGCATAGGCCACATTGATGCGCTGCCAGTCACTGGACTGGCCGGTAGGGCTGAAGGCTGAACTCGGTGACAGCAAGACGCCAAAGCGTCGCGCCTGCTCGCGCACCTGATCGGCGTCTGACATTCGTGAACGTGCCCAAATGAACAACCCCCCTGCCGGCTTTCCGAAAACCTCCCACTCGGCGTCTTCCAGCAACTGCAAGGCAGACAGTCTGTTACTGCACAAGCGTTGTTCCTGGCGCTGTACCAGCTTGCGATATGCACCATTGGCCAAAAGACATGCCAGTACCGCTTCGCAAAATCGAGACCCCCCCATGCTGCTGATCATCTTGATCTCGGCCAGGCGCGAAACAATCCCGGCGTTGGCCACCACGAAACCGACCCGCAAGGAACTGCTCAATGTCTTGGAGTAACTGCCGACGTAAATCACGTTTTCATCCAGTGCTGCTAATCGCGTACCGGGGCCGGTGTAGAAATCCGCGTAGACATCGTCTTCGATCAACAGAACATCATGGTTATTGACCAGTTGCAGAATCTTTCGCGCCATGAGCGGGGTAACACTGCTGCCGGTCGGGTTGTGGTGGAAGCTATTGATGAACAGCCCCCGGGGCCGGTGCTTGAGTATCAACTGCTCAAGGACCTCCAGGTCCGGCCCACGCGGGGTTCGTGGCACCTCGACCAGGCCGATGCCATGTAGTTTGAGCAGATCGAACAACAAGGGATGGCCCGGGCTTTCAACGACTACCTGATCGCCCGGCTTGAACAACGTTCGTACAATCAGGTCGAGCCCTTGACTGGCCCCTGCCGTAGTCACGATTCGATTATCCGACGCCTCGATACCCAACTGTTTGAGGCGCTTGAGGATCTGCTGGCGCAAAGCTGGCAACCCCAATGGCGTGCTGTAGTTGAAAAGTCCAGCCATGTCGGTGCGGCTGACCTGGCGAATCGCATACCCCAGATCGTCTGTCTCGCGCCAGCTCTCGGGTAATCCGCCGCAACCCAATCGCAACTCGCTCAACGTTGAGACAGGCTTGATTGCTCCCCTTTCCTCCGAGCTCTCCTGCACGAGCGCCGCCAGATCGGCAACCCAATAGCCGCCCCGATGACATGACAGGAGCAAGCCTTGTGTGACCAGACGGTCGCAGGCCTCTGAAACACTCGACTGGCTGAGCAAATTGATTCGTGCGATTTGCCGCACCGAAGGCAAGCGCACGCCGGGCGTTACTGCACTGGAGCGAAGCCAGCAGGTCAATGCATCAACGATTTGCTGTACGACCGGCACCAATGCCTGTCGATCAATTCTCAACTCCATGAGCAAGCAAACTCCTGTTCGTTTTTGCCGGGCGCAGTTAATCACAGGAACGCTGAACGGAATGTGCGCGAAAGACACCAAACACTGAATTTCTTACCGTTTGAAACACATTATCGAAGCTTTCTCGATCCCAAGAAAAAACCCGCACGACGGCGGGTTCATTCTTGCATCGAGCGATTTCAGAATGCGGTGACGCCACCGTCTACCGCCAACGAATGCCCCGTGGTGAAGGCCGCCCCGTCGCTGCACAGATACAGCACCGCGCTGGCAATCTCCTCGACCTTGCCAATGCGACCTACCGGGTGCATGGCATTGGCGAACTCGCCCTTTTTCGGGTCTGCTTCATAGGCTCGACGGAACATGTCGGTATCGATGACTGCCGGACATACTGCGTTCACCCGGATCTTTTTCTTGGCGTATTCGATGGCGGCCGATTTGGTCAGACCAATCACTGCATGTTTGGATGCCGCGTAGATGCTCATTTTTGGCGCCGCCCCGAGGCCGGCGACTGAAGCGGTATTGACGATCGCACCGCCACTCTGGTCCAACAACAATGGCAACTGGTACTTCATGCACAGCCAGACGCCTTTGACATTGACGCCCATGATCGCGTCGAATTCGTCGACGGTACCTTCGGCAAGCTTGCCTTTTTCGATCTCAATGCCGGCATTGTTGAAGGCATAGTCGAGGCGGCCGTAGGTATTGATCACCTCATCCATCAGATTTTTCACTTCGTTTTCGAGCGTAACGTTGCAGCGTACGAAGGTCGCTTCGCCACCGGCCGTACGAATCAGCGCCACCGTGCCTTCGCCCCCCGCCGCATCCATATCGGCCACTACTACCTTCAGGCCTTCGGCTGCGAATGCCTGAGCAGTTGCGCGACCAATGCCCGCCGCTGCACCTGTCACCACTGCCACCTGGCCGGAAAAGGTCATGCTCATTGTTATGTCCTCGTAAAGAAGAAGCCGGAGTTTGCGTGCCCCCAGTCTAGACACAGGGGCCTTGAGCGCGGCAGCACTATCAGAAGGCCGGTTAAGCGGCCATGAGTTGCAGTGATGAAACTACAGGCTTCTCCATCACCGCACTGGATCGGCATGTATTCGCCACATCAGCCGGCCTTGCGACCGCTCGCTTAAGCAGCTATCAACAAGGCTTCATTCATCTTGAGTGCCTGTCATGACTACCCAGACCAACCGCCAATTCCTGCTCGCCAAACGCCCGGTCGGCGCAGCGACTCGCGAGACGTTCACCTATCAGGAAGTTCCAGTCGGCGAACCGGCGGCGGGTCAGATCCTGGTAAAAAACCAATACCTGTCCCTGGACCCGGCGATGCGTGGCTGGATGAACGAAGGCAAGTCCTACATCCCGCCAGTCGGTCTCGGCGAAGTCATGCGGGCATTGGGTGTAGGCAAGGTCGTCGCCTCGAATAACCCGGGTTTTGCCGTCGGCGACTACGTCAACGGTGCCCTCGGAGTGCAGGATTATTTCCTCGGTGAGCCGCGAGGTTTTTACAAGGTCGATCCGAATCTGGCGCCGCTACCGCGCTACTTGTCTGCGCTGGGCATGACCGGGATGACTGCATATTTCGCCCTGCTCGACGTCGGCGCTCCGAAAGCCGGTGACACGGTAGTGCTCTCAGGCGCGGCGGGGGCAGTGGGCAGCATTGCCGGTCAGATCGCCAAGATCAAAGGATGCCGGGTCGTCGGCATCGCCGGTGGCGCGGACAAGTGCAAGTTCCTGGTCGATGAACTGGGGTTTGACGGAGTAATCGATTACAAGAACGAAGATGTGATCGCCGGCCTCAAACGCGAGTGCCCGAAAGGTGTGGACGTGTATTTCGATAACGTCGGTGGCGACATTCTCGACGCCGTGTTGAGCCGTCTGAACATGAAAGCGCGGGTGGTGATTTGCGGTGCGATCAGCCAGTACAACAACAAGGAAGCGGTCAAAGGCCCGGCCAACTACCTGTCGCTCCTGGTCAACCGTGCGCGGATGGAAGGGTTTGTGGTGATGGACTATGCCGCACAGTTCGCCGCTGCCGGGCAGGAAATGGCCGGCTGGATGGCCAAAGGGCAACTCAAGAGCAAGGAAGACATTGTCGAAGGTCTGGAGACTTTTCCAGAGACGCTGATGAAGTTGTTCAGCGGGGAGAATTTCGGAAAGTTGGTGCTGAAGGTTTAACGTTGCCCTTGTAGGAGCTGGCTTGCCAGCGATCGCATCACCGCGATTACACAGGTAAACCGTGGTGACGCGATCGCCAGCAAGCCGGCTCCTACAGGTTTGATGTTTACGCCAGGTCGGCCACTACCGAAGCCAGCGCCTTGGCCGGATCCGCCGCTTGGCTGATCGGGCGACCAATCACCAGATAGTCGGAACCGGCATCCAGTGCCTGACGCGGCGTCAGAATGCGGCGCTGATCGTCCTGGGCGCTGCCCGCCGGACGAATCCCCGGAGTCACCAGTTGCAGCGACGGGTGTGCCGATTTCAGCGCCTGGGCTTCCAGGGCCGAACACACCAGACCGTCCATTCCGGCTTTTTGCGCCAGTGCAGCCAGACGCAGCACCTGCTCCTGCGGCTCGATATCGAGTCCGATACCCGCCAGATCCTCACGTTCCATGCTGGTCAGTACGGTCACGCCGATCAGCAGTGGCTGTGGGCCGCTGCGCTTGTCCAGTACTTCACGGCAGGCCGCCATCATGCGCATACCACCGGAGCAATGCACATTGACCATCCATACGCCCATTTCCGCGGCGGCCTTGACGGCCATGGCGGTGGTGTTCGGAATGTCGTGGAACTTGAGGTCCAGGAACACTTCGAAACCCTTGTCCCGCAGGGTTCCGACAATTTCCGAGGCGCAGCTGGTAAACAGTTCTTTACCCACTTTGACCCGGCACAGCTTCGGGTCCAACTGATCGGCCAGCTTCAGTGCGGCGTCACGGGTGGGGAAATCCAGGGCGACGATGATAGGAGTCTGGCAGGCGGACATGAGTGGGCTCTCAGGCAAGTCGAAATCGGCGCGCATTGTAGCGGAACCAGCGCCCCTGCGGGACCCGATGATCGGTAAATCGTCGAGATGGCTCAGGCAAGACTAGCCGTTGCGGCAATTGTGTCGAGTCCGATACACACACGACACGCCCACAACACCCATGCCCGCTACCCTCGCCAACCGCAATACGTCCTTACTACAGCACTTCCCGCGTCCGGGCCGGACGCCTATGCTGGAACCACAACCTCGCGGCCCATCTTTGTGGTTGGCAGCCTACTGGCAGATGAATGCACGCATGCACAACACCCAAGCTCCTGTGAACGACGACCAAAAAGCGCCCGGCGACGACAAGCGCTGGAGCATTCGCGCCCTGATCGTCGACGATGATGTCCCGATCCGCGAACTGATGATCGACTATCTGGCCCGGTTCAACATCCACGCCAGCGGCGTCACCGACGGCACTGCCATGAGGCAGGCGATGCAGGCGGAGCATTTCGATGTGGTGGTGCTCGACCTGATGCTTCCCGGCGAAGACGGACTGTCGCTATGTCGCTGGCTACGCGCCGAGTCGGATATCCCGATCCTGATGCTCACGGCTCGTTGCGAGCCGACCGACCGTATCATCGGCCTCGAACTGGGCGCCGATGACTACATGGCCAAGCCGTTCGAGCCCCGGGAGCTGGTGGCACGCATCCAGACCATTTTGCGTCGAGTGCGTGACGACCGCAGCGAACAGCGGGCGAACATTCGCTTCGATAACTGGCGCCTGAACAGCGTGTTGCGCCAGTTGATCGCTGACAATGGGCTGGTGGTGCCGCTGTCCAACGCCGAGTTCCGCCTGCTCTGGGTATTTATCGAACGCCCGCGCCGGGTGCTCAGCCGTGAACAATTGCTCGATGCCGCACGCGGTCGTTCGATTGAAGCCTTTGATCGCAGCATTGATTTGTTGGTCTCACGCCTGCGCCAGAAGCTCGGCGATGACCCTAAAGCGCCGCATCTGATCAAGACCGTTCGCGGTGAGGGTTACCTGTTTGATGCACGAGACATCGGCTGATGCGCAGGCGCTTCGATACGCTTTTCGGCCGCCTGTTTGGCGTGCTACTGCTGGCGATTATCCTCGCGCACCTGCTGGCCTTTGCCTGGTTTCATCATTACGGTCCACCGCCGCCGCCACCACCGCCGGAGTTTCCCGAAAGCACGGATGGGGCCCGCCCGCCAGCGGATCCACGCTTTGAAGAGCGGCCTGCGCGCCCCTGGTTCGGCGGCCCCGTCGTGCCTCTGACGTTTCAGCTGATCACGCTGATCATCGCCGCCTGGTACGGTGCCAAGTTGCTCAGCCGCCCAATCCAGCGCCTGAGCGATGCGGCCGAGCGTCTGAGCGAAAACCTCGACAGCCCGCCTCTGGATGAGTCCGGCCCGCGGGAAGCGCGGCAAGCGGCACACACCTTCAACAAGATGCAGCGTCGCATCATCGAGCAAGTGAATCAGCGCTCGCGCATGCTTGGCGCCGTGTCCCATGACCTGCGTACGCCGCTGTCGCGGCTCAAGCTGCGACTGGAAAAAATCGACGACGAGCAACTGCAAGGTCAGATGCGCCAGGACCTGGACGACATGATCAGCATGCTCGATTCAACCCTGACTTATCTCCACGAGCAACGTACCAGCGAGGCCTTGCAGAGGATGGATGTGCAGGCACTGGTTGAATCCCTCAGCGAAAATGCCCAGGACCAGGGTGCCGACGTGCAGTCCAGCGGACACTGTGCGCCGTTGCGCGTGCAGCCGATGGCGCTGCGCTCCTGCATCAATAACCTCATGGACAATGCCCTGCGCTATGCCGGGCAGGCGTTGATCAGCCTGGAAGACCATCGCGACCACCTGCTGATCCGCGTCATCGACCATGGCCCGGGTATCGCCGCGGATCAGCGCGAAGCGGTGTTTGAACCCTTCTTTCGCCTTGAGGGATCGCGTAATCGCAACTCCGGCGGTGTTGGACTGGGCATGACCATTGCGCGCGAAGCTGCCCAGCGAATGGGCGCAAACTTGAGCCTGGAAGAAACACCGGGCGGTGGCTTGACCGCCGTTATTCAACTGCCCCGAGGTTGATTACGCAGTGTGTACCAGTCGGTACAAACCCCACACACCCGCGACAACTCCCCCCGTGAGCCTACATAAGCCGGTACACCCACCGGTTTTCGATTCCAGGGAGTGAGCCCAATGATCGGCAGCATCAGCAACTACACCAGCTATACCAGCACCAACACTAGCAACGCGGCAACCAACAGCGCCCGCAGCCAGCAGTTCCAGGAAGAGTTGCTGGCCAGGCTCGACAGCAACAGCGATGGTTCGGTGGATCAGGATGAACTCGGTAGCGCCCTGTCGCAGAAGTCAGACGATGGCTTGCTGGTCAGCCTGAGCGAGAACTTTGCCGACCTTGACAGCGACGAAAGCGGCAGCCTGAGCAGTGAAGAAATGGCCGCCATGGCTCCCCCGCCGCCACCGCCCGGCAATGCACCGGCCGACGCCGAACTTGCCGATGCGCTGATCAGTGCTCTCGACGCCAACGGGGATGGTGTCATCAGTAGCGATGAACTGAATGCCTTGCAGGCGAGCGACCGCGACTCATCGACCATCACCGACAACAGCACGACCCTGTTCACGGCGCTGGACAGCGATGGTAGCGGTGGAGTCAGCAGCGACGAACTCATAACAGCCTTGAAGACGGGTCGTGAACAGAACACTGACAGTACCTCAGCTCAATCGAGCGGCAACGAGGCATTACAGAAAATGATCGCCAATTTGAGCAAGCTGTACTCGCTCGACAATGTGACGAGCGTTGGGATACACCTGAACGTGGCGGCTTGATGCAAACACATCGCGAGCGAGTTCGCTCCTACAGTGGATCTGCGTCGACGCAGGAAAGCTTGCTCGCGAAGTGGCCATGAACCCTCAACAAAAAGCCCACTGACCTCGTGACAGCTTCAGTGGGCTTTGTTTGTTCCAGGAACTCAGGGGCGGCGATCTTCAACCCGCGCCTGGCTCTTGCTCCAGTCAGTCAACAGGCTGTAAGCCACTGCCAGCAGAGTAGGCCCGATGAACAGGCCGATAAAGCCAAACGCAATCAAGCCGCCAAACACTCCGAGCAGCACGATGACCAGCGGCAGATTACCGCCGCGACTGATCAGGTAAGGCTTGAGTACGTTGTCGACGCCACTGATGATGAACATGCCCCAGGCCCCCAGGAACATGGCCATTCCGTATTCGCCTTTCCAGGCCAGCCATGCCGTGGCAGGAATCCACACCAGCGGTGGGCCCATGGGGATCAGACTGAGCAGGAAAGTCACGATACCGAGCACCAGAGCCCCCGGTACTCCGGCAATCAGGAAACCGATCAACGCCAGGATTGCCTGGGCCGCCGCCGTGCCGATCACGCCGTTGACCACTCGTTGCACCGTACCGGCCACCAGTTCGATGTAATAACCGGCACGCTGGCCGATCAACCGCTCCAGCAAGCTGTGAACAAACGCCGCCAGCCGCGGCCCGTCGCGATAGAAAAAGAACACGAAGACGATACTCAGCGTCAGCTCGAGAATACCGCCACCGATCTGCGCACTGCGCGCCAGGAACCAATTGCCGACCTGCCCCAGATACGGCTTGATCGACACCATCATCGCCGCGCCCTGCTGATCGATACTGTTCCAGATTACGACCAGACGTTCGCCCACCAGGGGAATAGCGCCCAGCCACACCGGTGCATGCGGCAAACCATCGACCTGAACGTCCTTGATGAATACCGTGGCATCACGCACATGATCCGCCAGGTTGAAACCCAGCCAAACCAGGGGCGCCGCGACCAGCACCATCCAGCCGAAGGTCAACAATGCGGCCGCGAGGGACTCGCGGCCATTGAGCCAGCGGGTAAGCAATCGCATCAGTGGCCAACTGGCAAACGCCAGCACTGCTCCCCAGAACAACGCCGACCAGAACGGCGCCATCACCCATAAACTCGCGCCGAACAGCGCCACGAGCAGGATCTGCACCAACAGGCGATCGTTATTGAGCATTTGAAATCCCGAAAAAATCTGTCAGCAAAAGAGTAGGCGAACGTGGCGTGCACGTTCACCCGGTAAAGCCTACCGCAATAGTTCGATGTGCAGGCCAGAGCCGTCGGCACTGCCGGTTTCCATTCTGGCCGTCCTCACACCTTGTGTGATCAAGGCCTGACGCCAGGCCTCGGCATTGGCCCCGGAAATACTGACCCGCAGCGTGGTGTCCAGGTTCAGCCCCCGGGAAATCAGGCGCAGCCAGGTCTCGTCAGGCGCCTCGGTCAGTTTCGGAAAATCGAGTTCACCGGTGCTTTTGAGTTCACGCAGCAAGGTCGCAGACGTTGGCAGCAGATCGCCCAGCGGCGCCGAAGCGTTGAACTGTTCGACATGCAGGTAGGCTTTGCGATTGCCACGGGTGATGCTGTAAAGCGCCACCAGCGTGTTGTCCTGTGGTGCTGCCAGGCGCAACAGCAAATAGGCTTGCTGATCATCGGCGCCATACAACTTGGCGTTGCCGAAGACTTCATTGGCCCACAGGCTGCTTTCACCGCAATCACGGGCCTGGCACCAGAACAGCAATTGCGCGTCCTGCTTCTGCAAGGCTTCGCGGGCGGCAGTGAAGGCGTCGTTGGATGTGTGTTCCGGCGGCAGCTCGTAGGTCACCGAAGTGGCCTGCCCTCGGGCGCTGACCTGGCCATCGAAACGCAATTGGCCGCTGATTTTACGAATCGAGCCCAGCGGGTAGATCCGCTCCAGTTCCGCCGGTGGGCGGTAATCGACAATCTGGGCGTCGACCATACGCGGCACGATCGGCAGGTCCTGACTGCCCGGTAGATCGGCGGCAAGCAACAATGGACTGAAACAGCACAGCGCCAGCAGGGTGATTGAACGCATGGATAAACTCATCGGATCAGCATGGCCTGGGCACCCTTGACGATACTGGCTTCATCGGCGCGCTGAGGCACCTGCAAACCACGCTGCACCGCCGCACGCGCCTCCATGGTTGCCATCCAGCGTTGCAACGCCGTCAAGCCGTCCACCGAGACGCCTGACCACTCGTAGCCCCGCACCCATGGAAACGTCGCGATGTCGGCAATGCTGTATTCGCCGGCAAGAAACTCCACGGTTTGCAGACGAGTATCAAGCACCTCGTAAAGGCGCCGGGTTTCGTGTTGATAACGGTCAATGGCGCCCTGCAGTCTTTCCGGAAAATACCGGAAAAACACGTTGGCCTGCCCCTGCATCGGCCCGATCCCACCCATCTGGAACATCAGCCACTGCAACACCACCGAGCGCCCCTTGGGGTCGGCAGGCAACAGTTTTCCGGTCATTTCAGCAAGGTAAATCAGGATAGCGCCGGACTCGAATACGGCAAAATCGCCGTTGGCGCGGTCGACAATCGCCGGAATCCGGCCATTGGGGTTGATCTTGAGGAAGTCCGGGGATTTCTGTTCCTTTTTGTCGAAACTCAAGGCATGCACCGTATAGGGCAGGCCGAGTTCCTCGAGCACGATAGAGACCTTGTGGCCATTCGGGGTCGCAGCGGTGTAGAGATCTATCATGGTTGTCTCCCATTTCAACCCGCCCAGCCTCGACAGTTGCCCGGTGCAAGTCAAGGAATGGCGAAGAACCGATTGAAACAGTCTGCGACAAGATCGGCACCGGTCTCATCATTCAGGTGTAGATGATGGCCGCCTGGCAGCTGTTCACGGCTAAAGGGTAGACGCTTGAGCAACTCCGTTTGTCGGGCGAGCATACCGTCGGCAGCCACCACCAGTTTTGCAGGACACCTGATTCGCTGGACGAACGCCATCGCCTGTTCGGTTGTAAGACGCAGCGGCGATGGCAGCGTCAGGCGATTGTCAGTGCGCCAGGTGTAACCGCCCGGCACCGGCATGAGCCCACGCTGGGCCAACAGTTCGGCTGCTTCACGGCTGACAGCCACCACACCTTTCATGCGCGCTTCGATGGCGCGCTCGAGCGTGTTGTACACCGGTTTGCGTTTTTCCCGCAGGTCCAGTTGCGCTTGCAGGGCCATACCCATGCGCTCGGCGGCATTTTCAACGTTGTCTGTAGGAGGAATGAGGCCGTCGATCAAGGCCAGATGGGTCACTCGCTCCGGCAAGGAACCGGCGATAATCAACGAAGCGATGGCGCCCATGGAGTGCCCCAGCAGCGCAAACCGCTTGAGTCCGAGTTGTTCGGCCACTTGCAGCACATCGTGGGCGTAGTCCCACATTGCATAGCCAGCCCCTGCCGGACGATGCCCGGAATGACCGTGACCGGCCATGTCCAGGGCAATGATGCGCAAACCTTTGAGCTTGGGCGCCAGGCGGGAGAAACTGTTGGCGTTGTCCAGCCAGCCGTGCAAGGCAATCACCGGCAATCCGTTTTCAGGGCCGAACAAGTGCGCCGCCAGCTCGATGTGCGGCAGGCTCAGACGGACTTCCTCGACGACCTTGCTCATGCGCAATCCTGACGGCCAACCCAGCGATCGAACAGGCCCTTGAGCATTGCGGCGGTGTCCTGCGGGCGTTCGAGGGGAAACATATGGCCACCAGGCATGCTCAGGGACTCACCCAACGGCATGCGCCCGACGGAACTGGCGTGATGACGCATCACTACCTTGCTTTTATTTCCGCGAACCACTGCCAGCGGCACCTTCAACTGGCGCGTTCTGCCAGGACTGGTGTGCGGCACGCCGCGGTAGATACTGATTTCCGTCGCAGGATCGAAACGCAGGCGCAGCTTGTCGCCAACCTTGTGCAATCCGTAGTGCAGGTACGCATCGAAGCATTCCGGGTCGAAGCTGCGAAACAGGGTTTTGCCGGCGAAATAGCGACGGGCGCTTTCGAGGTCGGAAAACTCCTCTCGTCGACCCAACGTGCGCCCGGCCGGTGTCAATCGATCAATGAAACCAAAGCGCTTGGCCGCACGAATGACCCATTGATCAGTGCGGGTCAGTACTGGCGAATCAAGCATGACCACGCCTCGATACAGCTCGGGGCAACGCAGCGCCGCATGCAGATGCAGAACCCCACCGAAGGAATGGCCCACGCCCCACACCGGTTCCGACTGTTGCTGCAGGTGATGAATCAGCTCATCCACCAGGTTGTACCAGTTATCGTCCGCCGGGAAACGCGGATCATGGGCGTGCTGCTCCAGATGCGTCACCTGATACTCGGGCGCCAGCGCCGCAAACAGTTTGCCGTAGGTTCCGGAAGGAAAACCGTTGGCGTGGGCGAAAAATATCTGTTGCGACATACCTGCAAATCCATGAGCGAGAACAGGCGTTGATTGTCCGCAAGAGAGCGTCCGGCAGCAATGACCGTAACTGACAGGAATGATGACAGTCCGGCCATACGAATACCGATCCCTGTAGGAGCGAGCTGGCTCGCGATGAACTCAAGCGCACCGCGTTTTCCCGGTAACCCGCGTTATCGTTAGCGACCATCGCGAGCGAGCTCGCTCCTACAGACGAACGCAGGTTTCAACGGGCAGGCGGATTTTCACCCAACGGCACCACAGCCATCGTCAGTCGCGACACACAACTGGACTTGCCCTCGTCGCTGGTCAAACGGATGTCCCAGACATGTGTCGTACGGCCAATGTGGATTGGCTTGGCCACCGCCGTCACGCGCCCGCTGCGCAAGCCGCGCAAGTGGTTGGCGTTGACTTCCAGACCCACGCAATAAAACTTGCTGGTGTCGATGCACAGGTAGCTGGCCATGGAACCGACCGACTCGGCCAGCACCACCGAGGCGCCGCCATGCAGCAGACCATAAGGCTGATGAGTGCGATGGTCGATGACCATGCTGGCCGTCAGCGACTCTTCGTCGAAGGCTTCGAAACGTATGTCCAGCACTTCGCCGATGGTGTTTTTCTGGATTAAGTTCAACTGCTCGATATTGGGAGTGGTACGCCACAGGCTCATTGCAGATTTTCCTTGTTGGTTTTGTTCGTGGATCAATCCTGCCACAGCACCGCCTCACTGCGCTCGCTCCACTCTTCAAAACGCTCTCCATACGCGGCTTCGATCACATTGCGCTTGATCTTCAGGGTCGGCGTGAGAAAACCGTTCTCTACTGCCCAGCTATCCTTGACCACCACAAGGCTGCGCAGACGTTCGTGCTTATCGAGCAGCGCGTTGACCTCTTCCAGCAGTTTTTCCAGGCTGGAATGCAACCCCGCCCGTGCCTCCTGCTGCCCGACGGCAGAGAGCACACACAAGCCCAGCGGCGCACTCAAGCCATCCCCGACCACGCAAACCTGTTCGATGCGCGAGTGCACCGCCAAGCGGTTTTCAATCGGCGCAGGGGCCACGTATTTGCCCTTGCTGGTCTTGAAGATTTCCTTCAGCCGTCCAGTCAGACGCAGGTTGCCTTCGGCGTCTTCCTCGCCTTTGTCACCGGTGCGCAGAAATCCGTCTTCGGTGATGGTGTCAGCAGTTTTTTCCGGCTCCTTGTAATACCCGAGCATGGTCGCGCCACTGCGCACCAAGACCTCCCCTGTCTCGGCTATCCGCACCTCGACTTCCGGGCATGGCTTGCCGATCCAGCCCGGTTTGTTCTGGCCAGGCAGGCAGATATGCGAGTAACCGCAGCTTTCGGTCATGCCGTAAACCTCCAGCACATCCAGGCCCAGTTTGCGGTACCACAGCAGCAAGGTCTGCGGCACAGGAGCGGCCCCGGAAAGTGCGATGCGCAAGGCGTCGAGTCCTAGGCCGGCCAGGACTTTATGCCCTACCCGCTTGCCTATGAATGGAAGTCCGAGAAGAAAATCCAGGCGCTTTGCCGGGATCTTGCTGTACACACCCATCTGGAATTTGGTCCAGATCCGCGGGACACCAAACAGCGCAGTGGGCCGCGCTCGCTGTAAATCCGTGAGGAAGGTCTCGAGGCTTTCAGCAAAAAACACTGTTTGGCCGGTATAAATCGAGGCCAATTCAACAAACATCCGCTCCGCCACATGGCACAGCGGCAGATAGGAAAGCAGCCGGTCCGACTCATTGAGGCCGAACAGTGAAGTGCCGCGCGTGGTAGCAAAGCCCAGATTGCCAAAACTGTGCATCACGCCTTTGGGCATGCCGGTGGTGCCGGAGGTGTAAATGATGGTGGCAAGTTGATCGGCGGCCGGCCTGGGATCGTCCTGGATGGGCGAGCAGCGTTGCAGATCGGCCCAGCTGAAATCGAAGGTGCCGGGCGGATGCAGCGGCAGACTGATGGTCGGCAAGTCAGGGTGAACCCCACGAGACATCCCTGGCCAATCGTCGAGTTTGCCAATGAAGACCAGCGCCGCTTCTGAGTGTTCGAGGACCTGGGCAACGGTCTCGGCGGTGAGGTTGGGGTACAGCGGTACCGAGACATGCCCGGCCATCCAGATCGCCAGGTCGGCAATGATCCAGTGCGCACAGTTTTTCGAAATCAGGGCAACGTGGCTGCCTAGCGGTAACTCGCGCGCTCGCAGCCAATGCGCAGCGCAGCGGGCCTGATGACCGACATCCCCCCAGGTCAGGGTTTCAACCTGACCACCGCCGACAGGCTGGACCAAAAAGCGTTGGCGCGGATGCCGGGCCTCACGTTCGTAGAAAACGTCCAGAGGCAAACGAAAAGCAGCAGACATGACTCGCTCCTGTTTTTTTGGTCTGGAGCAAGCGTAGTCAACCAAGCAAGTGCTTGGTTGACTTTTTTAAGTCGCCTGTAGGAGGGCCGCAGGCTGCGATCTTTGCGTCTACGGGTGCTTGATGCCGTTGAGCTTCATCGAGCCGACAATCAGTTCCGCGCCCGAGAGCTCGGCCAGCCCGGCGGTGCTGACTCGCTCCGGCGGATGCCCCGCGCCGTGTTCCAGGTAACTCAACAAATTTCCCACCAGCGGATTGTGGCTGACCAGCAGCACATCGCTCACAGCCACCATTTGCTCGGCCACCTTGTCCGGCTCGGTGTCAGGCGTCAGCCATTCGACGGTGCGAATTTCCGGCTCGAACCCCAATGCCTCACGCACCAGTTGCGCAGTCTGTTGCGCGCGCAGATAAGGGCTGGCGTAGATTGCCGTCAATGGTTGCCCCATCAACAGCGCGGCACTTTTCAGCACTTCCTTGCGGCCGTGATCCGTCAATTCCCGCTCCGAATCGTGGGGGCGGGAACCGTGCGGTACAGCTTCACCATGACGCAATACCCAGAGTTTCATAGCTTGGGTTCCTCATCTCGGGCCGGATGCGGTGCCGGCGCCACGACGTGCGGCGCTTCACCTTCCGGTGTACGCGGCGTCGGCCAGTCGGCGAACGGCCAGGGTTTCTGGTCGCTGTGGAAGCTGCCGAAACGACCGATCTGCGCCAGAAACTGGCTCAGGCTGTCGCCGAAGTTCATCAGGCTGGCGCTCGGGGCGCCATAGAACAAACGATAGATCAACTGCACCAGCACGACGGCGCCGAGAATGAACTGCGCCACTTGCCAGACCAGCACAAAGACGATCATCCAAAGTACCCGCAGCAGGATGGATTCGTACTTGGCTTCTACTTTCTGATCGTTCATGTCTCGCTCCGTTCCTATTAAAGAGGGCTCGGTTGAATTAAATTGAGGGCTCAGTTGAAGCCGCTGGTGGAAATAAAGTCGACGTCGGTTTTCGGTTCGCCGCGCATCAACAGGCCGATGACCTGCTCAAGCGTGCGTCCTTCGAACAATATTGCGTGCAACCCGGCGACCAGGGGCATGTACACGCCAACTTCCTGGGCTTTGGCCTTGAGCACCTTGAGGGTGTTGACCCCTTCGGCGACTTCGCCCAGGCGGTTGACGGCTTCTTCCAGGCTCAAACCCTGACCGAGCGCGAATCCGACCTGATAGTTACGGCTCTTGGGCGACGAGCAGGTCACGATCAGATCGCCCACCCCCGCCAGGCCCAGGAACGTCATCGGGTTGGCGCCCTGGTTCACCGCGAAACGGGTCATCTCGGCCAGCGCCCGGGTGATCAGCATGCTTTTGGTATTTTCGCCCATGCCCAGAGCCACCGCCATGCCGGCGATGATCGCGTAGACATTCTTCAGCGCTCCGCCCAACTCCACGCCAAAACGGTCGGCACTGGCGTAAACGCGGAAGGTGCGACCGTGCAACGCGGCTTGAACCTGCTGGCACAGCTCTTCGTCTTCACTGGCAACCACCGTGGCGGTCAGCGCATGCTCGGCTATTTCACGGGCCAGGTTAGGCCCCGACAGCACGCCGATTCGTGCGTGTGGCGCGATCTCTTCAAGGATCTGACTCATCAGTTTGAAGGTTTGAGCCTCAATGCCTTTCGTCAGACTGACCAGCATCTTGCCGCTCAAGCGCTCGGCATTCGGTACCAGCACCGAACGCAACGCGCTGGACGGCAACGCAACGAAACACAAGTCGCAGGCTTGCAGGGTCGCCTGCAAATCGGTAACCGGCGTTACGGCGGGTAGAATCTTGATGCCTTTGAGGTAACGCGGATTCTCGCGATTGACTCGAATAGCTTCGGCTTGCTCGGGATCACGCATCCACTGAAGGACCTGATGCCCGTTCTCGGCCAGTAAATTAGCCACGGCGGTTCCAAAACTTCCGCCTCCCAGGACCGCAATCGGGCGCTGTTCAGTCATATGTAATCCGTTAATCCATACCAGTGGCGATGCAGGCATTATACGGAGCGGCCCCTGCGCGGACAGCCCCCGTGTCAAATAGCGACATCTGTTGCAAGAAGACCATTTAATACGCAGAAAATGCCGGCATCGTGAATGGAAAAGTTGATCGCCTCGGTTAAAATGCGCGACTTTGAACGCTAACAGGGATGTGCGGTGTCTCCGGGTTCTCCTTCGCCACGCTCGCCTCTGGTACTGGCGCTGATCTTCAGCCCGCCGGCACTGGGCGACGACATGTTCCTCGACAGCGAGCCACTGCCTAAAGTGCTGACAGCCACACGTCTGAAGCAATCACCGGCCGCCGTGCCGGGGAGCTTGACCGTGATAGACAGCGCCCTGATCAACGCCAGCGGTGCCCGGGACATCAGCGAACTGTTGCGCCTGATTCCGGGCATGATGGTCGGCAATATCAGCGGCAATCAGGCAGCGGTGAACTACCACGGCACCAATGCCACCGCAGCACGGCGCATGCAGATACTGATCGACGGGCGCTCGGTATACCGCGCCGGTTTGGCCACGGTGGACTGGAGCGATATCCCAGTGGCCATGGAGGACATCGAGCGCATCGAAGTCTTTCGCGGCCCGAACACCGTCAGTTATGGGGCCAACGCCTTGATGGCGGTGGTCAATGTCGTCACCCGACGGCCAGCCGACAGCCACGGTACGCGGATGAAAGTCACCCAGGGGCAGCGCGGCATCAACGATTTTTACGCCAGTCAGGGATTGGGCTGGAAGGACGGTGATCTGCGCCTGTCGCTGTCCGGACAGCAGGACGATGGCTTCGACTCGGACCGAAAAGGCGTCGATTACCATGACAATCGCCGTCTCAACCGCTTCAACCTCGCCGTCAACCAGACGCTCAATGAACAGCAGAGCATCGATTGGCAAATCAATGCCAAGGACGGCACCAACCAGCGACCTTATACCTACCGCCCCGTGTTTGCGGGGACTACTCGCGCAGGCGACGATTCCGACGTCACGGCCAAGGACTATGCTGGCTCTTTGCGCTGGAACCGGGACATCAACCCCGATCACAGTCTTTACATTCAGGGCTCCGCGCAACACTGGGATCGCCAGCAAACCTGGCGCGCCTGTGACGCGCAGGTTTCATTCAGCCCACAGTTGAGCGAACTGTGGCAACTCAACCCCAATTACACTGAACACCTGGCCCGCAATATCTCGGATTTCATCGGCCCCGGTGCCCCGCCCGGTTCGCTGGCCGAACAGGCACTGGCCAATCAGGTGCTTGACCAATGGCGCAATGGCGCCAGCCAGACTGTCTGCGGCAACCTCGACCAAAGCACTCGTGAATCGCGCTACGACCTCGAAGTGCAGGACACCCTGAGCCTGTCCGATAACCTTCGACTGGTCAGTGGCCTGAACTATCGTTACGACCAGGCAGATTCCGAAACCTATTTCAATGGCACTCTTGACGACACGACCTGGCGGGTATTCGGCCAATTCGAGTGGCGCGCCACCGAACACTGGCTGGTGCAAGGCGGGGGCATGTTCGAAGATTCTCGGCTGATCGGCAGTTCACTGACGCCACGAGTGGCACTCAACTACCTGATCAACCAACGGCACGGCTTTCGTGCGGTGTACTCCGAAGCCGTCCGTTCACCGGACATGTTCGAGAACAACATCAACTGGAGTTATCGGGTGACGCACCTCAAGCCGGGAGCCTTTGGCCAGTCCAGCGCCCGCTACTTCGTCAAGACCCGAGGCCCCGGCGATCTCGATCAGGAGCACATGCGCTCTCGGGAGCTAGGTTACAACGGCTACTTTGCCGAGCAGGGAATTGCGCTGGACGTAAAACTGTTCTACGACGAAATCTCGGGCATGATCAGCGAGCCGCTGCGCAACAATCAGTTCATCGCCAGCAACTCGAACACATCACGTTTCTCGGGAGCCGAGACCCAACTCGACTGGCGGGTCGGCAGCCTCGATCGCCTGAGACTGACCTATGCCTATATCGACATCGACGCGAGCAACCCGCTGGACGCCAGGCAGACGGCACGCAACAGCGGTTCCACCAGTTGGCTGCGGGATTGGGGGCGAGGCTGGAACACTGGCCTTTTCTACTATGGAGACGACGCCCTGAATGGATACCGCTTCGAACGGGTGGATGCCCGTGTCGCCAAACGCCTCAGCCTTGGCAAAAGTAGCCTGGAGCTGGCCGGAGTGCTCCAGCAACGCCTCGACAATCAGCCAACCACGTTCGCTGACAACCGTTACGATGAACAACGTGTGATGTATTTCAGCGCGGAGCTGGAACTCTAGGATGCGCCATCGACCGGTTTGGAAAGCGCCTGCGCTTGGCCGTATGCTGGCCATGCTATGCCTGCTGTCGAGCGGCCTGCTGTGCAGTCTGACCGGCCATGCTGCGGACATACTGTTGGCCGGCGTCGAAGACAGTCCTGGCGTGCAGGCCTTCACCCAGGCTTTGAGAGAACTGCGTCCAAACGACACCGTGCGCTTCGAGGCGCTGGCGCAGTTACCGACGCCAGGTAACCTGCCTGCTGACACCCGTTTGATTCTGCTCGATCTGGCCTGCCTCGATTGGCGTCTGCAGGACATCGCAGGTCCGGCGACGCTGGTACTGCGGATCAGCCGCCTGCAAGCCCGACAACGTCTGAATGACATTCACCCGCCACACCTCAGCCTGTTGTGGAGCGATCCGCCACCGGGACGGCAGTTGCGCCTGACCAAAGTCCTGTTGCCTCAAGTCAAGCGGGTCGGCGTGCTCTACGACAATCACAGCGAGTTCCTGCTCGATGAATTGCGTCGGGCGGCCCGTCCATTGGGTCTGGAGGTGGTCACGCAGCGCTGGGAGAACACTCACGACAGCCGTGCATTACAGGCGTTGCTGAAAAAAAGCGACGTCCTGCTGGGGCTGGACGACCCCGACCTGTACAACCCGCAGACGGCAAAGAACGTTCTGCTCAGCAGCTATGCACGGCAAATGGCGTTGATCGGTCCCAATACAGCATTCGTCAAGGCCGGTAGCCTGGCCAGCACTTACAGTGATCAACACGATTGGTTGGTCATCCTCGACGAACTGCTCGATCGGCCGACGTCGACATGGCCGCGCACGTATTACCCGAGTCGTTTCAAGGTCTCGAGCAATCCGCAGGTCGCTCGCTCATTGGGAATCGAACAGATCGACGATGTACTCGTCGCAACTTTGCTGGCAGAAGGAGAACGCCGCCCGTGACCTTCCGTCGCCGTTGGGACATCAACACCCGCACGCAACTCATCAGCCTTGGCCCTGCCTTGTTGTTGACGTTGTTGTTGATCAGCTTCTTTACCTTCGTGCGCATCCAGGACCTGCGCCAGGAAATCACCCACACCGGCCAGTTGATCGCCAACCAACTGGCGCCCGCGACTGAGTACGGTGTGATTTCCGGCAACAGCGAAGTGCTCGAAAATCTGCTCAAGGCCACACTGGCTACGCCCAACGTGCGCTTTCTGGAAGTTCAGGACAGCGCCAACCGTGTTCTGGTCTATGTCGAACAACCCTCCGAACATCACAATCGCCCAAAACAGGTTGAAGTGTTCCAGGCACCGGTGCGCCTGCAGCGAATCGCTATGCACAATGATTTTTTCCAGGGCAGCAAGCCCCCCCCCGTCCCGACCGAAGACTATCTGGGCCGGGTGATCGTCGGCCTGTCCAGTGATGCATTCAGCCAACGCCAGCAGGAAATCCTGCTGAAGGCTGCGATTCTGGCTTTTTTCGCCCTGCTGTTTACCTTTGTGCTGGCCCGGCGGCTCGCAGGTAGCCTGTCGCAACCGATCCGCGATATCGGCAATGCGGTCAAGGCAATACAGAAAGGTGACTACAGGACCCCGCTGCCCATCGTCGACGACACGGAACTGGGGGCACTGTCACAACACATCAACAACCTCGCCAGCGGCCTCGAAGAGGCCAGCCGTGAGCAGCATCAAGCGATGGCGCAGTTGATCCAGACCCGCGAAGAAGCGGAAAAGGCCAACAACGCCAAGTCCGACTTTCTCGCCATGATGAGCCATGAATTGCGCACTCCGATGAACGGCGTGCTGGGCATGCTGCAATTGCTGGAAACCACCGACATGACCGATGAGCAGGTCGAATATGCGGCACTGGCATCGGAATCGACCGAACACCTGTTGAAGGTCATCAACGACATTCTCGATTTCTCACGGATCGAACGCTCGGAACTGGAGCTGGAGCACATTCCGTTCAGCCTTTGCGACCTGATCGGCAGTTGCGCCCAGTCGTTTCAGCACAGCGCGGCGCAACGCAGCCTCGATCTGCAACTGGTGATTCCCGAAGACATGCGGACATTGCAGGTCAAGGGTGACCCGACGCGCATCCGTCAGATCCTGGTCAATCTGCTCGGCAATGCCCTGAAGTTCACAGAGCAGGGCCGCGTCACCATCGAAACCCAGTGGCAGTCGCTGGATCACGAATTGCTATGGTTTACCTGCACCGTGCGCGACAGCGGCATCGGCATTCCGTCCGAAAGCCTGGAGATGATGTTCGACGCGTTTCAGCAGGCTGACAGCTCCATTTCACGACGTTACGGTGGAACGGGCCTGGGCCTGCCGATTGCTCGCACACTTGCCGAGCGTATGGGCGGAACGTTGCGCGCTCAGAGCGAAGAAGGTCTCGGCTCGGTATTCACGCTGGAAATTCCGCTCGCCCTGTATCAACAGACACCGCCTACGCTGGTCCAGCTTGCGCCGGCCGGCAACAGTAATGGCGACGGCCGCAATGTGCTGTTGGTCGAAGACAACCCGGTCAATCAGACTGTCATCGAAGCCATGCTGCGCAGCCTTGGGTTCAAGGTCAGCGTTGCCGCCGATGGCGCGCAGGCAGTTCGCAGTGCCGAAAGTCTGATTTTCGAAGCGATCCTGATGGATTGCCGGCTGCCAATCATCGACGGATACGAGGCCACACGACAAATCCGCAAGCTACCCGGCTGCACAGACCTGCCGATCATTGCCCTGACCGCCAATGCCCTGCAGGGTGACAGGGAAGCCTGTTTGTCCGCCGGCATGAACGATTATCTGGCCAAGCCCTTCAAACGGAACGATCTTCATCAAATTTTGCAGCGCTGGGTGCAGTAGTACAGGCCTTTCGACCATCTGCGACTGGCGTGAAAGACGAAAGTGCGGCAGTCTTAGGCACCTCGACAAGCCCGAAAAGGGGCTTGAATAATAATTTCAGTGCACAAGTGTACATTCATGTCCTTGGTGCTGTGACTTTCACCACAACGCAATAGTCTATGAGTAGGCTGCCGGTTCGAGGCATGAACGCTTCGATCGGCCGGGAAGATTTGCCCCACCTGCCGCACGGGACTATTGAGGAGCTCGCATGACCAAACAAAACGCCTTTACCCGGGAAGACCTGCTGCGCTGCAGTCGCGGTGAGTTGTTCGGCCCTGGTAACGCGCAACTGCCCGCCCCGAACATGCTGATGGTCGATCGCATTACCCTGATCAGCGAAGAGGGTGGCAAGTACGGCAAAGGTGAATTGGTCGCCGAGCTGGATATCAATCCGGACCTGTGGTTCTTCGCCTGCCACTTCGAAGGCGATCCGGTGATGCCAGGCTGCCTTGGCCTCGACGCCATGTGGCAATTGGTCGGTTTCTTCCTGGGCTGGCAAGGTTTGCCGGGCCGCGGCCGTGCGCTGGGTTCGGGCGAAGTGAAGTTTTTCGGCCAGGTTCTGCCGACCGCCAAGAAAGTCACCTATAACATTCATATCAAGCGCGTCCTCAAGGGCAAGCTGAACCTGGCCATTGCCGACGGTTCGGTGACCGTAGACGGTCGCGAAATCTACACCGCCGAAGGCCTCCGGGTCGGCGTGTTTACCTCAACTGACAACTTCTAAGGGTTATTCGCATGCGCCGCGTCGTTATCACTGGTCTGGGCATTGTTTCGTGCCTGGGCAATGACAAAGAGACCGTCTCCGCTAACCTGCGTGCAAGCCGCCCTGGCATCCGGTTCAACCCGGAATATGCTGAAATGGGTCTGCGTAGCCAGGTTTCCGGCTCCATTGACCTCAACCTTGAAGAACTGATCGATCGCAAGATCTATCGCTTCGTCGGCCACGCGGCGGCATACGCCTACCTGGCCATGAAAGACGCCATCACTGACTCCGGCCTGACCGAAGAGCAAGTGTCCAACCCGCGTACCGGCCTGATCGCCGGATCCGGTGGCGCATCGACCCTGAACCAGATGGAAGCGCTGGACATCCTGCGCGAGAAAGGCGTCAAGCGCGTCGGCCCATACCGCGTAACGCGGACCATGAGCAGCACCGTTTCCGCTTGCCTGGCGACTCCGTTCAAGATCAAGGGTCTGAACTACTCCATCGCTTCTGCCTGCGCCACCAGTGCTCACTGCATCGGTACCGCCATGGAACAGATCCAGATGGGCAAGCAGGACATCGTGTTCGCCGGTGGCGGTGAAGAAGAGCATTGGAGCCAGTCGTTCCTGTTCGACGCAATGGGCGCCCTGTCCAGCAAGCGCAACGACACCCCGGAACAAGCTTCCCGTGCCTACGACGCCGACCGTGACGGTTTCGTCATCGCCGGCGGTGGCGGCATGGTCGTGGTTGAAGAGCTGGAACACGCTCTGGCCCGTGGCGCCAAGATCTACGCGGAAATCGTTGGATACGGCGCGACATCCGACGGCTACGACATGGTCGCCCCTAGCGGCGAAGGCGCGATCCGCTGCATGCAGCAGGCGCTGTCTACCGTAGATACCCCGATCGACTACCTCAACACCCACGGCACTTCGACCCCGGTCGGCGACGTCGCGGAAATGAAAGGTGTGCGTGAAGTGTTCGGCGACAAGGCTCCGGCCATCAGCTCCACCAAGAGCCTGTCGGGTCACTCCCTGGGCGCCGCCGGCGTTCACGAAGCGATCTACTGCATGCTGATGATGGAAGGCAACTTCATTGCCGGTTCCGCCAACATCGACGAGCTGGACCCTGAAGTGGCCGACCTGCCGGTGCTGACCAAGACCCGCGAAAACGCCACGATCAACACTGTGATGAGCAACAGCTTCGGTTTCGGTGGCACCAACGCCACGCTGGTACTGAAACGCTGGGAAGGCAAGTAATTCCCTGCCGCTGAGCCGCACACAAAAACGCCCCGACTGGTTCGGGGCGTTTTTTTTTACTGAATAATGTGGCATCGCAAATCGCTTTTCGTAGGAGCCGGCTTGCTGGCGATGGCGTCCTCGAGAACGCCATCGCCGGCAAGCCGGGCTCCTACAGGTATGCATTTCAAGTCGGGAATTCATCAAGCCGAACATGAAGCATTTGTCATGAAACCAAACGCCCTGCGACCGAATGTCGCGGATTCCGTGGGCTGCAGCACTGTTGCCGTTTTTGCAAAAAACCCTTACCAAACTCAGTCATTTACTTAGCAAGCTATCAAACTCTATAACAGAGTCCTGCACATGCCTTGCTGCAGATAACAGAGATTGGAGCTAGCAGATGACTGTAAAAGTAACTGAACGCGACGATTCACATAAATCCCACGAAGGTGTAGCCGCCGGTATCCGTATCTGGGATGTCCATCAACAAGACCTGTTGGTGGGGATGTTCCACTCCGAAACCGATGCGCAGAACTACAAGGCCGAACTGGAAACTCTTGAGCAACTGCGCGAGCTGCGCTCCGCGTAATCACAGCATTGAAAACGACAAACCCCGCCATGAGCGGGGTTTGTCGTTTTTGCAGCCGTTAACGGCTTACCACATCAGATCATCAGGGATCTGATACGCCGCGTACGGATCGTCCTCGGCAGCGACCTCTTCGGTCTGCACATTCAATTGCACAATGCGCTGTGGGTCGCGCTCCTGGATCTTCAGCGCCGCTTCACGCGGAATCACTTCATAACCCCCGGCATGATGCACGATAGCCAGCGAGCCGCTGCTGAGCTTGTTACGCATCAGGGTGTTGACGCAGAGGCGCTTGACCTTCTTGTCGTCAACGAAGTTGTAGTAATCCTCGGTCGTCAGCTTCGGCAGTCGCGAGACTTCGATCAATTGCTTGACCTGCGCGGCACGGGCCTTGGCCTCAGCCTTCTCTTGCTGCTGGCGATTGAGCTCCTGGTCGCGCTTGACCTTCTCGGCCATGGCTTCCTGGGCTGCGCGCTGCTGCGAGTCATCCAGCTCGACCTGGCCTTTATGGGCCAGACGCTGCTGCTTCTGTTTGTCTTTGCTGACCTGCTTGGCCTGCTTCTGGTTGACCAGCCCTGCTTTGAGCAACTGGTCGCGAAGGGAAATGCTCATGGTGCTTATTACTCACTTAGGCAACTGCTCAACCGCAGCTGGGCATATTCTTTTCCTGACGTTTGGCTTCGCCCCACAGGGCGTCCAACTCTTCGAGGGTGCAATCTTCCATGGGACGGTGGGTGTCGCGCAATGCCTGTTCGATAAAACGGAAGCGTCGCTCGAACTTGCTGTTGGCGCCACGCAATGCGGTTTCCGGATCGACCTTGAGGTGACGCGCCAGATTGACCACCGAAAACAACAGGTCGCCGATCTCGTCGGCTACGGCCTCGGAATCATTTTCCGACATGGCTTCGAGGACTTCATCGAGTTCCTCGCGCACCTTGTCCAGCACCGGCAAGGCGTCCGGCCAGTCGAAACCGACCTGCCCTGCGCGTTTCTGCAATTTCGCCGAGCGTGACAGCGCTGGCAACGCGCCGGGCACGTCATCGAGCAACGACAGCTGTTCGGGTGCTGAAGACTTCTCGGCACGCTCCTCGGCCTTGATCTCTTCCCAGCGCTGTTTGACCTGTTCTTCACTCAGGTGCGGGACATCCAGCGGTGCGTAGAGATCGCCGGTGGGAAACACGTGGGGATGGCGACGGATCAGCTTGCGGGTGATGCTGTCGACCACACCGTCAAATTCGAAGCGACCTTCTTCCCGCGCCAACTGGCTGTAATAAACCACCTGGAACAGCAGATCACCCAATTCACCCTGCAGGTGATCGAAGTCACCGCGCTCAATGGCATCGGCCACTTCGTAGGCTTCTTCCAGGGTGTGCGGGACGATCGTTGCATAGGTTTGCTTGATGTCCCATGGGCAACCGTACTGCGGGTCGCGCAGGCGGTTCATGAGGTGAAGCAGGTCTGCAAGTGAATACATCGTTCAGTCTCTTTCCGCTCCCTGTAGGAGCGAGCTTGCTCGCGATGGACGTTAACGATGACGCGTTCAATCTGGATAAACGCGCCGTCCTCTGGCTCTTCGCGAGCAAGCTCGCTCCTACAGTAAAGCGCGCCTCTCAAGGTGTGCGGTTACGCCGGGTTTCGATGATGTTCGGCAACTGGGAAATCCGCCCCAGCAACCGCCCCAACGCGTCCAGCCCCGGAATCTCGATCGTCAGGGACATCAGCGCAGTGTTGTCCTCCTTGTTCGAGCGGGTGTTGACCGCCAGCACGTTGATCCGCTCGTTGAGCAGCACCTGCGAGACGTCACGCAGCAAACCGGAACGGTCGTAGGCGCGAATGACGATGTCCACCGGGTAGGTGAGCACCGGCACCGGGCCCCAGCTGACCTGGATGATTCGCTCTGGCTCACGCCCGCCCAGTTGCAACACCGAGGCACAGTCCTGGCGGTGAATACTCACGCCTCGGCCCTGGGTAATGTAACCGACGATGGCATCGCCCGGCAGTGGCTGGCAGCAACCGGCCATTTGCGTCATCAGGTTGCCCACACCCTGGATCTGGATGTCGCCGCGCTTGCCCGGTTTGTACCCGGTGGCTTTGCGCGGAATCAGCTCCAGCTGTTCATTGCCGCGTTCCGGCTCAACCAGTTGTTGTGCCAGGTTGACCAGTTGCGCCAGGCGCAAATCACCGGCACCGAGGGCCGCGAAAAGGTCGTCGGCGGTTTTCATGTTGGCCTTGTCGGCCAGCTTGTCGAAATCCACCGCCGGCAGACCGAGGCGATTGAGTTCGCGCTCAAGCAGGGTCTTACCGGCCGCGACGTTCTGGTCGCGCGCCTGCAGCTTGAACCAGTGGACGATTTTCGCCCGCGCCCGCGACGTGGTGACGTAGCCCAGGTTCGGGTTCAGCCAGTCGCGGCTTGGCGTGCCGTGCTTGCTGGTGATGATCTCGACCTGCTCACCGGTTTGCAGGCTGTAGTTGAGCGGCACGATGCGCCCGTTGATCTTGGCGCCACGGCAGTTGTGGCCGATTTCGGTGTGCACGCGGTAAGCAAAGTCCAGCGGCGTCGCGCCCTTGGGCAAGTCGATGGCGTGACCGTCCGGGGTGAAGATGTAGACCCGGTCGGGTTCGATATCAACCCGCAGCTGTTCCGCCAGGCCACCGATGTCGCCCAGCTCTTCATGCCACTCGAGCACCTGACGCAACCAGGAGATTTTCTCCTCGTAGTGATTGGACCCGGATTTGACGTCGGTGCCTTTGTACTTCCAGTGAGCACAAACCCCCAGCTCGGCTTCTTCGTGCATCGCGTGGGTGCGGATCTGCACTTCCAGCACCTTGCCCTCAGGCCCGATGACTGCGGTGTGCAGCGAGCGGTAGCCGTTTTCCTTGGGGTTGGCGATGTAGTCGTCAAACTCTTTCGGGATGTGCCGCCACAAGGTGTGGACGATACCGAGCGCGGTGTAGCAATCGCGCATTTCCGGCACCAGCACGCGAACGGCGCGCACGTCGTAGATCTGGCTGAACTCCAGACCCTTGCGCTGCATTTTGCGCCAGATCGAATAGATGTGTTTGGCCCGGCCACTGATGTCGGCATCGACACCGGTGGCCTGCAATTCGTTCTTCAGCTGGCTCATCACCTCGCTGATGAAGCGCTCGCGGTCCAGTCGCCGCTCATGGAGCAGCTTGGCGATCTGTTTGTACTGGTCAGGCTCAAGGTAACGGAAGGACAAGTCCTCCAGTTCCCACTTGATATGACCGATCCCCAAACGATGGGCCAGTGGCGCGTAGATGTCGAAGACTTCACGGGCCACGCGATTGCGCTTTTCGTCGTCGGCGGTTTTCACCGCACGGATCGCGCACGTGCGTTCGGCCAGTTTGATCAAAGCGACGCGCACGTCGTCGACCATCGCCACCAGCATCTTGCGCAGGTTTTCCACCTGGCCCTGCGTGCCCATCACCATGGACTTGCGTGGGCTCAGGCTGTCACTGATCGCCGCCATGCGTTGCACGCCGTCGATGAGTTTGGCGACCACGGGACCAAAGCGCTGGCTGACGGCCGGCAGCGGGATCTGATTTTCGCGCACGCCGCGATACAGGATCGCGGCGACCAGCGAATCCTGATCAAGCTTGAGGTCGGCGAGAATCTCGGCGATCTCAAGCCCGGTGCGGAAAGTCGAGTTGCCTTCCGACCACAGATTTTGTGCCGCATTGGCTTGCTGCTCAGCCTCGCGAGCGTACTCGCAGGCTTCTTTCAAGGCTTCGCGATCCAGTGCCAGATCGACACTTACCGCGTGATCGAGCCAAGCCTCGAGATTGATACTGCCGTCGGTGTTGATCGGCTGGTGTGCTCTCACCTGTACCATCTTGCTTACCTTCCCTACGACGCAGATTCAATGCGTCAAATCGCTGACCTTCGTTGCCCGTGCGCCCACGTCGGGCTGGTGCGCGGCTGCACGGGCGGGCCAGTCGGACCAGACGAGCATCCTAGCTCGCTTCAAATAACGCCATGGCCTCGACATGTGCCGTCTGAGGAAACATATCGAGAATCCCGGCACGTTTTAACCGGTAGCCCTGCTTGATCAATTCAACCGTGTCACGCGCCAGAGTTGCCGGGTTGCACGACACATACACCAACCGTTCGGCACCCAACGTCCTGAGCTTGCGCACGACCTCCAAAGCACCGTCACGCGGTGGGTCCAAGAGTACCGCACAAAAGCCTTCACGCGCCCATTCGGTGGCGGTCAAAGGCTGGGATAAATCGGCCTGAAAAAAGGTCGCGTTATGCAGATTATTGCTAGCCGCGTTCGCCGCTGCGCGATCAACCATCACTTGCACGCCTTCCACCGCCACCACTTCTCGCGCAGCCTTGGCCAGCGGCAAGGCAAAGTTGCCCAAACCACAAAACAGATCGAGAACGCGTTCATCCACCGTTGGCTTCAACCAGTCCAGCGCCTGGGCGACCATCGCTTCGTTGACCCCGGCGTTGACCTGGATGAAATCCCCCGGGCGGTAAGCCAGTTCGAGATCCCATTGCTCCAGACGATAGCCCAGCGACTGACCGGCCTCGACCGGTTGCGGCTCGCCGTCGCCATGCAGCCACAATTGGGCTTTATGGAACGCGCAGAATTCCTTGAGGATCGTCAGATCCGCCTCGGACAACGGCGCCATGTGCCGCAGCAGTACCGCCAACGATGAACCGCTGAACAATTCCACGTGCCCGAGCGCCTGAGGTTTACTCAAGCGCCGAAGCATCTCCGGCAAACGGGCCATGATCGGCTGCAAGGGCTGTACCAGCACCGGGCATTCATTGATGCCCACAATGTCCTGGCTACCGGCTGCGCGGAAACCGACCTCGAGTTTCTTCGCTTTAATGTCCCAGCGCACGGCGACTCGGGCGCGACGACGGTACGCGAATTCAGGGCCGCTCAATGGCGGCGCCCACTCGTCAGGCTCGACACCCGCGACCTTGGACAATTGCTCGGCAAGCATGCGCTGTTTCAGGGCGAGTTGTTCGTTATGAGGTAGATGCTGAACACTGCAACCGCCGCAGCGACCGGCGTGGGCGCATGGCGCCGGGCGGCGCAATTGGCTGGCCGTGAAAACCCGCTCGGTGCGCGCCTCGACCACTTTACCGTGGGCGCCAAGCACACGCGCCTCGATCTCTTCACCGGCCAATGCGCCGATGACGAACCAGGTACGGCCTTCGAAAAACGCGATCCCGCGACCGTCGTTGGCCAAACGCTCAATGGTCAGGCGCTGCTTTTTTCCGGTCGGGACTTGCGGGGTCTTGCTGCCGCCGGTGGGCTGGAAGCGCAGGCCTCTCTCATGCTTGGCCATCAGTTGGGCGCGTCGAAAATGCCGGTCGACAAGTAACGGTCGCCACGGTCGCAGATGATCGCCACGATCACCGCGTTTTCGACTTCTTTGGACAGACGCAACATCGCTGCCACGGCACCGCCCGAGGACACACCACAGAAAATACCTTCTTCGCGAGCGAGTCGACGGGTCACGTCTTCGGCTTCGCTTTGCGCCATGTCGACGATCCGGTCCACGCGATCAGCCTGGTAGATCTTCGGCAGGTATTCGTGGGGCCAGCGACGGATGCCCGGAATCGCCGAGCCTTCCATGGGTTGCAGGCCGATGATCTGCACGTTGTCGTTCTGCTCTTTCAAGTAGCGCGAAACGCCCATGATGGTGCCGGTGGTGCCCATGGAACTGACGAAATGAGTGATGGAACCTTCGGTCTGGCGCCAGATTTCCGGGCCGGTGGTGGTGTAGTGCGCCTCCGGGTTGTCGCCGTTGGCGAACTGATCCAGCACCTTGCCGCGGCCTTCCGCTTCCATTCGTTGAGCGAGGTCGCGGGCGCCTTCCATGCCTTCTTCCTGGCTGACCAGAATCAGTTCGGCGCCATAAGCAGTCATGGCAGCCTTGCGTTCAGCGCTGGAGTTGTCGGGCATGATCAGGATCATCTTGTAACCCTTGATCGCGGCGGCCATGGCCAACGCAATCCCGGTATTACCCGAGGTCGCTTCGATCAGCGTATCGCCGGCATGGATCTGCCCGCGCAATTCGGCGCGGGTGATCATCGACAGCGCCGGACGGTCCTTGACCGAACCCGCCGGGTTGTTCCCTTCGAGCTTGAGCAAAAGGGTATTGCTGGTGGCGCCGGGCAGGCGCTGTAAACGGACCAGCGGAGTGTTGCCGACGCAATCGGCGATGGTTGGGTACTGCAAGGTCATGGCGTATTCGCAATCCAGACTGCGGGGGCGCCTATCATACCGGCAAACCTCGCAAGGCCATATCACGCAAAGTGCGGTGCTTATGGCTTATGGGAATAAGGGCGGGTTCACGGTGAATCGAGTGGCCTCATAGAGCGCACCATCTGAAAATGCATAACCCACGAACAACTAGTTAAAGATTATTCCGAACTTTCCTACATAAAATGGCGAGCAACACCAACTTGCCAACAGCGACGGCATGCAACTACCCAAAGCGTTGAGACACCGCCCTAAACCGGGATCCTTTGGGACTGAAACTCTGGCGCAACTGAATCAGACGCTGAAAGCTGATAAGCCAAAACACGAATATTCAGACGCAACCCGGTCCCGGTGTTCTGCGCCCACAAGCTCCCACCCTGACGTCGCACTGCATTTGCAGCGATGCTCAAGCCCAGGCCAAACCCACCATCCCCTGGCCGCGAGCCATCAAGTCGGGTAAACGGTAAAAAGATCCGCTCCAGATCGGCTTCAGCCACGCCGCCGCCCTGATCTTCCAGCCACAGGTGCCAGAATTTTCCATCACGCTGCCCGCCCAGCTGGACAACGCCACCATCGGGGGAATGACGAATAGCGTTGCGCAGGATGTTTTCCAACGCCTGGGCCAAGGTGTTGAGGTGACCGCGAACCCAGCAGGAGGAATCCACTGAACACTGGAAACGGGAGGCCGGCCAGCCACTTTCATAGCAGGCGTTTTCGGTGAGCATTTCCCACAGGGCCTGGATCTGGATCGCTTCGTCGGGCAATCGGGTGCGCTCCGTGTCGAGCCAGGCCAGTTGCAGTGTGTCTTCCACCAGCCGTTGCATGCCATCGACTTCGCGGCCGATACGTTCGCGCAATTGCTCCAGGCCTTGCTCGCTTTCACTGGCCACCCGCAGACGACTCAAAGGCGTGCGCAACTCATGGGACAAGTCGCGCAAAAGCTGCTGCTGCAATGCCACGGTGGTTTGCAGGCGCTCGGACATGTGATCGAACGCCCTGCCCAGCTCACCGAGCTCATCCGATCGATTGGTGGTCCGGGTCGACAACCGCACATTGAGCTGATCGGCACGCCAGGCGTTGGCCTGTGCACGCAGGCTGTTGAGCGGCACCACCAGCAGACGATACAGACCGACGCATAACAACAAGGTAAACAGGCCCGGAATCACGCCGTTGGTGATCACTCGCCAGAAAACCCGATAGTGACCGGGCACAAAGCGCTGGGGCAGCTCGATGACCAGACTGCCGGCAGAGGCGTCGCCGGGAAACGGCACTCGCATCCATGGCCGGCCTTTCTTATGGATCGGCCAATCGAGGCCACGCAGAAAGGTCAGGTGTTCAATATCCTTATCCGTCAGCGGCTGGTTACTCAAAGACTGCAAATCACCGCCAATGACGCCGACCCAGCCTTTTTCCCGCTCAGACATGCCGTGCAGCCAGTCATCGACCCCGTCACTCTGGCGCTGCTGCCACGCCTGTTCGGCTTCGGCGGCATAAGCGGTCAACGTGCCTCGGGCCACATCGGAGAGGAACTGATTTCGCTGCTCCATGTAACGGCCCCATGACCAACTCAGCCAGATCATCAACAGACAGAACGCCACCAGCAAACAGGCCAGCTTCCAGAACAGCGAATGCCGGCCCGGCAAGTTACATTTCATCGCTGGCACTCAGGATGTAGCCCTTGCCCCAGACCGTACGCACCTCGCGCTCGGTGTAACCGATGGCCTTGAGTTTGCGACGGATTTGACTGATGTGCATGTCCAGGCTGCGGTCATGGGCCGCATAACCGCGCTGCAATACGTGCTGATAAAGGAAGGCTTTGCTCAGGACTTCGTCGACGCTGCGATACAGCGTATCCAGCAGCCGATACTCGCTGCGAGTCAGGCCGGCAGGCCGCTCGCCATAAATGACATCGAAACACGCATCATCGAAACGCAGACTGTCCAACGCTGGCACAACGTTTACCGGAGCCGGTCGACGATCAAGGGCCACTCGCCGCAGAATGGCTTCGATGCGCACCCGCAATTCCGCCATGCTGAATGGCTTGGGCAGGTAATCGTCGGCACCGAGTCGAAAGCCGCTGATGCGATCCGCCTCCGCCCCCAGGGCCGACATCAGCAATACCGGGGTGGAATGGCTCTGGCGCAGTTGAGTCAGTACCGCCAGGCCGTCCATGCCGGGCAACAGGATGTCCATCAACACCACATCGAACGGTTGCTCGCGGGCCATCGTCAGGCCTTCCTGACCGTTCTGACACCAGGTGACCTGGAAGCCGCTGCGGTCAAGATGCTCATGAACATAAGCACCGAGCACCAGGTCGTCTTCGATAGAAAGGATTCGGGGAAGGCTGGCAGCGATGGGAGTCATGACTATCTGCAAATAATTCTCAGTTGAGCGATTATTCAAGATTGCTTCGCCAGGGGCAACCCAAGGTTGGCCCCTTTCGGATATCCAGTACACAGACCGACGAACGACGGTGGACAATTTTACGAGGATTGCCTGCATGCAAATCGCTACACTGCGCACGTGGTGTTTGCCGCACGCAAGTGCAGGTCAATGAATAGCTGGATGCAGGAGAGAGGCGTGCTCAAGAAACTGGGGATTAAAGGCCGTGTGTTGTTGCTGACCCTGTTGCCGACCAGCCTGATGGCGTTGGTGCTGGGCGGTTACTTCACCTGGATGCAACAGTCCGACCTGCAGACCCAACTCATGCAACGCGGCGAGATGATCACCGAGCAACTCGCCCCATTGGTGGCCCCGGCCCTGGGCCACCAGGACAACGAGTTGCTGGAGCGCATCGCCACGCAAGCTCTGGAACAGGTCGACGTACGCGCCGTCACCCTCCTCGCTCCCGACCGAACCCCGCTCGCCCACGCCGGCCCGAGCATGCTCAATCAATCGCCATTGGGTAACGGAACCCAAATGCTCCATCGCAGCGGCAGTGATGCAACCCGCTACCTGCTGCCTGTGTTCGGCAAACATCGCAACCTGGCCGCAGAAGTGGTTCCCGAGGAGTCCGGGCGTTTACTGGGCTGGGTCGAACTGGAGCTGTCCCACAATGGCATGCTGTTGCGCGGCTATCGCAGCCTGTTCGCCAGCCTGATGATGATCGCAGTGGGGTTGCTGGGCGCGGCGCTGTTGGCCTTACGCATGGGCCGCAGCATCAATCGACCGCTGAGCCAGATCACGCAAGCCGTGACCCAGCTCAAGGACGGACACCTGGAAACCCGCTTGCCACCGCTTGGCAGCCAGGAACTCGATGAACTGGCGTCCGGTATCAACCGCATGGCCAGCACCCTGCAAAATGCCCAGGAAGAATTGCAGCACAGCATCGACCAGGCCACCGAAGACGTGCGCCAGAACCTTGAAACCATTGAAATCCAGAACATCGAACTGGACCTGGCGCGCAAGGAAGCTCTGGAAGCGAGCCGAATCAAGTCCGAATTCCTGGCCAACATGAGCCATGAAATCCGCACCCCACTCAATGGCATTCTTGGTTTCACTCATCTTTTGCAAAAAAGCGAGCTGACCCCGCGCCAACTCGATTACCTGGGCACCATCGAAAAATCCGCCGACAGCCTGCTGGGGATCATCAACGAAATTCTCGACTTCTCGAAAATCGAGGCCGGTAAACTGGTGCTCGACCATATTCCGTTCAACCTGCGTGACCTGCTGCAAGACACCTTGACGATTCTGGCCCCCGCCGCCCACGCCAAACAGCTGGAACTGGTGAGCCTGGTCTATCGCGACACGCCGCTGTCTTTGGTGGGCGATCCGCTGCGTCTCAAGCAAATTCTCACTAATCTGGTGAGCAATGCGATCAAGTTCACCCGCGAAGGCACCATCGTCGCCCGCGCCATGCTCGAAGAGGATCGCGAAGACAGCGTACAACTGCGCATCAGTATTCAGGACACCGGCATCGGGCTGTCGAACCAGGATGTGCGCGCCTTGTTCCAGGCGTTCAGTCAGGCGGACAACTCGCTGTCGCGACAACCCGGCGGTACCGGGCTGGGGCTGGTGATCTCAAAGCGCCTGATCGAGCAAATGGGCGGCGAGATCGGCGTCGAGAGCACACCGGGCGAAGGCTCTGAATTCTGGATCAGCCTGAGTTTGCCAAAAACCCGGGACGACGCTGAAGACTTACCCTCGGCGCCGTTGTTCGGGCGCCGGGTGGCGGTGCTGGAGAACCACGAACTGGCGCGCCAGGCGTTGCAACATCAACTGGAAGATTGCGGCCTCTCGGTCACCCTGTTCAATACCCTGGAAAGCCTGACCAACGGCGTCACCAGCGCTCATCAAACCGATCAGGCCATCGATCTGGCCGTGCTGGGGATCACCAGCAACAACATGCCTCCGGAACGACTCAATCAGCACATCTGGGATCTCGAGCACCTGGGCTGCAAGGTGCTGGTACTGTGTCCTACCACGGAACAAACGCTGTTTCATCTCTCGGTGCCCAACCCCCATAGCCAACTCCAGGCCAAACCGGCCTGCACGCGCAAACTGCGGCGTTCGTTGTCCGACCTGGTCAACCCGCGCCCCGTGCGCAGCGGTCCGGGCGAACCGTTGTCCAGCCGCGCACCGAAAGTTTTGTGTGTCGACGACAACCCGGCCAACCTGCTGCTGGTGCAGACCCTGCTCGAAGACATGGGCGCCAAGGTGCTGGCCGTCGATAGCGGTTACGCCGCCATCAAAGCAGTGCAGAACGAGACGTTCGATCTGGTGCTGATGGACGTGCAAATGCCCGGCATGGATGGTCGCCAGAGCACCGAGGCGATCCGACAATGGGAAAGTGAACGGCATTGCACGCCGCTGCCCATCGTCGCGCTCACCGCACACGCCATGGCCAACGAAAAACGCGCATTGCTGCAAAGCGGCATGGACGACTACCTGACCAAACCCATCAGCGAACGACAACTGGCACAGGTCGTCCTGAAGTGGAGCGGCCTGGCGCTGCGCAACCATGGTCCTGAGCGTTCCAGCGATGGCCCCGCGGGCGGCCATGACCTGTTGGTGCTCGACCATGAAGAAGGATTGCGCCTGGCGGCCGGCAAGGCTGACCTGGCAGCGGATATGCTGGCAATGCTGCTCGCCTCCCTTGAGGCCGACCGCGAAGCCATTCGTCTGGCCCAGCAAAGTAATGACCACAATGCCCTGATCGAGCGGGTTCATCGCCTGCATGGCGCGACTCGTTATTGCGGCGTTCCGCAACTGCGCGCCGCCTGCCAGCGCAGCGAAACCCTGCTCAAGCAGCAAGATCCAAAAGCCCGCGCGGCGCTCGATGAACTCGACCGGGCGATCAATCGTCTGGCAGCCCAGGCGCGCATGAATGCTTGATGCAAGGCAACGGCGTTGCTCCAACATCAGCATAAGCTCACCGCAAACTCTGCAGGAGCTGGCTTGCCAGCGAAATCGGCCTCAGGAATAACGTAACGCTTGAGGTTCTCATCGCCGACATGCCGGCTCCTGCTGGAACAGGACACAGGGGAAATCATGCGTACGATTCTATTCAGCAGCCAGACCTACGACCGCGACAGCTTTCTCGGTGCCGAACCTGCGGGCAGCATCGAACTGCATTTCCAGACGGCACGGCTGAGCCTCGATACCGCAGCGCTGGCCCGAGGTTACGAGGTAGTCTGCGCCTTCATCAATGACGATCTCAGCGCACCGGTGCTCGAATGCCTGGCCGCAGGTGGCACTCGCCTGATCGCCTTGCGCTCGGCCGGCTTCAACCACGTCGACCTGCCTGCCGCAAAACGCTTGGGATTGGCCATCGTACGCGTCCCAGCCTATTCGCCCCATGCCGTCGCCGAACATGCGGTGGCGCTGATCCTGGCCCTCAACCGACGCCTGCACCGTGCCTACAACCGCACCCGCGAGGGGGATTTCAGGCTTCAGGGATTGACCGGTTTCGATCTGGTGGGCAAGACCGTCGGCGTGGTCGGCACCGGGCAGATCGGTGCGACCTTCGCAAAAATCATGAACGGGTTCGGCTGCCAACTGTTAGCCTACGACCCCTACCCCAATCCTCAGGTCGAAGCCCTTGGTGCACGTTACCTGAGCTTGCCGCAGCTGCTGGCGCAGGCGCAGATCATCAGCCTGCACTGCCCGCTCAACGAACAGAGCAAACACCTGATCAATCGCGAGTCGCTGGCGCACATGCAGCCCGGCGCCATGTTGATCAATACCGGACGTGGCGGCCTGGTGGACACGCCGGCGCTGATCGACGCCTTGAAGGACGGTCGCCTGGGTTATCTGGGGCTGGATGTGTATGAGGAGGAAGCGCAAATCTTCTTCGAGGACCGTTCCGACCTCCCCTTGCAGGACGACGTGCTCGCGCGTCTGCTGACCTTTCCTAACGTGATCATCACCGCGCACCAGGCCTTCCTGACCCGCGAAGCCCTGGACGCGATTGCCACCACCACCCTGCAGAACATCGCCGCCTGGGCAGCGGGCAAGGCACAAAATCAGGTCGAGGGCGACTGAAACGGATCGAAGGTCAGCCGCCTGCAATATGTCGCGTGCAAGCCCGTGCTAGCATATCGCGCATATTTGGAGGACCCATGGTCGAACACGATTTCCGCTACAGCCTGATGAACCCGCAACACACCCTCACCGAATGCCGCGCCCTGGTGCCGGGGCGCTATCAAGTCACCGGCAACGGTGGTTCGATTCGCAACAATGACGTGCTGGTCGTGACGCTCAAAGGCGCCAGGGACTTGTCCATGCGCCTGACGGTCGAAACGGTTCGCCATCTGATCAATCCGCCGGGCCAATGGGTCGCGGTCGCCAGTGGGCCGGTATTCGGCGAACTGGCAATCCACACCTGGCAGGTGAACTGTGACAGCTGCGCCAAAGAACTGAGCTTCGAGTTCGCGGTGGACGCCAAACTAGGCAACAAGGCCGAAAAACCGGCCGCCACCACGCGCATTGCCGAGTTGGGCTGGACCACTGTTGGCGAGAAGCACCTGTGCCCGAAATGCCAGGAGCCTGCGTGATGAAACGCCTTGCTCTGACCGGAATGGTCGGTGCCAGCCTGATGGGCTGCGCCGCCGATCCGGTGCCATTGCAACAAAACCGCAGCTACATTCTGGAATGGATCGGCGAGCGGCCACTGATGGATTACAGCCACCTGACCATCACCCTCGGTGAAGACGGTCGCGCCTACGGCAACGGCGGCTGCAACCACTGGTTCGCACCCTACACCCTAGAAGGCCACAAGCTGAGCTTCGGCAAAATCGGCAGCACCCGCAAGCTCTGTGCGCCAGCGTTGATGGAGCAGGAAAAACGCTTCCTTCAGGCGCTGGAAAACGTGCAGCGCTGGGATGTTTCGCCGATCGACCAGATGCGCTTCTGGCCCGCCGAAGGCCAGCCGTTGCGTTGGTGGCTCGAAGAGGGTTGATCCCTTCGCAACCATCGAAACCTGTAGGAGCCGGCTTGCCGGCGATAGCATTGTTTCAGGCGACATCAATGTTGACCGATCTGGCGCTATCGCCAGCAAGCGGGCTCCTACAAGGTCTCTCTGATCAATTCTTCGCCTGCAACGCCTCAAGCTTCGCCGCCACCCCCGCCGCTGTCTGCTCACCCATCAACTGCTCACGCACCTTGCCCTTGCTGTCGATGATGTAAGTCACCGGCAACGCTTCACTGCGCGGCAGCTCGAACAATTCCGAAGGGTCCTGCGCCAGCACGGTGAACTTGATCCCCAGCTTCTCGCTGGCACTTCTCAGCTCTTCACCCTGTACGTTGTCAAAGTTGACCCCGAACACGCCAATCTTCTTGTCCTTGAGCTGCTCAGCCAAGGCATTCAGTTCTGGAATCTCGGTACGGCAAGGCCCGCACCATTCCGCCCAATAGTTGAGCACCAGCCATTTTCCATCCAGGCGATCGGCGACGATTTTCTGACCATTCTGGTCGATGCCATAGTCATTACCGCAGCCCCCCAGCATCAACGCCCCGATGATCGCCAATGCCGCTGCCAGTCGCCTTGTCATGTCGTGTTCCTTGTCAAAAATTGAAATGCGCCTGCGACCCATCGCCTCTCACGGTTCTGGATTGCGCGCTGCACAGTTAGAATAGCCGTCACCTTACGCAAGATGCGACCCGCTCATGACCGATCTGACGCTTTATCACAATCCGCGCTGCTCGAAATCCCGCGGTGCGCTCGAACTGCTTGAAGCCCGTGGCCTGACGCCGACCGTGGTCCGATATCTGGAAACCCCGCTGGACGCCGCGCAAATCCAGAACCTGCTGGGCAAACTCGGGATCGGTGCCCGGCAATTGCTGCGTACCGGCGAAGACGAGTACAAAACCCTAAACCTGGCCGACAGCAGCCTGAGCGAAGCGCAATTGATCGCCGCCATCGCCGCCCACCCAAAACTGATGGAGCGACCGATTCTCGAAGTCGGTGATAAAGCTGTCGTCGGCCGCCCTCCGGAGCAGATCCTGGAACTGTTGCCATGAGTGCGCCCTACATTCTGGTTCTGTATTACAGCCGTAGCGGTTCGACCAATGAAATGGCCCGGCAGATTGCTCGCGGCGTCGAGCAGGCAGGCCTTGAAGCGCGCTTGCGCACCGTACCGGCGATCTCCACCGAATGCGAAGCCGTGTCCCCGCAGATTCCGGAGGAAGGCGCGCTGTACGCCAGCCTCGACGACCTGAAGAATTGCGCCGGCCTGGCGCTTGGCAGCCCGACCCGCTTCGGCAACATGGCGGCGCCGCTCAAGTATTTCCTCGACGGCACCAGCAACCTGTGGCTGACCGGCGCGCTGGTGGGTAAACCGGCCGGAGTGTTCACCTCCACGGCGAGCCTGCACGGTGGTCAGGAAACGACTCTGCTGTCGATGATGCTGCCGCTGCTGCACCACGGCATGCTGATCACCGGTTTGCCCTACAGCGAATCGGCCCTGCTGGAAACCCAGGGCGGCGGCACGCCTTACGGCGCCAGCCACCACGCCGGAGCCGACGGCAAAAGCGCTCTGGATACCCATGAAGTGGCGCTGTGCCGTGCGCTGGGCATGCGCTTGGCGAAGACTGCACAGAAACTGGAGGGCTGACGGTGGCCAGGAAGCCGAAGATTTTGCCCGCCATCGAATGGCTCGAACCCCGTGTGCGAGCCATGCGCGTCATCAGTCTGCTGTGCTTTTTCGGTCTGGTGGGACTGTTGTGCGTGTATTACCTGGCGGTCGCCGATCTGCATGGTGCGCGTCCCTGGGTGATTCTGCTGATCGAACTCGTGCCGTTGCTACTGTTGGCGCCGGGAATGATCGTCGGCAGTCCTCGCGGGCACTCGTGGATGTGCTTTGTGGTGAACCTGTACTTCATCAAGGGCGCATTGGCCGCCTATGACCCGAACCGGCAGATCTTCGGTTTGCTGGAGATGGGCGCGAGCCTGGCAGTGTTCTGCTCGGCGCTGCTGTACGTGCGCTGGCGGTATCAGTTGAACCGCAAGCTGGCTGGCGAGGGCACCCCCTCCGTCGCCTGACCTGACGCCTTCGCCGGCAAGCCGGCTCGTACAGGGTTTGCGGTGAACCTGTAGGAGCTGGCTTGCCAGCGAAGGGGGCGACTCGGTCTCAATGATTGACGGTATACGCCAGCATCATCGATATCTGGCTCATCGCCCGCCCGCCGCTTTCTTCATGCCACTGATTGAACACATCCTGCACCAACGCCAGGTCGCGCAAGCTGGTCGGCACCTTGTCGATGACGTCCTGCGCATTCAGCGCCGCCACCACGTCGTAGCTCGGTACAAAGGTGTCCTTGCCGACCATGCGCAAGAAGCGGGGCGCCGACAAACCGCCCAACTGATGGCCGCGTTTTTTCAGGAAGGTCCAGAGTCCGACGATATCGGTCACCGGCCAATCGGCGATCATCGCGCCGAAGCTGCCCTTCTCATGGGCCACGTCCAGCACGAACTGCGCATTGCGCGGCACGCTCTTGAGTTTGCCCAAGTGGCGGATGATGCGTGCGTCCTGCATCAGTCGCTCAAGATGCTCGGCACTCATCAGCACGACTTTTTCCGGGTCGAACTTGAAGAACACTTCTTCAAAGGCCGGCCATTTCGCGTCCACCAGGCTGTGCTTGAGCCCAGCGCGGAACACGCGCAACGCCATGGTCGAGAGGTAGCGGTCATCGCTGATCTTGCGCAATTGTGCCGGGGTCTTGGGAACGGGCAGATGGGCTTCCAGTTCCGCCGCCGAACCGAAGCGGTTCAGGCAGTACTCATTCAGCCACTTGTAATCGCGCATGCCCTCTCCTGAGGTTTGAAAAATGAACTGGCAACTTGTGACAAAACCTGTGGGAGCCAGCTTGCTGGCGATGGCGGTGTATCAATCAACCTTCATGGGTCTGACACACTGCAATCGCCAGCAGGCTGGCTCCCACAATGATTGCGGTTAGAGATTGACCACGTTGACGAAGCGCGATGCCGCGGACTCGTCGATCTTGAGGCTGGTGAAATCAAACAGGTTGCGGTCCGCCAGTTGCGACGGGATCACATTCTGCAGGCTGCGAAAAATGCTCTCGGTGCGGCCCGGGGTCTTGCGCTCCCAGTCCAGCAGCATGTCCTTGACCACCTGACGTTGCAGGTTTTCCTGGGAGCCGCAGAGGTTGCACGGGATGATCGGGAATTGCTTGAGGTCCGAGTAGGCCTGGATGTCTTTCTCGTTGCAGTAGGCCAGCGGGCGGATCACCACGTTGCGTCCGTCATCGGCACGCAGTTTCGGCGGCATGGCCTTGAGCGAACCGTTGAAGAACATGTTCAGGAAGAACGTTTCGACGATATCGTCGCGATGATGACCGAGGGCCATTTTGGTCGCGCCGATTTCGTCGGCAAACGTGTAGAGCGTGCCGCGACGCAAGCGCGAACACAGCGAGCAGGTGGTCTTGCCTTCCGGAATCAGCTCCTTGACCACCGAGTAAGTGTCTTTCTCGACGATGTGGTATTCGATACCCAACTCTTTCAGGTAAGCCGGCAAGACGTGCTCGGGGAAGCCCGGCTGTTTCTGATCCATGTTCACGGCCACGATCTCGAACTTGATCGGCGCGACCTTCTGCAAGTGCATCAGCACATCGAGCATGGTGTAGCTGTCCTTGCCACCGGACAGGCAGACCATGACCTTGTCGCCGTCTTCAATCATGTTGAAATCGGCAACGGCCTCACCGGCCTGACGGCGAAGGCGCTTTTGCAGTTTGTTCTGGTTGACCGTGAGAGTGCCCATGACGCGAAATCCGTAAGGTGTGACGAAAGGCCGGCATTTTACGCAAAAACACCGCAGGGGCGAAGCGTTCCCGGCTCCCTCTGCAACGACACCCTATCAAACAGACCCTACAGCGATTAACAGCGATGTTTACAGCGCAATTTGCTCTAAAGCCCCTACTCCCTACAGGGAAACTCCTTTCTATACTGCGACATAAGGTCGCACACATATCAAGACCTACACCTTACTTGGCCTATTTGGCCCGTAGGCGCTCCACTGGGGGGCGACGGTAAAAACAAGAGGAGTGACTGGCATGATCCATCACGTTGTGGGGCTCTTCACCCACCCTGACCAAGAATGGAAAGAAATCCGTGGCGATCAGGAGGAAAGCATCAGCCACATGTACCTGACCCATACCCTGATCCTGGCGGCGATTCCCGCCGTGTCGGCCTTTATCGGCACTACACAGGTCGGCTGGGTTATCGGTAATCGACCTCCGGTCATGCTGACGGTTGAAAGCGCGATCTGGATGACTGTCATGTCTTATCTGGCGATGCTCGGCGGCGTGGCCGTAATGGGCGCCTTCATCCACTGGATGGCCCGCACCTATGACGCCAACCCGAGTCTCGCACGCTGTGTTGCATTTGCGACCTATACCGCAACACCGTTGTTCATCGGTGGCCTCGCCGCTCTGTATCCGCACTTGTGGCTGGGGATGATCGTCGGGACTGCGGCTATTTGCTACACGGTTTACCTGTTGTATGTAGGGCTACCGACTTTTATGAACATTCCATCCGACGAGGGCTTTCTGTTTTCAAGTTCGGTACTTGCCGTAGGCCTGGTGGTGTTGGTCGCCATCATGGCATTCACCGTTATTGTCTGGGGACTCGGCGTGGGGCCGGTCTACACTAACTAGTGCTTCACCTAAAATCAGATCTGCCGACACACAGGCCGCCGCAAGGCGGCCTTTTAATTCGCCCGCCAAAACAGCGTTGACGACCATTCGGTGCCCTGGCGATTCGCAAGGCTAAAAGGTTGCGGCATACTCGACTGCTCTGGAGATCCATCAAGCATGCCCGAGCAACTCAATACCCGCGTAGAAGACTGTTTCCAACAAGCCGAATCCTTTTTCAAACGCCCTTTCAAGCGCCCCGTGGTGAGTCTCAAGCTGCGCGGGCAAAAAGCCGGTGTCGCGCATTTGCACGAGAACTTGCTGCGCTTCAATCCGCAGTTGTACCGGGAAAACACCGACGACTTCCTCAAGCAGACCGTGGCCCATGAAGTCGCGCACCTGATCGCCCATCAACTGTTCGGTGACCGCATCCAGCCTCATGGCGAGGAGTGGCAATTGATCATGCGCGGTGTTTACGAACTGCCGCCCAACCGCTGCCATACCTACGATGTGAAGCGCCGCAGTGTGACCCGCTATATCTATAAATGCCCGTGTCCTGACAGTGATTTTCCGTTTTCAGCGCAGCGTCATGGCCTGGTGCGGCAGGGGCGGCGGTATTTGTGCCGACGGTGTCGTAGCACGTTGGTGTTCAGTGGAGAGATGCGGGTCGAATAAGTCGGTTTTTGGTGACGGCACTGGCTTCATCGCCAGCAGGCACTAAAGAACCACCTTGGTACGCCGCAGTTCATCTATCCGCTCAACACTGAACCCCAACTTCCCTAACACTTGATCTGTATGCGCCCCCAATGCTGCACCAACATGCTTGGGCTCAGGCAACCCCTCTGAAAATTTCAACGGACACGCCATCTGCGCCTGGCTCGAACCATCCCCCCGGGGCACTTGTGTCACCAATTCCCGCGTCTGCAACTGTGGATGCTGCAGCGCTTCGCCCAAGCTCAACACCGGTTCGACACACGCATCCAGTTCCGCGAACAGCGCGCACAGCTCGGCAAAGTCATGCTTTTCGAATTCGGTCTTCAGCGCGTCTTTGAGCTGCTTCTGATGCGCCGGTTGCGGTGATAACCCAAGGTTCGCCAGCTCCTCCAGACCCAACGCCGCGCACAACTGCTCCATGAACGGCGGTTCCAGACTGCCCACCGACAGCCAGCGCCCATCCCGCGAGCGGTAATAGTCGTAGAAACTGCCGCCATTGAGCATCTGGTCTTGCGGTCCAGGCTCTACGCCACACGCCAGATACCCGGCACCGGCCAAGGCATTCAGGCTGAACGCACAATCGGTCATGCTCACGTCCAGGTGCTGCCCCTGCCCGGTTTGCTGCCGGGCAATTACCGCCGCCAGCAGGCCGATCACCCCGTGCAGCGAGCCACCGGCGACATCTGCCACCTGCATGCCCAACGGCAGCGGGCCACTGTCCGCCCGGCCGGTATAGCTCGCCAGGCCAGCCAACGCCAGGTAGTTGATGTCATGCCCGGCGCGATCCTTGTAGGGACCTGTCTGGCCATAACCGGTGATCGACACATAAATCAGTTTTGGATTGATCGCCTTCAGCGCTTCATATCCCAGTCCCAGGCGATCCATGACGCCGGGACGAAATTGCTCCAGCACAATGTCGTGGTCCTGCAACAGTTGCGTGATCAGCTCCAGCGCTTCAGGCTGCTTGAGGTCCAGCGCGAGGCTGCGCTTGTTGCGATTGAGATAGGCATGGCTGGCCGATACCCCCTGATCGTGCGGCGGCAGCACGCGCAGCAAATCCATGCGGGTCGGGGACTCGATGCGCAGCACTTCAGCGCCCATGTCTGCCAGCAACAGTGAAGCGAACGGACCCGGCAGCAATGTCGAGAAATCCAGAATCTTGAGTGATGCCAACGGACCGAGCATGTGCGTTCTCCCTTAACGATGCGCTCAGACTAGGCAGCCGATGGCATTGCAGCAATCACCGTATGCGTCAGTTGTGCTGATCGTTGCGCTCAAACGCCGGGCATGAAAAAACCCGCCGAAGCGGGTTTTTCATCAGGACAAGGCTTACTTGACGCTCGTCGGGGCTGCCGTTTCGACATGGCCCAGAACATCGTCTTTAGGCTCGTCGGCAATGCCGCGACCGCCAGAAGCCAGCTCGGCTTGCAGCACGTCGGTGTCCAGCTCCTTGACCCACTTGGCCACAACGATCGTTGCAACAGCGTTGCCGATCAGGTTGGTCAGGGCACGGGCTTCAGACATGAAGCGGTCGATGCCGAGGATCAGCGCCAGGCCGGCAACCGGCAGGTGGCCCACGGCGGACAGGGTAGCAGCCAGAACGATGAAACCGCTACCGGTCACGCCCGCAGCACCTTTGGAGGACAGCAGCAGCACCACCAGCAGGGTGATCTGGTGCGTGATGTCCATGTGCGTATCGGTGGCCTGTGCAATGAAGACCGCGGCCATGGTCAGGTAGATTGCGGTGCCATCGAGGTTGAACGAGTAACCGGTCGGGATCACCAGACCCACGACGGATTTCTGCGCGCCCAAACGCTCCATCTTGATCAGCATGCGTGGCAGCACCGACTCCGAAGAGGAAGTACCCAGCACGATCAGCAGCTCTTCACGGATGTAGCGAATCATCTTCAGCACGCTGAAGCCGTGCAGGCGGGCGATGGAGCCCAGCACGATCAGAATGAACAGCACGCAAGTGATGTAGAAGCAGGCCATCAACTGACCGAGCTGCACCAGCGAACCCACGCCATAGGCACCGATGGTGAAGGCCATGGCACCAAAGGCACCGATTGGCGCGAGCTTCATGATCATGTTGATGATGTTGAACATCACGTGGGCGAACCGATCGATGAAGTCCAGCAGCGGTTTGCCATAGGCACCGAGGCGATGCAGGGCGAAACCGAAGATCACCGAGAACATCAGCACTTGCAGGATGTCACCGGTGGCGAAGGCGCCGACGATGGTGGTCGGAATCACGTTCAGGAGGAAGCCGACGACGCTCTGGTCAGCACCCGCCGCGACATAGCTGGCGACTTTCGAGGCATCCAGGGTCGACACGTCGATGTGCATGCCACTGCCTGGCTGCACGATGTTGACGACGATCAGGCCGACCAGCAGGGCGATGGTCGAGACGATCTCGAAATAGAGCAACGCGTAGCCGCCGGTCTTGCCGACCGACTTCATGTCCTGCATGCCGGCGATACCGCTGACAACCGTGCAGAAGATGATCGGAGCAATGATCATCTTGATCAGTTTGATGAACCCGTCACCCAGCGGTTTAACAGCCACACCGAGCTGGGGGTAGAAATGACCGAGCAAGATACCGATGACAATTGCAACGATCACCTGGAAATACAGGGATTTGTACAGTGGCTGACGAGTCGTCATTGCAAAGTTCCTCAAGAGTGCCCGGTGACAACATCCATCTGTTGTCCGCGACACCGAAATTGCGAACCCTCCTGCACTGGAGGGATTTGTTTTTCGAGCTGCACGTCGGCAGACATCTGCTCGTTGTATCGCAAGGCCCGTGCCACCTTGCGCGAATCCCCCGCAAGCCTGCAGGCATCAAGGACCTCCGGATTTTCCTGGCCATTGGTCCGCGGCCGGTGCATGGCGGATTTCCGCCCTTGCGTCCAAAACCATCCCGCGACTTGGCGGAAATCCGCCTTGTTCTACGCGGTACGGCGCAGCTACCATCGGTCGCTCAAAGGACGGACCTGCCCGCTATGCGTGAACGTACCATCGCCAGTCATTTCGCCCGAGCAGTCCTCGGCGGGGCACATCGACGTGGCTACGACTATTCCAGCCTGCTGCTGCAATTGGGGATCAGCTGCGAGTTGCTCGACGAGCCTCGCGCACGCATTGCTCCGGAGCAGTTCACCCAATTGATCCAGGCACTTTGGCTGGCACTGGACGACGAGTACCTGGGGTTTGGACAGACCCCGAGCAAACCGGGCAGCTTCGCGATGATGTGCCATGCCGTGATTCACTGCCGCAATCTGGAGAAAGCGCTCAATCGCGGCTTATTGTTTTATAGCCTATTCCCTGGGGCTCCGCGCCTGACCTTGACCAAGGAGGACGAATGGGTCCGAATCAGACTGGACGACGCGTCGCTTTGGGATCCGGATCATTTTCTGACCGAGAGTCTGTTGGTGATCTGGCATCGCTTCGGCAGTTGGCTGATCGGCCAGCGCATTCGCCTGGAGCACGCCACGTTCAGCTATCCAAGGCCGGAACACGGTGCCGAGTACGATTTGCTGTTTTCCTGCCCGCTGACTTTTTCCGCAGAAAAGAGCAGCACCGCTCAAAGCAGCCTGCTGTTCCACAGTCGCTACCTGAACATGCCGTTGTTACAGGACGAGCGCACGCTCAAGCACTTCCTCGAACGTTCACCCGCCAATCTTTTATCGCGCCCGGATGACGGCGACAGCCTGAGCAGCCGATTGGGGCGCTTGCTCAGCCGCGACAGCTCACGCTGGCCAGACCTGGAAGCGGTGGCCGCGCAACTGCACATCAGCCCGCAGACTTTGCGCCGGCATTTGCGTGAGGAAGGTTCGAGTTTTCAGGAACTGAAGGATCAGTTGCGCAGGGACATCGCGATTTACCACCTGAGCCGCGCCGACCTGTCGTTGCAACAGATCGCCGAGCAATTGGGGTTCTCCGAACCCTCAGCATTTCACCGGGCGTTCAAGAAGTGGACGGGGCTGACGCCGGGGGCTTATCGGGCGCAGGAGAGCTGAGTTTCAGGACTGGATGTTCGAGTGCGAAATCGGCTACTTCGCGGGCAAGCCCTGCGCCTACAGGTTTGTCGCAAACCTTGAGGGAGCCGGCTTGCCCGCGAAGGAGCCGGTCAGAGCACCATCAACCTCTGGTCAAACCAGCGGAAATTGAATCCGGAATGCCGCTCCACCCATGGGTGAATCCCCGAGTGTCAGCTTGGCGCTGTAGCTCTCGATGATGTCTTTGACCACCGCCAGCCCGATGCCCTGTCCCGGATGTTGACGATCCAGACGCTCGCCACGCTGGAGGATTCGCGCACGCTGGTCCGCAGGTACACCGGGACCATCGTCTTCAACGCATAACTCGCTGCCGCCGGGGATTTCGCGCACGCTGATCCGGATGTCGCGCAGGCACAGCCGATAAGCGTTTTCCAGCAGGTTGCCCATCATTTCCAGCAACGCGCCCTGCTCAATAGGCACATAACATTCGTCCGGCAGATCAAAGGCGACTCTCACATCCTTGTCGCGGTAAACCTTGTCCAGCGTGTCACACAGGCTTTGCAGCACCGGGCGCAGACGCACCTGATGCCGCACTAAACCGCTTTTTCGCAGACTCGCGCGTTGCAGTTGATAGCTGATCTGCTGGCTCATGCGTTCGATCTGGGTTTGCAGCACCCGGGCCTGGTCCCGATTTTCCGGACGTTGCGCCATGTCTTCGCTGACGCCCTGCAGCACTGCCAGGGGAGTTTTCAGGCTGTGGGCCAGATCATCGAGAGAATCACGGTATCGGCTGCGCTGCTCGCGCTCGCTGTGCAGCAATCGGTTCAAGGAGCCGGTCAAGCGCAGCAGCTCCCGCGGGTGTTCCTCGCTGAGGCTTTCACGAGTGCCGCCCTCGATCTGGTCCAACTCCTGACTCAAGCGGCTCAACGCTTTCAAACCCCAGGTCAGCCCGCTCCACAGCAGGGCCAGTAACACCAGCAATGCCGCGCCGAAACCCAGGTAGAGATTTTCCCGCAGGCCTTCCAGGGTGATTTCGTATTCGCGCACCGGTTGCAGCGCAACGATGCTGAACGCGGCACTTTTGCCGCCGAGCAGTTTGACCTCGACGTCGTATACAAAAAATTCCTGGCCGTTGGTTTCGCTGAACCGCGCGAACTCGTTACCGTGTCCGTCGTAGCGCGGTTTGTAATTGATGTGCTCTTCCTGCGTGGCCCTGGATCGCCAGACCAGATGACCTTCGCGGTCATAGATATAACCGAGCAATCGGCTGTCGGTGAGATTGAAGCGCTCGTCGGGCAACTGCGCTGGCATCAGCAACGTATTGTTCTCCACCCGGGCGGCAGAGATCAACGTGGTGACGTCCGACGCCAGGCGCTGCTCGATTGAATCCTGCAAAGCCAGGCTAAACGCGCCCTGCATTGCCGGCAGCAACGCCAGCATGAACAACACCGCCAGGATTGTCGCGGCGAGCATCAAGCGGACGCGAAGCGAGCGAATCAAGTGCAGCGCTCATTGAACAGGTAGCCGAGGCCACGTACGGTATCGATGGGCTTGAATCCGGCCGGACCTTCGAGCTTGCGCCGCAGACGACCAACCAGCACTTCGATCACGTTCGGATCACGCTCGTCGTCATCAGGATAAAGTTGCTCCATCAAACGATCTTTGGGTACCACTTGCTGATGATGGCGCATCAGGTATTCGAGGATGCGGTATTCATACGCCGTCAGCGCCAGCGGTTGCTCATCAAGGGAAGCCTGCTTGCGATTGAGGTCAAGCAGCAGCGGTCCGGCGATGATGGTCGACTGAGTGAACCCGCTGGAGCGGCGTAGCAAAGCATTGAGCCTGGCGTCGAGCTCTTCGAACTGGAACGGCTTGACCACGTAGTCATCGGCCCCGGCAGCCAGGCCTTCAACCTTGTCCTGCCAGTTGCCGCGGGCGGTGAGGATCAGGATCGGGAAGCTCTTGCCGCCCGAACGCAACTGCCGAATCAGATCGAGCCCGCTCATCCCCGGTAGACCAAGGTCGATCACCGCGAGATCAAAATTGAACTGCGCCGTCTGATACAGCGCCTCTTCGGCATTGGCCACAGCCTCGACCACGTGGCCGCTCTCCGTCAGGCGGGTTTGCAGGTGATGGCGCAACAGCGCTTCATCTTCGACGACCAGCAACTTCATAACGCTCTCCCGGGCAAATCAGAATTTCCAGACAACCCTCTGTGGGAGCTAGCCTGCCAGCGATTGCGGTTTGGCAGCCGACAATGCTGTCGAATGTCAGGACGCTATCGCTAGCAGGCTAGCTCCCACAGGGTACTAAGGCGAACAGCTTCAGAAAGCGTAGTTGGCGGACAGATAAGTCTGGGCACTGCTGGTCAGGTCCAGCGAACCCTGTTTGCTGCCGCCGCGCTCGCTCATTTCGGTGCTGGCATTGCTACGCAGGTAACGGTAACCCAGTTCAACCGAGGTGTTTTGCGAAACCTGTTGCAAGACTCCCACCTGGCCGCCGATGGCGTAGCCAATGTCGCTGTCGCGGCTATAACCTGGCGACTCCTGTGTCAGTTTGATCAAACCGGCCGTGGCCCCCCCGAACAGTTTGGTACTGCCACCCACCGGATAGAAAAGATCGTAGCTGCCCAGCAGGTTTTCCTGGCGCAGTTTAATACCGTTGTGCGAGCCCGACACATTGTCGTAAGTGGCGTAGTAGCGGCCCTGGCTGTTTTGCTGGCCCAGGCGCAGACCCCAGGTGGTGTCCTTGCCGATCACACCATCAGTGTTCGGATGATCGAGATTATCGTTCAAAGCGTGGGACTTTTTGACCTTGTCGCTGGTCTGCCCAAGAGTAAGGCCGGCGAAGTTGTCGTTGGAAGCGAATGCCGCAGTGCTTGCGCCAAAAACAGTAAACGCCAAAAGCAGTTTTTTGAATCCAGTCATGGGGAAGTTCCTTGTGTGCCGTATGTGTTTTGGGTACGAGGCAAGGTTACGCAGCCCGCCCTGAACTCCCCCTGAACGCTCTCTGAACCTGGGCTGAACCATTTGGCCTCGACTGTTTCGACAATTTTCAAGGAGACTCGACCATGCGCATGTTCCTCGCTGCCTTTCTCTTGGCCCTCAGCGGGCTCGGTCAGGCCGCCATCCAGACCAGTGAAATCCCCTACGAAAGTGCCGACGGTACGAAAATGATCGGCTATTACGCCTACGATGACGCCATCAAAGGCCCGCGCCCCGGCGTCGTCGTCGTGCATGAATTCTGGGGTTTGAACGACTACGCCAAACGCCGCGCCCGGGATCTGGCCGGTCTGGGTTACAGCGCCCTGGCCATCGACATGTACGGTGACGGCAAAAATACCGAGCACCCCAACGACGCCATGGCTTTCATGCAGGCCGTGACGAAAGACAGCGCGGTATCCAGCGCAAGGTTTCAGGCCGGGCTCGATCTTTTGAAGAAACAGCCGCAGACAGATCCGCATAAAATCGCCGCCATCGGCTACTGCTTCGGCGGCGCTGTCGTGCTCAATGCTGCGCGCCAAGGCGTGCCGCTGGCCGGGGTGGTGAGCTTCCACGGCGCGTTGGCGACCAATACGCCGGCAGCGCCCGGCAGCGTGAAAGCAAAAATCCTCGTCGAGCATGGTTCGGCGGACAGCATGATTACTCCGGATAATGTCGCCGCCTTCAAAGCGGAAATGGACAAAGCCGGTGCCGACTATAAATTTGTCAGCCTCGACGGTGCCAGGCACGGCTTTACCAACCCGGATGCCGATCGTTTGGGTCACGGCGATCATGGCGGACCGGACATCGGCTACGACAAGGCTGCGGATGAAAAGTCGTGGGCGGACATGCAGGCGTTTCTCAAGAAGATCTTCAGCTGACACGTCACAAACACATCTGAATGCGGCGAGGGGGGTTATCCCCCCTCTCCACAAAAGCACTCGACTACTACCCAGCCCCAAGGCAACCCGGCAAAATGCCTGACATGAATCCAGCCCCCGCCCTGCCCGCCTGCTGCACCCCTCTCGATGACCATTGGCCGCTGCCGTTTGCACTGCCCGACACCGTTCTGTTGAGCACTCACTTCGACAGTTCGCAACTGGCCCATGATGACTTCCAACGCAGCGCCATCGAAGTGCCGGCGAGTATCCAGCGCTCAGTAGCCAAACGGCAGGCGGAATTTCTCGCGGGACGGGTATGCGCCCGGGCCGCGTTGCTGCGCCTGGAAGGTCTGAGTTTAATTCCGGCCATTGGCGAAGACCGGGCCCCGGTCTGGCCGAGCCATATTTGTGGCTCGATCACCCACAGCACCGGCCGGGCCGCTGCCATCGTCGCGAACAAAAGTCATTGGCGTGGTTTGGGTATGGACCTGGAGAACCTGCTCAATGCCGAACGGGCTGAACGGCTGGCCAGGGAAATCCTCATTCCGGCGGAGCTGCAAAGGATGAAGGCCGGTCCTCGGGACCAACTGGCCTTGCTGGTAACCCTGACGTTCTCGGTCAAGGAAAGCCTGTTCAAGGCGCTCTATCCGATCGTTCAGCAGCGATTCTATTTCGAGCATGCTGAAGTGCTGGAATGGACTGAAGACGGTCATGCACACCTGCGACTGCTCACCGACTTGTCCAGCGAATGGCGCAACGGTACTGAGCTGGATGCACAGTTTGCGGTCAAGGATGGGCAGTTGTTGAGTCTGGTCAGTATCAAGGCCTGAGGTTTCGCTGTTTGTAATGCCCCCATCGCGAGCAGCTCGCTCCTACAAGGGCCAGGATCAGGCAAAATCCCGTGCAGGAGCGAACCTGCTCGCGATGAGGGCAGAACATTCACCACGGCACTCAGCGCTTCTCCTGATTGCGCGGCCAGCTCAAACTGAAACACGCCCCGCCCAGGCTTTTGCTCTTGCCGATCAGCGCACGCCCGTCGTGCCAATGGATGATCCTTCGCACGATCGACAATCCCAGCCCATGCCCACCCGAAGCACGCGTGCGGCTGTCATCAAGACGCAGAAACGGCGTGAAGATTTTTTCCCACGCCGATTCCGGCACGCCCGGCCCGTCATCCTCGATGTCCACGCGACAGCGCTGCTGGCCTACCTGATAACTGATGGTCACCCGAGATTGCGCGTGGCGCATGGCATTAGTGACCAGATTCTGGATCGCCCGGTGCAAATACCGCGGCTCGGCTTCGACCCAGGCGTCGTCACAGTCGGCGGCCGACAGGCACAAGCCCCGTTGCACCGTGACATCGGCCCGCAAAGGCGCGAGCTCTTCGATCACTTGATTGACCAAGGCGTCCAGGTCGATGCGCTGAAAATGCAGCGCCGGCGAACCCTGCTCCAGCCGCGCATAGGTGAGCATCTCGTCCACCAGCCGATCGAGGTCCTCGATGTCGTGGTCCATGCCCTGGCAATATTTCTCCATGGCTTGCGGCGTAGTGGCCGTACCGATCATTTCCAGTCCGAAACGCAGACGCGCCACCGGTGTACGTAACTCGTGCGAAACCGCCCGAACCAGTTCACGCTGAATGGCGAGCAGCTGCTGCAAGTGCTCGGCCATGGCATTGAATGCCGAGGCCAGACGCCCCACCGAATCGGCGCCACGTGCCGGCACGCGGGTTTCCAGGCTGCCCTGGGCGATGCGCGTGGCGGCGGCCTCAAGTCCACGCAAGCGCCGTTCCAGTTGGCGCACCAACAGATAAACAATCAATCCGATGAGCGTCAGCCCCAGGACGGTAATCAATACCAGCCACTCCGGCGGATACGGATTCATCTGGTACAACGGGCCAATTTCCAGCACCCACGGAGTACCGACCATCCCGGCAAACACGCGAATTGAATCACCGCCCTTGCCCAGCGCCATCACGGTGTCACCCTCGGATACTCGACGACTCTGGTCTTCGTCCATGTCCGCCTCATCGACAGTGACCAGCCGCAGGTCGAAACCGAAACCCTTTTCCTCCTTTAATTTCGCCAGGTGACTGGGCTGCTCGGCCACGGGTGAGCGCACCAGCTCGTCGGCCAACAGGTAGATCGTCGCCCGAGCCAGTTGTTCGCTGATCTGCTGCACCTCCCCCGTGAGGACCAACTGTTCCTTGTCGCTGACCAGTCGATACACCTTCGCCGCGTGCGGTCCGGTCTGCTCGACCAAGGCCTGACCACGCAATACCCGAGTGCGCTGGGTCAGGTCAAGATCGGTTTCGTTGAAGGTTTTCAGCGCAAGAGGGATACCGAGTAACCGCTCCCACACCAACAAAGCCCGATGGCGCTCGGTCTGATTCATTGGCTCCAGGTTGTCGGCCATCAGCGAAAACGTGCCGTGGGCCAGGCGCTCGCGGTACTGCTCGCTGCGCACCTGATTGAGCAAGTGCATCGCCAGTACGCCGAGCACTGCCACCAGAATCAGCGCGGCGCACATGCCGCCATAAATGCGCAGGAAGATCGAGTTCACAGTGTCGGGTCTACGCAGGCCTCGGGAACGAACAGGTAACCTTTGCTGCGCACGGTCTTGATCAGGCGCGGGTGCTCAGGGTCATCGCCGATTTTCGGCCGGATGCGCGAGATTCGCACGTCGATGGAGCGGTCCTGGCCGTCATAACCGATGCCGCGCAGCGCGGTGAAGATTTCTTCCCGGGACAGGATGCGCCCGGCATTGGCCACCAGCAGCCACAGCAGATCGAATTCGGCGCTGGTCAGTTCGATGCCATTGCCCTGCAACCATGCCTCGCGCAAGGCGTTGTCCACCACCAGCGGGCCAAATTGCAGGCGCCGTTGTTTTTCCGGGGCCACCTCGGGCGCTTCGCTGCGTCGCAGCAAGGCCTGAATACGCGCCAGCAACAGGCGCGGACGCACAGGTTTGCACACATAGTCGTCGGCACCCAGGTCGAGGCCGAGGATCTGGTCAGTATCGTCGGTGCGGGCAGTGAGCATCAGGATCGGGCCGTCATACCGGGCGCGGACCTTGCGGCAAATGCTCAGGCCATCTTCACCCGGGAGCATCAGATCGAGGATTACCAGATCCGGTTGTTCCTTGATGATGCGCTCTGCAGCCAGCGCCCCATTACCTTCAATCGAGACGCGCAGGCCATTGGCTTCCAGGTAATCGCGGGTCAGCTCAGCCAGTCGCTGGTCGTCCTCCACAATCAATACCTGCCAGGCTTCTTGCTCCACGGGTGACCTCTGCTTGCCAAAACGCTAATAAGGAAGGATCCGCCCGTCTTTTTGTAATGATTCGGGGGGATAAATATGTAGACACGCTGGCCGATTGTATAAACGCCGCCTGCCGAGAACACAAGCGGGTAAATGCGTTCGGACAACCGGGTTTTTTGTGATAGGGTTCGCGCCCTTAAAAATCTGATCTGGCGTTTTCAGCCGTTGAAAACGCCTGAAAAAAGCTTCGATCCAGCTAGGTCGCGGCCTACACGCCAGTTGCTTCTTTCACACACAATTTACGCACAGGTTTATCCACAGGTAGTACGTTGCAACACCCCCAGAAACGCATTATCTTGTACCCCAGCGCGAAAAAAACCCTACATGTAGGGTTTTAGTGAAAAAGCCCAACCACATTTCAGACCAGAAACTCAAGCGCTTTATTGCCTGTTTATGGTTGAACCAAGCGTGGATTTTCAAGCCCAAACCGCACAAGCGGGTGGCACCGTTTTTTCAGGCCAGTGCGGTCAAAACGGTACGGGTGTTGCAGTCATTACTGACACCCCGAAAGGAATCGGTTTCGAACCCAGGTTCGTAGCCAAAGACTTCTGGCAAGGATGGCCTCATTAGCCTTTTTCCTACTGTCCTGAAGTCGTTATGCCCGACGCCCGTCGGTTGTAGTGCTTCAGGACAGAACGGTGGGCACCGTGATGGTGCCCAAACAAACATAGAGAATGTGGAGACACTCCCCCATGCAAACCGACACAACTCGCGAGAACCCGCAGGGCACCTTGCCGCAGGCCGCTGATTCGAATTCGGATCTGTCCGCCACTGCGCCAGGGCAGCTGCGCGTGATCAAGCGTAACGGCACTGTCGTTCCTTACACCGATGACAAGATCACCGTCGCCATCACCAAAGCGTTTCTCGCAGTTGAAGGCGGCACCGCCGCCGCCTCGTCGCGAATCCATGACACCGTGGCCCGCCTGACCGAACAGGTCACTGCGACCTTCAAGCGCCGTATGCCATCGGGCGGCACCATCCACATCGAAGAAATCCAGGACCAGGTCGAACTGGCCCTGATGCGTGCCGGCGAGCAGAAAGTTGCGCGCGACTACGTGATCTACCGTGACGGTCGCTCGAAAGAACGCGCCGCCCACGCGCCGGCCGAAGAAGCGGTCAACGCTCACCCGTCGATCCGCATCACCCGTGCCGACGGCAGCCTGGCGCCGCTGGACATGGGCCGCCTGAACACCATCGTCACCGAAGCGTGCGAAGGCCTGGAAGAAGTCGACGGCGACCTGATCCAGCGTGAAACCCTGAAGAACCTGTACGACGGCGTGGCCCTGACCGACGTCAACACCGCCCTGGTAATGACCGCCCGTACCCTGGTCGAGCGTGAGCCGAACTACTCGTTCGTGACCGCCCGCCTGCTGATGGACACCCTGCGCGCCGAAGGCCTGGGCTTCCTCGGCGTCGCCGAAAGCGCTACCCACCACGAAATGGTCGACCTGTACGCCAAGGCTCTGCCTGCCTACATCGCCAAGGGTATCGAGTTCGAACTGCTGAACCCTGTTCTGGCCTCCTTCGACCTGGAAAAACTGGGCAAGGCGATCAACCACGAACGCGACCAGCAATTCACGTATCTGGGCCTGCAAACCCTGTACGACCGTTACTTCATCCACAAGGATGGCGTGCGCTTCGAACTGCCGCAGATCTTCTTCATGCGCGTGGCCATGGGCCTGGCGATCGAAGAGAAGCACAAAGAAGACCGTGCGATCGAGTTCTACAACTTGCTGTCGTCCTTCGACTACATGTCGTCGACCCCGACCCTGTTCAACGCCGGTACCCTGCGTCCACAGCTGTCTAGCTGCTACCTGACCACCGTGCCGGATGACCTGTCGGGCATCTACCACGCGATCCACGACAACGCCATGTTGTCGAAATTCGCCGGTGGCCTGGGCAACGACTGGACGCCGGTGCGTGCGCTGGGTTCGTACATCAAGGGCACCAACGGCAAGTCGCAAGGCGTGGTTCCGTTCCTGAAAGTCGTGAACGACACCGCCGTTGCCGTTAACCAGGGTGGCAAGCGCAAAGGCGCTGTCTGTGCCTACCTGGAAACCTGGCACATGGACATCGAAGAGTTCATCGAGCTGCGCAAGAACACCGGTGATGACCGTCGTCGTACCCACGACATGAACACCGCCAACTGGATCCCTGACCTGTTCATGAAGCGCGTCTTCGATGACGGCCCGTGGACCCTGTTCTCGCCGTCCGAAGTACCGGACCTGCACGACCTGACCGGCAAGGCCTTCGAAGAGCGCTACGAGTACTACGAAGCGCTGTCCCAGTACCCGGGCAAAATCAAGCTGTTCAAGACCATCCAGGCTAAAGACCTGTGGCGCAAAATGCTGTCCATGCTGTTTGAAACCGGCCACCCATGGCTGACCTTCAAAGACCCGTGCAATCTGCGCAGCCCGCAGCAGCACGTGGGCGTGGTCCACAGCTCGAACCTGTGCACCGAAATCACCTTGAACACCAACAAGGACGAGATCGCCGTTTGCAACCTGGGCTCGATCAACCTGCCGAACCATATCGTCAACGGCAAGCTGGACACCGTCAAGCTGGAACGCACCGTGAACACCGCCGTACGCATGCTCGATAACGTGATCGACATCAACTACTACTCGGTGCCGCAAGCGAAGAACTCCAACTTCAAGCACCGTCCGGTCGGTCTGGGCATCATGGGCTTCCAGGACGCTTTGTACCTGCAGCACATCCCTTACGGCTCCGACGCTGCCGTCGAGTTCGCCGACAAGTCGATGGAAGCGGTCAGCTACTTCGCGATCCAGGCTTCCTGCGACCTGGCCGACGAGCGCGGTGCGTACGAGACCTTCAACGGTTCGCTGTGGTCCAAAGGCATCCTGCCGCTGGATTCGCAACAGATCCTGATCGAACAACGCGGTCAGAAGTACATTGATGTCGACCTGAACGAAACCCTGGACTGGGCACCGGTTCGCGCCCGTGTTCAGAAAGGCATTCGTAACTCGAACATCATGGCCATCGCTCCGACCGCGACCATCGCCAACATTACCGGCGTATCGCAGTCGATCGAACCGACCTATCAGAACCTGTATGTGAAATCGAACCTGTCGGGCGAATTCACCGTGATCAACCCGTACCTGGTTCGCGACTTGAAGGCTCGCGGTCTGTGGGACTCGGTCATGATCAACGACCTGAAGTACTACGACGGATCGGTGCAGCAGATCGAGCGCATCCCGCAAGAGCTCAAAGAACTCTACGCGACTGCCTTCGAAGTGGACACCAAGTGGATTGTCGACGCCGCCAGCCGCCGTCAGAAGTGGATCGACCAGGCTCAGTCGCTGAACCTGTACATCGCCGGCGCTTCGGGCAAGAAGCTGGACGTGACCTACCGTATGGCCTGGTACCGTGGTCTGAAAACCACTTACTACCTCCGTGCCCTGGCCGCGACCAGCACCGAGAAGTCGACCATCAACACCGGTAAGCTGAACGCTGTTTCCAGCGGCGGCAACCACGGTGACGATTCGGTCCTGGCGGCTCCTGCAGGTCCCGCTCCAGTGCCGAAGGCTTGCGCCATCGACGAGCCGGATTGCGAAGCTTGCCAATAAGCTGAGCCGGTAAGCGCCGCAAGGCGCTTGCTCGAAACCCCCGATCAGCCTCTGGCGGGTCGGGGGTTTTCTTTTGTCTGTCTGTAATTTTTCGGCCAGCACAAAAAAGCCCCTCTTTCGAGGGGCTCTTTATGCAGCGCAATCCAGCATCAATTCATCTGGATAATGGTCTGCATGATGGTGCTCTCGGTAGAGATGGTCTTGGCGTTAGCCTGGTAGTTGCTTTGCGCCTTGATCAAGTCGACCAGCTCGTTGGTCAGGTTGACGTTGGATTCTTCCAGTGAGTTGGAAACGATCGAGCCCAACGTGCCGGTTTGCGCCGAGTCGTAACCCGGAATGCCCGATACATAGGTCTCTTTCCAACTGGTGCCGCCTACAGGCTGCAGACCTTGTTCGTTGGCGAAGCTGGCCAACGAGATCTGCCCGATGGCTTGGGTCTGGTTGTTGCTGAAGTTCGCCAACAGTACACCGCTGCCGTCGATGGTCAGGTTGGTAATCTGGCCGGTGGCAAAACCGTTCTGTACCGGAATCGAGCGAGCCGTGTCAGCATTGAACTGAGTGGTACTGGCCATGGAAATAGTCACGCCAGCCGGATCGGCCGCCGCGCCATTGGCCTTCCAGACACCATCGGTCACGGTGCCTGGCGTCCAGTTGGTGATCTTCAGGTCATTGCCGAACGTAGCGGTCGGCGGAGTGGTCGGTGGTGTCACGGGAGTACTGACCGAGACAAGTTTGCCGCTGGTATCGAATGACATGGTCGAAGGGATCGGATCAACCGCGCCCGTACCGGTAGTCGAAGTGCCATCAGGATTTCGGCCATCAATCAGGGTGTAGGTATCCCAAGTGTTCGCCCCAGTCTTGACCATGTATTGATCCATGGTGTGCTGGTTACCCTGAGTGTCGAAAATCGGGGTGCTGAACTGTTTGGTGAAAGTTTCCGGTTTGCTCGGATCGAACTTGTTGGTAGCAACCGTCTGGTCGATCTCGGTCGCCGTGGAGTTCAGGTTGATCGTCGACGACACGGTATTGGTGGATTTCGGCGCCAGGTTGGAGGTGTCGATTCGCAGATCGGTCAACACGCCATTGAGAATCTTGCCGTTTTCATCCACACCATAACCCTGCAGACGGGCAGTGCCGTCGCTGTTGGTGACGTAGCCTGCGCTGTCGGTCTTGAATGTGCCGGCACGGGTGTAGGTCAGCGAACCGTTGTTGCTCAGGACAAAGAAACCGTTGCCCTGGATACCCATGTCGAGCACGTTGCCGGTGTTGCCGATGTCACCCTGGCCAAACTGCTGGGAAACGTTGGCCAGGCGCACGCCGTTGCCGACGGTCTTGCTGCCGGTACCCAGTTTAGTTGCCGAGTACACGTCTTCGAATTCCGCACGGGACGATTTGAAACCCGTGGTAGCGACGTTGGCGATGTTGTTGCCGGTTACGTCCAGTTGCTTGTTGGCTGCATAGAGACCGCTAAGGCCGATATTGAAAGACATCATCCACTCCTTTATGCCGGGTTAGTCGGCTCTACATACCAATGGTTTGAACTTTGGACAGGGCAATGCTGCCCAGCCCGGCCAGATTGAGCATCAACTCACCGCCGGTCTGGCTGATGGTCACACTGTTGACGGTCGCTGGCAGGTAAGTGATCAACGCCACAGACTGGTCATCGATCGTGGTCGTTGCGCCGAAGCTGTAAGTACCCGCGGCCACCGTTTCACCCGCATCGTTCTTGCCATCCCAGATGAAACTGGCGTTACCTGCTTTCTGTGCTCCCAGATCGATGGTGCGCACGGTCTTGCCGTCCGTGTCTGTGATCTTCAGGGTGGCAGAAGCCACCGCTGACGGTACGACCACCGTGCCGCTGAAGCTCTTGGTCGTGTCGACCACTGCCTTGTCGCCAGGTGCGATGACCGAACGGCCCACCAGTGATGAAGCCTGCAAGGCCTGGGACGAGTTGTAGTTACTGGCCAGTCCACTCACGGTATCGTTGAGCGTGGTGATGCCTTCCAGGCTGCTGAATTGCGCCAGTTGTGCGACGAACTCACCGTTGTCCTGAGGCTCCAGCGGGTTCTGGTTTTTCAACTGCGTGACCAGTAACTGCAGGAATGCATCCTTGCCCAGGGCTTTGTTGCCCGAGGCACTGCCGGCCGCCGACGCAAGGCCATCGGTCGTGGTATTGGTCTTGACCGAGGAGTTGGCCAGGATGTCGTTAAGGCTCAAACCACTGGTGGAATCGGTAACACTCATCTGAGTCGCCCCTTATCACTGACCGAGGGTCAGGACCTTCTGCATCATGGTTTTAGCGGTGTTCATCATTTCGGCGTTGGTCTGGAACGAACGGCTCGCGGAAATCATGTCGGCCATTTCTTCCACCACGTTGACGTTCGGGTAATAGACGTAGCCCTTCGCATCAGCCGCCGGATGGTTCGGCTCGTAGCGCGCTTCAAGGTTGCTCTGGTCTTCGACCACGCCCAACACTTGCACGCCCTGGCCGGCGGCGTCCTGGTTCTGGAACAGCGAATCGCTGCCGCCGCTCTGGCCGCCCTGGAACATGGTGGCGAACACCGGGTGACGCGCGCGGTAAGTCTGGTCGATGCTCGACGAGACGGTCTCGGCGTTGGCGATGTTCGAAGCGACGGTGTTCAAGCGAGTGGTCTGCGCACTCATGCCGCTACCGGCAATGTTGAAAACACTGGATAGAGACATGGCTTACTCTCCGCGCAGGGCTGATACCAGCCCTTTGAATTTGCTGTTTAGCAGGGTGAAGCTGGCCTGGAAGTCGACCGCGTTTTGCGCGTAGTTCGACTGCTCCAGTTGAGCGTCCACGGTGTTCTGGTCAATCGACGGTTGCATCGGCGTGCGATACATCAGCGATTCGTCGCCATTGCCCAGGCCTTGCGCTTCGATATGACGGCTGTTGGTCATGTTCAAGGCGAAGCCGCCGCTTTTGGTTTTCTCGTTCTGCTCGGCGAGCACTTTGGAGAAGTCCAGATCCCGAGCCTTGTAATTCGGGGTATCGGCGTTGGCGATGTTGTTGGCCAGGACTTCAGCGCGCTGGGCGCGGAAGCCCAGGGCTTGTTCGTGGATACCGAGCGCTTTATCGAAGCTGATGCTCATGTCGGGAAACCTTCGGGTGACCTGATTTTTCGTACGATGGACATAGCAAGCCCCATGCCAATTCAAAAAACCCTGTAAACCGGGGCCTTGCGGGCCATGGCAACGTGGCAATGACAGAAAAGCGGCAACGGTTTTCCGCCGCCTGCCGCTTTTCTGCCGCTTGGCACCGCACTTGAGAACACCACCTCCCCTGTAGGAGCTGGCTTGCCAGCGATGGCGTCGAGTCAGCCGACTTTTAAATTGCGCACACACCGCTATCGCTGGCAAGCCAGCTCCTACAGGGATTGAGAAGCTGTGAGAAATCAGCAGGCATAAAAAAACGGGAACCCCTGAGGACTCCCGTTTTCTGACAACCCCAACGAAATCACTTCGCCTGGTAAATGATCCCCGGACTGCACTGGACCATCTGGTAGTGATCCGGCAAACCGTTCAGCGCTTCAGAGGCGCCGAGGAACAAATAACCACCCGGTTTCAACGTGCTGTGGATGCGCAGCAGGATGTCCTTCTTCACTTCAGCGGAGAAGTAGATCAACACGTTGCGGCAAAACACGATATCGAACTTGCCGAGGCCGGCGTAACTGTCCAGCAGGTTGAACGAGCGAAACTCCACGCGACTCTTGATCGGCGCCTTGATCGCCCAGCGCCCCGGCCCTTTCGGATCGAAGTAACGTTGCAGGCGCTCGGGCGACAGCCCACGACCGATGGCCAGGCTGTCGTATTCGCCGGTCTTGCAGTTGTTCAGCATGGTGCCGGACAGGTCAGTGGCAACAATCTGCACACCCATCCGCAGTTGCCCCAGGTTGACCCGCTCGAACTCGTCGATGGACATCGACAGCGAGTAGGGTTCCTGACCCGAAGAGCACGCCGCCGACCAGATGCGCAGACGTTGGCCAGGATTGGCCTTGATCGCTTCGGGCAGCACCTTGTTCTTCAGCACCTCGAACGGATAGGTGTCGCGAAACCACAGGGTTTCGTTGGTGGTCATGGCATCCACCACCTGCTCGCGCAAACCGCTGCGCGGCTGGGTCGTCATGCGCTGGACCAGTTCACCCAGGCTCTTGATGCCTTGCTGTTCCATCAGTTTGTTGAGACGGCTGGAGACCAGGTACTGCTTGTTTTCACCGAGCAAAATGCCACAGGCTTTTTCCAGGAACACCCGGAACTGTTCGAAATCCAAATTACCCGTAGACAATGATGCCGCCTCTTAAATCGTGTTGATTGCCAGGGGCACAGGCCCCTAGCTGATATCTGCTGCCTTGATCCGGTCGACTACCCGGGATGCCAGGTCATCAGGTCGGAATTTGGCCAGGAAGTCATCGGCACCGACTTTCTTGACCATCGCCTGATTGAATACCCCGGACAAGGACGTATGCAGGATGATATGAAGCTTTTGCATGCGCGGGTCGTTGCGGATTTCCGCCGTCAGGGTGTACCCGTCCATCTCCGGCATCTCGATGTCGGAAATCATCATCAGGAACTCCTCTTCCGGCTTCTTGCCCTCATCGACCAGTTTGCGCAGGTAATCCAGTGCTTGCTTGCCGTCGTTCAGCGCCACCACTTCGACGCCGACCGTTTGCAGGCAACGCGTGACCTGCTTGCGTGCCACGGACGAGTCGTCGACCGTCAGCACGCGTAATGAAAGCGCCTTGTGCTGGGTTTCGACATCGATCACCCCGGCAGAAATCGCTTCAGGCGTTGGTGCGACTTCCGCCAGCACCTTCTCGACGTCGATGATTTCGACTAACTGGTTATCGACCCGGGTCACCGCCGTCAGGTAGTGATCGCGTCCGGTGCCCTTGGGTGGCGGATGGATCTCTTCCCAGTTCATGTTGACGATGCGTTCCACCGAGCGCACCAGGAAACCCTGGGTCTTGGTGTTGTACTCCGTGATGATCACAAACGGATTGTTCTTGTCCTTCAAAGCACCGGAGCCAGTCGCCATCGCCAGATCAAGGATCGGAATGGTCGCCCCCCGGATGTTCGCCACACCGCACACGACAGGACTGGACTTGGGCATCAGCGTCAGTTTGGGACATTGCAGCACCTCCCGAACCTTGAAGACGTTGATCCCGTACAGCTGCTGACCGTCAAGACGGAACAACAACAGCTCAAGGCGATTCTGCCCCACCAGTTGCGTGCGCTGGTTCACCGAATCCATTACACCCGCCATGCCCAAACTCCCACACCAACGCCAAGTGTTGTTGCGACGCGCCTTCGTCACTAAACGGCACGGCGCTTGCTTTTTTAATCGTTATGAACACAGAACCGACATTTTTCCGACGCCTGACTACACCCCGCCGCAAATGGCTCGGTGTGCTGGCGGCTGTTTGCCTGTTCAACGCTGGCAGCCCTGCCCTTGCTGACGCGGTTACCTTGCCTGACATGCTTATCGGCGTCACTCAGGGGTTTCTTGAATTCACCGTAGAGGACTATCTGGCCACCAGTCAAACGCAAGGTCGCTACGAGATCCAGGTCAATCAGCTCGATCCACGCATGCACATGCCCATGTGCGACAAGGAATTGACAGCCACACTCGAAAGTCCAAAGCCGATCGGGCGGGTTACCGTGAAGGTTCGCTGCGAAGGCGCAGCCCCCTGGACAGTCTTCGTACCCGCTCAAGTCCGGCTGTTTCGCGACGTCGTAACCTCCGCCCGTCCCCTGCGCCGCGCAGCCATTGTCGAACCTGAAGATGTGCTCCTGCGCGAGCGCGACATCAGCCTGATCAGCCAGGGCTACCTGACCTCCCTCGACCAGGCGATCGGACAGAGACTGACCCGACCAATGGTCACCGACCAGGTCGTCACACTGGTGAACATCGAACAGGCAGAAGTCATTCGCAAGGGCGATCAAGTGGTAATCACCGCCCGCAGCGGTACGCTCAGCGTGCGCATGCCGGGCGAAGCCCTGTCCAACGGGAGTTTGAGCGAGCAGATCCGGGTGAAAAACCTCAACTCCCAGCGCGTCATCAAGGCACAGGTCACCGCGCCTGGACAGGTGGAAGTGTCTATGTAGAGAAGCTGTCCGATCACGAGAATGTGGCGCTCGCCCCGGCTGTTCCCTAGACTGTGCTCTATGCAGAGCAAGCGCTGACGCGCGCAAGGCTCATTGATAAATGGGCCTAAAGTTTTCCAGGGAATGGCCGAAAACATGGCAAGCGTCCAAATCCCCAGAGGTTTTTATCATGGTCATCGATTTCAGCCGTTTGAACAGCTCCGCGCCCCTTACGGGCAGTACACGTACCAGTGCCAGCAAAGAAAGCATCGAGGCCGGAAAATCTGCGCCACTGGAATCCGCGGCGGAGCAGGTCGGTACATCCAAAAGCGGGGAATCGGTACACCTCAGCAATGAGGCTCAGCAGTTGCAGAAGGTCACTGACAAGCTGCGCGATCAGCCTGCCGTCGACAAAGCCCGCGTGGCCGAGTTGAAAGCAGCGATTGCCGATGGCAGCTACAAAGTCGACAGCAACCGCGTAGCCAGCAAACTGCTCAACTTCGAAGCCCAGCGCTAGGCCACGGCCGGCGCCAGGCTTTTGGACGCTTAACACCCAAGGCCAGCCATGCACGACACTAATCTACTGCAACTGATCACCGACGATTTTGCTCCCCTGCAACAATTGATGGGGTTATTGCAGACCGAATCCCTTGCCCTGCACGGTCGTGACATGCCGCTGCTTGAGGGCATTCTGGCGCAGAAACAGGCACTGATCGTTTTGCTTGAACAGCATGGCCGCAAGCGCAGTGAAATTCTCGCCAGCCTCAACCTGCCGGCCAACAGAAGCGGTCTTGAGCAACTGGCCAGCCAATCGAGCATTGGCGATCAACTTCTGATGCAAAGTGACGCTCTGACCGATCTTCTGGCCCAATGCCAGGCCATCAATGCCAACAACGGGCAGTCGATCCTGACGCAGCAGGCCGCTACAGCCACCCAGCTGAAAATCCTCAACGGCGGCGATACTCCGGCGCTTTACGACGCCAGTGGTACTTTCTCCAGGCTTGCCAAGCCGCGACCGCTCAGTCAGGCTTGAGCCGGTCGGTGACCCGCTCTATCAAGACGCGCAACATACTGGCAAAATGATGGCCAGCCGTAGTCAAATTTTGTCTGGAGATTGATTAACCGTGTCCAATGCCTTAACCGCGGAAGATGCTCCGCAGCCACCCAAGGTGCTCAGCACGCCCTTGGAGATCTCCAGCAATCTGCGCCAGCTGCAAGAAAGTCATGACCCGCTGATCATCACCTTCCACGAACGCAGTCAGCGCTTCCAGAGCTATCTGGTGGACCTCGACCGCGACAGCAACATGCTTGCCCTGGACGAAATGATACCCCGTGATGGCGAACGCTTCTTGCTGGCTGGCGAACCTTACAAGGTCGAAGGTTTCCATGAAGGTGTTCGCATTGCCTGGGAAAGCAATGGTCCGTTGACCATCGATGAATCCGCTGGCGCTCGTTGCTACCGCGGCACCCTGCCCGATGAAGTGGTCTACCACCAGCGCCGCAATGCCTTTCGCGCGGCACTGAAACTGGCGCAACTGGTCAGCGTCAATCTGGACGGTGAAAAACTCAAAACGCCTATCAGCGGCAAGTTGCTGGATATTTCCGCCACCGGCTGCAAATTGCGCTTCGAAGGCGACATCACCGGCAGCCTGCAACTGGGCCAGGTTTACGACCGCTTCAATGCCGACCTGCCTTTCGGCAAGATGACCGCACCGGTCGAGCTGCGTTATCTGCACTTCGAAGAAAGAATCTCCACCACCTTCGCCGGCATCCGCTTCCACAACATGAGCGGACTGGTGCAGCGTCAGGTCGAGCGATTCGTCTACCAGCTGCAACGTGAAGCCCGTCGCTTCGACAAAGACGACTTCTGATCTGACGTTTCGCCCCCTGTAGGAGCCGGCTTGCCGGCGAAGGCGTCGCTGGGTCCTGTGTGGATGCAACAGACGCCTTTGCTGGCAAGCCAGCTCCTACAAAAAACGGGCAGCCCCTTGCGGTGACTGCCCGTTTTTTTATCCCCCCGATTCAGGGTCTGGCTTCGGTAAAGCTCTGCTCGCGCCCCGAGTCAGGGTCTTGCGGTGGTTGATCGTTTTCTGTGGGCAACTCAGGCTCGGATTCAGTCTCAGGGGTGACCGGCGACTGCATCTGTTCCTGCACCACTTGCTCATCGACACGCGGGTCAAGCGCCGCGACCAGGGGCGAACTCGACATGCTGTCCGGCATCGCCACGTGATGCAGCGGCGCATCGTCGACCTGGTGCAGATTGGTTACTGCCTTCGGCCGAATCCGCCAGACCAGCACCAACGCAAAGAAACTGAAAAACGCATACAGGCTCTGACTACCGAACAGCTTCATCAGCACCCCCGCCGCCAACGGCCCGACACTCGCGCCAATGCCGTAGGTCACCAGCAGCATCGCCGTCAGCGACACCCGGCGATCCCCTTCGACATGGTCATTGGAGAACGCCACCGCCAGCGGGTACAGGCAAAATTGCACCAGCGAGCAGAGGAAGCCGATGACGAACAACACCTCCAGCGGCACCTTCGGCAGGATCGCCAGCGGTAACGCCGCGACTGCCAGGCACATGGCAAAACAGCGGATCAGCAGCGCCCGGTCATAACGATCGGACAACCAGCCCAACGGCCACTGCACCACCAGCCCGGCAAAAATGCAGCTACCCATGAACAGACCGACCTGCTCCGTACTCAGCCCTTGCTGCGAGGCATACAGCGGTGCCAGACCATAGAACGAACCAATGATCAGACCCGCACCCAACACCGTGCTCAACGACTGCGGAACGCGCTTGATAAAGAAACGCGGCTCCATCGGAGCCGGATGCAAAGGGGCCGGGTGAATTCGCCGAGTCAAGGCTACAGGCACCAGACACAGCGCAAAACACAGGGCAACCAACATCAGCAGTTCAAGCCCCAGTGCCGGGTGCATGACCAGGATCAGTTGCCCGAGCACCAGTCCCAGATACGACGCGATCATGTAACCGCTGAAGACCATCCCGCGCTGATTGGCATCGGCCTGCTCGTTCAGCCAGCTTTCGATCACCATGTATTGGCACATCATGCCGAGGCCGACGATCACCCGTAAAAACAGCCAGGCCGGCAACCAGTCCACCAGGCCATGACCGAGCACCGCCGCGCCGACGATCCCGGCACAGGCCGAATAGGCCCGGATATGCCCGACCCGGGCAATCAACCGGTGACCGATCTTGCCACCCAGCACCAGGCCGAAATAGTTGGCGGCCATCAACGCACCGACCCACAGGCTGTCGACATGATCGGCCGCCAGGCGCAACGCCAGGTAAGTACTCAACAGGCCCGAGCCGATCAACATCATCAGCGAGGCGAAATAAAGCGCTCGAAAGGATTTCCAGATTTGGCGCATCGGCGTTCCGAGCGGCTCCTTGCAGTGAAGATCGGGCTATCGCTGAACAATAGCCCGATGTCGACGGGACGTCAGGCCTGGGCCGCTAAAACACGCCGTTCCCAGGGAGTAATTTCATCATAAAAGCTGGTCAGCTCCAGGGTCTTCGAAGCGATGTAGCCTTCGATGAATTCCGCACCGAACAGTTCCTTGGCCAACTGGCTACGTTTCAGACGCTCAAGCGCCGCGTGCAAGGTACACGGCAATGAAAGATTGTCCGGCACTTCAAACTCGCCCTGGATCGGCGCGCTCGGCTCCAGCTTGTTCTCGATGCCATGCAACCCTGCCGCGAGGCTCGCGGCAATCGCCAGGTACGGATTGGCGTCAGCCCCCGGCAAGCGGTTTTCGACCCGCCGCGCCACCGGCAAACTCGCCGGAATTCGCAGTCCGGCCGCCCGGTTGTCATGGGACCAGCACGCATTGTTCGGCGACGCATAAGGGTGGCACAAGCGCTGGTACGAGTTCACGTTCGGCGCAAACAAAGCGGTGAAGTCCGCCATGCAGGCCTGCTGACCGGCGATGAAATGCCGGAAAGTCGCCGTCTCCTCCCCCGCCTTGTCACTGAACACGTTACGCCCCGAATCGACCTCAACCACACTCTGGTGAATGTGCATGGAACTGCCCGGCGTATGCGCCAACGGCTTGGCCATGCAGACAACGCTCAGGCCGTGTTTGATCGCGACTTCTTTCAGAAGATGCTTGAACAGGAACGTCTGGTCGGCCAGCAACAGTGGATCACCATGCAGCAGATTGATCTCGAACTGGCTCACGCCCATCTCGTGCATGAACGTATCGCGGGGCAACCCCAACGCTGCCATGCACTCGTAGACCTCATTGAAAAACGGCCGCAAGCCGTTGTTGGAGCTGACGCTGAACGCCGACTGACCGTCCTCGCGACGACCGTCCAGACCCAGGGGCGGCAGGAAAGCTTGAGTCGGGTCGGTGTTGGGCGCAAAAACGAAGAACTCAAGCTCGGTGGCCACCACCGGTGCCAGGCCAAGGGCCGCATAACGGGCGAGCACGGCTTTGAGCTGACCACGGGTCGACAGGTTGGAGCTGGTGGTGGTGCCTAACTCGTTCGCATCGCAAATGGCGAAGGCCCGAGCCGGTTTGCTCCAGGGCAAGCGGTGGATTTGCCCGGGATCGGGAATCAACGCCAGGTCGCCGTCATCGCTGCCGTAAAAGCGCGCTGGCGGATAACCGCCCATGATGCATTGCAGCAGCACACCCCGCGCCAACTGCAAACGCCGACCGTCGAGGAAACCCTCGGAGGTCATCACTTTGCCCCGGGGTACGCCATTCAAATCCGGCGTGACACATTCCACTTCATCAATGCCCGTCAATCGCTGCGCGAGTGAACTCAGGCCAACGGTTGTCATGACGCAATCCTTGTTATTGTGCGAGCCGCGAACGGCGACCGTACAAAATAGACTCCGCATGTTCAGAATATCAAGCAGCCCACATCAATAAAGACACAAAACCTCGTAGGAGCTGCCGAAGGCTCGGGCCGCGTTCGGACGATCGTCTAATTTCCAGGATCAAAAGATCGCAGCCTTCGGCAGCTCCTACGACAAACAATCAAGGGAGATAAAGGCTGAACACTCCACCGCCCAACGGTCCACCGTTGCTGATTTCGGTGCGCCCGCCAACCCCATTGCGCTGATGCAGCGCGGCAATCTGCCCGGCAAAATACAGACCCAGGCCCGTACTGCCACTGCTCTGGTTGATGCCTTGAACATAGTCGGCCTGACGCTCGATCATCTGCGCCGGATAACCCTCGCCGTCGTCGTTGATGGTCAGCACCAGTTGCCCGCCTTCGTCGCTGACGCTGATCAACAACGCATGGCGCGCGTAGCGGATCGCGTTGTTGATGCAGTTGGCCAGAACCGAGGCAATCAACTCGCGGTCGAAGAAACCCAAGGGGCTCAATGGGTCCACTTCATAGGTGACCATGATGCCGCGACTGGCAAACACCTCCTGATGACACGCCAGTTGCGCTTCGATGAAGTCGTCCAGTTCATGGTAGGCCGGTCGCAGGGGCATCTGGTTGACGCCGAGTTTGTACAGCCCCAGCAGCTGCACCAGCATGCCATTGAGGTGGGCGAACTCGAAATCAATCACACCCTGCTCCGGCGTCTGTTGCGCAGGCGCAGGCAAGCGCGCCAGCCATTGGCTGTGGGCTTGCATCAGCAAGGTCAGCGAGTTCTTCATGTCGTGCACGGTGGAAGCGATCACCGTGGAGAAATCCAGGCCCTGCTCGTTGTCGTTCATTCGCCAAACGCCTTGCTTTTGAGCTTCTGATAGCGCGGATACCGCGCGTCCGTTTCGGGCATCAGTCCCACCATTTTCAAGCAGGCCTGGCACTCCTCGAGTTCTGCCGACGCAACGCTGGTGTCGGTGCCATGCAACAACGACTGCGCCATGTTCAGCGCGATACTGATGTTCTTTGGTTGCATCGCCAACGCTTTGCGAAACAGCTGCCGTGCTTCCACCAGGTTGCCGGTCTTGTACACACGCACACCCTGACGGTTGAGGTCCGCCGCAGCGTTGCCTGAGTTGAGGATGGTCGGATCATCGGTTTGCTTGGCGATATCCTTCATCACTACCGGATCGTCGCCGTAGATTTCCACACAGCTTTTCAACATCGCGGTGCCGGCCTCAGACTGGCCCAGCATCTTCAGCTGCTTGGCCACCAGCAGCGCCGCTTCGGCACTCATGAATTGCTCCATGCCATCAAGTCGCAACAAGGCTTGCTCGGTGAGTTTGTCGGCAGTTTCGGCGTCATTGAGCAACAGGCTGGTGGCTTTCATCAGGCGTGCGCGAATTTGCAGCCCTGGATCGCCAGGATTTTCCTTGGCCACAGCACTTAGCGTGGTGTTGATTTCAAGTCGGGTCCGCGTGTCCAGGCCCCGTTCGCTGCCCTTGCTGATCAAGGCGTGGGCCAGGCCAAGATTGCTCTCGGCATCCTTGAAGCGCGACTGCGCGCCTTGGGCCACGGCCTGGCGATAGGCTTTGGAGGCAGTGTCGAAATCTTCGTTGGTCATCGCCAACTTGCCCAGCATCGCTTGCCGGCGCACTGCCAGTGGCGACAGGCGAATCGCTTCTTCCAGCACGCGCTGCGCGCCCCTGGTGTCACCCTCGGTGACCAGCACATCGGCCATGCCATCGTAGAGCGACGGCATCATCGGAAACACTTTAAGGGCCTTTTCGTAAATACCCTTGGCCTGCGCAACCTGGCCGCGCTTGAACAACAACTTGCCCAACCCGGCAAAGGCCCATGGCAAAGGTCGGTCGGCAATGATGCTGTCGTACAAACGCTCCAGTGCTTCGTTTTGATTCAGATCGCGCAGCGCGTCGGCGCGATATCGAAGGCACAGCGGCGAATAGCGAATGTCTTGCTTGCACAGGACGATGCAGGCATTGAGCACTTCCATCGGTTTGCCGCGATCGAGGGCTTGCAGGATCGGCTTGAGCAAGGTCTTGCGCTGCTCCAGCCGCTCCAGGCGCTGGGCCAGGCTGGAACGGTTGAACGGCTTGGTCAGATAGGCGTCAGGCTCATGTTCCAGCGCACTGAGCACCATGGCCTGGCTGGTTTCGGCGGTGACCATGACAAACACCGATTCATGGCTGATCAGCTTCTCCTCCATCAGGTCTTCGAGTACCTGCTGGCCATTCTTTTTGCCATCGCCCAGATGGAAGTCCTGCAGGATGAAATCGTAGGCCTTCTGCGAGCACATTTTCAGTGCCTGCTCGCCGGTATCGGCGGTGTCCACTTCCTTGACCCCCAGTTCGCGCAGCATTGAGCGCACGGAACTGCGGAAGTCCGAGAAATCATCGACGATCAGAAAACGCTTTTGGTGATACGACAGCATCGAAGACTTCCAGGCAATTTAAGAAGAACAACCCAATGGCACATCCACGGATGGACTCAGCTTCGGCGACGCCTGTTTTGGCACGCAGATAATAACTGGCGGCCAGAGGCCATCAACCACCTTCTCATAACTGAGCCCGCATACCGAGCCCGGGAGAGGAACAGATCCGTGATCTGTCCGGGTTATCGGCCAACCATGGCATTCCCTTGAGAACCTCGATTGCCTCCCGAACAATGACCGCGTTTCCACGCAGGTTTTCGATTGTTCGAGGTGTCTAGTCCTGAAATAGGTTTACACCTGTTTCAGTCTCAAAACGCCCGATGCACCGCATCGGGCGTTTTGTATTTCAAGGCCAGATGTGGCCGCTCCGCGTTGTAGATCAGCACCGATTCATCAACCATTCTCACCGCGTCGGCCAGGTTCTTGGGGCGATGCAGCAAAAACTCCGTCTTCAAAATCCCGTTTATTCGCTCCGCCATCGCGTTCTGATAGCAGTCATAGCCATCGGTCATCGAACAAATGACCCCGTGCTTGGTGTGAAAACGCTGATAAAGGTCGGAGCAATACTGCGCCCCACGGTCTGAGTGATGAACCAGCGGCTGCTTGGTTTTCCTTCCTCCTACAGCCTTCTTCAGCGCTTTGAGCACCGACTCTGTATGCAAGCTCTCATGCACATGATGTCCCACTATTTTACGCGAGTAGGCGTCGGTGATCAGGCTCAGATAAGCAACGCTCTCCTGGGTAGGCAGATAGGTTATATCCGCAACCCAAACTTGCTCAGGAGCACAGGCAATGATTTGCTGCGGGCCTGCCTTGAGTAGGTTTGGATGGCGGCGAAATCGATGATGGCTGTGGGTGGTCTTGTGGTATGCCCGCTTGCGAGGGACCAATTCTCGCGCTTCTCGCAGGATGCTGAACAGGCGATCGCGCCCCACCCGCAGACTCGTTTCTGCTTCGGCATGCAGCATATAATGCAGCTTGCGTGTTCCCAGCCTTGGCTGACGCCGCCGCTTTTCCAAGACGAAATCCACGACCTTTTGATCGTCGCTAGCCTTCGCATCAAACGCTCGGTTGCGCTTGTAGTAAGCCTGACGTGAAATGCCCATGAACAGGCAAGCCCTGCTGATACTCAGGTCTTTGACTTGCCCTTGCGCGAGGACTTGCCGGGTCGCTTTTTTACGATGGATACACCGTAGTCGTTCTTCAAGACGTTTACGACAGCCTCGAAAAACAGAGCCTTTTGATTGCTCAGTTCAAGCTGTTCTTCAAGCTCTTTGATCCGCTGCTCGGGTGACAGCGGTACCGTGGACTCGGCCATGGAACTCTTCCTCAGCACTCGAATAGACGCGCCTTGGCTCCAATCCTGCCGACCATGCTTGCGTAACCACACCAACACCGTTGACCGACCCTGGATGCCATAGCGCCGTTGAGCCTCTTTATAACTCAACTCGCCCTTTTCGACCTGATCGACCACCGACAATTTAAAAGCCAGCGTGTAATCGCGCTGACTGCGCCTTTTCCCCGAATCCATTGCTCCCTCCTGAAAATAGGTCAGAAGGTGTAAACCTTATTCAGGACGGGACAAGGTGTACAAAAAAGCCCCTCCAGATCAAAATTCTGGAGAGGCTTTTTTTGACAGCTGAAGGCTGATAATGAGTGGTGTCCCAGGGCAGGTTCGAACCTTTATCTGTGGTACCCCCGGCCTAGCAAGATGGTTACGTTACGACATCTCTGTGAAAAGTAAAGAAAATCAGTGGGCAGCGAGTCTGCTGTCAACAGGAGTCCAATCCCCTGTTGACAGCTAATTCGAGTGGCAGGTCTCCTACCCTTTTAGACCCTGAACGACCCCGTGTACTCCCGCCCTCTGGCAAGCAGCAAATGACCCCTCGACGTCCCACATTGGTGCTGGTTGTGAGCCGCTGTCGTACGCGCACTTGCTCTCACTACGTAGCTCTGCCCAATGTGCTTACTCGTCAGTTCACCAAAGGGCGTGCCCAAACCACAAAAGATTTTCAAGGGATCTGGCGCCCCCACCCAAAAAAAATTCCTGAAAAACGCCCGATAACTAATCCCACCAGTCCATGGGCCAGATTAGGTTCTTTCCACTTAAGTATGCCGACTAATGCGAACGGACACGCCGCATACGCTTCCTCGCGGAATGGATCAGGTTTTTCCATGGAGTGACTTGCTCAGGATGATCACGCGGCTTTCCCCTTAGGGCCTCCGGCAGTGGAAAACCCTACCCTTTGATACGATGCTGCGTATCCGCATTGCACACATATATAGGAGAACAGATTCTTCCTGAGCGATGCGGCCTTAGCACAAATGCGCCGTGAAATACCTCATCACGCTCCAGTTCGCGAGCCAGCCCCTGACTGCGCCGGCCTCACAGATATTACTTCGTGAAATTCCAGCAAGGATCAACCAAATGGAACCCGCGATCCTCGGCATCATCAATAGTTATTTGCAAAAAAAGGCCAACTGCAACGCCATGGCATCATCATAATTCATACCCTTAGTTCAACCGAGGCCGAAGAAAGCAAACCCCTTTCCCCCATGCATCAGGCGAAGTAGCTAACCAACATTTATTCGAATAGAGGCCTATATCCATGGCGAACGGTTGCATGGCGAAGAATTCGCGGGGAATGCATACACCGACACCGCGATGGAGATACCCGTTGTGAAAATTGTGCCGTCATCTGTGTAATCGCCGCACACCGAAGCACTGATTCGAAGTTGACGAAATTCTGCCTGCTGCAAAAGCCGAGCGAGATCGAAGACTGAAAAGCTCAGACACTGCCGGGTTGAGCTACTCGGATGGATTGAGCCGTGAAAGCAGCTGTAAATTGCCTTCACGCCGACGGATAGAAAACATGGAAGGCCTCACGAAAGCCCTCGGTACAGGTTGGATACGGCGCGCTTCAAAAAAATAACGATACGAACCGAAGACTTTTTTGGCTCACCGCCAAAGCGGTAAGTGGAATGGACTGCCTCTGGTCTAGGAAAGCGATACCATTTGTCAGCTAGTTTAAGAGTAAACTATAAGTAGACCCGTTTATTGCGCCACGAAACACATCAAAAACAATACCGTAAGCGCAGCAAGCGCACTCTTAAAAAACCAGTAAATTCATGAATTTAGAAACAGCGCAAAAAAACGTCACTGAGTATCGGAAAACAATACCTAGCAAAACCAGATAGAAATCAGACACTTAAACCATCCGCCCAGAAAATAATTCATTATAAATTGACAAGTTATTATATAAATCCCGCTATTTATTAACTTGATAGTGCCGAAAATTTGCTGTTGACACGCCTCTAAGGCCCTATCTAGAGTCACCAAACGAATGTCCTTCACCTTTGAAAATCTTCCTCCACCACGGCAGACGAGTTATCTGTGGGAGATCGATCATGCTTAATAACTTTTTCTACACGAAAGCCATCTACCTCGGCAAAGAACACCACGTTCTTCGATACGCTGACGAAAAAAAATACGGTATGGAATTCACGCCACTTACAATTCATATGCGTAACTTGATTGAAATCGGCCGACATCATCAAACCATCAGGATGACGGGCCCGTGCACTTCTAACTTCTTAGACTACTTCCTCGAAGGCCTTAAATACATCCAGCCAACGAAACCCGAGGTGAACATGCTTTATCGCGGATACCACTCCTACCTGACGGCGGGAGTGGCAAGTAGCTCTGAGATAGTCCGTTTTATCTGCGAAGCAAAACCATCCCCAATGGTCAGTGTATCAACATCAAAAGCTTACCACTCCTGCATCACGCCATTCCTGGACAGCATAAATACAATTCAACAGACGTATAACGAGTACGTTGAGAACGGTTTGGTTGTTGAACAACCTGAAACTTCTATCCTCATTGAAAGCTTGATGAAGATAACCTCTAATATCATCAAGATTCAGGGCAAGGAAAAGGCGGCAATGAGGCAGCATACTACTCCAATGACTGCCGCTACCGGCAGCAAAATGAGTCGAATCTCCTTCACCAGCCATATTCCATACGAGGAAAATTTCGTGAAAACTCTCGAAGAGCATCAATTTTTCCCTCTTGAGAAAATCTCAGATCTTATTGCAAGTGCTAGCAGCTACCGTAACGCCTGCCTCTATTCATTGATGGGGGCGACTAACGCGCGCGACTCGGAGGCCGATCAAATCCTCTGGCAAGACATCAACTTATCGACACGTGAAATTCTTCTCGTCAATCCCAATACGCGGAAAAATCCAGGCGATGCCTATCGGGGAATTAGTGAAATTGAAAGAAACAAACTGGAATGGAAGGGTCGTAGCACCCCCCTTACAGTTATGTTAGAGCCATATGGAAGCTTCTTCTTTCACAACCTTGAGCTTTATATTCGCTACGAATACAAGGCTAGTTGTGGGCACAACTTTGTATTTCATGACAAGAGCGGAAAGCCATTATACCTCTGCGACTATTCATCAGTGATTTTGCATCAATTTAAGAAAGCAGCGGCAAGAGCCCTCCCTGATCAGCCGCATATCGCAAGTAAACTTGGTCTTCACAGTCTTCGTCATAGCAACATCTATTTCCTTAAAAACTATGTGGAACACAGCAAAGGACAAGGATTGACCGATAGCGAATTGATGTTACTCACGGGCCACAAAGACATTCGTAGCCTTCAAAAATATGCGAAAGTTGACTGGGAAATTTTGCTTGAAAAAATATCTTATGCCAATTATCTAAGGAAGCACGGTGATACTAAATCGAGCACTGAATTCCAAATTCAATATTTAGAGGAACGCTTGAAAACCTTCAAGGAAAAACTGCGCCAACAGGTACATGAGAGTGCGTTAGCATGATAAACCTGACAAAAAAAATGATATTCCTTGCCAACAAGTCCGACCTGCATCTACATGCATCGGCTAGCCTAGAATTAATAATTAAAGTTTTTACGAATACCGGTAAAAACTTCCGCACAGCTATGAAAAAAATTGAAACCTTATTCATACTTCATCCACCCGAACAAATAGAGATCTTGCTGACTGAATGGTATGCGTATGTAGCCTGCAACAAATCCGAGGCTCAACACTCAAAAGATCGACGGCAGCGCTTGTATTTCTCTACACTAACAAAGACAGATATCAAGCCTTCAAAAACGATTATACGATTAATATTTGTTTACCTCCAAAAAAATAAAACCGCAATACTTTCACACAACTTCACTCGCCCTCAAGGCTCAATCACTTCGCTGCCAGAAGTACAGAAGTTATTTTACTGCGAAACAATTCACCCATTCCTTGACCTTGAGACCAACTCAAATAATAACCCAGGGGACGGCAAGCGAAGTTACACTGCGGCACAGCGACTTTGGCAAACTGGGATTAAATCCATTTTAATGTCATCATTCTTCTCACCAGAAGACATCAATACTGCCGATCTTCAGGAGCTTCGGGTAGCGCAGCTTAAAAACAAACGAAATCAGATCCTTCCAATTCCCACTATTCAAATTGCACAAACTCTGTGCAAACGATTTCCCAAAAGAGTGTCAGAAGATGTAGAACGGTGGGTAGCACTATCAATAATCGCGAATGACTCAGCCGCAGTTCAATATAGCAGCTATGAGGCCATAATCATTGATTTACTCAAGAAATATAGCTCGCCCTTTGAAATCACGTTAGGACTAGCTAAATACCGCCGGTATGGGGTTAGCAGTTTCTCCTGCGACACCCTGAGAGGCTACAGAGTTGATCTCCACATTCATCAGGACTGTGAAATATTTATTACAGCGATGAGGGCGTGGTTATCAGCCGAGAAGTCCTTTATTGACCACCAATCACTTGAAAAGCCGAAGAGCCTTCGCTTAGCTTTCGGCAAGTTAAACCTCTATCTATTTGTTTATTTGCCACTGTGGCTCTTGCAGAACCCAACTACTAAATTCAAATATCCCGCTACGCCTTCAAAATTCAGCGGATCTGTACATTACGACTGCCAATTGCCTGAATCGCCAGAAAGACCACTTTCATTGTGCGAGCTATTTCGAGCAATAGGTTACATTGAAAGCAACGGTAGCCAGTCAGAATTTCGCACTTTCTTTAGTTATCTTAGAGATTTCGGTAGCGAGCTAGAAGGATGCTCCGGAATCAGCCAACCCGTGCGAAGCCTTCCCGCGAGCAAAAAATATTCGAATGTCACCAAGAATGTCTTCACCGGCGAACAGCTTAGGCAATTCATTGCATATCATAATGCCTTACACGCCGGAGCTGAATATTTCCTAACGAATTCAAGTCATGTCAAATCATTAGTAGAGAAAGCCAAGCTTCAGAACTCACATGTGGACACGGTCGACTTAGGGTTTGTACCTATTATGTTCTACGAGGGAAAGGTCAGCTATATCCGACGCTTACATCCGGAAACATTCCATTTCGTTACTCATGATCACGCACCCTATTACCATCCTGGATCGGTTATATTCAGTTTATTCTTATTAGAGTGCGGCGTGAGAGGACAGACTCTACAGTGGTTGGATGTAGAGACTTACGACCGCATCTCGCAAAGACTATCACGAGAGTCATTACAGCTCACCACTTTATGGCTTAACACCGATAAAGTTCATAAAATCCCTGTAATCATTCTCACAACGATGGGCAATCTTTGGTTACTTGACGATCAACGGCGCTGGCGCGATTTTATGATCAATGAAGTTGGTGTTAACGGCTTTGAAAAAAAGATTTTTTATGATCATGAGCCGAATTCCCACTGGGGTAAAATCCTTCCATTATTTGTATCCAACCCTGTCACGGGCGACCCGTTTACTGATGGGCAATACACTAGGCTCTGGAATTATCATTGTCTTAACTTCCAAACTTGGCTCAAAGAAACCACAACCGAGCGGAATCCAATTATAGGTTTCTTACCACTGAGAAAAAAACCTGCAAAGACTTTTTTCACTTGGGAGGAGTGGGTCAATAAGATCGACCCTGACGACGTTTTGGTTGTACAGGGCTCTTCTACTAACAGAATGTATCAGGGTGACTACTGTCCTATTTCGCTTCGAGCATATGCAACGCCTCATGGCGCACGGGCTTCTTTCATTACTGACATGTCCATTAATCTGCCGCCAGAGGCTGTCGCTCTACTCACAGGACAAAGCCTTAGTACCATTATTAAATATAATAAAGGACATCACCTGCTTATAGATAGATTAGAGGGGGTATTTAACAATAGAGATTCCGCGTGGTACCTAACTAACTCGTTCAACCCTTCATTCTCTATGGCGGAGACTCGCGACATGCTCGAATGCTCCGCGAGGCAAGGTACTTTACCGAGTGCCATTGATAAGCTTGGACTCTACTCCTTCCCAACGTCCAACAGCCCCCGCGAGATGACTGGATTGAAACTCATAGCGACTGATAGGTCGCTGAGCCTAGGCGCATGCTACACACACATCTGCCCGTACAACTTTATTTGTCCACAGCAAATACTACAGAAATTCGGGGGCCAGAAGAGGTGTGCCCAATGCCCATTTGCTGTGTTTTCAACGCATAACCTTCCTGCGATTGAGGCACACCGGCAGAAGATTGCCGAAGAATATCAAAGCACCTCCAAAGTCTTCGAGAAATACAGCGCCAGTCGCGAAGTCTCACTTGCCGAAATCAGCCGCCTGCAAGAAGAGGTGAAGAATGCAGCTAAGGACGTAATCAGCTGGATGTTCGTTGAGGAAGTTCTGTGGGCGAAAATCGAATTGCAGCAGGAGGCGAATCAGGAAACTGCAGGTAGAGATCTCATCGTTTCCGACAGGAGCACTGTTGTTCAGGAATTGTCTCGATCTGAGTACCGTCCTGATTCGGTCGAAGGATTTCTCACAAGGCTTAGTAGCGTTTGCACTCACCCTGAGTCCATGTCCAGAGATTTCGAATACAAGATTGATCGCGCCACCCGGCTTCTCATGATCAATGACGGCGATATCACGGGGGCGGCGATGATGCCCTCCAGCTTCCCGAGTGCCGTAAAGCTAGCCGGGATGATCCGCTCCAACCTCGATTTCGATAAGTTGGACATTGATCAATTTGTTCGGCTCATAAATCTTGAGGACAGCGATTGGGCGCAAACAATGCTCTCCTACCGACTTACAAAAAGTGAACCTAGGAGCGATGAATGAAAACGCCAAATACATATCGATGGCAGCAAGATCGTATCCAGCAGAGACTGAAAATTATTGAGGATACATTGCTTGAACTAGATGAACGCAAGATGAAATTTGAGCTAGTGACCTATTTGGCTAAATACCTTGCAGATGCCATTTCCACTGAAGAACGTAAGGCGTTGGAGGCAATCAAAAGTTTGAATATAAAAATCTCTACAGTGAAAACTTGCAGGGCGTCCTCGCTTTTGAAATCTAAGACTTATCGTCCAAGGCTGGACATGTGGCTGGGGCGATACAACGACCGAAACGCTCAAGATAGCGCCGAGATCGCTGAGCTCAGATTCAAATTGCTGAGGCTCAGCAACGAACACTCAATTACTCTTGACGAGCTTCATTCTCTTCAGGAGATTCACGGCCGCAGGGCAGATACCTACATTGCCACCACCGAACGCAATGACGGCATGACAATTGCTCAAATGGTTATCCACCACTTTAGTGAATTCTGTGAAATCCATGAGGGAGCACTGGTAGAACCGTCCCCTGGACGCCCGGTAATCGTCCCGAGTAATTTATTCTCTGCCTACCTTAAGTGGAAGTCTAGTCTTTACTAACCCTGCGATTCATCAGGCACATTTCCATGACACAAGAAGCTCCAAAATAACTTCCATGCCTCCGCTCACGGCGCAAGATGTCTGCCAAGTGCTCAAAGACATCACACTGAAGCGCCGCACCATGAAGAGAGCATGCGCACAGTCCTGGGACGAAATTTTCGCCGGGCTTTTCCACATCGAAGTTGAAGGTTGGCACCTCGTGATCTTTAACGATTGCGGCGAGCTCGACTATTGCGATGAGTGCATCAGTCCTGACGGCCGACGCTGGTCATTCGAGAGCGTCGTCCATGATGGTTTAGACCCGATCTTTTTGTTGAGCACTCAAGAACAGGCAGTGCTGGAGCGGCTTCTTCAACAACTGTGAACCGTTCTCCACCCTCTCCCCCACTCTGCGCGTTCTGCTCTGAAGCCAACTAATCAAACCTGCCAACTCCGGCGCGGGGATGCTTCGCCAACCCGCAAAAAAATCAATGGGTATGCGCTTAAGATATTGTTTTGTATGAAAAAACAGTACCACTGATCGACTCACATTGACTCCTAGCCCCTGTCGTCTTTCATACAAAGTAACCAACAGGAAGGAAGCCGTTATGCCCTTTTCAGACTTTTTTCACCCTGAATGCGACCCTATAGAGCGACATGACGCTCCCGATCACTTGGTGTTCAGCTGCATCCAGTGGAAAACCCCAAGCCTTGAAGTAATGCCGCAGCCAGCCAAGCAGAGCTTTGCAGTCATGTACGGCGATCCGTCGAATCCGTTGAATCCATATACAAGCGCGGCCTTGGAGCGCGCGTACATCATGGGAGCGATTTCGGCTGTGAAGCTTATCGCCGTACACGAAGACTCTCTCTACCTTTTTCTGGACGGTGGAGTATCAAGCGCCACCTTCCAAGAGATTGAGTCACTGTGGATACAGGTGATGTGTATGAGCCCCATTCGGCTGTCAGTAGATTTTGCGAACGTTGACGAGGTCTACTCTGGACACTCTGACTACATCTTTTGGCAGGTTGCGAAAGAAATTCTGGAATCCTATAGCTTGGGGATTGAGCAATATGATCTGGCGTCTCTAGATGATTTCTCTCACCTACCATCCATCGACGAGCATGTGTGGCCGTACCTATCGGAAGGAGGCAATGCTCAGCCTGAGGCTATTCAGCACTGCCAGGTCGAAATGCAAAATTTGGCAGACATGATGGGACATTCCAAATGTGTCTGGTCACCGTATTACATCAATCCGGATAATCGGAAGCCTGGCGCGTAATACGTTGCCCCAAGGGTCACGCTTCATTAAAGGCACTGGCCTACCCCACATCGCCTGTCATTACCGTAGCTTTGCCAAAAGGTGCGTACATGATCTATTCCCGACTGCTGTATACAGAACATGAGCATCCCCATGATGAACATGGTGAGGGTGCATACACTATTTTCAGCACTCAGCAGACAATGGACGGTAATTCCACGCCTCTTAGTGCAGTTTCTTTGCAGAAGTTTGCTGTTTTATGGGAAGGTCGCCCCGACACTCGGGTAATCGACTTGATCGAAAAAGGCATCATCAAAGGGGTGCTGGCCCCTGTAAAGCTGTTACATGCTTCTGAGGGTACACTTTTCATTGCATACGACTCCATGCTGGACGACCGCCATTATGAAGGGTTTGTAAACGCTTGGGCGGATATCGCGCCTGGCGCTTTATATGACTGCTGGACGGCAATATTTATTGTTGATCTTAAAGTAACCAATCGAGTCGAGAGCTGTAGGCTGTTTAGAAATTACGCTCCCGAAATCTTGGAGAACAATGTATTAGGCATTACGGAATTCACATCCGATATGTTTCTGTTTTGGGATGAGTGGGATCCTGAAAATATTTTCGGATCAGAGCCTCAAGAAGAGCCTCAAGAAGAGCCTCAAGAAGAGCCTCAAGAAGGATCTGAGGGTCGATACGATTTTGATTCATTTGATGATGACATTAAATTTTAGTGCCAGCAGTCGAATATCTTCTTGTACGCGCCTCTTCCAGAGGACGGCTGTCGTGAACCAAGCCTCGGCGCAGGCGCCGGTCATGGCCCTTCGGGCTTCCATCCTCGCGTCTGCGCGCTCCGCTTACTAGCAGCGCTCAAGCCGGCGCTACCAACTTTTAGGAGTAAAAAGTGATTACGCAGAAAAGACCGCCCTCAATCCATACCTGCTCCCGCTTCTTCCAGCCGGAGTACGACATGGTCAGTAAGATGAATGGTGAACTGGTGTACACCGTTTATGCCGCGCCTCAGCGCTTTAGTGCGCAACTCGAAATGCAAGATCTTGGACTGCAGCGCTTCGCAATCCTTTGGGACAAAAACCCGCAGTACGAGATTTTTGAGTTAATCGATCGGGCGTTGGTAAGCGATCTTCTATCCCCCGTTTCGATGTTTCATCTTTCCCCAGAAAAACTAACCATCATCGCTACTCTGCCGGAAGGTAAAAACGCTGATGTGATCTCTTTGACTTACGATCGCCGATGGAAGGAGTATCCCTTGAAAACCCAATGGCAAAGCTGGGAGTTGCAGCGGCTAGGCCCAGATGACCTCCTGTCATTGGAGACAAATAGCGTACTTCGTCTCAATGGGCCACATATTTTGAGTACCGAAAACTTCGGAGTTTACGCTTATGAGGAGATGTATTTTGCCTTCAAGGATATTGAATTATAAAGAAGTAAAAACTGACATTTCACTGTTTTGATGCGCTAACAAATTCCTAGCCTATTAAAGCAGAATTAGGTGCAAGACACTTAAAGCAACTCCATCACCGCTAACGAGGCCCGTCTTATGGAACATACGTTAAGTACGACAAAGTCTTGCAGCGTGAAAAATACGGTAGCGGACACCTCTAACGACCGGAGTTTGCGATGATCCTTCCCCTTTTTCCCGCTGATCTTGAACGCCATGGCGGCATTAAGAGAGCTGCTCGCTTCGTCATCAAAACCTGGCCTGGCTTAAAACCGATCATGCATACCCAAGCATTAGAACTGCTCGCTAAAGGTCTAGGCTACCGTAGCTATAGTCACGCCTCTCAGCTTGCATCGTCCTGGACTGATGCCCGACCTGACATCGATATCAATTTGATCGATTGGAGTCTCTCGCATGTACTGAGCGTTGAGTTTCGGAAGCCCGGAAAACCTAGCGTCAGCATCAACCTAGGCAATCTCTTCGCCTACATTCAAACCATCCCCTTGCACCACCTGACGGTCTTCAAGCGCTTTCCTGAGCTATTGGAGCGGAGGCATTCATTCCAGCTTCCTCCACACGACGCTGAATCACCATTCGGGAGGTATCAACATAGTGCAGTCATACCCTTGGCGGGCGACTGGCGGACTCACGACAACGATGACAGTGACGAGTCGGGCCAACCCTGATGAAATTCGAGTAACGGCTTCAACTACTGTAAGCCATGCGCGCCCTTAACAGGAACATTGGCGAATGGGACACCAAATTGGCACAAGGAATTATAATTCGTGAATAACGACTACGTTGAAAAGGCCAAAGGCCTTCTGTCTGAGATTGGCGTCTATCAGCTTTCGGTAGGTGTATGGGCATTCACGAATACTCACACTGCCAGCCAAGCCTACATCCACCACTAGCTACAACCAGTCGCCCTTGCTGCCTATGCGGCGGTTAACCCCAGGTTCGCTGCTGGCCGTTTCCAGCCTCCCATCAGCTCCAAGACGGCGTTCTAGCCCCCTGTTTTCCCTTGCGTGCCAATGCCGGAGATACAGCAAGCTTCGGTACACTCTGCGCTAGCGAGCATCTGCACCTTTAGCGGCGATGGCTGCATTCATGTCCTCTATGCTCACGGCAACTGTCGGCTTTCGGATCATGCCTTTGAGGCTATGCACAGAGTACGTGGCGGCTTTGATGGCAAACTGGCCAACCTCAAATTCTACAAATTCGACTCTATCCCCAGGGCTTAGGCCAAGCGTGGCCCTAACCTCCACAGGAATTGTGATTTGCCCTTTTGAAGACACGAATGCGGTAGTCATCTGAACTCCCTTCTGAGCTACCACATAGATGATAGCCTCGCTTAGGCCCGATGGGCTTCCATACTCGCGCCTTCGGCCTTGCCGGCTTGGCTCATGTTCATAGAGAGGTTCATCATGACCTGTATTTTGGTTGCTCATCTAGGTGATGAGGTCATCATCGCGGCTGACAAGCGTGTCACCCAAATCACCCAAGACGGCGTGAAAATCCCTCATGGTGACAACGAGGAAAAGATTGTTAGGACTAAAGTTGGCGTCATCATTGGCGCAGGCTCAGTGGCGATGCTAGATCCCGTCAAATCGTATGTTAGAGACCACGGTTTCAATAGCCCTGATGATGTCTTGGACTTGATCCTGCGTACCCGCAACTCGTTCTCAGAACTCCATGCCGGAAGCCCTCGCCTTCAAGCAGATCTAGCCGAGACCTCATGGATGTTCACATATCCGACTGTGGTAAATGATCAGGCGGTTACTCGGTTCGTCTACTTCCACCAGCATCACAGCGCCGAATCCTTATGCGGCCTAACCGAGGGAAGAGTAATGTGCTTCCCTGGCGGTTTTTCCTTGGAGCAAGCGCAAGAGCTACAGGCCAAGCTACAGGATGTGGTGACTGCATCAATCGAATCGCATCCTACTGATCAGGTGAGAGAGTTGGTGGTCTCCTACATGCTTAAGTTAATTAGTGAAGTTTCGGCCATCAGCGAAACAGTCTCGAGCACGTGTGACATCGCTCTTGTAGATGGTAAAGAGGTGATGGTTGCGATGTCAGCCTGGGCGGGCGATCAGGCGCTTACGTTCATTCCGATGCCCCACCACGTGGCCGGTTAAGCCAAAAAGGGGCGCGTCTTAAAAGCCTGCGGTGTGAACCCAGGTGCTCTCCCTCAGATGCATCTTGGCTAAGAGGCTTCCATCTTCCCATGTGGCCGGCATGATCGAATGTTCTGCAGGAGCCGGTCTTAAATGGCTAGGCCTTCAGGTCACGCTCACATCGGCAACCAATATAAACTGAGGTTGAACCTGTAACCGCCAAACCCTAGGAGCTTCACAATGCTGGCGACCGATGATCCATTCGAACGAGCAGAGCAATATCAGGCCCAGCGAGGTGAATGGGTGGTTGGCGGGCTGGAAACCCAGGTTTTCTGGCCGAATAGGGCTCAGCTGATAACCTTTGAGGGGCTAGAGTTTCTGCTGCAACCAGCTATATCCGAAGGGCAGCATCGGAGCCTTCCTGCAATCGCGCTTCGAGTTAATGGTCAAGGCATGACTGTCAAAGAAGGGCGAGCTGCAGTGATGCGCCTGGCAACTGCAATTGCCTGGCGTGAGGGTGCGAAAGTTGAGATTGTCATGTGGGGTGGTGGTAGCCATCCACATCGTGTTGGCATGCTTCGCAATAACGCCTTTACCGAGTTTTTTTCTGAGGAGAACCTCCACTCCCCTCAAAGCGATGAAGCCCGCAAAGCAATGGCCTACTATCGTGAAGGGCTATCACTCAGCAATCCCTTCTACTCTTTCCTCGGATTCTACAAAGGCTTTGCTCGCTCCCTGCCTGTTGGCCGAGAACGAGGGCCGTGGATCCAGCAGGCCCTATCGGTATTAACGGACAGAGAGGCAATTGCGCGTCGTGATGAGCTGCAGGCTTCTGGAACGGACATCTCCGAGTATCTTGCAACACAAGGGCGCCATGCTATCGCCCATGCCGAACGCGACGATATCGTAGATCCGGATGACCCGGATGATCACCAGCGGATTCACATGGACAAGCCACTGATGAGACATCTTGCTGAGCTCGCTATGGAGGAGCGTCTTGGGGTGCCAGCACGGTGGGCATATGATCGGGAGCACCTGTATGAGCTCGAAGGATTTCGTGCCCTGTTTGACCAGGAGCAGCTGGACGGGCTAACGCGGGGTGAGCTAGTCCCTAATCGGCAATACGAAATTCCTGATGAGTTTTACGTACTCGCACGCAAAGGAAAGACATGCGCTCCCCTTGGAAACATGCGCCTTATATCCGCTGGCATGGATGACGGGAAGATAGGTGTTCGTCTGGAATCGGCCAATGGTCGAGTGGCGTTTATTTTCTGGATGGATTTCAGAAACGAGCGTCTCTCAATAGATCCTTTTGGGGGATGTGGTTTACTAAACGAGCGGCGTGATAGCAGAAGTGACATCGAGTCAGAGCTGTCTCTACAGGAGTTTAAATTCGCCTTGTACTGCAATGCGTCGGTGGAAATCTGGTCTTCAAACCTGCAGCAGCGCTTAGGTAAATCAGAGCCTTTCATACTAGAGAATGCCATGCCAGACTTGGCGGGCCACCGGCGGATCATCGACGAGCTCAAAGCCGCTTTGGAGAGAATGCCCCCTGAAGAGGGTTAACTGCTCCATGGAGGCGGTGAAGTTATTCGACTCCCTCAATGTGATCACCAGTTGCAGCAGCTCCCTGCCCTGCGCTAAGGGCATTTGAACGTCGCAATGCACTGTGTCGTCATCGTCCGTCATTCTCATCGGAAAATCCTCGCAGACTGGAGCAACAGTGATGATGCGCGACGATTCGCCTGCTACGAGCAGGCGATCTACTACGTTCCCGCCAAGCAGACTCAGTCGATCCTCATTTTCGAAGAGCTTGAACGCCCGGTGCCGAACGGCTATCGCAACAATCGTGACGATGACGATCTCCTGGAAGAACTCGACGGATACCCCGGATGGTCGAAGCCTCGGTACTAGCTAACTCGTAGATGGGCGCCACAGCGGAAGCAGAAGGCACCATCGACCGAAAGCAATCCACCGAATATTTGGGCATCCACGCTATAGACTCTGTACTCATTTGACGCGTGAGTATGTCTTGCCCGCAATAACGCTTCGGATCTGCTCAACCGTCGCTCCAGTCCGCTCTACAATCTCGTCAGAAGAGTGCTTGGAAGACAGGTCTCGTATGGCCACGATCTGCGATGTCGAAAGACGGTCGGAGCGGCTACAAATCTGGGCGGCAGCCCATGTATCGTCCTGCCATCTATCGGTAATACTCGCAGGAGGAAGGCTTTTGCCTTCATGCGTGTGAAGCCATTCGCCGATCGAACGATCTCGATCATCTGGCATAGCAATCACACCTTTGGCGAGAATGGAGTGTTCTCTAAGATAGCGTAGGCCGGCTCTCCCGCCAGGGATCATATTGAGGCGCCTCTCATCCTCCCAGTGACCGTTGATCAAAAATTCTTCGCCATTGTAAAGTGCTTCAAGGTCATCAGTGATCGCCATCACCTTATGGTGAATATACGTAATATGCCCCGCCGCCCTCTCCTCTCTGAACTTTCGATGGAACAGCAACTGGCTGCCTTTCTCCACTGCTCGCAAGTGCTCGGCCCATCTCGTTTGCCAGCGCCGCTTTGTGATACCAACGTAAAAGAACCCGTCATTGGGATAGGAATTTCCCATGCCAAAAATATGCTGGTACAGCGCATATGCCTTATCAGGCCACCGCTGAGGTGAAAGTAAATAATGGGCCGGAATTGAAAAGATCATGCTGGGCGATTTAACGCCAGGAACATGCCCCGACAACTGAAGCCTAAGCGAAGCTTTGATGAGTGCCTCATCAGTCACGACATCCAGGCGTATCTCCGGAGCTATTGCGATCTCGCTGTCAGCAAGGGGGCGCCCTGATGTGAATTCCTTGGCTCCAACGAATCTGTGGCCTTCTCTGACCATTTGTTGAGGAGCAACGAAAATGGGGCGGCTACCAAGCGCAATGAGGTGGACAGCAGGGATGGCTTGACCGGGAAACAATCTGAGCGCCTGCCCAGGGTTTCGAGCCACCTGTAGCCAGTGCTGCCCATAGGGGCTGTTACACCAAGTCGAGAGAATTTTCTCTACTTCACCCAACCGACGGTGCATGGATTTGGGTGCCAGATGCTGCCACCAAATTCGATTCAGCGTTACCAACGAAAGCTCCTTCCAGGCCGTCCAATACGCCTGGCTCACAATCGGTTATAGCCTACGGCTATGACCGGATACACCACGCGGTCGGAGAGGTGCATGGCGCAGCCGAGGATTGGACAGTCACCAACGACACGACGACGAAAGTACGAAGGGGTGACGACCATCACTTGCAGGCCAATCAACCTCAAAAACTACGAGGCCGGAAAGCAGTCCGCTAAGATTGGGAAGAGGTATTTGGTCTTGGCTTGAATTTGCATCGTGGAAAATTTGAACAGGACTTGAAGTCTCCATATTTTCCGGTGCGCTCCACGATGACTCCAACCTTACACACCGGGCATCGATTCTCCTGGACAGCCTCGCCCTTGATATTGGTGATTGTTACTGCGCCACAGGTTTGGAGATAACCTAGATACGCACAGGTCACCATGGTGGTAATCCCGATTTCTATCGCTGCCATGCTTGACTCCGGGAGTTCACCAATTCGCAATGAAACAGCTCTAATTTTCTGAACGCAACTACAAGCGCTTTTGGCCGTCGGTCTAGCCTGACGAAAGAGGCCAGCAGTTGATGAGTAGGACGGCCATGACAAAACAGGAATCTTGTGCTCAAATTGATGTAGAAAATCAGCGCACGATTTTGGACAAACTTCTCAATATCGACAACAAGAATATACGCTACCATCCATACTCTCTTTAATAAAACCATCAACTAACTTCAGGGAAATAATATGAGCACTTGGTGGTATATAATTAAGGATAAGAAAACCGGCCCAGTTGCAATTGAAGCGCTTAAGAAATTATTCCAAGCTGGGGTGATCGGAAAAAAAACCATGCTCTGGCGCGAGGGGATGGAGGGGTGGCAACCCCTAGATGAAGTGGAAGAATTAAGTTCAATGAGGGCATTGATTCCGCCACCACTTCCATCAAAACCAAAAATGAGTGAACACGACTATCCATTGGCAAAGCGCTGGCCAAGATTCTTTGCTCGCATATTTGACATTTGGTGGATAAGTCTTCTTTTTACCTTTGTCGCGGCATATATTTTATCTATGTATTCAGCCGGATTCGTTCGCTTTATAAATTCACCAGGCAGTGGCCAGGCCCTGCAACTTCTGTCACTGCCTCTCGTAATGGTCATAGACGCCATGTTGTATAAGGCTTTTGGTAACACCCCAGGTAAGGCCTTGCTTGGAATAGCAGTTAAAACACGGGAAGGTAAAAACCTAAGCTTTACTCAGTACCTCGCTCGAAATTTCTCGATGTGGGTGAGAGGATTTGGTTTGGGGATTCCTTTGGTCAATCTATTCACAATGGGAGCCCAGTCAGGAAGGCTTGGCAAAGGACTACCAGCGAGCTATGACGAATCACCTGGCTATTTCGTTCGCACTAAACCTACACACTGGGCGAGAATAGTTGCTTTTACTTTGGCCTTTGCGAGCCTCTTGGTAGTTATTTCGGTTCTGAATGTTATAGATAAAGAGTCCGACCGCAAAGCAAGGCTTGAGTCACTTAAGCCCGACTACACCTGGGAAAACCCTAAGACACGCATCAACATTAAAGTAAGTCCTAAGTGGAAGATTACGCCGCAAAAATCAGAAAATGGTATGATGACTTATTTGTTCGAAGACACAGCTGGATACGCTGCGGTTGTTTTCGGAATGGAGGACTTTCCTGGCTATAATTTGAGTGATTATGTGCCTGCATTCAAAAAAGGCACCGCTGCAAATATGACCCTTGATGGCGGTCGTTATTTCGAGAGAAACGGGCACCAGATATGGGAAGGTACTGGCCGTATGACCGTTAGCGATACTGCCCGCCTCAATGTCCAGATCGTCCAGGTAGGATCTTCGTTTTGGAGAACTGTAACAATTCAGTCAAAGCCATTTGACTACTCTGAAGATATGGTCAATCAACTAATAACAAAACTATGGAGCTCTGTAAAGTAACAGAATGCTTGCAAGGCCGAATGCAATTTGGTGGGAGCGTGGAGTAAACGTAGCAAGAATGCATTCTATCAAGATAGGCCCATGTTCGAAGCTCAAAAACATGCGGTGAGCATTGGGGGGGATAGCAGCTCGCCAAGCTAACTCGTCCGAAGGCGCGTGAGAACGTCCTATAAATAGGCATATGAGTCATGCACGCTGAGCCGCGCCAACTGGATCAAATAATGTCGAACTGACCCACGTACCGGCACAAGACTCCCCCCTAAGTTGGCACAAATCCAGCGCAGGCAATGGTTCGCGAAGAATCAGACTAGGTCAGTGATATCTCGGCAACGGGCTCGATTCGGCGGCGGCACCAACACGCAGAATTTCAAGTCTTAGGAAAACCATAACAATCAACATCTCGACTAGGAGGTAATCCATAGCCTTTACGGGGCCGCCTTGCTCTCCGTTCGCGCTACGGCTTTTATCACACCAGCCTCTCTCATGAAAATCATCGTATTTCATCACCCGGCTGGGCGCAATACATACCAATTCAGAGCAGATACTGGACGGGCATGCCCTAATACGTGGCAGAAGCTGACCTGCGCGCCAGCTACGACTGCGCACCGTTGGAGACGTACTCATATGCAATGTCCAGTGTGTAACCATGAAGCTCAACAGTCCGATTTCGGCGATCCGTTGAAGTGCCCAAAGTGTGGCGTGGATTACAATATGGCGCTGTCAGCCAAACAGCGGAACGGAATCGCAATTCCTGCTAAGCGCGCCTCGATCAGACAAAAAAAAGAATGCTAATTATGGTTGGCATTGCAGCTATAGCGCTGACGGGGTTTGCCTTGGCCCCGTACGTAGCGGTCTATCAAATTCAACAAGCTGCTGAAGCTCAGGACGCTGATGCCCTTGAGGAGCACATCGATTTCCCGCGCATAAGAGAAGACCTCAAAGAGCAGATCAATTTGTCCATCATGGCAAAAGCCAAAACAGAGCTTAAGGATAATCCGTTCGGAGGCTTAGCCATGGCAATGGCAAGTGGCATTGCAGATAGAGTGATTTCTAGTTTCGTGACGCCATCTGGTCTAATTGAACTTATGAAAGGAGAGAAGCCAGACAAACCTATAGCGCGCGGTAGCGGCTTAGGTGGAAGTGTTGCACGCTCAGATAAGAAACCATTCGAGAGTGCCAATATGCACTACGATGGCTTTAGCAAATTCGTGATTGAAGTCCCCGGTAAAAATGGCGGAGCCCCGTCCCAGTTTATCCTTCGACGCGATTTGATTACTTGGCGACTAACAGGGGTTAAAATACAATTTTAATGCCGTGCAAATCCACATGAACGGCACAACGCTAAACTGGACGTGCTAATGGTGCAAATGCGGTATAACACTTTAAAAACAAACTTCGGGCTTCGGCCTCATCGTGGCTCTTAACGGTACATCTGAGGCGGACGTCTATTTATATAATGGCGCTTACTATTTGTTGTGGAAAGTGATTTTTATGGATGGTCACGGTGCAATTCGAATTGAGGATCAGTGACGCATGAGTTCTATCAGGAAGTCTACCCCACTCTCCAAAATGGGGTTTATCGTAAGCATTCTAGCTGTAAGCACCTTTGCGCCGCTTGCTTTGGCAGAAAACTATGTAGTTAGCGTGACGAGGAAAGGTGCAAATCTTTACAAAATTGATGGAAAAGATGTCTTTGTTCGAACTCAGTATTGCTACGAATATGCTTATAGTGAAAACGCAATTCTGGAAGCATATGGGACAGTTGGTGATTTAAAGTTCCCCGAGTCCGATTCTGAATGCACAGTGAAAGCCGTCCTTGGAAAGTCAAATCAGGACGCCGGTAAATATGTAGTCCAAGTCAGCCATGATAATGACGATTGGTATGAGGTCTTTGGACAAGGTATCTATATCCATACCAATAGCTGCTTCAGTTTTGCCATGAACGAAGATGCCATTCTCGATTTGTCTTCTGGAGGTTACGGATCACTCCAGATCGATGGTGAGCGCTGTTCAGTGAAAGGAATCTATTCGAAGCTAAAGCTGTAGCTCTGTTCTCCGATTATCAGAAGCTGCAGAAGATCACTCTTCGCCCTACGGAAAATCGCCCATTGTCCTGCGACGCGACTTGATTACTGGGCGCCTAACAGGGGTTAAATTGCAGTTTTAATGACGCGCAAAGCTACGCGCTCGCCAATGAGTCAGGCTGGAGCGAAAGCTGCCTCGATCAAGTGTGCGATAGGGACACCTCGGCGCACGTCCTCTATGGCGCCCTCAACTGCGTCATGTGCAGAGGTTGATTTACGGACAAACTCTAACGCCAGATGACCTGCCCGTCCGACTCCGACCAACGCATCGTCACTGCCTTCAGGCATGTCACCTCCTCAGTACGCATGCTGACGCATCGCAGCGATCGAATTACCTATAGGTTCAATACGATCAACCCTAGACTACAATGAGAGACCGACGGAATGTCAGACCACATATGTCAGGAGCGGTATGCGCGTACTCATTAAGTACCAAGATGGATCAGGCCAAATTTCCGAACGAGAAATTTCGGATCTACGTAAGGAAAACGACGCCAGTATTGATGCGTTTTGCCATACCCGAGAGCAACGGCGTTCGTTCAATCTTGACCGGATAGTGCATGCAGTGGCCCCTGATACAGGAGAGTTATTGAACCCGTATCAATTGGTGCCTTTGATGCGAGATCCTGAGTCACTTGACTCACTAACGTGGAAAATCCGTCAGGCCATCAAGGCATTAAAATTTTTCAGTCTTACTACTCGTGGGTTCGCAAAGCGCGAGCGCAAGCACGTAGACACGTTCGTAAAATCCTCAGTCGACACCTCGCCACACTCAGATGAGGAGGTCAGCGAGTGGGTCTACAACCTTTGGTGTGCAGATCTGTATCAGTACCGTGACGGTGACGTTGCTGAGTACAAAGGCCTGCTGGAGCAAATCCCTCACTCGGTGCTCAATCAGTGCCGAGATTATGCTGAGATGATTGTCATGGGCTCCGGTAGAAAGCCTAACAACCCCGACTGGTTGCAGAGAATATATGAGGAATTTAACCCGCAGCCAGTAGTGCGAAAGCCTATTCGACCAGACGAAGAATACTGACTGTAGACGCCGACGCCGAATTGACCCAAGGGCCGACGCAAGACTGCCCTACCCCAAGTCGGCAGAAATCCTGCATAGGCAATAGTTCGCGAGAAATAAGACTGGGTCAGTGACATCTCGGCCACTGGGTCAATTCGGCGTCAGCACCAACAGTCAGCGCTGGAGTGACGGTTTTTGAGTGGGCTTCCAAATGAACTTCACTACCCCTGACGGTCGATACTTTGTAATCAAAGGACAGCTGTGGCGGTGCTCCGACCCATCACTGAACGAAACTGCGCGGCAACGCTATGTTGACGAACTCATGTCAGCGAGGCGAGAAGTAAAATCCGCGAAAGCCACAAGCAATTCTCAGCAGTTGAAAGCGGCCAGAACACGTGTTCAAGCGGCAAAGGTTGCACTCGGAGAGCGAGGCCCGGTGTGGTGGAACGACGGCAGTTCTGACTTGAATAGACACCAGGTTTCCAATACGCATTACGCGCAATGGTACCGAACGGTGTGTGACGAAGCGTCGAAAATTTAGAGGCCTCAGAGTGGTGCAGAGATCAGGCCTGAGATCTGTCGAGTCGGCTCTCTAATCCTCCTTTTCAACAACTATTGTTGGAATGGTTTCGATAGCCCAGCTACGCACGTTTTGACGCTCGGGGCTTGGCACTGCGCAAGCCTTGCGTCCCGCAAACTCTCGTTGAAGGCGATCTTCATCAATTCGCCAACCGTTCTGCTCCAGCTCCTTCACGCGCCGCCGAAAGAAAATCTGCAACGCATCCGATTTCAGGGAAACCTCATGCTGCCATGAGTCAGGCACTCGCTCTGGTCGTACGTTTTTTAGCACCTCATGATCCTGCTCGAAAATTCGAATGTTGCTGGCAACAAACCTTCGGTCAAATAGTCGGGATCGAAGAAATGTTCGCCCCATCATCCACCAGGTGCGTGTGCGGTTAGCGTCGACCGGAACATGAGCCGCGACGATTTGAATTCTCCATTCATTCGGTAATTTGAGTTCCAACGTTGTGCAGGGGCCGGACAAATGAAAGCCTGGAACGGTGGCTACATTGACAACTTCGCTCGTGGATTTACGTCGGAGCAAGCCAGTACGTTTAGGACGCCGCATCATCATCTGCGCGCGCCCACTCCAGAGGTCACCTTCCACGTGGAACGCATCAATTTGGGGGTGAGCCGGGTCACCAAATGTAGAACCGTGAACAAATGGGGCGTGCGCAAAATCGAGACCATTTTCAATTACGCGATCCCAACTGGCGTCCCAATCGAAATGGCCCGACACCAAACGCACGGCCGCATCATCTATCCAGTCGAGGATAGGTAAAGGTGGCCTTTCTATTTCGGGTAGGTCACCGAGAAATGCCCAGATCCAACCATAGCGTTCGAGCGTGGGGTATGCGTCGATTCGAGCCTTCGCAGGAATGCGTAGCTGCGGCTGTGCCGGAATGTGCGTGCAGATGCCATCTGCTCCAAAACGCCAACCGTGGTATGGGCACTGCACACTCTCCCCAACCTTGGTGCCGGCAGACAGTGAACCTCCACGGTGAACGCAAACATCAGACAGAAGATGCGCTTTCCCCTCGTTATCACGGAAGGCTACAAACGGCTGACCAAGGATCCGGACTGCCGCGAGCTCTTTGGATAATTGCGAGGATGGAAGGACTACATACCAAAGGTTTTTGAGCATGGCGAGAATAACGTCCCAACTGAGCAGAGAATATAAGCACCCTTTATCGTATTTTCAGCTGACGGACGCTGGCTCCTGGTGGCTTGCAAGACGACCGAAAAGTCGATAAATACGCAGTTAACAATAACGACCTTGAAGGATATAGGCGAGGTTACATCTGGCAAACGTACGTTAGGGATAGAGGTACTACAAACGTCGACAAAGTAGGTCGAACTGAGCGGCCAGCGCACGGAGGCCGCAAGTTAGTCTTCCCGACCTCCGTACCCCCCCCCACTCAGCGGCGTAAAAGCCGGCTTACCAGCATCACCATAGCTGCACCTATTGCGAGTGCTGCGACTGGTTTCTCTTTAACGAACGTAGATACGCTGTCTAGTGTATCGCCATAGGTTTTGGTCAGTTGACCAGCAGCCTGGCGTCCAGCACCCTCAGCCTCCAGTGGCGAATCACCAATCAGTTTACCGACTGCGCTCTCCGCCTTGCCGGCCAGCTTTTCTGCAACACCTTCTACCTGTTCACTCTTCATGATTCGTCAGACCTTCGCTTGCAAGTGGGAACTCAGAACCTAACTAATCCAGCAGCACAGGATTACCTGCTGAACAGCTTTAGGGGTGCGGGCTCGGTGGTTAGTTCAATTCCGATGAGCTGCGGGAGCTTCCCTCCAAGCCCTCACGCGAAAGTGGGCAAGCATTCAACGATTCAGAATGCCTTCGCATACCCGAACCCATCGATTTGGAATGCAGACGCTGAATGGTACGGAAGACCACTCAAGCGTTTCGAATCGGAAATACCAAGCGGAAATTTGTTCCTAATTGACTGCTATCGACAGTCACTTGCCCCCCATGCAATTGCATAATTGAGCGAACGATCGCTAATCCCAAGCCACCGGAATCATCTGGTTGATTGCGTGACGGGTCGCACCTGTAGAAACGCTCAAACAGTCGAGGTAGATGCTCCACTGAAATTGGCTGGCCCTGGTTGTGAACAGAGACTTCGATCCTGTCCTCCGCCGCCAAACTGTTAATAACCACTTCAGCAGCGGGAGCCCCATAACGCAGCGCATTGGACAGCAGGTTAGCTAATGCTCGACGGATCAAGACCGGATCAGCCCACAACTCACCATCGGCCTGATTGATCAGCTTTACATCGCGATCTTGCGCAACGCCTTCGAAATACTCACACAGTTGCTCAACCAGATCATTTAGGTCGATGAGCTCGTAATTTAAGGATGCGTGCGAATGCTCGGTACGAGCGAGAAAAAGCATGCTGTCGATCATTCGCGCTAGACGCTCATATTCTTCCTGATTGGAAACCAGCAGGTTCTGATAGTCCTCGATTGAACGACTGTACCTGAGGTTTTGTTGGGTATGCCCCATGAGGTTGCTGAGCGGGGTACGCATCTCGTGGGCGAGGTCTTCCGAGAATCGTGATAGCTGCGCAAAACCATCTTCAAGACGTGCAAGCATATGATTAAGCGCATTGCTGAGCTCTTTCAGCTCACTCAGTTCGTTGAGTTCATCCAGCCGCAAATGCAAATGCTGTACATCAATTCCAGCAGCGTGCTTCGCCAGCATCCGCACAGGCCGTAAGCCTCGCCGGCTGACCCACCAGCCGAGGACAAATGCCAGCAGTGCGCCGACCGACATGGCGAGCCAGAGCTTGAGTCGGTAAGCCGCCAGCATCTGCTCGCGCTCACTCAACAGCTTTCCAGCGATCAGGGTCAAGCCGCGATCACCCTGCATGACGTCCTGCCAGGCAAGCCGCACTGAAGCGGAAGAGTGACCGTCAACGAGGCGAGCATGAAGTGCAGCCGGCAACTTTGGTAAGGTCATGCCCACTGGGTTGATTTCGATCAACACCTTACCGGTGTCATCGACAATCCATAGCAGATTCTCGCGATTGCCCAGCATGTTTTCGTAGAGCTTGGGCCGACCTCGCAGTTGCTCAATGCTGTCGCTATCGCTGATCAACGCTTGCATTCGCTCTAAGCGCCCCAGTAGAGCCTGGTCATCGCGCCAAGCAATCTCTCGCTCTAACGATTGATAAAGATAAAAACCAATGGAGCCCAGTAACGGTGCGCTGACCAATGCGAACATGATCGCCAGGCGCAGGCTCAGGGTGCGCGGAAACAGTTTCAGGATTGCACCTCAAGCATGTAACCGATGCCTCGCACTGTGTGTATCAACTTCACCGTGTAAGGATCGTCAACCTTGGCCCGCAGTCGACGGATGGCAACATCAACCACATTGGTGTCACTGTCGAAGTTCATTTGCCAGATCTGTGAGGCAATCAGCGAGCGCGATAGCACCTCCCCTTCACGACTGAGCAGCAGATGCAGCAAGGCGAACTCCTTGTTGGTCAGGGTGAGACGTTCTCCATTGCGCGTTACCTTGCGTCGCAACAAATCCAGGCTCAGGTCGCCAGCCACAAAATGCTCAACCTCGCGAGGCGGGCCACGGCGTAGCAAAGTTCGAACGCGTGCCAACAGCTCGGCATAGGAAAAGGGTTTGACCAGATAATCATCGGCCCCCAACTCCAGCCCTTTGACCCGATCATCAACTGAATCACGAGCAGTGAGAAACAGTACTGGAGTCTGCCACTTACGCCGGATGATTTGCAGCAATTGCCAGCCATCCAACCCCGGCAGCATGACATCCAGAATGATCAGATCGAACTCACTCTCCTGTGCCAAATGCTGGCCATCCAGCCCATCAAGGGCGATCTCTACCACATAGCCCGATTCAGTCAGGGCTTTGCGCAGGTAATCCGCCATTTTCGCTTCATCTTCAACCACCAAGATACGCATTTTTTCCTCCAATACTGGAGCACAGGCTAGCCCGCTTCGCTGATTTCTCACATTACATATTGGTAATCAGGAGGCAATCATTCTGACGGGGTGCGCTGGTCATGATGTCTGGCAATGACTCAGACAGACTCAACCAAGGAAAAAGCATGCGTACAAGCCTTTCGACTTCATTGCTGATCACGCTCGCAATGAGCCCTGCATTCGCTGTTGCAGCCCCGGATCAAGTTGTGCAGCGCAAGGACGTGTCACTTGCAATGGCCAACGATTTGCTAAATGCCGCGCTGACGGCCTGTCACGCCGATGGCCGCACAGCCGTTGCCGCCGTTGTTGACCGTGGTGGCAATCTGGTTGCCGTGCAACGCGACGACAATGTCGGCCCGCACAACACGTTAGCCGCGCAACGCAAAGCCTATACCGCCCTCTCGACCAAGATTTCGACGCGTTTGTTGGCTGAACGTGCTCGCGCTAATCCGGATGCTGAAAACCTCAACACACTTGATGAGTTGTTGTTGCTGGGCGGAGGCGCGCCATTGAAATTCGATGGTCAGGTCATCGGCGCCATCGGAGTGGCCGGTGCAGGCGGCGCTGCAAACGATGAAGGTTGTGCAGAGGTCGCTATCAACAAAGTTTTACCTGCTGTTAAAAACTAAGGACATCACCATGACTGTATTGAAAAGTTTCTTCGCTGGCGCTGTATTGAGTGCCCTTTCATCCTTTGCATTCGCGACAGCAAATCCATTGAGCGTGCATGTGCTCAACTTGCAGGATGGCCTGCCCTCCCCTGGAGTCAACGTTACGTTGGAAAAACAGGATGGGAAAAACTGGGACGTTCTCAACAGCGCGGCAACCAACGAGCAAGGTCGTATAACCGGGCTGTATCCGGAAGGCCGGGGTCTGGAGAAAGGTACCTACCGTGTCACCTTCAAAACCGGTGAGTGGTTCAAGGCTCACAATACGTCCAGCTTCTTTCCTGAGGTACCAGTCATATTTGAGGTTGACGGCACCGTCCCGCACTACCACATTCCGTTGCTTCTCAGCCCCTACGGTTTCTCCACCTACCGAGGGAATTGAGCTTCTGCCAGACAAGGAAACAAGGCCGCCCCTGATGACAAGGGCGGTATCTTTGCTTTATTAAAATTCCAATCAACGTAAATCGTACACGAGCAAACCCACGGTTCAAGACAAGGCTTTTAACAAAGAGCTCGAGCAGATGCGTGCAGACGCCGAAGCTGGAGTGATTCATACGCCTAAGCGCGAGCCGGAGGATGCGGGTGCTCCTAGCCTAAGGCTTGACGACTATCCGGATCTGTAAAACTTGCCACTGAGAATCTACAAGCAGGAGCGACTCCTCACCGATTTCTGCAAAAAGCTGACGTCCATTCAGCAAGCGGATGTGGACGGTGCAGGAACCTATGTGGAGGTTGGCCAGGAGTTAGGAGCGCTTATTGCGCGATATCCAAACGCGGCCTGGGCGTCATCGGGTGACTATGATGCAAGACAGCTTGAGCACGATGCTGGCTTAGCTAGGTGCCCTTCCCTGCTCGAAGGCTTGCCGCATTTCAATGCCAGGAAATGGCATGCCGGCTTATATGACGATCGACCGAAATCACTTAAGCAAACAGTAGAGTCGTTGGGCCTGGTTTGGCTGGGTACCTATCACCGAGGAATCGACGATGCCAGGAACGTCGCATCCATCATCAAGGAGATGCTTTGCTGATTTGGTGAGCCGGGCCCATTGGCCCGAAGGGGCGACCACTCCATTTACGTCACACCACAGCTTATCTATGGGCATGAGATGACTTGGACACAGAATGATTTGAACACAACCGCCCCTCCCACCTCCCGCGAAGTCTCTGTCCTCACACAGAGAATCATTGCGCCCTGTCATAAATTGTCTCAGCTCAGTCCTGCATAATGGTTGAAATCATGGAGTCATACCGGTACTCCTAAAGCACCAGTTTCAGCAGGGACGCACCATGCATTCACGATTCAGGGTCATCGAAACAACCAGGCTGGATGATGGCATTAAGCAATATCGAGTTGTGGATCTCGTCGAGGGAGGCTCTGCTAGCAAGCACGGGGTTTTCAAGGCCAGGGTCGAGGCGGAGGCTGTTTGCTCGCTCCTAAATGCTGAGCATCCTCGTCAGAGTGGTGTAGGTCGTGCGTCCTTAAGCCTGTGATCCACTCGTTTAGTTACTTCGTCCTAGCTCCCTCCAGTCATGGAATGGTGAAAGTCCACATCACTCAGTGTTTCTCAGGTGCACAGAATCCAAAGAAATCATCCTTCAAAGGCATGCCTAAAACAGGTGTTCCTCAATGGTCATATCAGGCAGTCAAGCCTGCTGAAAATAGAGATGTGCACCACAGGCATCTTTTGGGTTCACCTTAAGTATTCCCTCCGATACCTGCGTGAACTCGACACCATTCTCTTCAAACACGTGGGCGGTTTTAGCCACGTCCTTGACTAACAATGTAGCGGCGGCGAGATAGGCATCACCTCTGTTTGGATGAGCGTCTCCGCGCGACTCAGCCTCCTTGGCGGTGATCAACTCTACACCCGCGCCCTCCCCGAAGTTCAGCCAAATGCGATCGGTATCTCGACGTACGCTCTCGGGCCCAAGTAGCTTGTTGTAAGCAGTCTGCGCAGCATCGAAATCGCTAATGACACCGACTATACGACCAAACGAAACGACACCATTTCGGTGATTCAGCCAGCCCGGCTGGCGCAATGTGTCCGCGGTGAGGTGCTCGCAGAGATTGGCGTGGGTCAATCCAGGATAAAGACTGTGGTCGAGCATCACCGTCCGAAAATGAAGGTCTAGTACTTTGTCTTCGAGTACGAGTTTACGATTTAACGCCTTTGGCGGTTCAATGCCCAAGCCCGCCCTAATTCCTGCCAGGTAGCTATCGTCAGCGGATTTCGCATTGAAAGCAACGCTGTACAGACCCTCGCCTTTCTCCAGGAATTTATCGACTCCCGCTAAAAATTTACTCGGATCCCCGATTCCGCGGATTTCCAAATAATCCCCAGGGAACATGATGCAAAGATTTTCGGTGCCCCACTCCTGATGCTTCCCGCTAGGCGGGACTACGAAGCCTAGCTTCTGGTACTGCGCACGCGTCGCCCTTAGGTCGTTTACCGCCACAACAGGATGATCAACCCTTCCTACTTTTGCGGTCATAGCTTTTCCTTATTTATTGATACATGAGATCGACGGCTCGGCCTGTCCATGCAAAAACCCGATGGAGTGAGCTTCAATGCCACTTACAAAATCTTCTTTGACCTGCTGTTTGTGATCCGCGGTAAGGCTCGACCATGGAATGCCTCCGCAAATATTAAAAATCTAGATTTGGTATACTTTCTTGCTCCTAAAAAGACAGAACCAAGCGGTCAAACTAAGGTATCCCTGGGCATGCAACCAGCGAAGAAGGCAATCACAGCCGCGCAAAGAGCTTATGAAGAAATCAAGCGGCGTATCTCCGACGGAACACTCGCCGAAGGTGCCCCCATTCGCCAAGATGAAATCGCCGGAGTAATCGGCGTCAGCAAGATACCAGTGCGTGAAGCGCTCACTCGCTTGGAGTCCGAGGGCTTGGTGGTGTTGACACCAAACGCTGGAGCAACCGTTGCAACACTGACCGTCAGTGATTACATCGAAATGCTCGACATGCGCTTGGCGCTGGAGTGTCGCGCGCTGGAGCTGGCAGTCCCAAATATGGCGTCCTCGGACATAGCTAAAGCGCGTCAGCTTCTGGCTGCGTACGACCAGGCTATGACCCAAGAGGAGTGGAGTGATCTTAATATGAGCTTTCATGCCTGCCTCTACGCCCCAGCCAATAGGCCACGTCTAGTCACAATGATTCGCTCCGTACAAGACCACATGGGCCGTATGCTCCGCTTGCGTGTCTCCGGTGTAGCGGGACATACGAGGTCGCATAAGGAACATATTCAGATCCTCGATGCTTGCGAACAGGGTGATACAGCCAAGGCCGTAGCGCTGCTTCGTAAACACATAGAACAAACACAACGCGAGGTTCAGGGTTCGTTCCGCCATTCGATTCGTGGTGAACTTTCAGAATCAACGCCCTCCTAACCTCGTCGATCCTGAAGCCGTTTGAAGGCCGTTGCCGCTTTGACACCAATCCCTCGAAACATGTGGAAATGGACGGTTTTGATCGACGAAACAGGAACAGCCAATTCCGCAGCAGACGCTCCAAGGATTCGATTGGCAATCTGAATTCCGAGTGAGGTAGAGACGGCAATTCCTCGGCCATTACAGCCAACCGAAATGTGCAAATTGCGCTCGGGCTCATGCACATGCGGTAGGTGATCTGTAGTGACAGCAAAATAGCCACTCCAATGAAACTCCCATTCCATTCGTCCTAAGTGACCAAAAAGCTCCCGACCCGCTTTATGCAGGTAAGGAACAATTGCAGAATGATCCAAGCAAGCCGTTGCACCGGAGCCCCCCATGACAAGGCGTCCGTCCGGCGATAATCGGAAAGAGGTGAGTAATTGCCGTGTGTCCGATGAAACGTGACCATTTGGAAGGATGACTTGGCGCATTGCCTCGGGAAGTGGCCGAGTCGCCACCTGTGCAGTACGCACGGGTACAAACGAGGTACGAAGTTTAGGAACCAGCTGGTCAGCATATGCCACTGTAGCGACCAACACATGCCGACCTGTGACCTTGTGTCGGCCGACTGATGCAGTCCACTTCCCTGTGCTCGGACGCAAATCATCTACCTTCGCTGAGCCGAATATGCGTACATCAAGTGCCACGGCGACCTTGGCAAGACCACGCGCATAACTCAGAGGCTGCACAGACCCACCACGCGGATCCAGCCACCCCAAGCTGTACTTCGTAGTGCCTAAAAGCTGGTGCAAACGTGCCCCTTCTAACAACTGCACGTCCACCTTGCGTTGTTGCCAAGCCAAGTGTCGTGACCTTACTGCCGTAGCGCCTGCTGCTGTGAAGGCTGGCTGAATCCATCCTTGTTGGTTCGGCGCGCAGCTAATTGAATGTCTCTCCACCAGCCTCCATACCTCGGCTGGCGCGTCACTGCCAAACTGCACCAATCTACGCCCCTGCTCACCAGGGTAGAGACCTTCGATGACATCGGGATCCTGTTTAAGACCTGCGATTACTTGACCGTTGTTTCGTCCAGACGCGCCCCATCCCGGCTCAGCTGCTTCGAGTACCACACAAGAAAGCCCAGCCTCTGCCAAGTGAATGGCTGCCGAAAGACCAGTAAATCCTGCCCCCACAATGATGACGTCCGCCGCCTCACTCCGCATCAAGTGCTCCGATGGCGGGCGAGCCTCGGCAGTAGTAGACCAAAGCGAAGTAGGCATATTGAGTGGTTCACCCAATAGGGAGTCCTTGCGGTGTCTGCTCATTCTTAAACCTCAGTTCGCCCGAAGCCGCAAAGACTTTGAGCAATCCAGAGTGGGGATTGATGGTCGACGGTGACCGCCAACCTGCTTCACCTATGTATGCCTTACGCCCCCCATAGCAGCGCAGGTACCACTGGCTCGTGCTTTAAGGCCGTAGGTCGGAATACACATTACTGGAATAGTATACGATTGTACAACTTTGGATATCTGTGTACGGTTGCACCTAGGTGCTACCTCATTCCCTGGAAAGGTGGTGGGTAGGAGTGCCGGCGATGAGCGGTTCTTAAATCTGATAACAACCTGAGGAATCTGAGATGCCAACAGTCCGTGTGGAACTTTGCACTGGTAGGTCGCAAGAGCAAAAAGCTCAGTACGTGAAGGAGGTCACTCGCCTGACCGCAGACGTGCTGAAGTGCTCTCCGGAAAGTGTGGATGTCATATTTGCTGAAATCGCCCCTGAGAACTGGGCCCATGGAGGCCGCTTTTACTCAACCCCCGCTACAGAGGCTAGCTAAGATCCTAAAGCCCCCCCCCATCCAACCGCATGCGATGGGGATACCTGGTAGAGCGACGATAACAGGGCGAGACGCTTAAGCTCCGAGCAAAATCACCGCAGCGGCAAGCTTTTAGTCAATGGCATTGACTTGGCGCTCTCGCCGGCTAACTGCCTAGCAGTCAGCACGGCATCAATTGATGCAGACGTCAAAGTATACGAAATCTAATTAACGAATAATATTTCAAGGCGTTGTGGCTTGTGCCAAGCACCGAGCAAACGCTAACTCTGATTAGCAAGGATCACACATGAGCACGTCGACTGTTGGAGTGAAGTTATCCCCCGAAACCCGAGACCGCCTAAAGAAGGCGGCCCACGGCGCCGACAGAACTCCTCATTTTGTCATCAAACAACTCATCCTCCACTTCATTGAGCGATCCGAGCGTGGAGATATCGTCAACGACCTTCTGAATTTTCCGACCTCCGATGATGAGCCCTCCTTGCCGCTGTCAGAGATCGAAGCCAGCGGCCCGCTCATGCCGTTTTTGGATTTCGCCGAAACCGTTTTACCCCAGTCCACATTGCGCGCCGCGATCACAGGCGCTTACCGTCGCCCCGAAACTGAATCGGTGCCAATGTTGCTGGAACAAGCCCGCCTATCTGACGCGATGATCGACGCTACCAATAAGCTCGCGGCGGGGATCGCAGAGAAACTGCGCAACCAAAAAAATGCCAGCGGTCGTGCCGGTATCGTTCAAGGATTGCTACAAGAGTTTTCGCTTTCCTCGCAAGAGGGCGTTGCGTTGATGTGCCTGGCCGAGGCCTTACTCCGCGTTCCCGACAAAGGCACACGCGACGCTTTGATACGCGACAAAATCAGTACCGGTAACTGGCAGCCTCATCTAGGAAATAGCACATCACTGTTTGTAAACGCCGCTACTTGGGGCCTTCTGCTCACGGGGAAACTGGTCGGCACCCATAATGAATCTGGCCTCACATCCTCCCTGAGTCGGATCATTGGCAAGTCTGGCGAGCCTATGATCCGTAAAGGCGTAGACATGGCCATGCGCCTGATGGGAGAGCAATTCGTCACCGGCGAAACCATCGCTGCTGCCTTGGCGAATGCAAATAAATTCGAAAGCAAAGGCTTCCGGTACTCCTACGACATGCTGGGTGAAGCCGCTCTCACTGAAGTCGATGCACAGAAATACCTTGCGTCTTACGAACAAGCTATCCACTCAATTGGCAAAGCCTCACACGGCCGTGGCATTTATGAGGGGCCTGGCATCTCGATCAAGCTTTCGGCGCTGCACCCCCGTTACAGCCGGGCCCAGTACGATCGGGTGATGAACGAGCTGTACCCGCGCCTGCTGTCGTTGACCTTACTCGCCAAGCAGTACGACATCGGCTTGAACATTGACGCTGAGGAAGCTGACCGCCTGGAGCTGTCACTGGATCTATTGGAGCGCCTGTGTTTTGAGCCGCAACTCGCTGGATGGAATGGCATCGGTTTCGTGATTCAGGCATATCAAAAGCGATGCCCCTATGTGATCGACTACGTAATCGACCTAGCCCGCCGCAGCCGTCACCGCCTGATGATTCGCCTTGTAAAAGGCGCTTATTGGGATAGTGAAATTAAACGCGCACAGGTCGAAGGACTTGAGGGCTACCCGGTCTACACACGTAAGGTGTACACCGATGTTTCTTACATCGCGTGCGCACGCAAATTGCTCTCAGTGCCGGAAGCAATCTACCCACAGTTCGCCACTCATAACGCGCACACGCTATCCGCGATTTATCATATTGCCGGACAGAATTACTACCCAGGTCAGTACGAATTCCAATGCCTCCATGGCATGGGTGAGCCACTGTACGAACAGGTTGTTGGGAAGGTTTCCGATGGCAAGCTGAACCGCCCATGTCGCGTGTACGCGCCGGTTGGGACGCACGAAACCTTGTTGGCGTACCTCGTACGTCGCCTCCTGGAGAACGGTGCCAATACTTCGTTTGTTAATCGCATTGCAGACCACTCCATCTCCATACAAGAACTGGTCGCAGACCCTGTCCTGGTCATCGAAAATATGGCCAACCAGGAAGGGGGATTCGGCTTGCCCCACCCGCGCATACCTCTGCCGCGCCATCTGTACGGTAGCGATCGCTCCAACTCGTCTGGCATCGACATGGCCAACGAGCACCGTCTCGGCTCCCTGTCCAGCGCCCTGCTAGCTACTGCTCACAACGAATGGGTAGCTGGCCCATTGCTTGGTGGCCCGACTGTTCAAGGAACAGCGATTCCAGTGCGCAACCCTTCAGATCATCGAGATATCGTTGGTTACGTCCAAGAAGCATGCCTCAATGACGTCAGCACAGCGATTGAAGCTTCGCTAATCACAGGGCCAATCTGGCAAGCCACTCCACCAAGTCAGCGCGCTTCAATTCTTGATCGTGCGGCTGATCAAATGGAATCGAAGATTCAACCGTTGATGGGCTTGCTCGTACGCGAAGCGGGCAAAACATTTGCCAATGCGATCGCCGAAGTCCGTGAAGCCGTAGACTTCTTGCGTTACTACGCAGCGCAGGCTAGGCAAGACCTTTCGAATGATACCCACCGTCCTCTCGGGCCCGTGGTGTGCATTAGTCCGTGGAACTTCCCTCTGGCCATTTTCACCGGCCAAATCGCCGCAGCATTGGCTGCCGGCAACTCTGTACTCGCCAAGCCAGCGGAACAGACGCCCCTTGTTGCCGCCCAGGCAGTCCGTATTCTCCTGGGTGCTGGCGTGCCAGAAGGCGTGCTGCAGCTTCTCCCTGGTCGCGGGGAAACAGTAGGCGCCGGCTTGGTCGGCGACGAGCGCGTTAAAGGGGTTATGTTTACTGGTTCTACCGAGGTCGCACGCCTTCTGCAGCGTAACATCGCCGGCCGTTTGGACTCTCAAGGACGGCCTATCCCACTGATAGCCGAAACCGGCGGTCAGAACGCGATGATCGTCGACTCCTCAGCTCTGACTGAGCAAGTGGTCGTAGACGTGGTCTCCTCAGCGTTTGACAGCGCCGGCCAGCGCTGCTCGGCGTTGCGCGTACTATGCTTGCAGGAGGATTCCGCCGACCGTGTAATCGAGATGCTTAGAGGCGCAATGTCTGAAAGTCGCCTTGGCAACCCTGAGCGCTTGTCCGTAGACATCGGCCCGGTGATCGATGCAGAAGCCAAATCTGGTATTGAAAAGCACATTCAAGCCATGCGTGATAAGGGCCGTTCCGTCTACCAAGTCGCTATCGCGGACAAGGACGAAGTAAAGCGTGGCACTTATGTCATGCCAACCCTCATCGAACTTGAAAGCCTCGACGAACTGAAGCGCGAGATCTTCGGCCCGGTGCTGCACGTTGTTCGCTACAAACGCAAAGAGTTGGATCAGCTGATTGCGCAAATCAACGCGTCAGGTTATGGCCTGACACTAGGCGTACACACGCGCATCGATGAGACGATTGCCAAAGTCGTCGACAACGTCCATGCAGGCAACATTTACGTCAACCGCAACATCGTAGGCGCAGTGGTCGGGGTGCAGCCATTCGGTGGTGAGGGGTTGTCGGGGACAGGCCCAAAAGCGGGTGGCCCTCTCTACCTATATCGACTGCTTTCGACCTCTTCCTCGGACTCAGTCACTAAAACTCTCACACGCACCGCATCCTCAGCGCCTGATGAGCGAGCCAAAGAGAAGCAACTCGCCCCCCTGAAAGCGTTGAAAGCCTGGGCGGAAGCGAATAAAAAAATCGAGCTACGTGACCTCTGTATACGGTTCGCAGAACAGTCTCAGAGCGGGATGACTTATCTGCTTCCTGGCCCAACAGGAGAACGGAACTCCTACAGCATCCTCGGTCGCGATCGGGTGCTGTGCATAGCCGAGACACAGGGCGATTTGCTGATCCAGTTAGCAGCTGTTCTGGCTGTGGGTGGCAGTACGGTTTGGCTCGACGCCGATTCCAGCGTTCGACTTCTGACGAGCCTTCCCAAAGAGGTCACCTCTCAAATTCAGATGGTGTCTGATTGGGATAAAGACGACGTGCATTTTGACGCAGTACTCCACCACGGGGATTCAGATCAGTTGCGGATGATCTGCCAGCAGGTTGCGAAACGTGCAGGAGCCATTGTTGGAGTTCAAGGACTATCCCAAGGCGAAACAACGGTTGCCCTTGAACGTCTGGTCATCGAGCGAGCGGTAAGCGTGAATACGGCAGCTGCTGGCGGAAACGCAAGCTTGATGACCATCGACTAAGTCAGCCAAAACCAAACCGATCGGAGGACAATTGAATGAAAGTCTTGTTTCTAGGTTACGGAAAAATGGGTAGTGCATTAGGCGAGGCTTGGTTGAACACCGGCCTTGTCAATGAAGTAACTGCGTACGATCCGGGAGCACCCAGCGGTATGCAGGCGCTAATCGTTAACGACCTCTCCCAACTGCCTTCCCATAAGTTTGATCTTGTCGTCGTGGCGGTCAAACCCAACATGGCTGCCCAGGCAATTTCAGCGTTACCTGCTTCAGCGCTTCAAGGCGCAATTTTGCTGTCGGTAATGGCTGGAGTCACTAGCGCCACGTTGAAAACTGCGAGTGGTCACGCCATTCCAGTGGTACGAGCAATGCCAAATACACCGGTAATGGTAAATGCCGGCTGCACCGGGCTCTATACAGACTCTGATATCGGACAGCGCCGGCATGATCTGACTCGGTTATTCGAGGCAGTCGGTATTGCCTGCTGGGTCGATGAAGAGGAGCAGCTCCACGCGGTTACTGCAATCAGCGGAAGCGGCCCAGCTTATTTTCATCTCTTCAGCGAATCATTGGCTGATGCTGGCGCGGCTATGGGCCTCCCGGAAGAGCTTGCGAAGAGGTTGGCGAGCCACACGGCGCTGGGTGCTGCGAAACTGCAATGCCAACCAGATGCTAGCTTCGAAGCTCTGCGTAAGGCCGTTACCTCTCCCAATGGAACGACTGCTGCAGCCATCGATGTATTTGAGAAGCAGGGCTCTCTACGCGAGCTCGTGAAGACTGCAGCCGATGCTGCTCGTCAACGATCAGTGGAATTGTCCCAAGACTGATCCCCTCTAGACCCTAGCAATCCGTTGCTAGGGTCTGTACCCCCAATCCCCCTCCACACCGTCCCGCCCCCAGAAAAGCTCCCCCCACTCCGAACGCGGATAAAAAGCGCATTTGGCCAGAAATCCACAGCGGATTACTGCACACATTCTAAAATAAAATGTGTGCAAATTTTGCCACCACCCCACTTTCTCTCCAATCAGTTGCACCAGCCAGGTGCGCCATCTGCATACCCCGAAAAATAAGGCCCACAAAGTGTGCACTTAAGCGCTTTTTAGCGATGTTCCCTTTGGTAGCAGTGTGGATTTAAGCCGTGAGATAGAAACGGAATTCTGCACAATAAATAAATCACGGTTTTCTGCACAATTTTCAGAAAATTTTTTTTTCTGATTCCACGGTGTCATCTCTCACCTTCTTCATGAACTTGTGGGGATACGCAAACCCTTGGCCCAACGGGGCTGCATCGAATATCGCCTCCCCTCAGTGACCCTAGAAAACGAGACGATTGTTCGAGGCTCTTGGGCCGCCAATTGCCCCACCCCCGAAGACTGGCACGCTCTCTGCTCTATCACTATCGATCCTGTAGCACTTAGTGCTTAACCCACAAAGGCATCTAAACGTTATGAGCAAGTTTAATATTGTGTCTCTCGCGACCGCGATCAGCCTGGTTTCTGTATCCGCAGCACATGCCGATAAATTGGAAGATATCGTGGGGGACGGAACACTTCGCTGTGCAATCACACTGGATAATGGTCAAGCAGGTTTTCGCGATGCTCAAAACAATCCGGCAGGCTTCGACGTAGATTACTGTAAAGACCTCGCTGCCGCCTTGGGAGTCAAGGCCTCGATCATTGACGTCCCATTTCCTGACCGCATTCCATCAATCATTTCCGGCCGTGCCGATGTCGCTGTCGCATCGACATCACCAACAATGGAACGCGCTAGATCGATTGGCTTTTCGGTTCCATATTTCGCTTACCAGTACGTTGTGCTTACACGTGAAGATACCGGGATTAAAGGCTACGAGGATTTGAAAGGGCACACTGTCAGCACCCCTCAAGGTAACTACGGTACTGATTTTTTGACCGCAGACATCAAACGATGGAACGACCCTAAGGGTAGCCTGAAGTCATTCCAGAACATGAACGACAACATTCTTGCCGTCAGCCAAGGTCATAGCGATGCCACAGTTGTTGTGAATACGGTTGCTCAGGACGCGGTTAAATCTGGGAAATTTAAAGGCTTGAAAGTTGTTGGCGCCGCACCTTGGCAAATCGACTATGTATCTCTGGCTGTAGCACGAGACGAATATGGCTTCCTAAATTACTTAAACCTCTTCGTCAATCAACAGACGCGCTCCGGCCGTTATACCGAGTTGTGGAACAAGTGGATTGGCGGCCCAGTTCTGGATCCGAGCAAATCTGGCGAGCTCCTTTGATTGTGTGTCACCCGTTATCTGATTTGCGAGGGCCGTTATGAGTTACAACATCCAATGGAGCGCGATACGCCGAGCACTCCCCGCTATGCTAGACGGAGCCCTTGTCACCATTGAGATCGCTGCGATCTCAATGGTACTCGGAGTCATCATTGCGTTGCTGCTGACGGTTATGAGGGAATCGCCATTCCGCATCCTGAAAGGCATAGCAATGAGCTGGGTATCGATTGCTCGCAATACGCCTTCGCTTTTTCAGATCTACATTTTGTACTTCGGTCTCGGCTCCTTCGGCCTGCATGTGCCATCGCTTGTCGCTCTGGTGGCCGGCATTACCTTCAACAATGCTGGCTACCTGGCTGAAAGTTTCCGAGGGGGGATGAAGGCGGTACCTGATACTCAGGTCAGAGCTGCAAGGTCGCTTGGGCTTACCGCTACCCAAGCGTATCTACACATCGTCGTACCACAACTGTTGCGAATTGTTTTCCACCCCATAGCTAACCAGATGGTTTGGGCCGTACTGATGACGTCCCTCGGAGTTATTGTAGGCCTGAACAATGATCTCGCCGGGGTAACTCAAGAAATCAACATCAAGACCTTCCGTACGTTTGAACTCTTTGTAACAGCAGCCGTGATGTACTACTGCATTTGCAAGTTGGTGGTCGGATTAGCCCGCCTTTTAGGTTGGCGCTTATTCCGCTATTAAACACCAGCGAGGGATAGACACATGCTTACCACAAGCTTTACAAGCTCTGACCTGATGATATTGCTATCAGGCACTTGGCTCACCATACAATTGACATTTTGGGCGGTACTAATAGGAACCGTCTTGGGCATGGTGTTGGGCTGGTTGCGAAATTACGCACCCAGACTGACACTACCACTAGGCTGGATCCTGGATATTTTCAGAAGCGTGCCATTGTTAATCCAGTTTGTCGTGGCCAACTCGCTAAATAGCATCTTGGGCTGGCACTTTCAAACCTTCACTATCGGCTGTATCGCACTGGGACTTTATTGCACTGCCTATTGTACAGATATCGTCAGGAGCGGACTGCAGTCGGTTTCATACAACGTTACCCGTGCCGCGCGCTCACTGGGCTTAACTTACTGGCAGGAAATTCGTTGCATTAGTGCGCCACTTGCTGCACGAGTTGCGTTTCCATCTTGGGTAAATATGACCCTGGCGGCAATGAAGGATACAGCGCTTGTAACTTGGCTAGGCTTGTATGAGCTATTGCGATCATCTCAATCGATAATTACCCGAATACAAGAACCTTTGTTGGTGCTGTGCATCGTTGGTCTTATCTACTACATCATGAGTTGGGGTGTCGCCTGGTGCGGTGCTCACGTTGAAAAAAGGTTGAACAGCAATGATTAATATCCATCAAGTTCGCAAATCCTTTGGGGATCTAGAAGTTGTCAAAGGCGTTTCGCTGGATGTTAAGAAAGGCGAAGTGCTCTCGATCATTGGTGGTTCGGGTTCCGGCAAATCTACGCTCCTCATGTGTATCAACGGTCTGGAAAAAATTCAATCCGGCACGATCAAGGTTGACGGCATTGATGTCCACAACCCGAAAACCAACCTCAACCTGCTGCGTCGAAAAATCGGAATCGTTTTTCAACAATGGAATGCTTTTCCGCACCTTACGGTGCTCGAAAACGTGATGCTCGCGCCACGCAAGGTTTTGGGTAAAAGTCGTGAAGAAGCAGAGGAGGAAGCTGTTCGACAACTCAAGCATGTGGGGTTGGGAGAGAAGCTTAACGTGTTTCCTACCAGACTCTCAGGGGGCCAGCAACAGCGCATGGCAATCGCTCGTGCGCTGGCAATGAATCCCGACTATATGCTGTTCGATGAAGCCACATCCGCCTTGGATCCTCAACTCGTGGGCGAGGTACTCGATACGATGAGAATGCTCGCAGAAGACGGCATGACGATGGTGCTTGTAACGCACGAAATCGCATTTGCCCGAGAGGTCTCGGATCGAGTCGCCTTCTTCCGCCATGGTCTCATTCATGAGCTGGGCACTCCCGACGAAGTCATTCGCAATCCCACACGGCCAGAGACGATCGATTTCCTGAAGTCCATAAAATGATCAGCACTGAAGGCGGTTACGGGATCGAAGTATCGCCGTTATCCCAAATCCGAGTCACATGAAGATCGAGGCTCACGTGGAATACGATTACATAATTATTGGCGCGGGCTCTGCTGGATGCATTGTCGCTAACCGACTGACCGAGGATCCGTCTGTACGGGTTTTGCTGATTGAAGCCGGTGGAAAAGACAAGTCGCTTATCATCGATATGCCAGCAGCTTTGCCATTTGCGTATGGAAGCAAGAAATTGGGCTGGCAGTATGATTCCGGGCCAGAGCCGCACCTGAACAATCGCTTGATCGACGAAAAGCGAGGCAAAGTGCTCGGTGGTAGCTCGTCTATCAATGCCATGATTTTCAACCGTGGTAATCCGCTGGATTTCGAAGGCTGGGCTGCCAACGGCCTCCCCGAGTGGAGCTTCGCCCATTGCTTGCCCTATTTCCGTCGTATGGAAACTTTCTCCGGTGGCGCCGATCAATGGCGAGGTGGCGAAGGCCCGATGCAGATCACTCGCTGCAAGGCCGAGCACAAGCTCTACGACACCTTCCTGCGCTGCGGTGAACAAGCCGGATATGCGCTGACCAACGACCACAACGGGTACAAGCAGGAGGGCCTGCATGTTGCCCAGGCTCTGGTATATAACGGCGTGCGCTGGTCTTCCTCAAGGGGCTATCTGCACCCAGTGGAAAATCGCACCAACCTCGAAGTCTGGACTCACTCTACGGTGCGCCGTATTGATATCGAGAAGAAAATAGCCATTGGCGCACAGGTAGACCATCAAGGTAAAACCCATTCAATTCGTTGCAAACGCGAAGTGATTCTGTGCGCGGGAGCGTTTAACTCTCCACAGCTTCTGATGCTGTCGGGCATTGGCGACGCGGACGAGCTCATCAAGCTTGGTATCAAAAGCGAAGTACACCTCCCTGCAGTGGGCAAAAATCTGGAAAACCACCCTGGGGTGAACATCCAGTACGCCGCACGCCATCAGGATTCTCTCGTCTCGCAGCTTGGGCCCATTGGCAAGGTGAAGATGGGTGCACAGTGGCTGTTGCAGAAAAAAGGCTTGGGGGCGACCAACTTCTTTGAGACGGGCGCGTTTCTTAGAAGCCGTGACGACGTCGAATTCCCCAACGTTCAGTTCGAGTTTTTACCGCTGACCCGCTTTGTCCGCAATGGAAAGCTCGTAGCCGTTCCGGGATTCCAATTCTGGGTTGATCTTTCTCGTCCCGAAAGCCGTGGCTCGGTGACTCTTCGCTCCAAAGACCCGACTGACGCTCCTCTGATTGTGTTCAACCATTTGAGCACTCAACAGGACATGCGCGACATGATCGATTCGATCCGCCTCGCTCGCAAGCTGATCGCGCAGCCGGTCTGGGATGGAATTCGAGGAGAGGAGCTTGCACCCGGAGCTGACGCCCAGACCGATAAGGATCTGGAGGCATTCATACGCGCGAATACCGGCACTTCGTATCACCCCGCTGGAACTTGCCGGATGGGTTCTGATGATGACTCTGTAGTTGACTCAGAAGGTCGCGTGCGCGGTGTTCAGAAGTTGCGAGTTGTAGACGCCTCGATCATGCCACGCGTAGTCACAGCCAATCTCAGTGCCTCGATCATGATGATTGCTGAAAAAATCAGCGACCGCATCGCTGGCAAAACTCCTCTTCCCCCATCAACAGCGTCGTTTTACCGAAGCTGATCCGGGCATCGCGTCATACCCAAATTCATTGGAGTTCACATGTTTAACGAAAAGATCGAATTGCTGATTGATGGAGCATGGTGCCTTGGCAGCGAGGGTGAAACTCTACCTCTGCTCAACCCAGCCACTGGAGAAGAAATTGCCACCATTCCATGTGCGAGCATCGAAGACCTCGACCGGGCTCTCAATGCTACCCAGCGAGCGTTTGAAGAATGGAAACAGCTGACTGCAGCCCAACGATGGACGCTGCTCAGCAAAGCAGCTGATCTTTTGGAAGCGCGCAAACCAGAAATTTCCCGCGTACTCACCCAAGAGAACGGAAAGTCGTTGCAAGAAGCTGCTGGTGAAGTTCAGTTCTGTGTTGATGCCATCCGCTGGTACGCCGAGGAAGGCAAACGAGCATATGGTCGAATCATTCCTGCACGAAACCCGCTTGTTCGCCAGAGCGTTCTTAAAGAACCTGTCGGGCCGGCTTTGGGGTTTGCAGCTTGGAACTTCCCCGCTGGGAACGTTGCACTGAAGATCGCCGGCGCGCTAGCGGCGGGATGCTCCATCATCGTGAAACCAAGCAATGAAACACCTGGTACTGCAGTGGGTATCGTTCGTTGCTTCCAGGACGCAGGCATTCCAGCAGGAGTTATCGGTCTGGTATTTGGCCCCCCTGGCCCGATCTCGGAATACCTGATTGGCTCACCCATCCCCAAGAAAGTGTCACTCACCGGCTCCACACCAGTAGGGAAAACGCTGCAGAAGCTCGCTGCGGACACACTGAAACGTTGCACTATGGAACTGGGCGGACACGCTCCTGTATTGGTATTTGAGGACGCGAATCTGGAGCGTGCTCTCGATCAACTCGTGGCAGCGAAATTCAAAAACGCTGGGCAGGTGTGCACCTCCCCTACCCGCTTCTTTATCCACCGTTCAATCTATGAGCAATTCATAGCGGGTTTTCTGGAGCGTACCAAACGCCTGGTTATTGGGAACGGCTTGGAGCAAGGCGTAGTAATGGGCCCGCTGATCACCGAACGCCGCTTGGATAACATGGATACTTTGGTGGCAGATGCAGTAGCGAAAGGCGCCAAAGTACTCACCGGAGGAAGCCGACTGGAGCGCGAAGGTTTCTTCTTTGCTCCAACGGTAATGCGTGACGTCCCAGATGACGCATTAATCATGGTTGATGAACCGTTTGGCCCGCTCGCTCCTCTGACCGTGTTCGACACCTTCGAAGAGGTGATTCAGCGAGCGAACGCGCTGCCATATGCATTGGCCGCGTACATCTTTACTCGCGATGGAACGACTGCTGCACGAGCCAGCCAAGCGGTTGAGGCGGGCGTGGTGGGCATCAACCATATGTCTGTACATGAGGCAGAGACCCCTTTCGGAGGATTCAATGAATCAGGATATGGCCATGAAAGCGGGCTGGAAGGCTTGGACGCTTATCTGCGAACCAAAATGGTAGCTGACGCGCAGGTTTAACTAGAAGGTGCTCCAACCTAGTAAGGTTGGAGCACTCATTATCGACGCAAACCCGCAACCGCATGTCGATACTGAAGAGGGGTGTAGTGGGTACTCGCCTTGAACTGACGTGTGAATGCACTATGGTCTACATATCCGCAGTCACCGACAATCTCATTTACGCTCTGAGTCGTCGTTTCCAGCAGCGTGCAGGCTCTCTCCATGCGGAGCTGGGTCAAAATCTGCTTAGGCGTGAGACTGAACAGCTCTCGTGTCAGACGCTCAAGCACATCCGAAGAAAAATTAAACGTTTTGGCAGCATCCTTGATTAGGATAGGTGTGTTGCAGTTGTCTTTCAGATACGCCAAAAATGAATTCAACGTCCTATAGTTGTCATGCCGCTCCTCAGTCGCAGGGAGCACCCTGGAAATCCCCACCAACGCCGCGCCACCTGGCACTGCTCCTCGCACTTTAAATTTTGAGCTCAGACACCACTTGCGCTGTTTATTCAGGGAAAGGCACATCTCCAAAGCGTTCAGGACTTCTTTTCCCGTCTCGATGACATGCAAATCCTGCTGTGAAATCTTCCCGCCTGGGTTGGTGAAAATCTCTTCGCATGTGCGGCCGATCATGTCCCTTTTGTCTGATAGGCCAGCATGTTCGACAATGGCCTGGTTCACCACCAAATATCGAGCAGCGTGATCCTTGATAAAAAATTGGACATCCGGCAAGAGATCGAAGAGCTGTTCGACAAAGGACAAATTCGTTCCGGAGCAGGAGAGATCCGTTAAAAAATCAAGATCGACCATTTCGTAATCCTGTTTCTAAGCTGTGGTGATGTATCTAAGTCAAAATGCGAACGGCTCTGGGAGCACAGGTATTTGCAACAAAGCATTTTGAGTGTGCTCGATGTGCTGTTCCAACAAGAGGATAGCGGTTGCAACATCGCGGGCTTCGCACGCTTCCAAAATGTCTGCGTGCTCCCTAAGCGAGGATTTTTGCCCTACTGAATTGGACTGCAACACCTTGAGATGTAGGTCTACACCTTTGACAGTGTCCGCGATCATTTTCAACAGCGTTGGACGCTGACAGGCACGATAGAGAATGGAATGGAACTCAAGGTTCAGCTCACCCCACTCTCGTGGAGATGTACTTTCTTCGTATCGATGCAGCACATCCCGAGCGGCGCTAAAGTCGGAATCCTGGAGCTTTGGGATCGACAGCTGGAGTGCTCTGCTCTCTAGGGCGATCCGGATGTCCAGCGTTTCAATCAGGTCAGCAACTGACTTGTTCGCCACGACTGAACCTTGACGCGCTACGTGGCGGATGAGCCCCTCAGCTTCCAGTCTTTTTAGCGCCTCTCGAACTGGCAGCCGACTCACTCCAAACTGCTTGGCCAAATGAACCTGCTTAAGCTGTACGCCTATACCGATAGTCCCGCTCAATATCATTTCCCGGAGGCGGTTCGTGACGGCGTCGGCGCTTAAGCCGATCTTGTTTTCTTCGAGAGCACTTTGCACGGGCATATAAAGATCTTTTTGATGGACGGTTGAGAACAACACCCTAGCCTCAGGAGATCCCAAGACCCCCTGCATGGCGGAAACTCCTGAGGAATACTTGTTCTGCGCTTGAATAGAGCTGTAACGATTTGCTGGGTTATCAAATGACAGGAAAATGGTGATCTTGATGGGGCTAGATCAATAACGATTTTTTGCACATTTTCTGCGCACAAAAACTCTTCGAAATTCGGCATATCCACGTTGTATCCTTTTATGGATCCACTGTAAAGACCTGCCCTTATGGACTGCTGGTACTTTCTTATGTGGGACGTCTTGGTTGTTTCCACCGACACGAGAAGGTTTTCCTTGTCCCGCATTTCCGCACAAAACCGGCAGCCTGCCCGCTACTTGAATCACTGAGCGGTGCTCATCCGAGATGGCTGGATATCAACGACAGGGAATCGAAGCGACACCAACCAGATAAGTCAATGCGCACCTTCAAAAAATTGCCCAACTACAACAGTTGGGCAAGTGAGGAAACAACCCCGGGCAAGATGCCCAGTAGTACAGAGAGGCGGCATCAGCCTCGCCGCTGGCCGGCATCTGGCAGGTAGACGCCGGCACTCAATTAGTGATGTCTCTCAGCAGCATCCGCATCCTGTTTATTGCGGAAGAGTCAGAGAATACCTTCTTCAGCGTAAGGCGCATTTGCCTCCACTCGCTCATAACCCAGGCGAGTCAGATCCAAGGACTGGTACGAACCTTGGAGTAGTAGCTCGGCGATCGCTCGGCCCGCTGCGGGTGCATGCATCATTCCGTGCCCAGAGAAACCTGCAACTGTGTAGAGGTTAGGTAGTTTGGAGTTCCAGCGACCAATTACCGCGTTGCCATCCAGCTCGTTGACCTCATACAGGCCCGACCAAGTGCGATGGCATTTAGCAGCTTCCAATGCAGGGAAGCGGTGCGCGACGGCCGGCCAAACCACCTGCTCCCAGTAATCGTGATCAACTTCGAAATTGAAACCACGTGGCTCTGCACCGTTGACCAGCCCACCAGAAAAACCCTCCCCTTCGGAGCGGAATGCCAAACGCGAAAGGTCTTTGACGTACGGCAGCCGCTCCATCGGGGTAGCAGGCGTGAAGTAGTGCTCGAATCGACGCATGGGGACAATCGGCAGTTGCATGCCAAATTTCTCGGCAATCAGTCCTGACCAGGCTCCGCCGGCGTTGATGAAGGCCTCAGCATCGATGCGCAACCCAGACTCCAGAACAGCTGTCTGCGCCTTGTGGGTGCTCACCACCGCATCGACGAATTTATCCTTTATGTAGACCGCTCCCAGCTCTACAGCCTTGCGGCGATAACCCCAGAGCAGGCCGTTCGGATCGCACCAGCCATCATGGGGCGTAAATGCGCCTACGCCTAAGTCATCACTGTTGATAGATGGGAAGCGATTCTTGAGTCCCGCTGCGTCAAGGAGCTCCACCACGCATCCGTGCTCTTGCTGCTTGCGCACATTGCGCTCGATCGCGGCGACGTGTTCGGGCTCGACAACAAAAAGATATCCGCCCTCAACCCAATCTACAGGAGCCGGACGCCCCTTCGACTCCATCTCGTGCTCGAAATTTTTGATGCGCTCAATGCTGTAGAGCGACATCTCGATGTTCTCAGTACCGGTGAATTGAACTCGGCAACCACCCGAGGAACGCAGTGCACTTGCGAACTCATAGGTTGAATCTGGCTCGATCACGCACACCGACGTACCAGGCGAAGCCTTGAGGATATGGTACGCAACACTGGAGCCGATGATGCCGCCACCGATGATAGCAACATCGAATTTCTGCACATTTTGCTGAGTCATTTGTAGCCACCTGCTGGATTGATGGTGACTTTGTATCCTTTCGTGGATCCACTGTAAACCCCCTATTTACTTGGCATAAGATAAAATTCTATATTCATCTCAGCACATTTAGGGACGCATAAAAAACTGTGCAGCAATGCACTAATTAAAAACGGATTTCAGCACAAAATTGCGTCGCACTGGCTCTTGTCCGAGATCCAAACTGCGCCAAACACGAATCGCCCCAGCAACATGGATCGACTTGAACATGAATACCGCTATTGGCACCGCCCATGCGCCCTGCGCAGATACCATCGGCCAGCACATCGTGGACTCGGCTTGCCAACTGATCACCGATCAAGGCTTTTCTGGAATGTCCATGCGCGGCCTTGCGAAAACAGTTGGGCTTCACGCTGGGAGTCTCTACTACCACTTTCCAAGCAAACAGGATTTGCTTGAGGAAGTAATGGAGCATCTTCACCAGAAGCGACTGGCATCATGGCGTAGGGAAAAATCGAAGCACCGGTCAACGCGTCCAAGGCTGGAAGCATTCATTCGCTTCAACGTGCAAAGACATCTCCACAGCGAACCAGAGGAGCGCCTGCTCAAGATGGAAGCTTGTCATCTAGATCCTGTCCAGCAGAAGCGCGTTTTGGAACAGGAGCAGGTGTATACCCGTGAGCTCGAATGCATTTTGAAGAGAGGGATGAAAGAAGGCATTTTTCAGCGCATTGATGCCGAAGTCATTGCCTGCGGGATTCTCGGATTAACTAGCTGCACAGTAACGCTGAAGCAGCATCGCAATCTGCCAGAGCCAACACTTGTGAGTCTCATCAATGGCATGGTGAACCAGCTTCTGTCAGCGAGAACCGAGGCTTCTCGATCACCTTAACTCTATCGGCGCGGCATCTTGAGCGGCACGGATCCCGCTGAGCAATGCCTATGTATAGGGCGAATCACCCTAACGCTCCCACTATGAAAACGTGTCAGATCACTCACAATCCGAGCCCTTCATGCATTGTCAAAGACAGTCCCTCCATAACGAATTGCACGCTCGACCTTCTCTCTACTTTGAGGAACCCGCGCATGTTTATCACTTGGCATTCATCGGTGATCCGTTTGAATGCAAATCGCTTGTGGAAAAGCTCTGCCATTCACCTATAGACCCACTATCTGTTCAAGGCATCTCGCGACTGGGTGGCCACCCATTGAAATGGGAACAGCATGCCGAATTTTTTACGGTGACCTGGGTGGTGCCTTCTGAGGATGGACTCCGGAACTGGACTGAATCGCCCCGGATTCTCTAGACACCTTGCAAGCTCATTGCGTAACGCTTTTCAAACTCTACCGGCGACAGCTGATTGTTGAAACCATGACGACGTTTTGCGTTGTAGAACATCTCGATGTAATCGAACACATCACTACGAGCATCTTCCCGCGTGGTGTAAATTTTCCGCTTGATCCGTTCCCGTTTCAGAAGCTGGAAAAAGCTCTCGGCCACGGCATTATCATGACAGTTGCCTCGGCGACTCATGCTGGCAACCAAATTGTTCGCCTTCAAAAAGCTGCGCCAATCGGAGCTGCTGTACTGGCTACCTTGGTCGCTATGAACCATTACCTCTTGTTTCGGTTTACGCCTCCAAACCGCCATCAATAACGCATCAATAGCCAAATCACTGGTCATCTGAGACTTCATTGACCAGCCTACAACCTGACGAGAAAACAGATCCAGCACCACAGCCAAGTACAACCAGCCTTCATATGTACGAATGTAGGTGATGTCGGTGACCCAAACCTTGTTGGGTTCCACGACATCGAACTGGCGCTTCAGCAAATTGGGTGAGGCGACCGCTGGCTTACCGCCGTACTTTCCAGGGCGACGTCGATACCCTGTCTGAGAGCGCAGACCTTCAAGACGCATCAGCCTCGCTACACGATGGCGACCACAGTCTTCACCGACCTCGCGCAGATCGTCATGGATTTTGCGATAGCCATAAACGCCGCCACTTTCCAGCCATGAATGCTTGATCAAACCCAGCAGTCGTTGGTCGTCTTTGGCGCGTGCAGATTGCGGCTCAGACAACCAGGCGTAATACCCACTGGGGTGGACTTTCAGCGTCAGGCAAAGCCGTCGTATGGAATAGTCATCTGCTCGCTGCTTGATAAAGGCGTACTTCAACCGCACTCCTTGGCAAAGTACGCGGCGGCCTTTTTTAAGATGTCTCGCTCTTCAGTAACCCGCTTGAGTTCTGCTCGCAGACGACGCAGTTCAGCGTGCTGATCATCGTCCTGCTGCCGTTCTTCTTGAGGTTTGCTGTAGCGCTTTATCCAGGCGTAGAGGCTATGCGTCGACACGCCAAGACGGGCCGCTACATCAGCGACAGGCAGCTTCTTTTCGGTCACTTGATTGACCGCTTGGATTTTGAATTCTTCGGGGTAACGCGGGTTGCTCATGGCACCTCCTAATTGGCCTCAGTTTAAGGCAAAGAGGTGTCTACGAAACCCGGGGCGATTCATGCCGTCAAAGCAGGAGCCGCGCTTTCATTCGGGGCCGGGAACATAACGGTGTTCTATGGCCAGAATGGCTCAGGCAAGAGCGGCTACGCACGACTTCTAAAACAAGCTTGCGGCTCCAGATCGAAAGACGAAATTCACCCCAACGTGTTCGTCGAAGAGCCGGTGCCTTGCCGGGCTCAATTCCAGCTTTCTATTGGTGGCCAAGCTGGAAAAATCGAATGGACACTCGCCGACGGCGCTCATCCAAAGCTTCGCCATGCTCAGATCTTTGACTCAAGAACAGCCACACAGTACATGGGCAAAAACGAGGCAAGCTACGAACCTAGCCAGATGAAGTTCGTTGCGGCATTGATCGCAATATCAGATAGGGTTAGCCAGCACCTAGGATCGGCGAAGAACGCCTTATTGAGTTCGTTACCTCAATTTCCATTGGATTTGGGAATTACCGAAGAAAGCAAATGGCTTGCTGCGCTGAAGCCGGCAACAATCACAACAACCATCGACAAAGCATGTCTGTACACAGAGGAAAATGATGCAGAACGAATCGGCCTCGAAGGCGCTTTAGCTCAAAAAGACGTCGTTGGACGACTGGGCGAGATCACCAAGGAGAAGCAGGGCCTGGCTAACGTGCAATTGGCGATGAGTTCGCTCAAGGAGAAGCTTTCCGATGGTGCTGCCCAAGCCATCGTTAATGCCCACTCAGATGCAAAACTCAAACGTCAGGCTGCCCAACAGTCAGCTCAGCAACTGTTCGCAGAAGCTCCTCTCGACGGCGTGGGTGAACCCATATGGCAGCAACTTTGGGCACAGGCCCGGCTTTTTTCCCAAAGCCATGCCTATCCTGGAAACGAATTCCCCGTAGTTGGTCACGAGTCGCGATGCGTGCTCTGCCAACAGGAACTCAAGGACGATTCGGCTGATCGATTGCGACATTTCGAAAGTTTTGTCACCGAAGGCCTCGAACGTGCGGCCAAAGATGCAGAAGACAAATTAAAAGGATTGCTCCGCGCACTCCCCCACTCACCGACAGAGCAGGACTGGCTAGCTCACATGTCGCTGCTCAAAATAGACCAGCAGCACGCCATTGATTTACACACGGCATTAGTTAAAAGACGTGCAGACTTAGATAAGGCAGATCAGATTGAAAAGGTTGCAGCTTTTGATTGGGCGCCTGTGAATCAGGCACTAACTGATCAGTCACAGACGCTTGAGACGGAAGAGAAATCGCTGAACGAACTGCTGCAAGACGGTAAAAGGCAGCAAATGGAAGAACGAGTACGGAAGCTGAAGGGGATACAGTGGCTGGCTCAGAATAAACAATCAGTACTGACGGAGCGGGATCGACTGATAGCCGTTGAACAGTATGGGAAAGCAATAAAGCTCGCGGCCACCAACTCGCTCACAACAAAGAACAACGAGCTGGCAAAATCCGAATTAGACGCTGGTTATCAAACTCGCTTCGCTGCAGAACTGAAACTACTAGGCGGTTCGCGGCTACCTGTAGCTCCCCAAAGCAAGACCATTGGCAAAGGGCGGACTACTTTTGGATTGACGCTGATAGGTGCGAAAGGAAGTCGTCCGCCAGAGCAAATTCTCAGTGAAGGTGAGACGCGTATAGTTGCGCTCGCAGCTTTTTTTGCGGACATAACCGGTTCAAACCAGGTAGCCCCTTTTATCTTCGATGACCCGATCTCATCACTCGATCAGGATTTTGAAGAGCGAGTTGTCGCACGCCTTGTTGACCTTGCACAAACACGCCAAGTCATAATCTTCACTCACAGATTGTCACTGATCACACTTCTGGACGCCGCCGTGAAGAAGGTGGCAGAGCACCCGGATCTCCCAAATATTGTCCATGAGGTTCAAACCCTTCGACGCTTAGAGAAGATATCCGGAATCTTGACAGGACAAAGTGCCAGAGACTCGAAACCCAAAACGGCCATTAACAAGCTCTTGAACGAATTTCTGCCTAAGCTCAAAAAGCACCAAGCCGAAGGCGACGCCGAAAGCTATGACCTCATGGCTAAGAGTGTCTGCAGCGACTTCCGGATAATCGTAGAGCGTGCGGTAGAGGTGGTACTGCTGAACAGCGTCGTACTGCGATTCAGAAGAGAGGTGATGACTAAAGGGCTCCTCAGACAGCTGAGCAATATCACCCAGGAGGATTGCGATCTGATCGACGATCTGATGACTCGATATTCAGTTTACGAGCACTCCCAGGCAGATGATCTGCCCGCTGTTCCACCTGAGCTTGCAGACCTCGAAACAGACATGAAGTCGCTTGCCGATTGGATGGGAGAATACTCAAAACGGGTTGCCTGATTTTTGTCTTCAAGTGCCGGCCACGGACGATGAATCCGGGGCTGACTTTGGAGTGGCGAAAGTGCTGGAGCAGCTAGGGCGGGCTAAGTCGAAGGTGAATCGGTACCGGCAGTCGTAGGGGCTTTCTTACACCTAGCATTCGAAACGCCTAGTGATGAGCTATGACTGTGATTCCGCCCCAACGTGTATTCGTGCTCACCGCTAAGCCACGGCACTAGAATTGCTAGCTAAGGAGACTGGAAAGGGCAGAGTCGATCGGGCTAAAGCCTGTTAGCAGATAGCTTATCGAAACCGTTTCGCGATCGTCTTGGAAGGGGTATTGCTTGAGGGCTTAGCAACAAAGAATCTAGAGGAAAAAGCAAAGCGGGAGGATATGTCCCCTGCAGGAATCGAACCTGCATCTAGCCCTTAGGAGGGGCTCGTTCTATCCGTTGAACTAAGAGGACTCAACACATGTATCTTCGGTTCTTTCTCAGTCAGTTTCAAGCAAAGAGCAAGAAAAACAAAGCTTTAATGCTCAGTGCTCACCGATTTTCCATTTCGCCCCCGGCCCCCTTAAACCGAGTTGAGTCAGCTCAATCTCCTTACACCACTCCCAGTCAAAGGAGATGATCTCAATAGGAGTCTAGGGAGTACCCCAGATAAGAACTGCCAACCTTCCCCTTAGGAGGGGGATGCTCTATCCAATTGAGCTACTGAGACACAAATCCCCCGCATGATTCACAGTGCGATGGACGGCGTGCATGTTAACGGGCAGGCACGATTTTGTCATGTCGTCCGTAGGGCTTTTTAAGTGTAGGCAAGCGCCTCTTTCGAGCGAAGAGTTACCTACCGTGCAAAATGCATCACCGCAAAAAGCCACCATTGCAAAATGCAACATCAGCCTTTCGAAAACTCGACCTATCTAATTGTTTTTAAAGGAAAAAAATACATACAGAGTCTGGCATGCGAGCTGCTTTAGCTGTTCTCACAGAACAAATGAGGCCAGCGTCATGAACCGTGTCCTTTTAATATCGAATGCGATCACGCTGACAATACTGCTGGGTGGTCATTTTTTTGCCGATCACATTGATACGCAGGTGGCCCAACGCATGCCGCACTACCTTCAACTGCAGGAATCTCCACAACTGGCAGTGATGAGCGATCAGCGTGGGTTTGTCGGTCAGGACGTAAGCCAGGAAAACGTCGTGTTGCCAGCACCTTCTGCCGAACGTCTGGTTTTTTAATCTACCCTCGAGGAGCACAGCATGTCCAAATCAGCCGCAGGATTTTTTATCCTCGCCTTACTGAGCGGCCTTTTCCATTTGATGATGGCCCAGGACATGTCCTTCACCCTGCCGCTGCTGGCCTGCGGGATTTTCACCACGCTGTTCGTGCTGGCATTGATAGTCGGGCGCAAGATCAAATTTGACCCGGTCTTGCGTTAATCCCCCCGCTATCGGATGGCTGAACCGACTGCCATCCATCCTGAATTTCCTCGCTCACTGCATGCCACCTAGTAAATCGGCCATTTGCCACTACTCTGTATAATTAAGAAACAGTGATCGCATCTGCCTGTTCACGCCTTCAAACGCCGTTTGTCGGTCAAAAAGCACGGTCGGCTATAGGCGCTTGTCCAAGTTTTCAAACCAGTCCGCATTTTTGACAAATGGTGCTGGCAGAACGCCTTTATCCAGTTCAATATTTGTCACAGAATTGACGCCAAGGATCCGGCTTGCTTGAGGCATGATGCACGCCTCCATCAATTCAGGTTGAACATTTGGCCAGAGCGCTTGTCTTATCAGACATCCTGCGGCCAATCCCGAAAACCGCTCCCCTGAACTAACCGGTTAAATATATGCGCCCATTGAAACAGGCAATTTATTCCAGCCGTACGGCTGACAAGTTCGTCGTACGTCTGCCAGACGGAATGCGTGAACGCATTGCCGAGGTGGCTCGCAATCATCATCGCAGCATGAACTCCGAAATCATCGCACGCCTTGAGCAGAGTCTTATTCAGGAAGGCGCCTTGGGAGAAGAGCTGAGCATGCGCCTGGACAGCCCAGAGCTCTCGCTGCACGAGCGCGAGTTGCTGCAACGCTTTCGCCAACTCTCACACCGTCAGCAGAACGCCCTTGTTTCGCTGATCGCTCATGATGCCGAAATGGCCGCCGACGCGTCCTGATTCAACCCGAAAGCCCAAGCCAGCCTGATCGCTGGCTTTTTTTTGCCTGAAATTCGCACACAAAAAACCCGCCGAGCGGCGGGTTTTGGTGAGCGGTAACTCAGAGCAGGAAGATCGTTGCCAACCCCAAAAAGATGAAAAAACCACCGCTGTCGGTCATCGCGGTAATCATCACACTGGCGCCCATCGCAGGATCTCGCCCAAGCCGCGCCAGCGTCATCGGGATCAAGACCCCCATCAAAGCCGCCAGCAACAGGTTGAGGATCATCGCCGCGGTCATCACCACACCCAGCGACCAACTGCCGTACAACAGGTAGGCGACGACCCCGATCACCCCACCCCAGATCACGCCGTTGATCAAGGCAACCGCCAACTCTTTGCGCATCAGCCGTGTCGTATTGCCAGTGCTGACCTGATCCAGCGCCATGGCCCGAACAATCATGGTGATGGTCTGGTTGCCCGAGTTGCCACCAATGCCCGCCACGATAGGCATCAATGCCGCGAGCGCCACGAGTTTTTCGATCGAGCCCTCGAACAACCCAATCACTCGGGACGCCACAAACGCGGTAATCAGGTTGATCGCCAGCCAGGCCCAGCGGTTACGCAAAGACTTCCAGACCGATGCGAAGATATCTTCCTCTTCGCGCAGACCCGCCATGTTGAGGACTTCGTTTTCACTCTCTTCACGGATAAGGTCGACCATTTCGTCAATGGTCAGACGGCCGATCAGCTTGCCGTTCTTGTCGACCACGGGAGCGGAAATCAAGTCATAACGCTCGAACGCCTGCGCAGCATCGTAAGCGTCTTCGTCCGGGTGGAAACTCACCGGATCGCTCGCCATCACTTCGGAAACCTGTTTGTCCGGGTCGTTGACCAGCAAACGCTTGATCGGCAACACACCCTTGAGGACGCCGTCGTAATCGACCACAAACAGCTTGTCGGTATGCCCCGGAAGCTCCTTGAGACGGCGAAGGTAACGCAGGACCACTTCAAGGCTGACATCCTCGCGAATCGTCACCATCTCGAAGTCCATCAGTGCGCCGACTTGCTCCTCGTCATAGGACAGCGCTGAGCGCACCCGCTCGCGTTGCTGCAGGTCCAGAGTCTCCATCAGTTCATGGACGACGTCTCGCGGCAGCTCGGAGGCCAGGTCAGCGAGTTCGTCGGCATCCATGTCCTTGGCTGCAGCCAGGAGCTCGTGATCGTCCATGTCGGCGATCAGGGTTTCACGAACCGAATCTGATACTTCAAGAAGGATGTCGCCGTCGCGATCAGCCTTGACCAGTTGCCAAAGCGTCAGACGGTCGTCCAGAGGCAAGGCTTCAAGGATGTAAGCGACGTCGGCGGAGTGCAAATCATCGAGCTTGCGTTGTAACTCGACGAGGTTTTGCCGATGAACCAGGTTCTCGATCCGATCGTGATGCGGACCTTCCTGGCGATGAGTCAGGTCTTCGACAACTCGCTGGCGCTGCAGCAATTCAACCACCTGAGCCAGGCGGTCCTGCAAGCTTTCCTGCGTTTTCTTTACTTCAACTTCAGACATAGGCGAACTCCACTCCCAGCAGCGGGGCGCGCCGGAAGGATCAATCAGTCAATTCATGATTGGAAAAACGGGGTGCTGAGTAACTACTGGGTAAGTCCATGGAAAAAATCCAAAAGCCCCGGCGGGGCTGACGGGCGCAATGATACACCGCCTGACGGTTTAAAACGTTAAAAAATCGCGGCTGAAACAAGCGCTTGCGAAACAAACTTGAGCACTGTCCTGACCCATGAAAGTGCGACGACTCATTCTGAAAAGAAAACACACCGCCCTCGAAATTTGTTCCGGCTACCCTTCTGACAGCACGTCCAGGAGGACGATCAATGCGATCGAATGCGCCGTACTTTTTACTGCTCGCCCTGCTCAACCTGCCGCCCCCGGTGCTCGCTGCCACCGTTAACCGCTGCGAGGCAGGCGATGGCCGGATCACCTTCACGACATTGAGTTGCGAGGCGGGAGAACGCGTTTCGATACACCACATTCGTACCTTTCAACCTGGAAGCATCATGACTCTCATGCCGGAATCCGAAATGCGCGACACACCAGGTATGAAATCCACGAGGAGAGAACCGGTCGTGGTCGGCCAGCAGGAGGACAAATGTGGAAACTTGCTCAATGCCAGGCAGCGCCGCGAGGCAATCATCAATCAGCGCGTGGTCGCCGGCATGAGCCGCCAGGATGTCGAAAGCGCACTCGGCAAGCCGGATAGGATCAGTATTCGAAATTCGGCCACGAGTTACCGCTACGACACACAGCGAGGCCGCAGCGCACACATTGAGTTTGACGAGAGGGGATGCACAAAGGGAAAAGCCAAATCCCAGACGGCAAAAAGCCCGCTTTAAAAGCGGGCTTTCTGTTGTATGGTGCACTCGACAGGATTCGAACCTGTGACCGCTCGGTTCGTAGCCGAGTACTCTATCCAGCTGAGCTACGAGTGCAGTTTGTGTTTTTAGACCAGATCACAACTGGTTGAAGCCAAGTTACTTACATTACTATAAATAACTCTTAAATGGTGCACTCGACAGGATTCGAACCTGTGACCGCTCGGTTCGTAGCCGAGTACTCTATCCAGCTGAGCTACGAGTGCATTTGTTGCCGCGCATTATAGGCCGTCTAATCTCTATGTCAAACACTTTTTCTAGTAATTTCAACAACTTACCGAAAAAGCCAGATTACAACGTACTACGCAAATAATGGCGGAGAACGGGGGATTCGAACCCCCGACACCCTTTTGAGGTGTACTCCCTTAGCAGGGGAGCGCCTTCGGCCACTCGGCCAGCTCTCCGCAACACGGGGCGTATATTAACCAGCTTCTTCCCCGTTTGCAAACATAAAAAACGATAAAAATTAATGGCTTGGTTCTTCGTCCTTCTCTTTCTTGATACGCAGGTAAATTTCTTCCCGGTGAACCGCCACCTCTTTAGGGGCGTTGACGCCGATGCGCACTTGATTTCCTTTGACGCCGAGCACGGTCACGGTGATTTCGCCATCACCGATAATCAGGCTTTCTGCGCACCGACGAGTCAGAATCAGCATACCTTTCTCCTCACGCAATTCATTTCAGGGACAACAGTCTGCAAAAAAAAGGCACTCGACCCACAACCGGAGCGGTCGCAGCCCTACATGCCTGAGTATTGACCAGCGCGAGCAAAAGAACAGGCTCGGGGTCACGCCATTCAAAAAACAAAGGGCGCGGTCAGACCGCGCCCTCTGGCAAACGCATTACTCGCCCTGTCGGGCCGGTGCGTCCAGTTCGAAAGCCGTGTGCAGAGCGCGCACAGCCAGTTCCAGGTACTTCTCTTCGATCACTACGGAAACCTTGATTTCCGAAGTCGAGATCATCTGGATATTGATGCTTTCCTTGGCCAGGGATTCGAACATGCGGCTGGCCACGCCTGCGTGAGAGCGCATGCCAACGCCGACGATCGACACCTTGGCGATCTTGGTGTCACCAACCACTTCGCGGGCACCCAGCTCGGCAGCGGTCTTTTCCAGCACCGCTTGCGCGGCCTGGTAGTCGTTGCGGTGCACAGTGAAGGTGAAGTCGGTGGTGTTATCGTGCGCAACGTTCTGCACGATCATGTCGACTTCGATGTTCGCGGCACTGATCGGGCCGAGAATCTTGAAGGCAACGCCCGGGATGTCTGGCACGCCACGGATGGTCAGCTTGGCTTCATCGCGGTTGAAAGCGATACCGGAAATGATCGGCTGTTCCATGGTTTCCTCTTCATCAATAGTAATGAGGGTGCCCGGACCCTCCTTGAAGCTGTGCAATACGCGCAGCGGAACGTTGTACTTGCCGGCGAACTCGACCGCGCGGATCTGCAACACCTTGGAACCGAGGCTGGCCATTTCCAGCATCTCTTCGAAGGTGATCTTGTCCAGACGCTGCGCCACGGAGACCACACGCGGGTCAGTGGTGTAGACACCGTCGACGTCGGTGTAGATCTGGCACTCGTCAGCCTTCAGGGCTGCCGCCAGCGCTACGCCGGTGGTGTCGGAACCACCACGACCGAGAGTGGTGATGTTGCCGTGCTCATCGACGCCCTGGAAACCGGCGACAACCACCACGCGACCGGCCTTCAGGTCACCACGAATCTTCTGGTCATCAATCTGCAAGATACGCGCTTTATTGTGCGCGCTGTCCGTCAGGATCCGCACCTGGTTGCCGGTGTAGGAAACCGCCGGCACACCACGCTTGATCAGCGCCATGGCCAACAGGGCAATCGTCACCTGCTCACCGGTGGAAACGATCACGTCCAGTTCACGGGGAACCGGTTGATCTTCGCCACTGATTTGCTTGGCCAGATCGATCAGACGGTTGGTTTCGCCGCTCATTGCAGACAGCACAACCACCAGGTCATCGCCGGCATCGCGGAATTTCTTAACCTTGTCGGCGACCTGCTCGATTCTCTCGACAGTACCGACCGAGGTGCCTCCAAATTTCTGTACGATCAAAGCCATTTCAAAGCCGCCTCTGCCCATGAAGGGCGCCCAAATAATCACTCAAAACAGCGTTCCGGCCCGCCACTAGACTGCAGACCGGAGGCATTGCCTTATAAACCCTGCTCTACAAACGGAACAGTCAGAGCCAGTGCCCCATCCAGTGCGCCAGCGTCGGTACCGCCGCCTTGCGCCATGTCTGGACGACCACCGCCCTTCCCGCCCACTGCCGCAGCGGCTTGCTTCATCAAATCACCGGCTTTGAGTTGGCCAGTCAGGTCTTTGGTTACGCCTGCAACCAGAACGACCTTTTCCTCATGGACACTGCCGAGCAGGATCACTGCGCGACCGAGTTTGTTTTTCAGTTGATCGACCAGCGCCAGCAGCGCCTTGCCATCCTGACCGTCCAGACGCACGGCCAGCACTTTCACGCCTTTGACGTCCTGTGCCTGCGCCGACAGATCGTCGCCCGCCGCGCTGGCTGCCTTGGCTTGCAACTGCTCGAGTTGCTTTTCCAGCAGACGGTTGCGCTCCAGCACAGCCGACAACTTGTCGATCAGGTTGTCGCGGCTGCCCTTGACCAGGCTGGCCGCTTCCTTGAGTTGTTCTTCGGCCGCGTTCAAGTACGCCAGCGCAGCTGCGCCGGTGACCGCTTCGATACGACGCACGCCCGAAGCCACACCACCTTCGCTGATGATTTTCAGCAGGCCGATGTCGCCGGTACGGTTGGCGTGGATGCCGCCACACAGCTCGACGGAGAAATCACCGCCCATGCTCAACACGCGCACGTTGTCGCCGTACTTCTCGCCGAACAGCGCCATGGCGCCTTTTTGCTTGGCGGTTTCGATATCGGTTTCTTCGGTTTCAACGGCGGAGTTCTTGCGAATCTCGGCGTTGACGATGTCTTCCAGCGCTTTGATCTGTTCAGGCTTGATCGCTTCGAAGTGGCTGAAGTCGAAGCGCAGGCGCTGACTGTCGACCAACGAACCTTTCTGCTGCACGTGATCGCCCAGTACTTTGCGCAATGCTGCGTGCAGCAAATGCGTGGCCGAGTGGTTCAGCGAAGTGGCGTGACGCACGTCAGAATCGACGTGGGTTTCCACTGGCGCGCCAACGATCAGGCTGCCCGAAGCCAGCACGCCGTGGTGCAGGAATGCGCCACCGGTCTTGGTGGTGTCGCGCACGTCGAAACGAGCATTGCCGGCCTGCAGGTAACCGCAGTCGCCCACCTGGCCACCGGACTCGGCGTAGAACGGCGTCTTGTTGAGAACGATTACGCCCTCGTCACCTTCACTCAGTACATCGACCGACTGGCCGTTTTTGTACAGGGCGACGATTTTTGCCGAACCACTGGTATCGGTATAGCCAGTGAACTCGGTGGCCACGTCAACCTTGACCAGGGTGTTGTAGTCCAGGCCGAACGAGCTGGCCGAACGCGCTCGCACGCGCTGGGCTTCCATCTCGCGCTCGAAACCGGCTTCGTCGATGGTCAGCTCGCGCTCACGGGCGATGTCGGCGGTCAGGTCCATCGGGAAACCGTAGGTGTCATACAGCTTGAACACCACGTCGCCCGGTACCACGGTGCCTTTGAGCTCCAGCAGATCCTGCTCGAGAATCTTCAGGCCGTGCTCCAGAGTCTTGGAAAACTGCTCTTCTTCAGCCTTGAGGACGCGCTCGATGTTGCTCTGCTGCGCTTTCAGTTCCGGGAAGGCTTCGCCCATCTCGGCGACCAGCGCCGCGACGATCTTGTAGAAGAAGCTGCCGGTGGCACCCAGCTTGTTACCGTGACGGCAAGCGCGACGGATGATCCGGCGCAGCACGTAACCACGACCTTCGTTGGACGGCAGCACGCCGTCGGCGATCAGGAAGCCGCACGAACGGATGTGGTCGGAAACCACTTTCAGCGAAGACTGATCGCCATTTTCACAGCCGATCGCTTCGGCCGACGCGCTCAGCAGGTTCTTGAACAGGTCGATTTCGTAGTTGGAATTGACGTGCTGCATCACCGCGCTGATTCGCTCCAGGCCCATGCCGGTGTCGACCGACGGCGCTGGCAACGGATGCAACACGCCATCGGCGGTGCGGTTGAACTGCATGAACACGTTGTTCCAGATCTCGATGTAGCGGTCGCCGTCTTCTTCCGGCGAGCCCGGCGGGCCGCCCCAGATGTGGTCGCCGTGATCGTAGAAAATTTCGGTGCATGGGCCGCACGGGCCGGTATCGCCCATGGTCCAGAAGTTGTCGGACGCGTAAGGCGCGCCTTTGTTGTCGCCGATGCGGATCATGCGCTCGACCGGGACGCCGATGTCCTGGGTCCAGATGTCATAGGCTTCGTCGTCGGAGGCGTAGACGGTCACCCAGAGCTTTTCCTTTGGCAGCTCCAGCACGCCGGTCAGGAAGGTCCAGGCGTAGGTGATGGCATCACGCTTGAAGTAATCGCCGAAGCTGAAGTTACCCAGCATCTCGAAAAAGGTGTGGTGACGAGCGGTATAACCGACGTTTTCCAGGTCGCTGTTCTTGCCGCCGGCGCGTACGCACTTCTGGCTGCTGGTGGCGCGGGTGTACGCGCGCTTTTCCTGGCCCAGGAAGCAGTCCTTGAACTGGTTCATCCCCGCGTTAGTGAACAGCAGGGTTGGGTCGTTGCCCGGAATCAAAGAGCTGGAGGCGACACGGGTGTGGCCTTGCTCTTCGAAGAAGCGAAGGAAGGCTTCACGGATTTCTGCGCTTTTCATTAGGTTCTTCCACGGAGGCTGCGGCCAAAGGCCTGTTCGAAACGTCATCAGACGAAACGACGGCAAAGGGCCGCATTATATCGGCCCTGCGCGCGCGGTACAGCGTGTTTATACGATAGAAACGGTCAATTGGACCGCTAACCCTATCACTTGCAGGAAAAGTCGACGAATGTCGCGACGACCTGCTCGATTTGCTCACGGCTGACGTCCATGTGGGTGACCATGCGCAGACGAGCGGCAGCACTGAGCTTGATGCCGCGCTCGCCGGCAAATGCCTTGATCGCCTCGGCCTTGGTGCCCATCGCCACGTAAACCATGTTCGTCTGCACCGGCTCGACCTCGAAACCCGCCGTGCGCAGGCCTTCTGCCAGCAATTGTGCATTGGCATGATCGTCGGCCAGGCGCTGGACGTTATTATCCAGCGCGTACAGGCCGGCTGCCGCCAGAATCCCGGCCTGACGCATGCCACCACCGACCATTTTGCGCAAACGGCGCGCCTTGCCGATCAACGCCTCGGAGCCGCAGAGCACCGAGCCGATCGGCGCGCCCAGGCCTTTGGACAGGCACACCGAGACGGAATCGAAATACCGGGTAATTTCTCGGGCATCGACGCCCAGTCCGACTGCTGCGTTATACAGCCGCGCGCCGTCCAGATGCAGTTGCAGGCCATGTTCGCGGGTAAACCTGCGGGCCTGGGCCAGGTACTCCAGCGGCAGAATCTTGCCCTGCATCGTGTTTTCCAGCGCCAGTAAACGAGTGCGGGCGAAATGGAAGTCATCCGGTTTGATCGCGGCCGCGACTTGCGTCAGGTCCAGCGAACCGTCGGCCTGCACGTCCAGTGGTTGCGGCTGGATCGAACCGAGCACCGCTGCGCCACCACCTTCGTATTTATAGGTGTGAGCCTGCTGACCGACGATGTACTCGTCACCGCGCTCGCAATGAGCCATCAGCCCCAGCAGATTGCTCATGGTGCCGGTCGGCACGAACAACGCGGCGGCAAAGCCCAGGCGCCGGGCCAGATCGGCCTCCAGATGATTGACCGTCGGATCCTCCCCATACACATCGTCACCTGTGGCGGCTTTGGCCATCGCGTCGAGCATGCCGGCGCAAGGTTGGGTAACGGTGTCGCTGCGAAGATCGATAACGCTCATGAAACTGGCCTCGGTAAGCAGGGGAAATCCCTTTCAGGAGGAATTACTGCGGGCATCCCCATGAATATTCAACCCTTGGATAAGGATAATGCCCGCTAATACATCGCAATACTCGATAACAATCATCCAAAAGCACCGATGCGAATAAAGGAAATATGTGTTAAAAACGCTGCGCCGCCACACTTTTCGGCGGCAAAAACGTTCTCAGGGCGGGGCGCAACTCCCCACCGGCGGTAATTGCGCGCAACGCGCATAGCCCGCGAGCGCTTGGCGGCAGCATGGCTTCGGCGGTGACTGGCGACAAGGTCAGCAGACCCGGTGTGATCCCGGGGCCGACGGTCATAGTCCGGATGAAGAGAGAACGGGATTGGCACCATAGGGCCGTCCGCAGGCATTCATGCATGCGCGTACCCTCAAATCCCCTTCGATTCATAAAGCCCTGTTTTTCACACAAACAGGAGTCAGAACATGCAACCCACCGCAATCGACAGCAAAAGCAAACACCATCAGGGCGAGCGCGTAGCGTTCATCCAGGCCTGCTGGCACAAGGATATTGTTGACCAGAGCCGCAAAGGCTTCGTCGCCGAAATGATTGCCCAGGGTTATCAGGAATCCGACATCGACTTCTTCGAAGTCGGCGGTGCATTTGAAATGCCATTGCACGCCAAGCTACTGGCCAGGACCGGTCGTTATGCCGGCATCGTCGCCGCAGCCCTGGTGGTGGACGGCGGCATCTACCGTCACGAGTTTGTCGCCCAGTCGGTGGTCAGCGGCCTGATGCAAGTGCAACTGGAAACCGAAGTGCCTGTGTTCTCGGTGTCCCTGACCCCGCACCACTTCCATGCAGGCGAAGAACTGCATCACAAGTTCTTCTTCGATCACTTCGTGCACAAAGGCCAGGAAGCGGCGAAGACCTGTGCGGATACGCTGCGCAAGATTCGCAGCCTGCGCCGCATCGAGCCGCGTGCACTAGCGGTCTAAACACAACCCTGTAGGAGCGAGCATGGTCGCGATGGGCCCAAGAGCGCCACGGGGTGTCAGACTCCCAGCGTTATCGTTGACGACCATCGCGAGCATGCTCGCTCCTACAGAGTGAATCGTGTTGTTTCAGGCCAGGTTTTCGTCGGTGGTCGGCACGACCAGGATGCCGGCGCGCAGGCCGTTCTTCACCTTGGGGTTCGGAAAGATGATCCGGGCGCCCTCCTCCTCGATGATCCAGCGGGTATTGGCGATGTCTTCCGCCAACAGATAACCCACTTCCAGCTCCGAAAAATTCTCGATGTCCACTGGCAGGTTCAGGCGGAAGCTGTCGCTGTGCTTGATGATTTCCCGTGCCACGCTGTAGAGCTGCAAACCGTCCAGCGCCGTGTCGGTCAATTCCGGCTCGGTACCTTCAATGATCTGCTTGAGGCGTTTTTCCAGCAGAGACACATTGACCCCGTCGTTCTGCCCGAACGGCCGCGCCTTGCCCAGCTCGAGGGTGAATGCCTCGGCCCCGAGCTTGTCGTAGGTGTAGGAACTGAACACGATGGACGGTTTGTTTTGCAGCAGCACCGCTTCCATGCCGGCAGCACGCAGGCGAGCCAGCTCCTGGCGCGAGTGTTGGCGGTCTTCCTTCCATGGATACAAGGCGAACTGCTCGATTTTTGAGCCACGGATGGCGGTGTGCAGGTCGTAATGCAAGCGCTGGCGATCCGGCAGGCTGAAGAAACTCGCCGCCAACCGCTCCAGCTCACAAGCACGCAGGGCTTCGCAACCGCTGCTTTGTTCGTGACGGCCGTTGAACAGCCGATTGACGTCCTGCTCGACGAAACGCTCGCCCTTGCGAATCGCTTCCGGGTTGCCAAACAGGAACAGAATACGGGCGCGCGGCTTCAGGTCGCCGCGGGCTATGTCATGCAACAGGCGATCAAGCAACTCGATCGGCGCTGTTTCGTTGCCATGGATACCCGCCGACAGCAGCAGGTCCAGGCCATTGTCGCGAGCTTCAGGTGGCCGGACTTCCAGCGCACCTTCGCTCAACCAGCGCATACGCACGCCTTCGACAGTCAGTTGAGTCTTCTCCGCCGGTTCGCGGCCGGCGAGGGTCAGTTCAAGCAGTTTGCCGAGGGCGAGCATAGAGCGGCTTCCTTAGTGGTCGTGATTGCAATCCGGGCCGTGAACGTGATCCTCGTCGTCGCCGAGTTCAGCCGGTTCCATCTCCAGCTGCAGACTTACCAGATTAGTCGCCAATGGGCGCAACAGCAGGTTTGCGTATTCGGCGTCGCCTTCTTCGACGTCCACGCCGATCAACAGTTGGCCGCGGCCGTCCTGCTGGATCCACAGCTCTTTGCCTTGCCACAGGACCGCGACGCGGGTGCAGGAAGTCTCCAGTTGCGTACCGTCGGTGTCTTCAAGGATCAGCTGCAGGGAATCGCTCATGTTTTACGCTCTCGTTTGAGATGAAGCGGTGCGCTGTCGTATCGGACAACGCACCGTCGATCAATTGATCTGGAATGGATAAACCGCGCCCAGTTTAAGGATTTGCGTCAGTTCATCCAGTGCCGTCCGGCACTCAAGCAGCAACTGCGGGTCCGCCAGATCGTTTTCGGTCATGCGGTCGCGGTAGTGCTTGTCGACCCATTCGGTCAGCGAGCCGTACAACGGTGCGGTCATGATAACCCCTTGATTGACCGCCGCCAGTTCGGTTTCGTTGAGTGCGACGCGCAGTCGCAAGCAAGCCGGGCCACCACCGTTCTGCATGCTCTGCTTGAGATCGAAGACTTTCACTTCGCGGATAAGGCCGCCGGAGCTGGTCAAACCCTGCAAGTATTGCCAGACACGCTCGTTGCCACGGCATTCTTCCGGCACGATCAACAGCATGGAGCCGTCAGAACGCGACAGAAGCTGGCTATTGAACAGGTAGGACCGAACCGCGTCTTCTACGGTTACCGCGGAACGCGGTACGCAAACCGACTGAAATTTCCCACCGACCTTGGCAAGTTTACTCTGCAATTCTGCGAGCATCTTCTCGGTCTCGAGAAACGCGTCCTCGTGATAGAACAGCACTTCACCGTTGCCCACGGCGATCACGTCGTTGTGGAACACGCCCTGATCGATCACCGACGGGTTCTGCTGGGCATAGACCACGCCGTCATCGCTCAAACCATGCAGACGGGCAACGGCCTGGGACGCTTCGAGGGTCTGGCGCGCCGGGTACTTCTGCGGTGCCGGGTAGCGGGTGTCGAACGCGCTGCGACCGAACACGAAGAACTCGACGCCGGCTTCGCCGTACTCACGGCAGAAACGCGTGTGGTTGGCCGCGCCTTCATCACCGAACTGCGCCACGGCCGGCAACGCGGCGTGGTGCGCGAAGTGTTGTTGATCAGCGAACATCGCGCCCAGCACACGACTGGTGGTCGGATGCTCGATGCTGCGGTGATATTTGCAGTTGAGGTTGGCGGCGGTGAAATGCACGCGGCCGTCCGCGGTGTCGGCGCTGGGGCTGACAGTGGCGGCGTTGGCCACCCACATGCTCGACGCCGAGCAACTGGCGACCAGTAGCGGCATCGCTTCCTTGGCGGCGCGCTCGATGACTTGAGCGTCGGTGCCGCCAAAGCCCAGGCGACGCAGGGCTGCCACGTCCGGACGTTCTTGCGGTGCCAGCACGCCTTGCTGGAAGCCCATTTCCATCAGCGCTTTCATCTTCGCCAGGCCTTGCAGCGCGGCTTCCTTCGGGTTGGAAGACTGCTGGCTGTTGCTCTGGGAGGCGACGTTGCCGTAGGACAGACCGCCGTAGTTATGGGTCGGCCCCACTAGACCGTCAAAATTGACTTCATAGGATTTCATCAGCGAGGCTCCACGAATCTGTTTTTTATAGGCATCAGTAACAAAGGATTGGCGGCCGCTTCGCGGCCGATCGCTGGCAAGCCAGCTCCTACAGGTTCAGCGGTGTTCACAAATCTTGTGTTCGACGCAGGACCTGTGGGAGCTGGCTTGCCAGCGATGGGCATCACACCATCTTCACGCCTGGCGTCAGGGTGGCAGGCATCACCAGGCTCGGCGTTTCCAGCGAGGCCACCGGGTACGCGCAATAATCCGCCGCGTAGTAAGCGCTGGCGCGATGGTTGCCCGAGGCGCCAACGCCGCCGAATGGCGCGCTGCTCGCGGCACCCGTCAGTTGCTTGTTCCAGTTGACGATCCCGGCACGGCTCTGCAGCCAGAACTGCTGATAACGCGCTTCGGAATCCGACAGCAAACCGGCAGCGAGACCGTAAGCGGTGTCATTGGCTTCAGTGATCGCCGCCTCAAAATCAGCGTAGCGGATCACTTGCAGCAACGGGCCGAACAGCTCTTCGTCAGGACGATCGGCTACTGCGCTCACGTCCAGAATGCCCGGTGTCAGCAACGCCGATTGAGCGTGCGGCTGAGTCATTTCCAACAACGCCACAGCGCCATTGGCCAACAGATGTTCTTGCGCATCCATCAACGCTTTCGCCGCGCCAAGGGACACCACCGAGCCCATGAACGGCGCCGGCTGCTGATCGAAAGCACCGACCGAGAGAGTCGAGCTGACCGCGACCAGACGCGCCAGCAACGAGTCGCCCCACGCGCCTTGCGGCACCAGCAAACGGCGGGCACAGGTGCAACGCTGACCGGCAGAAATGAACGCGGATTGAATGATGGTGTACACCGCGGCATCGAGGTCGGCGACCTGATCGACCACCAGCGGGTTGTTGCCGCCCATTTCCAGCGCGAGGATCTTGTCCGGACGACCGGCGAATTGCTGATGCAGGTGATTGCCGGTGCGGCTGGAACCGGTGAAGAACAGCCCGTCGATGCCGGGGTTCGCCGCCAGGGCGATACCGGTTTCGCGAGCGCCTTGCAGCAGGTTCAACACGCCTGCCGGCAGCCCCGCCTCAATCCAGCACTTGACCGTCAGCTCGGCGACTTTCGGTGTCAGTTCGCTTGGCTTGAACAGCACGCTGTTACCGGCCAGCAGCGCCGGCACGATGTGACCGTTAGGCAAGTGGCCCGGGAAGTTATAAGGCCCGAACACCGCCACCACACCATGAGGTTTGTGACGCAGTACGGCAGTGGCGTCGCCCAGCGGGCCGCTCTTCTCGCCGGTGCGTTCACGATAGCTCTGCACCGAGATCGCGATCTTGTTGACCATGCTGGTGACTTCGGTTGCGGCTTCCCACAGGGGTTTGCCGGTTTCTTCGCCGATGGTGTGCGCCAGTTCGTCAGCGTGGCTTTTCAGCGCAGCGGCAAAGGCCTCCAGCACCGAAATGCGTTCTTCCAGGGTCCGACGAGCCCAGTCCGGGAACGCCTGACGTGCAGCTTGCACCGCTGATTCAACCTGATCAGGGGTGGCGCCGGTGCCGGACCACAGCACTTGCTGGGTCACCGGGTTCAGCGATTCGAAGGCATCGCCCCCGCCTGCCAGCCATTCACCTGCAATGTATAGCGACTTCATTATTTCGACTCCCGGGCAGCGGATAACGCCACGGCGCGCACTTGGTCGCCGGCGTTCAGTTGAAGACGTTTGGCGGTCTGCGGGTCGACCACCAGCGTACCCGCGGCCAGACGTGCCGGTGCAGCAGTGATGCGGCAGTCATCGCGTTTACGGTTATGGATAATGAACGGCGTTGCGTCGTCGCCCGGCGTGCCAACGGCCAGCACCAGTGCCTGACTGTCGCGCACCGCGCGGATCTTGCCGGTTTCGCACTCGATGGCCGGGCCGGCGTCGAAGATGTCGACGTAGCCCTGATAGCTGAAGCCTTCGCTTTTGAGCATGGCCAGCGCCGGTTCGGTGTCCGGGTGTACCTGACCGATCACGTTGCGCGCATCCGGCGACAGGAAGCAGGTGTACAGCGGGAATTTCGGCATCAGTTCGGCGATGAACGCCTTGTTGCCCACGCCGGTCAGGTAATCGGCCTGGCTGAATTCCATTTTGAAAAAGTGTCGACCCAGGCTCTCCCAGAACGGCGAGCGCCCGGCTTCATCAGAGACACCGCGCATCTCGGCAATGATCTTGTTGCCGAACAATTGCGGGAATTCGGCGATGAACAGCATGCGCGCCTTGGACAACATGCGACCGTTGAGACCACTGCGGTAATCGGCGTGCAAGAACAGCGAGCACAACTCGGAGTTGCCGGTCAGGTCGTTGGCCAGGAACAGCGTCGGGATTTCGCGATAGATGTTCAGCTCTTGGGAAGCACTGACCGTCAGACCGACCCGGAAGTTGTACCAAGGCTCACGCAGGCCAACGGCACCGGCGATGGCGGAAATACCGACCACTCGAGCGTCGTCATCTTCGAGCACGAACAGATAATCCGCATCTCCCCGCCCGGCTTCGCCGCGGAAGGTCTTCTCGGCCCAGCCGACCCGATGGGCCAGACGTTCTTCGTTGGCCGGCAAGGTGGTCAGGCCAGTGCCGGTGCTACGGGCCAGGTCGATCAGAGCGGGTAAATCGCTGCTGCGTACGGGACGAACGATCATGCTATCTCCTCAGACGGGTCGCTTGCGCCCCCCGTGAAACTTCGCTGCTTTCTAGGCATCAATTGCGACGTTAAACCGCTACCAGGCGCACGCTCGCACCCTCGCCGACGCCCAGGGCTTCGGCCGCTTCCAGATCCAGGATCACGGGTTTGCCCGGCGCGTAGTCGAGCTCGAGCATGACCGCACGGTAATCCTGCAACTGGGCATTGGCCACCAGGTACTGTCGGCCGACACCTTTGGCCGGCTCGCCGATCTTTACCGGCACCACGCGGCTCTGGGCAATCGAACGAATCCCCGAAACGCGGGCATGCAGCGTTGGGCCGCCGTCGAAGATGTCGATGTAGTGATCGGTCTCGAAGCCTTCGCGCATCAGGATGTCGAAGGTGATCTGTGCCCGCGGATGTACCTGGCCCATGGCTTCTTGCGCGGAGTCCGGCAGCAACGGCACGTAGATCGGGTAATGCGGCATCAGTTCGGCGAGGAACGTGCGGCTTTTGAGCCCGCACAGACGCTCGGCTTCGGCATAGTTGAGGTCGAAGAAGTTGCGGCCGATGGCATCCCAGAATGGCGAGTCACCGTTTTCATCGCTGTAGCCGACGATCTCGGTCACCACCGAATCGGCAAAGCGCTCTGGATGGCTGGCGACGAACAGCAAGCGGCCACGGGAATTGAGTTCAGCCCAAGGCGAACCCACCAGCTCACGCTGCACGTAGAAACTGGTCAACAAGCTGTTGCCGGTCAGGTCGTGGCACTGCGAGAGCACGTGGATCTTGTTGTGAATCTTCAGCTCGCGGGAGGCGTGCACGAAGGTTTCGTTGCGGAAACTGTAGAACGGCTCGGAATAACCGGCCGAGGCCACGATGGCCGAACAGCCCACCAGTTTGCCGGTGGTCGAGTCTTCAAGAACGAAGAAATAGCTCTCTTCACCGTTGAAGCTCACTTCGGCGGCAAACGAAGCTTCGCTCGCGGCGATCTTGTCGCTCAGGCGTTCAACGTCATCCGGCAAGGAAGTGACACCAATCGGGCTGTCCGCAGCCAGACGCTGTACCTCGCCCAGATCAGCCATTTGCGCGGGGCGCATCACCAGCATGGTGTCACTCCTTATCGTAAAACTCTTATAGGAAAAAACACCGGGTTCAACTTGAAACACCCTTTGCAGGAGCCGGCTTGGTGGCGATGGCGGCAGGTTGATCGTCGCAAGGCTTAAGGGCCTCATCGCCAGCAAGCCGGCTCCTACAGGGGTGGTGCGTCAGGACTGGTCCGGCATAAAAAATTCGGTTCGACGCCTGAAAGCTCAGGCGTCGAAGGGTCTATCAGGCTTGTGTCAGTTTTGCAGCGGCACGTTCGAAGCGGTCCAGACCGGCATCGATATCGGCGTCTTCCACCACCAGGCTCGGGGCGAAACGCACCACGTCCGGGCCGGCTTGCAGGACCATCAGGCCTTCTTGCTCAGCGGCGTTGAAGACGTCCTTGGCCTTGCCTTTCCAGGCATCGCTCAGCACGCAACCGATCAGCAGGCCCATGCCACGGACCTTGGTGAACAGGCCGTACTTCTCGCCGATCTGCTCAAGGCGCGCCTTGAACTTGTCATGCTTGGCGTTGACGCCAGCCAGCACTTGCGGGGTGTTGATTACGTCGATCACGGCTTCGGCGACAGCGCACGCCAGCGGGTTGCCGCCGTAAGTGGTGCCGTGGGTGCCGACGACCAGGTGCTTGGCCAGGTCTTCGGTGGTCAGCATCGCCGCGATCGGGAAACCGCCGCCCAGGCTCTTGGCGCTGGTGAGGATGTCCGGGATCACGCCGTAGTGCTGGTAGGCAAACAGATGACCGGTACGGCCCATGCCGGTTTGCACTTCGTCGAAGATCAGCAGCGCGTTGTTCGCGGTGCAGAGCTCGCGAGCGCCTTGCAGGTATTCGAGTTCAGCAGGGATCACACCGCTTTCGCCCTGGATCGGCTCCAGTACCACGGCGCACGTCTTGTCGGAAATGGCGGCTTTGAGCGCAGCCAGATCGTTGTAGGGCACGTGGGTGATGCCGGTGATTTTCGGACCGAAGCCATCGGAGTACTTCGACTGGCCACCGACGTTCACGGTGAACAGAGTACGGCCGTGGAAGCTGTTGAGCGCGGCGATGATCTCGTACTTCTCGCTGCCGAAACGGTCGAACGCAACACGACGGGCCAGCTTGAAAGCGGCCTCGTTGGCTTCGGCACCGGAGTTGCAGAAGAAGGCGCGGTCGGCAAACGTGGCGTCGATCAGCTTATGGGCCAGGCGCAGGGCCGGCTCATTGGTGAACACGTTGGACACGTGCCACAGCTTGTTCGCCTGTTCGGTCAAGGCACCGACCAGCGCGGGGTGCGCGTGGCCCAATACGTTGACGGCAATCCCGCCGGCGAAGTCGATCAGCTCGCGGCCGGACTGGTCCCAAACGCGGGAACCGGCACCACGCACAGGAATGAATGCGGCAGGCGCATAGTTGGGAACCATTACCTGATCGAAATCGGCGCGTTGTACCGCAGCGTGCTCAACGGACATCGGAGTCTCCTGAAGAGAAAACACTCGCCTGAAACTGGCGAGCTTGGTGAGGATTGTAAGGACAGTTTTCAGCCCGGCCTTGCCGCCAAGCGACAACTTCTTATAGCGCAAACCCCGTATTTTTCCGGGTTTACGGCAATGCGACATATAGGGTCGCAAAGGCGCAGTTTAAACTGTCGCGAGCGCTTATAGGCAGTTCCGCGGGAAACCGACGCCCTTGTAGGAGCTGGCTTGCCAGCGAAGGCGGCCCAGAGCCATACACTGCCCTTGAGGACGCCTTCGCCGGCAAGCCGTCTCCTACAGGGCACATGATCGACGGGCGCTGGAGCTAGCCGCGCTCGGAAGGCACCGACGACAATTCAAACGGGCTGCTGCTGCGCCGCTGGTTGCGATCTTCCCGCGGCGTGGCGCCGAAGAAATTGCGGTAGGCACTGGAGAAATGCGGCCCCGAGGAGAAGCCACACGACAGGCCGATCTGGATGATCGACTTGCTGGTTTGCATCAACATTTGCCGGGCCTTGTTCAGGCGCAGCTCCAGGTAATACTGGCTCGGCACGCGGTTGAGGTACTGCTTGAAGATGCGCTCCAGCTGCCGACGGGACACGCACACGTGCTGGGCGATTTCGTCAGTGGTCAGTGGCTCTTCGATATTGGCTTCCATCAGCAACACCGCCTGGGTGAGTTTCGGATGGCTGGAGCCGAGGCGGTTTTGCAGTGGAATGCGCTGGCGTTCGCCGCCCTCGCGGATGCGCTCGACCACCAGTTCTTCCGACACGGCACCGGCCAGTTCAGCGCCGTGATCTCGGGCCAGCACCGCCAGCAACAGGTCGAGTACCGACATGCCGCCGCACGCGGTCAGGCGATCGCGGTCCCAGTCGAACAGATGGCTGGTGGCGATGACTTTCGGGAAGCGCTCGGCGAAATCGTCCTGCCAGCGCCAGTGCACGGCAGCACGATAGCCATCGAGCAAACCCAGTTGCGCCAGCGGATAGACACCGGCCGACAGGCCGCCAATCACGCAACCGGCGCGCACCAGTTGCTTGAGCGCGCTGCTGAGCGCAGGCGCCATTGTGGTCGGCGGCTCGTCAGCGAGCAGGAACAGTTTCTGAAAGTTTTCGAGCTTGCCGGTCCACGCTTCACCGGGCAATTGCCAGGCGCCTTCGGTCGGCGGTTCGGCCTGCAGGAACGTCAGTTCGTAGACCACGTCCGGATGCACACGCTGGGCAACACGCAAGGCCTCCTCAGCCAGCGCAAGCGTCAGTGCTTTGGTGCTGGGCCAAATCAGGAAACCAATTCGATGGGCAGTCATTGTGGGCAATCCGAAGCGAAAAACAGTGATGAAGGCATGGGCCAATGCTAGCCCGTAAATGAACGCAAATCTCAAAACCAGCAACGATCAAACCTGTAGGTGCCGGCTTGCTGGCGATAGCGATGGGCCAGGCTGCATATCTGGCACAGACATACCGCCATCGCCGGCAAGCCGGCTCCTACAGGGGATTGGGGTCGGCCTCTAAATCGCGAAGCATGCACTATCGCGGTGCGCAACGGCAGTCTTGATTACTTCAAGCTGCCGGACAGGAATTGCTGCAACCGCTCGGACTGCGGATTGACCAGCACTTCACGCGGGTTGCCACTTTCTTCGACGATACCTTTGTGCAGGAACACCAACTGGTTCGACACTTCACGGGCGAAGCCCATTTCGTGGGTCACCACGACCATGGTCCGGCCTTCCTGAGCCAGGGCCTGCATGACTTTCAGCACGTCGCCGACCAGCTCCGGGTCGAGGGCCGAGGTCGGCTCATCGAACAGCATCACTTCAGGCTCCATCGCCAGCGCACGGGCAATCGCCACACGCTGTTGTTCGCCACCGGACATATGGCCCGGGTAAGCGTCTTTGCGATGGGCCACGCCGACCTTGTTCAGGTAGTGCTCGGCTTTCTCACGCGCTTCAGCTTTCGATATACCGAGCACGTGAACCGGCGCTTCCATGATGTTTTCCAGCGCGGTCATGTGCGACCACAGGTTGAAATGCTGGAACACCATCGACAGGCGCGAACGCATGCGTTGCAACTGTTTCGGGTCGGCAGCCTTCAGCGCGCCGTCCTTGTTCGCCACCAGCTTCAACTCTTCGTTGTTGAGCAGGATCTTGCCCGCGTGCGGCTGCTCCAGCAGGTTGATGCAGCGCAGGAAAGTACTTTTGCCAGAGCCACTGGAGCCGATGATGCTGATCACATCGCCAGCCGCCGCTTTCAGGGACACGCCCTTGAGCACTTCGTGACTGCCGTAGCGTTTATGCAGGTCTTGGACTTCAAGCTTGTACATGCGGTCGGTTCTCACAAAAACAGTCAGTCAGTCGTTGAGCAAGCGCCCGTGACGCAGCGCTTCGCGCCCCGCCACCTTGGCCAGCCAGAAACCGGGTTGGGCATAACGCAGCCGTTCAATGGCAAACAGCACCCCGGACGTACCAGCACACACCGTGCTGACCCGATCCGCCAACGGATCGATCACTTCAAAAATCTCATCGCCCGCCTCAACCCATTCGCCGGGTTTACGCAGGAAACTCACCACACCGGGGTGCGGCGCGAACAGCAATTCGGTGCCCTCGAACGGCAGGCCTTCGCAAGGGTCTTGCGCAGGTTTCGGCCATTGGCCGCTGATCAAGCCTTGCTCGGCGAGGAACGCCAGAATGCCCTCGGCGTAGGCTTGGGCCTCGGCGCGACCGGTATCGGCCTGACCACCTAATTCAATGGTAGTCGCCAGGCACGCCAGTGGAATCTGCGCATCGGGGAACAGACGCGACAGACGCAACCACGGCAGCGAACAGGCTTCGTCAAACGAACTGCCGCCAGAATCTTCCGCCAGCAAACCGACCCGCACGTTCAGGTGCGCGGCCAGCGAGCGCCACTGCGGCCAATGCTGCGGCAAGGCGTACATGTGCAGCGCCGCCTCGGCATCGCAATGCAGATCCAGCACGACATCAGCGGTGCAGGCGTGACTGAGCAGGACGCGCTGCATGCCCTGCAACTGGCTGCTCGCCGGTGGCAACGCGGCCAGATGATCGCTCATGGTCTGGCGGATCAACTGGATATTGGCGTGCGGGTCATCGCCCAGATGCCCATCGAGTTGTGCGGCCACTGGCGCGCTCAACTCAACGAAATCACGGTTGAAGTTCTTGCCGCTGCCCGCCTCGAAACGCCCTTGATGATTACCCTGAAGCAATTGACCAAGGCCCAGTGGGTTTGCCACCGGCACCAGTTCGATCACACCGTTGAGCAAGCCTTGGGCTTCAAGTTCGGCCAGACGCTTTTTCAGCTCGAACGCCGTGCGCATGCCCGGCAGTTCATCGGCGTGGAGGCTCGCCTGGATATAAGCCTTGCGCTCGCCATTACCGAAACGGAACACCGAAATCTGGCGCTCGCTGCCAAGGTGGCTCCACGGCAAAGCATGATCGATGCGTTCCATATCAGTGCTTCCGCGGGGCCAGGTAGCCCAGCCAGCGACGCTCGGCCAGCTTGAACAGCTTCACCAGAGTGAAGGTCAGGCACAGGTAGAAAACGCCGGCGGTGATGTACGCCTCGAACGGCAGGTAGTACTGCGCGTTGACCGTGCGCGCCGCACCGGTGATGTCGATCAGGGTCACGATGGACGCCAGACTGGTGGTCTGCAACATCATGATCACTTCGTTGCTGTACTGCGGCAGCGCCCGGCGCAGGGCCGACGGCAGCAGGATGCGCTTGTACATCTTGAAGCGCGACATGCCCATGGCCTTGGCCGCTTCGATCTCGCCGTTCGGCGTGGCCCGCAGGCTGCCGGCGATGATTTCGGCGGTGTAGGCACTGGTGTTGATCGCGAAGGCCAGGCACGCACAGAACGTGGCGCTGGACAGCCACGGCCAGAGGAAGCTCTCACGTACCGCTTCGAATTGCGCCAGACCGTAGTAGATCAGGAACAGTTGCACCAGCATCGGCGTGCCGCGAATCACGTAGGTGTAGAGCCAGGCCGATATGTTGACGACGGCGTTTTTCGAGACGCGCATCAAGCCCAAAGGCAACGCGCACAGCAGGCCGAAAAACAGCGACAGTGCGAGCAACTTGAGGGTAGTCACCAGGCCGCCGAGGTACAGCGGCAAAGCCTCCCAAATGACGTTGTAGTCGAAGATCATAGATCAGCCGCCCTTACGCCTACCGAGTAGCGCTTCTCAAGGTGACGCAACGCCAGCAACGAGACACTGGTGATCACCAGGTACATCGCCGCCACTGCGAGGAAGAAGGTGAAAGGTTCGCGGGTGGCGTCTGCCGCCTGCTTGGCCTTGAACATCATGTCTTGCAGGCCTACTACCGAAATCAGCGCGGTAGCCTTGGTCAGTACCAGCCAGTTATTGGTGAAGCCCGGAATCGCCAGGCGAATCATCTGCGGCACCAACACCCGGAAGAACACCTGAAAACTGCTCATGCCGTACGCCATGCCGGCTTCGGCCTGCCCCTTGGGGATCGCCATGAACGCGCCACGGAAGGTTTCCGACAGGTACGCACCGAAGATGAAACCCAGGGTGCCGATGCCGGCGGCCAACGGGTTCAGGTCGATGTACTCGTCAAAACCCAGCAGTGGTGCGACGCGGTTCAACAGGTCCTGACCACCGTAGAAAATCAGCAGGATCAACACCAGGTCGGGAATACCGCGGATCACCGTGGAGTAGAGGTCGCCCAGCCACGCCAGCCAACGCACTGGCGACAGACGCAGAGCCACGCCGATCAGGCCCAGAACAATGGCCAGGACCATGGACGACAAGGCGAGCTGAAGCGTCAGCCAAGCGCCATCGAGGATGACAGCCCCGTAGCCTTTCAACATGATTCAGGTCCTCGAAAGTTCGGATGAAAAAATGGCGCAAACCTCAGAAATCCTGCTGCTTGCGCCATTTCGGACGTGTCGTGTTACTTGCCGTAGATATCGAAGGCGAAGTACTTGTCCTGGATTTGCTTGTACTTGCCGTTCTCGCGAATGGCCACGATCGCGGTGTTGATCTTGTCCTTCAGCGCGTCACCCTTGCGAACCGCGATACCTACGCCGTCGCCGAAGTATTTGACGTCGGTGAATGCCGGGCCGACGAACGCGAAGCCTTTACCGGCGTCGGTCTTCAGGAAGCCGTCATCCAGAAGCGTAGCGTCTGCCACGGTGCCGTCGAGGCGGCCGGCGGCCACATCGAGGTAAATTTCGTTCTGCGAACCGTATGGCTTGATCTCGGCACCCAGCGGGGCCAGGACTTCGCGGGCGAAACGCTCGTGGATCGAACCGCGCTGCACACCGATGTTCTTGCCCTTGAGCTCGGTCAGGCCATCGCTGACCTGGGTGCCGGCCTTCATGACCAGACGTGCCGGAGTGTTGTAGTACTTGTTGGTGAAGTCCACGGACTTCTTGCGGTCTTCAGTGATCGACATGGACGACAGGATCGCGTCGATCTTGCGCACTTTGAGCGCCGGGATCAGACCGTCGAACTCTTGCTCGACCCACACGCACTTGACCTTCATCTCTTCGCACAGGGCGTTGCCGATGTCGTAGTCGAAGCCGACGATGCTGCCGTCCGGTGCTTTGGAAGCGAATGGAGGGTAAGCCGCTTCGATACCGATTTTCAGAGGCTTTTCATCGGCGAAGGTTGGCAGGGACAGCACGGACAGTGCCAGGGCGCCAAGCAGCACGAGTTTCTTCATCTTGGGAACTCCATCGGTAAAGGGCTAAAACGGCAGAGTGAGCGACAGCCCAATATGCGAATGAGTGGAACCGCAAAACAGTGCTGCGTCCTGGGAAGCGGGCGTTGAATTTCAACACGGGCAACGACGAGCGAGTGATCGGCATTCTAACGACAGGCCGTAAGCCGATATTTCTTCAATGCGACAACTAATTACAGAAGCACCGAGAAAGCCGTTTGAGCGCGTTGACAGCCCTGCAAAATCATGCGAGAGCAAAAGACAGTGAACCGATCTATATAGCAAGTTGCGGGCCTATTATTGGCAAACCCTTCTAATCCGGCAAGCGCAGCGTAGAGTCTTATTTTTTTCCGGTGGTTTTGAGGCCCTGAAACGGGGCTTGGCGTTTCCCAATGCCCCGTGCTGGGTCGATGCGGTTACACATTAAGTAACTTGAAAGAACGCAGGTAACAGCAGGAATGTTCCCACGAGCGATGCCGATAATTATTGGCTGTTGTTGATGTGGTGTCGAAAAGCTCGCCATCGCTAGCAGGCTAGCGCCCACAATGGTTTTGTGTCGCGCCAAAAACCTCCCCCCCAAAAAAATCCCCTGTAGGAGCTAGCTTGCTAGCGATGAGGCCAGCCCAGCAACACAAAACCCTCAGGCACAAAAAAGCCCCGCCAGGCTCATCACCTGACGGGGCTTTCAGTGACTCAGAATCAGCGCTTACGCGACATTCATCGTCTTGTGCGTATCAATCAAATGCTGCACCACGCTCGGATCGGCCAGGGTGGAAATGTCGCCCAACCCATCGTACTCAGCCGTCGCGATCTTGCGCAGAATCCGCCGCATGATCTTGCCCGAACGGGTCTTCGGCAGCCCCGGCGCCCACTGGATCACATCCGGCGAAGCAATCGGACCGATCTCCTTGCGCACCCAGTTTTTCAGTTCCAGGCGCAGCTGCTCGTTCGGCTCTTCACCATTCTTGAGAGTGACGTAGACATAAATGCCCTGCCCCTTGATGTCGTGCGGCACACCGACTACGGCGGCTTCGGCGACTTTCGGGTGAGCGACCATCGCGCTTTCGATCTCGGCGGTGCCCATACGGTGGCCGGACACGTTGAGCACGTCGTCCACGCGACCGGTGATCCAGTAGTAACCATCAGCATCACGACGCGCACCGTCACCGGTGAAGTACATGCCGCGGAAGGTCTTGAAGTAGGTATCAACGAAGCGGTCATGGTCGCCAAACAGCGTCCGCGCCTGGCCAGGCCACGAATCGAGAATCACCAGGTTGCCCTCGGCCTCGCCTTCGATGATGTTGCCCAGGTTGTCCACCAATGCCGGCACCACGCCGAAGAACGGACGCGCCGCAGAACCCGGCTTGAGCGCATGAGCACCCGGCAGCGGGCTCATCATGTTGCCGCCGGTTTCGGTCTGCCACCAGGTATCGACGATCGGGCAGCGGGACTTGCCGACATTCTTGTAGTACCAATCCCACGCTTCCGGGTTGATCGGCTCGCCGACCGAACCCAACAGGCGCAGGCTGCTGCCATCGGCGCCTTCTACAGCGGCTTGGCCCGAAGCCATCATCGCGCGGATCGCGGTCGGAGCGGTGTAGAGGATGTTGACCTTGTGCTTGTCGACGATCTTCGCCACCCGGGTGATGTCCGGATAGTTCGGCACGCCTTCGAACAGCAGCGTGGTCGCGCCATTGGCCAGCGGGCCGTAGACGATGTAGCTGTGGCCGGTGACCCAGCCGACGTCGGCGGTGCACCAGTAGACTTCACCCGGACGGTAGTCGAACACGCGCTCGTGGGTCATGGCGGCGTACAGCAAGTAGCCGCCAGTGGTGTGCTGCACGCCCTTCGGCTTGCCGGTCGAGCCCGAGGTATAAAGGATGAACAGCGCTTCTTCGGCGCCCATCTCTTTCGGCGCACACACGGTGCCCGCCACCTTCATCAGGTCTTCGAACCAGATGTCGCGATGCTGGTTCCACTTGATTTCGCCACCGGTGCGCTGGCACACAATGACTTTCTGGATGCTGCTGGTTTCCGGGTTGGTCAGCGCGTCGTCGACGTTGGCCTTGAGCGGGATCTTCTTGCCGGCACGAATGCCTTCGTCAGCGGTGATCACCACTTTGGATTTGCAGTCGATGATGCGACCGGCCAGGGCTTCCGGCGAGAAACCGCCGAACACCACCGAGTGAATCGCGCCGATCCGGGTACAGGCCAGCATGGCGACCACGGCTTCGGGGATCATCGGCATATAGATAGTCACCACGTCGCCGCGGTGTACGTCCTGACCACGCAGGGCGTTGGCGAACTTGCACACTTGTTCGTGCAGTTCGCGGTAGGTGATGTTGCGGCTTTCGGAAGGGTCGTCGCCCTCCCAGATGATTGCCACTTGATCGCCGCGCTCGGCCAGATGACGGTCGAGGCAGTTGTAGGAAACGTTCAGGGTGCCATCAGCGAACCATTTGATGTCGACATGGTGATCGTCGAAGGACGTCTGCTTCACCGTGGTGAAAGGCTTGATCCAGTCGAGGCGCTTGGCTTGCTCGCGCCAGAAGCCGTCGGGGTTGACGACCGACTGCTGGTACATCGCCTTGTAGGTCGCCTCGTCGGTCAGCGTGTTAGCCAGAACCTCGGGACGAACGGGATACAGGGAAGCCGCACTCATCTTTCTTACCTCGGTGGAATAGTTGTTTTTGTATGGCCCAGTTGTAGCCGGGCCAGCCCTATAGAACCATTCGACGATGGTAGTAACAAGTCCCTACAAATTGCCCTGATAAGCCCTCAAACCCTCTAACACCGCGGTACCTGTAGGAGCGAGCCTGCTCGCGATGGTCATCAACGATAACGCGCCCAATCTGACACCCCACAGTTCTCTCTGGCTCATCGCGAGCACGCTCGCTCCTACAAAAGAAGAGGCTATTCAGGGATTGTTACAGGATCTGTCAAAAGTGTTTATCAAAACCACGGCTATATGCCTGAAGCACTCACCCCTAAAATCCACTTCGCCAACAAGGCAACCTGATTAACCACGTTGCAGCCCCCACGAAGGCAGTTAATCAAAACCCCTGATACCGAAGCTCCACACGCAATCCCAAAAAGATTGCGTGCCCCCTTTCGACCTCCAAAAGGTAAATCCGAAATGAAAGCTTTATTAGTTCTGGCCCTCAGCAGCCTGTGCGCAACCGCCATGGCCAACGAGGTCCCGACTGATGTCGCGCAGCAACAACCGGCCATAGAGGAATACACCTACTCCACCCACCTGGACATCGCCAAAGTGATCTCCATGAGCGAAGCGCCTAACGTGTGTGAAGTAGTGCCGATGAAAATGGAATACGAAGACTCCCAAGGCCAACGGCACATCCTGCGATACAGCATGATGGGCAACGGTTGCTCCAACGGCTGATCTCCCGCTTCACCCCTCCCCTCCCCTCCAAAAGGTTCGACCCACCTGCCGCAATCAGACAGATGCAGTGCCGAACCTTAATGATCGATTAATTCGATTACTTTAAGCATTTATTTGCGCTTTTTAATCGAATGAGTCGGCGTATTATCAACTGCAACCCAACACAAACAACGCTTACGAAACTGGAGCAACGACCATGAAAACCCAACTGATCCTCGCCCTGACCCTCTCCGTCCTGGCTGCCAACACCTTCGCTGCCGATGGTTATGACCGCACCGGCTCAGCGGCTTACACCACTGAAGCAGCTGTCGCCTCCGACGGTTCTGACCATACCGGCACCGCCCGCCTCGCTGCCGATGGTGCCGATCACGTCGGTGCAGGCAAACTCGCCGCCGACGGCGCCGACCACACTGGCGCTGCCCGCCTCGCCGCCGATGGTGCTGATCACGTCGGTGCCGCTCGCCTGAGCTGATCCGCCAGCGTGACTTCACAGCCCGACTTCGGTCGGGCTTAGTTGTGTCTGGAGCCTGAGAAAACCCCACCTAAACACAAGATGTAGTGAAAAAAGCCTTTTTTGGTTATTTCTTGAACAAAAATAATCGGCGGCAAAAAATTAAGAAAAAAAATCTTCCCCCGCCAACCTCGTGCAAAGCCCTGTAAACCCTCACTCCGATCGAAAAACCGTCCCCGTCAACCGATTTGTAAGCCATTTCGCCGCACCACAGCCGGCAAAACTTCCTTATAATGCGGCCTTAAACGGGCCTGCAATATCCCCTTACAGGGATGAAAAGCCAGTCTGAAGCCCCGCACAAGCGATCAAAGCTTGCTGCGCCCATCAGAGGCTCTCGGAACCCCGTACAAAATTCTGTTTGATGCCTGCGTATAGCTGCTGCAAAAAACGATTCCTTTAGATCCAACGCGGCCAGTACGGCTGTGTGAAAAACCAACCATCCATTTTCACACGGGCACACTGGCCCTCACGCAGGAGACGACACGTCATGCTGAGCTGGGACGAATTCGACAAAGAAGACACGGAAGTAGCAGTCAAGAGCGCTAACGCTGGCCACGCCACCGAAGCCAACATGGACCGTCTCGACAGCGCCGGCGGTGCCGCCGCCCTGGAAGCCCGCGCCGTAACCGCTGCCGACTCCGCCGCCGTGGCCCGCGCCAAAGCTGCACTGGACTCGCTCGACGTCGCCGAAGGTCTGGCCGAACTCGAAGGCGCCTCCGCCCGTGTCGCCGTTGACGAAAAGCGCATGATCAACTGCCGCGCCGACCTCAACCAACTCGTGCCGTTCAAGTACGACTGGGCCTGGCAGAAATACCTGGACGGCTGCGCAAACCACTGGATGCCGCAAGAAGTCAACATGACCGCCGACATTGCCCTCTGGAAAAACCCGGAAGGCCTGACCGACGACGAGCGCCGCATCGTAATGCGCAACCTCGGCTTCTTCTCCACCGCCGACTCCCTGGTTGCCAACAACCTGGTCCTGGCCGTGTACCGCCTGATCACCAACCCGGAATGCCGCCAGTACATCCTGCGCCAGGCCTTCGAAGAGGCGATCCACACCCACGCCTACCAGTACTGCATCGAATCGCTGGCCATGGATGAAGGCGAAATCTTCAACATGTACCACGAGATCCCATCGGTCGCGAAAAAAGCCACCTGGGGCCTGAAGTACACCCGCTCGATCTCCGATCCGAAGTTCGAAACCGGCACCGTCGAAACCGACAAAGAACTGCTGCGCAACCTGATCGCCTACTACTGCGTTCTGGAAGGCATCTTCTTCTACTGCGGCTTCACCCAGATCCTCTCCATGGGCCGCCGCAACAAAATGACCGGCGTCGCCGAGCAGTTCCAGTACATCCTGCGCGACGAATCCATGCACCTGAACTTCGGCATCGACGTGATCAACCAGATCAAAATCGAAAACCCACACCTGTGGGATGCCGAAATGAAGGAAGAAGCTTCGCAGATGATCCTGCAGGGCACTCAACTGGAAATCGAATACGCTCGTGACACCATGCCTCGCGGCGTACTGGGCATGAACGCGGCGATGATGGAGGACTACCTCAAGTTCATCGCTAACCGTCGTTTGAGCCAGATTGGTTTGAAGGAAGAGTATCCGGGGACTACGAATCCGTTCCCTTGGATGAGCGAGATCATGGACTTGAAGAAAGAGAAGAATTTCTTTGAGACAAGAGTTATTGAGTATCAGACTGGTGGGGCGCTTAGCTGGGATTGATTCCGAGTGCATTGCCTAAAGAAACGACGTGTTTTTTTAGCCCATCGTACTTTTTTGAATGAGAAATAAGTCAGAGCGGAGCCGCAGTCATTGCGATAGCGGCGGCTCAATGTTTCTGGCGCACGACTGTTAACCACTAAGCATCTAGCACAGAAGTCGCTAAGAGTAGAGCCTCAACGTCTGCTATCGAGAGATGGCGAAAAAGATTTGGGGGACAAAAGCAAGAAACCCACAGCAACCGTTCGAGCGGATGCTGTGGGTCTTGACCGTACAGGTGAAAAAAGCCCACCCGTACGGGCCGTAATCGGGGGGAACCCACAATCACGAAAGCATTTGGGAAATGCGGGGCGTGATTATGGACGACCTTTGAGCGGTGTCAACGGCTGATCGTCGGAGACAGGGTTTCGCACGAAATCTTGTTTCCAAAAGGCTAGGCAGTTTTGCCAATGCTCAGACATCCACATTGAGAGAGTTTTAATCATGTCCAAGAAAAATCAGCATGTCGTTCCACATGGAGACGAATGGGCCGTCAAAGGCGCGGGCAACTCAAGGGCAACAAAGGTTGTGAACACGCAAGCGGAAGCTATTGAGCTCGCGCGCGAGATCGCAAAAAACCAAGGAAGCGAAATGTTCATTCATGGACAGAATGGGCAAATTAGAGAACGTAACACCTACGGAGATGATCCGTTTCCTCCCAAGGGCTAATCGATCGGCTCAAGGAAGAGCCGACACCTTGCTAGCTGAACAGACAACGCTCTCGAATTATCCCACCTACCTAGAATAGCGCTATTCGCGCCCACCATCAGTGCTGGCCCGGTTCCAACCTTTGAGTGTGCGCTGCCTACGTAATCAGCTTGCTGAATGACCAGAGGCAATAACACGCAATTTCTCCGCCAGCCTCTCCAAAGTGTCGGGATCATTCTTAAGATGGCATTCCCAGACAATCAAAACATTCCAGCCAGCAGCTTCAAGAACATCGATGTTGGCTGAATCTCTCACTACATTCTTCTGAAATTTTTCGTTCCAGAATTCGGGGCGCGTCTTCGGAGTCGTTGAATAGACGCAACCCGGATGGCGATGCCAGAAGCAACCATGGACAAAAATACAGACTTTCAAACCAGAAAGTACAATATCAGGTTTACCCGGAAGATCTCTCCGATGGACTCGGTACCGATAGCCTCGAGCATGCAGGAATTTTCTGACCACCATTTCCGGGACCGTATTCTTACCGCGAATGCCGGACATCATCCTAGAGCGAGTTGCAGAATCAACTATGTCCATTTCAGCTCTACCTGGAGAACCTCATTGCCAACCTAGATTTAGCTGCCAACCTCATCAGATTAGGGCTCGTGAAATGGACGCCCCTCCTTGGTTACGGATGATTAGCGACCTGAAACTAGCATCCCTAGCATCCTCTGAAGACTTCAAAGTCTAGGTGCCCTAGCGTAGATCTTTGGTTTCCACAATAAAATCGCTCAACGTCATAAGCTTGTCACGAACTTCATCCGGGTACTTCGTGTGCAATGGCTTAGGCACCACCAACTTGACGTTCGCAGCCTTCATCTCGGCGAATTGGTGAGGAGAAACGCCCTCTTGAAGAGTAAACAGATGAATTCTGTCCACCCTGTTGGCTTCATTTAGAACCTGGCGCCAGCGGTCCTTGCAGGTTGTCTTGACAGCCAGCATACGCAAATTCTGATCGGGGAACGCAGGGTCATGATAATCGGCGCATGAAGGGAAGATGAAATCAGGCCGCTTGTTGCCCTCTGTTTTGCACTGAGTGCTGAACGCCACAAGCCCGAATTGTTGAAAGAGATGCTCAAGATGTATTTCAAGTGACTTTCCCGACCTTGATTTGCGGCGATTGCTGACCGAGTTCGCCATCTGCATGAACTCCTCGACCGAACCAAATCCCTTCTGGACTTGATGCAGTATGTGAAATTCTTCAATCTGACGGAACAGTTTGTATTCGTTGTCTCGCCGTTCGAGAATGAGCTCATCAGGTGTTGTCTTCGCAGAACGAAACACTGCAAGTAAATAGGTAATAATCTCTTCGCCACTAGGGAATTTATCCTCCCAAGCAATCGGAATCACAACATTGCTAGGCTTTTTATCCGGACTCGGAGCAAAGCCAGCAAACAGCCTGTCACCTCTGTCAAAAAGCGAACTGCCGGGAATTACTTCACCGATCTTGTTTTCGACAAACTCTTCCTCTTCCAAGCTTTTGCATATCCAGATATCCAAAAACTCGGAGTCTCGACCGAAATGAGGTAAATGAAATGCAAAAATCGCTAATGCCCCCGTGTTCTCGGGATCTTGGGCGGGACTGTTTTTAACGTCTGTATTCCATCTCGTCAAACGGTGTTCGTTTCGTGACCCTGGACCATCAAAATGGCGGTTATTGTAGTAAATACCTCTCAGCGTCTGCTCTGGAAAACCATGAGAGGTGATCTGCGCCGTCAGACTGCAGTCAGGATTCATACAACAAGTGCTAGAAATGGACGGTAACGCTATGTCTATAACCGCTTTGGGCACATAAATACCTACCCCGTTGCCCCCCGTGAGTCCCGTGTCGTTGGCCGAAAGTCGCTTGATGAATATCCACCATTCATCTTGATTCTTGTCTTCAATCCACTGCGAAAAGGTTGTCATGGGTAAGGTCGCTGAACAATTTGGGAGTCGAAATGAAAGTATGTCAGGAAGCTTCGCAGAATTGCTTCTGCGAGATGTTCCGACTCAGAAATTCTGTCACGACTTAAAGGCCTGAGTCACCAAACGAGCCTTAATTCAAAAGTATCCAAATAGAGATGTACGACTCATCACTCAGGAAGAGCAAACTCCAATTGAGGTTGCTCCTTATCAGCAGTTTTTTCTTTCGCAGCTAAAATTCGGTCCTTCATCAGCCGAGCCACAGCCTCAAAAACAGGGACGGCAACCGAGTTTCCGAACTGACGATACGCTTGGGTATCGGACACAGGAATCACAAATTCGCTTTCCCCCGGCTTGTCGAAGCCCATCAGACGCGAACACTCATGAGGAGTGAGCCGGCGTGGACGATTAAGCTGATTCAACTCACTGTTGAAGTCCAAAGTTTCCACGAACCCACGGTCAACCAAGATTTCCGAACCGTCTTTGTGATATCTCGCCGAGAGGGTGCGAGCCACATCGTTTGGCCCGGTCAAACCAAAGCCAAAGCCGTTGCCCTTCTCGCGATGCTTAGCAGCGTAGCGATAGAGATAATCCCAAAGCTTTGGCGTGAGGATGTATTTTTCATCCACATCCTTATCAAGCAGATCACCAAAACTAGGTCGCTGCTTCGGTATGTGCTTGCTGATGTCACGCAGTGTGAATCCTTGGTGGACGTTCAAGTCACGACGAAAACCGACCAACACGATTCGCTCGCGGTGTTGTGGAACAAAGTGCCTGGCATCGATGACCTTGGGATCAGAGCCCTTCGGCGCGTTTACATCTGCCACCTCATAACCCAGCTCGTCCAGCGCTTCGCAAATGATTCGGAACGTGTTGCCCTTGTCATGGCTTTTCAGGTTTTTCACGTTCTCAAGCAAGAATGCGGCCGGCCGTTTCGCGGCAATAATCCGCGCTACATCGAAAAACAGAGTTCCTTGGGTCTCGCATTCGAAACCGTGTTTTCGCCCTAATGAGTTCTTCTTGGAAACACCTGCAAGCGAGAACGGTTGGCATGGGAAACCCGCCAACAGGACATCGTGATCAGGAATTTCTCGATCAATGTTCTTGTAGGCTTCCTCGTCACTGATTTCAGGCTGGTCTGAAAGCGTTACCGAACGGATATCAAGATTGAAGCGGTGACGAGCCGGATCACAGAAGTGGTTCGCCTTGTAGGTTTTGACCGCGTACTTATTCCATTCGGACGTGAATAGGCATTCACCGCCGATGGCTTCAAACCCTTTTCTGATACCGCCGATACCCGCGAAGAGATCGATAAAGGTGAAGGAAGGTTTATGGTTCAAGCGCTTGGGCAACAAATCTTTCAAACGAGTGAACTCGATATGGGACAGCTTCGGCGAGGCCTTTCCTTTTATCCAACGATTAATAGTTTCACGGCACCAGTGGCTCGGGCTTACATCATTGAGAGTTTCGGCCAACTGCCCCTGATCGTAGATCTCCAACAGCTTGTGCAGCAGCGCAAGGTCAGTCACAGGATGAGAGTCAAGGTCATGGGAAGCCGAGGTCGTTTCGCTCAAGGATTCAAAAGATGGTGTTTCAAAAAGATTCATGAGCCCGAAATTCCTCTGGGTCAAAACTGTGACGAATGGTCACCATTCTAGCCCCGCAAATTTCAAAGTAAATGAAATTTCCTAGAATCCGAGTTGAATCCTAGGGACAGGGATTGTGGGTAACGGCAAAGATCAATGGCAACCGAGTACTGGATATAAACACAGCATAATTTACTCCACGCCGTTGTCCAGATTTCGTTTTGTTTCACATGCGTTAGGAAAAGTCGCTGGTTGACGACTGCCCGTGATCCTCCTACCCTCAGCTCCGAGCCTAAGAAACTCTACAAACCAGAGCGGTCCTCCGCACCCGACAGTCATGCGGCTTTTTTTCGTCTGCGGTTTCTCTACGCCTGCGAGAAAATCCCCGTTATGTCGGGAGTGGGCGAATACAAGACCCGAAAGGGGAATATGTCCGGCCCGTCTCTGGTGGGTTTCTTAGCTCCCGACACCCTTAACGAATGCCCTAAGAAAGCAGCCAGAGGTAAAGGAAATGCCTGACTATCCGACCTTCACGATGAAGGTGAATCACCCTGCCCACAGATCCAACCACGCGCTTCCGCTCCAGGAGGCACACCATGGCTGAATCACTCAAACCTAACCTTTTCACCCGTCACAACGTCCATATGCATGCCGTTCTTGTAGAGAACCAGGCTTGGTTCTGCGCGCATGATCTAGGACGACTGATGGGTAAGCACCTTGATGAACGCATGACGCGCAAGCTGGATGCAGACCAGAGGCAGATGATGCTCGTCGAGGTCTATGGCACCGACAAAGAGCGTTTGATGGTGAGCGAGTCAGGTGCGTATGCGTTGTTGATTTATCACTATTGCCCTGAGAATCGATTGCTGCGGGAGTGGCTGACTCATCAGGTGGTGCCTGCGCTGCGTGATGCGCAGCCGTCGCGTATGGTGGAGCGTCCGACGTTGAGTGTGCTCGATTGGCCGAAGATGTCGCTCTGTATGTTGCATTGGCAGGATGAGCCGTGGATTCGATTGCGGGATATGCCGTGCGTGCTGGCAGATGATCCTTTCAATCGACGTGAATCCTGGTGGCGGAAGGCATCACGGGTAATGCGTGGATACTGATTGTTTGCCCCATCCACTGCCTGAATTGCAGGCAGTGGATTTTTTGTTTTGCGCTCATATCGTCATCCGCACCATTCGGTTTGTCTGATGCTCCGCGTTGGCTGGCTTTGGGGCCGCTTCGCAGCCCAACGGGGGCAAGCCCCCTCGCCACAGGTGGGGTGCTTGGCTTGGGTACTGAGTTGACGTTGGGAGTCGCGAGCAAGCGCTCTCCCACAAGGGATCTGTGGTGGGTTAGAAACTATAGTGTTCTGTCCCTTCACAAATGCACTCAAATTCCTCAACGATATCCTCGGAAGTTTTGTCAAAATCCGTCGTCATCCGAATTTTCCCTTTCAACCGCCCCGGTTTGCGCAGCCGAGTGGTATCGACGTGAGGGAGCAGGTCCACGTAAGGCTTGCCGTCTTTTAAGATCACAACCTCGTCGCCATGCCATGCCCGCTCAGCAAGTTGAGTAAGCTGGGATTTGGCTTCGCGCATGTCTACTTGAACCCGTTCAGTCACCTGACACCTCCATGAATTAGCAACCCGAGTAAACGCTGAAAGCGTACCACTAGCTAACCATATCTCAACGCCCATCCCCCTCCTCATAACCCACCCCATAATTCGCCACATAACTATCCACAGCCGTCCCAATCGTTGGAAAAAACGCCGTCTCCCCCAACCGTGCAAACAACCCGAACCGCTTCAGCTTGTCCTTCACCGGGTCTTTCATCTCGGCAATGCACAACTCGATACCCGCCGCATGCAACGTGTCGTCCAGCTCAGCCAGCATGTCGGCGGAGGTGACGTCGACGCTGGTGACCGGTTCGGCGGCGACCACCAGCCAGCGCACGGGTGTGGGGGATGCGGCGACGGCGTCCAGGACTCGGTCGTTGAATTGTTCGGCGTTGGCGAAAAACAGTGGGGCGTCCCAGCGGAACAGGACCAGGCCGGGGATTCGGCGGGCGTCGGGGTAGCGTTTGATGTCGTGGTAGCCCTTTACGCCATCGGCGCGGCCCAGTACGGCGGAGTATGGGCGCCAGGCGTCCCAGAGGAATTCGATGATCGCGATCACGATGGCCAGGCCGATGCCTTCGATGGCGCCGAACACGGCCACGCCGACGGTGCAGACGATCGACAGCCAGCATTCCCAGCGCTGGATGCGGTAAATCCGGCGCAGGTCGCTGATTTCGATCAGGCCGATGGCCGAGGCGATCACAACGGCGGCCAGTGCACTGGACGGTAGGTGTTGCAGCAGGTCCGGTGCGACCACCAACAGCAAGGCAACCGCCAGTGCGCCGACCACGCCGGTCAGTTGGGTTTTGGCTCCGGCGGCTTCGGCCACGGGGGTTCGGGACGAGCTGCTGCTGATGGGGAAGCCCTGGAACAAACCGGCGGCGAGGTTGGCGACGCCGAGGCCCACCATTTCCTGATTCGGGTTGACGTAGGTGCGGGTGCGCGCCGCATAAACACGGGAGAGCACGCTGGTGTCGGCGAACGAGACGAGGGCGACGGCGCAACCGCCGATCAACACAGGGACGATGTCGGCGCGGGTGATCCAGGGGATGGCGAACCCGGGCAAGCCTTGCGGAAGTGAGCCGAGAACCGACACACCGGCGCGCGTCGCCAGGTCGAGGACGCCCACGGCGATGGTGGCGCCAACCACGGCGATCAGGATGCCCGGTAGTCGCGGCCAGCGTTTGAGTAGCAGGATGACCGCGAGGGTGAGCGCGCCCACAATAAAGGTGGTCCAGTTGGTTTTTCCGTCCATCACCGCTGTAACGATGGCCCAGATGTTTCTCAATGGGCCGTCGGACTCAATCGAGAAACCGAACATTTTCGGCATTTGGCTGATCAATACGGTCAGCGCGATGCCGTTCATGTAGCCGTAGCGAATCGGTTTGGAGAGCAGCTCGGTGATGAATCCCAGGCGCGCCAGACCGGCCAGGATGCACACCGCCCCCGAGACCAGCGCCATCATGCCCGCCAACGCGACGGCGCGCTGTGGGTCGCCCCCGGAGAGTGGAATGATGACTGCCAGGATGACCGCTACGAGTGAGGAATCCGGCCCCATCACCAGAATGCGGCTGGGGCCGAACAAGGCGTAGGCCAGCAGCGGAACGATGGTCGCGTACAGGCCATAAATGCCGGGCACGCCCGAGGCCACTGCGTACGCAATGCCGACCGGCACCAGCATCGTGGTCAGCACCAGGCCGGCCACGATGTCGTAGCGCAACCAACTCAATTGATACTCACGCAGCATGATCAGCCCCGGCAGCCAACGGCGCCAACCGGTCTGTTCATCCCTGCGGGCTATCCGGCCCGGTTCCGGGAGTGGAGGCGAATCATCTGTCTGGCTCATGGTTTCGCCCTTAATAATCAGTGTGTCATGCCGCAACCGTGCACAGCGGCGGCGAAATGACCTGAGTGTAGCTATTGCCCGGAACGCGCCATAAGCTGATCACTTAAAGGCCAAAGAACCCCACCATGAAATTCGATCTCGCCTACTGCCTCAGCCTCAACGACAAGTTGTCGATCTATGACGTACGTGATCTGAATTTTGACGAAACGGTGGCGTTCGACTCGGCCAAGGAACACTTCCAGTGCCCCAACGATGCCTGTCGCGCAGCCTTCGATGTGGCGAATGAGCTGGGGACGCTCAACGCCAAGAATGTGAATTACGTACGCACGCCGCACTTCAAGAACCTGCCGACAACGCGGCATGCCGATGGCTGCCCTTATGTCAGCCTGAAGGCGCCAGCGTCGGGTGTGGACGCGGAAACGGATGACAGCCGTGAGGAACATTTCCCGTCGGAATTGTTACTGACTCGACGCGAATATGTGCGCAAGCCGTCCCGCCCAGCAGGAAGTGCAGACGTTCAACGGGATGAGCCCGTGGTTCCTTCGGCGATCAGCAACACCGATCAGCCAAGTCGCGACTCCGCCCCCGACAAGACCAGCGTCTTCGTCCATCCGGTAGAGTGTTTCGTGTCGAATTTCGAAGACAAGGAACTGCTCAAGCGCATGCCACTGAAGATTGGTGAGCACACGGCGCCTTATGCGTCGTTCTTCAAGAAAATCGAATACCTGCAAGACAACAAGGGCCTGATTTACTGGGGCAAGATCAAGCAGATCAAGGACTACACCCAAAGCTTTCGTATCGATTTCGAGAAGAAGGTCTGGTTCGAGAAGAAGCCATATTCGGTCAATGTTTACCTGAGCAAGAAGCTGATCGACACCTACCGCAAGCGCAAGGCGTTCCTCGAGGAGATCAAGCATGCGATCGAGAGCGGGCAGGCGTTGTATTGCTTCTTCTATGGCGTGACGCCGGAGTTGAAGCAGGTGCCAAGCAAGAAAAACCCCGAGCAGACGTTCGGGGTGTTCAGCGCAAACATTGAGAATCTGGATCACTTTATCGTGCGGGAGGCGCCGGGGTTGGCGGACAAATAAGCGCCGTGCCGTTTGTCTGGCTGAAATGAAAAATCAAAAATTGCATTTGATTCGGGCTCAAAACAACTGTACAAAAACACAGTGCATTTTGAATCAACTCTCTCGAGCCCGGAGAACACCATGGCCTCTCAAGCGATGAAAATCACCCTGGAACGTATCGCCCTCTTCCAATTCACCCCCGCCCACTGCGCCCAGGCCCGAGCGATGCTGGGCTGGAGTGTGGAGACGTTGTCCCGTGAAGCCGGTGTTTCGGCAAATGCGATTGAACGCTTCGAGGCGCGTCAGGACGTGCTGGATGTCACACGGTTGGCGCTGGCCTATCGGTTTGAATCTGAGGGACTGGTGTTCTTCCCGGGGTTTGCACCGGGGCGCGGGATGAATGTGAGAGGGTCTACGCCGAACCCGGTTGGGCGGGCGGATTTTGCGATGGTCGAATGAGCGCTTGGCGCGGGCCGCTAAACAGCAAGCGGCCCGATGCAGTACCTCACGTGTTCTGCACCACCACCCGTTCATTCTCCTCTTCCATCACCAACCACCAAGCCTCACCACGCTTCGGATGCATCAGGTTGAACGCCTCGCCCATCTGCGGCGTGGTGATCGATACGTTGCGTTCCCAGGCCAGGGCCAGGATGCGATCGAAGGGTTCGTACCAGGCGTGGGTCGACAGGTCGAAAGTGCCATTGTGGATCGGAAACAGCCAGCGGCCCTTGAGGTCGAGGTGGGCTTGCAGGGTTTGTTCGGGTTGCATGTGCACGTGCGGCCAGTCGACGTTGTAGGCGCCGGTTTCCATCAGGGTCAGGTCGAACGGGCCGTACTGTTCGCCGATGCGTTTGAAGCCATCGAAATAGCCGCTGTCGCCGCTGAAGAAGATTCGCGTATCGCCGTCGATCATCACCCATGAGGCCCAAAGGGTGCTGTTGCTGTCGAACAACCCACGACCGGAAAAGTGTTGCGACGGGGTGGCGATGAACTGGATGCCGTCGATTTCTGTGCCTTGCCACCAATCGAATTGACGGACTTTGCTGGCATCGATGCCCCATTTGATCAGCGTGTCGCCTACGCCCAGCGGTGTCAGGAAGTGCTTGGTCTTGTCTGCCAGTTTCAGCACGGCCGCATGATCCAGGTGATCATAGTGGTCGTGGGACAGGATCACCGCTTCGATCGGTGGTAAGTCTTCCAGGCTGATCGGTGGCTGGTGAAAACGCTTGGGCCCGGCCCATTGAATGGGTGACGCGCGTTCGGCGAAGACCGGGTCGGTAATCCAGAATTTGTCGCGCAGCTTGAGTAATACAGTGGAATGGCCGAGTCGGTAGACGCTGTGGTTCGGCGCGGCGATCAACGCTTCTTGGGTCAGGGGTTGCACCGGCACAGGTGCGCTCGGGCGAGTGTTGCGCGGTTTGTGAAACATGGCGTTCCACAGGATGCCCATGGTTTTACCGAAGCTCAAACGCTGAATTGGCGTGTGGTTCTGGTACTGCCCTTGAGCCTTTCGGGACGCTTCTGGTGTGGAGGCGTTATCCGCCGGGGACATTGAATTGGCCATGACTGAATGACTCCAGAAAAAACGCATGCAACGCGGTTTTCCGTTTTGGGACGATAAATGGCCAAAGCACGCACGCATCAGCCGAACACTCTATTTTTACTGTGCAGGATTAACAAAACATTACACTGCACAGTGTAGTTTCAAGGTTGCATCAAAGCCGATGCCAAGTAAACTGGTGAGTGTAATTTTACTGTCCATCCTGCCGAAGCGTATTTATGACAGCTCCACAGCGCCTCACTGACCGAAAACGCGAAGCCATCATTCAGGCGGCGATTGCCGAGTTTCGCGACAACGGTTTCGAGATCACCAGCATGGACAGGATTGCCGCCACTGCCGGCGTGTCGAAGCGCACGGTGTACAACCACTTCCCCAGCAAGGAAGAGTTGTTTGCCGAAATCCTCAACCAGTTATGGGTACGAGTGACGGCGGAACAGGAAACGTCCTACCGCCCTGATGAGCCCTTGCGCGACCAATTACGCCAATTGCTGATCGCGAAATTGCAAATGCTGAGCGATGACAATTTTCTCGATCTGGCACGAGTCGCCATCGCTGCGACCATCCATTCTCCCGAGCGCGCCCAAAGCATGGTTTGCCGAATAGGTGAACGCGAAGAAAATCTGACTGCGTGGATTCGTGCGGCTCAGGCCGATGGGCGGCTAAAAGCCGTTGCTCCCGAGTTTGCCGCGCAGCAGGTTCATGGATTGCTCAAATCCTTTGCATTCTGGCCGCAGATTTCCATGGGCATGCCCAGCTTGTCGGCTGAGATGCAAAGCACGGTGGTGGAGTCGGCGCTGGATATGTTTCTGGCCTGTTACCAGCAGTGATAAATGACAAGTTCGGCTGCTGAATAAAGCGGCCGTGACTCTCAAGTTTACCGTTGCAATGTATTTCAGAGCGGGCCGCCATCGCTAGCAGGCTAGCTTCCACAGGGGATTTATGAGCGCCACAGATCCAGTGTGGGAGCTAGCCTGCTAGCGATGAGGCCCGTCCAATCATCACAAAACCTCAACCCCGCACCAAACTCCGCACCGCCGAAATTTCCGGCACATCCCGACGGTTCATATACACCCGCAACGGTTGGGTAATGTTGATCCGGTCATCGATGTTCTGGTCCAGCAGTAACTGAATCAACTCACGCTTGAGGGTCATCGATTGCGAGGGGCCCACAGCCCAGACAAACTCGCTAGTGGGGATAATGCCGTCATCCGCCACGTCCATGCCGAACGAATCTTCACTGAAGCGCACGATGTAATGGCCGGTCTTGCGGTTGAGGCCGACGAAACCCTTGAGTTGGTCGGCAGCCTGGCAGATGAGCTGGGAAGTGATGCGCATGGTAAACCTCACAGGGTGATCGTTGGTTTACACGCAGAGCAGGCATGGTGATTTCCCTCTGCCGGGGAAGTTGCGAGCAAGCGTACTGCAAACAGGCGCATAAAAGTGCTGACGAACATCAGCTTTAAGCAGGTTTATGTCGGTCTCGCGATAGCGCCCGCAACGCTCAGTTGTTAAAAGGGACGTCTTTGAAAATCATCGCGAAAGGATCTCGACCATGCCTTCAACCATCACTAAAAGCGCCCTGCTGCTGAGCATGCTGCTTGGCCTCAGCCAGGCACAGGCGTCCAGCGAGCCAAGCCCGGCAGCGCTGGCCTCGCGTTCAGGCATCCCGCACCCGGCAGTGATTGCCCACCGTGGCGCGTCTTTCGATGCCCCGGAGTCCACCGCCGCCGCGTACAAACTCGCCCGCGATCTGGGCGCCGATTACCTGGAACTGGACCTGCAACGCAGTAAGGATGGCGTGCTGTTCGCCCTGCACGATAACGACCTGCAACGCACCTCCGACGTTGCCAGCAAGTTCCCCGAGCGCAAGGACAGCCCAGCCAACGCGTTCACCATGGCCGAGCTGAAAACCCTGGATGCCGGCAGCTGGTTCAACTCCGCGTACCCGGATCGCGCGCGTGCGTCCTACGTGGGCCTGAAAATTCTGACCCTCGATGAAATCATCGACATCGCACAAGGCAACTCGCTGCACAAGCCTGGCCTGTACATCGAAACCAAGGAGCCCAAGCAGTTTCCCGGCATCGAGCATGACCTGAAAAAGAAACTGCAGGACCGTGGCTGGCTAAGCCCGGCCGGTTCGAAACTGGCGAAAAGCGAGCTAGCCGTGGGTCAGGGCAAAGGCAAGGTGATCCTGCAAACCTTCGAGAAAAGCAGCCTCGAACTGCTGCAAAAGGAAATGCCTCAGGTACCGAAGATTCTGTTGCTGTGGGTCGCAGAAGGCAGCATCGAGCCGGAGTCGAAAGTCTCGTTTGCCGAGTCCGGTGAGCATGACAAAGCCGCTTACTATGCCAAACAGCACCCCAAGGACAAAGCCGAGTTCCAGCGCTGGGTCGACTACGCCAAAACCCAGGGCGCCATCGGCACCGGCCCTTCCGCAGCGCTCACCCACGGTGGCGATCAGAGTTACTCGGACCTGGTACAACCGTGGATGAACCAGTACACCCACGAACAGGGCTTGCTGGTTCACGTCTACACCATCGACGATGCGGTGGATTACCAGAAAGTCATGGACGCCGGTGTCGACGGTATCTTCACCAACCGCGCCAGCGAACTGCTGAAGTTCTACAAACGCCCGGCCGCCGCCAGCGTGACGCAGGTACTGCAGAACAACGGTTACTAGGACTGACGCAAAATCTGTAAGAGCGTGGTGTGCCCGCGAAGGGGCCATCCGCTCCAACATCAACGTTGATGTCCACGCTCCCACAGTTATTGATGCAAGACATGTAGGAAAATTTAAGGGTGGATTAAGTTACACCGGCTAACCTGATCTCACTTAAACAGCTCAACAAGGAAAGACACCATGAAGACTCTGACTGCCCTGTTCACCGCTGCAGCCATGACGCTCACTGCTGGCCTGGCCCAGGCCAAAGATGTTCCCGTCGATCAGATTCCTCAACTGGTCAAGGACGGCAAGATCAAGCCGCTCGAAGAGCTGAATCAGATCGTGATGAAGCTGCACCCGGGCGCCACCATTACCGACAGCGACCTGGACAAACACTCCACCATTTACGAATACGAAGTCGAACTGCGTGACGCTCAGAATGTTGAATGGGACGTGGACCTGAACGCTACTACCGGCGAAGTCCTGAAGAACAAAAAAGACGACTGATGCATAACGCCTTGTAGGAGCCGGCTTGCTGGCGATGAACGATGACGCGATAAACTTGATGTCCGTGTTGCCTGGATCGCCAGCAAGCCGGCTCCTGCAAGGTCCGTGAGAATGTGATGTTGTCACACAACAAAAAGCCGCACGATCTTCCGATCTTGCGGCTTTTTTCGTCTTGACTACTCAGGCCATCACGCCCTCAGACGTGCCGTCACCTCATTCAACTGCCCCGACAAACCATGCAGGTTGTGACTCGCCGCTTCGGTGCGCTGCACGTTATCCAGATTGGTGCTGGCGATGCTGGTGATCTCGGTGAGGTTGCGCGAGATGTCTTCGGCCACCGAGGTCTGCTCTTCGGCAGCGGTGGCGATCTGGCGATTCATGTCGCGGATCGCCTCCACGGCCAGGGTGATGCGCTCCAGCATGGCACCGGCCTGGGTCACTTGCTCAACGCTTTCATCGCTGCGCGCCTGTCCGCTTTCAATCGCCTGAGCCGCATCGATCGCGCCGGTCTGCACGGTTTGAATGATCTGGTTGATCTCGATGATCGATGCCGCCGTGCGCTGGGCCAGGCTGCGCACTTCATCGGCCACCACCGCGAAACCACGCCCGGCTTCACCGGCACGGGCCGCTTCGATGGCAGCGTTGAGCGCCAGCAGATTGGTCTGTTCGGCAATGCCGCGGATCACTTCCAGCACTTTGCCGATGCGACCGCTGTCGGTTTCCAATTGGCGGATCACGTTGGCAGTGTTGGTGATTTCACCGCGCATCTGGGTGATGGTGTGAATCGTGCCCTGCATGACTTTTTCGCCCTGCTGCGCGTTCTGGTCGGCGTCGTCCGCTGCCCGTGCTGCATCGGCCGCATGACGCGCCACTTCCTGTGCGGTGGCAGACATTTCGTTCATCGCCGTGGCCACCTGATCGGTGCGATTGAACTGCTCGTTGGTGCCACCCGCCATCACGGTCGCAATCGAGTTCAGCTCACCGCTGGCGCTGTCCAGGTCCGAAGCACTGCGCTGCAAACGGCTGAAGGTTTCAGCGAGAAAATCGCGCAGTGTGTTGGCAGCCATTGCCAGTTTTCCCAGTTCATCCTGACGGTGACTGGACACGCGCTCAGCGATACGGCCCTGACTAAGCTGGGCAACATAATCGATCAACTGGCGAATCGGCTCGACCAGGTTGCGATTGACCAGCCACAGGCTCAGCAGGCCAATCAACAACCCCGAGGCCAGCATGACAACGATGCCCAGCCATACCGTGCGATCGGCACTGGCACTGATCAGCGTCGATTGCTCCGCGCCCTGCTTGCGTAACGCGCTGACCAGTTCGCTCATCTGATCGCTGGCCGCACGGTCCACGCCCTTCAGCGCTGCGTCACCGGCCGCCGGGTCACCGCCTGCTGCCACAAAGGCATCACGACCCTTCTGATAGGCCGCCCCCAGCAAACGGTGCTCGTCACGCAAGCGTTCGATACGGGTCTTGAGTTGCGGCTCGATGCCCTTTTGTCCGGCCAGTTCGCCAAGGATGTTCTGCACGTCGCGCTGTCGGTCTTCGAATTGCGCCCAGTACTTGTTCAGGTCTGCCGGCTGCTTGCCACGCAGCAGGACGTTTTTCCACTCCTGAACCTGCACCTTGAATTGCAGGTTGGCTTCATCGATTAATTGCGAGGTATGCAGCGGACCTTCGATCAAATTGGCGTAGTTCTGCACACCACTGGACAGAAAATGAAAGCAGCTCAGTGCGATCAACAGCGTCGCGATCAGACTACCGCTCAGCAGGGCGAGAATTTGCGTTCTCAGGGACTTTTGCAAAAGCATCGAAGGGTACTCATGGCAGGAATGAGGCACGCCCGGTTAAGGCGTGAAAATGTCCGGACTTCTTTGTCTACGGTCTCGGCGGGTCGCCGTCGGCGCGCAACTTGACCCAAACGTAATCGGCGTGCCAGAGCGGTTCTTGAGAAAATACCGACCGCCGGTAGCGTTGCGACTGCGGTCTTTTTACTGTCATGAAAACGTCATCTGCGCTTGCGATGATGCCGCTCAGGTGAACCTGTAAAACCTGCGACAGGCGCTTTCCTTTGCGAGCACTCATGAATCACAGCATCGATCAAAGCCATCGGGATCCCGATCTGTTCGGCCTGCTTTATGGATTCAGTTTTCGCCCAGGTGAACGCGGCCGGGAAATCGACTCGGCCGAGGCGTTGCGATGTCTGCAACAGCCGGAGGACGACGAGCAGTTTCTCTGGCTACACCTGAACCTCGCCCACGCCGCGTGCGAGCGCTGGATGAAAAGTCATCTGGAGCTGCCCGATGAGTTTTTCGAAGCACTGCACGAAGGCTCGCGTTCGACACGTATCGAGCACGTCGACTCGGCGCTGCTGGCGGTGGTCAACGATGTAGTGTTCAACCTCAGCAGCATGGTCTCCTCCGATGTCTCGACGTTATGGGTATGCGCCCGTAGCCGTCTGATCATCAGTGCGCGTCTGCAACCGCTGCACTCGGTGGATAAGTTGCGCTCGTCGGTCAAGGCCGGTGAACGCTTTCGTTCGCCTCTGGAACTGCTGGTGCATCTGCTGCGCGACCAGGGCGAAGTACTGACTCAGATCGTGCGCAAGACCAGCCTGAGCGTGGATCAGGTCGAAGACCAATTGCTGTCCTCGCGACCGTCGACCAATCGGGCAGAGCTGGGGGCCAACCGTCGGGTGCTGGTGCGCCTGCAACGGTTGCTGGCGCTGGAGCCGGGGTCATTGCTGCGTCTGCTCAACCGTCCACCGCAATGGCTGCAAAAGGAGGACGTGAAAGAGCTGCGCAAGTCCACCGAGGAGTTTGCCCTGATCATCAATGACCTCACGGCGCTGGGTGAACGGATCAAGCTGTTGCAGGAAGAAATTGCCGCCAACCTCAACGAACAAAGTAACCGCACGCTGTTCACCTTGACGGTGGTGACGGTGCTGGCCTTGCCAATCAACATCATTGCCGGTTTCTTCGGCATGAACGTCGGTGGTGTGCCGCTCTCCCAGGATCCGGAGGGATTCTGGATTCTGGTGGCACTGGTGGCAACGTTCACCGTGATTGCCGGACGCTGGGCATTTCGCAAGCGACAGGATTACTGAACGTCCGTGAAACCTGTAGGAGCGAGCTTGCTCGCGAAAAACCAAACGGCACCGCTGGGTGCCAGGTTTCAAGCGTTATCGTTCACGACCATCGCGAGCAAGCTTGCTCCTACAGGAATGCATTTCAGATTAACGGAATTGCAAACAACCCAAACACTGACCTAAAGCAGTCTCCCTGTAACATTTCGCAATGATCATGACCAACACTCCTTCCCTTCTCAGGAATGTCAGGCATGGCCACCCCCTCCTTCACCGCCTCCCCGGCGCCAGCTGGCAGCGCCAAGCTGCAACTCGATAAAAAACCCGGCTTGCTGACTATCGTGGTGTTTTTTGCCGTACTGGGCATCGGCTTGCTATTCACCGCTTACAGCCTGATGCACGACATGCGCGAACTGGGCACCGTGGTGACCACATGGACACCGTTTCTGCTGCTGGGTGTGGCGCTGCTGATTGCGCTGGGCTTCGAGTTCGTCAACGGCTTCCACGACACCGCCAACGCAGTGGCCACGGTGATTTACACCAACTCGCTGCCGCCGAACTTCGCCGTGGTCTGGTCCGGATTCTTCAACTTCCTCGGGGTGTTACTGTCCAGCGGTGCAGTGGCCTTCGGCATCATCGCCCTGCTGCCGGTGGAATTGATTCTGCAGGTTGGGTCATCGGCTGGTTTCGCCATGATCTTCGCCCTGCTCATCGCGGCCATCCTGTGGAACCTTGGCACCTGGTGGCTGGGGCTGCCGGCGTCCTCATCGCACACGTTGATCGGTTCGATCATCGGTGTCGGTGTTGCCAACGCGCTGATGCATGGACGCGACGGCACCAGCGGCGTGGATTGGGCACAGGCGACCAAGATTGGTTATGCACTGCTGCTTTCGCCTTTGGTCGGTTTCGGCTTTGCTGCCCTGTTGTTGTTGGCCCTGCGCGCTTTCGTCAAGAACCGTGCGCTGTACAAAGAACCCAAAGGCGATACCCCGCCACCGTGGTGGATTCGCGGCCTGCTGATCCTGACGTGCACCGGTGTGTCCTTCGCCCATGGTTCCAACGACGGCCAAAAAGGCATGGGCCTGATCATGTTGATTCTGGTCGGCACCCTGCCAATGGCTTACGCACTGAACCGCGCCATGCCCGCCGATCAAGCGTTGCAATTCGCTGCCGTCGCGCAAGTTACCCAACAAGCGCTGGTGAAAGCGGCACCGCAACCGGCACCCGCCGACCCGCGCTCAGTGCTGTCCGAATACGTACGAAGCAAAGACGCGACACCGCAACTGGTGCCTGCGCTCGCCGCATTGACCGGTAGCATTGGCGCCGAAGTAAAAGGTTACGGGTCGCTGTCGAAAGTCCCGGCTGAAGCCGTGAGCAACGTGCGTAACGACATGTACCTGGCCAGCGAAACCATTCGCCTGATGGACAAGAACAAAGTCGTCAACTTCGACGCCGACACCAGCGACAAGCTGCAACTGTTCAAACAACAGATCGACAACTCCACGCGATTCATTCCGTTGTGGGTGAAGATCGCGGTGGCCATTGCTCTGGGCCTGGGCACCATGGTCGGCTGGAAACGCATCGTGGTGACCGTCGGCGAGAAGATCGGCAAGACCCACCTGACCTACGCACAGGGCGCCTCGGCGGAAACCGTGGCCATGCTGACCATCGGCGCTGCCGACATGTTCGGCCTGCCGGTGTCGACCACTCATGTCTTGTCCTCAGGCGTGGCCGGGACCATGGTTGCCAATGGCGGTGGCTTGCAGATGAAGACTATCCGCAATCTGCTGATGGCCTGGGTGCTGACCTTGCCGGCGGCGATTGTGCTGTCGGGCAGTTTGTATTGGTTGTTCACCCAGTTGTTCTAAATGGCCCCCTGTAGGAGCTGGCTTGCCAGCGAAGACGGCCTGGCAGGATCCGTATCCAGTGGCTGAAAGACCGCATGGTCAGAGCGCCGGCGATGAAGGGTGCGATGGAATTGCTGACGCATTATCAGGCCAAGGAACGGGGTGCCTGCAACATCACGGCGAACAACACCGCGCAGGGCCGCGCCGGTTTGCCGGATGACATTGGCGCTGCAATTGCGCTGCTTTTGACGCAGGGGAGTCAGTGGATCAATGGTCAGCGAGTGGAAGCGTCAGACGGGATGTTTTTGTCAGGCAAAAAAAGAGATCGCAGCCTGCGGCAGCTCCTACCGAGGTTGCGATCTTTGCTTTATTCCACACAAGCGCGCTGCATGACCATCCGTTCCCGCACCACGTCATACACCCAGTGATAGATGTAGGTGTACGGCAGGAAGAACAGCAACACGCCGATGTCCAGCAAAAACGCCTGCCACAGGCTGACACTCAGCCACCAGGCAATCAGCGGCACGCCCATCGCCACCAGACCGCCTTCAAACAGCAACGCATGCACGACGCGGGTCCAGGCCGTGTGCGCAATGGCAAAGCGCTTGAGCGCACGGTCGAACATCCCGTTGAATACTACGTTCCAGGCCAGAGCCAGGGCGGCAATGAGGACGGTCACCATACCCATTTCCAGCATCGGCTTGTCCATGATCCACGCCAGCAACGGGGTACAAATGACGATGGCCAGCAGTTCAAAGCCCATGGCCTGGAAAATTCGTTCGGTGATGGATTTGTTGGCGCTCATGGCCTGACTCCTTGAGGAACTTGATGACTGACTGTGGTTGCCATGATCCGTCATCACATCGATACTTCATAATCAATAACCATCGATCAAGGCGATAGTTCATGGCCTCTCACGAAGTGCTGCTGGCGTTTGTCGAAGCCGCTACCCAAGGTTCGTTTTCCGCTGCGGCGCGCAAGCTCGGCCGCAGTCAGTCGACCATCAGCGCGGCAGTTGCAAGCCTGGAGATCGATCTGAACCTGACCCTGTTCGACCGCAGCAGCCGCAAGCCGAGCCTGACGCCGGCCGGTCACGTCATGTTGCAACGGGCCGAAGAGATTCTCGCGGCCACCAGCCGTCTGGAAATGACTGCCAGCCAACTGTCCCAAGGGGTCGAAGCCAAGCTGACCGTGGCGCTTTCCGACACCTATCAGTCGGACCGTTTCGAGGGCGCACTCAGTGCGTTCGAGCAGCGCTACCCTGACCTCGAGCTCGAATGCCTGATCGCCGAATGCGATGACTTGGTGGCGCTGGTACAGAGCGGCCGCGCGAATGTGGCCTTCGCCGAAATGCAGGAAAGCTACCCGCCGGACCTTGTCAGTTCGACCGTGGATGAGCGCACCGAGATCGCCTTGTTCGTGTCGCCCCAGCACCCGCTGGCGGCGCAGAAAACCATTCATCAGGACCAGCTCTATCAGCACCGCGAGTTGCGCCTGGCGACCATCGTCAATCCGTATGAAAGTCGGGCGAAGGGCCGCGTCTGGTCGGCGCCGAGTTATCTGATGCTGCTGGAAATGGCCCAGGGCGGTTTCGGCTGGGCGCCATTGCCCCGCTGGCTGGTAGAGCGTTTCGGGCCGGGTACATTGCAGGAACTGGAGGTACGTGGCTGGCCGAAAACGGTGTCGGTGGATGCTCTGTGGTCGCGTCTGAACCCGCCTGGACCGGCGGGGAGTTGGCTGCTCGGCAGGATGCTGGAATAACGGGGCGACCCATCGCGGGTTATCATACGCGACTCCGTCCTGCCTCGAATCCAGACCATGACTTACAGCGTTTCCCCCATCGGCTTCGTGCGCTCCTGCTTCAAGGAGAAATTTGCGATTCCGCGCCAGCCGCAACTGGCACCGGCCGCTCGCGGCGTCCTGGAACTGGTAACGCCCTTCGATCAGGGTGACGCGGTGCAGGGACTGGAGCAGGTCAGCCATGTCTGGCTGTTGTTCCTGTTCCATCAGGCCCTGGAAGAAAAACCACGCCTGAAGGTGCGCCCGCCTCGCCTCGGCGGCAACAAGTCCATGGGCGTGTTTGCCACGCGCGCCACGCATCGCCCCAATGGCATCGGGCAGTCCGTGGTCAAACTGGACAAGGTCGAAGCCAATCGTCTGTGGGTCTCCGGCATCGATCTGTTGGACGGCACACCGGTGCTCGACATCAAACCCTACGTGCCGTACGCCGACATTATCGATTCGGCGTCCAACAGCATCGCCAGCGCGGCGCCACAGTTGATTGCCGTGCACTGGGCAGACTCGGCGCTGCAACAGGCTCACGAACACGCCCTGCGTCTTGGTGAGCCGTTGGTTGAGCTGATTGAGCAGTGCCTGGCGCAAGACCCGCGCCCGGCGTACCAGACGCCTGCACCGCAGAGAGAATACGGTGCGCAGTTCTGGGACGTGGATGTGCGCTGGCATTACCCGACGCCAGAGATGATTCGGGTGCTAGAGGTCATCCCCGCAAACGCATAATCCGCAAAAACGAAAAAGCCCGCGCTGCCTTCTCAGGCTGCGCGGGCTTTTTTGTTGAGTCCTGTAGGAGCGAGCTCGCTCGCGATGGTCGTTAACGATGACGCGAACTAACTGAATGAATGCGGTGCACTCAAGCCCTTCGCTGGCAAGCCAGCTCCTACAGGTGACCTTCGGTCACTTCTCGACGAACGCACGCTCGATCAGGTAATCACCCGGCTCGCGCATCCGCGGCGAGACTTTCAGGCCGAAGCTGTTAAGCACTTCGCTGGTCTCATCGAGCATGCTTGGGCTGCCGCACAGCATGGCGCGGTCGTCCTGCGGGTTGATCGGCGGCAGACCGATGTCGCTGAACAGCTTGCCACTGCGCATCAGGTCGGTCAGGCGACCTTCGTTCTCGAACGGTTCGCGGGTCACGGTCGGGTAGTAGATCAACTTGTCACGCAGCGCATCACCGAAGAACTCGTTCTGCGGCAGGTGCTCGGTGATGAACTCGCGGTAAGCGACTTCGTTGACGTAACGCACGCCGTGGCACAGGATCACTTTTTCGAAACGCTCGTAGGTTTCCGGGTCCTGGATGACGCTCATGAACGGCGCCAGACCGGTACCGGTGCTGAGCAGGTACAAATGTTTGCCAGGTTTCAAGTCATCCAGCACCAGCGTGCCGGTAGGCTTCTTGCTGATGATGATCTCGTCGCCTTCCTTCAGGTGCTGCAACTGGGAAGTCAGCGGACCATCCGGCACCTTGATGCTGAAGAACTCGAGATGCTCTTCCCAGTTCGGGCTGGCAATCGAGTAAGCGCGCATAAGCGGGCGGCCATTGGGCTGTTGCAGGCCGATCATCACGAACTGACCGTTCTCGAAGCGCAGGCCCGGATCGCGGGTGCACTTGAAGCTGAACAGAGTGTCGTTCCAGTGATGAACACTGAGGACACGCTCGTGGTTCATGTTGCTCATGTACGTGGGACTCCTGGAAATTAGGTCTGCGCTAGCTCATTAGGACGAGCGCTGCGGCGCGCAATTGCATCGCATTCTAATAGCGACGACAATATCTGTTAACTGGATTATTAAGATAAGGGTTATCGGTTATATCGATATGCGATTTACTCTTCGTCAACTACAAGTCTTCGTCGCCGTTGCCCAGCAGGAAAGCGTATCCCGTGCTGCGGGCTTGCTCAACCTCTCGCAATCGGCGGCGAGCACCTCGATCACCGAACTGGAGCGCCAATGCAGCTGCCAGTTGTTCGACCGTGCCGGCAAACGACTGAGCCTCAATGCGCTGGGCAAGCAACTGCTGCCGCAAGCTGTCGCCCTGCTGGACCAGGCCAAGGAAATCGAGGACCTGCTCAATGGCAAATCGGGTTTCGGCTCGCTAGCGGTGGGCGCGACGCTGACCATCGGCAACTACCTGGCGACCCTGCTGATCGGCAGCTTCATGCAGCGCCATCCGGAAAGCCAGGTAAAGCTGCACGTACAGAACACTGCCAATATCGTGCAACAAGTGGCTCACTACGAAATTGACCTGGGTCTAATCGAAGGCGATTGCAGCCACCCGGACATCGAAGTACAGAGCTGGGTTGAAGACGAATTGGTGGTGTTTTGCGCCCCGCAGCATCCGTTGGCCAAGCGTGGCTCCGCGACCATGGACGAATTGAGCCACGAAGCGTGGATCCTGCGTGAGCAAGGTTCAGGCACACGGCTGACCTTCGACCAGGCCATGCGCCACCATCGCAGCTCGTTGAATGTCCGCCTGGAGCTGGAACACACCGAGGCAATCAAGCGCGCGGTGGAGTCAGGTCTGGGGATTGGCTGTATATCGCGGCTGGCATTACGCGATGCATTCCGCCGCGGCAGTCTCGTCGCGGTGGAAACGCCGGATCTGGACCTGTCGCGGCAGTTTTACTTCATCTGGCACAAACAGAAATACCAGACCTCGGCGATGCGCGAGTTCCTCGATCTGTGCCGCGCCTTCACCGCCGGGGTCCAGCGCAGCGACGAGATCGTGCTACCCAACATCGCTTAAAGCAGAATGACGGCCCACACCAGGGCGATCATGGTTAACGCCACGAATTGCGCGGCGCTGCCCATGTCCTTGGCGTTCTTGGACAGCGGGTGCAGCTCAAGGGAAATGCGGTCGATGGCTGCTTCCACGGCCGAGTTGAGCAGTTCGACGATCAACGCCAGCAGGCATACCGCAATCAGCAATGCCTGCTCGACCCGGCTGACACTGAGGAAGAACGACAACGGAATCAGAATGACGTTGAGCAACACCAGCTGCCGAAAAGCGGCTTCACCGGTGAAGGCTGCGCGCAGGCCGTCCAGCGAGTAACCGGAGGCGTTGAGGATGCGTTTAAGGCCGGTCTGGCCTTTGAAAGGTGACATAGAGTAGGCAACTGACTTAGAGAAGTGGGAAAGCTAGATTAACCAAAGTCAAAAAAGCGTGAAGCGGCCAACCATCAATGGCTGGAAATTGACTCAAGTTGTTGCAAGAGCAACGCGGCCTGAGTCCGGGTCCGTACATTCAGCTTACGGAAAATCGCGGTCACGTGCGCCTTGATCGTCGCCTCGGAAACACTCAATTCGTAAGCAATCTGTTTATTCAACAAGCCTTCGCAGACCATGGTTAGCACTCGGAATTGCTGTGGTGTCAGGCTGGCGAGTCCCTCACTGGCAGCCTTGGCTTCATCGGAAACACTGACCGATTCGAACGCCTGTGGAGGCCAGAAAACATCACCGTCAAGCACCGCACGCACGGCTTTCTGGATCACACCCAGATCGCTGGACTTGGGGATAAAACCGCTGGCCCCGAATTCACGGGATTTGACCATGATGGTCGCTTCTTCCTGGGCCGAGACCATGACCACCGGAATTTGCGGGTACTGCCCACGCAACAGAACCAGCCCGGAAAAACCGTAGGCGCCCGGCATGTTCAGATCCAGCAGCACCAGATCCCAATCGGCTTTTTCGGTGAGGCGGGTTTCCAGTTCGGCAATGCTCGCCACTTCTACCAGTCGGACATCCGGACCAAGGCCCAACGTCAACGCCTGGTGCAAGGCACTTCGAAAAAGTGGGTGGTCATCGGCAATCAGGATTTCGTATGTGGCCATTTATCAAATGATCCTGTTTTTCATGGGACGTCCGATGCATTCGGACCTCGCCAAAGCAACGCCAGGCACAGCCACACAGCTGCACTGACAAGGCACGCTCAACGCTAATAGCGGCGCTGAAAACTCTGGTCGCACCCTAATCGGCGCCAAGCATGCCCAGCGAAGCCGGGGTGGTCAAGCAGCATGGCCAGTACACTTTATTGCAGTATGCGCGACAATCAGCCCGGTGATGGCGTTGTCGGCTGAACATAGGGCATCAACTCGGCGTGTGCGGGAGTCGAGACGTTCATTTCCAGTTGATGCTTGGCATCGAGATAATGCTGGCTGAACACGTCGAAGTAAGCGTCCAGTGCCGACGCTGCGTCCGTATCGCCCGCAAGATCAAGGCACAACGCCGCGACTTCCGCCGTGCACAGGTGCTCGCTGCGCGTTGATCGACGCAACCGGTAGCGGGACAGTTTTTCGGGCAGCAGGCTAAGAATCGGCAAGTTATCGAAGTAAGGACTTTTTCGGAAAATCTTCCGGGCTTCGGTCCAGGTCGCATCCAGCAGGATGAAGAGCGGTCGTTTATCGCTGTCGACATCAACGCTATTGGTCACGCGCTCCGGCGCAACATACTCGCCGGGGAACACCAGATAAGGCTGCCATTGCGGGTCGGACAACAGCACGAGCAATTGCGGATCGATTTCAGTGCGCGACCAGATGAATGCGTGATTGTCCGCGACCACATCGGCGATCAGCCACCCGGTATTACTCGGCTTGAAGACTTCCTTGTTGGTCATGATCAGGCAAACACCGGAGCGAGTCTGGACCTTGGGACGCCAGGCGCACAGGCAGTGGCTCTGGATCACCCGACAGTCATGGCAACGCGGTGCCCGCCAGCCACGGGCCTGAATCGGCTTGATACCCTCTTCTTCGCGCTGGTCACGCAGGCGGGCTACGGCGTTGGGGGCATGACTCATCGCTGGCAGTACCGGAGGGAAAGGAAAATCGACACGAAAAACACTCGGCAGGGCAAATAGATCGGGCAGTTTACCAGACCGGTTAGCGCAAGCCTGTACCGTCCGGGCCTGCTCTCCTATAATTCGCCGCCACTGAACGCACAGTCACGTGATGGGTCAAACCTGCCATCACCGCCCCAGGAGAGTTTCATGCTGCGCCTTATCGTTCCCACCGCTGCCATTCTGCTGGCGTCGTCCTTCAACGCTCAAGCTGCGTCCTTGAGTGAGCAGAATCTGAACAGAGAGCTGCGAAATGTCGCCGCACAAAGCAGCGTCGGCACTCCACGGGCGATCAATGAAGACATTCTCGATCAGGGCTACACAGTCGAAGGCAATGTATTGATCAACCACTTGAGCGTACAAAGCAGTCACGCCAACAAAATGCGCGCCGATCCCAAAGCCGTGTACTTCCAGTTGGGCGCGTCTGTCTGCAACAACCCGTCCTACCGCAAGTTGATGGCCAAGGGCGCGGTCATGCGTTACGACTTCACCGAAGTCAAAACCAATCGTGCGGTCGGCTCTGCGAGCTACCAGGAATCGGATTGCCCGAAAGCGCCGTCGAAGAAAAAGTAATCACCGGGAATTGGCGCGTCGCTGTTCATCCTCGGCGCGCAATTCTGCCACCAGTGCCTGCAAGTAATGCGACCGATGCTCACTGCCCCGCAAACGTTGGCAGCACTCCTCCTCAAGACTCAAATGGTGGGTCTCGGCTGATGACTTCAGCAATCGATACAGCTGCGTATCGATCTCCAGAATGACTCTGGTCATGGCTTCCCGCCTCCCTGCACCTCACTCGTATCGAGCGATAAATCCTTGAAAAGCTTGTCTCGTGCGTCCTGCCGTTGACGCAACGTTGTCGAGGGATACCTGTTACTTAGTAAATCAGAATGATGGGCAGTCGACGCGCGATCAGACGAGCGGCGAAACTACGTTGCAAATCATCATTAAGCGGTTGCCAGGAAAGGCTTTATGGCGCAATGATCAAGACAACAAGAGCCACTGAAAGGGTCTAGATTTCAGGGTGTCCACGACCAATTTTTCAGGGTGGGAAAGGGCCCGCCCCAGACGCATGTTGTGCGAACGTTTCTTTCATCCAATGGAATTACAGAGCCTGTATGGATGACTCGACTGCCTGTTCGGGTCAATTGGATCGCCCAGGCATGGGCCTGGGCAGACAGCGACACATGAAGTGTCGTGGCATCGACGCTGTTTGTCGGGGCCCAGGGTTCTGTGCAGAAGGAGAAGTTGAATGCCTTACCAACCGAATGACCTCCTGAGCCGGCATTTCGAAGAAAGCGGCCACGACCTCATAAGCAAGGTCGAAGAGCAACTCAACCTTGTTTCACCCAACAGCCCGAACATCCCGATCTACCGCGATATGGTCCTGACCGTGCTACGCATGGCCCAGGAAGACCACAACCGCTGGAACGCCAAGATCACCCTGCAAGCTCTGCGCGAACTGGAACACGCCTTCCGTGTGCTCGAACAGTTCAGGGGACGACGCAAGGTAACCGTTTTCGGTTCGGCCCGTACCCCGGTCGAACATCCGTTGTTCGCAATGGCCCGAGAGCTTGGTGCCGCCCTGGCGCGCTCCGATCTGATGGTCATCACCGGCGCCGGTGGCGGCATCATGGCCGCTGCCCATGAAGGGGCGGGCCTGACCCACAGTCTGGGATTCAACATCACCCTGCCCTTCGAGCAACACGCCAATCCGACCGTCAACGGCACGACCAACCTTTTACCTTTTCACTTCTTCTTCACCCGCAAGCTGTTCTTCGTCAAGGAAGCCGATGCTCTGGTGTTGTGTCCCGGAGGTTTCGGCACACTGGATGAAGCGCTGGAAGTGCTGACCCTGATCCAGACCGGCAAAAGCCCGCTGGTGCCGGTGGTGCTGCTGGACGCACCCGGCGGCAAATTCTGGCAAGGGGCGCTGGACTTTATTCACCAGCAACTGGAGGAAAACCATTACATCCTGCCCACCGACATGAAGCTGGTGAGACTGGTCTACAACGTCGAAGAAGCCGTGGATCACATCAATCAGTTCTACAGCAACTTCCACTCCAGCCGCTGGCTCAAGCATCAATTCGTGATTCGCATGAACCATACACTCAACGACCGAGCACTCGAATACATGCAGGAAGCGTTTGCCGATCTGTGCCTGAGTGACCATTTCCACCAGCATGCCTACAGCGGCGAAGAACACGACGAAGCGCAGTTCAGTCACCTGGCGCGCCTGGCCTTCAATTTCAATGCCCGTAACCATGGTCGACTGCGTGAACTGGTGGATTACATCAACCTGCAGGAAAACTGGGCGCAATCCAAACCCCAGATGCAGCAACGTACCCGGGAGACATCGAAAGTTTCGTGAGGGCATAAAAAAACGGCTCGCTATCAAATAGCGAGCCGTTTCACTCAGTCGTCCAACCCTCTGCCGCTGAGCAGGCGACTGATCATTTCCATGGAGTATCCCCGATACGCCAGGAATCTTCCCTGCTTGGCACGCTCCCGAGCATCTACCGGCATTTCGCCAGAGAACTTGCGTCGCCAGGTATCCGTCAGTTGCGCCTGCCAGTCGATACCGCTCTCGCGCAAGGCGAGGTCGATGTCGCTACGTTGCAAGCCGCGCTGGCTCAACTCTTCACGAATGCGCAAAGGGCCGTAGCCGGAACGGGCACGGTAGGAGACGAAGCTTTCGAGGTAACGGGTTTCAGACAACAGGCCCTCTTCCATCAAGCGGTCGAGTGCTGCTTCGATCATTTCAGGGAGGGCGCCGCGCTGACGCAACTTACGCGTCAGCTCAACTCGACCATGCTCGCGTCGAGCGAGCAGGTCCATTGCGGTTCGCCGCACCGCGACGAGTGTATCCAGTACGGCGGTCATCGCTTCGATCAGATATCAGCGTCAGCCAGATCGTCTTCGGTCTCTTTGACCGCAGATGCTTTGGCGTCTGCTACCGACGAAGGCGACAGCAGCTTGTCACGCAGTTGCTTCTCGAGGGTGGCAGCGATATCCGGGTTATCCGCCAGGTACTTGGCCGAGTTGGCCTTGCCCTGACCAATTTTGGTGCCGTTGTAGGCATACCAGGCTCCGGATTTCTCGACGAAACCGTGCAGAACACCCAGGTCGATCATCTCACCGTTGAGGTAGATGCCCTTGCCGTAAAGAATTTGGAACTCGGCCTGACGGAACGGCGAAGCCACTTTGTTCTTCACGACTTTGACGCGGGTTTCGCTACCAACGACTTCATCACCTTCTTTCACCGCGCCAGTACGACGGATGTCCAGACGAACCGAAGCGTAGAACTTCAGCGCGTTACCACCGGTGGTGGTTTCCGGGCTGCCGAACATCACGCCGATTTTCATACGGATCTGGTTGATGAAGATCACCAGGCAGTTGGCGTTCTTGATGTTACCGGTGATTTTACGCAGCGCCTGGGACATCAGACGGGCTTGCAGGCCCACGTGCATGTCACCCATTTCGCCTTCGATTTCAGCCTTTGGTACCAGAGCGGCCACGGAGTCGACGATGATCACGTCTACCGCGTTGGAACGCACCAGCATGTCGGTGATTTCCAGGGCCTGCTCGCCGGTGTCCGGCTGGGATACCAGCAGGTCGTCGACGTTGACGCCCAGCTTGCCGGCGTACTCAGGGTCGAGGGCGTGTTCGGCATCGACGAATGCGCAGGTCGCGCCGGCTTTTTGAGCCTGGGCGATCACGGACAAGGTCAGCGTGGTTTTACCGGAAGATTCAGGACCGTAGATTTCAACAATACGGCCTTTTGGCAGACCGCCGATGCCGAGAGCGATGTCCAGCCCCAGAGAGCCAGTGGAAATGGCCGGGATCGCCTGACGGTCCTGATCGCCCATACGCATTACGGCACCCTTGCCGAATTGACGTTCGATCTGACCCAGGGCCGCAGCCAAGGCTTTCTTCTTGTTGTCGTCCATTAAAGTCCTCACGTAATCAATAAGGCCTGACGGCCAACACCTGTATAAGTAGCCAGTATTATTCCACAGCGATTCCGGATCGCCTACCCCTGATTTGAGATTTCTGCCGCGGCATAGCGCAGCAGCCCCTCTAGCGCGGCCTTCACCGTTTGTCGGCGGACCTCGTCACGACTGCCCGGGAAGTGCTGGAGCTCACTGAACACCTCATCACCCACGCCCCAGGCCAGCCATACCGTGCCGACCGGCTTGTTCGCCGTTCCGCCATCCGGCCCGGCGATGCCACTGACCGCCACGGAGAAATACGCGCTGTTTTTTTTCTGCGCGCCCCGCACCATGGCCTCGACCACATCGCGGCTGACCGCCCCTACCGTGGTGAACAATTCCACCGGGACATCCAGTTGCAGGGTTTTCTGTCGGTTGGAGTAGGTGACATATCCGGCCTCGAACCACGCCGAACTGCCCGGGATACGCGTGATTGCCTCGGCAATTCCCCCGCCGGTGCAAGACTCGGCGGTAGTGACGTGGGCATTGAGAACCTGTAGGCGTCGGCCAAGCTCAGCGGCCAGTTGGGTTGTCTCTTTCACAGTCATCTCCTGATCGGGCGCAATGAGGTTAACCGTACACGAGCAAACCGCACTTGCAAGCGACAGGATCAATCAAAATGTGAGGAATCAGAGGCTCTGGGAAAGGCCCCCAGGGCAATCAATCCTTTGCGTCGCGGGATGAAAGATCATTAGCCCCTATGCGGTTGGCCGCCCAACGTTCGTAAAGACCGAGCACCACGTCCGTTCCCGCCATCGCGGTCAGGCAGCCGCCCGCACAAGCGGCCCAGATGGAGACGTTCGCGGCGTGCAGCAGCATGATTGCAGATGCACCGCAAATCATGCTGGAGCCCGAGCGCAAGGTCAGACGACGGGCAAGGGGCCAGCCACGAACGCCTTCTTTATCGGCACGCCACATTTCACCGGCGACTCCGCCGAGCAGCGGCAAGGTGATAACCAGCCAAAGAGGCATGTCCAACAACGCATACTGCTCTGCGGTCATTTCACGCCTCCCTGGATAACCGGTAGAAAACAGAATCTGTCACAGCAACTTTTCATCAAACAGGCAGCAAGACTATGCATCAATGCATAATCAGTCAATGCATTGACGCATATATGTTTCAGGCAGATTTTTTTCAGATAAAAAAACCGCCAAAAAGGCGGTTTTATTGAATCAGCTGCACGGGGGATCAACGGGCGTACATACCCCACCAGAAGACATGCCCAAGGATGACGATTGGCTCCTCCTGGATTTCTTGAAATGTGTAATCCTCGTCCGGATGCTCATCCCGATTGAAGCTGCGCAGTCGAATCCCCGACGGCAGGCGGTAAAGCTGTTTCACTCGCAACTGGCCGTTGTGGTTGATCGCATACAAGTCGCCATCAACGATATCACCAATGCCGCACTTGCCGGCATTAACGCCGACCGTGGCGCCATCGCGCAGCACGGGCAACATGCTGTTACCGCGCACGGTCACGCATTTGGCCTGGTCGAACTGCACACCGTTATGGCGCAGACTGCGCTTGCCGAAACGCAGGCTAGAGCGTTCGCTCTCCTCGATAACGAATCGTCCCGATCCTGCGGCGAGTTCAACTTCACGAAGAAAGGGCACCGACACCTCGTCGTCATCGACCGGGGTGTCATCGTCCCACAGACTTATATCCTTGAGCTCCGAATGCGACGCTGCGCGACCAGCGATGTGTGCCGGGGCGACATCGGCACGGCCACGCAACTGGTCAGTGTTCAAGGAGAAGTACTCGGCGATCTTCGAAACGTGTTTATCCGAAGGATCGACAATCTTCCCTCCAAGAATCCGCGAGAGCGTGGATTGAGGCACGCCGGTGCGACGGTGAAGCTCCGTGGGGGAGATCCCGTGTTGATCGAGCAAAGCTCTCAGGACAGTAGAAACATTACGTTTTTGCATAAACGAATAGTGCGTGTTCCATTCAGAGAAGACAAATGCTCAATTGCATAAATAGTGCATAAAATCATTGAAAACAAACCGCAGAGCGTTCACGCCTGCGTCCGGCAGACCGCCCATGTTAATCTTGCGCCCATTGCGCAAAAGCCGGTCCGACACCCCTCCTTTGCCCTACACCTTTGAACGAGTTTTCCTGATCTCCAATGAATAAAGCCCTCTGCGACCTGTCCTCCCACACCCCGATGATGCAGCAGTACTGGCGGTTGAAAAACCAGCACCCGGATCAGCTGATGTTCTACCGCATGGGTGACTTCTACGAAATCTTCTACGAAGACGCAAAGAAGGCTGCCAAGTTGCTGGACATCACTCTGACCGCCCGCGGTCAGTCGGCAGGTCAGGCGATTCCGATGTGCGGGATTCCTTATCATGCTGCCGAAGGCTACCTGGCGAAACTGGTAAAGCTCGGCGAGTCGGTGGTGATCTGTGAGCAAGTCGGCGATCCGGCCACCAGTAAAGGACCGGTGGATCGTCAGGTCGTGCGGATCATCACACCGGGGACGGTGAGCGACGAAGCGCTGCTGGATGAACGCAGGGACAACCTGATTGCCGCGGTACTGGGTGATGAGCGTCTGTTCGGCCTGGCGGTACTGGACATTACCAGTGGCAACTTCAGCGTGCTGGAAATCAAAGGCTGGGAGAATCTTCTGGCGGAGCTGGAGCGGGTCAATCCGGTCGAATTATTGATCCCGGACGATTGGCCGAAGGATCTGCCGGCAGAAAAACGCCGCGGGGTTCGGCGTCGTGCGCCATGGGATTTCGAACGTGACTCGGCACTGAAAAGTCTTTGCCAGCAATTCTCCACCCAGGACCTCAAAGGTTTCGGTTGCGAAAACCTGACCCTGGCCATCGGTGCCGCCGGTTGTCTTCTGGCTTATGCAAAAGAAACCCAACGCACCGCCCTGCCGCATTTGCGCAGCCTGCGCCATGAGCGCCTGGACGACACTGTTGTGCTGGACGGCGCCAGCCGGCGCAACCTGGAACTCGATACCAACCTGGCCGGCGGTCGCGATAACACGCTGCAATCGGTGGTCGACCGTTGCCAGACCGCCATGGGCAGCCGCTTGCTCACCCGCTGGCTGAACCGTCCCCTGCGCGATCTCACCGTATTGCTGGCGCGCCAGACGTCGATCACTTGCCTGCTCGACCGCTACCAATTTGAACGACTGCAGCCGCAGCTCAAGGAGATCGGCGACATCGAGCGGATTCTCGCTCGAATCGGCCTGCGTAATGCCCGCCCCCGCGACCTCGCGCGTCTGCGCGACGCTCTCGCAGCCCTGCCAGAACTGCAAGTGGCAATGACCGGGCTCGAAGCACCGCATCTCCAGCTATTGGCGACCACCACCAGCACCTATCCGGAACTGGCGGCGCTACTGGAAAAAGCCATCGTCGACAATCCGCCGGCAGTCATCCGTGACGGCGGCGTGCTGAAGACCGGTTACGACAGCGAACTCGATGAACTGCAATCACTCAGCGAAAACGCCGGGCAATTCCTGATCGATCTGGAAGCACGGGAAAAAGCCCGCACAGGCCTGTCCCATCTGAAAGTTGGCTACAACCGCATTCACGGTTACTTCATCGAACTGCCAAGCAAGCAGGCAGAATCTGCACCGGCCGACTATATCCGCCGTCAAACTCTCAAAGGTGCCGAGCGTTTTATTACACCGGAACTCAAGGCTTTCGAAGACAAGGCGCTGTCGGCCAAGAGCCGTGCGCTGGCCCGTGAGAAGATGTTGTACGAAGCATTGCTCGAAGACTTGATCAGCCAGTTGCCACCCCTGCAGGACACTGCTGGAGCGCTGGCTGAACTGGACGTGCTCAGCAACCTCGCTGAACGAGCGCTGAACCTCGACCTGAACTGCCCGCGCTTCGTCAGCGAGCCGTGCATGCGCATCAGCCAAGGTCGTCATCCGGTGGTCGAGCAGGTGTTGACCACTCCATTTGTGGCCAACGACCTGAACCTGGACGACAACACCCGCATGCTGGTCATCACCGGTCCGAACATGGGTGGTAAATCCACATACATGCGCCAGACCGCGCTGATCGTGTTGCTGGCGCATATCGGCAGCTTCGTGCCCGCAGCCAGTTGTGAATTGTCGTTGGTCGACCGGATCTTCACCCGGATCGGCTCCAGCGATGATTTGGCCGGTGGCCGTTCGACCTTTATGGTCGAAATGAGTGAAACCGCGAACATTCTGCACAACGCCACCGAGCGCAGCCTGGTGCTGATGGACGAAGTCGGTCGCGGCACCAGCACCTTCGATGGCCTTTCCCTGGCCTGGGCGGCGGCCGAACGCCTGGCGCATTTACGCGCTTACACACTGTTCGCCACCCACTACTTCGAGCTGACCGTGCTGCCGGAAGCCCAGCCGCTGGTGGCCAACGTGCACCTCAATGCCACCGAGCACAATGAACGCATTGTGTTCCTGCACCATGTGCTGCCAGGGCCAGCCAGCCAGAGCTATGGCCTGGCCGTTGCGCAACTGGCAGGGGTTCCAAGCGAAGTCATCGTCCGCGCCCGGGAGCACTTGAGCCGGCTGGAGGATACCGCCCTGCCCCATGAAGCGCCCAAGCCAGCGAAAGGCAAACCGGCCGCGCCGCAGCAGAGCGATCTGTTCGCCAGCCTGCCGCATCCGGTGCTGGATGAACTGGCCAAGCTCGATCTGGACGACATGACGCCGCGTCGTGCACTCGAAATGCTCTATACACTAAAGACACGGATCTAACGCACACGCTTGCAAGCTGTTAGAATCTCGCGCGGTTTGGGATGCTGCGGGCTATTAGCCTGACCTGCAGACTATCGCTCCCAAACCTGGCGACCCCTACGTGAAGGGGCGCAGCAAGCCGCGCCTGAGGAGAAAATTAGAAATGACCTTCGTCGTCACCGACAACTGCATCAAGTGCAAGTACACCGACTGCGTAGAAGTCTGTCCGGTGGACTGCTTTTACGAAGGCCCGAATTTCCTGGTGATTCACCCGGATGAGTGCATCGACTGCGCACTGTGCGAACCTGAATGCCCAGCCGTGGCCATCTTCTCCGAAGATGAAGTGCCTGCTGGCATGGAAAACTTTATTCAGCTGAACATGGAATTGGCCGAAGTCTGGCCGAACGTCACTGAACGCAAAGATCCGCTGCCAGACGCCGCTGAATGGGATGGCAAACCAGGCAAGATCGAACACCTCGAACGCTGATTACCCCCGCGTTCCAAAAAAAGGCCCCACAAGGGCCTTTTTGCTTTTCTGCAGACAAAAAAAGGGGCGGTTTGACCCGCCCACATTTTTTCCCTATTCCCTGTGTTCCCTTTCATCGTCCTGATGAATCGCGTCCTGCGATTTCCCTCTCCCTCATCCTTGAAGAATGTGCCTGTCCGTCGGCACACGCTGAATACTAGAGAGATCCTCGACAGGATCAATCGCCCGCTATCAGTGGCGGCGCCCGTCACACACTGTCACCAATAATAATTTTCCTTATAAATCAAAAATATACAAATAAACCCCACTCAAAATAGACAACTGACCAGGGTAAAAAATACGAACACTTACGAAAGAGTAAGCAAGCGCTTACAACGCAAATCCAAAAAAAGAGATGGCCCTCGCCAACACGCAGACAATAAAAAACCCCGCGCCAGTCGGGGTTTTTTAACGCCATCTCAACGAATGCCTTATTGAAACAGCGACTCGCTCGACAGGCCGTTTTTCTCCAGGATCTCGCGAAGTCGCTTCAATCCTTCCACCTGAATCTGTCTGACCCGCTCCCGGGTCAAGCCAATCTCCAAGCCTACGTCTTCCAGGGTACTGCTTTCATGACCGCGCAGGCCGAAGCGGCGGATGACCACCTCGCGTTGCTTGTCGGTCAGCTCCGAGAGCCATTGATCGATGCTTTGCGACAGATCATCGTCCTGAAGAAGCTCGCAGGGGTCGGTAGGTCGGTCGTCGGTGAGGGTGTCCAGCAGAGTCTTATCCGAATCCGGACCCAGCGAGACATCGACTGAAGATACCCGTTCGTTCAGGCCGAGCATGCGCTTGACCTCTCCTACCGGTTTTTCCAGCAGGTTGGCGATTTCTTCGGGTGAGGGTTCATGGTCGAGTTTTTGCGTCAGCTCTCGTGCGGCCCGTAGGTACACGTTCAACTCTTTGACCACATGAATCGGTAACCGGATGGTACGGGTCTGATTCATGATTGCGCGTTCGATGGTCTGACGAATCCACCAGGTCGCGTAGGTCGAAAAGCGGAAGCCGCGTTCAGGGTCGAACTTCTCCACCGCCCGAATCAGGCCGAGGTTGCCCTCTTCGATCAGATCGAGCAGCGACAAGCCACGATTGACATACCGCCGGGCGATTTTCACCACCAGCCGCAGGTTGCTTTCAATCATGCGTTTGCGCCCGGCCGGATCGCCACTTTGCGACAGGCGCGCAAAATGAACTTCTTCTTCGGGGGACAGCAGTGGTGAAAAGCCGATTTCATTGAGGTACAGCTGCGTGGCATCAAGTGCTCGCGTGTAATCAATGTATTTGTGCTGTTTCAATGTTGCGGAGTGTTTGGATTTGGCACGAACGGAAGGTGGAGCCGCCCCTTCATCATTCGACATCGAATCCGTATCGATGCCGGTCTCCATCAGGAGAACCTCATCGTCGATGTCAAACTCCGGCACTTCTTTACTGAGAGCCATTGTTATAGTCCTTTGGTGAGTTCGACCTCAAGCTCAAGCGGCGCCTTTATCCTTGGCAACGCTGGAGCCTGTCCCCTCTACGCGACGGAACAGGCTGGTAGCGATCAACGGCGTGGCAGGAATTGCAGCGGATCTACAGGTTTACCTTGGCGGCGAATCTCAAAATGCAGTTTCACCCGGTCTGTACCCGTTGACCCCATTTCGGCAATTGTCTGTCCGACCTTGACCTGCTGCCCCTCCCGAACCAACAGCCTGCGGTTATGTCCGTAGGCACTGACGTAGGTTTCACTGTGTTTGATGATGACTAATTCGCCGTAGCCCCTTAAGCCACTCCCGGCGTATACCACCGTCCCATCAGACGCAGCTAAAACAGGCTGTCCCAAATCTCCGGCGATATCAATTCCTTTATTCAAACTCCCGTTTGAAGAGAATTTCCCAATGAGAATGCCATTAGATGGCCATCCCCAGCCGGTCGGGGCTGGCCCTGCAGGAGGCATAGGTGCAGGGGTTGGCTTGTTCGCGACAGACGGTACAACCGTGGTTGTGGTGGTGGTCGAACCGTTTACCGGGCGACGGACAACCGTGGTTTTACTCGAAGACGAAGGCGACGAGCTGGATGAACTGACGACGGTTGTCGGTGTTGATCCCGTGCGCCCATCGAAGCGAATCGTCTGACCCGGGTGAATGGTGTAAGGCGCCGCAATGTTGTTACGGGCCGCCAGGGCCTTGTAGTCCCAACCGTAGCGAAAAGCGATGGAGAACAGGGTGTCTTTCGGTCGAACGACGTACTGCCCCGTTGTCACGGCCGGGCGCTGCGCGGCGGCATTGCGGTCGACAACACGTGCGTCGCTGGATTTGTTGCTGGAGCAACCGACCAGCAAGGTGCTCAGGACAAGGCCAGTCACCAGGCGCTGAAAGCTCGTTTTACCCATACGCTGCGCAATGACTGTGAGACTCACCCGCCGCTCCCTTTTGTGGTGGCTGAAAATGTGAAATACCGGATTCCGGCACGAAGTGTCGCAAGTATAACGGGCCGTGCAGGCTTTACCCTTAATGAAGCGAAATGGCGTGGCGCACACGTTTGCTGCCTGACAAAACTACCCGTTTAACCAATCGGTGCCGCTGTAAGACAGAGGCAATCGAAGAGAATTCAGCGTACTGAAATAAATGCTCAGGCCAGTGGTCCATTGAGCAATGGAACGAAGCGCACGTTCCCTAGGACACGCCTGGAAAAACCGTGTTCCTCACGGATGATCAACATCAATTGCTGGACTTCACCGGCGCCGACCGGAATCACCAGCCGCCCTCCCGGTGCCAACTGATCGAGCAATGCCTGCGGCACATCAGTCGCCACGGCGGTCACTATGATGCCGTTGTACGGTGCCAGTGCGGGCCAGCCTTCCCAGCCATCGCCCCAGCGGAACACCACATTGCGCAGGTTCAGCTCGACCAGGCGTTCCTTGGCCCGATCCTGCAAGACCTTGATGCGCTCGACCGAAAAGACACGCTCGACCAGTTGCGACAGTATCGCCGTCTGATAGCCCGACCCGGTGCCGATCTCCATCACTTTATCCAGCGGCCCGGCCTCGAGCAGCAACTCGCTCATGCGAGCCACCATATAAGGCTGGGAGATGGTCTGATTGTTGCCGATCGGCAACGCGGTGTCTTCGTAGGCACGGTGCGCCAGCGCCTCGTCGACGAACAGGTGACGCGGAGTACGGCGAATGACTTCCAGCACCTTGGCGTTGGAAATGCCCTCTTCGTACAGGCGCTGAATGAGGCGTTCGCGGGTGCGCTGGGAAGTCATCCCGATGCCACGACGCAGCATATCGTCTTCACGGCCCATTAGCGCAGACCCTCCAGCCAGCCATCGAGACTCCTGAAGGCATCGTTGAACGTGCGATCCAGTTGCAGCGGAGTGATCGAAACATACCCTTGCATCACCGCATGAAAATCGGTGCCAGGGCCGCCGTCCTCGGCATCCCCCGCCGCCGCAATCCAGTAACCGGACTTGCCTCGCGGATCCACCACTTTCACCGGCGCGGCAGCGCGGGCGCGATGGCCAAGACGGGTCAGTTGAATACCGCGGATGTGGTCGAGCGGCAAATTGGGAATGTTCACGTTCAGCACCGTGCGCGGTGGCAAGTCGAGATCGGCATGAGCCTCGACGAGCTTGCGTGCGAAATAGGCTGCTGTAGGAAGATTGTCTACTTGTCGTGAGACCAACGAAAAAGCAAACGAAGGACACTTCAGGAAACGTCCTTCAAGGGCGGCCGCCACTGTGCCGGAATACAAAACATCGTCCCCCAGGTTCGCGCCCAGGTTGATGCCGGAAACCACCATGTCCACTTCATGCTCCAGCAAGCCGTTAAGGCCCAGGTGCACGCAATCGGTGGGTGTGCCATTGATGCTGATAAAGCCATTGGCCAGGGTTTGCGGGTGCAATGGACGGTCGAGCGTCAGCGAACTGCTGGCGCCGCTCTTGTCCTGGTCCGGGGCGATAACCACGCACTCGGTGTAATCCGCCAGCGCAGCATAAAGCGCGGCAAGACCGGGTGCGGTCACCCCATCATCGTTTGAAATCAGAATACGCATGGGCTGTCCGTCTGCCCCACCGGCACCAGATCAACAAGCTCGCGCACCAATACGGTGGCGAAGCATCCGGCCGGCAGGACGAATTCCAGTTGCAGAATGTCAGGCTCGGGATAATGCCACGTCAACCCACCAATGGGCAGCCGCAGGATGCGACGTTCGTGGCTCATACCGGCGTTAATCAACCAATCGCGCAAATCCGCTTCGCGCGCGGCGATTGCCTGCTCCAGTTCATGGACAGCGCCCGTGGCCGGCGAGTCACCTTCACCCCACTGCGGCCCGGTCGGGTGCAGATCGAGAATCGCCAGTCGCGGGTCGCTGCACTCGGCTTCACCGGCCGGAAAAAAACTGCGACTGTCGGTGAATGCGAGCAAGTCGCCGACCTGGGCACGTTGCCAGGTGCCATCGGCAACCCGAGCGGCCAGCACCTGATTGAACAGAAAACTGCGGGCGGTGGACAGCAGGCGCGAACGCACGTTGCGTTGCTCCGGCAAAGCCTTGCGCGACGCCCAGCCGCGAGCGTCGACCACGTTGCCGCCGTCATGCCCGAAGCGCTGGGCACCGAAATAATTGGGAATACCCTGTTTGACGATCTGTTGCAGGCGTTCATCGATAGCGACCTTGTCGCCGGCGAACTGGGTCAGGCGCAACGTGAACCCGTTGGCCGAGTGAGCACCACGCTGCAGTTTGCGTTTGTGCCGGCTGGTCTTGAGGATTTTCAGCGTGTCGTTTTCTGCGGCCGACAGATCTGGATCGGCCTTGCCCGGCAACTGCACACTGAACCACTGACGCGTCAGCGCCTGACGGTCCTTGAGCCCGGCGTAGCTGACGGTACGCAAAGGCACGCCCGCTGCCTTGGCTATTCGCCGTGCAGCTTCTTCAGTGTTCAAGCCACGCTTTTCCACCCAGATCCACAGGTGCTCGCCGTCGCCACTGAGGGGAATATCAAGGACTTCATCGACCTGAAAATCTTCCGCGATGGCTTTCAGTACCGCGGTGCCGAGCGGCTCACCGTAGGCTCGCGGCCCAAGCAATTGCAGTTCGTTCATGCGCGCAACAACAAGGCAACGGAATGCACGGCAATGCCTTCTTCGCGACCGACAAAGCCGAGCTTTTCGGTGGTGGTAGCTTTTACGTTCACTTGATCCAACTCAACTTGAAGATCCGCGGCAATCAGCGCGCGCATCGATTCGATATGCGGGGCCATTTTCGGCGCCTGCGCGACGACGGTGTTGTCGACGTTACCGACCTTCCAGCCCTTGGCGTGGATCAGGGCAACGACATGACGTAACAGCACACGGCTGTCGGCGCCTTTGAATTGTGGATCGGTATCCGGGAAATGCTTGCCGATGTCACCCAGTGCGGCGGCGCCGAGCAGAGCATCGCTCAAGGCGTGCAGAAGGACATCACCGTCGGAATGAGCAAGCAGCCCGAAGCTGTGTGCAATTCGCACGCCGCCCAAAGTGATGAAATCGCCTTCAGCGAAACGGTGCACATCATAGCCGTGGCCAATACGCATAAAAAAACGCCCCGATTTTTGTCAGGGCGTGATTCTACCTGCATTAGGCACCTAGAGCATGCGCGTGATGCCGCAAGTGGTCGTCAATGAAACTGGCGATGAAGAAATAGCTGTGGTCATAGCCCGGCTGCAGGCGCAGCGTCAGCGGATGGCCGGCCAGTTTGCTCGCTTGTTGCAAGGCTTCAGGCTTGAGCTGGGTGGCAAGGAAGTCGTCGCGATCTCCCTGATCGACCAACAGAGGCAACTTCTCGTCTGCCTCGGTGATCAGCGCACAGGCATCCCACTCGCGCCACTTCGAACGGTCCTCCCCCAGGTATCGGGAAAAAGCCTTTTGCCCCCACGGGCAATCCATCGGATTGTTGATCGGCGAAAACGCCGACACCGAGCGATAACGCCCTGGATTGCGCAAGGCACAAACCAGCGCGCCATGACCACCCATGGAATGACCGCTGATGCCGCGTTTGTCGGACGCCGGGAAATGAGCCTCGACCAATGCCGGCAATTCCTGCACGACGTAGTCATGCATCCGATAGTGCCTCGACCACGGCTCCTGTGTGGCATTCAGATAGAACCCTGCACCCAGGCCAAAGTCCCAGGCACCGTCCGGGTCGCCCGGCACATCGGGACCGCGAGGGCTGGTGTCCGGCGCGACGATGATCAGACCCAACTCGGCGGCCATGCGCATGGCGCCGGCTTTTTGCATGAAATTTTCGTCGGTGCAGGTCAGGCCGGACAACCAATACAGTACCGGCAACTTGCCGCCCTGTTCCGCTTGCGGCGGCAGGTAGACAGCAAACACCATGTCGCAGCCGAGCACTTCCGAGCGATGGCGATAGCGTTTGTGCCAACCGCCGAAGCTTTTCTGGCAGGAGATGTTTTCCAAACTCATTGCAAACTCCTCACTGAAAACCAAAACCTCAAGCGCCAGGCCAACTCAATCAACTTGCCGCTTGAAGCCTGTGGCCTGCGGCTGCTTCTCAGAAATGGATGACCGAGCGGATGCTTTTCCCTTCATGCATCAGATCGAATGCCTTGTTGATATCTTCCAGGCCCATGGTGTGGGTGATGAAGGTATCCAGCGGGATTTCGCCGGTCTCGGCCATTTCCACATAGCTTGGCAACTCGGTACGGCCGCGTACGCCACCGAACGCCGAACCGCGCCAGACGCGACCGGTGACCAGCTGGAACGGACGGGTCGAGATTTCCTGGCCGGCACCGGCAACGCCGATGATCACCGACTCGCCCCAGCCCTTGTGGCAGCACTCAAGTGCGGCACGCATCAGTTGAACGTTACCAATGCACTCGAAGGAAAAGTCGACGCCACCATCGGTCATGTCGACGATGATTTCCTGAATAGGACGGTCGAAGTCTTTCGGGTTTACACAATCGGTTGCACCCAATTGCTTGGCGATCTCGAATTTGGCCGGGTTGATGTCGATCGCGATGATGCGTGCGGCCTTGGCTTTCACCGCGCCGATGACCGCGGACAGACCGATGCCGCCGAGGCCGAAAATGGCCACGGTGTCACCCGGTTTCACCTTGGCAGTGTTGAGCACCGCACCGATACCGGTGGTGACACCGCAACCCAGCAGGCAGACTTTTTCCAGCGGCGCTTCTTTGGCAATTTTGGCGACGGAAATTTCCGGCAACACGGTGTACTCGGAGAACGTCGACGTCCCCATGTAGTGGAAAATCGGCTGCCCCTTGTAGGAAAAACGCGAGGTACCGTCAGGCATCAGGCCTTTACCCTGAGTCGCACGAATCGCCTGACACAGGTTGGTCTTGCCCGACAGGCAAAATTTGCACTGGCGGCATTCAGGGGTGTACAGCGGGATTACATGGTCACCGACTGCAACTGACGTTACACCTTCGCCAATTGCCTCGACAATCGCCCCGCCTTCGTGACCGAGGATCGACGGGAAGATGCCTTCCGGATCTGCCCCGGACAATGTGTAGGCATCGGTATGGCAGACACCGGAAGCCACCACGCGCAGCAATACTTCACCTGCCTTGGGCATGGCGACATCGACTTCAACGATCTCCAGAGGTTTCTTGGCCTCGAAGGCAACGGCGGCGCGCGACTTGATCATGGTGATTCTCCAGTGAATAAAAACAAGACAGGGAGTGTAATACAGCGTCACACGGTGAATAATCCGGACAAAAGCAAAACATTATTGCTGCACAGGGATAATCATCGATGTCCGAGAATCGCTGGGAAGGCATTGACGAGTTCGTCGCGGTGGCCGAATGCAGTCAGTTCACAGCTGCCGCCGAACGCCTGGGCGTTTCTTCCTCCCACGTCAGTCGACAAATAGCACGTCTGGAAGAGCGCTTGCAGACTCGTTTGCTCTACCGCAGTACCCGGCGTGTCACGCTGACTGAAGCCGGACAAACTTTTCTGCAGCATTGCCAGCGCCTGCAGGATGGACGGGAAGAAGCGCTGCGGGCGGTTGGCGACTTGACCAGCGAACCCAAAGGCATGCTGCGCATGACCTGCGCGGTAGCGTACGGCGAGCGATTCATCGTACCCCTGGTGACGCGCTTCATGGGGTTGTATCCGCAACTGCGTATCGACATCGAACTGACCAATCGCCAACTCGACCTGGTGCACGAGGGTCTGGATCTGGCGATTCGTCTCGGCCGTTTGCAGGACTCAAGGCTGGTCGCCACACGCCTCGCACCCCGTCGGATGTTTCTTTGCGCTTCCCCGTCCTACATAGAACGCTACGGTCGGCCACACAGCCTGTCGGAACTCAATCGGCACAATTGCCTGATCGGTAGCTCGGACCTCTGGCAACTGGAACAAAACGGTCGGGAATTTTCACAACGGGTGCAGGGAAACTGGCGCTGCAACAGTGGGCAAGCGGTGCTGGATGCAGCGCTGCAAGGTGTCGGGCTGTGCCAGTTGCCGGATTATTACGTGCTGGAGCACTTGAACAGCGGCGCGTTGATTTCACTGCTGGAGGCGCATCAACCGCCCAATACCGCCGTTTGGGCGCTGTATCCGCAGCAGCGTCATTTGTCGCCGAAAGTGCGCAAGTTGGTGGATTATTTGAAGGAGGGGTTGGCTGAAAGGCCGGAGTACAGGATTTAAGATCAAAAGATCGCAGCCTGCGGCAGCTCCTACAGGACATCAGGTGATACGCAATCGATCTTTGTAGGAGCTGCTGCAGGCTGCGATCTTTTAGCGACGATTAGCCCAACGCTGTCTCAACCAATCAAGATCCTCAGGACGCGTCACCTTGAGGTTATCGGATCGCCCTTCGATCAAACGTGGCGCCAAACCGGCCCACTCCATCGCCGAGGCTTCATCGGTGACCACGGCATCTGCCACCAGACTGTCGGCCAATGCACGGTGCAAGGCCCCAAGGCGAAACATCTGCGGCGTGTAGGCCTGCCAGATCACACTACGATCAACGGTTTCGACCACACGACCGTGTTTATCGACGCGTTTTAGCGTATCCCGTGCAGGAACCGCCAGCAGTCCACCGACAGGATCGTCAGCCAGCTCAGCCAGCAATTTGTCTAAATCGTCACGACTGAGATTCGGCCGTGCAGCATCATGGACCAGTACCCAATCCTCATCGTCGGCACCCTGCCCATGAAGGTGCAGCAACGCATTGAGCACCGAACCGGATCGCTCGGAGCCGCCCTCGACCCGCGCGATACGCGCATCGCCAGCACACGCCAGGTTCGGCCAATAAGGATCGTCAACAGCAAGACTGACCACCAGGCCTTTGAGGCAAGGATGATCAAGGAAACAGCCGAGGCTGTGTTCGAGAATAGTGCGCCCGCCCAGTTGCAGATACTGCTTGGGACGGTCTGCGGCCATACGGGCACCAACACCCGCGGCAGGGATCACGGCCCAAAAGGCCGGTAAGGTCTGGTTCATTGCGCCAACTGGTAAAGGGTTTCACCGTCCTTGACCATGCCCAACTCGTGGCGAGCCCGCTCTTCGACGGTCTCCATGCCCTTCTTCAACTCGCTGACTTCAGCGTCCATCACCCGATTGCGTTCCAGCAGCGTCTGGTTCTCAGCTTGCTGATCGGCAATCTGCTGAGTCAGCTCGGCCACTTGCGCCAGACTGCCATTACCCACCCACAGGCGGTACTGCAGGCCAGCCAGCAGCAGGAGCAAGACGAGGAACAACCAATTGGGACTGCGCATCGAATATCAGGTATCCAGTGAAAAAAGACAGCCACACCAAAACATGAAGCTACTGATAGCACGAAGCCTGGAAGAACCAGGCTTGTGCTTGTAAGGCATCAGATTAGTGGCAAAAACGTCGCTGTAGCGATTTTTCCGACACAATCCGGTGTCTTTTTTACCACGTACTGCTTAGCCGCGGAATTCGCTGCGGCCGTTGTACTTGGCTTTGCCGTTCAACTGCTCTTCGATACGCAGCAGTTGGTTGTACTTGGAAACGCGGTCGGAACGGCACAGCGAGCCGGTCTTGATCTGGCCAGCCGAAGTGCCCACTGCCAGGTCGGCAATGGTCGAATCTTCGGTTTCGCCGGAGCGGTGCGAGATCACGGCGGTGTAACCGGCAGCCTTGGCCATCTGGATGGCTTCCAGAGTTTCGGTCAGGGTGCCGATCTGGTTGAACTTGATCAGGATCGAGTTGGCGATCTTTTTGTCGATGCCTTCTTTCAGGATCTTGGTGTTGGTCACGAACAGGTCGTCGCCTACCAGCTGGGTCTTCTCGCCGATCTTGTCAGTGAGGATTTTCCAGCCAGCCCAGTCGGATTCGTCCAGACCATCTTCGATGGAGATGATCGGGTAACGCTCGGTCAGACCTTTCAGGTAGTCGGCGAAACCTTCAGCGGTGAACACCTGGCCTTCGCCGGACAGGTTGTACTTGCCGTCTTCGTAGAATTCGCTGGCTGCGCAGTCCAGTGCCAGGGTCACGTCGGTGCCCAGTTTGTAACCGGCGTTGGCCACGGCTTCGGAGATCACTTTCAGTGCATCTTCGTTGGACGCCAGGTTAGGAGCGAAACCACCTTCGTCACCGACAGCAGTGCTCAGGCCACGGGCCTTCAACACAGCTTTGAGGTGATGGAAAATCTCGGTGCCCATGCGCAGACCTTCCGAGAAAGACTTGGCGCCAACCGGCTGAACCATGAACTCCTGGATGTCGACGTTGTTATCGGCGTGCTCGCCACCGTTGATGATGTTCATCATCGGAACCGGCATCGAGTAAACACCCGGGGTGCCGTTCAGGTTGGCGATGTGAGCGTATAGCGGCAGGTCCTGGTCCTGTGCTGCCGCCTTGGCCGCAGCCAGGGAAACGGCGAGGATCGCGTTGGCGCCCAGGGAGCCTTTGTTTTCAGTACCGTCGAGCTTGATCATTGCCAGATCGAGCGCTTTCTGGTCGCTTGGATCGGTGCCTTTCAACAGGTCGCGGATCGGACCGTTGATGTTGGCTACGGCTTTGAGGACGCCCTTGCCCAGGTAACGGCTCTTGTCGCCATCACGCAGCTCGAGCGCTTCACGCGAGCCAGTGGAAGCACCGGACGGCGCGCAGGCGCTGCCGATGATGCCGTTGTCGAGAAGCACATCCGCTTCCACGGTGGGATTGCCACGGGAGTCGAGAACTTCACGACCTTTGATGTCGACGATTTTAGCCATTGCTGTAAACACTCCAAAGTTGACGAAAACGCTGTACCGCTCGATTTATAACTTGTAGGTCACATCTGTAGGAGCCGGCTTGCTGGCGATTGCGACCAAAAGGACGCGATCGCCAGCAAGCCGGCTCCTACGACCGGATTCCAATATTACGCGGTTTCTACCGTCGGAAAACTCTTCACCAGTTCGTCCACGGCTTTGAGCTGGGCCAGGAATGGCTCCAGTTTGTCCAGACGCAAGGCGCAAGGACCATCGCACTTGGCATTGTCCGGATCCGGGTGAGCTTCGAGGAACAAGCCCGCCAGGGACTGGCTCATGCCGGCTTTTGCCAGGTCGAGGACCTGGGCGCGACGACCACCAGCAGAATCAGCGCGACCGCCAGGCATTTGCAGCGCATGGGTCACGTCGAAGAACACCGGGTATTCGAACTGCTTCATGATGCCGAAGCCGAGCATGTCGACGACCAGGTTGTTGTAGCCGAAGCTCGAACCGCGCTCGCAGAGGATCAACTGATCGTTACCCGCTTCCACGCACTTGTTCAGGATATGTTTCATTTCCTGGGGTGCGAGGAACTGGGCTTTCTTGATGTTGATCACAGCGCCCGTCTTGGCCATCGCGACCACGAGGTCGGTCTGGCGCGACAGGAAGGCCGGCAACTGGATGATGTCGCAGACTTCCGCGACGACCGCGGCCTGATCAGGCTCGTGGACGTCGGTGATGATCGGCACGCCGAAGGCTTGCTTGATGTCCTGGAAAATCCGCATGCCTTCTTCCAGACCGGGACCACGGTAAGAGGTCACGGAGGAGCGGTTAGCCTTGTCGAAGCTGGCCTTGAACACGTAAGGGATACCGAGTTTCTCGGTAACCTTGACGTACTCTTCGCAGACCTGCATCGCCATGTCGCGGCTTTCCAGCACATTCATGCCACCGAACAGCACCATTGGCTTGTCGTTGGCAATCTCGATATCGCCGACGCGGATGATCTTCTGGGCCATCAGGTTTTATGCCTTCTTCTGGTGTTGAGCCAAAGCAGCTTTGACAAAACCGCTGAACAACGGGTGACCGTCGCGAGGCGTCGAGGTGAACTCCGGGTGGAACTGGCAAGCCACGAACCATGGATGATCCGGCGCTTCAACCACTTCAACCAGCGCGCCATCACCGGAACGGCCGGAGACTTTCAGGCCGGCTTCCATGATTTGTGGCAGCAGATTGTTGTTCACTTCGTAGCGATGACGGTGACGCTCGACGATCACGTCCTTGCCGTAGCAGCCGTGGACCAGGGAGCCCGGCTCCAGCAGGCAATCCTGCGCGCCGAGGCGCATGGTGCCGCCCAGATCGGAGGTTTCGGTACGGGTTTCGACAGCGCCGGTGGCATCTTCCCACTCGGTGATCAGACCCACGACCGGGTGACCGCTTGCACGATCGAACTCGGTGGAGTTGGCATCTTTCCAGCCCAGCACGTTACGCGCGAACTCGATCACGGCCACTTGCATGCCCAGGCAGATGCCCAGGTAAGGAACCTTGTTTTCGCGAGCGAATTGAACGGCAGTGATCTTGCCCTCGACGCCGCGCAGACCGAAGCCACCCGGTACCAGGATCGCGTCCACACCTTCCAGCAGCGCAGTGCCCTGGTTTTCGATGTCTTCGGAATCGATGTAGCGCAGGTTGACCTTGGTGCGGTTGCTGATACCAGCGTGGCTCATCGCTTCGATCAGCGACTTGTAGGCATCCAGCAGCTCCATGTACTTGCCGACCATGGCGATGGTGACTTCGTGCTCAGGATTGAGCTTGGCGTCGACCACGGCTTCCCACTCGGACAGATCGGCACCGCCGCATTGCAGACCGAAGCGCTCGACGACAAAATCGTCCAGGCCCTGGGAGTGCAGGATGCCCGGGATCTTGTAGATGGTGTCGGCGTCTTCCAGCGCGATCACCGCACGTTCTTCAACGTTGGTGAACTGGGCGATCTTGCGACGCGAGGAAATATCGATCGGGTGATCGGAGCGGCACACCAGCACGTCAGGTTGCAGGCCGATGGAACGCAGTTCCTTGACCGAATGCTGGGTTGGCTTGGTTTTGGTTTCGCCGGCAGTGGCGATGTACGGCACCAGTGTCAGGTGCATCAGCATCGCGCGCTTGGCGCCGACTTCGAAACGCAGCTGACGGATGGCTTCGAGGAACGGTTGCGATTCGATGTCACCCACGGTGCCACCGATCTCGACCATCGCCACGTCGGCATCGCCGGCACCCTTGATGATGCGGCGCTTGATTTCGTCGGTGATGTGCGGAATCACCTGGATGGTTGCACCCAGGTAGTCACCACGGCGCTCTTTGCGCAGCACGTGCTCGTAGACACGGCCCGTGGTGAAGTTGTTGTTCTGGGTCATGGTCGTGCGGATGAACCGCTCGTAGTGGCCCAGGTCCAGGTCGGTCTCGGCGCCGTCGTGAGTGACGAACACTTCACCGTGCTGGAACGGGCTCATGGTGCCCGGGTCGACGTTGATGTACGGGTCCAGCTTCAGCATGGTGACCTTAAGTCCCCGCGCCTCCAGGATGGCCGCCAATGATGCCGATGCAATGCCTTTCCCCAAAGAAGAAACAACACCGCCCGTGACGAATATGTAGCGCGTCATGAAAAACCCTAGAAGTCTGCGTTAAAGCGGTCCGAGCCGCCGGGGAAAGCGAAGGAAGGCCGAAGCCCCCGATCACCTGCATTAATTACAGTGCACCTTTCAAAAAAACCGCCGCGTTGGGACAGACCGGGAGATGAAACACCGGTACGTTGCTCGCTACACATTTTTTGGAATCGCCCAGCAAAGACTGCTTGGTAATCGGCAACTCCTGCAATTCAGGCGAATCCACAGAAGTTGTATCAAGAAGGGAGCGTAGTCTACCGGAAAGCCCCTTTCAGCTCAAACCTTGATCTTCGATGGTGGTTGCCAATGCAAACGCCAGTTACCGAGCACGCTGCCGTCCAGCCCGTGCAGGTTCGCCACCGCCAGCAATTGTTCGCCCCGATAGAGCAGCGGCAATCTGCCACGGACGAATGACGGTACCGCCCTTTCGTTGAGCAAACGCTTGAGGTCCCGGTGGCCACGACCCGGTAAATCCATGGCCTCTCCCCCTTCACGATAGCGGATATGCAGCGGGCCATCGGGGATTTGACCCGTGAATGCGAGCACACCGTTACCCGGCAATGACAGTGCGATCGATGGATCCGGCCACGCTCCCGCTGCCGGCACAGCATGCAACCAGCATCCGCCAAGCCACCAGATGCGCCCGCCCGCCCGGTGCAATTCACCATCGGCCAGGCGCCACACAGGGGCAGCATCACCGGCGGCATCACGCAAATCGGCCCAACCCGACCAATGGTCGGTATCCGGCAAACGGGTCTGCGGTTCGAGCCAGTGACTCAAGGCATTGCGTTGCCTTGCAACGGAGAGTTGCGCGAGGGGAGCCAGTTCCAGGGAGGGCAATCCCAGCCAGTCAAATTCCCCCCCGGAACTGGCGCGTGCCAGATCGATTTGCGCCAGCTCATCGAGCAATCCTTGCGCTTCGTTCAGATGAGCGGCACTGCGAGCCATCGTCGCCGCCGCTTGTGGCCAGCGGGCGGTCAGTACTGGAAAAATCTGATGACGCAAAAAGTTGCGCGAAAATTGCCGATCCTGGTTCGAAGGATCTTCAATCCAGCTCAAACCCTGCTCGGTGGCATAGGCCTCGAGTTCAGCTCGAGAGACGTCGAGCAGTGGCCGCAACAGGTTTCCACGACCCAACGGACGCTGGCGGGGCATCGCCGACAAACCGCGCACGCCCGCTCCACGCAACAGGCGAAACAGTAGCGTTTCCGCTTGATCGTCGCGGTGCTGCGCGGTCAGCAGCACTTCGTTGTCGTGAAGGGTTTCGATGAAGGCCTGATAACGTGCCTCTCGGGCTGCCCTCTCCAGACTGGCGCCGGACTGCACCTGCACACCCATGACTTTCAATGGCACCCCCAGCGCCGCACACACTGATTGGCAATGTTCCGGCCAGGCATCCGCCGCGGCCTGAAGGCCATGATGAACATGAATGGCGTTGAGTGCCGGCAGGGATTCGGTTTGAGAGAGTGTTGCCAGAACGTACAGCAGGACAGTGGAGTCGAGGCCACCGGAGAAGGCGATGTGCCATTGAGCGGCATTGCGCCAAGGCTCAAGATTCAACAAAAGCCGGGAAGACAGATCACTCTTGGAAGGAGTCATAGAGATTGATCGCCCCTCATAAACCACTGTAGGAGCTGCCGCAGGCTGCGATCTTTTGATTTTGCATTTTCAAGATCAAAAGATCGCAGCCAGCGGCAGCTCCTACAAGGGTATTACGTGCAGTCTGATTACAGACCGTAGCTCATCAGTCGATCGTAGCGGCGCTTGAGCAGCGCATCGTTGTCGAACTTCTTCAGCATCGCCAGTTGCGAGCTCAGCTCGGCACGGATCGACGCAGCGGCAGCGGCCGGGTCACGGTGTGCGCCACCCAGTGGTTCGCCGATCACTTTGTCCACGATGCCCAGGCCTTTGAGGCGCTCGGCGGTGATGCCCATGGCTTCAGCCGCGTCCGGCGCTTTTTCGGCAGTTTTCCACAGGATCGAGGCGCAACCTTCCGGCGAAATCACCGCGTAGGTCGAGTACTGCAGCATGTTCAGCTGATCGCAAACACCGATGGCCAGTGCACCACCGGAACCACCTTCACCAATGACGGTGGCAATGATCGGGGTTTTCAGACGAGCCATGACACGCAGGTTCCAGGCAATCGCTTCGCTCTGGTTGCGCTCTTCAGCATCGATACCAGGGTACGCGCCCGGGGTGTCGATGAAGGTCAGGATCGGCATCTTGAAGCGTTCGGCCATTTCCATCAGGCGGCAGGCCTTGCGGTAGCCTTCCGGACGGGGCATGCCGAAGTTGCGGCGAACCTTCTCGCGCACTTCACGGCCTTTCTGGTGACCGATGATCATCACCGGCTGGTCGTCCAGACGTGCGATACCACCAACGATGGCGGCATCGTCGGAGAAGTGACGATCACCGTGCAGTTCGTCGAACTCGGTGAAGATGTGTTCGATGTAGTCCAGGGTATACGGACGTTTCGGGTGACGCGCCAGACGTGCGATCTGCCAGCTGGTCAGCTTGCCGAAGATGTCCTCTGTCAGCGTGCTGCTTTTTTCCTGCAGGCGAGAGATCTCATCGCCGATATTCAGCGAATTGTCATTACCGACCAAGCGCAACTCTTCGATCTTGGCTTGCAGGTCGGCGATCGGCTGTTCGAAATCTAGAAAATTCGGGTTCATAGGCGTCCGTCTAGGGTCGACGTCCAAGAGAGCTTGGGCCGGCCGGTTGTCTATTCGCGCCCTACCTTAAGGGAGAGGCGCGTTGAGGTCGAGATTAAAAATTCTGGTCATGCTCAGGATACGTAATGGCACCCTGACCGTTAACGGTATTGGAGGAAGACGTTGTCTCGCCCGAACTGGTCACGCAAGGCTTGAATCAACGCATCCGCCGGATCGATTCGCCAGCCTTCGCCAAACTGCAACAAGGCCTTCGCATCGGGACTGGTGTAGTCCATGGTGATCGGACAAGCACCGCGGTGACGCTTCAACAATTCACCCAGCCAGCGTAGCTGATCACCCTTGAGATCCTTGGCGTGCAGCTTCAAACGCAGGCTCTCGGCCAGGTTGGTGCGCGCATCCTCCATGCTCATCACCCGTTTGACTCGCAGGCGCAGGCCACCGGAGAAGTCGTCGTTACTAACCTCGCCTTCGACCACCACCATCGCATCGGTTTGCAACAGCGACTGCGCGGAATGGAACGCATCGGCAAACAGCGACGCTTCGATCCGGCCAGAGCGGTCGTCAAGGGTGATGAACCCCATCTTGTCGCCCTTTTTATTCTTCATGACCCGCAGGGCGATGATCATGCCGGCAACAGTCTGCGTGTCGCGAGCCGGTTTCAGATCGATGATGCGCTGACGGGCGAATCGGCGGATTTCACCTTCGTATTCGTCGATCGGGTGACCGGTCAGGTACAGGCCGAGGGTGTCTTTCTCACCTTTGAGCCGTTCCTTCAGCGTCAGCTCCTTGGCCTTGCGATGATTGCCGTAGACATCGGCGTCCGCCTCAACGAACAGGCCACCAAACAGGTCGGCGTGGCCGCTGTCATGGGTGCGGGCGGTTTGTTCGGCCGCCTTGATCGCCTCTTCCATGGCGGTCAACAGGACAGCGCGATTGCGGTCGATGTTGGCCTGATAGGCTTTTTGCTCATCGTGAAAATAAGGGCCGAGCCGGTCCAGCGCACCGCTGCGGATCAAGCCGTCGAGGGTTCGCTTGTTGATACGTTTGAGGTCGACCCGGGCACAGAAGTCGAACAGATCCTTGAATGGACCGTCCCGACGCGCTTCGGTAATCGCCTCGACCGGCCCCTCGCCTACACCCTTGATCGCGCCCAGGCCGTAAATGATCCGGCCTTCGTCGTTCACCGTGAACTTGAACTCCGAGGTGTTCACGTCCGGCGCGTCGAGGCGCAACTTCATGGTGCGAATTTCTTCGATCAAGGTCACGACCTTGTCGGTGTTGTGCATGTCCGCCGACAGTACCGCCGCCATGAATGGCGCCGGGTAATGGGTTTTCAACCATGCGGTCTGGTAGGAAACCAGACCGTAAGCGGCGGAGTGAGACTTGTTAAAGCCATAACCGGCGAATTTTTCTACCAGGTCGAAAATGTTACCGGCAAGGTCGGCGTCGATATTGTTGGTCTTGCAACCTTCAATGAAACCGCCGCGCTGTTTGGCCATTTCTTCGGGTTTTTTCTTACCCATGGCTCGACGCAACATGTCCGCACCCCCGAGGGTGTAACCGGCCATCACCTGTGCGATCTGCATCACCTGTTCCTGATACAGGATGATGCCGTAAGTCGGCGCCAATACGGGCTTGAGACCTTCGTACTGATAATCCGAGTGCGGATACGCCAGCTCGGCGCGACCGTGCTTACGGTTGATAAAGTCGTCAACCATGCCGGACTGCAGCGGGCCCGGGCGGAACAGGGCTACCAGTGCGATCAAGTCTTCCAGGCAGTCGGGCTTGAGCTTTTTGATCAGCTCTTTCATGCCTCGGGATTCAAGCTGGAACACCGCCGTGGTTTCAGCTTTTTGCAGCAACGTGTACGTCGGTTTGTCGTCGAGCGGGATGAACGCGATGTCCAGCGGTGGCTCGTCGACCTTGGCGCGGTCGCGATTGATGGTCTTGAGCGCCCAATCGATAACCGTCAACGTCCGAAGACCAAGGAAGTCGAACTTCACCAGCCCGGCAGCCTCAACGTCATCCTTGTCGAACTGGGTTACCAGGCCATCACCGGCCTCGTCGCAATAGATCGGCGAAAAGTCAGTCAGCTTGGTCGGCGCGATCACCACACCACCGGCGTGTTTGCCGACGTTACGCACAACGCCTTCGAGCTTGCGCGCCATCTCCCAGATTTCCGCGGCCTCTTCATCGACCTTGATGAAGTCGCGCAGGATCTCTTCCTGCTCGTAGGCCTTCTCCAGAGTCATGCCGACTTCGAACGGGATCATCTTCGACAAGCGATCGGCCAGGCCATAGGACTTGCCTTGTACCCGCGCCACGTCGCGGACCACAGCCTTGGCGGCCATGGAACCGAAGGTAATGATCTGGCTTACCGCATTGCGACCGTACTTTTCGGCCACGTAGTCGATGACCCGGTCGCGACCGTCCATGCAAAAGTCGACGTCGAAGTCGGGCATGGAGACCCGTTCCGGGTTGAGGAATCGTTCGAACAGCAGGTCGTACTCGAGCGGGTCCAGGTCAGTGATCTTCTGTACATAGGCCACCAGCGAACCGGCGCCCGACCCCCGGCCAGGGCCAACCGGTACGCCGTTGCTCTTGGCCCACTGGATGAAGTCCATCACGATCAGGAAGTAACCGGGGAATCCCATCTGGATGATGATATCCAGCTCGAAATTCAACCGGTCGACATACACCTGACGCTTGGCTTCGTAGTCTTCAGTGGTGTCCCTGGGCAGTAGAACGCTAAGCCGCTCTTCCAGGCCATCGAAGGACACCTTGCGGAAATACTCGTCGATGGTCATGCCATCGGGAATCGGGAAGTTGGGCAGGAAGTGCGTGCCCAGCTTCACTTCAATGTTGCAGCGCTTGGCAATTTCGACGGTATTTTCAAGCGCTTCGGGAATATCGCTGAACAGCTCGGCCATTTCCTCGGCGCTTTTGAGGTACTGCTGATCGCTGTAGTTCTTCGAACGCCGCGGATCGTCGAGGGCTCGGCCCTCACCGATGCACACGCGGGTTTCATGAGCAGCAAAATCTTCCTGCTTGATGAAACGTACGTCGTTGGTCGCGACCAGCGGTGCACCTATCTTCTCGGCGAGCGCTACGGCGCCGTGCAGTTGCTCTTCATCATTGGGACGATTGGTGCGCTGGATTTCCAGATAGAAGCGGTCCGGGAATACCGCCATCCACTCGCGCGCCAGGGTTTCGGCTTCGTCCGGATTGCCACTGAGCATGGCCTGGCCGATCTCACCTTCTTTGGCGGCCGACAACATGATCAAGCCTGCGCTGGCCTCAGCCACCCACTCGCGTTCGATGATGATCGCGCCATTGCGCTGACCATCGATGAAGCCGCGGGAGATCAACTCGGTGAGGTTTCGATAGCCTTCGGCGTTCATCACCAGCAGGCTGATCCGGCTCAATGCATTGTCCGGATCCTTGTTTGACAGCCAGAGGTCGGCGCCGCAGATCGGTTTGATCCCGGCCCCCATGGCGTTTTTATAGAATTTGACCAGCGAACACATGTTGTTCTGGTCAGTGACCGCGACGGCAGGCATGTTCATGCCGACCAGGGTCTTGACCAGCGGTTTGATCCGCACCAGACCGTCGACCAGGGAGTATTCAGTGTGCAGGCGTAGATGAACGAATGAAGCCGGCATAGTGATCCTGTCTGTAAACATGAAGACAACAAGGCCCGGATTGTACCGGGCCTTGGTAAAAAAAATCAGCCTAGCGACTAACTCTCGATGAGACCTTCTCGCGCCTCATATGCCAGCCGCACCGGGGCAAACGAACGCCGATGAATCGGGGTCGGCCCAAGCCGTGCCAGCGCTTCCAGATGAACAGGAGTCGGGTAGCCTTTATGGCCACCAATGCCGTAACCCGGATAGATCAACTCGAACGCTGCCATCTCGCGATCGCGACTGACCTTGGCCAGAATCGATGCCGCCGCGATGGCCGGAACCTTGCTGTCACCCTTCACTACCGCCTCGGCACGCATCGGCAGTTTCGGGCAACGGTTTCCGTCGATCATCGCCAGCTTCGGCTGGATGTGCAGGCCGGCGATAGCGCGCTGCATGGCCAGCATGGTCGCGTGCAGGATGTTCAGCTCGTCGATTTCCTCGATTTCGGCGCGTGCAATGCACCAGCTCAGGGCTTTTTCGCAGATTTCATCGTAGAGCTTTTCGCGGCGGGCTTCGGTGAGTTTCTTCGAGTCGTTCAAGCCGAGGATCGGACGGTTGGGATCGAGAATCACCGCAGCCGTGACCACGGCACCACAGAGCGGCCCCCGACCGACTTCATCGACACCGGCAACCAACTCTTCGACTTCGGCGACCAAGGTAAAATCCAGCCCCATTTGCATGCTTGTCTTACTCATTGTACTTGGCCGATCAGGTTCAGCACTGCGTCCGCAGCCTGGTTGGAGGCATCCCGGCGCAGGGTCCGATGAATTTCATCAAAGCCGCGGGTCTGTTCTTCGCCGCCTTCAATCAGGGGCGACAGGGTCTGGGCCAATGCTTCGACCGTCGCATCATCCTGTAGCAACTCAGGCACCAACAGGCGCTGGGCCAACAGATTCGGTAAAGAGATGTAGGGACTTTTCACCATGCGTTTGAGAATCCAGAACGTCAGCGGCGCCAGACGGTAGGCAACCACCATCGGTCGCTTATACAGCAAGGCTTCCAGCGTTGCGGTTCCGGAGGCAATCAGCACGGCGTCGCAAGCAGCCAGGGCCAGATGCGACTTGCCATCGAGCAAGGTCAGCGGCAGGTCGCGACCGGTCAACAACTCCTCAAGCTGCGCCCGGCGCTGAGGACTGGCACAAGGCATGACGAACCGCACGCCCGGGCGCATGGCTCGCAAGCGCTGGGCGGTATCGAGAAACAGCGCGCCGAGCCGACTGACTTCGCCGCCACGACTGCCCGGCATCAGCGCCACCAACGGTCCGTCGGGCAAGCCCAGCTCCGCCCTTGCAGCGGCGCGATCGGCTTCGAGCGGTATCGTATCGGCCAGCGAGTGCCCGACAAACCGTACCGGCACGCCTTTCTCTTCGTAAAATTTCGCTTCGAACGGGAGTAGTGTCAGCATCAGGTCGCATCCCTCGCGAATCTTCAGCACCCGCTTCTGCCGCCAGGCCCAGACTGAAGGGCTGACGTAATGCACGGTCTTGATCCCGGCCTGACGCAACTTGAGTTCGATAGTGAGGTTGAAGTCCGGCGCGTCGATACCGATGAAGACGTCAGGCTTTGCGGCGATCAGGTCGGCCACCAGCTTCTTGCGCCGCGCCAACAGCTCGCGCAACCGGCCCAACACTTCCACCAGACCCATGACAGACAGCCGTTCCATCGGAAAATAGGACGTCAGACCTTCGGCCTGCATCAGCGGGCCACCCACGCCAATGAACTCGATCGCAGAGTGACGAGCCTTGAGGGCGCGCATCAGACCCGCCCCAAGAATGTCGCCGGAAGCCTCGCCCGCTACCAGCGCAATACGCAAACTGGCCATGATTAGCGCGTGATGCCGCGGGTCGAAGACTGGATCGAGTCGCGGAAAACGGCCACTTCCGGAAACTGCGCCGAAGGCTCCGCCAGCTCGGCAAGCGCCTGCTCGACCGTCAGTCCCTGGCGGTAAACCACTTTGTAGGCTCGGCGCAACGCATGGATGGCGTCCTCACTGAAACCACGACGACGCATGCCTTCGAAGTTCATGCTTCGGGCTTCGGCAGGATTACCGAACACCGTGACATAAGCAGGGACGTCCTTGCCGATCGCTGTGCCCATGCCGGAAAAGCTGTGGGCGCCAATGTGGCAATACTGATGCACCAGCGTAAAACCAGACAGAATCGCCCAATCATGCACATGCACATGGCCGGCCAGAGCGGTGTTGTTTACCAGAATGCAGTGGTTCCCGATGACGCTGTCGTGGCCGATATGGGCATAGGCCATGATCAGATTGTGATCGCCCAGGGTGGTTTCCGACCGATCCTGAACCGTGCCACGATGGATCGTCACGCCTTCGCGGATGACGTTGTGGTCACCAATGACCAGGCGGGTTTCTTCGCCTTTGTATTTCAGATCCGGCGTGTCTTCACCCACCGAGGAAAACTGGTAGATGCGATTGTGCTTGCCGATCCGGGTCGGACCCTTGAGGATCACGTGCGGCCCGATGACTGTACCCTCGCCGATTTCCACACCTGCGCCGATGATCGACCACGGGCCGACCTCGACGCCGTCGGCCAGGACGGCCGTCGGATCGATGATTGCGCGAGGGTCAATCAAACTCATAGCTTGCGTTCCGCACAGATGATTTCAGCGGAGCAGACTGGTTTGCCGTCGACCGAAGCCTGGCATTCGAACTTCCAGATCTGCCGCTTGCAGCTCAGAAACTTGGCTTCGAGGATCAACTGATCACCCGGCAGCACTGGCTGACGGAAGCGCAGCTTGTCAGAGCCGACAAAGTAGTAGAGCGTGCCATCGGCCGGCTTCACGTCGAGCATTTTGAAACCAAGGATCCCGGCAGCCTGAGCCATCGCTTCGATGATCAATACGCCTGGCATGATTGGATGCGCAGGGAAGTGACCATTGAAGAATGGCTCGTTGATGCTGACATTCTTGTAGGCGCGAATGCGCTTGCCTTCCACATCCAGATCCACGACCCGGTCCACCAGCAGGAACGGGTAACGGTGAGGCAGGTATTCGCGAATCTCGTTGATGTCCATCATTTCGGGGGGAAGCCTATGTAAAGATTGGGAGCGCGCGACTGATGCGCACTCCTCTAGCAAATCAAGGGAGGCAGTCTAGCGGCTGTGCACACTTGATATGGAAATGGTATCAGCCATCTGATGAAGCATTACCGTCAGGGGTCACTTCCCCTACTTGCTTTTCCAACTGTCGCAGACGTCGTGCGATGTCATCGAGCTGACGAAGGCGTGCCGCGCTTTTGCGCCATTCGGCTGCGGGCTGCATCGCCGTACCGGATGAATAAGCGCCCGGTTCGGTAATCGAGTGGGTCACCATGGTCATGCCGGTGATAAAAACGTTGTCGCAAACTTCTATGTGCCCTACCAGCCCGACTCCACCGGCCAGCATGCAATGCTTGCCGATTTTCGTACTGCCGGAAATGCCCACGCACGCCGCCATGGCGGTGTGGTCACCAACCTGAACGTTGTGGGCGATCTGTATCTGGTTGTCGAGTTTAACGCCATTGCCAAGGATGGTATCGGCCAATGCACCACGGTCAATGGCAGTATTCACGCCAATTTCCACATCGTCCCCAATCAACACACCACCGATCTGGGCGATTTTTTGCCAGATGCCTTTCTCATTGGCAAAACCGAAGCCTTCGCCGCCGAGTACAGCACCGGACTGAATCACCACCCGCTTGCCGACCCGAACGTCGTGATACAGCGTGACGCGCGGCGCAAGCCACCCGCCCTCACCAATTTCACTCCGGGCACCGATGAAACAGTGCGCGCCGATGGTCACTCCGGCTGCAATACGCACCGAACCTTCAATGACTGCAAAGGCACCGATGCTTGCCGTCGGATCAACCACTGCGTCATCAGCAATCACCGCTGTCGGGTGAACACCAATAACTGCCTTGGGCTTGGGATCGAACAAGTGGGAAATTCGGGCGTAAGCCGCGTACGGGTCTGGCACAACCAACGCATTACCGGCAAAACCTTCAGCATCAGCGGCTTTGAGCAATAAAGCTGCAGCCTGACTGCCTGCCAGGTATTTTCGGTACTGGGGGTTTGCGAGAAAGCTCAACTGAGCTGGGCCAGCCTCCTGCAAGGTGGCTAGCCCAGTGATTTCTTTCTCCGGGTCGCCACGCAGTGTGGCGCCGAGGAACTCGGCCAATTGGCCGAGCTTTATAGTCGCGGTCATGGGTTACTTCAGCTGATTCATGCGCTCGATAACCTGGCGCGTGATGTCGTACTGAGGCTTGACATCAATCACTGCGCCACGCTCGAAGACCAGGTCAAAAGCACCTTTCTTGATGACTTCTTCCACAGCGCTGTCCAGTTTCGGCTTGAGCTGCTTCAGCATTTCACGGTCGGCAACGGCTTTGGCCTCATTCAGTTCCTTGGACTGGAACTGGAAGTCGCGGGCCTTTTGCTTGAATTCGAGCTCAAGACGCTCGCGCTCGCCTTGCTGCATCTTGTCGCCGCCAGCCATCAGACGATCCTGAATACCCTTGGCGCTGCTTTCCAGAGTCTTGAGCTTGGTCAGCTGAGGACCGAACTTCTTCTCGGCATCCACGGCGTACTTCTTGGCCGCGTCGGATTCCAGCAAGGCCATTTGATAGTTCAGAACGGCGATTTTCATGTCGGCAAATGCCGGGCCTGCTACCAGTACGGAAGCGAGGAGAACCAATTGAGTCAACTTACGCACGATGCACTCCTACAAAATCCATTGTCGTTATCTTGGGTCAGACGCTTAGAACGTCTGGCCGAGGGAAAATTGGAACACTTGAGTTTCAGCATCATCCGGTTTCTTGACCGGCATGGCCAAAGCAAAACTCAGAGGACCCAGTGCGGTGACCCAGGTCACACCCACACCAACGGAACTGGCCATATTGCTCAGGCTGATGTCATCACACTTGGTGTTGGACTTCGTGCCATCCGCGTTTGTGGTATCCGAGCAGGATGAGTTGAAAACGTTACCCACATCCCAAAATACCGACGTACGCAGGGAGCGTTGATCCTTGATGAACGGCAGCGGGAACAGAACTTCCACACCACCCTGGATCAGGACGTTACCACCGAACGGCAGCGGATCCTGGTCCGGGTCGAGCGCGGTGCCAGGGTTCTTGCCGGTACTTGGCGTGCTGCGCGGACCCAAAGTGCTGTCCTTGAAGCCACGAACCGAGTTGAAACCACCAGCATAGTAGTTTTCGTAGAATGGCAAGCCATCCGTCGAACCATAACCGTCGCCATACCCCAGCTCAGTGTGCAGGCGCATGGTGTAGTTCTCGCTCAATGGCTGGAACAACTGGCCACGGTAGTCGAGTTTGAAGAACGACAGGTCACTGCCAGGCGTCGTGGATTCCAGCACCAGGCTCTGGGAATGACCACGGGTGGCGAGCACGCCCTTGTTCAGGGTGGACTCGGACCAACCGGCCGAAGCCTTGAAGTTCAGATACTTGTCGCCTTCCTTGTTAACGAAGTCGAAGATCTCGTCAACGGTGTACACACCTGTCTTGATCTCATCCTGCTGAGCCGTCAGGCCAAAGGTCAGACGCGAAGTCTCGCTGATCGGGTATCCGACGCTGACACCCGCACCCAGGCTGTCCACCGCATAGCTCGCCACGTCGACATCAAGCTCGTCGTAGTCAGTCGTACGGTAGAAAGCGTTGTAACCCAGGCTAACGCCATCGGCGGTCCAGTAGGGGTCCACAAAGCCGAAGTTATAACGGGTTTGGTATTCGCTTCGGGTCAGGCCGACGCTGACCTTGTTACCGGTACCCAGGAAGTTGTTCTGGGTGATCGACCCACCGAGGATCAAACCGGCGCTTTGGGCAAAACCGACACTGGCAGTGATGGAACCGGAGGCCTGCTCTTCAACGCTGTAGTTAACGTCGACCTGGTCATCGACACCCGGTACGGCCGGGGTTTCGACGTTGACTTCCTTGAAGAAGCCCAGACGCTCCAGACGGGTCTTGGACTGGTCGATCAGGTAGGTCGAAGCCCAGCCGCCTTCCATTTGACGCATTTCACGGCGCAGCACTTCGTCTTCGGACTTGGTGTTGCCACGGAAGTTGATGCGATTCACGTAAGCACGCTTGCCAGGATCGACAGCGAACGTGATGTCTACGGTATGGTCGTCATCGTGCGGTTGAGGCACGCCGTTGACGTTGGCGAAGGTATAACCCTCGTTACCCAGTCGGCGGGTGATCAGTTCGGAGGTGGTGGTCATCAGCTTGCGCGAGAACACCTGGCCTTTTTGCACCAGCAGCAACGACTTGACCTGGTCCTCAGGGACTTTCAGGTCACCGCTCAGCTTGACGTCACGAACGGTGTACTTCTCGCCTTCGTTGACGTTGACAGTGATATAGACGTGCTTCTTGTCCGGCGTGATGGACACCTGGGTCGAGGCGATATCCATGTTGATGTAGCCACGGTCCAGGTAGTAGGAGCGCAGACGCTCAAGGTCACCGGACAGTTTTTCACGGGCGTACTTGTCGTCGTTCTTGAAGAACGACAACCAGTTGGTTGTCTTGAGTTCGAACAGGTCGATCAGGTCTTCATCAGGGAAGACGGTGTTGCCCACCACGTTGATGTGCTGGATAGCGGCAACGGTACCTTCGTTGATGTTGACCTTCAGCGCGACGCGGTTGCGCGGTTGCGGCACCACCTCGGTGTCGACGGTCGCCGAGTAGCGACCCTGGGCGACGTATTGACGCTGCAGTTCGTTACGCACACCTTCGAGCGTTGCACGCTGGAAGATCTCGCCTTCGGCCAGACCGGATTGCTTGAGGCCTTTCATCAGGTCTTCGGTAGAGATCGCCTTGTTACCTTCGATCTCGATGCTGGCGACGGATGGACGCTCGACTACCGTGATGACCAGGACGTTGCCGTCACGGCCCAGCTGGATATCTTGAAAGAAACCGGTTTTGAACAACGCACGAGTGGATTCCACCAGGCGACGATCATCCGCCTGTTCACCGACGTTCAACGGCAAAGCACCAAAGACGCTACCCGCGGAGACCCGCTGGAGGCCATTGACGCGAATATCAGAGATAGTGAAGGACTCGGCGTGAACTTCGGCGATCATCAATACGGTGAGAACCGCAGTTAGCAGCAGACGTTTCATGAAGTCCTTTCTTATTCCAACTGGCAATAAACAAACTGCCGCAAAATGCGGCAGATTCGCAATTCAGCGAAGCGTTACAGTCGACCCAGATCATTGACCAGAGCAAGCAACATCACCCCGACCACCAAACTGATACCGATCTGTATCCCCCAACCCTGCACCCGATCTGACAAGGGACGACCACGCGCCCACTCGATCAGATAAAACAACAAATGTCCCCCATCCAGCACAGGAATGGGCAACAGATTCAGAACACCCAGGCTAATACTCAGATAAGCAAGGAAATTCAGGAAATCAGCGACACCCGACTGGGCCGAAGCGCCCGCCACTTTAGCAATGGTTATCGGTCCACTCAAGTTTTTTACCGAGAGCTCGCCGAACAACATTTTCTTGAGTGAATCGAGGGTCAGCACACTCATGGTCCAGGTGCGGCTAGCGCCTTCGCCGATCGCGGCCAACGGACCGTAACTGACCTCGCGAATCATTTCCGGCGGCCAATCCACCGCCTTCACCCCAGCGCCCAGATAACCACTAGGAGACTTGCTTTCGCCTCGCGAAGCCAATGTTACCGGGACGTCGATTTGAGCACCGTCGCGCTCGACCCGCAGCATGATTTTGGTATCAGGATGCTTACGGACGGTATCCACCACCTGCTGCCAATCATCCACCGAGCGGCCATCGAGGGCCAACAAACGGTCACCGGTTTTCAGGCCGGCAGTTTGAGCCGGCCCCTTTGGATCGATTTCGGCCAACACCGGCGGCAATGCCGGGCGCCATGGACGGATACCCAGGGATTGGATCGGATCAGGCTCATCAGCCCCCTTGAGCCACTTATCCAGCGCCAGCTCCCGAGGAGAGTCGGCCGTAGAACCTTGCTCGCGAACCATGACTTGCAGCGAACCGCTTTCCCCCAGGCGGCGGACAAGCTGCAGATTCACCGCAGCCCAGCCAGAAGTCGCTTCACCATCAATGGCGACGATCTCCTGCCCCCGACTCAAGCCTGCCTTGGCCGCGATGCTACCGGACTCGACGGCACCAATGACCGGACGCACCTGCTCGCTGCCGAGCATCGCCAACACCCAGAAAAACACCAGGGCCAGCAGAAAGTTGGCAATCGGTCCCGCCGCCACGATAGCGATGCGCTGGCGGACGGTCTTGCGATTGAACGATTGATCGAGTTGATCGAGTGGTACTTCGCCCTCCCGCTCGTCGAGCATCTTCACGTAACCACCCAGCGGGATGGCGGCAACCACGAACTCGGTGCCTTGCTTGTCATGCCAGCGCAGCAGCGGCATGCCAAAGCCTACGGAGAAACGCAGCACTTTGACCCCACAGCGACGCGCGACCCAAAAATGGCCGAACTCGTGGAAGGTAACCAGCACACCCAGTGCAACCAGGGTGCCGACAATCATATAAAGCGCGCTCATTTACTTTCTCCGCAATCCTATCCGCCGCTGCCGGGGCAAACGTGTTCGCAGCACTTAGCGTCCGTGACGACTGAGCCAATGCCCGGCCAGCAGTCGCGCTTTCGCATCTGCCGTGAACACTGCTTCAAGATCATCCACCGCCACTACGGGCTCCAGATTCAATACTTCCTCGATAATACTCGCGATTTCCGGGTAACGAACCCGTCCGTCGAGAAACGCTGCCACGGCGACTTCATTCGCCGCATTGAGCATGGCAGGAGCACTATTACCGGCTTCAGCCGCCTGCCGCGCCAATCGCAGACACGGGAAGCGTTCTTCGTCAGGCGCCTGGAAATCCAGGCGCGCAATGGCGAACAGGTCCAAAGGGGCAACCCCCGAATCAATTCGCTCGGGCCAGGCCAAAGCGTTGGCAATTGGCGTGCGCATGTCTGGATTACCCAACTGCGCCAAAACAGAACCATCGACATAGTCGACCAGCGAGTGAATCACACTCTGCGGGTGAATCACTACTTCGACCTGGGATGGCTTGGCATCGAATAGCCAGCAAGCTTCGATCAACTCAAGGCCTTTGTTCATCATGCTGGCCGAATCAACGGAAATCTTGCGCCCCATGGACCAGTTTGGGTGCGCGCAGGCCTGATCAGGTGAAACATGGGCCAATTCAGCCATCGGTGTCTGTCGGAACGGGCCACCAGAAGCTGTCAGCAGAATCCGACGCACGCCGACAGCACTCAATCCACGGTCGAAATCCCGCGGCATGCACTGAAAAATCGCGTTGTGCTCACTGTCGATCGGCAGCAATACCGAACCGCTTTTACGCACAGCCTGCATGAACAAAGCGCCGGACATGACCAGCGCCTCCTTGTTGGCCAGGAGAATCTTCTTGCCTGCCTCTACTGCCGCCAGGGTCGGACGCAATCCCGCCGCCCCGACAATAGCCGCCATGACCGCATCGACTTGCGGGTCAGCCGCTACCTGACAAAGGCCTTCCTCACCGACCAGCACGCGGGTCGAGAGGCCCGCCGCGAGCAAATCATCCTGCAAGCGCACGGCAGCATAGGCCTCGGGCACCACGGCAAACCGTGGAGAGTGGCGCACACAAAGCGCCAGCAGCTCGGCCAACCGAGTGAAACCGCTGAGGGCGAAAACCTGATAACGATCCGGATGCCGGGCAATGACGTCGAGTGTACTCAGGCCAATCGAACCCGTAGCGCCCAGAACGGTAATCTGCTGTGGGTGACTCATGGTCCCGCCATCCACAGCAGCACGGCGAACACTGGTATTGCCGCCGTCAGGCTGTCGATCCGATCCAGCACACCGCCGTGGCCGGGCAGCAGGTTACTGCTGTCCTTGATTCCGGATTGGCGCTTGAACATGCTTTCCGTGAGATCTCCGACCACCGAAATAAACACGATGACTGCTGCGCCAAACAGGCCCATCAGCATCTGAGAAAAGCTCCAGTCACGCGCAATACCGACGAGTGCAGTGATGACCAGGCTCAGCAACAGACCACCATACACGCCCTCCCAGCTTTTGCCTGGACTGACTTGCGGCGCCAGCTTGCGCTTGCCGAAGGCCCGACCGGAAAAGTACGCCCCGATATCAGCCCCCCAGACCAGCACCATCACCGCCATGATCAACCAGTTACCCAAAGACTCCTGCTTGATCAGAACCAGGCCCTGCCAGGCCGGCAGCAAGATCAGCAGCCCGATGACAAGCTTGCAGACCGCACTGGCCCAATGCTCGCTACTGCGCGGGTACGTCAGCACCAGGTACGTCGCTACCCCCCACCACAACACCGAAGCCCCCAATACCCAAGGGGCCAGGGCCGGCAGGACGTGCAAGACAAACAGAATTGCCGCGACGACAGCGGCATAAGCAACCCGGATCGGCTGGGCGGTAAAGCCTGCCAAACGAGCCCATTCCCAGGCGCCAAGGGTCACGACCAGACCGATAAACAGCGCAAAACCGGACCCCTCCAGCAGGAAAAACCCGCACAGGGCAATCGGCAGCAGGATCAGTGCGGTGATGATTCGTTGTTTAAGCATTAAACCCGGGCTCCAGCCTCGACCTGCTCGCTCGTTTTACCGAAGCGACGCTGGCGGGATGCGAAATCGGCCAGCGCGTTACGCATGGCATCGTGTTTGAAGTCCGGCCAGAACAGGTCGGAAAAGTACAATTCGGCGTAGGCCAGTTGCCACAGCAGGAAGTTGCTGATGCGGTGTTCGCCTCCCGTGCGAATGCACAGGTCAGGCAATGGCAGGTCGCCGGTAGCCAGGCAGGTCTGCAGCAGCTCCGGCGTAATGTCCTCCGGGCGCAGATGCCCGGCCTGGACTTCCCGGGCCAGCCGCTGGGCGGCTTGTGCAATATCCCACTGACCGCCGTAGTTGGCGGCGATCTGCAGAACGAAACGATTGGCACCGGCCGTCATGGCTTCCGCTTCGCGCATCGCCGCCTGAAGCTCGGGATGGAAGCGCGAGCGATCACCAATGATGCGCAGACTGATGTTGTTGTCGTTGAGGCGCTTGGCCTCACGACGCAACGCCTTGAAGAACAAATCCATCAAGGCACTGACTTCATCGACCGGGCGCTGCCAGTTCTCGCTGGAAAACGCGAACAGGGTCAATACTTCGACCCCAGATTCAGCACACACCTCAATGACCGCGCGAACCGCGTCCACGCCCGCCTTATGCCCTGCAACTCCCGGCATAAAGCGTTTTTTTGCCCAGCGATTATTACCATCCATGATGATCGCGACGTGACGCGGAACTATAGACGGCGCAGCCTGCTTGGTCTTTTCCATGAAAACTCGACCCTTATACGGCCATCAGGTCTTTTTCTTTCTGCGCCAAATCCGCGTCGATTTTTGCCACGAATTTTTTCGTCAGATCGTCGATTTCGCCAGTTGCGCGGCGCTCTTCGTCTTCACTGATGGCTTTTTCCTTGACCAGATCCTTGAGCTGGCTGTTCGCATCGCGACGGATGTTGCGCACGGCAACACGAGCGTCTTCAGCAACGTCACGGGCCTGCTTGGTGAAGCCCTTGCGGGTTTCTTCGGTCAGGGCCGGCATGGAGATCAGCAGCAGCTCGCCAAGGTTGGTCGGGTTCAGGTTCAGACCTGCGCTACCGATAGCCTTGTCGACAGCACCCAGCATGTTGCGCTCGAAGGCAACCACTTGCAGGGTGCGGGCGTCTTTGACGGTGATGTTTGCTACTTGCTTGATCGGAGTATCGGAACCGTAGTACGGCACCATCACGCCTTCCAGAATGCTTGGGTGCGCCTGGCCGGTACGGATACGGCCGAAGTTGTGCGCCAGCGATTCGACGGACTTCTGCATGCGCTCTTGAGCGTCTTTCTTGATTTCGTTGATCATTGTTGGCCTTCCTCGATCAGAGTCCCTTCAGCGCCGCCGTGAACGATATTCAGCAGGGCGCCGGGCTTGTTCATGTTAAATACGCGCAGCGGCATCTTGTGGTCGCGGCACAGACAAATGGCCGTCAGATCCATCACACCCAGCTTGCGATCCAGCACTTCATCGTAGGTCAGATGATCGAACTTCTCGGCATGCGGGTCTTTGAATGGGTCAGCGGTGTAGACACCATCGACCTTCGTCGCCTTGAGCACGACATCGGCATCGATTTCGATAGCACGCAGGCAGGCTGCCGAATCCGTGGTAAAGAAAGGATTGCCGGTACCCGCCGCGAAAATCACGACTTCCTTGGCATTCAGATGGCGCATGGCTTTGCGGCGATCATAGTGATCGGTCACGCCCACCATGGAAATGGCCGACATCACGATGGCCGAGATATTGGCACGTTCAAGCGCGTCACGCATAGCCAGGGCGTTCATCACAGTGGCCAGCATGCCCATGTGGTCGCCTGTTACCCGATCCATGCCGGCAGCGCTGAGCGCTGCACCGCGAAACAGGTTGCCGCCGCCGATGACCAGACCGACCTGAACGCCGATCCCGACCAATTGGCCAACTTCCAGTGCCATGCGATCCAGAACTTTCGGGTCGATCCCGAACTCTTCCGAGCCCATCAGGGCCTCGCCGCTAAGCTTGAGTAGAATGCGTTTATAGCGAGCCTGATAACCACTGCCCTGCTGAGCCATTGCGAATCTCTCCTGCGGCGTATTTTAAAAATTCTTTGCGAGCTGTTTTCAGCTGGCGTTCACTCTAGCTTGGCGCTGCTTCAGCGCCATCGGAACATGGCTTTGTAAGCCAGTTCCAATGGGAAACCAATAAAAATTGGTACCCCATCTGAAAAGAGGCTGCGCGCGTGAGCGGGCAGCCTCTTCAGGGCGACAGTTAAAAACCGTCTTATTGCTTGGCGGCAGCCAGCTGTGCAGCAACTTCTTCCGCGAAGTTGTCGACTGGCTTCTCGATGCCTTCGCCTACTTTGAAGTAGGTGAAGGAAACGATTTCAGCGCCGGCTTTCTTGGCCAATGCACCCACGGTGATTTCCGGGTTCATGACGAAAGCTTGCTCGACCAGGCTGGCTTCAGCCAGGAACTTGGTGATACGACCAGCAATCATTTTCTCAACGATTTCTGCTGGCTTGCCTTTCATCTTGTCTTCGTTCAGCGACAGGAATACGGCTTTCTCACGCTCGATGGCTTCTGGCGAAACCTGCGATGGCAGCAGGAACTCAGGGTTGCTTGCCGCCACGTGCATGGCGATTTCTTTGGCCAGCTGAACATCGCCGCCCTTGAGAACAACAGCAACGCCGATTTTGTTACCGTGCAGGTAGGTGCCGACAACGTCGCCCTCTACGCGTACCAGGCGACGGATGTTGACGTTTTCGCCAACTTTGGCCACCAGGGCTTCACGAGCCGATTCCTGAGCCGCGATCAGCGGAGCTGCGTCGGTCAGTTTTTCGTCGAAGGCTTTTTCTACGCTGGCAGCAACGAAGTTCTTGAAGTCGTCTTGCAGGGCCAGGAAGTCGGTCTGCGAGTTGACTTCCAGCAGCACGGCTGCCTTGTCGTCAGCCTTGATGGCGATAGCGCCTTCAGCGGCAACGTTGCCCGCTTTCTTGGCAGCCTTGATGGCGCCCGAAGCACGCATGTCATCAATGGCTTTCTCGATGTCGCCGCCAGCCTTGGTCAAGGCCTTTTTGCAATCCATCATGCCTTCGCCGGTACGCTCGCGCAGTTCTTTGACCAACGCTGCAGTAATCTCTGCCATTTCAAAATCCTCTTGGATAGGTTTTCAACCATTCCACCCGATCGAACGGGCGTTCAATTCTTCCCGAACCACCCTTGTTAGCTGCCGCACGTTACAGATAGAGCAGTGGGCGCCGACAAATGGTTTTCGAGGTGGCAAAAAGGGGGCCAAGCCCCCTTTTTGCTTACTGAGTCAACGCCAGGGCGTCAATTACTCAGCTGCAGCCTGAGTTTCTTCAGCTGCGAACTCTACGGTGCCGCCGGCAACGTTGTTGCGACCACGGATAACCGCGTCAGCCATCGAACCCATGTACAGCTGGATAGCGCGGATTGCGTCATCGTTGCCTGGGATGATGTAGTCAACGCCTTCCGGGCTGCTGTTGGTATCGACTACGCCGATAACCGGGATGCCCAGCTTGTTGGCTTCGGTGATCGCGATGCGCTCGTGATCAACGTCGATAACGAACAGAGCGTCTGGCAGACCGCCCATGTCTTTGATACCACCCAGGGAACGGTCCAGCTTTTCCAGGTCACGAGAGCGCATCAGCGCTTCTTTCTTGGTCAGCTTGGCGAAAGTACCGTCTTCGGCTTGCACTTCAAGGTCACGCAGACGCTTGATGGAAGCACGGATGGTTTTGAAGTTGGTCAGCATGCCGCCCAACCAGCGGTGATCGACGTACGGCGAACCGCAACGTGCTGCTTCTTCAGCAACGATCTTGCCAGCGGAACGCTTGGTGCCGACGAACAGAATCTTGTTTTTGCCCTGGGCCAGACGCTCTACGAAAGTCAGAGCTTCGTTGAACATTGGCAGGGTTTTTTCAAGGTTGATGATGTGAATCTTGTTACGCGCGCCGAAAATGTATTTACCCATTTTCGGGTTCCAGTAACGGGTCTGGTGACCGAAGTGCACACCGGCCTTCAGCATATCGCGCATATTGACTTGGGACATGATAGTTCCTTAATAAGTCGGGTTTGGCCTCCACGTATCCCAATGACCAACCAGCAGCTTCAGCTGAAGGCACCCAGGTCATCGTGTCGACACGTGTGTGGATTTAGGCTTTTCGGGGCATCCCCGGAAAGCGGCGCATTTTATATCATAAGACAGGGAAAAACGGAACCCGGATTCAAAAATCCCGGCAGGCGCTTTGCGCGACCCCTTGGAATCAGCCAAGAATGCACCATTCTATAAAGAGAAGCGATGCACTCAGGCGCAGATTTGCGCTGATCGTCTGATAGAATCGCATTTTTCAGGGCTGCGAAGTTCGATCGCGCAACGCCCTTTCCGTTTAGAAAGCGCCTTTGAGCGCAGAGAGAGCCTGTATGACCGTCAACCTCAAAACCCCCGAGGACATCGCAAAAATGCGTGTCGCCGGCAAACTGGCCGCCGACGTACTGGAAATGATTGCCGAATATGTGAAGCCGGGCGTCACTACCGATCAGCTGAACCAGATCTGTCACGATTATATTGTCAATGAGCAGAAAGCCATCCCCGCCCCGCTCAACTACAAGGGCTACCCGAAGTCGATCTGCACCTCGATCAACCATGTGGTCTGCCACGGCATCCCGAACGACAAGCCACTGAAAGATGGCGACACCCTGAACATCGACGTCACCGTCATCAAGGACGGCTACCACGGCGACACCAGCCGCATGTTCCACGTCGGCTCCGTACCGGTCTGGGCCGAGCGCCTGTCCCAGGTGACCCAGGAGTGCATGTACAAGGCGATTGAAATCGTCAAACCCGGCTGCCGCCTGGGCGACATCGGCGAAATCATCCAGAAGCATGCCGAAAAGAACGGTTTCTCCGTGGTTCGCGAGTTCTGCGGTCACGGTATCGGCAAGGTATTCCACGAAGAACCGCAGATCCTGCATTACGGCCGCGCCGGCACTGGCATGGAGCTGAAGGCCGGCATGACCTTCACCATCGAGCCGATGATCAACCAGGGTCGCGCCGACACCAAAGTGCTGGGCGATGGCTGGACCGCGATCACCAAGGATCGCAAGCTGTCGGCACAGTGGGAACACACCCTGTTGGTGACCGACACCGGTTACGAGATCTTCACCCTGCGCAGCGATGACACCATCCCCCGCGTCTCGGCCTGATCCCGCTACCGACCCCAGCCTATAGAAAGGAAAGCCAATCGATGCCGCAGGTGGATCCCGAACTCTTCGACCGCGGCCAGTTCCAGGCTGAACTGGCCCTGAAGGCAAGCCCCATCGCTGCGTTCAAGAAGGCAATCCGCCAGGCCCGCGAAGTGCTCGACGGGCGCTTTCGCAGCGGCAGGGACATTCGTCGGCTGATCGAGGATCGCGCCTGGTTCGTCGACAACATCCTGCAAAAGGCCTGGGATCAGTTCAACTGGAGCGAGGACGCCGACATCGCGCTGGTCGCGGTCGGCGGCTACGGTCGCGGTGAGTTGCACCCTTATTCCGACATCGACTTGCTGATTCTGCTGGACAGCGCCGACCACGAAGTTTTCCGCGATTCCATCGAGCGTTTTCTGACGCTGTTGTGGGATATCGGCCTGGAAGTCGGCCAGAGTGTTCGCTCAGTCGACGAATGCGCCGTCGAGGCACGAGCTGACCTGACCGTCGTCACTAACCTGATGGAAAGCCGCACCATCGCCGGACCCGAGCACTTGCGCCAACGCATGCTGGATGTCACCAGCACCGCTCATATGTGGCCGAGCAAGGACTTCTTCCTCGCCAAGCGCGCCGAGCAAAAGGCCCGCCACCACAAGTACAACGACACCGAGTACAACCTGGAACCCAACGTCAAAGGCTCCCCCGGGGGACTACGGGATATCCAGACGATTCTTTGGGTGGCCCGCCGTGAATACGGCACCTTGAACTTGCGCGCATTGGCGGGTGAAGGTTTCCTGGTCGAGAGCGAAAACGCCTTGCTCGCCTCTTCTCAGGAGTTTCTGTGGAAGGTTCGTTACGCCCTGCATATGCTCGCCGGACGTGCCGAAGACCGCCTGCTGTTCGATCATCAGCGCACCATCGCCGGTCTGCTGGGCTTCGCCGGCGACGACGCCAAGCAAGCCATCGAAAACTTCATGCAGCAGTACTACCGGGTGGTCATGAGCATTGCCCAGCTCAGCGACCTGATCATCCAGCACTTCGAGGAAGTGATCCTCGCGCCGGAAGACGAAGCGCCGCCACAGCCGATCAATTCGCGATTCCAGTTGCACGACGGTTACATCGAGGCTCGAAACGACAACGTGTTCCGCCGTACGCCGTTCGCCATGCTCGAAATATTCGTGCTGATGGCCCAGCAACCGGAAATCAAAGGTGTTCGTGCCGACACCATTCGCCTGCTGCGCGAGAACCGTCACCTGATCGACGACGACTTTCGCAATGACATTCGCAACACCAGCCTGTTCATCGAACTGTTCAAGTGCAAGATCGGCATCCACCGCAACCTGCGCCGGATGAACCGTTACGGCATCCTTGGGCGTTATCTTCCGGAGTTCGGCTTCATCGTCGGGCAGATGCAACACGACCTGTTCCACATCTATACGGTCGACGCGCACACCCTGAACCTGATCAAACACCTGCGTAAGTTGCAGTACACCCAGGTGTCGGAAAAATTCCCGCTGGCCAGCAAAACCATGGGCAAGTTGCCCAAGCCCGAACTGATTTACATCGCCGGCCTGTACCACGACATCGGCAAGGGTCGGCATGGCGACCACTCGGACATCGGCGCCGTGGATGCCGCTGCATTTTGCCAGCGTCATCAATTGCCCGCCTGGGACAGCCGCCTGATCGTATGGCTGGTGCAAAATCACCTGATGATGTCGACCACTGCCCAGCGCAAGGACTTGTCCGACCCGCAGGTGATCCACGATTTCGCGCAGATCGTCGGTGACGAAGCCCACCTCGATTACCTATACGTGCTGACCGTCTCCGATATCAATGCCACCAACCCGACGCTATGGAATTCCTGGCGCGCCAGCCTGTTGCGCCAGCTCTACACCGAGACCAAGCGGGCACTGCGTCGCGGCCTGGAAAACCCCGTGGACCGCGAAGAGCAGATCCGCCAGACCCAAAGCGCCGCCCTCGACATCCTGGTGCGCGGTGGCACCGATCCGGACGACGTCGAGCAGTTGTGGGCGCAGTTGGGCGACGACTATTTCTTGCGTCACACCGCCGGCGACGTCGCCTGGCACACGGATGCGATCCTCCAGCAACCCGTCGACGGCGGGCCGCTGGTACTGATCAAGGAAACCACCCAGCGCGAGTTCGAGGGCGGCACGCAGATCTTCATCTACGCACCGGACCAGCATGACTTCTTTGCCGTGACCGTGGCGGCGATGGACCAGCTCAACCTGAACATTCATGACGCCCGGGTCATCACGTCCAGCAGCCAGTTCACCCTCGACACCTACATCGTGCTCGACACTGACGGTGACTCGATCGGCGATAATCCGGCGCGGGTCAAACAAATCCGCGATGGCCTGACCGAAGCCCTGCGCAATCCGGACGACTACCCGACCATCATCCAGCGTCGGGTACCACGTCAGCTCAAGCATTTCGCCTTCGCGCCCCAGGTGACGATCCACAACGACGCCCAGCGCCCGGTGACGGTGCTGGAGTTGACAGCTCCCGACCGGCCGGGCTTGCTGGCGCGAATCGGCACGATTTTCCTGGAGTTTGATCTGTCCTTGCAGAACGCCAAGATCGCCACGCTTGGCGAGCGGGTGGAAGACGTGTTCTTCATCACTGACGCACACAATCAGCCGCTGTCCGATCCATTGCTGTGCAGTCGCTTGCAGGATGCAATCGTCGAGCAGTTGAGCGTCAACCAGGAACCCGATATCAAACTGTCGCGCATCAGTATCTGACGTGAAAATGGCCCGGGCCCCCTCTGTATGAGCGAGCATACTCGCGATGGTCATCAACGATGACGCTTGGCAGCAGGCTGAACTTCGCGACCTCGAGACCATCGCGAGCAGGCTCGCTCCTACAGTCGACCAGCGCTACCCTATACCGAACGAGATCTATCGATGAACAACGCTCTGACCCAGTTGCAGCCTTACCCTTTCGAAAAGCTCCGCGCCCTGCTCGGCAGCGTGACGCCGAACCCGGACCTGCGCCCGATTGCACTGTCCATCGGCGAGCCGAAACACCGTTCGCCAAGCTTTGTCGCCGAGGCCCTGGCCAGCAACCTGGATCAGATGGCGGTGTACCCGACCACGCTCGGCATCCCGGCGCTGCGTGAAGCCATCGCGGCCTGGTGCGAGCGTCGCTTCGGTGTTCCTGGCGGCTGGATCGACCCGGCGCGCAACGTGCTGCCGGTCAACGGCACCCGCGAGGCCCTGTTCGCCTTCACCCAGACCGTGGTCAACCGTGGCGACGACGCACTGGTGGTCAGCCCGAACCCCTTCTACCAGATTTACGAAGGCGCGGCGTTCCTCGCCGGAGCCAAGCCGCACTACCTGCCGTGCCTGGACGAAAACGGCTTCAACCCGGATTTTGACGCCGTTTCGCCAGACATCTGGAAACGCTGCCAGATTCTGTTCCTGTGCTCGCCTGGCAACCCGACTGGCGCCTTGATCCCGGTCGAGACTCTGAAAAAGCTGATCGCCTTGGCCGATGAATACGACTTCGTGATTGCTGCCGACGAGTGCTACAGCGAACTCTACTTCGACGAACAGACCCCGCCGCCAGGTTTGCTTAGCGCTTGTGTAGAACTGGGCCGCAAGGATTTCAAGCGCTGCGTGGTGTTCCACAGCCTGTCCAAGCGTTCGAACCTGCCAGGCCTGCGTTCGGGCTTTGTCGCCGGTGACGCCGACATCCTCAAGGGCTTTTTGCTCTATCGGACGTACCACGGCTGCGCTATGCCGGTGCAGACTCAACTGGCCAGCGTAGCGGCGTGGAATGACGAAGTGCACGTACGCGCCAACCGTGCGCTGTATCGCGAGAAGTTTGATGCCGTACTGGAAATTCTCAGCCCTGTGCTGGACGTGCAACGCCCGGATGGCAGCTTCTACCTGTGGCCGAACGTGGCCGGGGACGACGCTGCGTTCTGCCGCGACCTGTTCGAGCAGGAGCATGTGACTGTGGTGCCGGGCTCTTACTTGTCCCGTGAGGTGGACGGTGTCAATCCAGGTGCTGGCCGCGTGCGCATGGCACTGGTCGCGCCACTGGCCGAGTGCGTCGAGGCGGCGGAGCGCATTCGCGCATTTGTTACCCGTAACAAGTAACGGCCTCTGCCCGCATTACGCAATGTCGTGCGGGCAGTCCAACGTATGAAGTTACACTTTCCCAACTTCTAATGTTTTCCCTGCGCATACATACACCTTAATATTATTTCGCGCGCAGCAGCACGCCTCATAAACCCAACTATCACTTCATGGAAGAAGTCCGCCAATGAATAACATTGAGCACTGCACACTTATCCAATGGCCCGATCATCAGGAATCTTATGACGCAGCCATCAACGAAAGCCCCAGAAATGCAAACTATCAAACAGGCTCCCGCCGCAAGCGCTCTTTAGTTAATTATTCAAAACTGTGGGAAAATGACCGCACGTTGAAAATCGCGTTCATGGATGATCCTGACGATGAGCATAAACGCAAGATCATCGATGCGGCCAGCAAATGGTTGCCCTATATCAATCTGACTTTCGATTTCGTCGAGGGTCGAGCAGGCGAGATAAGGATCGCCACCAAAAACAACCGCAACAGTTCAATACTGGGCACCGATGCGCTATTGACTCACCCGGACTGGCCAACCATGCAACTGGGCGTAAAACCAGAACATGAAGACTTTGAGCTTATTGTCATTCACGAGTTCGGACACGCCTTGGGAGCAATGCATGAACACCAACATCCCGATGCCAATATCCCCTGGGATAAGCCGAAAGTGTATGAATTCTACAAAAACCGGGAAATGAACCCAATCGACAAGGAGGCGGTTGACATGAACATCTTTACTCCCTTCGATACAATTGAAGCGATTTATACGCCTTACGACAAAAAGTCCATCATGCATTACCCTGTTGCCAACGCCCTGACACTGGGAGACTGGGAAATCCCCCCTAATCGCAAGATCAGCAAGAAAGATAAAACAATGATGAAACTGCTCTACCCAAAACGCTGACCTTCAACAAATTTAACTAGTTGACGTGCCCCAGGTTTGCTTCACTCAAATCCAGTTCACCCAGTATTTCTCGCAATACGTCATCACCAATCTGGTGATGACGGCTGAGGCTGTACAACTCCAGTCGCTGAGCCTTCAAAGCCTTCAAACGCAAACGCCGCTCCAGCAAATCCATCTGAAAGGCCAGCGCCTGGGCTTCGGCCGAATCGTTGAACACCTCCAGCTGATGGCGATATTCAGACATGATCCGGGCCTTCAGTTCGACGGCCAGTGCTGCCTCTGCCGCATCCTGGGCACCGGCCTCTTCAACTTCCAGTGCATGAATGGCCGCTTCAGCCGTTTTGCGCCACGCTTCGCGCACTTCGTGGCGACGCTTGTCGTCCGGGCTGGTTTCAACACCCCGCAGCAACAGCGGCAAAGCGATACAGGCTGCGATCAGCGACAACAGGATCACGCCGGCGGCGATAAAGATCAGCAGGTCGCGCTCCGGAAATACCACCCCGCCCATCAGCAGCGGCACCGACATCACACCCGCCAGCGTCACCGCTCCGCGCACACCACCCACGGTCAACAACCAGCAGGACCGCGTTGTCGGCACATGAGTCATTTCGCCCTTGCCACGCAGACGGCGCAAAAAAACCGACAATCGCCAGGTGCTCTGCACCCAGACGAATCGCAATATCAGCAGCACCAGGAAAATCGCGACGACATCAAAACAGCGATACAGCAGCGTCGGCCATAGCGACGTTTCATGACTGGCCACCGCCTTGATGATGTCCGGCAACTGCAAACCCAACAGAAGAAAAATCAGGCCGTTGAAGGCAAACTCCAGCAACGACCAGACGCTGCGATTGAGTAGCCGGGTGCTGGTCTGACGCGGCAGCAGGTCAAGCCAGCTTTGCATCATGCCCGCTGCGACCGCCGACAGAATGCCCGACGCCCCAAGCTGTTCGGCCAGCACATATGCCGCAAACGGCAGCAACAACATGAAGACCACATGGGTAGCCGGATCATCCCAACCGCGGTTGATCATCCACGCCCGAAGACGGCCGACCAGCCAGCTAAGCGCCACGCCAACAGCCAACCCTCCAACCGCGACCAACACAAACGCCAGACTGGCATTGGTCAGTGAAAACACGCCCGTCACGGCCGCCACCAGAGCAAACTTGAACGTCACAAGACCCGAGGCGTCATTCATCAACGCTTCGCCCTGCAGCATGTGCATCAGTGGTGTCGGTAGCCGATTGCGCGCAATGGCCGAGACCGCTACCGCATCCGTCGGCGACAACACCGCCGCCAGCGCAAACGCCACGGGCAGTGGCACGCTGGGCAGCAACCAGTGAATGAAATATCCGGCCCCCACTACCGTAAACAACACCAACCCCACCGCCAACGTCAGGATAGGCCCGCGCAAGCGCCAGAATTCGCGCTTGGGCATACGCCAGCCGTCGGAAAACAACAGCGGCGGCAAGAACAGAAAAAGGAACAACTCCGGATCCAGCACCACATGCAGGCCCAGCGTCGGCCAGGCGAGCAACGCACCGGCGGCAATTTGCACCAGTGGCAACGGCAGCGGGATCACTCGCCCGATCAGGCGTGAAACGCCGACCAGCATCAGCAGGATCAGGACGGTATAAGCGGTTTGCATAAAGCGAGGTTCCCGGGCAATCGACAGCGTTGAAGTGCCATATTAGACGCTTAGACTACCGGTGGCCCTTGCACCTATGTCGCACCCGCAAGCACCACACCCCCTGCAGGAGCGAGCCTGCTCGCGATAGCGGTGGTTCAGTCAGCAGAAGTGTCGGCTGTAATGCCGCATCGCCAGCAGGCCCCCACAGGGTTTTGGGTTTTAACTTCAGGGTCATGGCATAATCCGTCACCTTTTATTTACAGCACCTGCAAAGGGGGCAATTCCTTGACCGTTTCAAGCAAAACGTTGCACCTTTTCGGCATCAAAGCCTGCGACACCATGAAAAAAGCGCGCACCTGGCTCGATGAACACGCAGTCAGCTACGACTTCCATGACTACAAAACGGTCGGAATCGACCGTGAACACCTGACCCAATGGTGCAACGAGCACGGCTGGGAAGTGGTGTTGAACCGTGCAGGCACGACCTTTCGCAAACTCGACGACGAACGCAAAGCCGATCTCGACCAGTCGAAAGCCATCGAGCTGATGCTCGCACAACCCTCGATGATCAAGCGCCCGGTGCTCGATCTCGGTGACCGAACCCTGATTGGCTTCAAGCCAGATATCTACGCGGCCGCACTCAAGTAAGCAGCCCGTTCCATTTTGTTAGAGGTATCAACATGTCTACTACCCTGTTCAGCCTGGCCTTCGGTGTCGGCACTCAAAACCGTCAAGGCGCCTGGCTGGAAGTGTTCTACGCCGCCCCGGTGCTCAACCCATCGGCCGAAGTCGTAGCCGCCATCGCGCCAATCCTGGGCTACACCGAAGGCAATCAGGCCATCGCGTTCAGCACCACTCAAGCTTCGCAACTGGCTGAAGCGCTCAAGGGCGTCGATGCTGCCCAGGCTGCCTTGCTGACCCGTCTGGCCGAGAGCCACAAGCCGCTGGTCGCGACTTTACTGGCAGAAGATGCCCAGTTGTCGTCCACGCCTGAGGCCTACCTCAAGCTGCACCTGCTGTCCCATCGCCTGGTCAAGCCACACGGCCTGAACCTGGCGGGCATTTTCCCGTTGCTGCCAAACGTGGCGTGGACCAGCCAGGGCGCAATCGACCTGGCCGAGCTGGCCGAACATCAACTCGAAGCACGCCTGCGCGGCGACCTGCTGGAAGTGTTCTCGGTCGACAAATTCCCGAAAATGACCGACTACGTGGTTCCGGCCGGGGTGCGTATCGCTGACGCTGCACGTATCCGCCTGGGCGCTTACGTGGGTGAAGGCACCACCGTGATGCACGAAGGTTTCGTCAACTTCAACGCCGGCACCGAAGGCCCGGGCATGATCGAAGGCCGCGTATCGGCAGGCGTGTTCGTCGGCAAGGGCTCTGACTTGGGCGGCGGTTGCTCGACCATGGGCACCCTGTCGGGCGGCGGCAACATTGTGATCAAGGTCGGCGAAGGCTGCCTGATCGGCGCCAACGCCGGTATCGGTATTCCGTTGGGCGACCGCAACACCGTCGAGTCGGGCCTGTACGTCACCGCCGGCACCAAAGTGGCGCTGCTGGACGAGAACAACCAGCTGGTCAAAGTCGTGAAGGCCCGTGAACTGGCCGGTCAACCTGACCTGTTGTTCCGTCGCAATTCGCAAACCGGTGCCGTGGAATGCAAAACCCACAAATCGGCCATCGAACTGAACGAAGCGCTGCACGCTCACAACTAAGCCACACGACCACCCGCACCTCTGTAGGAGCGAGCTTGCTCGCGATGGACGTCAACGATAACGCGCGGCATCAGACAGCCCGTGTCGTCCACGCGTCCATCGCGAGCAAGCTCGCTCCTACAAGGGGCAGGCGTACAGGCGAACAACATGATGATTCTCTCCCCCTGGCGCGCCGATTTTCCGGCCATCGCCGCCCTCCAACGGCAAGGCCAGACCTATCTGGACAACGCCGCCACTACGCAGAAACCTCAAGCCCTGCTGGATGCGCTGGCGCATTACTACGTCAACGGCGCGGCCAACGTGCATCGGGCGCAACATTTGCCCGGCGCCCACGCCACTCAGGCATTCGAGGACAGCCGTCGCAAAGTCGCGCAATGGCTGAATGCTGGCGATAGCGGTCAGATCATCTTTACCCACGGCGCGACGTCCGCGTTGAATCTCCTGGCCTACGGCCTGGAACATCTATTCCATCCGGGCGATGAGATCGTCATCAGCGCCCTGGAGCATCACGCCAACCTGCTGCCGTGGCAGCAACTGGCACACCGTCGCGACGTGAAACTGGTGATTCTGCCGCTGGATGCCAACGGCGTGATCGACCTTGAAGTTGCCGCAGGCTTGATCGGCCCGCGTACGCGCCTGTTGGCTATCAGTCAGCTGTCCAACGTGATTGGTGCCTGGCAACCCTTGCCCGAGCTGTTGACGATGGCCAAAGCTCGTAACGCTTTGACCGTGATCGACGGCGCCCAAGGCGTGGTCCATGGCCGCCACGACGTGCAAGCGCTGGGCTGCGATTTCTATGTATTTTCCAGCCATAAACTCTACGGCCCCGATGGGCTGGGCGTGCTGTTCGGGCGCAATGAAGCGCTGCAACAGCTGCGTCATTGGCAGTTCGGTGGCGAGATGGTACTGGACGCCAATTATCACGACGCTCGCTTCCGCCCGGCGCCGCTGGGTTTCGAGGCCGGTACGCCACCGATTTCCAGCGTGATCGGTCTGGGCGCAACCCTGGATTACCTCTCGGAACTCGACCAGAACGCCCTGTCCACTCACGAAGCCGCGTTGCATGACTGTCTGCTCAAAGGTCTTACGGCCCGCAACGGCATCCGTCTGCTGGGCAAGCCACAACTGGCGCTGGCCAGTTTTACCGTCGAGGGTGTGCATAACTCGGACTTGGCACATTTGCTGACCGAACAAGGGATCGCGGTGCGTGCCGGCCATCACTGCGCCATGCCGCTGCTCAAAAGCTATGAATTGGCCGGGGCAATTCGGGTGTCGTTGGCGTTGTACAACGACTCCGAAGACCTGGAACGGTTCTTTATCGCGCTGGATCAGGCGCTGGAGTTATTGCGATGAGCTTGCCTGCCGATGCTGTCACAGCGCTTGAAGTCTTTCGGGCGGCCGCTGGCTGGGAACAACGCGCACGACTGTTGATGCAGTGGGGCGAACGCTTGCCAGCGTTGGTTGATGCCCAAATGTGCGACGCCAACCGGGTGCACGGCTGTGAAAGTCAGGTGTGGTTGGTAGGTGAGTTGCGCGAAGGCCATTGGCAGTTCCACGCCAGCAGCGATGCGCGTTTGATTCGTGGATTGGTGGCGCTGTTACTGGCGCGGGTCAACGGGTTGTCGGCGGCCGAGTTGCAGCAGGTGGACTTGGCGGACTGGTTCAATCAGTTGGGACTGGGCCGACAGTTATCCGAGTCGCGCAGTAATGGCTTGAATGCGGTGCTTCAGCGGATGCGGGAAATATCCTTGTAGGAGTCGGCTTCCTCGCGATCCGCGCACCGCGCACCGCGGTGTATCAGGACTGCCGCCATCGCTGGCAAGCCAGCTCCTACAGCGGATACATTTTAAACCCGCGGTTTGACCCGCTCCGCCGGCCGCCGAACGCCCGCTACAATCTTATCCACAGCCTTGGTCGCCGCGACCATGCCGAACGTGGCTGTCACCATCATGACCGCGCCAAACCCGCCGGCGCAGTCGAGCTTCACGCCATCCCCGACAAAACTTTTCTGCAAGCAAATGCTGCCATCCGGTTTCGGGTAACGCAGTTGCTCGGTGGAAAATACGCACGGCACGCTGTAATGGCGGGTTACGGTGCGGGAGAAACCGTAATCACGGCGCAAAGTGGAGCGCACTTTCGAGGCCAATGGATCATTGAACGTGCGGTTCAGGTCGCAGACCTGGATGAGCGTCGGGTCAATCTGCCCGCCCGCGCCGCCCGTGGTGATGATCTGGATCTTGCGGCGTTTGCACCAGGCGATCAGCGCCGCTTTCGCATTGACGCTGTCGATGCAGTCGATCACGCAATCGATGTCGGGCGTGATGTATTGGGCCATGGTGTCGCGGGTGACGAAGTCCGGCACCGCATGCACCGTGCACTGCGGGTTGATCCCGCGCAGACGCTCGGCCATCACCTCGACCTTGGGCTTGCCGACCGTACTGTCGAGCGCATGCAACTGGCGGTTGGCGTTACTGACGCACACGTCGTCGAGGTCGAACAGCGAAATCTCGCCGACGCCGCAACGGGCCATGGCTTCCGCCGCCCACGAACCGACGCCGCCCACGCCGACGATTGCCACATGAGCTGCTTTCAAGCGCTCAAGACCTTCGATGCCATACAAACGGGCGATGCCAGCAAACCGTGGATCTTCTGTACTCATGACCAACACCTCAAAAACCGGCGCGCATTATAGGGCTGTCGGCGGCCAAGAGCATCATTACGCTATGAACGGGTAACTTCCACGTAAACACCATCGAACGAAGATTTGTCCTACACGCTCTAACGAAAGAACTTAAAGAGACTTGGGTTGCCCAACGTCCGGCAATTCCTTGTCTGCTGTACGACAAAAGAATACCCGGTGTAGGATGCGCGCCCCTTGGCGACGGCCAACCGTTCCTCCGTTCCACAGTCTTTGGAACCCGAAATAACTATGTCATCGCGTAAATTTGGACTCAACCTGGTGGTGGTGCTCGCCATCGCTGCCTTGTTTACCGGCTTCTGGGCGCTGATCAATCGCCCGGTCACTGCCCCCAACTGGCCCGAACAGATCTCCGGCTTCTCGTATTCGCCATTCCAGCAGGGTCAATTCCCGCAGAAGGAACAGTACCCGACCGACGATCAGATGCGTCGCGATCTGGAGATCATGAGCAAGCTGACGGACAACATCCGTACTTACTCGGTGGATGGCACGCTTGAGAACATCCCCAAACTGGCGGAAGAGTTCGGCCTGCGGGTGACGCTGGGGATCTGGATCAGCCCCGATCAGGAACGCAACGAACGGGAAATCACCCGCGCCATCGAAATCGCCAACTCCTCGCGCAGCGTGGTTCGCGTAGTCGTCGGCAACGAGGCACTGTTCCGTAAGGAAATTACCGCCCAGGAACTCAGCGTCTTGCTGGACCGTGTGCGTGCCGCTGTGAAGGTGCCGGTGACCACGTCGGAGCAATGGCACGTCTGGGAAGAACACCCTGAACTGGCCAAGCACGTCGACCTGATCGCCGCTCACGTGCTGCCGTACTGGGAGTTCATTCCGATGGACAAGGCAGGGCAGTTCGTCCTCGACCGCGCCCGCGACCTGAAAAAGATGTTCCCGAAAAAACCGCTGCTGCTGTCCGAAGTGGGCTGGCCGAGCAACGGCCGCATGCGCGGTGGCGCCGATGCGTCGCCGGCAGACCAGGCAATCTACCTGCGCACCCTGGTCAACAAGCTCAACCGCCAGGGTTTCAACTACTTCGTGATCGAAGCATTTGACCAGCCATGGAAAGCCAGCGACGAAGGCTCGGTGGGCGCTTATTGGGGCGTGTTCAACGCCGCGCGCCAGCAGAAATTCAACTTCGAAGGCCCGGTGGTAGCAATCCCTCAATGGCGCGTGCTGGCCATCGGCTCGGTGGTTCTGGCATTGCTGTCATTGACGCTGCTGATGATCGACGGTTCGGCCCTGCGTCAACGTGGCCGCACTTTCCTGACCTTCATCGCCTTCTTGTGTGGCTCGGTGCTGGTGTGGATCGGTTACGACTACAGCCAGCAATACAGCACCTGGTTCAGCCTGACGGTCGGCTTTTTGCTCGCCCTCGGCGCGCTCGGGGTGTTCATCGTCTTGCTGACCGAAGCCCATGAATTGGCCGAAGCCGTCTGGGTGCACAAGCGTCGCCGTGAATTCCTGCCGGTGGTGGGCGATTCCACGTACCGCCCGAAAGTCTCGATCCACGTACCTTGCTACAACGAGCCGCCGGAGATGGTCAAACAGACCCTCAACGCCCTGGCCAACCTCGACTATCCGGATTTCGAAGTCCTGATTATCGACAACAACACCAAGGATCCGGCCGTGTGGGAACCGGTGCGCGACTACTGCGAAACCCTCGGTCCGCGCTTCAAGTTCTTCCACGTTGCACCGCTCGCCGGCTTCAAGGGCGGCGCGCTGAACTACCTGATTCCGCACACCGCCAAGGACGCCGAAGTGATCGCGGTGATCGACTCGGACTACTGCGTACACCCGAACTGGCTCAAGCACATGGTGCCGCACTTCGCCGACCCGAAAATCGCCGTGGTGCAATCGCCGCAGGATTATCGCGACCAGAACGAAAGCACTTTCAAGAAGCTTTGCTACGCCGAGTACAAAGGCTTCTTCCACATCGGCATGGTCACCCGCAATGACCGTGATGCGATCATCCAGCACGGCACCATGACCATGACCCGTCGTTCGGTGCTCGAAGAACTGGGCTGGGCCGACTGGTGCATCTGTGAAGACGCCGAACTGGGTTTGCGCGTGTTCGAGAAAGGCCTGTCGGCGGCGTATTACCACGACAGCTACGGCAAAGGCCTGATGCCCGATACCTTTATCGACTTCAAGAAGCAGCGTTTCCGCTGGGCCTACGGGGCGATTCAGATCATCAAGCGTCACACTGCCAGCCTGCTGCGCGGCAAGGACACCGAACTGACCCGTGGCCAGCGTTATCACTTCCTTGCGGGCTGGTTGCCGTGGGTTGCGGATGGCATGAACATCTTCTTCACCGTCGGCGCCCTGCTGTGGTCGGCAGCAATGATCATCGTGCCGCAACGGGTCGATCCGCCGCTGCTGATCTTCGCAATCCCGCCGTTGGCGCTGTTCGTGTTCAAGGTCGGCAAGATCATCTTCCTGTACCGCCGCGCAGTGGGCGTGAATCTGAAGGATGCGTTCTGCGCGGCACTGGCCGGGCTGGCGCTGTCGCACACCATCGCCAAAGCGGTGCTGTACGGTTTCTTCACCAGCAGCATTCCGTTCTTCCGCACGCCGAAAAACGCCGATAACCATGGCTTCTGGGTGGCGATTTCGGAAGCCCGTGAAGAGATGTTCATCATGCTGCTGTTGTGGAGCGCCGCGCTGGGGATCTATCTGGTGAACGGCCTGCCGAGCAACGACATGCGCTTCTGGGTCACCATGCTGCTGGTGCAGTCGCTGCCGTACGTCGCGGCGCTGATCATGGCGTTCCTGTCTTCGCTGCCCAAACCTTCGGCGCAGCCTGAGATCGCAGCGGCATAATCCGTTGCGGATAACGTCAAACGGCGGCCTTCGGGTCGCCGTTTTGCTTTAGAATGATCGCCCTTTTGCACTGTAGGAGCTGCCGAAGGCTGCGATCTTTTAATCTACAACAGCAAAAGATCGCAGCCTTCGGCAGCTCCTACAGGTTTATTGTGCTGCACAGATCGGAGTTTTCCATGACGGCCTACGCCGACCTTTCGCCGACCCTCCAACTCGCCATCGACCTGATCCGCCGTCCGTCCGTGACGCCGGTTGACGCCGATTGCCAGAAGCAGATGATGCAGCGCCTGGGCGATGCCGGTTTCGCACTGGAGCCGATGCGCATCGAAGATGTGGATAACTTCTGGGCGACCCACGGCAAACATGACGGCCCGGTGCTGTGCTTCGCCGGCCACACCGATGTGGTGCCAACCGGTCCGGTCGCCGCCTGGCAGATCGAACCGTTCAATGCACTGATCGACGAACACGGCATGCTTTGCGGCCGTGGCGCAGCGGACATGAAAGGCAGCCTGGCTTCCATGACTGTCGCCGCCGAACGCTTCGTCGCTGACTACCCGGATCACAAGGGCAAGGTCGCGTTCCTGATCACCAGTGACGAAGAAGGCCCTGCGCATCACGGCACCAAAGCGGTGGTTGAGCGCCTCGTCGCACGCAAGGAGCGTCTGGACTGGTGCATCGTCGGCGAACCATCGAGCACCACGCTGGTCGGTGACGTGGTCAAGAACGGCCGTCGCGGCTCGCTCGGCGCCAAACTGACCGTCAAAGGTGTGCAAGGTCACGTGGCCTACCCGCATCTGGCCAAGAACCCGATCCACCTCGCCGCCCCGGCCCTCGCCGAATTGGCCGCCGAGCATTGGGACCACGGCAACGATTTCTTCCCGCCAACCAGTTTCCAGATTTCCAACGTAAACTCCGGCACTGGCGCAACCAATGTCATCCCCGGTGACCTGGTGGCGGTGTTCAACTTCCGTTTCTCCACCGAGTCCACCGTTGAAGGCCTGCAAAAACGCGTCGCCGACATCCTCGACAAGCATGGCCTGGACTGGCACGTCGATTGGGCATTGTCCGGTCTGCCATTCCTCACCGAACCGGGCGCATTGCTCGATGCAGTGTCGTCGAGCATCAAGGACATCACAGGACGCGAAACCAAGGCTTCCACCAGCGGTGGCACGTCCGACGGCCGCTTCATTGCGACCATGGGCACGCAAGTGGTTGAGTTGGGGCCGGTCAACGCGACCATCCACCAGGTCAACGAACGCGTGCTGGCCGCTGACCTCGATGTGCTGACCGAGATCTACTATCAGACCCTGATCAAGTTGCTCGCCTGATGCTTTCTTGCCCAATCTGTAGCGAACCGCTCAATGCGGTGGACAACGGCGTGGTGTGCCCTGCCGGGCACCGCTTTGACCGTGCACGTCAGGGTTACCTGAACCTGTTGCCGGTACAGCACAAGAACAGCCGTGACCCTGGGGATAACCAGGCGATGGTCGAGGCACGCCGTGATTTCTTGAACGCCGGCCACTATGCGCCGGTGGCCAAGCGTCTGGCGGAGCTGGCAGCCAGCTATGCGCCGCAGCGCTGGCTCGACATTGGTTGTGGCGAGGGTTACTACACCGCGCAAATTGCCGAAGCCCTGCCGAACGCCGAAGGCTATGCACTGGACATCTCTCGCGAGGCGATCAAACGCGCCTGCAAACGCAATCCGCAACTGACCTGGTTGATCGCCAGCATGGCGCGGGTGCCGCTGGCCTCGGACAGCTGCCAGTTTCTGGCCAGCGTCTTCAGCCCATTGGATTGGGAAGAAGCCAAACGCCTGCTCAGCGTCGGCGGCGGCCTGATGAAAGTCGGACCGACTAGCGGCCATCTGATGGAATTGCGCGAGCGTTTGTACGACGAAGTGCGCGAATACATTGACGACAAGCATCTGGATCTGGTGCCCGAAGGCATGGCGCTGGCGCACAGCGAGACGCTGACGTTCAAGCTGACGCTGGACAAGCCGCAGGACCGCGCCAACCTGTTGGCGATGACACCCCACGGCTGGCGCGCCAGTGCCGAGCGCCGGGAAGCGGTTATCGAACAGACCGAGCCGTTCGAGACGACCGTGTCGATGCGCTACGATTACTTCGTTCTTCAATAACTTTTTGGTTCCGGGCGAGTGCCCGAGACCGGCTAAATCCGCGAATGGATTTTTCAGACACGCAGTGAGGACATCCATGCGCCAACCCGATATCGAGATTTACCTCAAAGACGCCGACGTCGATCACAAGGCCATCTCGGCCTGGCTGGGTGCGGCATTGGGCCCATGCACCGACTGGGTGCAAAAGGGCCAGACCTACAAGTGCAAGGCCGGCAATGTGCCGGTGACCTGGTTACCGAAAGCCGTAGGAAAGTGGAACAGCCTGTACCTGGAAAGCGACCAGACCCCGTGGGAAGACGACATCGCCTGCGCTCGCGCTGCATTTGTCGCACTGAACGTCGAAGTGCGTTGCGCACCGGGAACCTGGGTCGAGGAAGAAGGCGAAGAGACCGCCGATCGCTGGATACGCATCAGCGCGGACGGAGAAGAAGAGATCACCTGGAAAACCGCCTGACATTGCTGGATGTAACGTGACCCTGTAGGAGCCGGCTTGCTGGCGATCCATGCACCTCGGTGCATCAGGATTGTCGCCTTCGCTGGCAAGCCAGCTCCTACAGGACCGTATTACAGACCTACCACATCCTCAGCCTGCAACCCCTTCTGCCCTTCCACCACCGCATACTCAACCTGCTGCCCTTCAGCCAGTGAGCGGTGTCCTTCGCCGCGTATCGCGCGATAGTGCACGAACACGTCCACCCCGTCTTCGCGCTGAATGAAGCCGTAGCCCTTGGCGTCGTTGAACCACTTCACGTTGCCGGTTTCGCGTGTTGCCATGTGTTCATACTCCTTTTTTATTATGGGTCGGGCTTTTCGCAGGAAAGCCTCGGGAACGTCAGCCTGCGCATACCGGTCCCATGAGGGCAGTGGCGACAGAGCGCCGAGTATATGACAGAGGGTAAAACTCTCAACAGGAGTTTACTTCGCCGCTTTTTTGCCGATTTTCAACGAATCCGGCACACTATCGACCTCCCGAGCAAACGCTCGGTTTTATTCACTCACGCAGAAGCCGTATGACCCGTTCCCCGTTCCGCCGTCTTGTGTTTGGCACCCTGCGCCGACTGTTGTATCTCTGGGTTCGCTCGGAGACGATCAACCAGTCGTCGTTCACCCTTGACCTCGACCGCAGTCGTCCGGTGTTCTACGTCCTGCAAAACCCTTCGCTAACCGATCTCGCTGTGGTCGACACCGAATGCAGCAAGGCTGGCCTGCCGCGTCCGGTTTTGCCGGTGTCCGTAGGCAACCTGCTGGAACCCGCCGCGTTCTTCTACCTGACACCGGACCCGGACTGGCTCGGTCGTCAGGACAAGCGCGGCGCGCCGCCGACCCTGACCCGTCTGGTCAGCGCCTTGAGCCAGAACGCCGCCGAAGACGCGCAGATCATTCCGGTCAGCGTGTTCTGGGGCCAGTCGCCAGACAGCGAAAACAGTCCGTGGAAACTCTTGTTCGCCGACAGCTGGGCCGTCACCGGTCGCTTGCGCCGACTGCTGAGCGTCATCGTGCTGGGACGCAAGACTCGCGTTCAGTTCTCCGCACCGATCCACCTGCGCGAGCTGATCGATCACAACAAGGGCCACGAACGCACCGTGCGCATGGCCCAGCGCATCCTGCGGGTGCACTTCCGCAACCTCAAAGCGGCAGTGATCGGCCCGGACATTTCCCACCGTCGCAATCTGGTCAAAGGCCTGCTCAACCAGCCGATGGTCAAGCAAGCGATCCTCGACGAAGCCGAGCGCGAGAACATCTCCCCCGAGAAAGCCAAGGCTCAAGCGCTGCGCTACGGCAACGAAATCGCCTCGGACTACACCTACACCGCGATCCGTTTTATGGAAGTGGTGCTGAGCTGGTTCTGGAACAAGATCTACGACGGCATCAAGGTCAATCACATCGAAGGCGTGCAGAAGGTCGCCCAGGGTCACGAAGTAATCTACGTGCCCTGCCACCGCAGCCACATCGACTACCTGCTGCTCTCCTATCTGCTGTTTCGCAACGGCCTGACCCCACCGCACATCGCCGCCGGCATCAACCTGAACATGCCGGTGATCGGCGGCCTGCTGCGTCGCGGTGGCGCGTTCTTCATGCGCCGCACCTTCAAGGGCAACCCGCTCTACACCTCGGTGTTCAACGAATACCTGCACACCCTGTTCACCAAGGGCTTCCCGGTGGAGTACTTCGTCGAAGGCGGTCGTTCGCGCACCGGGCGCATGCTGCAACCGAAAACCGGGATGCTGGCAATTACCCTGCGCAGCTTCCTGCGGTCGTCGCGCATGCCCATCGTCTTCGTGCCGGTGTACATCGGCTACGAACGCGTATTGGAAGGTCGAACCTATCTTGGCGAGTTGCGCGGTGCGGCCAAGAAGAAAGAATCGATTTTCGATATTTTCAAAGTCATCGGCGCGCTCAAGCAGCGCTTCGGCCAAGTGGCGGTGAACTTCGGCGAACCGATCAAACTGGCGGAGTTCCTCGACAGCGAACAGCCGGACTGGCGCCAGCAGGAACTCGGTCCGCAGTTCAGACCCGCCTGGCTCAACGAAACCACCAACCGCCTCGGCGAGAAAGTCGCCCGGCATCTGAACGAAGCGGCGGCGATCAACCCCGTAAATCTCGTGGCCCTGGCCCTGTTGTCCACCAGCCGTTTGGCACTCGATGATCGCGCCATGGCGCGGGTGCTCGATCTGTATCTGGCACTGTTACGCAAGGTGCCGTACTCGCCGCACACCACGCTGCCGGAAGGTGACGGGCGCGCGTTGATTGCACACGTGAAAGATATGGATCTGCTGTCCGAGCAGAGCGACGCCCTGGGCAAGATCCTCTATCTGGACGAGCAAAACGCCGTCCTGATGACCTACTACCGCAACAACGTGCTGCACATTTTCGCCCTCCCGGCGCTGCTGGCCAGTTTCTTCCAGAGCGCCTCGCGCATGAGCCGCGAACAAATCCTGCGCTACACCCGCGCGCTGTACCCGTACCTGCAAGCGGAATTGTTCATTCGCTGGTCGCTCGACGAACTGGATACGGTGATCGATCAATGGCTGGAAGCCTTCGTCGAACAAGGCTTGCTGCGCTTCGAGAACGACGTGTACCTGCGTCCGGCGCCAAGCTCGCGACATTTCGTGCTGCTGACCTTGCTATCGAAGAGCATCGCCCAGACGTTGCAGCGCTTCTACATGACCGTTTCCCTGCTGCTCAACAGCGGCCAGAACAGCATCAGCGCCGAAGAACTGGAAGACTTGTGCACGGTCATGGCCCAACGCCTGTCGATCCTGCATGGACTGAACGCCCCGGAATTCTTCGACAAGAGCCTGTTCCGTCACTTCATCCAGACGATGCTAGACCTCGACGTGCTCAAGCGTGATGAAGCCGGCAAGCTGAGCTACCACGAACTGCTCGGTGAACTGGCCGAAGGCGCGGCCAAACGGGTGTTGCCGGCGGATATTCGTCTGTCAATTCGTCAGGTGGCGGTGCATCGCAGTGAAGACGCGGCGGATCTCGTCGAGCAGGTATAAGCCGTCAATGTGTCAGAAGCAAGGACGCTTCCGACCTATCCCGTCATCAATTCGCTTTCGCTTGGCGAACTTTTCCTACATAACGCTCGAATGCGCGGGAGATAAGCTCAGCGCTCGTCATTTTCGACGAGCCCATTGATAAGGAAATCATCATGACCCAACATACCATCAACACCCAGCTGCACTTTCCTCCAGACTTTGAACTACCGGAAAGTTGCGAAATAAGTATCAGAGTACAAAACATTACCAACAGAGATGCGCCCAGGCTTCACTGTCAGTGGGGCAGCAACCAACTTTCCTCGACGCGTCCCATCATCTTCCCGGTTGTGGTCGACTCACAGTCGAACACGTTCGGAAGCCGCTTCTCCATCAATGTAAAAATCTCCCACCAAGGGACCGCGCTGCTACTGGATCTGGAGCAGGATTTCCGCTGGGCAGGAGGCGATCACGATACGGACATTCACTTGAGCCCTGTGGGTTACATCGCGGCGCAAAAGCACTGGATGCCTAAAATTGATTACCCTGCTGACTCAGAGCTGATTCTGAAGTTGATTGAAATGAAAACTGATGACCAGCCTGAGATCGTTGTGAGTGAGGCCGTGGGCCTGACCGCGCAAATGACCCCCACTTACCTGAAATATGATCCGTCCGTCATCAAGCCAGGCCAACTTTACACACTAACCGGCACATTCGAGACCCACAGTCGGCACCGAATGCCGCTAGGTCTTAAACCGGCAAAACTGATACTAATGCCGGAACCTGTTCGGACACCGGCTTTCGGTGGCTGATATCAACCGTCCTGATCGACGCTTAGTGTAAAAGCCGCTTACGTTCGGGCACAGGCGCCAGTATTCTACTGGCGCCTTCGACACGGAAACTACTTTTGAAAAAATTGCCTCTGCTCGCCGCGGCTGCCTTGCTGACAGCCTGCCAAACGCCGTCGTGCGCACCTGAAATGTCGCTCAACGGTGAAGTTTTCTACCTGCAACGAATCGCTCTACCGTCCAATGCCACACTGAGCGTAAGTTTGCAGGACGTGTCTATGGCCGATGCCCCTGCGGTAGTTCTTGATGAACAGAAAGGCCAGGTCAAAGGCCAGGTGCCCTTGCCATTCCATCTGAGTTACGATCCGGCCCGGGTCAAACCGGGTCATCGCTACTCCGTCAGCGCGCGTATCGAAGTCGACGGCAAGCTGATCTTCATCACCACCGAGCATCACGCCGTGCAGCTCGATGGCAAAGACCCGCAGCCCCTGAAAGTCCGCGTAGACGCCGTCCGCTAAATACCTCTTACGAACAAGGAAGCTTGCATGCTCCGCTCTACCCTTCGCTTCGCCGGCCTGTGTGCGGGTTTGATGATCAGTGCCAACGCCATGGCTTTGGCACTCACCGACCTGTCACAAAAAGACGCCACCGGCGGGCTTAAGGACGCCCTGACCCAAGGCGCGCAATTGGCTGTTAAACAACTTGGCACACCAGGTGGGTTCAGCAACAACCCGGATGTAAAAATCGAACTGCCGGGCAAGTTGGGCAAAGTCGCCAGCAAAATGAAACAGTTCGGCATGGGTGATCAGGTTGATCAACTGGAAGCCAGCATGAACAAAGCGGCGGAAACCGCCGTGACCCAGGCCCAACCAATCCTTGTGGACGCCGTGAAGAAAATGACCGTGGAAGATGCCAAGGGCATCCTCAGCGGCGGCAACGATTCGGCCACCCAGTACCTGAACAAAACCAGCCGCGAACAAATCCGCGCCAGGTTCCTGCCCATCGTCAAGCAGGCCACCGACCAAGTGGGTCTCGTCCAGCAGTACAACTCGTTCGCAGGGCAAGCGGCGACCATGGGCGTGGTCGATGCGAAAAACGCCAACGTCGAAAACTACGTCACCGAACAGGCGCTGAACGGCTTGTTCGAAATGATCGGCAAACAGGAAGAAACCCTGCGCCAGAACCCGGCGGCGGCGGCAACCAGTTTGGCGAAGAAGGTGTTTGGTACGCTCTAAACTGCAATACAAATCCTGTGGGAGCGAGCCTGCTCGCGAGTGCGGTATGTCAGCCAAGTTGATGTCGACTGACATGACCTCATCGCGAGCAGGCTCGCTCCCACAATAGGATTGGATACATCTTTGAGAGATTGGTCGGCTGACAGGCCGCCACCGTCGGAACGCCGCCCGGAGCAGGCTCGCCCCTACAGAAGAGCAAAGGCAGAACAGCGTACACCAAGCTCTTCACCACTCATCAGGCCGAGCGTTAGCTCGCCTTCAGCTTTTGATCCTGATCCACCCGCCCCGTCGGAAGGCTGAGTGGAGGTGTTCATCCGGGGGTGGGCGCGAAGCGCCGTTCGACGAAGTCGAACACATCGAGAGGAGGTCGAAGCGAAGCCGACCGGAGGCGATGCCCCCGGATGAATGCCGGAGCGAAGGAACACCGAGCCTCAGCGAGGGGCCGGACGTCAGGGGCGAGCCTTTTTTTGCTTACTTTTTTGGAGGGGTTTGAAAAAAAAGTGAGTCGCCGTAAGGGCGAAACCAAAAGTGGCCGTTACCGAAAAAACGGATATGCACTCACCCTCTCAGCCAACAAAAAACCCAATGAACCTGGTCGGCCCGAAGGCCGCCAAGGTCAAACCATCAATCCGACTCTTTGCGAACCCGAAACCAGGCCGCATAGAGCGCCGGCAAAAACAGCAGCGTCAACGCCGTCGCCACAATCAACCCGCCCATGATCGCCACCGCCATCGGCCCGAAGAACACACTGCGCGACAACGGAATCATCGCCAACACCGCCGCCAGCGCCGTCAGTACAATCGGCCGGAACCGCCGCACCGTCGCCTCGATAATTGCCTGCCAAGGCTTGAGCCCCGCCGCGATATCTTGCTCGATCTGATCGACCAGAATCACCGAGTTGCGCATGATCATCCCCGACAATGCAATCGTCCCGAGCATGGCCACAAACCCGAACGGCTGACGGAACACCATCAGGAACAGCGTCACGCCGATCAGCCCCAACGGGGCCGTCAGAAACACCATCGCCGTGCGTGAGAAACTGCGCAATTGCAGCATCAGCAACGTCAACACCACCACGATGAACAACGGCACCCCGGCCTTCACCGAGTTCTGTCCGCGCGTCGAATCCTCCACCGTGCCACCGACATCCAGCAAATACCCATCCGGCAATTCAGCGCGGATCGGATCAAGCGTCGGCATGATTTGCTGCACCAACGTTGCCGGCTGCTCCTTGCCATAAATATCGGCCCGCACCGTCACGTTAGGTAGCCGATTGCGATGCCAGATCACGCCTTCTTCGAAGCCGTATTCCAGGGTCGCTATCTGCGACAACGCCACGCTGCGACCGTTGTCCGTCGGTATCGCCAGGCTCGGCAGCAACGACAGCTCCGTGCGTTCATGCACCGTGCCGCGCAGCAGGATCTCGATCAACTCGTTGTCTTCGCGGTACTGACTGACGCTGGAACCGGTCAGCGAACTTTGCAAGAACTTCGACAGGTTCGCCGTGCTCACGCCCAATGCTCGGGCGCGGTCCTGATCGATGTTCAGATAAACGACTTTGCTCGGTTCTTCCCAATCGAGGTGAACGTTGACCACATGCGGATTTTCCCGAACCTTGGCGGCGACTTTGCGTGCCAGAGCGCGGACTTCCTCGATGTGTTCACCCGTGACCCGAAACTGCACCGGATAACCTACCGGCGGACCGTTTTCCAGGCGTGTGACCCGCGAGCGCAGGGTCGGGAACTGTTCGTTGAGCGTTGAGATCAACCAGGTGCGCAGAGGTTCGCGATCCTCGATGGTCTTGGCCAGCACGACAAACTGGGCGAAGCTCGGGGCAGGCAGTTGTTGATCCAGCGGCAGGTAAAAACGCGGCGAACCGGTGCCGACGTAGGCCACGTAGTTATCGATCCCTGCCTTGTCCTTGAGCAATGCTTCGAGACGTTTGACCTCCTCGGCGGTGTTGCTCAAGGAAGCGCCTTCGGCGAGTTTCAGGTCGACCATCAACTCCAGTCGGCCGGACGCCGGGAAGAACTGCTGCGGAACAAAACGGAACAGCACGATGGAGGCAATGAACAACACCACGGTCGCCGTGATCACGGTTTTACGCCAGCGCACACACCACTCCACCACACGCCGGACACGCTGATAGAACGGCGTGGCGTAAGGATCTGGCTGGCCAGGGCCGTGTTTCGCCGCATGAATTTTCGCCAGGTCCGGCAGGAGTTTTTCCCCCAGATAAGGCACGAACAGCACCGCCGCCACCCACGATGCCAACAGCGCGATGGTGACCACCTCGAAGATCGAACGGGTGTATTCGCCAGTGCCCGATTGCGCCGTGGCAATCGGCAGAAAACCGGCCGCGGTGATCAGCGTGCCGGTGAGCATCGGGAACGCGGTACTGGTCCAGGCATAGCTCGCCGCTTTGACCCGGTCGAAGCCCTGCTCCATTTTGATCGCCATCATTTCCACGGCAATGATGGCGTCATCCACCAGCAGGCCCAGCGCCAAAACCAACGCACCAAGGGAAATCTTGTGCAGACCGATGCCCAGGTAATACATGCAGGCAAACGTCATGGCCAACACCAGCGGAATCGCCAGGGCGACCACCATGCCGGTGCGCACGCCGAGGGAGAAAAAACTCACCAGCAACACGATGGCCAATGCTTCGACCAACACCTGGACAAATTCGCCGACACCGGTCTTCACCGCGGCTGGTTGATCGGACACCTTGCGCAGCTGCATGCCGATCGGAAGGTCTTTCTGGATGCGGTCGAACTCGATTTCCAGCGCCTTGCCCAGCACCAGAATATCGCCGCCGTCCTTCATCGCGACCGCAAGACCGATAGCGTTCTCGGCCATGAAGCGCATGCGCGGTGCCGGTGGATCATTGAAGCCACGGCGCACATCGGCCACATCGGAGATACGGAACGTACGATCTGCGACGCGGATCGGGAAATTCTTGATCTCGTCAACCGTCTGAAAATTCCCCGTTACCCGTAACTGCAATCGCTCGCTGCTGGTTTCGAAGAAGCCCGCCGTAGACACCGCATTCTGCTCTTCAAGCGCCTGCTGTACCGCCGCCAGTGGCAGGCCGAGGGTGGCGAGTTTGACGTTCGACAACTCGATCCAGATTTTCTCGTCCTGCAGGCCGAGCAACTCGACCTTGCCCACGTCCTTGACCCGTTGCAACTGGATCTGGATGCGGTCGGCGTAATCCTTGAGCACGGCGTAGTCGAAACCCTCGCCGGTCAGGGCGTAGATGTTGCCGAAGGTGGTGCCGAATTCATCGTTGAAAAACGGCCCTTGAATGCCCGGCGGCAAGGTATGGCGAATGTCGCTGACCTTCTTGCGCACCTGATACCAGAGCTCCGGAACCTCCACCGAATGCATGGAGTCACGGGCGATGAAGGTCACTTGGGATTCACCGGGGCGAGAGAAAGAAACGATGCGATCGTACTCGCCGGTTTCCATCAGTTTCTTTTCAATGCGCTCGGTAACCTGGCGCGAGACTTCCTCGGCGGTCGCCCCCGGCCAGTTGGTGCGGATCACCATGGCTTTGAAGGTGAACGGCGGGTCTTCACTTTGGCCGAGCTTGGTGTAGGAAAGAGCGCCGACGATGGCGAGCAAGAGCATCAGGAACAGGACGATCTGGCGATTGCGCAGCGCCCAGGCAGAAAGATTGAAACCCATCGGGGATTACTCCTTGTCGGCCAGATTGACCACGCGATTGGAGCGATCCACCGGGCGCACGGATTGCCCGTCCAGCAGCACATGGACGCCGGCGGCCACTACCCAGTCGCTGGCGTTGAGGCCTTCGAGTACCGGTACGCTTTTCTCGCCAAAGGCACCGACCCGCACCGGTGTCTTTTTCAGCGTGTTGTTGGCGCTGACGACCCAGACATAGGTCACGCCGCTTTCTGCGGTCAGCGCCGACAGCGGCACCGACAGCGCAACGGTTTCGGCGGTCTGTATGAAGACGCGGGCGCTCTGTCCGAGTTCGGCGGGTACCTTGGTACTACTGAAAGCGATGCGCGCAGCGAAGGTACGGGACTTTGGATCGGCAGCCGGCGACAGCTCGCGAATACGCCCGTCGAAACGCTGGTCCGGCTGCGTCCACAGTTCCACCGATACTGGCTGACCGACCTTGAAGCGGCCAAAGCTCTGTTCCGGCAGGCTGATCAGGACTTCACGTTCGCCATCGGTGGCCAGGGTAAACACCGTTTGCCCGGCCGCGACGACTTGCCCGACTTCCACCGCACGCTTGGCGACCACGCCATCCTGCGGCGCACGCAGCACGGCGTAGCTGGCCTGATTGGTCGAAACGTTGAATTCGGCTTTGATCTGTTTGAGACGCGCTTCACCAGAACGGTAAAGGTTTTCGTGGTTGTCGTACTGCGAGCGGCTGACCAGTTGACGCTCCATCAGGGTTTTATAGCGATCACGCTCGGCGCGCACCATGCTCAGGTTGGCCTCGGCGGCCGCGACCTGGGCGCGGGTGGCTTCCAGTTGCAGGCGCACGTCCTGGGGATCGAGTTCCGCCAGCGGCTGATCGGCCTTGACCCTCTGCCCTTCGTCGACCAGTCGTCGGCTGACTTTGCCGCCGATGCGGAACGCCAGGTCCGGCTCATAACGGGCGCGTACTTCACCGGGATAGCTTTCCATTGCCTGGGACGAAGGCTCTGGCTGAACCACCATGGCCGGACGAATGCTGACTTGCGGCGCCTCTTCGTGACCGCACGCCGTCAATAAAAATGCCAGGCTGACCGGCAACGCGAGGGGCAAGGCATAGCGGAACATGGTGAAGGACCTTTCGCTAATGGTGCTTGGAATAATTATACTGGCGAGTATGTTATTAATAGCAAACTCACCAGTCCAGTAATAAAAGCGAATATGTCGAACAATCTTTCAGCACCCAATGGCCCGGGCCGCCCCAAGGATCTGACCAAGCGCCAGGCGATCCTCGATGCAGCGAAAACGCTGTTTTTGACCAAGGGTTATGCCAACACCAGCATGGATGCTGTCGCCGCGGAAGCCGGCGTATCGAAGCTGACGGTCTACAGCCATTTCAATGACAAGGAGACGCTGTTCTCCGCCGCCGTGGTGGCCAAGTGCGAAGAACAACTGCCGCCGCTGTTTTTTGAATTGCCCGAAGGCGTGGCGGTGGAAACGGTGCTGCTGAACATCGCGCGCGGTTTTCATCAGCTGATCAACAGCGACGAGTCGGTGAACCTGCACCGCTTGATGATGACCCTGGGCAGCCTGGACCCGAAACTCTCGCAGATTTTCTTTGAGGCCGGGCCCCAGCGCATGGTGCTCGGCATGGAACGTTTGCTGAGCAAGATCGACGAAAGCGGCGCGTTGAGCATCGACAAACCGCACAACGCGGCCGAGCACTTCTTCTGCCTGCTCAAGGGCGCGGGGAATTTTCGTTTGCTGTACGGCTGCGGCGAGCCGCCGGTGGGTGAAGCGGCGGAGAGCCATGTGCGGGAAGTGGTGGGGTTGTTTATGCGGGCTTATCGGCCTGAGTGAACCTGATGGCTTGAGCGTGTCCGGGCTGACGCCTTCGCTGGCAAGCCAGCTCCTACAGGGCCCGAGGTGTTCCAAAATCCTGGGGCCGACACAAAACCTGTAGGAGCTGGCTTGCCAGCGATGAAGGCGACTCGGTCCTAAGGCTTGAGCGCCTTCTTCGGATAGATGTCATACCGGCTGGATTTACCATCCAGCGCATGACTCGGCTTCGGCCCTTCAATGCACGGCGCCTTGCGTGGCCGCTTGACCACCACCCGATGGCTGGCCAGCGCCAACGCCGCTTCGAGCAACGCCGGTGCATCCGGGTCATCACCCACCAACGGTCGGAACAGGCGCATTTCCTTCTTCACCAGCGCGGTTTTCTCGCGGTGCGGAAACATCGGGTCGAGGTAGATCACCTGCGGCGGCTCACCCTCCCAATTGCGCATCACCTCGATCGAATTGCCCTTGAGCAAACGCATGCGCGCCACGATCGGCGCCACATCGAAATCTTCCGCCCCTCGGGCCAGGCCATCCTCAAGCAAGGCACCAATCAATGGCTGGCGCTCGATCAGGCTCATCTCGCATCCAAGGCTGGCCAGCACGAACGCATCCTTGCCCAGCCCCGCCGTAGCGTCCAGCACCCGTGGACGCACGCCCTGCGCCACACCAACAGCCTTGGCGATCATCTGCCCGCTGCCGCCACCGTACAGACGGCGATGGGCCGCACCGCCTTCGACGAAGTCCACCCGCACCGGTCCCGGCGCATCCGGCCCCAACTGTTGCAGTTGCAAACCCTGCTCGCCCACCTGCAAGGCAAACTCGCCCTCAGCCACTTGCAGCGGCAAGCCCAGGCGCTCGGCCCATTGCCCGGCCTGTGGCTCGAACGCAGGGGTCAGCGCCTCGACATGGATGCGGCACACCGCGGGTTGATCAATCATCGGAAAACACGCTCAAAAAATTAATGATCGGCAAAAACGGCCGATAACAAAACTATCGAGCATTTTGCCAGAGCTGAGCGTCGACCGAGAGAAATGTCAGACATTCAACCCACAATCACAGGTTTTATCTCGCCCTACGGCGACTACAACCTGCGAAACACCCAGACGCTGAGCGGCGTCAGCCACATCTGGCAGGATTTCTTTGCCCGTGCGCTGGCCGAACAGTCGGGTGAAGTGCTGCCTGAATCACTGAACTTTCCACCGGTCGATCTCGACAGCCCGGTTGAACCTACCGTCGGCAGCGACCTGCTGGCGCACATCGTTTCCCAGCGTGAATGCGATGTGAAGGACAACGAAGTCCGCCCGCCCGAACCGTTGTTCCTGCCGATTGCCGAGTTCGAAATGGACCTGGCCGACAAACCATTCCCAGCGTTCCCGGCGGATGAAATTGTCGCCCAGCAGAAGCAACAAGACTTCGAAAGCGGCTGGGTTCGCCCGATCGTCCTTAACGCCGGCCAGCCTGTGGCGCAGATCACCCCGGCACCACAACCTCGTCCGCTGCACTTGCCGATCGCCGAATTTGAACTCGACTTGCTCGACAAACCATTCCCGCCGTTCTCACCGAAAGAACTGGCAGAACAACAGAAACAATTCGATTTCGATAACGGCTGGGCCCGCCCGATTGTCCTGCAAAACCTGCGCATCGCCGCCTGAGCCTTAACGACAAACCCACCACGGCCCGACATCCACATGAAAGTGATTGCGGTGGGCTGCGTTGTAGTCCGGGCTCAACACCACACTGAATATGTCGCAGGCGCCATCGCGGATCTGTCTTAGAAACTGTGCGTCCTGGTTATCCTTGGGCCAATCCTTGAGCACGCTGATGGATCGACCGTCGGCCAGGCGAAAAGCGGCGATATCCAGTGCATCGGCCGACGCGTGCTGACTGCGCCGCCCATTTTCACGCCCATAAACGTTACGACAGGCAAAGCTGCCGAGATGATCGACCCGACTGACCGCTTGCCCGTAAACGGTCTGTGCGGCGGGCTGCAAGACGTGGTGTTCGAACAAGGCAAACGACACAGCGAGGCGGCAACTGGCGAGGAAACTGCTGCTCAGGGCTACCTCGCCGCCCTGCACGCGCAGGGCATTGGTGAGCGGGCATTTGGCATCAGGGCTGTCAGCCTGCGGGGCCACGCGCAAACCGGAACTGCTCAAGGCCTGTGCGCACAGTTGCGGGTCATCGCGCAGGCGCATCAGCTTGTAGCGGGTCAGCAGGTTGGGCGTGGCCTTCACGTCCAGCGGTGCCCAAGGGTTCCATTGCGGTGGCACTACCAGCCAACCGCGCCAGGCACCCACACCCGCCGCAGCGATGATCGACAGCACCAGCAACAGCCACCACCGGAACCGCATCGTCAGCCTTTGAACAATTGATTGGCCTGTGCGTACGGCATTGAACGCGAGGTGAAGCCGAATGTGCCGGACGTCTTGATCTCTTCGGCTGCGCGATAGAACTCGCCCAATGCCGCCAATGCCAGCGCCGAGCCGACACTGACGCGCTTGACGCCCATTTCGCTTAGTTGCTGCACGGAGAGTTTCAAGCCGCCAGACATCAACACATTGACCGGTTTCGGCGCCACCGCACGGACCACCGCCAATACGTCTTCCGCACTGCGCAAGCCTGGCGCATACAACACGTCGGCCCCGGCTTCGGCGAAGGCCTGCAAGCGGCGAATCGTGTCGTCCAGATCCGGATTGCCATGCAGAAAATTCTCGGCCCGGGCCGTCAGTGTGAAAGGGAAAGGCAAGCTGCGGGTGGCTGACACGGCAGCCTCGATACGCGCCACAGCATGCTCGAAACAATAGATCGGAGCGCCTTCACGCCCCGTCGCATCTTCAATCGAACCACCGACAGCCCCCGCCTCTGCCGCGCGCAAAATGCTCTTGGCGCAATCGGCGGGGGCGTCGGCAAACCCGTTTTCCAGGTCCACCGCCACCGGCAAATCTGTAGCAGCGACAATCGCCCGTACGTTAGCCAGCGTGTCGTCCAGGGTCAGACCACCATCGGGACGAGCCTGGGAAAAGGCATAGCCGGCACTGGTGGTCGCCAGCGCCTCGAAGCCGAGACTGGCGAGCATCTTCGCCGAGCCGGCATCCCATGGATTGGGAATCACAAAAGCGCCGCTGCGTTCGTGCAAGGCTTTAAACGCTTGGGCTCGAAGGGTTTGCGCGTCCATTGACAGGCTCCTGAAAAAGGCGAACGAATCCGCCTTCAGAGCAAGCCAAGTTGCTCGGCGGCGGGTTCTCTGTATAGCTCAGGCAGCGCTGGCAAGCCAGGCAAACGCAACATCAGGCGCCCATGAAAACGCTGCGCCAGTTTCGCCGCGAGCACATTATCGGCGGTATGCAGGAAGATATATGGCGTACGCCCCTCTTCGATCCACCGTGCGACTTTCTCCACCCACGGCAACAGGAATGGATCGTTGGCTTCAAGCTCGGGATGACCGATGAAACGCACCTGCGGGAACTGCGTAAATGCTGCGGGACGCGGTGGGACTCGGGGTTTCTTGGATTGCGCATGGAGCACCGACGGCTCGGTCGAGGTGCAGCTGAACAGCGCACGCGGATCGAGGCAGATGCGTTCGACACCGCGATCGAGCAACAGGCGATTGAGCATGCGCTCGCTATCGCCCTTGGCGAAAAAATCGTCGTGGAGCACCTCCACCGCCAGAGAGTGCCCAAAGGCGTCGATAAATCCGGCCAGTTCGGGCACGCGTTGCGGCGTGAAGCTTTTCGATAACTGCAACCACAATGGCGACACACGCTCGCCGAGGGGTTTGAGCAATTGCAGGAATGTTTCGGCGGCGGTGAGCTGTTCGCGCAAGTCGCCGCCGTGGCTGATCTCGCGGGGGAATTTGGCGGTGAAACGAAAGTGCTCGGGCATGGTTTCGGCCCAACGCTGCACGGTGGTTGCAGACGGACTCGCGTAGAAGGTCGTATTGCCTTCCACGGCGTTGAAAACCTGGGAGTAGAGATTCAGAAATTCAGCGGGTTTGGCGTCTGGCGGATACAGATAGTCACGCCAGGCGTTTTCACTCCACGAGGGGCAACCGAGGTAATACGGCAGCAACATCAGATGTACAGATCGAGACCCAGCACGTCCGCATCCCAGTCGACGAAAGCTGCAGTGCTCAGGTAACTGGCCAAGGCCATTGCCACGCTTTTGCTCATCGCACGGTGGTAAAGCATGTCCTGCTGACGGGCGGGGAGATTGCTCAACTTTTGCGCAGAAGCTTTGGCGGCGCGGGCAGCCAGTTGCTCTTCAGTTGGAATTTCCAGCTCGCCGTCGATATCGACGGATTCGTCTTCCTCCACACGGCCTTTGCGAGGCTTGCGATTGATGGGATAGGACTGAGAGGAAACGCCGTCTATACGCATAGAGATATGCTCGGGATCAGTGATGGCAGTTTAGTGGCGCATCATCCACTTCGCAAACCGCCGAGTGATAACTAGAACACATAAAAGACAAAAGGTTTAAAAGCGGTGGTTAGAAACCGATGATTGGTGTTTCTGTAAAAGAATCGCAGCCTGCGGCAGCTCCTACAGGCAAATGCGATCGTCTGTAGGAGCTGCCGCAGGCTGCGATCTTTTAAGGCTTAACGTGCCTTCGGCGTCGCCACTTTATCGCGCAGATAAACCGGCTGTGCCTCATCGGCGACGATCGCCTCGCCACGATCCCAGGCAAAGCGCGCCAGGGTCAGCAAGTCTTCAGCGTGAGGCAACATGCCTGCGTCTTGCCCGCTCAGGCTGACAGCGATACGCTCGGCATATCCCCAACCGGTGCCCGCGCCAAACCACTCACCGTTGGCATCGGCCGGCAACGCAGCCGACTCTGGTGGCAGCACGGCTTCAGCGCCGACCAGACGCATCTCCCCCGCTGTCTCGCGGTAGCAACCCCAATACACTTCGTCCATGCGCGCGTCGATGGCCGAGGCGACCTGGCTGGCACCGTGTTCGCGATAGGCACGCTGGGCCAACACGGCGAGGTTCGACACCGGCAGCACCGGGCGCTCCAGCGCGAACGCCAAGCCTTGCACCACACCGATGGCAATGCGCACGCCGGTAAACGCACCCGGCCCGCGACCGAACGCAATGGCATCGACTGCTTGCAGGGTGGTCCCGGCATCGGCCAGCAACTGCTGAATCATCGGCAACAGCTTCTGCGCATGCAGGCGCGGGATCACCTCGTAATGGCTCGTCACCTTGCCGTCATGCAGCAAGGCAACGGAGCAAGCTTCAGTCGCGGTGTCCAGGGCCAGCAAGGTGCTCATCGATGTATCCACAAGAAAGGTCAAAAAAGTGCGTCAGTATAAACAACTACGGCCCGCAAGCGGGCCGTAGAAGGTGAAGCGATTCAGACTTTTCAGCTCAGCGCTGCCAGCACCTTGGCGGTGATGGCTTCAACCGAACCCACGCCTGCGATATGGCTGTACTTCGGCTTGCCGTTGGCGGCCGACAGCTTCTGGTAGAAATCCACCAGCGGCTTGGTCTGCGAGTGGTAGACCGACAGGCGATGACGCACGGTTTCTTCGGTGTCGTCCTTGCGCTGTACCAGTTCTTCGCCGGTGATGTCGTCTTTACCGGCAAGTTTCGGCGGGTTGTAGACGATGTGGTAAACGCGGCCGCTGGCCTCGTGAACACGGCGACCGGCGATACGCTGAACGATTTCTTCGTCTTCAACGGCGATTTCAACCACTGCGTCCAGCTCAACGCCTGCAGTCACCAGGGCTTCAGCCTGAGGAATGGTGCGCGGGAAGCCATCGAACAGGAAGCCATTGGCGCAGTCGGCCTGGGCGATACGGTCTTTGACCAGCGCGATGATCAGGTCATCGGAGACCAGGCCGCCGGCATCCATGATGCTCTTGGCCTTGATGCCCAGCTCGGTGCCAGCCTTGACCGCGGCACGCAGCATGTCGCCGGTGGAGATTTGCGGAATGCCGAATTTTTCGGTGATGAACTGTGCCTGAGTACCTTTACCGGCCCCGGGAGCTCCCAGCAGAATGACGCGCATCGATGTGCTCCTCAATTTTTTATATAGATAACGTCAGATTCGCCTCGTGGGGCCAATCTCAAAAATAGGGTCGTGACCGCCCAAACGGCCAAAGGCTGATCAAGATACACAGCAGGCTGCGCCCACACAAGACGCCGAAAGTCGGAGAAACCGCTGCCTCATGCGACCATTGCGCACAGTTCCCCAAGTCGCAACCCCATCATTAACTGTCGCCTGGTAACACTTTTGGACCTGTCACAGGCCGGCATCCGACTCAACCGCCGGATGCCTGATCTCACAACAAAATCGTTAGCCGGTGTTACGCAATCCGGCGGCAATCCCCGCTACAGACACCAGCAGCGCCTGTTCTACCGGGCTGCCCTGCGCCACGTCCTGTTGCCGCGAACGGGCCAGCAACTCGGCCTGCAATAGATGCAGCGGGTCAAGGTAGGTGTTGCGCAAACGGATGAACTCGAGGGTCGCTGGGCTATGTGCCAGTAGCTGCGACTGCCCGGTCAGGCCGAGGACGATGGTGCACGCCTGCGACAATAGGTCGCGTAAGTGCGCGCCCAACGGCAACAGATCCGGCTCGACCAGACGCCCGTCATAGGACTGGGCAATTTCCGCGTCGGCCTTGGCCAGGACCATTTCCAACATATCGATACGGGTGCGGAAGAACGGCCACTGCTCGCGCATCTGTCCCAACAGCTCGCCTTCGCCGCGCTCCAGCGCCTTGCTCAAGGCCGCTTCCCAGCCGAGCCAGGCCGGCAACATCAGGCGCGTCTGGGTCCAGCCGAAGATCCACGGAATCGCCCGCAAGCTTTCAATTCCGCCGGCCCGACGCTTGGCCGGACGGCTGCCGAGCGGCAAACGTCCGAGTTCCTGCTCCGGCGTCGACTGCCGGAAGTACTCGACGAACTGAGGATTTTCCCGCACCACGGCGCGGTAAGCGCTGACACCATCTGCCGCCAATTCATCCATCAAGTGCCGCCATTCTGGCGTCGGCGGCGGTGGCGGCAGCAGCGTCGCTTCGAGCACCGCCGCCAGGTACAGATTGAGGTTCTGTTCTGCGATGTCCGGCAGGCCGAATTTGAATCGGATCATTTCGCCTTGTTCAGTGGTGCGAAAACGCCCCGCCACCGAACCCGGTGGCTGCGACAAAATCGCCGCATGTGCCGGGCCACCACCACGCCCCACAGTGCCACCGCGGCCATGGAACAACAGCAGTTCCACTTGTTGTTCGCGGCAGATATCCACCAATCGTTCTTGCGCCCGATACTGCGCCCATGCAGCCGCCGTAGTACCGGCGTCCTTGGCCGAGTCGGAGTAGCCGATCATCACTTCCTGCGGCCCTTGCAAGCGTGCGCGATAGCCCGGCAACAGCAACAGCTTCTCGATCACCGGCCCGGCGTTGTCGAGGTCGGCGAGGGTTTCAAACAACGGCACGACGCGCATTGGCCGCAATACGCCGGACTCTTTGAGCAGCAATTGCACAGCCAGCACATCGGAAGCGGCACCGGCCATGGAGATCACGTACGAACCGAGGGACGCCCCCGGCGCAGCCGCGATTTCGCGGCAGGTTGCCAACACTTCGGCCGTGTCGGCAGACGGTTTGAAGTAGGTGGGCAGCAACGGTCGGCGGTTGCTCAGTTCACGCATCAGGAAGGCAATGCGTTCCTCTTCGCTCCAGTCTTCGTAGCGACCGAGGCCCAGGTAATCGGTGATTTCAGTCATGGCCGCACTGTGCCGAGACGAATCCTGACGCACATCGAGCCGCACCAGGAAAAGGCCGAATGTCACAGCCCGGCGCAGGCAATCGAGCAGCGGACCGTCCGCGATCACACCCATGCCGCAATCGTGCAACGAGTGGTAACACAGCTCCAGGGGATCAAGCAGGTCGCGATTGTTTTGCAGTACATCGGCGGTGGCTGGCGCAGGTGCTGACAGCGCGGTGTGTGCCCAGTTGCGCGTCGCACGCAGGCGTTCGCGCAGTTGCTTGAGCACCGCCCGATACGGTTCGGCACTGTCCCCGGCCTTGGCTTTCAATTCATCACTGGCCTGCTGCATCGACAGTTCGGCAGCGAGGTGATCGACATCACGCAGGTACAAGTCAGCCGCCATCCAGCGCGCCAACAACAGCACCTCGCGGGTCACGGCCGCGGTCACGTTGGGGTTACCATCGCGGTCGCCGCCCATCCATGACGCAAACCGAACCGGCGCAGCTTCCAATGGCAAACGCAGGCCGGTGGCGGCATGCAGCGCCTGATCGGCTTTTCGCAGGTAGTTGGGAATCGCCTGCCAAAGCGAATGCTCGATCACCGCGAAACCCCACTTGGCTTCATCGACCGGTGTGGGGCGCGTGCGGCGGATTTCTTCGGTGTGCCAGGCTTCGGCGATCAGGCGCTGCAGCGTGGTTTTGATCTGATCGCGTTCGGCAGTGGTCAGATCGCGGTGGTCCAGCGCGGCCAGTTGCGCGGCGATGGCGTCGTACTTCTGGATCAATGTGCGCCGCGCGACTTCGGTCGGGTGTGCGGTCAATACCAGTTCGATTTCCAGTCGCCCCAATTGCCTGGCCAGGGCTTCCGCACCGTGACCTTCGGCGCGCAGGCGAGCGAGCAACTCTGGCAACACCCGGGATTCGAACGGCGCCTGCTGGGATTCTTCACGACGATGAATCAATTGGTACTGCTCGGCGATGTTGGCCAGGTTGAGGAACTGGTTGAATGCCCGCGCGACCGGCAGCAATTCATCTTCGGTCAGCTGATTTAGGCTGGCGCTGAGTTCGACGTCCATGGAGCCGCGACGGTCAGCCTTTGCGCCCTTGCGGATCTGCTCGATCTTGTCGAGAAACCCCTCGCCATACTGTTCACGAATGGTATTGCCCAGCAGCTCACCCAGCAGGTGAACGTCTTCGCGCAAGCGTGCATCAATATCGGTCATCAGCAGTTCTCCAGCAAAAATCCGGGCGGCTACGAACCTAGAGAGTGCCGCGCCAGACAGGTTCTTACAAGCCAGTCGACGAAGGACCTTTAAACCTTGCGCGTTAAAGCTAGTCTGAAGAGTGGGTCGTACAACGGCCGTCATCGGCTACGGCCGGACACTCTCCAGACCTGCCACGAGCAGGCGTGCAATGAGGTCATTATGAAAATCCGCGAGCTCGCCCACCACTGGGAAGAAAACGCCAAGGGTCGTCTGACCGATACCGGCTATGCCATCCATCTGGACGTAGAGTCTGCCGCACGGCTGGCGGCGATCATCGAAATGTACCCCAAGCGACACCCTGAAGAACTGCTCGGCGACCTGATCGGCGCCGCGCTGGAAGAACTGGAAAGAAGCTTCCCGTATGTGAAGGGCTCGACCGTGGTCGCCACCGATGAAGAAGGTGATCCGCTGTACGAAGATGTCGGGCCGACCCCGCGTTTTCTGGCGTTGTCTCGCAGGCATCTACACGATTTGTCGACCGGTCACGACAAGCAGAAACACTGATTCATTTCCCCGCCTCACCGCTCAATGTGGGAGCGAGCCTGCCCGCGATGTTCCTTAACCAAACCGCGTGATATCTGAAAAAAAGCGGCGTCGTTAAGTCCATCGCGAGCAGGCTCGTTCCCACAAATAGCGACTTAGAGCCCTGTCGACTCACTCAAGATTTTTTCGATAGCTAACTAAATTCTCTGAACTTTCAAAAAAAGCCTCGGGTCAACCCCAGTAACCACACCTGGGACGAGCGTTTCTGAACACACCGCAAACGAAGGTTAAAGCTCCTTGCCCAGGATGGATTTCGACGTTTTTTCAGGAGCTGGCCCAATGGAGTTGAAGACCATGAAAACCCGAACTGGTACATCCTCGTTCACTCACCTGCGCAGCTTGAAACTGGCGGCACTGGCCCTCGGTAGCAGCCTTGTGCTGGCCGGTTGCGCCGGCAACCCGCCGACCGAGCAATACGCAGTGACCCAATCGGCCGTCAATGACGCGGTGAGCGCAGGCGGCACCGAATTCGCCGCCGTGGAAATGAAGTCCGCCCAAGACAAGCTCAAGCAAGCTGAAATTGCCATGCACGACAAGCAATACGACCAGGCCCGCACACTCGCCGAGCAGGCCGAATGGGACGCTCGCGTGGCAGAGCGCAAGGCCCAGGCAATGAAGGCTGAACAATCAGCGAAAGACGCTCAACAAGGCGTTCAGGAACTGCGTCAGGAAAGCCAGCGCACCGTTCAATAAACGGCGTGGCACGACGTGTTTCTTACTCGACTAAAAGGACGAAATCATGAAGCGTAATCAACTGATGATCCCTGCTCTACTGGCTGTTACCGTGTCTTTGGCGGCCTGCTCGACACCTCCCAACGCCAACCTCGAACAGGCCCGCACCAACTACACCGGCCTGCAAGCCGACCCGCAGGCGAGCAAAGTTGCCGCCCTGGAAACCAAGGAGGCCAGCGACTATCTGGGCAAGGCCGACCAGGCTTACAGAGACAAGGAAGACGCGGCCAAGGTTGATCAGCTTGCCTATTTGACCAACCAGCGGGTTGAAGTGGCCAAGCAAACCATCGCCCTGCGTACCGCGGAAGCCAATCTGAAAACCACCTCGGCACAACGGGCCGAAGCGCGCCTTGACGCTCGCGATCAGCAGATCAAACAACTCAAGGACAGCCTCAACGCCAAGCAGACCGACCGCGGGACACTGGTGACGTTCGGTGACGTGCTATTCGCCACAGACAAGGCCGAGCTGAAATCCACCGGGCTGATGAACATCAACAAACTGGCGCAGTACCTTCAGGAGAATCCCGACCGCAAAGCGATCGTCGAGGGTTACACCGATAGCACCGGTACGGCATCGCACAACCAGTCGTTGTCGGAACGTCGCGCGGGTTCCGTACGAGCGGCGCTGGTGAAAATGGGCGTTGACCCAACCCGCGTCGTCGCCCAGGGCTATGGCAAGGAATACCCGGTGGCAGACAACACCAGCACCTCGGGACGGGCGATGAATCGTCGGGTGGAGGTGACCATTTCCAATGACAACCAACCGGTGATACCGCGTTCGGCGGTGAGTGCCAATACGCAGTAACGGGTCTCAAGATCAAAAAGTTCGCAGCCTGCGACAGCTCCTACAGGGAGTAGGTGTAGGAGCTGCCGCAGGCTGCGATCTTTTCTGCTGGGTTACGGCGCCAGCTTCTGCGGCGTTTCCTGCCCCATGCAACGCACAGCTTTTTTCTTGTTGTCCACCAGCACACCGGTCAGGCCTTTCTGCTCCATGTCAAACAACACCAGCACGCCATCGATGCACTGCGCCACTTGGGCGGCCGGTTCCAGGGAGACTCGATAGTCTTCGCCCGGCACGGTCTTGAGCATGGTGAATTCGTTGAGCAGCAGCGCATCTTCGGGCTTGGCGAAGTGCAGGTAGCCGTACCACCACAGGGCACCGACGGTGCCGAGGATGGTGCAGATACCGGTGATGATCAGCGGGATGGCGTTACGTTCTTCACTCATTGCGGGCTCTCTGGTGGTTCATTTTCAGAATTCGGGGGGGCCGGGTAATTGGGGATTTCACCCAGGCGGCGCAGACCGTTGAAATGTTGCGGGTCTTCAAGGTAACGCAGCATGACAGTGCGCCAGACCGGGTCGGCGAACGTCTGCACATGCCCGCCGCGAGTCAGTTGCAACACCCTCGGCGGCGGCGCAGCTTGATACAGACGGATGCCGTTGGAAAGAGGCACGATCGGATCGTCGATGCTGTGATAGAGCAGTTTCGGCACGCCATTGAGTTGCGCCATGGAATTTATCGCGCTGTCGCCGTCCGGCACCAGCCACGACAACGGCACCTGGAACGGCCAGGTCAGCCATGAAGTGCTGAGCGCGAACTGGCCGACGCTGCGGTAACTGGCAGGGGCGCCATCGAGTATCAGGGCTTTGAGCTGCTTCTGACGCTCCGGGTGTTGCACCAGGTAATGCACGGCCATAGAACCGCCGAGACTCTGGCCGAGCAGGATCAGCGGCTTTGCTTTGACCTCTGGCGCCTGGTCGAGCCATTTGAAGGCGGCGTCGATGTCCTGATAGATGGCCGGCAGACTCGGTTCACCTTCGGACAGACCGTAACCGCGGTAGTCCACAAGTAATACCTGGTAACCCTTTTTCGGCAGCCAATAGCTTCCGCCCAAGTGCATCGGCAGGTTTCCGCCATTGCCATGCAGGTGCAGCACCGTGCCTTTGACTTCGACGCCTTGTTTCGCAGGCAGCCACCAGGCATTCAGCTTGAGGCCGTCGGCGGTGGTCAGGGTGATGACGCGGTACTCGAGCCTGGCCTTTTCCGGGGTGAACAACTGACCGGGTTCGGGATAGAACAGCAGCGAACTGCAACCGGTCAAGGTCAGGAGAAGCCAGAGGGTGCCGAGGATTCTCATCCGGTGAAACCTCGCAGATTACGGGATTGGAATGCATCCCCTGTAGGAGCTGGCTTGCCAGCGAAAGCGGTTCAACATGCAACATGGTTGTTGTCTGATATGACGCATTCGCTGGCAAGCCAGCTCCTACAAGGAAGGTCGCCAGGATTACAGGATGTTGGAGTAATCCGCCTCGATCCGGTCCAGACTCAGGTGGTTGAGGAAGTTCGAGAAGCACATCCACGCCGACAGCGCGTTCATGTCGCGGAACTGCTCCGGCAAGTACTTGGGCGGCACCACCAGGCCTTCGTCCACCAACTGACGCAACGTGCGCATGTCTTCCAGCGTGGTCTTGCCGCAGAACAGCAGCGGTATCTGCTCCAGCTTGCCTTTGCGCACGGCCAGCTGAATGTAGTTGTAAATCATGATGAAGCCCTTGAGATAGGACAAGTCTTTGGTAAATGGCAGACCTGTCGGTACCGAGCCACGGAAAACGCGGCTGGTGTTGCTGTAACTCTCGGGCATTTCGAAACCTTGCTCGCGGAAGAACTCGAAGACTTGCATGAAGTCGGCGCCCTCCTCGACCATGTGAATGGCGCGGGTGCGGTTGGTCAGTTTGCGCAGGCGACTGGGGTAAGAGGCGAAGGTAATGATCTCCATCAGGATCGCCAGGCCTTCCTGAGTCACCGTCGACGAGGGCGGCCCCTTGGAGAGAAAGGTGCAGATCGGCTGGTTCAAACCATTGAGCGTGGTGCCGACGTGCACCAGCCCTTCGTGGACTTCCAGGGCGCGGACGTCACGGTTGTTGAACATCGCATCGGAGCGAATCTTGATGTAGTCCGCGCCCGCCGCCGCATCCGCGACGATTCCATCAGACTCGAATACCCGAATGGTTTCCTCCGCCTCGCCAAACACCTTGTTCAAGCGATGCTGAAGCATCTCGACCGCTTCCTTGGCGGTCAGGGTCTTGGGTTCATCCTTGAGGTCGCCACGGCCGTCGATGTTGTTCAGGTAATCGGAGAGCATCAGGCCCAGGTCGGACAAGGTCGGGTCGCCGGCGTGGAAGGCGTCCGAGGCGGCGCCGTACAACTCCTGGGAAATCAGGCCGAAGTCCTCGGTGCCGCGCGCTTCGAGCATGCGGATCACCATGCGGTATTCCTTGCACATGCGTCGCATGATCTGGCCGACGGGGTTGAACTGGCCGAGCTGGCGGGTGATGTCGCGCTCGATGTTCTGGAATTCCAGCTTCACTTTGCTGGAATCGAACGCCAGCGGCCGGTTGAGGTAATAGTCGCGATCGATCGCCGGCATTTCCTTGCCCTTGGCCTTGAGAAAACCCTGGCGAATGCTGTCGTCCCACTTGACCGCATCGAGGACGCGAATGGGCGTCTGCGCCAGCACAATGCGATCGGACAATATGCGTATCGACTGCTGGTAATCGTCCACCCGAAACTCCTGTAAGTACCTATTGTGTGCTGGTTATTTGATTTTGGCCTGACGCTGGTAGCGTACCGCCTCGATGAACACGTCGGAATTGGCCGGGTCGTCGAGGTAAGCCGCGACCTTGTCCATCGGGCTGTTGATCAACACACCCTCGCCGTCGTCAGTGTCAAACGCTTCGCCGCTCAGGGCGTTTTGTTTCAGCGCCTGGTTGATCTGTTCGAGGTCGAGGTTGTACAGCACCAGTTCACGCTGGTCGGTCAGTTCGAAGCCGCCGATGATGAAATGCCCACCGAACTGCGCCGGCACCTTCGCCGACAGATACCAGCGGCTGCCATGGCGCGACACGGTGAAGGGATAGGCTTCACGCTCCTTGGGTCTGGCCTTGAAGTAGCTGACGGCCTGATAGCGATTATCAGCGATGCGCGTCAGTTCCAGATTGACTGGCTCACCCCAGGCACTGGTGCTGGTCCATTTACCGAGCAACCCTTTGGGCGCGGGTTCGCTGGTGGGCAGCGGCTCCTTGAAGGTCACCAGACAGCCACTGAGTAACAGGAACGACAAGGCGATCACAACGAAACGCCAGGCTTTCATTCAACACTCCCTTTGAACACACACCACTTTCGTAGGAGCTGCCGCAGGCTGCGATCTTTTGATCTGGCTTTGCAGCGGTATCGAGAAGGTCAAGATCAAAAGATCGCAGCCTTCGGCAGCTCCTACAGGGGTTATACCGACGCGAGTACCAAATGCATGTACCGCGTCAGATTGCCGAGCATTTCCTCTTCGGCGACCGGCTCGGTGTCGTTGATCAGGCCCTGATATTCCATCCGTCCGATTATAGCCGTCAACACTTTGGCATCTTGTTGCGGCTCACGCGAGCCCAATACCTGGAAAAGCTGGCAGGAGCCCTGCAAAAGGATTTGCTGATGCGAGCGTACCAATACGGCAAGGCGTGGGTTGAGCAACGCTTCCTGACGGAACGCCTGCTCCGCCAACAGATGCTCGCGGCGCGTAACCAATTGTCGATGCACATAGTCCGCCATCAACCGTGCGATATCGTCCGCCAGATTTGAACGGGCCTGCGGGCTACCGTCGCCACTGGCGATCATGTCACGCAGCAGACCTTCGTTGTTCACCCACAACTTGGCCATGTAGGCCGCGCTGCGTTCCACGTATTGCGCGAAGGTATCGGTGAGCAAGTCATCGATATCCTTGAAATAGTAGGTGGTCGCCGATAACGGCACTTGCGCCTCGGCGGCCACTGCACGGTGTCGCACAGCGCGTACACCATCGCGCACGACGATGCGCATCGCGGCGTCGAGAATGTCCTGTCGTCGCTGTTCACTGCCCTGTCGGCTGGCCTTGCGGCCCTGGTACTGAACACTTTCAGCGACCGCAGTGGCGATACCCGCTGCACCTTCTTGAGCCATTGCACCGTTCACGACAGGAATCCTCTCACTTCAAAAGTAACCAATTGATACGTTTGTACCAGACAGGCAATAAAAAGCCGCCTATTTCAGGCGGCTTTTTAATTGAAACACTTACGCTTGCGGTCGCATGTGCGGGAACAGGATCACGTCGCGGATCGACGGGGAATTGGTCAGCAGCATCACCAGACGGTCGATGCCGATGCCTTCACCCGCCGTTGGCGGCATGCCGTACTCCAGCGCACGAACGAAGTCGGCGTCGTAGTGCATGGCTTCGTCGTCACCGGCATCCTTGTCGGCCACTTGAGCCATGAAGCGCTCGGCCTGGTCTTCCGCGTCGTTCAACTCGGAGTAGGCGTTGGCGATTTCGCGGCCACCGATGAACAACTCGAAGCGGTCGGTGACGTTCGGGTTGTCGTCGTTGCGACGGGCCAGCGGCGACACTTCGAACGGGTACTGGGTAATGAAGTGCGGCTGTTCCAGCTTGTGCTCGACCAGCTCTTCGAAAATCATCACCTGCAGCTTGCCCAGACCTTCGAAGCCCAGCACCTTGGCGCCGGCCTTCTTGGCGATGGCACGGGCCTTGTCGATGTCATTCAGGTCGTCAGCGGTCAGCTCAGGGTTGTACTTGAGGATCGAGTCGAACACGGACAGACGCACGAACGGCTCACCGAAGTGGAACACCTTGTCGCCGTACGGCACGTCGGTGCTGCCCAGAACCAGCTGCGCCAGTTCGCGGAACAGTTCTTCGGTCAGGTCCATGTTGTCTTCGTAGTCGGCGTAAGCCTGGTAGAACTCCAACATGGTGAATTCAGGATTGTGACGGGTCGAAACGCCTTCGTTACGGAAGTTGCGGTTGATCTCGAACACTTTCTCGAAGCCGCCAACCACCAGGCGCTTGAGGTACAGCTCCGGCGCGATACGCAGGAACATGCCCATGTCCAAGGCGTTGTGGTGGGTTTCGAACGGCTTGGCTGCCGCGCCGCCAGGAATGGTCTGCAGCATCGGCGTTTCCACTTCCAGGAAGTCACGCTGCATCAGGAAGCTGCGGATGTGGGCGATGACTTGCGAACGCACGCGGAACGTCTGGCGCACGTCTTCGTTGACGATCAGGTCAACGTAACGCTGGCGGTAGCGTTGTTCGGTGTCGGTCAGGCCGTGGTGCTTGTCCGGCAGTGGGCGCAGGGATTTCGTCAGCAGGCGCACGTTGGTCATTTCGACGTACAGGTCGCCCTTGCCCGAACGGGCCAGGGTGCCTTCGGCGGCAATGATGTCGCCCATGTCCCAGGTTTTCACCGCGGCCAGAGTTTCTTCGGACAGAGTCTTGCGGTTGACGTAGACCTGGATACGACCGGTCATGTCCTGGATCACCATGAACGAGCCACGGTTGAGCATGATGCGACCGGCAACCTTGACCGGGATTGCAGCTTCTGCCAGCTCTTCCTTGGTCTTGTCCGCGTACTGTTTCTGCAGGACATCGCAGTAGTTGTCGCGGCGGAAGTCATTCGGGAAGGCATTACCCTTGGCGCGCTCGGCAGCAAGCTTTTCCTTGCGCAGGGCGATCAGGGAGTTTTCTTCCTGTTGCAGGGCTTGCGGGTCGAGTTCTTGGTCGCTCATGTCTTTAAATATTCCATCTGGTTCGTTGTCCCCGGCCTGCGGCCGGGGATCGCCGGCAAGCCGGCTCCTACAGGGGATCGCGGTGTGTCAGTAACTTACAGCCCGGATTTCAGGCTGGCTTCCAGGTATTCGTCGATGTCGCCGTCGAGCACCTTGTCGCAGTCGCTGCGTTCGATGTTAGTGCGCAGATCCTTGATGCGCGAGGCATCGAGTACATAAGAGCGGATCTGATGACCCCAGCCGATGTCGGACTTGGTGTCTTCCAGCGCCTGGGACGCCGCGTTGCGCTTCTGCATTTCCTGCTCGTACAACTTGGCCCGCAGCATTTTCATGGCGGTGTCCTTGTTGGCGTGCTGGGAACGTTCGTTCTGGCAGCTGACCACGGTGTTGGTCGGTACGTGGGTGATACGTACGGCCGAGTCGGTGGTGTTTACGTGCTGACCACCGGCACCGGAGGAACGATAGGTGTCAATCCGCAAGTCTGCCGGGTTGATTTCGATTTCCACCTTGTCATCGATCTCTGGCGAGACGAACACTGCGCTGAACGAGGTGTGGCGACGGTTGCCGGAGTCGAACGGGCTCTTGCGCACCAGACGGTGTACGCCGATCTCGGTACGCAGCCAACCAAAGGCGTATTCGCCCTTGATGTGCACGGTCGCACCTTTGATCCCGGCGACTTCACCGGCCGACAGCTCCATGATGGTCGCGTCGAAACCGCGTTTGTCGGCCCAACGCAAGTACATGCGCAGCAGGATGTTGGCCCAGTCCTGGGCTTCGGTGCCGCCGGAACCGGCCTGGATGTCCAGGTAGGCGTTGTTCGGGTCCATTTCATGGCTGAACATGCGCCGGAATTCCAGCTTGGCGAGGTTTTCCTCAAGACGGGCCAGCTCGGCGACGACATCGTCCACTGCGCCTTCGTCGTTTTCTTCGACGGCCATGTCCAGCAGGTCACGGCAATCGGCCAGACCGGTGTTCAGTTCGTCCAGAGTCTCGACGATCTGCGCCAGCGCAGCGCGCTCGCGGCCCAACTCCTGGGCGTATTCAGGTTTGTTCCAGACACTCGGATCTTCAAGCTCGCGATTGACTTCGGTCAGACGCTCATGCTTTTGATCGTAGTCAAAGATACCCCCGAATGGTTTCGGAGCGCTCGGACAGGTCCTTGATGGTGTTCAGGATCGGATTGATTTCCATGACGGGCAGCACTCGTTGGCGAACTTTTGAAAGCCGGCGAGTATACCGTAATCAAGCGGTCCCGGCAGCCCGAATGGCTGGTTTACCGGCGAATGGTTTCTGTTATTCCTGCCTCGCACCAACCATGAACGCTGCCATCACCCTGCTCACTTCTTCCAGTGATGCCGCTGTCGACTGTCAGTACAGTACTGGTGATCCCCGAAGGCTGATTCGATACCGAAAACGGAATGGTCTGGGCTACATCAGCCGGCTGACCGTTACGCCGCGGTTGATGGAAAGGGTTAAAGGTCGGCAACGTCCTTGACCGACTCGACTCCCAGCATGGTGCCTTTAATGGCTCACGCAACTGCCACGGCTAAAAACAACTCGCTCTTGAGCAATGATGCCTTAAACATCTCTCAGAGCACTAACCAACAACAAGATTAAGATCTCGACCGATCTGTAGGAAAACAACTTCAACAATAACGGACCAATCCTACTTAATTGGCAATTGCGCAATGCATCTGCCTTCCCTATAACTATGCAACACAAAAAATTTCTAAAAACTTACTAGCACCATCACCGAAAACCTTAACCCTCAGAAACCTAAGCAAGCTACAGCACCACCACAAAACATGGATAGTCAACCCAACCCTTTAACCAAAGGACTACCATGAAAAAAATCGACAGAATAATAATTGTAGGCTTTGGAAGTATCGCCCAGGCTTTGCTACCGCTACTTTCAGAAAATTACGATTCGGAAATTATCATTTTCGACAAAGAAATCGACGCAATTCAAAAAATATCGCGAGCGAGTATTCCGCAATATTAATTAAAAATCTGATAACCCCAAACAACTTCCACAGTATTTTGTCACCACTATTAAGCAACAACAGCGTCCTCTTAAATCTGGCGGTATCTGTTTCCAGCTTAGCTCTGATAAATCTAACCCAGCCATACAACACATTGTATTTAGACACATGCATAGAGCCATGGGACTACGCAAACCATAACAACAACCACTTAAAAAGCAATCACTCTATAAGGGAAAATCTGAAGCAATATGCGCAAACCCAAACCAGCACAACAACAGCAATTGTTGGGCACGGAGCAAACCCTGGCTTTATATCTATACTCCTAAAAAAAGCAATGCTTGAAATGGCACAAAAAAATGGAATACCTGATCAACCGAAAAACACAATCTGAGTGGGCCAAACTATCAGAACACCTTTCTTTTTGATCACGACTGCCCTCACTTTTTGCTCAATTCAAGCGAACTCGGAGCCCCTGTAGTAGAAGACATTTTATCCATACTAACCAAAGGTTAAAGATGAGAAACCACTACTACATGGCAGCCTCCTTAATACTTATGGTTTTCGGCTAAATACTAACAATTTACAGTGAAGTATACGCCTCGAAGCTGCCCGACCGCTCGCTGGATAGCCCTTTAATATTCGTAAAACCTATAGTACTTATCAGCATTGCTGGCATCAGTCTAATTTTTGCGTACTGGCTAGGATATCAAGCAACTGGAAATATATGGATAGTTACCGTTGCATCCTTGACACTCCTTCTGATTCTTGAGCCAATTGTGATATACGCAATGCTAAAGGAACTACCGGAAAGAGGCGCTCTAATTGGCTTCATCTTAGGAGCAACTGGCTTGATCGCTACTATCACACTTTAATCTACCCTCAGGAAAAATCATGTTAAGCAAAGAAAACATAATGCGGTGCACTGTTTGCGGCTATGAATATGATCCCGCTCTAGGCGACTCTGAAAATGGAATACCACCTGGCACGCCTTGGAACAATCTGCCCGAAGACTGGTTATGCCCAGATTGTCAGATGCCCAAAGAAGATTTTGAGTAAGAACACTTATTGCGGCGCTCCCTTTCACTTTCATTGAACGGGACGTTGCCCTCCTAAGCCTTTATTAAAAGCTGGCACGATTATTTTCTGAACGCCCAAAGTAAACTCGCCAGCATTCTTATACATAGCAATAATCAACTGTGTTGAACGACTATCCGTACAAAAAACCTCGTAAACTATGCAACAAGCCTCTTTAGTCAAACTCCATGCACAGGGTTTGCGAGGACTTTGTCTTCGGACGCAGTCTCGCGGGCTCCGCAGCCGCTACTGCACTACGGAGCGTTGTACCGTCACGCCACCCCCACCTGATTGCGCCCATTGTTCTTCGCCGAATACAGCCCCTTGTCCGCCGCCGAGATCAGGTCACGGCAGTTGCTGCCCGCTTTGGGGATAATCGTCGACAGGCCGATGCTGACGGTCAGGTTCGAACCTTCACTCGGCGAATTATGCGCGATCTTCAGGGCCTCGACGGTCTGGCGCAGTTTTTCCGCCACCAGTCGTGCGCCACCCGGTGAAGTATTGGGAAGCACCAGCGCAAACTCTTCGCCGCCGTAACGGGCTGGCAAGTCCGAAGGTCGGGAGCTGGCGTCCTTGATAGCGGCTGCGACCTTGCGCAGGGCTTCATCGCCTTCCAGGTGTCCGAAGCTGTCGTTGTAGGCCTTGAAGTAGTCCACGTCGATCATCAGCAACGACAATTGGCTCTGTTCACGCAGCGCACGACGCCACTCCAGCTCCAGGTACTCATCGAAATGTCGACGGTTCGACAACCCGGTCAAGCCATCGGAATTCATCAGGCGTTGCAGCACCAGGTTGGTGTCGAGCAACTGTTGCTGGCTGACGCGCAGCGCACGATAAGCCGCGTCCCGCTGCAACAGCGTCATGTAGGACCGCGAGTGATAGCGGATACGCGCGACCAGTTCGATATTGTCCGGCAGCTTGACCAGATAATCGTTGGCCCCGGCCGCGAACGCCGCGCTCTTGATCAGCGGGTCTTCCTTGGTCGACAGCACAATGATCGGGATATCCTTGGTCGCCGGATGATTGCGGTACTCGCGCACCAGACTCAGTCCATCCAGCCCGGGCATCACCAGGTCCTGAAGGATCACCGTCGGTTTGATGCGGACCGCATGGGCGATAGCCTGGTGCGGGTCGGCGCAAAAATGGAAGTCGATGTTCTCTTCGTTCGACAACCCGCGACGCACGGCTTCGCCGATCATGGCCTGATCGTCTACCAGCAACACCATGGCGGCGTATTCATCGGACTTGAAATCGTCGAGCTGTAAATCATTCATGTGCGTTCACCTGAATACTACCTGGGCCAGGACTGCGGGAAAAACCACTCATTTTGCGAAAATCTCCAGCAATCGTGGCGCTATCTTGTTCAGCGGGCGAATCTCTGCGGCAGCATCGATGGCGGCGGCCGCCTTTGGCATGCCATACACCGCACTGCTGTTCTGGTCTTGAGCGATGGTCAGGTAGCCCTGCTGACGCATGAGTTTAAGCCCCTGCGCGCCATCACGCCCCATGCCGGTGAGCAATACGCCGACCGCGTCACCGTTCCAGTAACTGGCCACACTCTCAAAAAAAACATCGATCGAGGGCCGATAAATCTCGTTGATCGGCTCGGCGGTGTAGGCCAGCGTGCCGTTTTTCAACAATCGGATATGGTGATTGGTGCCGGCCAGCAACACCGTGCCGCTTTGCGGAGGCTCGCCTTCCCGGGCCAGGCGCACGTTGAGGCCGCTGGCGCTGCCGAGCCATTCGGCCATGCCGGCGGCGAATACTTGATCGACGTGCTGCACCAGCACAATGGCCGGTGAAAAGTTGCGCGGCAAGCCCTTGAGCAGGATCTCCAGCGCCGCAGGCCCACCGGCGGATGAGCCGATGGCGATCAGGCTCTGGCAAGAGCCGGGGTTGCGCAACGGTGATGGCGCCCGACTCGGGCGGTTGCCCTTATCGCCGATCAACCAGCCGATGTTCAGAATCTTGCGCAGCAACGGCGCGGCGGCTTCCTTGGCATTGCCAGCGCCGAGGGCTGGGGTGTCGACCACATCCAGCGCCCCGTGGCCCATGGCCTCGAATACGCGATGCACGTTCTGTTGACGATCCACCGTGACAATGACGATGGCGCATGGGCTTTCGGCCATGATCCGGCGGGTTGCCTCGACGCCATCCATCACCGGCATGATCAAGTCCATCAGGATCAGATCCGGAGTGTCCTGCGCGCAAAGGCGAACGGCCTCGGCGCCATTGCCGGCGACCCAGACCACCTGATGCGACGGTTCGAATGCCAAGGCGCGGCGCAAGACCTCCACCGCCATGGGCATGTCGTTTACGATGGCAATCCTCATGCCCGGGCTCCTCCGATGAGCTCGACCACTGCATCGAGCAAGGCGTCGTCATGAAAACTGGCCTTGGCTAGATAATAGTCGGCCCCCGCATCCAGTCCACGACGCCGGTCCTCCTCACGATCCTTGTAGGACACCACCATCACCGGCAGCGATTGCAGGCGAGTGTCCCGGCGCAGCAGCGTGACCAGTTCGATGCCGTCCATGCGCGGCATATCAATGTCGGTGATCAGCAGATCGAAATCCTCCGAACGCAGCGCGTTCCAGCCGTCCATACCGTCCACCGCAACCGCCACATCGTATCCGCGATTGAGCAACAGCTTGCGCTGCAACTCTCGCACGGTGAGTGAATCGTCGACCACCAGAATCCGTTTGCGTGAGGCTTCGACCACCTGGCTGCCCTGACGGGCGATACGCTCCAGGCGCCCGGTGTTGAGCAATTTATCCACCGAACGCAGCATGTCTTCGACATCGACAATCAGCACCACCGAACCGTCATCGAGCAAGGCCCCGGCGGAAATGTCCTGCACCTTGCCCAGGCGCTCGTCCAGCGGCAGAACCACCAATGTGCGCTCGCCGATAAAGCGCTCGACCGCCACGCCATACATCGCATCACGTTCGCGAATCACCACGACTTTCAGCGTTTGCCGGTCGCTCTGGCTGGCCGGGCGTTGCAGCAGTTGGCTCGCGGCAACGAGGCCGACATGCCGACCCTCGTGCCAAAAATGCTGACGCCCTTCGACTTGCACGATGTCCGCTGGCTCCAGGTCGCACATGCGCTCGATGTGTGCCAGCGGGAAGGCGTAGGCTTCGGCGCCGACTTCCACCACCAGACTGCGTACTACCGACAGGGTCAGCGGTACTTCGAGATGGAAACGACTGCCCCGGCCCGCCGTCTGCTCCAGCATCACTGCGCCGCGCAACTGACGGACCATATGTTGAACAGCATCCAGACCGACGCCGCGCCCGGAGACTTCTGTGACAGTGTCGCGCAGGCTGAAACCCGGCAGGAACAGGAACGTCAGCAGCTCTTCTTCGCTCAGTTGCGCAGCGGTTTCGACGGGTGAAAGATTGCGTTCAACGATACTGCGGCGAACCTTTTCCAGGTCCACGCCATTGCCGTCATCGCTCAGCTCCAGGACCAAAAGGCCGGCCTGATGAGAAGCACGTAAACGGATCACGCCTTCCGCTGGCTTGCCCGCCAGCAGGCGCTGCTCAGGGGTTTCGATCCCGTGATCGACCGCGTTGCGCAGCAGGTGAGTCAGCGGCGCTTCGAGCTTTTCAAGCACGTCGCGATCGACCTGGGTTTTCTCGCCTTCGATCTCCAGCCGCACCTGTTTGCCAAGGTCACGCCCCAGATCACGAACCATGCGCGCCTGGCCGGTCAATACATCGGCAAAGGGCCGCATGCGGCAGGCCAGCGCCGTGTCATACAAGACCTGCGCGCGTTGGCTGGCCTGCCAGGCGAACTCATCGAGTTCGGCATTCTTCTCCACCAGCAATTGCTGGGACTCCGCCAGCAACCGCCGCGCATCTTCGAGTGATTCTCGGGCTTCCAGGCTCAAGGCGTGATCCTTGAGGTGCACGTTGAGATTTTCCAGCGCGCGCAGGCCGTTGCTCTGCGTGCGTTTGAGCCGCTGCATGGTGGCCAGGTGCGGCTTGAGCCGCAGGGTTTCCACCAACGATTTGCTCGATAGGTCGAGCAGGCTGTTCAAGCGTTCGGCAGTGACGCGCAGGACTCGCTCGCCGTTTTCGGTGGCGCGTTTGGTTTTGCGCGGCGCGGGCGTGAATGGGGGGACGACGTCAGGCGCCGGGGTTTCGACCTTGGGCGCGAACACTTCAAGCTGTAACTCGGCCATCACCGGCGCAGCGCTCGCAACCCGCGCAGCAGTCGGATCAAGCAGACGCGCCATCAACACCACATAGGCGTCGATATCCGCCGATTGCGGATTGTTGTTCGGCGTGGCGATGCGCATCAGCAGATCGGTGCCTTGCAGCAACGCATCGATGTGTTCGGGGCGCAGCAACAAACGCCCTTCCTGGGCGCTCACCAAGCAGTCTTCCATGACATGGGCGACGCTGACTCCCGCATCGACACCGACAATTCGCGCCGCCCCCTTGAGCGAATGCGCGGCACGCATGCACGATTCAAGTTGATCGGCCTGGGTCGGATCGCGTTCCAGCGCCAGCAGGCCGGCGCTCAGCACTTGGGTCTGGGCCTCGGCTTCGAGGCTGAACAACTCCAGCAAAGAGGCGTCGCGCATTTGCTCGGGGGTCATGTGAGGCTCCGGGTCACGGCGCACAGCAACTGTTCTTCATCCAGCCAACGCAGGCTGCGACCTTTGAATGGCAATACGCCCCGGGTGTATTTGGCGCTGGCCTGGGTGCCCGATTGCGACGCGGCATCGAGGATCCGCTCGTCGATGGCGTGAATACCGTCGACTTCATCCACAGGCACCACCACGGGTCCGCCGTGGGCTGCAATGATCAACATGCGCGGCATGACCCGTGCACCGACTTCCACGCTGCTCGCGCTATCGAGCCCGAGCAGTTCCACCAGCGACAGACACGCCACCAGCGCACCGCGCACATTCGCCACGCCGAGCAAGGCCCGGGAACGCTGGTGCGGCAGCGAGTGAATCACTTGCAACGGTGCCACTTCCACCAGGCTGCGCGTGGCCAGACCGAGCCATTCTTCGCCCAGGCGGAACATCAACAGCGACCGGGTTTTCGCCTCGCTCTCGACCGCGACGGACACTTGCCCGCGGTCGTCCTGCTGCAACGCATAACGATCCAGCAAGCGAGTAGCCGCCGCCGAATACACCGCGCAGTTGCGGCAATGAATATGTTCGCTCAGTAACGGGCACGACTTGTCGCCATGGATACCGATGCGGTTCCAGCAATCGTCGATGGCCTGGGCATCCCGGCTGACGCTGAAGGTGTCGGAGGCAATCATCGTTTACGCTCACTGTCGACGGCGCGCGCGCTGCGGGCGGCACGCTCCTGCAATCGTCTGGCACCCGCCGTGTCGCCCTGGGCTTGCAGCAACGCCGCCAGGTGTATCAACGCTTCGGGGTGTTGCGGCTCGAGGTACAACGCCTTGCGGTAAAAGCCTTGAGCTTCGAAGGCATTTCCAGCGACATCGCTGAGCAGCCCTAACCAACAGAACACCTGAGCCACGGGTTCATGGTTGCGCAAATAGCGTTCACAGGCGGCTCGCGCTTCTGCGCTCTTGCCTTCGTTGGCCAAGGCGCCGATATTCGCCAGCAACGCAACCGTGTCGGAGACAGACGTCTTCGGCGCAAAAACCTCGGGCTGGGCGCTGGCGAAGGGGCGGCTGTGTACCGACGACGGCGGGCGGCTGGGCGGTGGCGGTACCGGCAATGGCGCGGGAACGAAGGTCGGCAACGGCAACGGTTGTGACTCCTGCGCACCCTGCCGACTGAAGGCGAAGGACTGCGCGATACCCATCGAGCGCATGCCAAAACGCCCCAGCAAGCTACCTTCGGCGGGACCGATAAACAGTACGCCATCGACGTGAGTCAGTTGCTTGAGCACCTCGAACACCTGCTTCTGCGTCGACTGGTCGAAATAGATCAGCAAGTTGCGGCAGAACACGAAATCAAACGCGGGCTCATGGGCGAGCAAGCTTGGGTCCAGCAGATTGCCAACCTGCAAACGCACCTGATCAATCACGCGCTGATGGAGGCGATAGCCCTCGCCTTCGACACTGAAATGACGGTCACGAAACCCGATATCCTGGCCGCGAAAGGAGTTTTTCCCGTACACCGCGCGCCTGGCCTTTTCCACCGACAACGGGCTGACATCCATACCGTCGACCTTGAACTGATGCCGCTTGAGCCCGGCATCGAGCAGCGCCATGGCAATTGAATAAGGTTCTTCGCCGGTGGAACACGGCAAACTGAGAATCCGCAGGGCACGCCGGTTATTGATTGCAGCCAGGCGCTTGCCGGCCATTTTGGCGAGCGTAGTGAAGGACTCCGGGTAACGGAAGAACCACGTTTCCGGGACGATTACCGATTCGATCAACGCTTGTTGTTCGTCACGCGAGCCCTGCAAGGTGAGCCAGTATTCATCGGCTGTTTGCGCCTCGACGGCGTGACTGCGCTGGCGTACGGCGCGCTCGATGATGGCCGGTCCCACCGACGTCACGTCGAGGCCGATGCGTTCCTTGAGGAAGTCGAAAAAACGCTGGTCAGAGCTCATGGCCGCGCCTCAAGCAGCGCCAGGTCCAGCGGTGGCGACGGAAACAGCAGCGCGCGAACCTTATCGTCCAGCAAATCGGCGACCCGCACCCGTTGCAGCAAACCTTGCTCATCCTTGCGAACCGGCCCCAGATAGGGCGCCTGCCGGTTGTCCACGCCGTAGGGTTGAAAGTCCGCCGGATCACAGCGCAAGGTATCCGTGGCCTGCTCGAGAATCAGCCCGAGCAATTGCGTGCCGGCGGTTTCGCCCGGGCGGTAGTTGACCAGCACCAGCCGCGTGCTGGTGCGTGACTGGGCAGGTGTACCAAAGGTCAACGCGCTCAGGTCGATCACCGGCACTACCGCACCACGGTAGGCGAACACCCCGGCAACCCAATCGGGTGTACGGGGAATCGGCTTCAACGGCAGGCACGGCAGCACTTCCGCCACCTCGATGGCCTGCAAGGCATACCGTTCGTTACCGATGCGAAACACCAGAAACAACGCGTGCAACGCCTGCTTCGCCACAGGACGTTTGGCCGTGATTTCGCTCATCAGACTTTAAATCGCGAAACGCCGCTGCGCAGCCCTACGGCCACCTGGCTCAGCTCATCGATGGCGAAACTCGCCTGGCGCAAGGATTCGACCGTCTGGCTGCTGGCATCACCCAGTTGCACCAGTGCGTGATTGATCTGCTCGGCACCGGTGGCCTGGGCTTGCATGCCTTCGTTGACCATCAGCACGCGCGGCGCCAGCGCTTGCACCTGGTGGATGATCTGCGACAACTGCTCGCCGACCTGCTGCACTTCGGACATCCCGCGGCGCACTTCTTCGGAGAATTTGTCCATGCCCATGACCCCGGCCGATACCGCCGACTGAATCTCGCGCACCATCTGCTCGATATCGTAGGTGGCGACGGCGGTCTGGTCCGCCAGGCGCCGCACTTCAGTGGCAACCACGGAAAAACCACGGCCGTATTCACCGGCTTTTTCCGCTTCGATGGCGGCGTTGAGCGACAACAGGTTGGTCTGGTCGGCAACCTTGACGATGGTCACGACCACCTGGTTGATGTTGCCGGCCTTCTCATTGAGGATCGCCAGCTTGGCGTTGACCAGATCGGCCGCGCCCATCACCGAATGCATGGTCTCTTCCATGCGCGCCAGCCCTTGCTGCCCGGAACCTGCGGCCACCGAAGCCTGATCGGCGGCGGTGGACACTTCGGTCATGGTGCGCACCAGATCGCGGGAGGTGGCGGCGATTTCACGTGAGGTCGCGCCGATTTCCGTGGTGGTCGCGGCGGTCTCGGTAGCGGTGGCCTGTTGTTGCTTGGAGGTGGCTGCAATCTCGGTGACCGACGTGGTGACCTGCACCGATGAGCGCTGGGCCTGGGACACCAGGGACGTAAGCTCGGTCATCATGTCGTTGAAGCCGGTTTCCACTGCACCGAACTCATCCTTGCGCTCAAGGTTCAGGCGACTGCTGAGGTCGCCGGTGCGCATGATTTCGAGGATTTTCACGATGCGGTTCATCGGCGCCAAAATCGCGCGCATCAGCAGCAGGCCACAAAGGGCGGCGGCCAGCACTGCCACCAGCAGGGAAATGCCCATGATGATTTTTGCCGTGACGACTGCATCGTCAATGGCTGCGATGTCCGCGTCCGCCACCGATTTGTTATGACGCAGAATCTCATTGACCTTCATTCGGCCTGCTGTCCAGGCCGGAGTCAGCTCACTGGTGAACAGCTTGATGGCTTCTGCACTTTGGTTGCGTTTATGCAACTCGATCACGGCGGCCAAAATCCGGTGATAGTCCTCATGCAGTTTTTCGAACGCAGCGTACTCGACCCGGTCTTCTTCGTCGGCAATCGTTCCACGGTAAAGGTCCATCTGCTCTTTCAATCGCGCGGCATAGCCATTGAAGTTCGCGGCTTCCTCGACCGTGAAGCCCTGCCCCTGCTCCAGGCCCAGCATGGCCTGAATGCGTACATAACTGTCGGACCACGCACCACGAATCATCGAGCTGTAATAAAGGCCTGGCAGAGCGTCCTCACGTACGCTGGCTTCGCTGCTTTCGATCTTCAACAACCGCGAATACGAGACGACCACCATCAACAACATGATGGCGATAATTACCGCAAAGCTCGCCAAAATGCGTTGGCGCAACGTCCAGTTCTTCACAGTCAGTCCTCGGGGCGGATTCGAAATGCGGGGAGTATAGCCGAGGGCGGTGTTTCATTTATAAGACGGTTGCGCACCACTTCTCATCTTGCTGAAAAAGCCTGGCACGCCGGCTTAAAGCAAAAGATCGCAGCCTTCGGATGACGCGGATCCCGTAGGAGCTGCCGAAGGCTGCGATCTTTTAAGCAAACAAACTACATCGAAGCCTGGCGAACCTGCTTTTCAAGCTCGGCCTTCAACCCCGGCTCCAGCTTGAGCTGGCGCGCCAGTTCATCGAGATACGACTTTTCCATGAAGCTCTCTTCATCGACCAGCATCACACTGGCGATGTACATCTCAGCGGCCATTTCCGGGGTGCTGGCGGCGCGGGCGACGTCGCTGGGGTCCAGCGGCTTGTTGAGTTCGGCATGCAGCCAGTGCTGCAACTCCTGATCGTTATCAAGTTTGGTGAACTCGCCTTCAATCAGCTCCCGCTCGCGCTGATCGATATGCCCGTCCGCCTTGGCCGCGGCCACCAGCGCCTTGAGAATCGCCTGACTGTGCTGTTCGACCTGAGCCATCGGCAAACGATCGAGGGTTTGCGGCGCGGTCTTCGGCGCAGTGCCTTGCTCGGCCTGCCAGCTGCCGTAGGCCTTGTAGGCCATCACGCCCAATGCCGCCAGCCCACCGTAGACCGCCACCTTCCCGCCGACCTTGCGGGCTTTTTTGTTACCCAGCAGCAAACCCATCGCGCCCGCCGCCAATGCACCGCCGCTGGCCCCGGAAAGCAAACTGCCCAGACCACCGGAGCTACTGCTCGCCCCTTTGTTCTGCGCGGTACCGGCCTTGTTTTGCAACATGTCCTGGCCGGACTTGAGTAGCTGCTCGAGCAATCCACGGGTGTTCATTGTCGCCTCCATAAAAGGTGTAACCGGACATTAAGGCCCCCAGCCTAGATCGAAAGTGCCCGAGCACGGCCTGCGAGAGTACTTCCAGATGTTGCTCGACTGCTTTTAACGCTGACAGTTTGAATATGCATTCAGAATTTTAGATATACACTCGACAAAATCGATAAAAACCGCCCACCGGGTAATTTCTCCATGATGACCTTGCGTCAGATCCGCCACTTCATCGCCGTTGCCGAGACGGGCTCGATCTCGGCCGCCGCACAAACGGCATTCATTTCGCAGTCGACGCTGACCCTGGCGATCCAGCAACTGGAGGAGGAAATCGGTGTAAGCCTTTTCAGTCGCCACGCCAAGGGCATGACGCTGACTCACCAGGGGCATCAATTCCTGCGCCAGGCACACCTGATTCTGGCCACCGTAGATAACGCCAAACGCAGCCTGCAACAGAGCACCGACCAGGTCGCCGGGCAGTTGATCATCGGCGTGACCAGCCTGGTCGCCGGTTACTATCTGGCGGATTTGCTCACCCGTTTCCAGCGCGCCTACCCCAATGTGGAAATTCGCGTGATGGAAGACGAGCGCCCCTACATAGAGCATTTGCTGGTGAGTGGCGAGATTGATGTCGGTGTGCTGATCCTCTCCAATCTCGAGGATCGCCACGCCTTGCAGACCGAAGTGCTGACTCATTCGCCCCATCGCTTGTGGTTGCCGGCCCAGCATCCTTTGCTGGAACACGACAGCATCAACCTCTCCGATGTGGCCCGCGAGCCGCTGATCCAGCTGAACGTGGATGAAATGGACCGCAATGCCCAACGCATGTGGTCCGCCGCTTCGTTGCAGCCGCGCATCACGCTGCGCACCGCCTCGACCGAAGCGGTGCGAAGCCTGGTGGCCGCCGGCCTGGGTGTGTCGATCCAGCCCGACATGACTTACCGCCCCTGGTCACTGGAAGGCGACATCATCGAAGCGCGGCCGATTGCCGACCTCAACCAGACCCTCGATATCGGCCTTGCGTGGCGTCGCGGCACAGCCCGCCCGGCATTGGTGGATCCATTTCTCACCGTGGCACGGGAACAACCCCACGGCAAACGCAAGCCATCTATTTAATCGAACGCAACCTTCAGTATTTAGTATTTGTCGACCTCGGGGCCGCGCACTAGTCTTGTTACATCTATATAAGACGGCCAGCCCCAGTCACAGGGAGCAGCATGGCCACACAAGAAAAGAGAACCCGAAAAATGCCTGGCGCGCAGACCCCGTTGTTCACCGCATTATTGATCGATGGTGAATTAGTCGCCGGGCAAGGCTGCGTCGAGCCGATTCTCAACCCCGCCACCGGGGAAGTTCTCACCCAGATCGCCGAAGCCAGCACCGAGCAAGTCGAAGCGGCCATCCTTGCCGCTCACCGCGCCTTCGCCGGTTGGTCGCGGACCACGCCGCAGCAACGCTCCAACCTGCTGTTGGACATCGCCAACGCCATCGAAAAAAACGCCGACCTGCTCGCCCGCCTCGAATCCATGAACTGTGGCAAGCCGCTGCACCTGGCTCGTCAGGATGACCTGAGCGCCACCGTTGATGTGTTCCGCTTCTTTGCCGGTGCAGTGCGCTGCCAGACCGGCCAACTGAGCGGTGAATACATGCCGGGCTACACCAGCATGGTTCGGCGCGATCCTATCGGAGTCGTGGCGTCGATTGCGCCATGGAACTACCCCATCATGATGGCCGCGTGGAAAATCGCCCCGGCCCTCGCCGCTGGCAACACGCTGGTGTTCAAACCGTCGGAACACACGCCGCTGTCGATCCTGGCCCTGGCTCCGGCGCTGGCCGAGATCCTGCCGCGTGGCGTGATCAACATCATTTGCGGCGGCGGTGAAGGCGTCGGCAGCCATTTGGTCAGCCACCCGAAAATCCGCATGGTGTCGCTGACCGGCGATATCGTCACCGGGCAAAAAATCCTGCAAGCCGCATCGAAAACGCTCAAACGCACCCATCTCGAACTCGGTGGCAAGGCTCCGGTGATTGTCTGCAACGATGCCGACATTCAAGCCGTGGTCGAAGGTGTGCGCACCTACGGTTACTACAACGCCGGCCAGGATTGCACCGCTGCTTGCCGCATTTATGCCCAGGCCGGGATTCATGATCGTCTGGTCGCCGAACTCGGCGCGGCCGTCAGCAGCCTGCGCTTTGCCGGCAAACGCGATGCCGACAATGAAATCGGCCCGCTGATCAGCACCCGCCAGCGCGACCGCGTGGCGAGTTTCGTCGAGCGTGCCCTCGGCCAGCCGCACATCGAGCGGGTGACCGGCGCCGCCGTGCATTCCGGTGCCGGGTTTTACTATCAGCCGACCTTGCTCGCCGGCTGCAAACAGAATGATGAAATCGTCCAGCGTGAAGTGTTTGGGCCGGTGGTCACCGTGACCCGTTTCGATCAACTCGAACAAGCGGTGGATTGGGCCAACGATTCAGAGTACGGCCTGGCGTCTTCGGTCTGGACGCAGAATCTCGACAAGGCCATGCAGGTCGCCGCCCGATTGCAGTACGGCTGCACCTGGATCAACAGCCATTTCATGCTGGTCAGCGAAATGCCCCACGGCGGCTTGAAACGCTCCGGCTACGGCAAAGACCTGTCCAGCGATTCGCTCCAGGACTACAGCGTGGTGCGCCACATCATGGCGCGCCACGGCCAGCATTTGTAAAAGCGCACTACGCTAACAATTAGCCGTAAAGGCATAGATGTCGAAACGTCACAACACCGCGCCCCTTGTAGGAGCTGGCTTGTCAGCGAAGGCGCCAGCCAAGGCACCGCAAGGCTTCGCCGGCATGCCGGCTCCTACAGGACCGTGTTTACAACGTTGAAACCTCGATCAAAAAACTGCCCCGACCATAATTTAAAGAAGAGGGAAACCCCATGTTCGTGCACAAGACCGCACTGCTCAGTGCAATCACCACCGCGCTGCTGGCCAGCGTCAGTGTCCAGGCCGCCGAGCCGCTCAAAGCTGTCGGGGCGGGCGAGGGTCAGCTGGATATTGTCGCGTGGCCCGGCTACATCGAACGTGGCGAGAGCGACAAGGCCTACGACTGGGTGACCGGTTTCGAGAAGGAAACAGGCTGCAAGGTCAATGTGAAAACCGCTGCAACCTCCGATGAAATGGTCAGCCTGATGGCCAAGGGCGGTTACGACCTGGTGACGGCGTCCGGCGACGCCTCCCTGCGCCTGATCGTCGGCAAGCGTGTGCAGCCGATCAACACCGCGCTGATCCCGAACTGGAAAAACCTCGACCCGCGTCTCAAGGATGCGCCGTGGTACGTTGTCAACAATCAGACTTATGGCACCCCGTATCAGTGGGGCCCGAACGTGTTGATGTACAACACCAACGTGTTCAAGACCGCGCCCACCACCTGGGGTGTGTTGTTCAACGCCGAAAACCTGCCGGACGGCAAACCGAACAAGGGCCGCGTGCAGGCCTATGACGGCCCGATCTACATTGCCGACGCGGCGCTGTATCTCAAGTCAACCAAACCGGAGCTGGGTATCCAGAACCCGTACGAATTGACCGAGGCACAATACAAGGCCGTGCTCGATCTGCTGCGCGCCCAGCAGCCGTTGATCCACCGCTACTGGCATGACACCACCGTACAGATGAGCGACTTCAAGAACGAAGGCGTGGTCGCGTCCGGCGCCTGGCCGTATCAGGTCAATGGCCTGATGAACGAGAAACAGCCAATCGCTTCGACCATCCCGAAAGAAGGCGCCACCGGTTGGGCCGACACCACCATGCTGCACACCGAGGCCAAGCACCCGAACTGCGCCTACAAGTGGATGGACTGGTCGCTGCAACCGAAAGTCCAGGGTGACGTCGCCGCGTGGTTCGGTTCGCTGCCAGCGGTTCCCGCAGCGTGCAAGGAGAGCGAACTGCTGGGCGCCGAAGGCTGCAAGACCAACGGTTTTGACCAGTTCGACAAGATCGCCTTCTGGAAAACCCCGCAGGCTGAAGGCGGCAAGTTCGTGCCGTACAGCCGCTGGACCCAGGATTACATCGCGATCATGGGCGGCCGCTAAAAGTCATTCCGGTAGCTACTGCGCGTCGACCAGCCGCGCCCGGGCAGTGCTCGCCTCCTCACGTACTGACGTACGCTCCGGGGGCTGCGCGCTGGCCGGACACGGCTAATCGCCGCTCGCTACGCTCCCGAAACGACTTTATGTGATCGACGCTTTTCAAGAAGCAAAGCTGATTTTCGAATTACTGTTTTTTCAGAAGTCCAGGCGGGGCCGCTGCGACGGCCTTCGCCTTTTTGGAGCACCGCACCATGACACTTGCAGTCCAGTTCACCAACGTTTCCCGTTTATTCGGCGAAGTGAAAGCCGTAGACCGGGTTTCCATCGACATCCAGGACGGCGAGTTTTTCTCCATGCTGGGGCCTTCCGGTTCCGGCAAAACCACCTGTTTGCGCCTGATCGCCGGCTTTGAACAGCCGAGCGCAGGCTCCATCCGCATTCATGGCGAAGAGGCCGCCGGCCTGCCGCCGTACCAGCGCGACGTGAACACCGTGTTCCAGGATTACGCGCTGTTCCCGCACATGAACGTTCGCGACAACGTCGCCTACGGTTTGAAAGTCAAAGGTGTCGCCAAGGCCGAACGGCTCAAGCGCGCCGAAGAGTCCCTCGACATGGTCGCCCTCGGCGGTTATGGCGAGCGCAAGCCGGTACAACTCTCCGGTGGCCAGCGCCAGCGTGTGGCCCTGGCCCGCGCCCTGGTCAATCGTCCTCGGGTGCTGCTGCTCGACGAACCGCTCGGAGCGCTCGACCTGAAACTGCGCGAACAAATGCAGAGCGAATTGAAGAAGCTGCAACGCCAGCTCGGTATCACCTTCATCTTCGTGACCCATGACCAGACCGAAGCGCTGTCGATGTCCGACCGCGTGGCGGTGTTCAACAAGGGGCGAATCGAACAAGTCGATACGCCGCGCAACCTGTACATGAAACCGGCGACCACCTTCGTCGCCGAATTCGTCGGCACCTCGAACGTGATTCGCGGCGATCTGGCCAAACAACTCAGTGGCAATCCGCAGCCGTTTTCGATTCGCCCGGAACACGTGCGTTTCGCCGAAGGCCCGCTGGCCAGCCACGAAATCGAAGTCAGCGGTTTGCTGCACGACATCCAGTACCAGGGCAGCGCCACGCGCTATGAACTGAAACTGGAAAACGGCCAGACCCTGAATATCAGCCAGGCCAACAACCAGTGGCTGGACACCAGCGCGCAGCATCAGACCGGACAACGACTCAGCGCACGCTGGGCGCGTGAAGCGATGGTCCAGTTGCACGACACCGTTGTCGGCGGGGTGTGACATGAACACCTTGGCTGTTTCTCAATCCCCCTCGGGCGGCTCGCCACTGCGCAGGTTTTCCAACCTGCTGTATCGCCGGCCGAACCTGTACCTGTCGATGCTGCTGGTGCCGCCGCTGCTGTGGTTCGGCGCGATCTATCTGGGTTCGTTGCTGACTTTGCTCTGGCAAGGTTTCTACACCTTCGATGACTTCACCATGGCGGTCACGCCGGACCTGACGCTGGCGAACTTCGCCGCGCTGTTCCAGCCGTCGAACTTCGACATCATCCTGCGCACCCTGGGCATGGCGATTGTCGTGTCGATTGCCAGCGCCATCGTCGCGTTCCCGATTGCCTACTACATGGCGCGCTACACCACCGGTAAAACCAAGGCGTTTTTCTACATCGCGGTGATGATGCCGATGTGGGCCAGCTATATCGTCAAGGCTTACGCCTGGACGCTGCTGCTGGCAAAAGGCGGCGTGGCGCAGTGGTTCGTGCAGCACCTGGGGCTGGAACCGGTTCTGCAATTCGTGCTGGGCATCCCGGGCGTCGGCGGCAGCACCTTGTCGACCTCGCACCTGGGCCGTTTCATGGTGTTTGTCTACATCTGGCTGCCGTTCATGATCCTGCCGATCCAGGCCTCGCTGGAACGCCTGCCGCCCTCGCTGCTGCAAGCCTCCGCCGACCTCGGTGCCAAGCCGCGCCAGACTTTCATGCAAGTGATTCTGCCGCTGTCGATCCCGGGCATTGCCGCCGGTTCGATCTTCACCTTCTCGCTGACCCTGGGCGATTTCATCGTGCCGCAACTGGTCGGCCCGCCCGGCTACTTCGTCGGCAGCATGGTGTATGCCCAGCAAGGTGCCATCGGCAACATGCCAATGGCTGCCGCCTTCACACTGGTGCCGATTGTGCTGATCGCCATCTACCTGTCCATCGTCAAACGCCTGGGGGCCTTCGATGCACTCTGAAAAAGCATCCTTGGGCCTGCGCATCGCAGCCTGGGGCGGGTTGGTGTTCCTGCACTTCCCGATCCTGATCATCTTCCTGTACGCCTTCAACACCGAAGACGCAGCGTTCAGCTTTCCACCCAAGGGTTTCACCCTGAAGTGGATCGGCGTGGCGTTCTCGCGCCCGGACGTGCTCGAAGCGATCAAGCTGTCCTTGCAGATCGCCTCGATTGCCACACTGATTGCCATGGTCCTCGGCACATTGGCTTCGGCGGCGTTGTATCGCCGCGACTTCTTCGGCAAGCAAGGCATCTCGCTGATGCTGATCCTGCCGATTGCCTTGCCGGGGATCATCACCGGTATCGCGTTGCTGGCGACGTTCAAAACACTGGGGATCGAGCCGGGGATGTTCACCATCATCGTCGGCCACGCGACCTTCTGTGTGGTGATCGTCTACAACAACGTCATCGCCCGCTTGCGCCGCACTTCCCACAGTTTGATCGAGGCCTCGATGGACCTCGGCGCCGACGGTTGGCAGACCTTCCGCTACATCATCCTGCCGAACCTCGGCTCGGCGTTGCTGGCCGGGGGCATGCTCGCGTTTGCGCTGTCGTTCGACGAAATCATTGTCACCACCTTCACCGCCGGCCATGAACGCACCCTGCCGCTGTGGCTGCTCAACCAGCTCAGCCGCCCACGGGATGTGCCGGTGACCAACGTCGTGGCGATGCTGGTGATGATGGTGACCATGCTGCCGATTCTTGGCGCTTATTACCTGACCCGGGGCGGCGAAAGCGTTGCGGGCAGCGGCGGGAAATAACCGAATAACCACTGAAGGAACCGAATCCTGTAGGAGCCGGCTTGCTGGCGATAGCGGTAGATCAGCCAACTTCTTTGTTGAGCCTGATGGCCCCATCGCTGGCAAGCCAGCTCCTACAAGGGACTGGTTTCCACAGAGAACAACAACAGTTCCAAGAGGACACACGCCATGCAAACCAAACTCTTGATCAACGGCCAACTGCTCAACGGCGAAGGCCCCGCCCAACCGGTGTTCAACCCGGCACTGGGCCGTGTGCTGGTGGAAATCAACGAAGCCAGCGAAGCCCAGGTGGACGCCGCTGTGCGTGCCGCCGACACCGCGTTCGACAGCTGGTCGCAAACCCCGCCGAAAGAACGTTCGCTGCTGCTGCTTAAACTCGCCGACGCTATCGAAGCCCACGGCGAAGAGCTGGCCAAACTGGAATCGGACAACTGCGGCAAGCCCTACAGCGCTGCACTGAACGACGAGATCCCGGCGATTGCCGACGTGTTCCGTTTCTTCGCCGGTGCCAGCCGTTGCATGAGCGGTTCGGCCGGTGGTGAGTACCTGCCGGGCCACACCTCGATGATCCGCCGCGACCCGGTGGGCGTGATCGCCTCCATCGCGCCGTGGAACTACCCGTTGATGATGGTCGCCTGGAAAATCGCCCCGGCCCTCGCCGCCGGTAATACCGTGGTACTCAAGCCGTCGGAACAAACCCCGCTGACCGCTCTGCGTCTGGCTGAACTGGCGTCAGACATTTTCCCGGCCGGCGTGCTCAACCTGGTGTTCGGCCGTGGACCTACCGTCGGTAGTCCGCTGGTCACTCACCCGAAAGTACGCATGGTGTCGCTGACCGGTTCAATTGCCACCGGCTCGAACATCATTTCCAGCACCGCTGACACCGTCAAACGCATGCACATGGAACTGGGCGGCAAGGCCCCGGTGATCATCTTCGACGACGCCGACATCGACGCCGCCGTCGAGGGCATCCGCACCTTCGGGTTCTACAACGCAGGGCAAGACTGCACCGCCGCTTGCCGCATCTATGCCCAGGAAGGCATCTACGACAAGTTCGTGGAGAAGCTCGGCGCCGCTGTCAGCAGCATCAAGTACGGCTTGCAGGATGACCCATCGACCGAACTTGGCCCGCTGATCACCGCGCAACACCGCGACCGCGTGGCCAGTTTCGTCGAGCGCGCCATCGCCCAGCCGCACATTCGTCTGATCACCGGCGGCAAAGCGGTTGAGGGCAATGGTTTCTTCTTCGAACCGACCGTGTTGGCCGACGCACAGCAGGACGACGAAATCGTGCGTCGCGAAGTGTTCGGGCCAGTGGTGTCGGTGACCAAATTCACCGATGAAGCACAGGTGCTGGGCTGGGCCAACGATTCGGACTACGGCCTGGCCTCCTCTGTGTGGACCGCCGACGTCGGCCGCGCCCATCGGTTGTCGGCACGGTTGCAGTACGGCTGCACCTGGGTAAATACGCACTTCATGCTCGTCAGCGAAATGCCCCACGGCGGTCAGAAACTGTCGGGGTATGGCAAGGACATGTCTATGTACGGGCTGGAGGACTACACCGTTGTGCGGCATGTGATGTTCAAGCACTAAGAAACGCATCGCCTGTAGGAGCGAGCTTGCTCGCGATGGACGTCAACGATGACGCGGGGATCCTGACGCCCCGCGGTGTCCTCAGGTTTTTCGCGAGCAAGCTCGCTCCTACAGCGAACGTGTCACCGCGGTTTCAAGGCAGAAACCGGCAGTACGCACCACCAGGCCTCAAACCAAAGAAAACAAAACAAAACAAAACAAAACAAAACAAAACAAAAACCATCGATCCGGGCGGTGCCCCCAAGGCTCCGTCACGGTTTCGGACATCCGAAATCTGCCGATTTTCCGGAGCAAACACACATGAGTGCATCACCCGATCTCTCTGCCGCCCTTGCCGACAGCGATGCCGAGCAACTGCGCAAACTCGGTTACACCTCCAATTTCAACCGCAGCATGAGCCTGTGGGAAAACTTCGCCCTGGGCTTCACTTACCTGTCTCCGGTGGTCGGGGTGTATACCCTGTTCGGCCTGTGCCTGGCCGCCGGCGGACCACCGATGTTCTGGGCCTATTTGCTGGTCGGTTGCGGCCAGTTGCTGGTGTGCCTGATCTTCGGTGAAGTGGTTTCGCAATTCCCGATTTCCGGCGGCGTGTACCCGTGGGCCCGTCGTTTGGTGGGCAAGCGTTGGGCGTGGATGGTCGGCTGGATCTACTCCATCGCCCTGTGCGTGACCATCGCTGCCGTTGCCGTGGGTGCCGGTCCTTATCTGGCGGCCATGCTCGGCTTTGAACCGAGCAACAACACCAACATCGTCATCGCCCTGGTGCTGACGCTGTTCGCCACCCTGGTCAACCTCAGCGGCACCAAAGTGCTGGCACGCATTGCCATGTTCGGCTTTCTTTGCGAACTGGTCGGCGCGGTGATCGTTGGTGTTTACCTGCTGGTCTTCGAGCGTCACCAACCGATCAGCGTGTTGTTCAACACCTTCGACATCAGTGTCGATGGCTCGTACCTGCCGGCGTTCCTCACCGCGTCGTTGGCGGGGATGTTCCTGTATTACGGCTTCGAGGCTTGCGGCGATGTAGCCGAAGAAACCCCAAACCCGAGCAAGCGGATTCCGGTGGCCATGCGCATGACCATCTACATCGGCGGCATCTCGGCGATGTTCGCTTGCCTGGCGCTGATCCTCGCGGTGCCAGACATGCAGGCCGTGATCAACGGCACCGACAAGGACCCGGTCACCACCATCCTCAACAACGCTTTTGGTCCAGTGGGTTCGAAAGTGGTGATGGGCGTGGTGATGATTTCCTTCATCTCCTGCGTGATCAGTCTGCAAGCGGCGGCCAGTCGCCTGCTGTATTCCTACGCCCGTGACGAAATGGTCATCGGCAGCCAACTGCTGAAGAAGATTTCCCCTACGACTCAGGTACCGGTTGCTGCGCTGTTCGTCTCCGGTGTCCTGCCGGCACTGATCATCATCCTCGGTTTCTTCCTGCAGGATGCGGTCGCGACCATCGTCAGTTTCGCCGCGATCGGCATCTACCTGGCGTTCCAGATGATCGTGCTCGCCGCCCTGTACGCCCGCCTGAAGGGCTGGAAACCGAGCGGTAAATTCACCCTCGGCGCCTGGGGTTGGGCGGTGAACATCGGCGCGCTGGTCTATGGTGTCGGGGCCATCATCAACATGGCCTGGCCACGCACCCCGGATGCCGCGTGGTACATCAACTACGCCATGGTGTTGAGCACGGCCATCGTCATTGGCCTGGGCCTGCTCTACATGTGGATCGCCAAACCGTATGACCACGGCACTGCCCCTGCGGGCGATGCCTGGAAAGTCAGCCGGTAACGGCATTCGCTCCGGTGCCGCTGTGGCGCCGGGGCGATCTAAAAAAACCAACAAGGATTGAATATGGATATCACCCGCCGCGACTTTCTCAACGGCGTCGCAGTCACCATCGCTGCCGGCATGACCCCTCTGCAACTTCTCCAGGCCGCCCCTGACGGACGCTACTACCCACCGGCCTTGACCGGTTTGCGGGGTAGCCACGTGGGATCGTTCGAAATTGCCCACCAGATGGGTTGGGAGAAAAAGGTCTTCGACACCGACAAGCTGCCGATCACCGAGGAATATGACCTGGTGGTTGTAGGAGGTGGTCTCAGCGGGCTGTCCGCTGCGTGGTTCTACCGTGAGAAACATCCGAAAGCGCGCATCCTGATTCTGGAAAACCACGACGACTTTGGCGGTCACGCCAAGCGCAACGAATTCTCCGCCGGGGGTCGCATGATCATCGGTTACGGCGGCAGTGAAGCCTTCCAGTCGCCGAACCATCTGTACAGCAAGGAAGTGAACGGCCTGCTGAAAAAACTCGGGGTGAACATCAAGCGCTTCGAGACTGCTTTTGATCGCCAGTTCTATCCAGGCCTGGGCTTGTCCCGCGCAGTGTTTTTCGACAAGGAAAACTTCGGCGAAGACAAACTGGTGACCGGTGATCCGACGCCGATGGTGGCCGACGACATCGCCCCTACCCAATTGAATGCCCGCTCGATCCCGGACTTCATCAATGATTTCCCGCTGCCGGAAGCCGATCGCCAGGCGTTGATCGCCTTGCACGTGGCACCCAAGGATTATCTGCCCGGCAAAACCACCGAAGAAAAAACCGCACACCTGGAAGCCACCAGCTACCAGGACTTCCTGCTCAAAGACGTAGGACTGTCGGCGCAAGCGGTGAAGTATTTCCAGAGCCGCACCAACGACTTCATGGCCCTGAGCATCGATGCGGTCGCCGCGTCCGACGCTTACTCGGTCGGTTTCCCCGGCTTCGGCGCGATGAATCTGGAGCCGATCAGCGAAGAAGCCCAGGCGGAAATGCAAGAGCCTTACATCTACCACTTCCCCGACGGCAATGCCTCGCTGGCCCGTCTGCTGGTGCGCAGCCTGATCCCGTCCGTGGCACCGGGGCACACGATGGACGATATCGTCCTGGCCCCGTTCGACTACGCCAAACTCGATCAGGCCAAAGCCCCGGTACGCATCCGCCTCAACAGCACGGCGGTCAGCGTGCGCAACGTTGGCACTGGCGTAAACGTCGGCTACAGCCGTGGCGGTCAGCTCCGCCAGGTGCGCGGCAAGCACTGCATCATGGCCTGCTACAACATGATCATCCCGTACCTGCTGCGCGACCTGCCGCCTGAGCAATCCCACGCCCTGAGCCAGAACGTGAAGTTCCCGCTGGTGTACACCAAGGTGGTAATCCGCAACTGGCAGTCGTTCCAGAAGCTCGGGGTGCACGAAATCTATGCGGCGACCCAGCCCTACAGCCGGATCAAACTCGACTACCCGGTGAGCATGGGCGGCTACGACCACCCGAAAGATCCAACCCAGCCCGTCGGCCTGCACATGGTCTACGTGCCCACCAGCCCCAACAGCGGCATGAACGCCCGCGACCAGGCCCGCGCCGGCCGAGGACGTTTGTACGGCCAGAGCTTCGAACAACTGGAAGCGCAACTGCGTGACCAACTGCAACGCATGCTCGGCCCTGGCGGTTTCAAACACGAAACCGACATCCTCGCCATCACCGTCAACCGCTGGTCACACGGCTACGCGTACTTCTCCAACAGTCTGTTCGACGATGCCGACGAAAGCGAAAAACTGATGGAGCTGGCGCGTCAGCCGGTTGGGCGAGTCAGCATCGCCAACTCGGACGCAGCGTGGAGCGCATATGCCCATGCGGCGATTGATGAGGCGTATCGCGCGGTGGGGGAAGTGGGTTAAGCCATCGCCGCAATCATCAGGGAGAGTATTTGGCAACACATCCCTCTCCCTCATTTGAGTTTGTCGCACTAGAGTTTTCGTACAGCCCTTGCACGACTGCGGTTGACGAAAATCACGGCTCGGGCAGGCCTTCAGGTATGCCCGATGTCCGCGAATTGGTACTTGGCCGTCTTCCCTTTATCGCCCCTTACCGATTTTTCCAAGGCCAGGTACAGGTTCTGCGCGTGCTGGATCAGCGATCTGAGCGCTCTCAGGATTGGTAGATGGGACATCCAGTCAGGACTGGATGTCCCATTGCTTCAAAACCGCGAAACATTCCTCATTGCATCCACCAGATACCTCATCGCGATACGGTCACTCTCCGACAACTCCCGATAGCGCTCCACCAACTTCATCTCTTCGGAATTCAACCGGCGTATTCGTCGCCCCAGGGCAAGACACGGAAAGATCCCCAACATTTCGGTGATGCCTTGTACTTTCGACATGGACGATGTCCTTCTCTACGTCAAAGAAAACTTCAGAAACCGCATCGCCCTAACCCTTTTTCAGCAGCGCCTCGTGCCAACTGAACCGCACCGGCCCGAAGGGCATAAACCGGTCATGTGCACAGAATAGAAATATTCCGGGCGCTGAAAAGCGGTTTTTAGAGTAATTAGTCGAAAAAAGCAGAAATGCCCTGTAAATCAGAAACCACTGTCGGAATTGTTTCCCGACATGTCTTGTTTCATTGCCGAGCCAGCGCAGTGCCATCAATCAATTTTGCTCTGCAATCGAACGGTTTAAGCTATCGGGCATCTGTTTAAAAGTCCGTTGCGTTTGGCCGAAGGCATGTCCGAACCGATATTTCTGATCCAGCACGTGCCAGGAACGGCGCGGGATTGTTCACGACAGGTTGTAATTATGCACCGCAGGAATCTGCTCAAAGCGTCCATGGCCATTGCGGCTTACACCGGTCTCTCGGCCACCGGCCTGCTGGCTGCCCACGCCTGGGCCGCCTCCGATACAGCCGACGGCGAGGCCAGGGCCTTCGATTTCGAAGCGCTGAAAGTGCAGGCCAAGCAACTGGCCAGCAATCGCTATCAGGACACCAAACAGGTCCTGCCGCCGACACTCGCGACCATGACCCCGCAGAACTTCAATGCGATCCGCTACGACGCCAATCATTCGTTGTGGAAAGACCTCAAGGGGCAGCTGGATGTGCAGTTCTTCCACGTCGGCATGGGTTTCAAGCAACCGGTGCGCATGTACAGCGTCGACCCGAAAACCCGGATGGCCCGCGAGGTGCATTTCCGTCCTTCGCTGTTCAACTATGAAAACACCACAGTCGATACCGCGCAGCTAAAGGGTGACTTGGGTTTCTCGGGCTTCAAGCTGTTCAAGGCCCCGGAACTGGACAAGCACGATGTGGTGTCCTTCCTCGGCGCCAGCTATTTCCGCGCCGTCGATGCCACTGGCCAATATGGCCTGTCGGCTCGCGGCCTGGCGATCGACACTTATGCCAAGAAACGCGAAGAATTTCCCGACTTCACCAAGTTCTGGTTCGAGACGCCGGACAAGAACAGCACCCGTTTTGTGGTCTACGCCCTGCTCGACTCGCCGAGTGCCACGGGCGCTTATCGCTTTGATATCGATTGCCAGGCCGAACGCGTGGTGATGGAAGTCGATGCCCACGTCAACGCGCGCACCGCCATCGATCAACTGGGCATCGCGCCGATGACCAGCATGTTCAGCTGCGGCACCCACGAGCGCCGGATGTGCGACACCATTCACCCGCAAATCCACGACTCCGACCGCCTGGCCATGTGGCGCGGCAACGGCGAGTGGATCTGCCGCCCGCTGAACAATCCGGCCACCCTGCAATTCAACGCCTTCGCCGACACCGACCCGAAAGGTTTCGGCCTTGTGCAGACCGATCACGAGTTCGCCAGCTATCAAGACACCGTCGACTGGTACAGCCGCCGCCCGAGCCTGTGGGTCGAACCGACGACCGCGTGGGGAGAAGGCTCGATCGACCTGCTGGAAATTCCAACAACCGGCGAAACCATGGACAACATTGTCGCCTTCTGGACACCGAAGAAACCCGTAGCGGCCGGCGATTCGCTTAACTACGGGTACAAGCTCTACTGGAGCGCCTTGCCACCGGTCGGCACGCCGTTGGCACGCGTGCAGGCGACCCGCTCGGGGATGGGCGGTTTCACCGAAGGCTGGGCGCCGGGCGAACACTATCCGCCCGTGTGGGCGCGGCGCTTTGCCGTGGACTTCACCGGTGGCGGTCTGGACCGCTTGCCCGAGGGCACAGGCATAGAGCCGGTCGTGACCTGTTCAAACGGCGAGGTCAAGGACTTCAGCATTCTCAAACTCGACGACATCAAGGGCTACCGAATCCTGTTCGACTGGTACCCGACCAATGACAGCGTCGAGCCCGTGGAGCTGCGTCTATTCATCCGCACCAACGACCGAACCCTGAGTGAAACCTGGTTGTACCAGTACTTCCCGCCAGCACCGGACAAGCGCAAATACCCGTGATGAACGGGTAGCACCCTGCCAGCATTCGGTTTTCCGAACGCGACCTGTCGGTCGGTTCGGTTAACCGGATCTTTCAACCGGAATATCAGCGCCATAAATATTTAATTTCCTTATAAATCAATAGCTTGATCATTCTTGACTGGTCTGGCACGAGTCATGCTCTACACTTCTTCGATGAATGACCTTTGCGCTCACACTCAGTAGCGCTCTGGTAGTTGCAGCACAAAAGGGCCGGTGAACTGGCTCCATAAAAAAAACAATGTCGAGGAAAATTTGATGCGCATCGTTCCCCATATCCTGGGCGCAGCCATTGCTGCCGCTCTGATCAGCACGCCAGTTTTCGCCGCCGAGCTCACCGGCACCCTGAAGAAGATCAAAGAGTCCGGCACCATCACCCTGGGCCATCGCGACGCTTCCATTCCGTTTTCCTACATTGCAGACGCTTCCGGCAAACCGGTCGGCTACTCCCACGACATCCAGTTGAAAGTCGTCGAAGCCATCAAAAAAGACCTGGACATACCGAACCTCCAGGTCAAATACAACCTGGTGACTTCGCAGACCCGTATCCCGCTGGTGCAGAACGGCACCGTGGACCTCGAGTGCGGTTCCACCACCAACAACGTCGAGCGTCAGCAGCAAGTTGACTTCTCCGTCGGCATCTTCGAAATCGGTACCCGCCTGCTGTCCAAGGCAGACTCCAAGTACAAGGATTTCGACGATCTCAAAGGCAAGAACGTCGTGACCACCGCCGGCACCACGTCCGAGCGCATCCTCAAGGCAATGAACGCCGACAAGCAGATGGGCATGAACGTCATCTCCGCCAAAGACCATGGCGAGTCGTTCCAGATGCTGGAAACCGGCCGTGCCGTGGCCTTCATGATGGATGACGCCCTGCTGGCCGGTGAAGCAGCCAAGGCCAAGAAAGCCAGTGACTGGGCCGTAACCGGCACTCCACAGTCCTACGAAATCTACGGCTGCATGGTGCGCAAAGGCGACGAGCCGTTCAAAAAGGCTGTAGATGACGCCATCAAGGCCACCTACGCATCGGGCGAGATCAACAAGATCTACGAAAAATGGTTCATGCAGCCGATCCCGCCAAAAGGCCTGAACCTGAACTTCCCGATGAGCGACGAGCTCAAGGCCCTGATCGCCACTCCGACCGATAAAGCGGCTGACGACAAGAAGTCCTGATTTCTGACTAACCTTATCTCCTGAGAGGGCTTCTGCCCTTTCAGGAGGTGTCACTCCCTGCTGGCATTTTTGGAAACACTCGAACCGGTGGCTGTCGAGCCGGGAGCGTGTGCCTGATCGGAGTGGCCTGTACGGTTAGTTCGTTGGCTCAAATTCGGATGCCAGAAGTTCATAGCCAAGGCGCTGTGACGAGTCATAGCCCGCTATGGCGAGGAACAGCAACGCAGGATATGGACCTCTGGCGCCGAAGTTGAGCTAACAGAACTGACCACACAGGCCACCTGGGTCGGGCGGGAACGGAGCTTCCCCCAAGCGGGCATTTGTATATCGATCGATCTGAGGGGAGACCCTAATGAATTACAACTGGGACTGGGGCGTGTTCTTCAAGTCCACCGGCGTGGGCAGCGAGACCTATCTCGACTGGTACGTGACCGGTCTGGCGTGGACCATCGGCATCGCCATCGCGGCCTGGATCATCGCCCTGACACTGGGCTCGATCCTGGGCGTCATGCGTACCGTGCCGAACCGCATCGTATCGGGCATCGCCACCTGCTACGTCGAACTCTTCCGTAACGTGCCGCTGCTGGTTCAGCTGTTCATCTGGTACTTCCTGGTACCCGACCTGCTGCCGGCCGACTTGCAAGAGTGGTACAAGCAGGATCTGAACCCGACCACCTCGGCCTTCCTCAGCGTCGTCGTGTGCCTGGGCCTGTTCACTACCGCCCGCGTTTGCGAACAGGTGCGCACCGGTATCCAGGCGCTGCCAAAAGGCCAGGAATCCGCGGCCCGCGCCATGGGTTTCAAGCTGCCACAGATCTACTGGAACGTGCTGCTGCCCCAGGCCTACCGGATCATCATTCCGCCGCTTACCTCGGAATTCCTGAACGTCTTCAAGAACACCTCCGTGGCCTCGCTGATCGGTTTGATGGAATTGCTCGCGCAAACCAAACAGACCGCCGAGTTCTCCGCCAACCTGTTCGAAGCCTTCACCCTGGCCACGCTGATCTACTTCACCCTGAACATGAGCCTGATGTTGCTGATGCGTCTGGTCGAGAAGAAAGTCGCCGTACCGGGCCTGATTTCCGTAGGGGGTAAATGATGGAATTCGACTTCTCGGGCATCATCCCGGCCATTCCCGGCCTGTGGAACGGCATGGTCATGACCCTCAAGCTGATGGCCATGGGCGTGGTTGGCGGGATCATCCTCGGCACGATTCTGGCGCTGTGCCGTCTGTCCCACAACAAACTGCTGTCGAACCTGGCCGGCGCGTACGTCAACTACTTCCGCTCGATCCCGTTGCTGCTCGTGATCACCTGGTTCTACCTGGCGGTACCCTTCGTGCTGCGCTGGATCACCGGGGAAGACACGCCGATCGGCGCGTTCGCCTCGTGCATCGTGGCGTTCATGATGTTCGAAGCGGCGTACTTCTGCGAAATCGTCCGTGCCGGTGTGCAGTCGATTCCAAAAGGCCAGATGGGCGCTGCCCAGGCACTGGGCATGACTTACGGCCAGATGATGCGCCTGATCATCCTGCCGCAAGCATTCCGCAAGATGACGCCGCTGTTGCTGCAACAAAGCATCATCCTGTTTCAGGACACCTCGCTGGTCTACGCCGTCGGCCTGGTGGACTTCCTCAATGCTTCGCGTGCCAGTGGCGACATCATTGGCCGCTCCAATGAGTTCCTGATTTTCGCGGGTCTCGTGTACTTCATCATCAGCTTTTCCGCCTCGCTGCTGGTCAAGCGTCTGCAAAAAAGGTTCGCCGTATGATCTCTATCAAAAGCATCAACAAGTGGTATGGGGACTTCCAGGTACTGACTGATTGCAGCACCGAGGTCAAAAAAGGCGAAGTGATCGTGGTGTGCGGGCCGTCCGGTTCCGGCAAGTCGACCCTGATCAAGTGCGTCAACGCCCTGGAACCGTTCCAGAAAGGCGACATCGTGGTCGACGGCACCTCCATCGCCGACCCGAAGACCAACCTGCCGAAACTGCGCTCACGCGTGGGCATGGTGTTCCAGCATTTCGAGCTGTTCCCGCACCTGACCATCACCGAAAACCTGACCATCGCGCAGATCAAGGTCTTGGGCCGCAGCAAGGAAGAAGCCACCAAGAAAGGCCTGCAACTGCTCGAGCGTGTCGGTCTTTCGGCCCACGCGCACAAGCATCCGGGCCAACTGTCCGGCGGTCAGCAGCAGCGTGTGGCGATTGCCCGTGCGCTGGCGATGGACCCGATCGTCATGCTGTTCGACGAACCGACCTCGGCGCTCGACCCGGAAATGGTCAACGAAGTGCTGGACGTGATGGTGCAACTGGCCCATGAAGGCATGACCATGATGTGCGTGACCCACGAAATGGGCTTCGCCCGTAAAGTGGCCGACCGTGTGATCTTCATGGACGCCGGCAAGATCATCGAGGACTGCAAGAAAGAGGAGTTCTTCGGCGACATCAGCCACCGCGCCGAGCGTACGCAGCACTTCCTCAACAAAATTCTGCAGCACTAAGAAACACACCGCTCCCTGTAGGAGCCAGCTTGCTGGCGATGGCGGTGGTCCAGACGACATCAATGTCCGGGACATCGTCATCGCCAGCAAGCCGGCTCCTACAAGGGTCGGCGGTGGCTTGCAGATTTGTGTGGTGGTTGACCCAAGGCATCTGTGATGAAATGCGACCCCAATCTCTATCGCGCAGCGCCGCCATCTCTCGCCGTGAAACCCCGTCTTGTTCGACATCTGTTCCTGCCGCCGCTGATCATCGCGCTGATGATCGGACTGGGTTACATCGGCTTCTGGGTCAGTGAGCACTATGGCATCCGCCACCTCAGCGAAAACGGCCAGCGTCAGCTGGAACTGCACGCCCGCGCCGTCGAAAGCGAAATCAGCAAATACACCTACCTGCCCAGCCTGCTGGAACTTGAAACCAGTGTTTCGCAGCTGCTGGCCGACCCGACCCCGGAACACCGGCAAACGGTCAACGATTACCTTGAGGGCCTGAATCGGCGCAGCCGTAGTCGGGCCATCTACGTGATGGACACCACCGGCCGTGTCATGGCCACCAGCAACTGGCGCGACTTCGACAGTTACCTGGGTGAAGACCTGTCCTTCCGCGCCTATTTCCAGAACGCCATACGCGGTCAGCCCGGACGCTTTTATGGCATCGGCAGCACCAACGGCGAACCCGGTTACTACCTGGCCCATGGCCTGGAGGAACACGGCAAGATCATCGGCGTCGCGGTGGTCAAGGTGCGCCTCGAAGCCATGGAAGAACGCTGGCAGCGAGCGCGCCTGGAAGCCTTTGTCAGCGACGAAAACGGCATCATCATTCTCTCCAGCGATCCGGCGCGGCGCTTGAAATCCGTGGTGCCTTTGAGCGATGAAACCAAGGAGAAACTGGCCCGCAGCCTTCAGTATTACTGGTTCCCGCTCAACGAACTGCAACCGCTGGCCCGGGAAACCCTGTCCGAGGGCGTGGAAAAGCTGACCTTCCCGGCCAACAGCGAACTGGTGTCCGACGAAGAGAACATCAGTTACCTGTCGCAAACCCGGCCCTTGAGTGACACACCGTGGAATTTCACCCTTCTGACCCCCTTACAGGATTTGCGCCGTGAAGCGATCAATCAGGGGATTCTGGTGGCGGTGGCGTTTGCCCTCTGCGCCTTTCTGTTGATTGCCTGGAACGAGCGGCGCAAGGTGATCGCCACCCGCTTAGCGGCCCGTGAAGCCTTGCAGGAAGCCAACAATCAACTGGAGCGTCGGATTACCGAACGCACCGTCGACCTGCGCGCCAGCAATGAACGGCTCAAGGGTCAGATCCGCGAACGGCGCCACGCCGAAGAGACTTTGCGCCACGCCCAGGATGAACTGGTGCAGGCCGGAAAACTCGCGGCCATCGGCCAGATGTCCACCAGCATCGCCCACGAACTGAACCAACCGCTGGCGGCGCTGCGTACCCTGTCCGGCAACACCGTGCGCTTCCTCGAGCGCGGGCAACTGGACGTGGCCAGCACCAACCTCAAGACCATCAACGAGCTGATCGACCGCATGGGCCGCATCACCGCGAGCCTGCGTTCCTTTGCGCGACGCGGTGACGACAAGGGGCAGGCTAGCCTGGGCAAAGGTGTTGACGCAGCCCTGCAATTGCTCGATGGCCGGATAAAAAACATCCACCTGCACCGCGATTTCGCCGATGTGCAGGTACGTATCGACCAAACCCGTCTGGAGCAAATTCTGGTCAACCTCATCGGCAACGCCCTCGATGCCATGCAGGCCCAGCCGCAACCGGAGTTGTGGCTTGAGGGTGAGGAGTTCGATGGCAAATATCGCCTGCGCGTTCGCGACAACGGCCATGGCATCGACGCCGAAACCCGCAAGCATCTGTTCGAACCGTTCTTCACCACCAAACCCGGCGAACAGGGCCTGGGCCTTGGCCTGACCCTTTCGGCGAGCCTGGCCGCCGCCACCGGTGGACACCTGGGTGTCGAGCACCCGACCAGCGGCGGTACCGCATTCGTCCTCAGTTTACCGTTGGTAAGCCCCACTCCCGCGAAGCCAATATGAACAACGACCTTAGTGTATTGATCGTCGAAGACGACCCCCATGTGCTGCTCGGCTGCCAACAGGCGCTAACCCTGGAAGACATTCCCTGCATTGGCGTGGGCAGTGCCGAAGAAGCCCTTGAGCGCGTCGGCGACAACTTTGCCGGCATCGTTATCAGCGACATTCGCCTACCGGGTATCGATGGCCTGGAACTGCTCGGCCGGCTCAAGGAGCGTGATCGCAGCCTGCCGGTGGTGCTGATCACCGGCCACGGCGACATTTCCATGGCCGTCGGCGCGATGCAGAAAGGTGCCTACGATTTCATGGAGAAACCGTTTTCACCGGAACGCCTGGTCGATGTGGCCCGCCGCGCGCTGGAGCAACGCAGCCTGGCGCGGGAGGTCTCGTCGTTGCGTCGGCAACTGGCCGAGCGCGACTCGCTCGAAGGCCGGATCATTGGCCGCTCGCCCGCCATGCAGAGTCTGCGCGAATTGATCGCCAACGTCGCCGACACCTCGGCCAACGTCTTGATCGAAGGCGAAACCGGCACCGGCAAAGAACTGGTCGCCCGCTGCCTGCACGATTTCAGTCGTCGCCACACCAAGCAGTTCGTCGCTTTGAACTGCGGCGGCCTGCCGGAAAACCTGTTCGAAAGCGAAATATTCGGCCACGAAGCCAACGCCTTTACCGGTGCAGGCAAGCGGCGGATCGGCAAGATCGAACACGCCGACGGCGGCACACTGTTCCTCGACGAAGTGGAGAGCATGCCCCTGCCCTTACAGATCAAACTGCTTCGGGTGTTGCAAGAGCGCACCCTGGAACGCCTCGGGTCGAACCAGAGCGTGGCGGTGGATTGCCGGGTAATCGCGGCGACCAAGTCTGACCTCGACGAATCGAGCAAGGTTGGCGAGTTTCGCAGCGACCTGTATTACCGACTCAACGTGGTGACGCTGGAACTGCCGCCGCTGCGCGAACGCCGCGAAGACATCCTGCAACTGTTCGAATACTTCTTGCAGCAATCGTCCTTGCGCTTCGACCGGATTGCGCCGGAACTGGATAACCAGACCGTGTCGAACCTGATGAGCCACGATTGGCCGGGCAACGTGCGCGAACTGCGCAACGTCGCCGAACGTTTTGCCCTGGGCTTGCCGGCGTTCAAAAAGCCCGGCGCTGGCGGCAGCACTCATGGCCTGGCCTTCGCCGAAGCGGTGGAAGCCTTCGAACGCAACCTGCTCGGCGATGCCCTGCAACGCAGCGGCGGTAATCTCACGCAAGCGAGCCAGGAGCTGGGCATGGCCAAGACCACCCTGTTCGACAAGGTAAAAAAATACGGATTGAGTCACTGATGGACCGGGCGGCGGCGGGTGTTTCGGGTCGTCTCCCGACCTGACCGCAGCCCCTGTAGGAGCGAGCTTGCTCGCGATGGCGGTCTCTGCGCGAATGATGATGTCGACTGATGCGCCGCTATCGCGAGCAAGCTCGCCCCCACAGGTTTGATTGTTGGTCAGTTGACCGTTCCGCCGTTCGCTTCAGCCATGATCTGCCGGATGGCCATGACGAAACTCTCGACGGGTTGCCCGCCCGTCACCGCGTACTGCCCGTTGAACACCACGGTCGGTACCGAACTCACCCCGCGCGACAGCCACAACTGTTCTTCCTGGCGGACCTCGTGGGCAAACTCATCCTCGGCCAGAATCGCTTCGGCGCGTTGGCGGTCCAGTCCCACGCTTGCAGCAACCTGCGCCAACTGAACGTGATCGGACGGGTTGCCGCCGTCGGTGAAATACGCCTTGAACAACGCTTCCTTGAGTGGCAGTTGCAGCCCTTCCAGACCGGCCCAATGCAAGAGGCGATGCGCATCGAAGGTGTTGTAGATTCGGCTGTTGCCGTCGGTGCGAAACGCGAACCCCAACTCGGCGCCACGCTCGCGGATCATTTCGCGGTTCTTCTGCGACTGCTCGGGTGTCGAGCCGTACTTTTCGCTGATGTGCTCGGCGATGTTCTGCCCTTCAGGCCCCATCTTCGGGTTCAGTTCGAACGGCTGAAAACGGATCTCGGCGCGGACTTCGTCACGCAAGAGGTCCAGGGCTTTGGTCAGCCCATACAAACCCACCACGCACCAGGGGCAGGACACGTCGCTGACGAAATCGATTTTCAATGCGGTACTCATCACCCACCTCGCACACTGGAAATGCAACGGAAAACCTGCACGATACACCCCGGATTCCGAGTACGCAGCAGTTCCCCTGTAGGAGCGAGCTTGCTCGCGATGGCGGCACATCAGTCAACATCATCATCGACTGACATACCGCTATCGCGAGCAAGCTTGCTCCTACAGTTGATCTTTGGTGTTAGAGGAGGTTGTGATCGGCCACTGGATCGATCTGTGCCCAGTGTGACGTGTCTTCACGGTGCGCCCGTAAATACGGCAATACGGCTGCGAGTAGTGGCGCCTTGAACGCCTCCTGAAACCTGTGGGCCAACCCGGGAATCAATTTCAGTTCGCTGCCACGCAGATGCGCCGCCAGGTGCACGCCGTGCATCACTGGCAACAACGGGTCCGCCGTGCCATGCACTACCAGCGCCGGCACCCGCAATTGATTGAGTAATGCCACCCGGCTCGGTTCGGCCAGAATCGCTGTGATCTGCCTTTTCACGCCTTCGGGATTGAACGCCCGGTCATAGGATTGTGCGGCCTGTTCGAGCAGTGCCTGGCGATCATCGCTGATCGTCGGGCTGCCCAACGCCGCCAGCAGGTCGGCCTGTTGTTCCAGCGCCACTTGCCGATTCGGTGCGCCACGTCGCGCCAACAGTTGCATCAGCGCCGCACTCGGTGCCGGCAAGCCTTCGGCGCCGGAGGTGCTCATGATCAAGGTCAGGCTCTCGACCCGTTGCGGTGCCATGGCCGCCATGTGCTGGGCGATCATGCCGCCCATGCTCGCCCCCAGCACGTGGAACTGCTCGATGTGCAACGCATCCATCAGGCCCAGGCCATCGTCGGCCATGTCGGTCAACGAATACGGTGCAGAGACCGGCAAGCCGAGTTTGTAGCGAAGCACTTCGAAGGTCAGGTTGGCCTCGAGCGGTGCTTGGCGCCAGGTCGACAGACCAACGTCACGGTTGTCGTAACGAATCACCCGAAAACCTTGCTGACACAGCGCGACCACCACTTCGTCGGGCCAGTGAATCAACTGCCCGCCAAGGCCCATCACCAGCAACAGCGCCGGGTCCGATTCACGGCCGATGCTCTGGTACGCCAGGCTCACCTGAACCAGATCGACCCGTTCGGTCGCGACATTGACGTCACAACGAGAGGCCGCAAAAGACGGAAGACCAAACAACAACGCGGCCAAAAAGGCCGCTGTCGATAATAATCGTGCACACATGACAAAACACCGAAACGCAGAACCCCAGTAGAGCGCGAGTCTGATGAAGTTTGTTCAAGCGCGCTGCCACAGTTCCATGACAGTTTGATGAAGAGTGCCGGGCGGTCACTTTTTTAAGACCGCGTTATCGTTCTTCGTCGGAACGCCGCCCGGAGCAGGTTCGCTCCCACAGGGGCTGGCACACGCCGTTAAATTGCAGGAGCAAGCTTGCTCGCGATGGCGTCCTCAAGCCAACTGACTACGCAACTGCCGCGCCGCCGCCACCATGTTCACCAGCGCCGCCTCCGTTTCCGGCCAGGCTCGGGTTTTCAGGCCGCAATCGGGGTTGACCCACAAGCGTTCGGCAGGAATGCGCTTCACGGCCTTGCTCATCAACTTGACCATCTCGGCCGTGTCCGGCACCCGTGGCGAGTGGATGTCGTAGACGCCCGGACCGATGTCATTCGGGTAATCGAAGGCTTTGAAGGCTTCCAGCAACTCCATGTCCGAACGCGAGGTTTCGATGGTGATCACGTCGGCGTCCATGTCGGCGATGGCCTTGATCACATCGTTGAATTCGCTGTAGCACATGTGGGTGTGGATCTGGGTTTCGTCACGCACTCCGCTGGCGCTCAGGCGGAACGCTTCCACGGCCCAATCCAGATACGCCTGCCATTGCGCCCGGCGCAGCGGCAGGCCTTCACGGAACGCCGCCTCGTCGATCTGCACGATCTTGATGCCGGCGGTTTCCAGGTCCTGCACTTCGTCGCGCAGGGCCAGGGCCAATTGCTGCGCCTGGACTTTGCGCGACACGTCTTCACGGGGAAACGACCACATCAGCATGGTCACAGGACCGGTGAGCATGCCTTTCATGACCTTGCCGGTCTGCTGCTGGGCATACGTGATCCAGTCGACGGTCATGGCGTTCGGGCGGCTCAAGTCACCGTAGATAATCGCCGGTTTGACGCAGCGCGAACCGTAGCTCTGCACCCAACCGAAACGGGTAAACAGATAGCCGTCCAGTTGCTCGGCGAAGTACTCGACCATGTCGTTGCGCTCGGCTTCACCGTGCACCAGCACGTCCAGCCCCAGGCGTTCCTGGATCTGCACGGCGTGGCGAATTTCGTGGCGCATCGCATCGTTGTAGTCATTGGCCGACAACCTGCCTTGCTTGAACGCCTGCCTGGCCAGACGGATCGAGCCCGTCTGCGGAAACGAGCCAATGGTGGTCGTCGGGAACGCGGGCAATTTCAAGCGCGCACGCTGCTGTTCGATGCGCTGGGCGAAAGGCGATTGACGTTGGGTATCCTTTGCGCTGATCGCGTTGATCCGCGCCTGCACTTGGGCTTTGTGAATACGCGGCGACTGCGCGCGACTGGCCTCAATGGCGCGGCTATCAGACAGCGCTTTTTGAACATGGGCGGCTTGCGGGTCATTCAACGCATCGCGCAACACGGCAATTTCGCCACACTTCTGCACCGCAAACGCCAGCCAGCTTTTCAGTTCAGGATCGAGTTGATCTTCACGACGCAGATCCACCGGGCTGTGCAGCAGCGAACAGGAACTGCTGACCCACAGGTTGTCGCCGAAGCGTTCCTGAGCCGGTTGCAGTTGCGCCAGCGCCTGCTCCAGTTCACACCGCCAGACATTGCGGCCATTGACCAGGCCCACGGAAAGAATCTTGTAGGTCGGCAGGCGATCAAGCACCTGGCCGAGTTGATCCGGCGCACGCACCGCGTCGATGTGCAGGCCTTGCACCGGCAGGCTCACGGCCAGGCCGAGGTTGTCTTCCAGGCCACTGAAGTAGGTCGCCACGAGTTTTTTCAGCGGCGAATACTGAAGGATGTGATAAGCGCGTTCGAAGGCACTTTTCCACGCTTGCGGCAGGTCGAGGGTCAGGATCGGCTCGTCGATCTGTACCCACTCCACGCCTTGTGCAGCGAGGCGATTGAGAATTTCGTTGTACACCGGCAGCAGGCGTTCGAGCAGGTCGAGTTTGTCGAAGTCATTGCCCTTGGCTTTGCCCAGCCACAAGTAAGTCAGCGGGCCAATGATCACCGGTTTGACGTTATGGCCCATGGCCTTGGCTTCATCGACTTCGTCAAACAGCTGTTCCCAGCTCAGTTTGAACTGCTGCTCAGCGCTGAACTCCGGGACCAGGTAGTGATAGTTGGTGTCGAACCACTTGGTCAGTTCTTGCGCATATTGCGCTGTGCCGCGTTCGCCACCGCAGCAAGTCGATGTGGCGCCACGAGCCATGCCGAACAGGGTGTCGAGGGTCGGACGGCCATCGGCATCTTTAGTGTTGTCGAAACGCTCGGGGATCACACCAAACGTCAGGGAATGGGTCAGCACCTGGTCGTACCAGGCAAAGTCCCCCACCGGCAGCAGGTCGATGCCGGCGCCTTTCTGCAATTGCCAGTGCATGGCGCGCAATTGACGGCCGACGCGATTCAGGCTGTCCTGATCAATGTCGCCCTTCCAGTAAGCTTCGAGGGCTTTTTTCAATTCACGGTCGGCGCCGATGCGCGGGAAACCAAGGGTGTGGGCCAAAGCCATGGTGAGATGCTCCCTGTAAAAGATGGCGCTATTGTCGACAGCCAACCCAACATGAGACAAACTCAACCTTTTCGTGTTGATCACAAGTTTTCCTCATGGAGATCCCCCGGTGCTTGAAATCCGTCACCTCAAGACCCTGCACGCCTTGCGCGAAGCCGATAGCCTGGTGGACGCCGCCGATCGCCTGCACCTGACGCAGTCGGCCCTGTCCCACCAGTTCAAGGAACTGGAGGAGCGCATGGGCATGCCGCTGTTCGTGCGCAAGACCAAACCGGTGCGTTTCACCAGCGCCGGTTTGCGCCTGCTGCAACTGGCCGACGCCACCCTGCCGCTGCTGCGTGCCGCCGAGCGCGACATCAGCCGCCTGGCCGGTGGCACCGCCGGGCGCTTGCACATGGCCATCGAATGTCACAGTTGCTTTCAGTGGCTGATGCCAACCATCGATCAGTTCCGCGATGCCTGGCCGGAAGTCGAGCTGGACCTGGCGTCGGGCTTCTCTTTCGCGCCGCTGCCGGCCCTGGCCCGTGGTGATCTGGACCTGGTGGTGACGTCCGATCCGGTGGATCTGGTCGGCATCACCTATGTACCGCTGTTCACCTATGAAGCGATGCTCGCGGTGGCCAACCAGCACAAGTTGGCGAGCAAGGCTTATATCGTTCCGGAAGATTTGATCACCGAGACCTTGATCACCTACCCCGTGGAACGGGATCGCCTGGATATCTTCACCCGCTTCCTGGAGCCGGCCGACATCGAACCGGCCCAGGTCCGCACCTCAGAACTGACGGTGATGATGATGCAGTTGGTGGCCAGTGGTCGCGGCGTGTGCGGCATGCCCCATTGGGCGCTGCATGAATACAGTTCACGGGGTTACGTGAAGGCCAAGCGACTGGGTGAGAAAGGTTTGTTTGCGACGCTTTATGCGGGGATCCGCGCCGACATGCTGGATGCACCGTACATGCGCGATTTCCTGCTGACGGCCAAGGACACGTCGTTTTCGACACTCGATGGTGTCAGCGCCGTTCGTTAAAGCAATACATCCCCCTGTAGGCGCGAGCTTGCTCGCGATAGCGGTCTGACATTCAACCTCTTCACTGACTGACACACCGCCATCGCGAGCAAGCACGCTCCTACAGGGGATTGTGTCGGGTCAGGCCATGCGTCTTTGCTCGAGCATCATCCGCACCGCCAGCGTCGACAGCACAAAGCCCATGAAGTAACGCTGCGTCGCCAACCACGTCGGGTTGTTGACGAACCACGACGCGATGCCCGCGGCAAACACCGCGATCAGCAGGTTGACGGTGAAACTGACGCTGATCTGGGTCAGACCGAGGATGAGGCTTTGGCTGAACACCGAACCGTGTTCAGGTGAAATGAACTGCGGAAATATCGAGAGATAGAACACCGCGATTTTCGGGTTCAGAGCGCTGGTCAGAAAACCCATGGTGATCAGTTTTCGAGACGAATCCGGCGGCAGTTGCCGGGCTTCGAACGGCGAGCGCGCACCCGGTTTGACGGCCTGCCAGGCCAGCCACAGCAGGTACAACGCGCCGGCCCATTTCAACACTTCATAGGCCATCGGCACCGCCAGGAACACCGCCGTCAAACCGGCAGCGGCAGCGAACAGATGCACAAAGAACCCCGCTACCACACCCAGCAACGAAATCACCCCGGCCTTGCGTCCCTGACAGATCGAACGGGAGATCAGGTAGACCATGTTCGGCCCCGGCGTCAGCACCATCAGCAATGCGGCGGCGGCGAAGATCAGCAAGTCCTGGAGCGGGATCATGGCGGTTCCTTTGCGTAGATGATCAGGCGATCGCGGTCAGCGAGGCTCGATAAAACGGCAGGATCAGGTCTCGTGTCAATGGCGCCAGCGTGACACCAGCGTCGCTGGCCGGGTCGATCCAGATCACTTCTTCGATCTCTGCCGCCGGGGTGACGTCTGCATCGATTGTCAGCTGAAAGATATCTGCCTGTACGACAAATCCCGGCTCGTTGGCGGCGGGGGCAGAGAACTGCCCAAGAAACGTCGCGCTGACGGGATCGATGATCAGACCCAACTCCTCTTCCAGTTCTCTGGCCAGCGCATGAACCGGCAACTCATGGGCTTCGATTTTGCCCCCCGGTTGCATGAACGCCTGCGTACCGCGCTTTCGCACCTGCAGGGTTCGACCGTCGGCACCGATCAATAGCGCGGCGGCAATGCGGATTAGTCCAGTGGACTGGTCTGGAAACGTCGACATGGAAAAAGGCCTTTTACTCAAAACGGCAAGGATCACATGTCCGCCGCCCGCGAGCAAAGCGAACGGCCTCATCACAGACCTTCACATTGTTTAGGTTTCCTCCGGGCACTAAATCCTGACATAACATTGAAATGCTTTCCTGTAGGAGCAAGCTTGCTCGCGAATGCTGAGTATCGGTCAACATCTACGTTGAACATGGAATCGCCTTCGCGAGCAGGCTCGCTCCCACAGTGTTTTGTATCGCTAAATTTATTGAGTCCGAACCCAAGGAAACCGTATGAGCCTGTCACTCCTGAGCCGCTACGCCTTCTTTGCCGTCTGCGTCATCTTCACCCTCGCCAGCCTGCCCTTTCTTGAACACGATTGGCTCTGGCCGATCACTGCCGTCACCGGCGTACTGAGCCTCATAGGGCTGTTCGACCTGCTGCAAAGCCCTCACGCGGTGCGCCGCAACTATCCGATCCTGGGCAACATCCGCTATCTGGTCGAAGGCATCCGCCCGGAGATCCGCCAGTACCTGCTCGAATCCGACAGCGACGCCCTGCCCTTCTCCCGGGCACAGCGCTCGCTGGTCTACTCCCGGGCCAAGAACGAATCCGCCGACAAACCCTTCGGCACCTTGATTGATGTGTACCAGTCGGGCTTCGAATTCATCGGCCACTCCATGCGCCCGGCACCGCTGAGCGACCCGGGCAGTTTTCGCGTGACCGTGGGTGGCCCGCAGTGCACACAACCGTATTCGGCGTCCGTGTTCAATATCTCGGCCATGAGTTTCGGCTCACTCAGCGCCAACGCGATTCGCGCGCTGAACCAGGGTGCCAAACTCGGCAACTTCGCCCATGACACCGGCGAGGGCAGCATCAGCCCTTATCACCGCGAGCACGGTGGCGACCTGACCTGGGAACTGGGCAGCGGTTACTTCGGCTGCCGCACCGCCGACGGCCGATTCGATCCGGAGCGTTTCGCTGCGCAGGCACAAACGCCTCAGGTGCGGATGATCGAAATCAAGATGAGCCAAGGCGCCAAGCCCGGCCACGGCGGCATCCTGCCCAAGCACAAGGTCACCCGGGAAATCGCCGACACCCGCGGCATTCTCATGGGTGAAGACTGCGTGTCGCCATCGCGGCACAGCGCGTTTTCGACACCGATTGAAATGATGCATTTCATCCAGCAACTGCGCGAACTGTCCGGCGGCAAACCGGTGGGCTTCAAGTTTTGTCTCGGCCATCCGTGGGAGTTCATGGGTATCGCCAAGGCCATGCTGGAGACGGGCATCCTTCCGGATTTCATCGTCGTCGACGGCAAGGAAGGCGGCACCGGCGCCGCCCCCGTGGAGTTCACCGACCACATCGGCGTGCCGATGCGCGAAGGCCTGCTGTTCGTGCACAACACCCTCGTGGGCCTGAACCTGCGGGACAAGATCAAGCTCGGCGCCAGCGGCAAGATCGTCAGCGCCTTCGACATTGCCAGTGTTTTAGCCATTGGTGCCGACTGGGCCAACTCCGCACGTGGCTTCATGTTCGCCATTGGTTGCATCCAGTCGCAAAGCTGCCACACCAACAAATGCCCGACCGGCGTCGCCACCCAGGACAATCTGCGCCAACGGGCCCTGGTGGTGCCGGACAAGGCTCAGCGGGTGTTCAGTTTCCACCGCAACACCCTCAAGGCTTTGGCGGAAATGCTTGCCGCCGCCGGCCTCGACCACCCTTCACAACTGTCGGCCAAGCATCTGGTGCGACGCATGTCGGCGACCGAGATCAAGTTGTTCTCGCAACTGCACGTGTTCCTCAAACCCGGCGAATTACTCAGCGGGGAAGTGAGCGGCGAGTTCTATTCGCGGATGTGGCAGATGGCGCGGGCGGACAGTTTCGAGCCCAACGAGGAGGCTGCGGCATGAACTCCGACGGCTCTGCCTTGCGCTCACCAGCGCAATGATTTGATCGGGGCCGGTTCTTTCATCACGATGAAGCCGTAATCACCAATCAGGAAAATCCGGTAGTACTGGCTCTCCACCAGCGCCGGATAACCTTGATAACCCACGCGTGTGGCGTTGCGCCGGTCCTTCTCCGCGACCACGTTGGTGATGCCGACTTTCGGCAGGTTTTCCGCCAGCATGTAAAAGTCGATATTGAGCAAATAATGCAACACCGGCATCTGCTTGAACGAACCGGCCGCGCCCGCCAACCAATGATCGGAATAGCTCACCGACAGGTAAATGCGCTTGGCGTCACGCAGTAGCGGGCGGCTGGCGATGTCTCGTTCAAGGTTGAACAAGGCGCTGGTCGCGAAGGTTTTCTGCACGGTCAATACTCGCCCGTACGCGAACGACAGCGACAGCATCGCCAATAGCGGCACGACCAACAACAAGGGCAGTCGCTCATGCACGGACGCCAACGCCAGATAACTCAGGTAGAACAGCAGCACCAGCAACACAGCAAACCCCATCAGGGTTCTGGCGCCTTCGTTGAAGTCGCGAAAGAACAACGCCACACCCGACACCAACAGCACCACGACCGGCACGGTCAGCAAACACAGCAGGCCGATCAAAAATTTTTTCGCACGACTGTCTTCGCGCTGCACCACCATCAAACCGAGGCGAATAGCACCGGCGACGGCGCACAACAACAGCCCGGCAAAGACCCAGACCAACCCCCCATGAAACAGCAGCACGACTTTTTCCAGCACCCGGGCGATGTTGATGTGGATCTGCAGCCAGGGGGACGCCGCCCAATTGAGCAATAGCGTTCGACTTGAGCCCATGAACGGATAGGCGCTGACGCAGTAGATCAGCCAGCCCAGAAGCACTTGGGCGAATTTCCAACCGATCAGACCGGGCCATTGCGACCAGGCTGTTTTGTCGTGTGCAGCCCGCAATACCTCCAGGCAACACAGCCCCAGAAACACATTCAGGCTCACCTGATAAAGTCCCAATGCCAACGCAATCAGAAAGGACGGCACCAGCCATTGCACGCTGCGCCTGGGATGACGAAAGGTGATCGCATACATCACCGCCACAACACTTAATGCCATGGGTGCGCCGTCGTATTGATAGGACAGGTTCTGCAGGAAGAACGGGTTGTACCAGAGGGGCAACAACACCAGGCAACAGGCGATAGTCGGTTGGCGAAAGTAATGAAAGGTCAGGCTGGTGAGCGCCGAAGCCATGGCCAGCGTGGCGATCAACAAGGGCAGCGGAAAGATGTTCGGCGCCGCATCGGTGAACGTCAGTACGTTGAAAAACAACTGGGCAAACAATCGCCCCTGCTCGGCCCAGGCCATGCCCGCAGACAGCGAGCGCCAGTTGTCATCGATGTAGGGGAAGTCCGCAAGGATCAACGGCAACGCATAGACCAGGGTCGCCAGCAGAAAAAAACACCAGACCTGGCGTCGCCCCAGTTCACGAATAAAAAAGTCGCTGAACCGGCCCATGCTAGGGCTCGACCCGGTCTTTGCCGCCGACAATGTCTTTGACCACGTAGCGCGGCCGGTGCTTGGCTTCGATGTAGATGCGTCCGATGTATTCGCCGAGGATGCCGATGCCGATCAGTTGCACGCCGCCAAGAAACAGGATTGCCGTCATCAGCGACGGGTAACCGGGAACGCTGTTGCCGAAGAAAATCTTGTCCAGCACCATGTACACCGCATACAACACAGCAAAGATCGAAACGGCGCCCCCCACATACGTCCATAACCGCAAGGGCACGGTGCTGAACGAGGTCACGCCTTCCAGCGCCAGGTTCCACAGTTTCCAGCCATTGAACTTGCTGCTGCCCGCCACTCGCCCGGCCCGTTCATATTCCACCACCACGGTGTTGAACCCGGCCCACGAGAGCACGCCTTTCATGAACAGTTGATGCTCGGGCAAAGAGCGGATCACGTTCACGACCTTGCGATCCATGAGCCGGAAGTCCCCGACATTTTCTTCGATGCGGGTGTACGCGATGCGATTGAGCACGTGGTAGAAAATCGATGCACTGTGGCGCCTGAGGTAACCGTCGGCGGATCGGCTGCGGCGCTTGGCAAGCACCACGTCGGCGCCTTTTCGCCATTGTTCGATCAACAGCGGGATGACGTTGATCGGATCCTGCAGGTCGACGTCCATCGGGATCACCGCATCGCCGCTGGCGTATTCCAGGCCCGCGAACAGCGCTGGCTCCTTGCCGAAATTGCGCGAGAAATTGATCAGCACCACCTGGTCATCGGTTTGGGCCAGGGCGGTGGCCTGCTCCGCCGTTCGATCGGTGCTGCCGTCATTGATGAACACAATCTCGACTTCGATGTCACCGAGCTGCAACTCGCGTCGAACCGCCTGATAAAACAGGTTGATCGACTGCTCTTCATTGAACACCGGGACGATGAGCGAAACCTTCATGCATCGTGCTCGCGAAAGACCACGTACTTGGAGTACAGGAAGCCGAACACCAGGCTCAACGCGGAAAACAGAGCCACCGTCAGCAAGCCGTGAAGACGCCAGACGTCGCCGGCATGGCCAACGCCCAGGCTCAACGCGCCCATGCCAGTAATAAATAGCACGTAACCGGCGACCGAGGCCTTGGCGTCGAAGGTGTAGAGCGCGTTCATGTAAAAGGAAAACGAAGCGGCCACGCAGAAGGCCGCTAGATTGCTGATAGCCTGACGCAGGCCTGCCGCCACGCTCAGCAAAAAAAAGATCTGCCAGTGGATCAGGGTGTTGGCGACCCCGATGACCGTGTAGCTGGACAATCCTTTCCATACCCTTCTCATGAATGCTCCCGTTTCAGAACGCTGCACACATAAGTATTTGAGCTGGTCTACTGTCAGAAATCGCAGATAAAGCGGCCTTTCAGACCGGCGGTCAAACGTTGAGGCAATGGCAGAGACATCCGGTAATATCCCGACTTTGCAATTGCCCGCGAATCACGCCACCCTGCGCGCCGCCGATGGCGCGCCTACTCAGTGCGCTCGCGACCAATCCTTTTCATCAGCCGTTCACGAGCCTGCCGACATGACGTCAACGCGCGATCACCGGATCGACTTCTTTCGTGGTCTGGCACTGATCTTCATTTTCTGGGATCACGTGCCCCACAATCCCTTGGGACAAATCACCCTTCGCAACTTCGGTTTCAGCGATGCCGCCGAAGTCTTCGTATTCCTCGCCGGTTACGCGGCGGTGCTGGCCTACGGCAAAGTCCTGGCGCGGGAAGGATTGCTCATCGCCTGCGTGAAAATCCTGCGCCGTGCCTGGGTGCTCTATGTCGTCCACATCTTTTTGCTGGCGATGCTGATGGGCATTGTGTTCTTCGCCAACAGCCACGTGGAAACCCGCGACCTGGTCGAAGAAATGGGCATGCACCACTTCATCAGCAACCCGCAGCAAGCCTTGATCGATGAACTGCTGCTGCGCTTCAAACCGAACCTGATGGACCCGCTGCCGCTGTACATCGTGCTGCTGGCGGGTCTGCCGCTGGTGTTGCCGTTGCTGGTACGTCAAGCGTGGATGGTGGTGGCCATGTCATTGGCGCTGTACTTGATGGTGCCGTTGGCGGGCTGGAATCTGGCCGCGATCAAAGATGGCGTCTGGTACTTCAACCCCGTGGCCTGGCAGCTGTTGTTCGTACTCGGTGGCGCGGCCGCGATTCATGGACAGCGTCCAGTGTTGCCCGAGTCTCGTCCACTATTGCGCCAGCCGTTGTTTGTTGGCGCAGCTGTTTATGCCGTACTGGCCGGGGTGCTGACCGTCCTTTGGCGCTGGCCGGAAATCCACGATGCCGTGGTGCCAGCCAGCCTGAGAAATCTGTTGTACCCCATCAGCAAGACCGACTTGTCTCCCGCGCGCCTGATGCACTTCCTCGCATTGGCCTACGTCACGGCGAAACTGCTGCCCGACAACGGCTGGACGCAAAACTGGCTGGCGCAGCAAAGCTGCCGCATGGGGCGTTTTTCGTTGGAGATTTTCTGCCTGGGTGTGTTGTTGGCGCCTTTGGCGGACATGATCAACGCGTTGACCGATGATGCCTTCGCCATGCAGATCTTCACCGCGCTGGTGGGCGCCGGTCTGATGGCGTTGCTGGCGGCGTGGCTGGAATTCAACAAGCGGTTGAACCAGACAAGTAAAAGATCGCAGCCTTCGGCAGCGCCTACAGAAGCTGATCGTATTCCCCTGTAGGAACTGCCGCAGGCTGCGATCTTTTGATCTTTAAAATGCAAAAGCCCCGGCCAATCGCCGGGGCTTTTTCATTTCACGCGTTACCGCTTACGAAGCCGAACGCACCGCACCTTGCGAAGCATTGGTCGGTTGCAGCTTGAACACATAAAACAACACCGTCAGCAGCACCAGGAACGCCGGCCCCACATACAGCGCCACGCGGGTGTCCGGGAAGTACGCCATCAGGCCGACCACCAGCACCAGAAACGCCAGCGCCAGATAGGAGCTGACCGGGTACAGCCACATACGGTATTTCAGGCCGGCACGTTCGCTGGCGCTCAAGCCTTTGCGGAATTTGAGCTGGGCCAACAGAATCATCACCCAGGTCCAGATCGCGCCAAAGGTGGCAATCGCCGTCACCCAGACGAAGACTTTCTCCGGCACCAGGTAATTGAGCAGCACGCCCAGCAGCAAGGCGCCAATCGACAGCAGCAGCGCACGACGCGGTACGCCGTTGTTCGAAGTCTTGGCGAAACCGGCCGGGGCCTGGCCGTTCTGCGCCAGGCTATAGAGCATGCGACCGGTGCTGAAAATGCCGCCGTTGCACGACGACAATGCCGCGGTGATCACCACGAAGTTGATGATACCGGCCGCGGTCTTGATGCCCAGTCGCTCGAAGGTCATCACGAACGGACTGCCCTGGGTACCGATTTCATTCCACGGATAGATCGACAGGATTACGAACAACGCACCGACGTAGAACAGCAGAATCCGCCAGAACACCGAGCCGATCGCATCCGGAATGGTTTTCTGCGGGTTCTTCGCTTCACCGGCGGTCAGGCCGATCATCTCGACGCCCAGGTAAGCGAACATCACCATTTGCAGGGACATCAGCACGCCTTGTACGCCATTAGGCATGAAGCCGCCGTGGGTCCAGAGGTTGGAAATGCCCAGCGCAACACCGTCGTTACCGAAGCCGAAAGCAATAACGCCGATGCCGCCGAACACCATGGCGACGATGGTGACGATCTTGATCAGGGCGAACCAGAACTCGAACTCACCGAAGGCCTTGACCGCGATCAGGTTGATCGAGCCCATGCTGATCAGTGCCGCGAGGGCCCAGATCCAGCGGGGTACATCGGGGAACCAGACGCCCATGTACACCGCCACCGCAGTGATTTCCGCAACGCAGGTCACCAGCCACAGGAACCAGTAGTTCCAGCCGGTCAGAAAACCGGCCAATGGGCCGAGGTAGTCTTGGGCATAACGGCTGAACGAGCCGGCGACCGGGTTGTGCACGGCCATTTCGCCAAGGGCGCGCATGATCACCAGGATCGCCAGACCGCCAATGATGTAGGACAGCATGATGGCCGGACCGGCCATTTCGATAGCCTTGGCCGAACCGAGGAACAGGCCGACGCCGATGCAGGCGCCAAGTGCCATCAGGCGAATATGCCGTTCGCCGAGTTCGCGTTTGAGCGGGCCGCCTTGAGCGGTCTCGCCATGGGGCAAGTGATTGCCGGTAGGCATGGGGGACAACCTCGTCTTGTTATTGGATATGACCACCAAGTGGTGAAGCGCTGACCGATAAGCCAGCGCTTCCCGAAACCGAATCTGCTTCGTGGGCAGACTCGTCTTGTAGGAATTACCCTCAAGATCAGTGGGAAAACGGCGCCGAGTATTGCACAACAATGGTGCATCGTCATGCCCCTGCCAAAGCCGTATTTACCCCATCGAGATGTCTAAACCAGGCCTTTCCAGCCAACCCCTGTGGCGAGGGGGCTTGCCCCCGCTGGACTGCGAAGCAGTCCCTGAGATCAGGCCGCCTTGATGGGTTCAGACACACCGCTTTACGACTGCTGCGCAGCCGAACGGGAGCAAGCTCCCTCGCCACAGAAGCACTTCGGCGCTATTGGATTCGTCAACGTGTAGGGAAATTTCACTCAGCAATTGCGGATTCACGTAGGAAAACGAGGCGCTAACGTGTTCAAACAACACTTCAAGGACGCAACGGAATGCCTCCACATCCAAACTCACACCTGCTGCGGCGTGGACGTTACTCGGAATCGGGACGGGGTTATCTCATTACGGTGGTAGTGCATCAACGCCGCCGAATTTTCGGCGACTGGCGGATTGGGCGACTGTTGGTTGATGAGTTTCGACGGGCTCAAGAACAAAAAAGCGTCAACTCAATGGCCTGGGTCATCATGCCGGACCACTTTCACTGGCTGGTACAGCTTGAACAGCGATCGCTGGCGCAACTCATGCAGTCAATCAAATCCCGTAGCACACTCACCATCAACCACGCCCTGAACCAAAGAGGAGCCTTCTGGCAAACCGGCTACCACGACCGAGCCATCCGCGATGGCGAGGATCTGCTTCCTTTCGCCCGCTACATTATTGCCAATCCCCTGAGGGCAGGGTTGGTGGTAAAAATCGGCGACTACCCGCTCTGGGATGCCTGCTGGCTATGAATCCGATTTGTAGACTTACCCCCTTGCTCCCGCTCGCCTGCGCAGCAGGCGCAAAACCGGCTGCTCCGACTTATCAGACCAATCGCAAAAATCATTGGGGCTGCTTCGCAACCCAGCGGGAGCAAGCTCCCTCGCCACAAAAAACGGCAAAAACCCGTCATTTTCCACCACACAATTTTTTCCCCATCGCCAACCACCGTCTAAGCTTCAGACAAGTCCGATCAATCTGCGTGAATGGATCAGTCGACTATGGGCGCTTTGTGGCAAACCGATTCGAGTAAAACCGTGGTCCCGACTGAACGAGTGGATGAAGCGCCAACACCTGAAAAACCCCGTCGCAGCCGACACGGATGGGGAGCGTTCTGGCTTTTGCTGTTGATTATCGCGATTGTCGTGGGGCTGGCCGCCGCGAGGGAGATGCGCACCTCGAAGTTTCAGGCCCGGGAAGTCAGCAAATATGCCGCGTCGCTCAACTATGAACTCAAACCCGGTCCCAGCGATGCGATCCGTTATCCGGGTGACGGCCCATTTGACCGGCGTCTGGGCTACAGCTCGCTGGACGAATTCCTGCCGCGCTTGATCAAGCGCGATTTTGTCGTTGAAGCGCAAACCCGTTTCTCCCCTGCCCTGATGGACTACAGCGGCAAGGGCCTGTTCGTACCGTATTCAGAGAAAATCCAGGCCGGCCTGTCGATCACCGATTGCAAGGCGGCGCCGCTGTACCAGTACAACTACCCGCAACAGCTTTACTCAAGCTTTGCCTCGATTCCGCCTGTGGTGGTCAGCAGTTTGCTGTTCATCGAGAACCGCTTCCTGCTCGATCCCAAACAGCCTCTGGCCAACCCGGCGGTGGACTGGCCGCGATTCGGCATGGCGGCATGGTCCCAGGTCGCCAAGATGTTGCACATCCCCGGCCAATCCGCGGGCGGCAGCACCTTGGCGACGCAACTGGAAAAATACCGGCACTCGCCCGATGGCCTGACTGTCAATGGCGCCGAGAAAATACGCCAGATGATTTCCGCCACCGTGCGCGCCTATCAAGCCGGGCCGCAAACCCTCGAAGCCCGGCAGAACGTGGTACGCGATTACCTCAACAGCGTTCCCCTGTCGGCCGTACCGGGGCATGGCGAAGTGCACGGCATGGCCGAAGGGTTGCGCGTGTGGTACGGCGCCGACTTCAACAAGGCCAACGAACGCCTGTCCAGCACCGCGACGGATCCAAAAACCCTGGCAGAAAAAGGCCTGGCCCTGCGCGAAATGCTGTCGTTAATGATCGCCCAGCGTCGTCCTTCTCACTACTTGACCAAGGGCCACGATGAACTGGCCGAACTCACCGACAGCCACATCCGCCTGCTGGCACAGAATGGTGTGATCGACGCTCAATTCGCCGCCGCCGCCCTGGCCAGCAAAGTGACCTATCGCGACTGGGCGACCCAGCCGACCATCCAACCGATCGAAACCAACAAAGGCATCAGCGTGGCGCGCAGTCGTCTGGCCGGCATGCTCAACCGTCCGCTGTACGACCTCGACCGTCTTGACCTGTCAGCCACCAGTACCCTGCAAGGCGAACTGCAAACCCAGGCCACCGAGTACCTCAAGAAGCTCGCGGACCCGGCTTTTGCAACAGAAATCGGCCTGATGGGTGAACGCCTGCTGACCCCCACCAGCACCGCCCAGGTCCGCTACAGTTTTACCTTGTTCGAGCTGACCCCTGACGGCTCGCGGGTGCGGGTGCAAACCGACAGCACCGACCAGCCGTTCGATATCAACGAAGGCAGCAAACTGGAATTGGGCTCCACCGCCAAGATGCGGGTGATGACGACCTATCTGCAGATCATTGCCGAACTGCACGATAAATACGCGCAGATGAGCGTTCCGGAGCTGAAGAAAGCCGAAGTGCCGGATCAGGACCGCCTGAGTCGCTGGGTCGTTGATTACATGATCGAGAACAAGGACCGCAGCCTGCCGACCCTGCTCGGGGCCGCGCTGGACCGCAAATACTCGGCCAGCCCCGGCGAAGCGTTTTTCACTGGCGGCGGCCTGCATGTATTCCATAACTTCCGCAAGGAAGACAACGGCCGCATACCGACCCTGCGCGACGCCCTGCGCGAGTCGATCAACCTGCCATTCATTCGCCTGATGCGCGACCTGGTGCGTTACACCACCTACTCCGGCCCCAACAACAGCGCCGAACTGCTCAAGGACGACCGCGACCCTCGGCGCCAGGAATACCTGGCTTCGTTTGCCGACCGCGAGGGCACTTCATTTCTGCTCAAGTTCTGGAAGAAGTACAAAAACAAGGACACTCAGGACCGGCTCGAAACCTTCCTCGACAGCATGCGTCCGACGCCGATCCGCTTGGCGGCCGTACACCGTTACCTGCTGCCACAGGCCAAACAGGAAACCTTCAATACCTTTGTACGCTCGCACCTCACGGGAGCCAAACTGACAGAAAAGCTCACCGACGAGCGTCTGGTACGCCTTTATCAAGCCTACAGTCCCGGTGCCTACGATTTGCCGGATCAGGGCTTCATCGCCAAGGTCCACCCGCTGGACCTGTGGATGATGGGCTATTTGCTCAATCACCCGGACGCCACCTTCCCGGACATCGTCAAAGCCAGCCAGTTTGAACGTCAGGAGGTTTACAGCTGGCTGTTCAAGAGCCGACACAAGGGTGCTCGCGATAGCCGTATTCGCACCATGCTGGAGATCGAAGCATTCCTCGACATTCACCAGCGTTGGCAGAAAGTCGGCTACCCGTTCGATCACCTGGTGCCGTCGCTGGCAACCGCCATCGGCAGCTCCGGCGACCGCCCTGCCGCACTGGCTGAATTGATCGGCACCATTCTCAATGACGGCGTGCGCATGCCGACCTTGCGTATCGACAGCCTGCATTTCGCCGCTGCCACGCCTTATGAAACCAGCCTGATCAACGACCCGGATGTCGGCAAGCGAGTCATGCCGTCTGAAGTGGCGACGGCGATGCGCGAAGCGCTTTCGCAAGTGGTTGATGCAGGTACCGCCAAGCGCGTTGCCGGCAGTTTCAAACTGCCCGACGGCACGCCGCTGGCCATGGGTGGCAAGACCGGTACCGGTGACAACCGCATCGAGGCCGTCGGTTCGGGTGGACGGATCCTCAGTTCCAAATCGCTCAACCGCACGGCCACCTTCGTGTTCTACATCGGTGATAACCACTTCGGTACGTTGACCGCCTTCGTGCCTGGGCGCTCGGCTGAAAGCTTCACCTTTACCTCGGCATTGCCCGTGCAAGTGCTCAAAGGCATGGCGCCGATACTGACGCCATACCTGCAACCGGGTACGCACACGATGTGCAATCCGGCAACCACGACGGCGCTGCGCTAACCCAAGAGAAAACCGCGAGCATGCGGTAACTATGTATTTTTCACTCTTGAATTTTGAAAGGTTCGGAGCGGATTCAGCCGTTTTCCGAACCTGTATTTGCGCTTTTTTTGGGGAGTCTGCTTACCTAGTCTGATCGCTCCACTTTTGATCAATGGACGATCATGCAATGCCCAATTCTCCCCTGACGCTTGTGAAGCCGGACCTGGTTTCCCCTGCCGATAAAAGTATTCATTACGAACACGTCAAAAACGCGCTCCCAACCTGGCTGGCCCAAGCAACTCCCCGACGCATCGTCGATTTGAAAAGCGCTCGCCTGGACACATTTTCCTGGCAAAAGGACGTGTCGGATACACAGCACCAAATTCTGAAAAAACTGAACGAAAACCACTGGACCGAGCAGAACGCGGTAGATCGGATGCTCAGTGGTTTGCAAGATCTCCAGACCTTCGCCGAGCCGCTGTTGCGCCAGGCTCTGGTGCAACGGTATGGCGTCGACGTCGATGTCAACGAGACCTGGCTGTGCCTTTACGCGCCCGCTAAAACGCCCTGGTGGGTTCACGACGTCAAGGGTGGTGTCAAAAGCCTCAAAAAATCCCTGCTGGATGCCGCACTGCATAACTTTGCCAACAGCGAAACCTATACCGTCGACTCGGAATTCATCAGTCGACCCGACGCCCGGGGTCATTTTCGGGTTGAACCGCTCAGGCAAAAAATCACCATCACTCAGTTCATCGCGCTGTGCAGGGAGCTGGATATTGGCGCCCAATACCAGAAGCATCTGAACGATTGCCTGAAGCCAAAAGACGGCGTGGCGCAAAGTGCCCTGCAATTCAAAGTCATCCGCAGCCAGAAGAGCGCACTGGCGGTTGCAGCACAAATGGCATTGGCTAAAAAGGACATCAGCGCGCAAGCCTACGATGTCGTCCTCGGCATGCTGTACGACAGTAAAGATCTGCAATGGAACGGCAAACCCGTCGGTTATCACACCCTGTGGATGATGGATGCGGCACTGACTGGCATTGTCGTGATCACCGCCGAACTGCAGACCAGCGGCAAACCCGTACCTGTCATCGTGTATGTGCCAAACGACCCGGAACATCCCCTCAAGGAATACCCGTCATCCCTTGAGTTCATGGCCGAACTGACACGACAGTTGCGCGATACCTCAGGCAAGGCGTCCGAAAGTTATCAACAGTTTTTCAGTCAGTTCGTCGCCCATCAGCAACGCGGGCATTTTTTCGCCGGGTTGAACGACCGATTGAGCACGGTGAAATGGCAGCCCGTCCCATCTGGATCCGGTTTGCCGAGTTGGCGCGAAACGCCTGTGAATAAACCGGGCCTGCAATTTGCTCTTTCGAAAATTGAAGAGGACCGTCAGACACGCTTCACCGGCAACCTCTGGCCATATCTTTACCAGCAAAAACTCAACAAGATTTTCAACGATGCCCGGGAAATCGCCATTCCCACCGAGTATGCCGACCGCATGGCCCGGTGGGCCTGGTGGGACAACCTGGAAAAAATACTCTCGGACATTCTCAACGCCGCGTTGCTGGTGGCAACGCCTTTACTACCTGGACTGGGCGAATTGATGTTGGCCTACACCGCTTATCAATTGACCAGTGACGTTGTCGAAGGGATCGTCGATCTGGCCGAGGGACGTTGGGCAGACGCCGCTGAGCAAACCATCAATGTATTGCAGAGCGTTGTTCAGCTAGGGGCATTTGCTGGGGGTGCCGCGCTAGGCAAAGTCGTGCAGGCGAAACTCTCCCCGTTCTTCGAGGGGTTGCAGCCGGTGCATATCCCCGGTGGCCAGAGGCGATTATGGAACCCCGATCTGGCACCGTATCAACGTTTGCAAACTGCCCTGCCCACTGACGCCAAACCCGATGCATCGGGCATCTACCAGCACCAGGGACAACGCATCGTGCGCCTGGATGACCAGCATTTCGTAGTGGATAACGATCCTGTCACCGGGCAGCATCGCATCAAACATCCACAACGGCCCGATGCCTATGCGCCGAGACTGAAACACAACGGTCATGGCGCCTGGGTTGCAGAAACCGAAAACCCGCGCCTGTGGCAAGGCCCGACGCTGATGCGGCGTCTGGGCCATACCACCGACGCTTTCAATGACGTGCAACTGGAACAGGTTCGACAGATCAGCGGCACCGACGAAGCCGAACTGCGCAGGGTTCATGTGGACAATGCGCCACCGCCACCGCTGCTGGTCGATACTCTGCAACGCCTCGACTTGACGGCCGAACACGCCGCTGCCGAGCTAAAACCCGAGACGGCTTTGTTGTTCCTGGACTTCCCCGAATTGCCAGGCAACATTGCGGAAAAGATCCTGGCCGGCGCCTCCGTATCGGAGCGCCAGCGAATCGCAGAGCAACATCACCTGTCGATGCGCCTGAAAACCCAGGCACGGGAACTTCAGTTCGAAACACAATCGGTTCGGGCCGCCCAAGGGCTGTACCACGATGCATTGACCAACATCGACACCGAACGCCTGGTGCTGGGCGCCTTGCGAATCCATACCGACACCTTTGCTGATCTGCGCATCGAGATCCGTGAGGACACGGTCGATGGCGTACTGCGTTGCAGCGCGGGGTCCGAGGACTCAAGCCTGCTCAGGATCCTGGTGCGCGACGAATCGGCTCAGTACACCGTGTGGGGCGCCTCGAACCAGCGCCTGCATGGGGCCGACAATCTCTTCGAGTCAGTGCTGCACGCCTTGAATACCGACCAACGTCGCGCACTGGGCTACAAACCCGGTGATGCCGAAATGTTCAAGGAATGGATCATCGCCAAAACCGCGCCGCCAAGCGAGCGCCGGACCGTCCTCGCCCGTCCTCCCCTTCGCCCGATTGGCGAACGTGAAACGATGTTGCTGGTGCGCGGTGCCGGCCTCAGCAGAGATGGGCAAACGCTGCACGAGCGGATTCAGGACCTCCACCCGCACTTCAGTGAACACGAGGTCGATGCATTCGCCGATGCCCTGAGCGCAAAAGGTGAACCGCTGAAGATCATTGAGCAGCATGAAGATGACCTTGATGAGTTGCGCGTCATACTCAATCGCTGGGAGTACCAACAACCGGATAGCTGGGGGCCTGGTAGCCGGTCCTTTCAGGACGCCGGTGGCCTTCATATCAGCGAACGCCTCATGGATTGCTTCACACGCAAAAACACCGAACTCGGCAACCGTGCCGACCCGGACAGCTACTCACTGGACCTGTCCCGAGAGCTGCTTTCGATTGACCTGGAACTCTGGTGGAAAAAACGCCCGGATCTGAAGAAGTTTCTCGACAAGGTCACTGTACTGAAGCTAGACAACACTCTGTTTTCCTTCCAAATGACCGGCCTTTTGAAAGATTTTCCCAATCTGCACGAGCTCAGCGCCAAAGGCTGCGAACTGACTCGACTGCCGAATCAGATCGGCAATCTGCCCCGGCTCCAACGACTGCGATTGAGTGACAACAAAATCGTGCTGGACGCCGATGATGTAGAAAAGCTGAAACAGCAGACGCGACTGGAAGTCCTCAGGCTCGATGAGAACCCACTGGGCAGACTTGTGGACATCGGACACATGCCGAGGCTGAAAGTAGTGGGTGTGAGAAACACCGGGCTCGCTTCCTGGCCCAAGGGCACCCTCAAAAAAAGCCGGCCGCGCGGCTTCTTGCTGGACCTTCGGGGAAATCCCCTGGAGCAGATCCCCGACGTGGTGCCCGGCTCGGCACACGCCTGGGTCGTGGCCCGTACACGCCTGGATGTCAGCAACCTGTCGGATATCAATCAGGTGCTCTATCAACAAGTCCGCCAGTCGGTCGCACTGCCGCCTGAACCGATCGTGCCCGCCGACAACCCGATGGAGGCAACGATCACATCAAATTACAGCACCACACACTGGAACGATGTACCGGGCTGGGGCGTAGACCGGGCCAACCTCTGGTCGGACCTGATTGACGAACCCCAGGCCGAGCGGTTCATGACCGTGTTGCTCGAGACAAAAAACTCGGCCGATTACCGTGCGGGCGGTGACGCCAGAGACCAATTGTTGCAACGCATCTGGCGCATGCTCGATGCCGTGCAGATCGATACCCCGCTGCGACAGGAACTGTTCACTATGGCGATCGCGCCGGTGGACTGTGCCGATGCGGGCGCACAGTTGTTCAACAACATGGGGATAAAAGTGCTGGCCTCAGAGGCGAGTTCGTACTCCACCGATGCTGCGCAACGAGAGCAGAAACTGGTAACCCTGGCCAAAGGCGCCGCACGCCTGGAGCACGTGAACGACATCGCGCGCGCCGACATTGCCGGTCGCCAGGGCAATCCTGACGATGTCGAAGTCTATCTGGCTTATCAGACCGGATTGGCACAGCGCCTCGGCTTGCCCTGGCAGTCGGAGCGCATGCTGTATCGCCCCGTATCTGGCGTGACCGACGCGATGATCGATCAAGCCTGCGATACGGTGCTGGCGCTGGAGGAAGGCGATGGTCTGGTGAACAAAATGCTTGAGCAGGACTTTTGGGAACAATACCTGAAGGAGAAATTCCCGATCCGCATCGAAACCAACAAGCGTCTATACCAGAGCCAGTATGAGCAGCTTGAAACCCTGCGAACCACGCAACTTGAATGGGCCGATTCGTCCGAACTCACGCAGACCCAACGCGCCGAGCTGAACGACCGGCTCAAGGTGCTCGCAAACGATTTGGCCATTGCGCAAACACTGGTGTTTACCGAAGACGCGATGAGCGAGACAACGTTTGAAAGCCTTCTCGTGGACCTGGGTTACCAGGAAAAAAACATGTTGAGAAGTCTGACCCGTGAAGCCCTGAGCAGAGCCGGACAGTAACCCCCGCTGACACCCCGATGATTGATGTCATCGGGGTGTTTTTCATAGATCCACGCATCAGACCTCCGGCACCTTGGCGTTGAACAGCAACACGACGTTGCCCGTGTATTCTCCTCCCCGGAAACCATTTTCCGGTCTTAGCGCATCAACCTGCAACGCCACCCGTTTCCCTACAGCCGCTTCAGGGGCCGATACCACTTCACGCGGCGTCATGTCTGTGCTGACCAGTACGCCATTGAATGTCACCCGCAGCGGTATGTCCTGATTCGCAAAACCGTTGGACAAATAGGGCGGCGTTTCAAGTCGCGCTTCAATCGCACTGCTGTCATGCCGCACGACGAAATATCGGGTCAGCGTATTGAAGCCCCCATTGAAGTGGTTCCAGATCATTGTCTGTGGCAGATGAATCCAGCCCGGTTCCGCCGGCATGATGTAAAACGCACGGTTCGGAATGGTCAGCGACACGTCGAATACAAGTGTTTCCCGAGCCCCCCAGGCCAACGAGCCTGGCAGCGAAGTGATTGTCACCAGCGCAATGATGACTGCGTTTTTGATCATGTTCGTTTACCCACAACAGCAATGGAGAGCCGGGTTATCGGCTGACGATTTTCAGGTTTTTCTTATTGTCGCCCTCGACCAGGGTGAAGCCATACTCACGTCCCTTTTCCTTATCGAAACCAAATGTCCGGCCCGCCATGACATGGTGTTTGGTCGTCGGTGCGCAGTCCGTTTCGTTGGCCAAAGAACAGTTTTTGAATTCATCGACAACGACCACCGTATTGCCGTTGTTGCGCAACTCATAGCGGTGATCGGCTTCAGTAATGGCCGTGTCGAAACGGGCCCCCGTCGGCCGCACAAAAAAGATCGTGCCGAAACCGGTCATGACATTGACGCCGGCCGAAAGGGACTCCTTGTAGTCTTCACGCTCTTCGTTGGAGACCACAAAGGCATCTTCCTTTTCCGGGATCACCGGAACAAAGCGCACCCGAAAATATCGCTCGCGATCCCGCTCGCCCATGAACAGCAGGCGCGTGGCCTGTACCCCATTGACTGGCACGATCAACCGCGCCGGGCTGGCCATGACGCCATTGCGTGAAGCGCCATCGGCCGAGGTTTCCACGGGAATTTCCCGGGGTTTCCCATCAGCGTCGTAAAGGATTTCCAGCACGTTGACCTTGACGAAGGCAGTGCTGTCGCCGCCGTTGAATACCCGTTTCAGGTACGTGCTCTTATCGCCATCCAGATAGTCGTACACCGCGCCTACGTTAATTTGCGGACCGGCATTGGCCCCTGCACAAAACATACTGAGTGCCCACAGCAAAAACACACGGTTCATCGTCTTCAACCTCGATAAAAAAATAATGGTCAGCCACCGATTCTCAAGCATCTGAATCCCACATGAGGGTGACGTTGCCGCTGAAGGTGTCAGTGAATCCGGGAAGCAGTAACGTATCGATGTCGGGCTCATACAGCTCAAATCGCAGCGTCCCGGGTTTTCGATCGATGTACCGCGAAGTCTGGTAGGGCCCTCCCGCTGTCCACCTCCCGGAATAGAGGCGTTCGTTTCGCACCGGCGATGCATTCCGATTGACGATGCCGTCAGGCAAGTCCAAGAACACCTGCACGTTAGCGACATTGCCTTTGGGGCTGCGCAGCTTGCAGAGGGATGTCCCGCGCACTCCGTCACAGTCCATCCAGATGCTGAAGCGCGACGTGGTCGAGACGTAGAACACTTGCTCACGATAGATCCTGGAGGGCTTGCGCCCACCGTCGATCCATTGCTGCCAACCGCCCTCTGGCTCCAACGCTACCTTGTCGCCACCCGGTGGCAGATCAACTTTGAGGGTGTGCTGCACGTCCAGTACGAAATCGAAGGTGAGATTGCGGTCATCAGCAATCATCAACGGCCCGAAGTCGAAGTCACCGAGAAACCCGACGGTATAAGCCAGCGAGCCTGTGTATTGCCCATTGATCATGGCCAGGGGATTGGGGGTACGCAGTTCATAGGCAAAATCGAGCGTCTCGAAGGACAACGACGGTATGTTGTACTGGGCAGTCTTGGTACACGCCGCCTCTATGGGTGTTTTCCAGAAAAAGCGGTACCTCGTTGGGCTGTAAGCCCCGACACCGCTGATTTGGCAGGGGGGCGGTGCGAATGCCCAACTACTGGTACTCCATAGCCAGTTATGCCCGTCGCGTACGGTCGGCGCGCCTGTCAGTTGGTCGACCGGACTACTGACTACATACTCGGAGCCGACACCGACGATCCGTATTTCCACTGTTTCGGCTTGTCCTGAAGTCTTGCTGTAGACGGTCGCCTTGTGCCAGCTGGCCGGCACCTTGATCGAAACGTTGTCACCGGGGCGTATTTCGCGATTGGATTTAAACCCCATTGGCACCCGAATACTGAACATATTGTATTGGGCGCATTGGTCCGGGTAAGTCGCGCAATAACCGCTGATGGGCGTCGTGTTAACAAATTCGTTTTTGTTGGGGCGAGACGGATCTTGCGCAAACTTCGCGAAAATCTGCTGGTTCGCCGCCAGTGCCGAAGAGGCTGACAGCGCCAGTGTGACCCCCAGCCAAACGGCCATTTCTTTTATCATTTCAACCCGCCTTCTGATCGGTGGAAGTTACATCGGCCAGGGTGTCCGGCGTGCAGCGCAGGTCCCCGATCATCAACACATTGTTTTCCCGGCGATGACGGTCCGCGTCGAGGCGGAATTGGCACAGCAACTGATCGCCCTGACGGACTTCCAGCGTCGGTGCACCGGCGTTCATTTCCATGGAGAAGAACCCGTCGACCTCCGTCACCCCACGGCTGGCGTGGTTGATGACGTGATGACCCTTGAGCGGATTTCCTTGACTGTCGATGAGCCGGCCGAGCACGGTCAGGGTCTTCATCACGGTGACCTTGCGGTACTCCACGCCGCCCTTGTTCAGGTGATAGCGCGTACGCGCTGGTGCGATGGTGGCCGACGGCGCATGGTTGCCTTCAAAATCGAAGCCCACGGAGCTGTTCTGATAGGCCGTGATCGGAATGAAATTGCGTCCCGGCTTGAGAATTGCGCTGCCACCACTGAAATCGTCGGCGCGCAGCACAACGTCTTCGACATCCGACTCCACGTCGACGATCAGCCCGGCGCCCCGCATGTTGCCTTGGCTGGTGAGCACCATTTTTTGTGCACCAATCGCCAGCGTACTGTCCACGTTCAAGCCTCCCGTGAAGTTGCCGTTGTAGGAGGAGCGCTGGATAAAACCGTCGCCATTGATCGCATCAGTGCCGAAAGTGCCGAGGCCGGACATCCCCAATCCGTAGGTATCGCTCAGGGCGGTCACCGAAACGCTTTGCAGCACGTGGTCCTTTAGATCCTTGCGCCAGCCCAGCGAAGCATTGTTGTCGCGGCCACCCTCAATGGCAGTGCGGGAACCGATGCTGCCAGTGATCTGCTGACCTGGCCCGCCGAGCGCCAGGTTGATGCTCAAATCGACTCCGCGATTGCGCTCATCGCCACTGCTGTAACTGCCCGGACGATCGAACAGCGACAACCGCCAGTTGGCGTCGCTGCCAAACAGCACCGTGCGCTGGCTCCAGCCCAGATCCACGCCGACGCCTTCGGTGTTGCCCTCGCTGTGGGACACCCTGGCGTTGATCGAACTCTTGCTGCTGAGTCGATGATTGAGCGCAAGGGACGAATTGCTTGTCTCGCCGACAAACACGTTGCGCTGCTTCACCCGAGTGCCGTCAGGCAGGGTGTCGTAGGAATGGGTGGTGTCCAGCCAACTGCGGTTGTGGCTGATGACCAGGCTGCCCGAGTCATAGTTGTAGAGGCTTTGCAGATCCAGTCCCGTTCCGCGGTCCTGTGTCTGGTAAACGTTGGCGTACAGACTCAGCCGATCGGCGAGGGTCCAGTCGATGGAACTGCCGTATTGCAGCTTGTCGCGAACTTGCCGTGCCGACAGCCCGAGTATCACTCGCGGGTGCATCAGGTAATTGACCGAGCCCCCGACCGTGGCACTGCCACTTTCCTGCTGGTCCCAGTTACTGAGCAGTTTGCTTTCCTGCCCGGCAAACAGGTTGTAGCGCCAGCGCTCGTCGAGGTTGCGCCAGTTGTTGGGTTTGTAGACCAACTCCTGGGTGGTGGAGGTGATCTGCCCGTCTTCTATCAAGCGCACTTCGACTTCGTAAATACCGCCGGGTAATGGCCGGGTGTCGAGGGTCTGCAATCCCGCGGGTACCGATTGGGTATTGATCAACAGACCGTCACGGAAAATTTCAACCGAACCCTGACGATTGGCCGTCACGTAGATCGGATAAACACTCGGCATCGGACTGTTGATCGCCAGACTGTCGGAGCTGCCATACATCAGACCGACCGCCGTGTCAGGGCTTGATCCAAACGAGCGGGGTTGCCGGGTCAGCCCTTCGGAACTGGGCGTGAAATAGCCCAGGCGCAGGAAACTGCCTTGCAGTTCACGCTGGGTGTAAAGCTCCTGGACCGCGTGGTAAAGCTTGTCGTCCGGGCCACCGAGGCGCGCCACTTGGAAGTTGAGCGCCTGGCTCCAGTTACCCAGGCTGGCGCTGGCTTCAAGGCCAAAACGTCCGCCAAGGTCTTGATCCTGACCGCCGTTGAGATTGAGCTGGTTGCGCAGCATCAGACCCGTACTGCCGCCCAAGGGCTGGTCATGGAAACGCTTGGCTTGCAGATCGCGCTCGGCGTTTTCGCTGAGGATCGAAACCAGCGAATTTTCCAGGTTGTAGTGCACCGCCAGCATCTGATCCGGGCATGAGCCTGCACAACTGCCCAGCGGTACACCTTGTTTGAGATACCCCGCCCACTTTTCACGCTCGAGGGCGCCGTAGCGGTTTTCGCTGGTATCGGTAAATTCAAGCAGCGTAATGCGGTCATCTCGGGACAACACCACCATGGCTTCGCCCAAGGGTTGTTGATCGAGTTCCACACGTACCGCCAAAGGCACATCAAAAAAGTGCTCCTCGAAATCGGCCGGCAATCCCTTGGCCTGGGCCAACAGACTCCGCGGTGTCGTTGCAGCGGAATCGGGTGCCGCGAGTGCACTGGCACAAAACAACAGCGCAAGCGCGGCCGCGATGGGTGTCATCGGGAACATGAAAACGTACTCTGGTTTCGAACTAGGTGAACACCATCGGGGCAACCCAATGCGGATTGCCCCGACGAATCACATGGGAAAATTAGAGTGAAGTAATTACTGGCTCAAAGAGCATTTTTACATCACCACTGTAATCACCTGACGCCACCGGCCCAGCGGTGTTAGTTGTGATATTCAGCAAGGCACGAAAATTATCGTTCGAATCCGCCTCATTGACAATTTCCTCCGAAGTCAACGTCATTTCTTTATTGTTTACCGTGACCTTCAACAGAACTTGCTTGTTGCTATTCATGGCGTAAAGCACTGGCGAGCTGATCAGCTTTCCAGCAATCTTGGCCCCTGTAGCACGCATATCGAAGTGACCGTTGATATCTTTCAACGCGCCATCTTCCGACTGAGGGCTCATGTCCTGAATCTGGTCGGTCAACCCTGGGCTCGGTCTCACGTAGAAAGAGGTCGTTGGTACTTTGGCGATAATGTTGATGGTTTGGCGGGATTCATCGGCACCGAAGGCCATGGAAGAACCCAGTGCCAGGATTGCCAGAGGCGCGGTGAAAGCGATTTTCTTGAACATCATTTAAGTACCTGTCTTTTTAAAAGGATCGATTCATTGAAGGTTCAAGATTGGCATCAAGTGTCACGAGCACGTGATGACAACGTTGAACTTTCAATGCCGGCAATGATCCGGCGTTCCTTCTTGAAAGTAAGCAGGCAAGTTCCGACAACCACGTAGCCCAAGAACGATCTACTCGGCAGGAAGAATTCTGAAATAATGGAAACGTCACTGTTTAGCTGTAAGAGAGAGACTACAAACTCAATAACAAACTACGCATCTAAAACACAATGCCACAGCAACTTCTGTAAGACCAATACCACACACCCAACAAACAATAGTGCAAAACTCGCAATTAGAGAGTTAACACTAATTTCTGGTTTTTTACTCTAATTAAAAATTGTTCGCTTTCGTAGATTTCAGGGCTCAGCCCTCATCGCGTTGACCTGCTTGACACCCACCGTTGGTCAGAAGCCCTTGCCCTCTCGATAAGATATATCTTAAGTTGTATCTAAACACGACGAGAGAAGACGAAATGAGAGACCATCATTCCCCCCACCGCGAACACGGCGACGGCCGCGACGGCTTCGAGAAACGCCCCGGCCGCGAACGCGGTGGCCGCGGCCCGCGGGTATTTGCCCCTGGTGATTTGAAACTGCTGCTGCTTGCACTGATCGCCGAACAGCCTTGCCACGGCTACGACCTGATCCGCCAGATCGAAGGCCTGTTCGACGGCGCCTACAGCCCAAGCCCCGGTGTGATTTACCCGACCTTGACGTTCCTCGAAGAAAGCGAGTTGATCCAGGGCGACGCCGAAGGCGGAAAAAAACGCTACACAATCACCGACGCCGGACGTCTTTCCTTGCAGGAGCAAGCCGTTGCGCTGGATGGCGTGCGCATGCGCATCGAGGTGAGCAAACGTTCGTTGCGCGGGCATGATCGACCGCCGGAAATTCATGAGGCGGTGCACAACCTGCGCCACGCATTACAGCTACATCACGGACGCTGGAGCCCGGAAGAAATCCTGCGGGTGCGCGACCTGCTCAACAACACGGCCAAAGCCATTGTCGACGGCCCCGCCGTTCAACCCGTTCAGGAGCAAGCTGAATGACTGAAGTGACCCAAACCATTCACCGCGTCATGCACGAAATCAAACGCCGTCGCCTGGAAGTGCTGCGAGTGGTTGACCTGACGCCGCGCATGCGTCGCATCACCCTGGGCGGACCAGAGCTTGCGGGATTCGTCAGCCTGGGCACCGATGATCACGTCAAACTGCTGTTCCCGCAGAACGCCGAGCAAACGGCGGCACTGGACACCATGGTGCTCGGTGCCGGCAAGTCCAACGGTCCGATGCCTGAAATGCGCGACTACACCCCACGTCGCTATGACCTGGACACGCTGGAGCTGGACATCGACTTCGTCCTGCATGGCGACGGCCCTGCGTCGACCTGGGCGGAACAGGCGCAACCCGGGCAGTTCCTGCACATCGGCGGGCCACGGGGTTCGATGATCGTGCCGGACATCTTCGACAGTTATTTGCTGATCGGCGACGAAACCGCCCTGCCTGCCATCGCCCGGCGCCTCGAAGGCCTGGCGGCCAATCGGCGTGCACTGGTGATCATCGAAGTGGAGAACGGCAAGGAGCAGCAAGTGCTGCACAGCGCTGCCCAGGTCAATGTGATCTGGGTGCTACGCGAAGGTGGCCAAGAGCATTTGCTGACCACTGTGCGCCAGATGCAGGTGCCGGCTGGCAGCCTGTACGCCTGGGTGGCGACCGAGAGCAAGGTTTCGCGGCAGATTCGTCGGGTCTTGCTGGATGAGCATGGGCTGGACGACCAGTTCGTCAAGGCGGCTGGATACTGGAAGCTCGATAGCAGCGACGTGGAGTAGCAACCTGTAGGAGCGAGCATGCTCGCGAAAAACCTGAGAACGCCGCGGGGCGTCAGGCTCGAAGCGTAATTGTTGACGTCCATCGCGAGCCTGCTCGCTCCTACAGAGAGCGGGCGCGCCAGCGATCCAGCCCGATCACCACCAACCCAATCACCACAAACCCCACCAGCAACCCACCGGCATTCAAAAACACCTGTGGATAACCCAACTTGTCCACATCGATGAACGGATAGGGATAAACCGCCAACACATGTCCGCGCAACAACGTATAGGCAAAGTACACCAGCGGATAAATCAGCCATATCGGGATGTGTCCCAAGCGCAAAGTGCCCTTGGGCACGCAGCACCACCAATACCCCAGAAACAGCAGCGGCATCACGTCATGCAGCAACTCATCGGCGAGCCATTGCCACCCTTCGGGATGCCACAAATGGCGCAGCAACAGGTTGTACGCGATGGCGACCACGGCGATGCTCACGGCGATCGCACTGCTGACCCCGGGCTGTAAAAACCAGCGCCGCGCCGCCGAGTCTCGAGAGGTGATTTCACAGGTCAACACCGTCGCCACCAGGGTGTTGCTCAGTACAGTGAAGAAGCTGAAGAAACTGACCAGCCCACCGATCAGACTCGCTTCCAGCGTCCAGCGCGAGTGGAAGATCAAATACATCTGGATACTCAATCCGGCCCAGCCAAGCACGGTCGCCACCGCCACAAACCGACGCCGCACAGACGGATTGACCATGTTCAGAGCGGACGCTTGGTGCGCATCAGCTTCACGTACAGACGCTCGACCTTCTCCCGCGCCCATGGCGTTTTACGCAGGAACGTCAGGCTCGACTTGATGCTCGGGTCACTCTTGAAGCAGCGGATATCGATACGCTCGGCCAGCCCCGACCATTCGTAATGTTCAACCAGCGCATTGAGGATCTGTTCCAGCGTCACGCCATGCAGCGGATCAATGTTGTGTTCGGTCATGCCGGGCCTTCGAGCAGTGAGGGAATTGGAAGCCGCGCACCTTACGTTAAATGTAGGTGAAACGGAAAAGATCGCAGCCTGCATTGGAATGCATTCCCTGTAGGAGCTGCCGAAGGCTGCGATCCTTTGTCACTGTTACCGAATCCGAAAAGCTGCATGTCAGCAAAAGCCCTTTCTCTATTTGTAACAGAACATTATCCTTGCGCCCGCCTTAGCTGAAACGCTTCATCCATCGACTGCACTTCCCGATCACTTCCAGAAAAAGATCAAGAATTTCTTCCTTATGCCTTACGTAAAAAGCTTGCGAGACAGCGCTGTCTTAACTTCTGCTGCCCATCGAAATGCCCTGAATCTGCTCAGTGGATTCACCGCGCTAGGCGTTGCCGCCTGCGCCCAAGCGGCACCGGCGTTCGACAGCGATTCACCGTGGATGCTCGGCGACTGGAACGGCACTCGTACAGAACTCGCGGAGAAAGGCTACGACTTCAAGGTCGAATACACAGGCGAAATGGGCAGCAACCTGCATGGCGGTTACGACAACGATCGGACGGCGCGCTACAGCGACCAGTTTGCCCTTGGGACGCATCTGGACTTGCAGAAAATCCTCGGCTGGAACGATGCCGAATTTCAGCTGACGCTCACCGAACGCAGTGGCAACAACATCAGCAACGATCGCATCAACGATCCGCGCGTCGGCGGCTTCACGTCCGCCCAGGAAGTCTGGGGGCGTGGCCAGACCTGGCGTTTGACGCAGATGTGGTATCAGCAGAAATTTTTTGATCAGACACTCGACATCAAGGTCGGCCGTTTCGGTGAAGGCGAGGACTTCAACACCTTCCCTTGCGACTTCCAGAACCTGGCGTTCTGCGGTTCCCAGGTCGGCAACTGGGCGGGCGGCATTTGGTACAACTGGCCGGTGAGCCAATGGGCGATGCGCGTCAAATATCACCTGACACCCGAGCTGTACACGCAAGTCGGGGTGTATGAACAGAACCCGTCAAACCTTGATCGCGACAACGGATTCAAGCTCAGTGGCAGCGGCACCCAAGGCGCGGTTCTGCCGGTGGAGCTGGTGTGGACGCCGAAGCTCAACGGTCTGCCGGGCGAATACCGCGCCGGTTACTACTACAGCAACGCCGACGCCACCGACGTCTACAAGGACAGCAACGGCCAGCCCGCCGCCCTGAGTGGCGAGGCCTACCGCAGCGCATCGAGCAAGCACGGCGTGTGGCTCGGCATTCAGCAACAAGTCACCAGCCTCGCCAGCGACCATTCACGCGGCCTGAGCGTGTTCGCCAACGGCACGATGCACGATAAGAAGACCAATGCCATCGACAACTACGTCCAGGCCGGCGTCGTCTACAAAGGCTTGTTCAATGCCCGCGTCAAGGACGACATCGGTTTCGCCATGGCCCGCGTCCACGTCAACCCGGCTTACCGCAAGAATGCCGAGGCGACCAATCAGGCCCGCGCCGTCTACGACTACGATGATCCGTCCTACCTGCCGCCACAGGACACCGAATACAGCGCCGAACTCTATTACGGCGTGCACGTCACCCACTGGCTGACCGTGCGCCCGAACCTGCAATACATCCGTCATCCCGGTGGCGTGAAAGAGGTAGATGACGCGCTGATCGGCGGGATCAAGATCCAGTCATCGTTCTAAAAAACACCAAAAACCCTGTAGGAGCCGGCTTGCCGGCGATGGCGGTGTATCAGTCGACACACATGCCCGCTGACACACCGCCATCGCTGGCAAGCCAGCTCCTACAAGGGATTGCGTCAACCCAATCGGTTTTATCTGAACCATGTCCCAGCAAGATCGTCATCTACAGTGAACTTGCGCGGGACTCTTTGAAACATCACGGAGAATCACACTATGAGCACTGATGGTGCCTTGAGTCGAAGCCGTCTATTGCCGACGTTGCTCGGCATTCTGCTTTTGCTGATGGGCCTGGCCATGCTGGCCGGGGGAATCAAGCTGAGCATGCTCGGCGGCTCGCTGTATTACCTGCTGGTCGGTATCGGCCTGGCGCTGAGCGGCGTGCTGCTGATCGCCGCTCGCCGCGCGGCGTTGGGCCTGTATGCACTGGTGCTGTTCGCCAGCACCGTGTGGGCACTGTGGGAAGTCGGCCTCGACTGGTGGCAACTGGTGCCGCGTCTGTCGCTGCTGTTCGGACTGGGCATCGTCATGTTGCTGCCGTGGTTGCGCCGTCCACTGCTGGTCAACGGCGCGGCACCGATGGGCACGGGCGCGCTGAGCGTCGCCGTGGTGCTCGCGGGCGCGACGGCACTGGCCAGCCAGTTCACCAACCCGGGTGAAATCAAAGGCCAACTGGACCGCGACAGCGTGCCGGGCATGACCAACACCGCTCCGGCCATGCCGGACGGCGACTGGAACTCCTACGGCCGCAGCGCCCACGGCGACCGTTACTCGCCGCTGGCGCAGATCACGCCGCAGAACGCCCATAAACTGGTCGAAGCCTGGTCTTATCGTACCGGCGACCTGCCAGGGCCGAACGACCCGGGCGAAACCACCGCCGAAAACACCCCGCTGAAAGTCAACGGCATGCTCTACGTGTGCACGCCGCACAGCCAGGTGATTGCACTGGATCCGGATACCGGCAAAGAAATCTGGCGTTTCGATCCGAAGCTCTCCACGCAGAACGCGGCGAACTTCAAGGGTTGGGCGCACATGACCTGCCGTGGCGTGACCTATCACGATGACGCGGTGTATGCCTCCGAGCAGAGCCCGACCGGTTCCGCCAGCCCGGCCCCGGCAAGCGCTTGCCCACGCAAGATCTTCCTGCCGACCGCCGACACTCGTCTGATCGCCCTCAACGCCGACACCGGCAAGATGTGCGAGGAGTTCGGTGACAAGGGTCAGGTCGACCTGCGCGCCAACATCGGCGGCTTCACGGCCGGCGGGTACTACTCTACCTCGCCACCTGCAGTCACCAAGGACCTGGTGGTAATCGGCGGCCACGTCACCGATAACGTCTCCACCGACGAGCCTAGCGGCGTGATTCGCGCGTTCGACGTTCACACCGGCAAACTGGTGTGGAACTGGGACAGCGGCAACCCGGACGACACCACGCCGATTGCCGAAGGTGAGATCTACACCCGCAACTCGCCGAACATGTGGTCCATGTTCGCCGTCGATGAAAAACTCGGCATGCTTTACCTGCCGATGGGCAACCAGACCCCGGACCAATTCGGTGGTGATCGCACCCCTGAATCGGAACTGCACGCTGCGGGCCTGACCGCCCTGGACATCGCCACCGGCCAAGTGCGCTGGCACTTCCAGTTCACTCACCATGACCTGTGGGACATGGACGTCGGTGGCCAGCCAACCCTGATGGACCTGAAAACCGCTGACGGCGTCAAGCAAGCAGTACTGGCGTCGACCAAGCAAGGCAGCATCTACGTGCTGGATCGCAGCACTGGTCAGGCCATCGTGCCGATCAATGAAGTGCCGGTGCCGCAAGGCGCGGTGGACGGCGACCACACCTCGCCAACCCAACCGAAATCCGACCTGAACCTGATGCCGCCGCCGCTGCAAGAGCGCGACATGTGGGGTGTTACACCGTTCGACCAGCTGATCTGCCGGATCGACTTCAAATCCATGCGCTACGACGGCCCGTTCACGCCGCCATCGCTGCAGGGTTCGATCGTCTATCCCGGCAACTTCGGCGTGTTCGACTGGGGCGGTATCTCGGTTGACCCGGTGCGCCAGATCGCGTTCGTGAACCCGAGCTACATGGCGTTCAAATCGAAAATGATCCCGGCCGCCGAAATCGCGGCCCAAGGCCCGCGCAAAAGCGAAACCGAAGGCGTGCAGCCGAACAAAGGCGCGCCATACGGCGTGGTTCTCGAAGCATTGCTGTCGCCGATGGGCCTGCCTTGCCAGGCGCCAGCGTGGGGTTACGTGGCCGCGGTCGACCTGACCACCCACCAGATCCTCTGGAAGCACAAGAACGGCACCGTGCGCGACAGCTCGCCGGTTCCGATTGCCCTTAGCATGGGCGTGCCAAGCCTGGGCGGCACCTTCACCACCGCCGGTGGCGTTGGGTTCCTCAGCGGCACCCTCGACCAGTACCTGCGCGCCTACGACGTAAAAAACGGCAAGCAATTGTGGGAAGGTCGCCTGCCGGCCGGTGCGCAAACCACGCCAATGACCTACACCGGCAAGGACGGCAAGCAATACGTGCTGGTTGTTGCCGGCGGCCACGGTTCGCTGGGCACCAAGCAGGGTGACTATGTGATTGCGTACAAACTGTCCGAGTAAGTTTTAGCGGCAATAAAAAGGCGACGCCCTCACAGGCGTCGCCTTTTTTGTGATCGTGTGAAAAACACTGTAGGAGCCGGCTTGCTGGCGATGGCGTGCCAGGCGACATCACCGCCGCTGACACACCTTCGCCAGCAAGCCGGCTCCTACAGATGAACTCATCGTCACAGTATCCAGCCAACCTGTCGCTGCGCTGAACACACAGCCAAAACACCCGCTCGCGCAAATTGACCGTTGAAACCACCGCCAACCTGCCCCATCTAAGACCCATACCCATTGCGCAGGTGCCCCCATGAGCGACCAGCAAGAATTCCCCGAAGACCCGAGCGAGTACGCTGACCCCGAAAACGCCGAACACCACGCCACCGGCAAAGGCCTCGCCCTGCCTGGCCAGAACCTGCCGGACAAGGTCTACATCATCCCGATCCACAACCGCCCGTTCTTTCCGGCCCAGGTGCTGCCGGTCATCGTCAATGAAGAACCGTGGGCAGAGACTCTGGATCTGGTAGCCAAGTCCGAACACCATTCCCTGGCCCTGTTCTACATGGACACGCCCCAGGAAGATCCGCGCCACTTCGACACCTCGGCCCTGCCGCTCTACGGCACGCTGGTCAAGGTGCACCACGCCAGCCGCGAAAATGGCAAACTTCAATTCGTCGCCCAGGGTCTGACCCGCGTACGCCTCAAGACCTGGCTCAAGCACCATCGCCCGCCTTACCTGGTGGAAGTCGAATACCCGCACCAGCCCACCGAGCCGACCGACGAGGTCAAGGCCTACGGCATGGCGCTGATCAATGCGATCAAGGAACTGCTGCCACTCAACCCGCTGTACAGCGAAGAGCTGAAGAACTACCTCAACCGCTTCAGCCCCAACGATCCATCGCCGCTGACCGATTTCGCCGCTGCCCTGACCTCGGCCACCGGCAGTGAACTGCAGGAAGTGCTCGACTGCGTGCCGATGCTCAAGCGCATGGAAAAAGTCCTGCCGATGCTGCGCAAGGAAGTCGAGGTCGCGCGCCTGCAAAAGGAGATTTCCGCCGAAGTTAACCGCAAGATCGGTGAACATCAGCGCGAGTTCTTCCTCAAGGAACAACTCAAGGTCATCCAGCAGGAGCTGGGCCTGACCAAGGACGACCGCAGCGCCGACCTCGAACAGTTCGAACAGCGGCTGGTGGGCAAAGTCCTGCCGGCGCAGGTGCAGAAACGCCTCGAAGAAGAAATGAACAAGTTGTCGATCCTCGAGACCGGTTCGCCGGAATATGCGGTGACCCGCAATTACATCGACTGGGCGACCTCGGTGCCGTGGGGCGTGTACGGCGAGGACAAACTCGACCTCAAGCACGCGCGCAAGGTGCTGGACAAACACCACGCCGGCCTCGAGGACATCAAGGACCGCATCCTCGAATTTCTGGCCGTTGGTGCCTATAAAGGCGAAATCAGCGGCTCCATCGTGCTGCTGGTCGGCCCGCCGGGCGTGGGCAAGACCAGCGTCGGCAAATCCATTGCCGAATCCCTGGGCCGGCCGTTCTATCGCTTCAGCCTCGGCGGCATGCGCGACGAAGCCGAGATCAAGGGCCATCGCCGCACCTACATCGGCGCGCAGCCAGGCAAACTGGTGCAAGCGCTGAAAGACGTCGAAGTGATGAACCCGGTGATCATGCTCGACGAGATCGACAAGATGGGTCAAAGCTACCAGGGCGACCCGGCCTCGGCCCTGCTGGAAACCCTCGATCCGGAGCAGAACGTCGAATTCCTCGATCACTATCTGGACCTGCGGATGGACCTGTCGAAAGTGCTGTTCGTGTGCACCGCCAACACCCTCGATTCGATCCCAAGCCCGTTGCTCGACCGCATGGAAGTGATTCGCCTGTCCGGTTACATCACCGAAGAAAAAGTCGCCATCGCCAAGCGTCACCTGTGGCCCAAGCAGCTGGAGAAAGCGGGTGTGTCCAAGGGCAGCCTGAGCATCAGCGACAACGCCTTGAAGGCATTGGTCGACGGTTATGCCCGTGAGGCCGGCGTGCGTCAGCTGGAAAAAAACCTCGGAAAACTGGTGCGTAAAGCGGTGATGAAGCTGCTGGACAATCCGAAGGCCGTGATCAGGCTCGGCCCGAAAGACCTCGAAACGTCGCTCGGCAAACCGGTGTTTCGTAACGAGCAGGTGTTGTCGGGTGTGGGTGTGATCACCGGGCTGGCCTGGACCAGCATGGGTGGCGCGACGCTACCGATTGAAGCCACGCGCATCCACACCCTCAACCGCGGATTCAAACTCACCGGGCAGTTGGGCGATGTGATGAAAGAGTCCGCTGAAATCGCCTACAGCTACATCAGTTCACACTTGAAGTCGTATGGCGGTGATCCGAAATTCTTCGACGAAGCCTTCGTGCACTTGCATGTACCGGAAGGTGCGACGCCCAAAGACGGCCCTAGCGCCGGCGTGACCATGGCCAGCGCCCTGCTCTCGCTGGCGCGTAACCAGCCGCCGAAAAAAGGCGTGGCCATGACCGGTGAGCTGACGTTGACCGGGCATGTGCTGCCGATTGGCGGCGTGCGCGAGAAGGTCATTGCGGCGCGGCGACAGAAGATTTTCGAACTGATCTTGCCCGAGGCCAACCGCGGGAGCTTCGAAGAGCTGCCGGAGTATCTGAAGGAAGGTATTACCGTGCACTTTGCCAAGCGGTTTGCGGATGTGGCGAAGGTACTTTTCTGATGCTTCTGTAGTGCCTGCATTACCGCCATCGCGAGCAAGCTTGCTCCTACAGCGATTGGGGGGACTCACAGATTATGTGTCCACCGCAAAACCCTGTAGGAGCCTGGCTTGCCAGCGATGGCGTCGGCACTGACAACGCCGACTTCCCTGGCTGTCACAATTTGTCTCAACTCGGTTATGCTCGCCGTTCGTCGTGAACGCCGGAGCCACTGACCTTATGTCCCCCACTCGCCTGTCGATCCTCCTCACCCTCGCCTTGCTGGCCGGATGCGCCACGCAACCTGCACACAACGTGACGGTGGAAAAACAAAGCGAATGCCCGGTGCAGCTCAGCAACGGGCAAAACCTGATCCTGACCCTGCCGAGCAATCCCACTACGGGTTACCGCTGGGCCATCCAGGATTCAGCCGGTGGTGTGATCCGCGCATTGGGGCCAGAGGTTTACCGAAACCCGGAAGATGCCGGCGTCGTGGGCGCTGCCGGTGTATCGACCTGGCGCTTCCAGGCATTTACTCCCGGTACCGGGCGCTTGCGCCTGACCTCCCAACAGCCGTGGGCGCCGGAAGTGTTGCCGGTAGAAATCTTTGACTGCGCGATCTCGGTCAACTGACCGTGGGCTGGCTGATTCTGGCGCTGATGGGCGCAGTGACCTTTCTTTACGGCCTGAGCGTGCATGCCTCGTTGCTCTGTCTGCTGGTCAAACCCTTGCCGGTGCTGGCCCTGCTCGGCTGGCTGCACGATGCGCCGCCTGGTGAGTATCGACGCTGGATCAGTCTCGGACTGATTTTCTCCCTGCTCGGTGATGTACTGCTGGCATGGCCGGGGGATTTGTTCGTGTTCGGCCTCGGGGCATTTCTGGTCGCGCACCTGGCTTATCTGAAAGCCTACTTGAGCGATTGCCGGCGCGTGGCGCTATTGCCGCTGATGATTGCCCTGGGCGTCGGTGCGGTGTTGTTGGGGATTCTGATTTCCCATGGGCTGGGGCCATTGCTGGTGCCGGTGATTGTCTACGGCCTGGCGATCAGCGCCATGCTCTGGCGCGCACTGGCCCGGCTCGGCACCGATGTACCAAAACGTTCGGCGCTACTGGCGGCTGCAGGTGCGGTGGCGTTTGTGTTTTCCGACAGCGTGATTGGCATCAGCCGGTTTGTGGTGCCGTTTGATGCCGCGCCTTACGTGATCATCCTCAGCTATTGGTTGGGGCAGTGGGGGATCACCGCTTCGGCTTTCAGAAAAACTACGCATTCGGCATAAAAAAGATCGCAGCCTGCGGCAGCTCCTACGGGGATCGGGGTTCCAATGTAGGAGCTGCCGCAGGCTGCGATATTTTGATTCTGCGCTTTATCAGACAATCCGCGCATCCGCGCGCCAACTTGGCTAAAATGCCGGCCTTTTCACCCACACCGCCGGAACCGCCGTGAGCAAAGAATCCGATCGCCTTTTCGCCCAGCCTTTGGCCCAGGTGCCTGACTTCGCCTTCAACGAGGACGTGGTGCGGGTATTCCCGGACATGATCAAGCGCTCGGTCCCCGGCTATCCGACTATCGTGGAAAACCTCGGCGTGCTCGCCTCGCAGTTCGCCCAGCCGGGCAGCGTGCTCTACGACCTCGGCTCGTCCCTTGGCGCAGTGACTCAGGCCTTGCGCCGCCACGTGCGCACAGACGGTTGCCGCGTCATCGCTGTGGATAACTCCACCGCCATGGTCGAGCGCTGCCGTGAGTACCTCAACGGTCAGGATTCGATGTTCCAGGAGTTGCTGCCGGTGGAAGTGATCGAGGGCGACATCCTCGCCCTGCAGTTCCAGCCTGCCTCGGTGGTGGCGTTGAACTTCACGCTGCAATTCATTGCCCCGGATCAGCGTACCGCATTGCTGTCGCGCATCCGTCAGTCACTGCTGCCCGGCGGTGCGCTGATCCTCTCGGAAAAACTGCGTTTTGAAGACGAGCAGGAGCATGCGCTGCTCACCGACCTGCACATCGCCTTCAAACGTGCCAACGGCTACAGCGAACTGGAAATTGCCCAGAAGCGCAGCGCCATCGAAAACGTCATGAAGCCCGACAGCCTCGAAGAACACCGCGAGCGCCTGCTGGCCGCCGGGTTCTCGAATGTCGTGCCGTGGTTTCAGTGTCTTAACTTTGCCTCGTTGATTGCCTTGCCATGATTGATCTGTCCCCACTTGCCCGCCGTCTGGCCGGTTCTCCTCTGGCCGAATGGGCCAACAGCCTGCAAGCGCAACTCGACAAGAAAATGGAGAAGGGTCACGGCGACCTGGAGCGCTGGCAGAGCGCTCTGGACGCCTTGCCGAAGATCCAGCCGAGCGAAATCGATCTGCTCAACGGCTTGAAGCTCGACACCGATTGCGACGACGCTACTCGCGCACAAATGCGCACCGCCCTGATGGGCCTGTCGCCGTGGCGCAAGGGGCCGTTTGACCTGTTCGGTGTGCATGTCGACACCGAATGGCGTTCGGACTGGAAATGGTCGCGGGTTGCACCGCATCTGGATTTGAAGGGCAAGCGCATCCTCGACGTCGGGTGCGGCAACGGTTATTACATGTGGCGCATGCTCGGCGCCGGTGCCGACAGCGTGATCGGCGTTGACCCGAACTGGTTGTTTTTCTGTCAGTTCCAGGCGGTGCAGCGCTACTTGTCAGAGCCAAACGCCTGGCACCTGCCCTTCCCGTTCGAAGACCTGCCGCCAAACCTCGAAGGGTTCGACACGGTGTTCTCGATGGGCGTGTTCTATCACCGCCGCTCGCCGATCGAACATTTGCTGGCGCTGAAGGATTGCCTGGTCAAGGGCGGTGAACTGGTACTGGAGACGCTGGTGATCGAAGGCGATCAGCAGCAGGTGCTGGTACCGGAGGACCGTTACGCGCAAATGCGCAACGTGTGGTTCTTGCCGTCAGTTCCGGCGCTGGAATTGTGGCTGCGTCGTGCCGGGTTCACGGACGTGAAGTGTGTGGACGTCAGCACCACCACTATCGAGGAACAGCGCGGCACGGAGTGGATGAAGTATCAGTCGTTGAGCGACTTCCTTGATCCCGAGGATCACAGCAAGACCATTGAAGGATTGCCGGCGCCGATGCGGGCGGTGATTGTCGCGAAGAAATGATCCACAAACACCTGTAGGAGCTGGCTTGCCAGCTCCTACAGAGGGCGGTGTTTAGTCTGTAGGTTTCGCGCGGCGGGCCTTGAAGAACTCGCTCAACACCGCCCCGCACTCTTCCGCCAACACCCCGCCTTCATACAACACCCGGTGATTCAAGAAGCCCTGGGCAAAGAACTGGCCCTGGCTCTGCACAATCCCCGCTTTGGGCTCCAGCGCGCCATACACCACCCGCGCAATCCGCGAATGCACGATCAGCCCGGCGCACATGCTGCACGGTTCGAGCGTGACGTACAGCGTACTGCCCGGCAGCCGATAGTTGCTCACAGCCTGGGCGGCGGCACGGATCGCGACCATCTCGGCATGGGCGCTCGGGTCGCTGCCAGTGATCGGACAGTTGAAGCCGCGACCGATGATTTCTCCGTCCTGCACCAGTACGGCGCCCACCGGTACTTCACCCAAGACAGCACCTTGAGCGGCCAGTGCCAGCGCTTCGCGCATGAAATCGCGATCACGGCTGCGGTCGATGATCGCGGTGGGACGAATCTGACGCATCACGCCACCTCGATAGCGGCCATCAGGCCGGTTTCCATGTGATCGATCACGTGGCAGTGAAACATCCACACCCCGGGGTTATCCGCCACCAGCGCCACCTGTGCGCGCTCGTTCTTGCCCAGCAGGTAAGTGTCGGTGAAGTACGGGATGACCTTGTGCCGGTTCGAGGCGATCACCTTGAAACTCATGCCGTGCAGGTGAATCGGATGCTGGTACTGAGTCATGTTCTTCAGTTCGAAAATGTAGCTCTTGCCCTTCTCAAGTTTGGCAATCGGGCGGTCGGCGCAGGTCTTGTCGGTGATGTCCCAGGCCTTGCCGTTGATCTGCCACAGGCTGGGTGGCTTGCCGTTGTCGACGTTGACCGACACCGAACCGACCCATTCGAAATTGAAGTTGAGTTTGGTGGCATTGGCCAGGTCCGGCTCGGAAATCGGGTTGGCCGGCAGCGCCGGTGGCCATTGCGGCGGCGCTTCAGTATTGGCCACCGAACGGAAGGTCCCAAGACGTACCGGACCGTTGCGCAACGACAATTCTTCACCAGCTGGCGGGGCCTTGATCGCCAGGCAAATACGCATGCCGGGGCCCAGCCAGTATTCCTTGCCGAGCGGACGCGGTTCGATCGGATTGCCATCGAGCGCGTAGATCTGCGCTTCGACGCCGGGAATGTTCAGACGATAGGTCAGGGTGTTATCGAGGTTGAGCAGGCGTACACGGGTAATTTGTCCGGCCGGCAAATCGATCACCGCTTGCGGGACGCCATTGATCGTCGACAGGCGCCCCGCCGTTCCGCCACGCGCCGCTTCCCGTGGAATGCTGAACTCGCCGAAATTGCCCACCTCGTCGACATGCCAACTCTTGAGGCTCAAGGTTTTTTCGTACTTGAAACCGGTCGGTTCGCGCTCTTCGATGATCAACGGGCCCACCAGTCCACGGCCGAGCTCTTCACTGCTGTTCACGTGTGGGTGATACCAATAGCTGCCAGCATCCGGCACGCGGAATTTGTAGTCGAAGTACTCACCCGGCAACACCGGCAATTGCGACACGTAAGGCACCCCGTCCATTTCCAGCGGCAGGCGAATGCCATGCCAGTGGATGGTGGTCGCAACTGGCAGGTGATTGATGAACCGCACCCGCAGCCATTCACCCTGGCGCACACGTAACTCGGTGCCCGGCGCCGATGGGCCAAAGGCCCAGGCCTGGGTCTTGTACCCGGCCACCAATTCGACGTCCAGCGGCGCCGCGATCAGCTCGTAGTCGTGACCCGCCTCGGCGTCGGCCCTTTTGCCCAGCCAGTAACGCGACGCGCCACCCGCCCCCACGCCAACCACCACAAGACCGGCCAGACCACCGAGTATTTGTCGACGGGTAAAGGACATGAACTCAACTACCTCACTGAAAACGACAGGCTCGCTGCCTGCAAAAGGCGAATACGATACACCTGCAACTGCGAAACGATAAGACCTGGAGACAATAGGACGCAGGCAAGTCACCGCTGGGCGATGAAACAGTCAGCTGTTTCAATGGAGCAGGTCGCCGACGGGCAACGGCTTTCAGCTGAAGGATGTGTAGTGTTTTCCTACAACAATTATCCAAAAATCCCAGCCCCCCTAATCACAGTCGGCCTACATATTCCATTGCTCCGACTCGCTCATAGTGCGATCCCTTACTCAGCAAAAATCTCAAGGATGAGAAATGAAAACATCTGACACAGAGACGGCAAGTGTATTGCCCTCGGCAGAAGACGAACTGTTACTTAAAGACCTTGTGTCCCCCTTTGTCGAGGCTTGTCCCGACATGCATGAGATGGCGCGAAACGAAGCGCAGAAGATCCTCGATAAATACGGGATCAAGAACATCGACCCGGATCACGTCTGGTGGCACCGTTTCGAAAACACTTCGGCCAGTAGTGCGCAAGCGTTTCTGGGTTGGGAGCACTACCCCAAGCCCATCGAATCGCTGACATTGCCACAACTGGTGATCCAGCGCTTCCGGTTGCATGACCAGGACAACGCTGATCTTCTGGACGGAGATGGAGGCTTTTACAGCCAGGACGCCTCAGCAACGATTTACAACGAAACCAATGAAGTCCGGATGTATCCAAGCCAAGTGATCAAGGATCTGTGGCGCATCAATTTCAGTGAGCTCTACCTGGAAAAAATGGAGCGTTTCTGGAGCCGTCATTCGGACGATTACCGAACCCTGGCCAAACTCAATTTCATTGCCAAGGCGCTGGAGGAGCATGACAGCTCGCGACTGAGCAACGAAAACCTCAAGACCGTGCTCATGGCCGTGGCACGGACTCTTTCATGGCCCGTGACACTGGACATGCTCAAGACCGAGAACTCGCCCATCGAAAAGTTGCGCGTCGCCCCCCTCCATATCGGTGGTTACATGTCGACCGATATTCTGCGGGTCGTCGATCAAAACGGCTGCCAGATTCTTTACACCCCGGGAGAGCTGGACGCTTTCCATGTCTTTGAAAGCCCCTATGACCTGCATTGGTGGCTGTTGTGTCAGACCAACCACGCTGATAACCGTGCGCGGTTCATGAGCCACTTCCCATTGTGGGCCCAAAAGCCGAAAGGTGACGAAGTGGGCTTGAACAATATGATCGACCTGCTCTTCGTGACGTGGGGCAAATACGATCACAGTCTTTTCGATACGGAGCACGGCGTTCTGGATAGTGACCCTTTCACCTGGTTGCGAGATCAGGTCAAGGAGCGCATGGCAGACGACGCGGCGCTATCGCTGCGCTCGAACGGGGATCTGCGGGAACAGATGTGGATCGGTTATCTGACGACTTTTTCGCGGTTGTTCGGGCCCATGGCCGTTATAGGCTGGCCTGCCGCCCTTGCCGCTGTCGGGGCCGGTCTGGCCAGCATTGGCTTGAACATCGATCAAGCCATCAACGGCATCGATGCAAAGGATCGCAAGAGTGGAGTCATTGGCATCATCGTCAGCACAATCGATACGCTTTTCAATCTGCTGGCACTTAAGGGCGCAGTCGAGCTGACGGAAGTCGGGAGCGCGAAAGAAGTGTTCACACCTCAAGAGAATCTCGCCACGAAGGTGGAACAACCTGTAGGCACAGTACCCAAAATCGCCGAACTCGCCCCTGGCAGGACCTACGTCCAGGAAGGGGAAAACCTGCTTGCCCCCTTTGAGACCAATGAAATACTCGATGGCCTTGAACCAATCAGCAATGAAGGCATGTACCGCAACATCTACCAGCCACCGAGCGGCGGCAACTACATCGAAATCGATGATGCGTATTACCTGGTTCGTTACGTCAAGGAAATGAAAACCTGGGCCATCATCGATCCCGCCAACCCTTATTCGTTTTACCGCAGCGTACCTGTTCGCCTGAATGCCGAGGGTGAATGGGAGGCTCTGACCCGTCTCGGGTTGAAAGGTGGCGGGAAAATTTTCGGCGCACGACCTTGGGGACGCGCTCCAGCACCCCTACCTGAAACGCCAAGTGTTTCAACAGCTTACGATGTGCCGGTGGAATTACGCGAGGAACTCAAGTCGCTCGGAAGCAACAAAATTGGTGGTCGCCCACTGGATGATCAGTTCGTCAACCTGGCTAACCCGGAAAACGCAATGGGCCAGTTCAAGGAGCTACGACGCACCTTGTACCGTGATGCACACGCGTTTTACGCCAACCCACCCTTGGCTGCACGCCCTACCGTCCCGACGTTCGGCTCCGTCAACAAGACAAAGGACATTATAAAGACCCTCTTCAAGAAGACCCCCAACCTGGTGATCGGCGAACAGCATGCCAGTGTCGGCAGCAAGCAGTTGCTGATCGAGAACATGGAAGTGCTCGCCAAACAAGAGGTCAAGACCCTTTACATGGAGCACTTGCTCACTGATTTCCACCAAGCCGACCTGGATATCTTCAACAAAGGTGGAGCCATGTCCGAGGATCTGGAAAGTTATCTCAAGCAACTTGATCAGGGGCACGGTACCGACCCTACCGGCCAGTACAACTTTCTGGAGGTGGTCAAGGCTGCACAGAAAAACCACATTCGAATACAAGCCATCGACTGCGCCGCCAGCTACCAGTCAAAAGGGATAACAGGTGCTTCCAGTACCTACCGGCAAGAAATGATGAACTACTTTGCAAAAACCGTGATTGATGCCGACCAAGTTGCCAAGGGTCCCCATCGCTGGGTAGCACTGGTTGGAGAAAGCCATGCCAACACCTGGAACGGCGTTGCCGGAGTCAGTGAACTGGAAGGCGGCATCGGTGTACGTGTCGAGAGCGCTGAAGCAGGTCAGGCCACCCGGATTGAAGTGGATCCGGGAAGAGTTGCAACTGATCCAGAAACGTTCCAGGCCAGCTCGGTCAAAAACGATTTGCGCCTGCAAATACAGCTGCCGCCCGCATTGCTCAGGGAGCAGGCATTGAATGCCGCCCTGACGAAACCCGGCATGATCACCGTCGAGAAAGCCGGTAGCCGCTTCGAGCTGATTCACCGCAGCCGAGCCGGCGCGCTGGAGCGCACCCCGATCAACTATGACAGCACAGGTTACTGGGTGAAACGCCCCACATGGGACATCAATCACCAACACTTCAGCACCTTCCAGGAGCTGGTCAATGCCCTTGATCGGATGGGCATGACTCGCGTACGCGTGCCCTGAAACGTAAAAAGGCTCCTGGCGTTACGCTCAGGAGCCTTTTACTGGAACCGGAGCCGAATTGAGGCGGTTCCGGTCATGTCAGGGGATCACTCCCACTCAATCGTCGCTGGCGGCTTGCTCGACACGTCGTAAGTAACGCGGGAGATGCCTTCGATTTCATTGATGATGCGGCCAGAAACGGTTTCCAGCAGTTCGTAAGGCAGGTGTGCCCAACGAGCAGTCATGAAGTCGATGGTTTCAACGGCACGCAGTGCCACGACCCAGGCGTAACGACGGCCATCGCCGACCACGCCCACCGATTTCACCGGCTGGAACACCACGAATGCCTGGCTGACCTTGTGGTACCAGTCGGCCTTGCGCAGTTCTTCGATGAAGATGTGGTCGGCACGACGCAGCAGGTCGGCGTATTCCTTCTTCACTTCACCGAGGATGCGCACACCCAGGCCCGGGCCCGGGAACGGGTGACGGTAGACCATGTCGTACGGCAGGCCCAGTTCCAGGCCCAGACGACGGACTTCGTCCTTGAACAGTTCGCGCAGTGGCTCGACCAGTTTCAGGTTCATTTCTTCCGGCAGGCCGCCCACGTTGTGGTGCGACTTGATCACGTGGGCCTTGCCGCTTTTCGCGCCAGCCGACTCGATCACGTCCGGGTAGATGGTGCCCTGGGCCAGGTATTTGATGTTGTCCAGTTTGTTGGACTGGGCATCGAACACGTCGATGAAGGTGCGGCCGATGATCTTGCGCTTCTTCTCCGGGTCGGCTTCGCCGGCCAGGTTGTTCAGGAACTGCTCTTCAGCATTGGCGCGGATCACCTTGACGCCCATGTTCTCGGCGAACATGGCCATCACTTGCTCGCCTTCGTGCAGGCGCAGCAGGCCGTTGTCGACGAACACGCAGGTCAGCTGGTCGCCGATGGCCTTGTGCAGCAGCGCGGCAACCACGGACGAGTCCACGCCGCCGGACAGGCCGAGCAGGACGTTGTCGGTGCCGACCTGGGCGCGAACCTGGGCGATGGCGTCTTCAGCAATCTTCGATGGCGTCCACAGGGCTTCGCAGCCGCAGATGTCGAGGATGAAGCGCGACAGGATGCGACCACCCTGCTTGGTGTGGGTCACTTCCGGGTGGAACTGCACGCCGTAGTAGCCGCGAGCATCGTTGAACATACCGGCAATCGGGCAGCTCGGGGTGCTGGCCAGGACGTGGAAGTCTTCCGGCATGCGGGTAACTTTGTCGCCGTGGCTCATCCACACGTCGAGACCGAACAGGCCATCGGCGTCGATGTGGTCTTCGATGCCGTCGAGCAGGCGGCTCTTGCCGACCACGTCAACGCGGGCATAACCGAACTCACGCAGCTCGGAACCTTCAACCTTGCCACCCAGTTGCTCGGCCATGGTCTGCATGCCGTAGCAGATACCGAAGACCGGCACGCCCAGATCGAAAACAGCTTGCGGGCAGCGCGGGCTGTTGGCTTCGTGAACCGACTCCGGGCCGCCAGCGAGGATGACGCCTTTAGGAGCGAACTCGCGGATCGCATCTTCGTCCATGTCGAACGGGTGCAGTTCGCAGTACACGCCGATTTCACGCACGCGGCGGGCGATCAGCTGGGTGTACTGGGAACCGAAGTCGAGGATCAGGATGCGGTGGGCGTGAATGTCGAGGGCCATGATTCAGTCTCGTCTAAAAAATTCGGAAACAGTCGTGATTCAGAAACAACTCGGGGCTGAATAAAACAGCCCCGGTTGCTTAGCTTGTTGCTTGAAGGCTCAACCTACGCGGTAGTTTGGCGCTTCTTTGGTGATCTGCACGTCGTGAACGTGGGATTCGGCCATGCCAGCGCCGGTGATCCGCACGAACTCAGGCTTGGTGCGCATTTCTTCGATGTCGGCACTGCCGGTGTAGCCCATCGAGGAACGCAGGCCGCCCATCAGCTGGTGGATGATCGCGCTCAGGGTGCCTTTGTAAGGAACACGCCCTTCGATGCCTTCCGGAACCAGCTTCTCGGCGCCTGCCGAGGAGTCCTGGAAGTAACGGTCGGAGGAACCTTGAGCCTGGGACATGGCGCCCAGTGAACCCATGCCGCGATAAGCCTTGTACGAACGGCCCTGGAACAGTTCGATCTCGCCCGGTGCTTCTTCAGTACCGGCAAACATCGAGCCCATCATCACGCAGGAAGCACCGGCTACGATGGCCTTGGACAGGTCACCGGAGAAACGGATGCCGCCGTCGGCGATCAACGGAACGCCGGTGCCTTCGAGGGCTGCGGCAACGTTGGCGATGGCACTGATTTGCGGCACACCGACACCGGCGACGATACGGGTGGTGCAGATCGAGCCAGGGCCGATACCGACCTTGACCGCGTCAGCGCCAGCTTCGGCCAGGGCCTTGGCGGCAGCGCCGGTGGCGATGTTGCCGCCGATGACCTGCACTTCAGGGAAGTTCTGCTTGACCCAGCGAACGCGGTCGATCACGCCTTTGGAGTGACCGTGAGCGGTGTCGACCACCACCACGTCAACGCCGGCGTTGACCAGGGCGGCAACACGGTCGCCGGTGTCTTTACCGGTACCGACGGCAGCACCCACGCGCAGACGACCTTGATCGTCCTTGCTGGCCAGCGGGTAAGCCTTGGCTTTTTCGATGTCGTTGACGGTCATCATGCCTTTGAGGGCGAATTTGTCGTCGACGATCAGCACGCGCTCGATGCGGTGCTTGTGCAGCAGTTCACGCACATCGTTCTTGTCGGCGCCTTCCTTGACCGTGACCAGACGCTCTTTAGGCGTCATCACTTCACGGACAGTGGCTTCCAGACGATTCTCGAAACGCACGTCACGTGAAGTGACAATGCCGACCAGGTCGCCATTGTGCAGCACCGGAACGCCGGAGATGTTGTGCATGCGGGTCAGTTCGAACAGTTCGCGCACGGTAGCGTCGGCGTCGATGGTGATCGGGTCCTTGACCACACCGGCTTCGTAACGCTTGACCTTGCGCACTTCGGCAGCTTGCTGCTCGATGGTCATGTTCTTGTGGATAATGCCGATTCCACCTTCCTGAGCCATGGCAATTGCCAGACGGGCTTCAGTGACGGTGTCCATGGCGGCGGAAACCAATGGAATATTCAGTTCGATGCCACGGGTAAGGCGGGTCTTGAGACTGACTTCGTTAGGAAGCACCTCGGAATAACCGGGCACTAGGAGAATGTCGTCGAATGTCAGAGCTTCTTGGCTGATACGCAGCATCGCGGGGGCTCCCGAGCGGGAAAATGGAAGCGCGCCATTATAGTCAGACACCCTCTCGGGTTCAATGTAAAACTCTGTCTATTATCGACGCGGTGATCGACGGGATATTTGAGGAGCATCGCCAGCAAGCCGGCTCCTACAGATTTGGCGTGATCTTGTAGGAGCCGGCTTGCTGGCGATCAACGATAACGCGGTCCATCAGACGCGCTACAACTCGACCTTCACCCAACTGACCGGTTGATCGAGCCAGTCGGCAAACTCATCGAGAAAGCTCTGCTTGAACCCGGCTTCGGCCCAGTTGTTGAAGATGAAACCGAGGTTGGAGAAGCCGCATTCCTGCAGGAACAGGAAGCCGTTGATGTCGTCTTCGTGCCCGCATTCCGGGCAGGTGAAGTTATCGGTGCGTCCCGGCATCCAGTCTTCCAGGCTTTCAAACAAGGCCTCTCCGACTTCCTTGCGACACTCGGCGCAGCCCGCTTCCTCAAGGAAACCCTTGGCCGGCGTATAGATGCAGCGTTTGGTGATGATCTCCAGGCCATTGACCGGCTCGCCGAACGGCAGGGCTTCGGGGTGCAGAACCACTGCACGTGCACCGTCGGCGATGGCATGGGCCATGCGATTGCCGGTGCGGCCACAGGTGGTGAGCTCTTCCTGGATGATGTTCTTGCGCACCAGCCATCGCACGATCGCCCGGGCCCGGGGCTCGTGCACCGGCAATGTGGAGATTTTCGGGACGATGATGCTTTGTGAATTCATGGGTACAGGCCTGAGGAGTGACCTGTAGGAGCGAGCAAGCTCCGGGCGGCGTTCCGACGATGGTCGCGAACGATAACGCGGGAAAATTGACACCCCGCGGCGTCCTCGAGTCCATCGCGAGCAGGCTCGCTCCTACAGGTTAAGCAATTGCGCGATGCCCAATAGAAGGTATAGGCCCGCTCAAGAGGTTTTTACAGTTCGACGACAACCGCCTGCGAAGCACGGGTCGCCTTGGCGCGGGCGGCTTCGATCGACTCGTCACGCGCCAGGGCCACGCCCATGCGGCGCTGGCCGTTGACTTCAGGCTTGCCGAACAGTCGCAGTGCGGTATCCGGCTCGCTCAATGCAGCGCCCAGATTGGCGAAAGCGGTCTGGGTCGACTGTCCTTCCACCAGAATCACCGCCGAGGCTGATGGGCCGAACTGGCGAATCAACGGGATCGGCAGGCCGAGAATTGCCCGTGCGTGCAGGGCAAACTGCGACAAGTCCTGGGAAATCAGGGTCACCAGACCGGTGTCGTGCGGGCGCGGCGAGACTTCGCTGAACCACACCTGATCACCTTTGATGAACAGTTCAACACCAAACAGACCACGACCACCCAGTGCTTCGGTCACGGCTTTGGCAACACGCTCGGATTCTGCCAGGGCAATCGGGCTCATGGCTTGAGGCTGCCAGGATTCCTGATAGTCGCCCTTCTCCTGGCGATGGCCGACCGGTGCGCAGAACGTGGTGCCGCCGACGTGGCGCACGGTCAACAGGGTGATTTCGTAGTCGAAATCGATAAAGCCTTCGATGATCACCCGGCCTTTGCCGGCGCGGCCGCCTTCCTGGGCGTAATCCCAGGCTGTTTTCACGTCTTCAAAGCTGCGCAACAGGCTCTGGCCTTTGCCCGAGGAGCTCATGACCGGCTTGACCACACAAGGGAACCCGAGGTCTTCGACAGCCTTGCTGTAATCCTCGAAGGTGTCGGCGAAGTGGTAAGGCGAGGTCGGCAGGTCCAGCTCTTCGGCGGCCAGGCGACGGATGCCTTCGCGGTTCATGGTCAACTGCGCGGCGCGGGCAGTCGGGATCACGGTGAAGCCTTCGGTCTCCAGTTCCACCAGGGTCGCGGTGGCGATGGCTTCGATTTCCGGCACGATGAAGTGCGGCTTCTCGGCTTCGATCACCGCACGCAGGGCGGCGCCGTCGAGCATGTTGATCACGTGGCTGCGGTGGGCAACCTGCATGGCCGGCGCGTTCGCGTAGCGGTCCACGGCAATCACTTCAACGCCCAGGCGTTGCAGCTCGATCACCACTTCCTTGCCCAACTCGCCACAGCCACACATCAATACGCGGGTCGCGGTCGGCGACAATGGAGTTCCGATACGGGTCATCTGAAGGTCCTCAAGATGCGGATCATCAAGGGATGCGTCGCCATGCGCGCTTCCCATGGGGAGAAAGCGCGGCATTTTACATGAACTTCAGCTGACCACAGCCTGTTTGCGCAGGCGCCAGGCCATGATCAGCCACACGGCGGTGACACCGGCGAACTTTGAACCGAGGGCGGTGAGGATCACACCCGGCGTCAGCGCATCGATCATGCCGAAAAAGATAAAGGTATCGAGGGGAATGCTCAGGGCCGAACTTATCCACAGGCGGTCGTGCAACGGGCGCTTGGTGATGCTGAACACCAGCCAGTCGATGCACTCGGACACCGCGAACGCCGTGGCGCTGGCCAAGGCAATGGAGGGGTCGGAAGTGATATAGGACAGCACCAGCGCCGCCAGCATCGCCACAATCGCGCCATGGCCAAAACGGGTTTGCACCATGTCGCGCAGGATAAACACCAGACCACCCCAGGCCGACCAGATGATGTCGAGATGCGGGGCGGTGGAAAAGGCGTAGTTAATCAGCACGACGCTACTGATGTAGGCGATCAGGAAGAGCATGGGGGCACCTGTCAATTTGGCGCACAGGATACTGTAGGAGCGAGCATGCTCGCGATGGTCGTGAACGATAACGTGGCAATCCTGACACCCTGCTGCGTTCGCGGGTTCATCGCGAGCATGCTCGCTCCTACAGTGAAAGCCGTTCGTCAATTCCCGGGTTTTGCGCCGATCATCCAGACAAGCCCACTGGCCTTCGCCCGCTCATGACACAACCCCAACACCTTGCGGCGCTCGTCGTTGTCCATGCGACTCCAACGAGTAATCTCTTCCACGGTACGCTGGCAACCGGTGCAGATATCATCGTCGTCCAGCGCGCAAATATTCACGCAGGGCGATGCTACCGGACGTTCGTTGGTGGTCATTCTTCCTGCTCAGCCAGATCGCGAGCATAGCGCTGAGCGTTGTGCACGTAATGAGCCGCACCCGCTTCGAGCATTTTCTTCTGCGCCTCGGTCAGTTCACGCACCACCTTGCCGGGCGAGCCCATGACCAGCGAACCGTCCGGGATCTCCTTGCCTTCGCCGATCAGCGAGTTGGCGCCAATGATGCAGTTCTTGCCGATCTTCGCGCCATTGAGAATCACCGCGTTGATGCCGATCAGACTGTTATCGCCCACGGTGCAGCCGTGGAGCATGGCGTTGTGGCCGATGGTCACGCCGGTGCCGATGGTCAATGGATATCCCATATCGGTATGCATCACGGTGCCGTCCTGGACGTTGCTGTTCTTGCCAATCAGGATCAGCTCGTTGTCGCCACGCAACACGGCGTTGAACCAGACGCTGGCGCCCTCTTCCAGTTTGACCCTGCCCACCAGCACGGCATTGGGTGCAACCCAGCTCTGTGGGTGGGTTTCGACGCGGGCGTCGCCCAGGCGGTATTTCATCTTGTAATCCTCAAGGCTCAGGCAGCCGCGGTTTTGGCCATTCGAAGGATGGCTTCAGGTATTGATGAAGCTTTTGGGTGGCTGGTGCAGGCTGATTTTCGCGTCATACAGCAGGTTGATCAACTCGACGATCATGATCGCCGTCAGCCCCCAGATCTTGAATTCGCCATAGCGATAGCTCGGCACGTACCAGCTGCGGCCCTGATAGTCGATGCGGTGGGTATGTTCACGCGGGTCCTTGCGGAAGAACTCCAGAGGCACGCTGAACACCGCGGCGATCTCGGCATCGTTGGCCTGGTACTCGACGAAATCTGGAATCACCCCGACATAGGGCGTGACCTTGATCCCATGCAGGGAGATCAACGGACTGAGGGGGCCGATCACCTCGACCAGCCCTGGCGGCAAGCCGATTTCTTCTTCGGCTTCGCGCAGGGCGGTGAAAATCAGGTCGGGATCTCCGGGATCACGGCGACCGCCCGGAAACGCCACTTCGCCGCCATGGGTCGATAGCCCGCTGGCACGCAAGGTCAGAACCAGCTCCGGCTCGTCACTGCGAGTGATGGGAACCAGCACTGCTGCCTCGGGAAAACGAAGGTCAGTCTCCAGCGTATGTGGAATGTGATTACTTACCCGATGCAGTAGCTCGTCCAGCATGAGTGTTCTCGATCTGTGCCTTACCCTGCATCATGCACCAATCATTGCGGTCGCCCAACCCCCGAAACAGCCCCATGTCGCGAAACGACAACTTGCCGACAGACACCGGCGCACGCCAAGATAGGCGCAGCATTCAGGAACCCAAGCATGAAATTTTGCAGCCAGTGCGGCAACCCGGTGACCCAGCGCATTCCCGAAGGCGATTCGCGCCTGCGTTTTGTCTGCGACAGCTGCCACGCGATTCATTACCAGAACCCCAATATCGTCGCTGGCTGCGTCGCCATCTGGGGTACCAAAGTCTTGCTGTGCCGGCGCGCCATCCAGCCACGCCTCGGCTATTGGACCCTGCCCGCCGGTTTCATGGAAAACGGCGAGACCATCGAGCAGGCGGCCATACGTGAAACCGCCGAGGAAGCCTGCGCCAGGGTGCGCAATCTGAGCATCTATACCCTGATCGACGTGCCGCACATCAGCCAGGTGCATGTGTTCTTTCGCGCCGAACTGGCGGACCTGGACTTTGCCGCCGGCCCCGAGAGCCTGGAAGTGCAATTATTCGACGAAGCGGACATCCCTTGGGACGAGCTGGCTTTCCGCACGGTGGGCCGTACCTTAGAATGCTTCTTCGCTGACCGGCGGACCGAGGTCTATCCCGTACGGTCCGAATCGATCCCGCCGCTTGCCCAGCCTGCCATTATCTGATGTCATCTCAACATCATTGCTAGGCGCTGGTAGATCGTCCGAACCCGGCCCGCGCCTTGGGCAGCGCCCACAAAAACACCTATAAATATATATATCGTCGCGACACCTCCTGGGGAATCGTTTCAATGCGCTGGTTGCTTGCCCTGTTATGTTTGTCGTTTGTCTCGGTGTCCCAGGCTTCTGCCGTGGAAACCTTGAACGGCAAGGTCATCGAGAAAATTCTGGTTCTCAAGTCTTCCCATCAATTGCAATTGATCAATGACGGCAAGCCGATCAAGACCTATCGCATTTCCCTGGGCAAACGCCCCAAGGGTCCGAAATTGATGGAAGGCGACAAACGTACGCCGGAAGGTTTCTATTGGGTCGACTGGCGCAAGGTCAGCGACCGCTTCAACCTGGCGATGCACATTTCCTACCCGAACATCAGCGATGCCGCCCGCTCACGGCGCGAAGGGGTCGATCCTGGCGGTATGATCATGATCCATGGCACCCCGGACACCGAAGAAAATCCGGAACACCTGTTCCACACCCTGGACTGGACCGACGGCTGCATCGCCATGCGCAACATGGACATGCGCGAAGTCTGGAACCTGGTGCCGGATGGCACGATGATCGAGATTCGTCCCTGACCTCGTTTTGAGTTGGGGCCTTTGTGGCGAGGGGGCTTGCCCCCGTTGGGGGCGCAGCGGCCCTGCCTTCAAAGAATTCGATATCAGATCTAAAGAAGGGGGCAGCTACGCAGTCCAACGGGGGCAAGCCCCCTCGCCACAGGGATCACATTCCTACGGGTATTAAAAAACCCGCTGAAATCGCTTTCAGCGGGTTTTTAGTTTCAACGGTGCGAGGATCAGAAATCCTCCAGTCGCCACACCTCATAAGCCGGTGTCTCGTAGGGATGGCTCAGTTTAAGCGCAGCCACTACCAAGCGAATCAACTCATCGGCCACCACCAGCTCAACCTTCCATTCCTCGACCTGTTCGACCTGCCCTGCTTCGCCAATGAACGGCTGACTGCCATCCAGCGGACGAAACTGACCAGTGCCAAGCACCTGCCAGGCACAGTGATCATAAGCACCGATCCGCCCGCCACCGGCGGCGAATACGGCGCTTTTGACCACGTCGACATGACTGTCGGGAACAAAAAAGCTGAGCTTGTACACGGCTATCAGTTAACCCAGACGCGAGCGTTACGGAACATGCGCATCAGCGGTGCATCTTCGTTCCACTCGTCCGAACGCCACGAGTTCTGCACGGCGCGGAACACACGCTCCGGATGCGGCATCATGATCGTTACGCGACCGTCGCGGCTGGTCAGACCGGTGATCCCGCGCGGCGAGCCGTTCGGGTTGGCCGGGTAGCTTTCGGTGACCTTGCCGTGGTTGTCGACGAAACGCATCGCCACGCAACCGGACAGATCGGCTTCCAGCAGTGCTTCTTCGCTGGCGAACTCGGCATGGCCTTCACCATGGGCGATGGCGATCGGCATACGCGAACCGGCCATGCCTTGCAGGAAGATCGAGTTCGACTCCTGGATCTGCACCATCGCAACACGGGCCTCGAACTGCTCGGAACGGTTACGCACGAAGTGCGGCCAGAACTCGCTGCCCGGGATCAACTCGTGCAGGTTGGACATCATCTGGCAACCGTTGCACACGCCGAGGGTGAAGCTGTCGTTACGCTCGAAGAAACCCTGGAACGCATCGCGGGCACGGCTGTTGAACAGCGCGGATTTTGCCCAGCCTTCACCGGCACCCAATACGTCGCCGTAAGAGAAGCCGCCGCAAGCGACCATGCCCTTGAATTCGTTCAGGTCGACACGGCCGGCCAGAATGTCGCTCATGTGCACGTCGATCGCGTTGAAACCGGCGCGGTCGAACGCTGCCGCCATTTCCACCTGACCGTTGACGCCCTGCTCACGCAGTACGGCAACCTGTGGGCGAATGCCTTTCTTGATGTAAGGCGCGGCGATGTCCTGATTGACGTCGTAGCTCAGCTTGACGCTCAGGCCAGGATTGTCTTCTTCCAGCAGCACGTCGAACTCTTGCTCGGCACAGTCGGCGTTGTCACGCAGACGCTGGATCTGGTAGCTGGTCTCGGCCCACTGACGTTGCAGCAGACGACGCTGGCCTTCGAAGACAGTGTCACCGTTGAAGGTGATGCTGATCTCGCCGTTATTCATCGGCTGACCGATTACCGACACGCAGTCACCCAAACCGGCAGCGCTGAACTGCGCGAGGATGTCCGGGGTAGCGTCCTGACGAACCTGGATCACGGCACCCAGTTCTTCGTTGAACAGGATGGCAGCGATGTCGGCCGAGGTTTCTGCCAGACCGTCGAGGTTCAGGCTCAAACCGCAATGACCGGCGAAGGCCATCTCGACAACGCTGGTCAGCAGACCACCGTCGGAACGGTCGTGATAAGCCAGCAGGTGACCGTCGGCGTTGAGGCCCTGGATCACCGCGAAGAAGGCTTTGAGGTCTTCGGCGTCATCGACGTCCGGAGCCTGATTGCCGAGCTTGCCGTGAACCTGCGCGAGGATCGAGGCGCCCATGCGGTTCTGGCCATGGCCCAGGTCGATCAGGATCAGGTCGGTGGTGCCCTTGTCCATGCGCAGTTGCGGGGTCAGGGTCTGACGGATGTCCGTCACTGGCGCGAAGCCGGTCACGATCAGCGACATCGGCGAAGTCACGGACTTGTCCACGCCTTCATCGTTCCAGCGGGTGGCCATGGACATCGAGTCCTTGCCCACCGGAATGGTGATGCCCAGCTCAGGACACAGCTCCATGCCGACCGCTTTCACGGTGTCGTACAGACGTGCGTCTTCGCCCGGGTGACCGGCCGCCGACATCCAGTTCGCCGACAACTTGATATCGGAGATCTTGCCGATGCGCGAAGCCGCGATGTTGGTCAGGGTTTCGCCGATCGCCATGCGGCCCGACGCCGGAGCGTCCAGCAGTGCCAGCGGAGTACGCTCGCCCATGGCCATGGCTTCACCGGTGTAGACGTCGAAGCTGGTGGCGGTGACGGCAACGTCGGCTACTGGAACTTGCCACGGGCCGACCATTTGGTCACGGGCCACGAGGCCGGTGATGGTGCGGTCGCCGATGGTGATCAGGAAGCTCTTGCTCGCCACGGCCGGGTGATGCAGGACGCGCTCGACGCATTCGGCGATGTTCAGGGTCGACGGATCGAAATCGTCGCCCAGTTCGCTTTCACGAACCACCGAACGGTGCATGCGTGGAGCCTTGCCCAGCAAGACTTCCAGTGGCATGTCCACCGGGCTGTTACCGAAGTGGCTGTCGGTGACGGTCAACTGTGGTTCGGCAGTGGCTTCGCCGACCACGGCAAACGGGCAACGCTCGCGTTCGCAGATTGCCTTGAAGCGCTCGAAGTCAGCCGGGCCGACGGCCAGGACGTAGCGTTCCTGGGATTCGTTGGACCAGATTTCGTGCGGGGCCATGCCCGGCTCGTCGTTTGGAATATTGCGCAGTTCGAAACGGCCACCGCGGTCGCCGTCGTTGACCAGTTCCGGGAAGGCGTTGGACAGACCGCCCGCACCCACGTCGTGGATGAAGCTGATCGGGTTCTTGTCGCCCAGTTGCCAGCAACGGTCGATGACTTCCTGGCAGCGACGCTCCATCTCAGGGTTTTCGCGCTGTACCGAAGCGAAGTCCAGGTCTGCCGAGCTGGTGCCGGTGGCCATGGAGGAAGCCGCGCCGCCGCCCAGGCCGATCAGCATTGCCGGGCCGCCAAGCACGATCAGCTTGGAACCAACCAGAATCTCGCCTTTCTTGACGTGTTCTTCACGGATGTTGCCCATGCCGCCAGCCAGCATGATCGGCTTGTGGTAACCGCGAACTTCGTCACCGTGCGGGGTGGTGATCGACTGTTCGAAGGTACGGAAGTAGCCGGTCAGTGCCGGACGACCGAACTCGTTGTTGAACGCAGCGCCGCCCAGCGGGCCTTCGATCATGATATCCAGCGCAGTGACGATGCGCTCAGGCTTGCCGTACGGCACTTCCCACGGCTGTTCGAAGCCCGGGATCTGCAGGTTCGACACGGTGAAACCGGTCAGGCCAGCCTTCGGCTTGGCACCGCGACCGGTGGCGCCTTCGTCGCGGATTTCGCCACCGGAACCGGTGGACGCGCCCGGGAATGGGGCAATCGCGGTCGGGTGGTTGTGGGTTTCAACCTTCATCAGGATGTGTACCGGCTCCTGCACCGCGCCGTACTGGCGGGTTTCAGGGTCCGGGAAGAAACGCCCGGCCACGGAGCCGACGATCACCGAAGCGTTGTCCTTATAAGCCGACAGAACGCCTTCGCTGTGCATCACGTAGGTGTTCTTGATCATGCCGAACAGGCTTTTTTCCTGGCTCTGGCCGTCGATGTCCCAACTGGCGTTGAAGATCTTGTGACGGCAGTGCTCGGAGTTCGCCTGGGCGAACATCATCAGCTCGATGTCGTGCGGGTTGCGCTTCAAGCCGACGAAGGCGTTGACCAGGTAGTCGATCTCGTCTTCGGCCAGGGCCAGGCCCAGCTCGGTGTTGGCTTTTTCCAGCGCGGCGCGACCACCACCCAGCACGTCGATGGCGGTCAGTGGCTTGGGTTCGGCGTGGCTGAACAGGCCGGCAGCCTGTTCGAGGTTGCCCAGGACGATCTGGGTCATGCGGTCGTGCAGGCCATCAGCAATCAGCTGGGCTTCAGCGTCGCTGAACTGGCCGGCCACGTAGAACGCGATACCGCGCTCAAGCCGCTGGATTTTCGCCAGGCCGCAGTTGCGAGCGATGTCGCTGGCCTTGCTCGACCACGGCGAGATGGTGCCGAAACGCGGCAACACCAGGAACAGACGACCGGTCGGCTCTTGTACCGGAACGCTAGGGCCGTACTTCAGAAGGCGCGCAAGCACCTGCTGTTCGTCGCCGGTCAGGACGCCGGTGACTTCGGCGAAGTGAGCGAATTCAGCATACAAGCCACTGACAGCCGGAACCTTCTGGCTCAGTTGCTCAAGGAGTTTGCTGTGGCGAAAGGCAGAAAGGGCAGGAGCGCCGCGCAGGATCAACATCTTCGGGACAGCCTCGGGAAGGGGTGTGCTTTGAGGCCGTGCATTCTAGCCTAAACCGCCCGCGACATCACCCGAAACGCTACGCACGGTTGCACCCGGACGTCGATCTGTGTTTCTGCCTCGAAAGTCAGGTTAATTTCGGGTGTAACAACCGCTTATTTTTACAGTAACAAAATGCAGGAAAGGCCCATTCCTGCTGGGTTTTGCTCGGTTTTGTGATCTCTAGCAGACAACCCCTTCGCTGTCGAGATATGGCGCCCGTGGTCGTTTGCGTATACTGCGCAGATGTTTTCCCCAACGGCTTTGCGTCCGCGGTACGCCAAATGGCTGATCGCAACCGGACTCTTCCTGGTGCTCGGTGGCTGTGTTGATAAACCCAACACCCTAGAGCGCGTAAAGGAGGATGGTGTGCTGCGGGTGGTTACCCGAAACAGCCCCGCCACCTACTTTCAGGATCGCAACGGTGAAACCGGCTTCGAATACGAGCTGGTGAAGCGCTTTGCCGACGATCTGGGGGTCGAACTCAAGATCGAGACCGCCGACAACCTCGACGACCTGTTCAATCAGGTCGGCAAGCCCAACGGCCCGGTTCTCGCGGCGGCCGGCCTGGTCAGCAGCGAAGAACGCAAAAATCAGGTGCGGTTTTCCCACTCCTATCTGGAAGTGACCCCTCAGGTCATCTATCGCAACGGCCAATCGCGGCCGACTGACGCGAAGGATCTGGTGGGCAAGAAAATCATGGTGCTCAAGGGCAGCACCCACGCCGAGCAACTGGCGCGACTGAAACAGAAATTTCCCGGTATCGAATACGAAGAGTCTGACGCGGTCGAGGTCGTTGATCTCCTGCGCATGGTTGACGAAGCTCAGATCGACCTGACCCTGGTCGACTCCAACGAAGTCGCGATGAACCAGGTGTATTTCTCCAACATCCGGGTCGCCTTTGACCTCGGTGATGCCAGCAACCAGAGCTGGGCCGTCGCACTGGGCGATGACAACAGCCTGCTCAACGAAATCAACGATTACCTCGACAAGGTCAAGAAAAACGGCACGCTGCAACGCCTCAAGGACCGCTACTACGGGCACGTCGACGTCCTCGGCTACATGGGCGCCACCACTTTCGCCCAGCACTTGCAGCAGCGCCTGCCAAAGTACGAGCAGCACTTCAAGGCGTATGCCAAGAAAGAGAAAGTCGACTGGCGCCTGCTCGCGGCAGTCGGTTATCAGGAATCGTTGTGGCAGCCGGCAGTCACGTCCAAGACCGGCGTGCGCGGCCTGATGATGTTGACCCAGAACACCGCGCAGGCCATGGGCGTGTCCAACCGTCTCGACCCCAAGCAAAGCATCATGGGCGGCGCCAAGTACCTGGCGTACATGAAAGACCAGCTGGACGATTCGATCCAGGAGCCAGATCGCACCTGGTTTGCCCTGGCAGCCTATAACGTCGGCAGCGGGCACCTGGATGACGCGCGCAAACTGGCGGCCAAGGAAGGGTTGAACCCGGACAAATGGCTGGACGTGAAGAAGATCCTGCCGCGCTTGTCAGAAAAGAAGTGGTACAGCAAGACCCGTTACGGCTACGCCCGTGGCGGCGAGCCGGTGCACTTTGTGGCGAACATCCGTCGCTACTACGACATCCTGACGTGGGTCACGCAGCCGCAGCTTGAAGGCGACCAGGTCGCCGAGGGCAAACTGCTTGTTCCGGGGATCGACAAGAGCAAGCCGGCTCAAGAGCCAGCCCCGCTGTAGGAGCGAGCTTGCTCGCGATGGGCGTCAACGATAACGCGAAAAACCTGATGCCCCGCGGCGCCCTCAGGTTTTTCGCGAGCAAGCTCGCTCCTACCGGGCAGCCGCCAGAATCAGCGCCTTCATCTCCGAAACAGCCGACTTGAAGCCCACGAACAGCGCATGGGCCACCAGCGCATGGCCAATGTTCAGCTCGTTGATGCCCTTGATCGCCGCCACGGCTTCAACGTTGTGATAATGCAGGCCGTGACCGGCATTGACGATCAGCCCCTGGGCCAGACCAAACGCCACACCATCAGCCACACGCTTGAGTTCTTCGGCGACTTCAGTCGGGGTTTCGGCATCGGCATAACGCCCGGTGTGCAGTTCGATGGCCGGTGCGCCGACACGGCGCGAGGCTTCGATCTGGCGCTCATCGGCATCGATGAACAACGACACTTCAGAACCGATCTTCGACAAGCGCTCGACCGCTGCCTTGATGCGTGCTTCCTGCCCCGCCACGTCCAGCCCGCCTTCAGTGGTCAGTTCCTGACGAGTCTCCGGCACCAGACAGATGTGCGCCGGGCGAATACGCTCGGCGAACTGCATCATTTCTTCAGTGACGCCCATCTCGAAGTTCATGCGGGTTTGCAGCACATCCTTGAGCACCAGAACGTCGCGCTCCTGAATGTGCCTACGGTCTTCACGCAGGTGCACAGTGATGCCGTCGGCACCTGCCTCTTCCGCGTCCAGTGCTGCCTTGACCGGGTCCGGGTAACGAGTGCCCCGGGCCTGACGCAGGGTGGCGACGTGGTCGATGTTCACGCCAAGAAGAATGCGGGTGCTGGTGGTCACGGAAAGCGCTCCAGAAGAAGAGAAAGTTCGGTGCACAGCATACGGTGTGATCAGGGCTTGCGAAACAGCTCGCGACTGACAAGTGGACGGCCGCCCAGGTGAACGGCCAATGCCTGACGCATCAAGCGCTTGGCAGCCGACAAAGCGCCGAGGGTTGACCAGTCGGCTTCGGCCATGGCGAGCAGATCGGCACCGCTGAACAAACCCGGTTGCAGCAGGTAGACCCGCTCCAGCCCTGCATCTACTTGCAAACGGTAGAGACCGTCCGGGGCGATGGGCTGGTCGTGGATATCGGCACTCAGGGAAAAACCGTAGCCGAGGTCATCAAGCAATCGCCATTCGAAGGAGCGCAGCAACGGCTCCAGGGGCCGACCCTCGGCCAGCGCCAGCAAGGTCGCGGCGTAGTGGTCAAACACCGAGGGAAGCGGGTCTTCGGCGGGTAACAGGCGAATCAGCAGCTCATTGAGGTAAAGGCCACTGAACAGTGCCTCACCACTTAGCCAAGTGGAAACTCCGGCACTTTCCATGCGCCCGACGTTCTTCAACTCTCCCCTGCCCCGAAATTCGACTTCCAGCGGCACAAACGGCCGCGCCAGGGTTCCGGCCTTGCCCCGCGCACTGCGCAACACCGCCCGCAGCCGACCTTGCGGCGTGAGGAAGTCCACCAACGCACTGTTTTCGCGGTAGGCGCGGGAGTGCAGGACGTAGGCGGGTTGGGCGATGGGCGGAGTTGAGGACATCAAGTCTCACATACTGTAGGAGCGAGCTTGCTCGCGATGGTGGATAACGATAACGCGGGCTTTCTGAATGAACGCGGCGCTCTCAAGTCCATCGCGAGCAAGCTCGCTCCTACAGGGGGGCTTTCGGAGTATTACAGGTCGCCATAACCCAACGAACGCAAGGCGCGCTCGTCATCGGACCAGCCACCTTTCACCTTGACCCACAGGTTGAGCATGATCTTGGAGTCAAACAGCAGCTCCATGTCTTTGCGCGCCTCGGTGCCGATGCGCTTGATGCGCTCGCCCTTGTCGCCAATGATGATTTTCTTCTGGCCATCGCGCTCGACGAGGATCAAGGCATGAATGTGCAGGGTCTTGCCCTGCTGCTTGAACTCTTCGATTTCGACGGTGATCTGGTACGGCAGCTCGGCACCCATCTGGCGCATGATTTTCTCGCGCACAAGCTCAGCGGCGAGGAAACGGCTGCTGCGGTCGGTGATCTGGTCTTCCGGGAAGAAGTGATCGTTTTCCGGCAGGTGATCGGCGATCACACGCTCCAGTGCATCAAGGTTGTGCCCGTGCTGTGCGGAAATCGGGATGATCTGCGCATTGGGCAACTGCTCCTGCAACCAGCTCAGGTGCGGCATCAGCTCGGCTTTGTCTTCGATGCGATCGGTCTTGTTCAACGCCACGATCAGCGGGCCAGTCACGTACTGGACACGCTCGAGAACCATCTGGTCTTCTTCGGTCCATTTGGTGCGATCCACCACGAAAATCACCACGTCGACGTCTTTCAACGCTGCCGAAGCGGTCTTGTTCATGTAGCGGTTCAGGGCCTTTTCGCCGCCCTTGTGCATGCCCGGGGTGTCGACGTAGATCGCCTGCACATCACCTTCGGTCTTGATACCGAGCATGTTGTGACGGGTGGTTTGCGGTTTGCGCGAGGTGATCGCCAGCTTCTGACCCAGAATGTGGTTCAGCAGCGTGGACTTGCCCACGTTGGGACGGCCGACGATGGCAACATAGCCACAGCGAGTTGCGTTTGTATCAGTCATTGCCATTCTCCACACCCAGGGCAATCAGTGCTGCGGCGGCCGCTACCTGTTCGGCAATACGACGGCTCACACCCTGACCTCGGCTTTTTTCGTTCAGTAAGATGATTTCGCATTCGACGAAGAACGTCCGGCAATGCGGCTCACCCTGGATATCCACCACTTCGTAACGCGGCAGCTCACAACCACGGGACTGCAGGAATTCCTGCAGGCGGGTCTTTGGATCTTTGTTGGTGTCGACCAGCGTCAGGCCTTCGAACTCACCGGCCAGCCAGGCCAGCACGCGCTCGCGGGCCATTTCCATGCCGGCATCGAGGTAGATCGCACCGATCAGCGCTTCGAGGGCATCGGCCAGGATCGATTCGCGACGGAAACCGCCGCTTTTCAGCTCACCCGAACCCAGACGCAGGTAATCGCCCAAGTCGAAACCACGGGCCAGTACGGCCAGGGTCTCACCTTTCACCAAGCGTGCACGCAAACGCGACAACTGGCCTTCGCGGGCCAGCGGGAAGCGATCGAACAGCGCCTCGCCGGCTACGAAGTTAAGGATAGCGTCACCGAGGAACTCCAGGCGTTCGTTGTTACGCCCGGCGAAACTGCGGTGAGTCAGGGCCAGGACCATCAGTTCCTGATCCTTGAAGGTGTAGCCGAGCTGACGCTCGAGACGGCTTAAGGAGACGCTCACGGTTTACCCACGCTGAGTTCGTGGTTGGATTCCACCGCCACCGCCGGGATTCGGCGCAGGCCTGGGACAATTAACGCTGTGTTCAAAAATAACGTCCTGAATATCATTGGCTTCATGCTTTCCGCCCCCGATTGTCTCGGTTCCAGAAATGCATTCGGCGCTGTGTTCAACAGCGCCGTGTGTGATTACTTGATCAGGCCAACCCGCGAGAAGTTCGGCAGGTGACTGAGTTTTGGTTCCGGCCAGCTCATCCAGACCGCGAAGGCCTTGCCGACGATATTCTTGTCGGGAACCATGCCCAGCAGATCCTTGGGAATGTTCGGATCATCCCAGTAGCGACTGTCGTTCGAGTTGTCGCGGTTGTCGCCCATCATGAAGTAGTGCCCGGAAGGCACGGTCCACGAACGGTCCGGCGTGGCGCGATAGCGGCTCATTTCCTTGCGGATCATGTGCTCGGCAACACCGAGTTTTTCCTTGTACAGTTCCGCGCTGCCCAGCGTGCCCGGTTCTGAACCGACCAGTTGCTCGGCAATCGACTCACCGTTGACGAACAAGCGCTTGTCGGCGGTGTAACGAATTTTGTCACCCGGCAGGCCTACTACACGCTTGATGTAGTTGACGTTCGGATCACTTGGATAGCGGAACACCATCACATCGCCGCGCTGCGGATCACCGACTTCGATGACTTTCTTGTCGATCACTGGCAAGCGGATCCCGTAGGAGAACTTGCTCACCAGGATGAAGTCGCCGACATCCAGGGTCGGCTTCATCGAACCGGAAGGAATCTGGAACGGTTCCACCAGGAACGAACGCAGCACCAGCACGATGAACAACACCGGAAAGAACGACTTGCCGTATTCAACCAGCAGCGGTTCTTTGTTCAGTTTCTCGACCACAACCATATCCGGCTGGCTGACGCTGCCCTGATAGGAGGAGATGGCAGCACGCCGACGCGGCGCCAGGATCAACAGATCAAGCAACGCCAACAGGCCGCAGACGAACACGGCGATGACCAGCAACAGCGGGAAATTTAGTGACATAGGACCTAACTATCCAACCTGAGCACGGCAAGGAAGGCTTCTTGTGGAATTTCCACGTTGCCGACCTGCTTCATGCGTTTTTTACCGGCCTTTTGCTTTTCCAGCAGTTTCTTCTTACGGCTGACGTCACCACCGTAGCATTTGGCCAATACGTTCTTTCTGAGCGCCTTGACGGTTGTCCGCGCCACAATCTGCCCACCAATGGCGGCCTGGATTGCCACGTCGAACATCTGCCGCGGAATCAGTTCTTTCATCTTCTCGGTCAACTGGCGACCTTTGTAGTGCGAGTTGTCACGGTGCACGATCAGCGCCAGGGCGTCGACCTTGTCACCGTTGATCAGCACGTCCAGTTTCACCAGACTAGCCGATTGATAGCGATCGAAATGGTAGTCCAGCGAAGCATAGCCGCGGCTGGTGGACTTCAGGCGATCGAAGAAGTCGAGTACCACTTCGTTCATCGGCAGGTCATAGGTCACTTGTACTTGGGAGCCGAGGAACAGCATGTCGACCTGAACACCACGTTTTTCGATGCACAGGGTAATGACGTTGCCCAGGTGCTCTTGCGGCACAAGAATATTGGCGCGCACGATCGGCTCGCGCATGTCTTCGATGGAAGACAGGTCCGGCAGCTTGGACGGGTTATCGACGTAAATAGTCTCGCCGGTCTTGAGCAGCAGCTCGAAGATTACCGTCGGCGCGGTGGTGATCAGGTCCAGGTTGTATTCGCGCTCAAGGCGCTCCTGAATGATCTCCATGTGCAGCATGCCGAGGAAGCCGCAACGGAAGCCGAAGCCCAGGGCGTCGGAGCTTTCCGGCGTGTACTGCAGCGACGAGTCGTTGAGGGTGAGCTTTTGCAGCGCCTCGCGGAAGTCTTCGAAGTCGTCGGAGCTGACCGGGAACAGGCCGGCGTAGACCTGCGGCTGAATGCGCTTGAACCCAGGCAGCACGTCGACGTCCGGCGTCGAGCTCAAAGTCAGGGTGTCGCCCACTGGCGCACCGTGGATGTCCTTGATGCTGGCGATGATGAAGCCCACTTCACCGGCCTTGAGGTCAGCGGTCGGGGTGTGTTTCGGGTTGAATACACCGACGCTGTCCACCAGGTGGATCTTGCCGGTGGACTTGACCAGGATCTTGTCGCCCTTCTTCACACGGCCGTGGCGCACGCGCACCAGGGACACGACGCCCAGGTAGTTGTCGAACCAGGAGTCGATGATCAACGCTTGCAGCGGATCTTCGTAGTTGCCGGTCGGCGCAGGAATGGTGGCGACCAGACGCTCGAGCACCTGGTCGACGCCCAGGCCGGTCTTGGCCGAGCACTCGACTGCGTCGGTGGCATCGATGCCGATGATTTTTTCGATTTCTTCCTTGACGCGGTCAGGATCGGCCTGTGGCAGGTCGATCTTGTTCAGCACCGGCATCACTTCCAGGCCCTGCTCGATCGCCGTGTAGCAGTTGGCAACCGACTGCGCTTCAACGCCCTGACCTGCGTCAACCACCAGCAGCGCACCTTCACAGGCCGCCAGCGAACGGCTGACTTCGTAGGTGAAGTCAACGTGGCCGGGGGTGTCAATGAAGTTCAGTTGGTAGTTGATACCGTCCTGGGCTTTGTAATACAGGGTGACGCTGTGCGCCTTGATGGTGATCCCGCGTTCACGCTCCAGATCCATGGAGTCCAGGACCTGGGCTTCCATTTCGCGCTCGGCGAGGCCGCCACACATCTGGATGAAGCGGTCGGCCAGCGTCGACTTGCCATGGTCAATGTGGGCGATGATGGAGAAATTGCGGATATGACTCAAATCACTCACGGATCAACACTCAAAAAGGCTGCAGGCATAGCCCGCCGAAAAATAGCCGGGAATTGTACCTGATCCACGGCGCAAGCGTCACGTTTGCAGGTCAGACGGCACCTACAAAAAACGCCCCGGTCTTGCGACAGGGGCGTTTTTACTACCGAAAAGTCCGTAATTACCCGGCCATCAACCGGCGCGGCGCAACAACCAAAGCCCTGCCACGGCACAGACCCCGGCCGGGACCAGCACGGAAAACAGCGGCGAGAAACCGAATACCAGGCTCGAAGGGCCCAGCAAATCCTGAACGATGCGGAAGGTGAAACCCACCAGCACACCGGTGAACACCCGCTGACCGAGGGTCACCGAGCGTAACGGTCCGAAAATGAAGGAAATCGCCATCAGCACCAGTGCGGCGGTGACCAGCGGCTGCAACACCTTGACCCAAAATGCCAGCCAGTAGCGACCATTGTTAAGCCCTTGATCCGCCAGGTAATGGATATAACTCCACAGCCCACTGATCGACAGCGACTCCGGCGTCATCACCACGGTGTTCAGCAATTGCGGGCTCAACGCCACATCCCAACGCTCAACCGGAGCGGATACAACTTCGGTGTTCTTTTCGTGGAACAGCGTGGTCGTGACGTCCGACAACTGCCAGTGATCCTTGTCGAACTCCGCACGCTTGGCGAAGCTCGCCGACAGCATGTGCCGCTCGTTGTCGAAGCGATAACGGGTCACGCCGTAGAGGATGCCATTGGGTTGCACCGAGTTGACATGAATGAACTCGTCGCCCTGACGGTGCCACAGGCCATGCTTGGCGCTTTGCGAGTCACCGCTGCCCTGGGCCAGCGAGCGGTTGGCCTGAGCAACGCTTTCGGTGGCCGGGGCGACATACTCGCCGATCAGCACACCCACCAGCATCAACACCAGCATGGGCTTCATCACCGCCCAGACGATTCGACCAATCGACACGCCAGCGGCGCGCATGATGGTCAATTCGCTGTTGCTGGCCAGACTGCCGAGACCGATCAGGCAACCGATCAAGGCCGCCATCGGCAGCATGTCGTAGAGGCGACGCGGAGCCGTCAGCAACACATAGCTCAACACATCGAGCAGTGTGTAAGTATCGCTGGCATCGCCCATTTCATCGATGAACGCAAACAACGTCGCCAGGCCGAGGATGATCCCGAGCACGGCGAGGATCGCCATGAACACACTGCTACCGATGTAGCGATCCAGCTTAACCACGAGCCACCTCCAGCTTGCTGCGGCGACTCGCCATCTTCAGGCGCAACGGCTCCCAGTAAAGCAGGCCCAGGCCAATGATCAGGAATATCCCGTGCACCCACCACAAGCCCAGTGCCGGTGGAATCTTGCCCTTTTCGAGCGCACCACGAGCGGCAATCAGGATGGTCAGGTAAGCCATGTAAAGAAGAATCGCCGGCAGCAGCTTGAGGAACCGGCCCTGACGCGGGTTGACCCGCGACAGCGGTACCGCCATCAAGGTCACGATGAATACCAGCAAAGGCAGGGACAATCGCCATTGCAGCTCAGTGCGCGAGCGAATGTCATCGTTGCCCAGCAAGGTCGCCGTGGTCATGGCATCGCGGTCAGTGACTTCATCGCTGACATCGGGCTTGGGCAGCAAGACACCGTACTCGTCGTACTTGATGGCCCGGTAGTCGGCCTGCCCCGGGTTGCCATCGTAGCGATAACCGTTGTCGAGGATCAGGTAGCGGTTGCCGTCAGGGCGGATCTCCTGACGGCCCTTTTCAGCCACCAGTACCGAGATCCCACGGTCCTTCTTTTCTGAACTGATGTTTTTCTGGGAAATGAACACACCGCCCAGATTGACGCGATCATCCGATAGCTGCTCGGTGTACGTCACCCGGGTTCCGTCACGCAGGGCCTGGAAACGACCAGGTTCGAGGGTATCGAATTCGGTCAGGGCGTCCTGCTTGTTCAGCAACAACTGAAATTGATTGGCGCCTTGCGGGGCCAGGCTCAGGCTCAACCAGGCAACGACCAGCGCCACCAGCGTGGCCGGGAACAGGGTCATGCGAAACAGGCGTTGCTGGCTCATGCCCGTGGCCGAAAGCACGGTCATTTCGCTCTCGAGGTACAGGCGACCGTAGGACAGCAGAATCCCGAGAAACAGGCCCAGCGGCAGGATCAGTTGGAGAAAGCCCGGCAGACGAAACCCCATGATCAGGAACAACGAGCCCGGATCGAGTTGACCCGAAGCCGCCTGGGCAAGGTATTTGATGAAGCGGCCGCTCATGATGATGACCAGCAGCACGGCGCTGACGGCGCTCAAGGTCAAGAGGACTTCGCGGGACAGATAACGGAAGACAATCAAACCAGACACTCCAGGGTTGTCAGGCTAAGGCGGCCAAACAAGCAAACGTATCAGACAACCCGCAAGGCAGAGCTGCCGAAAAAGATGGCGCATTATCCTGTGATTGGGTGCGCCTGTCACTGCGCAATGCATGAACACGGGACGCCTGTACTGTAGGAGCGAGCACCCTCGCGAGAAACTCGAGACCGCTGCGGGGCTCCCTACCCGCGTTATCGTTGACGACCTTCGCGAGCATGCTCGCGCCTGCAGGGTCGATAATCCAATCGCACAACCGAGGGTTGTCAGGCGCCGGTAGCGAGGTTCAAACTGCGGCCTTTGTCGCCGATCGACCTGGCGCCTTTCTCTTTATAGGCAAGTGGCGCACATACGGTGTCGGGCACTTGCGAGATCACCATCAATTCAGGGAACCGGACATGGAACTGGTTGTAAAAAGCGTTAACCCGGAAACGTTGAAGACCGCCACCCTGGTGGTTGCCGTCAGCGAAGGCCGCAAGCTCGGTGCCGTGGCCAAACAACTCGATGAATTGAGCGGTGGCGCAATCAGCGCCGTACTCAAGCGCGGCGATCTGGCCGGGAAAGTTGGCCAGAGCCTGATGCTGCACAGCCTGCCGAACCTCAAGGCCGACCGCGTGCTGCTGGTGGGCGTGGGCAAGGACGACGAATTGGGTGACCGCCCATTCCGTAAAATCATCGCCGGCATTCTCAACACCCTCAAAGGCCTGGGTGGCAGCGACGCGGTATTGGCGCTCGACGAAGTCGTGGTCAAGGGCCGCGACAGCTACGGCAAGACCCGTCTGCTGGCTGAAACCCTGGTGGATGGCGAATACACCTTCGATCAGTTCAAAAGCCAGAAAGCCGAACCGCGCGCACTCAAGAAAATCACCCTGCTGACCATCAAGGCTGCTCAGGCTGAAGTGCAACGCGCCGTGACCCACGCCACCGCTATCGCCAATGGCATGGCTTTCACCCGCAACCTGGGTAACCTGCCGCCAAACATCTGCCACCCAACCTTCCTCGGTGAGCAGGCGAAAGACCTGGGCAAGGAATTCAAGGACCTTAAAGTCGAAGTCCTCGACGAGAAGAAGATCAAGGCCCTGGGCATGGGTTCGTTCTATGCCGTCGGCCAGGGCAGCGCCCAACCGCCGCGCCTGATCGTCATGCAATACAACGGTGGCAAGAAATCCGAGAAGCCGTACGCACTGGTCGGCAAAGGCATCACCTTCGACACCGGCGGCATCAGCCTCAAGCCGGGCGCCGGCATGGATGAAATGAAGTACGACATGGGTGGCGCCGCCAGCGTATTCGGCAGCTTGCGTGCCGTGCTTGAGCTGAAGCTGCCGATCAACCTGGTGTGCATCCTGGCTTGCGCCGAGAACATGCCAAGCGGCAACGCTGCGCGCCCTGGCGACATCGTCACCACCATGAGCGGCCAGACCGTGGAAATCCTCAACACCGACGCCGAAGGCCGTCTGGTGCTATGCGACGCCCTGACCTACGCCGAGCGCTTCAAGCCTCAAGCGGTGATCGACATCGCGACCCTGACCGGCGCCTGCATCGTTGCGCTGGGCTCCCACACCTCTGGCCTGCTGGGTAACAACGACGAACTGATCAGCCAACTGCTGAGCGCCGGCAAGACTGCCGACGACCGCGCCTGGCAACTGCCGCTGTTTGATGAGTACCAGGAGCAGCTGGACAGCCCGTTCGCCGACATCGCCAACATCGGCGGCCCGAAAGCCGGCACCATCACCGCTGCCTGCTTCCTGTCGCGCTTCACCAAGAACCTGAACTGGGCGCACCTGGACATCGCCGGCACCGCGTGGATCAGCGGCGGCAAGGACAAGGGCGCCACTGGCCGTCCGGTTCCCCTGCTGACCCAGTACCTGCTGGACCGTGCCAAAGCCTGAAACCAATGACCCTTGGCGGCGTTGCTCTCGGGCAACGCTGCCAAAGGCTCAGGAACCGCAATGACCAAAGTCGACTTTTACATCCTGCCCAGCGCCGATCCCTCGGCACGGCTGGACTTCGCCTGCAAGCTCACCGAAAAAGCCTGGCGCATGGGCCACCGCGTATATCTGCATTGCAGCGACGCCACACAGCGCGATGACCTGGATGCGCGCCTGTGGACCTTCAAGGGTGAAAGCTTCGTGCCCCACGGTCCCGCCGAACATGAACCGGACGGCTTGATCGTGCTGGGTTTTGGCGATGACTGTGGTGAGCATCAGGACTTGCTGATCAATCTCGACCTGAAAGTCCCTGCCTTCGCCCAGCGCTTTGCCCGCGTGGCGGAAGTGGTGGTGGAAGACCCGACGATTCGCCAGGCCGCGCGGGAGAGTTTCCGTTTCTACCGCGAACAGGGCTATCCTCTGCAAGATCACCGTTTACAGCGACTCTGAGCATTCCGATGGACACTCCAAAACCGCTGCAACAATCCTCGCACCTGCTGGACGACCTTGAATCGATCCGTCAGTTGCTCGGAGATGACAACCTGCAACCGCCGTTGCTGACCGAGACGGTCGAGGACGACGATCAGGAACAGATTCCCATGTTGTTCGACACCGTTAGCGCTCCCGCGCCGACCGTCGCACCACCCGCCCCTGCGCCCGCGGCCGAACCGGCACCGGCACCGGCGCCAACTGCCATCAAGAACCCCGACGACTTGCTGCACCTGGACAGCGAACTGCGCGCCGCTGCGCAGCTGATCATGCAGGACGTGATCGACGACTTCGCGCCGCACATCGAAACCGAAATCAAACGGCGCCTGAGTGCACGACTGGAGCGGTTGTTGAGCCAGTACAACGATTGAGCTGAAAGCCGGTCATCGTGAAGCCACGAACCGCTCTGTGCACGAGCCCGGCTTGCCGGCGATGGCGCCCTCAAGGGTGCCATCGCCGGCAAGCCGGGCTCCTACAAAAAGCGGATCCGGTCATGCACTGAGATAACGCCCGATCAGGGCAATTCCGCTAGCCAGCACCAACCAGGTGACCAACCGCACGAACGCTTCGCGTGACAAACGCAGGGTCAGCCGCCGACCGACCCAAAGCCCCAATGCCATGGCCGGCAGCAGACACAGTGCCAGCGCCAACAGTGGCAAATCCGCATAGACCCCGGCTATAGCAAACAGACTCAAACGCACCACCGTGCTGCAGCTGATCAATGCGCTTTGGGTGGCCCGGGCTGATTCCTTTGACAAACGGCTGTTCAGATAAATCGCGTACAAAAATCCACCACTGCCAAACAACGCGCCGAACATCCCGCCTACCGCACCCATTGGCACTGCCCACGCGGCCGATAACTGCGTCGGGCGAACCTTTACCCACAAGCTGTAGATTGCATAGGCGCTGATAAACAGCCCCATCAACAGCAGCAACAGATCGGATTTGAGGTTCAGCAGGAACACAACGCCCAAAGCGCAGCCAACCGCCATGCAGGGCAATAACCGCAGCAACTCCGGTTTCGCCACATCCCGCCGCGAGGGCAGCAGGTTGCCGAACGCTGCGACGAAATCCAGCAACACCAGCAACGGCACAATCTTCGACAGCGGCATGAACAAAATCAAAATCGGCGCCGCCACCAGCGCGGTGCCGAAACCGGCGATGCCGAACACGATGTAAGCCAGGGCGATGCCCCCACCAATCACCAGCCAGTCCATGGCGCCAAACGGCCATTGCCCCAGCAACGTCAATGCGCTCATTGCAGCGTTCCTCTATTTAAGTTCGCTGACTTTAGCCATTGCCGAGGGTTGCGACTAATATCGTCAAAGCCACCTACCAATCTCAAAAAGGCATGCCTTATGCTTTCAATCCGGCAACTGCGTTACTTCGTAGAAATCGCTGAGTGCGGCAGTTTTGGGGCTGCAGCCGAGCGCCTGTTCATCGCCCAGTCGGCGCTGAGTCGACAAATCAAGGACATGGAAGCGCACCTGAAAACCCCGCTCTTTGAACGTACTGCACGCAGGCCCCAGCTCACACCTGCGGGGGAAGCTTTTTTACCACGAGCCAAAAATCTGTTGAGCGAACTGATCAAGGCCAGCGAAATGGCCACCAAGATCGGTAGTGGCCAAACCGGTACCTTACGCCTGAGTCATTCCAGCACGGTGCCCATGAGCGGCCGACTGCTACGCAGTGTCAGCGATTATCTTGAACATCATCCCGGTGTATCCATGGACATCGCCCAGTTGTCTTCCGAAGCGCAGCTGCAAGAATTGGCAGACGGTCGACTGGATGTCGGTCTATTGCGTTTGCCAGTGCTCCGCCAGTGCGAAGGGATACAGATAGAGGTGCTTTACGATGAACCTTTGCTGGTGGCAGTTCCGCCCGATCACTGGTTGGCCGGGGACATACCCGGGCAGCCAATCAACCTGGGACAGTTGCGTGAAGAAGCGTTTATTTCCATCCCTCACCCCCAACGAGGAGGGCTTAGCTACCTGTCTGCGCAGTTGTGCATGCGCCAGGGCTTCTTTCCCAAAGCAGCTCGGGTGATGTCGCGTAAAACCACGCAACTGCAATTAATCCAGGCGGGATTTGGTATCGCCCTTTTGCCGGAATCGATGCAGGACATTGCGTCACCCGACGTCCATTTTCTGCCATTGGCAGACCCCGACAGCCATAGCAGCGTCGCCTTGGCATACCGCAAACACCCAACGACGCTGGTTCAACAGTTCATCGATCATTTGGTGATATAGGGATCGTGCATTCACTTGGAAAATGCCTTTAAACTGCGCCCCATGATTAAAGATCCCTTTGCAAGACTCGGCCTGGACCGCGAAGTCCTGACCGTCAGCCAGCTCAACGGCCGCGCACGGGTGTTGCTCGAAGACGTCTTCAGCAACATCTGGGTCGAAGGCGAAATTTCCAACCTCGCCCGCCCGGCGTCCGGCCACGTGTATTTCACCCTCAAGGACAGCGGCGCCCAGGTGCGTTGTGCACTGTTTCGGCAGAACGCCGCACGCGTGCGTCAGGCCTTGAAGGATGGCCTGGCGGTCAAGGTCCGAGGCAAAGTCTCGTTGTTCGAAGGACGCGGCGATTATCAGTTGATCCTCGACACCGTGGAGCCGGCCGGCGATGGCGCCTTGCGCCTGGCTTTCGATGCGCTCAAGGAAAAACTCAGCGCCGAAGGAATGTTCAGCGCCGAGCGCAAAGTGCCGCTGCCGGCGCATCCACAACGCATCGGCATCATCAGCTCGCCCACCGGCGCGGTGATCCGCGACATCATCAGCGTGTTCCGCCGCCGAGCACCGCAGATTCAGCTGACGCTGATCCCCACCGCCGTACAGGGCCGCGAAGCCACTGCGCAGATTGTCCGTGCGCTCAAGCTGGCGGACGCCCGTGGCTTCGATGCGTTGATCCTGGCCCGTGGCGGTGGCTCGCTGGAAGATCTCTGGTGTTTCAACGAAGAGGCGGTTGCCCGCGCCGTCGACGCCTGCGTGACGCCCATCGTCAGCGCCGTCGGCCATGAAACCGACGTATCGATCAGTGACTTCGTCGCCGACGTTCGCGCTCCGACGCCCTCCGCTGCCGCTGAACTGCTGGCACCGGATTCCAGTGATCTGGTGCGCCGGGTCGAAAGCCTGCACCGCCGCTTGGTGATGCGCATGCGCGATCGCCTGATGCGCGACCGGCTGCGACTGGAAGGCATCTCCCGTCGTCTACGTCATCCCGGCGAGCGTCTGCGCCAGCAAGCGCAACGCCTGGATGACCTGGACATGCGCATGCGCCGCGCGTTCGAGCGCAGCCTCAATACCCGTCGCGAGCGGTTGATCCGCCTGGAGACTCGTCTGGCCGGGCAACACCCCGGCCGGCAACTGGCGATGCTGCGCCAACGCCTCGACAGCCTCGCCGAACGCCTGCCCCGCGCCATCCGCGAAGGGCTGAAGAACCGGCGCCTGCAGTTGCACAGCCAGATGCAGACGCTGCATGTGGTCAGCCCACTGGCAACCCTCGGCCGTGGCTATAGCATTCTGCTGGATGAACGCGGCAAAGCGATCCGCAGCGCCGGGCAAACCCAAACCGGTCAGCGCCTGACAGCCAAACTGGGCGAAGGCGAACTGCGAGTCCGGGTCGAAGACAATCACCTGACGCCTGTCACCCTTTCTCTACTGGACTGATCCATGCCACGTTTTTTTGCTCCACTGCTGTTGCTGTGCCTGACCCTCGACGCCCATGCCGACAGTTACATCACCCGCCTGCTGAACAAACCGGTGCCGGGCGGTGTGGCCGTGGTCGACCTGGGCGCTTCGGCACAGGCGCCGAAAGCCAGCTATCAGGGCAAACCCGTATTGGTGGTCAAGGAACAGAACAACTGGCTGGCCATTGTCGGCGTGCCGCTGACGGTGAAACCGGGTGCCCAGTCCATTAGCAGTGGCGGTCGCAATCTGGGTTTCACCGTTGGCAACAAGAAGTACCCGGAGCAGCGCATCACGCTGAAGAACACGCAACAGGTCAATCCGGACCCGGAGAACCTCAAGCGAATCGAGCGTGAACTCGCCGAGCAAATCACCGCTTACCGTACGTTCAGCCCGAACACGCCGAGCAATCTTCTGCTGGATAAACCGGTCAACGGGCCGCTGTCGAGCAAGTTCGGTGTGCGCCGCTTCTTCAACGGTGAAGAGCGTAATCCTCACTCAGGCCTGGATTTCGCAGTGGGCGCCGGGACACCCATCAAGACGCCGGCCGCAGGCAAGGTGATTCTCATCGGCAATTACTTCTTCAACGGCAACACGGTGTTCGTCGACCACGGCCAGGGCTTCATCAGCATGTTCTGCCATATGTCGAAGATCGATGTGAAAGTCGGCCAGCAACTGGCTCGCGGCGGCGTGGTCGGCAAGGTCGGAGCGACTGGGCGGGCGACCGGGCCGCATATGCATTGGAATATCAGCTTGAATGATGCGCGGGTGGATCCGGCGATTTTTATTGGGGCATTCCAGCCTTAAGGAAGATCAAAAGATCGCAGCCTGCGCCAGCTCCTACAGGGATGGATGCATACCCTGCAGGAGCTGCGATCTTTTAGGGCCCTACTCAGCGTCCAGATCCTCAATCCCGTGAACCTCCCGGTCCGCCAGGCAGTGCCTGACCCATTCCTGGGTCTCCTGCGAGAAACCGCTCAACTCCTGCGCCGTGATCAACTCCCGCGCACACAGCCCAAGCAGATGCGAACGCGCTTCATGGCGTGAAAACCGAAAGACGCCAAACGCCCAATACAGCTCCTTCTGCCCGGCCTTCAACAGCTCTTCGCTGGTTTCGATCCGCTCGTAGGGCGCAATGCTCCTGTCCAGCACGATCTTTTCGACGTCGGTCATGATGCGGATGCACATCCGCTCATGGGCTACCGGTCGCAACTCGCAATATCGTTTCCAATCGGACTCGTTCATCAGCGACTCCTGCTTGCCACTCAGGCTTTAAGAATAGTCCCGGTATCAGTCCGCAGCGCCAAACCCTTCGATTGCGCATCGCTCGAAGCATGCGCAAACAAGTCAAATATTTATGCAAAAAACAGCAATAAAATCTCGGCAAATACACAACCAAGAGGATTCCTCTCAATTTTTTTCGACTGCTTGCCATCCTTCCCCCCCAAGGTTAGGGTTGAAGGCATGAAAACCTCGCACACCCTCATTCAGCTTCGCCAGCACCGCAGCCTGTGCCTCGTCAGCGCACGACTGCCGGGCTGAATCGTGGTGCCTCGTACCAAGCAGTACTCCAAGAACTTTTGATCCACCGGCAGGCCGCCTTTTTTCGGCCCACACAATAAGGATTTCCAGATGAGCATGCTCAAAGACCCGTCTTCGAAATACCGCGCGTTCCCGACCATCGACATTCCGGACCGCACCTGGCCATCGAAAACCATCACTGCCGCGCCAATCTGGTGCAGTTCCGACCTGCGCGACGGCAACCAGTCGCTGATCGAACCGATGGACGCCGTCAAGAAGCTGCGCTTCTGGAAAACCCTGGTGCAGGTCGGCGTGAAGGAAATCGAAGCGTCGTTCCCGGCCGCATCGCAAACCGACTTCGACTTCGTTCGCACCCTGATCGAAGGCAACCACATCCCGGACGACACCACCATCCAGGTGCTGACCCAGGGCCGTGAAGACCTGATCGAGCGCACCTTTGAATCCTTGCGTGGCGCGAAGAAAGCCATCGTTCACCTCTACAACGCGACCTCTCCTTCGTTCCGCCGCATTGTCTTCAACCAGGACAAGGACGGGATCAAGGAAATCGCCGTCAGCGCGGCCAAGCTGTTCGTCAAGTACGCGGCCATGCAGCCGGACACCCAGTGGACTTTCGAATACTCGCCGGAAACCTTCAGCGCCACCGAACTGGAGTTCGCCAAGGAAGTCTGCGACGCGGTGATCGAAGTCTGGAACCCGACGCCCGAGCACAAGATGATCCTCAATCTGCCGGCCACCGTCGAATGCGCGACCCCGAACATCTATGCCGACCAGATCGAATGGTTCGGCCGTCACATCAACCGTCGTGACAGCGTGATCATCAGCCTGCACACCCACAACGACCGTGGTACTGGCGTTGCGGCCACCGAATTGGGCCTGATGGCCGGTGCCGACCGTGTCGAAGGCTGCCTGTTCGGCAACGGCGAGCGTACCGGTAACGTCGACCTCGTGACCGTGGCCCTGAACATGTACACCCAGGGCCTGGACCCTCAGTTGGACTTCTCCGACATCGACGGCGTGCGCAAAGTCGTCGAAGAGTGCAACCAGATTCAGGTACACCCGCGTCACCCGTATGTCGGCGACCTGGTGCACACCGCTTTCTCCGGCTCGCACCAGGATGCAATCCGCAAGGGCTTTGCCCAGCAGAAATCCGATGCATTGTGGGAAGTGCCGTACCTGCCGATCGACCCGGCCGACATCGGCCGCAGCTACGAGGCGGTCATCCGAGTCAACAGCCAGTCAGGCAAGGGGGGTATCGCCTACCTGCTGGAACAGGAATACGGCATCAGCTTGCCGCGTCGCATGCAGATCGAGTTCAGCCAGGTCGTGCAGCGTGAAACCGATCGCCTGGGCCTGGAGATGACCGCCAAGCAGATCCACTCGCTGTTGATCAGCGAGTACCTGCAAGCCAACACCCCGTACGCCCTGGTCAGCCATCGCCTGCAGGAAGAAAACGGCAACAGCGCCGTCGAAGTGGAAGTGGCCAGCAAAGGTCAGGGCGAAACCAACCTGCACTGGCGCGGCAAGGGCAACGGCGCCCTGGAAGCACTGGTGGCCGGTTTGCCGATCCCGGTCGAAATCATGGATTACAACGAACACGCCATCGGCGCAGGCACCAATGCCAAGGCAGCGGCCTACATTGAACTGCGTGTGAACGGTGAACGTGCGGTGCACGGCGTGGGGATCGATGAAAACATCACCACGGCCAGCTTCAAGGCGCTGTTCAGCGCGCTGAACCGTTCGCTGAGCCAGCCGGAAGCGAAAGCGGCGTAAGCCATCGCGAAAATGCAAAAGGCCCCAGGGTGCGAACCCTGGGGCCTTTTTTCATTCTGCTGTAGGAGCCGGCTTGCTGGCGATGCTGAGTTCTCGATGCATCTGTCAGGACGTAATCGCTGGCAAGCCAGCTCCTACAGAGTTATCAGGTGAACTCGAAGGTATCGGCATCCAGATTCGCCGGAAACCGCGTGCGATACGCCGCCAGTTGCGCCGCTTCCAGCGTCACCTTGAACACTCCATCCGCCTCCCCTGCACTGAGCAACGTCTCACCCTGGAAGTCCAGCACCTGACTGTCACCGGTATAGGCAAAACCTTTGCCATCGGTGCCGATGCGATTCACCGCCGCCACATAGCAGAGGTTCTCGATCGCTCGCGCCGGTAGCAAACGGTTCCAGTGCTGGCGACGCGCGCCCGGCCAATTGGCGGTGTACAGCAACAGGTCGGTGTCCTGGGCATCGCGACTCCACACAGGGAAACGCAAGTCGTAGCAAATCAACGGCCGTACCCGCCAGCCTTTCAGCTCGAACTGCACCTGACGTTCACCCGGCGTGAAATGGTTGTGCTCACCGGCCATGCGGAACAGATGGCGCTTGTCGTAGTGCAGCACCTCGCCATCGGGCCGAGCCCACAACAGACGATTGCGATGACTGCCATCAGCGGCCTGGACGATGACACTCCCGGTAATCACCGCATCCAGCTTCGCCGCCTGAGCACGCAACCATTTACTGGTCGGTCCGTGTTCCGACTCCGCGAGGGTTTCGGACTCCATGGAGAAGCCGGTGGTGAACATCTCCGGCAGGATGATCAGGTCTGCATCGCGGGCCTGTTCCAGCAGCGGTTCGAAATGTTCCAGATTCGCCTGTCGGTCATGCCAGGCCAGGGATGTCTGGATCAGCGCCACGTTCAGATCGGGCAATGCACTCAGATCACGCATAGTTTCTCCGCTGCTTCACGCAGGGTCTCCTCACGCTTGGCGAAGCACAGGCGCACCAAACGCTGGCCGACCGGCGGCGACTGGTAGAACACCGAAATCGGGATGCTTGCCACGCCGTGTTCGCGGGTCATCCATAGCGCCATCTCGACGTCATTGAGGTCCGGGCGGATCTGCGAGTAGTCGACCAACTGGAAGTAAGTGCCCGTGACTCGCGTAAAACTGAAGCGCGATGGTGCCAGCAAGTCGCAGAACAGATCGCGCTTGGCCTGATAGAAATCCGGTAACTCTTCCACATGTTCAGGGTGCGAGGCCATGAAATCGGCCAGCGCGAATTGCAACGGCGTTACACCGCAGAAGCTCACGTATTGGTGAACCTTGCGCAGCTCTGCCGTAAGCGCCGGCGGTGCGATCACGTAGCCGGTTTTCCAGCCCGTAACGTGATAGGTCTTGCCGAACGAGCTGACCACAAAGGCACGCTGATACAGCTCTTCATGATTCAGCACGCTGACATGAGGTACGCCGTCGTACACCAGGTGTTCGTAGACTTCGTCGCTGATCACATAGATATCGCGGTCACGGATCAAATCCGCCAACTGATCCAGCTCGGCACGGCTGATCAGCGCGCCACTCGGGTTGTGCGGGGTATTAAGGATGATCATCCGCGTACGCGGGCTCAACGCATCGGCGAGCCTCTGGAAGTCGATGCTGAAGTCATTCACACCCAGCTGCACATGCACGCAACGACCGCCAGCCAGTTCCACCGAAGGCTCGTAACTGTCGTAGGCCGGGTCAAACACGATGACTTCGTCACCGCTGTGGATAACCGCCTGAATGGCGCAGAAGATCGCCTGGGTCGCGCCGGGGGTGACCGTCACTTCATGGTCTGCATCGACATTCACGCCATAGCTGCGCGAAATCTTCGCCGCAATCTGCAGACGCAGGAGCGGCAGGCCCGTCATTGGAGAATACTGGTTGTGGCCATTGGCGATGTGCCGCCCGACCGCATCGCACAGGGCTTGCGGGGCATCGAAATCGGGAAACCCCTGGGACAAATTGAGCGCGCCGGTCTGAGCCGCGAGCTGAGACATCTGCGTGAAGATAGTGATGCCGACATTCGGCAGCTTACTGGTGATCATCGGTGATTCCCTGCTCTACACCCGGCTCTACGGCGGCACGGGAGAGCCCGAGGATAGCCCATCCGGCGCCCATAAAAAAAGGGCACTCTGGTGAGTACCCTTTTTACTGCCGCCCCCTGTAGGAGCCGGCTTGCTGGCGATCCTATCACTGCGGTACTTCAGATGAACCGCCATGGTGCCATCGCCAGCAAGCCGGCTCCTACACAAGCGTCAACGCTTGTCGCGGCGCTTCTTGTCGGCTTTCTTGTGGTGCGACATCAAACGACGCTTCTTGTTGACCTGACGGTCGGTGAGCGAGTTCTTGTTGCCTTCGTACGGGTTCTCGCCGCCCTTGAACTCGATGCGGATCGGTGTGCCGACCAGCTTCAGTACACGGCGGTAAGTGTTCTCCAGATAGCGTACGTACGACTTCGGCACTTTCTCGATCTGGTTACCGTGGATCACGATGATCGGCGGGTTCGCACCACCCAGGTGGGCGTAGCGCAGCTTGATCCGGCGGTTGTTGACCATCGGCGGCGCGTGCTCGCCTACCGCATCTTCCAGAATCTGGGTCAGGCGGTTGGTTGGCCAGCGAGTAACGGCGGACTTGAACGAGTTCTGTACGGAGGCGTAGAGGTTGCCCACGCCGGTGCCGTGCAGCGCCGAGATGAAGTGGATATCGGCGTAGTCAACGAAGAACAGTCGACGTTGCAACTCGACCTTCACGAAGTCGCGCTCGCTCGGCGTCATGCCGTCCCACTTGTTGATCGCGATAACCAGCGCGCGACCCGACTCAATGGCAAAGCCCAACAGGTTGAGGTCGTGATCCACCACGCCTTCGCGGGCGTCCATCACAAAGATCACCACGTTGGCGTCTTTGATCGCCTGCAAGGTTTTGACCACGGAGAATTTTTCGACTTCTTCGTGGATCTTGCCGCGCTTGCGCACACCGGCGGTGTCGATCAGTGTGTACTTCTCGTCGTTACGCTCAAACGGGATGTAGATACTGTCGCGGGTGGTGCCGGGCTGGTCATACACGATGACCCGGTCTTCACCGAGCATGCGGTTGACCAGGGTCGACTTGCCGACGTTCGGACGGCCGATGATAGCGATCTTGATCCCGTCTTTTTCGCTCGGGCCAGGAATGCGCTTGGCTTCCTCACCTTCGGCAACGATCTCTTCCTCGCCGTCTTCCGGCTCTTCTTCGTCTTTCGGGAAATCGCTGAGGGCGATTTCCAGCATCTGGGTGATGCCACGACCATGGGCACCGGCGATCGGGATCGCGTGGCCCATGCCCAACGGAGCGAATTCGGCGCGGGCCATTTCCGGGTCGATGTTGTCGACCTTGTTGGCAACCACGTAGGAACGTTTGTTACGTTTGCGCAAGTGCTCGGCGATCATCTGGTCGGCGGCGGTGAAACCGGCCTTGGCATCTACCAGGAACAGAACAACATCCGCTTCTTCGATGGCCAGCAGCGACTGCTCGGCCATCTTTTCGTCCATACCATGTTCGTCACCGGAGATACCACCGGTGTCGACCAGAATGTAGGAACGCCCTTGCCACTTGGCCTCACCGTATTGGCGATCACGGGTCAGACCGGACAAGTCGCCAACGATGGCATCACGAGTCCTGGTCAGGCGGTTGAACAAGGTGGACTTGCCGACGTTCGGTCGGCCCACCAGGGCGATTACGGGAACCATGCGGCTCTCCACTTCGTTATTTCAGAAAATACAAAAGCCGCTGCTAGGCAGCGGCTGGTGCTCGGGGCAACACTGTGTGCTTTCCTGCGGGAGCGAGCCTGCTCGCGAAAAACGCCGGGGCACCGCGTTTATTCAGGACGTAAACGTATTCGTTAACGTCCATCGCGAGCAGGCTCGCTCCCACATTCATACCCACAAGTGAAGCAGCCTGGGGCGGTTAACCCCAAGCATAGTTCTTACTTGATGGTCAGGGCTTCCAGTTTGCCGCTGTTGCCATACACATAAATCGTGTCACCCACCACCAGCGGACGGGCACGCAGGCCGTCGCTGTCGATGCGTTCGCGGCCGACAAAACGGCCGTCCACTTGACTCAGCAAGTGCAGGTAACCTTCCAGGTCACCGACTGCAACATAGCTGGAGAACACTTCCGGAGCCGACAGTTGACGGCGGGCCAGCGAATCGTTGCTCCACAGGGCTGTGGTGGAACGCTCGTCGACGCCTTCAACGGTGCCCGACGACAGGCTCACGTAGACAGTGCCAAATCCTTGGGCGACACCGGCGTAGCTGGACGCATCACGCTGCCAGAGCTGGCGGCCGCTTTGCAGATCCAGAGCGGCAACGCGCCCCTGATAGCTGGCGACATACAGCGTCTCGCCCGACAGCAGCAAGCCGCCGTCGATATCGACCACACGCTCCAGCTCCGAACGACCTTGCGGGATCGCTACACGCTGTTCCCACACCGGCACACCGTTGGAGATATCCACCGCAACCACTTTACCGGTCGACAGGCCAGCCACCGCGAGGCGGTTGGTCACGATCGGCGCACTGGTGCCACGCAGGGTCAGTACCGCAGGCGTGCTGTCATAGATCCAGCGACGGTTACCGGTAGCGGCGTCCAGGCCGATCAGGCGATCGTCCTGAGTCTGAACCACCACAACGTCACCGTTGTTGGCCGGCGGCGCAAGGACTTCGCTGGACACGCGAGCGCGCCATTTCTCTTCGCCGTTGATGGCGTCGAGGGCAACGATTTCACCCTTGATCGTACCGATCGTCAGCAGACCGTAAGCGACGCCAACGGCGCCGGAGACAGGCAGCTCGAGATCCTTCTTCCATTTCACGTCGCCGTTGCTGCGGTCCATGGCCATGACCACACCGGTAACGTCGGCGGCATAGATGGTATCGCCATCGATCGCCGGGACCAGCATGTTATACGACTCGCCCTGACCGTCACCGATCGAACGACTCCACTGCTTTTGCAGAACCACTTCTTCCTTGAAGTCGACCAGTTCGGCCGGTGGCAGTTCTTTTTTGCTGTTGCTGCTGCAACCCGCGGCCAATAGGGCCAGAGCCAGCAATGCTGCATGTTTCCAACGAATCACGTCACGCATCCCCTTTGGCCAGGTCGTCCAGCTTGATTTGCAGGCCACCGACCGCCGCTTCGTCCGACAGTGCCGCCTTGGCTTTTTGATACGCCGCGTTCGCTTCCTCGGTACGACCCAACTGCACCAGCAGGTCGCCCTTGAGTTCTTCGCGAGTGGCCAGGAACGCCTTGTCGGCATCGCCTTCCAGCAGTTTCAATGCCTCGTCGGCCTTGTTCTGCGCACCCAGCACCTGAGCCAGACGCTGACGGGCGATTTCGCCCAGTGCCGGGTTGGCCGGTTTGGCGACAATGGCTTTCAGTTCGGTGGACGCGTCATCCAGCTTGCCGCTGTCGACCGCAACCTTGGCCACGAACAGGCTGCCGTATTGCGCATAAGCGCTGCCGGCAAACTCAGTGTTGAGCTTGCCTGCCAGGTCCGCCACGCGGGCAGCATCAGGCTTGCCGTCGGGCGTCAGCGTGGTTTCCAGCAATTGCTGATAGAGGATCGAGGCGCCTTGCGACTGATTGCTCTGATACTTGTGGAACGCCTGCCAGCCGAACACGATGACCAGCGCCAACAGGCCGCCAGTAACCAGGGGCTTGCCGTTGCGCGACCACCAATCCTTCAAATCCGCCAAATTTTCGTCTTCGGTACTCGACACCCCAATACTCCTTAATCGCTAATTCGGCTGTTTAAGACAGCTTCAACCCTGCACGACGCAGGTGGCCAGGTGAGCGGCAAGCGCATCCCAGGCAATGCTTTGTTGTTCGCCCTGGCCACGCAGGGGTTTGAAACCTACCACTTGCTGGGCCATTTCGTCGTCACCGAGGATCAGTGCATACAACGCACCGCTCTTGTCGGCTTTCTTGAACTGGCTTTTGAAACTGCCGGCGCCGGCGTTCACTTGCAGACGCAGGTTGGGTAATTGATCACGCACACGTTCGGCCAGGGCCAGACCGGCCAACTCCGCTTCTTCCCCGAAGGCACAGAGATAGACATCGACCTGACGGGAGATCTCTTGCGGGATCTGCTCCAGGGTTTCCAGCAACAGCACCAGCCGCTCGATGCCCATGGCGAAACCCACGCCGGCAGTAGGCTTGCCGCCCATCTGCTCGACCAGGCCGTCGTAACGACCACCAGCACACACGGTGCCTTGGGCACCCAGTTTGTCGGTGACCCATTCGAAAACGGTCTTGCTGTAGTAATCCAGACCGCGCACCAGCTTCGGGTTGATCACATAAGGAATACCGGCAGCATCCAGGCGAGCCTTCAGGCCCTCGAAGTGCAGACGGGACTCTTCATCGAGGTAGTCAGCCATTTTAGGTGCGTCGACCAGGATCGCCTGTGTGTCGGCGTTCTTGGTGTCCAGGACCCGCAACGGATTGGTCTTGAGGCGGCGCTGGCTGTCTTCGTCCAGCTTGTCCAGGTGACCGGACAGGAACTCGACCAGCGCTTCGCGGTAACGACCACGGGATTCACTGGTGCCCAGGCTGTTGAGCTCGAGCTTGACCGCGTCACGAATACCCAGCTCGCCCCACAGGCGCCATGTCAGCACGATCAGCTCGGCGTCGATGTCCGGACCGTCGAGGTTGAACACTTCGACACCGATCTGGTGGAACTGGCGATAACGACCTTTCTGCGGACGCTCGTGGCGGAACATCGGGCCGATGTACCACAACTTCTGTACCTGACCACCACCGGTGATGCCATGCTCAAGCACTGCTCGCACACAAGCCGCTGTGCCTTCCGGGCGCAGGGTCAGGGAATCACCGTTACGGTCGTCGAAGGTATACATCTCTTTTTCGACGATGTCCGTCACTTCACCGATCGAGCGCTTGAACAGCTCGGTGAACTCGACGATCGGCATGCGGATCTGCTTGTAACCATAGTTATCGAGCAGACGCGAAACGGTGCCTTCGAAATGACGCCACAGGGGAGTCTGCTCGGGCAGGATGTCGTTCATGCCACGAATGGCTTGCAATGACTTGCTCACTTTAAATCCTTAAATTCGTTCGGCTCTTCAGTCAGGTTCAGCCGCGCGCAATAACGGCAGCGTCAGCCTCGACCTTTTCGGCCGCTTTCTGGCGGATCAAGCGTTCAAGCTCATCCACCAGATTGTCATTCGTCAATTTCTGCGACGGCTTGCCGTCGATGTAAATCAGGTTCGGTGTGCCGCCGGTCAAGCCGATATGGGCTTCCTTGGCTTCACCCGGCCCGTTGACCACGCAACCGATGACCGCAACATCCAGCGGGACCAAAAGGTCTTCGAGGCGCCCTTCCAGCTCGTTCATGGTCTTGACCACATCGAAGTTCTGCCGCGAGCAACTCGGGCAGGCGATGAAGTTGATGCCACGGGAACGCAGGTGCAGGGACTTGAGAATGTCGTAGCCGACTTTCACTTCCTCGACCGGGTCGGCCGCCAACGAGATGCGGATAGTATCGCCAATCCCCTCGGCGAGCAGCATACCGAGGCCCACCGCAGATTTCACTGTACCTGAACGCAAACCACCGGCTTCGGTGATGCCAAGGTGCAGCGGCTGGACAATTTCTTTTGCCAGCAAGCGGTACGCTTCGACGGCCATGAACACGTCAGAGGCTTTAACGCTCACCTTGAAGTCCTGGAAGTTCAGGCGCTCCAGGTGTTCGACGTGACGCAGGGCCGATTCGACCAGTGCCGCCGGGGTCGGCTCGCCATATTTCTTTTGCAGGTCTTTTTCCAGGGAGCCGGCGTTAACGCCGATGCGGATAGGGATCCCGCGATCGCGGGCGGCATCGACCACCGCTCGCACACGGTCTTCGCGACCGATGTTGCCCGGGTTGATCCGCAGGCAGTCCACGCCCAGCTCGGCTACGCGCAAGGCGATGCGGTAGTCGAAGTGAATGTCGGCAACCAGCGGCACCTTGACCAGTTGCTTGATCTTGCCGAAGGCTTCAGCGGCGTCCATGTCCGGTACGGAAATCCGCACGATATCGACACCGGCCGCTTCCAGACGATTGATCTGGGCGACAGTGGCCGCGACATCGTTGGTGTCGCTGTTGGTCATGCTCTGCACAGCGATAGGCGCATCGCCGCCAACAGGCACGTTACCGACCCAGATCTTGCGCGATTCGCGACGTTTGATTGGAGATTCGCCGTGCATGACTTATTGACCCAACTTCAGGCGAGCAGTCTCGCCACTGGTGAACGGAGCAACATCAACCGCCTTGCCGTTGTAACTGACCTGTGCGCCACGGGCATAACCCAGACGCACAGCAAACGGCGGTTTGCCGCTGACGGAAACGTTTTCGCCTTTACGCTTGAGACCACTGAACAGCACTTTACCGCTGCCGTCGGCCACCTGCGTCCAGCAATCGGTGGTGTACTGAATTTGAACCTGACCCTGACCGGCAACCGGAGCAGTCGCAACAGGAGCGGGGGCGCTCGGCGCAACAGGAGCCGTCACAACAGGGGCCGGTACCGCAGGAACTGCCGGGGCTGGAGTTGCCGCAGCAACTGGTACTGGCGCAGTGCTATGCGCAGGTGCAACAGGTGCTGGAGCCGTAGGCGCAACGGGTGCGACTGCCGGGGTTTCAACCGGGGCTTCGTCCAAGGTCTCGGCCTGTGGCAGGGCCAGGGCTGTCTCGCCTTCCGCCTGACCTTGCGCGACAGCCTGGTCTTCCGGCTCGTCCAGCGGATGAATCTGTGTCGTACCGTCGGCACCTTCGACTTCAACGTGCTCGGGAGTCAGACCGATCAGGTCCTTGGTACGCATCGAGGTCTGATCCTGCCACCAGACGAAACCGCCACCGATGACCGCGACCAGCAACAGCAGGCTGACGATTCGCAAAATGGTGTGGGAAACCCGCACAGGCTCTTCAATACGACCCAGGCTGTGAACATTGCTGCCCTGGGAGTCGGTGCCGGTGGATTGATCGAATTGCTGGACCAGAACGGCCTGATCCATGCCGAGCAATTTGGCATAAGCGCGAATATAGCCACGCGCGAAGGTATGCCCAGGCAGCTTGTCGAAAGCGCCGGCTTCCAGATTGCTCAGGGAAGTAGTGGTGAGGTTGAGCTTGAGGGCCACTTCGGCCAGCGACCAGCCATTGCTCTCGCGGGCCTGGCGCAAAGTCTCACCGGGGTTTACGCGATTCGCTGCTACAACTTCGGGATGCGCCGCTTTCATCATTGCTCCGACAGGTATTGCTGATATTCCGGGGTACCGGGATAGAGTCTTTTTAGTTGCAGGCCTTGACTGGCGGCCTTGTCGCGATCTTCAAACACTTTTGCCAGCCGAATGCCGAGCAATAGACTACGTGCATTTTGCTCGGTGAGCTGGCTAAAACGGTCGTAATAATCACGCGCGGGCACATAATGCCTGTCTTCGTAAGACAACTCAGCCATTTCCAGCAATGCACGTGGTTGTTGCCGATTCAAACGCAGGGCTTTTTCCAGCTGTTGCTGGGCCAATTCACGCTGCCCCAGCATCGCCGCCGTCATGCCCAGATTCTCAAATACCCGCGAACGCTCAGGATACAGGGTATCGGCAGCGGCTTGTTCAAAGCGCTCGTAGGCTTCCTTGTAACGCTTTTGCTCGTACAGAAAACTGCCGTAGTTGTTGAGGATTCGCGCATCGGAGGGACGGGAAGACAGCGCCTTGCGAAAATGCTGGTCGGCAAGTGCAGATTCCATCTCGGCCTGAAACACCAGCCCCAGCGCCGCGTTGGCGTCCGGGTCTGCATCGTCCAGATCCAGCGCCTTCTTCAAGGGTACTTTTGCACGCTCGGTCATGCCCTGTTGCAAGTAACCGATGCCCAACTGCACATAGGCCTCACGCGCTTCATCACGGCCCTTGCTGGTCTTCATCGGGTTGTAATCGCCCGAAAGCACGCAGCCAGCACACAGGCTGGCCAACAGCAAAAGCAGCGCAAAGCGCAGGGACATAGAGATCCTCTCTTGATTACTTGTTCGCGGCGTCTTGGGCCATATCGTTTTCGGCGTTCAATTCACGCACGGCGATATAACGTTCGCTGCGACGGGTGCGATCCAGCACCTGCCCTACCAGTTGACCACATGCCGCGTCGATGTCTTCACCACGGGTGGTGCGGACAGTGACGTTGAAACCTGCATGGTGTAGCTGATCCTGAAAACGACGAATCGCATTATTGCTCGGACGCTCGTAACCGGAATGCGGGAACGGGTTGAACGGGATCAGGTTGATCTTGCACGGGATGTTCTTGAGCAGCTCGATCATTTCCACCGCGTGCTCGACCTTGTCGTTCACGTCTTTAAGCAAGGTGTACTCGATGGTCAGCACGCGCTTCTCGCCCAGGGACGACATGTAGCGCTGGCACGACTCGAGCAGCATCTTAAGCGGATACTTCTTGTTGATCGGCACCAATTGGTTACGCAATGCGTCATTCGGTGCGTGCAGGGACAACGCCAGGGAGACGTCGATGTGCTTGGAGAGCTCATCGATCATCGGCACCACGCCGGAAGTCGACAGGGTCACACGGCGCTTGGAAATGCCGTAGCCCAGGTCGTCCATCATCAAATGCATGGCCGCGACGACGTTGTCGAAGTTCAGCAGCGGCTCACCCATGCCCATCATCACCACATTGGTGATGGCACGGTCGACGGTTGCCGGGACGCTGCCAAAGGATTTGTTGGCAATCCACACCTGGCCGATGACTTCGGCGGCGGTGAGGTTGCTGTTGAAGCCTTGCTTGCCGGTGGAGCAGAAACTGCAATCCAGGGCACAGCCTGCCTGGGACGAAACGCACAAGGTGCCGCGCTTGCCCTGGGGAATGTACACGGTCTCGACGCAGCTGCCGGACGCCACGCGCACCACCCATTTGCGGGTGCCGTCGCTGGAGATGTCCTCGCTGACCACTTCCGGACCACGGACCTCAGCAACAGCCTTGAGCTTTTCGCGCAAGACCTTGCTGACGTTCGTCATGGCGTCGAAATCATCGACACCAAAGTGGTGAATCCATTTCATTACCTGACCGGCACGGAAACGCTTCTCCCCGATTGAGTCGAAGAATTTTTCCATTTCCAGCTGAGTCAGACCCAGCAGGTTAGTTTTTACAGTCGATGTAGTCATGGATTCACCTTCACTCTTAAGCCAATGCTTAGCGAGTGGTTACTTCAGTAGCTGCGAAGAAGTACGAGATTTCGCGAGCGGCAGCGGCTTCGGAGTCCGAACCGTGTACAGCGTTGGCGTCGATGGAGTCAGCGAAGTCAGCACGGATGGTGCCGGCAGCAGCTTCTTTAGGGTTGGTAGCGCCCATCAGCTCACGGTTCAGAGCGATAGCGTTTTCGCCTTCCAGAACCTGAACGACAACCGGACCGGAGATCATGAAAGCAACCAGGTCGCCGAAGAAACCACGAGCGCTGTGCTCAGCGTAGAAGCCTTCAGCTTCAGCTTTGGACAGTTGCTTCAGCTTCGAAGCTACAACGCGCAGGCCAGCTTTTTCGAAACGAGTGGTGATCTCGCCGATAACGTTTTTTGCAACAGCGTCAGGCTTGATGATGGAGAAAGTACGTTGAACAGCCATGGTGTAACTCCAGAAACGGTAATTTACGAAAAATTAAACCCGCGAATTATACGCGGGTTCTCGGGTATTGCCTAACTGAGTGACGGGCGCGACGTCTGTAGGAGCTGCCGGAGGCTGCGATCCTTTGATCCCGATCCTGCGCTTGAAATTCAAGTGGATGGAAAAGATCGCAGCCTCGCTTCGCGAGTCAGCTCCTACTCGCGTTCTTCGATCCAGTGGGCCTGAATGGCCTCCAGGATCTTTTCGCCACAATGCTCAGGCAAGTCGTCGAACTCGGGCAGTTCCATCACCCATTTGCGCAGATCGACGAAGTTGACCGACATAGGGTCCACGTCGGGCTTGCTATCAGCCAGCTGGATCGCGATTTCCAGCACATCAGTCCACTTGAGTTTCATGACAATTCCTTGAATCAGTGCGGTGCTTCGGCTGCGTGGTTGAGCGAGTACTTTGGAATCTCGACGGTCAGGTCTTCGGTACCGACCTTGGCCTGGCAGCCCAGACGGGACTCACGCTCAAGACCCCAAGCCTTATCAAGGTAGTCCTCTTCCAGCTCGTCAGCCTCTTCCAGCGAGTCGAAACCCTCGCGAATGATGCAGTGGCAAGTGGTGCAGGCACAGACGCCGCCACAGGCACTTTCCATCTCGATGTGGTGCTCGTGGGCCAGCTCGAGGATGGAAATACCCGTCTCAGCCTCCACGACCATGCCCTCAGGGCAAAATTTTTCGTGTGGCAGAAAAATGACCTGCGGCATCAGATATCCTCGATTTCATTCAGGTTGCGCCCCGACAGAGCGGCTTTCACCGTCAAATCCATACGGCGGGCAGCAAAAGCATCGGTCACTTGCGACAGACGCTTGGTCTGCTGCTCGATGGCGTAACCATCGGTACCTTTCATCAGTTCGGTCAGTTCCTGCACCTGCATGTCGATGACCAGTCGCTCTTCGGCGTCGAGCAAGCGCTCGCCGTCGACCTCCAGAGCCGCCTGCACCGCTTCGATCAAGCGCTGGGCGTCGACCTGCTGCTCACGCAATACACGAGCAACCTTGTCGTCATTGGCGTGCTGGAACGAATCCTTGAGCATTTTGGCGATTTCGCCGTCGGTCAGACCATAGGACGGTTTGACTTGAATGCTTGCCTCAACGCCCGAACCGAGTTCGCGGGCGGAAACACTGAGCAGACCATCGGCATCGACCTGGAACGTCACGCGAATCTTCGCCGCGCCCGCCACCATCGCCGGAATGCCGCGCAGCTCGAAGCGCGCCAGCGAGCGGCAGTCGCTGATCAGCTCGCGCTCGCCCTGCAACACATGGATCGCCATGGCCGACTGGCCGTCTTTATAAGTAGTGAAGTCCTGGGCGCGGGCGACGGGGATGGTGGTGTTGCGCGGAATCACCTTCTCCATCAGGCCGCCCATGGTTTCCAGGCCCAGGGACAACGGAATCACGTCCAGCAGCAGCAGTTCATCGCCGTCGCGCTTGTTGCCGGCCAGGGTATCGGCCTGGATCGCGGCACCGATGGCCACTACTTGATCCGGGTCGATTTCAGTCAGCGGCTGACGACCGAAGGCTTCTGCCACGGCTTCGCGAACACGCGGCACGCGGGTCGAACCGCCCACCATGACGACCGCATGCACGTCTTCCAGCTCGACGCCGGAATCGCGAACAGCGCGACGGCAGGCTTTCAGGCTGCGCGCGACCATCGGCTCGATCAACGCACCGAAGGCTTCGCGGGTCAGCTCGGCTTTCCAGTCGCCGTGGGCCACTTCGACCGACGGGGCATTGGTCAGCGCTTCCTTGGCCGCACAGGCGGTTTGCAGCAGTTGACGCTGCGCACCCGGATCGAGATCGGCGGACAGACCCGCGCTCTCGATGATCCAGCCAGCAATGGCGTGGTCGAAGTCATCGCCGCCCAGGGCACTGTCGCCGCCGGTAGCCAAAACCTCGAAGACACCGCCGGTCAGGCGCAGAATCGAAATATCGAAAGTACCGCCACCCAGGTCGTAAATCGCGACCAGGCCTTCCGCGTGTTGATCCAGACCATAAGCCACAGCGGCTGCGGTCGGCTCATTGAGCAAACGCAGCACGTTCAGACCGGCCAGCTTGGCCGCATCCTTGGTGGCTTGACGCTGAGCGTCGTCGAAATAGGCCGGAACCGTGATCACTGCGCCGACCAATTCGCCACCCAAGGTTGCTTCAGCGCGCTGGCGCAGGACCTTGAGGATATCGGCGGAGACTTCGACCGGGCTTTTCGGGCCCTGGATCGTCTCGATGAACGGCATGTGCGACTCGCCACCGACAAAGCGGTACGGCAACTGATCACCCAGCTGCTTGACGTCGGACAGACCACGACCCATCAAGCGCTTGACCGACAGCACGGTGTTCAAGGGATCGGTAGCGGCTGCCAGTTTGGCGGATTCGCCAACTTCGACGCGATCAGCGTGATAGCGCACGGCAGACGGCAGGATGACCCGCCCTTCTGCGTCGGCAAGCGGCTCGGAAAGACCACTGCGCAATGCAGCGACCAGCGAATTGGTAGTGCCCAAGTCGATCCCCACAGCCAGGCGACGCTGGTGCGGTTGAGGACTTTGGCCGGGTTCGGCGATCTGCAGTAGGGCCATCGTTATCAGGACTTATCTGTATATCAGGCGTGCGACCGGAGCGGCACTGGGTTAATCGTCGAGGCGCTCTTCTAACTGGCGCACTTCGTAGGTGAGCTTGTCGAGGAACTGCATGCGTCGCATCAGGCGTTCGGCCTTTTCGCGTTGCACGGCATCGTTCCAGCAAGCTGCGAAGCTTTGGTTCAGTTCATCCTGGGCAGCCTTCAGGCGACGCTTGAAGACAGCAACGCCCTTGAGGTCGGCGCTGTCCTGCAGGTCTTCGAGCTCTTCACGCAACTCCATCTGTTGCAGAAGAAACTCCGGATCATGCACCGTGACCTCCAGCGGCAGCTCGCCACCATTCAAGGCGAGCAGGTAACGCGCACGCTTGGGTGGGTTCTTGAGCGTCTGGTAGGCCTCGTTGAGGCTCGCGGATTGCTCTAGCGCCAGCCGCTGCTCACGCTCGGAAGCGTCGGCAAAGCGGTCCGGATGAACACTGCGCGCCAACTCACGGTAGCGCGTAGCCAGCTGGTCGAGGTCCAGATCGAAACTCGGTTGCAGCTCAAATAAAGCGAAATGACAAGGAGTACCCACGACAAGCCTCAGATGTTGAAGCTTTCGCCGCAGCCACATTCACCGCGTACGTTGGGGTTGTTGAACTTGAAGCCTTCGTTCAACCCTTCCTTGACGAAATCGAGCTCGGTGCCGTCCAGGTAGGCCAGGCTCTTCGGGTCGATGATCACTTTTTCGCCGTGACTCTCGAACACCTGGTCCTCTGCAACCACCTCGTCGACAAACTCCAGCACGTAGGCAAGGCCGGAACAGCCTGTGGTGCGAACACCCAGACGAATCCCTTCACCTTTGCCGCGCCCGTCGAGGGAGCGCCGCACGTGTCGAGCAGCCGCTTCTGTCATGCTGATAGCCATCGGTGACTCCTTACTCGTCGCCAAAACTCGAAAATCAGATCAAGCCTTTCTTCTGCTTGTAATCGCGAACAGCCGCCTTGATGGCGTCTTCAGCGAGTACCGAGCAGTGAATTTTCACTGGCGGCAAGGCCAGTTCTTCAGCCAGCTGAGTGTTCTTGATGGTTTCAGCTTCGTCCAGGGTCTTGCCCTTCATCCACTCGGTGGCGAGGGAGCTGGAAGCGATAGCCGAACCGCAGCCGTAGGTCTTGAACTTGGCATCTTCGATGATGCCGGCGTCGTTGACCTTGATCTGCAGGCGCATCACGTCGCCGCACGCCGGAGCGCCGACCATGCCGGTGCCGACATCAGGATCTTCCGCGTCCATCTTGCCGACGTTACGCGGGTTTTCGTAGTGGTCGATGACCTTTTCGCTGTAAGCCATGATTCTCAATCCTCACTCATCAGGGCCGCTCTTGAGACCCTGTAGTTGCGCTGCGTGTATCGCCGCGCTGCTACAGGACCTGTATCCGGCGGCTTCTATTATTTAGTGTGCCGCCCACTCGATCTTCGAGATATCGACGCCGTCTTTGTACATGTCCCACAGCGGCGACAGAGCGCGCAGCTTGGTAACGGCCTCGCAGACTTTCTGCGCGGCGTAATCGATTTCTTCTTCGGTGGTGAAACGACCAAAGGTGAAGCGGATCGAGCTGTGTGCCAGTTCGTCGTTGCGGCCCAGGGCGCGCAGTACGTACGAAGGCTCCAGGGACGCCGAGGTGCAGGCCGAACCGGACGAAACCGCCAGATCCTTGAGCGCCATGATCAGCGACTCGCCTTCAACGTAGTTGAAGCTCAGGTTCAGGTTGTGCGGAACGCGGGCGGTCAGGCTGCCGTTGACGTACAGCTCTTCCAGGTGCTCGACCTGCTTGTAGAAACGGTCGCTCAACGCCTTGATGCGTACGTTCTCGGCAGCCATGTCTTCCTTGGCGACACGGAACGCTTCGCCCATGCCGACGATCTGGTGAGTAGCCAGAGTGCCGGAACGCATGCCGCGCTCGTGACCGCCGCCGTGCATGGTCGCTTCGATACGTACGCGCGGCTTGCGGCTGACGTACAGGGCGCCGATGCCTTTAGGACCGTAGGTCTTGTGGGCAGAGAAGGACATCATGTCGACTTTCAACTTCGAAAGGTCGATCTCGACCTTGCCGGTGGACTGAGCGGCGTCGACGTGGAACAGGATGCCCTTGGAACGCAGCAGCTCGCCGATCGCAGCGATGTCGTTGACGGTGCCGATTTCGTTGTTCACGTGCATGACCGAAACCAGGATGGTGTCGTCGCGCAGTTCGGCTTCGATCATCTCCGGGGTCACCAGGCCATCGGTACGCGGCTCGATGTAGGTCACTTCGAAGCCTTCACGTTCCAGCTGGCGCATGGTGTCGAGGACAGCCTTGTGCTCAATCTTGGTGGTGATCAGGTGCTTGCCTTTGGTGGCATAGAAATGTGCCGCACCCTTGATTGCCAGGTTGTCGGATTCGGTGGCACCGGAGGTCCAGACGATTTCACGCGGGTCGGCGTTGACCAGGTCAGCGACCTGACGACGGGCGTTTTCAACGGACTCTTCAGCTTTCCAGCCGAACACGTGGGAACGGGACGCCGGGTTACCGAAGTTTCCGTCGACCAGCAGGCATTCACTCATCTTTTGCGCGACACGCGGATCAACCGGGGTAGTCGCAGAGTAATCAAGGTAAATCGGCAATTTCATGGACTATCTCCTAAATCAGGCTGGCTGGCGTGCCGCTAGCTCTCTGGCTGTCATTCGACGGCGGACGCTTCAATCTTGTCCAGGCGTGGCGCCTTGCTGTTGCAACGGCGTTGGTCCTGACGCTGGGCTACTTCTTGCACCTCACGGCGAGTCACAAGGTCAGCCAAGCTGATACCGCTCAGAAATTCGTGGATCTGCAGGCTCAGGTCGCACCACAAGTGGTGAGTCAGGCAAGTGTCACCGGAGTGGCAATCGCCCTGCCCCTGGCATTTGGTTGCATCGACCGATTCGTTCACTGCATCGATCACCTGGGCGACCTGGATACCTTGCATGTCGCGTGACAGCTGGTAGCCGCCGCCTGGACCACGGACGCTGGACACCAGATTGCTGCGGCGCAATTTGGCGAAAAGCTGCTCGAGGTAGGACAGGGAAATGCCTTGGCGCTCGGAGATATCGGCCAGGGACACGGGCCCGTGCTGCGCGTGCAACGCCAGGTCGAGCATGGCGGTCACGGCGTATCGGCCTTTTGTAGTCAGTCGCATGGACAATTACCACGGAGTTCGGAATGGGGCGAGTATGCAATTCCCGAGTATTTAAGTCAACTATAAGACCTAGTACTTTAGTCAGGATTACCCGCAAAAGAGCGGGCGCATCATAGCAAAGGCCGACTATGGACGGCCAGCAATTCCCTGTAGGAGCGAGCATGCTCGCGATGGTCATCAACGATAACGCTGGGCGCCTGACACCCCGCAGTGCTCTCAGGTCCATCGCGAGCATGCTTGCTCCTACAGTGAGGGGCACGCTCGCAAAACGTCAGCTGGCCTGACTCTGATCCTTGTCCTTCACACAGGCGAAGTCTTCTTCGCGCAGCTCAGGCAGATCTTTCGCACAATAACTGCTACCCAGATCCTTCAACGCCCCACACATCCCCTCCAGACGACCATCGACCGCCTGCAAGTGATCGAGCAATTGATTGATGGCGCGAGCCACCGGATCAGGCATGTCCTCAGTCACGCCGTAGGCATCGAAGCCGATCTTCTCAGCCATGGCCTTGCGCTTGGCGTCCTGCTCTTCGTCGGGCTTGACGATGATCCGGCCCGGAATCCCCACCACCGTGGCACCCGGCGGCACCTCCTTGGTCACGACAGCATTGGAACCGACCTTGGCCCCGGCACCGACGGTGAATGGACCGAGCACCTTCGCGCCCGCCCCGACCACGACGCCATCACCCAGGGTCGGGTGACGCTTGCCTTTGTTCCAGCTGGTGCCGCCCAGGGTCACGCCCTGATAAATAGTGACGTCATCGCCAATCTCGGCGGTTTCACCGATAACGATACCCATACCATGGTCAATGAAGAAACGACGACCGACCTTGGCCCCCGGATGGATCTCGATCCCGGTCAACCAGCGACCGAAGTTCGACACCAGCCGCGCCAGCCATTTCAGGTCGGCGCGCCACAGCATTGCCGACAAACGGTGAATCCAGATGGCGTGCATGCCGGGGTAGCAGGTCAGTACTTCAAAAGCGTTACGCGCCGCCGGGTCTCGGTGGAATACGCTCTGGATATCTTCACGCAAACGCTCGAACATCATTAATCCTTCCGCTTAAGAAGCTCACCACGGGCCGCTTTTTGGGTTTCCGTGAGGATGCCACGCAATATATTCATTTCCGCCCGGCTGACCGAGCTGCGTCCGTACAACCGGCGCAGGCGCGCCATCAAGTGCCGCGGCTTTTCCGGATCGAGGAATTCGATGGCCACCAGGGTCTGCTCCAGGTGCTCATAGAATCGTTCCAGCTCGTCCATGGTCGCCAGCTCAGCGCTTTTGACCGAGGCCACTTCTTCCTTCTCGACCTTGCTCGGCTGGCCTTGGGCCGCGAGCCAGGACATGCGCACTTCATAACTCAACACCTGCACCGCCGCCCCAAGGTTCAGCGAGCTGAACTCAGGGTCTGATGGGATGTGCACGTGATAATGACATCGCTGCAGCTCTTCGTTGGTCAGGCCGGAGTCTTCGCGACCGAACACCAGAGCGATTTCCGCGCCCTGCCCGGCTTCCTCGACCACTTTCGTGCCGCATTCGCGGGGATCGAGCAACGGCCAGGGAATGCGGCGGTCGCGGGCACTGGTGCCGAGCACCAGATTGCAGCCGACCAAGGCATCTTCCAAAGTGGCGACGACTTGCGCGTTTTCAAGGATGTCACCGGCACCGGAGGCACGGGCATCAGCCTCGTGATGCGGGAACAGACGAGGCTCGACCAGCACCAGCCGCGACAGGCCCATGTTCTTCATGGCACGCGCAGCCCCGCCGATATTGCCCGGATGGCTGGTATTGACCAGGACGACACGAATGTTTTGCAGCAAGGGAGGCGCTCTCGAACACAATAATCGGGAGCAGAATCTTACAGCGCTCGCTACCGTTAAGCCATGAAAGCGAACGTCGTCCTTCTCCTGTAGAAACTTTCTGATAGAATGCTCGGCTTTCTTTAACAACCTTAGGTGACACATCCATGCAGCCCATGCTGAATATCGCGCTGCGCGCCGCCCGCAGCGCCAGTGAATTGATCTTCCGCTCCATCGAGCGCCTGGATACCATCAAGGTCGACGAAAAAGACGCCAAGGATTACGTATCCGAGGTGGATCGCGCCGCCGAACAGAAAATCATCGACGCCCTGCGCAAGGCTTACCCGAATCACTCGATCCGTGGTGAAGAGACCGGCCTGCACGCCGGCACCGGCATCGAAGGCGAAGAGTACCTGTGGATCATCGACCCGCTGGACGGCACCACCAACTTCCTGCGCGGCATCCCTCACTTCGCTGTCAGCATCGCCTGCAAATACCGCGGTCGTCTTGAGCACGCCGTTGTTCTGGACCCGGTTCGCCAGGAAGAATTCACCGCCAGCCGTGGTCGCGGCGCTCAACTGAACGGTCGTCGCCTGCGCGTCAGCGGTCGCACCAGCCTCGACGGCGCTCTGCTGGGTACAGGCTTCCCGTTCCGTGACGACCAGATGGACAACCTCGACAACTACCTGGGCATGTTCCGCGCCCTGGTTGGCCAGACCGCCGGCATCCGCCGCGCAGGTTCGGCGAGCCTGGACCTGGCCTACGTGGCTGCCGGCCGTTTCGACGCCTTCTGGGAGTCAGGCCTGTCCGAGTGGGACATGGCAGCAGGCGCCCTGCTGATTCAAGAAGCCGGCGGCCTGGTGAGCGACTTCACCGGTGGTCACGATTTCCTTGAAAAAGGCCACATCGTTGCCGGTAACACCAAGTGCTTCAAGGCAGTATTGACGGCCATCCAGCCGCACCTGCCGGCCTCGCTGAAGCGCTAAGCTTCGCGACAGAATAAAGCACCCTTCGGGGTGCTTTTTTATGCCTGGAATTTATTGACTGTTACTACGCTATCGCCAGCAAGCCGGCTCCTACGGAGATGGGTGTTGTTGCATAAATAGCGGGCACAAAAAATTACCCTTGTAGGAGCCGGCTTGCTGGCGATAGCGATCTGAGATTCAGCATTTATCTCGACTGTTACACCGCCATCGCCGGCAAGCCGGCTCCTACAGGGATTGGTGGTAAGCCATAAATTTTGGGCACAAAAAAGCACCCCGCAGGGTGCTTCTTTTTACGCTGAGCTACTTACTGAACCGGCTCGTTCTGAGACAGGATCAACTTGCCTTCCTTGTCCACAGGAATCTGGTTCCCCGGATCACGATCCATCCGCACCTTGCCTTCCTTGCCATCCAGCGAATACCGCACGTCGTAACCCACTACCTTGTCACTGATGTCATTCACCGTATTACAACGGGTCTGAGTCGTGGTGTAGGTGTCACGCTCTTGCATGCCTTCCTGAACCTTGTTGCCGGCGTAACCACCACCGACCGCGCCCGCAACCGTGGCGATTTTCTTGCCGTTGCCGCCGCCAATCTGATTACCCAGCAGACCACCTGCCAGCGCACCGACCACCGTACCGGCGATCTGATGTTGATCTTTCACCGGCGCTTGCCGGGTGACAGTTACATCCTTGCACACTTCACGTGGAGTCTTGATTTGTGTCTTGACCGGCTCAACGGCGAGTACTTGTGCGTACTCCGGGCCGCTTTTAACCAGGCTGTAGGTGGCCACAGCACCCCCGGCAGTTACACCGACAGCACCCAGTACCGCACCAACCAGCATCGACTTGTTCACATGAACCTCCTGACCATCACATGCGGAACGTGTCCGCGCTTCTCCCAGCCTTGGAGCACAAAAAAAGGCGCGAGTTCAACTCGCGCCTTTTTGGATGACACCGCTTCAGGAAAAATCCTTCAAGGACGGTCGTCAACTTCCTTCTCGGTATTGGCCGGAGGAATCAGGTCTTCCGTGCTCAGATTCAGCCAGATCAGCACCACGTTCGCGATATAGATCGACGAGTAAGTACCCGCCAGAACACCGATGAACAGGGCAATGGAGAAACCGAACAGGTTGTCACCACCGAAGAACAGCAGAGCGGCAATCGCCAGCAAGGTGGAGATCGACGTCGCCATGGTCCGCAGCAGGGTTTGCGTGGTCGAGATGTTGATGTTCTCGATCAGGTTGGCCTTGCGCAGCACCCGGAAGTTCTCACGAACCCGGTCGAATACCACAATGGTGTCGTTGAGCGAGTAACCGATGATCGCCAGTACCGCCGCCAGCACCGTCAGATCGAAGGTGATCTGGAAGAACGACAGGATACCGATGGTCACGATCACATCGTGGATCAGGGACACGATCGCACCGACCGCAAACTTCCACTGAAAGCGGAACGCCAGGTAGATCAGGATGCCGCCCAGCGCCATCAGCATGCCGAGGCCGCCCTGGTCGCGCAGCTCTTCACCCACCTGCGGGCCGACGAACTCGACACGCTTGACCGTTGCAGGGTTCTCGCCGCCGACCTTCTGCAAGGCCTCGGCCACCTGGTGACCCAGTTGCGGGTCTTCACCTGGCATACGCACCAGCAGGTCAGTGGTTGCACCGAAGTTCTGCACGATGGCTTCGTGATAACCCGATTTCACCAGCTGCTCACGCACCTGGGTGACGTCGGCCGGACGCTCGTAGGTCAGCTCGATGAGCGTACCGCCGGTGAAGTCCAGGCCCCAGTTCATGCCCTTGGTGAAGACGCTGAACAAGGCCAGCACCGTAAGGAACAATGTGACGCCGAACGCAAAGTTGCGAACGCCCATGAAGTTGATTGTACGTAACATGGCAGCCCCTTAAATCCACAACTTCTTGAAGTCACGACCGCCGAAGATCAGGTTGACCATCGCGCGGGTCACCATGATGGCCGTGAACATCGAGGTAAAGATCCCGAGGGACATGGTCACTGCGAAGCCTTTGACGGGGCCGGTGCCCATGGCAAAGAGAATCCCGCCGACCAACAGCGTGGTCAGGTTGGCGTCGAGAATCGCGGTGAATGCCCGGCCGAAGCCTTCGTTGATTGCACGCTGCACGGTCATGCCGGCGGCGATCTCTTCACGGATCCGCGAGAAGATCAGCACGTTGGCGTCGACCGCCATACCCATGGTCAATACGATACCGGCGATACCCGGCAAGGTCAGCGTTGCACCCAGCAGCGACATCAGGGCCAGCAGCAGCACCATGTTCACCGCCAGAGCGACGGTGGCGATGATGCCGAAGAAGCGGTAGATGGCGATGATGAAGAGCGAGACAAACAGCATGCCCCAAAGCGAAGCATCGATACCCTTGGTGATGTTGTCGGCACCCAGGCTTGGACCAATGGTGCGCTCTTCAGCGAAGTACATCGGTGCGGCCAGACCACCGGCACGCAGCAGCAGCGCCAGTTCGGACGATTCGCCCTGGCCGTTCAGGCCGGTGATGCGGAACTGAGCACCCAGCGGCGACTGAATGGTCGCCAGGCTGATGATCTTCTTCTCTTCCTTGAAGGTCTGCACCGCCACGTCTTTCTCGACGCCGTTGACCACTTGCTTGGTGTAAGTGGTGACCGGACGCTGCTCGATGAAGATCACCGCCATGCTGCGACCGACGTTGGAACGGGTCGCACGGTTCATCAGCTCGCCGCCGTGACCATCCAGACGGATGTTCACTTCCGGCGTGCCGTGCTCGCCGAAGCCAGCCTTGGCGTCAGTCACCTGGTCACCGGTGATGATCAGGCCGCGCTCGATCAATGCAGGAGGACGCTTGCCCTCACGGAACTCGAAGGATTCGGAAGTGGCCTTGGAAGCACCCGGCTCAGCAGCCAGACGGAACTCCAGGTTGGCCGTCTTGCCGAGGATACGCTTGGCTTCTGCGGTGTCCTGCACACCCGGCAGCTCAACCACGATGCGGTTGGCGCCCTGACGCTGAACGATCGGCTCGGCAACACCCAGCTCGTTGACGCGGTTACGTACCGTGGTCAAGTTCTGCTTGATTGAATATTCGCGGATTTCCGCCAGCTTGGCCGGGGTCATCGCCAGACGCAGCACCGGTTGGCCATTGAGGTCAGCCGGAACAATGTCGAAATCGTTGAAGCTCTTGCGGATCAGGGTACGGGCCTGTTCGCGGGCTGCTTCATCAGTGAAGCCCAGCTGAATGGCACCATCGAGTTGCGGCAGGCTGCGATAACGCAGTTTTTCTTTGCGCAACAGGCTCTTGACGTCGCCTTCGTAGACTTTCAGGCGGGCGTCGAGGGCTTTGTCCATGTCCACTTCCAGCAGGAAGTGCACACCACCGGACAAGTCCAGGCCCAGCTTCATCGGGTGCGCGCCAAGGCTGCGCAGCCACTGCGGGGTGGTTTGTGCCAGGTTCAGCGCGACGACGTAGTCATCACCCAATGCCTTGCGCACGACGTCTTTGGCCGGCAGCTGGTCTTCAGCCTTGGTCAGGCGAATCAGCCCGCCCTTGCCGCCCGCAGCCAGCGTGGCCGCCTTGACGTTGATCCCGGATTCCTTGAGCGCAGCGCTCACGCGATCCAGATCAGCCTGATTGACTTGCAGCGCAGTGCTTGCACCGCTGACCTGAATGGCCGGGTCATCAGGGTAAAGATTGGGAGCGGAATAAATCAGACCGACCGCCAGCACCGCCAGGATCAGAATGTATTTCCACAGAGGATATTTGTTCAGCATCACGCCGCCCGTTTATGACGCGGGGCGCCTTGCGCGCCCCGTCGATTGAATATGAAGTTGAAACTTAGATCGCTTTGAGCGTGCCTTTTGGCAGCGTGGCAGCGATGGCGCCTTTCTGGAATTTCATTTCGACGGTGTCGGAAACTTCCAGAACAACGAAATCGTCTGCAACTTTAGTGATCTTGCCAGCGATGCCGCCGGTGGTCACAACTTCGTCGCCTTTTTGCAGGCTGCTCAGCAGGTTCTTCTGCTCTTTGGCGCGCTTGGCCTGTGGACGCCAGATCATCAGGTAGAAGATGACCAGGAAGCCGACCAGGAAAATCCACTCGAAACCGCCGCCCATTGGGCCGGCAGCAGCAGGTGCAGCGGCGTCAGCCATGGCGTTAGAGATAAAAAAGCTCATTTAGCACTCCAGTTGCAAATGTTGAATCTTGGGGTCAGAAAACTCAGTCCAAAGGCGGAACAGGTAACCCGCGTTTGGCGTAGAAGGCATCGACAAAGGCGGCCAATGTACCCTGTTGAATAGCCTCGCGCAAACCAGCCATAAGCACTTGATAATGACGCAAGTTATGGATGGTATTGAGCATGCTCCCCAGCATTTCGCCGCACTTGTCCAGGTGATGCAGATAAGCGCGGGAGAAGTTCTGGCAGGTATAGCAATCGCAGGTCGGATCGAGCGGCGAATCATCATGGCGATGGAACGCGTTTCGGATCTTCAGCACGCCGGTATCGATGAACAGATGCCCATTGCGGGCATTACGGGTTGGCATCACGCAATCGAACATGTCCACACCGCGGCGCACACCCTCAACCAAGTCTTCCGGTTTGCCAACGCCCATAAGGTAACGAGGTTTGTCAGCCGGCATCATGCCCGGCAGATAATCCAGCACCTTGATCATCTCGTGCTTGGGCTCGCCTACCGACAGACCACCGATGGCCAGGCCGTCGAAGCCGATCTTGTCGAGACCTTCCAGGGAGCGCATGCGCAGGTCCTGGTGCATGCCGCCCTGCACGATGCCGAACAGCGCCGCCGTGTTCTCGCCATGGGCTTCTTTCGAACGCTTGGCCCAACGCAGGGACAATTCCATGGAAATACGGGCGACGTCTTCGTCAGCCGGGTACGGCGTGCATTCGTCGAAAATCATCACGATGTCGGAGCCCAGGTCACGCTGGACCTGCATCGACTCTTCCGGCCCCATGAACACCTTGGCACCGTCGACGGGGGAAGCGAAGGTCACGCCCTCCTCCTTGATCTTGCGCATGGCGCCCAGGCTGAACACCTGAAAACCGCCGGAGTCGGTCAGGATCGGGCCTTTCCACTGCATGAAATCGTGCAGGTCGCCGTGCTTCTTGATCACTTCCGTGCCCGGGCGAAGCCACAGGTGGAAGGTGTTGCCCAGAATGATTTCAGCGCCAGTCGCCTCGATATCCCGTGGCAGCATGCCCTTGACCGTGCCGTAGGTGCCCACCGGCATGAAAGCCGGGGTCTCGACGGTACCGCGCGGGAAGGTCAAACGACCGCGACGAGCCTTGCCATCAGTGGCCAGCAGCTCGAAAGACATACGACAGGTGCGACTCATACTGTTTCCTCTGGGCCCGATTCTTTAGGGGCAGTCGGCGCAGGATTACGTGTGATGAACATCGCATCACCGTAGCTGAAAAAGCGGTAACCGTTGTCCACGGCAGCCTTGTAGGCGGCCATGGTTTCGGGATAACCGGCGAACGCCGAAACCAGCATCAACAGCGTGGATTCGGGCAAATGGAAGTTGGTGACCAGGGCATCGACCACATGAAACGGCCGGCCCGGGAAAATGAAAATGTCGGTGTCGCCACTGAACGGCTTGAGCACGCCATCGCGGGCGGCGCTTTCCAGGGAACGCACGCTGGTGGTTCCCACAGCCACCACACGACCACCGCGAGCGCGGCAGGCAGCCACGGCGTCGACCACGTCCTGGCCGACTTCCAGCCATTCGCTGTGCATGTGGTGGTCTTCGAGCTTCTCCACGCGCACCGGCTGGAACGTGCCAGCGCCGACGTGCAAGGTCACGAACGCAGTCTCGACGCCCTTGGCGGCAATCGCCTCCATCAGCACCTGATCGAAATGCAGCCCCGCCGTCGGCGCCGCCACCGCGCCCAAACGCTGGGCGTAGACGGTCTGGTAACGCTCGCGGTCGGCGCCTTCATCCGGGCGGTCTATATAAGGAGGCAGCGGCATGTGCCCGACGCGGTCGAGCAGCGGCAACACCTCTTCAGCAAACCCCAGCTCGAACAACGCATCGTGCCGCGCCAGCATCTCGGCCTCGCCACCGCCGTCGATGAGGATCTTCGACCCCGGCTTGGGCGACTTGCTGGACCGCACATGGGCCAGCACGCGATGACTGTCGAGCACCCGCTCCACCAGGATTTCCAGCTTGCCGCCGGAAGCCTTCTGGCCAAACAGCCGCGCCGGAATCACCCGGGTATTGTTGAACACCATCAAATCGCCAGGGCGCAAATGCTCCAGCAAATCAGTGAATTGACGGTGTGCCAGGGCGCCGCTGACCCCATCAAGGGTCAACAGGCGACTATTGCGACGCTCAGCCAAAGGGTGGCGAGCGATCAGCGAATCAGGGAGCTCGAAAGTAAAGTCAGCAACGCGCATGATGGGGTTCGTCTAGCAGGGCCGGGAAGTCTAGCGGAAATATCAAAAATTCTCCATGTACCTGATTGACCGACGGTTATCTCATCTCTATACTCCGCGGCCATTGCCCTGATGGCGGAATTGGTAGACGCGGCGGATTCAAAATCCGTTTTCGAAAGGAGTGGGAGTTCGAGTCTCCCTCGGGGCACCAAAATTAAGAAAGGTCTTGCTTAGCAAGGCCTTTTTTTTCGCCTGCGATAAAGCCCCTGACACCCCACACACCCTGTGGGAGCCAGCCTGCTGGCGATGCTTTTGCCCTTGTCCTTAAACACCACCCGCACCGCCGGAACATTTCACAAGGATTCCCCCCATGGAATTGCACCTGGAAACCGTCGCCCTCTTCTCCCTCAAACTGGCTTATGAGTCGGAAGGTTCAAGCCCGATTTTGCGGGATGATCTGATCATGAGTGATTACCAGCGGGATGTGTTTGAGTTGCTGGTGCGGCGGGGGGATGTAGAGGGGATTCAGGTGAAGGTGGATGAGTGTGTGGGGTTGGCGTTGGAGGCTGTTGGGGGTGTGGATAAGCCGTTGGGGCGGGAGTTGGGGAGGTTGGCGGGGGAATTTGCTGGGACTCGGGCGATGGAGGAGCTTGATGCGCCGCTCGTTGCGCTTAAGGACTATCTGAAAGACATTCAATGAATGAAGCTAGATGGCCTAATAAAGCGGGAACGTCCGATAGCGGACTGACACTGGCCCTCACGCCTTTTCCAATAATTAATCTTTTCCCACCACCCCTTTTCCCACGACAGCTATCGGCCAGAACCAGACATTCGTCGAATGACCGCTCTCAACCTAATGCGTATTGCGAAAATCACCGCGAAAGTCATTGGGCGAGCTCTGAAAATCAGCAAGTTTCGCTTGGGGAAATTCGAGGCTCCTGACAACTCAAATCGCCAATAACCAATAACCAATAACCAATAACCAATAACCAACGTCATGCCACTTGCCGAGCTTGTAGCCAACCTCGGGGAATGTGCCAATCTGATTGAAGCCTAGACATTGATGCCGTTGCTCAGCGCTTTCCTTGCGTTTGGAATAGCAATCCACAAGAAACTCCTGCCGATCGCGCAGCAACACGGTGAACTGGGTTAGTTTACGGTCAGCGGCAACAGGGTAAATACCTCGACGGCATTCCTGCCGCCCTTCTTGGCGCGGTACATGGCTTCGTCGCCAAAGCGCAGCAAATCGCGCACATTGTCCGCCTGGTCGGGGTACATCACCACGCCAATACTTGATGAAATGGAGAGTGTTACACCGTTATCCATGACAAAAGGTTGTTCAAGTACCAAGCGAATTTTCTCCGCGACCACAACGGCATCTTCTGCATTCCGGGCATCCGGCAGGAGGATGACGAATTCATCACCGCCTATTCGCGAGGCGGTATCAGACTCGCGCAGTACAGACCCCATACGGGATGCGACCTGGGCCAATAACCAATCTCCGGCCTCATGCCCGTGTTGGTCATTGACCGCCTTGAACTTGTCCAGGTCAATAAACAGTAATGCCAGCTTACGTTCTTCCCGTTTGCCGAGGGCGATCAGTTGTCCCAGCCGATCTTCCATCATTCGGCGGTTTGGCAAACCGGTCATTCGGTCGTAGAAAGCCAGTTTGCGGATGACTTCCTCTGCCGCCTTACGCACCGTGATATCCATGGCGATGCCAATCAGTGCGGGTTGCCCGTTAAGAGACATCCCCGATCCGTACACCGCCAGATCGAACAGCGATCCATCTTTCCTGCGGGCTTGGTATTCGCTGGCCAGGCCCTCGATCCTGCCATCTGGGTGCAATCGTTTTTGCACATTGGCATCGAGCAGATCGTGATCACCTTCCGCCACCAGGTCGAACACGCTCAGCGATTCAAGGAGCGTATGTTGCTCAACGCCGAACATCTCTGCGATTCGCGTATTCGCAAACACTAATTTTTGATCCTGGATTATGTAGATGCCGACTGCTGAAGTTTCCGCCACGCCGCGAAACATCGACTCCGCACGCATCAGGTTCAGGTGTTCCTGCTCGAGGTTGCCAACCAAGGTACCTATCCGCTGTGCGGAGTCATTAAACGCATCCGCCAACTGCCCAACCTCATCATTGGGCCAGTGCTCGATATGGACTTGAAAGTTGCCGTTTGCCAGTTCGCGACTGCCCTGCGCGAGCCTCAGCACCGGACGAACGAAGCCTCGCCGAACAATCAACCACGTCCCGCACAGGAACAGTATGTCTACCACCAACAACAGATAAGCGGTAGTTAGCTCGCTTTCCTGTTCGCGGTGCATCTCCTTTATCAGTGAGACCATCAACTGCTCGACATCGTCGAGCAAACTTTGTGAACTCTCGGCAAGAGCGCCTATCTGCCTTGCATCCGGACGGAATGTACCGTCGCGCAGCAGCGCCGACTCGATATCTTCGCGGTAGCGCTGCCAGGCGATTCTGATCTTTTCTAATTTGAGCTGCTGTGGCGGTGTCATTTGCCGTATCTGATCGCTATTTGTGTTTCCTCGGTGCATCAGCGTACTGACCGCATCCTCATAGCTCTTGATGTCTGACATCGCAGCCTCCTTGCCGGGAGACCATCCGTTCAAAAAGCTGCTGGTGTTGAGCGCCATCCGGTGACCGAGGTAACGCATTTTGCCCGCAACCCGCATCGTTTCGTCAAAACCGGTGAATTCCGCGAACATGGCGCGCACGACCAAGATATTGCCAAGCCCGAGCAGCAGCAGTGCCAGGAACACAATCCCGATCTTCTTGCTGAGTCCAAAACGGGGCACGGCGCATCGGCTAGAACGAGATGGCGGACTTGGCATAAGTTCTTCTGTCATGTTTTTTGACTCGGTTCGTCATGCGCTGATGGGCAATGGAGCAAGGTCTCACTCAGCTAGCAGGTCGGCCAAGGCGGCCGGAGTCCGTAATAACGGTGTAAGAACCTGTTTCTCTGACCTGCGGATCTCTACGGGAAGTGCTACTTCGTCCCCGACAACACGGTTGGCCAAGATCTGTGGTCGCTATCAGCCCCATTGCGGCCGCTCGAAGGAATGGTCAAGTAGCTGTTGCGATTGGCCATTTCTCGCCAAGCTTGGAGTCACCATAGGTTTTGATGACCTCCGAGATGATGACTTGATAACCGGCCAGCCAATTTTCCTGAGCAGCCTTTGCCTCAAGGTGACGGGGATGCTCAACCAATATCTGAAGTGCTTCGAGAGAGCTCCAGTAGTAAACATTGGAGAAGAGACCAGTCTGTGGATTCTCCCAAACCTCTTCGCCAAGGTAACCAGGGATCGATTTTGCGATTGCAGCGATTTCCTGATCGAGTCGGTGGAAGGCTTCATCAAACTGCTTTTTGGCAAAGATGAACGTTGAAGAGTACATAGGCTTTGCTCCTTTCGCGGCGTTTGGTTGCCGATGACTGCACTGACCGGACTTGGGTATGCCTCAAACCTATGCTAGCTGGTTGGCTTCCCAACTATGGTGTCAACGTCGACTTCATACAGAACACTGGCTGTGGTGAGACACATGCGGGTGGTGGCGGAGGTTGAGGGGTAGTGGCTTGCTTCAGCATTGATGTTGGCTGGGCGGGGGCTATCGCCAGCAGGCTGGCTCCCACAGTTTTTTTGTGGGGTGGCTGAGATTTGGGATTGGCCTCTAGGTTTTGGGGCTCCCACAAGCCCTTCAGAAAACAGCGACGGAAATTGTGACAGGGTAAAACCGGGGCACCACGCGCCCCGGTCAAACGCCCTACCCGCCACGCTTTCCCGTCAGAAATGCACTTTCAGCAAGAGACTCAGCGCGTTCTGGTCTGTTTCAAATCCTGAAGTGTCTTCAATCCCGTATTTATTCGACCAATAATCCCACTCGATCCCCGCATAAAACTGCTTCTGCCGTTGCCCCAGCGCCTTGCCCACGTCGTATTTGATCTGCGGGTTGAAGTGCAAGCTCTTGGCTACGTAGTCGGAGGTGCCTTTGGTGCCGACGTCGTTGACGTACCACTCCAGGTAGCCGTCGAAGAGGATGTCGGAGCGACCCAGTGGGAGGGTCATGGACCAGGTGGGGTTGATCTGCCATTGGCCGGAGGCTTTGCCGGTGACGCCGTCGGGTTTGCGGTAGTAGGTGTTCAGGGAGAAGCGATCGAAGCCTGGCAGGGTAAGGTCGACAGCGGGGCCGAGCAGATATTTGCGGTTGCGGTCTTTGCCGCGTTCGTAGGTGGCGGCGATGAGCACGTCCTTGACGATGCCGTAGCTCAGGGAGCGGTCGCTGATTTTGCCCAGGGACAGGCGCGGGGAGAATTCGCCGTAGTAGGAATGGCCGTCGTTACCCGAGAGGCCGTTGGACCATTTGTTGTCGACGAACATGAAGACGTCGCCCCAGGTCCAGCCACTGGCGTGTTCGAAGGTCACTGTTTGCTGAGTGTCGTCGCCGGTGCCGTCGACTTTGAAGTGCTGGCCGTAGAGGTAGCTCAGGCTGTTGTCGTTCCACAACAGCGGGCCGGCTTCGACGCTGGCGCTGGCCAGGGCGAACAGCGGCAGCAGGCTGCGGCGCAAAAGAGAAGCTGCACGTAATGGAGATGTTTTCATGGACTGCCCTTGTCAGGTGATTGGCGTATATCACCGGCAAGGCATGCCCGAGCTGCGGGTTAGCCACTGTTCTGGCCCTCAACGTGTGAGGGGCGCCCCTTGCCGGGTACGCGGCGTAATGCCGCCAGAGCAATGCCCTGCACCCTGGGTCCTGTTGGAGCCGCTCAGTGCTGACCGCTTCTACTCGAACCGGAACTTAGCACGGGTTGTGCCAACTGATCGAATACAATCCAAAGACCCTATTCAGCACAATCCACACCTGAAACTGAACACCCGATCCGCGACTGCGATGCGCACCAACTTGAGGCCCGCCCCCAAAAATTCGCACCGTCACGCATCGTCCTCCCCCACCGCTACCCCTGCGCCTGACACGCTGAATCCCCTGACTACGCGACAGCAACGACTTGGCACACTTCTGGCTATGACTCCTCCCGAGTAGAAGCGGTCAGTGCCAGCCATGGCACCGGGCATTGCTCTTGCGCCCTTCCCTATGGGCGTACGTCCGATTGGATGCTTGAACGCGGCGCCAACGCCCCGGGCAAGAGAGAAGTGTTAGCCGCGTGTCTACTCCTTGGCGCCCCCTCTCCTCCCACGTTCTCTCCAATCGGTCCCTCGCTGGCGTGCCGATTGGCGCGCGGCGGTTTTCGAATCGTTGTGGAGAACACATCATGAAAATTCGCTTTGCCTTGGGTCAACCGCTTCGCTCGTTGCTGGCCATGGCCCTCGTGCCCGCTGCCCTGACAACGTCTCCGCTGGCCCTGGCCAATGACAAGGTGGTGCTACTCACCTCCTGGTATGCCCAGGCCGAACAGGGTGGTTTCTACCAGGCCCTGGCCGATGGTTTGTACGAGAAAGAAGGCCTGGACGTGACCATTCGCATGGGTGGGCCGCAGGTCAATGGCATGCAGTTGCTAGTCAACAGGCAGGTCGACTTCATCGTCAACTACGACTTGCAGATCCTCAAGAGCGTGGAGCAAGGCCTGCCGGTGGTGGCCGTGGCCGCGCCGTTTCAGGGCGACCCACAAGGCTTGCTGACCCATGCGGACGTCAGCGGCCTGGACGCCTTGCAGAACAAGCAAGTGCTTGTGTCGACCTCCGGCCAGCAAACCTGGTGGCCGTGGCTCAAGGGCAAGTACCAACTCAAGGACAGCCAGGCCCGGCCTTACACCTTCAACCTGCAACCCTTCCTCGCGGACGCCAACACCACGCAGCAGGCCTATGCCAGTTCCGAGTTGTTCCAGGCGATGAAGACCGGGGAGAAAGCCAACTTTTTCCTGTTCGCCGACGCCGGCTACCCGCCCTACGGCTCGACCCTGGCCACCCGCCAGGACGTGATCGATCAGCACCCTGACCGGGTCCAGCGTTTTGTCCGCGCCTCGATGGAGGGCTGGAAGCGCTACCTGGACAACCCGAGCGCCAACCACCTGATCAAGGCCGACAACCCGAACATGAGCGATGAACTGCTCGCCTGGGGCTTGTCGACCCTCAAGCAATACCGCCTGGTCACCGGCGGCGATGCCGCCACCCAGGGCATCGGCGTGATGAGCGATGCGCGCTGGCAGGCCACCCGCAATTTCATGGTCGAGGCCGGCCTGCTCGGTGCCGATGCGCCCTGGCAGAAGGCCTATACCACGCGCTTCGTCCAGGACCTGAAGGTGCTGCCGACCTTTGATCAGGCCGCCAGCCGCTAAGCCGATTGCCCCAACGCAGAACCCAAAGCCCGGGCCCAAGAGCCGGCTGAACGAACACCGTGAGGACACTTGTTATGTTGGTTACCAAACAACCTGTATTGCGCCGCTTCTGGTACGCCCTGCTGCCCATGACCGCGCTGGATGCCGGCCCGCAACCCTTCACGCTGCTGGGTGAAGCCCTGGTGCTGTGGAAGCGCCCCGACGGCACCCCGGTGGCCATGCGCGACCGTTGCTGCCACCGCACCGCCAAGCTTTCGAAAGGCTTCGTCAGCGAGGACGGCAACATCGCCTGCGGCTATCACGGCTGGGAATACGACTGCACCGGCACCTGCGTGAAGATTCCGCAAAACCCTGCAGGAATGATCCCGCCGGGCGCCTCGGTCCAGGCCTTTCACTGCCAGGAAAAATACGGTTACGCCTGGGTCGCCCTCGACGATCCGCTGCAGCCTATCCCTGAGTTTCCCGAAGACGGCGCACCGGGCTACCGGCGCATCTTCCAGTTTTATGAAGAGTGGAAAACCAGCCCGCTGCGGGTCATGGAAAACTCCTTCGACAACTCGCACTTTTCCTTCGTCCACAAAGCCAACTTCGGCCTGTTCGACCAGCCGGCGCCGGCCGGCTACGAGTTCCGCGAAACCGACTACGGCTTCGAGGCCGAAACCCGGGTGCCGATCCGCAACCCCGAGGAAAGCTTTCGCATCACCGGCACCCGCGAGCCGATCACCCAGCGCCACCTGATCAACCGTTATTACCTGCCCTTTTCCCGGCGCTTTGGCTGCATGTACCCGGACAGCGGCATCCACCACATCATCTACAACTGCGCCACGCCCATGGAAGACGGGCGCCTGATGCTGGTCCAGTGGCTGTACCGCAACGACAGCGAGGAACAATGCTCGACCCAGGAACTGATCGATTGGGACGCGGCGATCACCGCCGAAGACCGCGACATCCTCGAAGCCACCGATTACGACGCCTGTGTCGACACCCGGCGCAGGGTGGAGCTGCACATGCCGTCGGACAAGCCCGGCCTGGTGATTCGTCGGCAACTGCTGGGCCTGCTCGAAGCCCACGGCGAAAGCGAAGTGTTCCTCAGCCACTGAGTTCAGCGCCCCGGTGCGCCGGGGCTTATCCGGTCGCTCATGACCCCAGGGGAGAGCGCTATGTTGATGCAAACCATAACTCCAGCCGACGCCCGGCCACAGGCGTTGCCCGGCACCGACAGCGTCGGTGTGCAAACGCCGCTGTTCGCCAACCAGGTGGAAAAAACCTACAGCAATGGCACCCAGGCTTTGAGCCGGGTGAAGCTGGCGATTCAACGCGGCGAGTTCGTGTCGTTGCTCGGTCCTTCGGGCTGCGGCAAGAGCACCTTGCTGAAGATGTTCGCCGGCCTCGAACAACCCTCCGCCGGCCATGTGCGCTGGTGGGGCAAGGACAGCCCGGCCAGCCCGACCCAAGGGCAAAGCCTGGCCATGGTGTTCCAGGAGGCGACCCTGATGCCCTGGGCCCGGGTCAGCGATAACGTGCGCCTGCCCCTGGACCTGGCCGGTGTGCCCAAGGCCCAGAGCCAACCCAAGGTCGACGCGGCCCTGGCCCTGGTCGGCCTGGACCGCTTCAGCCAGGTGTACCCGCGGGAGCTGTCCGGCGGCATGCAAATGCGCGCGTCCATCGCCCGGGCCCTGGCCACCGAGCCCAATCTGCTGCTGATGGATGAACCCTTCGGCGCCCTCGACGAGTTCACCCGCAACAAGCTCGACAGTGACCTGCGCCAGCTGTGGGCCAGCCGCGACCTGACCGTGGTGTTCGTCACCCACAGCATCTTCGAGGCGGTGTACCTGTCGTCGCGGGTGGTGGTGATGGGCGCACGCCCGGGCCGGGTGATCGCCGACATCGAGATCGACGGCCCCCTGGAGCGGGACGAGGCCTACCGCACCTCCCCGGCCTTTATCGAGCAGTGCGCACGCCTGTCCCGACTGCTGGCCCAGGCCAATGGCGACCCTTGCTGATTTCACTTTGAGAGCCCGATCATGAGCCCATCCTTTACTCCCTGGTTGCGTCACCCCACGGTGTTGCGCATCGTCTCGCCGCTGCTGCTCGGCGCCGTGTTGCTGAGCCTGTGGCAACTGGCCTGCGTGGCCTGGAAAGTGCCGGTGTACCTGGTGCCCTCCCCGGCCGACATCGGCCGCACCCTGGTCAGCGATGGCCCGATGCTGCTCGGTGCGTTGTGGATGACCTTGAAGATCACCTTCTTCTCGTTCGCCCTGGCGGTACTGATCGGCACTTTGGCGGCCTTTGTCTTCGTGCAGAGCCGGGTGCTGGAAGCCAGCCTGTTTCCCTACGCCATCCTGTTGCAGGTCACGCCGGTAGTGGCCGTGGCGCCGCTGATCATCATCTGGTGCAGCAACACCACGCTGGCGTTGGTGATTTGCGCGACCCTGGTGGCGATTTTCCCGATCATCGCCAACACCGTACTCGGCCTGCGCAGCGTCAACCCCGGCCTGCTCAATCTGTTCCGCCTGAACCGCGCCAGCCGCTGGCAGGTACTGCTGCGCCTGCGCATTCCCAGCGCCCTGCCGTGTTTTTTTGCCGGGCTGCGCATTGCCAGCGGGCTGGCCTTGATCGGCGCGGTGGTGGCGGAGTTCGTCGCGGGCACCGGGGGCACTGGCGCCGGGCTGGCGTACCAGATTCTCCAAGCCGGTTTCCAACTGAATATTCCAAGGCTTTTCGCCGCCCTGCTGCTGATCGCCCTGACCGGTGTCGCACTGTTCAGCCTGATGGCCCTGCTGGCCCGGTTGAGCCTGCGCAACTGGCACGAAAGCGAACTCGGCTAACCCTTTGAGTCCGCCGCAAGCGCGGCGTATGGAGCCTCACATGACGTTTGAAAACAGCTGGCTGGTGCGCAATGCCAGCGCCATTCTCACCGGTTTGTCCGGCGCGGCGGCACGCCATGCCGGGCCTGATATTCGCATCGTCGACGGGAGCATCGCCGCCATCGGCGCCCTGCAAGCCCTGCCCGGGGAGCGCGTGCTGGATGCCACCGATTGCGTGGTGTACCCGGCGTGGGTCAATACCCACCATCACCTGTTCCAGTCGCTGCTCAAGGGCATTCCCGCAGGTATCGACCAGAGCCTGGGGGCCTGGCTGGGCGCTGTGCCCTATCGCTATCGGGGCCTGTTTGACGAGCAGAGCTTTCGCCTGGCCGCGCGCATAGGCCTGGTTGAATTGGCGCGCTCCGGCTGCGCCACCGTCGCCGACCACCATTACCTGTATTTGCCGGGCATGGCCTTTGACAGTGCCCAGGTACTGTTCGAGGAAGCCGAACGCCTGGGGCTGCGTTTTGTCCTGTGCCGGGGCGGCGCCACACAAGCACGACAAGCCGAAGGCAAGGCGGTGGCCGGACCGGAAACACTGGAGCAGTACCTGAACGACGTTGAGCGCTTGGTGCGGCGTTACCACGACCCGGCCGCCGATGCCTGGCGACGGGTGGTGATGGCGCCCACCAGCCCGCCCTACTCCATGCCGGCGGAGCACCTGCGGGAAACCGCACGGGTTGCCCGGCGGCTGGGCATTCGCCTGCACAGCCACCTGAGCGAAACCGTCGAATACCAGAACGAGGTGCAGCAACGCCATGGCATGTCGCCGGTGGCGTTCTGTGCCGAGCAGGAGTGGCTGGGGCCGGACCTGTGGTTCGCCCATCTGGTGAAACTCGACGCCGAGGAAATCCAGATGCTCGGGGCCAGCGGCACGGGCATCGCCCATTGCCCGCAAAGCAATGGCCGCCTGGGCAGCGGTATCGCCGATGTGGTGGCCATGGAAGCCGCCGGGATGCAGGTGTCGATCGGCGTGGACGGCGCCGCCTCCAACGAGGCCTGCGACATGATCAGCGAAACCCACGCCGCCTGGCTGATGCAGCGGGCCAAGGCCGGCGAACGCACCCGCCCGCGCCATGCCGGCGGCGACGAGGAAGGCGGTGCCCACGCGGCAACGGTAGAAGATGTGGTGCGCTGGGGTACCGCTGGCGGCGCCAAGGTGTTGGGCCTGGACGCCGTCGGCAGCCTGCAAGTAGGCATGGCCGCCGACCTGGCCATCTACCGTCTCGACCAGCCTCGCTACTTCGGCCTGCACGACCCGGCAATCGGCCCGGTGGTGGGAGGTGGGCGCCCGACCTTGCGCGCCATGCTGGTGGGCGGGCGGTTGACCGTCGACAACGACCAACTGCCCGACCTCGACCTGGCGGAACTCGGCGCCCAAGCCCGGGACGCCGTGCGTCGCTTGCAACAGGCCGCAGGAGTCCGCGCATGAGCTGGTCTGCCCTGCACGTGCGCAGCCTGCGCCTGGAAGCCGACGATGTGTTGGGTATTGAACTGGCCCCCGTCGACGCCGCGCCCCTGCCCTTTAGCTGGGCCGCCGGCGCCCATGTCGACCTGCGCCTGGGCAACGGTGCGGTGCGCCAGTACTCGGTGCTGAGCCTGCCCGAAGATGGTCACCTGTACCTGGGGATCAAGCGCGAACCCACCTCCCGGGGTGGCTCGCGCTGGCTGCACGAGCAACTGCGCCTGGGCGCGCAGATCGAAGTCAGTACGCCACGCAATCTGTTCGCCCTGCAACCGGGCAGCGGGCCGGTGACGCTGGTGGCGGCGGGCATCGGTATTACGCCGTTGCTGCCGATGTATCGCCAATGCCTGGCCGAAGGCCGTCCCGTGCGCTTGCTCTATTTCACCCGAGAGGCACGCCATGCGCCTTTCATCCAGCGCCTGGGCGCCGACGTCCAGTGGTACGGCGGCTTGCGCGCCGGGCAGATCGCCGAGCTGCTGACCAGTCAATTTCCCGCCTGGCAAAGCGCAGCCGGTCTGTACTGCTGCGGCCCGACCGGCTTCATGGACACCGTCGAACAGGCGGCGCTCAAGGCGAACTGGCCGGCCACAGCCCTGTATCGCGAGCATTTCCAGCCCCGGCAGCCCGCGAACCTTGACGCGCAGAGCTTTTCACTGGAGCTGCGACGCAGTGGTTGTGAGGTCCAGGTGCAAACCGGGGAAAGCCTGATCCAGGCAGCTTCGCGGGCCGGGGTCAATCTGGAGTTCTCCTGTGGCATGGGCATGTGCGGCGCTTGTGTGTGCCGGGTCCTTGAAGGCGAACCGGAGCACCGCGACGACTGCCTGAATGACGCCCAGCGCCAAAGCGGTGAATGGATCGCGCCCTGCGTTTCCGGTAGTCGCGGCACCCGCCTGGTGCTGGATGCCTGAGCGGTGAGGCATGAGGCCCGTTACAGCGGGCCTGATTGGGCCGTCCATAAATGCCCAACCCCACATTTGTGCCGCACTCTTCTAGACTTAATAGGTGGTCGCAGACAGAACCAAGCACGTCGCTTTGGTACAGCTGAATCAACGCCCCCGTGGCAATCTGGGTTTTATGCCCTTTCAGATGTGCGGCGAAGACCGCGCCGGGCACAACAAGATGCCCGCTCAGGGTGCCCTGGCCACCGGCCTGAAATCCACGATACCGTGACGTGGTGTAAATGCCGCAGCCGACACTTTCGGACAACCGACGACCTTCTGGTTTGTCCGTGACCGTGAGGATTGCTGAATGCCTGATGAGTTGTTGCACCTGCCTGTGGTCAACAGTCTGCTGGAGCGCCACAAGGGTACTCCGGGGGCGCTGTTGCCTATTCTTCATGATATTCAGGAGCGCATCGGTTACGTCCCCGATGTCGCCGTCCCCGAGATTGCCCATGCCCTGAACCTGAGCCAGGCCGAGGTGCGTGGGGTGATCAGTTTTTACCATGACTTCCGTACCGCACCGCCCGCGCGGCATATCTTGCGGCTGTGCCGGGCCGAGTCGTGCCAGAGCCGTGGTGCCGAGCAGTTGGCCGCGCAGTTGCGCGAGCGTCTGCAACTGGATGATCACGGTAGCAGTGCCGATGGCAGTATCAGTTTGCGTCCTGTTTATTGCCTTGGCGCTTGTGCCTGCTCGCCAGCGTTGGAGCTGGATGGGCGGGTGCATGCGCGGCTCAGTGCCGAGCGGCTGGATGCGTTGCTCGATGCTTGCCGGGAGGACGCGTGATGCCGACTCTTTATTTGCCTTGTGATTCGCTGGCTCGTGCCGTGGGGGGCGATGAAGTGGCGGTGGCGCTGATCACGCAGGCTCAGGAACGTAATTTGCCGCTGGAGTTGCAGCGCAGCAGTTCCCGTGGCCTGTATTGGCTGGAACCGCTGCTGGAAGTGGACAGCCCGCAAGGTCGTATCGGTTTTGGTCCTCTGACGGCGGCCGATGTGCCGTCGGTGCTCGATGCGCTGCAAGGCGAGCCGTCCGCTCATCCGCTGGCCTTGGGTCTGGTGGAAGAATTGCCTTATCTCAAGTCTCAACAACGCCTGCTGTTCGCCCGTGCCGGCATTACCCGGCCGCTGTCGCTGGACGATTACCGAGCCCATGGCGGTTTCGAAGGTTTAACAAGGGCCGTCAGCATTGGCGGCGAGCAGACCGCGACAGCAGTGTTCGATTCTGGCCTGCGTGGTCGTGGCGGCGCGGCCTTCCCCGCCGGGATCAAATGGCGCACGGTGCGCGCGACCGAAGCTGCGCAGAAGTACATCGTGTGCAACGCCGACGAAGGCGACTCCGGCACCTTTGCCGACCGCATGTTGATGGAAGGCGACCCTTTCCTGCTGATCGAAGGCATGGCCATTGCTGGCATTACCGTCGGCGCCACCTTCGGCTACATCTATGTTCGCTCGGAGTATCCAGATGCTGTGGCGACATTACGCGCAGCGCTGAACATCGCTCGAACTGCCGGTTACCTTGGCGCCAATGTAGGCGGCAGCGGCTTGGCCTTCGATATGCAAGTGCGCGTCGGTGCCGGTGCTTATATCTGCGGTGAAGAAACCGCGTTGCTGGACTCTCTGGAAGGCAAACGCGGGATCGTCCGCGCCAAGCCGCCGATCCCCGCGTTGCAGGGTTTGTTCGGCCTGCCGACGCTGGTGCACAACGTGCTGACGTTGGCCTCGGTGCCGCTGATTCTGGCCAAGGGCGCGCAGTTCTATCGTGATTACGGCATGGGCCGTTCCCTGGGCACCATGCCCTTCCAGTTGGCGGGCAATATCCGTCGCGGCGGCCTGGTGGAACGAGCCTTTGGCCTGACCTTGCGGGAGCTGGTGGAAGACTACGGCGGCGGGACCGCCAGTGGCCGGCCGCTGAAGGCTGCGCAGGTGGGCGGCCCCCTTGGCGCCTGGGTGCCACCTTCGCAATTCGACACGCCGCTGGATTACGAGGCCTTCACCGCCATCGGCGCGATGCTCGGTCACGGGGGTGTGGTGGTGGCTGACGACACCCTCGACATGGCCCATATGGCGCGTTTCGCCATGCAGTTCTGCGCCGAGGAATCCTGTGGCAAATGCACGCCGTGCCGCATCGGCTCGACCCGTGGCGTCGAGGTGATCGACCGCCTGCTGGCCGCGCCTGACCAGAACAGTCGCGATGCGCAGGTGATCATCCTCAAGGACCTGTGCGACACCCTGCAATACGGTTCGCTGTGCGCGTTGGGCGGCATGGTCTCGTTTCCGGTCGCCAGCGCCCTCCAGCACTTCCCCGCTGACTTCGGTCTGCACGCCTCGGAGGCCGAACAATGATCACTCTCTTCGACCCGAATACAGACATTGACCTTGGTACTCCGGCCCGCGACAGCCAGGTGCAAGTCACCCTGAACATCGATGGCCGCAGCATCAGCGTGCCCGAAGGCACCTCGGTGATGCGTGCCGCCGCGCTGCTGGGCACCACCATTCCCAAACTCTGTGCCACCGACAGCCTGGAAGCCTTCGGCTCCTGCCGCATGTGCCTGGTGGAGATCGATGGCATGCGCGGTTATCCCGCGTCCTGCACCACGCCGGTCAGCGAGGACATGAGCGTGCACACCCAGACGCCAAAGCTCGCGACGCTGCGGCGCAATGTCATGGAGTTGTACATTTCCGATCACCCGCTGGACTGCCTGACCTGCTCGGCCAATGGCAACTGCGAGCTGCAAACCGTGGCCGGTCAGGTCGGTTTGCGGGAGGTGCGCTACGGTTATGAAGGCGACAACCATCTGGCCGACGTGAAGGACACGTCCAACCCCTACTTCGATTACGACCCGAGCAAGTGCATCGTCTGCAACCGCTGCGTGCGCGCCTGCGAAGAAACCCAGGGCACCTTTGCCCTGACCATTACCGGGCGCGGCTTTGAATCCCGTGTTTCTGCTGCTGGTGGGGATAACTTCCTAGACTCGGAATGCGTGTCCTGCGGCGCCTGTGTGCAGGCCTGCCCGACTGCGACCCTGATGGAAAAAAGCGTGGTTGAACTGGGTCAGCCCGAACGCAGCGTGATCACCACTTGTGCCTATTGCGGCGTGGGTTGCTCGTTCCGTGCCGAGATGAAGGGCGACAAACTGGTACGCATGGTTCCGGACAAGAATGGCCAAGCCAACCACGGCCACTCCTGCGTCAAAGGGCGCTTTGCCTGGGGCTATGCGACCCACCCGGATCGCATCACCAAGCCGATGATCCGCAAACACATCAGCGACCCCTGGCAGGAAGTCAGCTGGGATGAAGCGGTGACCTACGCCGCCAGTGAATTTCGTCGTTTGCAGCAAACCTACGGCCGCGATTCCATTGGTGGCATCACTTCCAGTCGCTGCACCAACGAAGAAACCTATCTGGTGCAAAAACTGGTGCGCGCCGCGTTCGGTAACAACAACGTCGACACCTGCGCACGGGTCTGCCATTCGCCCACCGGTTATGGGCTGAAGCAAACGCTGGGCGAGTCTGCCGGCACTCAGAGTTTTGATTCGGTGATGCAGGCCGACGTGATTTTGGTGATGGGCGCCAACCCTAGCGATGCGCACCCGGTGTTCGCCTCGCAGCTCAAACGCCGCTTGCGTGAAGGTGCGCGGCTGATCGTCATCGACCCGCGTCGCATCGATCTGGTGGATACGGTGCATGCCCGCGCCGAATTCCATCTGGCTCTGCGGCCCGGCACCAACGTCGCCATGCTCAATGCGTTGGCCCATGTGATCGTGAATGAAGGTTTGCTCAATCAGGACTTTATCGACGCTCGTTGTGAGGGCAGCGACTTCGCGATCTGGAGTGAATTTGTCAGCCGTGCGGAGAACTCGCCGCAAGTGCTGGGCCCGATCTGCGGTGTGCCCGCTGCCGACATCCGTGCCGCTGCGCGCCTGTATGCCACCGGTGGCAATGCGGCGATCTACTACGGTTTGGGCGTCACCGAACACAGTCAGGGCAGTACTTCGGTGATGGGCATCGCCAACCTCGCCATGGCCACCGGCAACATCGGCCGTGAAGGCGTGGGCGTGAACCCGTTGCGGGGGCAGAACAACGTTCAGGGTTCCTGCGACATGGGCTCCTTCCCCCACGAGTTGCCCGGTTACCGGCACATCTCCAACGAGGTGGTACGGGCGCAGTTTGAACAGGCGTGGAACGTCACCCTGCAACCCGACCCGGGCCTGCGCATCCCCAATATGTTCGAGTCGGCCCTGGCCGGTAGCTTCAAGGGTTTGTATTGCCAGGGCGAAGACATCGCCCAGAGCGACCCTAATACCCAGCACGTCACCGCGGCCCTGTCGGCTATGGAATGCATCGTGGTGCAGGATATTTTCCTCAACGAAACCGCCAAGTTCGCCCATGTGTTCCTGCCGGGCTGCTCGTTCCTGGAAAAAGACGGCACCTTCACCAACGCTGAGCGACGCATCTCCCGGGTGCGCAAGGTCATGGACCCACTGGGTGGCAAGGCCGACTGGGAAGGCACGGTAGCTCTGGCCTATGCCCTCGGTTACCCGATGAACTACAAGCATCCATCGCAAATCATGGATGAAATCGCCAGCCTGACGCCCACCTTCACCAACGTCAGCTACGCCGAACTGGATCGTCACGGCAGCCTGCAATGGCCGTGCAACGCCGCGGCACCGGACGGCACGCCGACCATGCACATCGAAGAGTTTGTGCGCGGCAAGGGGCGTTTCATGCTCACCGGCTACGTGCCGACCGAGGAGAAGGTCAACGCTCGCTATCCGTTGCTGCTGACCACCGGGCGCATCCTCAGCCAGTACAACGTCGGCGCCCAGACCCGGCGCACCGACAATGTCGCCTGGCATGACGAAGATCGCCTGGAAATCCACCCGAGCGACGCCGAGAGCCGTGGCATCAACGAAGGTGATTGGGTCGGCATCGGCAGCCGTGCCGGGCAGACGGTGCTGCGGGCGCGGATCACCGAACGGGTCGCGCCGGGCGTGGTGTACACCACCTTCCACTTCCCGGAATCGGGGGCCAACGTCATCACCACCGACAACTCCGACTGGGCCACCAACTGCCCGGAATACAAGGTCACCGCCGTGGAAGTCAGCCGCGTGTATCACCCTTCGCAGTGGCAGAAACGCTTCCAGGAATTCAGCGATGAGCAGCATCGTCTGCTGAAGGAACGTCGGCACCCCGAGAAAGCCGAGGTGCGCAAATGAGCACGGACAACCTGATCAAGATGGCCAACCAGATCGCCCAGTACTTTGCGACGCAGCCGGACCAGGAGCAGGCGGTGCTCAGCGTGCGCAATCATTTGCAGATGTATTGGGCACCGAGCATGCGCAAGGAGTTGCTGGCGTGGCAAACGGAGCATCAGGGGGCGAATTTGCATCCGTTGGTGCTGGCGGCGGTGAGTGGCGCGGGATGGGAGGCTTAGCCTGCCGGCCAAAAAACTGTAGGAGCGAGCCTGCTCGCGATGGACTCAAAGGCGCCGCGTTTAGCCTGTAACCGCGCGTTATCGTTGACGACCATCGCGAGCAGGCTCGCTCCTACAGGGGATTCTGGTCGGGATTTCTCTCATCACCCTTCCTCGACGCCGTCACCGTCACTTCAATCGCCCGGACGGCGATCGCCGCGAAGGTCGCGGTCATCAGTACGCCGTTGAAACCCAGAAAAATCGCCAGCACGCGCGAGACACCCAGTTTGGGTACGAACTCTCCGTAGCCGATGGTCAGGCCCGTCACAAAGGCGAAGTAGACACCTTCACCAGCGCTCCAGCCTTCCAGATGGGCGATGATCAGTCCGCACGCGATGATCACCAGTAGCAGGATCGAGAAGATCGGCCACACCACTTTGAAGTAGAACCAGACGGCTTTGTAGAACTCTTGGCGAACGTTTGATGCACTGCTCAGGCTCATGACGTGGGCTTCCTGGGGGGTTGACTGACCGGCAGTTGCATGCGCGGCGGTTCAATACCCCGTTCAGCTTGGCACAAACGTTGAAAACTGCGACTTACGGGGCGAAGAACTATGACAAAGTTGACGCCCTGCACACTATCCAGAAACCGCCTGACAGCGGTGAACTCCTGTAGGAGCGAGCGCGCTCGCGATGGTCGTTAACGAAAACGCGTGTTTTCTGGCTAAACGCGGCGCTCCTGTCCACGGAACGCCGCCCGGAGCGTGCTCGCTCCTGCAACAGCAGTGCCAGGTTTATCCCTCAGTTCGCTTCACTTTCCCGAATCAGCTTCTTGTTGATCTTGCCGACGCTGGTCTTGGGGATTTCGTTCACGAACTTGAACTGCTTGGGGATCGCCCATTTGTTGATGCGCCCGCCGTCGACGAAGGCTTGCAGATGAACCTCCAGGATCTTGCGGTCGAGGAATTGCCCCGGTTCGCAGACGACCATGGCCATCGGGCGTTCGCCCCACTGTTCATCGACGATGCCCACCACCGCGACCGACATGACCGCCGGGTGTTCGCTGATCAGGCTTTCCAGTTCCAGGGAGCTGATCCATTCGCCGCCGGTCTTGATCACGTCCTTGATGCGGTCCTTGATTTCCACGCCGCCCAGCTTGTCGATCGAGGCCATGTCACCGGTGTGCAGCCAGCCGTTGAGCCAGAGCTCGGCGCCTTTTTCAGGCTCTTTCAAATAGCCTTGGGTCAGCCACGGTGCACGAACGACGATTTCGCCGAGGGACTCACCGTCGTGGGCGACATCGTCACCATTGGCGTCGATGATTTTCAGATCGACCATCGGCACCGGCGTACCGGTCTTGATGCGCACCGGCAGTTGTGCCTCGGTGGACTGTTGGCGATCTTCGTCACGCAGGTACGTCAGGCACAGCAACGGGCAGGTTTCCGACATGCCGTAACCGGCGTGCACGACCATGCCTTTGGCACTGGCTTCGCTGGCGATGCCCAGGGTCAGCGCGCTGCCGCCCAAGAGCATTTTCCAGCCCTCGAAACGGGTTGCCTTGCCTTCTTCGCAGTTGAGGATCATCTGCAAAATGGTCGGTACGCAGTGGGAGAAGGTGACCTTCTCTTCGCGGTACAACTTGACCAGGCTGTTGGGTTCGTACTTGCCGGGATAGACCTGTTTGATGCCCATCAGGGTCGCGACATACGGCACGCCCCACGCATGCACGTGGAACATCGGCGTAATCGGCATGTACACGTCGTCGGAGCGCAACAGCGGCGTACCTTGGTAGACGCCCAGGGTGCCGACGGCATTGAGGGTGTGCAGGACCAGTTGACGATGGGTGAAGTACACGCCTTTCGGGTCGCCGGTGGTGCCGGTGGTGTAGAACAGTGTCGCCACCGAGTTCTCGTCGAAATCAGGGAAGTCGTACTGTTCCGAAGCCAGGGACAACAGGTGCTCGTATTCCCCCAGCACCGGCAGCGAGGTCTTGGTCGCCTCGTCATCGGTGAGTTGCAGGTAGCCTTTTACGGTTTCCAGCCGACCATGGATCTGTTCGACCAGGGGCAGGAAATCATCATGCACCAGCACCAGGTCATCCTCGGCGTGGTTCATGGTGAACAGCACCTGCTCGGGCGACAGGCGAATGTTCACCGTGTGCAGCACCGCGCCGATCATCGGCACGGCGAAAAAGCATTCCAGGTAACGGTTGCTGTCCCAGTCGAGCAAAGCCACGGTGTCGCCTGCCTTGACCCCGGCAGCGGTCAGCGCATTGGCCAGGCGGCGAATGCGCTTGTTGAGGGTCTCGTAGCTGTAGCGCAGCTTGTCGGCGTAGACGATTTCCCGGCCCGGCTCGTAGCGCACACCGGACAGCAGCAATTGCTTGATCAGCAACGGATAGGCATAAGCGCCGTCGGCGGGTGGAATTATTTTTGTCGCCATCATGAATAAGGTTCCTTGTTCTTTAGATCAGAACTGATCGGCTTGCAGCTCGAAGAGACAGTCACTGCCGGCCTTGGCCGATGCGCTCAACGAGTGGATACGTGGCAGCAAGCGGGCGAAGTAGAAACGCGCGGTAGCCAGTTTGCTGGTGTAAAAATCGTCCTCGGCATCGCCACTCATGACGGCCTTGGCCATGCGCGCCCACATGTAGGCATACGCGGTGTAGCCGAACACGTGCAGGTACTCGACCGAGGCCGCGCCGATTTCGTTCGGGTTGTTTTGTGCCCGGTCCAGCAGCCACGCGGTCAGGTCGTCGAGGGTGTCCACGGCAGCATTCAACGGCTGGGTGAACTCGCCAAGATCAGCGCTGGCATTGGCGGTGAAGTCGCGGATTTCCGAGGCGAACAGACGGTAGAGCGAACCGCCGTTGCCGACGATCTTGCGACCGGCCAGGTCCAGGGACTGGATGCCGTTGGTGCCTTCGTAGATCTGGGTGATGCGCACGTCGCGCACCAGTTGTTCCTGGCCCCACTCGCGGATGTAGCCATGGCCGCCAAAAACCATCTGACCATGCAGGGTGGTTTCCAGGCCCATGTCGGTGAGGAACGCCTTGGCGACAGGCGTCAGCAGCGACACAAGGTCCTGCGCACGGGTGCGGGCAACCGGGTCATCGCTGTACTTGGCGATGTCCAGTTGCAGCGCCACGTAGCTGGAGAACGCACGACCGCCTTCATTCAAGGCTTTCATGGTCAGCAGCATGCGGCGCACGTCCGGGTGGACGATGATCGGGTCGGCGGCTTTTTCCTTTTGCTGCGCGCCGGTCGGTGCACGGCTTTGCAGACGGTCACGGGCGTAGGCGACGGCGTTCTGATAGGAGCGCTCGCCCTGGGCCAGGCCCTGGATGCCGACGCCCAGACGCTCGTAGTTCATCATGGTGAACATCGCCGCCAGACCTTTGTTCGGTGCGTCGACGATCCAGCCGGTGGCGCCATCGAAGTTCATCACGCACGTGGCCGATGCCTTGATGCCCATCTTGTGTTCGATGGAGCCGCAGGACAGCGAGTTGCGTTCGCCCAGCGAACCGTCGGCATTGACCAGCACTTTGGGCACCAGGAACAGCGAAATGCCTTTCGGTCCGGCCGGTGCATCGGGCAGGCGCGCCAGTACCAGATGGATGATGTTTTCGGTGAGATCGTGCTCGCCGCCGGTGATGAAAATCTTGCTGCCGCTGATCGCGTAGCTGCCGTCAGCCTGAGGTTCGGCCTTGGTGCGGATCATGCCCAGATCGGTGCCCGCATGGGCTTCGGTCAGGCACATCGAACCGGTCCAGGTGCCGGCGTACATGTTCGGCAAGTAAGCGGCTTTGAGTTCTTCGCTGGCGTGGGCCTTGATCGACAGACAGGCGCCGGCGGTCAGCATCGGGTACAGGCCGAACGACAGGCTGGCCGAGTTGACCATCTCTTCGACCTGGGCCGAAATCGCCTTGGGCATGCCCATGCCGCCGTACTGCGGATCACCACCGACACCCACCCAGCCGCCTTCTGCGAAGGCTTGATACGCCTGGGCAAAACCGTCTGCGGCAGTGACCGCGCCATTGTTCCAGGTGCAGCCCTGTTCGTCGCTGGCGCGGTTCAGGGGCGCAATCACTTCACCGCTGATCTTGCCGGCTTCTTCGAGGATGGCGGCGGCGGTCTCTTCATCGATCACGTCGGCCAGGCCGGGCAATTGTGCCCACAGCCGGGACACCTGGAAAACCTCGTTGAGGACGAAGCGCATATCGCGCAAAGGAGCTTTGTAATCAGACATCTTGGCTTACTCGGAAATAGTCAGGGCATTGGGCATGCCGGGACGTTGAGTGGTATCGGTGTTGTCGGTTGGCGCATCGTCGGCGTCGGTAGCGTCATTGCGCTCCAGCACCGGGGTGCGCAACAGGAAGTACGAAAGCGCAGGAATCAGAATCAGCGCACCAAGCATGTTCCACAGGAACATGAAGGTCAGCAGGATGCCCATGTCGGCCTGGAACTTGATCGGCGACCAGACCCAGCACACCACGCCAGCAGCGAGGGTGATGCCCACCAGCCCGACCACCCGGCCGGTGAACGACACGGCATTGCGGTAGGCCTCGGACAACGGCAGGCCTTGGCGCTGGAAGTGCAACTGCACACTGAGCAGGTACAAGGCGTAGTCCACGCCAATCCCCACCCCGAGGGCGATCACCGGCAGGGTCGCGACTTTCACGCCGATGCCCATGGCCACCATCAAGGCTTCGCAGAGGATCGAGGTCAGCACCAGCGGCAACAGGGCCACCAGCGTGGCGCGCCAGCTGCGGAAGGTGATCAGGCAGAACAAGGTCACCGCTGCATACACGTACAACAGCATGGTGTGGTTGGCTTCGCGCACCACGATGTTGGTCGCCGCTTCGATCCCGGCGCTGCCGGCCGCGAGCAGGAACTGGCGGTCTTCGGTGCTGTTTTCCTTGGCGAACTTGTCGGCAATCGCCACCACGGCGTCCAGGGTTTCAGCCTTGTGATCCTTGAGGAAGGCGATCACCGGCATCAGCGAACAGTCGGTGTTGAACAGCTCCGGGGAGTTGACCGAGGCTTGCTGCGCGGCGTAGTTGAGCACGTCCTGGTTGCGCTGGATGCTGTTGAGCTTGGGGTTGCCTTCATAAGTACCGGCGGTGATCTGGCGTACCGCGTTGACCAACGACGAGGTCGCCTGCACGCCCGGATACTGTTGCAGCTCCCAGGCCAGACGATCGGCCAGCACCAGGGTCTTGTAGTTCAGACAGCCTTCCGGTGCGGTCTTGATCATCACCGCGAACAGGTCGCTGGACAGCGCGTAATGCTGGGTGATGTAGGCGTTGTCGCGGTTGTAGCGCGAGTCGGCGCGCAGCTCCGGCGCCCCGCTTTCCAGATCGCCGATCTTCAGGTCAAGGCTGACCACGAAACCGCCGATGCCCATCAACACCGCGACCAGCACGGCGCCGGTGGCCCACTTGGCCGTGGTGAAGCGATCGAGCGCGTCCCACAGTTTGCCGAAGCCTTTGTGCTTCTCGGCGCGGTTGTCGATTTTCAGCGCACGCTCGGCGGCTTTCGCGCCGACACCGACGTAAGACAATGCCACTGGCATCAGCAACAGCGAGGTGAAGATCAGCACCGCGACACCGATGCTGGCGGTGATCGCCAGGTCCTGGATGACCGGGATGTCGATCAGCATCAGCACCGCGAAGCCCACGGCGTCGGCCAGCAGCGCGGTGACCCCGGCGATGAACAGACGGCGGAAGGTGTAGCGCGCGGCGATCAGTTTATGGGTGCCACGGGCGATGTCCTGCATGATGCCGTTCATCTTCTGCGCGGCGTGGGACACGCCGATGGCGAAGATCAGGAACGGCACCAGCACCGAGTACGGATCGATGGCGTAACCGAGCCAGGCGACGATGCCCAGTTGCCAGACCACCGCAACCAGCGAGCAGCCGACCACCAGCAGGGTGCTGCGCACGCAACGGGTGTAGGCATAGATGATGATCAGCGAGGTGACCACGGCCAGGCCGAAGAACATCATCACCTGGATCAGGCCGTCGATCAGGTCGCCCATCAGTTTGGCGAAGCCGATCACCCGGACTTTGTAATGGCCGCTGCCTTCGACCCCGGATTTACGCGCCGCGCTGTCGCCGGCGTATTCGATCTTGTCGCGCAACTGCTCTTCGAGCATCTGCGAGAAGGCGTGGTAGTTGATGCGTTGGCCGCCGGCGGCGGCCTTGTCCATCAGCGGCACGATCAGCATGGTCGACTTGAAATCGCTGGCCACCAGGCTGCCGACGATACCGGCACGGGAGATGTTCTGGCGCAGCTGTTCAATGTCCGAAGGCGAGCCCTGATAACTGTCGGGCATCACCGGGCCACCCTGGAAACCGTCCTCGGTGACTTCGGTCCAGCGCACGGCCGGGCTCCACAGCGACTTCATCCACGCACGGTCGACGCCTTCGGTGAGGAACAGCTGGTCGTTGACCTGCTTGAGCACATCGAGGTAAGCGGGGTCGAAAATATCGCCCTGGGTGTTCTCGACCACCACCCGCACCGAGTTGCCCAGGCCGCGCAGTGAAGCGCGGTTTTCCAGGAAGTTCTGGATGTAGGGCTGGCTCTGCGGAATCATTTTTTCGAAGCTTGGCCGCAACTCCAGGCGCGTCACGGCCATGAAACCCAGGACCACGGTGGCCAGCGCCATCAGCAGCATGAACAGCGGGCGGTAGTTGAACACCAGCCGTTCGAGGAGGTTGCCGGAGCGTTGGTCGAAATCGCGCAGTTCGCGAATCACCGGCATGGCGTCTTGTTTGATATTGCCCATGTCTGGGTTCTCGCTCTTAGGGTTCGAGGGCTGGATCGACGGTCAGCGTCTGGGCGCCGCGGCTGCCCGCGACCACCAGTGCACCATCGGCGGACTGGGTGGCGCCGGCAACCGGTGCGCGCGCCGGTTGCTGCGTCAGACGCATTTGCGCGCCAGTCCCTTGGCTGACCAGCATCTGCCCGCCCTGGGTGAACAGGCGGTAATGGCCACGGGCATCGATCAGGCCGGCGGTGATGCTGACGTGCAGGCCGCTGTCCAGCGCGGTCCAGTTCTGGCCGCCGTCGGTGCTGCGCAACACGTTGCCGCGCAAGCCATACACCAGCACTTCGCCGGGCTGGCCGACGACACCGAAGAAGCTGCCTTGATACGGCGTTGGCACGGCGGCGAAACGCTGGGCGCTGTCATCCCATTTGAGCAACAGGCCTTGCTCGCCAGCGATGTACACACTGTCGCCGGTGGAGGCGATGGCGTTGAGGTGGAAACCCTGGGGGTTCTCGGTGCGGTCCTGATACGGCGTCCATGTCTGGCCACCGTCGTCGGTGCGCAGGATCAGGTTGAACACGCCGACCACGTAGCCGGTTTTTTCGTTGGCGAACCAGACGCCGAGCAGCGGTTTGTCCGCGCCCTGATCGGCTAGTCGTTGGCCTTCCATAGCCAACTGGGGCCATTGCTCGTTGCTCGGCTCGGCACTCGCCAAAGCCGTGTAATGCTTGACCAGCAAGGCGCCGATCTGACGACCGTCGAGTTGCTTTTGCCAGGTCGCGCCGGCGTCGCTGCTGTGCAGCACCACGCCGTCGTTACCCACCGCCCAGCCTTGGGTGGCTGTCGGAAAATTCACCGCAGTGAGGTCGGCACTGGCCGGCACGGCGGCCTGTTGCCAGTGCTTTGCAGAATCATCGGAAAACAGAATATGGCCACGCTGGCCGACGGCAATCACGCGCTCACCGGCGCGGGTCATGCCCGACAGCGGGCTGTTGATGGCCAAGGCACTGACCCTGGCAGGCAGGTCCAGCACGTCGACATATTCGGCCGCCTGGGTGACGCCCTGCGACAGGCAGAGCACAACGCCAAGGGCCAGTAGCAATCTATTATTTTTATATGAACACATACTGCGTCCTCTTCGGAAAACCGCGCCGGGGCACACAAAGGTGTGCCTGACGTTAAAACCTGGCGTTCGTAGCGATCGGCGCGAACCGACCGCCGACGGTCTCACCGCCTTGTGGGCAGTGGACCGAACGGGCGCATTTTTTTGCAGTTGGCTTAGCGAATGCCGGCGCCGGCCAGGGATTCCGAAGACCACTGGGCCTTGGAGAGCGGCTCGATGTACTTGATGCCGCCGTAAGGGCCGACTACACCGTTGATGTTGTAGGAGCCGCCCACCAGGTCATAGATCATGAACGGGGTGGAGTCTGGAACCTGCTTGTCATAGCTCTGGCTGAGGAAGGCGAAGGAACCGCGATAGAGCTGACCACGGGCGTCATATTGATCCGAGGCCAAAGCGGTCCAGCTGTCTTCGTCGAGGTAGAAGCGGCGCTTCTGGTAGATGTGGCGAGCACCGGCCTTGAGGTTGCCTTCCACGACCCACACGCGGTGTTTTTCCCAGCGTACGAAGTCAGGTGCCAGGTGATTGGCGGTGGTCAGCGACTTCGGATCCTGCACGTAGGTCAGCTTGTAGGTGTTGTAAGGCACGATCATTTCTTGCTTGCCGACCAGCTTCCAGTCGTAGCGATCCAGCGCACCGTTGAACACGAACACGTCATCGTAGGTGCCCGCACCGGCGGTACCCGGGTTTGGCGTGTCGTAAGCCAGGCTCGGCGCCAGTTTCACGCGACGCTGCCCTGGCAAGTACTGCCAGGCGCGACGGGGTTGCTGCAACGGGTTGGCGGCATCCTTGAGCATGATCGCCTCACCGGCGCGGCGCGCAGGACCGGTGTACGCCAGCTTCATCTGGTAGTACACGTCGGAGCTGCTGATCGGCTGCGAGAGGTTTTCATAGATCGGGTAGGAGATGTTCGCCTGCCCGGTGGTCGCCAGGCTCGCCACACCGGCCGAGTCAACGTTCCAGGAGTCGTACTTGGAGCTGATGCTGACGCCCTGGTAGCGCAGCAGGAAGTTCCACATCGCTTCGTTGCCCGACTGCGGAATCGGGAACGGAATGCCCGGCAGGACGTTGTCGATGGCCAGGCCACCTTCCAGGGACTTGGCGCCGACGGCGTTTTTCACGCCGTTGTCCAGAATCGCTTGAGGCAGCGATACGGTGCGGTGCGTCGGGAACACGTCGACACGGAACGTCGGGAAACGCTTGGCCAGCTCTACCGTAGTCGCGGTGAGCATGCCCTTGTACTGATCGACGTTTTTGCCGTCGATCACCAGCACAGGTTTTTCACTGGCAAACGGATCCGGACGCATGCTGTCACCGGCTTTGAAGCTGGCTGGAGCAGTGGTCAAGCCGCCGTTGTAGGCAGGAATGGAACCATCAGCGTTCCCGGCTTTTTCAGCCCCTACCTGGGTCAGGTTAGCGCCAAGCTTGGCAGCTTCCTGAGTTGAAACAGCGGCCTGTGCCTGAGCGGCGAAGACCATGGCCAGCGAAGCGGCCAACACGGTTTTTACAAATTTCATGTTGTTATTCTCCTGCTTGCGTTAAGCAAATCAGTGGTGAATCAGAATGTAGTTTTCATCGTCAGGTACACCGCGCCACGGTCCTCAGTCGTAGCACCACCACCGGAGAAGGCTGAGTAGCCACCGGCGTAGCAGGCGTAGTTTTCGTTGCCGCTAAAGGCGTTCGGGGTGGAGCCATCACCACCGGTCGGGCCGGTGCTCACACCACTGTTTTTGCACTTGTCGGTTTCGCCGAAAGAGTCCACGTACTTCAGGTCGACAAAGTATTTGTTGTACACAACGGCACCGATGCCAACGGCATAGTTGCCGGTGTCTTTGGCACCGCCACCGGTGACCGGGGACACGCCATCGAGACCGACGTTGACGGACATCGGCGCGTTGAAGTCGACACCCGGGAATACCTGGTACCAGGTCGGTGTGAAGTTGATGGCCAGACCCCAGTTGTCGCGGGTCGACGCGTCGATACCGCGATAGGTGCTCTTGCCTTTGTAGAGCGCCTCGTTCTTGCTATCGAGTTCGAGCAGGTTGCTGTAGTACAACTCGGCCAGCACAGTCGCCTGGTCGAACACTGGGGTTTTAGGCAGGGTCATCAGACCGTTGAGCGTCCAGTGCAAGGTGTCACCGGTGGCGCTCATGCTGTCGCCGCGGCTCGGGGTGTCATAGACCACACCGGTGGCGTCTGTACGGGCAGGCAACAGGCCAAGCCCTTGACCCAGGCCCAGCGGGCTACGGGTACTGACGATCGCCGGGATACTGGCCAGCGGCATGTTGTGACGAACGTTCAGGTCCGAACCCACGCTCACCCCGCCTACGTCCTTGGACAGGCTCAGGCCGGCGATCTTGATGTTGTCGGCATAAGCCAGTTGATAGGTGGCGGTATCCAGCGAGTTCAGGGTGTTGACCACCGCAGGCACTTGCCCGGCCGGACGGGTACCGTTCGGGTTGGCCGAGGTAATGCCCCTGGCGTCCAGATAGGCTTGCGGCAGGATTTCCGAGGTCTCGCGGTAGTAAACGCCGAGGGTGCCGTCCAGCCAGGCTGGCGACCACTTGGCCATGATGCCCCAGTCGCCGCTGTCATGCGGGGTCAGGTCCTTGCCACGACGCACATTGGTCAAGCCGTTGCACGGTGCCAGGCCACAACCCAGCGGGCTGCCCGGTACCACGGCGTTGGTGTTACCCAACAGGAACGATTGCGCACCGAAACCGACCAGATCGGAACCACCGTAATAGGTGCCCGCTTCCGGCAGACGTGCTTCGTTCCAATCCAGGAAGTACTGGGCGCCCAGGGTCAATTCAGGATTGACGGTGAACGACATCGACAGCTGGTTACGCGGGACAAACAGTTCCTTGGCTTCGGTACCCGGCGACGCGGCCAGTTTGGCCAGGTCGAGGCCGGACTGGCCGTAGCTCATCGAATGCACCGGGTTGAGAATGGTCTCGCCCCAGAACACGTTGTGCTGGCCGGCCTTGGCGCTGAACATCGACTCCTCACCCACTTCGGTGCTGTAGAACACGAAGGCGTCGAGGATTTCACCAGACGGACCGGTGTAATAACGCGAGGCGTAGTTGCTCAGGTGCGGGCTGCCAAAACCGACGTTGTCATTGACGACCGGGGCCAGGCGAGGATCGTTGGCGACCAGGCCAGAACGCGCGTCGTTACCGTTGACGAACGGGTTGGAGTTGGAACCGACGTTCTCATAGGCCTTGTCGTACCAGCTGGCGGCGCTGACGCGAAAACCCATGGCGTTCTTGAAGACCACATCCATCTCGGTCAACAAGTCGATACGGTTGGTGATGTTGGTCCCGGCCTTGCGGAAGTTGTAGTCGCCGTCGTTGTTGTTCGGCGTTGCCAACATGCGTTTGTCAGCACTTTCAGTGCGCACACCGTAGTTGTACTTGATGGTGTTATCCACCCGTACGTTCCAGTCCGGATTCCCCGTCTCGATCTCGACCGCATGGGCCATCGGAACGGTTGCCGCAAGAATGGCCGATGCCAGCAAGGTGTAGCGTTGGGTGGTGAAGCCGTGACTCTTATTGTTGTGCATTGCGTTGTCTCCGCCTTTTTGTCTTTGTTTTAAGCGCAGCCGCCCTCGCGCATTCCTCTTCGGGTCTGCGTTTTCAGGAGTGAGGGCAAATGCCGGTTGACGTAATGTCAGACCGGTTCCTGTTCGCTGTCCAGCTGCAGGATGAGTGCCTCGGCTTGCTGCCAATGGCCAAATCCTGCGGCCGGATTGAGGTGCCCGACATCGCCCAGATTGAGCAATTCGGAGCCCCAGCCTTCTGCCATTCGAGTAACGGCAGAAAGACTGGCAAGGTGATCATTGGTACTGCCGGCCACGATGCTCGGGAACGGCAACGGACCTTCGGGAAGAGGATTCCAGCCCTGACTGCGCAGGGTCTCGGAGGAAGGATAATTAGCCGGCCAGACCGCATCGAGATCCGGTGGCGCGGCCAGCAAGGCGCCCTTGATCGGACGGCTGTAATGCTTGGCCCAGTGCGCGACCATCAGTACGCCAGCGCTGTGGGCAACAAGAATCACCGGACCGTCGATCTGTTCCAGCTCGTGCTGGATCGCCCGAACGCGGGCCATGCAATCGAGTTTGTCGGTTTCCAGTGGCGGAACACTGCGCACTTTGCACAGCCTGGCTTCAAGCAATGTCTGCCAATGTTCGGCAACGTGATCACGCAGACCCGGGACGATCAGAATGGTAGCGCCAGTTTGCAGTTTGTCCACGTCAACACCTTCGTTTTCTCGGTGACTCGACTGGCTGTTTTCGCCAGAGTCTTTTTGTTGTGTCGACATTAAAGTTCACCCGCCCACTACGCTTTACATTGGACGTCATGCACTTTTCTTTTGATGACAAATTGTCAGACATTGGGACAAGATAACCGCTGGTCGAAAATCATCGCAGATTGGCCCAAGGTCACTGTAATCAACGAATGAGTGCGATAGCCCTCCAAAGCGTAGATGATTCGGGACCTGGCAGCAGGGTAAACCAACAATTACAAGACAACTGTTCAACGGCCGATGCGCTGGATATAGTCGCCACGCTTTCGCCACTCGCCATCGGCCCAGGGAAGACTCTCAGCATGTCCAAGCTTGTTCGCGCCGCCGTCCTGACCAACTACCTTGAGGTCACCCAGTACCTGGGATTCAACCCGCGCGACGTGCTGGCGGGGGTGGGCCTGAGCAAGGCACATTTGCTGGCCCCCGAACACCGTATCCACATCGATGCCGCCGTGCGCCTGCTGGAAGATTCGGCCACCGCCAGCGGTTGCCAGACGTTCGGCCTGAGCATGGCCGAATCGCGCCAGCTCTCGGATTTTGGTGTCGTCAGCCTGTTGCTCAGCCACCAGCGCACCCTGCGCGATGCCTTGCAGGTGGTGAAGCAATACCGGCATTTGATGAACGACTCGCTGGCCATTTTCATTGAAGAAGCCGGCAAGATGGTGATCATTCGCGAAGAGGTGGTCACCGATTCGCCGATGCCCAGCCGCCAGGCCACAGAGCTGGCCATCGGCGTGTTGTTCCGCCTGTGCTCGGCCCTGCTCGGCTCGCACTGGCACCCCTACAGCGTCAACTTCATGCACCAGCCCCCCGACAACCTGCAGCTGCATCGGCGTCTGTTCGGCTGCAGCCTGGAGTTCGGCAGCGAGTTCAACGGCATCGTCTGTTCCGACGCCAGCCTCGACGTGACCAACCCCAACGCCGATCCGACGATGGCTCGCTACGCCCAGAGCTACCTCGACACACTGCAAGGCAACGAAAAGGCCTCGATGCTGTTCGAAGTGCGCAAGGCCATCTACCTGCTGCTGCCCATGGGGCGCGCCACCATCGAGCAGGTCGCGCAAAGCCAGGGCATGAACGTACGCACCCTGCAACGGCGTCTCAAGGACGACGGCTGCGCCTTCAACGACGTGATCAACGATGTGCGTCGCGACCTGGTGCTGCGCTACCTGGACAACCCGGCCTACTCGCTCAGTCGTATTGCCGACATGCTGGGCTATTCCATGGCGAGTTCGTTTACGCGGTGGTTCATCAGCCAGTTCGGCATGCCGCCGGCGGCGTGGCGCAGTTCGCAAAAGCTGGCTGGCACAAAGCCGCCGAGCGATCCGAATGACACCTGATCACCCGGCAAAAAAAACGGCGACTGCTGGTACAGTCGCCGCGAAAGACCGGTGCTTGTAACACCGGCCTGGAGCCCCACAGCATGAGGAGTCAACGCTGTGTGACCCTGCCATAACACATTTGCCAAGCCTGCTCAGGCACCCCAGTGCAGCAACAGCAGCACCAGCACGACCAGGAACACCGTCTCTCCCACCATCAGCAGGATCGGCTTGATGCCAACCGCTGCGAGCTCTTTGAGCCGGGTCTTCATGCCCAGGGCACTGATGGAAATCACCAGGCACCAGCGCGACAGTTCGTTGACCGATCCCTGCACCACCGGAGCGATCCAGCCGGTGCTGTTGATGCACGCCAGAATCAAAAAGCCGACGGCGAACCACGGCAGCAACGGCGGACGTTTACCGGTCGGGTCGGCGCCTTGCATGCGGGTGATCATGGCGGCGGTGACGATCACCGGCAGCAGCATGGCAACGCGCATCAGCTTGACCACTGTCGCCGTGTCGCCGGTCTCGGTGGACATGCCGTAACCGGCGCCGACCACCTGGGCCACGTCGTGGATCGTGGCGCCGAGGAACACGCCCGCCACCTGCGGCGACAAATGCAGCCAGTTGGCGATCATCGGATAGACGATCATCGCCAGGGTCGACAGCGCCGAGACGCCGATCACCGTGAACAGCGTGGCGCGTTCTTTCTGCGGATGGTTGGGCAGTGCCGCTGCCAGCGCCAATGCCGCCGAGGCACCACAGATTGCCGTCGCGCCACCGGTGAGCATGCCGAACAGACGCGAGAAACCCAGAAACTTCGCGGCGATCACCGAGATAGAGATAGTCACCACCACCAGAATCACGACCAGCGCAATCGGCTTCCAGCCCAGTGCCGCCATCTGCTCAAGGGTAATGCGCATGCCCAGCAGCGCCACGCCGATGCGCAGCACCGTGCGGGCAGTGAACTCGACACCGGCCTTGCACGGGCCGTCATCGGCGAGAAAATTCAGAGCCATGCCCAGCAGCAAGGCAAACAGCATGACCGGTGCACCGTAGTGCTCGGACAGGAACGACGCGGCGGCCGCGACAATCAGACTGACGATAAATCCCGGGGCCAATTCGCGCGTGCGGCTTTGGATGCGGGAGAGAGCTAAAGCGCTCATGGCGCGGACTCCTCGGTAGCGATGACGATAAACGCCTGGCCGTCGATGATCTCGACCGGGTAGTTGTTGATTTTGACCTGCTTGGAATTGAGCAGGTAACCGCTGTGCAAATCGAAGCGCAAACCATGGGCCAGGCATTGGATCACCCGGCCCTCAAGTCGCCCGCCGCACAGCGAAGAGCCCTGATGCGGACAGCTGTCGTCGATGGCATACAACTGCCCGTCGATATTGAACAGCGCCAGGCTCTTGTCTTCGAACTCGAACAGCGCCCGACCGCCGGCCTGCGGGTACTTGCCGGCAGGTACGGGAATGCGCCGGGTCATGCCGGCTGCCGCTCGCGATCACTTTCCTTGAGCGCTTCTTTCATTGCTGCGAGCAATGACTCGGCAGGTTGCGCGCCCACCACCGTCATCCGGCGGTCGAACTGGAAGCTCGGCACGCCGCTGCTCGCGCCAGGCGATCCTGGAAATGGCGTGGCGTCGCCCAGCAAGGCGTCGGCCACGGCGTTTTCGTCAATGCCGCAGTCGCGGGCAATGGCGAGCAAGGTCTCACGGCAGCCCAGGTCTTCGCCTTTCTTGAAATACGCGGCGAACAAACGTTCGAGCAACATCTCACGCTGGGCAGCGTTGCCTACCGTGCCGGCTCGCTCGAACAGACGATGGGCGTCTGCGGTGTTGGGCATCGTCGCGATGCGGCTCAGATCGATGGCCAGCCCAACCGAGGCAGCCGCCTGTTGTACCTGGGCCTGGCGCATCGCTACAGCGTCGGCATTGCCCAGACGATTGCGGTAGAAATCGGCGAACGGCTCACCTTGTGCCGGCAACTGCGGCAGCAACTGCACGCCGTGCCACACCGTGGTGATCTGCACATCCGGATAGCGACTGCGAAACTGCACTTGTGCATGTTCCAGTTGGCGCTTGCCGATCAGGCACCAGGGGCAGATGAAATCGAAAAACACATCAATACGTAAACGACGACTCACAACTTCACCTCTAATCCGGCTTCATTGACGGGGCCAGACACGCTCTGACCCTGAAGACGGGCAATATCTTTGTGGTAGTGACACTTGGCGTAAAAGAACACCGCTGCTGCCGCGAGGCTGACCAGTGGCACCAGTTGGAACGCGGCATGCAAACCGATGAGGTCCGATACCTTGCCGGTGATGAACGGCCCCGGCGCCAGCCCCAACATGTTGTTGGCCAACGTCAGCGTGGCGAACGCCGTGCCGTGGACCGAGTAATGCGTCAGGTTGGCGACCATCGCGCCACTTGGGCCGGTGGTGCCAGTGGCAATCAGCATACCCAGGCAGATCAGCACCAGTTGTAAAGGCCCGGCCGGTAGCGCGAACGCCGCCGATAGCAGCAGACAGCTGCCCAGGCAGAAAAAGATGGCCAGGCTGACCTTGCGATCAGGCGAGTTGCGGCACAGACGATCACTGAGCATGCCGCACAGGATCATCCCCGCACCGCTGCACAGCACGATGATTGCCGCCATGCCGCCGGCCTTGTCGGTAGGCATGTCGTAGTAGCGATTCATGTAGCTGGGAATCCACACCATCACGGTGCCGCCCACGAACAACTGCAAGCCACTGGCGACGTAGGTCGACACCACCGAACGGCTGGACCACAGCGTGCGCAGCGGACGCTTGACCGCCGCCGCGGTTTTGTTTGCAACCTGAGCGGCACGTTGCGGCGCAATGCGCGCTTCCTTGACGATGAGCGGGTACAGAATCGCCAGGCACAGGCCGAACAACGACATCCCGGCGAACGACCAGCGCCAGCCCAGCTTGGCGGCAATCGCACCGCCCAACGCCATGCCCAGCACCGAACCGAACATCCCGCCCGCCATGAAGGCGCTGGCCAGGGTTGCCCGCATCTCTTTAGGGAACACCGAGATCACCACCGCGATGCCCACGCTGCCGTAGGCGGCTTCGCCGACGCCGACCATGAAACGCGCGATGAACATCTGTTGGTAATCTTGCGCCAACGCGCAACCCAAGGTGGCCACGCTCCACAGGAAAGCCATCAGCGCCAGGCTTTTGACCCGACCGAAACGGTCCGCCATCAACGACAGGGGAAATGTCAGCAGGCCGACCATCAGGGCAACGATACCGCTGAGCAAGCCGAGCTGGCCGTCGCTCAATGCCCACTCAGTCTTGAGCAGGGGGAATACCGCGTTCAGCACCTGACGCGACATGTAATCGGAAATCAACAGGCCGAACGTCAATGCAAAGACGATCCAGGCATATTGGCGCGCAACGCCGACTCCGCTGGAGTCGTCATCGTCAGCGGCTATTGGGTGAAAGGCCATGCAGCCTCCTCAAGAGCTTTGTTTTATTTTTGTTATTCAAGCGTGTAACGGTCAGGAGGACGAGAGGTCACGGCCTCTCGTCCCGACCTTCGGTTAACCGCGTTGCGGTACACCTTTCTGCCCAGCCTTGCGGTTGGGGGCCATGCCGTTGGCCAACAGGGTTTCTTCGATGGTTTCGTACTGCACGCCAATGCGGTAGATCTCGCGGGCTTCTTTGCCGGTGGCGATTTCACGACCCAGTTCATGGGCAATGCGCACGGTTTGCTTGATCTGGTCAACGGAGCCGAAACGGTCGCCCTTGTGATCAATGATAGTGTCTTCGTTGCCCACACGCGGGTGCATGCCCATGGCCATCGACATGGTGTTGAACGGCATGACGTTCTTGAGCAGCGATTCGGAGGTCAGGGTGCAACCGTCCGGCGCGCGGTGAATGAAGTTGAAGAAGTTGAACGGGTTCGGGCCGTCGAAGCCACCGCCGATGCCGATCCAGGTCAGGTTCAGCGGGCCTTTGTAAACGCCACGACGCACCAGGCGCTCGAGGGTTTCCAGGGCGTGCATGCCGGTCAGCTGGAAGTGCGGCTGGATGCCGTTGTCCATCAGGCGCTTGAGGTGCTCTGCAACCCAGGCCGGGCCTGCCGGTACGGTCATTTCGCTGTAGGCGGCGTGGGTCATCGGGTTGTCCAGGGAAGTACCTTTGAGGTACTCCGGGTACAACAGCTCCATGATGTTCATTTGCGTGGTGTTGATTGCCACGGTGACCTGATCCGGTTTCGGGGTCAGTTCGGCCAGCATGTGGCGGGTGTCGTCGGACAGCCACTTGGCCGCTTCGCCATCGCTTTCAGGGGCGAAGGAAATCGAACCGCCGACCTGGATGATCATGTCCGGCACAGCTTCACGCACACCGGCGATCAGTTCGTTGAATTTCGACAGACGCTTGGAGCCCTTGCCGTCCAGTTCACGCACGTGCAAGTGCAGAACCGTGGCGCCGGCCTCATAGCATTCAACTGCTTTTTGAACCTGCTCATCCATGGTCAGCGGGATGTCTTCCGGGAAGTCTTCCGGCATCCACTCCGGGCCGTACGGGGCCACGGTAATGACTACCTTATCCATGTTTTCCGGGTGCAGGGAATCGTCGAAGAATTGCATGAGTTACTCCAGTTCTTATGATTGTCCCGCCCACCCGGGGTCGAGCCGGGCGGACGTGTTCACGAGTGCGAATGCGATAGGGTGGATCAGTAGGTCTTTTCGCCGATGATGCCGGCGCGCTCCATCTTGCGATGGCACGGTGGGTAATCCATCACCGCGTAATGCTGGGTACTGCGGTTGTCCCAGATGGCGATGCTGTTCGGCTTCCAGCGCCAGCGCACTTGATACTCAGGGATGTACGCCTGGCTGATCAGGTAGCGCAGCAATTCGCCGGCGCCAGGGTTGGCGTCCTGACCGAAGCGCACCCGCTCCGGGGTGTGGTAGTTGCTGAAGTGGGTGGTGAAGGCGTTGACGAACAACACCTTCTCGCCGGTTTCCGGGTGGATGCGCACCACCGGGTGTTCCGCATCCGGGTACATTGCTTTGAGGCCCAGGCGCTTCTCGATCGGCATGGCCGCACCGAAGCTCGCTTCAATGCTGTGGCGGGCACGCAGGTCGGCGATCTTGACCTTTATGTCTTCCGGCAGGTTCGCGTAAGCCGCGACCATGTTGGTCCACATGGTGTCGCCGCCCACGGGCGGGCACTCCACGCAGCGCAGCACGCAACCCATCGGCGGGGCATCGCGCCAGGTGGCGTCGGTGTGCCAGGCGTTTTCGTAGCGGTCCATCGGCTGATCCGGGTTCTTGTAGATCCGCACCAGCCCAGGGTGATCCGGATCGCTGCCGGCCACCGGGTGATCTTCCAGCTCGCCGAAGCGACGGGCGAAGGCCACGTGCTCGGCGCGGGTGATGTCCTGATCGCGCAGGAACACCACACGGTGCTTGAGCAACTGGGCACGAATCTCGGCAAACAGACCGTCGTCATGCACCGCATCGGCCAGGTTGACGCCGGTCAGTTCGGCGCCAATGCTGTAGGTCAATTGTTCGACTTTCATGGCTGGTAGCTCCTTAAACGACGAAAATCGACGAGCCGGTAGTTTTGCGCGATTCCAGATCGCGGTGCGCCTGCACAGCGTCCTGCAGGGCGTAGTGCTGGTTGATCTCGATCTTGATCCGGCCGCTGCCGACGTGGTCGAACAACTCGCCCGCCAGGGCGGCTTTTTCGGCCGGGTCGCTGATGTAGTTGGCCAGGGCTGGACGGGTCAGGTACAGCGAGCCTTTCATCGCCAGCATCACCGGGTCGAACGCCGGGATCGGGCCGGACGCGGTACCCACGCAGACCATCAGGCCACGGGGCTTCAACGAGTCCAGGGAGCCCATGAAGGTGTTTTTGCCAACGCTGTCGAACACCACGTTGACGCCCACACCGTCGGTCAATTCGCGAACGCGAGCGGCGACATCTTCATGGCTGTAATTGATCGTGTGGTCGCAACCGTGAGCACGGGCGATTTCAGCCTTTTGCTCGGTCGACACCGTGCCGATCACGTTCAGGCCCAGCAGTTTGGCCCATTGCGAAACGATCAGGCCTACACCACCGGCAGCGGCGTGCAACAGGATGCTGTCGCCCGGCTTGAAGTCGTAGATGCGGCGCATCAGGTACGAAGACGTCAGGCCACGCATCGTCATCGCGGCGGCGGTTTCGAAGCTGATGGTTTCCGGCAGCTTGATCAGCGGCGCGGCAGCGATCAGGCGCTCGGTGCTGTAAGCACCCAGGGTATTGAGAAAACCGGTGTAAGTGACGCGGTCCCCCACCTGGACGTTGGTCACGCCTTCGCCGATGGCCTGGACCACGCCGGAGGCTTCAACCCCCATGCCGTTCGGCATCGGGATTGGGTAAGTACCATTGCGGAAGTAGGTGTCGGCGTAGTTCAAACCAACAGCTACGTGTCGAAGACGAACCTGGCCCGGACCGGGATCGCCGACTTCGACGTCCTCGTAACGTAGGACTTCAGGACCACCGGTTTCGTAAAAGCGTACGGCTTTGGCCATTTTTCTTATTCTCCAATCAGCAAGTTGGCGTAGCATCGAATTGCATTGATTGGACTGTAGGACGAGGCCTGTCGGGATGCTTCTCATCAGACGACAATGGCTTTTCATTTCGTGACAGGTGGCTTTGCTCCTTCTTTTCCGTTGGTCGACTTGTCTTGGGGTTTTTCGCCTGTGACCGGGGTTTCAGGATTGCTGAACCCGGCCTTGGCGTTTTCAGCCTTGGTCTTGTGGATATCACAGCCCTGCAGCTCACTCATCTGGGTGCAACCGGACGCTTCGAGTTGCTTGCGATACTTGTCGTTGATGGCATAGGCCGGGGACTGCGCCACCAGCAAAATGGCCAGTGCCGGCAGGATAATTCGGTGCATGACGCCCTCTCTTCGATTCGATGGATGCTCAAACGCCAACACATGGCGTGACATGCTCACATTAGCCTGTCACGTCTTGACGTGCGCTATCATCGCCCGCTTCTGTGCCCCCAAGAGTCTTGAATCCGGATGTCCGCGACGCTGCCACTGCCTGACGATTGCACTTCCCTGCCGCCGGTCCTGGCCGGCCCGCTGTTGCGACGCCTGGAGCCCTCGCGCCTGGTGATGTGGCTGGTCGGGTCGCGGGCGCTGACGCTGACGCTGCGTGTGCAAGGTGTTGGCGACATTCGTCTCGGTACGCAGCAGTGCACCGTGGTGTCGGTGGGTGTTCATGCCTTCGTCCATTTGATCGACGTCTCGCTGGAGAACGCCCTGCCCTGTGACGAGCGGATCGAATACGACCTGCTGATCGATGGCGTTGAGGGCATCGCTACATGGGCACCGCATCTGCTGTACGGCGATGCCTCGCATCCCGACTTCGTGCTGCGCTCACGGGTCGATCAATTGCTCCACGGTTCCTGCCGCAAGCCGCATCACCCGGCGACCGACGGCTTGCTGTGCGTCGATGAGCTGCTCGCGCAGCAACATGAAGCGCTGGATCGCCCCGCCCTGTTGATCATGACCGGCGATCAGATCTACGCCGACGATGTCGCGGGGCCGATGTTGCGGGCGATCCATGCCTTGATCGAACGCTTGGGGTTGTTCGAAGAACACCTCGAAGGCGCCGTGGTCAGCGACAGCGCCAAACTCTACGAGCATCCCGCCAGTTACTACCACCGCGCGGATTTGCTACCGGCGCTGCAGAGCAACGAAACCCTGCGCGACCGTTTTTTCGGCGGTGCGCGCAAACCGATTTTCACCAGCAGCAATGCCGACAACCATCTGGTGACATTTGCTGAAGTCATGGCCATGTACCTGCTGGTCTGGTCGCCAACGCCCTGGACCCTGATCGCCCCGCAACCTCCGGCACTGACAGCGAAAAGGCGTGAGCGCTACACACTCGAGCAAACGTACATTGACGGCTTCAAGGCCGGGCTGGGCAACGTCGCCCGGGCATTGGCGCACATTCCGACGCTGATGATTTTCGACGACCACGACATTACCGATGACTGGAATCTTTCCGCGCAATGGGAGGAAACGGCCTATGGCCATCCGTTCTCCAAACGCATCATCGGCAATGCGCTGATTGCCTACATGCTGTGCCAGGGCTGGGGCAACAATCCGGACGCCTTCAGCGAAGTCCTGAAAAAAACCGACGCGTTCAGCGCCACCGGGCATGACCGCTACCTCGACAGTCCGGTTCAGGACGACTTGATCGACGATCTGCTGAAGTTTCAGAACTGGCATTTTGTCCTTCCAACCACCCCGGCCATCGTCGTGATCGACACCCGTACCCGACGCTGGCGCAGCGAGATGAACCTCAAGCAACCCTCCGGCCTGCTGGACTGGGAAGCCCTCAGCGAACTGCAACAGGAACTGCTGGACCATCCGAGCGCAATCATCGTTTCGCCGGCGCCGATCTTCGGCGTCAAATTGATCGAGACCGTGCAGCGGATCTTCAGCTGGTGCGGCTTCCCCCTGTTGGTGGACGCGGAAAACTGGATGGCCCATCGCGGTGCCGCGCAGGTGATCCTGAATATTTTCCGTCACTCACGCACACCGGGTAACTACGTGGTGCTGTCCGGCGATGTGCATTACTCCTTCGTCTACGAAGTGCTGATCCGGCATCGCAAGGCCGGGCCGAAAATCTGGCAGATCACCAGCAGCGGCATCAAGAACGAGTTTCCTGCGACACTGCTGGAATGGTTCGACCGGCTCAATCGCTGGCTGTACTCGCCGCGCTCGCCACTGAACTGGCTAACCAAACGTCGGCGCATGCGCATCGTGCCGCATGTCCCGGAGCATGCTGAAGCTGGCGAACGATTGTGGAATTCGGCGGGCATTGGCCAGGTGTTTTTCAATGACAGCGGCCAACCGCAGGACATCTATCAGCACAACTCGAACGGCTCACCGAAAACCCGGATGGTTGCGCCGCAACACCACGACTAATCCTGCTTGCGATAACACGCCAGGCCATTGCCCAGGTCCACTGCCAGGCAATCGCCTTTGACGTCCAGCGCCAGGGTTTTGAAGATGCCGGACAAGTCGCGCATCTGCGCGGCGTTGACCCGCTCATCCCACATCAGGTCGAGCGCACGGCTGTCAGGCTCGACCTCGAACCATTGCGTGTCGGCTTGAGCATCACTCATCCGCAAACCGAGCCTTTGCAGGGTCTTGCCCTCCTCGACCGGCATTTTCAATTGAGATTGTCGTGAGTCGGTCCAGCGCAGAATCTTCTGCGAACCATCGTCGTAGGACCATTCGATAACCACAGGCTTGATCGCCGGCGGCTGCGCCGGCACACCGTAATTCATCCTCAGGACATAATTTCGCTCGATCAGCGCCCGTTCCCTGGGGGCGTTGCGCAGAAACTGCTGCGACTGCACGAGGGTCAGCTCTTCAGGTTTTTCATAGCTCATCTGACCCGTCGCGCGATCGACTTTCCAGTTCAGCGACAAGGTGCGAGTCACGGGATCAATCGCAAACCATTGCACAGCCTGATCGGCAGCGCTTTGAAAGCCGATCCGCGTCAGGTTTCGCTGCTGCGAATACGGCAAATACAGCTGCCGGCCCTGGGCGTTATCCCATATCAACCGGGTTTCTGGCCCCTCATCGAACTCGAACAACACCGTCACCGGCGCGATGCTCGGCACGGGGCTGGAGCGTGCGAAACGCAGGTTCAGGACGTAGTGGTTTTTCGCCTGTTTGAACGCGTCACCGCCGTCGGGCAAATGCGCATCCTTGAGTTCTGCCAGACTGTGGGTACGGCTCAGGTTGAACAGCAGTTTTTCGGCCGGCGGTTCAACGGCGTCGCTGGTCAACAGCAAGGTGTCACCGGCACGCTTCCAGTGTCCTTTGGCGGCGCCTTGGGCACCGGCATACACGATCATGGCATCAAAGGTGCTATCGGGTTGCAGCACCAGTTGCGAGCCGATTTCCCTGGCCTGCAGGGTGTAATGTCCAGCAATGCCCTCGTCCTGGTTTGCAGCATGGGTGACGCCTGAGGCGGTGCACAGCAACGAGAGAAACAGCAATCGAACCGACACGTGATGGAACTCCTTTCCCTGAACCAGAGGCGATTCTGCGGATTCTGCCGGCGGTGTCCAGTGAATGAAAATGAACAGGCGAATTTCGCACAATCCGCAACTCATCCGAACCCTGATCATCGGCAACTCCGGCTCGGGTAAAAGCTGGCTGGCGCAGCGACTGTCCGGACAACTGCAAGTGCCCTGGGTCGACCTCGATTCGATGCACTGGCTGTGCGACGAACACAGCATCGCCCGCCCCCGCGCCGAATCCCTGGGTATGGCGCGGATCGCCGCCGATGAAGAACGCTTGATCAAGTCAATCGGCAACCTGCGGGCCGGAAAAAACCAAATTCAGGCAACTCATCGAAGAATGAAAATCGAGGTTACTCCTGAAGGCTGGGACGACTACCTTTGGTTCCAGCAGAACGACAAGGCGGGGCTCAAAAGAATTAACTTGTTGATCAAGTCAATTCAGCGCGAACCGTTCGATGGCCCGGGAAAACCAGAGCCGCTCAAACACAATCTGAGTGGCTTCTGGTCACGACGGATTACTACTGAGCATCGCTTGGTCTACACCATCGAGGACGGAGATTTGCGCATCGTAATGTGCAGATACCATTACTGAGTTAAACCTCACGCCGCTTTCACAACTCGACTCACCCCTCTGACAATCATCTCCACCTCCCGCTCATCAATGGTCAACGGCGGCAACAACCGAATGATTTGCCCCCGGGTCACGTTGATCAGCAACGCATGATCGCGCGCAGCGATCAGGCTCAGGTCGCGGATCGGTTGCTTGAGTTCGATACCGATCATCAGGCCCTGTCCACGGATCGCCGAGACGTTGGGGTTATCCGCCAACTCCATGCGCAATCTGCGCAGCAAGTGTTCGCCCTGACACCGGGCGTTCTCCAGCAGGCCTTGTTCCTCGATGATCTCCAGCACGGTGCATCCCACCCGGCATGCCAGCGGGTTGCCCCCGAAGGTGCTGCCGTGGCTGCCGGGCGTGAACAGGTCGGCGGCTTTGCCACGGGCCAGGCAGGCGCCAATCGGCACGCCGTTGCCCAGGCCTTTGGCCAACGTCATGACGTCCGGGACGATGCCTTCGTGCTGGAACGCAAACCACTGGCCGGTGCGGCCGATGCCGGTCTGGATTTCGTCGAGCATCAGTAGCCATGAGCGCCGGTTGCACAGTTCGCGTAAGGCTTTCAGGTAACCGGGCGGTGCCAGTTGCACGCCGCTCTCGCCCTGAATCGGTTCCATCAGGATCGCCACGATGCGCGGGCCATGTGTCTGCTGCACCTGGTCCAACGCCTTCAGGTCGCCGAAAGGCACCTTGATGAAATCCCCCGGCAACCTGTTGAAGCCCAGGCGCACGGCCGGGCCGTCACTGGCCGACAAGGTGCCGAGGGTGCGGCCGTGAAAGGCGTTTTCCATGACCACCACCAGCGGTTGCTCGATGCCTTTGTGCCAGCCATGCAGGCGCGCAATCTTCAGCGCAGTCTCGTTCGCTTCTGCACCTGAGTTGTTGAAGAACGCCCGGTCCATGCCCGACAACCGCGTCAATTTCTGCGCCAGCCGTAGTTGCCAGTCGATGCTGTAGAGGTTGGACGTGTGCAGCAGCAACCCGGCCTGCTCGGTGATGGCGGCGACGATTTTCGGATGGGAGTGGCCGACGTTAGTCACCGCCACACCGGCCACCGCGTCCAGGTATTCGCGTCCGGCCTGATCCCACAGGCGCGTGCCCAGGCCCTTGTTGAAGCTCAAGGTCAAGGGTTGGTAAGTGCTCATCAGGCAGGCGGCGGTCATGACATCAAGCTCCAGCAAGGGTCGTTGTTTTTGCAGTATGGTTAGCCACCTGAGCTGGATAAACTTGGTAAAACTTCAATCATCTTAAACCCAGGCTTGATAATGGACCTGTTCCAGGCAATGACCGTTTACGTAAAAGTGGTGGAATCCGGCAGCATGACGGCCGCTGCCTTGCAGTGCGAAATGTCCACGACCATGGTCGGCAACCACCTTAAGGCGCTGGAACAACGCCTTGGCGTACGCCTGCTCAACCGGACGACGCGGCGCCAGCGGCTCACCGAGTTCGGCGCGGCGTACTACCAGCGCTGCCTTGAAGTACTGGGGTTGGTGGCCGATTCGGAACGGTTGGCCGAGCAGGCCATCGACGAGCCGAGCGGTACGCTGCGCATTACAGCGCCGCTGACCTTCGGCACTGAACGCCTGGCGCCGGCCTTGAGTGAGTTCAGCCTGCACAACCCGCGGGTGAAACTGGACGTCATGCTGACCAATCGACGCCCGGACTTACTCGAAAACGGTCTGGACGTGGCCTTCCGGCTCGGCGAGCTCGAAGCGTCCAATCTGATCGCTCGCCCGCTGATCGACTACACCCTGACAATGTGCGCATCACCCGCCTACCTGGCTCGCCGAGGCACCCCGCAAAAGCCGCAAGACCTGCAACATCACGATTGCCTGTCCTTCGCCTATCCGGCCGGTGATGACTGGCATTCGGTAGAAAAGGAATGGCGCCTGGCCGGTCCCGACGGCGATGTTCTGGTGGCGGTCAGCGGCCCGATGCTGATCAACAGTTCAGCCGGTCTGCATCAGGCTGCGCGCACCGGCATGGGTATCGTGATGATGCCCGACGCCTTGGTCGAGCAAGACCTCAAGGACGGCAAGCTGCTGGCCTTGATGCCCGATTACCGACCACCGAGTCGCCCGATGAATTTGATGTACGCCCAAGACCGCTACCGCCTGCCAAAACTGCGGCGCTTCGTCGACTTCGCCCTGCAGATGTGGGGCAAACACTAGCCGACCGAATACTCATGCACTAATCTGCGGCCTGTAGGGTTAGCCGGACATCAGGACGCCAGGGAGAGCGAGATGGGTGAGGCATCGAGTATCGAGCCGTTGAAATTCAATTTGTCGGACATGAACGACCACATGTTGCACACCATCCTGGAGCTGGTCAGCGACGGGATCTGGGACTGGAACGCCAACACCGGCTTCGTCTACCGCACGGCGCGGTGGTACGAAATGCTCGGCTATACGCCTCACTCTCTGGACAACAACGTCTTGACCTGGGAGAACGTCATCCACCCCGAGGATTACCCGCGGGTCATGGCGGTGTTCGATGACTACCTGAACGAGCGCGCCCCCGGTTATCAGGCCGAATACCGCTGCCGCATGCAGGATGGCAGTTACCTCTGGATCGAAGACCGCGGCCACATCCTGGCGCGCAACGCCGACGGCTCGGTGGCGCGGATGATCGGCGCGCACCGCAGCATCGAAGACAAGCGCCGCCTGTTCGAAGAGCTCGAACGGCGCAATCACTCCCTCGAAGCACTGATCGAAGAACGCACCCGCGAACTGTCACGGGTCAATCAGCAGCTACAGCAGCAACTCGAAGAAAACCGCAAGCTGGCACAAACCGACACCCTGACGTCCATCGCCAATCGCTATCGCCTGGAACAAGTGCTGCCCCAGGCGTGCGAGCGCGCTCAACGCTTTCGCGAACCGCTGTCGCTGATTGCCATGGACATCGATGACTTCAAGACCATCAACGATCACTACGGCCATGCACTGGGCGACGCAGCCCTGGTGCATGTGGTCGAAAACGTGAAGCGCTTCGTGCGCGAAGGCGACTTGCTGGCCCGTTGGGGCGGTGACGAATTCATGGTGACGTTACCCAATACTTCGCTGGCCGAAGCCAGAACCCTTGCCGAGACCATCCGCCACGGTCTTGCGGATTTGCTGCCCGTGGGCGATTTCAAAGTGACCATGAGTTTCGGCGTGGTCCAGCGCTTTGACGAAGAACAGCAGACCGGCCTGATGGCCCGCGCCGATCAGGCGTTGTATCGGTCGAAAATCGCCGGCAAGAATGTGATTTCCGGGTGATGATTACATCCCTGCTTTCACCAGCACCGGTTGGTCCTGATAGCGCTCCGGGTACAGCTGTTTGAGCTGCGCCACCTTCGGCAGATCGTTGATCACGATGTACGGATAGGTCGGGTGCTCGGTCAGAAAGTCCTGATGCTCCTCCTCCGCCGGGTAGAAACCGTTGAAGGTTTCCAGCTTGGTCACAATCGGTTTACTGAACAACTTGGCTGCGTCGAGTTGGGCAATGTAGGCCTGCGCGACTTTTTGCTGCTCGGCGTTCCTGGTGAAGATGGCCGAACGGTACTGGGTGCCGGTGTCCGGTCCCTGGCGGTTGAGTTCGGTCGGGTTGTGGGCCACCGAGAAGTAGATTTGCAGCAGGGCGCCGTAGCTGACCAGGGTCGGATCGAACGTCACCTCGACCGATTCCGCATGCCCGGTATTGCCATCACTGACGCGTTCGTATTGAGCGGTATTGGCCGCGCCACCGGCATAACCGGAGACTGCGTTTTTCACGCCTTTGACATGCTGGAACACCCCTTGGACGCCCCAGAAGCAACCACCGGCGAAGACAGCAGTTTCACTGCGCGCCTGAGTGGACTCATCGAGCGTCGGGGGTGGCAGCAGGACGGCCTCTTCTGCACCGAAGGAAAAAGCCGAGCAGTGCCCGATGACGCCGGCGGCGGCCATTGCCAACAGTGTGCGGCGCCACGTGAACTGGGTTTTCATGAAACGGACTCCTGACTAATGGGAGGGGCGATCATCCGGCTATCCCGGGTTCGAACTTCAGCGACAGACCATTCATGCAGTAGCGCAGTCCGGTCGGTTTCGGCCCGTCATCGAAGACATGCCCCAGATGCCCGCCGCAACGACGGCAATGAACCTCTTCACGCAGCACGCCAAACGAGCGGTCCTGACGAGTCGCCACGGCCTTGTCCAGCGGCGCCCAGAAACTCGGCCAGCCGGTGCGGCTGTCGAACTTGGTTGCCGAAGAAAACAACGGCAGGTCGCAACCGGCACAGGCGAACGTGCCGTCACGATGCTCGTTGTTCAGCGCACTGCTGTAGGCGCGTTCGGTACCCTCTTCACGAAGAATTTCGTACTGCTCGTCACTCAGGATCGCGTGCCATTCGCTGTCGCTGTGGGTCACTTCGAATACCTCCTCTGCACTGGCTTCACTGATCAGCGCAGCGCCTGTGGATAACTTCGGCAACAGGCCGATCGCCAGGGCAGCCACCCCCAGCCCACTGCTTGCCGCCAAAAATTGCCGTCGTGAAAACATTGCCGCCTCCAAACATTCCAGGGGGTCTTTCATGGAACACAGCCTAGGCTTTGGGGGATCGCCAAATCCTCACGGGAAGTTAAACAATTCGTGATAACTCGGCCCCCGAAAAACCCGCACAATGCGTGATGCAATTTTGAACCTTGCGATTGCTGTCCTTGTAGGAGCCGGCTTGCCGGCGAAGGCGATGTATCAGTCACATCAACTGTGGGCGTGCCGCCGTCTTCGCTGGCAAGCCAGCTCCTACAAGGTTTTCGTTAGCGGCATTACGCACACACCGCGCCGAAGGATGAGCTGGATGGAACAGACCAAACGCGTCCTCGTGGTCGAGGATGACCTGCATATCGCCGACCTGATCTGCCTGCATCTGCGTGATGAGCAGTTCGAGGTGGTGCACAGCGCCGACGGCACCGAAGGCATGCGCCTGTTGCAGCAAGGCAACTGGGATGCCTTGATCCTCGACCTGATGCTCCCCGGTGTCGATGGCCTGGAAATCTGCCGCCGTGCCAGGGCCATGGCGCGCTACACGCCGATCATCATCACCAGCGCGCGTTCCAGCGAAGTGCACCGCATTCTCGGGCTGGAACTGGGTGCCGACGACTACCTGGCCAAACCGTTTTCCATGCTCGAACTGGTGGCGCGGGTCAAAGCGCTGTTGCGCCGGGTCGAGGCCATGGCGCGCAATCTGAAGATGGATGCCGGCAGTCTGCTGGTCGATGGCCTGGCCATCGATCCGATCACCCGCGAAGTGTCCCTCGACGGCCGTCGCCTGGACCTCACGCCCCGGGAGTTCGACTTGCTGTACTTCTTTGCGCGCCAGCCCGGCAAGGTGTTTTCGCGCATGGACCTGCTCAACGCCGTGTGGGGCTACAGCCACGAAGGTTACGAGCACACCGTCAACACGCACATCAATCGCTTGCGCGCCAAGATCGAGACCGATCCGGCGCAACCGGTACGCATCCTCACGGTGTGGGGCCGCGGCTACAAGTTCGCCACCGGGGAGGAGCCAAGGCCATGAGGCTGACCCTGACACAACGCCTGTCCCTGGTATTCGCCGTGCTGTTGCTGGTGTGCTGCGGCACGTCGGCGTGGTTGCAGGTGCGCTCCAACCAGATGCATGAGCAGGAGGTGGTGCAAGGGTTGTCCCGGGACCTGGCCCAGCACATCGCCAGCGATACCGTGCTGATGGACACCAAAGGCCTGATGCCCGACGCTGTGCGTGATCTGTTCAGCAAACTGATGCAGGTCAACCCGAGTGTCGAGGTGTACCTGCTCGACACCGAGGGCAAGATCGTCGGCAGCGCCGCCCCCGAGGGCCGGGTCCGCCGGGAGCGGCTCGACCTCGCGCCGATCCAGCGTCTGCTGCGTGGCGATGCCTTGCCGATCCTCGGCGACGACCCGCGCAGCGTCGATGCGCGCAAGGTGTTCAGCGCCGCGCCGTTGACGGTCGACGGCAAACCGGCCGGTTATCTCTACGTGGTGCTGCTCGGCGAAGACCACGATCGTCTGGCCGCCCGTGGCGCGACCAGCGCGGCGCTCAATACCGCCCTGCTGTCCATCGGTCTGGTCGCGTTGCTGTGCCTGATTGCCGGTCTCACGGCATTCAGGCTGATCACCCGGCCATTGCGCCGTTTGACCGAGACCGTCAGCCAATTCGACATCGATGGCGTGCCGGTCACCCCAGCCTTGCCAATCACTGTGGATAAAACCGCCAGCCACGACGAAATAGCCATACTCGACGCCACGTTCCGCCAGATGCAGTCACGCCTGGGCGAGCAATGGCGCTCGTTGACCCGCCAGGATCAGGAGCGCCGCGAACTGGTGGCGAACATCTCCCACGACCTGCGCACGCCACTGGCTTCACTGCATGGCTACCTGGAAACACTGTCGCTCAAGGACGCCACGCTGTCCCCCGCCGACCGCCGTCGCTACCTGGGCATCGCGCTGGATCAAAGCCGCAAGGTTGGCGGGTTGGCACAATCACTGCTGGAGCTCGTGCGGTTGGAGCACGGGTTCGTGCAACCGGTGCTGGAGCGCTTTTCCCTGACCGATCTGGCCCAGGATATTTTCCAGAAATTCGAACTGACCGCCGAGGCGCGCCAGGTTGAGTTGAAGGCCACGTTCGCCCCCAGGGTTTCAGCGGCCTGTGCCGACCTTGGGTTGATCGAGCGAGTGTTGACCAATCTGTTCGACAACGCGCTGCGCCATACGCCGCCAGGGGGCGAAATCGAACTGGGCTTGCGTGTGCAAGGGGCGTTCATCGAAGTGACGGTCAGCGATACCGGACCGGGGATTGCTGCGGAACTGCGTGAAGGATTGTTCCTGCGGCCGTTCAACATTGGCGGCGCCCGTCGCGATGGCGGGTTGGGATTGCGGATCGTGCATCGCATCCTGCAATTGCATGGGTGTGAGATTCAGTTGATCGACGTGCCGGGGCGCGGGGCGACCTTTCGATTTTCGTTGCCGATCGATGAGGAAACGGCAAGCGCGTTGGCGGTGCGATCGATGAACCTGAATACAACGCGCCAGGCCTGACACACCGTGGCGCGGCCATCGCGAGCAGGGACTCATTTGCGACCAATCAGCTCCCTCCTTGCTCGCGATGGTCGCAAAGGCACCGCGTTCATCCAGAATGAGCGCGTTATCGTTGACGTCCATCGCGAGCAGGCTCGCTCCTACAGGGTTTCGCGTTCATCCAGAATGAGCGCGTTATCGTTAGCGTCCATCGCTAGCAAGCTCCCACAGGAACGGCAAATAGATGACCAGCCGCCTGTTGATCCGTGACAACGCTGCCCCGGTCCAATAGATTAGGCGACCTGAAAAGGCCCCCGGGCTTTTTCGCCCCTATTCAAGTTATAGAAGTAGTGAAATTTCAATGTCCGATTCCAACACCGCTGAAACCGTAGTCACCTTGTCGTCCAAAGCGGAATACGAAAACTCCATCAATCTTTCACAACACGTGCCTCAGGCCAAGACCATCAGCGAGATGGTACTGGACGCTTTCCAGTCGTCCCGCGAAAGCGACCAGATCCGCGAACTGCGCGCCGCGATTCGCCAGGCCCACGACAGCTTCGACGACGATAAAGCCTACGAACTGATGGGCGAACTCAAGCAACTCAAGGACGCCGAGGCCGCCGACATTGCCGCCCTTGAAGACCTGAGCAGCAAATTCCCGATCAGCCGTATCCTGTCCAGCTTCAAGGACGATCCGGCGTTCCAGGAAATCGTCTACGGCCTGGCCCTGAAAGTGCTGAACCAGACCCACCAGGCCATCAGCAACCCGAGCAGCGGCAAGAGCAAAGCCGCCAAGGCCAAGAAAGAAGCCGAAGTGTTCACCATCAGCAAGGACGGCGTGAGCGTGACCTTGCCACTGCGAACGCCACGTTCGCGTTTGAGCGTTGACCGTGAAGCGCTGGAATTCCTCGGGTTCACCTTCGTGGGTGAAGGCGACGAAGCGGAGCTGGAAAGCGAGACCTTCCTGGACAACAGTGGCGCCGAGCAAGCGGTCAACCGCAAGAACATCATCACCGCCCTGCAACAGCAGACCGCGTTCGACGGCTATAGCATCGCCGTGCAGTAAAAAGACAACTGTAGGAGCGAGCTTGCTCGCGATGGCCTCAAGGGCAACGCGTTCATCCAGAATGAACGCGTTATCGTTAACGACCATCGCGAGCAAGCTCGCTCCTACAAAGAATCACGTCGCTTGAACTGAGCAGCATCGCGCCATTCGACTGGCGCTTTTTATTGCCCGGGTTTCGGGCAAAACCGCGATTAGTCTTCCAGTATCCACAGCAGGACAACACTTCCCTTCACCCCCCTGCACCACGGGTCCGCCTGCGGGAGCGTCAACTCACTTTCCAGCCCCAGACCTCAGTGGTGCGACTGCTGAGGTCATCATGAACACGACGCCCTTGTATCGTCAGCTGGCCAACCATTATCTGGACGCCATCCGCAGCGGCACCCTGAAAACCGGCGAACGCTTTCCTTCGATCCGCCTGATGATGGAAAAACATGCAGTCAGTCTGTCAACCGCCGTTCAGGTGTGCCGGGAGCTTGAGGATTGCGGCGTGCTCGAAGCGCGGCCCCGCTCAGGCAACTACATTCGCCAACCCGATGCCTTGTCCAAACCCACCCCGATTGCCCTCCCGCCCTTGTTGGACACGGGGAGTTACACCGGCATTCATGAACAGGTGTCCTCGGTGCTCAAGGCCAGTCAGCGGGCGACGATCAAGGTCAACTTCGCCAGTGCCTACTGTGCCCCGGAGCTCTATCCGCTGAAAACCCTGCAAGACAACATGATCAAGTCGCTGCGCTACGACTCGCATTTACTCGGTGCGGCTGGCTCGACGTGCGGCAATAGCGCGTTGCGCCAGGTCCTGGCACGGCGGGCCTTGTCCACCAGGACCCACCTGGTCGCCGAGCGAATCGTGATCACCAACGGCGCGACGGAAGCAATCAACCTGGCCTTGCGTGCCGTCACGCACCCCGGCGATACGGTCGCCGTGGAGTCGCCGACCTTCCATGGCCTGCTGCAAATCCTCGAAAGCCTGAACCTGCGGGTGCTGGAAGTCCCGGCCTCGGCGCACACGGGAATCAATCTGACGGCCCTGCAAAGCCTGCTGCAGGGTCCAGAGCCAATCAAGGCGTTGATCGTCATTCCAAATCTGCAAAATCCGTTGGGCAGCATCATGCCCGACGCCAACAAGGCACGGCTGGTGAAACTGTGCGCCGAACAGAGCACGGTACTGATCGAGGACGACTCCTACGGCGATCTGGTGGACACCGAGCAACCGCTGTCCACGCTCAAGCACTGGGACCTGACCGACAACGTGATCTATTGCGCCTCGCTGAACAAAACCCTGGCCCCGGGCATGCGTCTGGGATGGATCAGCGCCGGGAGATGGCATGAACGCGTGGAAATGCTCAAACACACCCAGACCCGGGGGTGCGAAGCCTTGTCACAACTGGCGGTCAGCGCCTTCATGAAAACGCCGTCCTACGAACGTTATCTGCGACGCTTGCGCAAAACCCTCACACTGCAACGTCAACAGATGAGCGAGGCGATTATTCGATATTTCCCGCTGGGCACCCGCTTAACCAACCCGCAGGGTGGCACGTTGCTGTGGGTGGAACTGCCTCGCCGGCATTCATCCATGGCGTTTTTTCAGGACGCGTTGAAAGTCGGCATCCAGATTTCACCTGGGGATATCTATTCCAACTCCCGGCACTTTGATCACTTCGTGCGGATGGGTTGTGGGGCGCCTTACTCGGCGCGGATCGATGAGGCGCTGGAGACGTTGGGCAAAATCCTGAAAGCCCAGGGCTAACCACACATCCTGTAGGAGCTGCCGCAGGCTGCGATCTTTTGATCTTGAAAATCAACGTCAAAAGATCGCAGCCTGCGGCAGCTCCTACGCGGGCAGGTGCAGGCAGATAATATGCGGGTCATCATTCCAATGCGGAAAACGCTCGGCGATCAGCGGATCATGACCGGGAATCACATGGTCATCGCCATCGGCCAGACGGTCGATTTCGCTGAACGCTTCAAGGGTTTGCGCCAGATCATCGAGGATCGGAAACGGGCTGCGCTCACGAATGTTGAGCCACAAATGCGCAGCGTCCGACGCCAGCACAATCCAGCCACGCGCTGTATTGACCCGCACCACCTGACTGCCGGGCGTATGCCCGCCCACCGGGTGTAACGTCACGCCGGGCAGCACTTCAACCGTGCCGTTGTGCAAGCGCATCCGCCCTTCGAACAGGGGTGGCAGCGCCGACATCACATCCTCGACCTCGTAGGTTTTGTTCACCGTGTGATGGGCCATTTTCGGACCGGTGCAGAAGCGCAGTTCCGCTTCCTGCAAATGCACCGTGGCCTTGGGAAACAACCCGAGATTGCCGGCATGATCCCAATGCAAATGAGTGAGAACCAGATGCTCGACCTGCGCCGGATCGATACCCAATTGCCCCAAGGACTCTTCCGGCAGGCGGTACATCTGACGATTGCGCCGGTCCGCCGTAGCCGGTTGGAAACAGGTGTCGACCACGATCACCTGCTGGTCATTGCGAATGACCCAGAAGTAATAATCCAGCGGCATCGGCGCATTCGGATCGCCACAGCATGCATCGTAAAGAAAGTTTTCCCTGGCAGTACGCTGGGCGTTGGCGCCTACGCGAATAGCGAACACTTCATACTCGGGAGCGGACATGAGCACCTCCGGGGATCAGGCCGCAGCCGTGGCTTTGAGGGTCGGACGGAAATCGAAGTCGATCTGCTCGCTGATGCCCAGGTCCTGCGCCAATTTATGCAGGCCACTGTAGTCGCGCATGATCGTCGCGTTCTTGTTGCTCTCGCGGGTGTCGGCAATGATCAGCGCCGCGTCCTCGACCCCGAGCTGCGTCAGAATCGCCTCCCACATCGAATAGTCCTGGGCGATAAAAGCACTCAGCGCCACCGACAGGTTGCGTGCGAAAAATTCCCGCTGTACCGGCTGCATATTCGCATACATGACCTTGGCCACTTCGGCGAGCACCTTGCTGTGGGCGTATTCGTCGCGGTTGTGCAGTTCGGCGACGCGGCGGTTTTGCGGCTGAATGGTCTGGTCATCCGCCAGCAGATCCAGGTAGGCGTTGACGCTGATCTCGGCCACCACCGCGAAGGTGATCGCCGCCAGATCGCGCTGCCATTGCTCGGGCAGTGCTTCGCGCTGGGCCTTCAGCCGCAGGTAAGTGACCGAGGGCGGCAGGTCCAGATCCTGATCGAGCGCCCGGTCCCGTTTGGTCCGCTCGATGGCGCGCAAATGCATGAGCGTGTGGTAATGCTCGTCGATCAAGGTCTGCTGCATGGCCTCGCGAAAATGCCAGTCGTCCTGGCCCAGGTATTGATTGGCAATGACACTCAACGCCGGGTTCACCACCAGTTCTTCGGCGGTGACGGTGCGCAGGTTGTAGCCGATCCAGCCCCAGGTCACCACGCGGCTCTTGAGCGCGTCGTCCAGGACCTGGAACTTGGGGTGGTGGAAAAAAGGCACCATGCACTCCGGATAATCCGGACGCGCCGGGTCGAACACTTCGTCGACCTGGCCCCTGTCCGGCGAACACACCGTGGCGCGCTTGGTCCAGGCCTGATTGAGCCGCACGATCAGTTGATGATCGACCTGGGCGATCTCGATTGCTGTCTGCATGACGCGATACCTGTAGGACGCGTACCCGCCAAGGGGTACGCCAAAAGAATGAAGGGCGACAGAAAATTCAGGCCAGCCAATAGCGGGTCAGGTGGCGCGCCGGGTCAGTGTAACGACTGCGGGCGTGAATCATTCGCCAGTTGTCCCAAATCAGCAGGCAACCGTCGGGAATCAGCACCGGAACGTTGTGCTCGACGAAGTACGTTTCGCCGAGCAGGGCAAATCTGGCCAGTGGAGAAAGGTTGTTGGCGAGCTGCGATTGTTGCAACGCCTCTTTCGACGGATTCACATCGCCGTAGTGAAACTGGTTGTAGCTGAAGCGAAAGATGTCCCCTTCCTCGGTGGGCGTCAGGATGTATTCCTTGACCCGGATTTGCGCCGGTTCGCCCGGTTTGGCGGTGGCGACGAATTCCACGGGTGTGTCTTCGAGCCATTCGCGCAGTTCCGGTTCGGCGTGCTCAAGCGACTTCAGGAACGCATAACCATCGACCAACCCCGTATGCCCGCCCCCGCACGTCGCCTGCTGATGGCAATGCAGGGCCAGATAACGCGGCGGCGGCCCATACACCGGCGCCTCGGTATGCGGGCCGATGCCGTTCATGCTCTGCGAATACGGCAAATCTTCGTAGCCCGGTTTGCGGGTGATGGCGAACGCCATCTGCCCGTTGAACTGCGCAATGATCGGACCGAATTCGTGCAAGGTTGCTACGACATCGTCGACAAACTCGTCCGGGCTCAGCACCGTCCAGCCTTGGGTCGATAATTCTTCATGACGATGACCGAGTGAAACGTAAGGTTGAGACGCAACAATCCCTTGATCTGACATGGTGAGGTTCCTGACAGGTTATTCGGCGTTGACGATTGAGGTGTAAGCGGCAATGAAGTCGCGGCAGGCGTTGCCCGGTCGATAGTGCTGTTGGTCGATGCTCTGCACCGGGGTGATTTCGGCGGCGGTGCCGGTGAGAAAACACTCGTCGAAGTCGCCCATTTCCGTAGGCAGAATCGTGCGCTGGATAACCTGGTAATCCAGCGCTCTGGCCAGTTCGATGACGGTCTGCCGGGTGATGCCGTTGAGGAAACAATCCGGCACCGGCGTGTGCAGCGTCCGGTCTTTGACGAAGAACACATTGGCGCTGGTGGCTTCGGCGACATGACCGCGCCAGTCGAGCATCAGGGCATCGTGGTAGCCGTTGTTCTCGGCATCGTGTTTGCTCAGCGTCGCAATCTGATAATGCCCGGACGCCTTGGCTTCGAAGGGGCTGCTGTTCGGTGGCGGACGACGCCAGGACGCGATTTTCAAGCGAACGCCGGCCATGCGTGCCGCCGGATCGAAATAGCTCGGCCACTGCCAGCAGGCGATCGCCACATGCACACGGTTGAAGCGCGCCGAGGTTGAAATCATCTCGCTGCCGCGCCAGGCCACCGGCCGCAAGTAACCGTCGATGACCTGGTTGCGTTGCAGCAGTTGGTGACTGGCCGCTTCGAGCTCGGCGGGTTCGAACGGGATCGCAAAATCCATCAGTTGCGCGGAGCGATATAGCCGTCCGGTGTGCTCGCGCAACTTGAAAATCCTGCCGTTGTACACGCGCTCGCCTTCGTACACCGTGCTCGCGTAATGCAGGCCATGGGTCAGCACATGCAACTGCGCCCGTGACCACTCGACGAACTCGCCGTCGAGCCAGATCACGCCTTCGCGCTGATCAAACGGAATTGCGCTCATATCCTTAATCCTCTGAATCGTCCTACGCCGTTTGCAGCAGGACCGGTATTAATTCGGGCGTCGTTTCGAACTCGTTCTGAAAGAAAAACGAGCGTTCGCCAAACGCCGGTCGCATGTCATCGAACCAGGTGATGTGCGGATCGAATCGCGCATAGAACGTGCGCAACACCCAGTGCGGATTGCGTGCCTGAAGGAACTGCAGCACGAAGACCTTTTCCCCGGCGACAATCTCGATACCGTTGATCAGCACCTTGCCGTAAAAGGTGCTCATGGACGGCCCGCGCACCGTGCGTGCCAGCCCGGACACCGTGCGATAGGCCGCCTGAAAGATCTCGAACGCTCGGGCCAATGGCATCGCGAAGTAGTGACTGGGGCCGGTGTCCCGTTCGACGAACATGTAATAAGGCACTGCACCGAGTCGCACACCTTCGGTCCACAGCGCCGCCCAGTCGGCCGGGTTTTCGTTGATGTGGCGGATCACCGGCGCCTGCATGCGTACGGTCGCCCCCGTGGAGCGAATGCATTCGATGGCCTGACGGGCGATGTCCTGGCGGATCTCCACCGGGTGGTTGTAGTGCCCCATGATCGAGAGGTTTTTCCCTGCCGCGACGATCCGCCGGAACAGCTCCAGCAACTCGGGTGCGTCCTTGTCGCTGACAAACCGCTGCGGCCAGTACGCCACGGATTTGGTGCCGATACGAATGCTCTTGAGGTGCGGCAGTGCCAGCAACGGCTCGATGTACCCAGCCAGCGAGCGGGTGTTCATGATCATGGGATCGCCGCCGGTGATCAGCACATCGGTGACCTCGGTATGCACTCGCAGGTAGCTCACCAGTTCCTGGGATTCACGGGCGTTGAACTTCAGTTCTTCTTCGCCAATGAACTGCGCCCAGCGGAAGCAGAAGGTGCAGTACGCGTGACAGGTCTGGCCGGCGCCAGGGAAAAACAGCACGGTCTCGCGGTACTTGTGCTGGATGCCTTGCAGGACTTTTCCGTCGTGGGTGGCGTTGTTGTGCGTCAACTGCCCCGCCGGATGCGGGTTCATGCGCAGCCAGATCGCCTCGATCCGGCGTTTGATCGCCGCCGTGTCGTCCAGCTCGATCAGGTGCTTGAGCGATGCGTATTCATCCGGCAGCAACATGTCCTTGTGGGGAAAGGTCATGCGGAAAATCGGGTCGTCCGGGATGTTGTTCCAGTCGATCAACGTGCTCAGCACATACTCGTTGGTGCGAAACGGCATGACGCGGGCCACGACGGTCATGGCCTCCTGCAAGGCCGGCGCCAGTTGGTGCCAGTAAGGTGTGTCACGAATGGTGCGTGCGTTGTAGGGCTTATAGCGATCGTGCTCCGACAGTCCCTGCATGGCCGTGCTCCTGAGGGTCGTTTTACGCAATGGCCGGCGCTTTGCGCTCGATGTCCATCCATGCCCGAACGCTGTCGCGGTCCCACTGCCGTTGGACATACGCCGCAAGTTTCGGCGGGACTTGATCACCATTGGCGACCAGTCGGTTGAGCATGATTGCCAGGTCGGTGTCGGTGATGCTCCAGTCACCGAACAAGTGCTCGGCGCCCTTTTCCAGCAAGCGGTCGGCCACGAAGAACAAGCGATCAGCAGCGGCCTGGGCGTCGTCGGACAACGGAAAGTCCTTTTTGCCGAAGTACACCAGGTCAAACGGGCGCTCTTTGCGTACTACCAGCAAATCACTGCGTAGCCAGGCCTGAAGCTGACGGGCGCGAGCGCGCTGCCTGATGTCCTGCGGGTAGAGTCTTTTACCTCCAGGAAAGCGCTCGTCGAGGTACTCGGCAATGGCCGAAGATTCCGACAGCGCAAACTCCTCATGAACTAACGCCGGAATTTTGCAGGTCAATGAAAGATCGCGGTAATCCCCTTGATAATTCTCGCGTGCTTTCAAGTTCAGCGTCACAAGATCAAACGAAAGTTGCTTTTCCTTAAGCGCCACAAATGCAGACATCGCAAAAGCACTGACATAATCCGCACCGAGATACAGTTTAAATTTTGCACTATCCATTCAAAGCTCTCTTGCACTAACTACATTAATCCATTGCTTGTGAAGCGATCGTAGTAAGTTGGTCAGGTGCTGAACAGATACAGAATATGTCTGTTTCTATCGATACAGACAGTCGAACACGCCCAGTGCCCGGAAGGTTTTTTGTGGGGCGACAGAAACGAAAAAAGGGAGCCGGCAAACGCGGACTCCCTGAGTGCAACAGAAGGGGGAACTACAGTTGACGGGGGATCAGACCCACACTGTCGGCATGATTGGAAAGCAACGCCATCTGCGGCATGTTGCTGAGGTTAAGCATCGCCAGGTGCTCGGTATCGCTGGTGTTGACGAAGCCGTGCCGGGTCCAGGCCGGCACCAGCAACACGTCGCCAGGGTTGACGTTCACTGCATCGGCGTCGCCCAGGGTCAATGTTCCGCTGCCACACTGAATGATGAACAGGTGCCACCAGGCATGTGCATGTGCATCGAGTGTTGAACCCGGTATCAGCCATTGCATGGACACCGCCATGCCGGGGGTCAACTGGCAACCTTCGGCGTTTTTCTCGTGGGCCAAGGCGACAATATCAACATCGCTGCCTGCGAGCGTTGCGCGCATATCGGCAAGTTCGGCCCCCGTCCACACGCAGGGTTTGATTGGCTGCTGCTCTAAACTTTCACGAAAATCCCTATATGAAAAAAACGCACCCTTAACGGTATTCATTTTTTATTTCCAATGCAGTTCGCCAACTTGGTCTCTCGACCTTAGGCGAACCTTTTGGCACTGTAAAGCGAATATCAGCTGCTTATAACGGCGATGGCCGTACCGCCACGATCATATCAACTTCTATCGCCGCATTTTTTGGCAACTGATAAACACCCACCGTAGTGCGTGTATGTTTCCCTGCGTCGCCCAACACGTGACTGAAAACATCCGACGCACCATTGGCGACTTCGCTGAGGTCGACAAAGTCCTCCGTGGACCTCACGTACACCGCTACTCGAATCAGCGACTTGATCTTGTCCAGCGATCCAATGGCATCAACAATCAGCGCCAACCCGCGCATCGCACAGATGCTGGCGGCCGCTTGCGCATCCGCCATGGTGAGGTCTTGCCCCACCCGTCCCGGAAAGTGAATTTTACCGTTCATGCGCGGCACCAGACCGCTGATATACAGTTCATCATGGTGGCGAATCAGCGGTGCGTAGTGCCCGCCAACGGTGTTCTCGCCATAAATGTCGTAACCGAACTCCTGTGCCAGCGCGATGAAGCGTTCATCACAGGTCATGTGCTCAATCATTTACCCAACCCTCTTGATCAATACCGCAAAAAAAACATCGACCCCAACGACTCAGCTCCAAACCCTGGCCGGCGAAGCCAGGCTGGTGATACCGACCCTGGATTCGATAGCCTCGGCCAGACGCAACAGATCATTGCCGAGCTGTTGGTAATCTTCGTTGAACAACACGATGTGGCCGATAAACGAAAAATTGTCTTTCACCAGTGCAGTGACCGAATCACCTATGCGTTTGGTCAGCACCGCCTCCTCCAGATCGATGTCCATCGACCGGGCCAGCGCCTGGATATCCGGGACATCGCGCAAGAGGCCGACAGCCGTCGCCCGAAGCAGACGTATGCCGCAGTAGCCACGAGGCACCGGGTCATAACTGTCGATCTGACCTTCCACTGCCCAGCGAATCCAGCGTTCCCATGGGTCGAAATCGACGAATGCACGCTTGGCCAGGTCCCAGATGTGCATACCACCGGGGCGCATGTTGGTTTCCACCGCCGAGGTGCGATGATTGGCTCTGTAGAACACTTCGTTGTGCCAGGCGCCGTTGTCCTGGGAAACCAACCCCGCCATGTGGCGGCCGGCGGCCATCAGCCGAATCTGCGCGTCGGGCGTCAACGGTGCGGGCACCACTTGCTGGATCTCGGCGCGGTAAGCCCCGTCGGTGGTGGTTTTTTCGGTGATCCAGGTGCTTCCCGCAACAAAATCCCAGCTGAATTCCCGGGCATTCTGGATCAGCTCTTCAAGTACGATGCCGCCCTCGAGATAGGGCTTGAGCGCTTGCCATGCCTCGTCGCATTCGGACGGGTGACGGATGACCCGACAACCGCGGCTCGCGCCTTCGCAGGCTGGCTTGATGAATGCTTTACCGCCCAGCTCGATGACCCGTTGACGCAGTTCTGCAAGGCTTTCGACCCGAATGGACGCCACCGGACGGTAGTCCTCCGGCGCGGTGGTGGCCGAGGCTTCGAGCTTGCGCAAAACCTGTTTGTCCAACCCCGCCCGCGCCTGAGCCTGGGTAATACCGGGCAGGCCGAAATGACTGGCCAAGGCCGCACCGAGCACCACGCCGCGATCTGAAAAAGGCAACACGCCGATCAGTTTCCAGCGATCCGCCTTCAGACAACCCACGACCAGCTCCAGGGACGCCGCCACATCGTTCTCCGCCAGCGATGTGCTGCAGACATGGTCGGCTACTTGATCATCATGGGGTTGAATGTGCTCGACCAGCAGGACCAGCCTGGCGTCGTACATCGACTTGCACAGGTCGCGCAGCTTCTGGATATCGTGAACCCGGCTGCCGTTGTACCCCACCACCACTACGCATGAAGTCATATTCATGATGCCCCCGACGTACAAACTGAAAACCGAAGCGGCGATGACTCAGTCATGCAGCGACGCAATGGACTCACGGTTGAGCCAGTACCAGACCAGGATCCCGCCAGCGCCAATGGCGGCCAGCACCAGAGCGTTACAGGGGGCAGGCATGACCCGCATGATCAGCACGGTCAGCCCGGCCCCGACGCCCAGGGACACCTCTTTGACGAACATGTTGTTCTGCTTGACCGAGAAGTAGTCGAGGTGGCTGAACGCGCATTCAGCGATGGACAGCAGTGCGACCCAGATCAACGCGCCGGTCAGGGTTTCGACGTGGAATGCAGCGGGCGAAGACAGCACGGCAAAACCGCCGACGATGATCCCGATCACCGTCAAGACCTTGAAGCGCCCGGTGCGCTCGATCAGCTTCATGACCGGCACTTGCGCAAAGACCACCACGGCACTGTTGAGGATCAGCATCAGGCCGTACCAGGCCGGCAATTCACCGGTCTCAAGCAGGATCGCCTGCGGCAGGATCGAGAACACACCGAACAGCTTGATGCCCATGATGACGCCGGCAATGATCCACGGCAGTTTGTTGCGCCAGCCGCTGCCCTCCTGACTGGCCGGACGGGCCATTGCGGCTTCAGTGGTGAAGCTCGCCCCCATCGCGATGGGCAGGCACAGCAGGACGAAAGCGGCGGCGCCGAGGAAAAACACCGTGGGGGTCAGCAGCGGCGACAGCAGGATCAACCCCGCCAACAGGCTGCCCATGTTCATGGCGACGCGGTTGTAGGCGGCGCCCTCTTTGGTTTGCGCCGCTTCGCTCTTGATCAGGTAACCGGCAATCGCAATGCCGTAGGCAAACAACGCGGCAGCAAACATGATGATGCCCTGGTGGCGGGTGACCGCCAGCAGCACCAGACCGAGAACGGCGCACAGCAGCGTGACGCTCAAGGAGCGGCGGCCGAGGACCAGCAACGTCAAGGGCAACAGCAGCAACAAGGCCCGATAACCGAGGGCCAATATGCTGTTGGTGGCGGTCTCGAGCCAGACGTTGGCCTTGCCCAGCACCGCGAACAGCGCCACGGCCGTGATGATCCGAATGGTGAACAACCGCAGGTTGATCACCGGTTTCGTCACGACGGCAGCTGTTTCTACACTCATCCAACACCTCATGAATCGGCGGGCTGTCGAACGGGCACTGCTCGACAATCCTGAAACTTTCCAGAGCGATAGTAGAAAGAGATGCTTGTCTTGGTCAGAGCAAGTTCGTATAGAATCCAACGAACTTTACTGCCGGAGAGACCAGTAAAATGCAGGTTCAGCGCGCAGTGATCGCCGCCATCGAGTTCCAGCCGGGAGTCCCGCTGGTGCAGCAGATCGTCGATCAATTGACCGTGGCGATCAGTCAGGGCGGCTTGCCACACGGTTCCAGACTGCCGCCGATTCGCGAACTTTCCGACTTGATGAGCGTGGGCAAATCCACCGTGGTCGATGCCCTGGATCGCTTGCGGGCCAAGGGTCTGGTGGTGTCGCGCCAGGGCTCGGGGCACTACGTGCATCGTTCCATCACCACCCTCGAGACCGATGCCGGCCCGGACCTGCTGCCGCAAGACACCCTCAGCGTGGTCCGCCGCGCAGTCCTGCAGGACAATGGCGCGCTGCGTCCGGGCGCCGGTTTCCTGCCCACCTCGTGGCTGCCTGCCGAAGAACTGCTCAAAGCCGTGCGCGGAACGCTTCGCGCCACGACCCTGCGCATGGGCGAATACGGAAACGCCAGCGGTTATCTGCCACTGCGCCAGGCCTTGCGGGTCAAGATGTCGACCCTGGGCATCGAAGTGCCGGTGGACCAGATCATCACCACCGCCAACACCGTGCAAGCCATCGACATGCTGATGCGTCTGCTGGTCAAACCCGGCGATACGGTGCTGCTCGATGACCCGTGCTATTTCACGATGCACACCAATCTGGCGTGGCACGGCGTCAAGGTCATCACCATCCGCCGCGAGTGCGACGGCATGGACCTGGAGGCATTCGAGCAACTGTTGATCGCCCACCGCCCCGTGCTCTACCTGACCAACAATGCCCTGCACAACCCGACCGGTCACTCGTTCACTTCAGCGCAGGTGTATCGCTTGCTGGAGTTGAGCCATCGCTACAACTTCCACATCCTCGAAGACGATCTGTACTGCGACATGCAGCAGCGCAGGACACCGCGCCTGGCGGCGAGCGGGCTGGACAATGTTTCTTACGTCTCCGGGTTCTCCAAGACCTTGACCGCCAACAGCCGCGTCAGCTTCGCGGTGCTGTCGCCGGCACTGGCGGCGCGGATGGTGACGCTGAAAATGGCCTGCGGCGGCATGACCTCGGAAATGGCCGAGCAGATCATCTGCACCATGCTCAGCGACGGCAGCTATGCCAAACACATGCGGCGCACGGTGGATCGGCTCTACGAGTCGAACAGCCGCGTGGCGACGTGGCTGGGCGAAGCCGGGTGTTCGGCGTCGTCGCTGCCCGGCGAAGGTTTGTATATCTGGACGCGATTGCCGGAGGGATTCAAAGCCGAATGCCTGGCCAGAAAGGGTCTGGAAATAGATCTGGTACTGGCGCCGGGCACCATGCTCAGCAAGGCGGCGGATGCCAATCAGTTTCTGCGGTTCAACGTGGCGCACAGTGACCATGTGCAGGTGCGGGAACGGTTTTTCCGGTTGCTGGATAAGCCCCAAAAATAACCGACCACCGCCTATCCCCTGTAGGAGCGAGCCTGCTCGCGATAGGGCCGTCACATCCCGCATCAATATCGCCTGACACACCGCCATCGCGAGCAGGCTCGCTCCTACAGGGGGTTGCGGTGTCCCTCAAGACCTCAAAACCATCGGCCTTACCCCTTTCTCCTACCACGCCCACGAACCACTGTTCCGCATCAACGCCGGTGTCCCGGTGATCGAAGCCCTTTCCCACGCCTCCGAACTGCTCCACCTCGCCAAACTGCTCGCCTTCGACACCGCCATGGTCCGCGACTCCGACCGACACGCCTGGGCCTCGCATTTTTTGCAGGACATGAGCAAGGCAATCATCGACGACGTGGTGAAGGTGCTCGATGCACCGTGTAACAACCGCGCCTAAATGAAAAAGCCCCGCGCTTCTCTCGAAGGCGGGGCTTTTCATTACAGCATCCGACGCTTAAGGCGCGTACGTCAGCAGCAACTCGGTCGGCACTTTGAAGTCCAGGGACATCATCACGCTCAACGCGGTAATGGTGAAGATCGAGAACACGAACAGCTTGCGTGCCCAGACCGTGTCATCCACTGCCTTGTAGCCGGTCCAGGCCATGTACAGCCAGTACATGCCCATGGCCGCGGCGACGGCGAGGTAGCTCATGCCGGCGTAGCCGCTGAAGGTCAGCATCAAGGTTGCCACGAGGAAGGCCAGGATGTAGAGCAGGATGTGCTTCTTGGCCACCTGGATGCCGCGCTTCACTGGCAGCACCGGAATCGATGCGGCCAGGTAATCGTTGAAGCGGAAGATCGCGATGGCGTAGGAATGCGGCATCTGCCACAGGCTGAACATCACCAGCAGGGTCAGCGCGGCCATGTCGAAGGTGTTGCTCACCGCGACGTAGCCGATCACCGGCGGCATGGCGCCCGACAGACTGCCCACCAGCGTGCCGTGAACCGACTTGCGCTTGAGGTACAGGCTGTAGAAGCCGACGTAGATCACGAAGCCAATGACTGCGAACAACGCGGCCAACGGGTTGGCCACCTTGTACAACAACGCAACGCCGGCAACACCCAGGACGGTCGCATAGATCAGGGCCAGTTTCAGGGAGATCAGGCCCTGGACCAGCACGCGGTTCTTGGTGCGTTCCATCTTCAGGTCGATGTCGCGGTCGATGCAGTTGTTGAACACGCAACCGGAGGCAACCACCAGGGACGTGCCGATCATGGCGGCCAGGAAGATGGCCAGATCGACATGCCCTTTGGAGGCCAGGAAAAATCCGCCTGCCACAGAAAGCACGTTACCGAAAATGATCCCCGGTTTGGTGATTTGGATAAAGTGCTTAAGGGACATGCGGATCTACCTCACTTCGCCATCATGAACGTGTGGATGCTGAACATGATCCACAGCGACAAGCCAACCAGCAGGACAATCACGATCGCGGCGAAGACAAACGCAATCACGTTGTTACGCTGCGCGGCCGAACGGTCCAGGTGCAGGAAGTACACCAGGTGCACCAGCACCTGGACGATTGCGAACGCGAGGACGATCAACAGAGTGATCGACTTCGGCAGCGTCGGGTACATCACCAGACCGAATGGAATGACGGTCAGGATCACCGACAGGATGAAACCGATGGCGTACGACTTGTAGCTGCCGTGGCCGGCGTCATCGTGGCCGTGGTGGGAATGAGCTGGGTTAGCCATTTACATAGTCCCCATCAGGTAAACAACGGTGAATACGCAGATCCAGACAACGTCCAGGAAGTGCCAGAACAGGCTCAGGCAGCTCAGACGGGTCTTGTTGGTCGCCGTCAGGCCGTTTTTCTGCACCTGGTACATCATGATGCCCATCCAGATCAGACCGGCGGTCACGTGCAGACCGTGGGTACCGACCAGGGTGAAGAACGCGGACAGGAAGCCTGAGCGGCTAGGGCCGTAGCCTTCGGAGATCAAAACGTGGAACTCGTTGATCTCCATGCCGATAAAGCCTGCACCCAACAGGAAGGTCATGCCCAGCCAGCCCAGCACTGCCTTCTTGTTGCCCTTGTACAACGCCAGCATGGCGAAGCCGTAGGTGATCGAACTGAACAGCAGCAGAGCGGTTTCGCCCAGTACGTATGGCAGTTCGAAGATGTCGTGGCCCGACGGGCCACCCGCTACGTTGTTAACCAGAACCGCGTACACGGCGAAGATCGACGCAAACAGAATGCAGTCGGTCATCAGGTAGAGCCAGAAACCGAATACGGTCATCTCGCCCGAGTCGTGGTGATGGTCATCATGCCCATGTCCATCGACATGGGTGTGTCCAGCATTGGTCACTAAGTTCGACATGGTTTAAGCCTGTTCCAACGAGGTTTCAACACGGGTGGCGGTGGCCGGGATTTTCCCGGCCGCTACCAGACGCTTGTGCTGCTCGGCTTCGATGCGCTCGATCGTTTCAACCGGAACCATATAGCCCTGGTCGTCACGTGCAGCGTGGATCACGAAGTAGACGACAGTGCCTACCAGGCTCGCGATTGCCAGCCACCAGATGTGCCAGATCATCGCGAAACCGAAGACGGTCAACAGCGCGCCCATCACTACGCCAGTGGCGGTGTTGTTCGGCATGTGGATCGGCTCGTACCTGGCCGGAGCCTTGTACGCGGTGCCGTTTTCCTTGGCTTCGGTGAACGGGTCGATGCAGTCGGCTTTCGGCAACACAGCGAAGTTGTAGAACGGTGGTGGCGACGAAGTCGACCATTCCAGGGTATGGGCATTCCACGGGTCGCCGTGTTCGCACATGTTTTCTGGCTTGTTGCGGTCACGCACACTGACGTACAGCTGGATCAGTTGGCAGGCGATACCCACAGCGATCATCACCGCGCCGAACATCGCCACGTACAGGTACGGCACCCACTCAGGGTTGGTGGTGGCGTTCAGACGACGGGTCATACCCATGAAGCCCAGTGCATAGAGCGGCATGAACGCGACGAAGAAGCCGGAGATCCAGAACCAGAACGCTGCCTTGCCCCAACCTTCGTGCAGCTTGAAGCCGAACGCTTTAGGGAAGTAGAAGGCGAAACCTGCGATGTAACCGAATACCGCACCGCCGATGATCACGTTATGGAAGTGCGCGATCACGAACAGGCTGTTGTGCAGTACGAAGTCAGCACCCGGGATGGCCAGCAGTACGCCGGTCATGCCGCCGATGGCGAAGGTCACCATGAAGCCCAGGGTCCACAGCACCTGGCTGGTGAAACGCAGTCGGCCCTGGTAGATGGTGAACAGCCAGTTAAACAGTTTCACACCCGTCGGGATGGAAATCAGCATCGTCGCCAGACCGAAGAAGGCGTTGACGCTGGCACCCGACCCCATGGTGAAGAAGTGGTGCAGCCAAACCATGAAGCCCAGGATCGAGATCGCGCCCGAAGCGTAGATCATCGAGTGGTGGCCAAACAGTTTCTTGCCGGTGAAGGCCGAGATAACTTCCGAGAAAATGCCGAATGCCGGCAGGATCAGGATGTACACCTCAGGGTGACCCCACGCCCAGAACAGGTTGACGTACATCATCGGATTGCCACCAAGTTCATTGGTGAAAATGTGGAAATCCATGTAACGGTCAAGCGTCAGCAGTGCCAGGGTAGCGGTCAGGATCGGGAACGAAGCCACGATCAGGACGTTGGCCCAGGTGCAGGTCCAGGTGAAGATCGGCATGTCCATCAGCTTCATGCCAGGGGTACGCATTTTCAGCACGGTGGCCAGGAAGTTGACCCCCGTCAGTGTCGTCCCCAGACCGGATAGCTGTAGCGCCCAGATGTAGTAATCCATCCCCACGCCAGGGCTGTATTGCAGGCCCGACAGCGGTGGATAGGCAACCCAGCCGGTCTTGGCGAATTCGCCGACGCCCAGGGACAGGTTGATCAGCACTACGCCGGAAACCAGCAGCCAGAAGCTCAGGGAGTTCAGGAACGGGTAGGCAACGTCACGCGCGCCGATCTGCAGCGGCACTGCAAGGTTCATCAGGCCGGTGAAGAATGGCATCGCCATGAAGATGATCATGATCACACCGTGAGCGGTGAAGATCTGGTCATAGTGTTCAGGTGGCAGGTAGCCAGGCGAACCCTCGGTGGCCATGGCCAGCTGGGTACGCATCATGATGGCGTCGGCAAAACCGCGCAGCAGCATGACCATGGCGACGATGATGTACATCACGCCGATTTTCTTGTGGTCGACCGACGTCAGCCACTCGGTCCACAGGTAGGTCCACTTCTTGAAGTAGGTGATTGCAGCGAACAGCGCCACACCACCGAGCGCGATCATGGCGATGGTTATCATCACGATCGGTTCGTGGAACGGGACCGCTTCCCAACTTAATTTACCAAACATCGTTTACTCCTCTGCCCCGGCAGCTGAATGCGCGTTCATGTCCATTCCTTGCGTAGCGGCCACTTCTTTCTCTTTCTTCTCGTGCTTCACTTTCGGACCCGGTTTCATGCCTTCGTACTTGTCGACGATGGTCTGGAACAGGTTCGGCGTCACCGAGGAGTAGAGCTCGACTGGGTTGTTCTGGCTCTGCTTGGCAAGGGCTGCGTATTCAGCTTGTTCAAGCTGTTTAGGTGCCTTTTTGACTTCACTTACCCAGGCGTCGAATTCTTCCTGGGAAGTGGCGATCGCCTTGAATTTCATACCGGTGAAACCTGCGCCGCTGTAGTTGGCGGAAATACCGTCCATCTCAGCGTTTTCGTTGGCGATCAGGTGCAGCCTGGTCTGCATGCCCGCCATCGCGTAGATCTGGCCGCCCAGCGCAGGGATGAAGAACGAGTTCATCACGGCGTCGGAAGTGATCTTGAAGTTGATCGGGGTGTGTGCCGGGAACACGATCTTGTTGACCGTGGCGATGCCTTGTTCCGGGTAGATGAACAGCCACTTCCAGTCCAGCGCGACCACTTCGATGGTCACCGGTTTCACGTCGGATTCCAGCGGCTTGTACGGGTCAAGCGCGTGGGTCGACTTGTAGGTGACGTAACCCAGGGCAATGATGATCAGCACCGGAACAGCCCACACCGCGATCTCGATCTTGGTGGAGTGGTTCCATTTCGGGGTGTAGGTAGCGTTGGTGTTGGACGCGCGGTATTTCCAGGCGAACAGGAACGTCATGACGATGACCGGAACCACGACCAACAGCATCAGCAGCGTTGCGGTGATGATCAGGTTTCGCTCGTCCAGACCGACCTGGCCCTTGGGATTGAGCAAGGTCATGTTGCAGCCTGACAGCAACAACGTGCCGATCAGCGGCAATAAGCCTAGTAGTCTGGGGTACCTGTTTTTACTCATCTCACGACCTCTAAAGCAGCTTGCGCAATGCAGTTGGGTTTTGATCGCCAACACTTCACCCTGCCAAGGGTTGGCATTTTTCTTGGATTGAATAAGGGCCTGCCCGTCGTGCGTCAGACGCGTCTCGACAAATCCTGGACTGGCGGTGAGTTCTTATTCGAATTCGTGGTCAAAGGCCTTGTTACAGACCAATTCCATTTGGTGCGGGTAGTTTTGGAGGCACCGACACCTGGGCGTCGCATGAAGCCACCGGAGTCTCGTTAACCTCTCCTGCTCAACATCTGGTTAAGGATTGAGCAGGGCCGGGAATTCAGTGCGGGCGATTGTAGTTATGTAGCGTTTTATAAACCATGTCTCATCCCGAAATAATTTTTATCCGAACCGGCAACAATCATTCACCATTTTCGTAAAAGTCGCGCATCTTATCGAAATACATTCTCAACAAAAACACCAAAAATAGTAGGTCTACCATCCGCAGTTCAGACAGGTTCGATAGCATCCACGGCGTCTACGACCCTGCCAGAGCCCCTATGTGACAAGGGCTTTGGCAATTCGCCAGCCACTGTTAAAACGGCCAGTTTCAGAACAACATGACCAAATCGTGAAAAGCCCACAGGCGGACAATTTCGTTGCGCAACGGGGTGCCAATCCAGTCCTCTGAAATGCCCTGCGACATACGCGCTGTGACAACATGTCGCACACTTGTCGCACCCATGGCTGACACCTGTCACAGTCTTTTCACCCGCCCCCTGAATTGCGCTCGCCCATACGAAAAAGCCCCGGTCCACTCATCGAGGGCCGGGGCTTTTTTTGTCCGACAATAATTCGGACAGTGATCGTCTTTACCGCAGTGCTTTGCGGTTGCGCATGGTCAGAAAAGGCACCAGCACTACGATCAGCACAAAGGCGACCAGCGCCCACTGCGCCAGCGACAGACCGAGAATGGGCGGGTACGGGGTGGAGCAAAAACCGTCGACCTGAAAGCCCAGAGGGAAGATCTTCGCCAGCGGCAGATCATCGACAATCGGTTGCAGCACATCGATGCCGCAGCTGACTGCCGGATAGAACTGGGTATACACGTGATGACCGGCAACGCCGACGCCCGCCAGCGCGCAGATCACCACCAGGGTTTCAAACACCGTGATGCTGCGTCGCGAACGCATGGCCGCACCGATGAAGGCAAAGATCGCGATCAGCAGCAACGCATACCGCTGCAGGATGCACAGTGGGCAAGGCGCCTCACCCAGGACAATTTGCATGTACAACGCACCGCCGATCAGCGCCAGGCAAATGATGCCCAGCAACACCAGATAGCGCCGCTCACGGCCCAACCGCATGGTTTCCTCGCTCATCGCGTTTCCCTTCAAGATTCGATTGCCCGCCAGTCTACACGCTGATCCGGACCTTTGAGAGTCTGGAGCATGTCAGGGGGATTCGGGGGGAATAGACAATAAGGCAGTTAAGAAGGGATTAACTTTCCAACTTTTTTCCGTTCAGGAACCGAAGTAAAGCAATCGCCGGCAAGCCAGCTCCCACAGGGATTTGTGTCGGTCCAGATTGATGGGAACGGCACAAAACCTGTAGGAACGTGGCTTGCCCGCGATGAAGCCGACGCGGTTAGACTGGCCCACCGCGCCAAACCCTTACTCCAGCGCAGCAGCCGGCCCGAAGAACTCGTAACGGCTCTGCTTCTCCGGCACACCCAGCGCCTTGAGGTGGCGCTTGATGGCCGCCATGAAGCCTTTTGGCCCGAGGAAATAGGCATCCAGGTCGCGTTCTTGCGGCAGCCACTCGTGCAACTGCTGCTGACTCAACAGCCCGACCTTGTGCGCCGCCGGGCTCACCCCATCATCCTCGGAGTAGCAATAGAAGCGCTTGAGTTGTGGATGACGCTCGGCCAGTCCGTCGATCCAGTCACGGAAGGCATGCACACTGCCGTTGCGCGCGCAGTGGATGAAATGAATCGGTCGCTGGGTTTGCAGCGCCGCTTCGAGCATCGCAATGGTCGGGGTGATGCCGACGCCGCCACTGATCAGCACCAGCGGTTTGTCGCTGGCACTCAGGGTGAAATCGCCCGCTGGCGGAAACAGTTGAATGCTCGCGCCCACAGGCAACTGATCATGCAGGTAATTGGACGCACGACCGCCGTCTTCACGCTTGACGCTGATGCGGTACTGGCCCTTGTTCGCCAAGGCCGACAACGAGTAATTGCGACGAATTTCTTCCCCATCGAGGGTCAGTTTCATGCCGATGTACTGACCGGGCTCTGCCACCAGAATCGGGCCTTTGTCCGCCGGCTCGAAGTAGAAGGAGGTGATTTGCGCGCTCTCTTCAACCTTTGCCGCGACGATGAACTCCCGCGCACCGCGCCAGCCGCCCGGTGCTTGCGCCTTCTGGTCGTAGATACTGGCTTCAGCACCGATCAGGATATCCGCCAGTTGACCATAAGCCGCGCCCCACGCGGCAATGACTTCGGGTGTGGCGATCTCTTCGCCCAGCACTTCGGCTATGGCCCGCAGCAGGCAGCTGCCGACAATCGGGTAGTGTTCCGGCAGAATCTGCAGGGCCACGTGCTTGTTGATGATCTTGGCCACCAGATCGCCCAACTGGTCGAGCTGGTCGATGTGGCGCGCATACATCAATACGCCGTTGGCCAGCGCCCGTGGCTGGTCACCGCTGGCCTGGTGGGCCTGGTTGAACAACGGGCGGACTTGCGGGTATTCGGAGAGCATCATGCGGTAGAAGTGCGTAATCAGCGCTTCACCCCCGCTTTCGAGCAGCGGCACGGTGGATTTGACGATGGCACGGTCTTGAGCGCTCAGCATAAGGTAACTCCAGGACGACTGACTGTTGCGTTATACCCATCAGGTTTCATGCCAACTATTAAATTGTTATAAATCAATAACTTGAAAACATTATAGTCATTTAGACACAAGCTGATTATAGTCATACCGACTACACGGAGTCATTATGACTGCAAAATCCCTGCTCACCGCACTCTTGCCACTGGTCTCCGACCTGTCCCGCGAACTCCCCGAAGGCGAGCGCTATCGGCGCCTGCTCGAGGCCATGCGCGCCCTTCTCCCCTGCGACGCGGCCGCGCTGCTGCGCCTCGATGGCGAATGGCTGGTGCCGCTGGCCGTTGACGGCTTGAGCACCGACACCCTGGGCCGGCGCTTCAAGGTCAGCGAGCACCCGCGTTTCGAAGCGTTACTCGCCGGCCCGGGCCCGACCCGTTTCGCTGCTGACAGCGACTTGCCCGACCCCTATGACGGCTTGGTTGATGGCCTGGATGATCATCTGGAAGTCCACGACTGCATGGGTTGCCCGCTGTTTATCGACGAGCGTCCGTGGGGTTTGCTGACGCTAGACGCCCTCGATCCCGAGCGTTTTGAACCGATTGAACTGGACGCCCTGCAAGCCTTCGCCAGCCTCGCCGCCGCGACCGTCAACGCGGCCGAACGCATTGAGCGATTGAACAATAGGGTGGAAGACGAGCACCAGCGCGCCGAAGTCTATCGCCAGGCCAGCGGTCAGCAGAACCGCGAGATGATCGGTCAGAGCAAGGCGCACAAGCGACTGGTGGAAGAAATCAATCTGGTCGGCGGCAGCGATCTCACCGTGTTGATTACTGGCGAAACGGGAGTCGGCAAGGAGTTGGTAGCCCAGGCCATTCACGCCGCCTCGCCCCGTGCCGACAAGCCGATCATCAGCCTCAACTGCGCTGCGCTGCCCGATACCCTGGTGGAAAGCGAGCTGTTCGGCCATGTCCGGGGCGCCTTCACCGGGGCGATGAATGACCGTCGCGGCAAGTTCGAACTGGCCAATGGCGGCACGCTGTTTCTTGATGAAGTCGGCGAGTTGTCGCTGACGGTCCAGGCCAAACTGCTGCGGGTGCTGCAAAGCGGTCAATTGCAGCGATTGGGCTCGGACAAGGAACATCAGGTCGATGTGCGCCTGATCGCGGCGACCAATCGCGACCTGGCCGAAGAAGTGCGCAGCGGCCGTTACCGCGCCGACTTCTATCATCGCCTCAGTGTTTATCCATTGTTGGTCCCCGCCCTGCGTGATCGCGGGCGTGATGTGCTGTTACTCAGCGGCTACTTCCTGGAGCAGAACCGCTCGCGCATGGGTCTTAATAGCCTGCGCCTGAACAGCGACGCCCAGGCAGCATTGCTGGCCTACGACTGGCCCGGCAACGTGCGCGAGCTTGAACACCTGATCGGCCGCAGCGCCTTGAAAGCACTGGGCAACTGCAAGGAACGGCCAAAGATTCTCAGTTTGAGCGCCGCCGACCTGGACTTGCCCAATGCCGGCGTTGATGCCGTGGCCGAGCCACCCGTCACGAGCGTCACGCAAGCGGTGACCGGCGACTTGCGCGAGGCCACGGAGAATTATCAACGCCAACTGATCAGTGCCTGTCTGGAGCGGCACAACCACAACTGGGCGAGCGCGGCCCGTGAGCTAGGCTTGGATCGGGCGAACCTGGGGCGGATGGCCAAAAGGTTGGGGATGAAGTAAGCAAAGATCGCAGCCTGCGGCAGCTCCTACGGAAAAACGTGGTCCATGTAGGAGCTGCCACAGGCTGCGATCTTTTGATCTACCCCTGCTCATTAAGCTAAAGCCAGCCCCAAAAAAGTCGATAACCCTGCATCGATAGCCGTCGGCGATCCTGCGACAGCCCATCACCTTTTTCCAGAGAAGGTTCTTATGTCCTCCACCAAAGCCCGCGCAGACTCACTTTCGCTTCTGCTGTTTACTTTGCGCAGCGGCAAGCTGATGGCGATCAACCTGCTCAAAGTCAGCGAAATCATTCCCTGCCCAGCGTTGACCAAGCTGCCGGAGTCCCATCCCCACGTCAAAGGCATTGCCACGTTGCGCGGTGCGTCGCTGTCGGTGATCGACCTCAGCCGTGCCATTGGCGAGCGACCTCTGGAAGACCCGAACGGCGGCTGCCTGATCGTCACCGACGTCAGTCGCTCCAAGCAGGGCCTGCATGTTCAGGCCGTAAGCAAGATCGTCCATTGCCTGACCACCGATATCCGCCCGCCACCCTTTGGTTCCGGTGGCGGACGTGCGTACATAACCGGCGTCACTTCGGTCGATGGCACGCTGGTGCAAGTGCTGGACATCGAAAAAGTCATCCACGGCATTGCCCCGGTGGCGATCGACATGGCCCCGACCGAACTGAGCATGGAAGACGCCGAAACGCTGGGTAGCGCACGGATTCTGGTGGTCGATGACAGCCAGGTCGCGCTGCAACAATCGGTGCATACCCTGCGCAACCTCGGCCTGCAATGCCACACCGCCCGCAGCGCCAAGGAAGCCATCGACTGCTTGCTGGACCTGCAAGGCACCAACCAGCAGATCAACTTGATTGTTTCGGATATCGAAATGTCGGAAATGGACGGCTACGCGTTCACCCGCACCCTGCGCGAAACCCCGGATTTCGCGCACCTCTATGTGCTGCTGCACACGTCTCTGGACAGTGCGATGAATGCCGAGAAGGCACGACTGGCCGGAGCGAATGCAGTGCTGACCAAGTTTTCATCGCCGGAATTGACCCAATGCCTGATCACCGCGGCCAAAGCTGTCGCCGAGCAAGGTTACTGACTCTTGGCTGAAGATTTTTGCTGGCTGATGCGGCGCGATCTCACTGAAGACGTGCCACCCGCTGATTGGCCTGCGGGCCTGCAATTGTGCGCATACCGCCCCGAACTCGCAGAAGCCGTGCACCGGTTGATGGAGCTCGGTTATCTCGACGGCGGCGGTCGCGTGGCCACGCTGGACATGTGGCAACGGCAGTTCGAAACCGACCCGGAATATGATCCAGTGCTGTGTTTCATCGCCCTGGACAGCGAAGGCGTCGTGGGAGTGTGTCACTGCTGGACCAGTGCCTACATCAAGAACCTGGTGGTGCATCCCCGATTCCAGGGCCGGGGGCTGGGGCGTGCGTTGTTGTTGCAGGCCTTCAAGGTGTTCCAGCAACGGCGGGAAGGCTTCGTGGACCTGAAAGTGCGGGAAGACAATCTTCAAGCGCGGCGGTTGTATGAAAGCATCGGCATGCGTGCGATCCGCCGGGAACCGGTTCCGCTCTGATACCGACATCGCGAGCAGGTTCGTGCCTGCAGCGAGACCACCAAGTTCGGTGCACGAAACATAACCTGTAGGAGCTGGCTTGCCAGCGAAGGCGGTATGCCTGACACACCGCATCGCCCAATCGCCAGCTCCGGCCCCTACGGATCATGGTGTAGCACTATTTTCTGTAGGAGCTGGCTTGCCAGCGAAGAGGTCGGCAAATCTGCGCAAACCCTTCAGGCATACTCACCCTTCGGCCACTGCCCCAAGGATGCCTGCCCGTGAAATCTGCAACACTGACTTTTTTCTGCCTCACCACCCTTGCCATTCAGGCCCATGCCTCCAGCCCAGACGCCTGGGCCGCCTACGACAAGACCGTACTCGCCAGTTGCGTCAAAGCCAGCGGCCTGAAGGACAGCAAACCGGTCGGTAACGCTGCGCAGTTCGACGATCGTGTCGGTTATACCGCGCTTCTGCTCCAGGGCCAGTACCCGCAAAAACACATGAAAGGCGCCCAAGGCACCGAGCTGTGCCTTTACAACAAGAAGAACAAAACGGCGTACGTCACCGAATGGGATTCCATCCGCTGCGCCAAAGCAAAGTGAGTGGCGCATAATTTGCTTCGACAAACGCATCTGCGGCGGCATTCTGTCGCCGCCTCATGACTCCGGATGCGACTGACCGCTCAATGAACACGACGTTTTCCTGCGTAGGCTGCGGCAAATGCTGTAAAGACCACCATGTCCCCCTGACCTTGAGCGAAGCCCGGATGCTGGCGGCGGATGGCGGTCAGGTGATCGTTCTGGTGGAGGCGTTCCTGGGTAATGGGCTGGGCCTGCCCGAGCACCAACGTGAGCACGCCGAGCGCCGTTCTGCACCTGTGTGCAGTGGCGAATCCGCGGCCCATGTCGCCATCACGTTTGCCGCGTACAACGTTGGTCCCTGTCGCAATCTTGACGAAGACAACCTGTGCCGCATCTATGAGCGCCGCCCATTGGTGTGCCGTATCTATCCGATGGAAATCAATCCGCACATTCCTCTGAACATAGCCGTGAAGGAATGTCCGCCAGAATCGTGGGAAACAGGGCCAGAGCTGATCGTGGGCGGCAGTCTGGTCGATCAGGCACTGGTAGACCTGATACAGCGCTCCCGCCAGGCGGATCGCGACGAAATCCCGGTCAAGGATGCGATTTGCGCGCTGCTGGGCATTCGCACGACCGCGCTTAAAGGCGACGGCTTTACCGCTTACCTGCCGGACATGGCCGAGTTTGTCGGGATCGTCGACGACCTGGCTGGGCAAACATTGCCAGAGTGGAGCAGCGAATGGGCGTTCCATGTGTCAGGCGATGACATCGCCGGGCAACTGCATGCGGCAGGCGCGCAAGTGACGACAGATACACCGGCGAACTATGCGTTTATTTCGTTGCGGGCGGCTTGATCCAAAAAACCTGGCGTCTTTGACGACGCCATCGCGAGCAGGCTCGCTCCTACAGAGCGATTGCATTCCAAATGCGGGAGCCAGCCTGCTCACGATGGCGGCGGATCGACCACCGCACGGCCCGAAACCCTAGCGCTTACCCATCGACCGACGAGTCCCCGGCGGCGCCATGCCCGGGGTTTTGGTGTGGCCATTCTTGGCGCCATTCTTGTACCACGGCTGGTTGGAGCCCTTGGCGGACGCCAGTTCACCTGGTTTGAACGGGAACTTGAAGGCCGGGATCGCAGCTTGGGATTCGCTGTCGGCGCTGGAGTCGACGCTGTCTGGCAGCTCTGCCTGTTCGTCGCTCAACGTGTCGGCGACCGGCGGTTGTTTCGGGGAAGTCATGAAAGCTCCGGGTGATGCATGAAATGTCGGGCCCGGTGAGCGAGCCGCGAAAGGCGCCAGTATAAACGGAACGGCAGTTACAAGCTGCTAGCGGCAAGCTTCAAGTTAAAAGCCGAGCGAACGGCTTTTTGACTTGCAGCCTGCCGCTGGAAACTTGTAGCTTGCTAAGCATTCTTCACCGCCCGACGAGCCGCTTCCCATGAAAAAGACTGTCCTCGCGTTCAGCCGCGTCACCCCTGCAATGGTTGAACGCCTGCAACAAGACTTCGACGTCATCGTGCCGAATCCGAAACACGGCGACATCAATGCCCAATTCAACGAAGCCCTGCCCCACGCCCATGGCTTGATCGGTGTGGGTCGCAAACTGGGCCGCGCGCAACTGGAAAACGCCGCCAGGCTGGAAGTTGTCTCCAGCGTATCGGTCGGCTACGACAACTATGACCTGGCGTATTTCAACGAACGCGGGATCATGCTGACCAACACGCCGGATGTGCTCACCGAAAGCACCGCCGATCTGGCATTTGCCCTGTTGATGAGCAGCGCCCGCCGCGTCGCCGAACTCGACGCCTGGACCAAGGCCGGGCAATGGCAGGCCACCGTCGGTGCCCCACTGTTCGGTTGCGATGTGCATGGCAAGACACTGGGCATTATTGGCATGGGCAACATCGGCGCAGCCATCGCCCGACGCGGTCGCCTGGGGTTCAACATGCCAGTCATCTACAGCGGTAATAGCCGCAAGACCGAACTGGAACAGGAGCTCGGCGCGCAATTTCGTAGCCTCGATCAATTGCTGGCCGAGGCTGATTTCGTCTGCCTGGTCGTACCGCTCAGCGAGAAAACCAAACACCTGATCAGCCATCGCGAACTGGCGTTGATGAAGCCGAGTGCCATTCTGGTGAACATCGCCCGCGGCCCGGTGGTCGATGAGCCGGCGCTGATCGAAGCCCTGCAAAACAACCGGATTCGCGGCGCCGGGCTGGACGTCTACGAAAAAGAACCCTTGTCCGAGTCGCCGCTGTTCCAGCTGAAAAACGCCGTAACCTTGCCACACATCGGTTCGGCCACCCACGAAACCCGCGAAGCGATGGCTAACCGCGCGCTGCACAACTTGCGCAGCGCCTTGCTGGGTGGCCGCCCGCAGGATCTGGTCAATCCGCAAGTCTGGAAAGGCTGAAACAAACGGGCAGGCTGAAAAACGCCTGCCCGTCAACTCAAGCCAACTGACCCTTACCCTGTACAACCGGTGGTTTGGGTTTTCGAAACACCAGCACGTTACCCGCCATCACCAACACAAGCCCCACCAATGCGGGCGCAGTCCACTGATAACCCTCGGCGAACGCCGATACGTTGAGCGCCACCACCGGGAACAGCACGGTGCAGTACGCAGCACGTTCCGGCCCCATGCGCCCGACCAGCGTCAGGTACGCGGTGAAACCGATCACCGACCCCGGTATCACCAGATACAGCAACGAGCCGATGTAGCGGGCATTCCATTCCATGTCGAACGGTATGCCTTTGACCAGGCACCACACCGAAAGCATTGCCGCGCCATAAGCCATGCCCCAGGCGTTGGTGGTCAGCGGTTTGAGGCCGGCCTTCTGTTGCAGGCTCGACAGCATGTTGCCCGCCGAGAAACACAAGGTTCCGCACAGTGCCAGGCCCAGACCGAGCAAGGTTTGCGGGCTGGCCGTATGCCCGACCAATTCAGGCCAGAACAGTAAACCAAGTCCGAACAGGCCCAATGCACCGCCCATCAACACATTGCGGGCAATGTTCTGGCCGAAAAACACCCGTGCATTCAGGGCGTTCCACAAGGTGGCGGTGGAAAACACCACAGCGACCAGACCGCTGGGGATCCACTGGCTGGCGGTGAGAAAGCACATGAAGTTGATGCAGAACAGGCACAGTCCCTGCGCCAGGCAAATCAGATGCCCGCGTCGGTTCATCACTTGCAGGCGTCGGCTCAACAGCAGGATCACGAACAACACCAGCGCAGCGAGACCGAAGCGGTAGACGATCGACGCGGGAATCGCCACCACGCCCAGTTGCCATTTCAGGGCAATCCAGGTGGTGCCCCAGATCAGCACGGTCAACAAATACAAAGACAGGTTCATGACAAAGGCTCCTCGATAGGCGCCCAGTGTCCTGCGCCTCGCCTTCATGCACTTGCATAAACTTGCGCTTTTGTCCGGCGTCGGGCTGGCAGGCGAACGGCTACGGAGTAGGATGCAAGGCGTTGGATGCAGGTGTTAGAGAGCAACGATCATGGCTGCACTGGATACCCTACAAGTTTTTCAAGCCCTCAACCGCTCGCCCAATGCTCGCCTGGAGCACAGCGCCGAGCTCGGTGATGGCTTGTCCGCAGCCTTGTGGAGCAACCACCACGACGCACAGGATTACGAAGCGCCGAGCCACCACACGTTGTCCTGCTACCTCGCCGGTGGCACCGGGACCTTTCGCCGCGACCAGCCCGGCAACATGGGCGGCCCGGACAAGCTGTGCATCCTGCCGGCCGATCACCAGTCGGGATGGGTGATCAACGGCGATATTCGATTGGCGCACCTGTATTTCAGCCCCGAACAATTCGCCCTGGATTGCGTCACCCTGCTCGATCGCGAGCCCCGGGAATTGCAGCTGCGCGAGCAGACTTTTCTAGAAGATCCACAGCAGGCGCGGCGTTTTCGACAGTTGATTACCCTGAACTGGGAGGAGCCGGGCGAGCGCTTGCTCACCAGCAGCCTGGCTCACGAAATGCTCAGCCATGCGCTACTCAGCCAGGTCGATGTACGCCAGGGTTTACGCCTCAAGGGCGGGCTTGCCGCGCATCAGCGGCGGCACCTGGTGGAATTTATCGACAGTCACCTGGCCGACGCCATCAGCCTGGGGCAATTGGCGGCGCTGTGTGCATTGTCGGAGTACCACTTTGCGCGGATGTTCCGCGAGAGCTTCGGCCTACCGCCCCATCAGTATGTACTGGCGCGGCGCCTCGACCGGGCGCGGGAGCTGTTGCGTTCGACTTCGCAGCCGCTGGGTGAAATTGCCCTGGCCTGTGGATTCTCCAGTGCCAGTCATTTCACCAACCGATTCCGCCAGGCGCTGGGTGGAACGCCCGGTGAGTATCGGCAGGCGTTCCTGCGCTAGAGCTCAATGTCGGCGTCGCTCGCGACTCTGGAGCGCGTTTTTTTTCGATGACCGGATCGATATCGGCAAATGGACCATCACGCCGGGCGTTCGTTACGAGATCATCGACTCGCAGCAAACCAACACGCTGACGAACCAGAAGTACCAAGGCGACTCGGTTGTGCAGACGTCGGTGGTGCTTTGATCGCAATCAATAATCGCTGAAAACAAAACGGGCCTGCAATGCAGGCCCGTTGTCGTTGGGAAGATAAATGTGAATCAGGTGTCAGCCGTTAAGTGCTGCCTGTTCGTTCTCAAGAAATTCTTCTTCCAGCAGCCCATCCGCGTGGCGTTCGAACGGTACTACGGTGGCGCGTGGCTTGCCGCGCAATTTGCCGAACAGGTGTTCCAACGCATGCTCCAGTTTCTCGGCAGCCCCGTCTATCGCCAGTTCCAGATTGTCGGCTTTATGGGTGACGGAAATCGGTTGATGGCCTTTTGGCCGCGCCTCCAGTTGGCAGCGTATATCGTGGGGACCGGGCTTCTCGCCGTTCTCGTCTCGCAGGTGGACCTCGACGCGTGTCAGGTCCTCTTCGTAGCGTTCGAGCGTGCTCTCAATGGTAGTACGTACCCACTCCTCCAGTCGTTTACTGCCTTGAATATGGTTATCACTATTGACTTGGATTTGCATAGTTCATCCCTTATTTCAGCTAGCTCGCGAGAGGCCGGTCAGCTAAGCCCTTGGGCGTCATCACCGTGACCTCTTACTTACACAATCGGTCTGTACGCTGAACAATTCAACCCCTGAAAAAAGATAAATATCTATTCGCAAAAAAAGCCGGACAATCGGCAAAAGCGCTGTTAAGGTCGGGAGTTGGGTCGCCCTGCTCTTACGTAATAATTGCTCACATTTGCCGCTCCCCCAGTGGGTGCAGGCTTCGGAAAATCCCCGCCTCTTCCACCAGCCAGTCATGCACTGCACGCACGCCTGGATGGCTCAGCGCACCCGGCGCATACAGCAGCATGTAGCGCTTGTGATTGGGCACCGCGAGGCCGAACGGCACGATCAACGCCCCGCGTTCCAGCTCGTCGTTAAGCAGGGTTCGGCGAGCAATCGCCACTCCCATCCCGGCAATCGCCGCTTCGATCGTCAGGTGATTGCGATTGAAGGTATGGCCACGGCGCACATCGGCTCCTTCGAACCCGATGGCATTGAGATAGAACTCCCATTCCGCATATTCGTAGCTGCCACGCCAGGCGGTGATGTCGTGCAACAACGGGAAATGAATCAGGTCCGCCGGCCCATGTAAGGGTGGACGCCCGCGCAGCAGGCTCGGCGCACAAACCGGAAAAATCTGCTCATCGAGCAAGGCTGTGGATAACAGCCCGGGGTAACTGCCGTCGTTGAGGTCGATGGCCAGATCGAAGTCCCCTTCATGCAGCGGCACGCTGCTGTCCTCGGCCACCAGGCGCAATTGAATATCCGGGAACTGCTGCTGCAGACGCGGCAGACGCGGTGTCAGCCATTTGCTCAGAAAGGACGGGATCGAACGCACCCGCAGAATTCCGCTGATCATGCCCGCGTCCAGTCGCCGTAACTCGGCGTCGATGCTGCCGTAAGCCTCGTTGACCGTAATGGCCAGTCGCTGGCCTTCAGCACTCAACTCCACACCCCGGGCGCGTCGGTGAAACAGACGGAACCCCAGACGCTCTTCAAGTTGGCGAATCTGCTGGCTGACCGCCCCCGGTGTGATGTGCAGTTCTTCGGCGCAGCGGGTGAACGACAAGTGCCGCGCGGCACAGGCAAACACGTTCAGCCAGACATAGGTCTGGGCGTGTAACTGACGACTCATCGTTTAGTCCTGCTAAAGGATGTCTTAGGAGTTTTCGTTGGTCACGTAGGACCGCGACAGGCAGTATCGCCTACATTGCGCTTGTCCTACAAAAATGGCAGCGATTTTCCCTCCATTGCTTTGTATAGGCTTTAGCATGGCTATCAGTGTTTTCGATCTCTTCAAAGTCGGCATCGGCCCCTCCAGTTCGCATACCGTCGGTCCGATGCGTGCGGCTGCAACCTTCGCGCAAGCTTTAGTCGATCAGGGTTTTGTAGCCGAAGTGCGCCGAGTGGAAATCCGATTGTACGGCTCTTTATCGGCAACCGGCGTCGGCCATGCCACCGACCGCGCTTGCGTCATGGGCCTGATGGGCGAATGGCCGGACAGCATTGACCCCGCCACCATTGATCCACGTATTCACATCCTGCGCGAAACCGGCGAACTGCTTCTGGCCGGCAAAGCCATCGTTGCCTTTAACTGGCAACGCGATCTGCTGCTGCTCGACGAGAGCCTGCCCTACCACCCCAACGCGATGTCCCTGACAGCCTTCGGCGAAACCGGCGAGCTGTTCGAGCAAACGTATTACTCGGTAGGTGGTGGATTCATTATCGAAGCCGCAGAAGCCCAATCCGGTATCGCACCGTCGAGTGACGTGGTGCTGCCTTACGATTTCTCCAGTGCCGCCGAATTGCTCAAACTCTGCAATCAGCACGGACTGCGAGTGGGCGAATTGATGATGGCCAACGAACGGGCATGGCGCAGTGATGCAGAAATCCGCAAGGGGCTGCTGCACATCTGGTCGGTGATGCGCGAGTGCGTCGAGCAAGGGTTGCGTCATGAGGGCATCCTGCCTGGCGGTCTGAATGTCCCCCGTCGAGCAGCGAAATTGCACCGTAGCCTGTTGGAAATCGGCAAGCCGAATGTCATCACCTCCACCCTGTCAGCGATGGAATGGGTCAACCTGTTCGCCCTTGCCGTGAACGAAGAAAACGCCGCTGGTGGTCGCATGGTCACGGCACCGACCAACGGTGCGGCGGGGATCATTCCCGCGGTGCTGCACTACTACATGAAGTTCAATCCAGATGCCTCGGACGATGACGTCGTTGCCTTCTTTTTAGGTGCGGCAGCCGTCGGCATTCTCTGCAAGAAAAATGCGTCAATCTCCGGTGCCGAAGTCGGCTGCCAAGGCGAAGTCGGTTCTGCTTGCGCCATGGCTGCCGCCGGTCTCGCGGAGGTGCTCGGCGCTACGCCGGAGCAACTTGAAAATGCCGCCGAAATTGGACTGGAACACAATCTCGGCCTGACCTGCGATCCGGTTGGCGGACTCGTTCAGGTGCCGTGCATCGAGCGCAATGCGATAGCTGCGGTCAAAGCGATCAACGCCACGCAAATGGCCCTGCGCGGCGACGGCAAACACTTCATTTCCCTGGACCGGGTCATCCGCACCATGCGCGACACCGGCGCCGACATGCACGACAAGTACAAGGAAACTTCGCGAGGCGGGCTGGCGGTGAATTGGGTGGAATGCTGACCGATTTGGTTGCACACCCGCGTTTATTGCCCTGAAACGGGCAGGCCGGAGACGACCTGTAGGAGCGAGCTTGCTCGCGATGAACCAGAGGTCGCGGCGCAGTGCCTGGCTGACAGCGTTATCGTTGACGACCATCGCGAGCAAGCTCGCTTCTAAAGGGGTGCCCCCTGCCTTGGGCATGTCTCTTGCTACAGCCCTGTTGGAACAATGATGGCGATATGGCCGGTGGTCTGGCGTTGCGAACCAACTGGATCACGGCCGGTCAACAACTGCACGTTCAATCAGGCGGTGACGCATCATGGACAACCCTTTTCAGCTCATTACCGATGCCTTTGCACCGGATTACCAGATCAACCTGAGCATTCAGGGTCTGGACGGCAGCATCATGCTGACCCTTTCCAACAGCGGTCGCATAGTAGCCAAACGGCTGATCAGCGCCGAACAACGCAATGACCCTCAACGTCTCAAACGCCTGGTGCAAAGCATTCAGTTCGGAATCGCCATTGAACAGGGCCACAGCGCCATGAGCATTCTTGATGCCATGACCGGCGGCGACACTCGCACCTTGCCGCCGCATCAGGTCAAAGACCGGCCTCGCCCGACCCTTAATCTTTAAAGCTCGCCTTTTTCCACTTCGGGATGCTCACTGGAACCCGCGCCAATCTTGCGGTGCGGGTTTTCAATTTTCACCGACGGAAATTGCGACGACGCGTAACGCACCACCAGTATCGAAAACGCCAGGAGCAAAATCCCGCCGCACAGGTAGATGATGCCAACGTCCGGTGGGTTGTGATGCGAGACATTGGAAATCAGCAATCGCGTCAGCGCGGTGATCGCCACGTAGATCAGGAAGCGCACGGGCATGTGGTTGGTCTTGAAGTAAATCCCGACCATCGCCCCCAGTTCCAGATAGATGAACAGCAGCAAGATGTCATCGATCTTGATGTGCCCCTGCTCCAGCATCCCGAGGAACTCCATCACCGCCGCCCATGCGGTGACTGCTCCAATAGCGAACAACGCCAGGTAGTGAAAGGTTTCGACGAACAGGTTGCCCAGGGACTCGGCCAGTTCATGCACGTTCTGGCGCAGCCTTTCGGCCCAGTTGATTTTCACGATGATGCTTCCTTAGGTCGGCTCGACCGGATGATGCGGGGGTGACGGTTTTTCTGTATGCAGAAAAAAGGCCAGTCCATGATGGCTAGCCGCTCGCAAATGCGCGCCGTGGCGTTTGGTCGCACCTGATCTGAGCAACAGCTGGCCCAACTGACAAATTCTGAATCCGAACTACATTAAAAAGCCACTACCCAAAGCGCAGTGTTTAGCTTATCCTTTAGCTGTATATAAATACAGTAGTCGAATCAGACAAACAACGTGAAGGCATGTGAGGTGGTAAATGGCCGTCGAAGTGGTATACCGCAGCAGCCGAGATCTGGAGCGCTTGTTCATGGATAAAGCCGAAGCTGACCGTCATGACAAAATGCTCGAACTGGCTGAATTGCTGGCTGAAGTGTTGCACAAAGCCGTTCCGTCCCTGACCGAGCAGCAGGTGGAAGAAGCCGGGATCTACATGGCGAAGAACCGCGATATATTCGCCAAGGCGTTCAAGAGCCAACCGGACGCGTTGTCCGAATTGCTGACGGCACCGGTTGAAGTTGCCCCAGTGGTTGAGTCTGTTGAATCGGCCGAAGCCGAAGCCCCAGCGGCCAAACCCGCCAAGGCGCCGAAAGCCGCGAAGTAACATCCGAATTGAATAGGCCCTGAGTTGTATGGCTCAGGGCCTTTTTCATTTTCGCAATCAACATATCGCAGCCTTCAGCAGGAACCCCCGAAGGTGCGATCCGTTGATCACCCTATCGATACAACACCTTCTCCGCCAACTCATCCGCCACTCTGGCTGGTGATCGTTTTTCCGCCTGGGCATGGGCGAACACTTCGGTCAGACGTGAGCTGATTTTCGACAGATGTGCCGTAATGGTCGGCAATTCTTCGCCACGATGTTTGAGTGACACATAGATCAATCCGCCGGAATTGATCACATAGTCCGGTGCATACAGGATGCCGCGTCGCTCCAGTTGGTCGGCGACTTCCAGATGGGTCAGTTGATTGTTCGCCGAACCCGCCACCGCCGAGCAGCGCAATTGCGACACGCTGTTGCTGTTGAGCACCCCGCCCAGGCCGCACGGCGCGAGGATGTCGCAGGGCGTGCTGAGCAACGCGTCGTTGGCAATCGGGTGCGCGCCGAGCTGTTCCATGGCCAATTGAACCTTGCCATGATCGATGTCACTGACCAGCAGTTCGGCACCGGCGGCATGCAGCTGTTCGGCGAGTGCGTAACCGACATTGCCCAATCCCTGAATCGCCACGCGCAGACCTTCCAGATTGTCGCTACCCAATCGAGCCATCGCCGTGCTGCGAATACCGGCAAAGACCCCCATTGCCGCGTGAGGCGCTGGGTCTCCCGCCGAGGTGGTACTGGTGACGTGCCGGGTCTGTTGGGCGATGCAATCCATGTCCGCAACCGACGTGCCACTGTCGATGGCAGTGATGTAGCGACCGTCGAGTTGATTGATACAACGCCCGAATGCTTCAAATAGCGCGGCACGACTTTCCACATGGACTGGACGTATGATCACGGCGACGCCGCCGCCTTGGGCCAGACCCGCCAACGCAGCTTTGTAACTCATACCCTGCGCCAGCCGCACGGCGTCTTCGACCGCAGACTCGTCGCTGGGATAGGCAAGGTAACGACAGCCACCCAGGGCAGGCCCGAGTCGGCTGTTATGAATGGCAATGACCGCCTTCAACCCGGTCACCGGATCGACGCTCAGGTGCAGCGATTCAAGGCGAGTGCTTTGCATGAGAGCGAACATCGTAAGGCTCCCGAATCACATCTTGTAGTCGCCAGTATAGGCTTGCGCTCAAAATTTGCAGAAGCGCACCGGAATAAGCGTTACGGCAAAACGGGCATTCGGAAATAACCCGAATCTACCCTTCACAGCACTGGACGAATGCCGCAGACGAGGCTAAAACGAGGCATTGCCCGGAGATTTTGATGACCCCGCGCCAATCGTTTTTTGCCTGTTTGCAACGCTCACCGCCCGCGCTGTTCGAGGCCGCCCTGTGGATTGCGGCCGAGCATGACAGCGAGGTGAAACCTGCATCCATTTTGACGGACTTCAAGCAATTGCTACAGCGCGTCAGCGGCGGCTTGCCGATGTTGCCGGTGAGTGAACTGGCGCAGCCGCTATTGCGTCGCTTGAATGACCTGGGTTTCGCCCAGGACGATTCCACACCCTTGCGCCCGCAAGTTGCACTGCTCGACAAAGTACTGGAACGTCGACGTGGACAACCGCTGGCCCTGAGCCTGATTGCACTGGAGCTGGCCAGAGGCCTGGAGATTCCCATGGTCGGGGTCAACTTCCCCGGGCACTTTCTGTTGCGTGTACCGGGTGCCGATCATTTGCTCGACCCTTGCGGTGGCCGGCGCCTCTATCCAAACGATTGCCGGGAGTTGCTATACCGCCAGTACGGTCCGAACATGAAACTCAGTGCCGAACACCTGGCCACTGCCGAGCCTGTGCAAATGCTGCAACGACTGTCTCGCAACCTGCGTCAGTTGCACCTTTCTCATGACGATTTCATCGGTGCCTTGATTGACGCCGAGCGTGTACTCGAACTGGGTAACGCCAACGCATCGGATTACCTGGCCCGCGCCAGTCTGTACCAACGTCTGGATTGCCCGAACGCCGAACGTTTCGACCTGGAGCACGCATTGCTGCTCAGCGACGACCCGATCCAGCGAATTCGCCTGACGGAACGGCTGGAGCATCTGCCGCCCAATGCCATCGTCCACTAAAAGCATAAGATCGCAGCCTGCGGCAGCTCCTACGAGAATGGTTGTAGGAGCTGCCGCAGGCTGCGATCTTTTGATCCAGGATCAAGGGCTATCTGGCTGATTCGCAGGATGCGCCTTGATAAACGCCGGGTGCGTGACCGCCAATGCTGCTACTCGCCGGATTCGCGGATAAGCCTCAAGGGAAACGTTGAACCGCTCGGCCGCGTACAACTGCGGAATCAGGTAGACATCCGCCAGACCCGGCTCAGCGCCGAAGCAATAACCTTCATCAGCAATCAACTTTTCCACTGTCGCCAACCCCTGGCTGATCCAGTGCCCGATCCACTCGACTACCTGCGGTTCTTCTTGCCCCAACTGCCGCAGCTGATTGAGCACGCTGACGTTGTGCAGTGGATGCACATCGCAACCGATCACCGCCGCCACACCACGCTCATGGGCGCGAGTGGCGAGGTCTTTGGCCAGCAACGGCGCCTGTGGATAACGTTCCTCAAGGTACTCGATAATCGCCGGTGACTGAATCAGCAATTGGCCTTCGTCGGTGCGCAAGGCCGGTACACGACCTTGCGGATTGACGTCCAGATACGGCCGTTGCCGATGCTCGCCACCTTGCGGTGCGATCAGATTGATGGCCAGCGCCCGGTAATCCAACCCCTTGAGAGCCAACACAATGCGCACCCGGTAGGACGAAGTCGAACGGTAATAGGTATAGAGTTCCATGCCCGCGCCTCTTAGCGTGCCGGCAGCACTTTGCCACGGCACTCGCCGAAACCGATCGAGACAAAACCCTCGCGACGGCAGCGGCCGCGCAGGATGATTTCGTCGCCGTCCTCAAGAAATTTACGTACTTCACCGGAGGCCAGTTCGATCGGCTTTTTACCGCCTTCGGTGATTTCCAGCAGGCTGCCGAACTGACCGTTTTCCGGCCCCGACAAGGTGCCCGAACCGAACAGGTCACCGGCCTGCAACTGGCAACCGTTGACACTGTGGTGCGCGACCATTTGTGCCACGGTCCAGTACATGTGCAGGGTGTTGCTCAACGTCAGGCGATGGGCCGGCAGATTTTGCTCACGCATGGTTTCGGTGAGCAGTAGCACTTCCAGTTCGATGTCGAAGGCGCCCGCCGCTTGATCGTGCTTGTCGGTCAAATATGGAAGCGGCTGCGGGTCACCTTCCGGGCGTGCCGGCTGGGCACGACGGAACGGTTCCAGCGCTTCGGCCGTCACCACCCACGGCGAGATGCTGGTGATGAAACTCTTCGACAGGAATGGGCCCAGCGGTTGGTATTCCCAAGCCTGGATATCCCGCGCGGACCAGTCGTTGAGCAGGCAGAATCCGGCAATGTGATCGGCAGCGTCACCGATGGCGATGGAGTCCCCCATTTCGTTGCCCTGACCGATCCAGATGCCCAGTTCCAGTTCGTAATCAAGGCGCGCACACGGGCCAAAGGCCGGTTCGGTCTGGCCGGCTGGCAAGGTCTGGCCTTTCGGGCGGCGCACGTCGGTACCGGACGGGCGAATGGTCGAGGCGCGGCCGTGATAACCGATCGGCACGTACTTGTAGTTCGGCAGCAACGGATTGTCCGGGCGGAACAACTTGCCGACGTTTTGCGCATGCTCGATACCGACGTAAAAGTCGGTGTAGTCGTTGATTTTTGCTGGCAGATGCATCTCGCAATCCGCCGCCAGGGGCAACAGTTTTGCACCCTGGGCTTCGATCTTGCCGTGTAGGGTGCTGCCCTCGGCGAACAATTCCAGCAGGCGTTCACGCAGGGCAACACGCGCCTCACGACCCAGTTCAAAGAAAGCGTTCAACTGACCGCCACGGGTGGCTTCGACCGCTACTTTGGCGGCGCCGTCGAACAATCCGGCGTCCAGCGCCGCTTGCAGATCAAAGATATGCTCGCCAATGGCCACACCGCTGCGCGGTGCCGAACCGTGAATGCTGAACACGCCCAGTGGCAGGTTCTGCAGCGGGAAATCAGCATGGTCGTTAGCGCAAGCAACCCAGCTGCGTGTGATGGAAGTCTGCGTCATGGGTTATCTCCGGGTCGGGTCGAAAGTGGCGGGCAATGTGGCCCAGCAGGCGTCGTAAGAAGTTTGCAATTGCGGGCAATCCAGGGCGAAACGACTAGGACGCAGCACCTGGCTGGTCTCGAACATGAAGGCCATGGTGTTGTCGATTTTCGCCGGTTTGAGATCAGCGTTGATCGCTTTGGTGCAGGTTTCGCCATCCGGGCCGTGGGCGCTCATGCAGCTGTGCAACGACGCGCCACCAGGCACGAAGCCTTCAGCCTTGGCGTCGTATTCGCCCTTGATCAGGCCCATGAATTCGTTCATCAGGTTGCGGTGGAACCAAGGTGGACGGAAGGTTTTCTCGGCGACCATCCAGCGTGGCGGGAAGATCACGAAGTCGAGATTGGCCAGGCCATGGACACTGGTCGGCGACGTCAATACGGTGAAAATGGAAGGATCCGGGTGATCGAAGCTGACGGTGCCAATCGTGTTGAAGCGGCGCAGGTCATATTTGTACGGCACGTTATTGCCGTGCCAGGCCACCACATTCAGCGGCGAGTGATTGAGCTCGCAACCCCACAACTGTCCGAGGAACTTCTGCACCAGTGTCGTGGGTTGTTGCAGGTTCTCATAAGCCGCCACCGGGGTCAGAAAATCCCGCGGATTGGCCAGGCCGTTACTGCCGATCGGCCCCAGATCCGGCAGGCGCAGGGGCGCGCCATGGTTCTCGGCAACGTAGCCTCGGGCTTGCGGCTCGAGCAATTCGATGCGGAACTTCAACCCCCGCGGCAGGACGGCGATTTCCAGCGGCTCCAGGTCCAGCACGCCGAGCTCAGTGGCAATACGCAGGCGTCCCAGTTCCGGCACCAGCAATAATTCACCGTCGGCATTGAAGAACACACGCTCCATAGAGCGGTTGGCGCGATAGTTGTAAATGCTGATTCCGGACGGCTTATCCGCGCCCGAGTTCGCCGCCATGCTCACCAGGCCGTCGATGAAATCGGTCGGTTCGTCAGGAATGTCCAGCGGGTTCCAGCGCAGGCGATTGGGTGTCACTTCACCCAACGCGCCTCCGGCCAGCTGCCGGTCAAGCTTGACGAATGCCGGATGATTGGCGGATGGCTGGATGCGGTACATCCACGTCCGTCGCGCTTCGCTGCGCGCCATGGTGAATGCGGTACCGGAAAACAGTTCAGTAAAGAGGCCGTACGGGGCTTTTTGCGGAGAGTTCTGGCCGACGGGCAGTGCGCCGGGCAATGCTTCGCTGCTGAATTCGTTGCCGAAGCCTGATTGATAGGCCAGGGTTGAATCGGAGTTCATGGAGCCTCCTGAACAGGGAGTCGGCAATGGCCCATCACTCTGTATGAGAGGTTGTGGCACGCCGGGGTTATTTTTATCGTAATTGAATTACGCTTAACGTAATTTGATTGGAATTGACCGTCAAGCTATAAAGACGCCCATTCGTCCCGAGATCCCGGCACCACCATGGAAAAGACCAGCGACAGCAACGGCAAACAGAAAGTCCGCTCGGCCGAAGTCGGCACCGACATCCTCAAGGCGCTCGCCGAGTTGTCGCCCTCCACCTCGCTGTCACGCCTGGCCGAACACGTACAGATGCCGGCAAGCAAGGTTCATCGGTATTTGCAGGCATTGATTGCCAGCGGTTTTGCCGAACAGAACGCCGCCACCAACCATTACGGTCTGGGCCGTGAAGCCTTGCGTGTCGGACTCGCGGCCCTCAACAGTATGGACGTGCTGAAAGTCGCCGCCCTGCCATTGGCTGAGTTGCGCGATGAATTGAACGAAACATGTTTTGTGGCAGTGTGGGGCAACCAGGGCGCAACCGTTGTGCATATCGAACCGGCAGTGCGTGCGGTGACGGTAGTGACGCAATTGGGGTCGGTGCTGCCATTGCTCAGTTCCTCCACGGGGTTGGTCTTCGGCGCTTATCTGCCTGCGCTTGAAACCGTGGACCTTCGCGATCAGGAATTGCGCAACAGCACCCTGCACGCGCTGGCGGACGATCAGGCGTATACGGCAATGTGCGAGCAGATCCGTCAACGAGGTCTGCATCACGTGCATGGATTATTGATGCCTGGCGTGGATGCCCTGTCGGCACCGGTGTTCAACGCAATGGGCAAGATCGCGGCCGTGCTGACCGTGGTAGGACCGACCTCGCTGTTTCATGCCGATGAGAACGGACCGGCGGCGCAGCGTTTGTTATCCGCCACCCGCGCGGTGAGCTGGCGCATGGGATTTGAACCCGCAACACATACAGCCTAAACGGAGAGACAGTGCCTACTGACGAGTGAGCACTGTCGTTTTCATCAGGCTACGGATTCGCCGAGAAACACTCGGGCAATGCTTGAGGCCAATCCATTGACTTCGTCGAAGTCCAATCCTTTGAAGCGATACTTCGAATCAAATGTGTAGCCCTCGGAAAAAATCCCAAGGTGTTCGCCTTCGAAATAAGGGACTTCACCCTCCTGTAACTTTAAATATAGCGCCGACACCAGTGTTTCAGAATATGAAACCAACATATCATCCAAAGAGAGGACGCCATTGATATAAACTTTATCGACATCAATTCCGCGCCCGCCAATCCTTGCATGCAACATGGCACGCACTCGTTCTATGCTCAGATCTTCCATGATTCAACAACTCCAGATTAATTAATAGCGACCTGTCACAGAGCATGTTATTTGCCTGTTTATCAGCGCCACCGGCATAATAACTTAAAAAATTTTTTCACTGCACCCGACAAAATATTTTAATTCATTACCGCCTCTTGAACAGCTGTTACTTACCCACTCAACCTTGTAGTACCAAGCCTAGTTTTTTGGCCATCGCAACAGCTTGTGTCCGACGCTCAACCCCCAACTTGCTGTGGATTCTCCGGGCGTGAGTTTTAACCGTATGCAATGAGATGAACAAGTGCTCGGCAATTTGCTGATTGGAGTTACCCTGAGCAATCAAGCCCAGCACCTCCAGTTCCCGCCCGCTCAGCAGGTTGGCATCCACTGCCATCGCACTCACCGACTCTTCCCCTCGCAAACGACAGAGCAGGTTCGGCTGCCGCAAATTCAAGTCGCGTAATGCCTGTTGTCCATGACAACGCTCGACCAGGGTCAGACCGGTTTCCAGCGCGGAACTGGCCACGGTCGGTTCGCCCGTCAGGTCCGCCACCTCGCAAATGGCCAGTTGCAGCTCGGTTTCCAGCGCCAGCATGGCGTGTTGCTGCGCATGCTCACGTAAAGCCTTGAGCCGATCCAAGGAACTTTGCGTCACTTGCAGGTGAGTTTCGGCCAATATCAACTGGTATTCGATTCGGGGAATCAACTGCAGCGTTGCCGGAGGCGCCTGGCGCGCGTGAGGGCCGCGGTAATGACGCAAAACACGGGTCAGCGCCTCACGTGCCAGCTCCGGTCGCCCCTGCTGCAGCCAGAAATGACTGCTGATTTGCAGCAGTACACCGCGATAGACCGTATCGGGAATCTGCCGTTGCTGCATCAACCGCTCGGCTTCGCGCAAACGATCGAAGGCATGGGCGTAATCGCCCCGGTTGGCCGCCAACTGCGACTGCCCGAGAAATCCGTACAATACGTGCTTGTCCTGACTTTGCAGGCAATCTTCGAGGCCGGCCTGAAAAAAACCAGCGGCCCGTTCGTCGAGCCCCTGACACAGGGCCAAACGCCCTCGCCGTAGGGCGATTCGCCCCAGCAAGGGTGTCGGTCGATCCGCCTGACGCCTCAGCATCGAATCGATATCTGCCAACAAATCTTCGGCTCGACGCGGTGCTCCGCGCTGTTCCAGCAATTGCGCGTGATCGAGTTGCAGCAGACCTTCAAACAGTAATGAACCTTGCGCTCGAGCCAGGCACAACGCGTCACGATTGAAAATCTGTGCGGCGTCGAGGTCGGCAATGAGCAACGCTTGCTGAGTCAGCCCCGACAGGCATAACAAACGCGCTGGCCAGGCATCGGCAGCCAGTGCGTCCAAGGCTTCAATAAAGTGCGTTCGCGCGGCTGGCATGCGCCCCTGCAAATGCAACAACCAACCTTGCTGAGCCTGCCAGCGCGCCAATAATTGCCGTTGCAAGGACGCGGTCGGTTGCGGGGTGAAACGTGACAGTTGTGCAATGCACGCAGCCGCCTGCTCAAAACGCCCGGCAAACAGCAACGCTGCCGTGATCAATCCCACCCGTTGCGGTGTACCCAGAGTCAATTGTTCACCGAGGTACTCGTGCAGTTTGAGTAACAAGCCGACGTTCTGACGCTTGAACAAATGCTCAAAGCTGAAGTGTTGCAAAAGACTGACCGCAACCTCGTGCTCCTGTGCCAGCAATGCCTGTTCGAACGCCCCCTGCCAATCCTCATTGGCGCAGAACCATTGGCAAGCGCGGCGATGCCAGGATCGCCCGGCCGACGCCGGCTCTTCACGTATCGTTCGGGCCAGTGGCTCGAAGACTCGCAACCATTCGACAGAGTCTTCCCAAGGTTCGATGAAGCACCCCATTTCCTGCAACGCTTGCAACCACTGAGCCCCCTCGCCCGCTCCGAACAGATGCTCGCACAAGCTGGCATTGAACCGTGGCAGATGAACCAACACTTGCCAGACCTCAACCAATTCCGACGGCAAGGTGTTGAACAACTCGTGTTGCAGATAATCGAGCAGTGTCGCCGAGCGGCTCTGCTCACCCGACCAGGGACAACCCTCAAGCAATGCGATCCGCACGCCAGCGCACCAGCCACCACTGCGCTCAACAACCCTTCTGGCGGTTTGTGCTGCCAGGGTCGACTCGACATGACCCAGCAACTGCACGACCTCAACCTCGGTGAAAGCCAGCGTCCGGCCTTCGCACTCGTACAACTCATCATCCAGCAGCAGTCGCGGCCAGTTGCAGGGAGGTCGTCGACGAGATCCCAGCCACCAGGTCAGCGCAGGGTTGCCAAGGGACAACAGGCGATCGAGCATTCGATCGAGTTCCGGGTTGGCCGTGCGGCAGTAATCATCGAGGAAAAGCCAGGTCGGCGCCTGCAATCGCGTCAGATGCGCGAGCATTCCCGACTCATTGACGCAATCCAGACCCAGCGCTTGCGACAGGCGCAATAGAAAATCGCTCGCGCTTAGCGACTCCCCCGCCAACGACAGCCAACTGACTCGACAGGACTGCGGTGCCCGCAACAGACATTCGGTCAGCAGCGCGCTCTTGCCACTACCGGCCGGCGCGCACAGCAGCTTCACCCGCGCCGTCGAGGCCAAAAGTGGCTCGACCAGACGCTCGCGAGACAGGTGATGCGACGACAATCGGGGCAGTATTCCAGGACGGTCCAGACAGTACGTCATGGCAGTCATTGTGATGCGCCTTTTTTATAATTCTGGCGCCACCCTAGACCTCTCCCGAGCGCTTGTTGAAGAAGTATTCAACACACTGATCAGCCCCTATAAAAAAGGTGACCGAAAAGTCACCTTCTTGTGTAAGAGCCTGTAGGACGACTACCGCACCCCCGTACTCCGCAGGGCCGCAGGCGTGTAGTCCCCCGCCTTTGCAGCGATGTTGAATTCGAAGCTGCGCTTCTCCTCGTTCTTCATCCCCAGGGCAATGTATCGACCGGCAATCAGGTCGTAGAGCGCCTCGACGGTGTAGGCCGGCACTTGATGATCGTAATAGAACTGGGCATGCCCTTCGGCAACACGCCAGAGCTGGCCACGACCATCGTAATGATCAGCCAGCGCCACCTGCCAACTGTCTTCGTCGATGTACATATGGCGCTTGGCATAGACGTGCCGCTCGTTCGGCTTGACCGTGGCGACGACTTCCCAGACCCGGTGCAATTCGTAGCGAGTGAGGTCCTGATTGATGTGCCCGGCCTTGATCACATCGGTGTACTTGAGGTTCGGCGAATCGAGTTTGTAGCTGTTGTAGGGGATGTACATTTCCTTCTTGCCGATCAGCTTCCAGTCGTAGCGATCCGGCGCGCCGGAGAACATGTCGAAGTTATCGGTGGTACGCAGGCCATCGGACGAGGTGCCGACGCCGTCATAGGCCACCTGCGGTGCACGTCGCACCCGACGCTGTCCGGCGTTGTAGATCCAGGCTTTGCGCGGCTCCTGGACCTGATCGAGGGTCTCGTGAACCAGCAACACGTTGCCCGCCAGACGCGCAGGCGCGGTGACTTCCTGCTTGAAATAATTGAGGACGTTGTCGTCGCTGCCGGGCTTCAAATCGCCGAGTAGCGAAGGCACGGCAACTTCATCCTTGAAGCGGATCACGGTGAAATCACCATTGGACTGCGGCGTTGCCTGGGTGATGGTGCGGCGCAGATTGCCACCGTGATATCGGGTAACGTGGTTCCAGATCACCTCCACGCCGTTCTTCGGAATCGGGAAGGCGTAGTAGCGATTGCCGGTGAAGTTGGCCAGGCCGTTACCGTCGTTGATCGGTGTTACGTTCAGCGCACTGCGCTTGGCAGACTCATAAATTTCGCTTGGCAGGGCCACCGTCCGATGGCTCGGATAGACCGGAATCCTGTAGGTCTCGGGATAGCGTTTGAACATCGCTATCTGGCCGTCAGAGAGTTTGTCCTTGTACTTGTCGACCGTGGCCGCGGTGATGGTAAACAACGGTTTCTCGTTGGCGAACGGGTCGGCCAGAAAACCTTTGCTGTCTACCGCGCCAGCGTTTTTCGGGATACCACCGGTCCAGGCCGGAATCGAGCCATCGGCATTACCGGCTTTCTCGGCACCCAAGGGGGTGAGGCTGGTGCCAAGCTTGTTGGCTTCTTGCGCCGAGACAGCGGCCATCACGTTTGCGGCGAGCAGGCTCAGGGTCAGAACGGTGCCCAATTGCAGAATCATCTTGCGCATTGAAATCATCCTTTTCAGCCAGATCAGAAGTTCACGCCAAAGCTCAGCGCCACGAAGTCGCGATCTTCGAGGACGTTGTAATCGCCACCAAAAAAGTCGGTGTAACTGAGGCTCGCGGTGTAGGTGTTGCGGTAATCCGCATCGACGCCGAGGCTGACGGCCTTGGCACCCTCGTTGAAAAGTCCGTTGGGACCGTAGCCGTTGACGTCATGGGACCACGACAGGTTGGGGCGCATGTTGATCCCGGCGATCAGGTTGTTGTAGTCAAGGATGGCCCGGGCGCGATAACCCCACGACGTCGAAGTCACGAAACCGTCGGTGTCCCCGCCGAATCCATACTGTCCGTACACCGAGTCGCGGCCATAGCGCAGCTTGCTGCGCGACTCCAGGCCACCGACCCGCACCACCCCTGCCTCGCCTACCAGTGTCAGGCGATCCGCGCCGGCGATTTGATCGATGAAGTGCGTCAGGGTGCTCTGGATCTGCGTCACTTCCTTGCGGCGGTAACCTTTGTTGTCGGCGCCTGGCGAAGTTGCAATGGGTGATGCCGCGCCGCCCGCGATCGGATTGAGCATGGCCAGCGTCAGGTCGTTGGTGTTGACCTGAACGGGTGCGTTGGGGCGATAGCTGATTTCGCCGGTCCATGCGGTGCCGGTGGGCAGGGTCGTGGAGAAACTCGCGCCATAGAGACGAATATCCTCCGGGTATTCGAGGTAGTACTGACCGCGACCGAGCATCACACTTTGGGCCAGACCCGAACCGCTGCCGGGGGCGATACGGTTGGCGGTGGCAACAATCCCCGGAATGCTCGCCAGCGTGCCGAGGCCGGCCGTCGTCGTCCCGACGTTGGGCGTGCGGCTGTGGTAGTTCATGAAGTACAGGCCGTACTCTGTGTCGTCTCCCAGCCAACGCAACGCCGTGCCCCATTGCCCGGAATCCCGCGCATCCCGGTCACTGCCACGTGGCACGACTACGCCTTCGCGGGTAACTTCAAAACCCTGACCAAACGCCGCGGCAATCGGCTGCAAGGGTGCAATGGCCGGACTGGCGACTGTGTAGCCCTTGGTGCAGCCATCGGCCACCACATCGACACCGAAGAAGGTGCCGCAGTTATCGACAACGGTCTGGTCCCACTCCAGTTGATAGAAGCCTTCTACGGTCAACTTGTCTGTCAGGCCCTGGGAGGCGAACAGCATGTTCACCGGAATCAGGCCCTCCTTGATCTCGGCGCCGGGACGACGAAAAGCGGACACGTCGACCGGGTTGATGCTGTTGATCGAGTTGCCGATGAAGGTACTTTCGCCCCAACTGACCACTTGCTTGCCGACACGCGCAGTGCCCGGCAGATCGGCGATGGAGTAGTTGTGGTAGACGAAGGCGTCGAGGATCTGCCCGCCGGAGGATTTGGCACCCTCCTTGCGCCCGTGATCGCTGATGGGTTTGAACTCGCGGTCTTCGTCCTTCAGCTCGAAGTCGTACCAGTACTTGCCACGCACGAACATACCGGTGTCGCCGTACTTCAGTTCAAGGTCGTGAATCCCCTTGAAGATCTTCGAGAAGGTTTCGCCTTTCTTGAAGTTGAGTCGCCCGTCGTCACCGGTCGACGCCTGGCCGGAACCACCATTGACCGTGCCCACCAGGGCATCATCGGCATCGCGCATTCCCCAACTCGCGCCGACCGCCAGCGAAGAGTCGAACGTGCCTTCGATTTCCCCGATGTTGAACGAAACAGCCTGTGCCTGAGCACAGCAACCCAAGGCCACCGCTGCGGCCAGCGCTTGCGGCGTGAAGATGGCGCGCATTGTTGTTTTTGTCATGCGTCTTCCCCGGTGAGTGACAGAAGACCTCACCCTACTGCCGGGCAACGGGGTCGATAAGCGCACCAAGGAGGTATTCGCGGTGTAGCTCTAAAGGATGACTGGCACAGCGGCATCACCCAGGCGTTAGACACAGAAACCCTGACTATTGCCGGGGCTGCAACAGTGCATGTCCGGAATCAGTATTTTTCCTTCGTGACCAAGGGCTTATTCTTGTCGGGCTTTCACGGAATATCGCTGAAAGCCCGGCAACGGCATCTGCCATCGCTGAAAGACTTCAGATGAGCTGAAAGTTTCGGTTCATCACCCTGGGTACACTGACGTTGATTTGTAGCTCCTGGATCAAACGTCTTATTGGCCGCTGCGTTTGCAGCGGCCTTTTTTATGGTAACCATTTTAATAACTTCGCTGCCTGACAACTAACAACTGCAAAACATCCTCATTCACACACCTACATAATCATCAGAAAAACCCTACATACATATGTAATCACCCAAGGTACTCAAGCAATTAAGGTGAATAGCAAGCCAGTCATTTTTATCTTCGACTGGCGACTCAACTATTTACGACGAGTAACTTTTATGAAACCCATCAATTACAACCAACATCGTTCAAACCGAAGCTTTAACAGCCGCGTACGCTTTTTGATACTTCATTACACAGCTGGTAACTTTTCCAGTTCCATCAATGCCCTGACCGGTCCCAATGTCAGCGCGCACTATCTTGTTCCGGACATCACTGATCCCAGCTATTTGAAAGCCGGTTATACCGAGCAGGAAGTGTTCAACCTTGTGGATGAAACCCAGCGGGCCTGGCACGCGGGTGTCAGTCAGTGGGGTAATCGCAGCAATCTGAACGACACGTCCATCGGCATTGAAGTAGTCAACCTGGCGTCGTTCAGCGAAGGGGCTTTTACGTTCCCGCCGTATCACTGCGAGCAAATTGCTGCGATCGAACAACTGGCGTTGAATATCCTCAAGCGATACCCGGATATCACCCCGACACAGGTGCTGGGCCATTCCGATATCGCGGTCGGTCGTAAAAGCGATCCGGGGCCGATGCTTCCTTGGCACGCGCTTTATTTGAAAGGCGTCGGTGCCTGGTTTGATGAGGCGACCCGGGATGACTTCCTCCAACGATTCGATTCCTGCGGCCTTCCGGCCCGGAGTGAATTGCTGCGACAGTTCAAAGCCTACGGTTACGATGTGGCGCAGGCGTCGAGCGAAACTGGCTTCCAGCAATTGGTCCGGGCATTTCAGCTGCACTTTCGCCCGGAAAATTACGATGGCGTGATGGATACGCAAACAGCAGCCAATCTGGCGGCATTGGTGTCCAAATACTTTCCTGGATGAACAATGCCGATAAACCTTATTGATTGACGTACAGCAGCGGCAAGGTCATTCAGCGCGACCTTGCCCACGGCGTCAGAGCGAATACTTCTGCAAGTTCGCCATCATTTCCTTCAACGCTTCAATGTTGTCTTTCGGATGCGCTGCGCCTTCAAAATCGCAAATCTGCTGCCAGTTCGCCGCCACGTCTTCCGGAGAAAATCCGGCCCGTGGATCGAATCCAACGCCGAGGCTTCGCTCCCAGCGTACCTTGCCCATCCAGCCGCCGCCGATTTCGAAGAGGCCGGAGGTTTCCTGGCAGTTTTCGCTGGCGAGGTACACCACCAGTGGGCTGACCAGTTCCGGTTTGAGTTGCTCGAAAACTTGTGGCGGGATCAGGCCTTCGGTCATCCGCGTACCGCCAGTAGGAGCGATGGCGTTGACCAGGATGTTGTTCTTGCGGCCCTCGATGGCCAGCGTGCGGGTCAGGCCGTAGAGGCCGAGCTTCGCCATGCCGTAGTTGGACTGGCCGAAATTGCCGTAGATGCCAGAGGTGGACGCGGTGAAGATCACACGGCCGTAGTTTCGCTCGCGCATGTGCGGCCAGGCGGCGCGGGTAACTTTGTAGGCGCCTTCGACGTGGACGCGGTAAACCAGGTCCCAGTCGGCATCATCCATTTTGTGGAAGGTCTTGTCCCGCAGGATCCCGGCGTTATTGACCACGACATCGACACGGCCGAAAACGTCGAGGGCATTCTGGACCAGTTTGTCGCCGTCGGTGACCGAGTCGTGGTTGGCTTCGGCAATGCCACCGGCCTCGCGGATTTCCGCCACCACGCGATCAGCGGCCGAAGCGTTGGCGCCTTCACCCTGAGCCGAACCGCCAAGATCGTTGACCAGCACTTTGGCACCCTGCCTGGCGAACAGCAGCGCATGGGCCCGTCCCAGGCCACCACCGGCACCGGTGATGATCACGACCTTATCTTCGAAACGCACAGACTCATTCATGGGAGGGACTCCAGCAGGCCAAGGGACATTGGGGCCGAGTGTCAGGCACTGCGCAGCGAGTCACAATGAACACAGGGGAGGCTGAATGGTGCGCGATAAGGCTGGGGGATGATGCGTGAGGGTTTTCAAAGATCGCAGCCTTCGGCAGCTCCTACAGGGTGCTTGCCTATCTGCGTAGGAGCTGCCGAAGGCTGCGATCTTTTCAGGAACACGCCACCTTGCGTTCCGCCGAAAGTAATTGATCTCGAAATGCCAGGTAATGCTTGAGCACCATGCTCGGCGCCTCAATCTGTGGGTAGTGACCAATCCCGGGCAACAGGACCGTGTCTGCGTCCGCAATCAACTCCCGATAACGCTCGACCATGTGCGCGCCGGAAACCGGATCGACTTCGCCATCGATCAACCGCATTGGCACCTCACCCCGTTGCATCGCGCTCACCCAACGGTCGCGCCATACACGGCGCTCGGGGATGTAACCAATCAGCTTGTGCATGATCCGTGGCCCGCGATGACACTCGACCAGGCTCCAGAAATCATCCATCTCACTTTCGCTGGGGCGGGTCTGCGGTCCGAAAATCTGCTGAAAACTTTTCACCAGCCCGTCTCGACTGAACGCGCGGCCGATCATCCAGCCCAGCGGACTGAGCAGGAGTTTTTGCATCAGCACCGGTCGATGGGTTTCAGGAAACAGGCCACCGTTGAGAAACACGCAACTGGCCAGTTGCCTGCACGACTCGTAATGCCGCGCCAAAAGCTCCTGGGCCACGCTGTCGCCGTAGTCGTGAGCCAACAGGTGCACCGGTTGTTCGACATTCAAGTGAGCGAGCAATGCCTGTTGCAGATCTGCTTGCTCCAGCAGGCTGTACTCGTGATTCGCCGGTTTGGCCGAATCGCCGAAGCCGAGCATGTCGCAGGCGATCACGCGATAACGCTGGGTCAGCGGCTGCCAAAGGTAATGCCAGTCCCAACTGGCGGTGGGAAATCCGTGTATGAGCAACAACGGCTCACCTTGCCCTGCCGTCCAGTAATGGACGGTATAACCACGGAAGACGAACGTCTGGCTGCGTTTGCGCCAGACACACAGGGGAATCTCGGCGAGTGCCATTAGTGTTTATAACCCGGGTCCAGTTTATCGAGTTTGCGCAGCAGCGCCGGCCAGGCAAGCGCTCCGCCCATTCCTTGAGCACTTTTGGCAACATCCGCAAGAAACGACAGCCCGAACGGATTGATCAGGAAATCTTCAGTGCAAGGTACTTTGGCCAAGATGTGGGTGAAGATCAGATCGTCCCAGCCATGTTGCGCAACCAGTCGGCAGCAGGCAGCGAGATCGACGCAGGCTTGCCATTCGGCGGCATTGACCCGGTCTTTGAGACTGTGTGGCGATTGGGCGAGGGCTACGTTCACGGCGAGGAACCCCGGTCTTTTTATTATGGAGTGTTTGCAATAGATACCGAGTCTAGTCACCCCACCGGGTTCGTGTACTTGCATTGGCAGCCAGCTTGATGGCCTGGCGAGTCAGTACGCCGAGGACGCTGGAGCCGTGTCAGAGTACCGACGTCTGAGATGGCCAGACGCGCCGTTTGCAGCGCACTGTCAGAACCCTGACCGGCTTTGCCGTCGGGACACTGTCAGGTGCGCAATGCGTTGATCAGCTCCGCCAGCCAAGGCTCGGCGTCGGTTTCAGGGGTCACGCTTTCACTGGCGTCCAGACGCAGCATTGGCAGGACTTCACGCACGCCCAGCTCACCAAATAATTCACGCATCTGCTCGCCGCCACCGCAAAAGGTGTCGCCGTAACTGGCATCACCCAAGCCGATCACCGCACCCGGCAAACCACGCCAGGCCGCTGGCAACTGGTCACGAATCGTCGAATACAACGGTTGCAGGTTGTCCGGCAACTCGCCCATGCCGGTGGTCGACGTCACAGCCAAAAAAGCTTCGGGAGCAAAAGCCTGAACATCGGCAAGGGTCCCACGCGGGTTGTGCCAGGTATCGAACCCGGCATCCTTCAAAATTTTGGCCGCGTGCCGGGCGACTTCTTCAGCCGTGCCGTACACCGAGCCGGAAATGATGGCGACTTTCATCAATCTGATCCTGAATCCGAGTGAAAGACCGGGATATTAACAGCACGTCCGAGATTGTTCTCTTAGAATGCAATCGACAATCAATCAGCAAAGGACGCCTCGATGATTAACGCACAACTGCTGCAAATGGTGATTAACGCTTCCAACGACGGCATCGTGATCGCCGAGAAGGAAGGCGAGCAGGACAAGATTCTGATCTACGTCAATCCAGCGTTCGAACGGCTGACGGGCTATACCAGCGAAGAGATCCTTTACCAGGATTGCCGCTTTCTTCAATCCGGCGACCGTGATCAGGAGGCCTTGCCACTGATTCGCACCGCATTGGACAGTGAAGGTTCGTGCCGGGAAATCCTGCGAAACTATCGCAAGGATGGCACTCCCTTCTGGAATGAGCTGTCCCTTTCGACGGTAAAGAATCCAAGCGATAACCAGGTTTATTTCGTTGGTGTGCAAAAGGACGTCACGGTCCAGGTCAAGGCACAGCAGCGAGTTGAGCAACTCGAAGCACAGTTGGCCGAAGTACAAGCCGAACTGGCTGCATTGAAAGCGACGAACGGCCAAAACAAATCAGCGAATTAATTGTCATTAACTACAATCACCAATGCCTTTGTAACTATATCTTTCGAGTTGGCCATGCATCGCGACGCACTCCTGACCCAGGATGAGCTGGATTTCATCCAGACCATGCAGCACAACCCGCAGCTGAATGCGCGGGATGCAACGTCGAGCCTGCTCGTTAATGGTGGATCGCAGATCCGCGACTTGCTCACGCGCCTGGCCGCGCATGAGCAAGTCACTATCCATGCCAATTTCGAAAATCAGCAAATGACCTTCCCCCTGCATTTGGTGGAAGACGAGTTTCACGCAATGCACTTGCGTCTCGGTGTTCCCAGCATTTATGAAGACGGACCGATGGTCCGGCCATGGCGCCTTGTGCTCGATGAGCCTGTCGCTCTGGAAAATGCCAAGGGCCAACCCGGCGCGATGTGGGTGCACGAGGTGTCATGCAAAGGGGTCTTGCTGGAGATGCGCAACAAGACCAAGCCACCGAAACACTTCGCTTTGTGGTTCAGTCCGTCAGGCTATGAACGGATTGCGTTGCGCGGTGCTTTGGAGAAAGAAACCGATCAGGGTTACTTCGCCTACGAACTTAACCAAAGCGACACCGACGAAACCGAGCGGCTGCGCCAGTACATCCTGCAACAGCATCGCCTGACTCATCCCTCGCTGCATCTTTAAGCGTCACGTATCGAGCTTGCCTGCCAGGAACTGCTTCAGACGCTGGCGCATGATACTGCCCTCACTTCCCAGACAGCCAATGGACGACCCGGCAAGGCTGTCCTGCGCCAGATCGGCTGCATCGCCGGCCAACAGCACCTGACATTCAAGGCTCATCGCCAGGCGATTCAAGCGCCTTGGCAGTTCCGATGTTGGCGCTTGATTGGATAACAGCACCAGCGTGTGCGGTTTGACCCGCTCGCAAATCAAGGGCAACTCCTCGAATGGCTGGCCGATCGCCAAAAGCTGAATAGCAGAATCGACACTGCTCAAAAACAATGCTGTCATCAGTAATTCAAGCTCACGACACTGGTCGAACAGCGCGCAGACAATCACGCGCCGAGGCTGCAGCCCCCGGACCAGCAACAGGCGTTGCAACACGCGAGAACGAAGAAAACCATCAAAAAATAGCCATTCACTGGTATTGCCGAACGCGTCCTGGTGCAACAACATCTGCTTCCAAAGGGGGATCAGGATGTCCTGGAACACGATCGTAACGGGATAACTGGAAAAAATCTGACCGTAGATCTGCTCCAGTTGAGCTTCGTCAAAAGCACTCACCGCCGCTTGGACCTGTTGCTGCCATTGCGCATAATCGGCCTGGACCAGGTCGCTTGGAATGATATGCGACAGCGCCTTGAGAGGCGTTGTCTTGGCGAGGATCTTACCGATTTTGCTCACGGCAACACCGCGCTCAATCCAATCCAGAATGCTGCGGATGCGCTCGATATCGGTCATCGAATACAACCGGTGCCCGCTTTCGGTGCGGATAGGTACGATCAGCGCATAGCGGCGCTCCCACGCCCTAAGCGTCACGGGGTTCACTCCGGTCAGTCGTGAAACCTCGCGAATCGGAAACAACTCTTCATTTTCAAGAGATGAGGCCTGCGGTACACCTGAAATTACGTCAGTCAGTCCGGGCATCTTTTTAAACGTCCATGTATCGTCCAATTCTTATTCTAACGCCCGAGTCCGTAAAAATTCCGTAAAATCTCAATGCCGTGAACGAGCACAAACGTCACAGACGTTGCAGGCAAAATCAGGAATAATCCTTGCTTGTTCCGAGACGCAACCCATCACCCCGGCGTTGCGCCTGGCGAAACTCTTATCCGGAGTCTCGCAACTGTCATACGGAGATACAAAATGTCTACCTCACCGGTCACACTGATGGTTGCGCGTCGCGTCGCCGATGGACGTTATCAGGACCTGATCGCCTGGTTGCGCGAAGGCGAACAATTGGCCACCGACTTCCCCGGTTATCTGGGCTCTGGCGTGCTCGCTCCGCCACCTGACGATAACGAATTCCAGATTATCTTCCGCTTCGCCGACGAACCGACCCTGCACGCCTGGGAGCATTCCGCCTCACGTACCGCCTGGCTCGCTCGCGGCAGCGACCTGTTTGCTCACCCAACGGAACATCGGGTCAGCGGCATCGAAGGCTGGTTCGGCGCGACAGGTCAACGCCCGTCCCGCTGGAAGCAAGCCGTGGCGATCTGGCTGGCGTTTTTTCCGGTATCACTGCTGTTCAACTTTGTGCTCGGGCCGTTGTTAAGTGACATGAGCCTGTTGCCGCGAGTATTCATCAGTACCCTGTGCCTGACGCCGTTGATGGTTTATTTCTTTATTCCCCTGTCAACTCGCTTGCTGGCCGGCTGGTTGAACAGCCCACCGACACGCGCCATGCCCTCTACCTCGGTACCGCATAACCGCTAAAAAGATCGCAGGCTTCGCCAGCTCCTACAGATGGACAGATCGCAATCTCCGCTGCAGCGGCCCAAGACTGCGATCTTTTCTCAGACAACTCATGACGCCTCGCTGGTATAGTTTTGCTCTTACCGCGACGCGAGCCGTTCATGACTTCTCTTGCTGCTCCCATTCTCATCACTGGTGCCGGCCAGCGGGTCGGCCTGCACTGCGCCCAACGACTGCTGGAAGACGGCCATCGCGTCATCTTCAGCTACCGCAGCGAACGCGCCGGGGTGCAAGCCCTACGTGACAAGGGCGCAATTGCGGTGTTCGCAGACTTTTCCACCGAGGCCGGTATTTTCGCTTTCATCAGTGAACTGCAAACCCATACCGACAGCCTGCGCGCCATTGTCCACAACGCTTCCGAATGGCTGGCCGAAACCCCGGACACCGATGCAGCAGCGTTCACCCGCATGTTCAGCGTGCACATGCTGGCGCCCTACCTGATCAACCTGCATTGCGGCGACCTGCTGCAACGCTCCAGCCCAGCCGACATCGTACACATCAGCGATGACGTAACCCGCAAGGGCAGCAGCAAGCACATTGGCTATTGCGCCAGCAAAGCCGGGCTCGATAACCTGACCCTGTCTTTCGCTGCCAAGTACGCGCCGACCATCAAGGTCAACGGGATCGCCCCCGCGCTGCTACTGTTCAACCCTGAAGACGATAAAGCCTACCGCGCCAAGGCACTGGCCAAGTCCGCGCTGGGCATCGAGCCCGGCAGCGAGGTGATTTATCAGAGCCTGCGCTATTTGCTCGACAACCCTTATGTCACCGGCACGACCCTGACCGTTAACGGCGGAAGGCACATCAAATAAGTGTCCCGCGAGGATCTTCCATGACGTTATTCCTGCATCAGAACGCCTTGTCTCAAAACTACCGCGAGATCCTCATCGGCCTCGGTGAAAATCCGGACCGCGAAGGCTTGCGCGACACCCCGAAGCGGGCGGCCAAAGCCATGCAGTACCTCTGTCATGGTTATGATCAAAGTGTCGAAGAAATCGTCAACGGCGCCCTGTTTGCGTCCGATAACGATGAAATGGTGATCGTCGACAACATCGAACTGTATTCGCTCTGTGAACATCACCTCTTGCCCTTCATCGGCAAGGCGCATGTCGCTTATATTCCAACGGGCAAGGTGTTGGGCCTGTCGAAGATCGCGCGGTTGGTGGACATGTTCGCCCGCCGCCTGCAGATCCAGGAGAACCTCACCCGGCAAATCGCCGACGCGGTGCAGCAGGTGACCGGTGCGGCCGGCGTTGCCGTCGTCATTGAGGCACAGCATATGTGCATGATGATGCGCGGCGTCGAGAAACAGAATTCGACCATGAACACCTCGGTAATGCTCGGCGCGTTTCGCGAGTCGAGCAACACACGTCAGGAGTTCCTGCAATTGATTGGACGGAGCAAGTCGTAATGCCACAACTTCAACCAGGTATGGCACGTATCCGGGTCAAGGACCTGTGCCTGCGCACCTACATCGGTATCAACGAGGATGAAATCCTCAACAAGCAGGATGTGTTGATCAACCTGACCATTCTCTACGCAGCCCAGGAAGCCGTGCGCGACAACGACATCGACCATGCGCTGAACTACCGGACCATCACCAAGGCGATCATTGCGCACGTCGAGGGCAATCGCTTTGCCCTGCTCGAACGCCTGACCCAGGAAATCCTCGACCTGGTGATGACCAATGAATCGGTGTTGTATGCCGAGGTCGAGGTCGACAAGCCTCACGCCCTGCGATTTGCCGAGTCGGTGTCGATTACGCTTGCAGCGAGCCGCTAGCTTCAAGCCACAAGCGCCAGGCTGTAAACTTGCAGCCACCGCCATCCAACTTGCAGCTTCAAGCGCGCCGTTTGAAGCTGTCTCGCAGAGACCGCCATGACCGATCAACAACGCCTGGAACTCGAAGCCGCCGCCTTTCGCCGGCTGGTGGCCCATCTGGACAGCCGCAAGGATGTGCAGAACATCGACCTGATGAACCTCTCGGGTTTCTGCCGCAACTGCCTGTCGAAGTGGTACAAGGCAGCCGCCGACGAGCGCCAGATCGAGGTCAGCCTCGATGACGCCCGCGAAGTGGTTTACGGCATGCCGTACGCCGACTGGAAAGCCCAATTTCAGCAAGAAGCCAGCGCCGAACAACAGGCGGCGTTTGCCAAAGGAAAACCCAATGAGTGATTTGAACACCCTGCGCGCCAGCCTCAAGAGCGGCGAACATGCTTTCGCCGATACCCTGGCGTTCATTGCCGCCGGTTACGATTACCAACCTCAGGCTTTCAACAACGGCGGCGTGGAAAACGCGGCCGGGCAGAACGAAGGTTCGTGCAAGACCCTGGGTCTGGCACTGCTGGAAGGTCTGAGCGATGAAGAAGCGCTGCTGGCCTTTGGTGAGCACTACCGTTCCGTGGTGGCAACACCAGAAGGCAGCGATCACGCCAACATCCGCGCATTGATTGCCCACGGCCTGGCCGGTGTAAAGTTCACCCAACAGCCGCTGACACGCCGCTGATTCAAATTGCAGGAGCGAGCCTGCTCGCGATGAACCTGAGAATGCTGCGGGGTATCAGGCTCCCAGCGTTATCGTTCACGACCATCGCGAGCAGGCTCGCTCCTACAGATGATCGACAGTACAACCCGACTTTTAAGATTGACTCGGCAACTTTATTTCGTTTGCCCCGCCCCCCCGCTCACGGCTTAGATAAAAAGAAGTCCTTCATCTTCCGAGCCGGCCCTTCATGCGCAGCGAAACCATCAGCCAGTCGATCAACATCGTTCACCCTGTCACGCTCAGCCACGGCAAGAACGCCGAGGTCTGGGATACCGATGGCAAACGCTACATCGACTTTGTCGGCGGCATCGGCGTGCTGAACCTCGGCCATTGCCATCCGCGCATCGTCGAGGCCATTCGTGAACAGGCCACCCGGCTGACCCACTACGCGTTTAACGCTGCACCCCATGTGCCTTACATCGAACTGATGGATCGCCTGAGCGCGTTCATCCCGGTGGATTACCCGGTCAGCGGGATGCTCACCAACAGCGGTGCGGAAGCGGCGGAAAATGCCCTGAAGATCGTCCGTGGCGCCACCGGCCGCAGCGCGGTGATCGCCTTCGACGGCGCCTTCCACGGGCGCACGCTGGCCACGCTCAATCTCAACGGCAAGGTCGCACCCTACAAACAGAAAGTCGGTGTGCTGCCCGGACCGGTGTATCACCTGCCGTTTCCCAGCCAGGACAACGACGTGACCTGCGCCGATGCCCTCAAAGCCATGGAGCGTCTGTTCAGTGTTGAAATCGATGTCGATGACGTCGCCTGTTTCATCGTCGAACCGGTGCAGGGCGAAGCGGGATTCCTCACCATGGACGTGGAATTCGCCAGGACGCTGCGCAAGTTTTGTGACGACAAAGGGATAGTGTTGATCGCCGATGAAATTCAGTCCGGCTTCGGCCGTACTGGCCAGCGTTTTGCGTTCTCACGACTGGGCATCGAGCCGGACTTGATCCTGCTGGGCAAAAGCATCGCCGGTGGCGTACCGCTGGGTGCGGTGGTCGGGCGCAAGTTGCTGCTGGACAACCTGCCCAAGGGTGGACTCGGTGGTACTTACTCCGGCAACCCCATCGCCTGCGCAGCGGCGCTGGCAACCCTGAACGAAATGACCGATGCCAACCTGCATGCCTGGGGCACTCAACAGGAAGAAGCGATTGTCGGCCGTCATGCAACCTGGCGTGCGAACAACCTGACGCCGTACCTGGGACGCCTGACCGGCGTCGGCGCCATGCGAGGCATCGAGTTGAACAATACCGATGGCTCGCCCGCCCCGGCACAATTGACCCAACTGCTGGCCCTCGCGCGGGATGCGGGCCTGCTGCTGATGCCCAGCGGCAAATCACGCCACATTATTCGCCTGCTGGCGCCGTTGACTATCGAAGCGACAGTGCTGGAGGAAGGCCTGGACATTCTCGAGGAGTGCCTCGCCAAACTGACCTGATACCCGATCCCGTAGGAGCCGGCTTGCTGGCGATAGCGGTGTGTCAGGCACCGTCGATGTTGACAGATGTGCCGCCATCGCCAGCAAGCCGGCTCCTACAGGTTTGTCCTGTGTTGCTCATGAAAAAACCGGCCGAGGCCGGTTTTTTCATTTCAACGAAGGCAGAATCAAGCGTTCTGCAGGTCGTCGAGGTAACGCTCGGCGTCCAGTGCCGCCATGCAGCCAGCGCCGGCCGAGGTGATCGCCTGACGGTACACATGGTCAGCCACGTCACCGGCGGCGAAGATGCCTTCCAGGTTGGTCGCAGTGGCGTTGCCTTCACGACCGCCCTGCACCACCAGGTAACCGTCTTTCAAGGTCAACTGGCCTTCGAACAACGAGGTGTTCGGGGTGTGGCCGATGGCGATGAACACACCGTCGACTGTCACTTCGTCGAAGCTGCCGTCGTTGTTCTTCAGGCGGGCACCGGTCACGCCCATGTTGTCGCCCAGCACTTCGTCCAGGGTCGCGTTCAGCTTCAGCTCGATCTTGCCTTCGGCAACGCGGGCGTTCAGCTTGTCGATCAGGATCTTCTCGGCACGGAAGGTTTCGCGACGGTGGATCAGGGTTACCTTGCTGGCGATGTTGGCCAGGTACAGGGCTTCTTCAACCGCGGTGTTGCCGCCGCCAACCACTGCCACAGGCTTGTTGCGGTAGAAGAACCCGTCGCAGGTCGCGCAGGCCGAAACGCCTTTGCCCATGAACGCTTCTTCGGATGGCAGGCCCAGATAACGGGCGCTGGCGCCGGTAGCGATGATCAGGGCATCACAGGTGTAGGTCGCGCTGTCGCCGGTCAGGGTGTACGGCTTGGCGGCGAAGTCGACTGCATTGATGTGATCAAACACGATCTCGGTTTCAAAGCGTTCGGCGTGCTCTTTCATGCGTTCCATCAGCGCCGGGCCGGTCAGGCCGTGGACGTCGCCCGGCCAGTTGTCGACTTCGGTGGTGGTGGTCAGTTGACCGCCGGCCTGCATGCCGGTGATCAGCAGTGGCTTGAGGTTGGCACGGGCGGCATACACCGCGGCGCTGTAACCGGCGGGGCCGGAACCGAGAATAATCACTCGCGAATGACGGACTTCAGACATGACCTGCTCCTGTTGACCGGCCCGGAACACCTGGCGCGGAACGCCGGATTGCCGGCGGGAATAAAAAAGAACGGTTGAAGCACTTGTGCAAGGCTTGAACACGACCGTCCTGTAAAAAGATTGGGTGCAGCGTATCGAGGGGGCGAAGATTAAGGAAATACGGTTTAACAATCCAGCTCATAGGTGGTCTCTATCCCATTCCGGTGACTATATAGACGTCTTTGTTACAGTGAATGTCGATACTGCTGCCGCGCTTTCACCCACAAGGCAAAGCCGGTAAGGTCGGCGCGTTTTCCCTTTGCTCGGAGCACGTTATGCCCGCCCCTGTCCTGTCAGGCCCGCAATACCTGCGTGAAGGCCTCAAGCTGGTGTTGAGCCCCAGTCTGCGTTTGTTCGTACTGCTGCCGCTGGCGATCAATCTGGTGCTGTTCGTCGGATTGATCTATCTGGCCGGCCACCAATTCAGTCTGTGGGTCGATACGCTGATGCCATCGCTGCCCGACTGGCTGAGCTTTCTCAGTTACATCTTGTGGCCGATTTTCGTGGTGCTGGTGCTGTTGATGGTGTTCTTCACCTTCACCATGCTCGCCAACATCATTGCCGCGCCGTTCAACGGCTTTCTCGCGGAGAAAGTCGAAGTGGTGGTGCGTGGCACCGATGACTTCCCGGCCTTCAGCTGGGGCGAACTGATTGCGATGATCCCGCGCACGCTGGCCCGGGAAATGCGCAAGCTCGGCTACTTTCTGCCGCGGGCCATCGGGCTGTTCATTCTGTCCTTCATCCCGGTGGTGAACATCATTGCAGCCCCCCTGTGGCTGCTGTTCGGCGTGTGGATGATGGCGATCCAGTACATCGACTACCCGGCGGACAACCACAAACTGGGCTGGAACGAAATGCTCGCCTGGCTGCGCGAGAAACGCTGGCAGAGCATGAGTTTCGGCGGCAGTGTTTATCTGGTGCTGCTGATTCCGGTGGTGAACATCCTGATGATGCCGGCCGCCGTGGCCGGGGCGACGTTGTTCTGGGTACGTGAGCGCGGCGCCGAGAATCTGGTAACCCAACGCTGAAGCATTCATAAATCCATCATCCCACCGTCACAACGACGACATGGCCCCAATCGACACTGGGGCCATGACAACAGCTCTGCATATCACCCTGATCACCGAAACCTTCCCCCCGGAAATCAACGGCGTGGCCAATACCCTGGGTCGCTTGTGCGACGGTTTGCGCGCGCGCGGGCATCAGGTCGAATTGGTGCGACCGCGTCAAGGTTGCGACCAGCAACTGAGCAGCGACGATGAGTTGTTGCTGTGCCGAGGCTGGCCACTACCGGGCTATCCCGGTTTGCAATGGGGTCAGTCGTCGATGCACAAGCTGTTGCGACGCTGGAAGCGCCATCGCCCCGACGTGTTGTACATCGCCACCGAAGGACCGCTGGGTCTGTCGGCATTGCGTGCCGCACGGCGCCTGGGGATTTCGGTGGTCAGCGGGTTTCACACCAATTTCCAGCAGTATTCCCATCAGTACGGCTTCGGCTTGCTGACGCGCCTGCTGACTCACTATCTGCGCTGGTTTCACAACCGCTCGACCATGACCCTGGTGCCCAGCGTCAGCCAGCGCATGGAGCTGGAGCGGCGGCATTTCGAGCGTCTGGCGTTATTGTCTCGCGGGGTCGACAGCCAATTGTTTCACCCGGCCAAACGCTTGAACGCGCTGCGTGAACAATGGGGACTGGCCGAGGATGACATCGCGATCATCCACGTCGGGCGCCTGGCCCCGGAAAAGAACCTGGGCCTGCTCAAACGTGCCTTCGATAAGCTCAAGTCGAGTTATCCACAGCGCAATCTGAAATTGATCGTAGTGGGTGACGGTCCGCAGCGTCAGACCCTGGAAAGGGAGATGCCCGAGGCAATTTTCTGTGGCGCACAACGGGGTGAAGCGCTGGCCTGCCACTATGCATGCGGGGATGTGTTTCTGTTTCCCAGCCTGACCGAAACCTTCGGCAATGTTGTGCTTGAGGCACTTGCTTCGGGGCTTGGCGTGGTCGCTTACGATCAGGCAGCGGCGGCCCAGCACATTCGTCATGGCTACAACGGTGTATTGGCGATGCCCGGGGATGAAGAGGCGTTTTGCGATGCTGCCGTGTGGCTATTGGAAGGAAGGGAAACCTTGCGTTGCATACGCTTGAATGCGCGCCAGCATGCCAGCCGCCAGGGGTGGGCGACGATTATCGAGCAGTTCGAAGGGCAGTTGCGCGGGGCTTGTGCCGGGGAGATGGTGGTGCTGAATGCACCGACTGTACCTTGAATTTTTTGTGATTTTTGAGATCGCCATCGCCAGCAAGCCGGCTCCTACAGGTTCTGAGAAATCACGAACATTGGTAGGAGCCGGCTTGCTGGCGATGGCGTCAAAGCAGACGCCGCTTAAACCAGCGTCATCAACGCCTCACGGCTGAACGGCAGGATGTCTTCCTCACGTCCATCGCGCACTTTCTGTGCCCAGTCCGGATCCACCAGCAACGCACGGCCGACCGCTACCAGATCGAACTCCTCGTTGTTCAAGCGCTCCAGCAGTTTTTCCAGGCTGGCCGGTTGCGCGACCTTGTCGGTGTTGACCATGAATTGCAGGAACTCGCCATCCAGGCCGACGCTGCCCACGGTGATGGTCGGTTTGCCGGTGAGTTGGCGCGTCCAGCCCGCCAGGTTCAGCTCGGAACCGTCGAACTCCGGCTCCCAGAAACGGCGAGTCGAGCAGTGGAAAATATCCACGCCGGCATCCGATAGAGGCTTGAGGAAATCACCCAAGGCTTGCGGCGTTTGTACCAGGCGCGCGGTGTAATCCTGCTGCTTCCACTGGGAGAAACGGAAGATGATCGGGAAGCCTTCGCCGACTGCTGCCCGCACAGCCTGAATCAATTCGATGGCGAAGCGCGAACGATTAGCCAGGCTGCCGCCGTACTCGTCAGTGCGCTGGTTGCTGCCTTCCCAGAAGAACTGATCGACCAGATAGCCGTGGGCGCCGTGGATTTCCACGCCGTCCATGCCGATGCTCTGGGCATCCTTGGCCGCTTGAGCGAACGCGGCAATCACGTCCTGAATATCCTGCTTGGTCATGCCGTGAACCACAACCTGACCGTCCTTCACTTTTTCCGACGGCCCGTAACCCGGCACGCTGGCATCCGGCTCGGTGCCGATACGGCGCACGCTGCCCACGTGCCACAGTTGCGGAACAATCTTGCCGCCTTCGGCGTGAACCGCGTCGACCACTTTCTTCCAGCCCGCCAGCGCGGCTTCACCGTAGAAATGCGGAACGTTCGGATAGCCATTGGACGCCTGGTGACCGACGGTTGTGCCTTCGGTGATGATCAGGCCTACACCGGCCGCGGCGCGACGACGGTAGTACTCGATCACTTTTGAATTTGGTACACCGCCCGGGGAGAAGGAACGGGTCATTGGCGCCATGACGACGCGAGTCGGCAGTTCAAGGGTGCCGAGGTGGAACGGTTTGAACAGGGCTTGTACGGGCATGGGACGCTCCACGGAAGAATGACTTTATGACGACTATAATATGGAGAGTCCGTCGCATTGAACAGCACTATTGATTGCAGTGATTTAGCACTAAAAGATAGTCAATAACGTAGGAGCCGGCTTGCTGGCGAATCAGACGACGCGGTGTGTCAGGGACACCGCATTCACTGGCAAGCCAGCTCCTACAGGGGGGAGATATCAGCTCAGGGCTTTTTCTATTGCGTGAACGATGGTTGGATCATCCGGCGCCGTACGTGGCGAGAACCGCGCCAACACACGACCGTCCTTGCCCAGCAGGAATTTTTCAAAATTCCAGGTGATGTCACCCGGGAATTCCGCGCCCTCGCCAGCCAGCAGGCGATAGAGCTGATGACGCTCATGCCCGTTGACTTCCAGCTTGCTGGACAGTGGAAACGTCACGCCATAATTGAGGCTGCAGAAATCCTTGATCTCTTGTTCGCTGCCCGGTTCCTGCCCGGCAAACTGGTTGCACGGCAAGCCCAAGACGCTGAAGCCCTTTGCCTTGAATTGCTGGTAGAGGTTTTCCAGCGCTGCGTACTGCGGAGTCAAGCCACATTTGGATGCGACGTTGACTACCAGCACGACTTGCCCTTTGAAGGGTGCCAGCGGTAGCTCCTGTCCATCCAGGGCTGTCAGTTTAAGGTCGTGAAAAGCACTCATGGCGTACTCCAGATTCCCGTGTTCTTCTCGAAACAGCCACTTGGCGGTGTCGGCCGCAGACTAAAAAGGCGCCCTCGGGGCGCCTCTCCAGTTATCTGAGCTTAGCGCAGAAATCAGTGATGATGGCCACCTTCGCCATGGACGTGACCATGAGCGATTTCTTCCTGGCTGGCATCACGGATGTCGATGATCTTGACCTGGAAATTCAGGCGCTGACCGGCCAACGGGTGGTTGCCGTCAACGGTGACATCGTCGCCGTCCAGATCGCGGATGGTCACGATCTGCATCTGGCCGTCCGGAGCGGATGCGTGGAACTGCATGCCCACTTCCAGCTCATCCACGCCTTCGAACATGCTGCGGCTCAGGGTGCTGACCAGTTCTGCAGCGTATTCGCCGTAAGCGTCTTCAGGTTCAACGGCTACAGTCAGTTCGTCGCCGACAGCCTTGCCTTCCAGGGCTTTTTCCAGGCCCGGGATGATGTTGCCTGCGCCTTGCAGGTAGACCAGCGGCGCGCCGCCGGCGGAGCTGTCGATGACCTCACCAGCGTCGTTGGTCAGGGTATAGTCGATGGAGACAGCCTTATTGGCGGCGATCAGCATGGGGCGAGACCTTTTGCATAAGAATATTGAAAGACCAAGTTTAGCGAAGCAATCGTCCGAAAGCGAACACAACCCGGACAGACGGGATTCGACGATCACCGGCTTCCATCAGGACGAAGACGGCCACTGGGTCGCCGAGCTTTCCTGCGGACATACCCAACACCTGCGACATCAGCCGCCCTGGCAATCCCGGGCCTGGGTCATGGACCCGGCGCAACGGCTTGAAAAAATAGGCCAGCGCTTTGACTGCGGTTGGTGCGCACAAGGCTCGGTTAGCGATAACCTTGGCGACTGAATTTCGGTAGTCGACCAGATATAGGCCGGCACCATTGCCATGCACCTCCAGAGAATCCGCATGCAAACTTTTTTTATCGCACCCACCGATTTTGGTGTGGGTCTGACCTCCATCAGCCTCGGGCTGGTGCGCACCCTTGAGCGGGCCGGGCTCAAGGTCGGTTTTTTCAAGCCCATCGCCCAGCCGCACCCGGGTGACACGGGGCCGGAACGATCCACTGAACTGGTTGCCCGCACTCACGGTTTGAAACCGCCTCAACCCTTGGGCCTGGCCCATGTCGAGCGCATGCTTGGCGACGGTCAGCTGGATGAGTTGCTCGAAGAAATCATCACCCTTTATCAGCAAGCCGCCATCGGCAAGGACGTGCTGATCGTCGAAGGCATGGTCCCGACCCGCAGCGCCAGTTACGCCGCACGGGTGAACTTGCACTTGGCCAAAAGCCTGGACGCCGAGGTGATCCTGGTCTCGGCACCGGAAAACGAAGTGCTGACCGAGCTGTCTGGTCGCGTTGAGTTGCAGGCACAATTGTTCGGTGGACCGAAGGACCCGAAGGTGCTCGGCGTGATCCTCAACAAGGTCAAGACCGACGAAAGCATGGAGGCCTTTGCCTCACGCCTCAAAGAGCATTCGCCGTTGCTGCGTAGCGGGGATTTCCGTCTGCTGGGCTGCATCCCGTTCCAACCGGAGCTGAACGCCCCGCGTACCCGCGACGTGGCCGACCTGATGGGGGCCCAGGTGCTCAACGCCGGCGACTATGAAACCCGGCGCATGACCAAGATCATCATCTGCGCCCGCACCATGCGCAACACTGTGGAGCTGCTCAAGCCCGGTGTGCTGGTAGTGACCCCCGGCGATCGCGACGACATCATCCTCGCCGTCAGTCTCGCGGCCATGAATGGCGTGCCCCTGGCTGGCCTGTTGCTGACCAGCGACACCCTGCCCGACCCGCGCATCATGGACCTGTGCCGTGGCGCTCTGCAGGCCGGTCTGCCGGTATTGTCTGTGAGCACCGGCTCCTACGACACCGCCAACCAGTTGAACGGCCTGAACAAGGAAATCCCGATCGACGACCGCGAGCGTGCGGAAATCATCACCGATTTTGTCGCGAGCCATCTGGACGCCAACTGGCTGCACCAGCGATGCGGCACCCCAAGGGAGATGCGACTGTCACCCGCGGTGTTCCGCTATCAACTGATCCAGCGTGCTCAGGCCGCCAACAAGCGCATTGTATTGCCCGAAGGCAGCGAGCCACTCACCGTACAAGCCGCGGCAATCTGTCAGGCCCGCGGCATCGCACGCTGCGTGTTGCTGGCCAAACCCGAGGACGTGCAAGCCGTCGCCCGCGCCCAGGGAATCGAGCTGCCGCCAGGATTGGAAATACTTGACCCGGACTTGATCCGCGAACGCTACGTCGAGCCGATGGTGTCCTTGCGCAAGAGCAAAAGCCTCAACGCCCCGATGGCAGAACAGCAACTCGAAGACACTGTGGTGATCGGCACCATGATGCTGGCGCTGGATGAAGTCGATGGCCTGGTGTCAGGCGTCATTCACTCCACCGCCAACACCATCCGCCCTGCTCTTCAACTGATTAAAACGGCGCCGGGCTGCACCTTGGTGTCTTCGGTGTTCTTCATGCTGTTTCCCGAAGAAGTGCTGGTCTACGGTGACTGCGTCATGAACCCGCACCCGAGTGCCAGCGAACTGGCCGAGATTGCCCTGCAAAGCGCGGATTCGGCAGCGGCCTTCGGCATCACGCCACGGGTCGCGATGATCAGTTACTCCAGCGGAGAATCGGCCAGTGGTGAAGAAGTCGAAAAGGTCCGCGAAGCGACCCTCCTTGCCCATGAGCAGCAAAACTCGCTGCTGATCGACGGCCCATTGCAGTACGACGCCGCCGCCAACGAAACCGTCGCCCGGCAACTGGCGCCAAACAGTCAGGTGGCGGGTCGCGCCACGGTGTTTGTGTTCCCCGACCTCAACACCGGCAACACCACCCACAAAGCCGTGCAGCGCAGCGCCGATTGCGTCAGCCTCGGTCCGATGCTGCAAGGCCTGCGCAAACCGGTGAACGATTTACCGCGCGGCGCGCAGGTCGACGATATCGTCTACACCATCGCGTTGACCGCGATTCAAGCCGCCAACCGACCTATGGATGTTTAAATGCTGGATTTTCTACCTGCACCGTTGCGCGGCGTGATCGCTGCGTTGTTGTTGGCCCTGAATACGATTTTGCTTTGCTCGTTTCTGTTCTGTGTAGCGCTCGTCAAGGTGCTGCCGTTCGCCCTCACCCAGCGGCTCGCGGGCTGGTTGATGAACCACACCCACGAAGCCTGGATCAGCCTCAACAAGGGCTGGATGAATCTGGTGCGGCGTACACGCTGGCACGTCAGCGGCCTGCAAGGCCTGGACTATCAGCACTCGTACCTGATCACCAGCAACCATCAGAGCTGGGTCGATATCCTGGTGCTGCAGTACGTGCTCAATCGGCACATTCAGCCGCTGAAGTTTTTTCTGAAACAGGAGCTGATCTGGGTACCGGTGATTGGTCTGGCGTGGTGGGCGCTTGGCTTTCCGTTCATGAAGCGCTACTCCAAGACCTATCTGGAGAAGCACCCGGAGAAGAAAGGCAAGGACCTGGAAACCACCCGCAAGACCTGTGCGAAGTTTCGCAACAACCCGGTGGGCATCTTCAATTTCGTCGAAGGCACGCGCTTCACCGAGGGCAAGCACAAGCAACAGCAATCACCGTTCAAGTATCTGCTCAAGGCCAAGGCCGGCGGCATTGCCTTTGTCCTGGATGCCATGGGTGAGCAGCTTGAATCGCTGGTCAACGTGACCATCCACTACCCTGCCGGGCGTCCCGGCTTCTGGGACTTGTTGTGCGGGAACGTTGCGGACGTGGTGGTGCACTTTGAAAAGTTGAAGATTCCGCCGCAGTTCATCGGTAAGAACTACGATCAGGACGGTGAATACCGACTTCAATTCCAGGGTTGGATCAATCAGCTGTGGCAGGACAAGGACGCGTTGCTGGAACAGATGCATCGGGAGTATCCGAAGATTTAAGATCAAAAGATCGCAGCCTTCGGCAGCTCCTACATTGGTTCGGCGTACATCCTGTAGGAGCTGCCGAAGGCTGCGATCTTTTGTCGATCTGAAAGACACAAAAAACCCGCTGATGATCACTCATCGGCGGGTTTTTCATTGACGGCTAAGGCTTAGATCGCACCACGCTCACGCAGCAGATCCAGCACTTGCTTGACGCTTTCTTCCAGCGACACGGACTGGGTGTCGATCACCAGATCGGCATCCAGCGGCACGTCGTACGGGAAGGATTCGCCCGGGATGTTATCCCCGGCTGCCGCGTACAGACCTTGTGGATCACGCTCGGCGCAAACGGTTGGCGAGGCCTGGACGTAGACCGTCAGCAGACGCTCCTTGCCGATCAGTTCCCTCGCCTGTTCACGACCTTCGGCACTCGGCGCAACGAACGCTGCCAGGGTCAGCAAACCAGCTTCGTTGAACTGACGCGCAACATGCGCGGCACGACGCCAGTTCTCGGTACGCCCGGCGCGATCCTGTGGCAGACCTTTGTTCAGGTCGTGACGCAGGTTCTGGCCATCGAGCACGAACACCGCACGACCCAGGTCGAACAGCTTGCGTTCAACCGCATACGCCAGGGTGCTTTTACCCGCGCCCGACAAGCCGCTGAACAACACGGTGGCCGGTTGCTGACCGAAGCGCTGTGCGCGTTCTTCGGTGGCGACGTGAGCCAGTTTGCCATGGTGCGTGCTGGTGCCATGGGCCAAAGGCTGGGCGACGATCATGCCCGCGCCAACGGTGCCGTTGGTCAAGCGGTCGATGATGATGAACGCGCCGGTGGTGCGGTTGCTGTCGTAACCGTCGAGGGCAATCGGCGCATCGAGCGCGATCTTGACCTTGCCGATTTCGTTGAGCTGCAACGCGCTGGCCGGGCCTTCTTCGAGCGTGTTGACGTCGACCTTGTTGACGATGCTGGCGATGGAGCCCGGCACGTAACTGGTGGCGCGTTTGATGTCGTATTTCTTGCCCGGCAGCATTGGCTCTTCAGCCATCCACACCAGCATCGCTTCGAAGCTGTCGGTCACCGGCGGCACGTTGTCGGCATGCACCAACAGGTCGCCACGGGAGATATCGATTTCGTCTTCCATGGTCAGCGTGACTGCCTGACCAGGACCTGCGTGCTCCAGCTCACCTTCGAAGGTGACGATGGATTTCACGCGGCTGCTCTTGCCCGACGGCAGCACAACCACTTCGTCGCCTTTCTTGACGATGCCGCTGGCGAGGGTGCCGGCGAAACCGCGGAAATTCAGGTTCGGACGGTTGACGTACTGCACCGGGAAACGCAGGTCGGTGAAGTTGCGATCGCCCGCCACTTCCACGGTCTCGAGAATTTCCATCAGCGACTGGCCGGTGTACCACGGCGAACGCTCGGACTTGTTCACCACGTTGTCGCCCTTCAAGGCCGACATCGGCACGAAGTGCATCGTGGTGGGCTTCATCTTCAAGCCTTCGGCAAACTGCAGGTAATCGGCCTTGATCGACTCGAACACGCCCTGGTCGAAGTCCTTGAGGTCCATCTTGTTGATGGCCACGACGATGTGCTTGATGCCCAGCAGCGAGGCGATGAAGCTGTGGCGACGTGTCTGGGTCTGCACGCCGTAACGGGCGTCAACCAGGATGATCGCCAGGTCACAGGTGGACGCACCGGTGGCCATGTTGCGGGTGTACTGCTCATGGCCGGGGGTGTCGGCGATGATGAATTTGCGCTTGGCGGTGGAGAAATAGCGGTACGCGACATCGATGGTGATGCCTTGCTCACGCTCGGCCTGCAGGCCGTCGACCAGCAAGGCCAAGTCGATGTCTTCGCCGGTGGTGCCGACTTTTTTCGAGTCGCGGGTGATCGCTTCCAGGTGATCTTCGTAGATCATCTTGGAGTCGTGCAGCAAGCGCCCGATCAGGGTGCTCTTGCCGTCGTCGACGTTACCGCAGGTCAGAAAGCGCAGCAGCTCTTTACGTTCGTGCTGGCCCAGGTAGGCGAGGATGTCCTCGCTGATCAAATCAGATACGTGCGACATGACAACCCCTTAGAAATAACCCTGACGTTTTTTGTCTTCCATGGAGCCGGCGCCATCGTGGTCGATGACACGGCCCTGGCGCTCGGAAGTTCGCGTCAGGAGCATTTCCTGAATGATGTCCGTGAGGCTTTCGGCCTCAGACTCCACCGCGCCCGTCAACGGGTAGCAACCAAGGGTACGGAAACGCACTTTCTTTTTGACGATGCGGGCTTTGTCTTCATCGCTCAGGTGTTCGAGGATGCGCTCGTCGTCGATCATGATCAGCGTGCCGTTCTTCTCGATGACTTCACGCTCAGCGGCGAAGTACAGCGGGACGATCGGGATGCCTTCCAGATAGATGTACTGCCAGATGTCCAGCTCGGTCCAGTTCGACAACGGGAACACACGAATGGATTCGCCCTTGTTGACCTTTCCGTTGTAGACGTTCCACAACTCGGGCCGCTGATTTTTCGGGTCCCAGCGGTGCTTGCTGTCGCGGAACGAGTACACGCGCTCTTTGGCACGGGATTTCTCTTCATCGCGACGGGCACCGCCGAATGCTGCGTCGAAACCATATTTGTCGAGAGCCTGTTTCAGGCCTTCGGTCTTCATGATGTCGGTGTGTTTGGCGCTGCCGTGGGTGAACGGGTTGATGCCCTGCGCAACGCCTTCCGGGTTAACGTGGGTGATCAGGTCCAGGCCCAGCTCGGCGACCATCTTGTCGCGGAAGCTGTACATCTCCTGGAATTTCCACTGGGTGTCGACGTGCATTACCGGAAACGGCAGCTTGCCTGGGAAAAATGCCTTGCGTGCCAGGTGCAGCATCACGGCGGAGTCTTTACCGATCGAGTACAGCATCACCGGGTTGTCGAACTCGGCGGCCACCTCGCGGATGATGTGGATGCTTTCCGCCTCCAGCTGTTTCAGATGCGTCAGTTTGTCGACCATGGCTACTCACGAAATCTTTCTTATGAACGGCCAGCGGGCCGTGTTCGAGCGGGGAATCCTAGCACAGCGACCTCTTCTAATCAGGACGCCAACTAGATCGAAAGAGCATATGAATATGCCCGCTCGTTTGGGCGGTACGGAGCTTCTGTAGGAGCGAGCAGGCTCGCGATGGTCGTCAACGATAACGCTGCAAACCTGACCCCCAGTGTTGTTCTCAGGTTCATCGCGAGCATGCTCGCTCCTACAGTGTCGCGTTCACCGTCAGATCGGATTCGGGCAATCGATGAAGATGTGCTCAAGGGCGAAGCGCCGCGCCAGGTAATCGCCCAGCGCCTGAATGCCATAGCGTTCGGTGGCATGGTGACCGGCAGCGATGAAGCTGATGTCGTTTTCCCGGGCGCTGTGAAAGGTTTGCTCCGACGCCTCGCCGCTGAGGTACAGGTCGACGCCTGCCAACACCGCTTGATCGATATAGCCCTGCCCACCGCCGGTGCACCAGCCGACCCGACGGATCATGTTGCTGCCTTCAATCAACAGTGGCTCACGTCCCATGACTTCCTGCACACGGCGGGCGAAATCGCGAGGGGTCATCGGTTCGTTCAGCGAGCCGACCAGGCCAACAATTTTCAGGTTGTCGGGGTCCAGTGGGCCTTCGACAGTTATGTCCAGTTGACGTGCCAACTGCACGTTATTGCCAACATCCGGGTGCAGATCCAGCGGCAAGTGATAGGACAGCAGGCTGATGTCATGCTTGAGCAAGGTCTTCAAGCGACGCTGTTTCATGCCGGTGATGCACGGGTTTTCGCCCTTCCAGAAGTAACCGTGGTGGACCAGTACCAGATCGGCATTGGCCTCGACGGCGGCATCGAGCAAGGCCTGACTGGCCGTGACGCCACTGACGATGCGCATCACCTGCGGCCGCCCTTCGACCTGCAGGCCGTTGGGGCAGTAATCGGCAATTTTCGAACTGCCGAGGTAACGGTCGGCTTCTTCGACCAGGGTGCTCAGGGCGACGGCCATAAAAGACTCCTAAATATCCCGTTCAGAGGCACGCGTGGCCTCGTATAATGCGCGTCATTATGAGCGGTCTCATACCGCCTGCAACTCTCTCAGGACGTGCTTAATGCTCAAGGCGCTGCGTTTTTCCGGCTGGCCGCTGTTGGCCGGCGTGCTTGTCGCTCTGTTAATCATCCAGCGTTACCCGCAGTGGGTCGGGCTTCCCAGCCTCGACGTGAACCTGCAACAGGCCCCGCAGACCACCAGCATGCAGCAGGGCCCGGTGTCTTATGCGGAGGCGGTGACCATCGCCGCGCCGTCCGTGGTGAACCTGTACACCACCAAAGTCATCAACAAACCCAACCATCCGCTGTTCGAGGACCCACAGTTCCGGCGCTTCTTCGGCGACAACTCGCCCAAGCAGAAGCGCATGGAATCGAGCCTCGGCTCCGGCGTGATCATGAGCCCGGAAGGCTACATCCTGACCAACAACCACGTGACCAGCGGCGCCGACCAGATCGTGGTGGCCCTCAAGGATGGGCGTGAAACCCTGGCCCGAGTGATCGGCAGCGACCCGGAAACCGATCTCGCGGTACTGAAAATCGACCTCAAGACCCTGCCTTCGATCACCGTCGGACGCTCCGACAACATCCGCATCGGCGACGTCGCGCTGGCCATCGGCAACCCGTTCGGCGTAGGCCAGACCGTGACCATGGGCATCATCAGCGCCACCGGCCGCAATCAGTTGGGCCTGAACAATTACGAAGACTTCATCCAGACGGACGCCGCCATCAACCCCGGCAACTCCGGCGGTGCATTGGTCGACGCCAACGGCAACCTGACCGGTATCAACACGGCGATTTTCTCCAAGTCCGGTGGCTCCCAGGGCATCGGCTTTGCCATCCCGGTCAAACTGGCCATGGAAGTGATGAAGTCGATCATCGAGCACGGTCAGGTGATTCGTGGCTGGCTGGGTATTGAAGTGCAGCCACTGAGCCAGGAACTGGCGGAATCCTTTGGTCTCTCGGGGCGTCCGGGCATTGTGGTCGCCGGGATCTTCCGCGACGGTCCGGCGCAAAAAGCCGGCCTGCAACTGGGCGACGTGATTCTCGCCATCGACGGCGAACCGGCTGGTGACGGACGTCGCTCGATGAACCAGGTGGCACGGATCAAACCGACCGACAAAGTCACGATCCAGGTAATGCGCAACGGCAAGGAATTGAAGCTCACCGCGGAAATAGGCTTGCGTCCGCCGCCGGCTCCGGTCAAGGAAAAGGAAAAGGAAGAAAACTAAGCAAACCGCACGAGCCCTTGCAGGAGCGAGCTTGCTCGCGAAGGTGTATCAGTCGACATCACTGTGTCTGAGAAACCATCGCGAACAAGCTCGCTCCTACAGAGGGCAGCGGTGTTTTAGAGATCGCCTAAACCATCGATCAACGCCTGATTCTGCTCTGGCGTGCCAATGGATATCCGCAAGAACTGGGCGATCCGTTCCTGTTTGAAGTGCCGAACGATTACACCTTGCTCACGCAACTTCGCCGCCAGGCCTGCCGCATCGTGCTGCGGGTGACGGGCAAAAATGAAGTTCGCCGCCGACGGCAGGACTTCAAAACCCTTCGCCTGCAACTGCCCAATAACCTTCTCGCGACTGTCGATGACCAACTGGCAGGTCTTGTCGAAATACTCGCGATCCTCGAACGCCGCAGCCGCTCCGACAATCGCCAGACGATCCAGCGGATAGGAGTTGAAGCTGTTCTTGATGCGTTCCAGCGCTTCGATCAAGTCCGGATGCCCGACCGCCAGGCCAACCCGCAGGCCAGCCAGGGAGCGGGACTTGGACAACGTCTGGGTCACCAGCAGATTCGGATAACGGTCTACCAGGGTGATTGCCGTTTCACCGCCGAAATCGATGTAAGCCTCGTCCACCACAACCACGGAATCCGGGCTGGCCTTGAGGATCTGCTCCACCGCTTCCAGCGCCAACAGGCAACCGGTCGGTGCGTTCGGGTTGGGGAAAATGATCCCGCCGTTCGGCTTGGCATAGTCCGCCGGGTTGATCTGGAACCGCTCGTCCAGCGGCACCGCGTCGAACTTGATGCCGTACAACCCGCAGTAGACCGGATAGAAGCTGTAGCTGATGTCCGGGAACAGCAGCGGCTGATCGTGTTGCAGCAGACCATGGAAAATGTGCGCCAGGACTTCGTCGGAACCATTACCGAGGAACACCTGATTACCTTGCACGCCGTAATACCTGGCAACGGCTTGCTTAAGCACATCGCTGTTCGGGTCCGGGTACAGACGCAGGTTGTCGTTGAGTTCGGCTTGCATCGCGACCAAGGCTTTGGGCGATGGGCCGTACGGGTTTTCGTTGGTATTGAGCTTTACCAGTTTGGTCAGCTTCGGCTGCTCGCCCGGTACGTAAGGCACCAGATCCTTGACGAACGGACTCCAGAATTTACTCATGTTCAGTTTCCCTTTTGTTCGTCAGCGATGCGGTATTCGGCGCTGCGGGCGTGAGCGGTCAGCGACTCGCCACGGGCCAGTACGGACGCGGTCTTGCCCAGAACGGAGGCGCCCTGCTCGGAGCAGAAGATGATCGACGAGCGCTTCTGGAAGTCGTACACACCCAAGGGTGAAGAGAACCGCGCGGTCCCGGAAGTCGGCAGCACGTGGTTGGGACCGGCGCAGTAATCGCCCAGCGCCTCAGAGGTGTGGCGGCCCATGAAGATGGCGCCGGCGTGGCGGATCTGCGGCAGCCAGGCTTGTGGATCGGCGACAGACAATTCGAGGTGCTCCGGCGCGATGCGGTTGGCGACTTCGATGGCTTGCTCCATGTCGCGCACCTTGATCAGCGCCCCACGCCCATTGATCGAGGTCTCGATGATAGCGGCGCGCTCCATGGTCGGCATCAGCTTGGTGATGCTCGCAGCGACCTTGTCGAGGAACTCGGCGTCGGGGCTGACCAGGATTGCCTGGGCGTCTTCGTCGTGCTCGGCCTGGGAGAACAGGTCCATGGCGATCCAGTCCGGATCAGTCTGGCCGTCGCACACCACGAGGATTTCGGACGGGCCGGCAATCATGTCGATACCGACCTGGCCAAACACGTGGCGCTTGGCGGTGGCGACATAAATGTTGCCCGGGCCGACCACTTTATCGACCTTCGGCACGCTTTCGGTGCCGTAAGCCAATGCAGCAACGGCTTGAGCGCCACCGATGGTGAACACGCGGTCAACGCCGGCGATGCAGGCCGCGGCCAGCACCAGTTCGTTGATTTCACCGCGCGGGGTTGGCACTACCATGACCACTTCGGTAACGCCGGCGACTTTGGCCGGAATCGCGTTCATCAACACCGACGACGGGTACGATGCCTTGCCACCTGGTACGTACAGGCCGGCGCGGTCCAGCGGCGTGACTTTCTGGCCCAGCACCGTGCCGTCGGCCTCGGTGTAGCTCCAGGAGTCCTGCTTCTGTTTTTCGTGGTAGCTGCGTACACGAGCCGCGGCGACTTCCAGAGCTTCACGCTGAGCTACGGAGATGCGGGTAAGCGCCAGTTCCAGACGCTCACGCGGCAGGATCAGGTCGGCCATGGATTTCACGTCCAGCCCGTCGAACTGCCGGGTGAAGTCCACCAGTGCCGCGTCGCCACGCTCACGCACGGCCTTGATGATGTCCAGCACTCGCTGATTGACCGAGTCGTCAGACACACTTTCCCAGCTCAGCAGATGATCCAGATGATGCGCGAAATCCGGGTCAGCAGCGTTGAGTCGGCGAATTGCAGTCGGTGCGGTCATAGCGAGAGCCTCATAGGAATGGCAAAAACTCAGGCGCCCTAACTTAGCAGTCGTTTCCGCTTGGGCACCTGAGATTCTGGCTATGAGGCGGATAGACGGGCGCGACTCAAGGTCGCGCAGGTGAATCAGCCGCGGTGTCGAGACTCCACTGCCTTGCGCAGGGTGTCGATCAACGCCTGGATACGGGCGTGCTGCATCTTCATCGAAGCTTTGTTGACGATCAGCCGGGAGCTGATAGCGGCAATGAAATCCTGTGGCTCCAGGCCGTTGGCCCGCAGCGTGTTGCCGGTGTCGACCACGTCGATGATCTTGTCGGCCAGACCGATCAGCGGTGCCAGTTCCATCGAGCCATACAGCTTGATGATATCGACCTGACGACCTTGCTCGGCGTAGTAGCGCTTGGCAACGTTGACGAACTTGGTGGCGATGCGCAGACGACCCTTGGGCTCGACGGCGCCGACTTTACCGGCGGTCATCAGCTTGCACTGGGCAATCTGCAGGTCCAGCGGCTCGTACAGGCCCTGGCCGCCGTATTCCATCAGCACATCCTTACCCGCGACGCCAAGGTCGGCGGCACCGTGCTCGACGTAGGTCGGCACATCGGTAGCACGCACGATCAGCAGACGGACGTCGTCCTGGGTCGTGGGGATGATCAGCTTGCGGCTCTTGTCCGGATTCTCGGTCGGCACAATGCCCGCTTCAGCCAGAAGCGGCAATGTGTCGTCAAGGATGCGGCCCTTGGACAGTGCGATAGTCAGCATGGGAAACGTCAGCCCTTAATCAGGAATCTTATGCCCGGTCGCAAACGGCGCCGGACACGCGTCGAGCCGGAAACCGGCTCGACCTTCAACAAATCCATTGGGCACGTCCTTGTGCCCGCGCAGCAAAAACTAGCCCGGAACGCGGCGGATCTTGGCGCCCAGCATCTGCAGTTTCTCTTCGATGCACTCGTAGCCACGGTCTATGTGGTAGATGCGATCGATCAGGGTGTCGCCTTCGGCGATCAGTGCCGAAATCACCAGACTGGCCGAAGCACGCAGGTCGGTGGCCATGACTGGCGCGCCCTTGAGTTTTTCGATACCGGTGACAATGGCGGTGTTGCCTTCGACCTGGATGTGAGCACCCATGCGATGCAGTTCGTAAACGTGCATGAAGCGGTTTTCGAAGATCGTCTCGATCACAGCGCCCGTACCTTCGGCAATGGCGTTGAGGGAGATGAACTGCGCCTGCATGTCAGTCGGGAATGCCGGGTATGGAGCGGTCCGCACGTTGACGGCTTTTGGCCGCTTGCCGTGCATGTTCAGCTCGATCCAGTCTTCGCCACAGGTAATTTCGGCACCGGCTTCGCGGAGTTTTTCCAGCACGGCTTCGAGAATCGTCGGATCAGTGTCCTTGACCTTCACTCGGCCGCCGGTCACGGCAGCGGCCACCAGGTAGGTACCGGTTTCGATACGGTCTGGCATCACTTTGTAAGTGGTGGTGTGCAAACGCTCGACGCCATCGATGGTGATGGTATCGGTGCCGGCGCCGGAAACCTTGGCGCCCATGGCGTTCAGGAAGTTTGCCAGATCGACAACTTCCGGCTCGCGCGCAGCGTTGGCCAGGACGCTACGGCCCTTGGCCAAGGCAGCGGCCATCATGATGTTTTCGGTACCGGTCACACTGACGGTATCGAAGAAGAAGTGTGCACCGCGCAGGCCGCCTTCAGGCGCCTTGGCCTTGATGTAGCCGCCTTCGACATCGATGACCGCACCCATGGCTTCCAGGCCTCGGATGTGCAGGTCAACCGGACGCGAACCGATGGCGCAACCGCCAGGCAGCGCGACTTCGGCTTCGCCAAAACGGGCGACCATCGGACCCAGTACCAGAATCGACGCACGCATGGTTTTAACCAGTTCGTACGGAGCGATCAGGGTCTTGATGGTGCGCGGGTCGATTTCGACGGACAGCTTCTCGTCGATCACCGGCTCGATCCCCATGCGACCGAACAACTCGATCATGGTGGTGATGTCGTGCAGGTGCGGCAGGTTGGCAACAGTCACGGGACCGTCGCACAGCAGCGTGGCCGCCAGGATCGGCAGGGCAGAGTTCTTTGCCCCGGAGATGCGGATTTCGCCGTCAAGACGAGCACCGCCAGTAATAATCAATTTATCCATAAGAATCTCGACGCCCTTGGGCTCAGGTGCGCTCGGCCCAGGCCGCGCTGCTGAAAAATTTCATAGTAACCGCATGGATGCTGCCATCGGTGATCCACGGGTTCAAATGGGCATAGATCTGCTGCTGACGCTTCACCGGGCTCAACGCCGCCAGTTCATCGCTAATCACGTTCAGCTGGAAATTGCAGCCTTCGCCCTCGACTTCTACTATCGTTCCGGGCAGCTTTCCTTCAAGGAAGCTCTTCACTTCTACGGCCTGCATGCTCAACCTCAATCGGCGCCCTGTGCGCACGGGTCGGACATCATACAAAAAAGCCCCGCGCCTGCGAACCCCGCGGAGCAGGACTCTGACGGGGGGCTTTTTTGTCGATGCGGGTTAGGGATGCGTCAACAGCTCGGTCAGCTCACTGACCTGGGCGATTTCACGCATGTCTTCTGGCATCCCGCGGATGCTCAGGGCCTTGCCGGCCGCCTGGGCATCGCGCATGAAACACAGCAACAATGACAGACCGACGCTGCTGGATTTGGTCACCGCCGAACAGTCAACCACCACCGCTGCTGCATTGCTGGCCTTGATCAGCGCCTGACCCTGCTCGCGCAAACCCGGGCCGCTGCGGTAATCCAGCACGCCACTGAGCCGCAGCTCGCCGGCGTCGTCCATCAAGACGGCCGACTCACTCATTGGGTTTGCTTCTCGGTGGATTCCTTGGCCTTGGCGACTTCACCGGCCCAACCATTGATGGTCTTGTCCAGGTCGTTGCCATTGCGCTGCATTGCGTCGGCGAATTGATCGCGAAACAGCTTGCCAATGTTGATGCCATTGATAATGACGTTACGCAGTTTCCACTCGCCATTGATCTTTTCCAGCGTGTAGGAAACCGGGTAGATTGCGCCGTTACTGCCCTTGACGGTCATGCCGACACTGGTGCGGTCGCCCGACTCGTCCTTGGCAGGATCAACGACGATGCCCTGGTTGTTGTACTCCAGCAAGGCATTGCCATAGAACTGGAACAGACCCTTTTTGAAGTTTTCTTCAAAGGTCTTCATTTGCGCAGGTGTGGCTTTGCGCGAGTATTTGACCGTCATGATGCTCTTGGAAATACCTTCGGCATCCACGACAGGCCCGACAATGCTGTCCAGTGCAGCATAGAAATCCTGCGGATCCTGCTTGTACTTCTCTTTATTGGCCGCCAGATCGGCGAGCAAACGGTTGGTAGTGTCCTGTACCAGTTCATGCGCTGAAGGCGCCGCCACGGCATTGGCCACCAACGGCAGCGCCGCCAGTAAAACCATCAGGCCACGTCGCAAGGTAGAGATCATTTAACAGTTCCTCATTTGGCGTCTTTGCTAACGGTATTGAGCAGGAATTTACCAATCAGGTCTTCGAGCACCAGCGACGACTGGGTGTCGTGGATGGTTCCACCGTCCTTGAGCAGGGCGTCTTCGCCGCCCACGCTGATACCGATGTATTTCTCGCCCAACAGACCAGCGGTCAGGATAGAGGCAGTGGAATCAGCAGGCAGGTTATCGACGCGCTTTTCCAGCTCCAGGGTCACCCGACCGGTAAAACTGTCGCGATCCAGATCGATCGCGGTAACTTTGCCGATGGTTACACCGGCCATGGTCACTTTGGCTCTGACCGTCAAACCGGCGATATTGTCAAAGTACGCGTAAAGTTTATAGGTATCGGTGCTCGGGCTCGGGGACAGTCCACTGACCCGCAACGCCAACAGCAGCAACGCCAGGATGCCAGCCAGCAAGAAAAGGCCGACACCGATTTCCAGGGTGCGGTTTTGCATCAGAAATCTCCAAACATCAAGGCAGTCAGAATAAAGTCCAGGCCGAGCACTGCCAAAGAGGCATATACAACGGTCTTGGTGGTGGCACGGCTGATCCCCTCGGAAGTGGGGTCACAGTCATACCCTTGGAATACGGCAATCCAGGTCACGACAAAGGCAAAGACAATGCTTTTGATGATCCCGTTAAGCACATCGTCAGCGAAGGTCACGCTGTTCTGCATGTTCGACCAGTAGGAACCTTCGTAGACACCCAGCCAATCGACAGCCACCCATGAACCACCCCAGATACCCACCACGCTGAAAATCATGGCCAGCACCGGCAGGGAAATGAAGCCGGCCCACAGGCGCGGGGCGATGATGTACTTGAGCGGGTCGACCCCGATCATTTCCAGGCTGGACAACTGTTCGGTGGACTTCATGTTGCCGATTTCGGCCGTCAGCGCCGAGCCGGCACGCCCGGCGAACAGCAAGGCGGTCACTACAGGTCCCAGCTCTCGCAGCAGCGTCAGTGCGACCATTTGCCCGACGGCCTGCTCGGATCCGTAGCTCGACAGGATGTTGAACCCTTGCAGCGCCAACACCATGCCGATGAAAACGCCGGAGACCACGATGATCACCAGGGACATCACGCCCACCGAATGCAGTTGTTTGACCAGCAACCCGAAACCGCCACCGATACCGCCACGACCCAACAGGGCATGGAACAGGAACAGTGCCGAGCGCCCAAATACCGCCAGCACGTCGATACCGGCCTGGCCGAAGCGGCGTATGCGCTCTATCAATGAAATTCTGCGCATCAGCGCTTCCCCAGAAGATCTGCGCGGTAATCCGTCGCTGGAAAGTGGTACGGAACCGGACCATCGGGATCACCCGTCATGAACTGACGAATGCGCGGCTCATCCGAATTCATCAACTCGTCAGGCGTGCCCTGCCCCAACACCTGGCCGTCACCCACTACATAGATGTAGTCCGCAATGCTCGCGGTCTCGGCGAGGTCGTGGGAAACCACGATACTGGTGATGCCCAGCGCATCGTTGAGCAGGCGGATCAGGCGCACCAATACGCCCATGGCGATCGGGTCCTGGCCGACAAAGGGCTCGTCGTACATGAGAATCTGTGGATCGAGGGCGATCGCCCGCGCCAGCGCGACACGACGCTTCATGCCGCCAGACAATTCATCTGGCATCAGGTCGATAGCGCCACGCAGACCCACGGCCTGCAATTTGAGCAGGACGATGTCGCGGATCATTTCTTCCGGCAGAGCGGTGTGGACGCGCAGCGGAAAGGCCACGTTCTCGAACACGTCGAGATCGGTGAACAGCGCGCCACTCTGGAACAGTACGCCCATGTGCTTGCGGGCATCGAACAGATCACTGCGCGACAGCTTCGGCAGGTTCTGCCCGTTGACCCAGACTTCGCCCCCGGTAGGTCGCAATTGCGCACCCATCAGGCGCAGCAACGTGGTCTTGCCGCATCCGGAAGGCCCCATGATGCCGGTGACTTTGCCACGCGGGATACGGATATCGACGTTATTGAAAATGCTGCGCGCACCGCGCTTGAAGGTCAGTCCCTTCAGCTCGACCGCGTAGGCGTTATCGGCACTCATCTAAACTCCTTGCGATGCAGCCTCTCACTCGGACGCCTGACTTTCTGACGAAAGCACATACCTTCCGGGCAGGCCGAACTGGCGGCGAACTATATCACTGCAACGGCTGCGCGCCCAAGGCCAATGCCGGGCCATATTCCGCGCAAAGTGAAGCAAAAGGCTTCATTTAGAGGGATTCAGTAACAAGGAGTGACAATGGGCAACGAACTAGCGTGAGGGATTCGATCATAACCGCTATAATCGCCGCCTTTTCATCGGGCTATACGATTTCAGACATGAGCCAATCCAGCGACCTGATTCAATCGGCACAACGCACCATCCGCCTCGAGGTAGAAGCCGTACAAGGCCTGCTACCCCATATCGACGCAGATTTCGTACGCGCTTGCGAGATGATTCTGGCCAGCAAAGGCCGCGTGGTCGTGGTTGGCATGGGCAAGTCCGGGCACATCGGCAACAAGATCGCCGCCACCCTGGCGAGCACCGGCACCACGGCTTTTTTTGTCCATCCGGCCGAGGCCAGCCATGGCGACATGGGCATGATCACCCGTGACGACATCATTCTGGCGCTTTCCAACTCCGGCTCCACCAATGAAATCGTGACCCTGCTGCCACTGATCAAGCGCTTGGGCATCCAGCTGATCAGCATGACCGGCAACCCCGCCTCGCCACTGGCCAAGGCCGCCGAAGTCAATCTCAACGTTCGAGTCGAGCACGAAGCCTGCCCGCTGAACCTGGCCCCTACTTCCTCGACCACCGCAGCACTGGTGATGGGCGACGCCCTGGCCGTTGCCTTGCTGGAGGCCCGTGGCTTTACCGCCGAAGATTTCGCTTTTTCTCATCCCGGCGGCGCCCTTGGCCGACGCCTGTTGCTGAAAGTTGAAAATGTCATGCACGCCGGCCAAGAGCTGCCGCAGGTACAGCGCGGCACTCTGCTCAAGGACGCCTTGATGGAAATGACCCGGAAAGGCCTCGGCATGACAGTAATCCTGGAGAACGATGGCAAACTGGCCGGGATCTTCACCGACGGCGACTTGCGCCGCACACTGGACCGCAGTATCGATATCCACACCGCTACTATCGACCAGGTCATGACAGCTCACGGCAAGACTGCCCGAGCCGAGATGCTCGCCGCCGAAGCGCTGAAAATCATGGAAGATCACAAAATCAACGCACTGGTCGTGGTCGATAACGAAGACCGCCCGGTCGGCGCCTTGAACATGCACGACTTGTTGCGTGCGGGAGTAATGTAATGAATACGGACCTGCTGCAACGCGGCAAACAGATCAAGCTGGCGGTGTTCGACGTCGACGGCGTTCTCACTGACGGTCGCCTGTACTTCCTCGAAGACGGCAGTGAGTTCAAGACGTTCAGCACCCTCGACGGTCAAGGCATCAAAATGCTCATGAACGCTGGCGTCGAGACCGCGATTATCAGCGGCCGCAAGACCCCCGTGGTTGAGCGTCGGGCGAAGAACCTCGGCATCCCGCACCTGTTTCAGGGACGCGAAGACAAACTGGTCGTTCTCGACGGTCTACTGGAGCAGCTAGGCTTAAGCTATGAACAGGTCGCCTATCTCGGCGACGATCTGCCGGACCTGCCGGTGATTCGCCGCGTCGGCCTGGGCATGGCGGTGGCCAATGCTGCCAGCTTTGTGCGCGAACACGCCCATGGCATAACCCTGGCCCGTGGTGGCGAAGGCGCCGCCCGCGAATTCTGCGAATTGATCCTGCGCGCCCAGGGCCGCCTCGATGCGGCCAACGCCGCGTACCTGTGAGCCAAGTCATGCTGAGCAAAAAGTTTCGCAAATTCCTGGTATACGGCTGCATCGCGGCGATTTTCGCCGCGGTCGGCTACTGGAACATCAGCCCTGAGCGCTTCCTCGACAAACCGGTTGTGCAGGTGGATGAAAGCGCGATTGACTATTACGCGCTCAACGCCCACAGCGTGCAGTTTTTACCTGACGGAAAACTGCAATACGAAATGACCTCGGACAAGGTCGAACACCTGAAATCGACCGAAGTGACGTTGCTGACAAACCCCGACCTGAACATGTTTCGCGGCACCGAGTTCCCGTGGCACGTGCAGAGCGAAAAGGGTGAAGTCAATCCAGACGGCACGCAGGTCGAACTGATCGATTCGGTACGCATCACGCGCTTCGATGAGAAAAATCGCAGAACCCTGATCACCACCACCCGTATGACTGTGTTTCCACAGCAGCAATATGCGCAGACCGATCAACCCGTTAGAATCGACGGCGCTGGTGGTGTATCGACAGGCAACGGAATGAAAGCGTACCTGAAAGAAAGCAGGATACACCTGCTATCGAACGTAAGAGGACAGTATGAGGCTCGTTAAAACCCTCCCTATTTTGCTCAGTCTGGGCGCAGCACTGGGAAGCGTGAGCGCCTGGGCTCTGCCGGACGATCAACAACAGCCTATTCGCATTCAGGCCGACGACGCCCAACTGGACGACAAGAACGGCATCGCGACCTATACGGGCGATGTGATCATCACCCAGGGCTCGATGAAGGTCACCGGCAACAAAGTGACCATGACCCGCACCCCCAATGGCGACATCGACGTGGTGACCTCGGTTGGCAACCTGGCCTACTTCGAGCAGTTGCAAACAGCGGGCGACACCAAGCCGGTTCAGGGTTACGGCGTGACCATCCAGTACCACGCCTCGCAGAATCGAGTAGTCCTTATCGACCGCGCCAAAGTGATCGACAAGGACAACAACGTCACCCAAGGCGAGAAAATCGTCTACGACACCGAGAAGAAACTCGCCAGCGCCGGTCGCGCAACAGGCAGCAAAGTGACCGAGTCGCGCCCGCGGATCGACATGGTAATCCAGCCGAAGAAGAAAACCGACGAGCAGAAGGCCCAGTAATGGCAACTCTGAAAGCCCAGCATCTGGCCAAGGCCTACAAGAGTCGCCAGGTCGTGCGTGACGTCAGCCTGTCCATCGACAGCGGCCAGATTGTCGGCCTGCTTGGCCCGAATGGCGCCGGCAAGACCACCTGTTTTTACATGATCGTAGGCCTGGTTCAGGCCGATCAGGGCCGCGTCCTGATCGACGACCTGGATGTCAGCCATCAGCCAATGCATGGTCGCGCGAAGGCCGGCATCGGCTATCTGCCGCAGGAAGCGTCGATTTTCCGCAAACTTTCGGTAGCGGACAACATCATGGCTATTCTCGAGACCCGCAAGGAGCTTGATAAGGCCGGTCGTCGCAAGGAACTGGAAAGCCTGCTCCAGGAGTTCCACATCAGTCACATCCGCGACAATCTCGGCATGAGCCTGTCCGGTGGTGAGCGCCGCCGCGTGGAAATCGCCCGGGCACTGGCAACCAACCCGAAATTCATTTTGCTCGACGAGCCATTCGCCGGCGTGGACCCGATTTCAGTGGGTGACATCAAACAGATCATTTACCACCTCAAGGCCAAGGGCATTGGCGTGCTGATCACCGACCACAACGTCCGTGAAACCCTGGACATCTGTGAAACCGCCTATATCGTCAACGACGGACAATTGATTGCCGAAGGTGATGCCGAGACGATCCTTGCCAACGACCTCGTCAAGGAAGTGTACCTGGGGCATGAATTCCGCCTGTAAGGGCAGAGGCATTTCGGTTTTCGCCGGGACGCCGCGCATGCCTGATGAAGCTTTATAGTATTTTATTGTTACAGCGGTCTAGGCAAAGCGCTCTATTTCAGGCATATAACTTGCTTAAGTTTGGCGCTCCGGCGCCCTGTAGTGGATGGCGCATGTGCGCCGGCGAATAAGGTGTTAAGCCCCTGCCATGAAACCATCGCTAGTCTTGAGAATGGGCCAGCAGCTGACGATGACACCGCAGCTGCAACAGGCCATCCGCCTGCTCCAATTGTCGACCCTGGACCTGCAACAGGAAATCCAGGAGGCGCTGGAGTCCAATCCGATGCTCGAACGCCAGGAAGAAGGCGACGACTTCGATAACGCCGACCCGTTGGCCGACAACATCGAACAAAAGCCCAACACCGACATCCAGGAACCCTCCTATCAGGAAAGCGCTCCGACGGTAGATAACCTCGAAGAAGGCGACTGGAACGAGCGCATTCCCAATGAACTCCCCGTCGACACCGCGTGGGAAGACGTTTACCAGACAAGCGCCAGCAGCCTGCCCAGCAACGATGACGATGAATGGGACTTCACCACCCGTACATCTGCCGGGGAAAGCCTGCAGAGCCATTTGCTGTGGCAATTGAACCTGGCACCTATGTCCGACACCGATCGACTGATCGCTGTCACCTTGATCGACTGCATCAACAATCAGGGCTACCTGGACGAAACCCTTGAGGAAATCCTTGAGGCCTTCGATCCGGAACTGGACATTGAGCTGGACGAGATTGAAGCGGTCCTGCACCGCATTCAGCAATTCGAACCGTCCGGCATTGGCGCCCGCAACCTGGGTGAATGCCTGCTATTGCAATTGCGCCAGTTGCCAGCCAAAACACCTTGGCTGGTTGAAGCCAAACGTCTCGTCACCGACTATATCGATTTGCTCGGCAGCCGCGATTACAGCCAGCTGATGCGTCGCATGAAGCTCAAGGAAGATGAACTGCGCCAGGTCATCGAACTGGTCCAGAGTCTCAACCCGCGCCCTGGCTCGCAGATCGAGTCTACCGAAGCCGAGTACGTGGTGCCTGACGTCATCGTGCGCAAGGACAACGAGCGCTGGCTGGTGGAACTGAATCAGGAGTCGGTGCCACGCCTTCGGGTCAATGCCCAGTATGCAGGCTTCGTACGCCGCGCCGACACCAGCGCCGACAACACTTTCATGCGTAATCAGTTGCAGGAGGCCCGCTGGTTCATCAAGAGCCTTCAAAGCCGCAACGAAACCCTGATGAAAGTAGCCACCCAGATCGTCGAGCATCAGCGCGGCTTCCTGGAGTACGGCGATGAAGCCATGAAGCCACTGGTTTTGCATGACATCGCCGAAGCGGTGGGCATGCACGAATCAACGATTTCGCGGGTAACCACCCAGAAGTTCATGCACACCCCTCGCGGCATTTATGAACTGAAATACTTTTTCTCCAGCCACGTCAGTACCTCCGAAGGCGGCGAATGCTCGTCTACGGCGATCCGCGCGATCATCAAAAAACTGGTTGCCGCGGAAAATCAGAAAAAGCCGTTGAGTGACAGCAAGATCGCTGGTTTACTGGAGGCACAAGGCATTCAGGTGGCTCGCCGCACCGTCGCCAAGTACCGCGAATCTCTCGGGATCGCGCCTTCGAGCGAACGCAAGCGGTTGATGTAGAGCCACGCCACAGCGTTCCAGTGGCAGATCATCTGATCTGCCGCTTTATGCACTGGCAACGAAGGAGAAGCTGTATGCAAGTCAACATCAGTGGACACCAACTGGAAGTGACCGAACCTCTTCGCACCTACATCGGCGAAAAACTCGAACGATTGGAGCGACATTTCGACAAGATCACTAATGTGCAGGTCACGATGACCGTCGAAAAACTGAAGCAGAAAATCGAAGCCACGCTGCATATTCCCGGGAATGAAGTGGTCGCCAACGCGGAACATACCGATATGTATGCCGCGATCGACGCACTCACCGACAAGCTGGATAAACAACTCAAAAAACATAAGGAAAAGACCCAGAGCCTCCTCCAGGGCGCAACCGGTCGTTAACACTCCCTACCCATGATCCGACTTGAAAGTATCCTGACCCCCGGCCGTTCCCTGGTGAACGTGCCGGGAGGCAGTAAAAAGAAAGCCCTCGAACAAATTGCCAATCTGATCGCCCGCGAAGTGCCGGCTCTGGAGATGCAAGATGTCTTCGAGGCATTGATTGCCCGTGAAAAACTCGGCTCCACCGGGTTTGGCAATGGCATCGCCATTCCTCATTGTCGCCTGAAGGGCTGCGTGTCACCCATCAGTGCCCTGATGCATCTGGATGCGCCTATCGACTTCGACGCTATCGATGGCGCCCCGGTTGACCTGCTGTTCGTGCTGTTGGTCCCGGAAGCTGCTACCGACGCACACCTGGAGCTGTTACGACAGATCGCCAGCATGCTCGACCGCAAGGAAGTGCGCGAAAAACTGCGCAGCGCAGCGAGCAATGAAGCCTTGTATCAGGTCGTCCTGGACGAGCAAAACGGTCATTAATCATGCGCTTGATAATTGTCAGTGGTCGCTCCGGCTCAGGTAAAAGCACCGCCCTCGCCGTGCTCGAGGACAACGGGTACTACTGCATCGACAACTTGCCCGCCGGGTTGTTGCCGGAGCTCGCCGAGCGCGCGCTTATCCACACCGAACTGACTCAACCGCTGGTTGCCGTGTCCATCGACGCTCGCAACCTGCCCAGTCACCTGACACGCTTTCCAGAACTGCTCGAAGAAGTTCGCAGTCGGCATATCCAGTGCGATGTCCTGTACCTGGATGCCGACGAAGAAACACTGCTCAAGCGTTTTTCCGAAACACGTCGGCGCCACCCTCTGAGCAATGCCAATCGCTCGCTGGCCGAAGCGATCAACGTTGAAAGCGTCCTGCTCGGCCCCATTGCCGACCTCGCCGACCTGAAAATAAACACCACCAATCTGAACCTGTATCAATTGCGCGACTCGATCAAGCTGCGCCTGTTGAACCAGCCGGAACCCGGCACGGCATTTCTGGTGGAGTCCTTTGGGTTCAAGCGTGGCATGCCGGTAGACGCTGACCTGGTGTTCGACGTTCGTTGCCTGCCCAATCCTTATTGGAAACCGGAACTGCGCGAACTGTCCGGACTCGATCAGCCGGTTGCCGATTATCTGGCGGCGCAGCCAGACGTCGAAGAGATGTACCAGGACATTTCCACATACCTGTTAAAGTGGCTCCCTCGCTTTGCCGCCAGCAACCGCGCCTATGTCACCATTGCGATCGGCTGCACCGGCGGGCACCACCGTTCCGTCTACCTGACCGAGCGGCTGGGCAAAACCCTGCACCAAACATTGAAGAACGTCCAGGTCCGCCACCGCGACCTCAGTTAAAGGGATTCACATCGCGATGCCTGCTCTGGAAATCGAAATCATCAACAAGCTGGGCTTGCATGCCCGCGCTTCCGCAAAGTTCGTTGGCGTCGCCGGCCAATTCAAGGATTGCACCATCAGGGTAGGACGCACACCAGAATCCACCATTGATGGCAAAAGCATCATGGCCATGATGATGCTCGCTGCCGGCAAGGGCACCAAAATTCATCTGAGCACGCAAGGCGAGCAAGAACAGGAAGCGCTGGATGCGCTGGTCGCATTGATCAACAACTTCTTCGACGAAGGCGAGTAACTTCAAAAGATCGCAGCCTCTGCAGGTGCTGCCGCAGGCTGCGATCTTATTATGCCAACGCGGTATCCATCACCATCATCAAACAAAAACCGATCAACAACCCAAGACTGGCCAGCTTGTCGTGGCCGTGTCGGCGCGATTCGGGAATGATTTCGTGGGTCACCACCAAGAGCATCGCCCCCGCAGCCAGCGCCAACCCCAATGGCAACAACAACTCGGCCAAACTCACCAACCAGGCGCATAGCAGCGCGAACACGGGCTCAACCAACCCTGAAGCTGCTCCAATCAGGAATGCCTTGAACCGCGGCATCCCTGCCCCGGCCAACACCAGCGCGATAACCAACCCTTCCGGCACATCTTGCAAGGCGATACCCATCGCCAGACTATCGGCATCCGCCATACCGCCACCGGCCGAAACGCCCACAGCCATGCCCTCGGGAATGTTATGGGCAATGATCGCGAACACGAACAGCCAGATCCTTGGTGGAATGATCGGATGTTCGACGGTACCGATGAGCATTTCCGGCGAGGCCCCGGACACTTTGCGATCCACCAGAAACAGGCCAAACGAACCTAGCATGATGCCAACACAGATCAGGCCGCTGGCCGAAAACGGGCTCATACCGAGGTGTTCCGCCGCGGCAATGCCAGGCACGATCAGCGAAAACGCCGTCGCCGCCAGCATGACCCCGGCACCGAATCCCAACAACGTATCACTGAGTGCCTGCGCCATACTGCGGATCACCAGAACCGGCACCGCGCCAAGCGCGGTTCCAAGGGCGCAGATCGCTCCGCCCTGCAGCGCTCGTGACAGTTTCGGCGCAAGGTCCAACCATTCCAACCCGTGCGCAACCAGCAAACTCATGCCCGCCAGCAGAAGCAGCGATCCAAACGCGTAACGAAATAATCGTCCACTTCCGATCGCCAGTGTTTCAGTGCCCATAGTCAGCCTTGAATTGTTTTTTAAGGACTTAAACCATTGCGGCCTGATACCGCGCAGCCACTTCCGGCCAATTGATCACGTTGTAAAACGCACTGATGTATTCCGGGCGACGGTTCTGATATTGCAAGTAATAGGCGTGCTCCCAAACATCCAGACCCAGTATTGGCGTGTTGCCGTTCATCAGCGGACTGTCCTGGTTGCCGCTGCTTTCCACGATCAGGGTCTTTTGTGGGGTCACGCTCAACCACGCCCAGCCGCTGCCGAATCGGGTCAACGCAGCTTTGGTGAAAACGTCTTTGAAATTGTCCAGACCGCCCAGTTGCTCGTCGATAGCCTTGGCCAGCTCACCCTCGGGTTTGCCGCCGCCGGTGGGTGCCATGACTTCCCAAAACAGTGAATGGTTGGCGTGTCCACCGCCCTGGTTGATCACTGCCGCTCGTAGCTTTTCCGGGAGTTGCTGAACCGCCGACACCAGTTTCTCCACCGGCCATTCGGCGAATTCGGTCCCTTCAACAGCGGCGTTGAGGTTGTTGATGTAGGTCTGGTGATGTTTGGTGTAATGAATTTCCATGGTCTGCGCATCGATGTGCGGTTCCAGGGCGTCATAGGCGTACGGCAAGGCGGGCAGAGTAAAAGCCATTTCAGTGGACTCCATGATGATGAGGCGCAGGCGTCGCAGCATCGATATGCAGTAATCGATGGCTGCGCGGGTATTCGCCGTGATCGCTGATAAAATTCAGCAGCTCGACGTAAGTCTTGCTGCTCTGGCGTGACGCAGCTTCGCGCAGTGCCGGTGATAGACGCGGATCCTGCAGGGTCTGCAACAGCCGCTGGTGGATGGCGCAAAGGTATTCGGCGCTTTCCTCCGGCTGGTTCAGGCGCAAATGCAGGTCCGCCAGGTTGTGATGGGAAATCACGCAAGCCGCCACCGCTTCATCGGCATTCGCCCAGCGCTCGAACAACACCTGGGCCAGGGCCAATGCCTGCAGATAGGCCTCACGGGCATCGACCAGTTCACCCAGCATGAAAAAGCGATTGGCTCTTTCGATCGTGCGTTTCCAGTGCTCCATAGGTGTGCCTCCAAAGCGGTAGCGGCGTTTACACGCCGCCAGCGGTGAGTTTTTCCGGGTTGAGCAGTTCTTCCAGCTGGCTGCGTGACAGGTCGGTGTGCTCCAGCGCGACATCAATGACTGGTCGACTCTGCTGATAGGCCTTCTTGGCGATTTCGGCGGCCTTCTGATAACCAATGATCGGATTGAGTGCCGTCACCAGAATCGGGTTGCGCGACAGTGCTTCCTTGATCCGGACTTCGTTGACCTTGAAACTGGCAATGGCCTTGTCACCCAACAAACGGCTTGAGGTGGCCAGCAACTCGATGCTGCTCAACAGGTTCTGGGCAATGATCGGCAACATCACGTTGAGTTCGAAGTTGCCGGACTGACCAGCAATGGTGATCACCGTGTCGTTACCGATGACCTGCGCCGCGACCATAGCGGTGGCCTCTGGAATCACCGGGTTGACCTTGCCCGGCATGATCGAGGAGCCCGGCTGCAAGGCCTCCAGTTCGATTTCGCCGAGACCGGCCAACGGACCGGAGTTCATCCAGCGCAGGTCATTGGCGATTTTCATCAGTGACACGGCAGAGGCCTTGAGTTGGCCGGAGACAGCGACGGCGGTGTCCTGGGAGCCGATCAGCGCAAACAAGTCCTTGCCGGGTTGGAACTGAACGTGAGTCAACTGGCTAAGCTGCTGGCAGAAACGTGCGGCGAACTCGGGATGCGCATTGACGCCAGTACCCACCGCTGTCCCGCCCTGTGCCAGGGATTGCAGCGCGGGTTGCAAGCCTTGCAAATGACCGATGTTGGCCTTGAGCTGTTGCGCCCAGCCATTGAGCACCTGGCTCATGCGCACCGGCATGGCGTCCATCAGGTGGGTGCGTCCGGTTTTGACGTGGTGATGAACCTGCTCGGCCTTGCGCTCGATCACCTGTACGAGGTGCGTCAGCGCCGGCAATAACTGTTCGTGCAACGCCAGCGCCGCACTGACGTGAATCGTGGTCGGGATGATGTCGTTGCTGCTTTGGCCGCAATTGACATGATCATTGGGGTTTACCGGCTCGCCGAGCACTCGGCTGGCCAGCGTGGCGATCACTTCGTTGGCGTTCATGTTGGAGCTGGTGCCGGAGCCGGTCTGGAAAATATCCACCGGAAAATGCTGCATGAAATCGCCTTCGAGCAGACCCTGGGCCGCATCGACGATGGCCTTGCCCTGGGCCTCGCTGATCTGCCTGAGCTCGACGTTGGCCCGGGCGGCGGCAGCCTTGGCCAGGATCAGCGCGCGAATGAACTGCACGGGCATGGGTTTGCCACTGATCGGGAAGTTATCCACCGCACGTTGCGTCTGTGCGCCATAGAGGGCGTCTTCCGGCACTTGAAGTTCGCCCATGCTGTCGCGCTCACTACGTGTCTTGGTCATCTGAAAATCCTTGCACCAGTTCAGTTAGGGGAATCGAAGGCTGCAACTCGCAGGTCGCCAGTTGCCAGGTGTAGCTTTGCCAACGCTTGAGGCGGCATTTGCACAAAGAGAGACGTTCGAGTTCGCGCAGTGGGCGCCAGGCCTGGTCGAGACAGTAAGTGCGCCAATGCCACGGCAGCGCGACATCGGCGGCGGTATCAAGCAACAAACGGAAGGAAGTTTCGGCGACGATCCACGGTGAGGTAGCCGTGCAGCAGGCCAGATACCGACCTTCGGCCAGATAGTGGTCGATCAGGCGCGGCTCGTCAGGGTTCATCGCGCAACGGATCTGGCGACTCATCCAGCGCCAGTTTTCAAGGTACGGCTGCTCGTGCAAGGCAGAACTCACGATCCGAGGCTCATTCGGTAATGGGATTTATTATTAGATGATAATGAGAACCAAAACAAGAAAAAAGGCGCGCCACCCAATAGGGTGGCGCGCCTTTTTGTATAGAGGTGGAGGCTTTAGCTGCCCGCCACCGTCATCCGCTCGATCAACACCGAACCCGTACGAATGTTGCTGCGCAGTTCCAGGTCATTACCCACGGCAACAATCTGCTTGAACATGTCACGCATGTTCCCGGCGATGGTGACTTCCTGCACCGCAAACTGGATTTCACCGTTCTCAACCCAGTAACCCGCTGCACCTCGGGAATAATCGCCGGTCACCATGTTCAGGCCCTGCCCCATCAATTCAGTCACCAGCAGGCCACGCCCCATGCGCCGCAGCAAGGCCGCCTGGTCTTCATCTCCATGAGTGACGAACAGGTTATGTACGCCGCCAGCGTTTGCTGTACTTGGCATGCCGAGTTTGCGACCGGAATAGGTGCCGAGGATGTAGGACACCAACTCACCTTTTTCGACGAACGGTTTGGCATAGGTCGCCAGACCATCACCATCGAATGCCGCACTGCCCATCGCGCGCATCAAATGCGGACGCTCATCTATGGTCAGCCATTGCGGAAACAACTTCTGCCCCAGCGTGCCTTCAAGGAACGAGGATTTACGGTACAAACTGCCGCCGGAGATCGCCGACAGGAAACTCCCGAACAACCCACCGGCCAGTTCGGCGGAAAACAGCACCGGGACTTCGCACGTCGGCACCGGACGCGCACCGAGACGGCTGGCTGCCCGTTGCGCCGCACGCTGGCCAATGCTCACCGGGTCGGCCAGCAAATTGCCCTGGCGGTTTACGTCGTACCAGTAATCACGCTGCATCTGGCCATCGGCCTCAGCGATCATCACACAGCTCAAACTGTGCCGGGTCGATGCGTAGCCGCCGACAAAGCCATGGCTGTTACCGTAGACACGGCAGCCCTGATGAGTGCTGAGTGTCGTGCCGTCGGCGTTCTTGATCCGGCTGTCGGCGTCAAACGCAGCAGCTTCACAGGCCAGCGCCTGTTCGATGGCTTGTTCCGGGGTGATGTCCCATTGATGGAACAGATCGAAATCCTGAAGATCACGCGCCATCAGTGCAGCATCCGCCAGTCCCGAGGCTTCGTCTTCCGAGGTGTGTTTGGCGATAGCCAATGCTGCAGCGACCGTCTCGCGAATCGCATCCGGCCCACTGGCCGAAGTGCTGGCCGAGCCTTTGCGCTGGCCGACATACAAGGTGATGCCAAAACCCTGGTCACGGTTGAATTCAACGGTTTCGACTTCACGCTGACGCACTGTGGTCGACAGGCCCTGCTCCAGGGAGACCGCGACTTCACAGGCACTGGCGCCCTGGCGCTTGGCTTCAGCGATGATCTGCTCGACTTGTTCCTGCAGTGCCGGCAACGCTTGTGGACCGACGCTTTCAACTGCACTCATGCTGTTCTCCACTCAAATTCTGCTTTCGGTAACGGTCATCGAGCGACCGGGCCGGACAAGCGGCCCCCGACTGGTTATCATGGCGGCGTTTCTTTGCGGACGGCCACCATGGTTGATTCTTACGACGACTCCCTCGATACGGGAGAAAAAAGCAAATCCCAGGTCAAACGCGAGCTGCATGCTCTGGTTGATCTCGGCGAGCGCCTTACAACACTCAAGCCTGACTTGCTGGCAAAACTGCCGTTGACCGACGCTATGCGCCGGGCCCTGGCCGATGCGCCCAAGCACACCGCGAATATCGCGCGTAAACGGCACCTTCAGTTCATCGGCAAACTGATGCGCGATCAGGACACTGACGCCATTCTGGTTTTGCTCGATCAACTCGATGCCTCCACTCGCCAGTACAACGAACGCTTCCACAACCTGGAACGTTGGCGTGATCGCCTGATCGCCGGCGACGATGCCGTGCTGGAAAAATTCGTCGTCGACTACCCGGACGCGGATCGCCAGCAATTGCGCTCCCTGATCCGGCAGGCCCAGCACGAGGTTGCGCAAAACAAACCTCCTGCTTCCAGCCGTAAAATCTTCAAGTACATCCGTGAGCTGGACGAGACTCAACGCGGTCTGCGTTAATTCTCGCCCCCTGTAGGAGCTGCCGCAGGCTGCGATCTTTTGATCTTGTTTCTCAAAAGCAAAATCAAAAGATCGCAGCCCTCGGCAGCTCCTGCACGGGATGTATGCCTCCTTACGAACCCGTGCCACCCACGGTGATCGCATCAATCTTCAGCGTTGGCTGGCCGACACCCACCGGCACCGACTGCCCATCCTTGCCGCACGTCCCCACACCACTGTCCAGTGAGAGGTCGTTACCGACCATCGACACTTTGCTCATGGCTTCCGGCCCGTTGCCGATCAGTGTTGCACCTTTGACCGGGGCAGTGATCTTGCCGTCCTCGATCAGATACGCCTCGCTGGTGGAGAACACGAATTTGCCGCTGGTGATATCCACCTGACCGCCGCCGAGATTGGCGCAGTAGATTCCGCGTTTCACCGAGGCGATGATTTCTTGCGGATCGCTTTCGCCGGCGAGCATGTAAGTGTTGGTCATGCGCGGCATCGGCAGGTGCGCATAGGATTCTCGACGACCATTGCCGGTGCGGGCCACGCCCATCAGGCGGGCATTGAGCTTGTCCTGCATGTAGCCTTTGAGCACGCCGTTCTCGATCAGCGTGGTGCACTCGGTCGGCGTGCCTTCGTCATCGACACTCAACGAGCCACGGCGACCGGCCAGGGTGCCGTCATCGACGATGGTGCAAAGCTTGGACGCAACCATTTCGCCCATGCGTCCGCTGTAAGCCGAACTGCCCTTGCGATTGAAATCGCCTTCCAGACCATGCCCGACCGCTTCGTGCAGCAGCACGCCCGACCACCCGGAACCGAGCACCACCGGCAAGGTACCGGCCGGTGCCGGAATCGCTTCAAGATTGACCAGTGCCTGGCGCAATGCTTCACGGGCATAGCCCATGGCGCGGTCTTCGGCGAGGAAATAGCGGTAGTCGGTACGACCGCCACCGCCATGTCCACCGCGCTCGCGACGACCGTTCTGCTCGACGATCACACTGACATTGAAACGCACCAGCGGTCGCACGTCCGCCGCCAGGCCGCCGTCGGTGGAGGCCACCAGAATCCGCTCCCAGACACCGGCCATGCTCACGGTGACCTGCTGGATACGCGGATCGAGCGCGCGGGTGGCGGCGTCGATGCGCTTGAGCAAATCGACTTTCTCGGCACGGGACAGCACTTCCAGCGGATTGTCCGGCCCATACAACTGCGCGACATCTTGCGTGGTGAACGCCTGTACCGTGCCATTCTGCCCGGCGCGAGAAATCGAACGGGCAGCACGGGCTGCTGCGCCCAAGGCTTCCAGGGTGATGGCGTTGCTATAAGCAAAACCGGTTTTTTCACCCGATTGCGCCCGCACACCCACACCCTGATCGAGGTTGAAGCTGCCTTCCTTGACGATGCCGTCTTCCAACGCCCAGGACTCGGAAATCTGCCCCTGGAAATACAGGTCGGCGGCATCGATGCCCGGGCCAGCCAGATCGCCGAGCACACCTTGCAGGCTCTCGATCGTCACGCCGCCGGGCGCCAGGAGGTGTTCACTGACTGAGGACAACAACTCGCTCATATGTTTTACGCCTTAAATTCGTCGTTCTGATGCAGGTCGCTGGGCGCCCTGCGAGAAAAAGCGCCGATGAGTGGACACCGGCATCCGCGCCCGGATGGACGCCTGTTCGCTGCTGTCGCGTTCGGCCAGCAGCACGGCCTCGCCTTGATCCTGTTGCGCCAGCACCCGCCCCCAGGGATCGATGATAGCAGCGTGACCGAAAGTCTCTCGCGGCCCCGGATGCGTCCCGCCCTGGGCAGCCGCAAGCACATAACACTGGGTCTCGATGGCTCGTGCGCGAATCAGCACTTCCCAGTGCGCGGCGCCGGTCACGGCAGTAAACGCAGAAGGCGCCGTAATCAGTTGCGCACCGGCAGCGCGTAACTCGCTGTACAGCTCCGGGAAGCGCAAGTCATAACAGACCGTCAGACCAACCCGACCGACCGGTGTGTCTGCCACCACGACGCCACTGCCATAAGCATAGTCATCGGATTCGCGATAACGTCCGCGATTGTCCGCCACGTCGACGTCGAACAAGTGCAGCTTGTCATAGCGCGCCATCGTTTCGCCCTGGTCATCAACCAGCAACGAACAGGCGTGTACCTTGGCCGCCGGCTGATCCACCGGTGGCAACGGCAAGGTGCCAGCCACTATCCATAACTTGAGGTCGCGCGCGGTCTGTTTCAACCACGGCAGGATCGGGCCTTCGCCCAACGCTTCGGCGCGGCCGATATCGGCGATGTCACGGCGCCCCATGGCAGCGAAATTCTCCGGCAGCACGGCAAGCCTCGCACCGCCCGCAGCCGCTTGTTCAAGCAAACGACGGGCCTGGGCCAAGTTGGCCAGCACATCGCTCTGGCTGACCATTTGAATCACCGCGACAGACATGGATTGATCCTTTCTGAAATAAACACAGACCCTGTAGGAGCTGCCGAAGGCTGCGATCATTTGATTTGAAACAGCAAGATCAAAAAATCGCAGCCTTCGGTCATGCTACTCCATAGCCTCTAAGCGTGGCTTTCAAAAAGGTTTTTCAAAGGTGATTTTCGGCTCTTTCCACGGCCCTTTGACCGTGTACTTGACGCTGGCGAAACGCGAGACGCGGTCGCCGATCAGCTTGTCCATCAGGAACAGCGCACCACCGATGGCGGGCGCGCCGACAATCAGCGCAGCAATCGGCAGGTTGTTGGTCACCGGCAAGGTCACCAGCAATTTCGCATCGATCTTGTCAGCCACCATATTCAACGTACCGTCGAGCTCGATGGTGCTGGACGGGCCTGTCAAGCGAATCGGCTCACGGGTGACATACACACCGTTCGTCGCCACCAGCAAACCTTTGACCCGGTCATAACTCAGGCCTTTGCCAAACAGGTCGGAAAAATCGAGACGCAGGCGACGCCCGATGGAGTTGAAGTTGAGCAGGCCAAACACGCGTAATGCCTGGGCGCTGCCCTCCACCTCGACAAACTGACCTTCATTGAGCGTCGCATCGAGCGTCCCGGAGAAACGCTTGGTGGCGACCCAGGCTGGAGAGCCGGGCCAACGGCCGTCAACGTCCATGTGAAAGTCCTGGCTGGTGACACTCGGCGCAAACCCCCAACCCTTAAGCACATCGGCGAGATTTTTACCGCTGATGCGGCCCTTGTACCAACTGTTGCTGGCGCCAGGTGCTCCTTCCCAGCCACCGCTGCCCACCAGCAAAATGCCCTTGAGGCCCAGATCCAGCGCGTTGAAGGCAATACCTTTGGCTGTCGGTCGAATCTTCAGCGACCACGCGCCGACCAGGTCCTTGCCCTGATACAGCTGATTGATGGTGATATCCACCGCCGGGATTTTCGTCGGGTCCACGGTTGCCAGCGGGTCCGGCGAATTTTCATCGGCCAGCACCTTCGGATCCGGTGCGGGTAAACGGACAGTTTGCAGATTGATCACAATCGGCACGCCTTTCGCGTCAGGAATGCTCGCGCTGCCCTTGACTTGCTGACTGTCGAGTTGCGCCGCCCAGGAGGCCGCTTTACGCGTCAATTGCACCGAAGCCTGATCCAGTGTCGTGCCAATGCCAGTGAGCTTGCCCACTTTGATATCCGCACTGCTGAGCAACTGTTTGGCGCTGCCGCCTGGGTCCTGGCCGGCGTACTTGTCTACCAGCGCCTTCCAAGGGCCGACGTCCAGTTCCGACAACACACCGCGTATTCGCAGGCCCTTAGCGCCAGGCAACACGGCATCGCCGCCGCCCAGGAACAATTCACCGCGACCGTCGGCGAAGTTGGCAGTCGGCGCCGCAAACGTGAAACTCGCCAGGTTCCCGTAGGTGACCCAGTAGCGCCGCTCGGCGCCCTGCAAGGTCATACGAAACGTTGTATCGCGCCCGACATCGGCGGCCAGGCCGAACGGTGCTGGCAAATCGATCGCCACGCCTTTGAGGCTGGAATTGACCATTAACTGGCTGTCGGCACCATCCAGGGTCAGCTGCAGTTGATAAGGGATCACGCCACTGACCGGTAGCGGCTGCGTCACCTTAAGCCAATCGGTGAGTTTCTTGACCTCGACCTGGCCCGAAGCCACAACGCGAGTATTGAGCTTGCCTGCACGGCCATCGGCAAAAATCTGCGCGGACACCGGTTTGTCGAAGGCTCTGGCGCTGATGTTCTGACCACTCAGCCCCTTGCCGCTGTCAAAACGGAAATCTCCTTTGAGCTGGGTCAGTTCCAGCTCAGGTTCGGCCAGCTTCAACCGTGCCTTGGCGGTTTTGAAATCGACGATGATCTTCGGTTGCGTGGCCTTGGCCAGCGGGATATCCAGATTCAGTTTGCCGTGCAACTCACCCTCGCCTTCCCACCCGGCAAAGGTGTCAGCAGTACCGATAGGGGCTTGCTGAAGGATTTTCAGGCCATCGCCCAGTCCACCGGCAAATTGGCCGTCGAGCAAGAGGTGAGAGTCTTGCCCCGCTGGAGCGTGAGGGATATTGACGTAAATATCGCTGACCTGGGTGTCGAGCAACTGTCCCTTGCTGGCCAGAACCCGCACCCCACTGTCTTCGACGAACACATCGCCCGTGACATTACGCACATGCGGCCAGCCCGGCTGGAACGCCAACTCGGCATCGTGAACCTTGAAGAACAGGCTGATGCTGCGATCCGTGTCCTTGGCATCGTGGCTCAGTGATCCCTGATACTGGAAGAAACCCTGGTCGACCGCGCCTTTCAGAATGGCGGTGCGCAGCCATTCATCGAGCGCAGGACTGAGGACTTTCGGCAGGTACTTGGCGGTGTAGCGGCCGTCGCCCTCTACGAGGCCGACCCGCAGGTCCATGTAGTCTTCCTGAGTGTGGTCGAAATGCAGGCGAATCAGGAAGTCACCGGCAATTTTGCCTTCTTCGCCCAGTACCTTCAGGTACGGCGCGACCAGGGTGAAGCTGTCTTTATCCAGCTTCCAGGTCAACCGCGCATTGGCCTGAATGTACTGCCATGGTTTGGCGAAGATAGGGTCCAGGTGCAGCATGAAGTCCTTGCTGTCCATGCGCAGCTCGCCGTGCCCCAGATTTGCGCTGATGCTGCCGCTGACATTTCGCGCCGCCGGAGCGCCGTGATAGGCGTCGAAGCCAACCTGATCGAGGTTGGCGGCGAATTCGAACTTGCTCTCATCAGTGGCATTCGGTCGAACATCAAGCAGCACATTACGCAATCGGCCCGTGACCTTGAGCCGATCTACCACTGTGGCAAAACCTTCGGGCAGCGGCCCGAGGGCATTGATCAGCGGCGTGAGCGGAGTCAGGTCGACACGGTCGGCCTGCAGGTGCCATAGCTCTTCGGTCTTGTCCGTCGCTGCCGTTTGCTTGAGCTGCAAATGCGTTTCCCAGCGCGTCTCGCCGAGGTTCATGGCCAGCGAATCCAGGGTCACCAACATGCCTTCGGCGCTGCGCTGGAAATACCCGTTCAGCGCCAGATTGTTGATCTGGATCGGCTTTCGCTCGGCATAGGCGCCCTTGAGTTGCGGTGCATTCAAGCGCACGGCAGCGCTTTGCATGGCACCCTTGCCCCAGCTCAGCCACAGCTCGCCTCCGGCCTTGATCTCGGTGAAATTCCATTGCCGGGTGAGCGTTTCGGGCAACCACTTCGACCAGTCGCTTTGCGGCAGACTCAGATAGACTTGCGCCTCGCCATCCTTCCACTGGCTGGCGCGAATGCGCGTGCGCAGGCTCATGGCCATCGGCTGACCGTCAGGAAGGGTCAAGCGAGCATCGAGCCGCTGACGAGTGGAGCCAACTTTCAGACTCATGCCGACATAGGTCAAGGTCATCGGTGACTCGCCAAACGGTTGCAGAGTGACCTGGCTGTCGAGTACCGACAGTTGCTGAATCATCTGCATCTGGTTCAGCAACTGCTCCGGATCGAGGGGCTGATCGTCCTTCACCGGCAACCCTTCCAGCGCCCACTGGCCATCCTCGCCTTGCTTGAGGCTGATCTTCAGCCCGTTGAGCTCCAGATGAGCGATACGCACCTGGCGCGCCAGCACACTGGCCCAAAGGTCCGGGACTGCGCGCACCTGATCCAGATGCAAGGCATTGGCCCCCTCACCGACCGTCACGTCGTGAGCCAGCAGAATCGGGGCAAAGCCGCTCCAGCGTCCTTCCAGCTCGCCGATCTGCAACGGCATGCCCAAGGCACTGGTGGCTTTGCTTTCGACTTCGGCACGGTACTCGGCCACCAACGGTGACAATTCGCGGCCAAGGCTGACATAGAGCGCCATCAACACCAAAACCAACGCGCACAGGCCCAGACCCCAGCGGGTCATTACGGCCAAAATGCGTGTCAGACGTTCCATGTCAGTTGGCTCCCATGACGAAGTTCCTGCAAAAAACTGCGGCAAGCCGTTGTAGTGCTACTGACGCGTAGGGATTCAGAGCAACACCACGTCGTACTGTTCCTGCGAATACATGGTTTCGACCTGGAACCGAATCGTGCGACCGATAAAGCCTTCAAGCTCGGCGACATTGCCCGACTCTTCATCCAGTAGTCGATCGACAACTTTCTGGTTCGCCAATACACGATAGCCTTCCGCCTGATAGGCGCGAGCTTCACGGAGGATTTCACGGAAGATTTCGTAGCAAACGGTTTCCGGCGTCTTCAGCTTGCCGCGTCCCTGACAGCTGGTGCACGGCTCACACAGCACCTGTTCGAGGCTTTCGCGGGTACGCTTGCGGGTCATCTGCACCAGGCCCAACTCGGTGATGCCGATGATGTTGGTCTTGGCGTGATCGCGCTCCAATTGCTTCTCGAGCGTGCGCAATACCTGGCGTTGGTGCTCTTCATCTTCCATGTCGATGAAGTCGATGATGATGATGCCGCCCAGATTGCGCAGGCGCAGCTGACGTGCGATAGCGGTCGCGGCTTCGAGATTGGTCTTGAAGATGGTTTCTTCGAGGTTGCGATGGCCGACGAACGCCCCGGTGTTGACGTCAATGGTACTCATGGCTTCCGCCGGATCGACCACCAGATAGCCACCGGACTTGAGCGGGACTTTACGTTCCAGCGCTTTCTGGATTTCGTCTTCCACGCCATACAAGTCGAAAATCGGCCGTTCGCCGGGGTAGTGCTCCAGACGATCAGCGATCTCCGGCATGAGTTCGGCGACGAACTGCGTGGTTTTCTGGAAGGTTTCCCGGGAGTCGATGCGGATTTTTTCGATTTTCGGACTGACCAGATCGCGCAGCGTGCGCAACGCCAGACCGAGATCTTCGTAGATCACGCTCGGCGCGCTGATGGTCTTTATCTGCTCGTTGATCTGATCCCAAAGCCGACGCAGGTAGCGGATGTCCATCAGGATCTCGTCCGCGCCGGCGCCTTCGGCCGCCGTGCGCAGGATGAAACCGCCGGCTTCCTTGATGCCTTCCCTGGCCACGCAATCGGTGACCACTTGCTTGAGACGATCGCGTTCGGCTTCGTCTTCGATCTTCAGGGAAATACCGACGTGAGCTGTGCGCGGCATGTACACCAGATAGCGCGAAGGAATCGACAGTTGCGTGGTCAGGCGCGCGCCCTTGGAGCCGATCGGGTCTTTGGTGACTTGCACCACCAGGCTTTGGCCTTCGTGCACCAGGGCACTGATGCTTTCGACCGCAGGGCCTTCTCGCAAGGATATTTCCGACGCGTGAATGAATGCGGCGCGATCAAGGCCGATGTCGACGAAAGCGGCCTGCATACCCGGCAGTACCCGCACGACCTTGCCTTTGTAGATATTGCCGACGATCCCGCGTTTTTGCGTACGCTCGACATGAACCTCTTGCAGGACACCGTTTTCGACCACCGCCACGCGCGATTCCATCGGCGTGATGTTGATCAGAATCTCTTCACTCATGGCAGGGTCTCGTTCAGGCGTATTCACGATAATGGCCGCATCTGTTCTGTACGACGCTTAGCGCGCGTTGTGGGTTTGCCAACAGGGTATGCCGAAATGGCCGAGCAGTTCTGCGGTTTCGCACAGCGGCAGTCCAACCACCGCCGAATAACTTCCATTGAGCCCGGCAACAAACACCGCTCCCAATCCTTGAATGCCATAACCACCCGCCTTGTCCCGGGGTTCTCCGCTGGCCCAGTAGGCCACGGCTTCTTCAGGACTGATATCCCGAAAGCGCACGCGACTGGTGACAACCCGGGATTCGCAACGCTCGCCATCGAGCACGGCAATAGCGGTCAAGACCAGGTGTTCGTGCCCGGACAACATCTTCAGCATGGCGCACGCTTGGGTTTCATCAACCGGTTTGCCGAGTATTTTACCGTCGAGCACCACGGCGGTATCGGCGCCGAGGACGCAGAACGAATCCCCAGACACGACCGCCCCGTGCCCGGCCTCGGCTTTGCCGCGCGCCAGGCGCTCGACATAGGCCGATGGGGATTCGTGGGACAAAGGGGTTTCATCGATATCCGCGCTGATGGCGGTGAACGGCACGCCGATCTGCGTGAGCAGCTCACGTCGACGCGGCGAGCCTGAGGCGAGGTACAACCGTTTCATCAAGACCTCTCCCTGTCTAATGCCTGAGCGGATTAATTGATTTTGTAGCGTCGACGCAATCCGCGCAAACCGAAGCTAATCCAAGGCCAGAGCAATGCGCTGACCAAGGCAGGCAGCACCAGCGCCAGGGTTGGCTGGCGATTGCCGGTCAGGGCGCTGAGCCATAGTTGAACCAGCTGGGCGAGGCCGAAGATCACCAGGATCACCAGGCTCTGTTGCCACATCGGGAACATCCGCAGGCGTTGTTGCAGCGCCAGTACCAGGTAGGTGATGAGCGTCAGGATCAATGCGTTCTGCCCCAGCAGCGTACCGTAGAGCACATCTTCGGCCAGGCCGAGACAAAAGGCGGTGACCATACCGACTTTCTGCGGCAGGGCCAGCGCCCAAAAGGCCAGCAGCATAGCCAGCCACAGGGGACGGAGGATTTCCATGAATTGCGGCAGTGGCGAAATGCTGAGCAGCATGCCGACAGCGAAGGTCAGCCAGACGATCCAGCCGTTTCGCGATGCGGTGGTACCGACCATTATTCTCGTCCCCCAGTAGAAGCCGGTGCGGAGACAGGCGGTTTGGCCGCAGGCTTGGCGGCAGCGGGCGGCTTGGCGGCAGGTTTGGGGGTCACAGGTTTGACCGGGGCCGTGGCAGCGGGAGCCGGGGCAGCCGGAGTCACTGGCGCCGGAGCTACCGGAGCGGCCGCTGCAGCCGGTACAAGGGCAGGCTTGGACACCGCAGGAGGAATCATCGGGCCACCACCGTGCTGATCCAGCGCTTCCTGAGCCTGCGCCGCGTCATTGGCGCGTTCTTCGGCGGTACGCCCGTCGCTGAACACCAGCAGCAAGTAGCGGCTGCGATTCAAGGCAGCGGTGGGCACGGCACGCACAATGGCAAACGGCTGGCCAGAGTCGTGAATCACTTCCTTGACCGTCGCCACCGGGTAACCCGCCGGGAAGCGCTGACCGAGGCCGGAACTGACCAACAAGTCACCTTCCTTGATATCGGCAGTATCGGCCACGTGACGCAACTCCAGGCGCTCAGGATTGCCGGTGCCGCTGGCAATCGCCCGCAACCCGTTGCGGTTCACCTGTACCGGAATGCTGTGAGTGGTATCGGTCAGCAAGAGAACACGTGAGGTGTAGGGCATCAACTCGACCACCTGCCCCATCAGCCCGCGGGCATCGAGCACCGGCTGCCCGAGGATCACGCCGTCACGTTCACCTTTGTTGATGATGATGCGATGAGTGAATGGGTTGGGGTCCATGCCAATCAGCTCGGCCACTTCGACCTTCTCATTGACCAGCGCCGAGGAGTTGAGCAACTCGCGCAGCCGCACGTTCTGCTCGGTGAGGGAGGCAAGCTTTTGCATGCGCCCCTGCAACAGCAGGTTCTCGGTCTTGAGTTTTTCGTTTTCGGCGACGAGTTCGGTCCGGCTGCCAAACTGGCTTGCCACGCCCTGCCACAGCCGCTGCGGCAAGTCGGTGACCCAGTAAGACTGCATCAGCACCAGCGACATCTGGCTACGCACCGGCTTGAGCAGTGTGAAGCGGGCATCGACCACCATCAACGCGACCGACAGCACGACCAGCACCAACAAGCGCACGCCCAGTGAGGGACCCTTGGTGAAAAGCGGTTTAATAAGCCGCTCCTCCCAGGCAAATGTTCTCTTTATTCATACGACAGCGATCCGGCCTGGATGCAGACTGACAGAAGATAAACGCGAACAGGCAGCACTGCAAAGTGCTGCCTGCGCGCTCAACAGCATAGAGGCATTCCGGCGACTTACTCGCTGGAAAGCAGGTCCATGGTGTGTTTATCCATCATTTCCAATGCACGGCCACCGCCGCGAGCAACGCAGGTCAGCGGATCTTCGGCGACGATCACCGGCAGACCGGTTTCCTGGGCCAGCAACTTGTCGAGGTCACGCAACAGAGCGCCACCACCGGTCAGTACCAGACCACGCTCGGCGATGTCGGAAGCCAGTTCCGGTGGCGATTGCTCCAGAGCGCTTTTCACGGCCTGAACGATGGTTGCCAGGGACTCTTGCAGAGCTTCCAGCACTTCGTTGGAGTTCAGGGTGAATGCCCGTGGAACGCCTTCGGCAAGGTTACGGCCGCGAACGTCGACTTCACGAACTTCGCCGCCCGGGTAGGCCGTACCGATTTCCTGCTTGATGCGCTCTGCGGTGGATTCACCGATCAGGCTGCCGTAGTTGCGACGCACGTAGGTGATGATCGCTTCGTCGAAACGGTCGCCGCCAACCCGTACGGATTCAGCGTAAACCACACCGTTGAGGGAGATCAGCGCGATTTCAGTGGTACCGCCGCCGATATCCACGACCATCGAACCGCGGGCTTCTTCTACCGGCAGGCCGGCACCGATCGCAGCAGCCATTGGCTCTTCGATCAGGAATACTTCGCGGGCACCGGCACCGAGGGCCGATTCACGAATGGCACGACGCTCAACCTGGGTGGATTTGCACGGAACGCAGATCAACACACGAGGGCTAGGCTGCAGGAAGCTGTTTTCGTGAACCTTGTTGATGAAGTACTGCAGCATTTTTTCGCAGACGCTGAAATCGGCAATAACGCCGTCCTTCATCGGACGAATGGCAGCAATATTGCCCGGCGTACGACCCAGCATGCGCTTGGCTTCGGTGCCGACAGCAACAACACTTTTCTGGTTACCGTGTGTCCGAATGGCCACAACCGATGGCTCATTCAGGACGATACCGCGCTCGCGCACGTAAATAAGGGTGTTGGCAGTGCCCAGGTCAATGGAAAGATCGCTGGAAAACATGCCACGCAGTTTCTTGAACATGGGAAAGGGACCCTAGGCAACGCGTGGGTAAAAAAGTGCGGCAAACTCTAACAACGACAGGGATTTTGGGCAAGGCGCCAATATGTTAAATTGGCCGCTTTTCTGTGCACCAAGCCCCACAATCGCGGCCTTATGACCGTAGAAGTGCGGTAGTGTTCCGACAATCTAACACACGGACGCCGTCCGTTTTGTTTTCCACTGGAGAATCCCAATGGCGCTTGAACGCTCCGACGTGGAAAAAATCGCTCATCTGGCCTGTCTTGGCCTAAATGATGCCGATCTTCCACACATCACTTCGGCCCTCAACAGCATTCTCGGGCTGGTCGACGAAATGCAGGCGGTCAATACCGACGGTATCGAGCCGCTCGCCCACCCACTGGAAGCCAGCCAGCGCCTGCGCGCAGACGTCGTGACCGAAACCAATCACCGCGAGGCCTACCAGTCCATCGCACCAGCGGTCGAAAACGGCCTGTACCTGGTTCCGAAAGTCATCGACTAATAGGGAAAGAGCCTGCAATGCATCAATTGACTCTGGCCGAGATCGCCCGCGGACTCGCCGATAAAAAGTTTTCCTCCGAAGAGCTGACTAAAGTCCTGCTGGCGCGCATCGCCCAGCTCGATCCGCAGCTCAACAGTTTCATCAGCCTCACCGAAGACCTGGCGCTGACGCAGGCGAAAGCCGCTGACGCCCGCCGCGCCAATGGTGAGAGCGGCGCCCTGCTCGGTGCGCCGATCGCCCACAAAGACCTGTTCTGCACCCTGGGCATTCGCACCAGCTGCGGCTCGAAGATGCTCGACAACTTCAAGGCTCCCTACGACGCGACCGTCGTCGCCAAGCTGGCCGCTGCCGGGGCCGTGACCTTGGGCAAGACCAACATGGACGAATTCGCCATGGGTTCGGCCAACGAGTCGAGCTACTACGGCGCGGTGAAAAACCCGTGGAACCTGGAACACGTACCGGGCGGTTCGTCCGGTGGCTCCGCTGCCGCGGTTGCCGCTCGTCTGTTGCCTGCCGCCACCGGCACCGACACCGGAGGCTCCATTCGTCAGCCCGCCGCGCTGACCAACCTCACCGGCCTGAAACCGACGTACGGTCGCGTTTCGCGCTGGGGCATGATTGCGTATGCGTCCAGCCTCGATCAGGGCGGCCCGATGGCGCGCACTGCCGAAGACTGCGCAATTATGTTGCAAGGTATGGCCGGCTTCGATCCGAACGACTCCACCAGCATCGATGAGCCCGTGCCGGACTACAGCGCCAGCCTCAACGGCTCGCTGCAAGGCCTGCGCATCGGCGTGCCGAAAGAGTATTTCAGCGCCGGTCTCGACCCGCGCATCGCCGAGCTGATCCACAACAGCGTCAAGGAGCTGGAAAAGCTCGGCGCCGTGATCAAGGAAATCAGCCTGCCGAACATGCAGCACGCCATTCCTGCGTACTACGTGATCGCCCCGGCGGAAGCCTCGTCCAACCTGTCGCGTTTCGACGGCGTGCGCTTCGGCTACCGCTGCGAAAATCCGGTCAACCTGATCGACCTGTACAAGCGCTCCCGTGGCGAAGGTTTCGGCCCGGAAGTACAGCGCCGGATCATGGTCGGCGCCTACGCGCTGTCGGCCGGTTACTACGATGCCTACTACCTGAAAGCGCAGAAGATCCGCCGTTTGATCAAGAACGACTTCATGGCAGCCTTCAATGAGGTCGACATCATCCTCGGCCCAACCACGCCGAACCCGGCCTGGAAGCTCGGCGCCAAGAACAGCGACCCGGTCGCTGCATACCTGGAAGACGTCTACACCATCACCGCCAACCTCGCGGGTCTGCCGGGCCTGTCCATGCCAGCAGGTTTTGTCGACGGTCTGCCGGTCGGCGTGCAATTGCTCGCTCCGTATTTCCAGGAAGGTCGCCTGTTGAACGTTGCCCACCAGTATCAGCTCAACACTGACTGGCACACCCGCACCCCAACCGGCTTCTGAGGAGACACACATGCAATGGGAAGTCGTGATCGGGCTGGAGATTCACACCCAGCTCACCACCCGGTCGAAAATCTTTTCCGGTAGTTCCACCACCTTCGGCTCCGAGCCGAACACCCAGGCCAGCCTGGTAGATCTGGGCATGCCCGGCGTGCTGCCGGTGCTGAACCAGGAAGCGGTGCGTATGGCGGTGATGTTCGGCCTGGCGATTGACGCCGAGATCGGCCAGCACAACGTGTTCGCCCGTAAAAACTACTTCTACCCGGACCTGCCCAAGGGCTACCAGATCAGCCAGATGGAATTGCCGATCGTCGGCAAGGGCCACCTGGACATCGCCCTCGAAGACGGCACGGTCAAACGCGTCGGCATCACCCGCGCACACCTGGAAGAAGACGCCGGCAAGAGCCTGCACGAAGAATTCAGCGGCGCCAGCGGCATCGACCTGAACCGTGCCGGCACACCGCTGCTGGAAATCGTTTCCGAGCCGGACATGCGCAGCGCCAAGGAAGCTGTGGCCTACGTCAAGGCGATCCACGCCATGGTACGTTACCTGGGCATCTGCGACGGCAACATGGCCGAAGGTTCGCTGCGTTGCGACTGCAACGTGTCGATCCGTCCGAAAGGTCAGGTCGAGTTCGGCACCCGCTGCGAGATCAAGAACGTCAACTCGTTCCGCTTCATCGAGAAGGCGATCAACAGCGAAATCCAGCGTCAGATCGAACTGATCGAAGACGGCGGCAAAGTCATCCAGCAGACCCGCCTGTACGATCCGAACAAGGACGAAACCCGGCCGATGCGCAGCAAAGAGGAAGCCAACGACTACCGTTACTTCCCCGATCCGGACCTGCTGCCCGTCGTGATCGAAAACTCGTTCCTCGACGAAGTGCGCGCCACCCTGCCGGAATTGCCGCCACAGAAACGCGAGCGCTTCCAGGAGCAATTCGGTCTGTCGGTCTATGACGCCAGCGTTCTGGCCACCAGCCGCGAGCAAGCCGATTACTTCGAGAAAGTCGCGAGCATCGGCGGCGACGCCAAGCTGGCGGCCAACTGGGTGATGGTCGAGTTGGGCAGCCTGCTCAACAAGCAAGGTCTGGACATCGAACAGTCGCCGGTTTCCGCCGAGCTTCTGGGCGGCATGCTCCTGCGCATCAAGGACAACACCATCTCCGGCAAGATCGCCAAGGTGGTGTTTGAAGCGATGGCCAACGGCGAAGGCACGGCGGACGAGATCATCGACAAGCGCGGTCTGAAGCAAGTGACCGACACCGGCGCGATCTCGACGGTGCTGGACGAAATGCTTGCGGCCAACGCCGAGCAGGTCGAGCAATACCGCGCGGCAGACGAAGCCAAGCGCGGCAAGATGTTCGGCTTCTTCGTCGGCCAGGCCATGAAAGCCTCCAAGGGCAAGGCCAACCCGCAACAAGTGAACGAATTGCTCAAAAGCAAACTCGAAGGCTGATGAAATTGGAGCCAGCCTTCAAATCTGGCTCCACTCCCTGTGGGAGCCAGCCTGCCGGCGATAGCGGTCTGACATTCAACATATCCATGTCTAACACTGCGCAATCGCCAGCAGGCTGGCTCCCACATTTGTTTTCGGGAAACCTTCAATGAAGCGTCTGCTCAGCCTTTGCGCCCTGCTCTCTTTACTGGCCGGTTGCGCCAGCACCGACACCGTCGACCCGCACGGCTACGACAAAACCGGCGTTGCCTCCTACTACGGCGCCAAACACCAAGGTAAACGCACCGCCAGCGGTGAGCGTTTCGACAAGAATTCCATGACCGCCGCCCACCGTCAGCTACCCTTCGGCACGCGGGTCAAGGTCACCAACCTGAACAACGACAAATCCTGCGTGGTGCGTATCAACGACCGTGGCCCCCATACCCGTGGACGCCTGATCGACCTGTCCCATGAAGCCGCCGAACGCTTGGGCATGCTCAAAAGCGGCACTGCACGTGTTCGTGTGCAAGCCCTCGACTGACGGATGGAGCATCCACCATTTTCGGACTAGCCGATTTACCCCTGATCAGCGTGATCGAATTGTTCAGCGGGCTGCTGTTGTTGATAGTCGGCGCCGAACTGATGGTACGCGCCGCCGTTCGCCTGGCAGCGCGCCTGCATGTTCGCCCCCTGATCATCGGCTTGACCATTGTCGCCCTCGGCAGCAGCGCACCGCAGATGGCGGTCAGCCTGCAAGCCACGCTTGCGAACAACACCGACATCGCCGTCGGCAGCGTGATCGGCAGCAGCATTTTCAACATCCTCGTTACCCTCGGGCTGTCCGCGCTGATCATTCCTTTGCGGGTTTCCCGGCAACTGGTGCGCCTGGACATTCCATTGATGATCGGTGCCAGTTTGCTGGTATCGATTCTGGCGTGGAATGAGGAGCTGACCCGCACGGACGGCGTAGTACTGCTGCTGGCACTGGCACTGTACCTCGGCCTGCTGCTGCGTCAGTCGCGACATTCCGCACGTCCTGTTTCGACTCATGAGCACAAGGCACAAGCCCCCTGGATCAGCAGCTTGCTGATGATCGCCGTCGGATTGGCGATGCTGGTTTACGCTGGACATCTGCTGCTGGGGGCGGCCGTCGCGGTTGCCACTGACCTGGGGCTTTCTGAACGGATCATTGGCCTGACCATCGTTGCCGTCAGCACTTCCCTGCCCGAACTGGCCACGTCGTTGATCGCCGCAATCCGTGGCGAGCGCGACATCGCCGTGGGCAACGTGATCGGCAGCAACTTGTTCAACCTTTTGGGGGTGCTCGGCGTCACGGCGCTGGTGGCGCCGTCACCGCTGTCGGTATCGCCCAACGCGCTGGACTTCGACTTGCCGGTGATGCTCGGCGTCGCGGCGCTGTGCCTGCCGCTGTTCTATACCGGCTATCGCGTGACCCGCGCCGAAGGCCTGCTGTTTCTGGGTTTGTACCTGGCGTATGGACTGCATGTGGTGTCGTTCACCACCGGCATGCCGCTGGCGGGCAAGCTCGAACATTTGATGCTGTTTTTCGTCCTGCCGGCGCTGGTGGCGTTTTTGCTGTTCACGTCGCTGCGCGCCTGGCGTCGCCAACACCATAAGAAGGAAGTCCCATGACCGAGAATAAAAAACCCGGCGTTGAAGTCCGCCGCCAAGTGATGGGCGACGCCTTCGTCGACCGCGCACTGGGCAACGCCACCGAATTCACCCAGCCGCTGCAGGATTTCGTCAATGAACACGCCTGGGGCGGTGTTTGGAATCGCGAAGGGCTGCCGCTGAAAACCCGCAGCCTGATCACCCTCGCCGCGCTGACTGCACTCAAGTGTCCGCAAGAGTTGAAAGGTCACGTACGCGGCGCGCTGAACAACGGCTGCACGGTGGATGAGATTCGCGAGGCACTGCTGCATTGCGCGGTGTATGCCGGTGTGCCAGCGGCGATCGATGCGTTTCGGGCGGCGCAGGAAGTGATTGATAGCTACCAGAAGCCGGAATAATTTTGTTGCTTTGAAAAGATCGCAGCCTGCGGCAGCTCCTACATTGGAATTCGCTCTCCTGTAGGACCTGCCCCAGGCTGCGATCTTTTGACCTTTGCCTTTAGATCCACCCACCCCACTGCAAAAAGAAAATTCCGATGTTGGTGGTGATCGCCGCCATCAATGTGGTGATCACGATGATCGCCGCCGCCAGCTCATGATTGCCATCGGCCTGTCGGGCCATGACAAAACTCGCCGCCGCAGTCGGGCTGCCGAAGTACAGGAACAGAATCCCCAACTCCGCGCCACGAAAGCCCCACAACCACGCCCCCAGCGTCGCCAGCACCGGCAGGCCGATCATCTTCACCAGGCTCGAACTCAGCGCCATGTTGCCGCTTTTGCGCAACGCCGCCAGGGATAGCGTTCCGCCGATGCAGATCAATGCCAACGGCAAGGTGGTTTGCGCCAGGTACTGGCCAGACGTTTCCAGCCATCCCGGCAAACCTATCTTGAAATAGGCGAACGGCGCCGCCGCGATCACACTAATGATCAGCGGGTTGCTGAACACGCTTTTGCAGATGCTCCACGGATCGGACTTGATCACCGGGCTGTACACCGCCAACACGATGGTAGAAAGCGTGTTGTAAAACAGGATCACCAGTGCCGCGAGAATTGCCCCAAGGGAAATCCCGTAGTCGCCGTACATGCTCGCCGCGAGCGCCAGGCCGATGACGCCGTTGTTGCCGCGAAACGCACCCTGGGTGTAAATGCCCCGGTCTTCGCGTGGGCATTTGATGATCGCCCAGCCCCAGGCGATGGCAAAACACACCAGGGTCGCGAGTGAGAAATAGATCAGCAGCGCCGGTTGCAACGCGGCGTGCAGGTCGGCGTGCAGGATGCCCAGAAACAGTAACGCCGGCATGGTGACGTTGAACACGAGGGCCGACGCGGTGTGGATGAAATTGTCGTTGATCCAGCCGACGCGTTTGAGCAACACCCCGAGAAACAGCATGGCGAACACCGGTGCGGTGATGTTCAGGGTTTCGAGGAAAATTGCCAGCATGCCGGGGTAACCTTGGTGGGCGTCGTTAGGCGGCTAATGATAAGCCACCGCAGACGTTGGCGTCTGGTAGATCGCCATCGCTGGCAAGCCAGCTCCTACAGGTTCAGCGCAATCCTTGTAGGAGCTGGCTTGCCAGCGATACAGGCGACGCGGTCTTACGTGATCGGCGCCGGGTTGAACAGGGTGATGTCGTTATGCAGCTTGTGCTGTTCGGCCCACGTCTGTTTCTTGCCGCTGGCCACGTCCAGGTAGTAGTGGAACAACTCCCAACCGAGGTCTTCGATGGAAGCGCGTCCAGTAGCGATCCGTCCGGCGTCAATGTCGATCAGGTCCGGCCAGCGCTGGGCCAGTTCCGTCCGGGTCGAGACCTTCACCACCGGCGCCATCGCCAAACCGTACGGCGTACCACGACCGGTCGTGAACACATGCAGGTTCATCCCCGCCGCCAGTTGCAACGTCCCGCAGACAAAATCGCTGGCCGGCGTCGCGCAGAAGATCAGGCCCTTTTCCTTGAACCGCTCACCAGGGCCGAGCACGCCGCTGATCGCGCTGCTGCCGGACTTGACGATCGATCCGAGGGATTTCTCGACAATGTTCGACAACCCGCCTTTCTTGTTGCCCGGCGTGGTGTTGGCGCTGCGATCCGCTTCACCCTTGGCCAGGTAACGGTCGTACCAGTCCATTTCGCGCACCAGTTCCTGCGCGACTTCTTTGGTTTGCGCACGCGAGGTCAGCAGGTAAATCGCATCGCGCACTTCGGTCACTTCGGAAAACATCACTGTCGCCCCTGCGCGCAGCAACAGGTCCGAAGCGTAACCCAGCGCAGGGTTGGCAGTGATCCCGGAAAACGCATCACTGCCGCCGCATTGCATGCCGAGGATCAGCTCGGACGCCGGCACGGTTTCGCGACGACGTTGGTCGAGCTTCTTCAAGCGGGCTTCTGCCAGCTCCATGATCTGCTCGATCATCTCGGTAAAACCGTGGCTGGAATCCTGCAAGCGGTACAGCCAAGGCTCGCTGAGATCCACCGAACTGTCGTTCTCGTGCATCACCTGCCCGGCCTGCAATTTCTCGCAGCCCAGGCTGATCACCAAGGCTTCGCCGCCCAGGTTCGGGTTACGCGCCAGGTTGCGCACGGTACGAATCGGGATGTACGCGTCGGTGGCGGTGATCGCCACGCCACAGCCGTAACTGTGGGTCAGCGCCACCACGTCATCGACGTGCGGATACTTGGGCAGCAACTCGTCCTTGATGCGTTTTACCGCATGGTCGAGAACTCCCGTAACGCATTGAACCGTGGTGGTGATGCCGAGAATGTTGCGCGTGCCAACGGTGCCGTCGGCATTGCGATAACCCTCGAAGGTAAATCCTTCCAGCGGTGCCTGCGCGGCCGGCACGTCGGTGGACAGCGGCAGGCTGTCCAGCGGTGGCGCGGTCGGCATGCGTAGTTGATCTTCCTTGACCCAACTGCCGCGTGGAATCGGCTGCAAGGCGTAGCCAATGACCTGGCCGTAACGAATCACCTGCCCCCCCTCGGGAATATCTTCCAGGGTGACCTTGTGGCTCTGCGGTACAAAATCCACAGTGACCAGACCGTCCGAAAACTCGGTGCCGGCCGGTACGCCCTGATCATTGACCACGATGACCACGTTGTCCCGCTCGTGCAGGCGGATATAGCGCGGCGAATCGGAATGTTCAATCAACTGCATGACGCCGCTCCTCAGGAATGCGCTTGAGACAATTTGCCAGGGGCTTCAGACCCATTCGCTGGTGGCTCTTTGAGCACCACACGCTTGATCGGCCCCACAATAACCAGATAGCTGAACACCGCGACTAAAGCGTTGCAACCGACGAACACCAACGCCCACTTGAACGAACCGGTGGAGCTGATGATGTAGCCAATGACAATCGGCGTGGTGATCGAAGCGATGTTGCCGAAGGTGTTGAACAGACCACCGCTCAAACCGGCAATCTGCTTGGGCGAGGTGTCGGACACCACCGCCCAGCCCAGCGCGCCCACGCCTTTGCCGAAGAACGCCAGTGCCATGAAGCCCACGACCATCCATTCAACGTCTACGTAGTTGCACGCCACGATGCTGCTGGAAACCAGCAGGCCAGCGATGATCGGTGCCTTGCGGGCGAAGGTCAGGGAATGGCCTTTACGCAGCAGGTAATCGGAAATCACCCCGCCGAGTACTCCACCGATGAAGCCGCAGATCGCCGGCAAAGACGCGATGAAACCGGCCTTGAGGATGGTCATGCCGCGCTCCTGCACCAGGTACACCGGGAACCAGGTCAGGAAGAAGTAGGTGATGCCGTTGATGCAGTACTGGCCCAGATACACGCCGAGCATCATGCGGTTGGTCAGCAACTGACGGATGTAGTCCCACTTCGGACCGTCGCCCTTTTTGCCTTTGCCCTTGTCCTGGTCCATGTCGACCATGCCGCCGTTGTCGGCGATGTGCTTGAACTCGGCCTCGTTGATCAGCGGGTGCTGACGCGGGCTGTAGATCACTTTCAGCCAGATCCCGGAGAAGATGATGCCGATCACGCCCATGACGATGAACACGTGCTGCCAGCCGAAGCTATAGACGATCCAGCCCATCAACGGTGCGAACAACACAGTGGCAAAGTACTGCGCCGAGTTGAAGATCGCCGAAGCGGTGCCGCGTTCAGCGGTCGGAAACCAGGCTGCCACGATGCGCGCGTTACCCGGGAACGAAGGCGCTTCGGCCAGACCCACCAGAAACCGCAGCATGAACAGCGCAACCACGGCCGTGGACATGCCGAACTCACCGACATAGCCCTGCAGCACGGTGAACAGCGACCAGGTGAAGATGCTCAGTGCATAGATTTTTTTCGAACCGAAACGGTCCAGCAGCCAGCCACCGGGAATTTGCCCGGCCACGTAGGCCCAACCGAATGCGGAGAAGATGTAGCCGAGGGTGACGGCGTCGATACCGAGGTCTTTTTGCAGGCTGGAGCCGGCAATTGCGATGGTAGCCCGGTCGGCATAGTTGATCGTGGTCACGAGGAAAAGCATGAGCAGGATCAAATAGCGGACGTGAGTCGGCTTGGTCGATTGCATGTAGATGTACTCCCACTGATTATTTTTATGCGCGGGTGAATCTGTTGTCCTGTAGGAGCGAGCCTGCTCGCGATGGTGGTCAACGATGACGCGGGGCATCAGGTTTACCACCGCGACCTCAAGACCATCGCGAGCAGGGCTCGCTCCTACAGGGGGTGTGGCGTTTTACGAACCGATATAAGAGGTTTTCACGACCGTGTAGAACTCTTGCGCATAGCGACCTTGCTCACGTGATCCATAGGATGAACCTTTACGCCCACCGAACGGAACGTGGTAATCCACACCGGCGGTCGGGAGGTTGACCATCACCATCCCGGCCTGGGAGTGGCGCTTGAAGTGGTTGGCATACTTCAGCGAAGTGGTGGCAATACCCGCCGACAGACCGAACTCGGTGTCGTTGGCCATGGCCAGTGCAGCTTCGTAATCGGCCACACGCACGATGTTGGCCACTGGGCCGAAGATCTCTTCGCGGCTGATGCGCATCGAGGCTTCACTGTCGGCAAACAATGTTGGCGCGAGGAAGTAACCTTCGGTGTCGCAGGTCACCAGGCCACCGCCGCTGACCAGACGCGCACCTTCGGACTGGCCGATGTCGATGTACTTCATGTCCTGCTCAAGCTGCGCTTGCGAGACCACCGGACCAATGTCGGTGCCGGCTTTCAGCGCGTGACCGACCTTGATCGATTTCATACGCTCGGCCATGGCTTCGACGAACTGGTCGTGGATGCCTGCGGTGACGATAAAGCGGCTGGAAGCGGTGCAACGCTGGCCGGTGGAGTAGAACGCGCTCTGTACCGACAACTCGACCGCTTGCTTGAGGTCGGCATCGTCGAGAATGATCTGCGGGTTCTTGCCGCCCATTTCCAGCTGGACCTTGGCCTGACGCGATACGCAGTTGATTGCGATCTGACGGCCGACTCCCACGGAGCCGGTGAAGCTGATGCCGTCGACTTTCGGGCTCTGCACCAGCGCATCGCCAACCACCCGACCGCTGCCCATCACCAGGTTGAAGACGCCGGCCGGGAAGCCTGCACGAGAGATGATTTCGGCCAGCGCCCAGGCGCAACCTGGAACCAGGTCAGCAGGTTTGAGCACGACGCAGTTGCCGTAGGCCAAAGCCGGGGCGATTTTCCATGCCGGGATGGCAATCGGGAAGTTCCACGGAGTGATCAAGCCGACCACGCCCAAGGCTTCGCGAGTGACTTCAACGTTGACGCCCGGACGCACCGACGGCAGATAGTCGCCGGACAGACGCAGGCATTCACCAGCGAAGAACTTGAAGATGTTACCGGCGCGGGTCACTTCACCGATGGCTTCAGGCAGGGTTTTTCCCTCTTCCCGGGCCAGCAGGGTGCCGAGTTCTTCGCGACGAGCAAGGATTTCGGTGCCGACTTTATCCAGCGAGTCGTGACGCGCCTGAATGCCGGAAGTGGACCAGGCCGGGAATGCGGCGCGGGCGGCGTCGATGGCGGCGTGGACCTGAGCCAGGTCAGCCTTGGCGTAGTCGCCGATGGCATCGCTCAGTTCGGACGGGTTGATGTTGGTCGAATAATCGCCACCGGCAACCCATTCACCGTTGATGTAGTTATCAAAACGCTTTGCATCTGCCACTTTGAGATCTCCTCACGCAAAAGGCCGCTGATTGCTCAGCGGCCTTACTTAATCGGATGTGTTACTGCGCACCCTGCTTGTCGATCAGCGCGGCGAGCATTTCGTACTCTTCGCCGGTCAGATCGGTCAGCGGTGCACGCACAGGACCTGCGTCGTAGCCGGCAATTTTTGCCCCGGCCTTGACGATGCTCACGGCATAACCGGCTTTGCGGTTACGGATGTCCAGGTACGGCAGGAAGAAGTCATCGATGATCTTGCCAACGGTGGCGTGATCTTCACGAGCGATCGCGTGGTAGAAATCCATCGCGGTTTTCGGGATGAAGTTGAACACCGCCGAGGAGTAAACCGGCACGCCCAGTGCCTTGTAGGCAGCGGCGTAGACTTCGGCGGTCGGCAAGCCGCCCAGGTAGCTGAAGCGTTCACCGAGGCGGCGACGGATCGACACCATCAACTCGATATCACCCAGGCCATCCTTGTAGCCGATCAGGTTCGGGCAGCGCTCGGCCAGACGCTCCAGCAGCGGTGCGGTCAGGCGGCAGACGTTACGGTTGTAGACCACAACGCCGATGTTGACCGATTTGCACACGGCTTCAACGTGGGCGGCAACACCGTCCTGGCTGGCTTCGGTCAGGTAGTGCGGCAGCAGCAACAGGCCTTTGGCGCCCAGGCGTTCGGCTTCCTGAGCGTACTCGATGGCCTGACGGGTCGAACCGCCGACACCGGCCAGAATCGGCACGCTGGTCGCGCAGGTATCGACGGCCGTCTTGATGATTTCCGAATACTCGCTGGCCGCCAGAGAGAAAAACTCACCGGTGCCGCCTGCGGCAAACAGAGCCGAGGCGCCGTATGGGGCCAGCCATTCCAGACGCTTGATGTAACCAGCGCGGTTGAAATCGCCCTGGGCATTGAAATCGGTTACCGGGAAAGACAGCAGACCGGAAGAGAGGATGGACTTCAGTTCTTGTGGATTCATTATTCGAACACCCTGGATTGCGACGTTGTGTGTGAGAAAACGGTTCAGCCCGCGCTGAGGTTGTAGGTCATCGTACAACTTAAAAATTAACCGTCAACTGCATTTCATCGCCCGTGGCAAATCGAAGATGAAAAAAGGCCAGCCGCGACCGCTCGTCGAAACTGTTATTTCTAACAGTTTCGAACGAAACGCCTGAGGAGGGATAACAGAGGCTGAGGCCCTGGCGCTAAAGGCCGGTCTCGACTATCAAAGGAGATTTCATCATGGCGCTTCTCGCACCCAGCCTCACCGACTTCCCATCCGGAAATGCCGGCAAAGAAATTGTTGTGGCGTTATCGAAACTGAAAGATGCACTGGAAGTCTGCATTCCTGATTCCGACGAGATTTCTCCCCTGGATGATGTTTACGCGGTCTTGGGGGAGGCTGAGGAATCCGCCAACCGAAGCAGTGACAAGCTCCAGGCTGGACAAATGAATGCCAACGAAGACGTCGAAAAAGTGCCGAACCTGAAAGTCTATGTACTCAGCACAACACTGCGGGACCACTTGAACACAACCGTCAAGCTGCGTTACCAAACCAGCGGAGAATTGGGCGTTGCAACTTCAGCCCCCCTGTTACTGCGCATTGAGCCTTAGCCGCAATACATTGCTTCAGCCCCGCTGCGCCTGCGCCTCTTCATGCGCATGCCGCAAACGCTCACGGCTGTTGGTCAGGTGCAAACGCATGGCGGCCCGCGCCGCATCGGAATCCTGGCGGGCGATGGCATCGTAGATTTCTTCGTGCTCACGACTCAGGCGACTCATGTAGTGCTGCTGGTCGTCATGGGCCAGCCGCGCGGAATTGAGCCGGGTGCGCGGAATGATGCTGGTGCCCAGGTGGGTCATGATGTCGGTGAAATAGCGGTTGCCGGTGGACAAAGCGATTTCGAGGTGGAAGGCAAAGTCCGAGGCTACCGCGTCACTGGCGTGGGCCGCGCTTTCGTTCAAAGCATCGAGGGCCGCACGCATGGTCGCCAGTTGTTCGGGGCTACGGCGTTGCGCGGCCAGGCCGGCAGACTCCACTTCCAGGCTGATGCGCAATTCAAGAATTGCCAACACATCACGCAAGGTCACCACCGTCGCGGGGTCGATGCGAAAACCGCTCGGGCTCGGTGTGTCGAGCACGAAGGTGCCGATGCCGTGGCGGGTTTCCACCTGCCCCGCCGCCTGCAAACGGGAGATCGCCTCACGCACCACGGTGCGGCTAACGCCATGGGCATCCATGATCGCCGATTCGGTGGGCAATTTGTCGCCACGCTTGAGGTGGCCGTCGCGGATCTGCTCGGACAGCACCGTCACCAGTTCCTGAGCGAGGCTGCGGCGCTTGCGAGGGAGGCGTGGTGCGGCGTTCGGGTTTTCCATGGTGAACATCTGTCTCGAAAGAGTCGGCGGCTGAAACTGCATCATAACGCAACGCGGTTGTACGATCACCCCGCCCTGTGTAGGAGCTGGCTTGCCAGCGATGGCCATCACGCGGTCCGTCTGTGAAACTGCGTTATCGTTCATCGCTGGCAAGCCAGCTCCTACAGGGGCATGGTGTTCAGGCGGTCACGGTCTGATCCACCAAATGCCCATTCTCGATACGAATGTGCCGTGGATGGAAGCGCTTGAGACTGCTGCGATGGCCGACGCTGACGATGCTCAACCCTGGCAGCTCGTCGATCAGCGCCTGATACAGCGACGCCTCGTCCTCTTCATCCATCGCCGATGTCGCTTCGTCCATGTACAGCCATTGCGGCGCGTAAAGCAGAGCGCGAGCAAAGGCCAGACGTTGTTGCTCACCCGGTGACAACAAGCGCTGCCAGTGGTTGGCTTCATCCAGACGCGCCACCAGATGCGGCAAACGACAGGTTTCCAGCACGTGCACGTAGCGCTCGTGCGGATAGGTGTCGGCGACCTGTGGATAACTCAGTGCTTCACGCAACGTGCCAATTGGCAGATAGGGTTTCTGCGGCAAAAACAGATACCGCGCCGACGGCAAACGAATGCTGCCGTGTCCTGTTGGCCACAGATGCCCCATCGCCCGCAGCAAAGTCGACTTGCCGCTGCCTGAGCGACCGCTGAGCATGACGCGCTCGCCCTCCTCCACGGTCATGTCGCCACTGGTCAACAAGTGGCGACCGTCTGCCAGGTCGAGACCGAGGTCTTGCACCTTCAACTCGGAGCCCGAGGTTTGCACGTCGATGGCCGGTGCACGTTGTTCGTTGTCAGTCATGGCCTGACGGAAGCTGAGCAGACGATCGCAGGTGGCGCGCCACGAGGCGAGGCTCTGGTACGCGGTGATGAACCAGCTGAAACTGTCCTGGACATTGCCGAATGCCGAGCTGATTTGCATCAGCTCGCCCAGTTCGATTTTTCCGGAAAGGTAACGTGGTGCTGCGACGATGAAGGGGAAAATGATCGCCGCTTGCTCGTAACCGGACGTGAAAAAGGTCAGACGCTTGGACACCTTCATGATGTCCCAGAAGTTGTGCCAGACCATCGAGAAACGACTGCTCAAGCGGCGGTTTTCATTCGGTTCGCCGTTGTACAACGCAATGCTTTCGGCATTCTCGCGAACCCGCACCATGGAGAAACGCAGGTCGGCTTCGAAGCGCTGTTGCCGGTTGTTCAGGCCGATCAGGCGACGCCCGATCAAATGCGTCAGCCAACTGCCCACCACCGCGTAAACCAGCACGCACCAGAACATGTAGCCGGGAATGGTCACGCCGAACGCTTCGATGCTGCCCGACACCCCCCAGAGGATGATCGAGAACGACACCAGGCTGACGACGTTGCGCAGCAAGCCAATGCCCAGGCTCAGGGTGTCCGAGGTGAAATTGTTGAGGTCTTCGGAAATCCGCTGGTCCGGGTTATCGGTGTAACCGCCCTGTTCCAGCTTGTAATAATTCTTGTCGGCGAGCCAACGCGAAAAATGCTTTTCGGTGAGCCAGGCCCGCCAGCGGATCGTCAGCATCTGGGTCAGGTAGAGGCGGTACACCGCGCCGATAATCGCCACGGTGGCAATCGCGCAGAAGTACAGAATCAGTCGCCAGAACGCGGCTTCATCCTTCTGCTGCAAGGCGTTGTAGAAATCCTTGTACCAGGTGTTGAACCACACCGAGATCCCCACGCTAATCAGCGACAACGCGATGACCGCGATCAGCAGCGTCCAGGCTTTGACTTTCTCTTCACTACGCCAGTAAGGCGTGATCATCGCCCACACTTTGCGAAAAAACTGCCCGCGCACAGCATCATTGACCGCGGAGTACTCAGCGTTCTGATTCATGGAAAAGGCTCGATAAAGAAATGAACACGCACGAACCGATCATAGATGATCGGTTCGGTTTGTCGCGAGGAGCGGTCCGCATTCGTTCAGCGCAGGTTCAGCGACGGACGGGACGCTTCTGCAGTTTGCGCTGAAGCGTACGGCGGTGCATGCCCAGGGCGCGGGCCGTGGCGGAGATGTTGCCTTCGTGTTCGGTCAGCACGCGCTGAATGTGCTCCCACTGCAAGCGGTCCACGGACATCGGGTTTTCCGGCACCAGGCTGTCAAGGTCGGCATGCTCGGACAGCAGGGCTGCCAGCACGTCATCGGCATCAGCCGGTTTGCACAGATAGTTGCAGGCGCCGCGCTTGATCGCTTCGACCGCCGTGGCAATGCTCGAATAACCGGTGAGGATAACCACCCGCATTTCCGGGTCCATTTCAAGCAATTTCGGCAGCAGCACCAGCCCGGAATCGCCGTCCATCTTCAGGTCCAGGGCGGCGTAATCCGGTAGATCGGCCTTGGCCAGCTCCAGGCCTTCTTCGGCGGAACTGGCGGTGCTGACGCGAAAACCACGGCGGGCCATGGCGCGGGCCATGACGCGGGTAAAGGTGGCGTCGTCATCAACCAGCAACAAATGCGGCAGTTCTTCGCCTTCGACTTGGATCTCTTCACTCATGTTCGTCTCCTCGGGCGACACGGGGCAGGCGCAGCTCGGTGAGCGTGCCACCTTCCTCATGACTGTAGAGTTTCACTGAGCCGCCAGCGCGTGTCACGCTCGCCTTACTCAAAAACAGGCCCAGACCGAAGCCTTTGCCCTTGGTGGTAAAAAACGGTTTGCCGATCTGTTCGGCAATGGCCAGCGGCACACCGGCGCCGTGGTCACGAATGCTGATGGTCAGGTTTTCCCAATCCCAATCCAGGGTCACTTGCAGACCTTCGGGACAGGCATCGGCGGCGTTGTTCAGCAGATTCAGCAACGCCTGGGTCAAATCCGGTGGCGGCGCCATACGCGGCACCGCGCCCTGACCGAGACGCTGGAAGCGATAACTGGCTTCGGGGCGCATCAGGTGCCAGCGATTGAGCGCTTCGTCGAGCCAGTCGGTGACGTCCTGCATCTCCACCGCCAAACGGCGATTGGCTTCGGCGGCGCGCACCAGTTGTTGCAGGGTTTCCTTGCACAATTTGACCTGATCCTGCAGCACGCTCAGGTCGTCTTGCAGCATCGGGTCGTGATGGTCCTGGCGCATTTCCTTGAGCAGCACGCTCATGGTCGCCAGCGGCGTGCCCAACTCATGGGCAGCGCCCGCGGCCTGGGTGGCGACCGCCAGCAACTGTTGATCGCGCAGGCCTTCTTCGCGGCGGATAGCGCGCAATTCTTCCTGACGACGCAGCTCTTCAGCCATGCGTGCGGCGAAGAAGGTGATCACCGCCGCCGCGAGGGCGAAGCTCAGCCACATGCCGTATACCTGCAGGTTTTCCCGGGCAATCGGGAAGGTCTGCAACGGGTAGAATTGCGCCAGCAACAGCGTGTACATCGTCAGCGCGATACCCGACAAGATCACCGAGTAACGCCAGGGCAGCGTGACCGCAGCGATAGTCAGCGGCACCAGGTAATACGAGACGAAGGGATTGGTCGAGCCACCGGAGAAAAACAACAATGCACTGTGGATAAACAGGTCGCAGGCCAGTTGCACGGCGTATTCAAGCTCGGTCACCGGCCAGGAAGTGCGCAGGCGAATGGCCGTGAACACGCACAGCAGCATTGAACACGCGAGGGTCGCGGCCAGCTGAAACCAGGGCAACGGCAGCAATTCGAGCCAGTAGGCCAGGCCCACGGAACCGGCTTGGGCAGCAAGGACCAAAGTGCGGATGAACGTCAGCCGCCAGAGGTTCTGACGAGTGGCGGAAGTGATTTGAACGGGGGCGAGCATGAGCTCTCCTGATGAGCGCTCCAGGCGGATCACCGGGAGTATAACCAAGCGCGGGGGCTGACAGGCAAAAGTGCGGCAAACGGCCACATGCAGGAGCTGGCTTGCCAGCGATGGACGTTAACGATAACGCGCGCATTCAGGATAAACGCGACGCCGAGACTCCATCGCTGGCAAGCCAGCTCCTACAAACAGCGAGCAGCAGCCATGCATCTGTATACAAGATGTAACTGTGCGAAACGGAGTTCAAAAGCTAGAGTCTGATGGTTTCACGCAGGCCCGGACCATACACCTGCGCACCTTTCAAGGAGCCTTCATGCACACATTCCGCCGCAGCGCCGCCCTCCTCGCCCTGAGTGCCGGCACCCTCGCCAGCCTCCCGGCCCTGGCCGCCGACGAGCTTCATTACAACCAGATTTCCCTGCGCGCCGAAGTCAGTCAGGAAGTGGCCCGCGATCTGATGATCGTGACGCTCTACACCGAAGCACAGAACACCGACCCGGCCAAACTCGCCGCCGAGGTCAGCACCACCATGAACAAGGCACTGGCCCAGGCCAAACAGGTCAAGGACATCTCCCTGCGCCAGGGAAGCCGCAACAGCTATCCGATCTACGACACCAAGGGCCAGAAGATCACCGGCTGGCGTGAACGCGCCGAGTTGCGCCTGGAAAGTTCGGACTTTGCCGCGCTGTCGAAGCTGACCGGCGAATTGCTCACCGACATGAAAATGGGCGGTATGGACTTCGCCATCGCGACGCCTACCCGCAAGGCCAGCGAAGACGCATTGCTCAAGGACGCAGTGACCGCTTTCAAGGCCCGCGCCCAACTGGCCACCGATGCGCTAGGCGGCAAAAGCTACAAGATCGTCAACCTGAACCTCAACAGCAACGGTTATCCACAGCCCTATCTGCGCGCACCAATGATGATGAAAGCCGCCGCCATGGACAGCGCACCGGTCACGCCGGAAGTCGAAGCCGGGACCAGCCAGGTGAGCATGACGGCCGATGGGTCGATTGAAGTGCTGATGCCTTGATTCGAAATCCGTAAACAAAAAACGGCGATCAAAAAATGATCGCCGTTTTTCTTGGCAGTTTTCCGGCATGAGCTATAACTGGATAGGTCCACCCGATAGAGCCGTCGATTGGCCACTATCGGTGCAACAATAACCACTCTTATTCACGCCATGCCCACCCCACAAACCGGGGTATGAATAAGTAACACCTCGCTCCAACCGGGAGCAACCAGGGTTTCGCGCGCACCGCCAAAGTGCGCCATTTGCACCGTAAAAACGCCGCGCAAACGGTCAAATGCGGCGGAACTTACACGAATGCGACATTAAGGTACGTTCGTGCCACCGTTTAAGGCTAGTAGTCACTCTGGATCTTGCAATGGGTATGGCCCCTGCATAAGTATCCGCAGGAACGACTCACGAGGTCGTCCTCACATTCCAAAAATGACAACAAATCATGAGGCCACCATGCTTAAACACGCGGTCATTCCGTTCCTACTTGGCGCAAGCTTGTTAGCCAGCGCACCGTTCGCCCAAGCTGCGACTAACCTGGTGTTCTGCTCCGAAGGGAGCCCGGCCGGTTTCGATCCAGGTCAATACACCACCGGAACCGACTTCGACGCCTCTGCTGAAACCATGTTCAACCGCCTGACCCAGTTCGAGCGCGGCGGCACCGCCGTGATTCCTGGCCTGGCGACCAGCTGGGATGTTTCCGATGACGGCCTGACTTACACCTTCCACCTGCGTGAAGGCGTCAAGTTCCACACCACCCCGTACTTCAAGCCAACTCGTGAGTTCAACGCCGACGACGTGCTGTTCACCTTTAATCGCATGATCAACAAGGATGATCCGTTCCGCAAAGCGTACCCGACCGAATTCCCGTACTTCACCGATATGGGGATGGATACCAACATCACCAAGATCGATAAAGTCGACGATCACACCGTCAAGTTCACCCTCAAAGACGTCGATGCCGCGTTCATCCAGAACATGGCCATGAGCTTCGCCTCGGTTCAGTCCGCCGAGTACGCCGCCCAGCTGCTCAAGGAAGGCAAAGCCGCCGACATCAACCAGAAGCCGGTCGGCACCGGCCCGTTCGTATTCAAGAGCTACCAGAAAGACTCCAACATCCGCTACACCGGGAACAAGGACTACTGGAAGCCGGATGACGTGAAGATCGACAACCTGATCTTCGCCATTACCACCGACCCGTCGGTACGCATCCAGAAACTGAAGAAAAACGAATGCCAGGTCACCCTGTTCCCTCGTCCGGCGGACCTGAAGGCGCTCAAAGAAGATAAATCCTTGAAGATGCCTGAGCAGGCCGGCTTCAACCTGGGCTACATCGCCTACAACGTGATGGACAAGATCAAGGGCGACGACAAACCGAACCCGATGTCGCAGTTGAAAGTGCGCCAGGCGATGGACATGGCCGTCAACAAGCAGCAGATCATTGACTCCGTGTACCAGGGCGCTGGCCAACTGGCGGTCAACGCCATGCCGCCGACCCAGTGGTCCTACGACACCACCATCAAGGACGCCAAGTACGACCCTGAGAAAGCCAAGGAGCTGCTCAAGGAAGCCGGCGTCAAGGAAGGTACCGAAATCGTACTGTGGGCGATGCCGGTTCAGCGTCCGTACAACCCTAACGCCAAGCTGATGGCTGAAATGCTGCAATCCGACTGGGCCAAGATCGGCCTCAAGGTCAAGATCCAGAGCTACGAATGGGGCGAGTACATCAAGCGCTCCAAGGGCGGCGAAAACGGTGCGATGCTGATTGGCTGGAGCGGCGACAACGGTGACCCGGACAACTGGCTCAACGTGCTGTTCGGCTGCGACTCCCTGGAAGGCAACAACTTCTCCAAGTGGTGCGACAAGAAGTTTGACGACATCGTCAAGCAAGCCAAGCGGACTTCGGACCAAGGCAAGCGCACTGAGCTGTACAAACAAGCGCAACACGTCCTCAAAGACGCCGTCCCGATGACACCTATCGCTCACTCGACGGTGTTCCAACCCATGCGCGCCAACGTGCAGGACTTCAAGATCAGCCCATTTGGCTTGAACTCCTTCTACGGCGTCAGCGTCAGCAAATAAGGTTTTGCAGCGGCGACGTTTTTTGACGTCGCCGTTGTTTTATCTGCCGAAAAAGTAGGAATTTGCCTACATCCGAATCCGAGGCTCCCTACAGCTTTCGAGTCGGACGCGCTGCCATTTCCTACGAGTCTTTAGGACTCTACGCATTTACTGCCGGTCCCACGGTGCCTACCGTCGGGTATCGACCAGCGCATGCGTGGCTGATCGGTTTTGCTGCCTGTATGGCTTGAACTCAGTGATGCTGCCACGTCCCCGGACGGGACGGCGGCTCATTGTCAACACTTTGAGAAAAGGGAGCGTTATGCGCCATACCTTGGTTATATCCGCATTGCTGGGCACCGGCCTGCTGGCCGCCACGTCCATCAGCCAGGCCGCGAGCAGCCTGGTGTTCTGCTCTGAGGGCAGCCCCGCCGGTTTCGATACGGCGCAGTACACCACCGCGACCGATAACGACGCCGCCGAGCCGCTGTACAACCGCCTGGCAGAGTTTGAAAAAGGCGCGACCAATGTCGTTCCGGGTCTGGCAACGAGTTGGGATATTTCCGAGGACGGCCTCAAGTACACGTTCCACCTGCGCGAAGGGGTGAAGTTTCATACCACCAGGTACTTCACACCGACCCGCGACTTCAACGCCGATGACGTGTTGTTCACGTTCAATCGCATGCTCGACCCGCAACAACCTTTCCGTAAGGCTTACCCTACCGAGTTCCCGTACTTCAACGGCATGAGCCTGAACAAGAACATCGCCAAGGTCGAGAAGACCGGGCCGCTGACCGTGGTCTTTACGCTAAACAGCGTGGACGCCGCGTTCATCCAGAACATCGCCATGAGTTTCGCCGCCATTCTGTCCGCCGAGTACGCCGACAAGTTGCTGGCCGAGGGCAAACCGAGCGACATCAACCAGAAACCGATCGGTACCGGTCCGTTCGTGTTCAAGAGCTATCAGAAAGACTCGAACATTCGTTACACCGGCAACAAGCAATACTGGGATCCGAGCCGCGTGAAGCTCGACAACCTGATTTTCGCCATCAACACCGATGCATCGGTGCGCGTGCAGAAACTCAAGGCAAACGAGTGCCAGATCACCCTGCACCCACGCCCGGCCGATGTCACCTCGCTGAGGAACGACCCGAAACTGCAACTGATCGAGAAACCCGGGTTCAACCTCGGCTACATCGCCTATAACGTGCGCCACAAACCCTTCGACCAACTCCAAGTGCGCCAGGCGCTGGACATGGCGGTGAACAAGCAAGGCATTCTCAATGCCGTTTACCAGGGTGCGGGGCAACTGGCCGTCAACGCCATGCCGCCAACCCAATGGTCCTACGATGAAACCATCAAGGACGCCGCCTACAACCCGGAAAAAGCCAAGGAACTGCTCAAGGCGGCCGGCGTGAAGGAAGGCACCGAAATCACCCTGTGGGCCATGCCTGTGCAACGCCCCTACAACCCCAACGCCAAGTTGATGGCCGAGATGCTCCAGGCCGACTGGGCGAAGATCGGCCTCAAAGTCAAGATCGTCAGCTATGAATGGGGCGAGTACATCAAGCGCACCAAGAATGGCGAGCACGACATCAGCCTGATCGGCTGGACCGGTGACAACGGTGATCCGGACAACTGGCTGGGCACGCTGTACAGCTGTGACGCCATTGGCGGCAACAACTACTCGATGTGGTGTGATCCGGCTTACGACAAGTTGATCAAGCAGGCCAAGGTCGTCACCGACCGCGACCAGCGCACCGTGCTCTACAAACAGGCGCAGCAGCTGCTCAAGCAGCAAGTGCCGATCACGCCGGTCGCCCACTCAACGGTCAACCAACCGCTGAGCGCCAAAATCGAAGGGTTCAAAGTGAGCCCGTTCGGTCGCAACGTCTTTTCGGGTGTCAGCATAGAAAAATAACCGATTAGCCATAAACGCCGAGGGTGGATTTTCCACCCTCACGCAGGCGTATTGCTGTAATTCGCCAAATTTGCCTTCAGCAAACGTTTGCGATGTCGTGAATGAGTTAAAAACCAAAGCCGGATCATCAAAAAAAGACCGGTTATAAAATAAGAAAGCAGGAGCTTTACCCATGAATCTGAGCAATACGATGTTGGCCCTAGCCATCAGCAGCGTAACCGCCACGGCTTATGCTGAATCCAAAAGCCAGGCCTTCACGCCAGTGACCGTGAATGAAAAAAGCGCCCAGAGCGAAGCCACAGGTTTTGTTGAAGGCCAGTCGATCAGCGGCACCACGCGCAACTGGTACGCCAACGAGCAACTGAAACGCGGCAGTAAATTCACCTATAAGAAAGACGGCGTTTCGACCCCGACCGATCGCCGGATCAACTGGGTCCAAGGCACCATCATCAAGTACAACTCGGGCTTCACCGAGGGCGCCCTCGGCCTCAGCACTGAAGTCGCGGCCTACAACGCCATCGCCCTGGACCAGGACCGCAAGGATCTGGCGTCCAATAACGGTGGCGCACCGGGCACTCGTCCCGGCGCAGGTAACAACCGCACCTTGACCAAGGAAGGCGGCGACGCCCAAGGTCAGTGGAGCAAACTGGGCCTGGCCAACGTCAAGGCCCGTTTCTCCAACACCACCATGACTGCCGGCCGCATGAACTTCAGCAGCCCGATGGTCGATGTCATCAGCAACCGCGCTCTGCCTTCGAGCTTCCAGGGTGTGGCGATCCACAGTGAAGAGCTGAACAACCTGCAATTCGACCTGGCCACCTTCGACCGCAACTCTCCGCGTACCGAAGAAAGCCAGCGCAAATTCCGCACCGAATACGCCAACGGCATCGTTGAAACCGATCACGTCTACACCGGCGGTATCACCTACAGCCCTTTCGCCAGCCTGACCACCAGTCTCTGGGCAACTCAGGCTGAAGACATCTGGAACCAGTACTACTTCGGCGCTTCCCACGTACTGGGCGATAGTCAGGTACTGAGCCTGACTACCGGTCTTAACTACTACAAAACCCAGGAAGAAGGTAAGGCGCTGATCGGTGACATCGACAACGACACCTATTCCCTGTCGTTCGGCCTGACCCATCAAGCCCACACCCTGACCTTCTCGTACCAGGAAGTGAACGGTAACGAGTACTTCGACTACCTGCACGAAACCAACGGCATCTACCTGGCCAACTCCCTGCTTTCGGACTTCAACGGCCCGAACGAGAAGTCCTTCCAGATCGCCTACGGCCTGAACATGGCTGAATACGGCGTGCCCGGCCTGAAGTTCAACATCTACCAGGCGCGTGGCTGGGGTATCGACGGCACTCACTACACTGGCAACAAAGGTGTGGCGGACAAAGGCTACGACGGTATCCAGCAGCAAGACGGCGAACATCATTACGAATACGGCATCGGTGCGACCTACACCGTGCAGAGCGGTCCGCTCAAGGCCACCACGATTCGTGGCACCTACACGGCTCACCGCGCCAGTGAATTCCAGGCCGATGGCAGCATCAACGAGTTCCGTCTCGTGACCACCATTCCATTCAACATTCTGTAATGAACCTGTCGAACGGCTGATTCAACAGCGAACCGGCCGTTCGGCGATTGTCCTTCAAATCGATTGCAGAGGGTTATAGATGAAAATGCTTCCCCTACGCGCGGCCATCGCAGCCGCGTTGCTCAGTGTCGCTGTCGGTGTTTCGGCCAAGCCGCTGGTGGTCTGCACCGAAGCCAGCCCCGAAGGCTTCGACATGGTCCAGTACACGACTGCAGTCACCGCCGACGCCGTCGCCGAAACCATCTTCAATCGCCTGGCGGACTTCAAGCCCGGCACCACTGACGTGATTCCGGCCCTGGCCGAATCCTGGGACATCAGCGAAGACGGTCTGAGCTACACGTTCCACCTGCGCAAAGGCGTCAAGTTCCACACCACCGAATACTTCAAGCCGACCCGCGACATGAATGCCGACGACGTGGTCTGGAGCTTCCAGCGCCAACTGGACCCGAATCATCCGTGGCACAAACTGTCGAGCGTGGGTTTTCCGTACTTTGAAAGCATGGGTTTCAAGGAACTGCTGAAAAGCGTCGAAAAGGTCGACGACAACACGGTCAAGTTCACCCTGAACCGTCGCGAAGCGCCGTTCCTGGCCGACATTGCCATGGCCTTCTCGTCGATCTACTCCGCTGAATACGCCGACCAGTTGCTCAAGGCCAACAAGACCGGCGACCTGAACAACAAGCCCATCGGCACCGGCCCGTTCGTCTTTCAGCGTTACAACAAGGACGCCCAGGTCCGTTTCAAGGCCAACCCGGACTATTTCCGTGGCAAGCCACAGGCCGAAGCGCTGATCCTGGCCATCGCCACCGACAACAACGTGCGCCTGCAAAAGCTCAAGGCCAACGAATGCCAGGTCGCGCTGTACCCGAAGCCGGACGATATCCCGAGTATCAAGAAAGACCCGAACCTGAAGGTTGACGAACTGAACGCAATGACCGTGTCCTACGTCGCCATGAACACCACGCACAAGTACATGAATGATGTGCGGGTACGCAAAGCCATCGACATCGCGTTCGACAAGGAAGCCTACGTCAACGCCCTGTTTGGCAAAGGCAACGCAACAGCAGCGGTCAATCCGTACCCGGACACCCTGCTGGGTTACAACCACAACCTGAAGAATCCCGCCCGCGACCTCGACAAGGCACGTGCCCTGCTCAAGGAAGCCGGTGTACCGGAAGGCACCACCTTCACCCTGTTCACCCGCAACGGTGGCGGTCCGACCAACCCGAATCCGATGCTTGGCGCGCAGATGATGCAGGCCGACCTGGCCAAGGTCGGGATCAAGATCGACATCCGCGTGATGGAATGGGGCGAAATGCTCAAACGCGCCAAAAACGGCGAGCACGACATGGTTTCCGCCGGATGGGCGGGCGACAACGGCGACCCGGATAACTTCCTGACGCCTATGCTCAGTTGTGAAGCGGCCAAGAACGGAGAAAACTACGCCCGCTGGTGCAATGACAAGTTCCAGGCGCTGCTCGATCAGGCTCGGGAAAAGACCGACCCGGCAGAACGTGCAGCACTCTACGAGCAGGCCCAGGTTATTTTTAATCAGGACCAGCCTTGGATCAGCATGGCACACACTAGAATGTTTACCGCCATGCGCAACAACGTAGAGGGCTATCACATTAGCCCCCTCACCACGAATAACTTCGCCACCACCCAGGTGAAGTAATAAGAAAACTCCCGGCATTCCTGACCCAGGCATGCCGGGCACGCCTAACCGGCTGATGAGGTACAACACACGATGTTTAGTTTTATTGCCCGCCGACTGGGGTTGTTGATCCCCACGTTCTTCGGCATCACCCTGCTGACTTTCGCGTTGATTCGCATGATCCCGGGCGACCCCGTAGAAGTCATGATGGGAGAACGCAGGGTCGATCCCGAAATGCACGCTCAGGCAATGGAACGCCTTGGTCTGAACAAACCCCTGTATGCACAGTACCTGGATTACATCGGCAAGCTGGCCCAAGGCGATCTCGGGGAATCTCTGCGTACCCGTGAAAGCGTCTGGAGCGAGTTCACTTCCCTGTTCCCCGCGACCCTGGAACTGTCCATGGCCGCTCTGTTGTTCGCCGGCATCCTGGGCCTTCTGGCCGGGGTGATCGCGGCACTCAAGCGAGGGTCCCTGTTCGACCATGGGGTGATGGGCATCTCCCTCGCGGGATATTCGATGCCGATCTTCTGGTGGGGCCTGATCCTGATCATGTTCTTCTCGGTAAGCCTGGGCTGGACCCCGGTATCCGGGCGGATCGACCTGCTGTACGACATCGAGCCGCGCACCGGTTTCATGCTCATCGATACGCTGCTGGCCGATGACGTCGGCGCGTTCCTCGATGCCCTGCATCACCTGATCCTGCCGGCCATCGTGCTGGGTACCATTCCGCTGGCGGTGATTGCGCGAATGACCCGTTCCTCGATGCTCGAAGTGCTGCGTGAAGACTACATCCGCACCGCCAAGGCCAAGGGCCTGTCGCCGTCACGCGTGGTGTTCGTGCACGGTCTGCGCAACGCGCTGATACCGGTCCTGACCGTGGTCGGCCTGCAAGTCGGCACCCTGCTGGCCGGTGCGGTCCTGACCGAAACCATCTTCTCCTGGCCCGGCATCGGCAAATGGCTGATCGAAGCCATCGGCGCCCGAGACTACCCGGTCGTACAAAACGGCATCCTGTTAATCGCCTGCCTGGTGATTCTGGTCAACTTCGTAGTGGACATCCTCTACGGCTTTGCCAACCCACGCATCCGTCATCAGCGCTGAGGTCAATACCCATGAGCACTCCAACATCCTCAGTAGCCACCGCCACCTCCGCCGTGGATCAGAGCCTGCTGTACCCGTCGCCGTACAAGGAATTCTGGCAAGCGTTCTCCAAGAACAAGGGCGCCGTCGCCGGCCTGATGTTCATGCTGCTGGTGATTTTCTGCGCCATCTTCGCCCCGTGGGTTGCGCCCCATGATCCGAGCGAGCAATACCGCGACTTCCTGCTGACCCCGCCGGCCTGGCTGGAAGGTGGGCAGATCCAGTTCCTGCTCGGCACCGATGAGCTGGGCCGCGATTTGCTGTCGCGCCTGATCCAGGGCTCGCGCTTGTCCTTGATGATCGGCTTGTCCTCGGTGGTCATGTCGCTGATCCCGGGCATCCTGATGGGCCTGTTCGCCGGTTTTTTCCCACGCATGCTCGGCCCGACCATCATGCGCCTGATGGACATCATGCTGGCCCTGCCGTCCCTGCTGCTGGCCGTGGCGATCGTCGCCATCCTCGGCCCTGGCCTCATCAACACCGTGATCGCCATCGCCGTGGTGTCCCTGCCGTCCTATGTCCGCCTGACCCGTGCTGCGGTCATGGGCGAGCTGAACCGCGACTACGTGACCGCCGCCCGCCTGGCCGGTGCCGGTCTGCCGCGCCTGATGTTCATCACCGTGCTGCCCAACTGCATGGCACCGCTGATCGTTCAGGCCACCCTGAGCTTCTCCTCGGCGATTCTCGATGCCGCCGCCCTGGGTTTCCTCGGTCTTGGCGTACAACCGCCAACCCCTGAGTGGGGCACCATGCTGGCTTCGGCCCGCGACTACATCGAACGCGCCTGGTGGGTCGTGAGCCTGCCTGGTTTGACCATTTTGCTCAGCGTGCTGGCAATCAACTTGATGGGTGACGGCCTGCGCGATGCGCTGGACCCGAAACTCAAGAACGCCGCCTGAGGAGATTCCAATGTCATTGCTAGAAATCAAGAATCTCAACGTTCGCTTCGGCGACAAAAACGCCGTGCCGGTGGTCGACGGTCTGGACCTGAAAGTGGACAAGGGCGAAGTGTTGGCCATCGTGGGCGAGTCGGGTTCGGGCAAGTCCGTGACCATGATGGCGCTGATGGGCCTGATCGAGCATCCCGGTATCGTCACCGCCGACGCGCTCAGCTTTGACGGCAAGGACATGCTCAAGTTGAGCAATCGTCAGCGTCGGCAAATCGTCGGCAAAGACTTGTCCATGGTTTTCCAGGACCCGATGACCGCGCTGAACCCGAGCTACACCGTGGGTTTCCAGATCGAAGAAGTGCTGCGCCTGCACCTGAAAATGTCCGGCAAGGCCGCCCGCAAGCGCGCCATCGAACTGCTGGAAAAAGTTGAAATTCCGGGCGCCGCCAGCCGCATGGACGCCTACCCGCATCAACTCTCCGGCGGTATGAGCCAGCGTGTCGCCATCGCCATGGCAATTGCCGGTGAACCGAAACTGCTGATCGCCGACGAACCGACCACGGCCCTCGACGTCACCATCCAGGCGCAGATCATGGACCTGCTGCTGGCGTTGCAGAAAGAGCAGAACATGGGCCTGGTGCTGATCACCCACGACCTCGCGGTTGTGGCCGAAACCGCCCAGCGCGTATGCGTGATGTACGCCGGCCAAGCCGTCGAAGTCGGCCAGGTGCCGCAGCTGTTCGACATCCCGGCGCACCCGTACAGCGAAGCGCTGCTCAAGGCGATTCCTGAACACAGCCTCGGCGCCTCGCGTCTGTCGACCCTGCCGGGCATCGTGCCCGGTCGCTACGACCGTCCGCAGGGTTGCCTGCTGTCGCCGCGCTGCCCGTATGTGCAGGACAACTGCCGAGCACAGCGTCCGACCCTTGACCCGAAAAGCAACAGCCTCGCCCGCTGCTTCTACCCGCTGAACCAGGAGGTGGCGTAATGGCCGTCGTACTTACCGCCCGCGACCTGACCCGCCACTACGAAGTGTCCCGTGGCCTGTTCAAGGGTCACGCGACCGTACGCGCCCTCAACGGTGTGTCGTTCGAACTGGAAGCCGGCAAGACCCTCGCCGTCGTCGGTGAGTCGGGCTGCGGCAAGTCCACCCTCGCCCGTGCCTTGACCCTGATCGAGGAGCCATCTTCCGGCTCGTTGAAAATCGCCGGTCAGGAAGTTGCCGGCGCCGACAAGGCCCAGCGCAAACAACTGCGCAAAGACGTGCAGATGGTGTTCCAGAGCCCGTACGCCTCGTTGAACCCTCGGCAGAAAGTCGGTGATCAACTTGCAGAGCCATTGCTGATCAACACCAACCTGTCGGCCTCCGAACGCCGCGAAAAAGTCCAGGCAATGATGAAGCAGGTGGGTTTGCGTCCGGAGCATTACCAGCGTTATCCGCACATGTTCTCCGGCGGTCAGCGCCAGCGGATCGCCCTGGCCCGCGCGATGATGCTGCAACCGAAAGTGCTGGTGGCGGACGAACCGACCTCGGCGCTGGACGTGTCGATCCAGGCGCAGGTGTTGAACCTGTTCATGGATTTGCAGCAGGAGTTCAACACCGCTTACGTGTTCATTTCGCACAACCTGGCGGTGGTGCAACATGTTGCCGACGACGTGATGGTGATGTACCTCGGCCGTCCGGTGGAAATGGGTCCGAAGAACGACATCTACGAGCGCCCTCTGCACCCCTACACCCAGGCGTTGCTGTCGGCCACACCGACCATTCACCCGGACCCGAACAAACCGAAAATCAAGATCGTCGGCGAGTTGCCTAACCCGCTGAACCCGCCACCGGGCTGCGCTTTCCACAAGCGTTGCCCGTACGCCACCGAGCGTTGCAGCACTGAAGAGCCGGCCCTGCGCCTGCTCGACAGCCGACAGGTGGCTTGCCACTACGCCGAACAGTTCCTCGCTTGAAAAAACTTCAAACCCTCTCGCGGAGTATCCGGGAGAGGGTTTGAAAGGCTGATCACCCTGCCGGTCGCGTCTCGCGTCCGGCACTTTTAAGATCGCAATCAAGTCAGACTTTCGCTCTGACTGACGTGCAGTTGTTCAAGGATGGGGAGGTGCATCCGCCGAATCGTCAGTTCGAAACACCCATTCTCCTTTCTCATCACGCAGGGCCTGAACAGTTGTTCCGTCGGCGAATACAAATAGCCCGCTAGACCCATCGAATACATCGCCATTCAAATAAACCGTCTTTCCGTTCGTGTGCGTTACGCTGCCATCGATATTGGTGATTGTGCCATCGACATCATTTGCCACTGAACCATTGGGATAAGTGACCGTGTCGTCGGCGTTCTTCACGGAATTGGCCGGATGATTGAATTGCAAAAGCCCGGTCAACGCATTGGCCGTGACACTGACAAGCACGGGGGCCACAAAACTTTCGAGAACACTGAACTTTGCCTGAGGCAGCTTAGTGACTGGCGTTGGAATAGCTGACGGTTTGACGGGAGGCTTTACAGGAGGCCTTACCGTTACAGGCGGCTTGAGCGGCGGTTTCACCGATGGCTTCACTGCCGGTTTCACGACAGGCTTTACTGCCGGTTTAACTGTGACGCGGGGTTTCGCCTTGGGAGGTGGCTTGACAGGCGACGAAGCTAATCGTTCACGTGAAATCTCAACATCCAACCCCTCGGGCTCATTCTCAATGATTCCATTCATCTGACATTTCCTTAAATTAAACAACAAAGTTAAACTTTCGACAGATAACTCAATACAACTTCCATTACTGTTTCAGCCCAATTAACCGAGCCAAATTTAGATTATAAAAAAACGCCAACAGTCTCAACTTGAAAAACATTAACTTACAGATAAACCCAAGCACTGCCAAAGCGCTCTACAAACACATATACACTCACCGCCCAATCTCCAACAATCAAAATATAAAATCCAGCATCGAAGTTAACCCTAATCATCAGCGCTAAAAAAAGCACCGTCTGGACGGCGCTTTTTTACAGAAGATCTACCCCCGGCTATGTCTTCGATTGCGCTTCATCCAGCCAGGAGCGATTGTTTTTGGCCAAAACCTGACGGCTAGGTTTGGCTGTCGCCCTCATCATCGTCATCGGAGTCCGGTTCATCCGTAGTCGAATCGTCATCGTTGGCAGTACCACCCTGCCCCTGATCACCCGGTTCGGACTCAGACTTTGCAATCATCAGCTCGCCGTGCGCTCCCTGCCCCCTCGATGCCTGTGTCTCATGCTCCTCACACTCAGCCCAAACCGCTGAGCTGCCAAGGGTCAACATCACCAACACCTTCAACATCAATAAAACGCGTAGCAACCTGTTCATAGCCGAATCCATCCTTCATAAAGTGCCTGTTTGGCGCTGATTGAAATCTAGTTCCGATCAGCCGGGTTCTCCAGATAGGACGCTAACGGATGAGAGAAAATGCCAATGCCTGGCAGATTGCTTTTGAATAATAGTTATGCCGAAAAGATCGCAGCCTTCGGCCAGCTCCTACAGGGATTCGTGTAGCAGCTGCCGAAGGCTGCGATCTTTTGATCAGCAACAAAAAACCCCGGTGCTTTCGCAACGGGGTTTTTGGTGTAGCCACTCAGCGTTTAATGATGCTCACGCGTCGCACGGAATTTCACGTCCGGCCAGCGTTCTTCCATCAGTGCCAGGTTGACCCGCGTAGGCGCGAGGTAGGTCAGGTGACCGCCGCCGTCCAGTGCCAGGTTTTCCACAGCCTTGTTGGAGAATTCCTCAAGCTTCTTCTTGTCGCCGCATTCGATCCAGCGTGCCGAATACACAGTGATCGGCTCGTAGGAGCACTCGACCTTGTATTCCTCTTTCAGGCGGCTGGCGACCACATCGAACTGCAGCACACCAACGGCGCCGAGGATGATGTCGTTGCTGCGTTCCGGGAAGAACACCTGGGTCGCGCCTTCTTCGGCGAGCTGTTGCAGGCCCTGACGCAGTTGCTTGGATTTCAGCGGATCCTTCAAACGTACGCGGCGGAACAGTTCCGGGGCGAAGTGCGGGATGCCGGTGAAACCGAGGACTTCGCCTTCGGTGAAGGTGTCGCCGATCTGGATGGTGCCGTGGTTGTGCAGGCCGATGATGTCGCCAGCGAAGGCTTCTTCCAGTTGCTCACGCTCGGAGGAGAAGAAGGTCAGCGCGTCGCCGATCCGTACGTCCTTGCCGGTGCGCACGTGGCGCATTTTCATGCCTTTTTCGTACTTGCCGGAGCAGATACGCATGAAGGCGATGCGGTCGCGGTGTTTGGGGTCCATGTTCGCCTGGATCTTGAAGATGAAGCCCGAGAACTTCTCTTCCACTGGCTCCACGGTGCGCTCGTTGGCCACGCGGGCCAATGGGCGCGGCGCCCAATCGACGACGGCGTCGAGCACATGATCGACACCGAAATTGCCCAGTGCCGTACCGAAGAACACCGGGGTCAGTTGACCGTCGAGGAACTCCTGCTGATTGAACTCGTGGCAGGCGCCCTGCACCAGTTCCAGCTGTTCGATGAAGCGTTCGTACTCGTCGCCCAGGTGCGCACGCGCCTCGTCGGAATCGAGCTTCTCGATGATCTTGGTTTCGGTGCGCTCGTGGCCATGACCGGCGGTGTACACGATGATGTAGTCATCGGCGAGGTGATACACGCCTTTGAAGTCGCGGTAGCAACCAATCGGCCAGGTGATCGGCGCCGCCTTGATCTTCAGGACTGCTTCGATTTCGTCGAGCAGTTCGATCGGGTCGCGAATGTCACGGTCGAGTTTGTTGATGAAGCTGACAATCGGCGTGTCACGCAAACGGCAGACGTCCATCAGCGCGATGGTCCGTGGCTCTACACCCTTACCGCCGTCGAGAACCATCAAGGCCGAGTCGACCGCCGTCAGGGTACGGTAGGTATCTTCGGAGAAGTCTTCGTGGCCCGGGGTGTCGAGCAGGTTGATCATGTGCTCGCGATACGGGAACTGCATGACCGACGTGGTAATGGAAATACCACGCTGCTTTTCCATTTCCATCCAGTCAGAGGTGGCATGGCGGTCGGATTTACGAGATTTCACCGTGCCGGCCACCGCAATCGCCTTGCCCATCAACAAGAGCTTTTCGGTGATGGTGGTCTTACCGGCATCGGGGTGGGAAATAATGGCGAAAGTGCGGCGTTTCGCGACTTCGGCGGCCTGTTTGGTCATGGGAAATCGCCTGGCAGGTGATTCAAAAAAGGGCGCAGATTATAGCCCAAATTGATCCAAGAACCGAACCATTGAGCACATTAGGGGTGGCCAAATGCTGCTCCAGATGGGAACCTTTTAAAGCACGGAGACGTCCACTCCCTCGTAACGACCACTCGTCGGGGGCCTGAAACACCTGCAAATCGGCCTGACGAGGCTGTGCTCATGGCTCGATTGCTGCGCGCCTCGCCCCTGTAGGAGCGAGCCTGCTCGCGATGGACGTCAACGATAACGCTGGGTATCTGAAGGTACGCGTTGTCTGGACGTTTTTCGCGAGCAAGCTCGCTCCTACAGTTGAACGCGCTCGGCATGAGCTGCTTCTCGCGATCATTTTTTCGGCAGCCAGGAATGGCGTTGCCACACGAGAAAGTGTTCGCCGACTGAAAAAAAGGAGTCCGCCTGTGGCTATCCACTATGGCAAAGGGCTGATAGGAGGCGCGCTGGTAATCGCCCTTCTGGCCCTGCTGATCCACTGGATCGGCATCAATACGATCGAACTTTACCGCGACGATTTATTGTTTTACCTGCAAGCTCATCTGGTTCTCGTCCTCGCCTCCATGCTGGCCGCCCTTGTCGTGGGCATCCCTGCCGGCATCCTCCTCAGCCGCCCGAACATGATCGGTCGTGCCGAACGCTTCATGCAGCTCTTCAACATCGGCAACACCGTTCCGCCACTCGCCGTCCTGGCCATCGCCCTCGGCATCCTCGGCATCGGCAGCGGTCCTGCCATCTTTGCCCTGTTCCTCGCCTCGTTGCTGCCCATCGTGCGCAACACCTATGAAGGCCTGAAAAACGTTCAGGGTTCGCTCAAGGAAGCCGCCGTCGGTATCGGCATGACCCCGCGCCAGGTACTGTGGAAAGTCGAATTGCCCAACGCCGTGCCGATCATCATCGGTGGTGTGCGCGTGGCCCTGGCGATCAACGTCGGGACGGCGCCGCTGGCGTTCCTGATCGGCGCCAACAGTCTCGGCAGCCTGATTTTCCCCGGCATTGCCCTGAACAATCAGCCGCAATTGCTGCTCGGCGCCGCTTGTACCGCCCTGCTGGCCTTGTTGCTCGACGGCCTGGTGACACTCGCCAGCCGCCTCTGGCTCGAACGCGGCTTGCGCCCGTCTTAAGCCTCGGCAAAGGAATCGTCATGAAAACTTCAAGCTTTTTACTAGGCTGCGTCCTGCTGTTCGCAGGATTTGCCCAAGCCGCTGACAAACCGTTGATCCGCATCGGCGCCCGGGTGTTCACCGAACAGACCCTGCTGGCGGAAATCACTTCCCAATACCTGCGATCCAAGGGTTATGACACCCAAGTGACAGGCGGCCTGGGCAGTAACCTGGCCCGCAGCGCTCAGGAAAGCGGTCAACTGGACATGCTGTGGGAATACACCGGCGTGTCGCTGGTTGCCTACAACCATATCGACGAAAAACTCGATAGCGAACAGTCCTACGCCCGAGTGAAAGAACTCGACGCGAAAAAGGGACTGGTCTGGCTGACACCGTCGAAATTCAGCAACACCTACGCCCTCGCCCTGCCGGAGAACGTTGCGGATGAATACCCGCAGATCAACTCCATCAGCCAACTCAACACGGTGCTGCGGGACGAAGCGAAGACCAATCACCTGGTCGCCCTGGACACCGAGTTCACCAATCGCTCCGATGGCATGGCCGGCATGGTGCAGTTGTATGGCATGAACCTGACTCGAAAGAACACCCGGCAAATGGACGCCGGACTGGTCTATACCGCACTGCGCAATGGTCAGGTGTTCGCCGGACTGGTCTACACCACAGACGGGCGCCTCAACGCCTTCAAGCTCAAACTGCTGGAAGACGACAAGCATTACTTCCCCGATTACACCGCCGCACCAGTGGTGCGTCAGGCGTACCTCGATGCGCATCCACAACTGGCCGAACAGCTCAAGCCGCTAGCAGAACTGTTTGACGACAACACCATGCGCGAGCTCAACGCCCGGGTCGATGTCGATCACGAAAGTCCATCCGCTGTGGCCGCAGATTTTTTGCGCCAGCATCCGTTGAATTGAGGGAGGAAAAGTCATGGAATTCTTGAACGCCTTTTCCCATCTCGACTGGTCACAGGTGAGTCACCTGACCTGGCAGCACATCACACTGGTGGGAATCGCCGTGACCCTGGCGATTCTGGTCGGCGTGCCGCTGGGCATTCTGATGACGCGCTTCCCGAGCCTCGCCGGTCCGTTGCAAGCCAGCGCCACGGTACTTCTGACCGTGCCATCGATTGCCCTGTTCGGCCTGCTGCTGCCGTTCTATTCCAAATTCGGCCAGGGCCTGGGGCCGATGCCGGCGATTACCGCGGTGTTCCTGTACTCGCTGCTGCCGATCATGCGTAACACCTACCTGGCGTTGACCAATGTCGAACCAGGTATTCGCGAAGCCGCGCGCGGCATCGGCATGACCTTCGGCCAGCGCCTGCGCATGGTTGAACTGCCCATCGCCGTGCCGGTGATCCTCGCCGGTGTGCGCACCGCCGTGGTGATGAACATCGGCGTCATGACCATCGCCGCCACCATCGGCGCCGGCGGGCTTGGCGTACTCATCCTCGCATCCATCAGCCGCAGCGACATGTCGATGCTGATCGTCGGCGCCGTGCTGGTCAGCCTGCTGGCCATCTTCGCCGACCTGCTTTTGCAATGGCTGCAACGTTCGCTGACCCCAAAAGGATTACTCAAATGATCGAACTTCAAAACCTCAGCAAGACCTTCCAAAGCAACGGCAAAGACGTCAAAGCCGTGGACTCGGTAAGCCTGACCGTCAATGAAGGCGAAATCTGTGTGTTCCTCGGGCCATCGGGTTGCGGCAAAAGCACCACGCTGAAAATGATCAACCGCCTGATCAAGCCGACCTCGGGCAAGATCCTGATCAACGGCGAAGACACCACCGGTCTCGACGAAGTGACGCTGCGGCGCAACATCGGCTACGTCATCCAACAGATCGGTCTGTTCCCGAACATGACCATCGAAGAAAACATTGTGGTCGTACCGAAGCTGCTTGGCTGGGACAAACAGAAATGCCACGACCGCGCCCGCGAGTTGATGAGCATGATCAAACTCGAACCCAAGCAGTACCTGCATCGCTATCCTCGGGAGCTGTCCGGTGGCCAACAACAGCGAATCGGCGTGATTCGGGCGTTGGCCGCCGATGCGCCACTGTTGCTGATGGACGAACCGTTCGGCGCGGTGGACCCGATCAACCGCGAAATGATCCAGAACGAGTTCTTCGAAATGCAGCGGGCGCTGAACAAGACCGTGATCATGGTCAGCCACGATATTGATGAGGCGATCAAGCTTGGCGACAAGATCGCGATCTTCCGTGCCGGCAAGCTGTTGCAGATCGATCACCCGGACACATTGCTGGCCCATCCTGCTGATGACTTTGTTAGCAATTTTGTCGGCCAGGACAGTACGCTCAAGCGCCTGTTGCTGGTGAAGGCCGAAGATGCGGCGGACAACGCGCCCTCGGTCAGCCCGCAAACGTCGGTAGCCGACGCACTGGAGTTGATGGACGAGCATGACCGCCGCTATGTGGTGGTGACCTGCTCCGACAACAAAGCCCTGGGCTACGTAAGACGTCGCGACCTGCACCGTCAGACCGGCACCTGCGGGCAATACCTGCGCGAATTCAACGCCACGGCGGCGTACGACGAACATTTGCGCATCCTGCTGTCGCGGATGTACGAGTTCAACCGGGCGTGGTTGCCGGTGATGGATGCGGAGCGGGTGTTTCTGGGCGAGGTGACGCAGGAGTCGATTGCGGCTTATTTGAGTTCGGGGCGTTCCCGAGGAATGAAGACCAGCATCGTGTCGCCTGCCGAGGCGGCCATCAGTTAAGACTCTAAATTTGTAGGAGCCGGCTTGCTGGCGATGGCGGAGGACCAGATGATATCGATTTCACCTGCCAGATCGCTTTCGCCAGCAAGCCGGCTCCTACAAAGGGTCGTTATTTGCCGTTTTTTTTGCGATGAACAGACCGGAAAAGAATATCAACACGCGCTGCGACGCAAGACACACAAAAACGCCTACCAAAAAAGCCAAAAAACGCCCCGAAACGACCTTTTAGCCGCCAATGTCGCCAATATTGGCGCCATCGTACTTACCAGTGACTCTGCGCACAAAAGCGTCGAACGTGCAGGTATTTTTAACACTTTAAAATTTTTGGGGAACATCTGTCCGTCATCTCGGTCGGCTACAAAGAGTGATGCGCTCGACGCACGTCAGAAGCGTGCAAAAACGCGACATTTTTTGTTGATCTCAAGCCCCTCACGCCCTAAAGTTCGCGCCGAACGTCCATGCTGGAAACGATCCATCCGGCTCAAGTACTGACGACGAGACAGCAAGGCCAAGGGAAAAGCAGCACTTCCCATGGCCTTTTTGCTTTCGGCGACATGCCTTGGGAAGTAGGCGAACCAAAGTGGGGATACGGAGGACGTTCATTTGCACCCATTGTTAATTTCAGTTTGCCAGTAGGAGTTCCCAGCATGTCGATCCAGGTCGAAGATTATTTCGCGCGCGCCACTTTTGACAAAATGAAGGCGTTCGCCGACAAGCACGAAACCCCGTTCGTGGTGATCGACACCGCGATGATCAGCCAGGCCTACGACGACCTGCGCGCCGGTTTCGAATTCGCCAAGGTCTACTACGCGGTCAAGGCCAACCCGGCCGTTGAAATCATCGACCTGCTCAAAGAGAAAGGCTCGAGCTTCGACATCGCCTCGATCTACGAGCTGGACAAAGTGATGGATCGCGGCGTCAGCGCCGACCGTATCAGCTACGGCAACACCATCAAAAAGTCCAAGGACATCCGCTACTTCTACGAGAAGGGCGTGCGCCTGTTTTCCACCGACTCCGAAGCCGACCTGCGCAACATTGCCAAGGCTGCACCGGGCTCGAAAGTTTATGTACGCATCCTCACCGAAGGCTCCACCACCGCTGATTGGCCATTGTCGCGCAAGTTCGGCTGCCAGACCGACATGGCCATGGACCTGCTGATCCTCGCTCGCGACCTGGGTCTGGTGCCTTACGGCATTTCGTTCCACGTTGGCTCGCAGCAGCGCGACATCAGCGTCTGGGACGCGGCGATTGCCAAGGTCAAAGTAATCTTCGAGCGTTTGAAAGAAGAAGACGGCATCCACCTGAAGCTGATCAACATGGGCGGTGGTTTCCCGGCCAACTACATCACCCGCACCAACAGCCTGGAAACCTACGCCGAAGAAATAATCCGTTTCCTGAAGGAAGACTTCGGTGACGACCTGCCGGAAATCATCCTCGAGCCAGGCCGTTCGCTGATCGCCAATGCCGGCATTCTGGTCAGCGAAGTGGTACTGGTCGCGCGTAAATCCCGTACAGCGGTCGAGCGTTGGGTGTACACGGATGTGGGCAAATTCTCCGGCCTGATCGAAACCATGGACGAAGCCATCAAGTTCCCGATCTGGACCGAGAAGAAAGGCGAGATGGAAGAAGTCGTGATCGCCGGCCCTACCTGCGACAGCGCCGACATCATGTACGAAAACTACAAGTACGGCCTGCCGCTGAACCTGGCCATCGGTGATCGTCTGTACTGGTTGTCGACCGGAGCGTATACCACCAGTTACAGCGCGGTTGAATTCAATGGCTTTCCGCCGTTGAAGTCGTTTTACGTTTAAACTCAACCCGTTTTATAAAAAAGGCTTGCGAGTAATCGCAGGCCTTTTTTTTACTTGAATTTCACCTTTGACACTCAACCAACAAAAACATATTAAGTTTCAATGTGAAAATCCATCCCTCACCCAATACAAGCAGCAACATACAGAACTCAACCTCCTGCCTGACACACATTGAAAACCTTCCAGACTTAACTTAAATAACAACCACCATTACTTTTCATTGGCGATACGAGACCCCATGACATAAAACACAAAAGGTATTTACATGCTGGCCATTAAAAATCATTCCATTACCACTGAAGAACTCAACTCACTGACATCAGACTTCATTAGCGCCGCCTCTGGAACCCTCGAAGGCGTAGAGCGTGACAAAGGATTATTGATTACAAATGAAGACATAAGAAAAATCAAACGATATGTCACTGAAGCACTAGTACTACCCATCAAAACCAATGAAATAGAACAGCTACACAAGTACGACCGACTAAACATCATCGGACTTAAATCCGCCGATATACAGGCCTTGTTTAACGCCATGAGAAACCATGCAGCGACATGGTCACCACTGGAATCCAGCATGAAGAAAGTTGGCTCGGACCTTCATGTGTTTGCCGACAACTTCACTTCGAGTAGCCAATCCATTATTGACTACCTGACTCAGCTACCCAGCTACACGACTGGTGTCGGTAAAATCAATGGCCTGACTCAACAGGAAATCGACAATCTGCCAGAAATCCAATTAACCGGAGATGAAAAACAAAAAAATCCCGGTATTACTGGATCTGGTTGAAGACCTAAAATCAGTCATTACTGAACACAGCAAAAGCACACAGCTCACTAAAAATCAGATTGCCACATTCAAACGGGAGATCACTAATTCGTTGAAGCCGGCACTGGGTTTGAAAATAGCCCTTCTCAACAGCCACAATTTTAATGAAGAAGTAAAATTGTTGAATCAAAGGCTCGAAACCCTAGACCAGCGTATCAGCGAAAAAATGGCGGAAATCGAAAAATATTCACAGTCCAAATGGTGGGGATTGTTCGGTGGTTTCGTGGGTCTTATCATCACGTCCAGCATATATGGAATCAAGGCCCAGCAAGCTCGAAATGAAATGAACCTGCTAATCGAGGAACGACGAGACGTCGAAGCAAACATCGCAACCACCCATGAGATCCTTTCGTCGCTGCGAACATTTGAAACCAACCTTCAGGACCTCCAGGTCCGGATTGAGGGAGCTGAAGGCAGTTCATCGAACCTCGAAAGCTTCTGGCAATTGATTGAAAGTTATATTGACTCTTCCAGCAACAAACTCAATGGGGTTACCGACGCCATGTATCTCGTGCTTTTTGTCTCGAAACTAAAAGCAATAAGGGAAAACTGGTTAACTATCAAAAAGCAGGCCGGCGACTTGTTGACTGCCTTTAACAATTCACTTAGCAACGCCTGACATTCTGAAAATTTAAATTCGACCCACCATAAATCTATCTTTTAAAGGCATAACAATCATGGCCGTACATACATTATTCAATTCGTTTCAATATCCCAAGCCCAACATAAAGCTAATCAAGGATAACAGGGAAGCACTCAATTATAAGATTCGCACATTGAGCACTATTTATTTACCCGTACTCGCAGAGCAATTAAACGCGCTTCAGCAAGAAATAAACCTAACTGACAAACAGGCACTCAGCGCCTTGACCCTGATCTCCACAGCTTTTTCCACCACTGAAATTACCGACCTTCATAACATTACTGAAACACTGAGACTTAAAGCACCCACACCGGAACAGGAGGAGGCGATAAAAATTTATTACAAAGAAATAAAATCATTAATTGAAAGCGGTACAGTCAGCACCTCAAAACACTTGAGCACCCTGAACAACAACCTTATAAACCTGAAGGCAGTGACACTCAGCGATAACGAGTATCGAATCAAAGAACTGGAAACCTCAATCAATAACAACGCGCCATACATCCCAGAAGAAGAACAGGTAATAGCACAGCTGAAAAAAGAAGAAACGCATCTGAACGAGGCGATAAAAGCCATTGAAGCGATAGACACTTTTTCGCTCATCAAAGGTGTTCTTCTGACCGCCGAACAACTCACCAGCCTCAACCTGTCCGCCCCTCAAGTCGAACTTATCAAGAAAGGCCTTGCTGCTGCCGGCAAGATCCTCGACTTAATCAGTGACCAATTAAAATATGATAACTTGATCCAGGCCAGGCGCAAGATCCAAGAACGACTGGATGACCGCCGCAGTAATTTGAATCGCTTCATTGAAGATGTGAAAAACCTGCAGATCCAAAAAAATCAGCTACTGGAATTCCAGTCTGTGCAAGCGCTGAGAGAAATCTTTACGCAAGAAATGAGTGTTCTCGTGGACGCCATTGATAAATTTCTGGAGCTTACCGCACCTGACGGGACCGATGGTCTAGAAGTGTTTATCAAACGCTACATCGAACAATCAGGTATTTTCATGAAGCACTTGAAGTCTATCCGCGAGGAGTGGCAGCGCTAATCCGAGTTCAAACCGGCTAATTGCGGCAACTTCGATTGATGCGAGTGAAAAACCTGAGCAGTTCCTTTTCGCTCGCCTCAATACCGAGATGTTCAAACACGCGCCCGACTTTGCAATTGAACAGCGCGCTGCTGAAAGCATGGCGCCAGCGCCCGAAATTCGGGGTAAGGAGCGTGGAGCAGAGCCTCGCCGCTGACACGAAGGAAGTTCAGATTCCCCGCCGTCAATGCCTTGTGTAACCACACCAGGCTTTCTTGGATTTTTCCATCGCTCGCCAGTACCGCTGCATAGCTGAATTGCCCACGAAAGTCTCCTCCCTCGGCAGACCGCCGATACCACTCAAAAGCGGCAGCGGGGTCCGCCGGGCAAAATCGGCCGTCTTCCAGATAGCGTCCCAGAAGATTCATGGATTTTGCATGACCGAGGTCTGCCGCGAGCCGATAAAGACTCAAAGCCTGTTGCGGATCCTGGATCATGCCGCGCCCGGTCGCCAACAGATTGGCGTAGTTGTACATCGCCCAATCCAGCCCGGCTTCTGCCGCAACCCGATAATGCCGCGCAGCAACCGACGCATCGGCAACACAACCCCAACCATGCTCATGACAACGACCGAGCATGTTGCGCGCCATCAAATGCCCATTGCGAGCGGCGATCTCGAACCAGCGCAGCGCCAGCGGCTGGTCCTGGGCGATTCCCTGCCCGTCCAGCAGAATCTGCCCGAGCAAGGCCTGGGCTTCAACTTCGCCCTGGCGGGCGGCAATAAGTACGGCCTGCGCGGCGCGAGCCGGGCTTTCGTCGAGCATGGATTTGAACCGCTCTCCGTCAAGCACTTCCTCGCGGCGTAAACGAAAGTCAGCCACTTACACCTCGACCCAGCGACGCAACAGGTTGTGGTAAGTGCCGGTGAGTCGAATCAGCGATGGATGATCCGGCAGGTCCCGGGTCAGTTGCTGGATGGCGCCGTCCATCTCGAACAACAGTGCGCGCTGGCTATCCTCGCGCACCAGACTCTGGGTCCAGAAGAACGAGGCGTATCGCGCTCCTCGCGTGACCGCATTGACCTTGTGCAGGCTGGTGCCGGGGTACAGCACCATATCGCCAGCGGGCAACTTGACCCGCTGGGTGCCGAAGGTGTCCTGGATTTCCAGCTCCCCGCCGTCGTAGTCCTCAGGCTCGCTGAAGAACAACGTAGCCGAGAGGTCGGTGCGCACTCGCTCGATACTGCCCTTGGGCTGACGCACGGCGTTGTCGATGTGGAAATCGAAACTGCCGCCGGCCGTGTAACAGTTCAGCAACGGAGGAAAGACTTTGTGCGGTAACGCAGCAGACATGAACTGCGGATTTTTCCACAGTCGCTCAAGCATGGCCGCACCGATTTCCTTGGCCAGCGGATGGGTTTCCGGCAGTTGAAGATTGTGCTTGGCCTTGGCCGACTGAAAGCCTGCGGTGATCTTGCCATCGGCCCAATCAGCCTGCTCCAGCGCTTGGCGAATACGCTGCACTTCGTCTTTTTCGAACAGGCCGGGGATGTGCAGCAGCATGACAACGACACCAGATGGCAAAGGGATGGCAATGGTATTGATTCTTATTGCCTATGTAAAACCCACCGGACGAACGAAACAGTAAAAACCGTAAGGTTAAATTGTAAAGAATGTAAATTCAGTGCAAATAGTAATGTTTCGCAATTGATACGAATACGTGTTTACCCTATATTTCGCCGCCTCAAATCCTTGGGGAGGGGAAGTCCAAAATGTCACGTTCACAACCACAAGTACCGGTCAGTTCACCACGTTTGCTCGCATCGGCCATCGGCATGGCGATCACTGCCGGCTCGGCGGGACACATGGTTTTCGCGGCGGAAAAGACCGACGAAAAAGCACCGGGTAACGTGATTTCCCTGGGCGCCACCGCCATTACCGGCGAAGCCCAGGACGAGACTTCCTACAACGTCGAGAAAGCCTCCTCGCCCAAGTACACCGCGCCGCTGGTAGACACGCCGCGCTCGATCACCGTTATTCCGCAACAAGTCCTCAAAGACACCGGCGCCATGAACATGCAGGACGCCCTGCGCACCGTTCCAGGCATTACCTTCGGTGCCGGTGAAGGCGGCAACCCACAGGGCGACCGTCCGTTCATTCGCGGCTTCGACGCCCAGGGCGATACCTACCTGGACGGCGTGCGCGATACCGGTTCGCAGAGCCGCGAGATCTTCGCCGTTGAATCGATCGAAGTCAGCAAGGGCCCGAACTCGGCGATTGGTGGTCGAGGCGCTGCTGGCGGCAGCATCAACCTGGTGAGCAAAAAAGCCCACGTGGGCGATTCGCTCGACGGTGGTTTCACCTGGGGTTCCGACCAGACTCAGCGCTATACCTTCGACGGCAACTATCAGTTCACTGACACGGCCGCTGGCCGTCTGAACCTGATGAGCCACGAGAGCAATGTCGCCGGCCGTGAAAGCGTTGACTATGACCGCTGGGGCGTCGCGCCATCCCTTGCCTTCGGCCTGGGCACCGACACCCGCGTCAACCTCGACTACTACCATCTCGAAAGCAACGACACCCCGGATTCAGGTATTCCTTACTCGATCCCGGCCGCAGGTTCGACAGCGCGTACCAAGTCCAATCCGGACAAACCGAACGACGGTGGCGACAGCAGCAACTTCTATGGTCTGAATGATCGCGACTTCCGCAAGGGTCGCACCGATACGTCGACCATCGCCATTGAGCACGACCTGAGCGACGCGCTGACCGTCAAGAACACCCTGCGCCACGGCAACAGCATGCAGGACTACATCCTGACGCAGCCGGACGACAGCAAGGGCAACGTCAACAATGGCAGCGTCTGGCGCCGGGCCAACACTCGCGTCAGCAACACCGAAACGACGACCAACCAGACCGACCTGTTTGGTGATGTCTACATCGCCGGCTTCAAGAACAGCTTCGCCACCGGTATCGAGTTGAGCCGCGAGGAAAGCCAGAAGTCGTCGTACACCGTCAATACCGACACCACGCCTGGCACAGCGGCCGCCACCACCAACTGCTCGCCGGCACTGATCGGTGCGCCAAGCGGCTACAACTGCACCTCGCTGTCCAACCCGACCCCAAGCGATCCATGGAATGGCTCGATTACCCGCAACTATGCCGGCACCGACACCACGGCTAAAACCTACGCCCTGTACGTGTTCGACACTCTGACATTGTCCGAACAATGGCTGGTGAACATGGGGCTGCGCTATGACCATTTCGACACCGACTACAAAACCTACAACGCCGCAGGCACCACGACCTCCAAGGGCGATGACGTCAGCGAGTTCGTTACCGGTCAATTCGGCGTGGTTTACAAGCCGGCGGAAAACGGCAGCATCTATGCGTCCTACGCGACGTCTGCCACCCCACCAGGCTCCACACTTGGCGAAGGTCAGGACGGCAACCCGCTGGGCGGCACCCCGGATCGCAACGGCAACCTGCTAAGCAGCGACATGGAGCCGGAAACCACCAAGAACTACGAAATCGGTACCAAGTGGGATCTGCTGAACGATCGTCTGTCCTTGACAGCGGATATCTTCCGCACCGAAAAAGACAACGCTCGTGTGCAGACCAACACCACTACCTACGAAAACGTCGGCAAAACCCGCGTTCAAGGTTTCGAACTGTCGGCCACCGGCAAGCTCACCGATAAATGGCAAGTCTTCGCCGGTTATGCCTACATGGACAGCGAGCAAATCGATGGCGGTGACATGCCGGCCAACAAGGCCAACGATGGTAACGAGCTGCCGAACACGCCGAAAAACAGCGCCAGCCTGTGGACCACTTATCAAGTCACGCCGAAGCTGACCATCGGCGGCGGTGCGTTCTATGTCGACGACGTATTCGGTAGCGCCGCCAACACCACCATGGTTGATTCCTACGTTCGTTACGACGCGATGGCGGCCTACAAGCTGACCAAAAACGTCGACCTGCAATTGAACGTGCAGAACCTGACCGACGAAACCTACTACGACAAAGCGTTCTCGACTCACTTCGCCAACCAGGCGGCCGGTCGTACCGCCTTGTTGAGCACCAACTTCCACTTCTGATCAATGTAGGAGCGAGCCTGCTCGCGATGATCGTCAACGATAACGCGCCTAGCCTGACACCCCGCGTCGTTCTCGAGTTTTTCGCGAGCAAGCTCGCTCCGACATAGTTGGTGTTGGACCAGGCCCCGTTCATCCAGATGAGCGGGGCTTTTGTACGTAAAAAAGAATGCTTCTCGACAACCCCACGGCATAATGCGCGCCGTGATGACAATTTCGAACGAACAAGGCGAGTGACGTGTTGAAGAAAACCCTGTTCCAGTTGCACTGGTTTTTCGGCATCAGCGCCGGGCTGGTCCTGGCCCTGATGGGCATCACCGGCGCGAGCGTGTCCTTTCAGGATGAAATCCTGAGCGCGCTCAACCCTTCCGTGTTGCAGGTCGAGAAACAGGTGGCCGGCGTCCTGCCGCCTGCCGAACTGGTTGAGAAAATCGAAGGCGCTTCAGGCAAAAAAGTCTCGATGCTCACGGTGGAAACCGACAGCGGCAATGCCGCAAAGGTGTTCTTCACCCCGCCACCGGGCGAACGCCGCGGCGAGATGCGCTACTTCGACCCGTACACCGCTGAATTCCTTGGTGACGCCACAGGTCAGGACTTCTTTGGCCTGATGCTGCGCCTGCACCGCTTCCTCGCCATGGGCGACACCGGGCGGCAGATCACCGGTGCCTGCACGCTGATTCTGGTGTTTTTCTGCCTGTCCGGTCTCTACCTGCGCTGGCCTCGTCAGTGGAAAAGCTGGCGTGCCTGGCTGACCCTGGACTGGAAGAAAAAGGGCCGCAGCTTCAACTGGGACCTGCATTCGGTGGCCGGCACCTGGTGCCTGGTGTTTTACCTCCTGGCGGCGCTGACGGGCCTGTCCTGGTCCTATGAGTGGTACAACAAGGGGCTGACCCGCTTGCTCTCCGATTCGCCACAGAATGAGCGCGTTCGCGGCGGTCGCGGCCCTGGGCCAAGTGGCCCGGCACCGACGGCCGATTACGCGGCGATGTGGAGTAGCATCTACAGTGCGGCAGGCCCGCAGCTCAGTTCCTACAACGTGCGCATGCCGCCAGTGGCTGGCCAACCCGCGACTGTTTACTTCCTGTTGAAAGATTCGCCTCACGATCGTGCGCTCAACCAGATCACCCTCGACCCGGCCACCGGCGTGGTCAAGCGAGTGGATCGCTACAGCGACAAGAGTTTCAAGGCACAACTGCTGACCAGCATCTACGCGCTGCACGTCGGCAGCTACTTCGGCATTGTCGGGCGCATCCTCCTGATGATCACCTCCCTGACCATGCCGCTGTTCTTCGTCACTGGCTGGCTGTTGTACCTCGATCGCCGCCGCAAGAAACGCCAGATCAAGGACACTCGCAGCGGTCTCGTGCAGACGGACAGTGATGGGCCGGCCTGGCTGATCGGTTTCGCCAGCCAAAGCGGTTTTGCCGAGCAACTGGCATGGCAAACCGCCGGGCAATTGCAGGCCGCTGGCTTACCGGTGAAGGTGCAACCATTGGCCGACGTCAGCGAGCAAGACTTGCATGATTCGGACAATGCACTGTTCGTGGTCAGCACCTTCGGCGACGGCGAAGCACCGGACAGCGCCCGCGGGTTCGAACGCAAAGTGCTGGGCCGTACGCCTAGCCTAGAGCGTTTGAACTATGCGGTCCTCGGACTGGGTGACCGTCAATATCAACATTTCTGCGGTTTCGCCAAACGCTTGCACACCTGGCTCGGCGAGCATGGCGGCAAGACCCTCTTCGCCCCGGTGGAGGTCGACAGCGGCGATCCTTATGCCTTGCGTCACTGGCAACAGCAGCTGGGCCTGTTGACCGGTCAGGCACCGGTGGATACCTGGCAGGCCCCGGGCTACGACAACTGGACCCTGACTCGCCGCGAACTGCTCAACCCGCACAGCAGTGGTTCACCGGTGTATTTGCTGGGCCTCAAATCGCCCTCCACCAGCAGCTGGCTGGCAGGGGATCTGGTGGAAGTGATGCCGCGCAATTGCCCGTGGGTCATCGAGCACTTCCTCGACGGGATGGGCATTCACGGCGAAACCAAGGTGCAGATCAACGGCCTGGAGGAAACCCTCGAGCAAGCGCTTGCCAGCCGTCAACTGCCGGAAAACCGCAGCCATCTGGTCGGCCTTCATGCGCAAGCGTTGGCCGATGCGTTGGTGCCCCTGGCCATGCGCGAATACTCGATCGCCTCGATCCCGGCCGATGGAATGCTGGAGCTGATCGTGCGCCAGGAAGTGCATGCCGATGGCAACCTCGGCGTCGGCTCGGGCTGGCTGACCGAACACGCCCCCGTCGGCAGCGCTATCAGCCTGCGCGTGCGCCGCAACAGTGGCTTCCATCTGCCGGCCGAACCGGTGCCGATGATTCTGCTGGGCAATGGCACCGGACTCGCCGGGTTGCGCAGCCTGCTCAAGGCGCGGATTGCCGATGGTCAGCAGCGCCAGTGGCTGCTGTTTGGCGAGCGCCATCGCGAACACGATTACCTGTGCCGCGATGAGCTGGAAGAATGGTTGATCGCTGGCGATCTGGAACGGCTGGACCTGGCGTTTTCACGGGACCAGGCGGAAAAGATCTACGTACAGGATCGCCTGCGCGAGTCGGCCGACGAGTTGAAACAATGGCTGGCGAACGGTGCGGTGATCTACATCTGCGGCAGCCTTCAGGGCATGGCGTCAGGCGTGGATCAGGTGCTCAACGACCTACTTGGCGCCGCCGAAGTCGAACGTCTGATAGAACAAGGCCGCTACCGCCGCGACGTCTATTGATTCACCACATCACACTGCAGGAGCGAGCCTGCTCGCGAAAACGGAGTGTCAGCAACGATGATGTTGACTGACACGACGCCTTCGCAAGCAGGCTCGCTCCTACAGGGATTTAAGGGTTAATCAAACCGGTTGTAGTTTCTGCTCGAATACAGCAACCCCATCCAGATCCCGCAACACCACGCTCAACTCCCCGCTCTGCCCGTCTATATTCACTTCCCCGAAAAACTGATACCCGGCAAACGGTGAAGCGTTTTGCATCGGCGCAGCTTTCACGAACACCGCCTCCGGGCCGAAGGTTCTATCCAGCGTATCCGGCCCGAAACTACCGGCATTCAGCGGCCCGGCGACGAACTCCCAGAACGGTTCGAAATCCTGAAACGCCGCCCTGTCCGGATGGTAGAAATGCGCGGCGCAGTAATGCACATCGGCCGTAATGAACACAAAATTGCGCACTTGTTGTGCTCGCAGAAAACCGAGCAATTCGGCGATTTCCATTTCGCGCCCCTGGGCCGGTCCGGGATCACCGTTGGCCACCGCGTCCCAGCGCGGAACACCAAGGCGGACGTGGCCGTCATCCGCGCCGAGGCCAATCGGCATGTCGGCGGCGATGATTTTCCATTGGGCTTTCGACGCTTTGAGCGACGTCTTCAGCCAGTCCAGTTGCTCGCGCCCAAGGAACGGTTTTGCAGCACCGAGATTGTCGTCATTGGCACCGCGATAACTGCGCATGTCGAGCACGAACACATCAAGCAGCGGCCCGTAACCGAGCTGACGATAAATCCGCCCGCCACCGTCGGCACTCTGCAACCGCATCGGCGCATATTCGAGCCAGGCCTGGCGTGCACGCCCCACCAGGCTGGGGATATCTTTACTCAGATAGCGCCCATCCAGTTGCTTGTCCGGCGACCAGTTGTTCACCACTTCATGGTCATCCCACTGCCAGATCTGCGGGACTTCGGCGTTGAAACGGCGGATGTTTTCGTCCATCAGGTTGTAGCGGTAATTACCGCGGTAATCATCCACGGTCTCAGCCACTTTGCTCTTGGCCTCGGTGGTGATGTTGCGCCATACCCGGCCGTTTTCGGTGATCAGTTGCGCCGGCACCGGACCGTCGGCGTAAATGCTGTCACCGCTGTGGATAAAAAAGTCCGGCAGGCGCCGACGCATGGCTTCATAAATGCGCATGCCGCCAATGTCCGGGTTGATGCCGAAGCCTTGCCCGGCAGTGTCGCCGCTCCAGACAAAACGGATGTCGCGGCGGGTCTGCGGCACACTGCGCAAGTGGCCGAACCAGGGCTCACTGGTCACGCCGGTCTGGGCATCTTCAAACTGCACACGATAGAAAATCGCCTGATCGGCGGGCAGCCCGGTGAGTTCGACCCGGGCGGTGAAATCAGTGCGGGCATCGGCCAGGGGAGAGACGAATCGTCGGGGGTTGGTGAACACGCTGCGGGTGTCCCACTCGACCACGATCCGCGCGGGACGGTCGCTGCGACTCCAGATAATCGCCCGGTCGCCCAAAAGGTCACCGGACTGCACGCCATCCGTGAGTTGCGGCCGATCCTTGACCGACGCAATCACCGCCGGCGCCAGCCCCGGCAACAGCAATCCGGCACCAACCGCTTGCATGACCCGGCGACGCCCGGGATCGAATTCGCTCATGGTGTTCTCCCTGAAATGGAAAAACTAAAGCATGGCTGGATGAAGTAGAGGTGACAGCGAAAAGATCGCAGCCTGCGGCAGCTCCTACAGGTGTTCGCAATCTGCCTGTGTAGGAGCTGCCGAAGGCTGCGATCTTTTGATCTACGCCTTGACAGGCTCCAGCGCCAACCCCACCGTCTCAGGCTGTTTGACCAGCGCATACGCCACTGCCGTCAACAGACTCCCCGCCACAATCGCCAACAAATAAAGCAGCGCATGATTGATCGCATTCGGAATCGCCAACACAAACAACCCGCCGTGGGGCGCCATCAGTTTGCAGCCGAAATACATCGACAACGCACCGGTCAGCGCGCCGCCGGCAATGCTTGCCGGAATCACCCGCAAGGGGTCTTTCGCCGCAAACGGAATCGCCCCTTCGGAGATGAAACACAGCCCCAGCACAAACGCCGCTTTACCAGCCTCGCGCTCGGTCTGAGCAAACTTGCGCCGAGCAATGAAGGTGGCGATGCCCAGGCCAATCGGCGGCACCATGCCGGCGGCCATGGTCGCTGCCATCGGTGCATAACTCTGCGACGCCAGCAGCCCGACCGAAAACGCATACGCGGCTTTGTTGATCGGTCCGCCGAGGTCAACGCACATCATGCCGCCCAGCAACACGCCGAGCAGGATCGCGTTGGTGGTGCCCATGCTGTCGAGGAAATGCGTCAGCCCGGCGAGCATTCCGGCCACCGGTTTGCCGACCACGTAAATCATCACCAGACCGGTGAACAGACTCGCCAGCAACGGGATAATCAGGATCGGTTTCAGCGCCTCAAGGCTTTGCGGCAAACGTGCATAACGGTTGATCGCCTTGGCTGCATAACCGGCGAGAAAACCGGCAATGATCCCGCCGATAAAACCGGCGCCCAGGGTACTCGCCAGCAAGCCACCAATCATCCCCGGCGCAAGGCCCGGACGGTCGGCAATGGAATAAGCGATGTAACCCGCCAGCAACGGCACCATCAACTTGAACGCGGTGTCGCCGCCGATCTGCATCAGCGCCGCCGCCAGCGTGCCCTCTTCCTTGAACGCCGTAATGCCGAACACGAACGACAGCGCAATCATCAAACCGCCCGCCACCACCATCGGCAGCATGAACGACACACCGGTCAGCAGGTGTTTGTAAACGCCGGTTTTCTCAGACTTGGCCGGTGCGCTGGTCCCGGTGGACGCGCTTTCCTGCTTGCCTTCGGCCAAGGCTTTTTTCAGGGTCGCTTCGGCTTGCTTGAGGGCAATCCCGGTGCCGCAACGGTAAATCTTTTTGCCGGCGAATCGCTCAGTGGCGACTTCGATGTCCGCCGCCAGCAACACCACATCAGCCTCGGCAATCGCCGCAGCGCTCAGCGGATTGCGTGCACCGACCGAGCCCTGGGTTTCAACTTGCAGGTCATAACCCAAGCGCTTGGCCGTTTGCTGCAAGGCTTCGGCGGCCATGAAGGTGTGCGCCACGCCGGTTGGGCAGGCGGTGACCGCGACCAGTCGCGGGACGTTGTGGGCAACGGCGACGGATTCGACAACCGCTTCGGGCGCCGCGTACACCTGCGCTTCCTGAGCACCGCGTCGCAGCAGCGCATCAACATCTTGCAGGGCCTGGGCCGGCGCGCTCTGGAACACACGTTTGCCGACAAATCGGGACATGTCCACCGGCGCGCTGGTTACCAGCAATACCCACTCGGCATCGTCGATGGTCGCGGCCGACAATTGGTGCTCAGGGTGTGCGGCATCGCTGACTTCGACGCTGGTGCTCCAGCCCTGACGCTGGGCCGCGGCGTCCAGCAACCGGGCGCACAGCACACTGGTAACCATGCCGTTCGGGCAGGCCGTAACAATGGCTAACTTCATGACAAACCCTCTTATTGTTCTGTCAGGGGACGCACGCGCACCCCCTGCTCGAGCCGCGCCAGTTGCGCTGCATCGTCAATGCCGAAACCGATCTGGGTCACCGCCATCGCGGCAATCGCCGTGGCCGTGCGCAAGGTTTGCTCGGGCGTGTCGGCGCTGAGCAAACCGTGAAGCATCCCCGCCAGCAACGAATCGCCCGCGCCCACTGTGCTGGCGACGCTGACCTTTGGCGGTGTGGCATGCAGTGCCGAGCCGACGCTGAACCAGTTCACACCCTCGGCACCGTGAGAAATCACCACATGCTCGATGCCCTGGGCATGCAATCGCTCCGCTGCTTCAGCCTGGGCAACGACCGAAACCACGTCACAGTCCAACACTCCAGCCAGTTCTTCAATGTTGGGTTTGATCAGCCAAGGCGCCGCTTTGAGCCCGGCACGCAATGCGTCGCCGCTGGTGTCGAGGGCAACGTTCAGACCGAGGCTTTTCAAACGCAGGATCATCGTCTGCAACCATTCAGGGCTGACACCCTGGGGAAGGCTACCGGCGACAACGACCGCGTCATGCCCCGGTGCGATCTGCTCCAGTCTCTGGATCAATGCCTGCTGCGCCGCTGCATCGACGTGAGGTCCGGGGCCGTTGATGTCAGTGATGCGTCCATCGCTTTCCGCCAGTTTGATGTTGCTGCGGGTCTCGCCGGGAACACGGATGAAAGCATCGACAAAACCGCGTTTGGCGAACAGGGTTTCGAACGCTTGCAGGTTGTCTTCGCCGAGGAAACCGCTGACGGTCAGTTGATGCCCGAGGTCGGCCAATACCTGCGCCACGTTCACGCCTTTGCCGGCCGCGTGGGTGTGCATGACGTCGCTGCGGTTGACCTGACCAGCCTCCAGGCGTGGCAATTGGACGGTGAGGTCCAGCGCCGGGTTGAGGGTCAGGGTGAGAATCCGGGCCATTACAGGGCCTCCACTAATGCGCGCACTTCGTCGGCGCTGCCCACGGCCAGAGCCTGTTGGGCGAGGGTTTGAGTCTGAGTGAAGCTGAGTTCGCGAATCCGCGCCTTGACCTCGGCGATGCTGCGACCGCCGACACTGAGTTCATCCACACCCAGCCCGACCAGCACCGGCACCGCCAGCGGATCAGCCGCCAACTCACCGCACACACCCACCCATTTGCCATTGGCATGGGCTGCTCGCACGGTGATGTCGATCAGTTGCAGCACGGCGGGATGCAAGCCATCCGCCTGACCAGACAGTGTCGGATGACCGCGGTCAATGGCCAGGGTGTATTGCGTCAAGTCATTGGTGCCGACGCTGAAAAAGTCGACCTCTTTGGCCAGGACAGGCGCCAGCAATGCAGCGGACGGGACTTCGATCATGATCCCCAGTTGAAGGTCTGCGACCGGGATCTCCAGGCGCAAGCGTTCCGTCATGTCCCGGGCCTGCCGCCACTCGTCGACGCTGCCGACCATCGGGAACATGATCCGCAATGGTCGGTTGTCGGCCGACCGCAACAAGGCGCGCAACTGCACTTCCATGATCTTCGGGCGCTGCAAGGTCAGGCGGATACCGCGTACGCCGAGGAACGGGTTTTCTTCCTTCGCTATCGGCCAATACGGCAGCGGTTTGTCGCCGCCGACGTCTAGGGTTCGCACCACCAGCGGACGCCCGGCCAAACCATCGAGCACGCGACGATACTCGGCTTCCTGGGTTGCTTCGTCCGGCGCTTGCGGATGCGCCATGAAAATCAGTTCGGTGCGCAGCAGGCCGATACCTTCGGCGCCCTGCTCCACCGCACTGACGACACCGGCGCTTTCGCCAAGATTGGCAAACACTTCGACGGCATGGCCATCGCTGGTCAGCGCCGGTTGATGACGTTGTTCAGCCGCGGCCCTCAGGCGGTGCTCGCGGGTATCGCGCTCGGCGGTGGCGCGTTGCAAGGTCGCTGCATCGGCGTCCACATGCAGACGTCCACGCTGGCCATCGAGCAACAACGGCGTGCCCGGTGCCAGCAACAACACCGCCGGGCCGGCGCCCACCAGTGCCGGAATCCCCAGCGCGCGGGCGACGATGGCGCTGTGCGCCGTCGCGCCGCCACGGGCCGTGAGAATCCCGGCCACGCGCGCCGGATCGAGACGCGCCACATCGGACGGACCGACTTCGTCCATCACCAGAATGTACGGTTGATCGGGCTCGCCCGGCGTTTCAATACCGCACAGTTGCGCCAGTACACGACGACCGATGTCGCGCAAATCAGCGGCACGCTCGGCGAGCAATGCATCGTGCAGCGCTTCCTGTTGGCGGGCCGCCGCTTCGATCACAGCCATCCACGCGGCTTCAGCGCTTTCGCCTTGCTTGAGACGGGTGTCGACTTCGTCTGTCAGCTCCGGGTCGTCGAGCATTTCCTGATGGGTGATGAAAATTTCGCGAATTGCCTTGGCCTGGCTGCGCTCGATCAAGCCCTGAATGTCCCGGCGCACCTGCGCCAACGCTTGCTTGAGTCGCTCGCGCTCGACCGCAGCCGACTCACCGCGCAAAGGATATTCGATGGTTTGCAGCACCTGAATGTGAGCCGGGCCGATGGCGATGCCCGGCGCGGCAGCGATAGCCTGGACCTGACTGCCGGACGTTGGCGCGAGCAGCACGTCGGCGATATCGGCAGACATTTCGCGAGGCGCGCTCACTGCCGGCAATGGCTCGACCTCTTCACCCAGGCCTTCTTCGATGGCAGCCAGCAACGCGGGCAATGCATCGGTGGCGATGCACGGTTCGGCGATGATTTCCAGCACCTGACCACGACGGGCACCGAGGCTGAGCAACTTGCTCAAACTCTTCATCGACACCGCACTGTCCTGGCGATCGACAATGCGTACGCGAATTTCACCGTCAAAACTTTTCGCCAGTTGCGCGAGGATCTTCGCCGGGCGCGCATGCAGCCCGTGGGCGTTGGCCAGCGCGATGCGTGCGCTCGGCCAATCTGCCGGCAGTTCACCGCCCAGGACTTCCAGCACCTTGCGACTGCTCGTAGCGCGACCCAATTCGTGGCCACGGCCTTCAATCAGCAGCGCGCATAAACGCTCGAGCAGGGTTTGATGAGCTTCGCCGAGGCTGGCCAGGCAGAACAAACCATTAAGTGGTTGGCCGAGGTAACGTAGCGGTTTGTCGGGTGTCACGAAGGCCAGGCCCGGGCGCTTCACCGTTTGCTCACTGTGCAACCACCACAAGCCATCGCCGAGCGGCAACGCTTCGACCTGTTGCAATACGGCGGCGAAACCATTGCTCACACAATCGGCGTGGCGCAGCAAACGTGCGCCACGCCAGACCAACTCTTCGAAGTCTTCAGCCGCCACGCCCAAGCCGATCATCTGTGCATCCAGCGCCAGTTCCTGCGGCGCGCCCTGGAGCAATTTCAACAACGCTTCAGCGGAACTGGCGCGGCGCAGGGCCTGCCCCAGATCAGTCTCACCGAGGGCGCGGGTCAGCAGTTGCAGAAGACGCAGGTGCTCATCGGACTTGGCGGCAATCCCGATGGCCAGATAGACAATATGACCGTCTCCCCAATCCACACCCTCAGGAAACTGCATCAACCGTACACCGGTGGTGAACACCTGATCGCGGGTTTGTGGCGTCCCGTGGGGGATGGCAATGCCTTGACCGAGAAAGGTCGAGCCCTGGGCTTCCCGTGCCTGCAATCCGGCGAGATACCCCTCTGCAACCAGCCCGTCGTTGACCAGATGCCCGGCCAACAACTGCAACGCTGCGGATTTATCCACAGCCGACTGGCCCATGGATATCTGCTCAATGGTCAGCTCGAGCATGCTTTCTCCTTTTTGGCGCCTCGGGGAGCCAGGTATTGTTTTGAATGGTTCAGTTTAGGCGCTGGGTCGTTACATTTGGCGGTTTACGGCAGAACCTGCAAAAGCCGCCTACAACGCAGAAAATACGCCTGCTGAAACGTTTAATCTAGAATGAATGGCACGTTACTCGATAATGACCCATCCTTGAAGCTCAACTTGTCGGATGCGTTGCGACCATGGTCGCCTGCCTGAATCGGTTAGGATTGACGAAAATCTCGGGGCTAACTCGAAAAAACAAGGAAACAGCGGGTTGAAACTCAGTGATATTGCCCAGCTGGCCGGTGTGTCCGTTACCACTGCCAGCTACGTCATCAATGGCAAGGCCGAACAGCAGCGCATCAGCCGCGCCACCGTCGAACGCGTGCGGGCGGTCGTCGAACAACATGGCTTCACGCCTAATCCACAGGCCGCCGGTTTGCGCAGCCGGCACACCCGAACGCTTGGGTTCATTCTGCCGGATCTGGAAAACCCCAGTTACGCCCGTATCGCCAAATTGCTGGAACAAGGTGCGCGAGCTCGTGGCTATCAGTTGCTGATCGCCAGTTCCGACGATGCACCGGACAGCGAGCGGCAGTTGTTGCAACTATTCCGCGCCCGACGCTGCGACGCTTTGATCGTTGCCAGTTGCCTGCCGGCCGGTGACGACAGCTATCGCCAGTTGCAGGCCAAAGGCATTCCGATCATCGCCATCGACCGAGTCATGGACCCTGAGCACTTTTGCTCGGTGATCAGCGACGACCGCGAGGCTAGCCTGCATCTGACCCGCAGCCTGCTCGATCCTTTGCCCAAACAGATCGCGCTGATCGGCGCCCGTCCGGAGCTGAGTATCAGCCAAGAGCGCGCCGGCGGATTCAAAGAGGCCCTGGCCGGATTCAACGGTGAAATTCTCATCGAAGAAGGCGAGTCCTTCAGCCGCGAGTGCGGCAAGCAACTGATGGAAGATCTGCTGCAGCGCCTGGGGCACTTGCCCGATGCGTTGGTGACGACTTCCTACGTGCTGCTCCAGGGTGTGTTCGACGCCTTGCACGACTTCCCGCTGAAAAACCGTCCGCTACGCCTCGGCACGTTCGGTGACACGCAACTGCTGGACTTCCTGCCGCTGCCGGTCAACGCCATGTCCCAACAACATCAGCTGATTGCCGACAAGGCCCTCGCGCTGGCCCTGGCCGCCATCGAACAGTCCGATTACCAGCCTGGCGTGCAGGCCATCGGGCGGACGTTCAAGCAGCGGATTCGTCAGGACTGAGCCGTGGAACTGATCGACACCCACACCCATCTGGATTTTCCGGATTTTGACGCTGATCGTCAGGCGTTGATGGACGAAAGCCGCGCACTCGGCGTGCGGCGCATGGTGGTGCTGGGGGTTTATCAAGGCAATTGGCAGCGGGTCTGGGAGCTGGTGCAAAGCGATCCCGACCTGTATGCGGCGTTCGGTTTGCATCCGGTGTATCTGGACGATCATCGCCCTGAACATTTGAGCGAACTTGGCGACTGGCTGACGCGCCTGGCTGGCCATCGGCAACTGTGCGCCGTCGGTGAAATCGGTCTGGATTACTTTATCGAATCCCTTGACCGCGCACGCCAGCAGACATTATTCGACGCACAGCTGCAGCTGGCGGCGGACTTCAATCTTCCAGCGCTGATCCATGTACGGCGCAGCCATGCCGCAGTGATCGCCACGCTCAAGCGCTTCAAACTCAAGCGCGCCGGCATCATCCACGCTTTCGCTGGCAGCAGCGAAGAAGCCCGGGAATACATCAGGCTGGGTTTCAAACTCGGCCTGGGCGGCGCCGCGACCTGGCCTCAAGCGCTACGCATGCACCGCGTGCTCGCCGAGCTGCCGCTGGATGCTGTGGTACTGGAAACCGACTCCCCGGACATGGCGCCCGCCATGTTCCCCGGTCAACGCAACAGCCCGGCGCATCTGCTGGCGATCTGCGCGGCACTGGCAGGGATTATGGCGATCAGTCCCGAGCAATTGGCCGCGGCCAGTACCGCTAACGCCTGTGAACTGTTCGACTGGTGATCAGTCGATGTGAGCCCTTGCGGCCTCAAGCAACAACGTCATGTGCTGGCGCTGGCGGGCAAACCGCAGGGCGATGAAGTACACGAAAATCGCCAACAGAGAAAAATTCAGTTGTTCCACCACGCTGAGTATTCCGACCCACTCCAGCACTAACGCCACCAATAATGCTGTACAAATCGTGACCAACAGGCTTGCCTTCAACATGGCCACCGAGTCCAGTGAATTGAAGCGTTTGATCTGTTTCGGATCGCTCAGCTGCAAAAATTTCTGGCAGTGGGAACAGGTGAATGCTTCGTTGATTGCAATGGCATTGAGTTGCCAGGCCTTGAGTAACAGGGTGCGCTGGCAATGGGCGCAGCGGCCCTGGATTCCTGTTTTTGCAAAAGACATAACCCTGCCTCCTCCATGTGGTTGGCCGTGTAATCTCCCTTGATTGAAGCTCAATTTCCAGCTCAGGGAGATAATCAGGAAGACTCCTACCCTAAAAGGGAAAAAGCACTACGAAACCACCCAGTAACACACCCAACCTGCTCGCGAGACGGCGGCACAGCCAATATTGATGTCACTGACAAACCGCGTTCGAGCAGGGCTCGCTCCCAGATGGATTATCAGGCGACCGCTATACCCGAAACGCACTGATCAACTGCTTCAACTCCACCACCTGCATCGACAACGCACGGCTGGCATCTTCGGTCTGGTGGGCCCCCTCGGCGGTACGCTCGCCGGCGCGGTTGATCTCGACGATGTTCTGGTCGATGTCGTGAGCCACAGCGGTTTGCTGCTCCACCGCCGCCGCGATTTGCTGGTTCTGGTCGACGATCATGCCGACCGCACCGAGAATGTTCTCAAGCGCCTGCTGGACCTTCTCCGATTGGCTCACCGTGCCATTGGCCATCTGATGGCTGATGCCCATGGCCTTGACCGCTGCGCCGACGCCACCGTGGAGCTTGGTGATCATCTGCTCGATTTCTTCGGTCGACTGCTGAGTGCGTTTGGCCAGGGTCCGGACTTCGTCCGCCACCACCGCAAAACCACGACCCTGCTCACCGGCCCGTGCGGCTTCAATCGCCGCGTTGAGCGCCAACAGGTTGGTCTGCTCGGCGATGCTCTTGATCACTTCCAGCACGCGGCTGATCGACTGGCTGTCACTGGCCAGTTGATTGATCACCACCACGGATTGATCGATTTCATTGGCGAGCGCCGTAATGCTGCCCTGCTGGGATTCGACCAGACCGCGCCCGCTGATGGTCTCGTCGTTGACACTGTGCGCACTGCTCACCGCCGCCGCCGCGCTGCGTGCAACTTCCTGAGAAGTCGCCGACATCTGATTCATCGCCGTAGCCACTTGCTCGATCTGCGTGCGCTGGCCGGCGACAGCCTGGTTGCTCTGCGCCGAAACGTTTTCCACCTGCCCGGCTTGACGCTCGACTTCGCTAACGGTGTGCCCGACCCGTTCGATCAGGTCATGGATTTTTTTCACTGTGCCGTTAAACACTTCGCCCAACTCGCCCAGTTCATCGCGGCTATTGGCGCTGAAAGTCACGGTCATGTCACCCGATGCCACTTTGTCCATCATCGCACCCAAGCGCTTGAGCGTGGTGCGGGTCGAGGCGTAGAAAGCGCCGTAGAGATAAAAAATCAGCACGAACACCACCGACAGCGCCACGGCCTGCAAGATCATGTGAGTGCGGTTCTGCTCCAGTCGTTGTTGCAACTGAGGGCCGAGAAACTTCAGGGTCGCTTCGTTGAGCTGGTAGGTCTGATCCATCAGGGCAGTCGCCTGATCGTAAAAGCCCTGCCACGGCGCATCGAGGGTATCGGCCATGACCACCTGCTCCTCGAACAGCTCGCTGGCCTTCTTCAAAGACACCCGGCTGCTATCGGCTTGCGCGGCCAAGGAATCGCGTGCGGCCTTGCTGGAGCTCAAGGCGTCCTGCAATTTCAAGGCATATTCGGCCTGGAGCTTTTCAATTTGCGCCAGCAATTCATCGAAACGGGTACTGGAAGCCGAGTTGATAAAACCCTGCCCCAACGAATAGGAACCCATCGCCCGACCTTCGCCAAGGATCTGGGTTACGCGGGGAGTTACTAGGGTGACGAGTTCGCTGAGTTGACGAATGTCGCTCTGGTTGTCGCGACTCAGTCCGGCCTGAGTGGTGATGACCTGGCTGAAGACCTGTGCATTGCCCACCAGCTTGCCGATCAGCGCACTTTTGCTTTGCAGGGAGTTTTCCGCCTGCTGGGCCTTGAATGCGGCAATCATTTCATCGCGTTTACCGTCGAACACCGCGACCTGCTCGGGTTCGGTGGTCATCGCCGTCAGCCCTTGAAGGCGATTCAGGATAGTTTGTTCGAGCGCGTTGATTTTTGATTCGACATTGCCGGCCTTGCCGGACTGGCCGAGGGTGACATTGATCTGCACCAGGTTGTTCAGCGTTTCCAGATCACGCCGCAATGTCAGGCTGCTGCCCAACAGTTCAAGGCTTTGCAGCTCGACCTGCGTACCCTGAAACTCGCGATAGGAGTCGCGCACCAGATAAAAGTTGGTCACCAGCATCGGCACCAGGAACAGTACGCTGATCAGGCTGAACTTCATGCCGAAGCTCAAGCGATTCATCAGCGCGACAGCGGGATAGAGCAAGCTCTTCACTGGATGTCTCCCTTCGATTTCTTATTTTTTTTATGAGCAGCCGCAGACCGACAGCAGATAGCCACTATGCGGTGCTATCTCTGTATAACTTAAATCGGCGGAAGGCTTTGTAACTTAAGGTAAACGGCAAAGATCGCAGGCACCGGCAGCGCCCAATGAATGCGACCTTTTATTTCCAGGCAGAAATCAGGGCCGAAAAACAGTCCACAGCGCAAATCCGGCATACCACAGCACCGCGGCACGCAGCAGCAGCTCCCAGATCCGGTCCAAGTTGTTGATGCCTTCAGGTCCCACCACCGGAGCGGGAATTTCACCCGCCACCAGCCCGACTTTCTCGATGAGTTGGGCGGCGCTGATGTTCCAGTTCAGCAACTCATGCAGCATCACTCGACTGACCGCAACGAAATTGCCGACCAGGGCAACGCTGGCTGCCAGCAGGCGCACCGGCACCCAATCGAACGCGTGACGCAGTTGGGCCGCCCGTTCGACGACGGCCGGGTTCTGGCTATGTTCCTGCGCCAGAGCCAGCAGTCGATAACTCAGCGCCGCAACCGGACCGAGCAGGAAGTACCAGAAAATCACCGCAAAAAAACTCTGGTACGCCTCCCACAACAAATAACCTTCCACCCTTTCCAGCAGCTGTTCACCACTGTCGGCGCAGATTCCGAGATCGCGATTCGCCACATGGGCCGCGGCTTGCAGATCCTCCCGGCGCCAGGCATCGCGGAACGGCCCGAGACCCGCCAGCAAATCACCGCGCCCCAGGCTGTAAATCACCACCAGCAAGTGAATCGGCAGCGTCAGCAATCCGTAGGCCACCGGCTCCAACACAATCAGCAGCAACCCCAGCAGAGCGACTGGCAACAACACCAGAACCGTCAATATCAGCCACGGACGGCTCTCCAGTCGCGGGCTGGCCTCAAGCTTGTGCAGCTCGCTTACCCAGCCACCATCGTGCTGAACCCGGTGACGAAGGGCCGAGAATTTCTCGATCCAGACCGCCAACAGCAACACCAGAAAACTCATTGTCCTTCCTCTTGTGCCAGGGCGGCACGATAGCGTGCCCAGTCGAATGCCGGCCCTGGATCGGTTTTGCGCCCGGGTGCAATGTCGCTATGCCCGCAGATGCGCTGTGTCGTTATCGCAGTGAAGGCGTGTTGCAATTGCCGGGTCAGCGCCGTCAATGCGCGGTATTGTGCATCGGTGAATGGCAGATCATCCGTGCCTTCGAGCTCGATGCCCACCGAAAAATCGTTACAGGTTTCCCGTCCCTCGAAACACGAAACGCCCGCGTGCCATGCGCGCTCAAGGCACGAAACAAACTGGGTAACGGTTCCATCTCGTTCAATCATAAAATGTGCTGACACCCGCAGGTCAGCGATCCCTGCAAAATAGGGGTGCTCCGTGACATCCAGGCGATTCTGGAAAAACTCCTGCACTTTGCCAGTGGCAAACTGCGCCGGTGGCAGGCTGATGTTATGGATCACCAGCAGGGAAACTTCGCCCTCGGGGCGCGCATTGAAGTTGGGTGAGGGGCATATTTGCACGCCCTGAAACCATCCGCTCGCGGGGTCCAACTGCATATCGGTTCCTTCAATGACGACTGTGTTGGCGACAGTATGCCGCGATAGCCCCTCCGGGCGCGATCACTTGCCGCGATTGAGGGGTTGGGGATATCGCGTTCTCACAAGCGATTGGTCGGGGATTCAACCAAATACAGGACGGCGGCGTTTCGCATCTTGGGTTGGCCCGCGCCATGCCCCTATAATCGGAACACTTTGTTTGTGGAGCCCGTTATGCCGAATCTACGACTCGCCGATCTGAACGCTGAAATTGAAGCCAACGTACGCCGTGCGTTGCGCGAAGACATCGGCAGCGGCGACATCACTGCGCAGCTGATACCGGCCGAACGCCTGGCCACAGCCACCATCATTACCCGGGACGCGGCAGTCATCAGTGGCACAGCCTGGGTGGATGCCGTTTTTCGGCAACTGGACCCCCGCGTCGCGGTGCACTGGCAAGTCGCTGATGGCGAACGAGTGGTGCCCAACCAGGTGCTTTTCCACCTAGAAGGTCCGGCACGCTCACTGCTGACGGGCGAACGCAGCGCCCTGAACTTCCTGCAAATGCTCTCGGGCGTAGCCACCCGCGCACAATACCTGGCAGATTTCGTTGCCGAAACTCAGGTCAAATTGCTCGACACCCGCAAAACCCTGCCGGGGCTGCGGCTGGCGCAAAAGTATGCCGTCACCTGCGGCGGATGCCACAACCACCGCATCGGCCTTTACGACGCCTTCCTGATCAAGGAAAACCATATTGCTGCCAGCGGCGGCATCCCCGAGGCCATCGCCGCCGCGCACAAGATCGCTCCGGGCAAGCCGGTCGAAATCGAAGTCGAAAGTCTGGATGAATTGAAGGAAGCACTGGCGGCTGGTGCCGACATCATCATGCTCGACGAACTGAGCCTGGATGACATGCGCGAAGCCGTACGGCTGAACGCCGGCAAGGCAAAACTGGAGGCCAGCGGCGGGATCAATGAAAGCACGCTGCTGCCGATTGCGCAGACCGGGGTGGATTACATCTCGATTGGTGCGATGACCAAGGATGTAAAGGCAGTCGACCTGTCGATGCGTCTGAGTATCTGAGGGCGGTTACAAGCGACAAGCTGCAAGCCTCAAGCGAATTTGCTTTGACTTGCAGCTTGCCTCTTGAAGCTCGATGCTGCTGTCAAACCACCAGATTGTTCATCTCGCAGTACTCCTCCCACTCGACGCCCAAGACTTCGGCTGCTTCCTTGTGCAGTTCAAGTCGTTTGGCCTCGAACTCTTCAGGGGTTGAGGTGTACTTGAGTGTCAGCTCCCACGGCTGCAAGCCTTGAGCGTCGGCTTCATCCTCGAACGCCCACTGGATCTGATCTTTCTGATCGTCGGCAGGCAAGTCCTTGATCTCTTCGGCCAGCTGCGGCGACTCCAGCAAGTACTTCTTCAGCGCTTCTTCGTGACGGGCTTCTTGGGTCAATTCTTTAACAGTCATGGCGTTCTCGCTGATCTGGGGAATGGAAGATGGATCTGGATCATCAAGGATCTCTCTGACGCAAAAAACCTTATAAAGCGCGGTTTTCTGGCCTTCAGAACCATTCGGGGATCATCTGAAAACAATTGTTGCTGGTGCCCGAGACAGGAATCGAACCTGCGACCTTCGCGTTACGAGTGCGCTGCTCTACCGGCTGAGCTACACGGGCGGTGGGCTAAACCTAGCACCGACTATGGGACCAGGCAACTGACTACACCACAAAAGCAAAAGATCTTCCCGCACACATAAAAAAATGCCCCGCAGCTTTCACTGCGGGGCATTTTCTACAACGTTGAAGCGGTCAGGCTGGGGGGTCGATTAAACGCCCGAAGCCTTGGCTGCTGCCACGTCTTTGATGGACAGTTTGATACGGCCGCGGTTGTCCACGTCCAGTACCAGCACTTCCACTTCCTGGCCTTCTTTAAGGATGTCGGTCACTTTCTCAACGCGAGCGTCGCTCAGCATGGAGATGTGAACCAGACCGTCCTTGCCCGGCAGGATGTTGACGAATGCGCCGAAATCGACGATGCGCTCAACCTTACCGACGTAGATCTTGCCGATCTCGGCCTCGGCGGTAATGCCCAGAACGCGCTGACGAGCAGCTTCTGCCGCTTCCTTGGTTTCGCCGAAGATCTTGATCGAACCGTCGTCTTCGATGTCGATCGAAGCCTTGGTTTCTTCACAGATCGCACGAATGGTCGCGCCGCCTTTACCGATGACATCACGAATTTTGTCGGTATCGATCTTCATCGCGATCATGGTCGGTGCGTTGGCCGACAGTTCGGTACGCGACTGGCCAATAATCTGGTTCATCTGACCGAGGATGTTCAGGCGCGCTTCCAGGGCTTGGCCCAGAGCGATCTCCATGATTTCTTCGGTGATGCCCTTGATCTTGATGTCCATCTGCAGCGCGGTAACACCTTTGGCGGTACCGGCTACCTTGAAGTCCATGTCGCCCAGGTGATCTTCGTCACCCAGGATGTCGGTCAGGACAGCGAATTTCTCGCCTTCTTTAACCAGACCCATGGCGATACCGGCAACCGGCGCCTTCATCGGCACACCAGCGTCCATCAGGGCCAGGGAAGCGCCGCAAACGGAAGCCATCGAGCTCGAACCGTTGGATTCGGTGATTTCCGAAACAACGCGGATGGTGTACGGGAACACGTCGGCGGCAGGCAGCATGGCCGAAACCGAACGACGGGCCAGACGGCCGTGACCGATTTCACGACGACCAGCACCACCCATGCGACCACACTCGCCTACCGAGAACGGAGGGAAGTTGTAGTGCAGCATGAACGGGTCTTTTTTCTCGCCTTCCAGGGTGTCCAGCAGTTGTGCGTCACGGGCGGTGCCCAGTGTTGCAACGACCAGCGCCTGGGTTTCGCCACGGGTGAACAGAGCCGAACCGTGGGTCTTCGGCAGAACGCCGACTTCGATGTTCAACGGACGGACAGTCTTGGTGTCGCGACCGTCGATACGTGGCTTGCCGTTTACGATGTTTTCGCGAACGGTGCGGTATTCGATTTCGCCGAAAGCCGCTTTGACTTCGCTGGAAGAAGGCTGGCCTTCTTCACCGGACAACTTGGCAACGACCTGGTCCTTCAACTCGCCCAGGCGAGCATAACGGTCGGCCTTGACAGTGATGGTGTAGGCCTGGGAGATCGCTTCGCCGAATTCGGCACGGATAGCGCCCAGCAGCTCGGTGGCTTCTGGCGCAGGAGCCCAGGTCCAGGTTGGCTTGGCAGCTTCGGCGGCCAGTTCTTTAACAGCGTTGATCACAACCTGGAACTCGTCGTGAGCAAACAGTACCGCGCCCAGCATCTGGTCTTCGGTCAGCTCTTTGGCTTCCGATTCAACCATCAGCACAGCGTCCGAAGTACCGGCAACGACCATGTCCAGGCTCGAAGCTGCTTGTTGCTCGTAAGTCGGGTTCAGCAGGTAACCGGTGCTTTCGTGGAACGCAACGCGGGCAGCGCCGATCGGGCCATCGAAAGGAATGCCGGAGATGGCCAGGGCAGCCGAGGTACCGATCATCGCAGCGATGTCCGGATCGGTCTTTTTGCTGGTCGAAACGACGGTGCAGACTACCTGCACTTCGTTCATGAAGCCTTCCGGGAACAGCGGACGGATCGGACGGTCGATCAGTCGGGAAGTCAGGGTTTCTTTTTCGGAAGGACGGCCTTCACGCTTGAAGAAACCGCCAGGGATCTTACCGGCAGCGTAAGTCTTTTCCTGGTAGTGAACAGACAGAGGGAAGAAGCCCTTGCCTGGATCCGCTTGTTTTGCACCGACTACAGTCACCAACACGCTGACGTCGTCGTCAACGGTGACCAATACTGCGCCGGAGGCCTGACGGGCGATACGGCCAGTCTCGAGGGTAACGGTCGACTGACCGAACTGGAATTTTTTGATTACCGGGTTCACGGTGTCCTACCTTCTTTGTGGCTCTTGGGGGAACTGGTTTCTTGCGAAATTCTTGGGCAACGCCGGGAATCGGCCCGACTGGATTGTCCAGGTGTCACTCAGGTAAAGCAGGTATCCAGATAAAACTTGAGGCTGGGAGCCTGCCATGCGCCAGCGGGAAACCCACTGGAGCACGACAGACAACCAACCTCTAGCGCAATCGCTTATTAGCGACGCAGACCCAGGCGAGCGATCAGAGCGCTGTAACGGCTCACGTCCTTGCCTTTCAGGTAGTCCAGCAGCTTACGACGCTGGTTTACCATGCGGATCAGACCACGACGGGAGTGGTGATCTTTACCGTTGGCCTTGAAGTGACCTTGCAGTTTGTTGATGTTGGCGGTCAGCAGTGCAACTTGCACTTCTGGCGAACCAGTGTCACCAACAGCTTGCTGGTAGTCAGCTACGATTTGAGCTTTTTCTTGAACGTCGAGAGCCATGAGGCAATCCTTTTATCAGGAAACTGTTTCAGAAAAACAGTTTCAACAGGCCAGGGACAAATCCCTGTATCTAAAAATGAGTAGTGACCGTGCCTGTTAACAGCCACCCTCGCCAGCCCGCTGTTACACGGGCTGGTTCCGGTCATTCTGACCGAATCAGTCGACGTGGCGCGATGCGCCCGTCTTCGCTCACTTCACCGATACCGATGAAGCGACCATTGTGATCCTGTACCCGTACCATGCCGAACTTCGGAGCATCCGGGGCACGTACTGGCTGGCCGTTTAGCCAGTAGAACGCGCTCGCTTCCGAGAACTGCAGCAGCGGCCAATCCAGCAGGCCGCTGTCCGATGGCATCAGGAAGCGATCGACCGCTTCATTACCGCCTTCGGCATGTACCGCTTCCAGCTCTTCGAGAGTGACCGTCTGCGCCAGGGTGAATGGCCCGGCCTGGGTACGTCGCAGTTCTGCAACGTAAGCGCCACAACCGAGTTGCTCACCGATATCCTCCACCAGGGTGCGGATATAGGTGCCTTTAGTGCAATCCACCGACAGCCGCGCAGTATCACCTTCGAAGGCCAGCAATTCCAAGCGCGTAATAGTAACAGAACGCGGTTCGCGCTCCACTACTTCGCCTGCACGAGCCAGCTTGTACAGCGGCTGACCGTCACGCTTGAGCGCCGAGTACATCGGCGGTATCTGACTGATTTGCCCACGAAATTTCGGCAATACAGCTTCGATATCGGTGCGACCAACGGTCACCGGGCGCTCCTGCAAAACTTCGCCCTCGGCATCCGCCGTGGTCGTGGTCTTGCCCAGTTGCGCCAGGGTTTCGTACCCCTTGTCGGAATCAAGCAGGTACTGCGAGAACTTGGTGGCCTCGCCGAAGCACAATGGCAGCACGCCGGTGGCCAAGGGGTCGAGACTGCCGGTGTGCCCGGCCTTCTCGGCATTGAGCAGCCAGCGAACCTTCTGCAAGGCCGCGTTGGAGGTAAACCCCAGCGGCTTGTCGAGCAGGATGATGCCGCTGACGTTACGACGGATACGTTTGACCTGAGCCACCGATTACTCCTTGGTGTCTTCGGGTTCTGCGGCAACCAGGTTCTGGTTGTCTTCAGCCACTGCGCGCTCGATCAACGCCGACAGATGCGCACCACGCACGACGCTTTCGTCGTAGTGGAAGTGCAACTGTGGAACGCTTCGCAGCTTCATCTCACGGGCCAACTGCATGCGCAGGAAACCGGCGGCGGAGTTGAGCACCTTGATGCTTTGAGCGATCTCTTCGGCGCTGTCCTGCCCCATCACGGTGATGAAAATCTTGGCGTGACCGACGTCACGGCTGACTTCAACAGCGGTAATGGTGACCAGGCCGACGCGCGGGTCTTTGACTTCACGACGGATCAGTTGTGCCAGCTCGCGCTGCATCTGATCGCCGATACGTTGGGTACGGCTATATTCTTTTGCCATGTCTTGTTACCTGTTACTGCCCCACGGTGAAACCCGTGTGGTCTGAAAGCGGCAAACGCCCGGCCTGACAGAAGCCAGACCGGGCGTTGCGTTTAGAGTCCGGGTGACGAACTGCGCATTTGCATGCGGCAGCCCATCACGGCTCTTGAAGTGCGCGAGTTAGAGGCTGCGAGCAACCTGCACCTTCTCGAAGACTTCGATCTTGTCACCGACTTTGACGTCGTTGTAGCTCTTCACGCCGATACCGCATTCCATGCCGGCACGTACTTCGGAAGCGTCATCCTTGAAGCGGCGCAGGGATTCCAGCTCGCCTTCGAAGATAACGATGTCTTCACGCAGTACACGGATTGGACGGTTACGGTGCACAACACCTTCGATAACCATGCAACCGGCGATCGCGCCAAACTTCGGCGAACGGAACACGTCACGCACTTCGGCGATACCCAGGATGTTCTCGCGAACATCGCTGCCGAGCATACCGGTCAGGGCTTTCTTGACGTCTTCGATGATGTCGTAGATCACGTTGTAGTAACGCATATCCAGACCTTCCTGCTCGACGATCTTGCGCGCACCGGCATCGGCACGCACGTTGAAGCCGAACAGTACAGCGTTGGAGGCCAGTGCCAGGTTGGCGTCGGATTCGGTGATACCACCGACACCGCCACCGACCACACGCACTTGCACTTCGTCGTTACCCAGGCCGTTCAAGGCACCGTTCAACGCTTCCAACGAACCACGGACGTCGGATTTGAGGACGATGTTGAGCGTCTTCTTCTCTTCCTGACCCATGTTTTCGAAGATGTTTTCCAGCTTGCCTGCGTGAGCACGGGCCAGCTTGACTTCGCGGAACTTGCCTTGACGGAACAGAGCCACTTCACGGGCTTTCTTCTCGTCGGCAACCACGCTCATCTCGTCGCCAGCATCCGGAGTACCGTCCAGGCCGAGAATCTCGACAGGGATGGCCGGACCGGCTTCCTTGATTGGCTTGCCGTTCTCGTCGAGCATGGCACGTACACGGCCATAGTTCGAACCGACCAGGACCATGTCACCCTGGCGCAGGGTACCGTCTTGAACCAGAACGGTAGCCACCGGGCCACGGCCCTTGTCCAGACGGGATTCAACCACGACACCACGGCCAGGAGCCGATGGAGTTGCAGTCAGTTCCAGTACTTCGGCTTGCAGCAATACAGCTTCGAGCAGTTCGTCGACGCCAGTACCCATCTTCGCCGAAACCGGTACGAACGGCGTGTCACCACCCCATTCTTCCGATGTCACGCCGTGAACCGACAGTTCGCTACGGATGCGATCGAGATCGGCGCCCGGCTTGTCGATCTTGTTCACTGCAACAACCAGTGGAACACCAGCCGCTACGGCGTGCTGGACAGCTTCAATGGTCTGCGGCATCACGCCGTCGTCCGCTGCAACCACCAGGATCACGATGTCGGTCGCCTTGGCACCACGGGCACGCATTGCGGTAAACGCGGCGTGACCCGGGGTGTCGAGGAACGTCACCATGCCACGGTCGGTTTCAACGTGGTATGCACCGATGTGCTGGGTGATGCCACCGGCTTCGCCAGCAGCAACCTTGGCACGACGGATGTAGTCGAGCAGGGAAGTCTTACCATGGTCAACGTGGCCCATTACGGTCACGACTGGCGCACGGGAAACGGCCTCGCCTTCAAACTTCAGGGACTCAGCCAGGGAATCTTCCAGGGCGGTGTCGCTGACCAGGGTCACTTTGTGGCCCAGTTCCTCAGCCACAAGCTGGGCAGTTTCCTGATCCAGTACCTGGTTGATGGTCGCTGGAGTACCCAGTTTGAACATGAACTTGATGATTTCAGCAGCCTTGACCGACATCTGCTGAGCGAGGTCGCCCACAGTGATGGTCTCGCCGATCTTCACTTCGCGCACGACAGGGCCGGTTGGGCTCTGGAAACCGTGGGCGTTGCGCTTCTTCAGCTTGGCCTTGCCGCGACCACCACGACGGAAGCCATCGCTTTCTTCGTCGGTAGTACGTGGGGCAACGCGTGGAGCCGGGGCCTTTTCCTTGACCGAAGCACGATGCGGAGCGTTTTTGCGCTCGCCATCGCCGCTACCGCGACGACTGTTGTCGTCAGCACGTGGCTTGTCTGGACGACGCTGTTCGTCACGCTTGCGGGTATCGGCCGCAGGTGCCGGAGCGGCTGCCACAACCGGAGCGCTTTCACGCACGGGTTCGGCGACCGCAGCTGGCGCTGCAACAGGTTCGGCTTGAGCGGTAGACGCAGCAGCAGGCTGGCGACGCGCTTCTTCTTCGGCGCGACGCTTGGCTTCTTCTTCAGCCTTCTGACGTGCAGCATTTTCTACTGCGCGACGTTCGTCCAGTTCACGCTTGCGCTCGGCTTCGATTTCTTCCGGGCTGCGCTGTACGAAGACTTTCTTCTTGCGTACTTCAACGCTGATGCTCTTGCTTCCAGCAACACGCAGGGTGCTGGTGGTTTTACGCTGCAGCGTAATCTTGCGTGGTTCTTCCACTTTCGCCTTGTGGCTGCTTTTCAAGTGAGTCAGCAACGATTGCTTCTCACTGTCAGTCACATTTTCTTCGGCGGCGGTGTGCGGCAGACCTGCCTCACGCATCTGCTGCAACAGGCGCTCTACCGGTGTTTTGACCTCATCGGCCAGTTGTTTCACCGTGACTTGCGTCATGCACTTCTCTCCTCAGGCCGCGCCTAATTACTCGAACCAGTGGGCTCGGGCGGCCATGATCAACTTGCCGGCACGATCATCGTCAATGCCGTCGATGTCGAGCAGGTCGTCAATAGACTGCTCGGCCAGGTCTTCGCGGGTAATTACGCCGCGCACCGCCAGTTCCATCGCCAAATCCTTGTCCATACCCTCAAGCGAGAGCAGGTCTTCGGCCGGATGGGCGTCTGCCAGCTTTTCCTCAGTAGCGATGGCTTTAGTCAACAAGCGATCCTTGGCCCGAGCGCGAAGCTCGTTGACGGTGTCTTCGTCAAAGCCGTCGATGTTGAGCATTTCTTCCAACGGTACGTAGGCAATCTCTTCCAGGCTGGTAAAGCCTTCGTCCACCAGCACCTGTGCCAGATCTTCGTCGACTTCCAGCTCGTCGATGAAGTTGCGCAGGATGTCGCCGGTTTCCGCCTGCTGTTTAGCCTGGATGTCCGATTCGGTCATCACGTTCAGGGTCCAGCCAGTCAACTGGCTGGCCAGACGCACGTTCTGACCACCGCGACCGATGGCCTGAGCCAGATTGTCTGCGCCAACGGCGATGTCCATTGCATGGGCATCTTCGTCAACGATAATTGCCGCAACCTCGGCCGGGGACATGGCGTTGATTACGAACTGAGCCGGGTTGTCGTCCCACAGAACGATGTCAACACGCTCACCGCCCAACTCGCCCGACACTGCCTGGACGCGCGAACCGCGCATACCGATGCAAGCGCCTTGCGGGTCGATGCGTTTGTCCTTGGAACGAACGGCGATCTTGGCACGCGAACCCGGATCACGGGAGGCGGCCATTACTTCGATCAGGCCTTCAGCAATTTCCGGCACTTCGATGCGGAACAACTCGATCAGCATTTCCGGCGCGGTGCGCGACAGGATCAACTGCGGGCCGCGGTTCTCGGTGCGGATTTCCTTGAGCAGCGCACGCAGACGCACGCCAACCCGGAAAGTTTCGCGAGAAATGATGTCTTCACGGGCCAGCAACGCTTCAGCGTTGTTGCCCAGATCAACGATCACGTTGTCGCGGGTGACTTTTTTCACGGTGCCGGAGATGATTTCACCCAGGCGCTCGCGGTAAGCATCAACAACCTGAGCGCGCTCGGCTTCGCGAACTTTCTGCACAATGACTTGCTTTGCAGTCTGCGCAGCGATGCGACCGAATTCAATAGACTCGATTTTCTCTTCGACTACATCACCCACCTTGGCGCCAGGGTGCGTTTCAGCAACCTTGCTCGGCCAGGTTTCGATGGCCGGATCGTCCAGGTCGTCTTCTTCGACGACTGTCCAGCGACGAAAAGTCTCATAAGCACCGGTGTGGCGATTGATTTCCACACGCAGATCGACTTCGTCCTCAAAACGTTTTTTGGTCGCAGTGGCCAGAGCCAGCTCCAGCGCTTCAAAAATCACGTTTGCCGGTACACCCTTTTCGTTGGATACCGACTCAACAACCAGCAGTACTTCTTTGCTCATCGTACGCCTCGCCTTTCGCAAGCCATTGGATCCGCGGGATCCGCAGTATCTGGCACGCCTCAGTCAAAACTGGGAATAATGTTGGCCTTGTCGATCATATCGATCGGCAACAGGAACTCATGGTCTTCCACCTGCACCACAACATCCTGCTCTTCTACGCCGCGCAGAAGGCCCTGAAAGTTGCGTCGTCCTTCAAAAGGCGAGCGCAGCTTGATCTTCACTTGTTCACCGGCAAATTTTGCAAACTGCTCAATAGTGAACAGAGGGCGTTCCATGCCAGGCGAGGAAACTTCAAGGGTGTACTCAACGGAGATTGGATCTTCCACATCCAGCACACCGCTGATCTGACGGCTGACAATGGCGCAATCGTCCACCAGCACACCGCCTTCTTTATCGATATAAACGCGCAACATCGAGTGACGACCCTGAGCCGAAAACTCGATACCCCAGCATTCATAGCCTAGGGCCACGACCACCGGGGCCAGCAAGGCCTGCAACTCTTCTAGCTTGCTCGACACCTGAACCCCCTAGTGCATGTATGTGCATGCTATGCAAAATAAAAAAATGGGCGAAACGCCCATCCTTGAAACGCCGTCGAACAGCGGCGTTGAAAGTGTCCAGCTAACAAAAAGCCCCTTAAAAGGGGCTCCTTAAACTGGTTGCGGGGGCCGGATTTGAACCGACGACCTTCGGGTTATGAGCCCGACGAGCTACCAGACTGCTCCACCCCGCGACAAAGCTGGGGCGGAAGTATACGACCGATCCCCTACAGGGTCAATGTAACCTTCCACCTGCAAGAAAGCCCGCAACAGCGGGCTCTCCTGACTAATTGGTACCGAGAAGGGGACTCGAACCCCTACACCCTATGGGCACAACCACCTCAAGGTTGCGTGTCTACCAATTCCACCACCTCGGCAAAACTACATTTGAAGCTCTTCTTACTTTTGCTCTTGAGCTGGAGGTACGTCAGTCGCTGGAGTAGCCGACTTTTGCTCTTGAAGCACCGGGACATCATCAGAAGCCGGTTGTTGCTTTGGAACTTCCAGTACCGCTGGATTTGGGAGACCTACTTGAGTCAGCTGGTGAGCCTTCTCTTTAGCAAAGTAACCTAACCCTAAGCTGGTTATGAAAAAACCTGCGGCAAGTATAGCAGTAAACTTACTAAGAAAGGTAGAGGAACCTTGGCTTCCGAACACAGTATTTGAAGCACCTGCTCCGAAAGACGCGCCAGCGTCCGCACCTTTACCCTGCTGCAGCAAAACCAGAGCAACTACGCCCAATGCACCCAGCAGATGAAAAACGACTACGACTGTTTCCAGCATTTTTTCAGTTTCCCGCGGCGCGACAGATCGCACCGAACTCATCTGCATTCAGGGAAGCCCCACCAATGAGACCCCCATCGATATCCGGCATGCCGAACAGTTCGACCGCATTGGCCGCCTTCACGCTGCCGCCGTATAGAAGCCGCACACCTTGCGCGACTTCAGAATTCTCTGCCGCCAACTGAGCGCGGATGGCTGCATGCACATCCTGCGCCTGTTGCGGCGAAGCAGTCAGCCCGGTACCAATGGCCCAGACCGGCTCGTAAGCAATTACCGCCTTTGCAAATACACCGACACCCAGCTCCTCGATGATACTGCCAAGCTGACGCGAGACAACCTCAAGAGTTTTACCGGCTTCGCGCTGCTCCAGGGTCTCCCCTATGCACAACACCGGAATCAAGCCACTTGCCTGTGCCGCTGCGAACTTGCGAATCAGCATTGCGTCCTGCTCGCCCATAATCTGGCGGCGCTCGGAATGCCCAACAAGCACCAGGGAACAACCTGCATCCACCAACTGACTCGGCGCAACTTCACCGGTCAACGCACCTTGCCCGGATTCCACCGCAGAATTCTGCGCGCCGACCGAAATCGACTTCCCTTCCAGACCATCAATCACTTGATTGATATGCAGCAAAGGTGGGAATACCACGACATCAACACCGCTCGGCAAGGCCAACTCACGAAGGCCGTTGATCAGCTCAGCGACGCTGGCGCGGGTACCGTGCATCTTCCAGTTACCAGCTACCATAGGGCGACGCATGCTGTACCTCGTCGGTCAAAGTGGGCGCAGATGTTACCCAACACAATCGAGGCTGGCAAGCCGAATTCAGGCAGAAACTTCAGTTACCAGTTTAGCCAGCTCTTCGGCGTATCCACGAACCACTGCTTCGTCTTCACCTTCAACCATGACACGCACCAACGGCTCGGTCCCGGACTTACGCAACAGCACTCGTCCGCGCCCCGCCATCGACTTCGTAACGCGCTCGCTAGCCTCTTTCACGGACGGGTGCTCAATGGGATTTGCGCCGCCGCCGAAGCGCACGTTGATCAGTACCTGAGGGCACTTGCGTAGCGTCTGACGCGATTGCGCCAAGCTTTCATTACGCATCTTCAATGCCATCAATACCTGCAGAGCCGCAATGATCGCATCACCGGTAGTGGTATGACTGAAGCACACAACATGCCCCGAATTTTCACCACCCACGATCCAGTCACGCTCAAGCAGCTCGGCAATCACATATCGGTCACCGACATTCGCACGCACGAACGGAATACCCAGATCCGCCAGGGCCAGTTCCAACCCCAGATTACTCATCAGGGTTCCGACCACACCGCCTTGCAGCTTGTCACGCTCATGCAGATCCCGGGCAATGATGAACAGCAGCTCATCACCATCCACTACTGCGCCCGTGTGATCAACCATCTGAACCCGGTCGCCATCACCATCGAAGGCGATTCCCAGATCAGCATGCTCAGCCACCACAGCGGCCTGTAACTGACCCATATGGGTCGACCCGCAGTTGTCATTGATGTTCAGGCCATTCGGTTGTGCGGACAGCACGACAACGTCGGCCCCCAGCTCACGAAACACACTCGGCGCCACTTTGTAAGTGGCACCGTGCGCGCAATCGATCACGATTTTCAGGCCGGTGAAATTGGTACCGGTCGGCACGCTGCTCTTGCAGAACTCGATGTATCGGCCCGATGCGTCGTTGATTCGCGATACCTTGCCGATCTTGCTCGACTCAACCACGGTCATCGGGGTATCGAGCAATTCCTCGATCATGAGCTCGACTTCGTCTGGCAGCTTGGTGCCCTTGCCGGAGAAAAACTTGATGCCGTTGTCATCATGGGGATTGTGCGATGCACTGATCACGATGCCGGCTTCGGCATGAAAGGTGCGCGTCAGATACGCAATTGCAGGCGTCGGCATCGGACCCAGCAACATTACATCAGCACCGGCCGAAGTGAGACCCGCTTCAAGCGCCGACTCGAACATGTAGCCGGAGATCCGGGTGTCTTTACCCACCAGCACTTTGCAGGCACCCATTTTTCGGAATGCCATGCCCGCCGCCCAGCCGAGCTTAAGCATAAAATCAGGAGTAATCGGATACTCTCCGACACGGCCACGAATACCATCGGTGCCAAAGTATTTTTTGCTCATAAGTACTCCACAATTCTTATTCGGCTGATCCCACCGCGGCTATCATCCGCACCACATCCACTGTTTCGGCGACATCATGGACGCGCAATATACACGCCCCTTTCACCGAAGCCAGAGCTGCGAGCGCCAGGCCACCAAACAGTCGCTCACCAACCGGACGACCCAAAGCCTGCCCAATCATGCTCTTGCGCGAAACCCCAACCAAAAGGGGTCGCCCCAAGGCATGCAGCGCTTCCATATGCTTGAACAAGCTTAGATTGTGCTGCAAGGTTTTGGCGAAGCCAAAGCCAGGATCGAGGATGACCCGCTCAGGAGGAATACCCGCCAGAGAACACTGAACCATGCGCTCAGCGAGAAACTCGCCGACTTCTTTCGTAACGTCCTGATACTGAGGATTGTCCTGCATATCGCCGGGCTCGCCGAGCATATGCATAAGGCAAACTGGCAGTCCGGTGGCGGCGGCCGCATCCAGGGCGCCATCACGGCGCAACGAGCGCACATCGTTGATCAAACCAGCGCCTAGACGCGCAGTTTCGCGCATCACCGATGGCGTAGACGTATCGACCGAGATGATCACGTCCAACTCGCGACTGATGCGCTCCACTATAGGCGCTACGCGCTCCAACTCCTCCAGCGGCGATACAGCCCTTGCACCGGGGCGCGTGGACTCGCCACCGACATCAATGAGGGTTGCGCCGGCCGCGACCATGGCTTCGGCGTGGCGCATGGCCGCGTCAAGCTGGCTGTACTGGCCACCATCAGAGAAAGAATCAGGAGTGACATTGAGAATGCCCATGACATGCGTCTGGGCCAAATCAAGAACCCGGCTGCCGCAAGGCAACCGGGTCGAGGACAGAACAGAAGTCATTTCAAACCTTAAACGTCAGCAGCCGGACCACCAATGGGTGTTTCCGGACGCTCGTCCTGCACAACCGGAGGGGTTCCGGAAGTGCCAGTGCCACCCGACCAGTCGCGCGGCTCGCGGGGCGGTCGACCTGCCATGATGTCGTTGATCTGTTCGGCGTCGATCGTCTCGTACTTCATCAGGGCATCAGCCATGGCGTCGAGCTTGTCACGGTTGTCCGTGAGGATCTGCTTGGCCGTGCCATAGCACTGATCGATGATGCTGCGCACTTCGGAGTCGATCAGTTTGGCTGTCTCCCCGGAGAAACTCGCGCTCTGACCACCACCGCCGCGACCCAGGAACACCTCGCCTTCTTCTTCGGCGTACATCAATGGGCCGAGTTTTTCCGAAAGACCCCACTTGGTCACCATGTTCCGCGCAATCTGGCTGGCACGCATGATGTCGTTGGAAGCGCCGGTGGTCACACCATCGACACCCAAGGTCATTTCTTCAGCAATACGACCACCGTACAGCGAACAGATCTGGCTGATCAATGCGCGCTTGGACAGGCTGTAGCGATCTTCTTCCGGCAGGAACATGGTCACACCCAGAGCGCGACCGCGCGGGATGATCGAGACCTTGTAAACCGGATCATGCTCGGGAACGACGCGACCCACGATAGCGTGGCCCGCCTCGTGATAAGCGGTGTTCTGCTTTTCTTTCTCGGACATGACCATGGACTTGCGCTCGGCACCCATCATGATCTTGTCTTTGGCCAACTCGAATTCTTTCATTTCGACGATGCGCTTGCCGGCACGGGCAGCAAACAACGAGGCTTCGTTGACCAGGTTGGCCAGATCGGCACCAGAGAACCCAGGCGTACCACGAGCGATCACTGCCGGAGCAACGTCGTCGCCCATTGGCACTTTGCGCATGTGGACCTTGAGAATCTGTTCACGACCACGAATATCCGGCAGACCAACCACGACCTGGCGGTCGAAACGGCCCGGACGCAGCAACGCCGGGTCCAGTACGTCAGGTCGGTTGGTCGCTGCAATCACGATGATGCCGTCATTCATTTCGAAGCCGTCCATCTCCACCAGCAACTGGTTGAGAGTCTGCTCACGTTCGTCGTGACCACCACCCATGCCAGCGCCACGATGGCGACCAACAGCATCGATTTCGTCGATGAAGATGATGCATGGAGCGTGTTTCTTCGCCTGTTCGAACATGTCGCGAACACGACTGGCGCCGACACCGACGAACATTTCGACGAAGTCAGAACCGGAAATGGTAAAGAACGGCACCTTGGCTTCACCGGCAATCGCCTTGGCGAGCAAGGTTTTACCGGTACCAGGAGGACCGACCATCAGCACACCGCGAGGAATCCGGCCGCCCAGACGCTGGAACTTGCCCGGATCACGGAGAAACTCGACCAGCTCGCCAACTTCTTCCTTGGCTTCGTCGCAACCGGCAACGTCAGCCAGGGTGGTCTTCACCTGATCTTCGGAGAGCAGGCGCGCCTTGCTCTTGCCGAAGCTCATCGGTCCTCCCTTGCCGCCAGCGCCACCCTGCATCTGGCGCATGAAGAACATGAACACGGCGATGATCACCAGGATCGGAAAGCTTGCGACCAGGAGCTGAGTCCAGATGCTTTGCTGCTCAGGCTGTTTGCCTTCGACCACGACGTGGTTATCCACCAGATCGCCGATCAGGCCATTGTCCTGGATCGCCGGACGAATGGTCTTGAAGCTGTCGCCATCGTTGCGCTTGCCGGTAATCACGTAGCCATCAACCGCTACGCGCTCGACCTTGCCATCCTTGACCTGCTGGATGAAGTCGGAATAGTTGAGGGTCTGCGGCTCATTAGGGCTGGAGAAGTTGTTCATCACTGTCACCAGGACAGCCGCGATGATCAACCACAGGATCAGATTCTTTGCCATATCGTTCAATTAACTACCCTCTGAAGCAAGCGCCGCTGGTGGCGCGCGCTTCGCATGATATTCACCGGCCTAACTTACTACATTACCTACAACTTGGCAGGCGCCGTCTGTAACCCTTTGTGAAACACTTCCTACACAATATTCGCTAATTCTTACAAGGCGAAATACGAAAATCCTATCGCCCCGGTCGAAAAACCTCGTTCTACTCGCTACGACCGCGGTAACCCCAAGCCAGCATGTATTGCTCGCGGGAGCTGCCACGGGAAGAGTCCGGCTTGATCATCTGGACCTTGTCGAATTTCTGACGAGCGTCCTTCACGTAAGCATCAAACCCTTCACCCTGAAAAACCTTGATCACGAAATTACCACCCGGCTTGAGTATCCTCTCCGCCAGATCAAGCGCCAGCTCGCAAAGGAACATGGCTTTTGGCATGTCTACGGCAGGCGTACCACTCATATTGGGGGCCATATCGGAAATCACAAGGTCCACCTGCGAATTACCCACGGCCTCCAGGATCCGGGCGAGCACTTCGTCCTGGGTGAAGTCACCCTGGATGAAAGTCACGTCCGGAATGCTGTCCATTTCCAGTATGTCCGAGGCGATCAAGCGCCCCTGCCCACCAATCAGCCGGCTAGTGACCTGCGACCAGCCACCAGGGGCCGCACCCAGGTCGACAACGCTCATGCCTGGACGGATCAGCTTGTATTTCTCCTGGACCTCCAGGAGCTTGTAACTCGCACGCGAGCGGTAGCCATCCTTCTGCGCCTGCTTCACATAAGGATCATTGACATGTCTTTTCAGCCAACCAAGGCTTGTCTTGGAACGCGCCATTGGGCACCTCGATGATAAGGGTCGTGATTAATTGGGCGGATCCACGAGCCCTCGGGTAAAATGGCCGCCATTTTACAGAATCCAGACGAAAGGGTCAGATTATGCCGCTCACTCAAGAGCAGAAGAAACAGTACAAATCCATTGGCCACCATCTGAAACCAGTTTTGATTGTGGCTGACAACGGTTTGACTGAAGGTGTTTTAGCCGAACTTGAACGCGCATTGGCGGATCACGAGCTGATTAAAATCAAGCTCAACATCCTCGATCGTGAATCGCGTCTGGCGTCCATTGCAGAACTGTGCAAGGTCGGCAAAGCGGATCTGGTTCAAGTCATCGGCAAGATGGCACTGATTTACCGCAAGAACTTCAGCGTCAACAAGCAGCTGTCAAACGTCCATCGCTTCAAGTGATGACAAGGGTCAAGGGTGTGCTTCGCGCACCCTGCCGCTCCACCCACGAAAATCCCGCCATAGACTGACAAGGCCCTCGGCCTCAATCAGCACCAAAGCCTGAAAATCACGCACGCTGCGACTAACCTCAGCATCAGCGCCTTCAGCATGCCGTAAAATCGTCGATCAGCACCGGCGCCAGGCCAATTCGGCCCAGCACCGGCAGCAAACCAAAAGTGTAACAACCACAACCAGCCGACCCACAACATCAGGATCAGCCTCAAAGCAGGGCACCCGCACGAAACGGATGCCGGCCTTCAGATGTGGCGAACTTCTACAATCTCGTACTCGATAACGCCACCAGGCGTCTTGACCGCCACGACATCGCCCTCTTCCTTGGCAATCAAGGCGCGGGCCAATGGCGAACCGACCGAAATCTTGCCGAGTTTGAAGTCAGCCTCGTCCTCACCCACGATGTGGTAAGTGACGCGCTCATCAGTCTCGACGTTGGCGATCTCGACGGTTGTGCCGAAAATCACTTTGCCGGTGTGAGGAATGGTCGTGACATCGATTACCACCTGATTCTGAATCCGGCCTTCGATATCACGGATCCGCGCCTCGACCATACCCTGCTGCTCGCGAGCAGCGTGGTATTCGGCGTTTTCCTTCAAGTCACCCAACTCGCGGGCCGTACCGATGTCCTGGCTAAGCTTGGGACGAACGACCTTGGTCAGGTGAGCATGCTCTTCTTCCAGGGCGCGAGCGCCCTGAACTGTCATCGGGTACTTGGTTATGCTCATGCCTTCAATCCTGCGTGTAGATCCTGCAAGCGACGCACGGTCTTCTCTGGACCGAACTTGAGCGCTTCACAGATGGCTTCGCCAGCAGCAATGGTGGTGGTGCAGTAAATCTTGTGCTGCAGGGCATTTCGACGAATGGAGTACGAATCCGCGATCGACTGTCGACCTTCGGTGGTGTTGATGATCAGCGTGACTTCGTCATTCTTGATCATGTCGACCACGTGCGGACGGCCTTCGGTCACTTTGTTCACGCGACGCACTTTCAGGCCCGCGGCTTCGATCAGCTTGGCAGTTCCGGCAGTGGCGACCACTTCAAAGCCCAAGTTGATCAGATCACGGGCCACGCCTGCAACCAGCGGCTTGTCGTCATCGCGCACGCTGATGAACGCAGTACCGCCGGTTGGCAATACTTCGCTGGCACCCATCTGGGCCTTGGCGAACGCTTCACCGAAGGTGTCGCCGACCCCCATCACTTCACCGGTCGACTTCATCTCTGGGCCGAGGATCGGGTCAACGCCAGGGAATTTGGCGAATGGGAATACCGCCTCTTTCACGCTGTAGAAGTTCGGAATGATTTCCTTGGTGAAGCCGATTTCCTTCAGGGTCTTACCGGCCATGACACGAGCGGCGATCATTGCCAGGGAAACACCGATGCACTTGGATACGAACGGCACGGTACGGGAAGCACGCGGGTTGACTTCGATGACGTAGATGTCGTCGCCTTGCAGCGCCAACTGTACGTTCATCAGGCCGATCACACCCAGTTCCAGGGCCATTTTCTTGACCTGCTCACGCATCTCGTCCTGGATGTGCGCCGGCAGCGAGTACGGCGGCAGCGAGCACGCGGAGTCACCGGAGTGAACGCCGGCCTGCTCGATGTGCTGCATGATCGCGCCGATCACCACGTCGGTGCCGTCGCAGACCGCATCCACGTCCATTTCGATGGCGCAGTTGAGGAAGTGGTCGAGCAGCACCGGGCTGTCGTTGGACACTTTCACCGCATCACGCAGGTAGCGCTTGAGTTCCTCTTCTTCGTAGACGATTTCCATCGCACGACCGCCCAGTACGTAGGACGGACGCACCACCAGCGGGTAACCGATCTTGGCGGCGGCACGAATCGCTTCGTCTTCGCTGCGCACCGTGGCGTTAGGCGGCTGACGCAGATTCAGGCGCTCGACCATCTGCTGGAAGCGCTCACGGTCTTCAGCGCGGTCGATGGCGTCAGGGCTGGTGCCGATGATCGGTACGCCGGCCTCTTCAAGGGCACGCGCCAGTTTCAGCGGGGTCTGGCCGCCGTACTGGACGATCACGCCTTTAGGCTTCTCGACGCGGACGATTTCCAGCACGTCTTCCAGGGTCACTGGCTCGAAGTACAGGCGATCGGAAGTGTCGTAGTCAGTGGAAACGGTTTCCGGGTTGCAGTTGACCATGATGGTCTCGTACCCGTCGTCGCGCAGTGCCAGTGCCGCGTGAACGCAGCAGTAGTCGAACTCGATGCCCTGGCCGATACGGTTTGGACCGCCGCCCAGGATCATGATCTTGTCGCGACCCGATGGCGCAGCCTCGCACTCCTCCTCGTAGGTCGAGTACAGGTAGGCGGTGTCGGTGGCGAACTCGGCCGCGCAGGTGTCGACGCGCTTGTAGACCGGGTACACCTCGAGCTTGTGACGGTGACGGCGCAGGGCCTTCTCGGTCACACCCAGCAGCTTGGCCAGGCGCATGTCAGAGAAGCCTTTGCGCTTGAGACGGAACATCAGGTCGCGGTCGATGCTGGTCAGACCCAGGGTCTTGACCTTCTCTTCGTCCTTGATCAGGTCTTCCATCTGCACCAGGAACCAACGATCGATCATGGTCATGCTGAAGATGTCATCAACACTCATGCCGGCGCGCATTGCATCCGCCACGTACCAGATACGCTCGGCGCCCGGCACGGTCAGCTCGCGCTTGAGCACGCTCATGCTTTCCGGGTTGTTCAGGTCAACCTTCTCGTCCAGGCCGCAAACGCCCACTTCCAGACCCCGCAGGGCTTTCTGCAGGGATTCCTGAAAGGTACGGCCGATGGCCATGACTTCGCCCACAGACTTCATCTGAGTGGTCAGGCGCGCGTCAGCCTTGGGGAACTTCTCGAAAGCGAAGCGTGGCAGCTTGGTGACGACGTAGTCGATGGACGGCTCGAAGGACGCCGGGGTCTTGCCGCCGGTGATGTCGTTCGACAGTTCGTCGAGGGTGTAGCCAACTGCCAGCTTGGCCGCGACCTTGGCGATCGGGAACCCGGTCGCCTTGGAGGCCAGTGCCGAGGAACGGGACACCCGCGGGTTCATCTCGATGACGACCATGCGGCCCGTGTCCGGGCAGATGCCGAACTGCACGTTGGAACCGCCGGTTTCCACGCCGATCTCGCGCAATACCGCCAGGGAGGCGTTACGCAGGATCTGGTATTCCTTGTCGGTCAGGGTCTGTGCAGGAGCCACGGTGATCGAGTCACCGGTGTGCACGCCCATCGGGTCGAAGTTTTCGATGGAGCAGACGATGATGCAGTTGTCCTTCTTATCGCGGACAACCTCCATTTCGTATTCTTTCCAGCCGATCAGCGATTCGTCGATCAGCAGCTCTTTGGTCGGCGACAGGTCCAGACCACGGGCGCAGATTTCTTCGAACTCTTCACGGTTGTAAGCGATACCGCCGCCGGTGCCACCCATGGTGAAGGACGGACGGATGATGCACGGGAAGCCGAGCTTCTCGAGGACCGCATTGGCCTCTTCCATGCTGTGGGCGATACCGGAACGCGGGCACGCCAGGCCGATGGATTTCATCGCCTTGTCAAAACGCGAACGGTCTTCCGCCTTGTCGATGGTGTCGGCATTGGCACCGATCATCTCTACGCCGAACTTCTCCAGAACGCCTTCACGCTCCAGATCCAGCGCACAGTTCAGCGCTGTCTGGCCACCCATGGTCGGCAGCAGCGCGTCCGGACGCTCTTTCTCGATGATCTTGGCAACGGTCTGCCACTTGATCGGCTCGATGTAGGTCGCGTCGGCCATGGCCGGGTCGGTCATGATGGTGGCCGGGTTGGAGTTCACCAGGATGACGCGGTAGCCCTCTTCGCGCAGGGCTTTGCAGGCCTGGGCGCCGGAGTAGTCGAATTCGCAAGCCTGGCCGATCACGATCGGGCCAGCGCCAAGAATCAGGATGCTTTTAATGTCTGTACGTTTTGGCATGGGTTTGTCACTCAAATCCGCAGGTCAGTCGGCAAGCCGTCTTGTTCAATCTCTGAAGCCTTGAGGGGGCCGCCAGTGCGGGGCCACCCTCAAGCTTTGCTACATCAGGGCGAGGGATCAGCGCCGCTTGGCCATCTCGTTGATGAAGCGATCAAACAATGGCGCTACGTCGTTCGGGCCAGGGCTGGCTTCCGGGTGACCCTGGAAGCTGAAGGCGCTCTTGTCGGTACGCTCGATCCCTTGCAGGGTGCCGTCGAACAGCGATTTGTGGATCGCGCGAACGTTGGCCGGCAGGGTCGCTTCGTCCACGGCAAAACCGTGGTTCTGGCTGGTGATCATCACCACGCCGCTGTCCAGGTCCTGGACGGGGTGGTTGGCACCGTGGTGGCCGTGACCCATTTTCAGGGTCTTGGCGCCGGAGGCCAAGGCCAGCAGCTGGTGACCGAGGCAGATACCGAAGACCGGAATCTCGGTTTCCAGCACGTCCTTGATCGCCTGGATCGCGTAGTCGCAAGGCTCCGGATCGCCAGGGCCGTTGGACAGGAACACGCCGTCCGGCTTCAGCGCCAGCACATCGGCGGCAGGGGTTTGCGCCGGCACGACGGTCACGCGGCAACCGCGCTCGACCAGCATGCGCAGGATGTTCACCTTGACACCGTAGTCGTAGGCCACCACGTGGTACGGCAGCTCGGAGGCTTCGATGGTCGCGTGGCTGTCGGTTTTCAGATCCCAGACAGTCGAGCGCCACTCGTAGCTTTCCTTGGTGCTGACCACTTTCGCCAGGTCCATGCCTTTGAGACCAGGGAAACCTTGGGCGGCCGCAATAGCAGCTTCTTCGGAAATGTTGTCACCGGCCATGATGCAGCCGTTCTGCGCGCCTTTTTCACGCAGAATGCGCGTCAGGCGGCGAGTGTCGATACCGGCGATGGCCACAACGTTGTTGGCCTTCAGGTAGTCGGACAGAGACATCGTGTTACGCCAGTTGCTCGCAACCAGTGGCAGGTCGCGAATGACCAGGCCGGCAGACCAGACGCGGTTGGACTCAGCGTCTTCCGGCGTGGTGCCGGTGTTGCCGATGTGCGGGTAAGTCAGGGTAACGATCTGTTGGGCGTAGGAAGGATCGGTAAGGATTTCCTGATAGCCGGTCATTGCGGTGTTGAACACCACCTCACCAACGGTTTGACCGTCGGCTCCAATGGCTTCGCCGCGAAAAATGCTGCCATCAGCAAGGGCGAGTATGGCTGGCTTAGTCAAGAAGACCTCCCGTAAATAAAGCCTGAAAGGGCGATCGCAGGTTGTAAAAAAGCGGAGTGACGTATGGACACGTCACCCCGCTTCTTCACTGAATTATTCTGCGCGCTTTTAGTGGACACACTAAAGCTGTAGCTTACAGAAAAAGGCCTTTTTGGTCTACCGCCAATGAGCCTTAAAGGCTGGAGAATGCGACAGGACGTCGCTTGGCGAAATAAAACCGGGCTCAAACGCTGTGCGCGAGCCCGATTTCGGGTGCATCTTAACGCAGATCGAGCACGTCTTGCATGTCGTAAAGGCCAGGCTCGCGCCCGTCCAGCCACAATGCAGCACGTACCGCACCCTTGGCGAAAGTCATGCGACTGGACGCCTTGTGCGTGATTTCGACGCGCTCACCGTCAGCGGCGAACAGCACGGTGTGATCACCGACGATGTCGCCGGCACGTACCGTAGCGAAACCAATGGTCTCGCGCTCGCGAGCGCCGGTCTGCCCTTCGCGACCATAGACGGCCACTTTCTTCAGATCACGACCCAACGCATCGGCAATCACTTCACCCATACGCACGGCAGTGCCGGACGGTGCATCGACCTTGTGACGATGGTGAGCTTCGGTGATTTCGATATCAACATCGTCGCCCAAAACGCGAGCAGCCGTGTCGAGCAACTTCAGACAAAGGTTCACACCCACGCTGAAGTTGGCTGCAAAAACAATCGGAATGTCCTTGCCTGCTTCTGCCAGCAGTTGCTTCTCTTCAACACTGAAACCCGTGGTGCCGATGATCATCGCCTTGCCATGCTTGCGGCAGAATGCGAGGTTCTTCAGGGTGACCGTCGGGTGAGTGAAGTCGATCAGCACGTCGAACTCGTCGACCACCCGATCCAGATCACCAGACAACGGCACGCCGATGCGACCGATAGCCGCCAGCTCACCAGCATCCGCACCAACCAGCGTGCTGTCAGGGCGATCTACCGCCGCTGTCAGACCCGCACCTGCGGCTTGCTGCACAGCTTCAATCAGGGTCTTGCCCATGCGCCCGGCGGCGCCCATCACTGCAATACGTCGCATGCCTGCCTCCTTACAAATCGCCGAAGAAGCGCTTCACGCCTTCGAACCAACCGGTGGTTTTTGGCGAATGGCTGTTGTCATCCGCCAGCGAACTACGGAACTCCTCGAGCATTTCACGCTGGCGACGACTCAGATTGACTGGAGTCTCGACCGCCACGCGACACATCAAGTCGCCAGCTCCACCGCCACGCACAGGCGCGACACCCTTGCCACGTACGCGAAACTGCTTGCCGGTCTGAGTCCCCTCGGGGATCTTCAACTTGACCCGACCATCAAGGGTCGGAATCTCCAACTCGCCACCCAGCGCCGCATCGACGAAGCTGATCGGCACTTCGCAGAACAGGTGCTTGCCATCACGCTGGAAGATCGAGTGCTCACGCACGTTGATCACCACGTACAGGTCGCCCGTCGGGCCACCTTGAGCGCCCGCTTCACCTTCGCCGGACAGGCGAATGCGATCACCGGTATCGACACCGGCCGGCACTTTCACCGACAGGGTTTTGTACTCTTCGACACGACCTTCGCCGTGGCAGGAATCGCACGGATCGGAAATGATCTTGCCCTGGCCATGGCAGCGCGGACAGGTTTGCTGCACCGAGAAGAAACCTTGCTGCATGCGCACCTGGCCAATACCGCCGCAAGTCGGGCAGGTTACCGGCGCGGAACCCTTCTTGGCACCCGAACCATCGCAAGGCTTGCAATTGGTAAGCGTCGGAACCCGGATGTTCACGGTCGTACCGCGCACCGCCTCTTCCAAGTCCAGTTCCAGGGTGTAGCGCAAGTCACTGCCGCGCTGAGCGCCGCCACGGGAACCGCCGCGACCGCCACCGAAGAAGTCACTGAACACATCACCAAAGATGTCGGAGAAGTTCTGACCGCCGAAACCGGCACCGCCGCCACCCATGCTCGGGTCGACACCGGCATGGCCATACTGGTCGTACGCCGCACGCTTGCCGGAATCGGACAGCACTTCGTAGGCCTCGTTGGCCTCCTTGAACATTTCTTCCGACGCTTTGTCATCGGGATTACGGTCCGGGTGATGCTTCATCGCCAGGCGACGGTAGGCCTTCTTCAGGTCCGCTTCGCTTGAGCCGCGCTCAACACCCAACACTTCGTAATAGTCACGCTTTGCCATAAGTCTTTGCACTCTTGAGGACGTCCGACAAAACCCTCCTGAGTTTGCCGAACTCGTTGAGCCCCAATACAGGCCCGGACCCAACTCACGTCAATTCAACGATCCTGGTCTTAGATTCTTGCGGTACTTGCGACTCGAAAAGCAGGAGCATTCCCGGCCATACCGCCAACACGCGAACGCTGTCGCATGCTGTAAAAATTCGCGTATTCCAGATACGCCAACGCGGGAGCAAGCTCCCGCGCGGCGACATCCTACCAGTCACCGCCCAAAGGCAGTCAACCGGCCGACCAACAACTTACTTGTGGTCTTTGACTTCTTCGAACTCGGCATCGACAACGTCGTCAGCCTTTTCAGCCGATTCGCCCTGCGGTGCAGCGCCTTCAGCAGGCTGAGCCTGTTCGGCGTACATCTTCTGCGCCACTGGAGCGGAGACTTTCGAGAGTTCTTCAACCTTGGCGTCGATGGCAGCCTTGTCGTCGCCTTTGACGGCGGCTTCCAGGGCAACTACAGCCGCTTCGATTGCAGTCTTCTCTTCGGCAGTTACTTTATCGCCCGCATCGGCAACCATTTTGCGCGTCGAGTGAACCAGTGCATCACCCTGGTTACGGGCAGCGGCCAGTTCTTCGAACTTGCGGTCTTCCTCGGCGTTCGCCTCGGCATCACGCACCATGCGCTCGATTTCTTCGTCGGACAGACCGGAGTTGGCCTTGATCACGATCGACTGGGTCTTGCCGGTGGCCTTGTCTTTGGCGCCTACGTGCAGAATGCCGTTGGCGTCGATGTCGAAGGTCACTTCGATTTGTGGCACGCCACGTGGTGCTGGTGGAATCTCGGCCAGGTCGAACTTGCCCAGGGACTTGTTCTGCGCCGCTTGCTTACGCTCACCTTGCAGCACGTGAATGGTCACGGCGCCCTGGTTGTCGTCGGCAGTCGAGAACACTTGCGATTTCTTGGTAGGAATCGTGGTGTTTTTCTCGATCAGCGCGGTCATCACGCCACCCATGGTTTCGATACCCAGGGTCAGCGGGCTAACGTCCAGCAGCAGAACGTCTTTCACGTCGCCAGCCAGTACGGCGCCCTGGATAGCAGCACCCATGGCAACGGCTTCGTCCGGGTTAACGTCTTTACGAGCTTCTTTGCCGAAGAACTCGGTTACCAGCTTCTGAACCAGTGGCATACGGGTCTGACCGCCTACCAGGATCACGTCGTTGATTGCGCCAACGTCGATACCGGAATCTTTCAGAGCGATGCGGCAAGGTTCGATGGTGCGCTGAACCAGGTCTTCAACCAGTGCTTCGAGCTTGGCACGCGAGATTTTCACGTTCAAGTGCTTAGGACCGGTGGCGTCTGCAGTGATGTACGGCAGATTCACGTCGGTCGACTGAGCGGAAGACAGCTCGATCTTGGCTTTTTCAGCGGCTTCTTTCAGGCGCTGCATGGCCAGCGGATCACCTTTGAGGTTCATGCCGCTTTCTTTCTTGAATTCGTCGACGAGGTAGTCGATCAGACGAATGTCAAAGTCTTCACCGCCCAGGAACGTGTCACCGTTGGTGGCCAGTACTTCGAACTGGTGCTCGCCATCGACTTCAGCGATCTCGATCACGGAAACGTCGAACGTACCACCGCCCAGGTCGTAAACGATCACGGTGTGATCGCCCTTGGCCTTGTCCATACCGTAAGCCAGAGCGGCTGCGGTTGGTTCGTTGATGATACGTTTTACGTCCAGACCGGCGATGCGGCCGGCGTCTTTGGTCGCCTGACGCTGACTGTCGTTGAAGTAGGCCGGAACGGTGATCACCGCTTCAGTCACGGTCTCGCCGAGGTAGTCTTCGGCGGTCTTCTTCATTTTCTTCAGGATTTCAGCCGAGATTTGTGGCGGAGCCATTTTCTGACCGTTCACTTCAACCCAGGCGTCGCTGTTGTCAGCCTTGACGATCTTGTAAGGGACCATCTGAATGTCTTTCTGTACGACTTCTTCGTCGAAACGACGACCGATCAGACGCTTCACCGCGTACAGGGTGTTATGCGGATTGGTCACAGCCTGACGCTTGGCCGACTGGCCAACCAGAATTTCGCCATCGTTGGCGTAAGCGATGATCGACGGCGTGGTACGCGCGCCTTCAGCGTTTTCAATAACTTTTGCCTTGCCATTTTCCAGCACGGAGACGCAGGAGTTGGTAGTCCCCAGGTCGATACCGATAATTTTGCCCATGTTCACTCTCCCGAAACTTTGGATTTGGTTGCCGCAGCAGTGGTGGCTAACTGCGGTAGCACTTAAACGCTTGACTTATAAATGGGGGCCTTGCGGCGGATTTCAAGCCTGCTCGTCAATCGAAGGCGAAACCGGCGCAGGCGCCTTGCTGACCACGACCATCGCCGGGCGTAGCAGGCGACCATTGAGCTGATAGCCCTTCTGGAACACCTTCAGAACACTGTTCGGCTCGACGTCAGCGCTTTCCTGCATGGCCATTGCCTGATGGTGAACGGCATTGAACGGTTCGCCATGCGGATCGATCGCTTCAAGCTGATAACGCTTGAGGGTGTCGTGGAACATTTTCAGGGTCAGCTCGATACCTTCGCGCATCGGACGGATGCTTTCGTCGTCCGGGCTGGACAATTCCAGGCCACGCTCCAGGCTGTCGACGATCGGCAGCAGGTCGCTGGCGAATTTTTCCAGCGCGAACTTGTGAGCCTTCTCAACATCCTGCTCGGCGCGACGGCGGACGTTCTGCAGATCGGCGGCTACACGCAAAGCCTGATCCTGAGCGCCTGCCAGTTGCTCTTCGAGCACTTGTACACGAGCCGCCAGGTCATCACCCGAAGTCTCGGGCGCCTGGTTGGCGTCTGGGTTTTGCGTATCCACTGTCTGTTCGTCAGCCATAGATTTCTCCTTTCAATTTCGTCCGCGAGCTCAACTCGCGCTTCTGCCCAGCTATATGGGGCCGCAAAAACCGGCTTCAAGGGGTACCTATCATTAACCCCACAAAAAATAACTGCATTGTCATTCCCTGGCGCACCAAGGCTTTCGTCGGATCAATCAAATAGAGCTGACGAGGGGCATTGTCAGCCAGAAACAAAACACTGTATAAATAACCAGACCTAACACCTGGGAGCGGCCCACATGCTGGTGCACCTGTCCGTACACAACTACGCCATCGTTGAACATCTCGACCTCGAACTCGATCGCGGAATGAGCGTGATTACCGGGGAAACCGGCGCGGGCAAGTCGATCATGCTCGATGCATTGGGCCTGACCCTGGGTGATCGTGCCGACAGCGGCGTGGTGCGTCCCGGCGCCGACAAGGCCGACATCCTGGCCACGTTCGATCTGGCCGACATTCCGGAAGCCAGCGCCTGGCTGGCCGAGCGCGATCTCGAGAACGACGGCCCGTGCATCCTGCGCCGGGTCATCACCTCCGAAGGGCGCTCTCGCGGCTACATCAATGGCACGCCCTGCCCCCTGGGCGACCTCAAGGCGCTGGGCGAGCTGCTGATCGACATCCACAGCCAGCACGAACACCAATCCCTGCTCAAGACCGACACCCACCGTCGCCTGCTCGACGAGTACGCCGGCGCTACGGACCTTGCACGACAGGTTCAGCTCGCAGCCCAACGCTGGCGCCAAACCCGCCAGGAACTGGAGCGCCTCTCCAATTCCGGTGACGAACAGCGCGCCCGCCATCAACTCTTGAGTTATCAGCTCGAAGAGCTGGAAAACCTTGGCCTAGGCGACAATGAACTGGAGAACCTGGAACAGGAACACAAGAACCTGACCAATGCGGAAACCCTGCTGGGAATCTGCCGCCAAGTTGTCGAGCAATGCAGCGAAAGTGATTCAGGAAATGTGCTGAACGCCCTTACTGCCAGCCTCAATCGACTGTCGAGCGTGAACAATTCAATCGGCGCACTGGGCGAAGCCAGTAGCTTGCTGACCAGCGCGCAAATCCAGGTAGAAGAGGCCGTTGGGGAACTGAACCGCTTCCTGGACAATTTCGACGCCGATCCGTCGCGCCTTCAGTACCTCGAGGAGCGGCTCGACGCGATCTATACCCTGGCCCGCAAGCATCGTATCCAGCCGACCGAACTCGCCGAAATGCAGCAGAAACTGCTGGATGAAATCGAAACCCTGAATGCCAATGACGAATCCATCGAGCGACTGAGCGACGAACTGTCCTCCTATGCCCGTCATTATCAGGAGAAGGCTCGGGAACTGAGCGATCTGCGCCATCACGCCTCAAGCAGCCTGGCCAGTGCCGTGGAGCAGGAAATCCAAAGACTGGGCATGCCAGGTGGTCGCTTCACCATCGAGCTTCGCCCCAACACCAGCGATGAGCTGCTTCCGAACGGTCTTGAGCAGGTAGAACTACTGGTCAGCGCCAACCCTGGCCAGCCACTGAAGGCCTTGGCGAAAGTGGCATCCGGCGGCGAACTGTCGCGGATCAGCCTGGCAATTCAGGTGATCACGGCTCAAACGTCCCGTGTACCAACCCTGGTGTTCGACGAAGTGGACGTCGGTATTGGCGGCCCGACGGCGGAGATCGTCGGTCAATTGCTGCGTCGGCTCGGCGAGCGCGGACAGGTGCTGACCGTAACCCACTTGCCGCAAGTGGCGGCGCAGGGCCATCAACATTTGTTTGTGCACAAGGTTCGCGGCGAGGATGCCACCCGCACGGCTGTTTCCAAGTTGAGCAAGAACGATCGCATCGAAGAAGTCGCGCGGATGCTGGGAGGCATCGACCTCACCAAGGAATCCCTGGCTCACGCGAAAAAGATGGTCGTTACCGCAAAAGCATAATGCGGACCATATGCAAATCCGTGCATGCCGCAGAAAGCACGAAGGCGACCCTGGGGTCGCCTTCGTTCGTTTCGCGAACCTCAAGCTCGCGCGACATGCTTACTTTTTCTTGCGTACGTACAGCACCAAATTGTGATCAACCATCTCGAAGCCATACTTGTCGACGATTGCTTTCTGCAGCCGCTCGATTTCTTCGTCGAAGAATTCGATCACTTCGCTGGTTTCGACGTTGACCATATGGTCGTGATGCTTGCCGTCATCCAGTTCGAAGACCGCATGGCCTCCGTCGAAGTTGTGCCGCACCACAAGGCCAGCTGCCTCGAACTGGGTCAGCACACGGTAAACCGTGGCCAGACCGACGTCCTCACCAGCCTCCATAAGGGCCTTGTAAACATCCTCGGCACTCATGTGGCGTTGCTCGGCGGAATCGAGCATTTGCAGAATTTTGACCCGTGGCAGGGTCACTTTGAGGCCGGCTTTGCGTAGTTCGCTATTTTCAACCATGGTCAGCTTTCTCGCGATGCTGCTTCGCAGCTTCTCTTAATGCGGGTATGATCGGCGTTTACGTTGTCCCAGCCAAGATAGTGGAAGTCGCCCACCGATGCAAAACACCAAGCTCTTGCTAACCAGTTTCACCCTTGTGGGACTGCTCGCACTCGCCGGTTGTTCATTCCCCGGGGTTTACAAAATCGACATCCAGCAGGGCAATGTCGTCACACAGGACATGATAGACCAGTTACGCCCGGGAATGACCCGCAAGCAAGTACGGTTTATCATGGGTAACCCTCTGCTGACTGACACGTTCCATGCCGATCGCTGGGATTATCTGTACAGCCTGCAACCGGGTGGCGGTGAACGCCAACAGGAACGCATCAGCGTTATTTTCAACCCAAATGATCAGCTTGTCAGCCTTTCTGGCGACTTCATGCCGGGCATGAGCCGCGACGAGGCCATTCTCGGCAAGGACACTGGCACCACGGTCGCTGCGCCAGCAGAAAACGTCGAGAAGCCGAAGCCGGAAAAACCGGTCAAGCCAGGTTCGTTGCTGGATCAGATTCAGAAGGACGTCGACGGTGTAGAAACCGTTCCAGTCCCGTCGCCAGAACCGCTGGACACCACACCGCAATAATTTGCAACGCAATAAAAAACCCGGTTTATCCGGGTTTTTTATTGCCTGCTACTCAGCCAATCACTGATTCCGGGCTTTGGCCTCGGCAGCCTTGGCAGCGCGCAGCCGACGAACTTCCTTGGGATCAGCCAATAACGGCCGATAGATCTCGATGCGATCCCCCGCTTGAACGACACGATTATCCGGGTCTGAAACCACTTTGCCAAAAATCCCTATAGGGCAATCGGTCAGATCCAGCTCTGGAAACTCGTCACCTACTCCGGACTTGAGCAATGCCGCCCGCAGCGTCGTTCCAGCCGGCACTTCCACGGTAATAAGTGCCTGCCGGTCAACAGCGGCATACACCACCTCGACCTCGACCATGGAATCAACCATGAATCTGTTTGGCTCGCTGGCAGAACGCATCCACCAGGGTATTGGCCGCCTGATTGAACAACGGCCCCAAAGTGGCGCGAACCAACGGCCCCGCGTAGTCGAACGATAGATCCAGGCTGATCTTGCAGGCCTTTTCACCTAAAGGCTTGAACACCCACACACCATGCAACTGGGTAAACGGACCTTCCTCAAGATTCATTTCTATCGACTGCCCCGGCACCAGCGTGTTGCGGGTAACAAAATGCTGGCTAAGCCCGCCTTTCGCTACACCGACACTGGCGCGCATGTGTTCGGGAGTGCTTTCCAAAACCTCTGAAGTCGAGCACCACGGTAGAAACTCCGGATAGCGCGCCACGTCGTTGACCAGGTCATACAGCGCTTGCGCCGGGTACGGCAGCAAGGCCGAACGCGAAATATGTGTCGTCATGTCAGCGTCATTTCCACAGCTGGGCGGCAAACACTACGAGAATGCCGATGGGCGCCACATAGCGCATCAAGAACAAGGACAGGGCAAACAGTGCAGGGTTGCGAATCGACAGCTCATCGCGCACCGCTTCACGCCCCATGATCCAGCCCGCAAACACCACGAAACACAGGCCACCGAGTGGCAACATGAGTCGCGAAGTGAAGAAATCGATCACACCAAAGAAATCCAGACCACCGGCCGCTCCCCATTGGTAGAGATGAAACATCCCGCCTTCGTTCACGAAAAACTTGGCTTCCTTCCAGATATTGAAGGAGAACACCGTGCCCAAACCCACAAACCAGCAACTGAACGCCAGCCAGAACGTCACCCAGGCACGACTGACTTTCGTGCGCTCAACCAGGTAAGCCACCATGGGTTCGAGCAGGGAAATCGCCGAACTCCAGGCCGCCACCGCCACCAGTACGAAGAACACCACGCCCATCAACTGGCCGAACGCGACGTTGCCGAAGGCAAAAGGCAGGCTGACAAACATCAGGCCCGGCCCTTCACTCGGGTTCAGGCCGGCAGCGAACACAATCGGAAACAATGCCAGGCCAGCGACCAAAGAAACAAAGGTATCGAGTAACGCCACACCGACGACAGTACCGGAAATTGAAGAGTTCTTCGGCATGTAAGCGCCATAGATCATGATCGAGCCAACACCCACGCTCAGGGAGAAGAAGGCGTGCCCCATCGCGGGCAGCAAGCCGTCCATGACCTTTTCCGGATGGAAGTCGAACATGAAGTGCACGCCCGCCATGAAGTGTCCGGTAGTCATGCTGTAGCCCAGCAAGACAAGAATCATCACGAACAATAGCGGCATCATGATGCGCAAGCTTCGTTCAAGTCCGGCGACCACACCCTTGGCAATCACCACGGCCGAAAGCAGCATGAAAATCGTATGCCAAAGTGTCAGGCGCCACGGATCGGCGATGACATTACCGAAATAGGCTCCCACCTGATCAGGCGTCGCACCCTGAAAGTCGCCCCGCCCCATGTCGATGATGTAGTCCAGCGACCAGCCGCCAACCACACTATAAAAAGACAGGATCAGCAACGCCGTGATCATCCCGGCAAAAGCCCCCCACGACCACTTCGCGCAATGCCCAGCCTCGGTCGCCAGGATCTTCAAGGCGTTGGCCGGGCTCTGCCGGGCACGCCGGCCGATCAGGGTTTCTGCCAGCATGACCGGCACGCCGATCAACGCAATGCAGACCAGGAACATCAGCACAAAAGCGCCGCCGCCATAGACACCGACCATGTAGGGGAATTTCCAGATACTACCCAGCCCCACGGCCGAACCGGTCGCGGCGAGTATGAAGACCCAGCGGCTAGCCCAACTGCCGTGGACAGAAACCTTGTCTGTCGACATCGTTATCACGCCCAAGCGTTCAAAAAAGAGGCCGCATTGTCCGGGATTCAATCAACCTGCTCAAGCACGTAGCGATACCGTAGCCGACTGGCGTGCAACTCCCTATAATGCCGCCCCTATGGCTAAACAGAAGAAACACCCAACAGGGACCATCGCGCAAAATAAAAAGGCGCGACACGATTACTTCATCGAGCATAAGTTCGAGGCTGGTCTGGTCCTGGCCGGCTGGGAAGTAAAAAGTCTGCGGGCAAGCAAGCTACAGCTGGTTGACAGTTATGTACTGCTCAAGGATGGCGAAGCCTGGCTGCTCGGCAGTCACATCACGCCTCTGACGACGGCCAGCACCCACGTCATCGCTGATCCGGTGCGTAGCCGCAAGTTGCTGCTCAACCGACGGGAGCTGGACAAGCTGTCCGCTGCTGTACAGCAAAAGGGTTACGCCTGCGTATGCCTGTCCTGGTACTGGAGCAAGCACATGGTCAAGTGTGAGATTGCTTTGGGCAAGGGCAAGAAGGAATACGACAAGCGCGATACCGAGCGCGAACGTGATGCCGGTCGCGAGCTGCAACGCGCGGTTCGCAACAAGGGCAAGGAAGACTGATTCTTCTGCCTGCGATTTGTGGCGCGAATAAAAAGATCGCAGCCTTCGGCAGCTCCTACAGGGAACGCATCCCAATGTAGGAGCTGCCGAAGGCTGCGATCTTTTGCGTTAAACGGTCACATCCCCTTGCGCCGCTCCGCCCGGGCCACGCGCTGCACTTCCTGACGCACTTCTTCCAGCACCTCCTGCACATACAAAATATGCCGACTGGAAACTTCCCGCGCCTGCTCCGCCCGCCCTTCGATAATCGCCTGATACAACTCCCGATGCTGCGCGATCAGCATGTCGCGGGTTTCGGTGCGCTGCTTGTACATGCCGCCGATGTTGGTGACCACGTTGCGTTTGAGCAGGTCGAACAGCCCGCGAATCGTGTGCAGGAGCACCGCATTGTGGCTGGCCTCGGCGATTGCCAGATGGAATTTCGCGTCCGCTGCACCCTCTTCCGCCCGATTCACCTCATCGTGGCGCGAATAGCAGTCCTGCAATTCGTTGAACGCTGCAGTCAGCCGCTCGCGATCGACATCCGTGGCACGCAACGCTGCGTAATAGGCGCATGACGCTTCCAGCGTGTGGCGAAACTCCAGCAAATCGCGCTGAGCTTCCGGATTGCTTTCCAGCAGATGCAGCAGCGGATCACTGAAGGTCGTGCCCAACGATTCCACCACGTAATTACCGCCGCCCTGGCGACTGATCAGCAAGCCTTTGGCCGTCAGCTTTTGAATGGCTTCACGCAGCGAAGGGCGCGACACCCCGAATTGCTCGGCCAGAGCACGCTCCGCCGGCAAACGCTCACCCGCCTTCAGCGTGCCCTCGAGGATCATGCCCTCAAGCCGCTCGACAATATCGTCAGACAAACGGCGCTGACGAATCTGATCAAACCCCATAACTCGACTTCTCCACGATCCGACGGCTCGCCGGCGCTCTATTTTGGCCTATCGGCGGTGCGTCAGCACCTGCCAGGCACCATTTGATCGAACACGATGAAAGGCCCGGCAGTCACTCGCATTCGACAAAAGTTTTAGGGCGGCAAATTGACACACCGCCTACTAGGCTTTTACCCTAGCGAACAGCGATTGTAAATTGGTATTACCAATTATCCAAGAACGCTGATCAGCGCCTGACCAACAACAATTAGGGGCCACCCCATATGCAAACCTGGCAACAGCTCTATAGCCCGCTCGGCAGCCTTGGCTTGTCCGCACTCGCGGCTGTTATCCCCATCGTATTTTTCTTTCTGGCTTTGGCGGTGTTCCGCCTGAAAGGTCACGTGGCCGGCAGTATCACGCTGGCCCTGTCGATCCTGGTGGCGATCTTTGCCTTCCAGATGCCGGTCGACATGGCGTTCGCCGCTGCCGGATATGGCTTCGCCTATGGCCTGTGGCCGATTGCGTGGATCATCGTGGCAGCAGTGTTCCTCTACAAATTGACGGTCAAGAGCGGTCAATTCGAGGTCATCCGCAGCTCGGTACTGTCGATCACCGACGACCAGCGCCTGCAAGTGCTGTTGATCGGCTTCTGCTTTGGTGCCTTCCTTGAAGGTGCGGCCGGCTTCGGCGCACCGGTAGCGATTACCGCCGCTTTGCTTGTCGGGCTGGGCTTCAATCCACTGTACGCTGCCGGTCTGTGCCTGATTGCGAACACCGCGCCAGTAGCCTTCGGCGCCTTGGGCATTCCGATCATTGTTGCCGGACAAGTCACTGGCATCGACGCGTTCAAGATTGGCGCCATGACTGGCCGCCAACTTCCGCTGCTGTCATTGTTCGTACCGTTCTGGCTGGTGTTCATGATGGATGGCCTGCGCGGAGTGCGTGAAACCTGGCCGGCGGCTCTGGTCGCGGGCTTGAGCTTTGCCGTCACTCAATACTTCACCTCGAACTTCATCGGCCCGGAACTGCCGGACATCACCTCGGCCCTGGCCAGCCTGATATCCCTGACCCTGTTCCTGAAAGTCTGGCAACCGAAGCGCGCCGCCGGCCAGCACATCGCCGGTGCCGTCTCCGCCTCTGTGGTAACCGCCAGCGTCGGCGGTTTCGGTCAGAAGCGCACCACCGTGGCTTCGCCTTACAGCCTCGGGGAAATTTTCAAGGCCTGGTCGCCGTTCCTGATTCTCACCGTGCTGGTCACCATCTGGACCCTGAAACCGTTCAAGGCCATGTTTGCCGCCGGCGGTTCGATGTACAGCTGGGTGTTCAACTTCGCCATCCCGCACCTGGATCAGATGGTGATCAAGGTGGCGCCGATCGTAGCTGCACCGACTGCCATTCCCGCTGTGTTCAAGCTTGACCCGATTTCCGCGACCGGCACGGCGATTTTCTTCTCGGCGCTGATCTCGATGCTGGTACTGAAGATCAATGTAAAAACTGGTCTGACCACTTTGAAAGAGACCTTCTACGAACTGCGTTGGCCGATCCTTTCCATCGGCATGGTGCTGGCCTTCGCCTTCGTTACCAACTACTCGGGCATGTCCTCGACCATGGCGCTGGTACTGGCAGGCACGGGGGCGGCGTTCCCGTTCTTCTCGCCATTCCTTGGCTGGCTGGGTGTGTTCCTCACCGGTTCCGACACCTCGTCCAACGCGCTGTTCAGCTCCCTGCAAGCGACCACTGCACACCAGATCGGCGTCAACGACACCTTGCTGGTAGCGGCCAACACCAGTGGCGGCGTGACCGGCAAGATGATTTCGCCACAGTCGATCGCCGTCGCCTGCGCCGCGACTGGCCTTGTGGGCAAAGAATCGGACCTGTTCCGCTTCACCCTCAAGCACAGCCTATTCTTTGCAACGATCGTCGGCCTGATCACGCTGGCCCAGGCCTATTGGTTCACCGGCATGCTGGTGCACTAAGGACTACAAGAAACACAGAAAAAACCGACGCCGGGCCACGACCCCGGCGTCAGCTATTCACACCCCGGTCTGTAAGGCTGCTGAAAGCTTCCGGCTTTATATTCAGCAGCCTCGACAGACGAATAACCGGGACCACCCGGAGACCGCCTGATGAGCGAGCTTTTTTACAACGCCGTGCCGAATGCGACCCGTGTCGCCCCGCCACTGCCCGAGCCTCGGCAATACCCCAGCGAAAAACCGTCCCGGGTCTACCTCTTCGGGACCTGCGTGGTCGATCTGTTCTACCCGCAAGCCGGGATGGACGCGATCCACTTGCTGGAGCGCGAAGGCATTCGTGTCGAGTACCCGCAAGGGCAAAGCTGCTGCGGCCAACCGGCTTACACCTCGGGTTACACCGAGCAGGCAAGGACCGTGGCGCGCTCGCAATTGGCGCTGTTTGCCGGGGACTATCCGGTGGTGGTGCCGTCAGGTTCTTGCGCTGGCATGCTCCGCGAGCATTACGCCGACTTGTTCAAGGACGAGCCGGACACGTTGAAACAGGTTCAGTCCCTCGCGGCCAGAACCTTCGAATTGGCCGAGTTCCTGCTGTTCGTCTGCAAGGTGCAGCTCAAGGACGGAGGCGAACCGGTAAAAGTGGCGCTGCACACGTCGTGCTCGGCACGCCGCGAAATGAACACCCACCTGCACGGTCGCGAGTTGTTGTCGCAGTTGAGCAACGTGGAACGCGTCGACCACAGTCACGAAAGTGAATGCTGTGGCTTCGGTGGGACTTTCAGCGTCCGTATGCCAGACATTTCCGGCGCGATGGTGGCTGACAAGACAAGGTCGTTGAAGGAATCGGGCGCGCACAAGGTACTGAGTGCCGACTGTGGCTGCCTGATGAACATCAACGGCTCGCTGGAAAAGCAAAATGAAGCGTTGCGCGGTCAGCACCTGGCCAGTTTCCTCTGGCAGCGAACCGGAGGTGCCCAATGAGCACTTCCGAGATTATTCCTACGGTCGCCGTAGAAGAAGACTTCCGCACCCGCGCCCACAACGCGCTGGGTGATGCGCAATTGCGAGGCAACTTTCGCAAGGCCATGGATTCACTGATGAGCAAACGGGCAGCCGCTTTCAGCGATGCCCATGAAAGAGAACACTTACGCGCACTGGGCAATGCTGTCCGCGCCCGTGCGTTATCGAAGTTGCCCGAGCTGCTCGAACAACTGGAACAGAACCTGACCCGCAACGGTGTGACAGTGCACTGGGCGGAAACGGTGGACGAAGCCAATGGCATCGTCCTCTCGATCATCCGCGCTCACGAGGGGCGGCAAGTGATCAAGGGTAAATCGATGGTCAGCGAAGAAATGGAGATGAACCATGTCCTCGCTGAACAGGGCATTGAATGCCTGGAATCGGACATGGGCGAGTACATCGTCCAGCTCGACCACGAAAAGCCTTCACACATAATCATGCCGGCAATCCACAAGAACGCCGGTCAGGTCGCGTCCTTGTTCCACGACAAACTTGGCGTGGAATACACCAAGGACGTAGACCAACTCATTCAGATCGGCCGCAGAGTCCTGCGGCAGAAATTCTTTGAAGCAGACATCGGCGTCTCCGGTGTCAACTTCGCCGTGGCCGAAACGGGCACCCTGCTGCTGGTGGAAAACGAAGGCAACGGTCGCATGACCACCACCGTACCGCCGGTGCACATCGCCGTTACGGGCATCGAAAAAGTCGTGGAAAACCTGCGCGACGTGGTGCCATTGCTGTCATTGCTGACCCGCTCCGCCCTGGGCATTCCAATCACCACCTACGTCAACATGATCTCCGGCCCACGCAAGGAGCATGAACTCGACGGCCCGCAGGAAGTGCACCTCGTACTGCTCGATAACGGCCGCAGCCAGGCCTTTGCCGACAGCGAACTGCGCCAGACCCTGAACTGCATTCGCTGCGGCGCCTGTATGAATCATTGCCCGGTGTACACCCGAATCGGCGGTCACGCCTATGGGGAGGTTTACCCTGGGCCTATCGGAAAAATCATCACCCCGCACATGGTCGGCCTGGCGAAAGTGCCTGATCATCCAAGTGCATCGTCGCTGTGCGGTGCCTGCGGTGAAGTTTGCCCGGTGAAAATCCCGATCCCTGCTCTGTTGCGGCGCCTGCGCGAAGAAAACGTCAAAGCCCCGGACAGCCCCCATCAAGTGATGCGAGGCCAAGGCAGCAAGTACTCGCGCAAGGAGCGCTTCATCTGGAATGCCTGGGCGAAACTCAACAGCTCGCCGATGCTCTATCGCCTGTTCGGATTCTTCGCCACGCGCCTGCGTGCGCTCACGCCAAGCAATGTCGGCCCGTGGACGCAAAACCACAGTGCACCGAAACCCGCTGCCCGCTCACTGCATGACATGGCCCGCGAACATTTGGCCGAACAGGGAGACCGTTGATGAGCGCCAAGCAAAATATCCTCACCAAATTGCGCAAAAGTCTGACAGGCACCACACCGGTGGCGGACAACTTCGATGTCGAACTGGTGACCCAGCCTTACACCTACACGCCAGAACAACGTATCCCGCAGTTGCGCAAGTTGATGGAAGCCGTGCACACGGAAATCCATCTGACGTCGGGCGAAGGCTGGCCAGCGTTGCTCGCGCAATTGCTGCGGGACCGCCAGTTGCCAAGCCTGCTGATCGCACCGACAACGCACCACGGTCAACGGATCACGCAGCACTGGGCGAATAATCCCGGCCTGCCAATGTTAAAAGCCTACGACCGTCCGGTTGAAGAATGGAAAGCCGAGTTGTTCGGCGACACTCCGGCGAGCCTGACCGGCACGCTCGGTGCCATCGCTGCCACGGGCAGCCTGATTCTCTGGCCGACCCGGGAAGAACCCCGCTTGATGAGTCTGGTGCCACCGGTGCATTTCGCCCTGCTCAAGGCCAGTGAAATCCGCGACAATTTCTATCAGGTGCAGCAAGAATTCGAATGGGCCCAGGGCATGCCGACCAACGCGTTGCTGGTGTCCGGCCCGTCGAAGACCGCCGATATCGAGCAGGTTCTCGCTTATGGTGCCCACGGCCCCAAAGACCTGGTGGTGTTGATCCTGGAGGACCAATGAATCTACCGGCCGCTTTCCTTCGAGATGTGCAGCAGCTGATCCCCCAGGCGCGACGTTTTGACGATCCGTTGTCGACACTGGCCTTCGGCACCGACGCGAGTTTCTACCGGCTGATTCCAAAGCTGGTCATTCGCGTCGAATCTGAAAATGAAGTGGCAGCCCTGCTGAAACTCGCCCAGCGCGATCAGGTTCCGGTGACCTTTCGCGCGGCCGGCACCAGCCTGTCCGGCCAGGCCATCAGCGACTCGGTGCTGATCGTGCTGGGGGATAACTGGAACGGTCGCGAGATCCGCGGCCATGGCACGCAAATCCGTCTGCAACCGGGCGTGATCGGCGCGCAAGCCAATGCGTGGCTGGCACCCTTCGGGCGCAAGATAGGCCCGGATCCGGCATCGATCAACGCCTGCAAAATCGGCGGAATCGTTGCCAACAATGCCAGCGGCATGTGCTGCGGCACAGCGCAAAACACCTATCACACCCTGGCCGGAATTCGCTTGGTCCTGGCTGACGGCAGCCGTCTCGATACAGAGGACGCCGATAGTGTTGCAGCGTTTCGCCAAAGCCATGCCACGTTGCTGGAGCGTCTGGCAACTTTGGGGCGCGAGACCCGCGCAAACGCCGAACTGGCTGCAAAAATTCGCCACAAATACCGCCTGAAAAATACCACCGGACTGTCGCTCAATGCCTTGGTGGATTTCCACGAGCCTGTGGATATCTTGAGCCATCTGCTGGTCGGTTCCGAAGGTACGCTCGGCTTCATCAGCGCGGTGACCTACGACACCGTGATCGACCACCCGAACAAAGCCTCGGCGCTGATCGTATTCCCGGACGTGGAATCCTGTTGCAACGCGGTCACTGTGTTGAAGGGCCAGCCGGTGTCGGCCGTTGAGCTGCTGGACCGCCGCAGCTTGCGCTCGGTGCAGCACAAACCCGGCATGCCTGCTTTCGTACAGCATCTATCGGAAAATGCCTGCGCGTTGCTGATCGAATCCCGCGCCGCGACGTCCACATTGCTACACGAACAGCTGGCGCAGATCATGGCATCACTGGCGTCGTTCACCGTGGAGAAGCAAGTCGACTTCACAGAGGATCCGCAGGAAAACGCCCGTCTCTGGGCGATCCGAAAGGACACCTTCCCCGCCGTTGGTGCAGTGCGAAAAACCGGCACCACGGTGATCATTGAAGACGTAACCTTTCCAGTCGAGCAACTGGCCATTGGTGTGAATCGACTGATCGAGTTGTTCGACAAACATCACTACGACGAAGCGATCCTTTTCGGACACGCTTTGGAAGGCAATCTGCACTTTGTCTTTACCCAAGGCTTCAACAACCCGCAAGAAGTCGCACGCTATCAGGCGTTCATGGACGACGTGGCGCAACTGGTGGCAGTGGAGTTCGGCGGTTCGCTGAAGGCCGAACACGGCACCGGGCGAAACATGGCGCCCTTCGTTGAGCTGGAATGGGGCAGCGACGCCTACCAACTGATGTGGCAGCTCAAACGCCTGCTCGACCCCAACGGTATTCTCAATCCTGATGTGGTGCTCAGTGAAGACCCGCAGATCCATCTCAAGCACCTAAAGCCCCTGCCGGCCGCCGACGAGATTGTGGATAAATGCATCGAATGCGGTTTCTGCGAACCGGTATGCCCGTCGAAGGGCCTGACCCTGAGCCCACGCCAGCGCATCGTGATCTGGCGTGACATCCAGGCGAAGAAACACGCTGGGGTCGATACCCGCGAACTTGAAGCGGCCTACGAATACCAGGGCATCGACACCTGCGCCGCGACCGGCCTCTGCGCACAACGTTGCCCCGTAGGGATCAATACCGGCGAGCTGGTGAAAAAGCTCCGCAGCCGCAAAGCAACGCATACGAAAACCGCCAATTGGCTGGAAGGCAATTTCGCCGCGGCACTGCAAGGTGCACGTTTCACCCTGCACGTGGCCAACGGTGCGCGGATGTTGCTGGGCGCACCCAGACTGACGAAGTTGTCGGCAACGTTGACGCGCCTTTCAAAAGGCCAGGTCCCGCAGTGGACCAACGCGATGCCGCAACCGGAAAAAGCCATTCGCTTCAGTCCGCCAGTGACCGACGCACGCCCCCGCGTGGTCTATCTGGCCGCCTGCGTATCCCGCGCCATGGGCCCGGCGGCGGGAGACACAGAGCAAATGTCGCTGCACGACAAAACCCGTGGCCTGCTGGAAAAGGCCGGTTACCAAGTGGTGTTCCCGGACAACCTGGACAGCCTTTGCTGCGGCCAGCCATTTGCCTCCAAAGGCTATGCCGAACAAGCCGAGCACAAACGACAGGAATTGATCGGCGCCCTGCTTCACGCCAGCCGTGGCGGGCTCGACCCGATCTACTGCGACACCAGCCCCTGCACCTTACGCCTGGTCCAGGACCTGGGTGAAGCCCGCCTGGACCTGTACGACCCGGTGCGCTTCATCCGTACTCACCTGATGGATCGCCTGACGTTCACACCGCAGGACGCCCCGATCGCCGTGCACGTGACGTGCAGTACACAGCACCTCGGCGAAAGCCAGGCGCTGATCGATCTGGCGCGCAAGTGCAGTAAAAACGTGGTCATTCCCGAAGGCATCCACTGCTGCGGCTTTGCCGGCGACAAGGGTTTCACCACGCCGGAGTTGAACGCCCACTCGCTGCGCACGCTCAAGGATGCGGTACAACAATGCAGCGAGGGGATCTCTACCAGCCGCACCTGTGAGATCGGTCTGACCCAACATGGCGGCATTGACTACCACGGACTAGTCTATCTGGTGGACCGCGTTACCCAGGCTAGGGTGCCCTGATAGCAGGATCTCAAGGAAGACGCATTAAGGCACCTCCCTTAATGCGTCTTGCCGGAATCGACAGTTTTACAGCAGACAAACAGAACCCTGACGTGCCGCCGCAGTCCACTGATCAAGTCCTGCAAACGTGGGACCTCCAAAACCCGGCAGCCCGTCCTGACGGCCAGCGACGCCTGGTCTTTCAGCTCAAGGAGAAATACATGAATCGTTCTGTTCTGTTAGGTCTGTTCGTTACTGCTTCCATCATGGCTTCCCCTTCGTTCGCCGCAGAAGACCTTTGCGCGGTCAACATCAAAACCATTGAAAACGGCAAGGCACAGATTCCTCCGGATGTAGCCAAGCAGGTAGACGCTTCCCTTGAGAAAGCCAGAGCCGACCAGGCAAAGGGCACCAAAGAAGGTACTGATGATTGCATCGCCGAGACCACTCAAACCATCCAGGACATCACGAACGCGAAAAAAGGCGGTAAGTAACCTGGCTCAAGGTCAACCTTCGGGTTGGCCTTCTGGGTCCCGTTGGCGTACACTGCGCAGGCCTGTTGCTCACTTTGATTCACAGAGCACCAGGCTCGGGGCCGTTTAGGATTCGACGCCGGTTGCGAAACTTTAGGTGCATGCCGAGTTGGTAACAGAACTCGTAAATCCACTGTTGCAACTTCTTATAGTTGCCAATGACGAAACCTACGGGGAATACGCTCTCGCTGCGTAAGCAGCCTTAGCCCTTCCCTTCTGGTACCTTCGGGTCCAGCAATCACCAGGGGATGTCTGTAAACCCAAAGTGATTGTCATATAGAACAGAATCGCCGTGCAGTACGTTGTGGACGAAGCGGCTAAAACTTACACAACTCGCCCAATGCACCCTGCCCGTCGGGTCGCTGAGGGTTAACTTAATAGACACGGCTACGCATGTAGTACCGACAGCGGAGTACTGGCGGACGGGGGTTCAAATCCCCCCGGCTCCACCACTTCATCATCTAAAGACGTCCACGGACGTCTTTTTTTGTGCCTGAAATCCAGCAAAATCAAGGGTTTAAGCACCATTGGGCTCCGTAGAGGTTTTCTGAGTTCCAGCCGTTTGGGTATTCCAAATGGTATTCCAAGCCATCCGGTGCTATTTTTTGGAATACCAAAACGGTGTCAGAGGTAAGCTCTCATGCCTGCTCTAGCCCTCCGCCTCTCCGACCGCCAGCTCAAGGCAGTCAAGGCAAAAGACAAAGATTACGTCCTCAGCGATGGTGACGGCCTCCAGCTCCGAGTCAGGAGCAACGGCTCGATGCTGTGGAACTTCAACTACCGCGAGCCGGTAACCAAAAATCGTATCAATATGGGGCTGGGCACATACCCAGAGCTCTCACTAGCGAACGCCAGGAAAAAAGTGGTGGAAGCGCGCGAGCTGCTTGCACAAGGCATTGATCCCAAGGTGCAACGCAATGCACAGGACGAAGCCAAACGAGCGGAGACGGAACACACGTTCGAGAACGTGGCCACCGCCTGGTTCGAGCTGAAGAAGGACTCCGTCACACCGGCGTACGCCGAAGACATTTGGCGATCGCTCACGCTGCATGTATTTCCAGACCTGAAAACAACGCCGCTCTCGAAAATTACCGCACCGATGGTCATCGAACTGCTTCGCCCAATCGAGGCCAAAGGCAGCCTTGAGACGGTGAAGCGACTGAGCCAACGGCTCAACGAGATCATGACCTACGGGGTGAACTCCGGGCTGATCTTTGCGAACCCCCTCAGTGGTATCCGGGCCGTGTTCAAGAAACCCAAAAAACAGAACATGGCTGCGCTACGACCTAGTGAACTGTCAGAGCTCATGATGGAAATCGCGAACGCCAGCATCAAGCGGACGACACGCTGCCTGATCGAATGGCAACTGCACACCATGACACGTCCTGCCGAGGCTGCCACCACTCGATGGGCAGACATCGACTTCGACAAACGCATTTGGACCATCCCACCGGAGCGCATGAAAAAGCGTCGTCCACACACAATCCCGCTGACCGAACAGGCACTCGCATTACTGGAGACGCTCAAGCACCACAGCGGCCACAGGGAATACGTGTTCCCGGCAGATAGAAACCCGCGTACCCACGCCAATAGCCAGACTGCCAACATGGCGCTGAAACGGATGGGCTTCCAGGACCGTTTGGTAAGCCACGGCATGCGCTCCATGGCCAGCACCATCCTGAACGAGCATGGGTGGGATCCTGAGCTGATCGAAGTCGCGCTGGCGCATGTCGACAAAGACGAAGTTCGGAGCGCCTACAACCGGGCAGATTACATCGAGCGCCGGCGTCCGATGATGGCCTGGTGGAGTGAACATATCCAGAAGGCGGCCACCGGTAGCTTGTCGGCATCTGCGATCAATCAAACCAGGGACCGCAACGTCGTACCGATACGCTAAGCGCTCATAGGTTGGCGACAGTGGCGACAATTCGCGTAATCCGGGGGTGCAGCATGGCGACAGAAGTGGCGAGTGTCGCCAAGCGCTTAGCCAACAACGCTACAACCCCCGACGCCAGCGCAAACCGGGCAGCGCCCATGATTGAGTCAGTCGCCATCAGGCTGCCGCACTGCGCTTGATTGAGGCGATCACCGAAATGATCGCGTTGGCATCCGCGTCGCCAAACGCACCGTCTAATCCCTCGTGGTGCAGCGCGGTAAAAGGCGGTTCATATAGTTGACCCGCTTCCATCACGCCCTGCCGGGTTAGACGCTCGATGATCATTTCAACAAAACGAATCTGCTGACTGCTGTAGCGGTTCTCGTCGAGGAATTGACCGAAAGCCTCTTTTGCGGCATTGCGATCCAAGCCTACCAATGATCGGATCAACAGTGTCAGCGGTTGGTCAGTGCCGTAGCACTGTTCGAACTGCTCGCGACTCTGAACCGGTTCCGACTCGTAGACAAAATGCTCCAGCTCGCTCAGATCGCTCGGCGTCAGCGGCCGGTTAAACTTGAGCTTGGCGATGGCCACATGGTTCTCATTGCCACGGATATAGGCTTCGACCTTTTTCTTGTACTGCTCCAGGTTGATGCCGGTATTGAAATCTTTCAGGTTTACTACAGTCGCTTCGCCAATCTCGTCGCTCAGCACGCTATAAACGGGGTTGCTCGGGCGGCGTTCGATAAACTTGATCAGCTCACGCATCTTGCGCCGCAGTTGCTCAAGCATTGGCAAGCGGATGTCCTGCCAGTACTCGTCGGTTTGCACGTCCTGAAGCAACGCAAGTTCAGCATGCACTGCCGGAATGCTGTCCATCACTTCTAACTGGCTGGCCAGCTCGACCACCTTGTCACGATACGCCACGAAGTCGCTGGTCGAGCGAAGTAACGCCAGCTGCAAATTCATGCACAGGAGATCGAACAACTTGGCGGTGATGTGCTCAGGAGCGCGCTCACTCGGCAAGCCGGCGACGTGACTGCGCAGATCACCCAGCGCTGCATCATCCAGCGCATTCCAAACTTCACGCTCGGCAAAGCGGATTACGTGCTCAAGTTCGGTACGCACGATGAAGTTGTCCTTATTCATCGCCGCGACTTCGTCGTGCAGCTCGTCGGTCAACTCCGTGCGCAGCTCGACAAAGGCATCGTACCGGCCTCTGGTTTCTGCCAGATCTACAGGTTCGCGAACGTCCTTCGGCGCTAACAACGACAGCAGATCCAGCCTCGCTTTGAACAACCGCTTGCCTAGCGGTTCGGCCGTACCGCCCAAAGCGCCTTTGGGGTTTTCGTTGAAGTATTCGAAGTTGGCGCAGAAATCGAAGATAGCGAACTCGCGCTTATGCACACCCGGCGCAAACAGGTCCGAGCATAGGCGCGTGCCGCGGCCAATCATCTGCAAGAACTTCACCTTTGAGCGGACGGCCTTGAAGAACACTAAATTCAACACCTGTGGCACGTCGATGCCGGTATCGAGCATATCCACGGAAATGGCGATCTGCGGCTGCTTGTTCAGCTTGCTGCTGAAGTCATCGATCAGGGTCTGCGCATAACTCACCGCATGGGTGATAACCCGGGCAAACTCACCCTTAAAGTGCGGGTAATGATGATTGAAGCGCCGGGCGATAAAATCGGCGTGCTTTTGGTTCACTGCAAAAATAATGGTCTTGCCGAGCTTGTCGCCACCCTCCACTGTCAGGCCATTTTGCATCAAGTGCTTTAGCATCAGGTCAACGGTTGGCTCGTTGAATAGCTGCTTGTTGACCTCAGACGCTAGCACCTCGGTAGGTGCATCACCTTCGGCACTGTAATCGCCCCAATCCAGCGACTCCCAGTGCTCTTTCTCATCATCGCTGAGCTGGTCGTAACGGATGCCTTCGCGAACAAACTTGATCGGCACCGAATAAGCCTTGGGCGGCACCAGATAACCATCATCCACCGCTTCACTCAGGCCGTAGGCATCGGTCGGTACACCGGTTTCCAGACCGAACAGGTGATAGGTATCGCGATCCACTTCGTCACGCGGGGTAGCGGTCAGGCCCACTAGATAACTGTCGAAGTAACGGAAAATCGCGCCGTACTTCTGGTAAACACTGCGGTGCGCCTCGTCGATCACGATCAGGTCGAAATGGCCAACGCCGTACTTGCGACGGTCGCCCTCCATCTGGTCGATCAACCCCATCATGGTCGGATAGGTGCACAGATACACCCGGCCTTGGCCATTTTTGTCGGTAACAAGATTGACTGGACTGGAGTCCGGCAGAAACTCCTTGAAGGCATTTGCGGCTTGTTTTACCAGGGCTACCCGGTCAGCCAGAAACAGCACGCGTTTGACCCAGTTGCCGCGCATCAACAGCTCGATCAGGGCAATCGACATCCGCGTCTTGCCAGTGCCGGTGGCCATGGTTAGCAAACCAGCGCGGCGGCCCTGACTCAGTGATTCGGTCATCGCTCGAATCGCCCGGTGTTGATACGCCCGCTCAACAATCTCGCTATTGATCGGCAGTTCGCGCAAGTCGGTTTGCAGGCTACGCCGCTGAATCGCCAACTCCAGCTCATCGCGGGTGTAAAAACCCTGCACTTCGCGTGGCGGCGCACGGCGGTCGTCCCACAGCCAGGTGTGGTTACCGTTGCTGTAGAAAATCAGCGGGCGCTGGCCCTTCTCGGCTTCCAGGCAATCGGCGTACAACTTGGCTTGCTGCTGCCCCATGTCCGGGTCTTTCAGGCTGCGCTTGGCCTCCACCACCGCCAACGGTTTGCCGTTGGCCCCCCACAGCACGTAATCGACAAAACCCTCGCCTTGCCCATTGGGCATGCCGCTGACTGGCACTTCGGCGTCAGCGTTTTTGCCCAATTCCCAACCAGCCTCCCGCAGCAGCACATCGATAAACAAACGGCGGGTGTCGGCCTCGTCGTAATCATGGTTATCCGGCACTGCGATATTGGTCGCCTTGGCCTGGGCCAGCGCTGCACGGGTGGCAACCAGCTCGGCATCCAGTCGCGCCAGCAACGACTCGCGTTCACTTAGGCTTGCGGCTTGCTCGGCAATCGCCGCCTCTCGGGCTTCGAGGGTGCCGTGCTGGGCTGCAATCTGTTGCTGGAATTTGGCTTCCTGCTTTTTCAGCTCAGCACGAGTAAAGGCTGCCGCCTCGCTAACGCTGACCAACTGCGGCACGCGTTTTTCGTCAAACGCGGCGTCGATGCTTTTTGGTTCGCTGGCGCGGGTATAGGTGCGCGCCAGCCAGAACAGCACATGAAACAGCTCGCGCACCAACTTCATCGCATCGCTGTAGCCAATCGGTTGATTGGAGTGCACCGCCTGATTGCCGAACTTCTGAATCAAGCGCGCCTTCTGATGGATTTGCGGCGGCAACAGGCGCACAAACTCAACCTGAGTCAACAGCAAATTAAGGCCGTTGTCGTAAGGCATGCGCAGGTCGCGGTCATGCTCGTACAGCCAATGCACCGTCTGCTCCAGAGCATGCCGGGTACGCATGCAACAGGCACGAGGGTCGGAATACACCAGTTGTTCCGCACCCTTGGCCGGATCAAACAGCGCTTTAAATTCGGGGATGAGAAATTCAAAGTTGCTCATATCAACCGGCTGCCTTCTGTGAGTCCATCTCGTCCAGGTGCTGGCGCACGCTGCCTATTGAATCCGCATGCGGCGAACCGGCGGGCTGTTTTAGCGCTGGATCCCTCTGCAACATCATCACCACTTCCATGGCATACGCCCGCGCCTGCAGCATGGGGTTCTTCAGAGTTTTCAGTAGCCCGTCGGCATAAATTTTCGCCTGGTCGCGATCCATACTCTGGATGGTGTCGAGCTTCCAGTCCTTGACCTCCAGCACCAGCAGCCCGCGTAACGGATACAGCAGCACAAAATCCGGCTGCAAAGCTTTTGGCCCCACCGGGACATTGAACCAGCACAGGTAGTCGTCTTCGAGCTTCTTTTCCAAGCGCTCCGCCAAGCGGCGTTCGCCGGGCGTTTCGAAGCGGCAGGTGGTGCGGGCGGGGAAAAATTGAGCCATATGGGGTTGCCTGTTCCTTGGCGTGCTGGGAAACACCTGTTGACGACGGGGTTATAGTTTTCCTTCGAATACGTGTTGCTGCAGACCTGCGAACAAAGCTTCCTGTTTTGCTAATGCCGCATCCGCCAATAAACGATGCGTGTGCATTTCAAGAAAAATGCGAGAAAACTCTTTTTGCAGCTCGATTGGTGGTGCGGGCAGCTGAATCCCGCTGAACTTCGATTTGTTCACCATACCTTTCATCCCATTAGTAGATGCGCCTTGTATCAATGGTTTAGAAGTTTTCAGCAAGAAGTAAAGAAACTCCGACGGCGTACTATGCGGTGTGATTGCGTTAATTTGTTGATTGAAGGCAACGCGGCGATCAGCAATGGCAAGGTTACCAATACAGCTTAAGCTTCCAGCAATGCAGGTCACGAGTATGCTGCCGGACGAGACGACTCTTGCAGTCCTCTCCCCTGCATGACTGAGCTGCTCATCTGCTTGGGTGACGTAATCATGCCGCGTATTAAGATTGTCGGATTTGATCCACTCGATGCCGGGACCGTAATTCTCAGGCAAAGACCGAGGAGGGGTATTCCCAGTAGCAACGGTGCCATACGTGGATAAAGCGACTATTGGCCAGCCCTTCGGATTTGTCACCGAGTCGCCGAACATTTCTAAAAATACGGATTGCAGCAGTTGATCGAGCTTGGTAATGGTTTCGCGACGCTTGGCGCGCAACGCGTCAGCTTTGTCCAGAATCGCCGCGATGCGACGTTGTTCGGGAAGTGGGGGGAGCGGGACAGGTAGCTCGGCAAGCCTGCCAAATGAAATTGCAGCGCGCCGGTGTACTGAACCTTTAGAAAGTGTTGGGTAAGCTGAGAGAGCCTTTGGTGACTTCAGAAAGCGCTCAAGGTAAGTAGCGTCTGCTTTGGTTTCATCGACGCTAAAGACCGTATACATCGGACTTATTAGTGAGAGTTCAGGGCAAACCCCGATAGAACCTTCGTCCAGATGGATGGTTGCATAGGCCAGCTCACCCGCAGCAACCATCTTGTACCCTTTGGTGTCTCGACTGAAAACCTGCTTCTTGAAGTACTCCAGACTTGGAACAAACCCTTGATGCTTAGTGACTGAGTAAACGGGAAGGTTCGCCTCTGAAGGAGCCCTGCGACTTATTTCTTTGGCGAAATCGCCCAGCCGGGTGAAATAGGTTGAGGTCACAGCAACATCCCCTCCAATTCATCCATCCCCCGCATAATCTCCGCCTCCAGCGCCTTCAACTCGGCCAGAATTTTATGCGGCGCTTCGTGCTGCACCTGTTCGTACACTACCTCCTTGTAGCGGTTGATTGACAGGTCGTAGTCGTTGCCGACGATTTCCGCCTTGGGTACCAGAAAGCTCTGCTCGGTACGCGCGTGGCCGGTTTCGTCGGCACGGTTATGCCAGCGGGCGATGATGTCGGGTATGTTGTTGCTGTCGTGTTTACTCGTATCCAGCTCGCTGCGTTTATCGTCCAGCGAGTAGCCGTCGGCCTGCATGTTGTAGAACCAGACGTTATCGGTGCCGCCGGAGTTGGTTTTAGTAAATAGCAGAATCGCCGTGGACACTGCGGCATAGGGGCGGAACACGCCGGAGGGCATGGAGACAATACCGTCCAGCTTGTGCTCTTCCACCAGCATCTGGCGCAGGGTTTTGTGCGCCTTGCTGGAGCCGAACAACACGCCGTCCGGGACGATCACCGCTGCGCGGCCTCCGGCTTTCATCAGGCGCAGGAACAGCGCGAGAAACAACAGCTCGGTCTTTTTGGTTTTAACGATCTGCTGCAGATCCTTGGCGCAGCTCTCGTAATCCAGGCTGCCGGCAAACGGCGGGTTAGCCAGAATTAGGCTGAACTGCCCTTCAACACCGGCGTGGCCTTCGCTGAGCGAGTCACGATTTTCAATCGCCGGGTTTTCCACGCCGTGCAACAGCATGTTCATGGAACCGATGCGAAGCATGGTGCTGTCGAAGTCGAAACCGTGGAAGGTGTCATGGTTAAAGCGTTTGGCGCTGGCTTCGTCTTGGTACAGCTCGTGGCTGTAGTGGATATTGAGGTACTCGGCAGCGGAGACAAGAAAGCCGGCGGTGCCGCAGGCCGGATCACAGATGGTGTCCGACGGTTTTGGCGCCATCATCTCGACCATCATTTTGATGATGTGCCGGGGCGTGCGGAACTGACCGTTCTTCCCAGCACTGGCGATTTTACCGAGCATATATTCGTAGAGGTCGCCCTTGGTGTCGCGATCTTCCATGGGGATGGCATCGAGCATGTCCACCACCTTGACCAGCAGCGCCGGGTTGGGAATGGTGAAACGCGCATCCTTCATATGCCCGGCATAGGTGGACTCGCCATCCTCACCGCCCAGCGACTTGATAAAAGGGAATACCTTGTCGGCAATCAGCGCGTACAAACTGGCGGGATCACCCAGCGCCTTGAACGCAGCCCAACGCAAATGCGCCTGGTAGGGACTGAAAATCGGATTATCAATCGGTTGCCCGGTGCGCGCAGCCTTGCGCTCTTTAACCGTCTGCAACTCGTCGAGGCGTTTGATAAACAGCAGGTAGGTCATCTGCTCGATGACTTCCATAGGGTTGGAAATACCGCCGCTCCAGAACGCATTCCAGATCTGGTCAACTTGGGATTTGATAGCGCCTGTGATCACTGCTTATGACTGCCTGAATTGAATAATAGGTTTACTGCCCAGCGCAGCAACACTGCGTGCTATAGGCCAAGCCGGGAAAACGCCGGCCTGACAAGGTGCACGCAGTGTAACGATTAGCGGGTGAGGCTGTCAGGTACAACCGCGCGGACGACATAGAACGCCGCCGCCCGATGATGGCTTGGTAAAGTGAGCATATCCAGCAGGCTGCCACTGGCAGCCTGCTGGCATCTGCGATCAATCAAACGCAGGACCGCAACGCCGTGCCGATACGCTAAGCACTCAACGGATGGCACCGGTAGACGTAACGCCTCAAACGCAGTGACAGTTCTGTTGGCGACAGCGGCGACACCGGCGACAACCCACGTAATCCGTGGCGCGCAGCATGGCGACAGAAGTGGCGACTGTCGCCAAACCTCCTGCATGTCTGCGCTCCTCCGGCCAAGCCCCAGCGCATAGGAAGGCTCCGCATTCCTATGCGCTGGGGCTCACATTTAAAAGACGACGAACGGCTCATCGTCCATCCAACGCCACTCACGACCAAGGCATTCCAGCACCGCTGGTTGGCCCAATCGGTTGCGCGCAATCCGGTTGACCCAACCATACGCGGACGATAGAAAGAAGACTCAAAGCGCTGCCGTTGGCAGCTCCCAGGTAGCCAGAACCTTTGAGGCTACGCCGCATCGTGGTGGTTCTCCCCGAAGTGCGATTAGCGTCCGGCGGCTCGCACGGTCACAGCGATGTGATGGATGCCCACTTTTCCAGAATGCCCACTGCGGCAACTCATGCCCCCTCCTGGCTGCTCTGCAGCAACTTATCCGCTTGGCCATTTCTTGCGCCAACCTGTTGCCCGTCTCTTTGCCCCCTAAAGAGACGGGCGCATCTCACATTGCTGCAGCCCTGCTCGCATGGGCCTTTGCGGCTTTCCTCCTCGTGACAATCGGCGTGACAAACACCGAAAAGTCACCAGCAACAGCGATGCCGATGACAGTGCCGCAGCCCAAGGAATGGACTGCACCTGACTGACAGTCAGGCATGCCCCAGTCATCGCATTACTGCCTTCACCCGACTCAGGATCTCGCGGCACCGGTCTCGTCAGCCAGTGCAGCCTCCACCCGCCCACTTCTACGGAAGTATTCAGGAGGCCAGATCATGAGATGCCCAAGCTCTCGGTCGTAAGGAGCCGCCAGTCCCGCGTGAGTGGACAAACCTCACAGGTCGCAGGGGCCTTGATCCCTGATAACACTCAACAACCGTGGCGGGATGAGTGAGGACGAAGTCGATAATCTCAGGAGAATTGCGATGCAACTGTGCGAAGCGTTCGAGCCACCACAACCATTGCTGGAATACCAGCAGACGCCACTGTCCTACCCGGTCGAAGCACTCGGGGAACTATTGGGCCCTGCGGTCGAACGACTGGCCGAGGTGATCGGCGTACCTTGCGCCATGGCGGCGCAATCGGTGCTGGCCAGCGCTGCCCTGGTGAGCCAGGCTCATGCCAATGTCCAACTCGACGGCCGAACCTATCCGCTGTCCCTCTACCTACTGACGGTGGCGTCCTCGGGTGATCGCAAAAGCGCGGTGGATCACCTGGCACTGAAGGCGGCGCGCGACTGGGAACGACAGCAGTGGACCCTGTATGCGGAAAAGATTAAAGCCTACCGCGCCGCTACTCGCATCATGGCCAAACCCACAACCTCAAAGAAACACGCGGAGGCGGAACGCGGTGAGCTGTCCGAGCCGGTACCGCCGAGACTGATCATTGCCGAGCCCACTATTGAGGCCCTGGTCAAAAGCCTGTGCCATGGCTTGCCCAGCATGGGCTTGTTCAATGATGAAGGTGGCCAGTTCTTAGGCAGCAGCACCATGAGCAAAGAGAACCTGCTCAAGGCGATCACCACCTTATCGACCCTATGGGATGGCAGCCCGATCGACCGGGCGCGCTCCATGGCCGGAGAAAGCCTGCGTGCCTATGACCGCCGCCTCAGCCTGCATCTGATGCTACAGCCCTACCTGGCCAACCAGTTGTTCAAAGACCCGGTAATCAATGATCAAGGCATCCTCGGCCGTTGCCTGATCAGTTGGCCCGAGCGCCTGGCCGGCCAGCGGCTCTACAAAGCGATCGACCTGACCCGAGATGCCAAGGTCCAGCGCTACCAACAGCGGATCACCGCCCTGCTGCAAAAGCCCTGGTCACTTCACCAGGATGGCTCACTCAATCCCGCCACGCTGGAGCTGACTGCCCGTGCCCGGCGTGCCTGGATTGATATTCACGACACTATCGAGTGCCAGTCTGGCGAGTTCGGTGAGCTAGCCGGCGTCCAGCCTGTCGCAGGCAAAGCCGCGGCGAATGTACTGCGCATCGCAGGTGTGCTGGCCATGGTGGAAGAGGCCAGTGCGTTGGACGAAGCACACATACAGCGCGCCTCCACGCTGATGGATTACTACCTGGCCGAGATCCAGCGCCTGACCGAACAGGAGCCGGTCAATAGCCGATGCGAAGAGGCGGATCGACTGCTGCGCTGGCTGGTACAGAAAGGCTGGACTCACTTCACCATTCGCGACGTCAATCGCAACGGCCCTCGCTTTGCCCGCAAGAGCGCTGACCATACCGCCTCTCTATTGGTCGTGCTGATCACTCATCGCTGGCTGAGCAGCCGCGACGGAAAAACGTTCGAGGTCCGCCATGTTTCGCCTCAATGACGCGGTGCGCCGCTACCAGGCGCAACTTCAACCGCAACCAGAATCGCGGCGTGTCGCCACCGCTGTCGCCACCCTGTCGCCACGCGCCAGGCCAGAAACGACGCGGGTTGTCGCCACTGTCGCCGCTGTCGCCACACCACCCTTTGAGCCTGCCAACCTCGCCCGGCTGATCAAGCAACTGCGCGAGGAAGGGGCACTGCTGCAACACCAGGAGAACGCCCTCCTGATCCGCCCGACACACTGGCAGCAGCTGGACAGGCTCAGCCCCTACTGGAAAGCCTTGCTGCTCTTTCTGCAAACAAACGAAAACGGTGAAGATGATGACTCTGGTCGGTCGGCGTGAGGGTCGCAACTTTGGCTACGGACGCCAGCTAAGCTACGCCGGCCCACAAGCGCTCAAGGATCTGTTTGCCGGCGGCCACTTTGCCACGGTCAAAGCGCATAGCGATCGCTGGCAAGCGTTCGTGCGTTGGTGTCGGTCAGAGGACGGCCCCGGTTACAACGATGCGCGTCAGATCGATCGACAGACGCTGCAAGATTACGCCGCGTACCTGCGCCAGCAGATCCAGCAAGGTGAACTCTGCATCGCAACCGCGCAGAACCGCCTGAGCAGCGTCAACCGTACCCTCGCGGCGCTGCGCGGTGATCAGGACGTGAGGATCGCCAGTCCGAGCCAGGCGTTGGGACAGCAGCGCTCGAGCGTACGCACCCGCGCGCCCGATGGCCAAGACCACCAACAGGTGCGGCGAGTACTCGAGGCGCTGGGCGAACTGCAACACGTGCGGGTGGCCGCGATTGTCCTGTTGGCCCGAACAACCGGTATGCGCCTGCGCGAAGCGATCCTGGCTGACCTGCCACGCTTGCACCGCGAAGCCGAACACTTAGGCCGCATCAACATTCAGGACGGCACCAAAGGTGGCCGCTCAGGGGCTTCAGCGCCGCGATGGGTCGTGGCAAATGAAGAGGTGAAAGCGGCCCTGCAGTTGGCTCTTCATGCATCGCCGCCCCGCAGCCGCAACTTGTTGGCCCGAGACGAAAGCTACTCCGTGTTCCTACAAAAGACCGTGCTCCCTGCCCGCGAAACGCTACATGAACAAGGGTTGAAAGGTTTTCATGAACTGCGCGCGGCCTACGCCTGCGAGCGTTACGAACAGCTCACTGGCCACGCCGCACCAGTCAATGGTGGCCACTGCTATCGCATTGACCGCGAACTGGATCGACAGGCGCGGCAACAGATCAGCGCTGAGCTCGGGCATAACCGGATCGATGTGGTTTCGGCCTACATTGGAGGTCGAGCGTGACCAAGCAGTTCGATATGGCGCTGTTCCTGTGCGGCGTACTGATTGGCTCAAAGGTCACGCAGCAACGCCACCTACGCCAAGCCCGAATCATGCAAGCGGCCATTCAACAGCGATGGCAACGCGATAATCCCTGGACCTGGCAGCTCAAGCATGTGCGCTGGTTTCTCACTCAGCACCTGAAAGACCATTCCGACGCCACCCGGTATTACTATCGGCTCACCGCCCTACTGATCTGGAAGAGATTAGGGAATGACCGAGAAATGCTGATCTAACGCTCAAATCGTGGATAGGCAACCCTTCAGGCTCGCTTTCCCGCCTTCATCTATATCAGCGTGAATATTATCTTGCGGATAAACCTGCTTGAGAAACACCGCCGCAATGGCAAAAAGCAACCCAAAATGGTTCGTCGTGACAGGCCGAAAAAGCCAAAAGCGGACGTTACCGGAACACTGAATAAATACGGACTACTTCCGTACCTTCTTCAAGAACTGGGTCGAAAGGTTGTCCTCGACGTTGTGGGAGGACAAGGGTTGATCATGCACAGAGCTTAAAGGTAGCGATCCGACCGAAGCGGCGGATCATCAAACTCGAATCGCGGTCTTTCATAAACTTGGGGATCGTTGGCTGCCACGTTCCGAATCAACTATCGCGATAAATTCAGAATCGTTAATAGCTAAATTTTCTTAGTATTTTTTTTCACTGGCAAAAATGACGTCTACCCTTTGGAAGCTAGCGTAGGGCTTTACTTACACTATTCCCGCTGTTAAACGCTGAATATACTTCAAGATTAATAATCTATTACAACAAGAGGATATGGACATGCCAGAATCTTTAACCAAAGAAAAAATCATAGAGCTATTAAAAGAAATATCCGATTTGCAAATTCACGCAGACCCGCTAAATTCCAGCGACTTAGCAGGTATAGGTACTACTAAGAAATCGGGAACTCTCCTAACAAGAAAAGAGCTAGAAGAGCTTGTTGAAAAACAGGACAACATAAATATTTATTCGTTTCATTCAAGCGGAATAAACAACGTTGGTAATCACTCGAGCAATTAGGAGCAGGGACTATGACGAACATTATAACCATGAGTAAAAATTACGAAAAATGGAAAACTTTAGAAGGGGGTAGTCAAGTATACCTAAATAAATACAGCGGTGAATGGTTCGTATCTGCGCAATTGACAGAGAGACTCTTCGGTAGGCTTCGTTATGGAATTGCAACAGAAGAGCTAAAGGAATTATCTCCGGCGGAAGCAAGTAATCTGGCAAAGTTGATCGATGCGGGAATAGTCGATGTAGGAAGTAACAATAGCGATCGTAGGCCTTCGATAGAGAGGGGGCAGGTGACGTTAGTTATAATAGAAGCGTTAAACTACTGCAATCTTGCGTGCACTTATTGTTTTGAGGATGTACCTACTAAAGGCAGGAAGATGACTTTTGAAACTGCGGATACAATCGTAAGCTCAATAGAGAAACTTAATCTTGCTAAGAATTTTGTAATAGAATTTAATGGCGGCGAGTCATTCTCGAATATAAAAACACTATACCATATAGTATCAAATGTAGAGAATTCAAAAATAAAAACCAATCACAACGTGAGTTACGGGGTGACGAGCAATTTAACCTATCTAAATGAGCAAATAGTTTGTCTTCTGAAGAAATATAACTTTAGTGTATCTGTCAGTCTTGATGGCGAAAAGCTGGACCATGATAAAAATAGGATATTCTCTACCGGCAAGGGCTCGCACGACAAGATAATGAATAACATTAAGATTCTAAATGAGAACAACATAAGTTTTAGTACTATATCTGTAATTTCCGACCCAGGCCAACTGACGCGCAGTTATAATTTCTTAAAATCCATTAAAATACCATACGTTTCGTTCGCTATTAGAAGACACTCAAGCAGAAAACCGCTAGAAGATATTGATTATTCATTTATCGCAAACGAATTATTTGAAGCGTTTCAGGATAGTTTTCTGCACTTTCAGAAAAAAACGTTTTCCCCGAAATTATTAGACGCTGTTATTTTAATAAAAAACCTCGTCTCTCCTCATGATCCGCAGTACATGTGCCTTCGTACACCCTGCGGGGCAGGAACTAATATGATTACATATGACACTGGAGGGGATATCTACATTTGTCAGGATTTGATAAAGGAGCCAGCGTTTAAAGTCTGCAATGCTAGCGATCCTGAACCACAAGATCTGATTGATAACAACGATATCGTAAAAAAATTGAGGAGTAGAAAGCCGGGTGGAAACATAGGTTGCGAAGAGTGTGATTTTCAAATGTTTTGTCAGGGTGGATGTTACTCCACATCATACTACGCCTCAAATAAAGATGTGCCAGCGTCATTCACAAAAAAGACTCCGCATTGTGAGTTTTACTATCAATCATTTAGCACGATGCTAGGATATGTTGCATCTGATCCGAGTGGGCTTGCAGAGTACATTAATTCAACTCCCTATATTTACGATTAAAAAGGTCACAAAATATGTTTCATATTTATGATAAGACTGAGGATGTCACCCACGAAATAAAAATCAATACGCACGATAGCTATTGCGAATTAAAGTCAGCAATCATAAAAAAGGCATCTTTGGCTGATTACAAGCACCGACAGTTGTATGTACATATACCATACTGTTTCTTTCATTGTAATTTTTGCGTCTATCGGGGGGATTTGCTAAAAAGCAAGAAACAAATTTCGGAGTATTGCGAGCTTTTCAAACGAGAAATTTTACATCTGAAGCCATTATTTAATGGCACAACCTTCCAATCAGTATTTATTGGTGGCGGGACAGTTACGGTTTTAGGAGAGGATCAATTAGAAGAACTAATCGCGAGCCTCCGCGAAAGCTTTAATTTTGATATGTCGAAGAGTGAGTTTACAGTTGAACTGGCTCCTCATGGGCTTTCGGATCGCAAAATCGAAGTTCTTAGGCCGTCGGGTGTGAATCGGGTGAGTCTCGGGATCCAATCTCTGGATGTTGATTTGTTGAAGTCCATGAATCGACCTGCAATCACCGAGGCTAAAATTAAAAAAATCATCAGTTCTATCAACGGGCACTCCTTCAGCGACTTCAATGTGGACTTGATGGTAGGCGTTAATGGGAGGAGCTTGGAGAATCTATATAGCGACTTTAGAAAATTATCGGATTGGGGTGTTGAATCAATAATGGTTTATATAAATATGGAAGACTATCGAGGGTCATATACAATAAATAAAAACCTTAAAAATATCGAACTTTTAGAACAACTATATGAAAGGGTTTCTGGTGAATACAACCTTAATAACGGCGAAGGAGTGAATGAGTACAATCGTTTTCGCTTAAGGAAAAAAGAATCTGCCCCGATTTTCGACAATAGGTATTCGACCAATTTTAAGGGCGACGATACTTTCTGCTTAGGTCTAGGACGACAAGCAAAAAGCTGGACAAACGAAATGGTATTTTATTACTCATGATAAAAATAACTCACGCTCCTGAGTGGAGACGGCTTGTTGATGTTACTTCCGGATTACAGGAAGCAGCTTTAATTAAAAATTTTTTTGATATGCCCCCTATTAAAGAAAATGAAATTTTAGAAATATTTAATCGTATTTCAACTATGCACAATGGTAGATTAATGACTACTCTACGCGCATACAGTTCGGGGCGATCAGAAGAACATGAGTACAAAATACTTACAAGTCCACCGCGACCAGCCGAATCTCTTGTTTCCTGGTATAAAACTATTTTCAAAGAGGACTCTTCAGCGATAATCCTCAACAGAGCGGAGCGGTGGTCTGTCCAAATTGCAGATTTTGCTGCTCAAACTGTATCTGAAATTACAAATCATCGTCCAACCCCTGATCTTAATGTTGAGACTGTACTTTTCATTGGGAATTATGGTTTCTCTCCATTTGGTATTCATAAAGATTACGACTCGATCAAGTCCATACATATCCCTCTATTAGATACAAAAAAAAGTATGTATCTGTGGTCAGAGGATGATTACGAGAAATTGACCGGATGTCGGCGCAACTGTTATGATCCGCCTAGTCTTATTCATACCGGAATTAGATATGAGTATGCCTTGGGTGATTTGTTTTTCCTTCCTCCCAATTGTTACCATGTCGGGTATAGCCCAAATTTTTCTGTCTCTCTCGCAATAGTTTTAAGTAGCTCGGATATTAGCGATACAAGGGACTTCACTCCTGCATTAAACGCGTATTATGGTAAAGGTTGGAGTGGCAATCCGGTCGCACTTAACTTGCCCTTAGTAAAGATTATAGAGCTTACAGAGAATTTTCATAAGAGGAGAAAGCTAAGCAATTTAAATCTTGCTGGAACTATTGATTATCTAGATGATTCTACCTTGATAGAACCCAATAAAGAATTTTCAATAGTCAGCCCATTCAAAATCGATTATGTGGCGAGGGACGACTTGGTATTATATGCAAGGGGGAAAACTATAAGGTTTGAGGGGGTACCAAATTCATTGTATATTAAAGAACTTGCACTGCTGTTTGATGCGCTTAATGCAAGATTTTCGGTGAGTATAGAGTCCGCGAGCACCATTATTAGAAGTGTCTCGATTGATGCGATAGTCTATATATTTGAGCTATTGGTGCGATGCCATATAATAAGATAGTTAGATTGATTTATAATGGTTGTGATTCTATTTTCCGCTTTAGCTATCCAAGGTCTTTGTATAAAATAAGCGAATCGAATGATTTAAGTTGCAGGCCGCAAGTATTCCTAGCATTAATGCTGCTCATCCCAAAGAAAAGCCGAAACGCATTGAGTTGACGAGTACGCACTATACCCAGCATGTTAGCGGTAGTCATAGTTGACTGTTATAAATTATGGGCCGGTTAGAGTTTTATGGTTTTTTCGGAAGTTTTATGGTATTTACAAATATAAAAAAGCAAACTCTAGGCAGACAAAAAGTTTTTCAAGCCTCGAAATAATTCACTCGATATCGATTTTCACTTTCTTCATTTTGCTATGATGGCCAATTCCACACCGGTCCAGACAGAAGCCCACTTTGCCCTATTACACGTGTCCTGCCTAGGTGCTTTTCTAGTTCAATGCTCGTGCAGTCGGATGATTGCTCCAAAGCAGAGACGAGACGGCTAGAATGGGAAACAATCCATACTTGGCTATGAATAGCAACTTTAGCTATTAATCGAGCCAATGCGGGTAACAAATCAGGATGTAGGCTGTTCTCCGGTTCGTTGAGTACCATTAGAGACGGAGGGCGTGGAGTGAGTAATGCTGCGACTAGCAGCAGATATCTCAGGGTACCATCGGAGAGTTCGCTCGCCAGCAATGGACGCAGCATGCCAGGTTGGCGCAATGACAGGACAAACAACCCGTCCCGGACTATGACCTGCATTATCGCCCCCTTGAAAGCATCGTCTATTGCCTCGTCTAGTCTCACTGGATCACCGATTTCGCGGATTGTCTGCAAAGCAGCAGCGAGATCTCGACCGCTGCCGTGCAGTATAGGAGTACGGGTTCCAAGCTGCGGCTGTCGTGCTGGTGCGTCGATGTCGGTGCGGAAATAATCATAAAAACGCCAACTCCTCACCGTTTGGCGTAACGTTTCGACTTCAGGACAGTCAATAGAACCGCATGTGTCGAACAAGCTATAAAACTCGGGAAGTTGGGTTGTCAACGTCCGCCAACCCCTTTGCTCACGCATGCGCACAGCGGGTCCTTTGCGTTCTACAAGCACGGCTGCGGGACGGAAAATTGGACCTGACCAAATCACCTCCCGTTTTATCTGGGGATCGCGCCCAAACAGGGTACGCAGATTTTCCGCTTCTCCCGCATCTGGTTCCGGCAGACCCAAGCTCATCGCATAGCTAAAATCCGTGCCGGCAAAACCCATACGTATACGTTTTGCATTATGGCTACGCAGAGCCTCTACAGAGGACTCGCCGCGTAGAACGCTTGCTGAAGACTGTTCTGGCCCTGCCCAAAAACAGGAATCAAGGCCTCCTTCACGTGCAATACCATGAACCACACCTTCCTGGACCGTTTCAGATAGTAAGCGTAATGCTCGGTAAAGGTTGGATTTGCCACTGCCATTAGCGCCGGTCACTACGGTCAGCCTTCCGAGAGAAAGCTGCAAATTATGCAGCGAGCGGTAGTTTTCGATAGCCAATGTGCGCAACACAAGCGACCTCCAGCAGAACAGGTTCGAAAATATCGAATCGAAAGTTTAGCTGCTGTGCGGAAAATCGCCACTTGCAGATGCTCAGTGTTATATTTGATATCCGTGTAAGTTATGTAAGGAACGTTTCTGACACGACTGAGCATTCTAAGATAATTCACACGATGGTGCACTTTTCGGAATGGATATATATTTTACCTAGAAGATTGGCCTGTCCATTAATGATAGAACTCACCTACTAATTCTGGTGTAGAAGTTCGGATGAGGAATCACGTTACAAAGCGTGATGGGTATAATAAAGTTAAAACCAAAGTGAACAGCGTACGGTTTTTTCTCCTTTTTATTATACGGCTAACACGGACATTGTAAGTGAATACCTTTGACCGCTTGCTGTCGGTTGAGAAGGGCCGCAATCAACCGATTTTTGCCTGTCGTCACTGTCGGCTCCAGGTCGGATAGCGACCACCACGTACTGTACCTAATCCACCCTTGTCCTTGCCAGCTTGAGGTTCGGCTGCTTCATTGGCAGGATAGCCAGCCTCCAATCCTCAGGTCAAAGCACACTCCTCCGTAAAATCCGCACCCGAAAACCTCTGCCCAAGGTATGGATTTCAATCTCAGGCGCGTACTTTTCTGACGTGGGGACCAAGGCCGACTTTTTCAACAGAATCGGCCGATTTCCGCCTGTCGCCACCGGCAGCTATGGGCATTTCACTGCCAATCATGGTTACGAAGCGTGCTGGTCAGATCGAATGCAAACGAGTAGTCAAATGGAGTGCAGTATTCCAATTGGTATTCCAACCAAAAATAAAAATCGATATTAATTTTATAAATCAATAGCTTACTTAACAAATTCAGATTACCCCGGCACGCCGCAGTACTTACAAGAAGCTGGGTAAGCGTAGCGCTCTATACAAAGCCAAGCGCAAGATCGAGAAGGCCAAGGCCCAGGCACGCGCCAAAGTCGAGCACCCGTTTCGGGTGGTCAAGCGCCAGTTCGGTTTTGTGAAAACGCGCTTCCGTGGTCTGGCCAAAAACACCGCGCAACTGGTGACGCTATTCGCGCTGTCGAATCTGTGGATGGCACGCCGACATTTACTGACCAGTACAGGAGAGGTGTGCCTGTAATGTGGGAAATAGCCGTTTCGAGGTGCTCGCGGCGGCTAAAAGCTCAGAAATAAGCGGATGATTTATCGTTTTGGTCGATTCGCCGTTTTCAAAATCAGCGGAGGCTGAAGTCAGCCAGAAAAGCGTGACTACTTCAGACCATCCCTAAGGCCGTCAAAAGCAAGATTTGCCTCCAGCATGCCTAGGCAGAGTATGAGTATCACCAGTTTATCAATGGTAAAGGCCCCTACACGGCGTACCAGCAACGATGTCCTTGATATTTCCATATGCAACTCCAAATGTATATTTCTTGCAACGTTTTCATTCACAGAAATAGTGAAGTCATTGACCTCTCAAAACCTGGAACCTTCTGAGTGAATTTTGCATTATCAAATTGTGACTCTGTGTGCGGATATTACGATTGGTGAGCTAGGCGCTCCGGGAATGTTGATCACCGCCACTGGTGATTCGACTGCCGATGCTCTTCACTTCGGTGACTTCGTCGCGTTGGGTCATGCTACCTCCGCCGAAGCTGCCCTTTTTCTTCAGGACCCGCCCCACTGATTTAGAAAATATAGCAACTTTTTGTATTGTCGGTCTCATATCGCCACGAAACGATTACCCCTTTCGGTGACACGAGAACGGAGTATCGACAATCCCTGATCCAAGTAATGTAATAACGCCTTCCACCGGCCTCCTCGAGAACACGATCAAATGTTCTATTGTTATTTACAGGAGACCAAAATGAGTCCTTACATGCACCTGGAGTCCGAGAGCATACTTCATACACATGAGAGTCAAAACTTGCTCCGGGCCAAGTATCTCTACTAGAAGTCCATGCAGAGTGAGACGGTGCACACCCAGCTAGAAAAATAGAAGCTAAGAATATGCCACTATTTTTTCTCACGATTTTTCTCCACTTCAATCAGTGGGAGATACTTGTCATACAGAGCGCCGTAGTTAACGAGCAATGCAGGAGGCATACTGCCTAGGTTTTCGAAAACCGACATTCCTGTGCCTTTATGGGCCTCTAAATCCATCATCCATCCATCATGCAAAGTAGCGAATGCGTTAAAGCCAGGAACCTTATTCAACAAATTACTAATTGGCGTGCCATGACAAACAGCGTAAAAACTAGCGCAATCATCAATTCTGTTTAGACCAATGTTGTTTCCTTCTCGCATAACACCATCCACCAATTCCATCGGGACGAACTTATCTAATCCTGCAGCATACTGAGCGCCTCCTTGTCTATCTACGCCCGACTGGACATCAGGAGCCCGCCCGGCCGAATACTGATATATCTCCATCAACGCCCCAGTTCCGGCAATGGCCATCCAGGAATCCTTATCTTCCCCACTGAGCACCCCTTTCAGTGCGGTATTCGCGGTGTAGGCGTTGACACGCTCGGCGTAACTCACCGTTTTGTAGTTACCTTCAGTCGTCAACTCTCGCCCCCAACCATCGGTAAAGGCCGCGCCAAAGCCCGCGATCAAGGAGGCGGTTGCATACCCCTTCAGGCTATCTTCGTTGGTTACGTCATCGAGCACCTGACCGAGGTTGCCTTTGTTATTGATGGTACTCTCAGCCGCTGTCCCTGCCATTGAGGACAAAGCCGTGGTGAGCATCACGTTCCCCCATCCAGCCGCCGCCGTCCCGACCGCAGTACCTGCTGTAACCATCGCAGAACTACCCGCCGCAGCCATTGCGGTGCCAGACCCGGCACCCGCCCCTGCCGCCGCACCTAACGCTCCACTGGCAGCGCCCGCTGTCAGTGCAGTGGCCACAATAATGATCGCCAACATCGCTCCCTGACCAAGACTGGAGTGGCTGTACTTAAAGGAGTCATGCATTTCCTGCACTTCCCGCCAGTCCACATCGCCGCGAGCCTCGGCCTCTTTCAGCCAAGCCAGTTGCGGATCGGATTTGACCATGACGTCGATGGTCTCGCTGACAGAGTGCTGGTCGATTTTCTTGATATCGATCTTCAGCCCATCCACTGCCTGAATGGCCAGTTTCCCCTGCGCCACTATTACCGTTTGGCGCAGCGTCTCATCCGTATTTCCCTTACCCTTCGCACTGGTCCACGCCAGGTCACTGCTGCTCTTCTCGTGACTCTCCTGGTGCAGGTCCTTCACCGCTTCGAAGGTGATGCTGCCACCGCTGTCGAGGGTCAGGTCGTTGCCGCTGTTGAGCTTGGCGCCCTGGTAACGTTGATCGCCGCCGCTGACCAGGGTCAGGTCACCCCCTGTTTTGATTTCGCTGCCAATGTTTTTCACATCGGTCACTTCGTCGCGCTGGGTCTTCTTGCTGCCGAAGCTGCCCTTTTTCTTCATGTGGTACAGCGAGTAATCGCTGTCTTGCGCAGCCAGCAACTCAAGATTGCCACCGGCCACCAGGTAGGCTTCATCACCGGCACTGACCTTGCTGGAGATCAGCGTCAGATTCTTGCCGGCGGTCAGTGCGACGTTGCCGCCAGCATTGACGCTGCTACCGACCTGGCTGATGTGGTCTTCCTGACTGGTGACTTTCTTGGTCTTGTTGTAGCTGTGCTCCTCCTCCGCGGCCGAGGCCAGAGTGAGGTTGTTGCCGGCGGTCAAGGCGATGTCACGCTGAACATCGACCTGACTGGCAATTACGTTGAGGTCACGCCCGGCGCTGATCGACAGGTCGCGACCCGCTTCCAGGCTGGAGCCATTCTGGCTGATGGTCAGGTCACGGCTGTTCTTGCCATGGCTGTTGCTGTTGACCTGAGTCGCCGACCCCAGCATGACGTCGCGACCGGCACTGATGCGGGTGTCGCGGCCGCTCTGCACTACACCACCGATGTAGCTGGCATCTCGCCCGGCCTGGATGGTCAGATCGTTGGCCGCTTCAATGCGCGCGGTGTTGTCGACGAAGTCGCGGTGCTGGCTGTTGTAGCCGTTGCTGCTGTCATAACCGGTGACCGTGCGTTCGTTGATCACATCGCCGGTGAGGCTGGTCAGGCTTACGTCACGCCCGCTGATGGTGCCTCCAGCCTTGTTGCTCAGTTCGTTACCCGCCAGCAGGTCGAGGCGGTTGCCGGCCTGGAGCAGTCGGCTGTTGAGCAGATTGTTGCCGGCCATCGCGGCCAGGTTGTGGCTGGTCTTGAGCGTACCGGCGTTACTTAGGTTGTTCCCGGCGATCAGGGTCACGTCCTTGCCCTGAATCAGCGCGCCGTTGGCGGCCAGGCGGTTGTTGGCGTTGGCCAGGTACAACACCGGCACCATCACTGCCTGGCCGTCGACCAGCACCGTTTCCATCCAGACAATGTCATGGGTCAGCGCCGCCACTTGTTCGGCGGTGAGGCTGACGCCCAGCGACAGGTGCAGGGCGTCTTTGCTGGCGATGGCGTTGTCCATCAGGAAGCGGAACATGTCCTCGTCTGAGGTCAGGCCGTCGAGAAAGCGCTGGCCAGTGCGGGCGACCACCGCTTGCTGGATCAGGGACTGCTCGTAAAAACCATCACCTAGGCGCTTGGCACTGTTGTCGGGGTCATAACCGAGGTTACCCAACAGGTAGTCCGAGCTCATGAACTGCTTGAGGTCGGTGAGCACCGGGTTGGTTTCGATCAGGTATTTGTGCGGACTGGATCTGCCACCACTGCTCGGCAGGCCCTGGACCTTGTTGACGCTCACCATGCCAGCCATATTCAGGTTGCCAAGATTTTGGGGGCCAATGTCTCGGCCTTGAGTACCCGGCACCTCTTGTTGACGCTGGGCACTCCCCACGCTTGCGTCGCCCAGGTTCCAGCTGTGTGGACCGGTATCGCCCTTGGTGCTGCCTTGGCCACTGAGACGAAACAGGCCGTTCTGCCCGGTGGGCAGTTCAAAACCTGGCAGGGCCAACGGGTTGACCTGCTGTTGGGCCAGATCCGGCGGCAGTTGCTGATTCAGGGTGACGCGGGTGGAGAACTCGCTGCCCGGCGCCGCGGTGTTGGTGTTCGGCCCGTTGCCGACGTACTCGAAGTCGCCGTGTACCACGCTGTTGTCGAAGTTGTTCTGAGTGGTGATGTTGACGTTGCCCGCTGCCTGAATAATCGCGGCGTAGGTCTGGTCACCCATGGTCAGTTGCGTGGTCCGGCCAAACTGCGGCAACTCGGCTTCGGTGGTGCCGATAAAGTTGGCCATCGCTTGTTCGAGGCCGCCGAGGTTATTGGCGTCGTAGCCGCTGCTTTCAAACCAGTAATGATCGGTAAAATCTTGTGCCGGACCGGACCAGCTATCGCCACGGGAGCGCTGCGTACGAAACACGCGCACGGTTTCGGTATCAGAGGTTTCCACACCGGTGTTGGTCAGGTTGTTCAACGTGGCGGTGAAGTTGCCGCTGGTGGCGATTGTGCTGCTCTGGTTAAGCAGGTCACCACCGTTGATGTTCAGGTTACCGCCAGCGGTGATGCTGGACGCGGCACTGGCAGCGGTCACTTCCAGTTTGTCGCGCTGCACGATCTCCCAGACGCGGTTGCGCTTAGCGCTGCAGTCACCGGAATTCACGCCCTCGATACATTGGATCTGTTCAATCTTGGCGGTGTAGATACCGCCATTGCTGATGGTCAACAGCGCACGAACATTGTGAATGGTGCTGGCCGCCAGGCTCAGGCTACCGTCGCTCTGGATCAGGCCGGAGCTGTTGACGATGCTCGTGGCCCAGCCGCCGTAGCCGTCACGGTCGATGTTGAGGTCGCCCAGGCTGTAGATACTGGCGTAGCTGTTAAGCAACGAGCCGACCCGCAGCCCCATGTCCCGACCACTGAAGATCAGCCCGTGCTCGTTGAGCAGTTCCGAGGTAGTGAGCGTGAGGTCTTGGCCGCTGCCCAGGGCCCCGTAGTTGTTTAGGGTGCCGGTGTTCAGGGTCAGGTCATTCGTTGAGGTCAGTCGACCGAAGTTGGTCAACCGACCGCCCACCGTGATCAGGCTGTCGCCACCACCAGCGATGCTCGCAACCTCCGGCAGATTCAACTGCCCGGCATACAGGGTCAAATCACCCAGGCTGCTCAGTCGACCATTACCGCTGTACAATCCGGTCAGCCTCAGATCGAGGCTACCGTCACTGGCGATCAGGCCGTCGTTGCTCCAGTTCACACCGCTGCCGATCAGGCTGTTGGCCGCCAGCAGTTGACCGCTGCCGGTCTGGGTGAAGTGGTTGACGTTGACGCTCAAACGCCCGGCCTGAATGACGCTGCTGTTGGTCCAGCGGTCGGCACTGAGGGTCAGGCCACCCCGGGTGACCAGGTTGCCACCGGCGTCGATGACGTTAGCGGTGGCGATATCGAACGTGCCATTACCGACGTGCAGCACGGTACCGCCAGCGTTCAAGAAACCACCCATGAGCAGGCTCAAGTCGGTGTTGGCGCTTTCGAGGGTGCCGTTATGGTTGTCGAACAGCCCGCCGATATGGAATACCGTGGCACCGCTCGTGCCGAGCGCGCGCATTTGCCCGTTCTGGTTGTCCAGGCTGGCCGCAGCGACGCTGAGTGTGCTGTCGCTTTCGACTATGCCCTGGCCGTTACTCAGGGCGCCTGTCAGGCTCAGATCGATCTGCTGGCCGGCGATCTGTCCGCCACGGTTATCCAGGTTGCTGCCGGTAACGCCGATACGCTGCCCGGCATACAGACCACCATCACGGTTATCGAAATGAGTGGTGTTGACGGTCACGTTGCCCGACTGCGCGGCAATGCGGCCACCCTGATTGTCGATCCCGGCCAGTGCCGTCAGGTTCAGGTGTTCCGCTTGGGTGATGCCGCCCAATTCGTTTTTCAGCCAACCACTGAGGGTGGCGGTCAATGCCGCGCGCAGGCTGGCCAATACACCGCCACGGTTGTCGAGGTTGACGGCGGAGAGGATCAGCTCGCCGTCCTGAGCGAGGATGCGACCGTGGTGGTTGTCGACATCCCCGGTCACTTCAAGGGCGAGCGCGCCCTGGCTTTGCAACGTGCCCTGGTCGTTGGCTAGACTCGCGGCTTGCAGTTTCAGGTCGCCGTACTGGCTATAGATCAGGCCATCAGCGCCGTTCTGCACAAGACCGCTGGCCGTCAGGCTCAGCCGATCATTGGCCGCGACGGTGCCCCGATTACGGTTGTCCAGTCCACTCGTGAGCAGGGTCAACAGCCCTTGGCTGACCAGTTGACCACCCTGGTTATTGATCTGGTTGGCGCTCAGACGCAACGGCCCGGCGCTAGCGAGTTTGCCGTTGCTGTTGATCAACGCACCGAGCAGGTTCAGGGTGATGCCGGCATTGCCGATCAGGTTGCCAGCGCTGTTATCCAGCGCAGTGCCGGTGAACTCGAGCGCTTGCTGGGCACTGATCGCGCCGCGACTATTGTCGAGCGTCGTGGCCTGGACGGTCAGGGCCGTAGCGCTGTCGATCTGGCCGCCCTGGCTGTTGTTCAGCAGGCCGTCGACGGTCAGGGTCTGGTGACCGGCACTGGAGAAAATCCCACCGTTGCTGTTGTCGAGGTTGGCGGTTTTTACTGTCAGGCTTTTCTGACTGACCAGCGCCCCGGCGCCGCTGTTGAGCAAGGTGCCTGCGACATCAACCGTCAGATCACCACGGCGGCTTGAGAGCGTGCCGTTGTTGCGGTTGTCCAGGCTGTTGGCGCTTACCGTGAGACCTTCCCAGCCCGAGATCAGCCCGTTCTGGTTGAACACGCCAGCGCCATGGAGCGCCAGTTGCTGGCTGCTGATCAGCTTGCCGGAGTGGTTATCGAGGTGGCGGCCGCTCAATGAGAAACTTTGGCTGCTGGAGATTTCACCGCCCTGGTTGTTCAGGTCACGCAGGTGGTTAATGCTCAGCGGGCCAGCGTTGGTGATCAGTCCACCGGCGTTTTTCAGGTCACCACCAGCCGTGCCGAAATCGAGGCCAATGGCATCGCCCAACAGCGAACCACCGCTTTGGTTGTTCAGCGTCGCGCTAGTGATGTTGAGTCGATTCGTGGCGTTGACCAGCCCCTGATTCTGGTTGTCGAGGAGCCCCGTGACCTTTAAATCAAGGCTGTCGCGACTGGTTAGGGTGCCGCCCTGGTTGTTGAGGCTGGCGGCACGCACGTCGAGAGATGCGGCGGCGATCAAGCCCTTGAGGTTGTGGATTTCCTGATCGATACGCAGGGTCAGTGCCTGATTGCTCAGCAGTTTGCCGTTGCTGTTATCCAGGTTACTGGCCGCGAGGGTGAACGCCTGGGCACTGGAGATTTCACCGTCCTGGTTGTCACTCCATTGAGGTTGCTGAGCATCAACAAGGGTGCGGTGATCAGGCCAGTTTGGTTGTTCAGTTGGCCGTGATTGAGGTTCAGGGTCAGCGCGCTGTTGCTGAACAACACTCCGCCTTGTTGGTCCAGGCCGGTGATGTTGGCGGTCAAGGCCTGCTCACTGGCGATGCGACCATTGTCCTGGTTGGTCACTTGCGTCGCGGTCAGATCGAGGCTGTCACTGCTGGTCAGGCGACCGCCGTGGCTGTTATCCAGTGCACCGGTGTGGATCTGTACCGGGCCCTTGCCACTGAGGCTGCCGAGCTGGCGGTTATCCAGGCTGGCGCTTTGCAGGTTGAAGCCGGCGTCGGTCACCAGTTGACCGCCCTGGTTGTCGATCGCGCCGCTGCTGGTAAGGCTGAGTGGACCGGCACTGGACAGGTTGCCTTGGCGGTTGTACAGGCTGGCGGCACTGACGGTGAGTGCGCCTTCGCTACTGACCAGGCCGCTGAGGTTATTCAGAGCTCCGTCGAGGCGCAGATCCTGTGCCGACAACGCTCTCAATGTACCGCCGCTGTTATTCAGGGTCTGGCCAATGATTGTGGTGCGACCTTGGCCGAGCAGTAGTCCCTGGGCCTGGTTGATCACGTGCGCAACCATCAGCCCAAGATCCATCCCGGCGAGTACCTTGCCGCCGTTACTGTTATTCAGCTGCTGGCCGACCAGATTGAGTGCAGCCGAGCTGGAGAGCTCACCGCCACGGTTATCAACGGTGTCAACCTGGACTGTCAGCGCTTTGCCGGCCCCAACCAGGCCGCCTTTGCGGTTGTGAAGGGTGGTTCCGGTCAGGCTCAGGTTGCCTTGGGCGATCAACTCACCGCCTTGCTGAGTGAGGCTGCCGAAAGTGGCGACAAGGTCTGCCTTGGTCGCGATCCGTCCACCGCTGTTCTCCACGGTACCGGCATGCAGACGGGCCGCACCCGCATTCACCAGACCGCCGTGGTTATCCAGATGCGTGAGACTGAGGTTAAAGTCATGTGCTGCGGTGATGAGACCGTTCTGGCTGTTATCCAGCGTGGTGCCCGAGAGGTTCACGGCGTGGTTCGCGCCCAGCCGACCGTTACGATTGTTCACTGCGCCGCTGACGGCAAGGCTCAGGTTCTGCCCGGCCATGATCAGGCCGGCGACGTTATCCAGGGCGGCCACATTGAGATAGGTCGCAGCGTGGCTGGAGAACTCACCACCACTGTTATCCAGGTAACCCAGTTGCGCACCGAGCGTCCCACGGCTGTTGATGAAGCCTTGGTGGTTGAGCACCCGCTCGGCGCTCAAATCCAGACTGTCATTGCTGAGCACGCGACCCTGCTGACGGTTGTCCAGGGTTGAAGTAATGACCTGAGTCCAGTTCTGCGCACTCAACGTACCGCCACGGTTGTCGAGGGACTGACTCGCGCGCACATCAAGTTTGCGGTTGGCCGTTACACTGCCGGCGTTGCGCAGGTTCTGCACGTTCAGCGTAACGTCACCGACGGTATTACGGCTGTTATCGGCATTTACGCCGGCCTCGATGATGCCGCTGTTGCTCAACGGACCACCACTGCTCAGGCTGATGCGATCACGGGCAGCCAGGCTGTGCTGGGTGCTCAATGTACCGCTGGTATGTACATCCAGGGTGGTGCCGGCAAAGACAGGGCCGTGCGCATCGAGGCTCGCCGCCTTGACGTTGATGGCGTTAGAAGACGCCGCCTGGGCCAGGCTCAAATGACCATTGGCATCGATCTGAATGTCCCCACCACTGGCCGCCAGGTTACCGGCCAAGCGCACGCCGACCCCGGCTTCGGTACTCACCAATTTGATCACGCCGGCATACATGCCGCCCAGCGCCGAACTGTCGATCGCCAGTTCCGGCTTGGCACTACCGTCATTCGCCCGCGCCGTGGTATTCAGGCTGCGCGCATCGACATCGTTGCGCCCGGTGATAAGGGTCAGGTTTCGCGCCTGGATCTCGGCGTTGATCCTGGCGCTGCGAGTGATGATCTCGAAGCGGTCGACGTTGCTGGCGTTGAGCCCTGCCCCCTCAACGGCCACACTGCCACCTTCGACCTGGAAATGATCGAGACGGCCATTGTTCAGAATGGGCTTACCGGTACTCAGGGTGACGCGCGGGGTGTTGATAAAACCACAGCCATTGCAGCTGATGCCGTAGGGGTTGGCGACGATCACCCGCGCCGATTGCCCCGCCACTTCAGTATAGCCGCGTAGCTGACTCGGGTTGCCGCCGTTGACTTCATTGAGGATGGTGCTGGCCGCCGTGCCATGCAGGTTCGGGTTACCGAGGATGATCCCACCCAGCTGGGTCGTCTGTGTACGGCCCGTGGCGTTGTTGAGGATCACGCCTTCGCTACCGACGTTGTAATCCCGAAACTGGTTATGCGACATCCCACTGGCATTAGGCGCGGCAATGTTCACAACCGGTACGCCATTGCCCGCATGATCCAGCGTAGTTCCCGGAGCACTGACGGCAATTCCGTTGGCCTGCACCCACAACGGCTGCCAGAGCATGACGTTGGCCAGCAGGAATGCCACCCCACGTTTGGGCATGCCCCGGAATCGCTCACGACTCAACAGCGCGGCGTAAGGTTGGCGAACCTGGAAGGCAAATTGGCGGACGTCCATGTTGGTACTCTCTAAAAACGCAGCAGGTAGCCGCTGATGGCTACAGGAAGACACTCAGGCTGAAATAGATCGGCGCTTCGCGATCGGTCAGCGCATCGGGGCGCTCCAGTGAATGGGCGAAGGTCACGCTGCTGGCCAGGTAGGCGCCTCGGGCGAACAGCTCCAGCGAATTGCTGGACATTCGCCCATGCTGATCACCGTTGTAGCTATCACCTCGGATCACGCCCTGGTCATAACCCAGGCTGACACCGTATTGGCTCAGTACCGGGCGCAACCCGGACCAACTCACCTGACGGCTCCAACGCAGGTCATTGCGCCAGTACCCCCCACTGTCGCCGGACAACAAATGATCCTTGTAGCCGCGTACCGAACCCAGCCCACCCAGGCTCATGCGCTGCGAGCTAAACAACACGTCTTCGCTGCGTTGGCCGGTGGCCAGGCTGCTGACGCTGAAAGACTCGCCCCACAGGCTGAATGGCTGCAAATAGCTCAGCGTGGCGGTGTACTTGCGGTAGCGAGAAGTGGGTTGACCGGGGCCAGGGTCATGATCGCCTTGGGCATCGAAGGCACCGATGCCGTTCTGCAGGCCGAGATCGAGGTTGACGAATGCGTTGCCGATACGCCGGCCATGGTTGACCCCAAACTGCGCTTCGCTGATCCGGTTACTGCTCAATGCCAGCTTGCTGTCTTCGATGAAGTTGTTGGTGCGCAGGTAGGACAGGCCGGTATTGAGCGTCGTCTTGCTCATCGCATCGCGGTAAATCGCCCACTCGGCGCGCAATTGGTGGTTCTGGCTATTGCCAGTCTGTTTGAAGTCAAAACCGTTGGCGTGCGCTTGCGAGCGGTAGTCGCTCTGGCTATAGCTGTAGTTGAAGTTCCACCAACCCCACGGCAGGTTGTAATTCAAAAATGCGTTGCTGGAGGTACGCTGATGATCACTGACTGCGTCGTGACCGCTACGCAACATCAACTGATCAGACAGCCCCAGCGGGCTGTCCCATTCCAGCGAGGTGCCCCATTGCTGTTCGCCGGTACTGTCCTGGCCGTCGTTGCTGCGTGCCAACGATGCACGCCAAGACTTTTGCGCAGTGTTGGTGACCCATACATCACTGCCGCCCAGCGCTTGGCCAGGGCTTAACTCCATCTGCACTTGATTGGACGGGAGCCGGTTGAGCTGATCGACCATCTGCTCGATTTCGCGCAGGCTCAACAGTTCACCTTCACGACCAGGAAAACTCATGGCTAGTTCGAGTACCGAGAGTCCACTGTCTGGTGTGGTTTGAATCTTTTCCAGATGCCCTTCGACCACCAGCACCGTCAACTGTCCGCCGGACAGGTCCTGCTGTGGCAGATAGGCACGACTGGTCACCAACCCCTTGTCGATGTAGCGGTTGGTGATGACTTTCAGCAGCTCATTGAGCTGGGAGGTACCCAGACATTGATCCTGGTAGGGCCGTATCAGCTGCTCGCGATCGGCCCCAGAGAGGTGATCCGCGCCGTTGATCAAGATCTGCCGGACTGGAAAACAACGACCGTCGGCCGGGGCGCTGGGCGCAGAGGGAACGGTCTCTTTACCCGGTAACTCCTTGAGCTCCTGGAGCCGACGTCGCTGCTCTTCCAGCAACCGGTCCTGTCGCTCACGGATCAGGCCTTGATCACCGGGCGTCAGAATGGGAGCGGCCCAGGCAGAACCCAGGCAACCCAGGCAACCCAACAAAACAAAAGAACATGACCTCTTCCGGAGGCGCAATACCGACATGTTGATTCCATCCATGCAACGTTGACTGTGCCGAGTCGGCCAACAGTCTTTTGAAGGAACCCACGACGCCTTTTTCGAGCCACTGATCCCTTGATGGATACGAGTATTCAACGTTGTCAAAAAATTAGATTTAAGAAGCGTCTGAAAACGATGCTGGAAATTTCCTAAGACCTCATCGATATTCCTCCACCGGCACACAGGCGCAGAACAGATTGCGATCGCCGCAGACGTTGTCCACCCGGTTCGCCATCGACCAATACCTGTGGGCCCTGATGTGCGCATCCGGGGGCACTGCCTGTTCGATACTGCAAAGCCGATTCCAGACACCGAGAGATCCGCCAGGGAACCATTCTGAGTACCCCCGTAAGCAGGACGGCGATGGAACAGCCTGATCCACGTCATCATCCAGTCGGGCTCACGCCTAAAAGCCGAGCAGGCAGCAATCATCGAAATTGATGTTGGCATGAGTGACGATCAGCTTGTGATTGATACTCGTGGTGCTTTGGTGCAGTACGTGCTGCAACGCTACCAAATCGATTCGGCCAAGATGCACGCAAAAGCTACAGCGCAGCAGATCGTCGTAGCGAACCTAGATGAACTGCAGCCTTTGCCAGTGGCTTATTTGCCCCATCCGCAAACATCGAGCCCTCAAGGGCTTCAACCGCAGCTGCTGAGCATCCTTGACCAGGTAACGCATCGCGTAATGGACATGCGCACGGATGTTCCGATCACTCTGAAGTGATGATGCCTATACCCAGCTCGTCCTCGTACTTTTCCCCGTGCACCTCGTTACCGTTAAAGCAGAAGGCTGCATGGATGTGGCAGCCACGATCCTCCCCCTGCTCAACTGCGCAGATATAGCCAATGAGGTGGTCAAATATCGGGTTACGCTCGCGCTCAGCACGCAACCGGTCAAGATCATCGAATACTTGCTCGACTCGCAACCTGACCTGGATCTGCTGGAAGTAATACAGGTTGACCCGAATGATCAGAGTCCGCGATTAACGAGCAAGCATCGCGTCTGAGTAGTCGCAGACACGCACCGCATGCCCCTGGCTTGCTGACGTCGGTCTCCCTTCGGACGGCGATACCATTGCTCACGTGTGAGCTGACGGATGCGCTCGATCAGTACGTTCATGCTGCGGTGATGGCCAGATAACCGCCTGGCCTGCTTACCACTGGAACTACGCCTGCGTGGAAAATCCACTCGGCAGAGTCATGGCTCCCAATTTCCTACGCCGACATCACCGTGCGTAGCGGGATGAGTCTGCTCGCCGGGAAAGCCTTGGATAAAACACGCCAAACAGCAAGCTTCCTCCAGTCCGCTCTAGATACAGCCGCTCAGACCAGCGTTTGCCCGACACGCCTACTGATGGGCGCCGTGACGCGAGTGAAACCCTGGTCCAGTAGCGCCGCATCCAGCACAGCCTTGGAAGGTCGGCGTTTTTATGCGTCGAACGGGCGAAAAAAAGGCACTGGATGTTACTCGTCAGTGCCTTTTTTCCGCCTGGAGGCGGATGAGTCCCGCTTGCCTGGCGTCCTTATACCTGGGCGCTCGGCATCACCTGGATCGCCGATTGGGTGCCACGCGTCAGCTCGCGATACTCGTAGGTCACCTTGTCAGGCGTGACCTTGCCGGTGTAACCCTTCTTGATGTTGGCGACGATGTAGTTGAAGTCGCTTTTGCTGTGGGTGGTGACGACAATGTTGGCCTTGCTGCTGGCGCTGGACACGTAGTTGCCCACTTGCGACAGCGGCTGCTTGAGGCGTTTGTCGCGCTTTTTCACCAGGGTCTGCGGCACGTTGACCTGCATCGAGTCCATGCTTTCGACACTCGCGGCCCCGACGTCGTTGCGCTTATCCGCCGGTACCGCTTCCTGGCGGGTCGTCAGTTGCACCACCGCGACATCACTCGACTGGCGCTCGATGGCCGCCTTGGCCTGCCGGGCGTTTTCAAGGTCCTTCTGACGACCCACGTAGTAACCCGTCGGCGCGCCCAGGGCTGCGCCAATGGCGCAACCGGTGCCAGGGTGGCCGCCCGTCCCCGCCGCAATCGCCGCACCGCCAATGCAACCGAGCACACCACCGACCGCTGTGCTGCCCACCGGCGAGTTCTGGCAACCACTCAACAACAAACCGGTGCAGGCGAGCAACACGGTCGATACAACAAGTGCGCGCGACAAGGGCGACTCCTTTCGAGACTGAACATGAGCATTCATTGAGGCTGATAACCGTAGGTCAGGCCACCGAGCAGGCCCAGGCGCACCCGTTCGTTGAGCGGGTAAAACACCGGCTGGACCTGCGCCGTCCATTGCACGCCATGGGCAATGATCCAGCCCATGAGCCCAAGCGAGGAGCCGCTTTGCTGCTTGAGGCTGAGAAACAGCGGCTGCTCTGTCACCTTGTTGGTCCAGAACATCGGCACCGTCAGCACCACCAGCGCATAGCCGACGAAGGCGGCCACGTAGAGCCTCGGCGGGACATAACACAGCGCCCGGGTGAAAAAGCCCAGGCACTTGAAGATATGGGTAAAGGCGCCGAGCAGGGAAAACATCAGGGCAATCATCGGCACAATCAGCGCTCGATAACTGTCACGACCGATCTGCGCCTTTTCGCCTCTGTCGCGGTAGTTCTGCGGGTCGACCATGCGATCTTCGATCAACTGCTTGGCATCGAAACTGATGGTCGGCCGGTACACGGTTTGCTCGAAGCCGCTGGCCGACAGGTCGGGTTGCAAGGTGATCAAGTAGGGCAAGTGCAACGCGTCGCGCCACTTGTTCTGGATCGGCAGCTGCGCAAAAAACTGCCCACGCGGCAAGCCCGGATCGATCCACCGCCCAACCGACTGTAACCCCGAGGCATAGGCGTTGCGGGCATCCAGTTGCACGCGCCGGGCCACGGCTCGATTGAAAGCCGCACGGTCGTTGGGGCGCCAATCGTCGGCCACCGCGATGCCCTTCTCGCGTAGCGACTGACGCACCGTATTGGCATGGCGGTTCGGCACATTGTTGGGGGTCAGGCGGCGATTGCGTTGTTTGAGGTTCTGCACGTAATCGTTCCAGGCCTGCTGCTGGTGCCGGGCGATGGAAGCCGCGCTGATCGCCTCCAGGTAGCGAATGCTGCCCTGTTGATACTGGCGATAACTGTCATCCAGCTCGGCGAGGGAGTCCTGGTAGTGGCGATAATTAGCCTCGGCATCGCCGCGCACGGTTTCGGCGAACAACTCGAAGAACGCCTGCGCCTGTTGCTTGATGCGATCCGTCAGGCGATCCACCGACAACAGCATGATGGGAAACGTCGCCAGCAGGGTCTTGCCCTCGGGGCGCTGCAAATCCTCTGCCGTGAGGTCCAGGCCAGTCAAGCCGAAATCGTGGTGCACCATCAAGTACGTCATCGGCACGCCCAAGGCCGCGCGTGCGCGCTCATCGGGCGTCGAGCGATCCACCAGGTGATTGACCAGCGCCAACTGTGCAAAGTACGTAGTACCCACGCAGCCGACGATCACCAGGACCGCCCAGATCGTCGTGCGAAGACGGCTCCAGCCCAGGCGCAAACTTTTCTTCAGCACCGAGCCCAACCCCAGCAGGGCCACCGCCGTGCCGGCGATCAAGCGTCCGTAGACCTCGATGGACTCTACTTGATGCTGACTGGCCAGGCCGCCGACCACGTCCAGCAAACGGGCGTTGAAGCCCATTTCGACAATCAGGTACAGCAGCGTCAGAGTCAGCATCACCAGGACCAGCACACGTTCCTGGCGCCGTGGCAGAGGGTTCTTGTCTTCCCGTAGCCAGTGCATCAACGCACTGGCCGGCGAGCGGCGCTGCGCACGGGGACCAAATCGCTGGAGCGGTGTCAGGCTGGTCACGACTCGGTCTCCATCTTGGAGATCAGGTTGATTTCTACTCGGCGCCTGGGGGGCGTAGTGGCCTGGGCATGTTCGACGACCGCGTTGGCCACCGGCTGCGGCAGCGCGGAAGAAATCGACACTTTGGCCAGCGGTTTGGCCGCGGGCTTGGGAGGGGTAGGCACGCTCGCCACGTGCTTGGGCGCCGGCGGCGCGGAAGGCGCGGCGCGCGTAGAGGCCACGGGGGCCGCTGCGGTCTTGGGCACCGGTGCGGCGGCAACCGCCGGCCGGGCCTTGGACAGGCCTTGCAGCAGCCCCGGCAGGTCGACCTTCATCGGCCCACGGAAATTCTTATCCTGCGAGGAATAGGTCCAGGCCTCGGAGCGTGGGCCATTCATCTGCATGGCGACGAAACTCTTGCCGTCTTCACTGCGCTGGAAGGCCAGCATGTCGCCACAGCCCCCCAGTCGATAAGGACCCCAGACTGTCTTCCCGGAGATCACCACCAGGGCGGTTTGCGAGTCGCACTGGGCAGTGCGATAGCTCATGACCACCGCCGTGTCGCCGTCCAGCTCCATCGTGGTTTCAACGGTGCTTTCACGCCAGTCGTCCGGCAGTTGCACCTGCATCTTGCGCTCATGCAGGCTCAAGTATGCTCTGCCAGCCGGAGTTTCCATGTGACTGAAAGGCCCGGCCACCGAATTGAAGCGACCGATCACCTGGTCGGCCTGCACCCCGAACGCGCTGCACAGCAGTACAAGCAACAAACCGCGAGTAACCAGGCTGGCCAGTACTCGCAGTGCTCTGATGGGTCTCAACGTGGTCTTCCTTAAACCGGGTATCTGGGCGAACCGACATTCCTCTACGCGCCCAGATGCTAGCATAAAGCCACAAAGCCGCCATAACCGGCTTACCGTTGAACGGCCCAGAGCCCTTTGTGTCCTTCATCTTGAAACCTGAAGTACGGTTTTTCAGTTCACAACACTTCAGTTAAACCCCCAAAGCCCTTCTACACTCAACTCGCACATGCCCGACACCTCCCGTAGAAGAGGCCTCATGACCACCCTCACAGACCGTTTCAAGCAAGGCAAAGATGCTCGCAAGCACTGTCCACGCAGTTCGCATTCGGCCTTGGGCAACATCGATCGCGATCCACTGGCATTGATCAAGGCGTCGAGTGAAGGGCGCGTCAGGTCGCTGGTGGAATTGCGCTACGGCCGCATGCTGGTGTCGCCATTTACCTTCTATCGCGGCAATGCGCTGCTGCAGGCCCACGACCTGTCAGGCACCTCGGACATGGGGATGGTTTCGCCGATCTGTGGTGATTGTCACTTGATGAATTTCGGTGGATTCGCCACGCCGGAACGTAACCTGCTATTTAGCGTCAATGATTTTGACGAAGCCCATTCAGGCCCCTGGGAGTGGGATTTGAAGCGTCTGGTGGCCAGTTGCATGGTGGCCGCCCGAGACCTGCGTCACGGCCAATCGGTTGAAGAAACCTTGTGCCATGAAGTTGTCGGTGCCTACCAGGAGACGATGCTGGAGTGCGCCCTGCAAAGCGCCATGGAAACCTGGTACGAATCGATCAGCTACGACGACATGCTGGAAAAGGCTCGCAAAACCGCCATCGACCATGTGCAACGCGCCATCGAAAAGGCCGGACGTCGCACCCATGCCGAGCTGCTGCCGAAAATCAGCGAACGTCATGCCGACGGCCATATGGTCATTCGCGATGACTTGCCGGAAATATTTCACCTGCACAAAAACACCACACTGCTGGATCCCGATGACGACTGGTTGCGCCTCGCGGACTGGCGATCGCTTTATGACACCTTCGTGCGCGACTACAAAGGCACGCTGCAAGCCGACCGACGTGACTTGCTGTCACGTTTTCATGTGCATGACATGGCGTTCAAAGTAGTGGGTGTCGGCAGTGTCGGCACCCGTTGCCTGGTGGCCCTGCTGACCGACGATCAGGAATTTCCGCTGTTCCTGCAATTCAAGGAGGCGCGTCGCTCGGTGTTGGCGAACTATGTGAAGACCAAGTCACGGATACGCCATGAGGGCCAGCGGGTGGTCGACGGCCAGCGACTCATGCAATCGGCCAGTGATCTGTTCCTCGGCTGGACCACCGGTCCGAGCGGGAGGCACTTCTATGTGCGGCAATTGCGCGACATGAAAGTCTCGGCTGAACTCGAAACCTTCGACGGCGACACCTTCACAGCCTATGGGCGGGTCTGTGGCCGGGCCCTGGCACGCGCCCATGCCAAGTCTTCCGGACATGCGGCGGTAATCAGCGGCTACATCGGCAAGGGCGAAGCACTGGCCGATGCGCTGTACCAATACGCTCTTGGCTACACCGAACAGAACGAGCGCGATTTCGAACGATTCCAGCAAGCCTGTCGCAAAGGGAGTTTCCGTGCGCGGTCCGAGGCCGATTTTGCCGCCGATCATTTGCCTTGATGCTGCGGCGTGCCTGGCCCGGGGGTCTCATCGAAATGAATTTTTCTTCACCCCGGTGCCCGGCGCCAGCCTGTACATTTCACTCGCTCATTCAAGAAACTACGGTTTGCCCGCCCTCCCGCGGGCTTTTTTTTTGCCTGAAAATCCGCAGGATCCGGCTCGCCGTAACCGGTTCAGGAAGGTTCGGAGCAGCGCGGCTGCGCGAACCCTTTTGTGAGGCCGGGAGCCTCTTGCAGCACCGGCAGCTCCAGCTGTGCGCGCCCATAAAACGCCAGTGCTGTCAGCAAACAGGCGAGCCACACGAAGATCCCGGCCCAGAAGGTGTGGGACATGTAGTGCCAGCCCTGTAGCACCCGTGTCGTGCCAAAGACAAACCCCAGCGACAGCGAGCCGTACATGAGCGCCTTGCAATAGCGCCAGCGATAACGACGCGCCACGAAATACAACGCGAGCATGGTGAAGCCACCCGAGGCATGCCCGCCCGGCCAGCAACGACCGTCTCCGGCGACCTTCAGCAGGTCGAAATTCTCATACCATTCCTTGTGCTCGATCTTGCCACCGTACTGTGTGGTTTCAATTGGGCAATACACGCTGGTGTGCCCCTTCAGGTAATGGATCACACCGGTGCTGATGGAAAACGCGAAGACCACGTAGAGAAAATCCCGGCGATGCTTGTTGGCAAAGCGCAGCACGGGCGCGACTCTGATTTTTTCCAGAAAGGCGATGAGTTTCGAGTGTTTTTCCGCTTTCAGGCGTGGCCAGAGAAACGACAGCAAGGCGCCAATGATCGCTATCTCGCCAGTCCAGTTCGGAATGATCCGCGCCCATTTATGGGTAATCTTTTCGAACCAATGCACATGGTCCAGCGGGAATGTCCGGGTGAGCGGATCGTAAAACAGATCGTTGAAGGCGATATCGATTCTGGTCAGGTCGAACATCAGAAACACCACGACCGCGCAGGCCAGCGGAATGCCGAAGTTCATCCAGTAAAAACGGGGGCGGGAAGCTGTCTGCATGGTGGTGGTTGATCCAGAAGGGGAATTCATTTCGTGGTAAGCGAGCGCCAATCCGAAGCTTCGATGACCCCCAGCATGTGCGGTGCCTGCGGGTTTGCGGCGGAGATAAACAATGAGGCTCCGTAACCCGGTGTCGAAGACGCCCACTTGAGGTCTTTTTGCAATTGCGCCATGCATTCGCTGTGTGTCACCAGAATCAGGTTGCGCCCGGCCACCTTGTGCGCCAATGCGTCCCGCAACATCGTGCCCTTGCAATTGATCAACCAATCCTCGCCAACGTCGACCTTGTTGAACATGAAGCCCGCCGTTTGCGCCGTACGCAGGATCGGACTGTTGTAGATATCGGCACGTGCCAGGCCCAGCCGTTCGAACCGCGCTCCGACACTCACTGCAATGCTGCGGGAGCGATCGGTAATGCCATCGTTTCCGCTCAAACAGGCGGCTTTGGAGTGATCGCAACGTTCGACGTGGCGCACCAGCACGATCATGTCGCCCTTGGCCCATCCCGCCATCAGCGCTTGAGCACCCGCCACGTTACCGTGGGCCAAGTCCGGCACAGCGGCGGGTCGCAGTAAAAACAGGGTCAATGGAATCACCAGCACAGCTGACGCCAGCACCACCGCTGCATTGCGATAGCGGGCAAAACGGCTCAGATCGATTGAGCGGGAAACCCCGAAAAAACTCAGTCTCAATTCCACATCAAGCCGCCTCACCGGCATACAACGCTGTCTTTTGATGACGCGAGATTAGAGAGGCCTGCATTGGCTGAGGGTGAAAGCCATGTGAAAAAAAGCTTAAAAGCCCAGCAAAAACCTTGTTACAGAATCCGTCCTGCAAAAACCTTTCAGCTCCGGGGAATGCTGCCGATACAAGCTGCTACACACCTTGCTGGCTTTCAAAAAAAACAATCTTCCAGCCAACCGACGATAAAGAAGCACCACGTTCCTGGAGGAATTTGATGAATAGCTGGTTTGGCAACATCAGCGTGAACATGAAACTGGGCCTGGGATTCGGCCTGGTCCTGGCACTGACCTGCGTCCTCGCCCTTACCGGCTGGACCAGCCTGGGCGGTCTGATTGACCGCAGCAACTGGATGAGCGACATCACCCAGCTCAACGCCGGCCTGACCAAATTGCGCGTGGTTCGTCTGCAATACATGCTGACCAATGGCGACGAAACCGCCGCACAAAACGTGCAGACCACTCTCGAAGCCTTTTCCGCCCAGCAACAAGCGCTGTTGGAGAAATTCAAGAGCCCGGAAAACCTCAAGCGACTGAAAGAGCAAGGCACGGTCATCGACGCCTACAAGACGTCCCTGGCCAAGATGCGCAACGCCTACCGCAGCGGCAACAGCGCTCGCGACGCCATGGCCGCCAATGCCGAAGCCGCCAACAGTCTGATCAACGACATCAACACCCGCGTGCAACAGATGCCGCCGAGTGACCAGCGCTTCGAACAATTCCAGGCTATTACCGCCGCCAGGGAAGCGTTCCTGCTCGCGCGCTACGAAGTGCGAGGCTACACCGCGACCACCAACACCGAGACTGAGCAAAAAGCCGTTGGCCAACTGAATGCGGCCATCGCCAGTCTGAGCCCCCTCAACGTGCATTTCGCCGACACCCAGCGAGACGCCCTGCGTCAACTGGAAGCTGCGCTCGGTAACTACCGCAGCGCCTTGCAGGCGTACAAAGCCGCCAACACCGATGCGGTACAGGCTCGCCAGGAAATGACCGATCAGGGCGCTGCCATCGTGTCCCTGAGCGATCAGCTATACCAGATCCAGGTCGACCGCCGTGACATCGAAAGCGCCCAGGCACGCACCCTGCAAGTGATCAGCACGTTGCTGGCGTTGCTCGTGGGCATCATAGCCGCCGTGTTGATCACCCGTCAGATCACCCGCCCGTTGCGCGAAACCCTGGCCGTGGTCGACCGCATCGCCAGCGGCGACCTGTCCCAGAACATCCAGGTCACCCGTCGCGACGAACTGGGTGTATTGCAGCAAGGCATCGCACGCATGGGCGTGACCCTGCGCGACCTGATCAGCGGTATCCGCGACGGCGTCACCCAGATCGCCAGCGCCGCCGAAGAGCTTTCCGCCGTGACCGAGCAGACCAGCGCCGGAGTCAACAGCCAAAAGGTCGAGACAGATCAGGTCGCCACTGCCATGCACGAGATGACGGCCACTGTGCAGGAAGTCGCGCGCAACGCCGAAGAAGCCTCGCAAGCCGCCGCGGCAGCCGATGGCGAAGCCCGCGAGGGTGACAAAGTGGTGAACGAAGCCATCGCCCAGATCGAGCGGCTGGCCAGCGAAGTGGTGCGTTCCACCGATGCCATGAGCGTGCTGCAACAGGAAAGCGACAAGATCGGCAGCGTCATGGACGTGATCAAGGCCGTGGCCGAACAGACCAATTTGCTGGCACTCAACGCCGCGATTGAAGCGGCCCGCGCCGGTGAGGCCGGTCGTGGTTTTGCGGTGGTGGCCGACGAGGTCCGGGGCCTTGCCCAGCGCACGCAAAAATCCACCGAGGAAATCGAAGGCCTGGTGGCTGCCCTGCAAAACGGCACTCAACAGGTGTCGGCGGTGATGAACAACAGCCGCACCCTCACCGACAGCAGCGTGGCCCTGACCCGCAAGGCCGGCGTGTCACTGGAAAACATTACCCGCACGGTGTCCAACATCCAGTCGATGAACCAGCAGATCGCCGCCGCCGCGGAGCAGCAAAGCGCCGTCGCCGAAGAGATCAGCCGCAGCATCATCAACGTACGCGACGTGTCGGAACAGACCGCCGCCGCCAGCGATGAAACGGCTGCGTCCAGTGTTGAACTGGCACGGTTGGGGAATCAGTTGCAGATGATGGTGAGTCATTTCCGGGTTTGACGTCAGCTCAACGCTGAATCATAAAACCAATCGCGGGCAAGCTCGCACAGGGTTGCGCTGAACCTGTAGGAGCGGGATTGCCCGCGATTGCGATCGGATAGAAGACAAGATCACGAGACGCAGTTTTTACTGCACTCTCAAACACTGATCGCATTGGTAAACACCAACCGGTTACCAAATGGATCGCTGATGGTCATGTCCTGGCTGCCCCACGGCATGGCCTGAATCTGTGGGTGGGCAAATTTGTATGCTTTGGCCAGCAGTTGCTGCTGGAAGGCTTCCAGTTCATCGGTTTCGATGCGCAGTGCCGAACCCGGCGAGCAGTCGCCATGGTGTTCTGACAGATGCAGCACGCAATCACCACGGGAAACCTGTAAATACAGCGGGAAGTTGGCTTCGAAGCGGTGCTGCCAGTCGATCTTGAAACCCAGGAAATCGACGTAGAACTCCACAGCCTTGGCTTCGTCGAAAATACGCAGGATCGGAGTGGTTTTACCGAAGCTCATCGAGTTGCTCCCAGACAATGAAAGACCTGCAGGAGCGAGCAGGCCCGCTCCTGCAAAACATGTAAACGATCAGCAATGGTAGTCGGGTTTGATAACACTCCTTCGGCCCGAACATGCCATTCTTTAGTCTCAAAATGCCACCACTGTGACACACCACTCAAACGTCACAGGAAGCCTTCGCGCAAATCCCCTTCCCGTGCCAGGAACCGCCCTTCCCTGCGACCATTGGCCTGACCGTCGCGGTAACTCAGGACACCGTTTACCCACACCCCTTCGATACCTTGCGCCGCCCGTTGCGGATCATTGAAATCCGCGACATCACGAACGGTCGCCGGGTCGAACAATACCAGGTCAGCCCAAAAACCTTCGCGGATCTCGCCTCTGTGCTTCAAACCGAATCGCGCCGCCGACAAACCGGTCATCTTGTGGACGGCGGTGTGCAGCGGGAACAGCCCTACATCGCGGCTGAAATGTCCAAGCACCCGAGGGAATGCACCCCACAACCGAGGATGCGGAAACGGGTCTTCCGGCAAACCGTCGGAACCGACCATCGACAACGGATGCGCGAGGATTCTTCGCACATCCGCCTCGTCCATCCCGTAGTACACCGCGCCAGCCGGTTGCAGTTGGCGGGCGCTATCGAGCAGTGACCGGTTCCATTGCGCAGCGATGTCCATCAGGTCTCGACCGCCCATCTCCGGGTGCGGCGTGGACCATGTGATGGTGATGCGGTGGGCATCGGTGACTTGTTTGAGATCCAGCGTCGAAGAACTCGCCGCATAGGGATAACAGTCACAGCCCACTGGATGGGTTTTCGCCGCCTCCTCCAGGAACGCCAGCAGTTGCGGACTTCGGCCCCAGTTACCGGCGCCGGCGCATTTGAGGTGGGAAATGATCACCGGGGATTTGGCGTGACGGCCGATCTGGAACGCTTCGTCCATGGCTTCCAGCACCGGTTCGAACTCACTGCGCAGGTGCGTGGTGTACACCGCGCCGAACGCCGTCAGCTCTTCGGTCAGTTGCATCACTTCATCGGTGGAGGCCGAGAAGGCACTGGCGTAGGCAAGGCCGGTGGACAGGCCCAACGCACCCGCTTCCAGACTCGCGCGCAGCTGTTCGCGCATCGCCGTGATCTCATCGGCGGTGGCGGTGCGGAACAAGTCGTCGAGGTGATTGCTGCGCAACGCGGTATGACCGACCAGCGCGGCGACGTTCAGCGTGGTGTTCGCTGCTTCGACCGCCGCACGGTAGTCTCGAAATGTCGGGTAAACAAACGCCGCGGCCGTGCCGAGCAGGTTCATCGGGTCCGGCGGATCGCCGCGCAGACTGACCGGCGAAGCGCTGATCCCGCAATTGCCGACAATCACCGTGGTCACACCCTGACTGAGCTTGGGCAGCATCTGCGGTTGGCGAATCACCACCGTATCGTCGTGGGTGTGCACGTCGATGAAACCCGGCGCCAGCACCTGGCCGCCAGCATCAATTTCTTGCGCCGCATGGGCATTGTGCAACTCGCCAATGCGCTCGATTCGCCCGTTCAGAATGGCTACGTCGGCGCGATAGCCGGGACTGTTGCTGCCGTCGATGATCAGGGCATTGCGAATCAGCGTGTCGTACTGCATGTCAGTCTCCCAGCGGCAAGTGATCGTCGCCGCCGCGGTAATCGTCGAGGGCGAGTTTGATCCGCCGCAAACGTTCTTGATTGTCTTCAGGATTGGCCAGTGCCAGCTCGGTGGCAAGCACGTCGATGGCCAGCAGTATGCCGTAGCGTGCGGCGGTCGGTTTGTAGATGAACGAGGTCTCGGCAGTTTGCAGGGGCAGGACAGTGTCGGCCAATTGCGTCAGCGGGGAATCGGTACCGGTGATGACAATGAACGGATTGAGCCGGTAACGGGCGATCAGAACGATCAGCGCGATGATGGCAACGGCGGCATACACCAGCAGCCAATAGCCTAAGGACGGGCTCATGCGGTACTCCTCGAAAGGATCACGTCGAATGGTTTGTGAAACTCTAAAAACATGTCGAGGCGCGACTTTCAAACGAGGTGAAAGTAATTTTCGTGCAGAGATATGCGAGGTCGCTCAGCGGTATGGCGTGTCGCGAATAATGAAAATCCGGCAGGCGGATTTTCATCGCGCCTGCCCCTGATCTGTTTCAGTCGTGATGGACCCGGGCGCGCTTCAACAGCTTCTTGCAGCGCTCGGACAACCCCAACACCCGCAGGTGTTTGCCAGCCTTGGTGTAGCGCTCGCGCAAGGTGTCCAGCGCGGCGATGGCCGAGTAGTCGACGAAGCTCAGGTGACGGCAATCGAGCGTCACTTGTGCCGGGTCGTTGGCCGGGTCGAACTGGTTGAGGAAGGGGGTTGTCGAGGCAAAGAACAGCGTGCCATGGAGGCGGTAAAGCTTGCTGCCGTCGTTTTCCAGATGGCTGTCGGCGTACAACTGCCGCGCCTGCTGCCAGGCAAAGTTCAGCGCCGCGATGATGATCCCGCAGAGCACGGCAGTCGCCAGATCGGTGAATACTGTAATCACCGTCACCGCGATGATCACCAGTACATCGTTCACCGGAACTTTGTTCAGCACGCGCAACGACGCCCAGGCAAATGTCTGCTGCGACACCACGAACATCACCCCGACCAGCGCAGCGAGGGGAATGCGCTCGATCAAAGGCGACAGAAACAGGATGAACAACAGAATCGACACCCCGGCCACCACGCCGGACACCCGCCCGCGACCACCGGAACTGAGGTTGATCACGGTCTGGCCGATCATGGCGCAACCGCCCATGCCGCCGAACGCACCGGACACCATGTTTGCGGCGCCCAGCGCCACGCATTCGCGATCCGGATAGCCGCGGCTCTCGGTGATTTCATCGGTGAGGTTCAGGGTCAGCAGGGTTTCCAGCAAGCCGACCAGCGCCATCAGGATCGCGTAGGGTGCGATGATGTGCAGGGTCTCCAGGTTCCACGGAATATCCGGCAGCGCCAGGGTCGGCAAGCCACCGGCAATGTGCGCCATGTCGCCCAGGGTTCGGGTCGGCAAGCCGAGCAGATACACCGCCAGCCCCACGCCGAGAATTGCCACCAGCGCCGGTGGCACCGCGCGGGTCAGGCGCGGTAGCACGTAGACAATGGCCATGGTCACGGCAACCAGGCCGATCATCATGTAAAGCGGTGTTCCGCTGAGCCAGGCTTCACCGTCCTTGAAGTGCTCCAGTTGCGCCAGCGCAATAATGATCGCCAGGCCGTTGACGAAACCGAGCATCACCGGGTGCGGCACCATCCGCACCAGCTTGCCGAGCTTGAGCAGCCCGAACGCCATCATGATCACCCCACCCAACAACACCGTCGCCAGCAGATACTCCACACCGTGCTGCACCACCAGCGCGACGATTACCACCGCCATTGATCCGGCAGCACCGGACACCATGCCCGGTCGGCCACCGAACAGCGCGGTCAGCGTGCAGATGATGAATGCCCCGTAAAGCCCCATCAGCGGATTGAGATGAGCCACCAGCGCGAAGGCGATGCATTCGGGCAATAGGGCGAAAGACGTGGTGAGCCCGGCCAGGACATCGGCGCGTAGACGTTTTGGTTTCATGGAAGACCGCATGCAGGAAGTCGCGAAAAGAGTGTGCGGATGTTACGGAATCGTGGGCGACCCGGCCAGTTGTTGAGACCCTGGAAACGCCATCGCGAGCAAGCTCGCTCCTACAAAGAACGCGAGTTCCTGTGGGAGCGTGGCTTGCCCGCGATGAACGATGACGCGGTCTCAAGCGAAATTAAAATCAACCACTGAAATCTGCCGACGCATACGCCGCCAATTTTCCCTGGATAAAGTCCAGGAAACATTGAATCCGCAGCGCCAATTGCGAGTTGCGGTAATACACCGCGTTAATTGGCTGGCGATAACCGCTGTTGAATTCCGCCAGCAGCACTTTCAGTCGTCCGGCACGAATGTCTTCGATAGTCATGTAATGCGACAGGCAGGCAATGCCCTGCCCCTCCAACGCCAAATGGCGAATGGTCTCACCGCTGGAAGCGCTGAGCGAAGCCTGGATCGGCCAGCGGTCGCCATGGACATAACGCAGCGGCCATTGGTTCAGGCCTTCGTTCTGGGTGAAGCCCAGCAAAGTATGTTCGGCAAGATCCGCCACCGCCGTTGGGTTACCGTGTTTTTCCAGATAGGCCGGGCTGGCGACAATGTGCAGCGGGCTGCAGCCCAGAGATCTGGCGTGCAACGTGGAATCGGTCAGGGTGCCAATGCGGATGGCGATGTCGGTGCTTTGCTCCAGCAGATCGATGATCAGGTCGTTGCTGTTGAGTTCGAGCTGGATGTCCGGGTAGAGCCGGCGGAATTCAGCGACGTAGGGCACGATGGCGTGCAGCATGAACGGTGACGCGGCGTTGATCCGCAAGCGTCCGGACGGCGTTTGCTGGCGTGAGGTCAGGCGCTCTTCGAGCTCATCCATCTGATCGAGAATCAGCTTGGCGTGCTCGAAGAAATACTTGCCCTCCTCGGTCAGGTCCATGCGTCGCGTGGTGCGGTTGATCAGCGTGGTATCGAGTTTGGCTTCCAGCCGCGACAGCGTACGGCTGACCGCCGAGGGTGTTTGCCCGACCTGTTCGGCCGCTGCAGAAATCGATCCGCACTCAATCACGCAGACGAAAATCTGCAACTCATCGGATCTGGCTTTCACGTGTGTCCTCTTTCCCGGATCGGCAAGATCGCAGCCTTCGGCAGTCACAACGGATCGACACCTGCAGGAGTTGCCGAAGGCTGCGATCTTTTCAGCCGTTGCACCGGATAGTAGCCGAGTGTCAGGCCTTGAGACCAAACACCTCGGTCAAATGCTGCTCGTAACGGACCACATCGGCGTCAATGTTCGGGCGTTTCATCACATCGACACACAGGAATGTCGGCAAACGGGTCATGCCGAGGAATTCGTTGGCCTTGTGGAACGGAAAGTACACCGCGTCTACACCCTTGGCTTCGAAGAAGTCAGCCGGGTCGTCGAAGGCTTGCTGCGGTGCGTTCCAGGTCAGCGACAGCATGTATTGCTTGCCGTGGATCAGGCCCCCGCTGCCGTACTTCTGCGAAGCATCCGAACGTGTGCGGCCGTCGCTGGCGTAAAGGCTGCCATGACCTTCGGTGAAGACTTCATCGATGTACTTCTTCACGGTCCACGGCGCGCCCATCCACCATCCGGGCATCTGGTAAATGATCACATCGGCCCAGAGGAACTTGGCCACTTCTTCGGCGATGTCATAGCCTTCGTCGATAAAGGTGGTTTTGATATCAACACCGCCACGATCCAGAACGCTCAAAGCGGCTTCATGCAGGGTGGTGTTGTAGCGGCCATCGGAGTGGGCGAATTTTTTGCCGCCGTTGAGTAACAGGACTTTTTTCATGGGGGATCTCGGGAAGAGTTGAATTCGATGGCGGCAGAATATCGATCCGACTCACGCGGAGTAAGCGGCGAAGCGGCAAAACTCATTTGACCAATACGCACGAATCAACTGTTTATTATTGACTTAGAATTTGGTCAATTCTGAGTTCAAGGTGATTTTTTGATGAGTGAAATCCAAGGCTTTATCCTGCACGCCAAGACCCGCCCGGAAAAATCCGACGCTTTTGAAACGTTTTTCAGTCGTTATGTAGAAGCGAGTCGCGCCGAGCCCGGCTGCATCGAATACCACATGCTGCGGGACAAACAGGACCCGTCGCTGTTCATCTTTTATGAGATCTGGCAATCCCAGGCCCATCTCGATGTGCACTCGAATCTGCCGCACATGAAACAGTTTCTGGATCAGCGCGATGAGTACCTGGAACGGGACTTCGAGATCCGCGCCATCGAAATGATCAGCCCGTCGTCCGCTAGCCGCTGACAAGCAAATGGCCACCAAGCAAGGCCAGGCCTAGAAAAAATACGCGCTTGAACAACACGGCGCTGATTCGCTGGCGCAGCGATTGTCCCAGCCACATGCCCAGCATGGCCGGGATCAGCGCCAGCATTGATGCACTCAACTCGCCCCCACCGAGTTCGCCGCGCCATAACAGCCCACCCGCGAGCGCCAGGGTCGAGACGGTGAACGAGAGGCCGAGGGCCTGCACCTGCTCATCCTTGCTCAAACCCAGGGCTTGCAGATACGGCACCGCCGGAATCACGAACACACCCGTGGCCGAGGTGATGACGCCGGTCAGCACGCCGCACAACGGCCCGAGCCATCCTTCATTGCGTTCACTGACACGCAGTAAAGGCAGGAACAATCCGCTCAACGCATAGAGCAACAACGCCGCGCCCAATCCCCGCACCATCCAATGTCCATCGGCCATGCCGATCCACAAGGTGCCTGCCGCGGTGCCGATGAAGATCGCCAGCAACATCGGCCACAACCGTTTGAGCAGCCCCGGCAGATGCCCACCGAAAGCCAGTTGCCAGAGGTTGGTCAAGGTCGCGGGAATGATCAACAACGCCGCAGCCTGCGACGGAGCCATAGCCAGACCAAGCAGCCCCATGGCGATGGTCGGCAGGCCAAGGCCGATCACACCTTTGACCATGCCGGCCAGGAGGAAAGTCACGATCACCAGCAGTGACAGGGCCAGACCGAGGTTTTGGTAGAAGGATGCGAGTGTATTCATGGGACTATGGTGAGCCCGGCCGGGACGGTTGAAAATCTGCCATATACTGAGGCTGCCTCTTGTTTATACAGAGACTGAAATAGTATCGCGGCTAATGACGTCTTCGCTGGCAAGCCAGTTCCTGGATTTGATCGCCTGCAGGTACTGGCTTGCCAGCGAAGTTGCCGGTCCGTCCAACAACGAACTTGAGGCTGCCGATGCACTTCGACCTGACCGACCTTCGCCTCTATCTGAACATCCTCGAGACCGGCAACATCACCGCCGGCGCCGCCCGCAGTCATTTATCCCTGGCGGCGGCCAGCGCGCGGATCCGTGCAATGGAAGCATCCTTGGGTATCGCGCTTCTCGAGCGCAATCGGCGCGGTGTCAGTCCGACTTCAGCGGGTAATGCCCTGACACAACATGCGCGAGTGCTGTTGCAACAGGCCGATCGCATGCAACAAGAGCTGGCCGAATACGCCAAGGGTGTCAAAGGCCAGGTTCGATTGCTGTGCAACACCACAGCGATCACCGAGTACCTCCCGGAGCTGCTCGCGGATTTCCTGCGCGACCATCCCAACCTCGACATCGACCTGCAAGAGCTACCCAGCACGCGCATCACTCATGCCTTGCGCCAGGGTGCGGCGGAGCTCGGCATTGTCTCGGACGCGGTAGACACCCATGACTTGCAAACCCGCCCGTTTCGCGCCGATCCGCTGGTACTGATCATGCCCCGGGATCACCCACTCGCAAACACCGCGCCCCTGAGCTTCACCGACACCCTGCATCACGACTACATCGGCCTGAACGCCAACAGTGCACTGGCCGTGTACCTGGAGGAACAGGCACTGCACGCCGGGTTGCGCCTGCAGATCCGTATCCGTGCCGATGGGTTCGAAGGGGTCATGCGCATGGTGGCCCGGGGAGCCGGGCTTGGGATCGTGCCGGTTGCAGCCATCGAACGTTGGCTCGGTGAATCTGCGCTGAAGCAAATAACCCTGCAAGAGCCTTGGGCGCAGCGAAAACTTTTACTCTGCGCACGAGACTTCACGACGCTTGCCCCTTACGCCAAGGCATTGCTGGATGTCCTGACACTGCCCGCAACCCCGGCTCACTGCGTTTCTGGATAGCTCAGTGTCGAGCACAGACAACTGCTGAGCAGACCCGCGCTATAGGGTGCGACTTCAGTTCCAGCACCCACTGCCCGGAGTCATCATGACCGCACCGATCACCGTTCTTCGCGACACTCACCCGCTGCCCGTTCTCGATGCCTGCAAATGGGAAAAGCTCGAAGGCGACCCGCACACCGTCAACCTCAACGCCTATACCAGCGAAGACGGCAGCAAGATCATGGGCACCTGGATCTGCACGCCGGGCAAGTGGTACGTGGAATACGTGAAGTGGGAGTACTGCCACTTCCAGGAAGGCTACTGCATCATCACACCCGAAGGCATGGCCCCGATCCACCTGCGCGCCGGGGATATTTTTGTCATCGAGCCGGGAATGAAAGGTACGTGGGAAGTGGTGGAGACCGTGCGCAAATATTTCGTGTTTGCCTGATAAAGCAAAAGATCGCAGCCTTCGGCAGCTCCTACAGGGGAATGTATGCACCCCGTAGGAGCTGCCGAAGGCTGCGATCTTTTCTTTCTGCCAGATAAAAAACCGGAAACCCGCCCGACGCGGATTCCCGAAAATATCCTTTACTGCGGCTTACGATAGCCGTTGATGATCGCCGAGAAATCCTGACCTCCCTCCCCGCGCAAGCTCATCGCCTGATACAACTGCTGAGCCACCGCACCCAGCACCACCGGCTGGTGTGCCTGGCGCGCCGCTTCGGTCGCCAGCCCCAGATCCTTGAGCATCAGCTCGGCACCGAAACCACCGGTGTAACCGCGCGAGGCGGGCGCCGTTTCGACGATGCCCGGCCACGGGTTGTACATTTCCGAACTCCAGCAACGCCCGGTGGAGCTGTTGATGATCCCCGCCAGCACCTTGGTGTCGATGCCCAATGCATCGCCAAGTGCCATGGCTTCGCTGACGCCGACCATGGAAATCCCCAGCAGCAGGTTGTTGCAGATTTTAGCGATTTGCCCGGTGCCGACCTCCCCGCAATGGACGATGTTGCGGCCCATTTGTGCGAGTACCGGTTGCAGCGTGGCGAACAGTTCCGGGGAAGCGCCGACCATGAAGGTCAACGTCCCGGCCGCCGCACCACCCGTGCCACCGGAAACCGGTGCATCGGCCATGGCCACACCCTGTTTGGCAGCGGCAGCCGCCACATCGCGTGCAGTCTGCGGATCGATAGTGCTGCAATCCACGGCCGGCACGCCTTTTCCGATACCCGCGAGCACACCGTCCTCACCCAACCAGACGCTGCGCACGTGAACGGCGGCGGGCAGCATGGTGATCACCAGTTCCGCGCCCTCTGCCGCTTCCCGGGCCGACGCGCTGATGCTGCCGCCCAGTTGTTCAAGCTCTGCCAGCACGGTTTTGTTCAGGTCGACCAGGCGCAAGGAATGGCCGGCCTTGATCAGGTTGCGCGCCATCGGCGCGCCCATGTTGCCGAGACCGATAAAAGCGATTTTCATGTCCGGCTCCTTATCGCAGGTTGATGGTGGTATTCACACCGTCATTGACGCTGTCGTCATCGAACCAGCGGCTGGTGACAGTCTTGGTCTGAGTGTAGAACTGCACCACTTGCTTGCCATACGGACCGAGGTCGCCAAGCTTGGAACCACGGGAACCGGTGAAGCTGAAGAACGGCACCGGCACCGGAATCGGGATGTTGATACCGACCTGGCCGACGTCGATTTCACTCTGGAATTTACGCGCTGCCGCACCGCTCTGGGTGAACAGGCCCGTGCCGTTGCCGAACGGGTTGGCGTTGACCATGGCAATCGCCTCATCGAGCGTCGCGACTTCCAGCACCACCAGCACCGGGCCGAAGATTTCCTGGGTGTAGATCTGCATATCGGTGGTCACGCCGGAGAACAGGGTCGGGCCGACAAAGTTACCCTTCTCGTAGCCGGGAACCGAAATCTCACGACCGTCCAGTTCCAGTTTGGCGCCTTCCTTGATGCCGCTTTCGATCAGATCAAGAATCCGCGCCTTGGCTTTTTTCGAGATCACCGGACCGACGTCGGTACCCGCCTCGCTGCCCGCATTCACTTTGAGTTTCTGTGCCAGCGCTTTCAGATCAGGCAGCCATTGCTTGGCCGCGCCGACCAACACCACTACCGAAGTAGCCATGCAACGTTGACCGGCAGCACCAAAACCGGCACCCACCAATGCATTCAGCGCTTGTTCGCGATTGGCGTCCGGCAGCACCACGGCGTGGTTCTTGGCGCCCATCATCGATTGCACGCGCTTGCCGTGCTTACCGGCCAGGTCGTAAACGTGCGTACCGACCGCAGTCGAGCCGACGAAGGACACAGCCTTGATGTCCTTGTGGGTGCAGAGTGCGTCCACCACGTCCTTGCCGCCGTGCACGACGTTGAGCACACCGGCCGGAACGCCGGCCTCGATGGCCAGTTCCACCAGCAGCATGGTCGACATCGGGTCCTGTTCGGACGGCTTGAGTACGAAGGTATTACCGCAGGCGATGGCCATCGGGAACATCCACAGCGGAATCATCGCCGGGAAGTTGAACGGTGTGATGCCGGCGCATACGCCGATGGGCTGGCGCAGGGTGTAGGTGTCGACGCCGCCAGCGACGTTTTCGGCGAACTCGCCCATTTGCAGGCTGCCGATGGAGCAAGCGTGCTCGACCACTTCCAGCCCACGGAAAATGTCGCCTTCCGCGTCGGCAATGGTTTTGCCCTGTTCGGCGCTCAGCACCACGGCGATGCGCTTGGAGTGCTCGCGAATCAGCGCCTGGAGCTTGAGCATGATGCGCATCCGCGCACCGATGGGCGTGAGTTTCCAGGTCTGGAAGGCGCGATGGGCGGCGCTGATGGCCGCGTCGACTTCGTCGGCGGTTGCAAACGGCACTTTGGCCAGCACTTGCTGGGTCGCCGGGTTGATGATGTCGTGCCACTCGGTGGATCTGGACTCGACCCACTCGCCGTCGATCAACAATTTGACCTTTTGTACGGTAGTGTCGTTGGGCGTAAGCGATGCGTTCATGTGGGTCACCTGGACGTTGTTGTTATCAGGGGAGCCAAGGCGAGAAAGTCGCCTTGAGATGAGGCGTGTGCCGCGAATTGGTTAACGGACTGTTTTTGGAGTATAGATGTGCAAACTTCTAATAAGAACGCACATAAAAACCGGTCCAACATGCAAAAAAACATCACCTCCCTCGGTTCACTGAACTGGGATGACCTCAAGTTTTTTCTGGAAGTCGCCCGCACCCGCAAGGCCAGCACTGCCGCCAAGCGCCTGGCGGTCGACTACACCACCGTGTCTCGGCGCATCAGTTCGCTGGAGGCCGCACTGGGCACTTTGCTGTTCGAGAAGTCCCGGACCAGCGGCTTCGTCCTGACCGCCGAAGGCCAACGGTTGATGGGTTACGCGGAGTCGATTGAAAGCACCCTGCACATGGCGTGCGAGCAGGTGTCCGGCTCCGGCGTGGCGCTATCGGGCCACGTGCGCATGGGCTGCACCGAAGGCTTCGGCACGTTTTTCATCACGCCGCAGCTGAGCCACTTCATCGACACCTACCCGGCGATCTCGGTGGATATCCTGCCGCTGCCGCACTTCATCAGCCTGTCCAAGCGCGAGGCCGACATCGTCATCGCCCTGGAGCGCCCGGAGCATGGTCCATACGTCTGCTGCAAACTGTGCGACTACCGATTGCAGCTGTACGCGACCCAGGACTATCTCGACAACCACCCACCGATCAGCCGATCCACCGACTTGGCCAAACATTCGTTTATCAGCTACGTCGACGATCTGGCGTTCAGCTCGGAGCTGCTGTATCTGGCAAACGTCTTGCCCGGTGCCAGCGCCAACTTGCGCAGTACCAGCGTGATCGCGCAGTTCGTGGCGGCGCAGCAGGGCCGCTCACTGGCGATCCTGCCCTGCTTCCTCGCCGCCCAGGATCCGCGTTTGCTGCCGGTATTGCCGCAGGAGATCAACATCACCCGGCAGTTCTGGATGTACTGTCGCGAGGACCTGAGGAAGCTCAAGCGGATCACCCTGCTGTGGGATTACATCCGGGAGGTGACCGAGCGTAATCAGGCACTGTTGATGGGTGAGAGCCGGGAGATTCGGTTCGCCGACTGATCTGGCCAGCACAAGGGCTGTCAGCCGTCCCCTTCCTTCAACTCCAGCATCAAGCCGCTCAAACGCTTGACCTTGCGCCGCACCGCCTCTTCAAAAACCCCGGAGCGCGGTTCAATCAAGGTGAACCAGTCCTTGGCCCGGGTGATCCCGGTGTAGATCAGTTCCTTGGTGAGCACCGGGTTCAGGGCATCCGGCAGGATCAACGCGGTGTGGGCAAATTCCGATCCCTGGGATTTGTGCACGGTCATGGCATACACGGTTTCAACATCGTTGAGCCGACTTGGCAGAACAAAACGAACACCGCCCTGCCCATCGTTACGCGCAAAGGCCACCCGCAAGACAGGCTTGCCTGCTTGGGAACCCTCGCGCTCAGGCAGTTTGAGCGCAATGCCGATGTCGCCGTTCATCAAACCCAGACCATAATCATTACGCGTCATCAGCACGGGACGACCCTCATACCACTGCTGGTCACTGTCAATCAGCCGCGCCTTGAGCAATGCTCCGGCCACTCGCTGGTTCAAGCCCTCCACGCCCCATGGCCCTTTGCGCACGGCACACACCAACTGAAATGCGTCGAAGGCCTGCAGGACTTGGCGCGCCCACTCGGTCCAGCACGAATCTTCCAGCGGGCTATCGAGTGCTGGCCGCTGATTGCGCAGCACGTTCAAATAATGGCGATAACCTTGCGGCCCTTCACCATGGCCGTCGAGCAACAAGCGCTCCAGCGCGCGATCCTGCTCATTCTTCAGGGACAGGCAAAACACGTCCTCGTGGCTGCGTGCCGCCAACAATCTGCGGGCCTCTTCGGGCTGCTGCTGGTTGACCCATCGTGCCAACTGACCAATTCCGCTGCCTTCGCCGAATCGCCGCGAGTGACGCAGCATTACCACTTGCTGGGCCAGCGGATGAACATTGAGGGTATCTTCGTGCAACCCGCTGGCCTCGAGGTTTTCGCCGCTGACGGCCTCCAGCCACTGACGCGTCTGCGGACTGTACCAACCGCCCTCGGCATCGCGACACAGATCCCCGAGCACGGCACCGGCCTCCACCGACGCCAACTGATCCTTGTCACCCAACAACACCAGACGGGCGTGAGGCGGCAGCGCATCGAGCAAATTGGCCATCATTTCCAGGTCGATCATCGAGGCTTCGTCCACCACCAATACATCCAGTGGCAAACGATTGGCGGCGTGATGGCGAAAATGCCGCGTCCCGGGACGGCTGCCGAGCAAACGGTGAACGGTGGTAACGTCCGACGGGATTTTATCGCGTATGGCTTGCGTGACCTTCAGCGTTCTGACCTGCTGGCTGATCGACTCGGTGAGGCGCGCCGCCGCTTTTCCGGTCGGTGCAGCGAGGCGAATACGCAGCGGCTTGCCAGCTTCCACGGCAGGTGCCTGAAGTAGAGCCAGCAAGCGCACGACCGTCGTGGTCTTGCCGGTCCCCGGACCGCCGGTCACGATGCTGAAAGCACCTCGGGTCGCCAGTGCGCAAGCCAGTTTCTGCCAGTCGATGACCTCACCGGTCCTGGCCGGACCGAACAGCTCGGTGAGGCGCTGCAAGAGATCACTCGGCGTCGCTTCGTGCGCGGCCAGGCGCTCACGCAGCAAGTTGTCGATGCGTCGCTCGTAGGTCCAATAGCGGCGCAAATACAGGCGTTTTCCTGACAAGACCAACGGCCGCTGCTGCACCGCTTCACGCGGGTCTGCCGCCAATGCAACCAGACTGCTGGATGCCAGCACCTTGCACCAATGCCCGCCGTCCACGGCCTCCAGCAACTGCGACGGAAGCAACATCACGCCACTCTGCTGATCACCTTCCGGAGGCAACGACAACGCGAAGTCCGGCTCTTTGAGTGTTTCGAACAGATCCAGGCAGACATGGCCGTGACCCAATTGGTGACTGGTCAACGCTGCCGCCAGCAACACCAACGGGTCATCATCGGGAGCCAGCTCATGGAGAAAGGCAACGAAAGCTTTGTCCAGCGACCGCAGCCAGCCTCGCTCGACCCAGCGTGTGAGCAATCTCAGCAAATCGTCGGCGCGATCCAAAGGTTTGATATCTACAAGGCTGTCGGCAACCGTCAGCACGTCGGCGAAAGTGCGGCTCATAGCAATACTCCCTGTTCCCAGGCGGGTTCGGCCCTGGGTTGCGGTTTACCCTGGAACAGCCGGTCCAGTTGTTCGATCAACTCCCTTGGCGGTCGGGCGAAATACGCACCCTGGCTCGGCGCCCGCGACCCCCGCAGGAACAGGTACAACGCACCTCCGACATGTCGGTCGTAGTCGTAATCGGCAAGCCGGGCCTTGAGTTGGCGATGCAAAGCCAGAAGGTACAGCACGTATTGCAGGTCATATCGGTTGTCGAGAACAGACTGCTCCATCGCCTGCGCGGTATAGGCTCCGTCATCGACGCCGAGCCAATTGGACTTGTAGTCGGCGACATAATAGCGGCCGTCGTGCTCGAAGGTCAGATCGATAAAACCCTTGAACATCCCATTGAGCATCACCGGTTCGGCCGCCACACGGACCACGCCGTCATGGGTGTATTGGCAGACCAATGCATCGAGCTTGAGCACGTCGACTTTGTGGCTGGCAAACCAGAACTCCATCTCGACCTGGTACTGACTCAACTCTTCAAGAACCACGGGAGCCTGCCCGCTACCAACAGGCAGTGCGGACTTGAGCAGATGCTGCAACCAGTCACTGAGCGTGGTAATCCAGCCTTCCCAGCCACGGCGATTACAGCGGCGGGCGATAGCGTCTTCCACGGCTTTGGGCGTGGCGCAAAAACCTTCGTTACCCGCCCACTCGAGCAAACCATGGAGAAAAGTACCGGGATTCGGACCACGCGGGAATCGATGGATATCGGCACCGCCAGCGATCATCTCCCGGGGAGCCTGTGGATCGAGACGTTCGTCGTCAAAGAGTTTCTGGGCCTGCGGGCTCTCGGGCGCCTCATCGCTGCCGATGCTCAGACTGTCACCTATGCGCAAGGCACTGTAGGAGGCGATCCACCAGTTTTCACTGGCCTTGCGCTTGGGAATCAACGGGGCCAGCAACGCCGCCGTGTTCTGCGGCGGATGGTAAAGCTCGGCACTGGCTTCTGGCAGGTCACTGCAACCTATCGCCGGACAGTCCTGTTGCAGGTCTCGCAACCAGATACTCAGCCCCGCCGATTCGCCCAGTGAAGCGCCGCCGCCCAACAGATAACCCAATGCCGACAGGTGCAGCACCGAGTTGTGGTTATTGCCGCGCTTGAGATCGGTCACCCCCAACCAGCACGCATGCTGCGCCCGGGTCAGTGCCACATAGAGCAAGCGCAGATCTTCGGCCAGACGTTCGTCGTCGGCCAGGGCGATCAACTCGGGCGTCGGGCTCAACGTCACTTGAGCCTTGCCCGTGGCGTCGTGGTAATGCAACGGCAGGCGACTGCCATCCACCGGTTTCGCCGAACAAATGAACGGCAGGAACACCAGGGGATACTCAAGTCCTTTGGACTTGTGAATGGTCACCACCTTGACCAGTTGCTCATCGCTTTCCAGCCGCAGGATCTGCTCTTCGCCGGCCTGACCGGACAACGCCAGATGCTCGCAGAGATGCCGTATCAACGCCTGCTCTCCATCCAGTTCAGCGGCAGCCTGCTGCAGCAACTCGGACAGGTGCAAAAGGTTGGTCAACACCCGCTCGCCATCGTTGCGGGCGATCAATGACTGGGGCAACCGAAAGTCGTGCAGCAGGCGGCGCAGCATCGGCAAGACACCCTGCTTGCGCCACAGCTCACGATATCCGCGAAACTGCATGACCCGCGCTTCCCAGGCCAGTTCGTCCTGGTTCAACTGCTCCAACTCTGCCAGCGACAGGTTCAACGTGAGGCTGGCCAATGCGGCGCGCAGCGGTCGCTCGACATCCGGCTCGGCACAGGCCTTCAACCACGTGAGAACGTCGTGAGCTTCCTGCGCGGCGAACACTGAATCCTTGTCCGACAGATAAACACTGCGCACGCCTCGGGCAGCCAGCTCTGCGCGCACGGCCTGCGCCTCCTTGCCATCACGGACAAGGATCGCGATGTCCGCGGGCATCAGGCCTTTGAATTCGTTGTCACGCAGGAAGCCCGCTCGACCTTGTTGTCCACCGTTGAGCAATGCCGTGATTTCACTGGCACACGCCGCGGCAAGTTGCTTTCGATACACCGCACCGGACAACGGTTGCTCGGCGGGCAAGTGCCAGATATTCAGCGCGGGGACGCACTGATGGTTGATCTGCAGAACTTCTTTGCGCCCCTGCGAATCGACCGGCAGGAACGGGACAGGGTTATCACCGTCTTTCTCGCGAAACAGGAAAGCTCCGCGTCCGGACTCGCGACACTCGGCATACTCAAACACATGGTTCACGGCATCGACCATGCCGTGGCTGGAGCGGAAGTTGGTGCCCAATGTATGCAGGCGCCCGGTGGTTGCCTGACGGGCGCGAAGGTAGGTGTAGATGTCGGCACCGCGGAAGGCGTAGATCGCCTGTTTCGGGTCGCCGATCAGGAACAGACCGCTTTCTGGATTGTTGTCCTCAACGCGGTAGATGCTTTCGAAGATTCGGTATTGCACCGGGTCGGTGTCCTGGAACTCATCGATCAGCGCGACCGGGAACTGTTCGCGGATCAAGGTCGCCAGTCGCTCACCACCGTCGGACTGCAATGCCGCGTCGAGGCGCAGCAGCATGTCGTCAAAACCCATTTCGGCACGGCGACGCTTTTCCTCCTCGAACCGCGCACCAACCCAATGGGCAGCGTGTTGCAATACGGCGGCATCGGGCGTCGGCAAACTGTCGAGACTGGCTTTCAGACCGGACATGGCATCCAGACCAGGATGGCTGGGCACTTCACCCTTCTTCCAGGCCTCGGCCATACCGTCGGGTGTAAGACGCGTGAAGCCGGTACCGATATCCAGTTGCTCGATGGTTTCGTCTTCAGCCCAGGCTTTGATTTTTTCAAACCATGATTCGAAGTAACGGACCTGCATCTTGCGTCCGTCGACACTTTTGCTGGCGACACCTTCGTGACAGATCGCCAACAACTCGTCGGCCCATCGACACCAGGGCTGCTTGAGCTCAAGCAATGCGGCTCGTCGTTCCTGCAAACATTCGCTGATCAACGTTGCGGGCTCTTTACCGGCTAAGGTGTCCCGCTCACTGGAAAACAGTCCTCGAATTCGCGGCAGCAAAGCAGCCGGCCCGCCCCAGTTGCCGCGCACCCAGCTCAGGGCATCGCCTTGCATGGGGTAGCAAAACAATCGCCAATAGTCGCGCAGCACTTCGCCGAGCAGATCGCTGTGATCGGTTTCCAGTGTCTGGGTGAACAGACTTCCACTGTCGAACGCGTGTTCGCGCAACATGCGCTGACACCAACTGTGAATGGTCGACACGGCTGCTTCGTCCATCCATTGCGCGGCGATGTCGAGGCGATTTGCACAGCCTGGCCAGAGCTCGGCCGGATATTGATCACGCAGTTCGCCTATCAGTGCATCCGGAGCGGGGGTTTCATCGCGAAAGAATCGTGCGGCTTCAGCCAGTCGCGTGCGAATGCGCTCGCGCAGTTCTTTGGTGGCAGCGTCGGTAAACGTCACAACGAGGATTTGCGGAGGTAACAGCTCACGTCCGAAACCATTGGACTCCCCGCCATGGCCGAGGACCAGGCGCAGGTAGAGCGCAGAGATCGTGAAAGTCTTGCCGGTACCGGCGCTGGCTTCGATCAACTGGCTGCCGCGCAGCGGAAATGCCAGGGCCAGCGGTGTCTTGGTGGTCATGGGCGGGCCTCGTCGCTGGACAATGAACGCCAAGAGGCTTCGAGCAACGGTCGATACAGAGCGTCGCACCAGTCGAAAAACGTCTCGTCGGCGGTCAACGCGTCGTAATCGGCAAACTGTCGAGCAAGCGCGAGGCTTTCACGTCGCTCTCCATTGGTAGTCAATCCATCACCTTCATAGGCTTTTCGAGCGGCTGCTTCGGCTTTGACCCTATCGGTCTGACCCAACCAGGCAAAAGCGGTTTTGATCGCGATCGGAAGTGGCTGACGCATGCCCGATTGCCAAGCGAGCAACAGGTCTTCCAGTATTCGTTGTGCTGACTCCACCTGCATTGGAGCGAGTACCAGACTGTCATCACTGGCCACCAACGCGGTGGTCATCGACAGACCGCTGGCGCAAGCAACCAGATGATTGACCCACGGCCGAGTCAGACGATGCCATTTGCGGGACTTGATCGAACCGATGCTGTTGGGGATTGTGGTCACAGACAGCAAACCACCGTCTGCCCGTTGATGCAGACCACTGAGCCACCCCTCAATGCGCAAGGCATGCGACGACAGACTTACCGGTAATGCGCTGGTCAGCGGAGTTGGCCATAGCGCCAGGAGTTGTTGGTAGCGTTGCAGCAAATCCGGCAACGGCTCAATCAACTCTCGCTGGAGGCATTCACCAAAGCCCGCCATTGGCAGCAATCCACTGTTCTGAAGACGCCGGGCCTGCAGATGCAACGCCTGATCGGTGTCATCCAGGTCTGCCATTGCGGCTTCAAGCAAACGGTCACTCAGGCTGTAGCGTTGCAAGGCATCAAGGACAAAGGGCTCCTCATCGGCGAGAGGCGCTTCGGCAGCCTCGAAAAACACTTTCAGCCGCTGACTGAAGAAGTGTCGCACGGGGTTGCGCAGAAAATCCTGCAACTGACCGAGCGTAAGCGGCTCATCCTGAACGTGGGCGCCAAGCAACTCGATGTCGACCGTTGGCTCCGTCAATCGATGAAGCACTTGCCACTCGTTGGCGTAGCTGAACAGGTCATCGCCTTCGTGAAAATAACGGGCACTGAATGGTTGCAGGGGATGTTCCCGGGTAATCGCGTCAAGCAGGTCTCCCGCGGAATTGGCAAGCTGCCAGCCGCTGGCCAGGTGGTCCCGTAGCTGGCCAATCAGCACCGATGCGGGTCTTTCACTGTTGTCGCGAATACTTCGGCCAACCCAACTGATATAGAGCTGCTCACGTGCGGATAAAAGCGCTTCGAGCAGCAAGTAGCGGTCGTCTTCGCGCCGCGAGCGATCACCGGGGCGGTAATCACTGCCCATGAGATCGAAGTCCAGCGGTGGCTGTGCCCGCGGGTAGTCGCCGTCATTCATGCCTAGCAGGCAAACCAATTTGAACGGGATCGCACGCATGGGCATCAAGGTGCAAAAATTGACCGCTCCCGCCAAGAAGCGTTGGGACAAGCGCCCCTGATCAAGACCGGCAAGCCAGGCTTCGCGGACAACGGTCAGCGGCAGTTCGTCTAGCAGTCCTACTGATTCACAACTCTCAAGCCAGGCTTCGCGCAACGTTTCCAGCTGGCTCAGCAAATAGTCGTCGTGTTCATTACTGGCCTGAAAGAACAGCGCTACCAATGCCTGCAAGCGCAGGCTCCATTGCTGGGGAGATGCTGGTTGTGCCAGTTCGTGGTGAGCGATCTCAAGTGCATCCAGCAATGCAACCAACGGACCTATGAGCGCAGCATCAAGACCACCGATCTCGTCGTATGGCTCGATTTCTCCACAGGCACTGCCGTTGCCAACCGCGTAACCGAGCAACATTCGCCGCAGCCCGAAACGCCAACTGTTTTGCTCCAGCGCTTGCGGCAGGCCAAGACCTGCACGCTGCTGCGCGTTTATGCCCCAACGAATACCCGCGCCTTCGATCCAGCGGTGCAGGGTCGGCAGGTCACGCTCCTCTACGCCAAAGCGGGCACGTAATGCAGGAACGTCCAATAGATCAAGAATCTCGCTAACAGGGAAACGACTGTCCGGCAGCTTGAGCAAATGTTCGACGGCAATCAGCAACGGATCACGACCACGCTGCCCCTGATCGGCCAGTGTGAAGGGGATGAATCGCGGATCATGTCGCTCAAGCTGACCGAACACTGCACGGATATGCGGTGCATAGCTGTCGATGTCGGGGACCATCACGATCACGTCACGAGGACGTAACAGGGGATTTTCGCTGAAGCGCGCGAGCAGTTGATCGTGCAGGATCTCTACTTCGCGCTGAGCGCTATGAGCGATGTGGAAACGGATCGACTCGTCCTCGTCCAGGCTCACAGATGGCCATAACTCGCGAGTCTCATTCAGGGGACGTAGTTCCAGGATGTCATCCTGCAACTGGTTGAGCATATTCAGTGGTTGGCTTTCGCTGAACAGGTCGATGCGACCGTCGCGAAATGCCGAGCGATAACTGTTGGGATCGTCGTAGCTGTCCAGCAGATTGATGTAGTCCCGTCCCTGCTTGCCCCAGGCAGCCAGTAGCGGATGGGCATGCTGATGAAGCGTTGTGGAATCGAGTACAACCGGCATGCCACTCTTGCGAGCCTGACGCTTGTATTGATGCCGCAAGAGGTCTTTATCGGCGACGATGTCTGCCCAATGGTGACGACATGGGTTATGTACGCACAGCAGAACCTGGCTGAAGCGAGCCAGCCCCGCCAGAGCTTCAAGGGCTTGAGCGGGCAGTGAGGAAATGCCGAAAACGATAACCCGTGAAGGCAACCCTGGTGGAGCATCATTGAGGTTGTTGATGCGCTCGATAAACCGCTGATGGACGCCGGCACGGCTTTGCGCCATGCCCTCTTCACCAACATCCAATAGAAGTGCACGCCACAGCTCAGCCTGCCAGCAATTGGCTGCAGTCAGTGGCTTGGTTTCTCCTCTGCCGCTGCGCAATTGGTGCCTACCTTCTGCCCAGTCTTCGAGCCAATCGGCGCGGTACACCTGATACTGGTCGAACAGGTCCGCTAGCCGCTCAGACAACTGATAGCGCTTGCGCAGATCGGAGTCATTGGTCAAGAAGCGCTGTAACGGCTCGAAGTGTGGTTCATTGATCAATTGCGGCAGCAGGCGCATCAGACGCCAGGTCAGCGGCGCTTTATCAAGCAAGGACTTGACCGGGATTTCGTCTCGACCCAGGACCATACGATAGAGCTGCCACATGAAACTGCCGGGCAACTGCACATCGATGGCTGCGGCAATTCCACAGCCTCCCATGTCGTCATCTTCAGCGTCTTCAGCCAGTGCTAATTTCAGCCATTGGGCGATGCCGTTGCTCTGCACCAGGGCGATTTCATTTTCCAGGGGGGCCAGCGGGTAACGCCGCATCCAGCTCACCACTAGGCTGCGTAACTCGTCCAGGCGGTTACCGTGAACCACCATAAAACCAGCACTGAGGGACGTTGCGTCCGGCATAAAGGCCTCCTTGGAAAGCGCAAATCGAGGGACGACTTTAGCATTGAAGGCGACTTGCTTCATGTGTAGGAGCGAGCGATGGTCGTTAACGGTAACGCGTACTTACTGACTAAACGCAGCCCTCCTGAGTCCATCGCGAGCAAGCTCGCTCGCGCAGGAAAAAAAGGCGCAAAAACAAAACCCCAACTGCTTTCGCAATTGGGGTTTCGGAATTTAATCTTGACGATGACCTACTCTCACATGGGGAAACCCCACACTACCATCGGCGATGCATCGTTTCACTGCTGAGTTCGGGATGGGATCAGGTGGTTCCAATGCTCTATGGTCGTCAAGAAATTCGGGTACCGAATCGTGACCAGATGGCCGCGCTTCAGCAAATTGGGGATGTGATAGCTTGGTGTTTTGTGAGTATTTCGAACTTTCGGTTCATTGCGTCTTCACACACCGCAATCTGATGCTCTTTCGAGAAGCAAATTGCTTGGGTGTTATATGGTCAAGCCTCACGGGCAATTAGTATTGGTTAGCTCAACGCCTCACAGCGCTTACACACCCAACCTATCAACGTCGTAGTCTTCGACGGCCCTTCAGGGGACTCAAGGTCCCAGTGAGATCTCATCTTGAGGCTAGTTTCCCGCTTAGATGCTTTCAGCGGTTATCTATTCCGAACATAGCTACCCGGCAATGCCACTGGCGTGACAACCGGAACACCAGAGGTTCGTCCACTCCGGTCCTCTCGTACTAGGAGCAGCCCCTCTCAAATCTCAAACGTCCACGGCAGATAGGGACCGAACTGTCTCACGACGTTCTAAACCCAGCTCGCGTACCACTTTAAATGGCGAACAGCCATACCCTTGGGACCGGCTTCAGCCCCAGGATGTGATGAGCCGACATCGAGGTGCCAAACACCGCCGTCGATATGAACTCTTGGGCGGTATCAGCCTGTTATCCCCGGAGTACCTTTTATCCGTTGAGCGATGGCCCTTCCATACAGAACCACCGGATCACTAAGACCTACTTTCGTACCTGCTCGACGTGTCTGTCTCGCAGTCAAGCGCGCTTTTGCCTTTATACTCTACGACCGATTTCCGACCGGTCTGAGCGCACCTTCGTACTCCTCCGTTACTCTTTAGGAGGAGACCGCCCCAGTCAAACTACCCACCATACACTGTCCTCGATCCGGATAACGGACCTGAGTTAGAACCTCAAAGTTGCCAGGGTGGTATTTCAAGGTTGGCTCCACGCGAACTGGCGTCCACGCTTCAAAGCCTCCCACCTATCCTACACAAGCAAATTCAAAGTCCAGTGCAAAGCTATAGTAAAGGTTCACGGGGTCTTTCCGTCTAGCCGCGGATACACTGCATCTTCACAGCGATTTCAATTTCACTGAGTCTCGGGTGGAGACAGCGCCGCCATCGTTACGCCATTCGTGCAGGTCGGAACTTACCCGACAAGGAATTTCGCTACCTTAGGACCGTTATAGTTACGGCCGCCGTTTACCGGGGCTTCGATCAAGAGCTTCGCGTTAGCTAACCCCATCAATTAACCTTCCGGCACCGGGCAGGCGTCACACCCTATACGTCCACTTTCGTGTTTGCAGAGTGCTGTGTTTTTAATAAACAGTCGCAGCGGCCTGGTATCTTCGACCGGCGTGGGCTTACGCAGTAAATGCTTCACCCTCACCGGCGCACCTTCTCCCGAAGTTACGGTGCCATTTTGCCTAGTTCCTTCACCCGAGTTCTCTCAAGCGCCTTGGTATTCTCTACCCAACCACCTGTGTCGGTTTGGGGTACGGTTCCTGGTTACCTGAAGCTTAGAAGCTTTTCTTGGAAGCATGGCATCAACCACTTCGTGTTCTAAAAGAACACTCGTCATCAGCTCTCGGCCTTAGAATCCCGGATTTACCTAAGATTCCAGCCTACCACCTTAAACTTGGACAACCAACGCCAAGCTGGCCTAGCCTTCTCCGTCCCTCCATCGCAATAACCAGAAGTACAGGAATATTAACCTGTTTTCCATCGACTACGCTTTTCAGCCTCGCCTTAGGGACCGACTAACCCTGCGTCGATTAACGTTGCGCAGGAAACCTTGGTCTTTCGGCGTGGGTGTTTTTCACACCCATTGTCGTTACTCATGTCAGCATTCGCACTTCTGATACCTCCAGCAAGCTTCTCAACTCACCTTCACAGGCTTACAGAACGCTCCTCTACCGCATCACCTAAGTGATACCCGTAGCTTCGGTGTATGGTTTGAGCCCCGTTACATCTTCCGCGCAGGCCGACTCGACTAGTGAGCTATTACGCTTTCTTTAAAGGGTGGCTGCTTCTAAGCCAACCTCCTAGCTGTCTAAGCCTTCCCACATCGTTTCCCACTTAACCATAACTTTGGGACCTTAGCTGACGGTCTGGGTTGTTTCCCTTTTCACGACG